>NZ_VANS01000002.1 GCF_005887615.1 Sulfitobacter sabulilitoris
AAGTAACCAGAAGCCGAACAAACAGTGAAGCTGACACCACATCATCGGACCGAAACCCTAGTGGCGCGATATACAGACGTTGATCCATCGAATGAACCAAACCGCCCACATATCTCTTCAGATATATATCAATGTCAAAGAGCGTAGAGACAAAAGTGACTGAGATGCGCCCTATCTTACCGGCGCGCCCCGCCTCAAATACCTCTGATTTTATCGTTCCGCCTCGTCTCGAAACTTCGCGTCTCCACTCCGTCCCGCCCGTCTGGCGCCCCCTTGGTGCATCTCTGCGCCGCCGGTGAAGTGGGTTCTAGAGTTAGTGGCCGAGACCCGCAACCCCTTTTTTCGGGGTTCTTGATCTTTTTTAGTGAATTCGGTTTTTTCTCGTGAAAACAGCACTTTGCTTAATGAAAGTTTCGCCGGCGACGCATTTGGGACAGGATTGTTGCTTTGACCAAAGGTCAGGCTTGGCACCCCATTATCAACATATGGGGGTCCGTTCTCCGCCGCCCCCAAGACCGATTGGCCCAAAGGCTGTTTGCGCCACCATTTTGCGCCGCGAGTCGGTCGGATTGCATCGCGATTCACGACTCAAAGGCGTGGCGCGGCTAGATCCGCGAGGCCCGTCGCGTTTGCGTCCGGCGTTTCCCGGGAAGGCGCAGGGCCAGCAAGGCCAAGATGATCGCCATATAGGCGAGCGGTTCGATCTGGAATCCTTTGACCAGCATGATGTAGTGCAGCCCGCCCAGCAGAACGGCGACGTAGGTCAGCCTGTGAAGGCTGCGCCATTTTGGCCCCAGCCTGCGCACCGACCAGTTGTTCGAGGTCAGCGCCAGCGGGATCAGGCAGACGAACCCCGCCATGCCGATCGTGATGTAGGGCCGCTTGAGAATGTCGGCCCAGATCTGGCTGAGGATCCCGACATCGAGCACCAGCCAGACCAGCAGATGCAAGAACACATAAGAGAAGGCCAGCAACCCAAAGGCGCGGCGGAACCGGATCAGGTTCACGCCCAGGTAACGCCGCAGCGGGGTGATCGTAAGGCCGATGATCAAGAGCTGCAGCGCGATCTCGCCCAGCTCATGCTCCAGCGCCTTGATCGGTTCGCGCCCCAACCCGCCTGTCAGCCCCAGATAGAGCAGATAGGGAGCGGGCAGCGCATACACTATATAGACGACCCATGTGGGGAGCTTGCGCGCCAGGCGGTTTATGCCGTCCACAAGGTTCATGCCGCACCTCCTTGCGAACGCGGGCCGTCCGGGCTGCTGATATGGTGTCGCCGTATCCGCATCAGAAGTTCTTGGTCAGGTCCATGCCGTCGTACAGGCTGGCGACTTCCGCCTCGTACCCGTTGAACATCAGGGTCGGCTCCCGGCCGGCGAACAATCCGCCGCCGATGGGGCGCTCGGTTGCCTGGCTCCAGCGCGGGTGATCCACCGTGGGGTTCACGTTACTGTAAAACCCATATTCGCGCGGGTTGGCCTTGTTCCAACTGGTCGGCGGCTCTGCGTCGGTCAGGGTGATCCGGACAATCGACTTGATCGACTTGAACCCGTATTTCCAGGGAACGACCAGCCGCAGCGGCGCACCGTTCTGCTTGGGGATATCCTTGCCGTAGATGCCCGTCGCCATGATCGTCAGCGGATGCATCGCCTCGTCCAGCCGCAGGCCTTCGACATAGGGCCAGTCCAGCACGGGGTAGCGGACGCCGGGCATTTCATCGGGCCGCAGCACCGTTTCAAAGGCCACGTATTTCGCTTCGGGCTTCACACCCGCCATCGCCAGAAGGTCGGCCAATTCGAAACCGTTCCAAGGGACAACCATTGACCAGGCTTCGACACAGCGGAACCGATAGATGCGCTCTTCTATCGTCATGCTGCTGAGGATCTGGTCAAAGCCGAAATCGCCGGGGTTATCGACCAGCCCATCGATCCGGACGGACCATGGCGATATCGTCAGCGCGTCGGCGTAGGCCGCGGGGTCGTCCTTGCCTGTGCCGAACTCGTAGTAGTTGTTGTACTGGGTGATGTCCTCCCACGGGTTCGGCTCCAACTCCTCCTGGGCCCGCGCGGGCGATCCGATCCCGGCAAGGCCCGCACCTGCCGCCAGCCCCGCCATGATCTGGCGTCGGTTGAGAAACGCGGCTTCGGGCGTGGCATCGGCAGCGGTCAGTGTATTGGTCCAGCGGTTGGCCATCGGGCACTCCTGTTACTTCGTCGGTGTTGATGGGAAACGTAGGGCCTGCGCCGGACGCCACCAACCGACTTTGCGTCACTTTTCGGATAGCGGTCTGTAACCTGCGCTGTGACGAGAGCGTGCGCGCGCCTGGCGGATTGATGTTGCCTGTGCCGGTTTCGGGCAAAATCCGCCAATCTCCGGGCACCAAATTCAACCACAGGTTCACAAATTTGTGACTGGAAACTGCGCGGTATCGCGGCTTAGCGCGGCTTTGGCCCACTTCAAACGGCATCGGCGGAAACCCCCCGTGATCCAAACAGCCGTTCACCGCGTTCTACCGTCAATGCCACATGGGCATTTGCATCGAAACCTGAATGGGAGACTCCAATGCTTCGTAGAACCGTACTCGCACTTTCTGCCGCCGCCGCAATGACCGGCACGGCGGTATTTTCGGCCGCACACTCCAAGGATGTCGTGGACACCGCGATCGACGCGGGCAATTTCACCACGCTGGTGGCCGCTGTCGAAGCCGCAGGCCTCGTAGACACGCTGAAGGGCGAAGGCCCGTTCACCGTCTTCGCACCGACGGACGAGGCCTTTGCCGCCCTGCCCGAAGGCACGGTCGAAGATCTGCTCAAGCCTGAGAACAAAGATCAGCTTGTGTCGATCCTGACCTACCATGTCGTACCGGGCGCCGTGATGTCGTCTGACCTGTCCGACGGCATGGAAGCGGCAACCGTTCAAGGCGGAAACTTGATGGTTGACCTCAGTGATGGCGTAAAGGTGAACGGCGCCACGGTCACGACCGCAGACATCGAGGCATCGAACGGCGTGATTCACGTCATCGACACTGTGATCATCCCCGAATAAGCACATTTCTGATCAAAGCGGTCGCCGGGCGGACATTGTCGCCCGCCCGGCGACAATGAACAGGCTAAGCGCCCGAAAATGCACAATTAATCTGTGCATCGGGCGCTTTTTCTTTGCACAGATACCACCAGGACATGCTACCAATGGGTGCAGTGCCCTTGGAAAAGGGGTGTAACGCGCGGGCTGCCATCCGCCGAAACCAATGTCCGGCGATTTCCCTGTGTTATCTGCTCACAATAGGGCGGAAATAGGGCGACTTACGGTCATAAATAAGCCTTTTTGGGGACAGAAAATGACAAGTTATAACGAGATCACCAATTCAACTACTCCGACATGGGACTATTTCAGCCCGGATGGAACGAACCCGGGCGCTCTCGATCTGCTCGTGGGCGACACGCTTCAGGGCAACATGGGTCCGCGCGGCGGCAACGACGTCGATACCAACGATCGGTTTTCGATCAACGCGGTCGAAGGACAGACCTATACATTCACCGTGACGGGCTTTGCCTCTGGCGTGGATCTGTTCGCGCAGGCGGTAGATGCCGACGGGACCCTTATCAGCCTGGCGACGCACACCGCGGACGACACATCCGGCACGATGACCTTTTCCTTCCGCGCCTCGGCGACGGGCGTACTGACTTTCGATCTGTCGGCGGCGTTCGCCGGCGGCGTCTCCTCGACCGATTACACCGTCACCCTGATCGAAGTGGCCGCGGCCGGCGCGCCATCGCTGGGCGATGACGATCTTGTCGGAAACATGACATCGGACCGGGTGGATCTGATGGCGGGCGATGACGTCTATGTCGCGCTTGGCGGCTCCGACGTCGTGACCGGTGGCGACGGCAACGACCTGATTCACGGCGTGTGCGGCAACGACCGCCTGTTCGGCGACGCGGGCAATGACACCCTGACCGGCGGCAACGGCAACGACTGGCTTGTCGGCGGCATCGGCAACGACCACCTGACCGGCGACAACAACGACGACATCCTCGACGGCGGCGACGGCGACGATTACCTGAGCGGCGACAAGGGCGCCGACACGCTGGACGGCGGCGCGGGCGACGATACGCTGGTCGGCCACAAGGACAACGACGTGCTGATCGGCGGCGCGGGCAAAGACGTCTACTACGTCACCAGCGATGCAGGCCAGGATCAGATCCTGGACTTCGAGCAGGGCGCGGACAGGATCGACATGTCCGGCCTCGGCTTTTGGGATTTCGCGCAATTGACCCTGACAGAAACCGGTGACGGTGGGGTTCTGCTGTCCTGGGGCGGGATCGACACCCTCGAACTGACCGGAACCGCACTGGCGGATATGGATGCGGGGGATTTCATCCTCGACGATGCCCCCGTGATCGCGGCCACGGGTTCGGATGACACGATTTACGGAACCGACTATGCCGAAAACATCGATGGCGGCGCCGGCAACGACTATATCAGCGCACGCGGCGGCGACGACAATGCCTTTGGTGGCGCGGGCGACGACAAGGTGCTGGGCGGCGCGGGCAACGATATGGTCGATGGCGGTGACGGCAAGGACCGGCTTTATGGTCAGGACGGCGACGATCTGATGTTTGGCCAGGGTGGCAACGACGTCATGTCGGGCGGCAATGGCAACGACACGGTCAAGGGCGGCGGATCCAATGACCGGGTTTACGGCAACGACGGTCAGGACGCGTTGTATGGCGACACCGGCAACGACAAGCTGTATGGCGGCAACGGCGACGACGAGCTTTTCGGCGGGTCCGGCAACGACATCCTGATCGGTGACGGCGGCAATGACATCCTGATCGGCGGCTACGGGCGCGATACCATCGCGGGCGGTGACGGGGCGGACGTGTTCGTCTTCGACAGCGCGATGAGCATCGACACCATCACCGATTTCGAGGATGGCGTGGACAAGTTCGACGTGACCGCTTTCGGCTACGACGACATTTCGCAGATGACGATCAGCCAGGTGGGTACCGATGTGCATCTGGGCGCCTCGTCGACCGAGATGGTCATCCTGCTCAACACCGACATTGCGTCGATCGACAACACCGACTTCGTTCAGGTCGACGATACGATTTTCGCATAGCCTTCACCGTGCCTGACTGACATCAAAGGCCCGGCAGATCGCTCTGCCGGGCCTTTTTTTTCGCGTCTCGACCTCGGCAGAGGTCAGTGCACCACTGCGTCATCGGGTTTGGGCCGGTTGCTGGCCGCGATCCGGTCGCCGATGATCAAGCCATCCGCCCCTGCCGTGACCGGCACCCTGTCTCCATCGCGGATATCGCCGGCCAGCAGCATTTCGGCCAGCGGATCCTGCAAGGCGCGCTGGATCACGCGCTTGAGCGGTCGCGCCCCGAACACCGGGTCATACCCTTCGTCGGCCAGCCACTTGCGCGCGTCATCGTCCAGATCCAGCGTGATCTTGCGCGACGCCAGCCGCCTGAGCAGGCGATCCATCTGGATCGTCACGATGCCGGTCATATCCTGTCGGGTCAGGCGGTCGAACACGACCATCTCGTCCAGCCGGTTCAGGAATTCCGGTCGGAAATGCGCCCGGACCGCATCCATCACGTCGCGCTTTGCCTGTGCCGGGTCGGCCCCTTCGGGCATCTGGCTCAGTGCCTGCGCCCCGAGGTTTGAGGTCAGCACGATCAGCGTTTGCTTGAAATCCACACGGTGGCCCTGACCGTCGGTCAGAACGCCATCGTCCAGAACCTGCAACAGCACGTTGAACACATCCGGATGTGCCTTTTCGACCTCGTCGAACAGAATCACCTGATAGGGTCTGCGCCGGACAGCTTCGGTCAGGACGCCGCCCTCGTCATAGCCGACATACCCCGGAGGTGCCCCGATCAGCCGGGCCACGCTGTGCTTTTCCATGAATTCCGACATATCGATGCGCACCATCGCGTTGTCGTCGTCGAACAGAAATTCGGCCAGCGCCTTGGTCAACTCGGTCTTGCCGACACCGGTCGGCCCAAGAAACAGGAAAGACCCGAGCGGGCGGTTTTCGTCGCTCAGACCAGCGCGCGCACGGCGCACCGCGTTGGCCACCGCGCGCACGGCCGTATCCTGGCCGATGACCCGCTTGTGCAAGCCTTCTTCCATGCGCAACAGCTTGTCCCGCTCACCTTCCAACATGCGGCCCGCGGGGATACCCGTCCACCGCTCGACCACGCTGGCGATCTGCTCGGGGCGCACGGCTTCCTCGACCATGACGTCATCCTCGTCAGTGCCTTCGGCGGCTTCGAGCTGCTTTTCAAGCTGCGGGATCACGCCGTAGGACAGCTCGCCTGCCTTGGCCAGGTTGCCTTCGCGCTTGGCGATGTCCAGTTCGGCGCGGGCGTGGTCCAGCTTTTCCTTGATGTCGCGCGCACCGGCCAGCTTGTCACGCTCCGCCTGCCATTTCGCGGTCATCTCCGAACTGCGTTCCTGCAGGTCGGCCAGATCCTTTTCCAGCGTCTCGAGCCGGTCCTTGCTGGCCGCGTCATCCTCGGCCCGCAGTGCTTCGGCTTCGATCTGCAATTGCAGGATCTGCCGGTCCAGCGCATCCAGTTCCTCGGGCTTGCTGTCGACTTCCATGCGCAGACGGCTGGCCGCTTCGTCCATCAGGTCGATCGCCTTGTCGGGCAGGAACCGGTCCGTGATGTAGCGGTGGCTAAGCGTGGCCGCCGCGACCAGCGCGCTGTCGGAAATCCGCACACCGTGGTGCAGTTCGTATTTCTCCTTGATCCCGCGCAGGATCGAGACCGTGTCTTCCACCGTCGGCTCAAGCACCATGATGGGCTGGAACCGTCGCGCGAGGGCCGCGTCCTTTTCCACGTGCTTGCGATATTCATCCAATGTGGTCGCGCCCACGCAATGCAGTTCGCCGCGCGCGAGCGCCGGCTTGATCAAGTTGGCGGCATCCATCGCGCCATCAGCCTTGCCCGCGCCCACCAGCGTGTGCATCTCATCAATAAACAGAATGATCTCTCCGGCCGCCTGCGTGACCTCGGTCAGCACGGCCTTCAGGCGTTCCTCGAATTCGCCGCGGTATTTCGCACCCGCGATCAACGCACCCATATCCAGCGCCAGCAACCGCTTGTTGCGCAGGCTTTCCGGCACGTCGCCATTGATGATGCGCAACGCAAGACCCTCGGCGATCGCCGTTTTACCCACGCCCGGCTCCCCGATCAGTACGGGGTTGTTCTTGGTCCGGCGGCTCAGCACCTGCATGGCGCGGCGGATTTCCTCGTCGCGGCCGATAATCGGGTCGATCTTGCCCTCTTCGGCGCGTTCGGTCAGATCCATCGCGTATTTCTTGAGCGCGTCGTACCCTTCCTCGGCCGAGGCCGTATCGGCGGTGCGGCCCTTGCGAATATCGTTGATCGCCTTGTTGAGCCCCTGCGCCGTGACCTTGCCGGCGTCCAGCGCGTCCTTGGCCCCGGATTTCACCATGCAAAGCGCCATCAGAACACGCTCGACCGGGACAAAACTGTCGCCCGCTTTCTTGGCCAGTGCCTGCGCCTCGGCCAGAACCTTTTGCGTGTTGTTGTCCAGATAGACCTGCGCGGCTTCGCCCGTCACCTTTGGCATCTTGGCCAGCGTCACGTCCATCGCCTGCACGACGCGTCCAACGTCGCCGCCGGCAGCCGTGATCAGGTTGCTGGCAAGCCCCTGATCGTCGTCCATCAATGCCTTGAGAATGTGCTCCGGTGCCAGCCGCTGGTGGCTCTCTCGTGTAGCAATCGTCTGCGCGGCCTGAATGAAACCGCGCGACCGTTCCGTGAACTTGCTCAAGTCCATGGTGTTCTCCTTTTCAAAAAGCGCCTGTCTTGATCGCTGCGCCCGTCTTGGCGGCACGTCAGCGGTTCAGGCCTCGTGAATAATCTGGGGACAGGATCAAAACCGTTCAAGACCACGCGAGCCAGCATTTTTGGTCCGGCCGCGCGTCAAGCCGGCCTGTTGTGATCGGCTGAACGACAACGCGTCCATGCCAAATTCGGTGTCGGGTCTCGAAAACCACGCGCTCCGCCTGCGATTTCGCACAAATTTTTCCAGCCGCAAGCATTTGTTACTAAAGTATATTTCCAACTTATCCACAAAATTATTTCTTTTGGGAAACCTTTTCTATCGCTCTCGCGTTTACTTTGCAGAACGTCAAGATCGCCCTGCGCGAAATGTTGGGCCAACACCCTGTGAGGTAACAAGATGCAGACGAGCAAAGTAAAGATTTCCGACGTCATCTACAATGCGGCGACCAGCAGCTTCGAGGCCCTGGTCACTGTTTACGGCGAACATATGCCGCGCAAATACGCCTGCTCCATCGACGCGCCCATCGCCCTGCCCTTCGAGGAGGCCGCGGCAGGATTGAAACGCCAGGCCCTGCGCCGCCACAAGGCCGAGACAGGCATGTTTTCAGTAATCAGTCCGAACCGTCCAGCGCCGCGCGCCGGTCGCGCGCCCCGGACACTCAGCACCTGGATCAAATCGCTGTCGACCCTTCGCGACGACCGGGCGGCGTGACCCTGCCGCCCAAGCGACGGCGTCGCCCTGCCACTTGTCCCAGTGGCGTGGTCACCTGACGCGATCGCGACTGCCCCAAGTTTCACCGGATGCCGCCGCCCCGCGCATCCGGTTTTTTTGTCCCATATCAGGCTTGCGGGCCGCGCTGACCGCGCCCGCAGCGAAAGCGCACCAGTCCTGCAAATTTTTCACGCAGGCCGCGATATGCACCGATAGACGCTCCACGCCCTATGCAGTACTCAGGCGCGACCGACGCGAAAAAGGAGTATCGCAATGCTTTCCGCCTCTGCCGACGACCGCCTGATCGTTGCCCTCGATGTGCCCCATGCGGTTGCGGGCCTGGACCTCGCGGAAAAGCTGGGCGCAAGTGTCGGCTTTTACAAGATCGGGCTTGGGATGCTGACCGGCGGTGGCCTCGCGCTTGCCAATGAACTCAAGCACGAGCATGGCAAACGCATCTTCCTCGACATGAAACTGTTCGATATCGGCGCGACAATCGAAGCCGCGGTGCGTGGGCTGGCGCAGTTCGACCTTGATTTCCTGACGGTACACGGCGATCCGCATGTGGTGAACGCGGCCAAACAGGGCGCGGCGGGCTCCGACATGAAAATCCTCGCGGTGACGATCCTGACATCGCTCGACCGAGCCGATCTTGACGCCTGCATGATCCAGCCCGGCGATATTCCGGATCTGGTGACGACCCGCGCGGCCCGCGCTTTCGAGGCAGGCGCGGACGGTGTCATCGCGTCGCCGCAAGAGGCGGCGATGATCCGGGCGCTGCCGCAGGCCGAGGGCCGCCTGATCGTGACGCCGGGCGTGCGCCCCGACGGCACGGCGCTTGGCGATCAAAAACGCGTCGCGACACCCGCAAAGGCGATCCGCGACGGGGCGGACCACATCGTCATCGGCCGACCGATCTGGCAGGCCGAGAACCCTGCCGATGCGGCGCGCGCCGTTCTGGATACACTGCCTCGGACCACCGCAGCTTGAGTGTATCTGCACAGTTTCGACCAGATTATGTGCCTTCTCGACAACAGAATGCACGGTCAACGTGTCATCGGTAAAACCTCGCTATGTCATTTTGCCCATCAATGCTAACCTAAGGTCAGGTGATACTCCCCAACGACCCTTATCTTCCTGAGGTTCGTTACCTCCCCCCGCTTAAGGTAGCGGGGGGCTTTTCGTTGTGTCACGCTCCGCCACGAAGATGCCCAGCCGCGACTTGAACTGCGGCACGGCGCGCGGATGGGCCAGAAATTCCGCCTCCTCCATCATGGTCCAGGTCTGGCCTTCGTCGCCCAGCACCACATCGCGGGACATCTGCGCGCCCAGGGTCGCGACAAAGAACCACTTGATCAGCCCCCCTTCGCGGAACGGTCGCCCCCAGTGCACCGCCGCTGGCGGCACGGTCAGCCCCAGTTCCTCGCGCGTTTCACGCAAGGCACAGGCGAGCGGGGATTCGCCCGGTTCGCGGCCCCCACCGGGCAGGTCCCAATGGTCGGGAAAGGGTATAGCGGACCGGTCGTCGCGCAGGATCACGGCCAGCCGACGCCCAAGGTAAAGCGCCAGCTTGGCCCCTGCGAACGGCATGTTCATTTGCGGATCGGTCAGGTAATATCGGGACATATTCGCCTTATAACCGATCCGAACGCCCATGCCCGCCCTTTGTCGCGATTGCACCAGCACTTTTGATGCGGCCCGTCGGTGCCCGACCTGCGGCAGCCCGCGGATCACGTCCCACCCCGAGCTTTTTTCGCTGTCGATCGCGCATATGGATTGCGATGCCTTCTATGCCTCGGTGGAAAAACGCGACGATCCCAGCCTCGAAGGCAAACCGGTGATCATCGGCGGCGGGCGGCGCGGTGTCGTGTCCACCGCCTGCTATGTGGCGCGCATCCGGGGCGTGCGGTCCGCGATGCCGATGTTTCAGGCGCTCAAGCTGTGCCCTGAGGCGGTCATCATCAAGCCGCGCATGGATGCCTATGTCGCGGCATCGCGGGCCATCAAGGCGATGATGCAGGATTTGACGCCCTCGATCGAGCCGCTGTCGCTGGACGAGGCGTTCATGGACCTGACCGGCACCGCGCGACTGCACGGCGCACCGCCCGCCGTGATGCTGGCGCGGATGGTCAAACGGATGCGCGACGATCTCGGGCTGACCGGCTCCATCGGGCTGTCGCACAACAAGTTCCTGGCCAAGGTGGCGTCGGATCTGGACAAGCCGCGCGGCTTTTCGGTGATTGGCCGGGCCGAAACGGACGCGTTTCTGCGCGACAAACCCGTGCGGATGATCTGGGGCGTGGGGGCCGCCGCGCAGGCCTCGCTCGACAAGGCGGGGATTCGCACCTTTGCCGATCTGCTGCGCTGGGACCGGACCGATCTGGTGGCGCGGTTCGGATCGATGGGCGATCGGCTCTGGCATCTCGCCCGCGGCCAGGACCGGCGGCGCGTGTCGGCCAACGCGCCGATGAAATCCATCAGCAACGAGACGACCTTTCACGACGACACCTCCGATGCCGACATTCTGGACGGGCATCTGTGGCGCATGGCTGAAAAAGTCTCTGACAGAGCCAAGGCAAAGGGGTTGGCGGGGCGCGTCGTGACGCTCAAGCTCAAGCGCGCCGATCATTCGCTGCTGTCGCGCCGGGTCAGCCTTCGGGATGCGACGCAGATGGCCGACACGGTGTACCGCACCGCCCGCGGGCTGTTCGATCAGGTGGGCGAACAGGGGCCTTACCGGCTGCTGGGCTGTGGGTTGTCGGATCTGTGCACGGCCGATGCGGCGGACATGTCGGGCGATCTGCTCGACCCCGGTGCGACCCGCCGCGCCACCGCCGAACGCGCCACCGACAAGATCCGCGAACGCTTTGGGCCGGATGCTATTCTGAAGGGGCGTGCGTTGCGCTAGCCGTTATTCGGCGGCCAGCGGCACGCGGCCCTGGCCGATCTGTGCGACTTCGGCAATGACCGTGCGCAGGGCGGCCTTGACGCTGTCGAAATCACCGTTGGGGCGGATCAACCGCTCGTTCATGTAAAGCGAACGGTCGATTTCCACCTGCACCGCGTGCTGCGCGCGCGACGGGCGTCCGTAGGCCTGCGTGATGTACGCCCCCGCGAAGGGCGCGTTGCGCGTGACGACGAACCCCGCGGCGGCAAAGGCCGCCTCGACCCGGTCCATCACTTCGCCGCTGGCGGCCGCGCCAAAGCGGTCGCCAAGCACGACATCGGGGCGCGTCATGCCCGAGCGGACAACACCGTCCATCGCCTCGTGCGGCATCGAATGGCAGTCGATCAGCACCGCCTGGCCGTGGCGTTGACGGGCCTGATCCAACAGGCGCTGCAACATCTCGTGGTAGGGACGCCAATAGGTGTCGATCCGCCGCGTCGCCTCCTCCAGGGTCATCTTGCCGCTGTAGATCGCGCGCCCGTTGGCCACGACACGTGGAATCACCCCAAGGCCCGATGCGATGCGCGGGTTGTGCCCCTGACGCCGCACGCCCTCGATCAGCGCCGGGTCTAGCTCGTCAGCGCTGCGGTTCATGTCAACAAAGGCGCGCGGCGCGCCCGCCTTGATAAAACTCGCCCCGAATTTCGGCGCGCAATCAAAGAGTTGGTCGACGAACGCGTCCTCTGACGAGCGGATCGCATGTTCATCCAGAACGCTGGACCGCAAGAACCGCCAGCCGTAGTCGCGCCCGGAATGGGGCGACGCGAACACCACGCAGGACCGCTGGCGGTCGGGGTGCAGGACGTGATAGGCGGTCTTGGGCATTTGTTGTCCTTTGTGCATCATACATAGCGCATGAAATGACAAAGCCAAAAGCCCTTGATCCCCCCTGCGACTCCTTTTATAGACCCCACACCGGCGCGGAGATTTCGCGCCCCGTTTTTGTTTGGGGCACTGAATACCACGTCGGCCATAGTGGGTGATTAGCTCAGCGGTAGAGCACTTCGTTGACATCGAAGGGGTCACTGGTTCGATCCCAGTATCGCCCACCACCTATTCACTGGTCTGGTCGGATCCTCCGTCAGGCCACCCGCAACCCAGGCGCTGGTCCGCGCGCCGATGAGAAGAAGATACAAGGAGAACGACCATGAAGGTTCGCAATTCGCTCCGCTCGCTCAAGAGTCGGCATCGTGACTGCCGCATTGTGCGTCGCAAAGGCCGCGTTTACGTGATCAACAAAACGCAGCCCCGGTTCAAAGCCCGCCAGGGCTGAACCCGCCGCATTCGTCTAGATCGAGGCCGCTCCGTTTTCGGGGCGGCCTTTTTCGTTTGCGCAGCCCTTCGAATTTGCACAGGTGCCCCGCGCGGGCTTGTTTGCCGCAGGCCATGGCTTAGGTGTGGGATCAATGCGCCGCACGCGGCGGCGCGCAATCGCGAAAGGCAATGCCACATGACTGAATACACGCCCCCCGACGTCTGGACCTGGGATGCGGAAAGCGGCGGCAAGTTCGCCAATATCAACCGCCCCATCGCCGGCCCGACCCATGACAAGGATCTTCAGGTCGGCAAGCATCCGTTTCAGCTTTATTCACTGGCCACGCCGAACGGCGTCAAGGTCACCGTGATGTTTGAAGAGCTGCTGGAGCTTGGCATCAAGGAGGCGGAATATGACGCCTGGCTGATCAACATCGGCGACGGCGATCAATTTGGCAGCGGTTTTGTCGCGGTCAATCCAAACTCGAAAATTCCCGCGTTGATGGATCACAGCGGCGACACGCCGCAGCGCGTGTTCGAATCAGGTGCGATTCTTCTGCACCTTGCCGAACGATTCGGGAAATTCCTGCCGACCGATACGGCAAAGCGCACCGAAACCTTGTCCTGGCTGTTCTGGCAGATGGGCAGCGCACCCTATCTTGGCGGCGGCTTTGGCCATTTCTATGCCTATGCGCCTGAAAAGTTCGAATACCCCATCAACCGCTTCACGATGGAAACCAAGCGGCAGCTTGACGTGCTTGACCGGCAGTTGGCCGAGCACGAGTTCATCGCCGGCGACGAATACACCATCGCAGACATGGCAATCTGGTCGTGGTACGGCCAGCTTGTTCTGGGCCGTCTGTACAGCGCGGCAGAGTTTCTCGACGTGGAAAGCTACGAGAACGTCATGCGTTGGGCCAAGGCGATCGATGCCCGCCCGGCGGTGCAGCGCGGCCGTATGGTCAACCGCACATTCGGCGAGCCGGAAACGCAGCTTCACCAGCGCCATGATGCCAGCGATTTCGAGACCAAGACACAGGACAAGATCGGCGATCCGGCCTGATCAGCTCGGCCCCCGCGACGTGCCAGACGCTGCGGGGGCCGTTTTCCGAGTAAATTACTCAAGATAGCTTGCACGAGGCATGAGAATCTGTTTCTTATGGTTTTAGTCGGGTATTTGCCCGCTCCTGAAGTCACAAAACGGACCCACTCATGACCCTTATCAAATCTTCCGTCGCGACGCTGGCCCTCGTGGCCGTCGCCATGCCCGCCCTGGCCGATGGCGAGGTGAACCTCTACTCGTCGCGCCACTATGACACCGACGAGCGGCTTTATTCGGACTTCACCGATGCCACCGGCATCACCATCAACCGCATCGAAGGAAAGGCGGACGAGCTTTTGGCCCGGATGCAGGCCGAGGGCGCCAACAGCCCGGCGGACGTGTTGCTGACCGTCGATACATCGCGGCTGGCGCGGGCCAAGGATCTGGGCCTGCTGCAAACCGTGGACAGCGACGTGCTGGAACGCCGCGTGCCCGGTTACCTGCAAGACAGCGACAACCAGTGGTTCGGCCTGTCGCAGCGCGCACGCATCATCTTCTACAATCCCGCGCGCGTGGACAATCCGCCGCAAAACTACCTCGATCTGGCCGATCCCGCCTACAAGGGGCTGATCTGCATCCGGTCGTCGTCGAATGAATACAACCAGACGCTGCTGGCCGCGATGGTCACCCACCACGGCGAAGAGGCCGCGCGGGACTGGGCCAAGGGCGTCGTGGCAAACATGGCGCGCGCGCCGCAGGGCGGCGACACCGACCAGCTGCGCGGGCTGGTATCGGGCGAATGCGATATCTCGGTCTCGAACACCTATTACTTTGCCCGCGCCATCCGCACGGATGTGGACGGCGTCAGCGCCTCCATCGGTGACATCGGCTGGGTGTTTCCCGACCAGGGCGGCACGGGTGCGCACATGAACCTGTCCGGTGGCGGCGTGGCCGCCCATGCGCCCAATCGCGACAACGCGGTGAAGTTCCTTGAATACCTCGCCTCCGACCAGGCGCAGAAATACTTCTCGGCCGGAAACGACGAATACCCCGCCGTGCCGGGTGTCGCGCTGTCGCCCTCGGTGGCCGAACTTGGCTTCTTCAAGCCCGACGATGTGGACCTGTCGGAGGTGGCCGCAAACATTCCCACCGCACAACGCATCTTTGACGAGGCGGGCTGGGAGTAATCCCGCGCCGGGGGCAGATCACCCCAATGTGAAAAAAAGGCCGTAACGATCTGGCATCGTTGCGGCCTATTCTTTTGGGAATTGCAAACGAGTCATCACAGGAGGTCAGCATGACCCAAGGCCCCCGCAGGACCGCCGCCGATTTCGACCCCCGGCTGCTGGAGATTTTTGACGGATACGTGCATGGCGCGATCACCAAGCGCGAATTCCTGTCCCGTGCCAGTCACTATGCCACCGCTGGCGTGACCGCCGCCATGCTGCTCGAACAGTTGCAGCCGAACTATGCACTGGCCCAGCAGGTGCCCCCCGATGATCCCTCCATCGAGACCGAGACGATCACGTACCAAAGCCCCGAGGGTCACGGTGAGATTTCGGCCCTGATGGCGCGCCCCGCCGGTGTGGCCGGCCCGCTTCCGGCTGTTTTGGTGGTGCATGAAAACCGGGGTCTGAACCCCTACATCCAGGACGTCGTGCGCCGCTGCGCCAAGGCGGGATACCTTGCGCTTGGGCCCGATGGCCTCTCTCCGCTGGGCGGGTATCCCGGCACCGATGAGGAAGGCCGCGAGATGCAGCGCACGCTGGATGGCGCCAAACTGATGGCGGATTTCTTTGCTGCCTATGAGGTCTTGCGCGACCACGACGGATCGACGGGCAAGGTCGGCGCGGTGGGCTTTTGCTATGGCGGCGGCGTGTGCAACGCGCTGGCGGTGGCCTATGCCGATCTCGCGGCCTCCGTCCCGTTTTACGGCCGCCAGCCCGATGCCGCCGACGTGCCCAACATAAAGGCGCCACTGTTGTTGCACTATGCCGAACTCGACGAGCGGATCAACGCGGGGTGGCCCGCCTTCGAGGCCGCCCTGAAAGACGCCGGTGTCGACTATACCGCGCATATCTACGAGGGCGTGAACCACGGTTTTCACAACGATACCACCCCCCGCTACGACGCGGATGCGGCTGAACTTGCGTGGGAACGGACGTTGGCCTTTTTCGACCGGCATCTGAAGGGTTAGCGCTGGCGGCCGACCTGCCTGCAGATCAGGATCACCGGCAGCAGCCCCATCGCGACGATCACGAGGCTGGGCACCGCGGCGCCGTCCAGCCGTTCGTCCGACGCCAACCGATAGGCCTGAACCGCGAGCGTGTCGTAGTTGAAGGGCCGCATGATCAGCGTCGCGGGCAATTCCTTCATCACGTCGACAAACACGATAAGCAGCGCGGTCAGCAGGCTGGGCGCAAGAATGGGCAGATGCACGCGGCGCAGCGTGCCGGTGGGGGTCTGGCCCAGCGACCGTGCGGCGGCATCCATGTTCGCGGCGACCATCGCCTGTCCGCCCTCGTAGGCGCCAAGCGCGGCGGCCAGAAACCGCACCAGATAGGCCACCACCAGCAACCAGATCGACCCGGTCACCAGCAGCCCGGTCGAGATATCGAACGTGGCGCGCATCCAGGCATCCAGCGCGTTGTCAAAGCCCGCAAAGGGCACCAGCAAGCCCACCGCGATCACGCCGCCCGGCACCGCATAGCCCAGCCGCGCCACATAGGCCGCGCCGTTGGACAGCCGCCCCGGTCGAAGCCGTTGGAAAAAGCCGACGCTGATCGCCGCCAGGACGGTCAGCACCGCCGCGACGGCCGCCAGCGTCAACGAATTGCGGATAAAGCCCATGTAGCGCGGGCTAAGCAGGTTCTGTTCAGAACCGAGCCCCATGTTCAAAAGGATGACGATGGGCAAGAGAGCGCCAAGCACGACCGGAACAGAGCATAGCAGCACCGCCGCCGCCGCCGCCGGCCCCCGCAGCGCCGCGGGCTCCATCGTCTGCTGGCGGCGCGACGGATCGTGGTATTTCGCACGTCCGCGTTGCGCCCGTTCCAGCATGGCAAGCAACAGCGCAAAGCTCAGCAGGCACAGCGCCAGTTGCGCGGCCCCGGCCCGGTCGGCCAGTGAAAACCAGCTTGTGTAGATCCCGGTGGCGAATGTCTGCACACCGAAATAGGCGACCGTCCCGAAATCGGCGATCGTTTCCATCACCGCCAGCAGCACGCCACCGGCGATCGCCGGGCGCGCCAGCGGCAAGCTGACCTTGAAAAACGCGGCCCATGCGCTGCTGCCAAGGGCGCGGGCGGCCAGAAAAGTCGTGGCGCTTTGTTGCAGGAAGGCGGCGCGGGCCAGAAGATAGACATAAGGATAGAGCACCAGCACAAGCATCACCGCGGCGCCCCCGACAGACCGGATTTCGGGAAACCAGTAATCGCGCGGGCCCCACCCCATCACCGCCCGCAACGTCGATTGCACGATGCCGGGATGATCCAGAACATGGGTATAGGCATAGGCCAGCACATAGGCCGGAAAGGCGAGCGGCAGGACCAGCGCGACCTCGAACAGCCGCACGGCGGGAAAGCGGGTCATCGTGACCAGCCATGCCGCCCCGACGCCCACCGCAAAGGTGCCCAGCGACACCAGCGCGACCAGCAAGAGCGTGGTCCCCGCATAGCCCGGCAACACGGTGCGCATCAGGTGGGCCACGGTATCGGTTCCGCCGCTGAGCGCCGCCAGCGCCACCGCCAGCATCGGCAGCGCGCAGACCGCCGCCACCAGCACCGCAACCGCCGCCAGCCCGCGCTGACCGTCGCGCGGGGCCTTGCCACGGATCACCCGCGGCGTGTTGGGAAGGGAGGACTGCTGCGCCATGCGCCCGTTTTCGACTGTTTTAGTCAGAATTGCCAGCCCCTGCTTGCCCGGTCATAGCGCCGCAGTCCAGAGGCCGGCGTCGATCAGTCGTAGCTGCGCTGATCCTCGATCACCAAGCCGTCGTTGGGCAGGCTGCCCGGCGCGACCACCTCGACCGCGCCCCTGAGCTTGAGCGTGGCCGCGACGCTGTCGGCATAGCTTTGCGTGTCACCGCCCGTGCTTTCGATCCGGACCGTCATGGCGTCCTGTTCGCCCTTGCGCGTGGCGATGACCCTTGCGCGCGTCACCTCCGGATGGCGCGCGACAAGGGCGGCCACCTGTTCGGGGCGCACGAACATGCCCTTGATCTTGGTCGTCTGGTCGGCACGGCCCATCCAGCCCTTGATGCGCATGTTCGTGCGGCCACAGGGGCTGATGCCCGGCAGCACCGCGCTCAGATCGCCGGTGGCAAAGCGGATCAGCGGATAGTCGGGATTGAGGGTGGTCACCACGACCTCGCCCACCTCGCCGGGCTTGACCGGATCACCGGTGCCGGGGGTGACGATCTCGACGATCACATGCTCGTCCACGATCATCCCTTCCATCGCGGGTGATTCGTAGGCGATATTGCCCAGATCGGCGGTGGCATAGGATTGCAGGCAGGTGATGCCGCGATCCGCGTATTCCGCGCGCAGCGACGGGAACAGCGCGCCGCCGCCAACCGCTGCCCGGGTGATCTTCAGCAAGACGCCCATCTCCTCGGCACGGTCAAGGATCACCTTGAGGTAATCGGGCGTGCCCGCATAGGCCGTCGTGCCGATGTCGCGCGCCGCGGTGACCTGCAATTCGGTCTGCCCGGTTCCGGCGGGCAGCACGGCGGCGCCCACGGCCCTTGCGCCGGATTCAAAGATCATGCCCGCGGGGGTCAGGTGATAGCCAAAGCAGTTATGCACGATATCACCCGCACCGATCCCAAGGGCGTGCAGAAAACGCCCCATGCGCCACCAGTCGTGATCGGTGCTGGACGGCTCATAGATCGGACCCGGTGATTGGAAGATGTGGCTGAAGTCCTGCGGCGGTTTGGTCGTGAACCCGCCAAAGGGGCTGGCGGCGGCCTGTGCCGCACCAAGTTCGGACTTGCGCAGTACCGGCAGCGCGGCCAGTGCCGCCGCATCCGTGACCGTGGTCGCGTCCAAGCCGTCCAGTGCTCCGGCATAGCCCGGAACGCCCTGCGCGCGGGCGATCTGTTGCGGCAACGCGCGGGCCAGGTCCGTGGCGCGGGCATCCGCGCTGCGGGTTTCCAATTCGTCGAAATAGGGTTTGCTTTGCATCCCGCTCACGTCCTTCAGGGTCATTGGGTCAGGCGGGGGTCATGCCCCGCGCGGCGGGTCAGCTCAGCCAGCGCTTGCGGCGCCGATAGCTGCGCACGTCGCGGAAGGATTTGCGCCCCTCATCGGACACACCAAGGTAGAATTCCTTGACGTCCTGGTTTTCGCGCAGGTCCTTGGCGGGGCCATCCATCACGACGCGCCCGGATTCCAGGATATAGCCGTAATGCGCAAAGCGCAGGGCCACGTTGGTGTTCTGTTCGGCCAAAAGGAAGGTCACGCCTTCTTTCTCGTTGATCGTCTTGACGATCTCGAAGATCTGCTCGACCAGTTGCGGCGCGAGGCCCATCGACGGCTCGTCCAACAGGATCGTCTCGGGGCGGCTCATCAGCGCGCGGCCCACGGCGCACATCTGCTGCTCTCCGCCCGAGGTATACCCGGCCTGGCTGCGGCGGCGTTCGCGCAAGCGCGGGAAATAGTCATAGACCATTTCAAGGTCTCTCTGGATGCCCGCTTTGCCATCGGTGCGCGTATAGGCCCCGGTCAGCAGGTTTTCCTCGATCGTGAGGTGCTCAAAGCAATGCCGCCCTTCCATCACCTGAACGACGCCCTTCCTGACCGTCTCGGCCGGGTCGGTGTGCTGAATGGGCTGACCGCGATACTTGATCGACCCCTTGGTCACCTCGCCCCGCTCGGAGGCGAGCAGGCCCGAAATCGCCTTGAGCGTGGTGGTCTTGCCCGCGCCGTTACCGCCCAAAAGGGCCGTGATACCGCCCTTGGGCACATTCAGGCTGACGCCCTTCAGCACGAGGATCACCGAATTGTAGATCACCTCGATGTTGTTGACCTCGAGCAGCGTCTCGACCTGCGTGTCGGTGGTTTTGGCGGCGTCCAGCATGGGGGTGTGACCCTTTGTTGAGAATTCTGTGTGTCCTCCGGCCGCACCGCGATGGCGCGGCCGGAGGGTCCGGCGGGGTTAGCCGCAGGACGGTTCGATGCCGTTCTCGGCTGCAAAGGCCGCGCTGTCTTCCGCGACCAGCGGCGCCAGCACTTCCTGGTCGGACTGCACGTAGTCCGTGATCAGGCTCCACTCATCGGCGGCCGCATCCCACTGCGCCACGGCGCCGTAGCCGTTGCCGCCGTGGTTTTCACAAGACACCGTGAATTCCGGGCCAAAGTTGGGAAGGCCAAGTGCGGCCATCTTCGCCTCGGTGATCTCAAGCGCTTCCATGCCGTCGCGCATCTGTGCCGGTGTCAGCGTCTTGGTTCCGTGGATCTCTTGCGCCGTCTTGGCGGCTTCGGCGGCCAGCATTGCGGCATAAAGACCACGGTTGTAAAGCGCCGTACCAATCTGGTCGCCCGCACCCGCGGCCTTGCCCGCATCCACGACATATTTCTGGATATCGTCGAACACCGGGAAATCATCGCCGACATTGTGGAAGGTCAGCGCCTTGTATCCGTTGGCAGCGGCACCCGCAGGACGCACGTCATTCTCGGATCCGGACCACCAGATTCCGATAAAGTTCTCCATCGGGAAACGGATGTTCGCGGCTTCCTGCACGGCGACCTGGTTCATCACGCCCCAGCCCCACATCAGAACATAGTCGGGACGCTCACGGCGGATTTGCAGCCACTGGGATTTCTGCTCCTGACCGGGGTGGTCGACGGGCAGCAACGTCAGTTCGTAGCCATGCTTTTTCGCCAGCTCTTCGAGCGTGCGGATCGGCTCCTTGCCATAGGCGGAGTTGTGGTAGACCAGCGCGATCTTCTTGCCTGACAGATCGCCGCCGTTGAGGTCGGCCAGATGCGTCACGGCGATCGATGCGCCATCCCAGTAGTTCGCGGGATAGTTGAAGATGTTCTTGAACACCGTGCCGTCCTTGGCCGAAGTCCGGCCATAGCCCATCGAGTGCACGGGGATGCCGTCCGCCGTCGCCTTGGGGATCAGCTGGTAGGTGATGCCGGTGCTGAGCGGTTGATAGACAAGGCTGCCTTCCGCCTTGGTGCTTTCATAGCATTCAACGCCTTTTTCGGTGTTGTAGCCGGTTTCGCACTCGACCATGCGCACGGGCTCGCCGCCGATGCCGCCATCGCGTTCATTGAGCAGCGTGAAATAGTCGGCGTAGCCATCCGCAAAGGGAATGCCGTTGGCGGCATAAGGCCCGGTGCGGTAGCTGAGCGACGGGAACACAAGCTCCGCCACTGCGGGGCTTGCCGCCATCAGCGCAGTCAGCGCCAGTGTGGTCAGTTTCAATTTCATCGGTGAAGTCCTCCCTTGGATATATCCGATTGTGCCGGGTTGTCCCGGTCGTGCCGTGCGGCGGGTGCGACCCGCCAATGACCCCGCCCTAGTGCGGGAAGGGCCACAATCTCAGTTTCTCCTTGGCCACGCGCCAAAGCTGCGCAAGGCCGTGCGGTTCTGCGATCAGGAACACGATGATCAAAGCGCCGACAATGACAAGCTGCAAATGCGCGACGATGTCGGTGGGCCAGCCAAGCCAATCGACGCCCACGATCTTGAGCGCCACGGGCAGCAGCACCAAGAACGCCGCCCCCGCAAAGCAGCCAAAGATGCTGCCAAGCCCGCCGATGATGATCATGAACAGAACGAGGAACGATTTGGAGATGCCGAACACCTCGCCCACCTCGACAGCGCCCAGATACACCGAAAAGAACAGCGCCCCCGATATGCCCACGAAGAACGAGCTGACGGCAAAGGCCGTGAGCTTGGCGCGCAGGGGGTTTACCCCGATGATCTCGGCCGCGATGTCCATGTCGCGGATGGCCATCCACTGCCGCCCCACCGACCCGCGCGTCAGGTTGCGCGCAACATAGGCCGAAAAGATGACGAAGACGAGACAGAACAGATAGGTGGCCCAGGCCTGCGTATTCGGCCCGGTGATAAAGACGCCCAACACGTCGCGCTCCGGCGCGCTGATCTGGCCCGAGGCGGAGTAGTTGTAAAACCACGGCACCCGGTTGAACAGCCACACCAGGAAGAATTGCGCCGCCAGCGTGGCCACGGCCAGGTAGAACCCCTTGATCCGCAGCGAAGGCAGGCCGAACAGTACGCCCACGGCAGCGGTGATGACGCCGGCCAGCAGAACGTGAATGAACATGCTGACCTCAGGCATGGCGGTCATCAGCTTGTAGCAGGCATAGGCCCCCACCGCCATGAATCCGCCGGTGCCAAGGCTGACCTGACCGCAATACCCCACGAGGATATTCAGCCCGATCGCCGCGATGGCATAGATCAGGAACGGCATGAAGATCGAATTGACCCAGTAGTCGTTGATCAGGAAAGGCACCACGAAGATCGCGATGAACAGCACCACGTAATAGCGATACCGGTCGAACTTGATCGGAAAGGTCTGGTTGTCTTGTTGGTAGGTGGTGCTGAAATCACCGGCTTCACGGTAGAACATGGATCAGACCCTCTCGATGATTTTTTCGCCAAACAGGCCCTGCGGCCGGAAGACGAGGAACAGCAGCGCCAGCATATAGGCGAACCAGTTTTCGGTGGCCCCGCCAAGGAACGGCGCGCCGATCAGGAATTCGAACAGCTTTTCCCCCACCCCAATGATCAGCCCGCCGACGATGGCGCCGGGGATCGAGGTGAACCCGCCCAGCATCAGCACCGGCAGCGCCTTGAGCGCAATCAGCGACAGCGAGAACTGCACACCCGATTTGGCGCCCCACATGATGCCCGCCACCAGCGCGACAAACCCCGCCAGCGACCACACCAGGATCCAGATGAAGTTGAGCGACACCCCCACCGACAGCGCGGCCTGGTGGTCGTCGGCCACGGCCCGCATGGCGCGGCCCTGCTTGGTGTATTGCGCAAAGGCCACCAGCCCCGCCACCAGCAGCACCGCGATCACCGTGGCGATGATGTCGAGCTTGTCGATGAAAAAGCCATAGAAGCCATCGCCACCAAGGCCCACCGTCATCTCCTCGATCCAGAAGGATCCCCCCTGCGGCAGGCCCACGTCCAGTGTCTTGATGTCCGACCCCCACATCAGGTCGCCGACCCCCTCGAGGAAATAGGCCAGGCCGATGGTCGCCATGAACAGGATGATCGGTTCCTGCCCCACCAGAAAGCGGAACACGAACCGCTGCACGCACCAGGCCAGCGCGATCATCACCAGCATCGTGAGGAAGATCGCCAGCAGCGCCGGCACGTGCCAGCCGAAGTGGTGCACATCCGTGCCGAAGGTGGCGTTGATCAGGTGCGAAAACGGCACCTGTCCTTCCATGATCCCCACCAGCGTCAGCGCCGCGAACAGCGCCATGACCCCCTGGGCATAGTTGAAAATCCCCGATGCCTTGTAGATCAGCACAAAACCGAGCGCCACGAGAGCATAGAGAACGCCCGCCATCAGGCCGTTGAGAATCACCTCGATGGCGAAAAGAAACTGATCAGGCATCGCACCCTCCGAAATTCAAAAGACCCTTGCCGCGCGCATCAGTCATGGGCCACCCCCAGGTAAGCGTCGATCACGTCCTGGTTGTTGCGCACCTCATGCGGTGTGCCATCGCCGATCTTCTTGCCGTAATCCATCACGACCACCCGGTCGCTCAGATCCATGACCACGCCCATATCATGCTCGATCAGCGCGATCGTCGTGCCGAATTCATCGTTCACATCCAGGATAAAGCGGCTCATGTCCTCTTTCTCCTCGACGTTCATGCCCGCCATCGGTTCGTCCAGCAGCAGGATCGCCGGCTCGGCCGCCAGCGCGCGCGCCAGTTCGACGCGCTTTTTCAACCCGTAGGACAGCCGCGACACGGGCGTCTTGCGAATGGCCTGGATTTCAAGGAAATCGATGATCTTTTCGGCGACTTCGCGGTTCTCGATCTCTTCGCGCTCGGCCTTGCCCTTCCAGATCGACTGCGCCCAAAGCCCGGTCTTCATATGGGTCAGACGGCCGGTCATCACGTTGTCCAGAACGCTCATGCCCTCGAAAAGCGCGATGTTCTGGAACGTGCGCGCGATACCCTGCTGCGCCACCTCGAACGGTTTCATCTGCGGACGCGGCGCGCCCTTGTACCAGACCTCGCCCTCCTGCGGGACGTAGAAGCCCGAAATCACGTTCAGCATCGACGACTTGCCGGCCCCGTTCGGCCCGATGATGGCGCGGATCTCGCCCTCGTGGATGTCGAACGAGATGTCCTTGATCGCCTCGACGCCGCCAAAGCGCAGCGTGATGTTCTTCATCTCCATCACCGTGCCGCCGATCTTGCGGCCATCCTCGGTGGTGTAGCCTTCGTTCACGTCCTTCACGATGCCCAGCCCTTCCAAATGGTCAAAATACCGCCGCCGGAGGCATTAAATCTTTTCGTGTCCCGGCCCATCATTGCGCCGCGATCTTCTGTGCGGTGGGCCAGGTCTTGGCCTCGCGGATTTCCAGCGTCGCCTTGATGCTGCCCTTGCGGCCGTCCTCATAGGTGACTTCCGTCACCGTGCTGACGGATTTGGACCCGTCGTACAGCGCGGCGATGATATCGTCGTATTTCTCCTCGATGATGCGGCGGCGCACCTTGCGGGTCCGGGTCAGTTCGCCGTCGTCGGCATCAAGCTCCTTGTGCAGCACGACAAACCGATGCACCTGGCAGCCCGACAGCATCTCGTCTTCGGCCACCGACTTGTTGACCTCTTCGACATGGCTCTGGATCGTGTCCATCACCTGCGGGTGGCGGGCCAGTTCCTGGTAGGAGGCGTAACCGATGTTGTTGCGCTCGGCCCAGTTGCCGACCGCTGTCAGGTCGATGTTGATGAATGCGGTGCATTCATCGCGCTTGTTGCCGAACACCACGGCCTCAAGGATGTTGGGAAAGAACTTCAGCTTGTTTTCCACGTATTTCGGCGCAAACAGCGACCCGTCCGCCATCTGGCCCACGTCCTTGGCGCGGTCGATGATGCGCAGGTGGCCGGTGCCTTCCTCGATGAAACCGGCATCGCCCGTGGCGACCCAGCCTTCCGCGTCCTTGGTGTCCGCGGTCGATTCCGCGTTCTTGTAATATTCGACGAACACGCCGGGGCTGCGGTAGAACACCTCGCCGTTCTCGGCGATCCTCAGCTCCACACCGGGGCAGGTCACGCCCACGGTGTCGCTGCGCACTTCGCCATCGGGCTGCGCGGTGATGAACACCGTCGCTTCGGTCTGGCCGTAGAGCTGTTTGAGGTTGATCCCGAGGCTGCGATAGAAATCGAAAATCTCCGGCCCGATCGCCTCGCCGGCGGTGTACCCGACGCGTACCCGGCTCAGGCCGAGCGTATTCTTCAGCGGGCCATAGATCATCAATTCGCCCAGCTTGTACTTGATCCGGTCCCATTGCCCGACAGGTTTGCCGTCAAGGATATCCGGCCCCACCTTGCGCGCGTGGGCCATGAAATAGTCGAACAGCCGCTTCTTGAAGGGGCTCGCATCCTCCATGCGGATCATCACGTTGGTCAGCTGCGTCTCGAACACGCGCGGCGGCGCGAAATAATAGGTCGGCCCGATCTCGCGCAGGTCGGTCTGCATCGTATCGGCGCTTTCGGGGCAGTTGGTGCAGAACCCGGTCCACATCGCCTGACCCACCGAAAAGATGAAATCGCCCACCCATGCCATCGGCAGGTAGGCCAGAATGTCGTCGGTCTGGCGCAGATCGTCGAACTGCGACGATGATTTTGAGGTCTCGATCACGTTGCGGTTGCTCAGGACCACGCCCTTGGGCTTGCCCGTGGTGCCGGAGGTGTACAGCATCACGCAGATGCTGTCGTAATCCAGCTTGTCCTGACGCGCGGTCAGCTCCGGCAGCAATTCGTCGCGCTTGGCGCGACCGGCGGCCTGGACATGGTCATATTCATGCAGCTTGGAGTGGTCGTATTTCCGCAGGCCCCTTGGGTCGAGATAGATGATCTGCTCGAAATTCGGCAGCCCGTCCTGCACCTCGATGACCTTGTCGACCTGCTCCTGATCCCCCACGATCACAAAGCGCGCCCCGCAGTGACCCAGAACATACGCCATCTCTTCGGCATTGGCGTCCTGGTAAAGCGGGACGGGTATGGCGCCGACCATTTCGGCGGCGACCATCGCCCAATAAAGCTTGGGCCGGTTGCGCCCGATCACGGCGATGAAATCGCCTTCCTTGGCGCCCATGTCCAGAAGGCCGAGCGCAAGCGCCTCCACCTCCTCCAGTGTCTGCGCCCAGGTCCAGCTTTGCCAGATCCCGAATTCCTTTTCGCGATACGCCGGTGCGTTCGCGAACTTGACTGCGTTACGATGCAACAGCGCCGGCACGGACTGCGGTCCGTCGGCGCGCTCGTGGCCCTTGGTCAATTGGTGTCCTCCCAGACCTCGCCACCTCCTCGTGGCAAGCAGGTCGCTTTTTGCGACTCTCCGTGGTTATAGCAAAGTTCGTTTCACCCTCGGGGTCAACTTTTTCGTGATGTTTTCTCAATCCTTACGAATTGTAACATCGACCCGGTGCGCATCACCGGCCGCGGCTTGCCCCTTGGCGGGCGGCCCCGCTTGATGATACCGGTGATCCACGAGGGAGGACGGCAATGCCCAGCACACCGATGCAGACACAGGCGCTGACCGCTGCCGGGCTGAACCTCATCGCTCAGGCGTTGTCGATCTACGACAGCGATCTGCGGCTGGCGGTCTGCAATGCGCCCTTTCAGCAGATGTTCAGACTGCCCGACGCGCTGGTCACACCCGGCGCCACCTTCGAGGATACGATCCGCTATCTCGCGCAAAGCGGCGAATACGGCCCCGTCGACGACGTCGACGCGTTTGTCGGCGAACGCGTCGAACAGGCCCGCGCCTTTCGCGCGCATTACATGGAGCGTACGCGCGCCAACGGGCGCACCATTTCCGTCGAAGGATCGCCGCTGCCGCAGGGCGGATGGGTCACCGTCTATACCGACATCACCCGCACCAAGCAGCACGAGGCGCTGCTGCGCGCGCGATCCGACGCGCTGTCGGAGCAACTGGTCGCCCACGCCGAGGAATTGTCGGCCACCAACCGCGAACTGGCGGCGATGAACGCGGCGCTCGAGGAAGCCAAGCGCGAACTGACCGAGATGGAGGCCCGCACCCGGCTGGTGACCGAGATGATGCCAGCCCATATCGCCCACGTGGAGGCCGGCGGGCATTACACCTATTCCAACCGGCGGCTGAGCGGGGTGATCCCCGGCCGGCCTTCCAATATCCTGGGGATGCATATCCGGCACGCGCTGGGGCCGTCCGCGCATGACCGGATCGCGCCGCACCTTGCACGGGCGTATTCCGGGCACTCGTCGGTGTTCGAATTCACCGATGACGACAGCGCCCGGCGCATCCGCGTCGCCTTTACGCCCGATACGCGCGGCGGGGTGTATATCCTGTCGATGGACGTCACCGAAGAGATGCAGGCGCGCGTCGCCCTGCAACAGACCCGAAAACGCGATCTGGCGGCGCAGATGACCTCCGGTCTGGCGCATGATTTCTCGAACCTTCTTACCATCATCCTCGGGTTGCAGTCGAAACTGGCCCAGCTTGGGCCCCTGCCGGAGGGTGCCGCAGCGCTGATCGACGGCACGCTGGCCGCCGCGCGCCGGGGCGGTGCACTGCTGGGCAGCATCGCGGGCATGACCGGACGGCGCACCCTGCGGCCGCGCGCCACCGACCTGGGTATATTGCTGGCCGACCTCGAAACACTGGCCGCCCCGACCCTGCCTCCGGGCGTGACGCTGACGGTCGCGAACGGGGCCGACGCCGATGTGCCGTTGCTGCTCGATCCCGGCCTGGTGCAGGACAGCCTGCTGAACCTCATCCTGAATGCGCGCGACGCCTGCGGCGCTCGGGGCGCGATCACGGTGCGGGCGCATGCGGTGGGCGGCACCTGGATCGCGTTTGACGTCACCGACACCGGGCCGGGGTTTTCCACCACGGCGCTGAAGCGCGCGCTGGATCCGTTTTTCACGACCAAGGGGGCCGAGGGGTCGGGCCTTGGCCTGCCCACGGTCTATGACATGACCAAGCTGGCCGGCGGGGACCTGCGGTTGTCCAACGGCGCCACGGGCGGCGCGCATGTATCGCTTCGCCTGCCCTACCGGCCCGCCGTCATTGCGCCCACGGGGCTGGTCCTTCTGGTCGAAGACCGCACGGACCTGCGCGAGATGTACCGCGGGATGCTGACGGGGCTGGGCCATTCAGTGATCGAAGCCACCAGCGCCGACGAGGCCACGGCCCTGATCGCCGATCTGCCGGATATTACCCTGATCCTGTCCGACGTGATGCTGGAAGGCGACGCGACCGGCCTCGACCTTGCGCGGCGCGTGGCCCTGGGCGATGTGCCCGTCGTGCTGATGACCTCGCTGCCGCCCACGCACGAGATGACCCGCGCCGCGCAGGCCCTGGCCCCCGTGCTGCAAAAACCCTTTGGCGCAGACGACCTTGCCGCGCTGTTGTCGCCGCTCGCCGTCAGGGCCGCGCAATGAAGGCGCCCCTGGTCACGATCCTCGACGACGAACCCGCGATCCGCACGATGCTGTCGGACGCGCTGGAGGACGCGGGCTTTCGCACCTTGAGCTTTGGCCGCGCGCGCAGCTTCGAGGCGGCGCTGGCCACGCAGACGCCCGATGTGTGTCTTGTCGATCTGTCGCTGCCCGATACCGACGGCCTGACGCTGGTTCACCGGCTGGCGTTGGAGCGGGGCGCGATCGTCATCATCATCTCTGGCCGCGCACAGGTGCAGGACAGGGTGACCGGGCTGGAACTGGGTGCCGACGACTACATCATCAAACCCTTCGACCCCGCCGAGGTCGTCGCGCGCATCCGCGCCCGCCTGCGCAGTTCCAACCCGCCGGCGCACGCGGGGCAGACCGCGCGGTTCAACGGGTGGACCGCGCATTTCGACCGCTATGCGTTGCAGGACGACACCGGCACCGAAACCCCGATCTCTCACGCCGAGGGCGAAGTGCTGCGCCTGTTCCTCGACAGCCCCAAGCGGCTGATCAGTCGCGCACAGATGCAAGAGCACCTTGGCGGTGCGGCCAGCGAAAGCTTTGACCGGGCGATGGACGTGCGGATCTCGCGCTTGCGCACCAAACTGCGCGAAGACCCCAAGAACCCGCGCCTGATCAAGACGATCTATGGCGCGGGGTATATTTTTCTTGGCGACGTGGAGTGGATTTGAGCGGAACTCATCCGGCCTCTCGAACGTATTATATGCGTTACATTGAATATGTCAGGATCCGGGAGACGCCCCATGTTGCACAAAACGAGCCCTTCGACCGGTATCGGGTCGGCCGCCGTCACGGGATTGTATGACGCCACGACCGGCAGCATCGCCTATGTCGCGGCAGACCCGGCCACGGCGAAATGCGCGCTGATCGACCCGGTCCTCGATTTCGACCCCGCCGCGGCACGCACCCGGACCACCCATGCCGACGCCCTGCTGGATCTGGTGCACGCGCAGGACCTCGAGGTGCAGTGGATCCTCGACACCCACCCCCACGCCGATCACATCAGCGCAGCCAGCTATCTGAAGGGAAAAACCGGCGCGCAAACCGCCATCGGCGCGCGGGTGCCGGACATTGCGGCGCTTTGGCGCAAGTTCTACAACATGCCGGACGCCTTCGACGTGACGGCGGACTACGATCATCTGTTTGCGGAGTGCGACAGCTTTCGCATCGGCGATCTGCCGGTGCGCGTTCTGCTGTCCGCCGGGCATACGCTGGCCTCCATCAGCTATGTGGTGGGTGGCGACGCCGCCTTTGTCCACGACACGCTGATGCAGCCCGACGCGGGCACCGCGCGCGCGGATTTCCCCGGCGGATCGTCGGACGCGCTTTACTCCTCCATCCACGATATCCTTGCCCTGCCGGGCGACACACGGCTGTTCATCGGGCACGACTACGGCACCAAGACCCGCGAGTCACCGGCGTGGGAGGCGACGGTCGCGCAGCAGAAGGCCCATAACATCCATGTCGGCGGCGGTACGACGCGCGGTGACTTCATCGCCCTGCGCGATGCGCGCGACGCGACGCTGTCGCTGCCCGACCGGATGCTTGCCGCGCTGCAGATGAACCTGCGCGCCGGACGCGCGCCCGCCCCCGAAGACGATGGCAACAGCTACCTGAAAATTCCACTCAACCGTTTTTGAAAGGACCGAACGATGAAATCCGAGACACTTGAGAATGGCACGCTCGACAACATGACCCCGCAGGAGGTGTCCGCCGCGATGGCGCGCAACGAGATCGTCCTGATCGACGTGCGCACCCCGCAGGAATTCGCGCTGGAGCGGATCCGCGGCGCGCTTCTGGCCCCGATGCAAAGCTTTGACGCGGGCCATCTGCCGACCGGGTCAAGGCAACGCATCGTGCTGCATTGCGGCTCGGGCATCCGGTCCAAGAAAGTGGCGCAGATGATGTTGGCCGCGGGGGTGGACCGCGTGGCCCATCTGGAGGGCGGGTTCGGCGCGTGGAAATCGGCCGGCCTGCCCTATATCGGCACGGATCCCGCGACGGGCGGGCCCAAGGACATGAAAGCGGCAAGCTGACCGGGGACCAATCGCGCCGACGGTCGGGCGACCCGGCATATTCCCGTTGAAGGGGCGCCGCGGTGACGCTACGATTCGCGCCATGCTCGACTGTCTGCTTTACCGTCTTGGCCGCGCGCGCGCCCCGTCGTTCTACCGGGTCGAGATCGCGATGAACCTCTTTTCAGAGGTCTCGGTGCTGCGCGAATGGGGCGTTCAGGGCGGCAAGCCGCGCATGGTGCTCAATTGCTACGGCAACCTGCGCGAGGCGTCGCACGCCGCCGACACCTACCGTCAAATGGCCTTGCGCCGGGGCTATGCCCGCGCCGATCACGTCAGCGCCTGAACCGCCCGTTCAAGAACCTGCACCCCGGCAATCAGATCGTCTTCGGCGGTGTCCTCTTCGAACGCGTGGCTGATCCCGTCGATGGACGGCACAAAGAGCATCGCCACCGGCATGAGGCGCGACACGTTCGTCGCATCGTGCAGCGCACCCGACGGCATCGTCCGCCAGTTGCCCGGCGCCACCGCTTCGGCCCCCTGTTCAAGCGCGCGGCGCAGGCGGCCGTCCATGGCCACCGGCTCCAGCCCCAGAAGCGGCCCAAAGCTCAGGCCCAGCCCCCTGTCCTGCGCCACCTGCGCCGCCAGATCGCGGATGATACCCTCCATCCGCAGCAATCGATCGCTGTCGCCGTCGCGCCACTGCATCGAGAAAACCGCGCGCCCCGGAACGATGGAGGATGCATTGGGGTGCAGCGACACGTGGCCAATCGTCCAGACCGTTTGCGGCGTGACCACGTTGCGGAACCGATCGTTCAGGGCGGTGTTGAAGGCGCTGACCGCCTGAAACGCATCGCGCCGCAGATGCATCGGCGTCGTGCCCGCGTGGTTCTGCTGACCGTCGAATGTGATCTTCATATCGCGAATACCGACGATATCGGTCACGACGCCAATCTGCTCTCCGCTTTTGTCCAGCGTCGGTCCCTGTTCGATGTGCATCTCGATAAAGCCGGTGAACTGCGACGGATCGACGGGGCCGGTGACACGGTCGCCCAGCGCCTTGCGCGCGTCGCCCAGCGCCACGCCCGCATGATCGGTCAGCACATCCGCTTCGTTCTGGCCCAGGTGCCCGGACCAAACCGCACTGCCGGTGGTCACGCCAAAGCGGCCCTCTTCATCCTGAAACGAAACAACAGAGACCGGCGGCCCACCGGCCTCGCGGCTGGCGCGCGCGATCTCAAGCGCCGCGATCACGCCCAGCGCACCATCCAGCCACCCGCCTTCCGGCTGGCTGTCCGAATGCGACCCCATCAGCAACGACGGTGCGTCGGCCAGCCCAAACAGGTTGCCCATACCATCCATCTGCACAGTCAGGCCGGCGTCGCGCATGCGCCCGGCCAGCCAGTCGCGCGCCGCGACATCGGCGTCTGAATAGGCGGGGCGGACGACGCCCTTGCCCACACCCGCAGGCCCGAAGGAGCGCAGATGATGAAGGTCGGAAAGGAAACGGGTGGGATTTATCATCGCTTGACTCCTGTTGACGCCGCCACGCCGGCGGAAGATTCCCGAGCGGCCATTGAATGCGAAAGCACAGGGCGCGCGACAGGTGCCCTGCGTACCGAATATGCAGTGCCCCGTTCCAGCCGGTCGCTGCCGCTGGTGAAGAAAGCCCACAATAGCAGCGATCGCGGCGAAGGGAACCGGCCCCGCGCGGCACCGGACAGGCCCTTGCGACCAATAGTTTGATGGGTGGTTTCGTGGTACTGTTTGGCGGCTGTGTAGGTTCGATCGGCCCGGAGGCTGTGAACCGCCGCCGGTGTGATCCGCGAAAAGAGGGGTATGACATGACTTCGACCGACACGGATTTCGCAGGGTCCATTCCCGAATTCTACGACACCTACCTGGTGCCGCTGATCTTTGACGAATACGCCGTGGATCTTGCCGACCGCGTCGCCGCGATTGCGCCCAGGTCCGTCCTGGAAATCGCAGCCGGCAGCGGCGTCGTCCCGCGCGCCCTGGCAGGACGGCTGCACGAAGATACCCGGTATGTCGTCACCGATCTGAACCAACCGATGCTGGATCATGCCGCCCGGCGGCAGGAGCCCGGCCATGCCATCGAGTGGCGTCAGGCGGATGCCCTCGATCTGCCGTTCGCCGAAAACAGCTTCGAGGTGGTGATCTGCCAGTACGGCGTGATGTTTTTCCCCGACAAGGCCAAAGGCCATACCGAAGCCGCGCGGGTCCTGACGCGCGGCGGAACCTATATCTTCAGCGTCTGGGACCGCATCGAATCGAACGAACTCGCGGCTGCCGTCACCGATGCGGCAGCGCGGGTCTTTCCCGACGATCCGCCCCGGTTCCTGGCCCGTACGCCGCACGGGTATTTCGACCACGACGCCATACGCGCCGATCTGGCCCGCGCCGGGTTTTCCGACATCTCGATCGACACCGTGGAGAAAACCAGCACCGCCCCGTCACCGAGACACGCGGCGATTGCCTATTGCCAGGGCACCCCGCTTCGAACCGAGATCGAAGCCCGCGACCGGGATCTGCTGGAGCATGTCACCGATGTCGCCACCGCCGAGGTCGAGCGGCGGCATGGTTCGGGCACCGTGTCGGCCGGAATCCGCGCGCACGTCGTGACGGCGATCAAATAACGCGCGGTGGCAGTGCCCTGTCCGGGCAGGCGTGCCCCCCCGCCCTATTCCGCCGCCACCGTCTGCGTCTCCGCCTCGACGCGCACGGCGGAGAACTTGAACTCCGGGATCTTGCCATAGGGGTCCACCGCCGGGTTGGTCAGGATGTTCGCGGCAGCTTCGACATAGGCAAACGGCAAGAACACCATGTCAGGGGCGACCGCGCGGTCCTCGCGCGCCATGATGCTGATCGACCCGCGCTTGGTCGTCAGACGAACGTGTTCGCCCGGTGCCACACCCAGTTTGCGCAGGGTCGAGGGATGCAGCGAACAGTTCGCCTCGGGCTCAAGCTCGTCAAGCACGCTGGCGCGGCGGGTCATCGAACCGGTGTGCCAATGTTCAAGCTGGCGACCCGTGGTCAGGATCATCGGATAGTCCGCATCGGGCACATCGTCGGGCGCGATGATGCTTGCAGGCGTGAACCGCGCGCGGCCATCGGGGCGCGGAAAACCGTTGCCAAAGACGATCGCCTGGCCGGGATCTTCCGGCGACAGCGACGGATATGTCACGGCCCCCTGGGTCTCCAGCCGTTCCCAGGTGATGTTGTTGAGCGACTTCATGTTCAGCTTCATTTCGGCAAACACCTCCGCCGGACTGGTGTAGGTCCAGTTGAGGCCCAGCCGCTTGGCCAGTTCCACCTCGATCCACCAGTCCTCGCGCGCGTCGCCCGGCGGTGGCACGGCGGGGCGGCCCATCTGCACCTGGCGGTTGGTATTGGTCACGGTGCCCGCCTTTTCCGCAAAGGCGCTGGCGGGCAGGATCACGTCGGCGTAATTCGCCGTCTCGGTCAGGAATATGTCCTGCACCACCAGATGGTCGAGCTTGGCCAGCGCATCGCGCGCATGCTCCACATCCGGGTCCGACATGGCCGGGTTCTCGCCCAGTATGTACATGCCCTTGATCTTGCCCTCATGCACCGCGTCCATGATCTCGGTCACGGTCAGGCCCTTCTCATTGCTGAAATCCGCCGATTCCCAGACCTTGGTAAATGCCGAACGCACGCCGTCGTCCGTCACCGGCTGATAGTCGGGCAGAAACATCGGGATCAGGCCCGCGTCCGAGGCCCCCTGCACGTTGTTTTGTCCGCGCAAGGGGTGCAGGCCCGCGCCGGGGCGGCCCACCTGCCCGGTCATCAGCGCCAGAGAGATCAGGCAGCGCGAATTGTCGGTGCCGTGGATATGCTGCGAAATGCCCATCCCCCAGAAAATCATCGCCGCCTTCGCGCCCGCAAAGGTCCGCGCCACGTCGCGCAGCACATCGGCGTCGATGCCGCAGATCTGCGACATCTTTTCCGGCGTGAAGTCTGTGAGATGCGCCTTTTCGGCCTCCCAGTTCTCGGTATAGGCCTCGATATACTGCTGGTCGTACAGGCCTTCTTCGACGATCACATGCATGATCGCATTCAGCATGGACACGTCCGCACCCGGACGGAACTGCAGCATGTGGCTGGCGTGCCGCTTGAGCGCCTGGCCCCGGGGATCCATCACGATCAGCTTGCCGCCGCGTTTCGCGAACTGCTTGAAATAGGTGGCCGCGACAGGGTGGTTCTCGGTCGGGTTGGCGCCGATCACGATCGCCACATCGGCGTTCTCGATCTCGTTGAAGGTGGCGGTCACCGCGCCCGACCCCACGTTCTCCATCAGCGCCGCGACGGAGGAGGCATGACACAACCGCGTGCAGTGATCGACGTTGTTATGGCCAAACCCCTGCCGGATCAGCTTTTGGAACAGATAGGCCTCTTCATTTGTACATTTCGCGCTGCCAAAGCCCGCGATTTCGCGGCCGCGCCCCTTCATGCCGCGCGCCGCGAACTCCAGCGCCTCGTCCCAGGTCGCCTCGCGGAACACGTCGGCATGGTTGCCGGGATCGACGTTCAGCCCCTTGGCCGGCGCATCCTCGCGGCGGATCAACGGCGTGGTCAGGCGATGCGGATGGTGGATATAGTCAAAGCCAAAGCGCCCCTTGACGCAAAGCCGCCCTTCGTTCGCGGGGCCGTCGATGCCCTCGACGTATTTGATCTTGCCGTCCTTGACCTTGAGCGAGATCTGACAACCCACCCCGCAGAACGGGCAGATGCTGTCGACTTCGCTGTCGAAATCGGCACTGTCGCCGACCTGCGCGTCGTCCAGGACCGTGGCAGGCATAAGCGCGCCCGTGGGGCAGGCCTGCACGCATTCGCCGCAGGCCACACAGGTGCTGTCCCCCATCGGATCGCCCATGTCGAAGGTCGGAAAGCTGTCGTGGCCACGACCGGACATCCCGATCACGTCGTTGACCTGCACCTCGCGGCAGGCGCGCACGCACAACCCGCACTGGATACAGGCGTCCAGGTTCACGGACATCGCCACATGGCTGTCATCCAGCAACGGGATACGCCCCTCCTCCAACTTGGGAAAGCGGCTCTCCGATACGCCGTTCATCGCGGCCATGTCCCACAGATGGCTTGACGCGTCATGCGCACGGGCCCGCTCCGGCTGGTCGGCCAGCAACATCTCGATCACCATCTTGCGCGCGGTTTCGGCCCGTGCGGACTGCGTGGTCACGACCATGCCCTGCGCGGGCTCGCGGATGCACGACGCGGCCAGCGTCCGCTCCCCCTCGATCTCGACCATGCAGGCGCGGCAGTTGCCGTCGGGCCGATATCCCGGTGCCGGCTTGTGACACAGATGCGGGATCACCAGCCCGCGACCATTGGCGACCTCCCAGATGGTCGTCCCGGCCTCGGCCTGAACCTCTTGCCCGTCCAGCGTAAAGGAAATTGTGTCGGTCATGGCGCGCTCCTGCACTGTCTTGGCACCAGTCTATACAATTGCGCGCGGCTGTGCAGGGGGCTCAATCCCGACACGATGGCCCGAATTTGCGCCACCTCGTTTCCGATCGGCGCGCGCCAGCCGCTATCGGCTTCTTTTGTTCCCAAATATCCCCGCCGGAGGCACCCGCCCTTTCCACCTGCGCGGACCTCGCCTACTAAAGACCGAACCACTGAAGGCAGACCTATGTCGCACATCACCCTGATCCGCCACGGCCAGGCGAATTCGACCGCCCGGGACGAGGCCAGCTATGACCGGCTCAGCCCCCTGGGCCACCAGCAGTCGGCCTGGCTGGGCGATCATCTGCGCGCCAACGGGCCGCATCACGCGCGCCTCTATACCGGGACGCTGACGCGCCATATCGAAACCGCCGATGCCATGGCGACCGGCCTTGCCGCCACCCGCGACGCCCGCCTGAACGAGCTTGAGTATTTTACCCTCGCCGCCGCGATGCAGGCCGAACACGGGCTGGATATCCCGACCGAGCGCGAAGGATTCGTGGCGCATCTGCCCAAGGTGTTCGACGCCTGGCAGAACGATCGCATCCGCGCCGCGCCGGAACCGTTTTCCGCCTTCGAGGAGCGGGTCAGATCGGCGCTCGACGACATCGCCGCCGGCGAGGGGCCAGCGCTGGTCGTCACGTCGGGCGGGTTGATTTCCATGGCGATGCGGCTGACGCTGGGGCTGGGGATACCGGCGATGGCCAACATGGCCCTGGCGATCTTCAACACCTCGCTGCACCGGCTCTATCCCATTGCCGGAACCTGGGCGCCCGCGATGTTCAACGCCGTGCCGCATCTGGACACGCCGGATCGTCACCACGCCCAGACCCATCTTTGACGTCATCCCGAAAGGACACCGATCATGCGCCTCTATTACGCCCCCGGCACCATTTCCATCGCGGTCGTGATCGCGCTGCACGAAGCGGATCTGCCCTTCGAGGCCATCGCGGTCGATTTCCGGTCGGCGGCGCAGACCAAGCCGGAGTACCTGGCGATCAATCCCAAGGGCCGGGTGCCCGCGCTCGAGGCGGACAGCGGACAGGTCCTGACCGAAACCGGCGCTGTGCTGGACTATATCGCGGCGATCGCCCCCGACGCGGGGCTGGTCCCGCGCGACGCCGGCGACGCGGCGCATATGCGCGGCGTGATGTACTACCTCGCCTCCACCATGCACGTGAACCACGCCCACAAGATGCGCGGCAGCCGGTGGGCCAGCGCACCCGAAAGCCACGCGGACATGGCCGCGACCGTGCCGCGGACGATGGCCGACAGCGCCGCGCATATCGAACAGCACGCCCTGCGCGGCGATTACGTGATGGGCGAGGATTTCAGCTTGGCCGACCCCTATCTGTTCGTGGTGAGCACCTGGCTGCGCGGCGATGATGTCGATATCGCTTCCTATCCGAAATTCGCGGCCTTTCAGCGGCGCATGATCTCCCGCGCGTCGGTGCAGGCCGCGATCGAAGGCGGGATGATCCGGGTATGACGCATCTGTGGGTCCGGGCCGAACAGCGCGACAACGAAGCCCGCGTCGGCGTCACCCCCGAAGGTGTACAGACGCTGATGCAGGCGGGGATCGACGTCACGGTCGAACGGTCGCCCACGCGGGTGATCCCCGACGCGGATTATATCCGCACCGGTTGCAGGATGGTCCCCGGCCACAGCTGGCCCGACGCACCCCGCGACGCATTCGTTTTCGGCCTCAAGGAACTGCCCGAAGAGGACAGTCCGCTGGTGCATCGCCACATCATGTTCGGCCACGCGTTCAAGGGGCAACCCGCAGGCCTGCGCCTCTTGCGGCGGTTCCGGGCCGGGGGCGGTGCGCTCTACGATCTGGAATACCTGCTGGATGACACGGGCCGCCGGGTGGCCGCATTCGGATACTGGGCGGGATACGCGGGCGCGGCGGTGGCGCTGAAATGCTGGACGGCGCAGCAGCGGCAGGGCATCGCGACACCGGTCCGGCCCTACGACAGCTCCACCCACATGCTTGCCGATCTTCAGGGCGAACTGGTGGGCCTGGGCGCGCATCGCCCGATCGCGCTGATCATCGGTGCGCTGGGACGCGTGGGTCAGGGTGTTGCGGATCTGTGCACGGCGATGGGTGTGCCCACGACCTGCTGGGACATGGCGGAAACCGCACACGGCGGGCCGTTTCCCGAAATCCTGGCGCATGATCTGTTCTTCAACTGCATCCTCGCGCGGCCCGGCACGCCGGTCTTTGTGCCGCCGTCCACGCCCCACAGCCCCCGCAAGCTCACGGTGATCGGCGATATCGCCTGCGATCCCGACAGCGATTTTTCCCCGATCAAGGTGTATGACCGCACGACCACGTGGGACGCGCCCGCGCTGCGGGTCCACGACACCCCGCCGCTCGATGTCACTGCAATCGACAATCTGCCGTCGATGTTGCCACTGGAAAGCTCGCAGGATTACGCCGAACAGCTCCTGCCCACGCTCCTCGCGCTTCACGATCCCCACAGCAGCGTCTGGACACGCGCCCGCGCCACCTTCGACACGCATCTGGCGCGGGTGTGACGGATGCCGCATGTCCCAGATCAAGCATGTAATGTCGCCGCAGGCGACGCCGCCGGATGGCCTGACGCTTAGCTGAAGATCCGGAAATAAAGCCAGTCGGGCAGGAACTGGCTGCCCCTGAACAGCAGCGAAAACAGCCAGGGGAAACTTTTCTTGAAGCTATCGCCGCTCATCTGATCGAACATATGCTCAGCCGCCACGTCGGGCGTCATCAGGAACGGCATCCTGAAGTCGTTCTTGTCGGTCAGTTGCGTCTTGATGAAACCGGGGTTGGCGACCTGGACCTTGATTCCGGTCTTTCGCAGGTCGGCATACATGCACTCCGCCAGCGACATCGTGGCCGCCTTTGACGCGGTGTATCCGATGGATCCGGGCAGGCCGCGAAATCCCGTCAGGCTGCTGGTGATCATGATGTGGCCGGAATCGCGTTCCACCATGCCAGGCACGACCTGTCCCATCACGCGCATCAGACCGGTAAAGTTGATGTCGGCCATCGCGTTGGCCTGATCGGCGTTCCACGCCTTGGCGCCGAATGGCCAATAGACCCCGGCCAGGTACACCACGCCGTCGATCTCTCCGACGGCCTTGGCTGCCGCGATCACGCTGTCGTTGTCGGACACGTCGACCACCTGATACCCGGCCGGACCCGGCAGCGCCTCCACCAGCGCGCTCAGCTTGTCCTCGGACCGGGCCGATACGGTGACGCGCGCGCCCACACGGCTCAGCTTGTGCGCCAACGCCGCGCCAAGCCCGTCGCTCGCGCCCACCAGCCAGTAATGCTTGCCGGCCCAATCGGTCATGATGCTTCCTTTGGTCTGATGGTCGCGACCAGTTCCGCGACCTGAATGCCGAATTTGCGGAATTGCGACCGGTTCATGATGGTGCCGCTGGGGGTCATGTACATCCAATCCACCGTGTCCAGCACGTGCCCGCCCGAGTTTTCGGGCAGACGGATGCGGTATTTCAACTGTACGGTCGCGCCCGACTGGCGGCCCTTGCCCTCGCCCACGACGTCCGGCGCCGTCGCGCTGATCGCGCCGGTGTCGTCCACGTCCAGATGCCACTCGCGATCCTGCGTGCTGCCATCGTCGTAGCGGAACCGCTCCTTGATCACGCCCCGGTTGCCGGTCCATTCCCCCTCGAACTCCGCGACGAAGCGGCTGCTGACCCGCCCCAGCGGGCCATAGATCACGCCCTCGCACAGGGTGATGCCATTCAGCCGTTCCCGCACGTCGAAATGCGGATCGCCATCCAGGTATTCGTCTGGGCGCTGCGACCGGAATCCCCAGAATCGGCTGCGTGCCCAGACCAGCATCAGCATTGCCAAGGCGCCAAGACCGAATGAACCAACTACACCCAAAACTCAGGTCTCCTCCAGATTAGTGATGGCCAGCAGCGCGATCGCCGCCAGTTTGAGAACGCAGGGCAGGGCCGCGTACAGAAGTGTCAGCAGCCACAACGCCTGTTGCGGATTGTCCGCAGCCCCGCTTTCGAAGCCTGCCTGCTCCAACGCGGGCAACAGGGTCACCGCCGCAAGCGCCAGCGTCAGCTTGGATACGAACGACCACAGTCCGAAGCCTTCGGCGGCGGAGGGCGATATGGTCTCCATCCGCGTCGCGAAGATCGCAGGCAGCAGCGTCAGATCGGCACCGAGCGCCGCGCCCGAGGCGACGCAGATCACGCCGAAGGCCAGCCAGTCGCCCGGCCCAAGCAGCAATGTAAAGCCAAAGGCGACGATCGCCAGTGCCATCGCCGAAATAAGTACGCGCTTGGCCCCTGCCCTTTCTGCAAGCGCGCCCCAGGCGGGGGCGGCAAGGGCCGCGGACAAGAAGAACACCAGCAACAGCGGCCCCTCGTATCCAGGTGCCTCCAGCCTGCTTTCCACGAAAAACAGGAAGATCGTCGAACTGACGGCCACCGGCGCCGCGTTCAGCAGCGCGATGATCAGCAGCCGCCGCGCCAGCGGATCGCGCAGCACCGTGGCAAACCCGGTCGAGGGCGGCGCGCCCTTGCTGCTCCACTCCGCGCGCATCGACCAGCCCGCGGCCACGGCCAGCACCGCAAACCCAGCCGCGAACCCTGCAAAGGGCGCGCCCATCACCGCGCCCAGCGCCACCGGTGCAACAGAGGCCGCGCAAACCCCCAACAACGCGCCGGTTTCGCGCCAGCGCGCCAGGCGCAGGTGCCCCTTCCCCCCAAGCCGGCCCGCCTTGATCACGCCCTGGGCGTAAAAATTGATCGTCAGAAAGCTGAAGGCGGAGAACACGAGCGTCAGCATCACGCCGAACCAGACCAGCGGCGGCAGCAACGGCGGCACCGCGAAAAGCCCCAGCATTGCCAGTGCGATCACCCCGCAGCCCAGTGTCACGGCCCCGGCCCGGTGGTCGCGAAACATCTCGGACAAGCGGCCCAGCAGCGGGTCCTGCACCACGTCCAGCAGGCGCAACCCGAACAGCACCGTGCCCAGCGCCGCCAGCGACACACCATATTCATCGACATAGAATTTCGGCGCGTGGATATAGATCGGAAGCCCGGCGGCCGCCAAAAGGGCGGCAAACAGCGAATAGGCGGGCAGTCGCGCGGGGCCGGCGGCGGCATGTGTCATCCGCGAGACACGTCTTTGGCCGGCGGAACCGGGCGGGGGCGATACCCCGCGCCTTTCCACCACAGCACCAGCGCCTGCCAGTGGATGAGCGCGAGCACGCGCCGCGCGCCGAAGGGCCGTCGCAGCGCCGAGCGCAGGATGGACCCGTTGCTGAGCGGTGCGCGCTTGCCCGTCAGCGTGGCGATCAAGCCGCCGTTTCCCTGGCTGTAATCGATCCAGATACCGATGCGATCCGCCGAGATATCGAAGCGGAAGGCATAACCGCCCTCGACCGGTTGAAAGGGCGAGACGTGAAAGATCTTGGTCGCATGCAGCGTGTCGCTGGCCGCGATGGGCGACAGGTCGGTATGGTGGCACAGGTAGCTGTGCCGATCGCCAAAAGTGTTCGACACCTCCGCGATCACCGCGATCAGCGCACCATCGGCCCGACGGCAGAGCCAAAAGCTGACCGGGTTGAACACGTGTCCCAACATCCGCGGCTGCGCCAAAAGCTCGATCCGTCCAACGCCGGCAATCTGATGCTGCTCCAGAACCTCGCGCACCCACACCGCGCCGCGTCCCTGACCGGGCGCGCCGCCGTGGTCGCGGTCATGCACCGATGTCAGCGCGCCACCATTGCGCTTGAAAAGCCGCGGCGTGCGAAGCTCCGCCTCGGCATCCAGCAAGACGTAGTCGACCGAATAGCGAAAGGCGTTCTGCACCGCTCCCTTGCGCCCATGAAACGTCTGGCCTGCGATATGATCGACGGTTGCCGTCATTCGGCGGCGACCGACAGGACGTTGGTGCCCTGGATGGCGTCCACGACATCCACCGCCGAGGACAGACCGTCTTCGTGAAAGCCGTTTTTCATCCATGCACCGCAGAACCAGGTGTTCTGCGCACCGTTAAAGGCGCGCAACCGCTCCTGCGCGGCCAGAGCCGCCAGATCGTAGACCGGGTGGCGCAGTGTGACCTGATCGTAGATCAACTCTTCGCGGATCGTCCGCTTGCTGTTGAGGGTGACGAAATGCAGGTCGTCCATCGGGATCGGCTGCAACGAGTTCATCCAATAGGTCAGGTCGATGCGTTCGGATTTCACCGTGCTGTCCTCGGTATAGACCCAGCTTGCCCATGTCTGGCGTTTCCGGGGCATGATCGACGTATCGGCGTGCAGGACGATATCGTTCGGCTGATAGGCGATGGCACCCAGCGCGCTTTGCTCCTGTGCCGACGGATCGCCCAGCAGGCGCAGGCTGTCGTCGGAATGGGTGGCGAAAATCACCTCGTCGAATGTCTCGGCGTCGGCGCCCCATGCCTTGATCTGTACCTTGCCGGCGTCGCGTGTGACCGACTGCACCGGGCAGCCAAGCCGCAGCGTCACGCCGCGCGCCACCATCCGCGCTTCGAGGCGCTGCACATATTGGGTCGATCCGCCCTCCACCGTGTACCACTGATGCTGTCCCGTGGTGTTGAGCAGCGCATGATTTTCAAAAAACTGGATCATCGCATAGGCCGGGAAGTCCATGATCCGTTCCGTGGGCGTGGACCAGATGGCCCCTGACAGCGGCAGAAGATAGAAATCACGGAACCAGTCACCCGCCCCCAATTGCGCCAGGAATTCCCGCACCGTCAGCGTCGGGTTCTGCGAGGCCACGCGCAAGGCGTTCTTGTTGAACCGGAAGATGTCGCGCACCATGCCCAGAAACCGCGGGTTCACGGCATTGATCCGTTGGGCAAACAACGCATCCAGAGAGGTCAGCGCATATTCAAGCTTGCCGCCCCCGATGGACGCGCCAAAGCTCATGTTCGACTTTACGACCGGCACGTCCAACTCGGCAAACAGCGCCGCCATGTGCGGATAGTTGGCGTAGTTGAACACGATAAACCCCGTATCGACCGGCTGATCACCGGCCTTGCCGGCCATCACGGTGCGCGCGTGGCCGCCCAGGCGCGGCTCCGCCTCGAACAAGGTCACGTCGTGATCGTCGCTGAGCATATAGGCAGCGCCCATGCCGGAAATACCAGCCCCGATCACCGCGATTTTTCTGGAAAGACCCGGCTTGATGCTCGGGGGATGCTGATCAACAGTCAGCGCTTCAAAAGGCATGTGCACTCGTTCCGTGTTTTTGTTCGTTATGACTGTTACGGTGACGCGCGCCGACTGGATGTAAATGGGGCAAACTATTATTTTTTGATCCGCTTTCGCATCGGGGCCGTAATCAGTACATGTTAGCGGGTCTAGAAACACATCAGAAACCAACGATGGGCCGCTCCGGCGCCGCCGGGCAGCCCTGTGCCATGGGTTTCGTCGGAATTGATAAGAAAAGACACGTGAGCAAGGACGATAGAAACGAAGCGGATGCGAAAAGGCTGTTGTGGGTGGGTCACATGATCCGCATCCGCGATCACAAGGACCGTGCCGCGTTTGCGGAGTTGTTCGGGCATTTCGCGCCCCGCATCAAGGGGTTCTTGATGAAGTCCGGCGCAGATGCGTCGCTGGCGGAGGAATGCGCGCAGGACGTCATGGCGACCTGCTGGCACAAGGCGGGCATGTTCGATGCCTCGCGGGCATCGGTGGCGACGTGGATCTTCACGATTGCGCGAAACCGCCGCATCGACATTCTGCGCCGCCAGCGCAGGCCGGAACCCGACGACCTGCCCTGGGGGCCAGAAGCGGAGCCCGACCAGGAAGACGTCGTGGCGCTGCAACAAGATACGGAGCTTTTGGGCAAGGCCTTGGCCGATCTGCCAGAAGCACAGAAAGAGTTGATCAAACTGGCGTATTTCGGGGAACTGACCCACAGCGAAATCGCCTCGGAAACCGGTCTGCCGCTGGGCACGATCAAATCGAGACTGAGACTGGCGCTAGAGCGTCTGCGCCACGCAATGACATGAAGTAACGAGCAAATGACACAAAAGATCAAACACCACCTGAACGACGCGACGTTGATGGATTATGCCGCCGGCAATCTGCCCGAAGCGTTCAATTTGATCGTCGCGGCGCATCTGTCTCTGTGCGACACCTGTCGCGCCCAGGCGATGACGTTTGATGCGTTGGGCGGCGAAGTGCTTGAGCATCTGAGCGGCACTGCCGATGCTGATGACACGCCCGTTCGGATGGACGCGCAGAGCCTCAGATCCACGATGGCGCTGATCGCCGGCGGACCGGTCGAACAGATCACCGTAAAACGGTCGAAGGACGCGGTTCTGCCCGGCCCGGTGCAGGATTACGTGGGCGGTGGGCTGGAGAACGTCAGATGGCGGCCCGTCGGCATGGGTGTGCGTCAGGCGATTCTGCCCACGGCCAAGGGCGCCACCGCACGTCTGCTGCACATTCCCGCAGGCGCGGCGATGCCCGATCACGGCCACAGAGGGCAGGAAATGACGCTTGTCCTTCAGGGCGCGTTTCAGGACGAGGACGACTATTTCGCCCGCGGCGACGTCGAAATCGCCGACAGCGATCTGCATCACACACCCGTGGCCGACATCCACGAGGATTGCATCTGCCTTGCGGTGACCGATGCGCCGCTGCAGTTCGACGGCCTTTTGCCCAAGATCGCACAGCGGTTTTTGCGGATCTGACCGCTTGCCGGAAAGCTATTCAGAATAACGAATATATCACGTGCTTGTGTGTGGCCAAGTCCCCTGGCCGCGCGTTAGCCACGGGGCATCGACCCGAGGCAGACAAGAAGGCAGTGATAAATGACCATCCTCTCCAGACGCGGCTTTGTGCTGGGCACATTGGCCGCGCCCTTCGTTTCGACGACCGCATTTGCGCAAGACCGGCCCGAGGCCGACGCGGAAGGCGTGCGTCACAATATCTCAAGCTTCATCACTCAGGACTGGCGCGATCACTTCGATGATCTGGGCAAGGGTGCGATAGTGGCGGATACGGTGTCGCGGGCGCTGCATTACTGGAATTCGGACGCAAGCGATTACCGCATCTATCCAACCTCCGTTCCGATGACGGACGAGCTGACCAAGCGCGGATATACGGAAATCATCCGCAAGCGCGTCGGCCCGGACTGGACCCCAACGGCCAGCATGATGGAACGCAATCCCGAGCTGAAATACATGCCGCCGGGCCCTGGCAATCCGCTGGGCACGCACGCGATGTACCTGGGCTGGCCCGCCTACCTGATCCACGGCACACATGACACGCGCAAGATCGGGCGACGGTCGTCCGATGGCTGCATCGGCCTTTACAACGAGAAGATCGAAGAGTTGTTCGCGATCACGCCGGTGGGCACGCAGGTGCGGATCATCTGATCTTGCCGGCGGCGCGGCCGTCAGCCGGCAGGCTTTGACAGGGGCACGACCTGCGACGCGTCTTCGGGGCTGATCTCTTCGAAATCGAAATTGTCGAGCCGCGCGGCCCGTTTGCCCGCGCGCTCGGCGGCCGTGGTGATGCCGTCCAGATCGGCCCGCGCCTGCCCGAAATGGGTGTTGAGCTTGTCCACTCGACTGACCACGATCTCCACATCCCGGTGCAACAGCTTGAGGGTTTTGCGAATGGCGCCCGCCTGTTCGCGCATCCGTGCGTCTTTCAGGATCGCGCGCATGGTGTTCAGCGTGGCCATGCAGGTCGTTGGCGACACGATCCACACACGGGCGGCAAAGCCGTCGCGCACCAGTTCGGGGAAATTGGCGTGCAGTTCGGCATAGACCGCTTCTGACGGCAGGAACATCAGCGCGCCATCCGCCGTTTCGCCTTCCAGAATGTATTTCTCGCTGATCGCCTTGATATGCGCCTTGACCGCCGTGCGCATGGCGCGGGCGGCCTCGGTCGTGTCGTAGTCGGTCTTGGCCCGGCGCAGCGCCTCGTAGGCTTCCAGCGGGAATTTGCTGTCGATCACGATGGGCCCCGGCGGGTTCGGCAGGTGGATCAGGCAATCGGCGCGTTTGCCGTTGGACAGCGTCGCCTGCAGGGTAAAGCTGTCGCGCGGCAGCGCCTTGGACACGATGTCGTGCAACTGGATCTCGCCGAAGGCGCCGCGAGTCTGCTTGTTGCTGAGGATATCCTGAAGGCTCAGCACATCGCCCGACAGTTTGGTGATGTTGTCCTGTGCCCGGTCGATGGCCGCCAGCCGTTCCTGCAGTTGCGTCAGGCTGGTGGTGGTCTGCTTCGACGATCCGTGCAGGGTTTCCTTCATCCGTTCCTGCATGTCCGCCAGCGACCGGGCAGAGCGGGCGGCATTGTCGGCCAGCCTGTCCTGCATCTGCTGCTGAACGGCGGCAAGACGCGATTCGACCACCTGGATGACTTGCGCCTGTGCGTTGGCCTGCGTGTCCGACACCGTCCGCAACCCCCCGCGCAACTGTTCCTGCCCCATGCCCAATTGCTGCACGTTCTGGCCAAGGATGCCCATCTGCTGCGCCAGCGGCGCGGTCATCCGAGCGGTCTTGCCCGCGCGCAGCACAGCGATGACCAGCAGTACCAGGATCAACAGTATCACCCCGGCCCCGGCCAGAACCCCGATCACCAGCGGATCGTCAAATGCGTAAACCTGCCCTGCGATCTCGATCATGTGCGTCCGAACAGCCGTTCAATATCACTCAGTTTCAGCTCGACGTAGGTGGGGCGACCGTGGTTGCACTGGCCTGAATGCGGGGTCGCTTCCATCTCGCGCAGCAGCGCGTTCATTTCCTCGCCGCGCATCCAGCGGCCCGACCGGATCGACCCGTGGCAGGCCACCCGGCTCAGGATCGCCTCGATCCGCGCCTGCAAAGTCGTGCTGCTGTCCTGATCGGACAATTCATCGAGGATATCGAACACCATCGCGCGGGCATCGACCGTGCCGAGGATCGCGGGCGTTTCGCGCACCGCGATGGCATTGCCGCCAAAGGCCTCGATCCCGAGGCCGAGCCGCGCCAGATCCTCTGCCAGATCCAGCAGGCGGGCGCAGTCGCCCGAGGACAGTTCGACGATTTCGGGGATCAGCAGCGCCTGCGCCGCAACCCCGTTTTCGGCCATCTGGCGCTTGAGCTTTTCGTAAACCAGCCGCTCATGCGCCGCGTGCTGATCGACGATGACCATGCCCGTCGCGGTCTGGGCGATGATGTAATTTTCGTGCACCTGCCCGCGCGCGGTGCCCAGCGGATAGTCGCGGGTCTGCTGTGGTGCTTCATCCGACGCCGGCGCCGGTGTCTCGACCCGGCCCCACATGCCGGCGGTTTCGGCAAAGCCGGGCGTCTGCGCGTCATAGGCCGCCTGGCGCGCCCCCGCGCTGGGGCGATCCATCTGGTAGATCCGCGCCCCGGGGGATTCCGGTGTCATCGCGCCCAGCGTCGCATCGGCCACCGTGGTCGACGCGCGGTGCCCCGCATTCGCCAGTGCATGCCGCAGGCCCGACACGATCAACCCGCGCGCCAGCCCCGGATCGCGAAAGCGCACCTCGGATTTCGCCGGATGCACGTTCACGTCCACCAACCTGGGGTCGCAATCGACGAACAGCGCCGCAGCCGGGTGCCGGTCGCGGCTCAGGAAATCGAAATAGGCCCCGCGCAGCGCGCCCGTCAGCAGCTTGTCGCGCACCGGGCGGCCATTGACGAACAGGTACTGCGCCACCGCCGACCCGCGCGAATAGGTGGGCAAGGCAGCGTAGCCCGTCAGGTGCAGTCCCTCGCGCTCGGCGTCGATGGCCAGTGAATTGTCGGCAAATTCGCGCCCCAGCACGGTCGCAAGCCGCCCGTGCAGCGCGTCGAACAAATCGCCGGTCTGCGCGGGTGCACGAAAGACCTCGCGCCCGTCGCCCCCGCCCGAGGTGTCGCGCAGCACGAAGCTCACAAAGGGTTCGGCCATCGCCAACCGCTTGACCACGTCGCCGATGGCCTGCGCCTCGGCCCGGTCGGTGCGCAGAAATTTCAGCCGCGCAGGCGTGGCATAGAACAGATCGCGTAGCGTGACGGTCGTGCCCGCGTTGAGCGCGGCCGGTTTCACACCGCCCGCCTGCCCGCCCGCGACGGTAATTTCGGCGGCCTGCGCGCCGGGCACGCGGCTGGTGATGGTCAGCCGGCCCACCGCGCCAAGCGACGGCAGCGCCTCGCCGCGAAAGCCAAAGGTATGAATATCCAGCAGGTCCGATCCGTCGATCTTTGACGTCGCATGGCGCGACAGGGCAAGCGGAAGATCCGCGGCGGCGATCCCGCAGCCGTCGTCCGTGACCCGGATCAGCGTCTTGCCGCCGTCGGCATAGTCCACCGTGATCCGACGCGCGCCGGCATCGATGGCGTTCTCGACCAGTTCCTTGACCGCGGAGGCGGGCCGTTCCACCACCTCGCCCGCCGCGATGCGATTGATTGCGCCATCGTCCAACTGACGTATGACGGGACGGTTTTCGCTGATATTGGGGTTCGGATGCGCCATACCGCTATACCTAGCATGGCGGGCGGCGATTCTAAAACCGGAATCGGACGCTGCCCACGCCGTTCAGGAGCCCGTCGCGGCGGTGTACCACGCGATGATCGCGGCCCGTTCCTCGGCTTCGATATAGGACAGGTTGGCGGGCGGCATGGCGTGGCTGATCCCCGCCTGTAGATAGATCGCGCGGGCATTTCGGACGATCTGCTGCTCGGTCTCGAGCATGACGCCCTTGGGTGGCCAGAGAAGCCCCTGCCAGACAGGGTCCGCCGCGTGGCACATCGAACAGCGCGTCAGCATGATGTCGTGCACCTGGTCGAACCCGGCCGCCCGGGCAAAGATCGCGCCGCCGCCCTGCGCCGCCGCATCGTCATCGGCACGAAACATCGGCGCGGTCGAAAGCCACATGATCGCGATGAAGATCAGCACCGTCGCCGCCCATGTCCAGGTCGGTCGCCCGCTACGCGCATGCAGCGAATTGAACCAGTGCCGGATCGTCACCCCCATCAGGAACACCAGGCTGGCGATGATCCAGGTGTATTGAGTACCGAAGGCGAGCGGATAATGATTGCTGAGCATCAGGAAGATGACCGGCAGGGTGAGGTAGTTGTTGTGCGTGCTGCGCTGCTTGGCGATCTTGCCGTATTTCGCATCCGGCGTGCGGCCCGCGATCAGATCGGCCACGACGATCTTCTGGTTGGGAATGATGATGGCAAAGACATTGGCCGACATGATCGTCGCGGTAAACGCCCCGAGGTGCAGCATCGCCGCACGCCCGGTGAAGACGGAGGTATAGAAATACGCCATGCCCACAAGGATCACGTAAAGCCCAAGCATCAACCGCGTGTTGTCGTTGCCGAACCGCGATTTGCAGATCTGGTCATAGACGAGCCACCCAAGCCCCAGCGAGGCCACCGAGATCGCAATGGCCTGCCACGCCGACAGGTCGGCTACGGCGGGGTCGATCAGATAGAATTCGGCCCCCAGGTAATAGACCAGCGCCAACAGCGCAAAGCCCGACAGCCATGTGGCGTAGCTTTCCCATTTGAACCAGACCAGGTTGCCGGGCATCTGGTCCGGGGCGATCAGGTATTTCTGGATATGGTAGAAGCCGCCGCCGTGAACCTGCCATTCCTCGCCTTCGGCGCCGGAAGCGAGGTTGCGGTCGCGGTGCAGGCCCAGATCCAGCGCGATGAAATAGAATGACGACCCGATCCATGCGATCGCGGTGATGACATGCAGCCAGCGCACGGCGAATTCGATCCAGGCGCCCGTTGCGGCAAGGTCGTACATGGTCAGGGTCCTTTGTCGGTCTGGGCGCAGGTCGTCGCCCGGTGTTCAATACCAGACATCGCGCGCGCGGCAATCGCCGGAGCCTCCGGCGGGGATATTTTTGAACAAGAGAAGCGCAGGCGGCGATCCCTTGGTCAGCGCGGCAAGCTGCCCTTGCCCTGGCCCGACAGCCCGCCGGAGACCTCCTCCGTCGCCTCGCCGGTCAGGTCGTGGGGCAATGCGAGGTTCAGCACGATGGCGATCAGCGCGGCGGGCAGCAGGCCGCTGGTCATCAGGATGCGCGCGGTGTCGGGCAGGTGCTGCACGGCGCCCGGTTCGAGTTGCAGGCCAAGGCCCACAGAGAGCGAAATCGCGAAGATCACCATGTTGCGGCGGTTCCAGTCGACGTCCGACAGCATCGAAATGCCGGCGGCGACGACCATGCCGAACATCACGATGACGCCACCGCCCAACACTTCGATCGGGACGGTGCGGATCACGCCGCCGACCTTGGGCACCAGACCGCAGAGGATCAGGAACAGCGCGCCGCAGGTGACGACGTGGCGGCTCATCACTCCGGTCATCGCGATCAGGCCGACGTTCTGGCTGAACGACGTGTTGGGCAAGCCGCCAAAGACCCCGGCGACGGCGGTGCCGATACCGTCGGCGTAGGTGGCGCCGGTAATCTCGGTATCCGTCGCTTCGCGGCCCGCGCCCCCCTTGGTGATGCCCGATACGTCGCCCACCGTTTCGATGGCCGAAATGAAGGCCATGAGGCAAAAGCCGATCACGGCTGCGGCGGAAAATTCGAAACCGTACCGGAAGGGCTGCGGCAGGGCGAAGGCGGCGGAGCGCGACCACGAGCCGGTGATCGCCTCGACCGTCAGCATGCCGACGCCCAGCGCATAGAGATACCCCACCAGCAGACCGATCAGCACAGCGGAGACCGACAGCATACCGCGGGTGAAGAACTTGAGCCCGAGCGTGACCACGATCACCACCAGCGCGGCCGACCAGTTGAGCAGGCTGCCGTAGTCCGGCGTGCCGATCGCGGGAACGCCACCCGCCGCGTATTGGATGCCCACCTTGACCAGCGCCAGGCCGATCATCGTCACGACCAGACCGGTGACCAACGGCGGCAGGGCAAAGCGGATGCGCCCGATGAAAAGCCCCAGACAGGCGTGGAACAGCCCGCCGATCACCACACCGCCGAACAGCGCCGCCAGCGCATCGACGCCCTTGCCGGCCACCAGCGGGATCATGATCGGAAGGAAGGCGAAGGATGTGCCCTGCACGATCGGCAGACCCGCGCCCACCGGGCCAAGGGTGATCGTCTGCAGCAGCGTGGCGACGCCCGCGAACAGCATCGACATCTGGATGAGATAGAGCAGTTCGGGAAAATCTGGCGAATTGGACCCGAACCCGAAGCCCGCCGCCCCGGCCACGATGATCGCGGGCGTCACGTTCGAGACGAACATCGCCATGACGTGCTGGATACCCAGTGGAATGGCGCGGCTGAGCGGTGGGGTGTAGTCGGGATCGCGAAGCTGCTCTGGAGTACCGATGGACGATGCGGTCATGCTGGTATCCTTGTTGAGGGTCCCGATGTGCCGGAGCGGATCGGAGCGGGTCGGTTATCCGAAACTATGCGGCCACAATATATGGTGGATCAAGGAAAAATTCTTCGAGGTTTGGTGTGTCCCCGATCCGGTCCACCACGGCAAAGAGCCCCGGCGCGAAGAGTGGCGTCAGCACGCCATGCCAGGTGCCGCGGTGCAGGTTGATGCCCTGGTGCGGTGCGGTGAGAAACGCCAGCGGCGCGCCGGGCCGCCCGCCGTCGTCCGGCGCGACGATAACCAGAAACGGATGTTCGGTCATCGGGATAAAGGCCTGAGAGCCTTGGGGATGCCGTTCCAGCAGGTCGAGGGCATAGGGCAGACTGCGCGGCGTTGCGTTGAAAAGGCTTATGCCCGCGCGTCCATCCGGGCCGAAGTCGAGCGTTGCGCGGTCGTGGTAGCGGCCACACAGCCCGGCGTTGATGATCTTGTCCGGTTCGCCAGCACAGTCGAGAACGTCACCGAAGGGGGCGAACCGCCGTGCCGTCAGGGGCCGGGTCGTGATCCGCCGGGTCATAGCACCGGGTGACGGTTCACGTCCTTGTAGAGCAGATAGCGAAACGGTTCGGTCCCCGTGGCGATGCACGCCTGCGGACAAAAGGCGCGCAGCCACATGAAATCGCCGGGGCCGACGGGCACCCAATCGGTGTTCAGCAGATAGTCGGCGGTGCCTTGCAGGACGTAAAGCCCATGTTCCATCACATGGGTTTCCGCAAAGGGGATGCGCCCGCCCGGCTGAAAGGTGACGATGTTGACGTGCATGTCGTGGCGCAGGTCGGCGGGATCGACAAAGCGGGTCGTCGACCAGACACCATTGCAATCGGGCATGGGCGTTGGCGCCACCGCGTGATCCGAGGTGACGAAGGCATCGGGCGCATCGATCCCCGGCGCGGGCGCGTACCGCTTGCGCACCAGGTGCAACTGGCACGCCGCATCGCCCGAATTGCGCAGGGTCCAGTCCGCGCCGGGCGGGATATAGGCGTAACCGCCGGGCGTCATGTCGTGGCCCTGTCCCTTGATGGTCAGCCGCAGCGCGCCGGACGCGACAAGGATCACGGTCTGGGCCATGGAATCGGGTTCGGGCGCATCCGATCCGCCGCCGGGGGCGATTTCGACGGCATATTGCGCGAATGTCTCGGCAAATCCGGACAGCGGACGGGCGAGAATCCAGGCGCGCGTCCCCGTCCAGCCGGGCAGGAAGCTGGTGACGATATCGCGCTGTGTCACGGCGGGCAGCACGGCATAGGCCGGGGTGAACACCGCGGTGCCTTCGGGGCGCACGCTCTGGTCGGGCAGACCACCGGGTGGGAAGGCATAGGTCATAGCAGGGTCTCCAGCCGCAGGCGGGCGATGCGTTCGACCTGCGCGCAGGCCGTGGTGAATTCGGTTTCGGTGTCATTGGCGATCCGGGTGCGAAACGCGCGCTGTATCCCTGCCTTGTCGTGATCCTTGACCGCGATGATGAAGGGAAAGCCATGCTTCTCCACATAGGCCGCGTTCATCTGCTGGAACTCGTCGCGCTCAGCATCGGTCAGCGCGTCAAGGCCGGCGCTGGCCTGTTCGGCGGTGCTGTCGGCGGTCAGGCGCTTGGCGGCGGCCAGTTTGCCCGCCAGATCGGGGTGCGCGGCCAGGACGCCCAGCCGCTCTTCGGGTCCGGCGCTGCGGAACATGCGCGCAAGGGCGTTGTGCACCCCCGCGGCGCTGTCATGCGCCGGGCCTAGCTCAAGATCGAAGGCGCGTTCGGCGATCCAGGCGGAATGCTCGAAGATGCCGCCGAAGGTCGCGACGAATTCGGCGCGGTCCATCTGCGAGGGGCGCAGGCGCGGTCGCCGGGGATGCGTGGCGCGCCAATGGTCGGCGATGTCGATGCGCCGCGGACACCAGACGCCCTCGAACCCCTGGATATAGTCGACAAAACGGCGCAGCGCCTGCACCCGTCCGGGCCGCCCGATCAGGCGGCAGTGCAGACCGACCGACATCATCTTGGTGCTGCCTGCACCGCCTTCGGCATACAGCGCATCGAATGTATCGCGCAGGTAGGCAAAGAACTGATCGCCCGAATTGAACCCCTGTGGCGTGGCAAAGCGCATGTCGTTGCAATCGAGCGTGTAGGGAATGATGAGTTGATCGCGCCCGCCGATCTGCGCCCAGTAGGGCAAATCGTCGTCGTATGTGTCCGATATGTAGTCGAAGTGCCCGGTGGCGGCCGCCAGCGCCACGGTATTGACCGAACAGCGCCCGGTGTACCACCCGCGCGGAGGGATCCCGGTGACTTCGGTGTGAAGGCGGACCGCTTCGGCGATGTCGGCAGCCTCGGCCTGCGGCTCATGATCCTTGTAGTCGATCCACTTCAGCCCGTGGCTGGCGATTTCCCAACCGGCGGCCTGCATCGCCTCGACTTGCAGGGGGCTGCGGGCCAGCGCCGTGGCGACGCCGTAGATCGTCAGCGGGATGCCCGCGCCGGTGAACAGCCGGTGCAGCCGCCAAAAGCCCGCGCGCGCGCCGTAGTCATAGATCGATTCCATGTTCCAGTGCCGCTGCCCCGGCCAGGGCTGCGCGCCGACGATTTCCGACAGGAATGCCTCTGACGCGGCATCGCCGTGCAGCAGGCAGTTTTCGCCGCCCTCTTCGTAGTTCAGCACGAATTGCACCGCGATCCGCGCGCCGCCCGGCCAGGCCGCATCGGGGGGCGTGGGGCCGTAGCCGGTGAAATCGCGGGGATAGCGCTGCATGGGGTCCGGATCCTTGGTGTCGCGCCCTGCTTTGGGCTTTTGTCCTGTTTCGCCCTTTGCAACCGGCAACGCAACATGCACATGCTGCCCCACGGCCAATTGCAGGAGACACAGATGCCTAATGGATACCTGACCACCCATGTTCTTGATACCGCGCGGGGGGTTCCAGCGGGCGGGCTGACCGTGACGCTGTACCGGATTGCCGGAAACGAGCCGCAACGCCTGAGCCAGATGGTGACGAATGCGGACGGGCGCACCAACAGCCCGATCCTGCCGCAGTCGGATTTCGTGCCCGGCACCTATGAGCTGGTGTTCGAGGCGGGCGCCTATCTGGAGGCGACGAACACACCGCCGGAAGACCCGCGATTCCTGGACATCATCCCGATCCGCTTTGGCATTTCGGACCCGGACAGCCACTACCACGTGCCGCTGCTTCTGTCGCCTTTCGGGTATTCGACCTACCGGGGCAGCTAAGCGGCCGGTCTTTGCCGGGTCTGCGCGGGTGACGCCACGGCCCAGTCGCTTGCCAAGCCGGTATGCGCATGCGAATTTGCCCGCCTGAACCGCAAGGGACACCGACACGATGCAGACCCAAACGACCCAAACCGCCACCGGCAACACAACGCACCAGTTGCCGCAGGTGACCGAGCCGCGCAATCCCGGCATGCCGCTCGACATGGACTGGGTCCGGTCGGTACAGGCCAACACCTCGGCGATCGAACGGCGCGCCGGCAGCATCGCCGCGCGGCGGTCGGTGAAAAAGGCGCATCAGGCGGCATGGCTTCTGCGGGCGATCACCTGCATCGACCTGACGACACTGGCGGGCGACGATACCGCGCGGCGGGTCGAACGGCTTTGCGCCAAGGCGCGGCACCCGGTATCGCAGGGCATTCTGGATCAGCTTGGAATGAAGCCAATCACCACCGGCGCGGTCTGTGTCTATCACGAGATGGTGCCGACCGCCGTCGCGGCGCTCAGGGGTACGGGCATTCCCGTCGCCGCCGTCAGCACCGGCTTTCCCGCCGGGCTTTCGCCGCTGCACCTGCGGATCGAGGAGATCCGCGAAAGCGTCAAGGCGGGCGCGTCCGAGATCGACATCGTGATCTCGCGGCGGCACGTGCTCTCGGGCGACTGGCAGGCGCTGTACGACGAGATGCGCGCCTTTCGCGAGGCCTGCGGCGAGGCGCATGTGAAGGCGATCCTGGCCACGGGCGAGCTGGGATCCCTGCGCAACGTGGCGCGCGCATCGCTGGTTTGCATGATGGCGGGTGCCGATTTCATCAAGACCTCGACCGGCAAGGAAGGCGTGAACGCCACCCTGCCCGTGACGCTGGTGATGATCCGCGCGATCCGCGACTATTATGCGCGCACCGGGTTTCGCGTCGGCTACAAACCCGCGGGCGGGATTTCCAAGGCCAAGGACGCGATCACGTATCTTGCGCTGATCAAGGAGGAACTGGGCGATCGCTGGCTGATGCCGGATCTGTTCCGCTTTGGCGCGTCGTCGCTTCTGGGCGATATCGAGCGGCAGTTGGAACACCATGTGACGGGCAGCTATTCCGCCGGATACCGCCACGCCACAAGCTGACGCCCCGCGGGGTGCCTGACAGAACAAGACTTTGCAAAAGGGTAAAGCGATGAGCGTTTCCGAAATCTTTGAAACGATGGACTATGGCACGGCACCGGAATCGGCCGCAGACGCGCTGGCCTGGCTGGTGGATCAGGGCGACCGCTTTGGCCATTTCATCGACGGTGCCTTTACCGACGCGGGCGAAGGTTTCGACAGCCGCAACCCGGCCAACGGCGAAGTGCTGGCGACGTTGACCCAAGCCACCCAGGCGGATGTGGATGCGGCGGTCCGGGCGGCGCGCACCGCGCAGCCCAGGTGGGAAAAGCTCGGCGGGCATGGGCGGGCGCGCCATATCTATGCCATCGCGCGCCTGCTGCAGAAACACAGCCGTCTGTTCGCGGTGCTTGAAAGCCTCGACAACGGCAAACCGATCCGCGAAGCGCGCGATATCGACGTGCCGCTGGCGCAGCGGCATTTCTACTACCACGCGGGCATGGCGCAACTGATGGAGGCCGAACTGCCCGACGCCGCACCGCTGGGGGTCTGCGGCCAGATCATCCCGTGGAACTTTCCGCTGCTGATGCTGGCGTGGAAAATCGCACCCGCGCTGGCGATGGGCAATACCGTGGTGCTGAAGCCGGCGGAATACACGTCGCTGACCGCGATGCTCTTTGCCGATATCTGCCGTCAGGCGGGGCTGCCCAAGGGTGTCGTGAACATCGTCACCGGCGACGGTGCGGTAGGTGAAATGATCGTGGATCACGATGACATCGACAAGATCGCCTTTACCGGGTCGACCGCCGTCGGCCGCCGCATCCGCGAGGCGACCGCCGGGTCCGGCAAGGCGCTGACGCTGGAGCTGGGCGGGAAATCCCCCTACATCGTCTTTGACGACGCCGATCTGGACAGCGCGGTCGAAGGGCTGGTGGACGCGATCTGGTTCAACCAGGGGCAGGTCTGCTGCGCGGGGTCGCGGCTGCTTGTGCACGAGCCGGTGGCCGATCTGTTCTATGCCAAGCTGCGCGCGCGGATGGACAAGCTGCGCATCGGCGATCCGCTGGACAAGAGCATCGACGTCGGCGCCATCGTGGACCCGGTGCAATTGCGCGCGATCACCGACATGGTGGCCGCCAACGATGCCGGCGACGTGCATGTGGCGGCGGGTGAGTTGCCCGCCAACGGCAACTACTATCCCCCCACCCTGATCACCGGCCTGAACCCCGCCGACACGCTGATGCAGGAAGAAATCTTTGGCCCGGTGCTGGTCTCCACCACCTTCCGCACACCCGAAGAGGCCGTGATGCTGGCCAACAACACGCGCTACGGGCTGGCCGCGACGGTCTGGAGCGAGAACGTCAACCTCGCGCTTGATATCGCGCCCAAGCTGGCCGCCGGGATCGTCTGGATCAACGGGACCAACATGATGGATGCGGCCGCGGGGTTTGGCGGGGTGCGCGAAAGCGGCTTTGGCCGCGAGGGCGGCTGGGAAGGGCTGGCCAGCTATACCAGACCCAAGGGCCGTGTGAAAAAGCTTAAGGAGATTGAACCCTTCACCGGGGAGGGCGCGCCAGTCGATCCGATCGACCGCACCGCCAAGCTTTATATCGGGGGCAAGCAGGCACGCCCCGACAGCGGTTATTCCGCGCCCGTCTGGGGCAAGTCCGGCGCGCTGCTGGGGCATGCATCGCTGGCCAACCGCAAGGATCTGCGCAACGCGGTCGAAGCGGCACATGCGGCCAAGGCATGGTCACGGACGAATGGCCACCAGCGCGCGCAGATCCTGTATTTCATCGCTGAAAACCTGTCGGCCCGCGCCGATGAATTCGCCCGGCGGCTGGATGCGCTGCAAGGCGGTAAGACCGGCATGGCCGAGGTCGATGCCTCGATCCGCCGGCTGTTCACCTATGCCGCATGGGCCGACAAATACGACGGGCAGGTCCATGGCGTACCGATTCGCGGTGTAGCGCTGGCCATGAAGGAGCCGGTGGGCGTGATCGGCGCGATCTGTCCCGCCGAAGCGCCGCTGCTTGGGCTGATCTCGTGCCTGGCGCCCGCGATCGCGATGGGCAATCGCGTGATCCTGTCGGCCTCCGAACCATTCCCGCTGGCCGCCACGGATTTTGCGCAGGTGCTGGAGACGTCGGACGTGCCGGGCGGCGTGGTCAACATCCTGACCGGCGCGCAGGCCGATCTGGCCGAGCCCCTGGCGCGGCACATGGATGTCGATGCGGTCTGGTCCTTCGGGCCCGCGGCACTGTCCGCGGTCATCGAGAAGGGTTCGGCGGGCAATCTCAAACGCACCTGGGTCAACAATGGCCGGGCGCGCGACTGGATGGGAGCCGAAGGCGAAGGCCGCGCGTTTCTTCAGGCGGCGACCGAGATCAAGAACATCTGGGTGCCCTACGGCGAATAACGCCGCCAGCGCGCGCCGGATCAGCCGGCGCGCATCTTCTTCGGGCTGTCCGGCGCGGCCGCGCGCACTAGGTTCGGGTCATGGCCTGGCCACCGGCCACAGTCACAGCGACCCCACTCAGGAGAACGAACAATGCCCCGTATCTTTATCATTGGCGCCACGGGTGGCGTCGGTCATCGCCTTTACCCCCTGCTGACCGCAGCGGGCCACGACGTGTCGGGTCTGCACCGCAGCGAAAAACAGGCCAAGGATTTGCGCGCGGCAGGCGTCACGCCGGTGCAGGGCGATATCATCGAGATGTCGCAGGAGGATTTCGCCGCGGCGATGGCAGGCGCCGACGCGGTGGTGTTTTCCGCGGGCGCCGGCGGCGGGGACTGGGACAAGACCGAAGCGATCGACGGCAAGGGCGCCGAAAAGGCAATTGCGGCGGCACAGGCGCAGGGCATCGAGCGCTTTTACCTGGTGTCGGTCATTCCCGACGCAGGTCGCGACCGCGATCTGGACGACGGATTCGAGCAATACATGTCGATCAAGAAGCGGGTGGACACAGCGCTGGCCGCAAGCGACCTGAAGTGGATCATCCTGCGCCCCGGCACCCTGACCGACGACGATGGCGATGGCCGGGTGAACGTCGGCCCGGTGATCCCCTATGGCGACGTGGCGCGCGGCAATGTGGCCGCGACCCTTGCGGCACTGATCGACACGCCCGACCTGATGCGCGAGATCGTCGAGGTCACCGACGGCGACACCCCGGTGCGCGACGCCGTGGCCGCGCTGACGCGCGACCGCTGATTGCGGGGCGCGGGGCGCCGACCCCGCGCCGCCCGGTCAGTTCGCGACGGTCGTCTCCAACCCTTCGGGCCGCCCCACCACGACGAAATGCAGGTTTTCGGGCTCCAGCAGTTCGCGCGCCACGCGGTTGACGTCATCCGGCGTGACCGCTTCCACCTTGTCGTTGCGGGTGGCGATGTAATCGGTGGGCAGGCCCAGCATCTGCATCCCGACCATGATGTTGGCGATGGGGCCGTTGCCATCGAACCGCAGCGGGTAGGCGCCCGTCAGATAGGTCTTGGCGTCGCGCACCTCGTCTTCGGTCACGCCGACGGTCGCGGCCTTGGTCCATTCCTCGCGGATCACCGCAATGGCCTCTGCGATGCGGTCGTTGGCGGAACTGACGGACCCCATGTAGGTCTCGGCCAGATCCTTGGGCACGAGGTAGGAGTAGACGCCGTAGGTCAGACCCCGCTTTTCGCGGACCTCCGTCATCAGCCGCGATTCGAACGACCCGCCGCCGACGATCTGGTTGAGGATCGTCGCGGCAAAGAAATCGGGGTCGTCCTGCGCCATGCCGCGTTGCGCGAACAGGGCGACGGATTGCGGCGTGTTGAAATCGACGACCGTTACCCCGCCGGGGATCGACACTTCGGCGCGGGGCGGCATCGGCGCGCCCTCGGTCGGCAGATCGCCCAACAGATCGTCCAGAAGCGTGCTCAGCTCATCGGGCGTGATATCGCCCACCGCGCCAATGTAGATTCGGTCGCGGGCCAGCACGGCCTTGTGCGCCGCGATCAGATCGTCACGCGACAGCGCAGCCACGCTGTCCTCGGTGCCGTTCAGTGACGTGGCATACGGATGATCGCCGAATATGATCCGGTCCATCGTCCGCCCGGCGATATCGTTCGGATCCTTGGCATCCGAGCGAATATTGGCAAGGACCTGCCCGCGCACCCGTTCGATCGCATCCGGGTCGAACCGCGGGTCCTGCAACGCGGCCCGCAGCAGCGCGACAGAGGCGGCGCGGTTCTCGGTCAGGAACCGGGCCGAGATCGACAGCGCATCGTCGCTGACGTCAAAGCCGAACGAGGTGGCAAGCGCTTCGGTTTCGCGCGCAAAGGTGCGAGCGTCCATGTCGCCTGCGCCCTCCTCCAGCAACCCGGTCATCAGGTTGATCGCCCCGCGCTTGCCCGGTGCGTCCAGCGACGCGCCACCGCGAAACCGGATCTCGAGCGCCGCGAAGGGGATCGAATGTTCCTCCACCAGCCACGCGGTCAGGCCGCCGGGGGTGGTGATCTCCTGGATCTCGACCTCGGCGCGGGCGGGCAGCGCGGCGGCCAGCGCAAGGCCGGCGGCCGCCGCGACAGTCAGGATGAAATGCTTCATTGGGTCACCTCTTCTTGGCGCATCAGCCACCCGGTGACCGACGCCTTGCGGTCAAGAACATCGCGGGCGGCCTGCATGATATCGTCTTTGGTCACGGCGTCCAGGATGGCGGGCCAGTCCTGCACGTCCTGCACCGTAAGCCCGGTGGTCAGCGCCTGCCCATAGCGTTGGGCGATGCGGTCCACGTCGTCGCGGGCGTAGATTTCACCGGCGCGGATCTGCAGCTTGATCCGCTCCAGCTGCGCGTCATCGACGCCCTCGGCCAGGAACCGCGCCAAAGCGGCATCCATCGCGTCCTCCGCCTCTTGCAGGGACACGCCGGGTTGCGGCACGACCACCAGATTGAACGTCGTGTCGTCCAGCGACGTCCCCCGGTAGAACGCTCCGGAATAGGTCGCGATCTGGCTGTCGAATTGCAGCGCTTCGGTCAGGTACGACGTCGTCCCGCCACCCAGTATTTCCGCCAGGATCGTCAAGGCTGCCGCTGCCTGCTGTGCGCCGGGGTCGCGTTCGGGGGCCAGGTAGGACCGCGCGACATAGGGCTGCGCCACCCGCGCATCGCGAAATATCACCCGGCGTTCGGCGTTTTGCGGCGGCTCGGTCGTGCGAGTGCGTTCGGGCAGGTCCGGATTGGCGGGAATCGCGCCATAGTGCCTTTCCGCCAGGCGGCGCACCTCGTCCGGCGACACGTCGCCCGACACGACGAGGATGGCGTTGTTGGGCGCGTAATACGTCTCGTAAAAGCTCAGCGCGTCGTCCATGTCGAGCGTCTGCATCTCGTGCATCCAGCCGATGATCGGCACGCCGTAACGGTGGTTCAGGTACTGCGCCGCGTTCTGCTGTTCGGAAAACAGCGCGCGCGGGTTGTTCTCGGTGCGCTGGTTGCGCTCCTCGATGATCACGTCGCGCTCTGTCTCGATGTTTTCGGGCGTCAGGCGGATGTTGCGCATCCGGTCGGCTTCCATCGTCATCATCAGTTCCAGCCGGTCGGCCGCGATGCGTTGATAGTAGGCGGTGTAATCGTAGCTGGTAAAGGCATTGTCCTGCCCGCCATTGGCCGCGACCACGGCCGACAGTTCGCCCGCCTCCAGCGTGTCGGTGGCCTTGAACAACAGGTGCTCGAGGAAATGGGCGACACCGGATGACCCCTTGGGCTCGTCCGCCGATCCGATGCGATACCACACCATGTGCTGGACGACGGGCGCGCGGTGGTCTTCGACCACGACGACGTCCATCCCGTTTTCAAGCGTGAAGGTGGTGACCGCGTCGGTCAGTGCGCTGGTGTCGGCGGCGGCGGCGGCGCTGGTCAGGGCCAAGCCGCAGAGTGCGCCAAGTGCGGGCAATCGGATCATCGGGCATCCTTTGGGTCAGAGGCGAAGGGATCGGTTCGGCAATACGGCGGGTCAGACATAGGGCAGAACCTACGCCAGTGCGCGCCGCGATCAAGCGGACCTGTCGAAATCGTGAGGTCGCCCTGAAGCGATCGCGGGCCGGGATCAGTCCGCCGGCGGATAACTGGGCGTATCGGCGCCGCGCGCGCGCCACTGGTCGGCCACGAAATCCGGGTCCAGCGCCTGGCGTTTGTATGCCTGGTTGTAGCGGTCGACGTTGACGATTCGGAATTGCGTGAACCGGGCCTTGCGGCGGCGAAAATCGGCGTCGGACTCGGCCAGGGTCTGGCGAATGCCCGGCGTCACGCCCAGACGGCTGGCGTGCTGCACCAACGCGCCGTCGCTCGCGGGGATCGGGCCACTGGCGGCGGCCGGGTTGCCGCCGACGGCAACGATACCTTCCTGCAGCGGATAGCGGTCGGTCCTGTTGGCCTGTCCGGGTGTGGGCGTCGGCAGGGTCGCGTAATCCTGCGGCTGCTCGAGCGCGCCCACCGGGGCCACGATGAATTCATCTGGTCCGCCCGAGTTGTTGCGCAAATCCCGCAGGCCCTGGTTGGCACAGCCGCCGACAACAAGAGGTATCAGGATCAAAGCCGCGATCAGGCGCATGGGGTCGTCTCCTTCGGGTCTGTCTTTCAATACGCGAGGCAGGCAGTCAATGTCACGGGCCTTTTTTGCGCGGGGTCGGGGCGCGGCGCCGGATCAGCGGCCCTTTTTGCGGGCGGGTTTGGCGCGGGGTGACTTGGGCTCGCCGGTCAGCATCACCATGCCCAGCGCGCCGCCGAAGATGAACACATCCGCGACGTTGAACACGAACGGATTGTTCACGCCACAGCATGACATGTTCAGAAAATCGAGCACGTAGCCATAGATCAACCGGTCCGCCACGTTGGCCAAAGCGCCGCCGACAAGCAGACCCGCGCAGATCTGTGCCAGCGGGCGCATCGGCGTCCGCCACACCCAGACAAGCACCGCGGTACAGATCACGATGGCCATCGCGATCAGAAAGACCCGGCCCGCGTCGTCGCCGTTGGACAGCAGACCGAAATTCATGCCCCGGTTTTCGCCATAGCGAAAGGTCAGCAGCGGTGGGAACACGTCAAAGCTGCGGATGCGGGAGAGATCCATCATGTGGATCACCGCATACTTGGTGATCTGGTCGATCACGAAGGCGGCCAGCGCGGCCCAGAACACCCTTTTCATCCAGCGATGCCTCCCGTTGCCGTCAGTGCCGGAAATGGCGCATACCGGTGAACACCATCGCCAGCCCCGCCTCGTCCGCCGCCGCGATCACCTCGTCGTCGCGCATCGAGCCGCCCGGCTGGATCAGCGCGGTTGCCCCGGCCTCCGCCGCGGTGATCAATCCGTCCGCAAAAGGAAAAAACGCATCCGAAGCCACGACCGATCCGTGGGTCAGCGGCGCGGGAAGGCCCATCGCCTCGGCCATGTCCTGCGCCTTGCGGGCGGCGATGCGGGTGCTGTCCACGCGGCTCATCTGGCCGGCGCCCACGCCCACGGTCGCGCCATCCTTGACGTAGATGATCGCGTTGGACTTGACGTGCTTGGCCACGGTCCAGGCGAACAGCATGTCGCTCATCTCCTGGTCGGTCGGCTGGCGCCTGGTCACGACCCGCGGGTCGGTGCGGGCGACCCGGCCCACATCGCGGTCCTGCACCAGATACCCGCCCGACACCTGCCGAACGGCCAGCGCCGCCACGGTCGGATCGGCCAGCCCATCGGTGGTCAGCAGGCGCAGGTTCTTTTTCCTGGCGAACAACGCGCGGGCATCGTCATCGGCACCCGGCGCGATCACGACCTCGGTGAAAATCTGGCCGATCTCTTCCGCCGTGGCGCCATCCAGCGGCTGGTTGAGCGCGATGATCCCCCCAAAGGCCGAGGTGCGGTCGCAATCGAAGGCGCGGGCATAGGCCTGCGCCAAGGTATCGCCGCGCGCCACGCCGCAGGGGTTGGCGTGCTTGATGATGGCGCAGGCGGGGCCTTGGGCCGGGTCGAATTCGCTGACCAGTTCAAACGCGGCATCGGTGTCGTTGATGTTGTTGTAGCTCAGCTCCTTGCCCTGGTGCTGCCGCGCGGTGGCCACGCCGGGGCGGTCCGATCCGTCGGTGTAGAACGCCGCCTGCTGGTGCGGGTTCTCGCCATAGCGCAGGGTCTGCGCCAGGGTGCCGCCGAAGGTGCGGCGACGGGGGGGGCCGCCGACCTGCGCCGCCATCCAGGTGCTCACGGCGGTGTCATAGGCGGCGGTGCGGGCATAGGCCGTCTGCGCCAGCCGCTGCCGCAGGGCATAGGTGGTCTGGCCGTCGTGCGCCTCGAGCTCTTGCAGAAACGGCGCGTAATCCTCGACGTCCACGATCACGTTGACGAACCCGTGGTTCTTGGCTGCCGAGCGGATCATCGCGGGACCGCCGATGTCGATGTTCTCGATCGCTTCCGCGTAGTCGGCGCCGCGGGCGACCGTGTCCTCGAAGGGATAGAGGTTCACGACCACCAGATCGATGGCGCCGATGCCGTGGGTGTCCATCGCGGCGACATGGTCGTCGTTGTCGCGCAGGGCCAGCAGGCCGCCGTGGACCGCCGGGTGCAGGGTCTTGACGCGGCCGTCCATCATCTCGGGAAAGCCGGTCACATCGGCCACGTCGCGCACGGCCAGTCCCGCGTCGCGCAGCGCGCGGGCCGTGCCGCCGGTGCTGAGCAATTCGACATCGCGCGCGGCCAGCGCACGGCCCAGATCGACGAGGCCGGTCTTGTCGGATACGGAAAGCAGCGCGCGGCGCACGGGATAAAGCTGGGTCATCTGGATGTCGTCCTCAGGGTCAGTCGAGCGGTTCAGGCTCATCGCGGGTCAGGTCCCGCACGCCAATCGCAGTTTCCTGCGCCTTGGACAAGGACCAGCGGATGCGGGTCGCATATGTCATGGCCCGGCCCGAAAGTACAATCTGCTTTGCGCTGCGCGGTTTCAGACGGCCCTTTTCAAGATAGACCGAAGGGTCGAGGGCCAGCCGGTGACTGCCGTCGTGGCGAAACACCCAGATCTCACCGCTTTTGAGCGCCATGGAGATCGCGGCCCCGCCCAGATCGACGGTGGCGTCCACCTCGGGATGCAGGTGAAAGCGGATGTCATAGGCGATCCCGCCAAGTTTCTTGGCGTCGAGCGCGCGATCGAAGCGGCGCTTGTCGGCGTCCTGGATGGCCAGCAGCATGTCTTCGCCCGCCAACGCCCGTCCATCAAAGGTCAGTTCCAGCGTCCGGGCATGGGTCAGGCCGTGCGTGCCCAGAAAGCCGTCATGCCCGCCCTGAAAGCGCAGGGCATCGCTGGCGTGGCTGATTTCGACCGGAACATGCGTGGGCGCATCGACCAGCGCCTCGCGGGCGGTGGCGCGGTCGGCGTCGCCCAGCCGCGCGCTGGAATACCCATCGAGCGACAGGGTGCTGTGCGACGGCGTGGCGCGGCCCGCCCGGCGCCATTCGGGGCCAAAGGAGGCGCCCGAGCCGCAGTTCACGATCAACGGGCGACGACCGGAGGTCAGTTCGAAGGCGAGCGTCGAGGCATGCGCGTTGTAGGACGCGCGCCCACCGGGCGGCGGGGCGGCATCGATGATCACGCTGGTGCGGCCCGCGGACAGGCGGGCATAGCCCATCGACAGTCCTTCGGGTTGACGCGATTTGACGCGCGCGGCGGCCAGCGCATGGTCGAGCCAGCCTTCGGTGCCGCGCCCGCCGCCGTGAAACCGCGCCAGCGCGCCGTCCGAATGGCGCAGGGTGCGCAGCGTGGGCGCGATCCGCTCGATCGCCGACATATGATCGGCGGGGGTGGTCCGGCCCGCATCGCTGAGCGCGGCGGCGGCCCATGTCAGCAGGGTGAAGACATCGAGCAATTCCTCGGGGTTGCGGGTGGGCAGCCCCCCCTGCGCATCGATCTGGTTGCGGCATTCGCGGGCCAGCGCACGCACCGCCGGGTCGGCCAGGTGCTCCATCCCCTTGAGGGACAAACCCGCGTAGACCAGCCCGGTCAGCGCCTCGAACCGGGGCAGGCCCGGCGCGGTGCCCTGCCAACGGCGCGACAGGAACCACGTCTGCTGCACCAGACAGCGGTAAAAGGCATCGCTGCTGGGGGTGTCGTTGCCGCGCAGCAAGAAGAGCGCATGATTGATCCAGCGAATGAGCCGCCTGCCGGTCAGATCCGGGCTCCAGCCCGACCCCTTGCCCCGGCCATACCTGTCGATCCAGCCCCAAAGCCATTTCTGGGCGGTGGCGCGGGCGCGCAGGTCGCCAACCGCCGCGAGGTCGTCGAGCCAGGCAAAGCCGTGAAGCTCGTCGTCATAGGCGCGGTTGGGCGGGTTGAGATCCCACAAGGACGCGTGGGTTTCCTCGATCAGGTAGCCGGCGAAGAGGTAATTGCCCGCGATGAGCTGGCGGCCGCGGGCGAAGCTGCCGATTGTGCGCGGCTCGGGCGAGGAGACAAAGCCGCTGGGCGCGACGCGGCGACGCGACGCGCGAACGGCATACCAGCGGTTGACGAGGTGCGCCCTGCGGGCGGCAAAACTGCGGGTGTCGGACATGTGAAACGCTCTGCCTTCGGGACGCTCTTTGGCGCTTGGTCGGAGCATAGCGGGCAGGGCGGCGCGAGTCACCGTTTTATCCGCGCCTTATCCCATGCCGCGCGCCCGTCCCTGCTGTCGGAGCCTCCGGCGGAGCTGTTTTTGGCCGAAAGAAACCAGGCGGGCGCGCTTTTGGATCAGGCGGATTTGCGCAGGCAGGCGATATAGAACCCGTCCATGCCGCCACGGTCGGCCCAATGGTCAGGGCGCAGGCGCAACCCGCCTTCGGTTGTGCGCCATGCGGATTCGATGCCGCGACGGTCCAGTGCGCCTGTATCGGCGGTCATATCGGGATGGCGCGCGAGGGCGTCATCCACCTGCACTTCGCCTTCGTCGGGCAGGAGCGAGCAGGTGCAAAACACCAGCCGGCCGCCGGGTTTGACCAGCGTCCAGGCGTGGTCGATCAACTCCGCCTGCAGGTCGATGAGCGCGCCGAATTCGGATCCGTCCTTGGCATGGGGCAGGTCGGGATGGCGGCGGATCGTGCCGGTGGCCGAGCACGGCGCATCGAGCAGAACAGCGTCGTAGCTGCCTGTTTCGGCGCGGGCGTCACCAATGTGCAGCGTCGCGGTGAGCCCGGTGCGCGCCAGGTTGTCCCGGACCCGCGCCATGCGGCCCGGCGCGTCATCGACCGCCGTCACGACCGCCCCGGCGGCGGCCAGTTGCATCGTCTTGCCGCCGGGCGCCGCGCAGAGGTCGAGCACGGTTTCTCCCGGCTGGGGATCCAGAATTGTCACCGGCAAGGCGGCGGCGGCGTCCTGGACCCACCAGTCGCCCGCATCAAAACCCGGCATGGCGGTCACCTGGCCCGCGTCCGTGACCCGCACCGACCCCGTCGGCAACAGCGTGCCCCCTGTGGCAGCAGCGACGGCGGCGGGATCGGATTTCGCCGTCAGGTCCAATGGCGCGCCTGCGAAATGCGCCGCCTCCATTCCCGTCATGGCCTCGGCGCCCCAGGCTTGCACCAAGGGACCGCGCAGCCATTTGGGCAGGCGTGGAACACGCAACTGGCCCCATGCCTCGGGGCCGTCGGCGGCGATCTTGCGCAGCACCGCGTTTACCAGCCCCTTGAGGTGACCGAGTGACTTATGGCGCGACACCAATTGCACCATCGCGTTGACCACGCCGTGCGCCGCCCCCCCCTGGCACAGTTCGACGGTGCCCACGCGCAGCACGTTCCTGACCGTCAGGGGCGGGTATTTGCTGAGGTGCTTTTGCAGCAGCCGGTCCGCGCGCTCCATCCCGCGCAGGGTATCCAGCGCCAGACGGTTGGCGCGGGCGCGGTCCTCGGGTGCCAGGTTGTCCAGGGCGCCGGCGCTGAGCAATTCGGACATCAGCTTGCCTTCGCCCAGGACCTGATCGAGCAGGTAGACGGCGCTGCGGCGGGCTTGGACACCAGTGTCTGACATGGAATGGATCGCTCCTTGGGGTTGGCGGGTTGTCTGGGGCAAAGGCCGGCGTATATCAAGACCATTAGACAAAGGACACCGTGCAATGCCAGACCCCAAGCCCAATCCGGCCCCGCAGCCCGACCTGCCCGAACCGTCGCAGCCTGAGCCCAAGCCGATCCCGGACACGCCCGGCGGCCCCAAGCCCGCGCCACAACCCGGCCCGAAGCCTGACTTGCCGCCCGCCGCGCAGCGCGCCCTGGCGGAGGCGGAGGCGCGCCGGATCGAGGCCGCCGACCTTGGGTTGCCTGCCGAGTTGGGGGGGCGTGACGGACCCGAGCCGGTGCGGTTCGGAGATTGGGAGCGCAAGGGCATCGCGGTCGATTTCTGATGCCGGGACCAGGTTGCGCCGTCCGGACATAAAGGATGCGCGCAGCGGGGGGAGCTGCGCGCATCAAGGTCGGGTCCGAAAGACCCTTTGGGGGCGTTATTTCAGACGGAATTCCGCCGAATCGCCCGCACCCTTGTCAGAGGTGAAGCGGATTTTGCCATCCGTCGCCTGCACCTCCTGACAGTTGTATCCCATCGCGTCGCCGCCCCAATACAGATCGCGGCAGAAATATCCGGCCTGCCAGGTCCACTGGCCTGTGACGGACCATGCCGCGCCTGTCCCGGAAATTCGCCCGTCAGGCAAGACTTCGAGGCTGACGAAGGGGCGGGTCAGGGTTTTTCCATTCACCAGGGATACAAACTCCGACTGGTCCTGCACCTTGGCGAATTCAGCCCAGGCGGAGGAGGCCGCGAAACCTGCGGCGACGATGATACCGATGGATGTGAAGCGCGTCATGTCATGCTCCTTTCCGGAAACTATAAAGACACTACGCGCCAGATCGGACTTTGGTTCACATCGGGCATGTCCATTTCCGACAGGATCGGCGGTTTTTCGCTGCAAATCACCTCAGGCGAGGTCCTTGAGCCCCAGGACATCGAGCATATCGTATTCGCCGGGCCGCCTGCCCTGCCCCCAGAGCGCGGCCTTGATCGCGCCACGGCCAAAGACGGCACGGTCGGATGCGACGTGGCGCAGGACGATGCGTTCGCCCGCGGCCGCGAACATCACGTCGTGTTCGCCCACGATGTCGCCGCCGCGAATGGCGGAAAACCCGATATGGCCACGGGTTCGCGCACCTGTCATGCCGTCGCGGCCGCTGTCGCGGACATCGGCCAGCGCCACGCCCCGGCCATCCGCGGCGGCCTCGCCCAACATCAGCGCGGTACCCGAGGGCGCGTCGACCTTTTGATTGTGGTGCGCCTCGATGACTTCGATGTCGTAATCTTCGTCGAGGGCGGCCGCGACCCGTCGGGTCAGAAGCACCAGCAGGTTGACGCCGAGGCTCATGTTGCCGGCGCGCACGATCACGGCATGGCGGGCCGCGGGTTCCAGCATGGCGATCTGATCGTCGGTCATGCCGGTCGTGCCGATGACATGCACCGCGCGCGCCTGCGCGGCCAGCGCCGCGAATTCCAGCGTCGCTGCCGGCGCGGTGAAATCAATCACCGCCTGGCACTTGGCGATCGCCTCGAGCGGGTCGTCGGTGACGGTCACGCCAGTCGGGGCGCCGCCCATCGCCTCGCCCACGTCCCGGCCGATCCAGTCGTGGCCCGCGCGTTCGACCGCGCCGACCAAATGTGCCTGATCCGACCGCGCCAGCAGTTCGATCAGCATGCGGCCCATCCGGCCGGATGCGCCCGTGATCACGATACCCGGTGTCTGTGTCATGCGGCGGCCCCTGTTGGCGATGAGTGTCGGCCCTTGCTTAGCGTGGCGCGGGCCGCTTGGCAAAGGGCTGGCGAGGGCTTAGATGGACTATATGACAAAGAACCGATTCAAAGAGGGCGGCGGCCCGTCGCAACGGCAACTGCGCGTGGGCGAACTGATCCGGCGGACCCTGGCCGAGGTGCTGGCGCGCGGCGACGTGCACGACCCCGAGTTGAACCGCATGTCGATCACCGTCGGGGAGGTCCGCACCTCGCCCGATCTGCGGGTGGCCACGGCCTATGTCCTGCCTTTGGGCGGCGAAGGGCGCGACGAAGTCGTAGGCCTTCTGGCGCGCAACAAGGGCGAACTGCGGCATGCGGTATCCAAGAAGCTGGCGCTGAAATTCGCACCTGACCTTCGGTTCCAGCTTGATGAAACCTTTGACCGGATGGACGAGACCCGCCGCATGTTGCAGCAGGACGCCGTCCGCCGGGATACAGAGGGCGAATGATCCGCGGGGTCGTCGCCATCGCGGCGCTGATGTGTGCGGTGGCCGGTGCGGCGCGGGCGGTGGAGTGCCGCGACATCGATCATGCCGGGCTGAGCTATACCGCGTGCGAGGTCGACGCGGCGCAAGAGACGCTGTCGCTGTTTCTATACGATGGGGACGGAGTGCCCTATGGGCAGTTCGGCAACGTCGACCGGGCGCTGGAGAGGACGGGCCGGATGCTGTCCTTTGCCATGAATGCCGGCATGTACCACGACAACCGCGCCCCCGTAGGGCATTACATCGAGGACGGCGAGGAGATCCGTGGCGTCGTCACCAGCGCCGGGCCGGGCAACTTCGGCCTGCTGCCGAATGGCGTGTTCTGCCTGCGCGCCGGGCGGGCGGATGTGATCGAGACGGGCGCATACATGGCCCGGTCGCCGCGCTGCGAGGACGCGACGCAATCGGGGCCGATGCTGGTGATCGACGGCGCGCTGCACCCGCGCTTTTTGCCCGACAGCACCTCGCGCTATGTGCGCAACGGCGTCGGCACCAGCTCGGACGGGGCGCGCGCGGTTTTCGTGATCTCGAACCAGCCGGTGACGTTTCACGAATTCGGGCGTCTGTTCCGGGACGTGCTTGAGCTGCCCAACGCGCTTTATTTCGACGGCAATATCTCGCGTCTGTATGCGCCCGGCATCGGGCGGAATGACCTGGGGTTTTGGCTTGGGCCCATCGTGGGTGTCGTCGAAAGCGCGGAGTAAGAGATTTTCTGCCTCCGGCGGGGATATTTTTAAACAAGAGAAGCGGGAAGATTGGGGTTTGCACGGCGGCAAGGCCGGTCTATGCAGCCCGCTGATTTTCCGGAGGGAGGCCAAGACGATGGGACGCGCGCGCAAGGGGCGGGATATTTCGGGATGGCTGGTGGTGGACAAGCCCGCGGGGCCCACATCGACCACCGTGGTCAACAAGGTACGCTGGGCGCTGGAGGCGAGGAAGGCGGGCCACGCGGGCACGCTTGACCCCGATGCGACAGGCGTTCTGGCCATTGCCCTGGGCGAGGCGACCAAGACGGTGCCGTATATCACAGATGCGCTCAAGGCCTACGCCTTTACCGTGCGGTTGGGGCAGGCAACCAACACCGACGACGCGGAGGGAGAGGTGATCGCCACCAGCGACCTGCGCCCCGACGACGAAGCGATCAAGGCGGCGCTGGGGGCTTTCGTGGGTGACATCGAGCAGGTGCCGCCGCAGTTCTCGGCCGTCAAGATCGATGGGCAGCGCGCGTACAAGCTGGCGCGGGACGGCGAAGCGGTGGAGATCGCGGCGCGCCCGCTCTGGGTCGAGGAGTTGGTGATGACCGACCGGCCCGATGCCGATCACGTCACGCTGGAGATGACCTGTGGCAAGGGTGGCTACGTGCGATCCATCGCGCGCGATCTGGGCGCGGCGCTGGGGTGTTTTGGCCATGTGCGCGAATTGCGGCGCATCTGGTCTGGGCCGTTCGAGGCCGAAGGCGCGCTGACGCTCGAGCAGATCGAGGCGATGGCGCGGACACCGGAGCTGGATTCGCATCTTTTGCCGCTGGAGCAGGGCCTGCAGGATTTGCCGGAGGTCCGGGCCACGCCGGAGGGCGCGGCACGCCTGCGCAACGGCAATCCGGGCATGGTGCTGGCACACGACATCGAGTACGGCGAGGAATGCTGGGCCAGTTTCGACGGGCGGGCCGTGGCCGTGGGCCGTTACAAGGCAGGCGAATTGCATCCGTCGCGCGTGTTCAACACCGGCTGATTGCGGCAAGCCTGCATCGGCGTGACCGCCTGACCGCGCGGGTGTCATCGCGTCGCGGCCGGTTGCGTCATCGAAGAGTTCGAAACACGCGCCGCGCCGTGCCTGTCGGAGACCCGTTTCACCCTGTCGGCGGCCGGTGCGCAGGCCGCAGCCGGCTTTGACGCCTGGCCGGTGGGGCATTGCGGCGGGGCATCCGGGCTGGCACAAGGCGACCCATGATCACACGGAGCCATACCAAGGGCGACGCGCCCTCTACCGCCGTCTATTCGCCATGCGAGCGCTATCGGTACAGCCTGACACGGGTTTGGGACGACGCCGGCCCGCGCGTGATGTTCGTGATGCTCAACCCGTCGACCGCGACCGAAGTCCAGAACGACCCGACGGTCGAGCGATGCGAGCGCCGCGCGCGCGCGCTGGGGTTCGGCGGCTTTCAGGTCACCAACATCTTTGCTTGGCGCGATACCGACCCGAGGAACATGCGTGCGGCCGCCGATCCGGTGGGGCCGGGGAATGACGCGGCCATCCTTTCCGGGGCGCAGTGGGCCGACCGGATCATCGCCGCCTGGGGCACGCATGGGGCGCATCTGGAGCGCGGCCGCGATGTCGCGCTGCTTCTGGCGCGGAGCGGTCGCCCGCTGTTTCATCTTGGCCTGTCGAAGGCCGGACACCCCAAGCACCCCCTGTACCTGCCCTACACGCAGCAGCCGCAGCCCTGGAACGGCGCAGCGGCGCATTAACCGCACATTAACCATCCCGAACGATTGGCTTTGCTTTTTCGATCCTTTCGCGCCTTTGTAGATGCCGGGCGCGTGCGTGTGACACGGCCTGTCACAGGATGGATCGCAGATGCTTTGGCTGGCTGGACTGATGGGTATCATGGCTGTTGGATCGGTCGCCTTTGTCGATCTTGAAGGCGACGAAGACGAAGAGGCATCCGCCGAAGATCAGGCGGCCGGCAGCATGATCCAGTCGCTGGGCGATATTCTGACCGGGGGGTCAGGCGACGATGTGCTGAACGGTGCATCGGGTAACGACCAGATTGGCGGCTACGGCGGAGACGACCTGATTTCAGGCGGCGCAGGCAACGACGATCTGCATGGCGCGGAGGGCAACGACAGCCTGTCGGGCGATGCGGGTGACGACACGCTGCACGGCGACAGCGGCGCAGATGTTCTGTACGGCGATTCGGGCGACGATGCGTTTTTCGGACACAACGGTGACGACCTGCTGTTTGGCGGCGACGACGACGACGAATTGCAGGGATCGGCGGGCAATGATTCGCTTCGGGGCGGCAATGGCGACGATGCGCTTCTCGGCGGTCTGGACGACGACGATCTGGCGGGCGGGTTCGGTGCGGACACCCTGTTCGGCGGCTGGGGCGACGACACGCTGAGCGGGGTGGAGGACGACCCCGTCATAGCCGGTCTGCGCGATCAGGACGACGGTGATTTCCTGAATGGCGGCGGCGGCGACGATGTGATTGTGACAGGCGCGCAAGACATCGTGACAGCCGGCGACGGGGCGGACAGCATTGTGCTGGGCGACTGGATCGCCGGGGGAGGCGCGGCACAGATCATGGACTATGACGCTGACGACGACAGCCTGATCATGGTCTGGGACGACGCCAGCGGCGCCAACGCCCCCGAGGTGACGCTGCAAGCGGATGCCGACAATCCCGCGACGATGCACATCTTGCTGAACGGGGCCACATTGGCCAGCGTCAGCAATGCGGCTGACCTGACCGCGGCGGATATCACGCTGATTTCACTGGGCGATGCGATGCTGACCGGGTTTGCGCCGCTCTGAGCGGGCATGGCCGGTGCAACGTGCGCCGGGGTTCGGGTGGCGCGCCTCGGCAATGACCGTTTGCCTTTCCCGTCAAATCCTCCTATACGCCCGCATCGCCGACGGATTCCGGTTGGTTGGCGATACCTCCATGGGCCTGCGCTGGACGACATCCCGGCCTGCGCCATTCCTTGTACCCTTATTGAAAAGGAGACCCCGATGTCGATTACTGCCGAAGAAAAAGCCCGCGTGATGAAAGAATTCGGCGCGAAAGAAGGCGACACAGGTTCGCCCGAAGTTCAGGTTGCGATCCTGTCCTCGCGCATTGCCACGCTGACCGAGCATTTCAAGACCCACAAGAAAGACAACCACGGTCGCCGTGGCCTGTTGAAGATGGTCGCGACGCGCCGGAAGCTTCTGGACTACGTCAAAGGCAAGGATCAGGCCCGCTATCAGGACCTGATCAAGCGCCTCGGCCTGCGTCGCTAAGGGACACCGACCACCGAAAGACAGCGAACCGCGCCTTGGCAACAAGGCGCGGTTCGTTTTATCTCCGGGTTCGCTACCCGGTGGGTTTTCGGGTATACTTTCGCTGTCGAGTGGGTGTCGAAAACCAGAAGGCTGCTGAGTGAAATGGCCGATTGGTCCGATCTTGAACGAGAACTGATGCTCTGGCGAGAGGCCGGTGAAACGCCCACGCTATGGTGGCGCGATGATGACACCCATGCGCCCACAGGGCCGCTTGACCGGCTGCTTGCCACGTCCGAGCGGTACGCCATCCCTATTCATTTGGCCGTCATACCGGCCGATATCGCGCCGGACCTTGCCGACCGGCTGGCCGGGGCGCAGGGCGTGTATGTCATGCAACACGGCTTCGCCCATATCAACCACGAACCCAAGGGGGCCGGCGCGTCCGAGATCGGCGACCACCGACGGATGGATCTGCAATTGAGCGATCTGCGCGAGGGCGCGCGCCGATTGGCCGACGCGGCCCTGCCAAACACGCTGCCAGCGCTCGCACCGCCGTGGAACCGGGTCTCCGACGCGACCCTGCCGCATCTGGCGGGCCTCGATTTCCGGTTGCTGTCGCAGTTCGATGCGCGCCGCACCGCGCAGCCCGCCCGGGGGCTGATGCAGGTCAATTGCCATATCGATCCCATTCATTGGAAGCAGGGCGCACGGTATCGCGGGCTGGAGCCGACACTCGACTCGGTCGTCACGCACCTTGCCGATCGCCGTACCGGACGCGCGGACCGCGCCGAGCCGACCGGGCTTTTGACCCACCACCTGCAAAGCGACGCAGGGACATGGGCCTTTGTCGATGCGCTCTTGGATCGCCTGTCCCGTCACGACCACGTGCGTTGGGTCAGCCTGTCGTCGCTGCTTGATCCATTGTAACATGAACTCATGGTAACAGTCGCCCACGCCCCCCCGGATGACCGCGAAGAGGTCGCACGCTTCATGCAAGCTGTATTCCCAAAGGCGAAATGGGGGTTCGAGACCTGGCAGGCGCTGCTGGACGGGCGCTGGGGCGAGCCGCAAGACAGCTATGCGATCACCGTCCGCGATGACGGAAGATTGGTCGGGGTTCTGGGGCTGGTCCCCGCCAACCGCATGACCAGCGATGGCTGGGCCAAGACAATCGACATGTCATCGTGGTACTTGCTCAGGGACTATCGCATGCAGGGCATCGGGCACCGAATGCTGGACCTGGCGACCGCCGATCCGGCCATCGCGGTCACCAATTACTCAAGCGCCCCGGCCGCCGTACCGGTCCTTGAAAAGGCCGGCTTTCGGGTCTTGGACGACACGCGGCGTATCTGGCGGCCGCGCGCGGATGCCGCCCCGCTGAAACTGCTGTCCGATCCGGCGGCACTGACCGACAAGGACCGCCGGGTCCTTGCGGATCACACCGGACTGAACCTGATCAGCTTTGCGGTGGACACGCCCGACGACCCCTGCCTTCTGGTGATCTCGGTCAAGCGAAAGCACGATGACTATGTCACCTACGAGGTAATGTACCTTGGCAACCGCCCCGCCTTTGCCGCGCATGCCCGTCGCATCGCCGACACCGTATTGCCCGCGCGCGAGGCGGTGCTGTCGGTGGATCAGCGATTTGTGCCGGCAGACATCGACAGCGATGCCAGCGCGCAATTCAAGGTGCCCCGGCACTATGCGCCGGGCGTCATCGCGCCACATGAGATCGACAATCTTTATTCCGAACTCGTGCTGCTCGACCTGAAAATGTTCTAGCGCCGGGCGCTTCGGCGGCTGCGACGCTGCCGTCCCTTCCCATCACCGTCATTCTCATGTATGCCCCGGCAATCTGAAAGCCGGCGCCCGGACTCCAGCGCCTGACAAAGAAGATACCGGAGTCAGGGGGAATACGCCCCCTATGCAAAGGGCCCCGAGGGGCCAACACAGGAAACGTAGATGTTTAACGTAACGACGAAATCGATGCAGTGGGGCGAAGAGACGCTTACACTGGAAACCGGCAAGGTTGCCCGTCAGGCAGACGGGTCGGTCATTGCCACATTGGGCGAAACCTCGGTCATGGCGAACGTGACCTTTGCCCGTCAGCAAAAACCCGGTCAGGATTTTTTCCCGCTGACCGTGCACTACAACGAGAAATATTATGCCGCCGGTAAAATTCCGGGCGGTTTCTTCAAGCGCGAGGCGCGCCCGACGGAGAAAGAGACGCTGACAAGCCGTCTTATCGACCGTCCGATCCGCCCGCTGTTCGTTCCGGGCTTCAAGAACGAAGTGCTGGTGATGTGTACCGTGCTGAGCCACGACCTGGTCAACGACCCGGACATGGTCGCGATGATCGCGGCCTCTGCCGCGCTGACCCTTTCGGGCGCGCCCTTCATGGGGCCGATCGCGGGCTGCCGCGTCGGTTTCGAGGATGGCGAATACATCCTGAACCCCACCGTGGACGATATGCAGGACCTGCGCCTGAACCCCGATCAGCGGCTTGATCTGGTTGTCGCCGGCACCAAGGACGCCGTGATGATGGTCGAATCCGAAGCCTACGAGCTGACGGAAGCGGAAATGCTGGGTGCGGTCAAATTCGCCCATGAAAGCATTCAGCCGGTGATCGACCTTATCATCGACCTGGCCGAAGACGCGGCGAAAGAGCCGTTCGATTTCCAGCCGGTCGATTATTCCGATCTCTATGCGGACGTCAAAAAGGCCGGTGAAGCCGAAATGCGCGCCGCCTTTGCGATTGCCGACAAGCAGGAGCGCACCGCCGCTGTTGCCGCCGCGCGCGAAACCGTCAAGGCCGCGCTTAGCGAAGAGCAGCTTGCCGATGCGAACCTCGGCTCGGCGATGAAAAAGCTCGAAGCGTCCATCCTGCGCGGTGACGTTGTGAAAACCGGCACGCGGATCGACGGTCGCAAGACCGACGAGATCCGCCCCATCGTATCCGAGACAGGCATCCTGCCCCGGACGCACGGGTCGGCGCTGTTTACCCGCGGTGAAACGCAAGGTCTGGTCGTGACCACGCTGGGCACGGGCGACGACGAGCAGTTCATCGATGCGCTGCACGGCAACTTCAAATCCAACTTCCTGCTGCATTACAACTTCCCCCCCTATTCGGTCGGCGAAGTCGGGCGCGTGGGCCCTCCGGGTCGCCGCGAGATCGGTCACGGCAAGCTGGCGTGGCGCGCGTTGCAGGCGGTTCTGCCGGCAAGCACCGATTTCCCCTACACCATCCGCGTCGTATCCGAGATCACCGAATCCAACGGCTCGTCGTCGATGGCATCGGTCTGCGGTGGCTCGTTGTCGATGATGGACGCGGGTGTGCCGCTGAAATCCGCGGTGGCCGGTGTGGCGATGGGTCTGATCCTCGAAGAGGACGGCTCCTATGCGATCCTCAGCGACATCCTGGGTGACGAAGACCACCTGGGCGACATGGATTTCAAGGTGGCCGGCACCGAAGCCGGGATCACATCCCTGCAGATGGACATCAAGATCGCAGGCATCACGCCCGAGATCATGGAAAAGGCGCTTGAGCAGGCGAAAGCCGGTCGTATCCATATCCTCGGCGAGATGAACAAGGCGCTGTCCGGCGCGGCCGATTTCTCGGTCCATGCTCCGCGCATCGAAACGATGCAGATCCCGACCGACAAGATCCGGGAAGTCATCGGATCGGGCGGCAAGGTGATCCGCGAGATCGTCGAAGTGTCCGGCGCCAAGGTCGATATCAACGACGAGGGCATCATCAAGATCGCATCGCCCAACGGCGAAGCCATCAAAAAGGCCTACGACATGATCCATTCGATCGTGGCCGAGCCCGAGGAAGGTGCCGTCTATACCGGCACTGTCGTGAAGATCGTCGATTTCGGTGCCTTCGTGAACTTCTTTGGCAAGCGCGACGGCCTGGTGCACGTCAGCCAGATCGAAAACCGTCGCCTGAACCATCCGTCGGATGTTCTGAAGGAAGGCCAGGAAGTGAAAGTGAAGCTTCTGGGCTTTGACGATCGCGGCAAGGTGCGCCTGTCGATGAAAGTCGTCGATCAGGAAACCGGTGAAGAGATCAAGAAAGAGGAAACGGCGGACGAATAATCCGCCCAAATCGGGCTTTGTCCCGCTTTTTGATCGCAAAGACACGCAAAGCCCCGGTGGAAACGCCGGGGCTTTGTAGTTCCGGACCGATCGCTTCGCCCAGGTTTGGCGTGGCGCGATTTGTGACAGGACGAAAAAAATCCGTGTAAAATTTTTGTGATCGCGATAAACCCGGCGCAGTCCCCTTCCAGTGCAGCTTTGTAATGATTGAACTCTCCGAACCAGACCGCAACCTTTTGCGCGAAATCCAGCGTGACAGCAGCCAGTCGCTTGCCCAGCTTTGCGAACGGTGCGGCATGGCGCAAAGCACCGTTTGGCGCAAGTTGCAGGAATTCGAGACCAAGGGCGTGATCCTGTCGCGGGTGGCGCTGCTCGATCCGGGCAAGGTTGGCTGCAAGCTTCTCGTGCTGGCCTCGATCACGCTGACCGACCATACAGAGACGACGGTCAAGGGGTTTGCCGGACTGATCGAAGGACACCAGGAAATCCTGGAATGTCTTTCGACCTCCGGTGTGTCGGACTACCAGTTGAAGATCCGGATGCCCGACGTGGAGGCCTACGAGCACTTCATGACCCATACGCTGCTGCGCAGCCCCTTCGTGCGCGAGGTTCATTCGAGCTTTGTGCTCAAGCAGCTCAAGACCACGACCGAATTGCCCATCTGAGCGATGGCACATGGGGCGACGGGGCGTTAAAAGGCCGGATGCACTCCCTGATCATTCATATGAGCACCAGCACACAGCGCCGACCCAATGCGGACCGGCTGCTTGAGGATTTGCCGAACGCCCGTTTGATCGAAGCCGTCGATGGCCGCGATCCGGCGCAGGTGTCTGACGTCACGGTTCTGCCCGGAACGCTGCATCGTCCGCATTATCCCTTTGCCCTGCGGCCAGCCGAGATCGGCGTTTTCCAAAGCCACAGACGCTGCTGGCAGCGGATCATCGACGAAGGCTGGGATCATGCGGTGATCGTGGAGGATGACCTGCGGATCGATCCGGCGCGGTTTGCATCTGCGCTGAAGCTTCTGGCCCCGCATATGCGCCCCGGCATGTACGTGCGCCTTCCGATCAAGCCGCGCGAAACATCTGGCGAAGTCGTGGCCCAATCAGGCGACATGCGGCTCATCGTGCCGCGCGTCATCGGGCTGCAGTGCGTGTGCCAGGTGGTTGGCCGCGACGCCGCGAAACGGCTGCTCGCCGGATCGGAGCGGATCGACCGGCCGGTGGATACATGGCTTCAGATGCATTGGATTACCGGCCAGCCAGTGCATACGCTTTTGCCCAATGGAAACGCAGAAATCGCGGGCGAGATCGGCGGATCGACGATCCAGACAAAGACCCCCGTCACAGGCAAGCTGGCGCGCGAATGGAAGCGGGCGATCTACCGTGCCCGGCTCTGGGCGCATCCGCAAAAGGGATAGGCCGCGGCGGGACAAGGCCCGCCGCGGCCCGGTCGCAGGTCGGTGTCAGGTCGGTGCCTTGGTGGTGCGCAGATAGGGCAGGATCGTCTTGAACTCGCCGAATTTTGCCTTGGCGTCCTCGTCCGATACGGTGGCGGGAATGATCACGTCCTGACCGGTCTGCCAGTCGGCCGGCGTCGCCACACCCTTGCCGGTGGACATCTGCAACGCATCCAACGCGCGCAGCACTTCGGCAAAGTTGCGGCCCACCGTCATCGGGTAGGTCATCGACAGCTTGAGCTGCTTATCGGGCCCGATGATGAACACGGACCGAACCGTGGCGCTGTCGGCGGGGGTGCGCCCATCGGGCAGGTAGGCTTCGGCGGGCAGCATGTCGAAGGCCTTGGACACTTCGAGCCCATCGTCCGCAATGATCGGAAAGCCCGGCTTGGCGCCGCCGGCCTTTTCGATGTCGCCCTTCCATTTCTTGTGATCCTCGACCCCATCGACACTGACGCCGATCACCTTCGTGCCGCGCTTTTCCCATTCGTCGGCCAACCGCGCGACCGCGCCGAATTCGGTGGTGCACACCGGGGTGAAATCCTTGGGGTGTGAAAACAGGATCGCCCAGCTATCGCCGATCCAGTCGTGAAATTTGATCGTGCCCTGATCGGTCTCGGCCGTGAAATTCGGGACGGTGTCGTTGATACGCAAACCCATGGTATCCTCCTGTTCGGTGATGAATTCTGTTTGTGCCACTATACCTAATTATTGCTGCTTTGTCTTTCATCCCCTCTCGCGGGGGATAGATCGGCACGGGCAGACCGAATTCACACCGCAATGCCGGGATGGAAAGTCGGCGGCCCGCTGCGGGCGTCTCGACAAGGCCTTTGAAACTAGGTCGCGGCGCTCTCTTGCCCCTGCGGTTGCCGGGTGACACAGTAGCGCCAAATCCGCCCTCGGGCCCGAAACTCCCGGGGCGGTCCACAAACATCAAGGAGTATCGCAATGTTGGAAAAACGCGATTTCTACATCAACGGTGAATGGGTCGCCCCCAAGGCGGGCAAGGACCATCACGTCATCGACCCCTCGACCGAAGAACCCTGTGCCGTGATCTCGCTTGGCGGTCAGGCCGACACCGATGCGGCCGTGGCCGCCGCCAAGGCCGCGCTGCCGGGTTGGATGTATGCCGATCCGGCGGAACGGATCGCGCTGCTGGAAAAGCTGCTCGAGGTCTACAAGGAACACGCAGAGGATCTGGCCCAGGCCATGAGCCTTGAAATGGGCGCGCCCATCGACATGTCGCGGTCATCGCAGGTCGGCGCCGGAAGCTGGCACTTGAGCAACTTCATCAAGGCAGCCAAGGCGTTCCAGTTCGAAGAGCCGCTCGGCGATCACGCGCCCAACGACCGCATCATCCGCGAGGCGGTGGGTGTGGCCGGGCTTATCACGCCATGGAACTGGCCGATGAACCAGATCACCCTCAAGGTGGGTGCCGCCGTGGTCGCGGGCTGCACCATGGTCCTGAAACCTTCCGAGGAAAGCCCGCTGGATGCGATGATCTTTGCCGAGCTGATGGACAAGGCCGGGTTCCCCAAAGGGGTCTTCAACCTGGTGAACGGCGATGGCGCAGGCGTCGGCAGCCAGTTGTCTTCGCATGAAGATGTGGACATGATCAGCTTTACCGGTTCCACCCGCGCGGGCACGGCCATTTCCAAGAACGCCGCCGACACGCTGAAAAAGGTCCACCTTGAGTTGGGCGGCAAGGGTGCCAACATCATCTTTGCCGACGCCGACGACAAGGCGGTCAAGCGCGGCGTGCTGCACATGATGAACAACACCGGACAGTCGTGCAACGCACCGAGCCGGATGCTGGTGCAGTCCGACATCTACGACAAGGCCGTGGACGAGGCCGCCGCCGTGGCCGCAAAGGTCACTGTCGGCCCCGCGTCGGAGGAAGGCCGCCATATCGGCCCCGTGGTGAACGAGGTGCAGTTCAACAAGATCCAGGACCTTATCCAGAAGGGTATCGACGAAGGCGCGCGTCTGGTCGCGGGCGGCACGGGCCGGCCCGACGGTCTGAACCGTGGGTTTTTCGTCAAGCCCACGGTCTTTGCCGATGTCACCCCGGACATGACCATCGCGCGCGAGGAGATCTTTGGCCCCGTTCTTTCGATGATGAAGTTCACCACAGAGGACGAGGCGGTCGCGATCGCCAATGACACGGTCTACGGTCTGACCAACTATGTTCAGAGCCAGGATGGCGCGCGCCGCAACCGGCTGGCCCGGCATCTGCGCTCCGGTATGGTCGAGATGAACGGCACCAGCCGCGCCGCCGGGTCGCCGTTCGGCGGGATGAAGCGGTCGGGCAACGGCCGCGAGGGCGGGGTCTTCGGTATCGAGGACTTCCTCGAGATCAAGGCCGTCTCCGGCTGGGCGACCGAATAGACCCATCGCCGTCTGCGCACCAAGGCCGTCCCGTTGGGGGCGGCCTTTTTTTGTGCAGCAGTATCAAAGGCCCTGCTATCGGGGCGGGTGTTTGTACAGCGTGCAGTCTTGTCTGAAAGCGATTTCATTTTATGCTACTGTGCCACAAGCGCTTGCTGATCGGACAAAACGATGAGTTATGACTCTGACGACCGTGACATATCAAGTTGGTCCAGCGCGCGGGACCCTCTGACATCGCTTTCTCAGGCCGAAGCCGAAGCGGACCAGTTCGCTCATATCGTCGAGAATTCCCTGCACGAGATTTACATCTTCGACGCCGACACGCTGGTATTCGTCCAGGCCAATTTCGGCGCGAGAAAGAACATGGGCTATTCCAACTCCGAGTTTCGCGCCCTCACTCCGGTGGACATCAAGCCGGAAATGACACGGGAGAGTTTCGAAACTCTGATCAGCCCGCTGCGGGACAAAAGAGAGCGTTTGCTGGTGTTCACGACAATCCACCGGCGCAAGGATGGCACCACCTATCCGGTCGAGGTGCACTTGCAGCTTGTCCAGACAGGCGCACGGGCGGTCTTTGTCGCCATCATTCAGGACATCACCGAGAAACTGCAAACCGAAGAGCGGCTTCGCCAGGCCCAGAAGATGGAAGCCATCGGCCAGCTTACCGGCGGCATCGCGCATGATTTCAACAACCTGCTCACGGTCATTCTTGGCAACAGCGAGCTGCTGTCCGGTCGCATCGCCGGTGACGTCATTGCGTCCCGGCTGTTGAATGAGATGATAGCAGCAGCGGAATCCGGGGCGAGCCTGACACAGCAGCTTTTGGCATTTGCGCGCCAGATGCCGCTGGAACCACAGGTGCTGAACATCGAAAACCTGATCGATGACATGACCGACCTGCTGACCCGCGCGCTTGGCGAAACGATAGAGTTGCGCACGAAATTGGCCGCGGACCTGGGGCAGACGATGGCCGATCCGGCGCAAACCCAGAATGCGGTGTTCAACCTGGCGATCAATGCGCGGGACGCCATGCCCGACGGCGGATGCCTGACGATCGAGACCGCCAACGTGGCTCTGGGCGATGAAATCGCGGCGCAGAACCTGAATGTCGAACCGGGGGAATACGTGCGGTTGACGGTTTCGGACAACGGACAGGGGATGGCCGCCGATCTGCGATCCAGGGCTATGGATCCGTTCTTCACGACCAAGGAGCAGGGCAAGGGAACCGGTTTGGGGCTGAGCATGGTGCATGGCTTTGCCAAGCAATCGGGCGGTCACCTTGAAATCGACAGCGAGCCGGGGCGCGGCACCTCGGTCAGCCTGTATCTTCCGATTACCGATAGGGATGGCGACGTTCATCAGGCAGACGTTCGCGCAAAACCGACGGGGGTGATCGGAACCCAGTGCGTGCTTGTGGTCGAAGACGATGCCCGCGTCCGCAAAGTGTCGGTCACACGGCTGCGGTATCTTGGTTTTCAGGTGGTCGAGGCGGCAAACGGCCAGCAGGCGCTGGACCTTCTGGACAAGCCGAACACCATCGACATCGTGTTCACCGATATGGTCATGCCCGGTGGCCTGAGCGGTGCGGATCTCTTGCGCGAGGTGCAGCACAGGTATCCGCATATCAAGCGGTTGATCACGTCGGGCTATGCCGAAGATGGCGTTCTGCCCAATGACGGCACCATATTTCTGCCCAAGCCCTGCTCGCTCAATGATATGTCAAAGGCGTTCGAACAGCTTTTGGGCGATCCGCCTGCCCCGGGGTCCGGGCCGCACATGGCGGATTAGCCACAGCGAACCAAGGCGCGCGGGCGTCCCATGCCGCGAGATCACGGTGATCTGACTTGGCTTGCGGCACGCGGGACTTATCTGGGCACTTATGTCCGACACATATTCATTCACACGCCGCGGAATACTTGCCGGGGCAAGCGCGTTCGCCGCAACCCCGGTTTGGGCGCGGGCGCCGGCCTGGGACCGGGTTGCGCACTCCGCGCGCGGTCTGGACCAGTTGCACGCGATCATCATCCACCAAAACGGGCAGCCCGTCTTGCAAGAGACATTTCGCGGCCCCGCCGCGGGCCGTGCCGTGCCAATCAAATCGGTGTCCAAGACCCTTGTCGCGGCTTTGACGGGTGCGGCGCTGGCGCGTGGCGAAATATCCGGTGTCGCGGCGCGTCTGGGCGATGTTGCACCGCGTCTGATCCCGCGCCGGGCCGATCCGCGCGTGGCGGACATCACGATCGAACATCTGGTGACGATGCAGGCGGGGCTTGAGCGGACTTCGGGCGCGAATTATGGCGCATGGGTTTCCAGCGACGATTGGGTGGCCGATGCGCTGTCACGCCCGTTTGTGGCGGAGCCCGGCCGCCGAATGTTGTATTCCACCGGCAGTTTTCACGTGCTGGGTGCCGTGCTGGCCGAAGTGTCGGGGCAAAGCCTGCTGTCGCTGGCGCGCAGCCGTCTTGGCGCGCCGCTGGGCATCGATATACCCGCCTGGACCCGCGATCCGCAGGGGCGCTATCTGGGCGGTAATGAAATGGCGCTGACCACGGATGCGATGATGCGGTTCGGCCAGATGTATCTGCAAAAGGGCGCTTATGGCGGTCAGCAGGTCCTGCCCCAGGATTGGGTCGCCCGGTCCTTGACGCCGCGCACGCGGTCGCCGTTTTCGGGGCTGCACTATGGCTACGGTTGGTTTCTGGGGCGCGCGGGCGGGATGCGGTACGCGCTGGCGCGTGGCTATGGCGGGCAGGTGATCTGCATCGTGCCGGATCTGGCCTTGGGCATCGTCATTTCATCGGACCCGACACGCCCCGCCCGGTCGCAGGGCTATTTCGGCGACCTGATGGCCCTGATCCAAGACCGCATCCTGCCCGCGGCGGCCTAGAACGGCGCCTTGGCGCGGACCTTGGTCGAATGGCCGCCCTGCGGGTGGTTGAAGCGCAATTCCTCGGAATGAAGCATCAGACGCGGGAAGTCGCGCGCGGGTCCGCTGGCATAGAAAGGGTCGCCCAGAATCGGATGGCCGAGGCTGAGCATGTGGACACGCAACTGGTGGCTGCGGCCTGTCTTGGGGCTCAGCCGGACACGCGCGGTGTCGCCTTCGTCCTTGATCACCCGCCAGTCGGTCTGCGCGGGTTTCCCGGTGTCATGACAGACCATCTGGCGCGGGCGGTTCGGCCAATCCACGATCAGCGGCAGGTCGACGGTGCCGGTCTTGTCGTCGGGCACGCCCCAGACGCGGGCGACATACGTCTTTTTCGTCATCCGCTTTTCGAATTGCAGGCCAAGATGCCGCTGCGCGTAAGGCGTCAGGGCAAAAATCATCACGCCGGATGTGTCGCGGTCCAGCCGGTGCACCAAAAGCGCGTCGGGAAAGGCGGCCTGCACCCGCGCCAGCAGGCAATCGGAAAGGTGCGGTCCCTTGCCCGGCACCGACAGCAGCCCGGCGGGCTTGTCCACCAGCAGCACTTCGGCGTCTTCATGCAGGATCACCAGCGGATCCATGGGCGGGGCATATTCCTGTTCCATGCGGCTGGTTTGCAGATGTAGGATGGGTTTACAACCCACCATGCACCCCGGAGCCGCGCCATGCATCCCACGATCGCAAGACTGCAGGAGGTCGTCGCCAAGGGAGACGCCGCCGCCATCGCGCCGCTTTTGGCCGAAGAGGTGCGGTTTCAGCCCCCGACATATTTCGCCACATGGACCGGGCGCGCACCGGTGGCGGCGGTCCTTGGCCACGTGGGGCAGGTGTTTTCCGATTTCAAGTATCGCCGGGTAATGGGCGAAGGCCGCGACTGGGCGCTGGAATTTCAATGCAGGATCGGCGATCTGGACGCGGTCGGCGTCGATCTGGTGACGCTTGACGATGACGGGCTGATCGCCGAATTGGAAGTGGTCATGCGCCCGCACAAGAGCATCGGCGCCCTGCGTGAGGCGATGAACGCACGCGTGCAACGTGACCCTGCGTTCCGCGACTTCCGCGACGCGCTGAGCTAGGTAGCGGCACGCTGCCGGATTTGCCGCACCATCGAAGCGGTGTAGATCACCAGTGCCATCCAGATCATCGGAAAGGCGATCATCCGCGCGCGGCCAAACGGTTCGTCAAAGACGAACACGGCCACCAGAAAGATCAGCGTCGGCGCAATGTATTGCAGGATGCCGATGGTCGACAACCGCAACAGCTTGGCGCCGTTGGCGTAAAACAGCAGCGGGACGGCGGTGACGAGTCCGCAGCCCAGCAAAAGCCACGTGTCGCGCGCCAGACCGGCGGCGAAATGCGTGCCACCCGTCAACGACAGGTAGCCGACGTAGCCCAGCGCGGGCCCCAGCAGGATCAGCACCTCGAGCAGAAAGCCCTGGTTGGGGCCGATCGGCAGGCTTTTCTTGGCCAGCGCGTAAAACCCCCAGCTGAACATCAGGCCCAGCGCCGCCCAGGGCACAGTGCCCGCATCGGCGATCAGCACCACGACCGCGCCGGCGGCCAGGGCGATGGCGGCCAGCTGCGCCGCGGACAGGCGTTCGCCCAGCAGCAACGCGCCCAGAAAGATGCTGAACAGCGGGTTTATGTAATAGCCCAGCGCCGCATCGAGCGCATGACCCGAAGCGATGGCCCAGACATAGATGCCCCAGTTGACCGATATCAGCGCCGCCGTCACGCAGGCCATCGCCAGCATCCTGGGCGAGCGTAACGCATCGCGCAGGGCATCGGTCCGCCGCATCACGATCAGCACGACGGCGGCCACCGGCACGGACCAGATGATTCGGTGCGCGACGACTTCGGCGGCGGGGATATGCGCCACCAGCTTCATGTAAATCGGCAAGAACCCCCACAGCAGATAGGCGGTCACCGCCAGGGCAAGGCCCTGTCCGGTATCTTCATCGGCTTTCTGGTTCAGGCTGTCGGGGTTGCGCATGATCGGTCCTCCGCTCCCGGTGACTAACGGGTTGCGCGGGCATGGGCCAGCCTCAAACCTTCATGCGATCCGATGCCGGGTCATACATCGGCTTCAGTGAGGCGGTCGCGGCGAAACGGGTTCCGGCCACGTCGATCTCGTAGGAGGACGCCAGGACCTGCGCCGCCGTTTCGCCCCGGCAGGGGACATAGCCAAGCCCCATCGCCCCGCCCAGGGTGTGGCCGTATGCACCCGACGACACGAAGCCCACGATCTGACCGTCGCGCAGCACCGGTTCGTTGTGATACAGCAGCGGTTCAGGGTCGTTCAGCCGGAATTGCACCAGTCGACGGTCAAGCCCCTCGTCGCGCTTTGCCAGCACCGCGCCGCGCCCGATGAAATCGGGTTTTCCCGTATTCACCGCAAAGCCGAGCCCCGCTTCGAGCACATGATCCTCGCAGGTGATGTCATGGCCAAAGTGTCGGAACCCTTTTTCCATGCGCGCGCAATCCATCATGTGCATCCCGCAGAGCGTCAGGCCCATGCCCTGTCCCGCCGCATGCAGCACTTCGAACACATGCGCGGCCATGTCGGTGCTCGCGTAGATCTCCCACCCCAGTTCGCCGACATAGCTGACGCGGTGCGCGCGGGCGTGACCCATTCCGATCTCGATCTGTTGCGCGGTGCCGAAAGGGTTCGTCGCGTTCGAGAAATTATCGGGCGATACCGCTTGCAGCAGCGCCCGCGCGTTGGGGCCCATCACGGCCAGAACGCCTTCGGCCGCCGTCATGTCGGTCAGCACAACGTTGAAATCGCCCGCATGCCGCATCATCCATGTCTGATCGGCCAGGCGGGTCGCGGCGGGGGTGACAACCAGGTAGGCGGTCTCGCTCAGCCGGGTGACGGTCACGTCGGCCTCGATCCCGCCGGTGGGGTTCAGGAACTGAGTATAGACGATCTTGCCCACCGGAACCGCCATCTGCGCACCGCACAGGTGGTTGAGAAACCGCTCCGCATCGCGCCCTTCGACCCGGATCTTGCCGAAGGAGGACATATCGTACATCCCCACGTTGGTGCGGATCGCCGCCAGTTCCCCCGCCACGTTGTCAAAAAAGCTCTGCCGCCGCCACGAATAGCGATACTCCGGCGCCTGACCCGGGCGGGCGAACCAGTTCGCGCGCTCCCATCCGGCCAGTTCGCCCATCACCGAACCGTGGTCCAACAGGTGCCGGTGGAACGGTGTGCGCCGTACCCCGCGCGCGGTGGCCTTTTGACGATAGGGAAAGTGATCGGCATAAAGCAGACCCAGCGTTTCGCGGGACCGCTCGAACAGATAGGTCCTGTTGCCCTGAAACGGCTGCATCCGCGCGATGTCCACATCGCCCAGGTCGAAGGGTTTCGCGCCGTCCTCCATCCATTGCGCCAGCGCCATGCCGGCACCGCCAGCCGACTGGATACCGATCGAGTTGAAGCCGGCGGCGACCCAGACATTGTCCATCTCGGGCGCAAGGCCAAGGTGGTAGGCGTCGTCGGGCGTAAAGCTTTCAGGACCGTTGAAGAAGGTATGAATGCCCGCGTCGGCCAGCATCGGCATCCGGTGCACCGCCGCCTCCAGAACCGGTTCGAAATGGTCGAAATCCTCGGGCAGTTGATCGAATTCGAAGTCTTGCGGAATACCCCCCATGCCCCAAGGCTTTGCCGATGGCTCGAATGCGCCCAGCATCATCTTGCCCGCGTCCTGTTTGTAATAGGCACATTCGTCCGGCACCCGCAGCACCGGCAGCGCGCCAAGCCCCGCGATCGGTTCGGAGACGATGTAGAAGTGTTCGCAGGCGTGCAGCGGCACGTTGACCCCCGCCATGCGCCCCACGGCGTGCCCCCACATGCCCGCGCAGTTCACGATCATGTCGGCGGCGACGTGACCCCGCGCGCCGTCTTGTTGCCAATCGACCCCGGTGACACGGCGACCCTGCCGCGTGATGCCGGTGACGCAGGTGCGTTCGATCACCTGCGCGCCGCGCTGTCGCGCGCCCTTGGCCAGCGCCAGCGCGATGCCCGTCGGATCGCCCTGCCCGTCCTTGTCGAGGTATACGCCCCCCGTCACCCCGTCGATGTTCAGATGTTCGTATTTCGCCTTCACCTCGGCGGGCGAGATTTCCTCGACATCGACCCCGAAGGCACGCGCCATCGCCGCCTGACGGTAGATCTCCTCGCGCCGCTCATGGCTGAGCGCCACGGTGATGGAGCCGACCCGCTTGAACCCCGTGGCGACGCCCGTCTCGGCCTCGAGCGTGCCGTAGAGTTCCTGGCTGTACCGGGCGAGTTTGGTCATGTTCGCCGTGGCGCGCAACTGCGCGATCAGCCCGGCGGCGTGCCACGTGGTGCCGGAGGTGAGCTGTTTACGCTCGAGCAGGACCACGTTCTGCCAGCCCAGTTTCGTGAGGTGATAGGCGACCGAGCAGCCGATGACGCCGCCCCCGATTATGACGACGCGGGCATGGGCGGGCGGTTGGGTCATGGGCGTGCGGTCCTTGTCAGACGATTGCGTGGCCGGCGCGGCGCAGGCGGCGGGCGATTTCAGCGATGTGGTCGGGGCCGACCTCGCAGCAGCCGCCGATGATGGTGGCCCCCTGGCCGACCCAGCCCATCGCCATGTCAGCATAGGCGGCGGGCGTAAGGTCGGTGCGGTTCTGCAGCGCGTCGACGGTGGGCATGTCGGCCTTGAATTCCTCGCTCACCTCGACAAAGCCGTTGGCATAGGCGCCAAAGGGCAGGCCGCTTTGCGCAAGGATGGGCAGTGCCGCGGCGATCGCCTCGGGGCGGGTGCAATTGATCAATACGGCGTCGGGCCGATATGCGGCAATCAGCGCGAGCACATCCGACAGCGGCTCGCCCGAGCGCAGACGCGTGCCGTCGTGGTCTTCGACCGTGAATGCGATCCAGAAGGGTTTGCCGTGGCCCGTGCCGCCGCGCAGCGCGCCTTCGGCCTCGTTCAGGGAGGACACGGTTTCCGCCAGCAGCAGATCGACACGCGGCACAAGGCGGGCGGCCCTGGCGCCGAATCGGGCGGCGGCGTCCTCCGGGGGGACAACCAGATCGGGCCGGTACGAGGCCAGAAGCGGCCCGATGACCCCCGCGATACGCCCCGATCCGTGGGCGGTGCGGGCGGTCTCGGCCTGGTCCAGAGCGGTCGCTATCAACTCGTCCACGCGGTCGCCCAGACCGACCTTTTCAAGACGGCTTTCGTAGGTCGCATAGGTATTGGTCGAGGCGATGGTGGCGCCGGCGGCGAAATAGTCGGCGTGCACCGCCGCCACGAGCGCCGGGTGGTCGATCATCACCTGCGTCGACCACAAGGGCGTTGCCGGATCGCCGGAGCGTTTGACAAGCTCTTGCCCAATCGAGCCGTCGAGAAGCGTTATGTCAGTCATGTTCCATCCTTTGAGCGGGGTCGGAATTCTTCAGGAATTCGGGGCCGTTTTCATTGCAGGAAAACGATTACGCCCGCAGCCGTTGGTTGTCAGGGTCCCATAGCGGGGCATCGGGTTGCACGACCGCGTGACGCATCTGGCCGAAGATGTCGATCTGCAATGCGGTGCCCGGCTGCGCCAGATCCGCGCGGATCATGCCCAGCGCGACCGATCCGCCCAGGCGATATCCCCAGTCGCCCGACGTCGTTTCGCCAACCACCGTGCCATCGTGCCAGATCGTCGACATGTAGGGTGCGTCCTGGTCGCCCGCATCGACGGTCAAGGTGACAAATCGCTTGGCCACGCCCCGTTGCCGCTCGGCCAGAAGTGCGGCCTTGCCTGGAAAGTCCTGCGGCTTGTCGAACTTGATGAACCGATCCAACCCGCCTTGCAGCAGGGTGTAGTCGGTCGACAGGTCGCCCTTCCAGCTGCGGTAGCCCTTTTCGATGCGCAGGGAATTCAGCGCGAACATGCCGAAAGGCTTGGCCCCAGCGCCCAGCACCGCATCGTATAGGGCCGGGATATGGGCGTTGGCGGCGTGAATTTCCCACCCCAGTTCGCCGGCAAAGCTGACCCGCGCCAGCGCGCAGGGCCGACCCGCGACCTCCGCCCCCTGGTGCGACAGCCACGGCAGCGACAGATCCGCCCCGGTATCGAGGCTTTCGAACAACGCGCGGGACGCGGGGCCGGTGACGATCAAAGTGGAATAATCGCGCGTGTGATCGCTCAGCGTCAGACCTGCGGGCAGGCCGGTGTTCAGCACATCCCAGTCATGCCATTGCGCGGTAGCGGCCGTGATCAGGGTAAACTGATCCTCGGCATGGCGCAGCACCGACATCTCGGTCAGGATCCGCCCCCGGTCGTCGGCGAAATAGGCAAGGTTCATGCGCCCGGTCTTTGGCAGCGCACCAGCGATGCGCCCGCGCAGATACTCCGCCGCGCCATCACCCGCGAGGTTGAACCGCGAGAATCCCGGCAGGTCGAGGACCCCGACGCCATCGCGCACCGCCTCGCATTCCTCGCGCACCCGCCTGGCCCACGGGCCGTCCCGGTCCCAGGTCTGCGTCGCCTGCTCCGAAGTGTCGTCGCCGGCCTGTGCGAACCAGTTGGCGCGCTCCCACCCGTTGTAGGCGCCCATCACGCCCCCCAGCGACAGCACCTTGTCATGCACGGGCGAGCATTTGCGGTTTCGCCCTGCGGGCCAGGAGTGGCGCGGGAAATGCATCGCGTATTCGTGGCCATAGACCTCCATCGCCTTGGCGTTGCAATATTCCTGGTCGGTGTAATCGGTGTAGCGGCGCGGATCGGTCGCCCACATGTCCCATTCGGTCTGGCCCTGCGTGATCCACTCCGCCATCACCTTGCCCGCACCGCCGCCTTGGGTGATGCCGAAGGTGAACACGCACGCCTCGAAGGCATTGGGCACGCCCGGCATCGGCCCCAGCAGCGGCAACCCGTCCGGCGCATAGGGAATGGGCCCGTTGATCACCCGACCGACGCCTGCGGTGCCCAGCATCGGCACCCGCGCCATCGCGTCCTCGATATACCATTCCAGCCGCTCCAGATCGTCGGGATAAAGCTGAAAGCTGAAATCCTCGGGCATCGGATCGTCGGGCGTGATCCAATGCGCCTTGCAGTTGCGCTCATAGGGGCCCAGGTTCAGGCCGTACTTGTCCTGCCGCAGGTAGTAGGAACTATCGACGTCGCGCAGCAGCGGCACCTTGTGGCCCTGCTCCAGCGTCCATGCCTTCAGTTCGGGGATTTCGTCGGTCAGAAAGAACTGGTGGCTCATCGTTGTCATCGGCACGGTGCGCCCACCGTAGGGTTTGAACCATTCCCCCACGCGTTGCGCGTAGTAGCCGGCGGCATTGACCACCTTTTCACAGCGGATATCGCCCTTGTCGGTGTGCACGATCCATTCGGCGCCATCGCGGCTGACACCGGTCGCGGGGCAGAACCGTTCGATCCTTGCCCCCATGTTTCGCGCACCCTTGGCCAGCGCCTGCGTCAACTGCGCGGGGTCGATATCGCCGTCGTCGGGATCATACAGCGCGCCCACCAGATCATGTGTCTCTATGAAAGGGTATTTGTCCTTGATTGCCGCAAGGTCCATCATTTCGAGGCTGAGGCCCTGATACCGGCCCATCGACCGGGCGCGCTCGAACTCCATCATGCGCTCGCGGCTGTGCGCCAGCCGGACAGAGCCGGTGACGTGGTAGTTCATCGGATAATCGACCTCCTCCGCCAGCCCCTTGTACAGACCCAGCGAATAGCGCTGCATGTTCATCACGGCCCAGGAGGTGCTGAACGAGGGGCAGTTTCCCGCCGCGTGCCATGTACTGCCCGCCGTCAGTTCGTTCTTTTCGAGCAGTACACAGTCGGTCCAGCCCATCTTGGCCAGGTGATAGAGCGTCGAGACGCCGACAACGCCACCGCCGATGATGACCACGCGGGCCGTGGATGGAAATTCACTCATCTGTCTGTTCCTTCTGCCGGACGGGATCGGGAATGTCGTAATAATCGCCCTTGTCGGCGGTATTGATGTGCCGCACGAGGCGCAGCCCGGTCGCACCGTCGAGCGCACCGAGTGCCACGCCGGTGTCGGGATCGGCATCGGATTTCCAAAACAGAAATCCGCCGCAGGTCGGGCAGAACCCGCGCCGAACGCCGGGTGTGGCTGAGTACCAGCGGACATCGCCGGACATCCGCAAGGCGTCGTCCATCACCTGCACGGCGGCCCAGTAATGGCCCGACTGCTTGCGGCATTGGCTGCAATGACAGGCCGCGGGATCCCGCGCCGGCCCCGTGGCGGTGAATGTGACGGCGCCGCACAGGCACGATCCCTTGAGCATCAGACCCTCTCCGGTGGTGTGGCGGTGCCCAAAAGAACGCCGTAAACGATGAAACAAGCGGCCATGACCCGGCGCACCCAGACGTTGAACACCACGCCAAGCGCCAAGCGCCCTATGCCCGCACCCAGCGCGGTAAATCCCGTGTAGCTGAGCGTGGTCAGGATGAGCGCGGTCGGCATGATGACCGCCATCTGCCCCCAGATCGGCACGTCGGGTTGCACAAACTGCGAGAATGCGGCCAGATAACCCGCCACCGATTTGGGGTTGATCGTGGCGATCGTCAGCGCGCGGATATAGACCGACCGCGCGGGCCGGGGATCCATCCGGACCGGGGCGCCCGCCATCATCCAGCCCCGGACGCCCAGGAATATCAAGACCCCCGCACCCAGCAGTTTCGCAACCTGAAACCCGGTCGGCGAGGCCGCGATCAACGCCGTGACACCCGCGGCCGACAGCAGCAGAAACAACGAGGCCTGCGTCAGGATCGCCAGAACCCCCACCATCGACCGGCCAAATCCCAGCGTCATGCCGTTGGTGATGCAATTGACCGCATTCGGGCCCGGCGTCGTCACGAAGACGACCCAGAACAGCGCGAATACACTCCATGCCTCGACGCTCATGTCAGTACACCGGCGGCGCGATGACCCAGATCGCCACGGCGGGATCGGGGGTGCGATTGGCCCAGCGGAACGGCTCGCCGCGAATGCGAAAGCTGTCGCCGGGGCGCAGGGTATGGGCGGTGCCCGCGATTTCGATCTCGAGCGTGCCCGAAACGATATATCCGACCTCTTGGGTGGGGCGCGTCACCTGTTCGGTGATGCGGCTGTGGGGCTGAAAGGTTGAGTGGACCATCTCAAAGTCATCGGTCAGGTCCGGCGACAGAAGCTCTTCGACCAGCCCGGCGGCGGTCGATCCGATCTGGCGGCGCGCGCCGCGGCGCACGACAAACCCAGCCTCTTGCGCGGGGGCGGCGGCGTGACGGAACAACATCGACACCGAAACCTCGAGCAGCGACGCGATGTGGCGCAGATCGGTGATCGATGGTTCGGACAGGTTGCGCTCGACCTGAGACAGCCAGCCGACGGACCGGCCCAGTACCGTGGCCATCCCCGCCAGCGTCAGCCCGCGCGCGCGGCGAAGCGCCCGCAGGTCCGCGCCCAGCGTGTCAGATGTGGCAGGTGCGTGGTGGCGCATGCAAGGTCCATGAAATTAGCCGGCGTTTTTTCACGCTGCCTGAACATCGTGAAAAATGCCAGAGAAATTTCATCGCCCCTGTTCAGCCCGGCGCAAAGACGGCGGCGAGGATGCGGGCCAGTTCGGTCGCGTCGACTGTCGTGAATGCGTTGGCCCGGTTGCTGTCGATGTCAAAGACGGCGATGACCGTGCCGCCCGAATTCCACACCGGCAGCACCAATTCCGACCGGGTGGAGGACGCACAGGCGATGTGACCGGGAAAGGCATCGACATCCGGCACAAGCTGCGTCTGACCGGTGCGGGCGGCGGCACCGCAGACCCCGCGCGAAAACGGGATCTGCAAGCAGCCATGCCCGCCTTGGTAGGGCCCGATCTTGAGCAGTTCAGGTTCGGTCACGCGGTAGAACCCGGTCCAGTCGAAGCGGTCGTCGGCGTGGTGCACCTCGCAGGCGATCGTCGCCATCAGGGCAACGGTATCGGTTTCGCCCTCGGTGAGCGAGGCGATCGTTTTTGCCAGTGTCGGGTAATCAACCGTCATGTCTGTGCCTTTTGCCCACGGCAGCGCCCCGAAAGATGTCGCGCCCCAAGACCGGGCTCAATCGCGTTCGATCGCGATTGCGGTGCCTTCGCCCCCGCCGATGCAGATGGCCGCAATTCCGCGTTTCGCGCCGCGCTTTTCCATCGCGTTGAGCAATGTCACCATGATCCGCGCGCCGGATGCCCCGATGGGATGGCCCAACGCGCACGCGCCGCCGTTGACGTTCACGATCGAATGATCGAGCCCCATTTCGCGCATGAAGGCCAGCGGCACGACGGCAAAGGCTTCGTTGACCTCCCACAGATCGACGCTGTTCTTGTCCCACCCGATGCGGTCCAGCAGCTTTTGCGCGGCAGGCACGGGCGCGGTTGTAAACAATCCCGGCGCCTGGGCGTGGCTGGCATGGCCGACGATACGCGCGCGAATCGTGAGCCCTTGCGCCTCTGCCGCCTCCTGCGAGGCCAGAACCAGCGCCGCCGCACCGTCCGAGATCGACGACGAATTCGCCGCCGTGACCGTGCCGCCCTCGCGGAAGGCGGGCTTGAGCTGCGGAATTTTCTCAGGCCGGGCCGAAGCGGGTTGTTCATCGGCCGCCACCGTCACCGCGCCCTTGCGCGACGTCACCTCGACCGAGGCGATTTCATGTTCGAACGCGCCGGAGGATTGCGCATCGAGCGCACGCGACAGTGACGCCAGCGCATAGTCGTCCTGAACCGCGCGCGTGAACTGGTAGGTCTCCGCGCAATCTTCGGCAAAGGTGCCCATCAGGCGACCCTTGTCATAGGCGTCCTCAAGACCGTCAAGAAACATGTGGTCGACCACCTGCGCATGGCCCAGCCGCGCGCCGCCGCGCATCTTGGGCAGGACATACGGGGCGTTCGTCATGCTTTCCATCCCACCCGCGACGATGACGCCGGTCTGACCGAGCGCGATCTGGTCGAACGCGATCATCGCCGCCTTCATCCCCGATCCGCACATCTTGTTGAGCGTCGTTGCGGGCACGGCTTCGCCCAGCCCCGCCTTGAACCCCGCCTGGCGCGCCGGGGCCTGCCCCTGCCCCGCCGGAAGAACGCAGCCCATCAGAACCTCCTCGACGACGGCGGGGCCCGCCGCGTCCAATGCCGCCCTGATCGCCGCGCCGCCGAGATCAGAGGCCGACAGCCCCTGGAAAGCGCCTTGGAACCCGCCCATCGGAGTCCGTGCGGCCCCGGTGATGACAACTGTCTGCATTTTGTGCTGCTCCTTGCTGGGGGTGGATCACTGAAAATTAGGATTTGCGGCTTAGACAAGCGCGCAAGGGTCATTTGCAGGGATCTTATTATGGAACTATCGACAAAAACAGAAGAGCCGTTGCGCATTGTGTCGGTGCGGGAGCCGCGAATAGACGCGGCCGTCGCGATCGAGTTCAAGGATGCGATGCGGGCACGGACAGAGGACGGCCCGAATGTCGTCGTGCTGGACTTGAGCCAAGTGCAGTTCATCGATTCCAGCGGGCTGGGGGCGATCGTATCCGTCATGAAGACCATGAGTTCGCAACGCCAACTGGTTCTTGCCGGTCTGACGCCGACCGTCGAGAAAGTATTCCGGCTGACACGCATGGATACGGTGTTTCGCGTGTTTGTCACGCTTGAGGGTGCGCTTGCGACGCTGCGCACATGACGTCCCACCGATGCGGCCAAAGACCGCGAAAGACAGGAGCGAAATAATGACGATAACGCATCTTCCGCCGTTCGACATCACCCTCAAAAGCGGTTCACTGGCCGTGAGAGAGGCTTTGCGGCATCTGCTGGAACGACTGGGACCACTGGAATTGGACATCGAGGAGGCCGGCACCGTCGAACTGGTTCTGGCAGAGGCGCTCAACAACATCGTCGAGCATGCCTACCGCGCGCCCGAGGCGGCGGGACCGATCTGCATCAGGTGCAGCCATAAAAAGGATGGTCTGCACCTTCGGATACGGGACCGTGGCCTGAGCATGCCGGATGGTCCGCTGGCCGATGGCGGCCCTGCCAGAACGGAGATGATCTCCGGCGATCTGCCGGAAGGCGGCTTTGGCTGGTTCTTGATTCGCGATCTGGCCAAGGACGTGCAGTATCGCCGCGTCGGCATCGAAAACCGGCTGGACCTGCGGCTTGCCGTTGCGATGAACGCAACGCGCGGCGGATCCGTCCACGAATTACGGCCATAAATTGACCGCAATTTGCCCGACAACTGCCCAGATCGCTTCATATTTGCGCCGCTATCGGATGTCATACACCACCTTGTAGCTGCATATAGCTTCCCTCGGCACCGCGCTTAACAGCCCCCACCCAGTGCGCGGTGTCGAGGACCTGCTGCTTCTCCCCTTGATTTGCATCTGATCGATATAGTGGCCTTGGACAGGCGGGCGTGTTGCGTCTAGGTTCGCGCCAGACACATCGATACAGGGACAAATTCATGCGTGATTTCCATCTTCCGGGCCGTTCGCCCGTATTGGCGGCCAATGGCCTGTGCGCCACATCTCATCCGCTGGCTGCCAAGACCGCGATCAATATTCTTGAGCGGGGCGGGAATGCGATGGATGCGGCCATCGCGGGCGCGGTTTTGCTCGGGATCTGCGAACCGCAAATGACGGGAATCGGCGGCGATCTTTTCGTTCTGTACTCCCCCGGCGGCAGCGACGAGGTCCTGGCGCTGAACGGTTCGGGTCGTGCGCCCGCCGCCCTGAATGCCGCGCAATTGCGCGACGCGGGAGAGACCAAGGTGCAGATCACCAGCCCCCACGCGGTCACCGTGCCGGGGGCGATCGATGCCTTCTGTCATCTGTCGGACACCGTTGGCAAACTGGGTCTCGACACGCTTCTGGCGCCGGCGATCCACTATGCCGAAACCGGCATTCCCGTCGCACCGCGCGTCGCCTTCGACTGGGTTCGCGATGCCGAGGTCCTGCAAGGACGCGCCCGCGAGCTTTATCTCATGAACGGCAAGGCCCCGCAGGTCGGCGAGGTGTTCCGCGCGCCCGGTCAGGCAGAGGTGTTGCGGCGGATCGCCAAGGACGGGCGCGATGCATTCTATACCGGCGAGATCGCCGAGGACATGATCGCATCCCTCAACGCCCTGGGCGGCAAGCATACCGCAGAGGATTTCGCCGGCACCGCCTGCACGCCTACCGATCCGATCGCCGCCGCCTACAAGTCGATCGAGGTGGTCGAGCATCCGCCGAACGGACATGGCGCGACCGCGCTCTTGATGCTGAACATTCTTGCGCAGTTCGACATCGCGAGCATGGACCCCGCAGGCACCGCACGCGTCCATATCGAAGCCGAGGCTGCCAAACTTGCCTATGATGCGCGCAACCGGTTCCTGGCGGATGCCGATCACACCAGCCGCCTGGACCACATGCTGAGCATGGATACCGCCTGCGCGCTGGCCGCGCTGATCAACCCCAAAAAGGCGATGGCGAGCCCTGCGGCAGTGTCGGAAAACGTGCACAAGGACACAATCTACATCACTGTGGTAGACCGCGACGGCATGTCGGTTTCCTTGATCTATTCGATCTTCAACGGCTTCGGATCGGGGATCGCATCCGACAAATTCGGGATCCTGCTGCAAAACCGCGGCTCTGGCTTTACGCTTGAACAAGGGCATCCGAACGAGTTGCAGGGCGGAAAGCGCCCCATGCACACGATCATCCCCGGCATGATCCGCGAAAATGGCAAGGTCACCGTGCCGTTCGGCGTGATGGGGGGCGCATACCAACCCAACGGTCACGCACGGTTCGCCACGAATATCGTGGATTTCGGGATGGACGTTCAGACCGCGATCGATGCACCGCGCGCATTTTCCGATGCGGGCAACATGAAGGTCGAGCGCGGATATTCGGATGCCGTGCGGCAGGAATTGGCGGATATGGGCCACGATGTCAGCGTGCCTGACACCGCGATTGGCGGCGCGCAGGCGATTCGCATTCGCGAAGACGGCATACTGGAAGGCGCCAGTGACCCCCGCAAGGACGGCTGCGCACTGGGCTACTGACCCTGCTGGGGCGCACCGAAAGGTGAGCCCCGCCCCGCCGGGGCAAAGCCGTCAAGAGAACGAATTTGAAAAGGTATCAAGCGCGCCGCAGGTCCGAGCGGCGCGCGAACGCGTTCAGTTAAGCTGAAAGTGCAGCGGATAGGCTCCGTCCTGGAACGGACCGAAAAGATCCGGAATATCAGGGTGTTCCACGGGTTCACCCGAATAATCCGCCACCAGATTCTGCTCAGACACGTAAGCGACATAATAGCTTTGGTCGTTTTCGGCGAGCAGGTGATAATACGGCTGATCCTTCACCGGACGGCTGTCTTCGGGAATCGCCTCGTACCATTCTTCGGTATTCGCGAATTCCGGATCGACGTCGAAAATCACCCCGCGAAACGGGTGCTTCTTGTGCCGGACGACCTGGCCCAAATGATATTTCGCGCGTGTTCTCAGCATCACATTGCAGCCCCTACCTTTGGTAAGTATGGGGTTCAAGGGGCATTTGTCCAATTATTGAGCCGATTGGAAGGGAAACAGACTGTGAACCTCGCGCTGACAGTGCTGGAAATCGTGGCGCCGGTGTTCCTGCTGGCCGCCATCGGATTTGCCTGGGTCAAGCTGGGGTTCGAGTACCGGATCCAGTTCGTCACGCAGCTTGCGATGACCTTGTCGGTGCCCTGCCTGATCTTCGTGTCGCTGATGCAGGCCCAGATCGAACCGGCGGCGCTTACGGCCCTGTCGCTGGCCAGTGTGGCGGCCTACGGCGGCGTGACGCTGGTGGCCTGGGTGCTGGTCGCGGCCATGCGCCTGTCGCGACGGACGTATCTTGCGCCGATGATTTTTGGCAATACCGGCAACCTGGGGCTGCCGCTTGCGTTATTTGCCTTTGGCGAGCTGGGGTTGAGCTATGCGATCGTGGTGTTCGCGACCATGGCGATCTGGTCCTTCACCTTTGGGATCTGGCTGGTTGCGGGGGCGGGCAGCCTGGGCAAGGTGCTGCGCGAACCGCTGGTCGGGGCGACGGTTCTGGGGGCCGTGTTCTTGTGGCAGGGCTGGCAGACGCCGACATTCGTGACCAACACGCTGACCCTGGTGGGGCAGATGGCGATCCCGATGATGCTGATCACGCTGGGCGTCGCCGTGGCGCGGCTAAGCCCGGTTGGTGTCGGGCGGGCTGTCTGGCTGTCGGCGGTCAAGCTGGCGATCTGCGTCGCCATTGCCTGGGGTGTCGCGGAGGCCTTCGACCTGGGCCGGGTTGCCTTTGGCGTTCTGGTGCTGCAAGTGGCGACCCCCGTGGCCGTGACATCCTATCTGCTGGCCGAAAAATACGGCGCTGACGCACAGGAGGTCGCGGGGCTCGTGGTGGTCTCGACGCTGATGTCGGTCGCGACGCTGCCGATCCTTCTGGCCGCCCTTTTGTGAAAATCGTGATTTGCGGCGACGCGGTTTTCGGTTAAACTGCCAAAAAAGACTACAAAAAAGCGAGAGGCAGATGAGCAGAACTCTTCGCGCTATGACAATCGTATTGCTGGTGGCGTCCTGTGGCGGCGGCCCCCGCGAGGCACCGCGCCAGTTGGACGACGCCTGCGAGATTGTCAGAGAGCGCCCGGAATATCTTCGCGCGTTCCGCGCCGCAGAACGTAAATGGGGCGTGCCGGTGCACGTCCAGATGGCAACCATCCATCAGGAAAGCCGGTTTGTCGGCGATGCCAGGACGCCCTTCAAATACGTTCTGGGCGTGATTCCGATGGGCAGGCAGTCCAGCGCCTATGGCTACGGCCAGGCCCTGGATGCGACATGGGAAGAATACCGCCGGTCCACGGGAAGCTACCGCGCCAAACGCGATCGCATCAAGGATGCGACCGATTTCATGGGCTGGTACATGAACAAGACGCGCGAGCGTAACAACGTGGCCCTGCACGACGCCCGAAATCAGTATCTGGCCTATCACGAAGGGCACACCGGTTATTCGCGCGGCAGCTATAATTCAAAGTCGTGGCTCGTGGCCGTGGCAGGCAAGGTCGATGCACGGTCCGACATGTACCAGGCGCAACTTGCCACCTGCGGCAGACGCGGCTTCTGGTGATCTTGCCCCGGCGCACGCGCTGCGCCGGGGCCAAACACGCTCACCGGCTAGGGCTGGGGGCGGCGCGCCCCACATCAAACAGCGTATTGGGCAGCGACAGACCGGTCTGAAGATCGCCCAGCACCACCGTGGTCGAGCCGCCATTGCCGTCGTTGATGATCCATTGGCGCAGTTCCACCGGGTTGCCGGTGAACGACATCTGGATATTTCCGTACTGTGGGTTTTCGGGGTCCTGCGCCGTCACGATTGTGGCCGTGCCGTCATAGCTGTGCCCGGTCACCATGCGCGCGCGCCCAAGGTTGACGTTGTCGTCAAGGATGATCGACAGCGGCGTGCGCTTCAGGGGGTATGTCTCGGGCGGTTGGTTCGACTTCTTGTCATAGATCACGACCGTCTGGCTGCCCGCGACGACAAGCGTCTGTTCGGGCGGGTTGTATTCGAACCGCACGCGGCCAGGACGCTTGATGTAAAGGGTGCCGGTGCTGATCGACCCATCGTCGTTGATCTGGGTGAATTCCCCCTTGGCCGTTTTCATCGCGTTCAGATATTGCGAGATTTGCGACAGCGGCAGCTTTTGCGCGGCGGCCGGAAGTGCCGTGGCAAGCGCGAGGCCCAGGCCGAGGGCGAGAGTGGCGAGGCGGGTCATTGTGCGGTCCTTCAACTTGGATAACTGTTGATCCGGTAGATAGGCACAGACCCGGTGATATGCGATATCAAGCGTGAAACATCGCATATCATCAGCAGGTTGACGCCGGTCAGCGCCCGACTGGCGCGGGCCTACCCCTGCTCGGGCACCAGGATCTCGCGCTTTCCGACGTGGTTGGCAGGCGAGACAAGCCCCTGCTCCTCCATCTGTTCGACCAGCCGTGCCGCCTTGTTATAGCCGATGGCCAGCTTGCGCTGGATATAACTGGTCGAGCATTTGCGATCTTTGACGACCACGGCGACGGCTGTGTCATACAGCGCATCCTCGCCGTCGGTGTTGCCGCCAAGGCCCAGAACCGCGTCGATGTCGTTTTCCTTGTCCTCTGCCGGCCCGTCGACCACGCCCCCGACATAGTCGGGTTCGCCGTAAGCCTTGAGGTGGTTGACGATCTCCTCGACCTCCTCGTCGCTGACAAAGGGGCCGTGGCAGCGGGTAATCTTGGCGCCCCCCGCCATGTAGAGCATGTCACCCATACCCAAAAGCTGCTCGGCACCCATTTCGCCCAGAATCGTGCGGCTGTCGATTTTCGACGTCACCTGAAAGCTGATGCGCGTGGGAAAGTTCGCCTTGATCGTGCCGGTAATGACATCGACGGAGGGGCGTTGCGTCGCCATGATCAGGTGGATGCCGCTGGCACGCGCCATCTGCGCAAGACGCTGGATGCAGGCCTCGATCTCCTTGCCGGCGACCATCATCAGGTCGGCCATCTCGTCCACGATCACCACGATATACGGCAGGGCGACGGGCTTGATCTCCTCGGTCTCGAACACCGGCTCGCCGGTGTCGTCATCGAATCCCGTCTGCACCGTGCGGCTGAACATCTCGCCCTTGGCCAATGCCTCGCGGACGCGGCCGTTGTAGCCTTCGATGTTGCGCACGCCCATCTTGGACATCTTGCGATAGCGTTCTTCCATCTCGCCCACGGTCCATTTCAGCGCGACGACGGCCTTTTTCGGGTCCGTCACAACCGGCGACAGCAGGTGCGGAATGCCGTCATAGACGCTGAGCTCCAGCATCTTGGGGTCGATCATGATCATCCGGCACTCTTCGGGCGTCAGCTTGTAAAGCAGGCTCAGGATCATCGTGTTGATCGCCACGGACTTGCCCGACCCCGTGGTGCCCGCGATCAAGAGGTGAGGCATCTTGGCAAGGTTGGCCACCATCGGGTCGCCGCCGATGTCCTTGCCCAGCGCCAGCGGCAGGCGCATGTTGCTGTCACCAAAGTCACGCGCCGACAGAATTTCGCGCAGGACCACTTTTTCGCGGTTTTCGTTCGGCAGTTCGATGCCGATCACGCTGCGGCCCGGCACGGTAGAGACACGCGCCGACAACGCCGCCATCGACCGCGCGATGTCATCGGCAAGCCCGATCACGCGGCTTGCCTTGAGGCCGGGCGCGGGTTCAAGTTCGTACATCGTAACGACGGGGCCGGGGCGCACGGCAACGATTTCGCCCTTTACGCCATAGTCATCCAGCACGTTCTCCAGCATACGGGCGTTTTCTTCCAACGCCTCGTCCGACAGGTGCAGGCGCGCCACGGTCTCGGGGTTTTCCAGCAAGTTCAGCGGCGGCAATTCAAAGCCGGGATGCGTGTCCTCGAATGTCAGCGTCGGCTGCGCTTCGGCCTGCGCACGGCGCGACGGCTGCACGGTTTTGGCTTGCGGCTGCTGCACGATCTTGCGGGGTTCCACAGTGGGAATGGGCGCCGCGGTCAGACGCGGTTGCGCCGTCGACGCGGGCTGTGCCGTCTCGCCCTCGGGTGCGCCGGCGGCGGTCGGCGCGCGCAACAGCGGCTCCTGCCGTGTGACCGGCGGCTCGGCCGGGATCTCGGCCTGCGCGGCGGTCAGGGGCGGCTCGACGCGACGCGCCGTATTCACGACCAGCGGATCCGGCCCCCTGCCCCGCCCCTTGGTCAGGGGCGCGGTCGCGGGCACATGGACGGCTGTGCTGGACCGGACACGCGACTTGATCACATCGGCGATCTTGGCGCGGATGCGATCTTCGCCCGCGGGCGCGTCTTCATCGACCACGGCGACGCTGTCGTATTCGACCAGTTCCTGTTCGGGCATCACATCGGGCCGTTTGATCAGGGCGGGCATGCGCGACAGAAGCCCGGTTTTCGGCTCCGGGGGAGTCGTGTCGGCATAGGGTTCTGTCAGGGCGCTCAGGTCTTCATAGGTGGCGGCATAGGCTGCGGCCTCCGCTGCGGCGGCACGATTGCGCGCGCGGCGTTCGGCCTGCCGGGCCTGCAGGGTCTGCGCGGCCTGCACGGCCCCTGTCGCGCCGCGCCCCAGCAGGGTCATCAGCCCGGCATAGGCCATGATCAGCCCGACCAGAAGGAAACGGGCGATGTATTTCAGTTCCGGCTTGGTAAAGCCCAGGACAAAAGCGCCCAGCGCAACGATTCCCAGCGCCATGGCCAGAGACATCAGCTTGACCGTAAAGGCCGATCCGATAGGCAGCAGCGTCAGCATGGCGCCCATAACGGTATCGCCGAAAAGCCCGCCCAAGCCGAAGCTGTGGGACTGCAACCAATCGGCGCCCGGCGTCAGGGTCGCGGCGTAGATCGCGCAAAGCGCGATTGCGATGGGGGCAAAAATCAATCGGCCCACCGCGCGGTCTTCGCCCTGATGCAGCGCGAACCGCGCGCCCCAGGCCAACAGAACAACGCCGATGCCCCAGGCCCCCCAACCCACGATCATGAACAGCGGCGCGGCAATCGACGCGCCCATCCGGCCCAGCCAGTTTTGCACCGGCGCATCCGTGGACACCATCCAGTTGGGATCGTCCGGCGTGTAGGAGCCGATCATCGCCACGGCCATCAGCCCCAGCACGATCAGCCCCAGGCCCAGCAATTCCTTGCCGCGCCTTTCAATGGCCTGCGCCATGTTGCTGTCCAAAAGCGGGTCTCGTCCGCGTGTCTGGTAGGCCATGTTTTCGTCCCTCGGATTATTGCGGATAGAGGCAGTCGCGGATCAATTCGATGCCGCGCGCCATCTCCGCCTTTGGGGCCACCATTGCGACCCTGATGTATTTTGCGCCGGGGTTGGGCCCGGTCGTGTCTTTTGCCAGATACGCACCGGGCAGCACCCGCACGCCGGTTTCGCGCCATAACCGCAGCGCCGCGGCCTCGCCATCCTCGACCGGCAGCCACAGGAAGAACCCCGCCTCCGGCGAAGTGTAGCCGGGAATATTGCCCAAAATACGATCCGCGACGTCGTATTTTTCGCCATAAAGGCGCCGGTTTTCGATCACGTGATCTTCGTCCGCCCAGACGGCGGCGGCGGCGGCCTGCAACGGCAGCGGCAGCGGCGCGCCGGCATAGTTGCGCAACTGCCTGGCCTCTCGGATATTGCCCGCGCCCGACGCCATGAAACCCGATCGAAGTCCCGGCAGGTTGGATCGCTTGCTGAGCGAATGAAAGATCACCACGCGGTCCGGATCGGCGCCGATGTCCCGCGCGACTTGCATCGCCCCCACGGGGGCTGCGTCGCGGTAGATCTCGGAATAGCATTCATCCGCGAAAATCTTGAAATCGTACCGTTCCGCCAGCCCGATCAGCGCGGTCCAGTACGCGCGGCTGGCCACGGCACCCTGCGGGTTGGCGGGCGAACAGACATAGGCCGCCGTGGTACGCGCCAGCACGTCCTCGGGCAGGGCGGCAAAGTCGGGCAGATGGCCGGTTTCGGCGGTGGCGGCCACGGGCACGGGGTCTGCGCCCACGGAAATCGCGGCGATCATGTACACCTGGTAGAACGGATTGGGAAAGAGGATCGCAGGCCGCTTGCCGCCCTTGGTTTCGGGACACAGCGCCATCGCGGCGTTATAGAGCCCCTCGCGCGTGCCATTGAGCGGCATGACATCGGTATCCGCGTCGAGCGTCACGCCATAGCGCCGCGCGGCCCAGTCGCAAAACGCCTGCCGCAACTCGGGCGTGCCCTCGTTCGGGGGATAGCTGTTAAACCCGGCGGCATTCTGCACGATGATATCGGTCACCCACGCCGGAAAGGCATGCTTGGGCTCTCCAATCGTCATGTGCACCGGTGCGCCGCCAGCCTCGTGCACATCCAATAGGGCGCGCAGGCGCGGGAACGCATAAGCCGGAAGGTTCGCGAACCGCTCGGGAAACGTCATCAAAACTGCCTCAGGATCGGGATCGTTGGCGTCCCGTTTTCATCAAACTACCCAAGGCGTTGGCCCGCGTCCAGAAAAAGCTCACCGCTTGGGTGGCGCATGTGGCATTTGAGACATGCTTGGGCACGGCCCAAAAACGGCGGTTGCAGGCGCGGGTGATTCCCCCCGTGGAAAGCCGGAAAATCCAATCGTGTCGCGCGTCAGCGCGTCCCTGGGATCAGGCCAACGCCGCCGCGGCCGCGGCGCCCAGCCGCAACAGGGCGGCCTCGCCATTGGGCGCGCCCATCATCATCAGCCCGCAACTGGCCGTGCCGGTGGGCAGTGTCAGGGCGCAAATGCCCATCAGGTTCGCAATCCGCGTATTGCGCAGCGTCAGCAGGTTCTCGGTGACATAATAGGCGTCGTCCTCGAGCAGGCGCGCCTGATCCGGTGGCAGATTGGCCGCCGAGGGCAACAGGATGGCGTCATAGCCCGCCACCGCCCGATCATAGGCCATGCGCGCGCCCTCGAGCGTGGCCCAGGCCGCGACATAGTCGGGCGCGGAATGGTTTTGCCCCAGGCGAAACCGTTTCAGGATCTCGCCGTACATCGCCTCGGGGTTCGCTTCGATGACATCGCGCCACAGGCCGTAAGCCTCTGATGTATATAAGCATGTGGTCAGCTCCATCGCCTCGGCAATCTGCGGAATATCGATTCGGTCGATCCGTGCGCCGGCTTCTTTCAGTCGGTCGACCGCAGCCGTGAACGCCTCACGCGGGCCATCGCGCAGATCGTCAAGCGCGACCGTCTCCAGCACTGCGAAGCGCCGCCCCGCGAGGCTGGCGCCGGCCAGATCGGCGGGCGTGGTGCCTTCGAGCGCGGCCAGCATGAGGGTCGCGTCCTCGACGCTACGGGCCAGTGGGCCCACCGTGTCGAACTTGAGCGCAAGCGGCACCACGCCCTCGAGGCTGATGCGTCCTGCCGTGGTCTTGAGCCCCACAAGATCGTTCCATGCCGAAGGGATCCGCACCGATCCGCCCGTGTCAGACCCGATTGCACAGGCCGCAAGCCCGAACGCGACCGAGGCCGCGGCCCCCGACGATGACCCGCCCGGCACCGCATTTTCGTTGTTCACGCAGGGCGGCGTCGCGGTCGATGGATTGTAGCCCAGCCCCGAGAAGGCAAGTTCGCTCATATGGGTCTTGCCCAGGCACACCAGTCCCATCGCGGTGGCATTGACCAGAACTGCCGCGTCGCTGTCGGGCACCCGGCCCTCGAGCAGTTTCGACCCGGCTTCGGTGCGCACGCCCGCGCTGTCGAACAGGTCCTTCCAACTGATCGGCACCCCGTCGAGCGGAGACAGACGTTGACCCGCCCGCGCGCGCGCGGCGGCGGCGCGGGCCTCGGCCAACGCCCGGTCATGGGTGACGCGCGCATAGATCCGGTCGCGCAGCGGATGGGCGTCGATCGCGTCGAGGTAGGTCTGGGTCAGCGCCACCGGGTCGATCGCGCCCGTGGCGATCCCGCGCCCCAGGTCCGCCGCCGTCATCCAAAGCCAATCCTGCATGGTCATTCCCCCGTCGCGCTGATTTGGGGGCGACGGTAGCGACCGATACGCGCATGGACAATCCCCGGCGCGCCGCCATATTGGGATGCATGACGTATGACTGCGATATCATCATTGTCGGTGGCGGATTGAATGGCGGGGCCTTGGCGCTGGCGTTGGGCGGGGCCGGGTTTTCGGTCACGCTGATTGATGCGCTGCCTCTGGCCACGCGCAAGATGCCGGGCTTCGACGGACGATCCTATGCGCTGGCGCTGACCTCGACCCGGCTTTTGGATGCGATCGGAGTATGGGACCGTCTGGCCGACGACGCCCAGCCGATGCTGGACATCAAGGTGACGGACGGGCGCGCGGGCACCGGGCCATCGCCGTTCTTCATGCATTTCGACCATGCCGAGATCGAGGAAGGCCCGATGGGCCACATGGTCGAGGACCGCCATCTGCGTCGCGCTCTTCTGGATGCGCTGGCGGCGGCGCCGAATGTGACCCAGACGAACGGACAGACCGTCGTCGATCAGACGGTGGATGCCACCGGCGTCACGGTCATGCTCGGGTCCGGCCGGTATCTGCGCGCCAAACTGCTTGTAGGGTCGGACGGGCGCGGATCGGGCACCGCCGCGCGGGCGCGGATTACCCGCACCGGATGGGACTACGACCAGACGGCGCTGGTCTGTGCTGTGGCGCATGAATTACCGCACAACGGTGTGGCGCATCAGTTCTTCATGCCGCCCGGCCCCTTGGCCATTCTGCCCCTGACCGGCAACCGGTCCAGCATCGTCTGGAGCGAGCGGGCCGAGACTGCCGCCCGGATCGACGCGTTGGACGACGATGCCTACCTTGAGGTTCTGCGCCCGAGATTCGGCAGCTTTCTGGGAGAGATTTCGCTGGTGGGCGCACGCCACACCTATCCGCTGAGCCTGTCTTTGACGACTGCGTTGGTGGCGGATCGCGTGGCGCTGGTGGGGGACGCGGCACATGGCGTGCATCCGATTGCGGGGCAGGGCCTGAATGCCGGGTTGCGCGATGTCGCTGCTTTGGCCGAGGTCGTGACCGACGCCGCCCGGCGCGGCGAAGATATCGGCACCGCCGGTGTTCTGGCGCGCTACCAGACGTGGCGGCGGTTCGACAACACCGCGCTGGCATTGGCGACTGACGCCTTTAACAGGCTGTTTTCGAACGATAACCCGCTTCTGCGGCTGGGGCGTGATATCGGCATGGGGCTCGTAGGAAGGCTGCCCGCCCTTCGCCGGGGCTTCATCCGCGAGGCGGCGGGCCTGACCGGTGATTTGCCCCGCCTGTTGCGCGGCCAAAAGCTGTAGCCCTAGTCCAGAACGCGCGCCTCGTCGACCAGCATGACGGGGATGCCGTTGCGGATCGGATAGGCCAGACCGGCCGCCTTCGAGACGAGCTCCTGCGCCTCGGCATCATAGACCAGCGTCTGATGTGTCCGGGGACAGATCAGCGCTTCGAGCATCCGGCGATCCGCCTGAACCGTACTGTCGGTCGTCATTGCATCATCTCGCTATCCTGACCGCCCCGCAGGGCGTATTCGATCAATGTGACAAGGGTTTCACGCCGCGTTGACAACGACGGAGCCTCGAGCAGGGCCTGTTTATCCTCGGGATCGAAATCCAGCATCATCGACAGTGAATTGATCAGCAATTCATCGTCCGCCTCCTTGAGGGTTTCCCAATCCGCAGACAGATCGCGGGCATCGAAATAGCGGCCAAGAAGGTCCAGAAACGACGCCCGGGAAAAGGCCTTGTCATGCTCTTCGGGCCCCAGGTCGCGGTCGAACCCCTCCCAATTGACCTCGCAGCGGCGATAGGGGGTGAAGCCTTCGATCTCCTTGGTCACGCGAAACCGCGATGCCCCACCCAGCGTGATCAGGTATCGCCCGTCCTCGGTTTCGGAAAACTGGGTAATCCGGCCCGCACACCCGATGGAGTGCAGCCCGATGCCGGACCGGCCCGGCACTTCGTTGGGTTGGACCATCCCGATCAGACGGGTCGGCGTTTTCAGGGTATCTTCCAGCATCTGAAGGTAGCGCGGTTCGAAGATGTGCAAAGGCAGCCGCGACCGGGGCAGCAATAGTGCACCGGGCAGCGGAAAGATCGGGATCGTATCGGGCAGCTCGGTTGCTTTTATCATGTCCGGTTATCTAGCCCGCAAACCCCCTCAGGCAAATATCATCGAGCTAAGTTTTCTGCGTCCGTTCAGCATGACAGGGTCATTCGGTTTCATGGCCTCGAAAATCGTGAAAAGCTGCGTTTTTGCGGCCCCGTCGTTCCACTCGCGGTCCCGGCGGAAAACCTCAAGAAGCTGCTCGATCGCCGCTTCGACCTTGCCATTGGCATGCAGCGCCTGCGCCAGATCGAACCGCGCCTGCAGGTCGCTGGGGTCGGCCTCCACCTTGGCCTCGAGCTCTGTGACGGGGCCCGCATCGGCGGCCTGCCGGGCAAGCTGCAACTGCGCGTGCGCGGCCTCAAGCTCCGGCGCTTTGGAAATCTCGACGGGCGCGCCGTTCAGGATCGCTTCGGCCTGATCCAGATCGCCCAGAGCGATATGCGCCCGCACCATGCCGCCATAGGCCGCCGCATTCTGCGGGTCCTCGCCCAAAATCGCCGCAAAGGTCTGCGCGGCGTCGGATGCGGCACCTTCGGTCAGCATCTCTTCGGCGGCGGCGATCGCTTCGGCCATCGCGTCGCCGGGGGCTTCGCCGCCGCCCGCCTTGGCGACCCGGTCGACGAATGCCTTGATTTCGGATTGCGGCACGGCGCCCTGAAACCCGTCGATGGGCTGGCCGTTGTGAAAGGCATAGACCGTCGGGATCGACTGGATTTGCAACTGGCCCGCGATCTGCTGGGCTTCGTCGACGTTGATCTTGACCATCTTGACCGCACCCTTGGCCGCGCGCACGGCATCCTCAAGCTGAGGGCCAAGCGTCTTGCAGGGTCCGCACCAGGGCGCCCAGAAATCGACGATCACGGGCGTGGTGCGTGACGCCTCGACCACGTCTGCCATGAATGTGGCTTCGGTCGTGTCCTTGATCAGGTCGGCGTCGGGGGCGGGGCTCAGGTTCAAATCCATCATGTCGTCATCCTTGGCTCTGTGTCGCTGTCGGTTTGTATCTATATGTGCGCGGGCGGGCCGCTTTCAAAGGTCGAAGGTGGCGAAAACCGGGGCGTGATCGCTGGGTTTTTCCCAACCGCGCGCATCGCGCAGGATGCGGCTGGAATGTGCGGCGCCGGCAATGTCGGGCGTGGCCCAGAGGTGATCGAGCCTGCGGCCCTTGTCGGCCGCGTCCCAATCCTTGGCGCGGTAGGACCACCAACTGTAAAGCAGACCCTCCGGAATGTCGCGGCGCGTGATATCGACCCAATCGCCCGCCTCCTGCACCGCGCCCAGATGATCGACCTCGACGGGCGTGTGGCTGACGATCTTGACCATCTTCTTGTGATCCCAGACGTCGTCGGCGCGCGGTGCGATGTTCAGATCCCCTACCAGAATTGATTTCCCGGGGCGGCTTTCGCGAAACCAGTCACGCATTTCGGTAAGGTAATCCAGCTTCTGGCCGAATTTCTCGTTCACGGCGCGGTCCGGCACATCACCACCGGCAGGCACGTAGAAATTATGGATCGTCACGCCGTTCTCAAGCCGGGCCGCGACGTGCCGCGCGTGGCCAAGGTTCGCGAAATCCTGGTCGCCCGCGTCCTCCAGCGGCAATTTCGACAAGATCGCCACACCGTTGTATCCCTTCTGCCCGCGCGCGACCATGTGGCTGTAGCCTGCGGCGGCAAAGCTCTCGGTCGGGATCTTGTCGACCGGGCTCTTGCACTCCTGCAGGCACAGAATGTCCGGCCCATGCTCCTGTAGCAGCCTGAGGACGATCGGCTCGCGCAGACGCACCGAGTTTATGTTCCACGTGGCAAGGGTAAAGGGCATGGTGTCGCGGTCTCCGTCATCAGAATTGCGCGCACCCTAACGGTCTGCGCGCCGCTCCACCATGCCTTTCCGCCTCAGACGCCGTTCGGTGCCAAAAGCACCTTGCCAGACCGCTCGCCGGCCCAGGAATAACCGGCCGCCTGGGCAATGTCATCCAGCGTGAAATGCCGGTCCACCGGGGCGTGCAGGGTGCCTTGCGCCACCGCTTTCGTCAGCGCCCCATAGACCGCCATGCGCTCGTCCCGGGTGGCCTTTTCGAACCACAGAACCAACCAAAACCCCCGCACGCGAACGTCGCGAAAGATGATCGACGCCGCATCGAGCCGCGCCGACTGGTTCGACATGCCGCCGTAGTTGACGATGGTGCCGCCCTGGTCCAGCGTTTCGGCCAGGTGGGCAAAGGTGTCTCCCGCCACCGCGTCCACCGCCAGCTTCATTTTTGCGCCGGTTGCGTCTTTGACGCGCTTGGCCAGATCGGGGCCGTCGACCAGCACCACGTCGGCGCCGATCTCCTTGAGGCCCGCAATCGCGCTTTCACGCCGCACCACATTGACCACGTTGATCCCTCGTTCGGCGGCAAGCTGCACCAGATAGCTGCCCACGGCAGAGTTGGCAGCGGACTGGATCACCCAGTCGCCGGGCTTGAGATCGACGAATTCGCTGAGCAGCAGATGTGCGGTGGCCGGGTTCACCATCAGCATGCTGAGCTGGTCCAGGTCGCCCTCCGGCAGGGGCACCAGCGCGCGGATCGGGCAGACCGCTTCGGTCACCCACGTGCCCGACCCGGCGGGCAGCAGAACCAGTTGGCCAACTTCGATGCCATCGCCCGCGATTTCGGTGACACGGCCCAACCCCTCGTTTCCGGCGACGGCGGGCAAGGGCGGTTTGACACCGTAGTTGCCGGACACCTGGATCAGGTCCGAGGGATTGATCGGCGCACGCAGCACCTCGACCCTTGCCTCCCCGCTTTGCAGCGGCTTGCTCGGCTCTTCGACGACCTTGAGCACGTCGGCGGGGTTTCCGAATGCCTCGTATATGACTTTTTTCATTATGGGTGTCCTTTGCAAATTGGGGTGCGGTTGTTGTCAGCCAAGATGGCCCTTGCGCCCGCGTCCCGATACCCCCCTTTTCGTGACGTCACCGGCCAGGGGTGACCGGCAATCCCGACAAGGCAAAAAAAGACCGGGCACAACGGCCCGGCCAAGTCCAACAGGGAGGTGCATGCCATTACCCGGGCCTGCGCGGGGTCTTCGAACCGAGGGGCGGGTCATGAAAACCCCGTCTCTCGACTATTTCAACTCGAAGTTGAGGCAACCGTTCCCTCTTCGGAAAAACAAATCAAGCCATCAAACGATAACCGCCCGATTCCGTCACCAGCAAACGCGCATTGGACGGATCCGGTTCGATCTTTTGACGCAGGCGATAGATATGAGTTTCCAGGGTGTGGGTCGTGACACCGGCGTTGTAGCCCCAAACCTCGTGAAGCAGAACGTCGCGCGGCACGACGCCATCGGTCGAGCGATACAGAAACTTGAGGATATTGGTTTCCTTTTCGGTCAGGCGCACCTTTTTGTCATCCTCGGTGATCAGCATCTTCATCGCGGGTTTGAACGTATACGGTCCAAGCTGGAACACCGCATCCTCCGATTGCTCGTGGGTGCGCAATTGCGCCCGGATCCGCGCCAGCAGAACGGGAAACTTGAACGGCTTGCTGACGTAGTCATTCGCCCCTGCATCGAGGCCCAGAATGGTATCGGCATCGCTGTCGTGGCCGGTCAGCATCAAAATCGGGCTTTTCACACCCTGTTTGCGCATCAGACGGCACAGTTCGCGCCCGTCGGTATCGGGCAATCCGACATCGAGGATGACCAGATCATAAAGCGCTTCCTTGGCGCGGCTCATCGCCTCGGCGCCATTGCCCGCTTCGAAGACATCGAAGTCCTCGGTCATGATCAACTGCTCGCTCAGCGCCTCGCGCAGGTCTTCGTCATCGTCAACCAGAAGAATTTTCTTTAATTGTGCCATTCTTGCCTCCGTCCTTATGTTTATAGAAATGTGCCTGCCACCGGCCTTGGGCAAGGTTTGACGCCGATCTGTCACAGGCTCGTGTAGGATCACGGGCAAATGTTTCAATTTCGGCGCATAGGCCCTAGATCAGACACACCGATTGAGGACATTGTAACATCATGAGCTTCGAGCCCGATATCACCGAACGGCTGGCCCGTGCCCGCGCCGACCTGCGCATGGGCGTGCCCATCGTGCTGAACGGGCCGGTTCCAGCGTTGGTATTGGCGGCCGAGACGCTGACACAGCAGCGGCTGACCGATCTTTTGGCGCTTGGCGGCGCGCCTGTGCTGGCGATCACGCTGCGGCGGGCGCAGACGCTCAAGGCGCGGGCCTATGACGGCGATCTGGCGCGCGTGCTCCTGCCCGATGACGCCGCCCTGCCCTGGGTTCAAAGCGTGGCCGACCCCGCCGATGATTTGCGCGCCCCGATGAAGGGGCCGCTCCTGTGTGCGCGGGGCGGCGACGTGACCGCCCATCGTGCCGCGCTGGATCTGGTAAAATCGGCGCGGCTGCTGCCGGCGGCGGTGCTTCTGGATGTGTCCGACGGGGCGAAATTCGCCGCCGATCACGGCCTGACATGCCTCGCGCTGGATCAGGTCACGCCGCACCTTGCACAGCGCAGCGCCCTGCATCCGGTGATCAGCGCCCGCCTCCCGATGGAGGTATCCGAGGCCGGGCGCCTGCATATCTTCCGGCCCGAGGATGGCGGCGAGGAACATTACGCCATCGAAATCGGTCGCCCGCCCCGCAGCGCGCCTGTTCTGGCGCGGCTTCATTCCGCCTGTTTCACCGGCGATTTGATGGGCAGCCTGAAATGCGATTGCGGCCCGCAACTGCGCGCCGCCCTGGCCCAGATGGGCACCGAAGGCAGCGGCATATTGCTCTACATGAACCAGGAAGGACGCGGCATCGGGCTGGCCAACAAGATGCGCGCCTATTCGCTTCAGGATCAGGGCTTTGACACCGTCGAGGCCAACCACCGGCTGGGATTCGAGGATGACGAACGCGACTTTCGGCTCGGGGCCGATATCCTGAAGGCCATGGGGTTCACGTCGGTCCGGCTGCTGACGAACAACCCCAGAAAGGTCGACATGATGCGATCGAGCGGCGTCGAGGTGACCGAACGCGTGCCCCTGAAAGTGGGCGAGAACCGCCACAATACCGTCTATCTGGCCACCAAGGCCGCGAAATCCGGGCACCTGCTGTGACAGCCGACGATCTGGTGCTGACGCCGCGCGGCCTGCGGTTTCAGGGCCGTACCTATCCCTGCACCATCGGCAAGGGCGGATGCACCGGGCACAAGCGCGAAGGCGACGGCGCCACGCCGCGCGGGGTGCACGGAATCGTGGGCATGCTCTATCGTCCCGACCGCATCGCCCGACCGGCAGCATGGGCCAAGCCCATCCATCCCGGCGATCTGTGGTCCGACGATCCACGACACGAAGAGTACAACATGATGGTCCGCGCGCCCTATCCGCATAGCCACGAACGGCTGCGCCGCGCCGATCCGCTCTATGATCTGGTGATCCTGACCGACTGGAACTGGCCCTACGCGGTCAAGGGGCGCGGGTCGGCGATCTTCCTCCACCAATTTCGCCGCCCCGGCTATCCGACCGAAGGCTGCATCGCCCTGCGCCGCGATCACCTGCTCAGCCTCGCGCCTCGCATAGGCTACAAGACCCGGCTGATCGTTCCTTAGTCTTCTCTTGTTTCCAAGTATCCCCGCCGGAGGCAAGAAAGCTCTTCCGCGCTCAGGTCGCCTCCGGCACACGCTCTCCGAAGATCGCCGATCCGACCCGGACATGGGTGGCGCCCAATGCGATCGCGCGCTCGAAATCCCCGCTCATTCCCATGCTGAGCCCGCTCAGGCCGTTGCGGGCGGCGATCTTGGCCAGAAGCGCGAAATGCAGCGATGGTTCCTCGTTCACGGGTGGAATGCACATCAGACCGGCGACCGGCAGGTCCAGCGCGCGGCAGTCGGCCACAAAACCGTCGGCCTCGGCGGGGGATACACCCGCCTTCTGATCCTCTTCACCGGTATTCACCTGGATGAACACGTCCGGACACTGGCCCATCTCCTGCGCGAACCGGGCAAAACTTTTCGCCAGCTTGGGCCGGTCCAGCGTGTGAATGCTTTGAAACAGTTCGAACGCGGCGCGCGCCTTGTTGCTTTGCAGCGGGCCGATCAGATGCAGGTCGATATCATCATAGGTTTCGCGAAAGGCGGGCCATTTGCCCTGCGCTTCCTGCACACGGTTCTCACCGAAACAGCGGTGACCGTCGCGCAGAACCGCTTCGACACGCGCCAGCGGCTGCACCTTGCTGACCGCGATCAGGGTGACGGATCCGGGCGCGCGGCCGGCCTCGGCTTCGGCCCTGGCGATGCGATGCTTGATGTCGGTCAGACCCATGATGATGTGCTCCCTCTCGTCCGGCTTTGGAGGGCACAAGATAACATGGTCTTGGAAATGAAAAGGGGCAGACCCGAAGGCCTGCCCCAAATTCCGGTTATTCAGTTCAACTTAGAAGTTGAAGCGAACACCCAGGTCAGCGCGTGTCTCGCCGGAGATCAGCTCAGCCACACCGCCGCGGATGGATGTACCACCGCCCAGGTCGTGGTTGAAGTCGATGCCGTAGCCGGTGTCGTTGACGGAACCGTCTGTGGCGTCTGTACGGTCAGCGACATAGAGTTCCACGTTTGTGGCTGCGCCAACGTCAAAGCGTGCCGCCAGAACGACCTGGTCGCCGCCGGTGCCGTTGTCGGCAAATGCCAGCGTGACGTCTGCCGGACCAACCGAACCGCCAACCGAAGCTGTGAACTCGGTGTCGGATGCGTCGTTGCTGTCCTGGCCACCCAGAGCGAAGGTGAAGCCCGAGAACGTGTAAGCGACATAGGCTGCAACGCGGTCATTGGTGTCCGACGCGGAGATGTGCGCGGAGAAGTCACCCATGGAGTACAGGACTTCCACGCCGTTCTGGCCAGCAGCGCCATTGCCGCCGGAGGAGTATGCGTCGCCGCGGAAGTTGTACGCGGTGTAGTCATAGCCCAGACCGGTCAAGCCGAGGTCGATGGGGTACTGACCGGGCATGAATTCCAGAGCGCCGAAGATGTTGCCAACGCCGACTTCAAAGCCACCGGAGCGAGCGAAGAAGCGCACACCGTTGATGCCTGTGCCAGCAGGGCCAGCGCCATCAACCGTGAAGGTGTCGTCCGCGGTGAACGCTGCTGCGTCTGCGCCGTCGCCACGTGTTACGTTGCCGCCGATACGGTCATCGGTGTTGTTCTGCTGGATACGAGCACGGGCACCGAAAGTCACGCCTGCGTCGGATTCTGCTGTCGCGTCGATCTGGAGACGGAAACGGCTGGTGACGTCTGTGGAGTCGCCTGCTGCCGTGTCACGGTAGATCACACCAAAACGGCCGTAGCCGCCAAATGTAACGTCTGCTGCTGCAACGCCGGCGGTCGCAACCAGAGCCGTTGTAGCGAAGAGAACTTTTTTCATGAGTTTTCCCTCGGTTTTATATTCATACGCCCAAACCGGGGAATCCGGTGAGGGTATGAAGGCTGTTTCGCTTGTCCCCCCGATTTTGGCAAGGATTGGACACGGGCCAGCCGCAAAGTGGCGCCGGATGGTGCAGCTTTGCCACACCTGCCGGCGCGGCACCCCGTTCATGTCCGTGCGCATCCGCCCGGCCACAGCCAGTACGGACATATATATATAGCAACACCCCGACAGCGGAGGGGCGGGCGCGGGGGCCACCCGACATAGACCTTGCCCGCGTCCCGCCACTTGGGTAGACCAGAAGCCAAACAGGCAAAGGATAGCTGTGATGGGGCGTCTCTCCGTTTTGAAAACCGTTTTCGCGGTATCGGCACTGGTCGCGCTGGGGGCCTGCGGGTCCGGGCGCGGGCTCTTGCAGCCCGCCACCGACCGCCCGGAAACCAGCAGCCCGAACATCGGATCCCGGACCGAAGGCGAAAGCACGATCTGGGACATCTTCCGCCCGCGGAACACGGAAACAAATGTCGCGGTGAACAAGTATCTCTGGAGCGCTTCGCTCGAGGTGCTGAATTTCCTGCCCGTGCAGTCGGTCGATCCCTTTACCGGCGTGATCGTCACCGGTTACGGCACCCCGCCGGGCGGGGGGCGTGCGTACCGAGCGACGATCCTGATCGACGATCCGGCGCTCGACGCGCGCTCGCTCAATGTCGCCCTGCTGACCCAAAGCGGCCCGGCCAACGCGGCCACCGTGCGCGCGGTCGAGGATGCGATCCTCAGCCGGGCGCGGCAGCTACGGATCGCCGACAACAAGCTTTAAGCCCTATATACACCGCTCTACCAGACAGCGCCGGGCTGCCCGTGTCATTCACGGCCCCGGCGCTCATCCGTTGAAAAGGACGCCATCATGTCGCGTTACACCCCCGCCGAGATCGAAGCCCGCTGGCAGGCCGCCTGGGAAAAGACCGAAACCTTCAAGGCCGTGCGCGACGCCGCCAAGCCGAAGTATTACGTGCTCGAGATGTTTCCCTATCCGTCGGGGCGCATCCATATGGGGCATGTGCGCAACTACACGATGGGCGACGTGATCGCGCGCTACAAGATCGCCACGGGCCACAACGTGCTGCACCCGATGGGATGGGACGCCTTCGGCATGCCCGCCGAAAACGCCGCGATGGCGATCGGCGGCCACCCCAAGGACTGGACCTATGGCAACATCGCGGACATGCGCGACCAGATGAAGCCGCTGGGCCTGTCGATCGACTGGTCGCGCGAATTCGCCACCTGCGACCCGGAATATTACGGCCAGCAGCAGGCGCTGTTCCTCGACATGCTCGACGCGGGGCTGGTGTATCGCAAGAACGCGGTGGTGAACTGGGATCCGGTCGATATGACCGTTTTGGCGAATGAACAGGTCGAGGCCGGGCGCGGCTGGCGGTCGGGCGCGCTGGTGGAGCGGCGCGAACTGACGCAGTGGTTCTTCAAGATCTCCGACATGGCCGAGGACCTGCTGGACGCGCTGGACGGGTTGGAGAACTGGCCCGCCAAGGTGCGCCTGATGCAGGAAAACTGGATCGGCAAGTCGCGCGGTCTGCAATTCGCCTTCTCGACCGTCGATGCCCCCGAAGGCCACGACCGGATCGAAGTCTATACCACCCGGCCGGACACGCTCATGGGGGCCTCCTTTGTCGGAATCTCGCCCGATCATCCGCTGGCCAAAGCGCTTGAGCGGGAGCGCGAGGACGTGGCCGCCTTCAACGCGGAATGCCGCAGGGGCGGCACCACCGAAGAAGCGATCGAGACCGCTGAAAAGATGGGTTTCGACACCGGCATCCGGGTGCGCCATCCCTTCGACACCGCGCACGAACTACCGGTCTATATCGCCAACTTCATCCTGATGGATTACGGCACCGGCGCGATTTTTGGCTGCCCCGCGCATGACCAGCGCGATTTCGATTTCGCCACCAAATACGGGTTGCCGATCATCGCGACCTACCTGCCATCCGAGGACAGCAGCGAGGATCTGGCGCAGGCCTATGTGCCCGCCAAGACCGAAACCGTCTATTACAACCGCGGCTTCGCCGGCGAGGCGCATCAGACCGGGATCGAGGCGATCGACGCCGCAATCGCCTTTTGCGAGCAGAACGGCGTCGGCCAGGGCGTGACCAAGTACCGCCTGCGCGACTGGGGTCTGTCGCGCCAGCGCTACTGGGGCGCGCCCATTCCGGTGGTGCATTGCGACGCCTGCGGCGTGGTGCCCGAGAAAAAGGAAAATCTGCCCATCGAACTGCCCTATGACGTGACCTTCGACACGCCGGGCAATCCGCTGAACCGTCACCCGACGTGGCGCGACACGCCCTGCCCCGCCTGCGGCAAGCCCGCCCAGCGCGAAACCGACACGATGGACACCTTCGTCGATTCGTCGTGGTACTTCGCGCGGTTCACCTCGCCCCGCGCCGACACGCCCACGGTGATGGAGGATGCGGACTACTGGATGAACGTGGACCAGTATATCGGCGGCATCGAGCACGCGATCCTGCACCTGCTCTATTCGCGGTTTTTCGCGCGGGCGATGCATATCACGGGGCACCTGCCGGCAAAGGCGATCGAACCCTTCGACGCGCTGTTCACCCAGGGCATGGTCACGCATGAGATCTATCTGACGCGCGACGCCAACGGCCGCCCGGTCTATCACCTGCCCGAAGAGGTGACCGACGGAAAGCTGGCAGATGGCACCCCGGTAGAGGTCATCCCCTCCGCCAAGATGTCGAAGTCGAAGAAGAACGTCGTGGATCCGGCGGACATCATCGGCGCCTATGGCGCCGATACCGCGCGCTGGTTCGTCCTGAGCGACAGCCCGCCCGAACGGGACGTGGAATGGACGGCCTCGGGCGCCGAGGCGGCGTTCAAGCACCTGAGCCGCGTCTGGGCCATCTCCGAGCGGATCGCGGAGATGGACGAGAGCACGGCGGGCGAAGGCGACGAGGATCTGCTGCGCGCGATGCACCGCACCATCAACGATGTGACCCTCGGGATCGAATCCTTCGGGTTCAACGCGGCCATCGCCAAGCTCTACGCATTCACGGCGACCTTGCAGAAATCCAAGGCGGGCGTCGCCGCCCAGCGCGAGGCGATCCTGCGTCTGGCGCAGCTGATGTCACCGATGACACCGCACCTGTCCGAAGACATCTGGTCGCGACACGGGCAGGACGGCCTGATCGTCTCCGCGCCCTGGCCCACGGCGGATGACACGATGCTGGTCGATGACACGGTGACCCTGCCAATCCAGATCAACGGCAAGCGCCGCTCCGAGATTTCGGTGCCCGCCGACATGAGCAAGGAAGAGGTTGAAAAACTCGCGCTCGCGGATCAGGCTGTGATCCGGAGCCTTGACGGCGCCGCCCCGAAAAAGATCATCGTTGTCCCCGGACGGATCGTGAATGTCGTTGTTTGACCCTCGCGCGTTTCTTGCAGCCCTTGCGCTTTTGGCGCTGACGGCCTGCGGGTTTGCGCCGGTGTACGGCCCCGGGGGCGCAGGCACCCAACTGCAGAACGCCGTGGTGGTGCAGGCCCCCGAGACGCGCGATGCCTTTTTGGTCACGCGCCGCGTCGAGGAGCGCCTCGGCCGCGCGGGCAGCGCCGCGCGCTATGCGCTCGATCTGTCGGTCACCTCTTCCGAACAGGGTCTTGCCGTCGATTCGCAAGGCAATATCACGCGATACAACCTGCTCGGTCAGGCACAATTCGCGCTTCGCGACACCGGCACCGGGCAGACCGTGATGTCCGGGACGGTAGACAACTTCACCGGCTATTCCGCGACCGGCAGCACGGTTGCAACACTGGCCGCCGCACGCGATGCACAGGAACGGCTGATGACCATACTGGCAGATCAGATCATTGCGCGGCTTCTGGGCAGCGCCGACCTGACATGAAACTATCGCCCCGTGATGCCACCGGATATTTCGCCAAGCCGGATCCGGGCAAGACCGGGCTGCTGATCTGGGGCGCCGATGCGATGCGCGTGGCGCTCAAGCGGCAAGAGGTGCTTGCCGCACTTCTTGGCCCGGCCGCCGAAGAGGAGATGCGCCTTGCCCGCATGACCGGCGCGGCCCTGCGCAAGGACCCCGCGATGCTGCTCGATGCGCTGAAAGCGACGGGGTTCTTCCCCGGCCCCCGTGCCGCCTTTGTCGAGGAAGCGAACGATACGGTGACGCCCGTCATCCTGTCCGCACTGTCCGAGTGGCAGCCCGGCGATGCGCAGGTGATCGTCACGGCCGGCGCGCTGAAACCGACCTCGAAACTGCGCAAAGCCTTCGAAACGCATCCCAACGCCTATGCCGCCGGGATTTACGACGACCCGCCCACGCGCGCCGAAATCGAACAAACCTTGCGCGCCGCGGGCATGCCGCTGCCGCAAGGCGCCGTGATGGCCGTTCTCAGCGATCTGGCACAGGCACTGGACCCCGGTGACTTTCGCCAGACGGTCGAGAAGATCACGCTGTACAAACTGGGCGATGACACCCCCCTGACCGAGACCGATATCCTGGCCTGCGCGCCCACCTCGACCGAAGCGGCAGTCGATGATGTGCTGATGGTCGTGGCGGATGCGCGCGCCCATGACATCGGCCCGGTGATGCAAAAGCTGATGGCGCAGGGGGTCACGCCGGTATCCCTGTGCATCGGTGCGATGCGGCATTTCCGCAGTCTGCACCGCGCCGCCTGCGACACCACCGGGCGACCCACGATCTTTGGCCCCAATCGCGACAAGATGCTGGCCCAGTCCCGGCGCTGGGGTCCGGCGCGGCTGGAAACCGCGCTGACGGTGCTGACCGACACCGATCTCGCGCTGCGCTCCGCGGGGCAGCACGCGCCGGCGATGGCGCTGGTGGAACGCGCGTTCATCCGCCTTGCGATGCTTGGCGCACGATAGACAGAATTTTTTGGATGGAGACGACGATGTACAAAGTGATCGGAACCGGCAAATCCCGCGCCTTTCGCGTTATGTGGGCGCTGGAGGAACTGGGGCAGCCCTATGACGTGATCGACGCGGGCCCGCGCAGCGAAGAGGCCAAGACCTACAACCCGTCCGGCAAGATCCCGGCGCTTGTCGACAACGACGCGGTGCTGACCGATTCGGTGGCGATCATGACCTATCTCGCGGACAAGCACGGTGGGTTGACGGCGGCGGCGGGCACTGTCGCGCGGGCCCGGCAGGACGCGATGACCCTATGGCTGATCGACGAATTCGACGCCGTGCTCTGGGCCGCGGCCAAGCATAGCTTCGTGCTGCCCGAAGAGCACCGCAACCTGACGATCAAGGACACGCTGAAATACGAATTCGAACGCTCGGCCAAACAGTTGTCCAACCGGCTCGAGGGCGATTTCCTGATGGGCGACAAGATCACGATCCCCGACATCCTGGCGGTGCATTGCCTGAATTGGGCGATGGGCGCCAAGTTTCCCCGCGTCGACGACAAGCTGTTCGCCTATGCCCAATCGCTGCGCGAACGGCCCGCGTTTCAGGCCGCCGCCGCGCGGTGAACGGTGGCTAGTGCGGGGCCGCCGCCCATGTCGCCGCGGCCCGTCCCGCCCAGCGCCCCGTCGCCAGGCACCCGGTGATCAGGTAGCCGCCGGTGGGCGCCTCCCAGTCCAGCATTTCGCCGGCACAGAACACCCCCGGCGCTGCGCGCAGCATCAGCCCCGCGTCCAGCGCCGCAAAAGGCACGCCGCCTGCGGTGGAGATCGCCTCGTCCATCGGGCGCAGCCCGGTGACAGGCACCGACAGGGATTTCAGCGTGCGCGCCAGCGCCTTGGGATCGGTGGCAAGGGGCCGCGCGCACTCCTGCGCAAGCGCGATGCGGGCCGGCTCCAGCTTCAACACCTTGCGCAGATGGTTGGACAGGCTCGCCTTGCCCCGCGGCCGCGCGATCTTTTCCGCCACCTGGTCGACCGTCCAATCCGGCAGCAGGTCGATCCGCAGCCCGCTGCCCTCGCGCAGGCCCCGGCTGACCTCGTAAATGCCGCCACCCTCCAGACCGGAGCGCGAAATCACCGCCTCGCCGCGCGACCGAAAGGCGCCCGACTTCAGCGCGATACTCTTGAGCGCCACACCCAAGAAGCGTTCCATGTGCGATGACCACGCGACCGTCGCGCCAACGTTCGCCGGGGCAAAGGGCGCCAGGTCGATGCCACGCGCCCCCAACAGCGCCGCCCATTCGCCATCCGACCCCAACCGCGCCCAGCTTGCGCCGCCCAGTGCCAGGATCACCACGTCCGCCGCCACGACCTGCGCGCCCCGCGGGGTGTCGAACCGCAGCGCGCCATCTTCCGCCCACCCGCACCACCGCCAGCGCGTGTGCATCCGCACCCCCGCGTGCTCCAACCGCCGCAGCCACGCGCGCAACAGCGGCGAAGCCTTCATCGCGCGCGGGAACACCCGCCCGGTGGAGCCGGTGAACACCGCCTGCCCCAAGGCGCCCGCCCAATCCTGAACCGCGACCGCGTCGAACGACTCGAGGGCGGGGCGCAATACGGCCGCGGCCTCGGCATACTGCGGCAACATGTCGCCAAGCGTCTCGTCCTTGGTCAGGTTCAGGCCCGATTTGCCCGCCATCAGGAATTTGCGTCCGACCGACGGCTTGGCGTCGTAGACATCCACCGAAAGCCCCGCACGCGCCAACTCCTCCGCCGCCATCAATCCGGCCGGGCCCGCGCCGATCACGGCCGCACGGGAGGGAGGGATGTCTGGGCTCGGGTCTGTCACCTGGGTCACGTCTTTCTTGTCAGCACGAAAATCCGCCCCATCCTCTTGCCTGCCCGCCTCAGCAGGATCAAGCACCAACCATGCCAGACCCGATTTGCCCCCTGTGCCACCGCCCCATCCCGCACGACGTCAAGCAAAGCGTGCACCACCTCGTCCCCAAGCTCAAAGGCGGCAAGGGCGGTCCAACGGTCCTGCTGCATCACATCTGCCACCGCGAGATTCACGCCACCCTGACCGAAGCCGAACTGGCACGCGACTTTGCCACACCCGAGGCGCTGCGCGCCCACCCGCGGCTGGCCAAATTCATCGCCTGGGTCGCCAGGCGTCCACCGGGGTTCCAGTCGAAGATCCCCGGCCGCATGCGCAAACGCTAGGCTCTTCTTTGGGTCTGAAATACTCCCCGCGGAGCGTCCGACAGCTGCCGATCAGCGGCACATCGCCTTGATTTCTCCGGCAACCTCGGGTTTGGCCGTGACCGTGTCGGCGACCAGATCACGCGCATGATCCATCAGCGCGCCGGCCTGCACGATCCGGTCGATCAGGCCAAACCGCAGCGCCTCTTCGGCCTCGATCTTCTGCCCGCCCATCAGGATCAGCTTGGTGCGCGCGGGCCCGATCAGCGCCGCCATGCGCGCAGGATCGCTGGGTTGCGGCAGAAATCCCAATTTCATCACCGGGTAAAAGAACTTCGCGCCCGGCACGGCAATGCGCAGGTCACAGGCCAGCGCCATACCCATCGCGCCCCCCGCCAGCGTGCCGTTCAACGCGGCCACGCTCAGCCCCGGCAATGCGGCGATGGCCCCGGACAGACGCTCCCACACATCCGATGTCGCCAGCCCCGCGCGCGCGGCCTCGAGGTCGGCGCCCGCGCTGAACACGCCCCCCCGCCCGGTCAGGATCACGGCCCGCGCGGCCTGTGCGGCTTCCATGACCTCTGCCAGTTCGATCAGCATGGCGTGGGTCAGGGAATTGGCCTTGTCAGGGCGGTTGATCGTGACCGTCCAGATGTCGCCGCCGCGATCGACCTCGATCATGTCAGGCCAACCTTGCGACGGATATCCTCGTCGCGCAGCGAAATCTCCTTGCCGCACCACGCGTCCGCCTCGGCGCTGCACATCCACAGCAGCGCGCGCGCGGGCCAGTCGGCGGGAATATGGTCCTCCCAGTCCAGCTTGCTCACCGGGTTTACGCCACTGGCCTTGATCTCGCGCTGCATCCGGGTGGCCACGGTGCCGGGGCTCAGCCCGATGGCGCGGATACCGTGCTCCGCCTCTTCCAGATCGACACAGCGGGTCAGCATCGCCACCGCCGCCTTGGACGCGCAATAGTGGCTCCAGGCTTCGACGGGGCCGTGGGCCGCCCCCGAACTGATGGTCAGGACCGACCCGCCACCAGCGGATTTCATCGCCGGAAGGGCCGCATGCATACCGTTGAACACCCCCTTGAGGTTGATGTCGATGACCTGCCCCCAGGCGTCCGGGTCGGCGTCGGCCAGATGGCTGATCGGCTCGATCACGCCGGCGTTGTTGATCAGGACGTCCAGACCGCCAAAGGCCTGAAGCGTGGTCGCGACCGCCGCCGACATCTCGGCATGGCGCGCAACGTTGCAGGGGATGGCGATGGCTGTCTTGCCGATCTCGCCGGCCAGGTCGGCAATCGCCTCCTGGCCGCGCGCCAGCAGCGCCACATTCGCGCCCGCGGCGGCAAAGACGCGCGCGGTCTCGGCACCGATGCCGCGGCTGGCCCCGGTGATCATTACGGTTTTGCCTGTCATGTCCATTGTGCTGTCTCCTGCGATCTGAAGGCCTGGATGGGCGTCCCCTCCGTGGTAATCCGCCGCGGATGCAGCGTCCAGCCCGCCCGGCCCTTGACCCGGCAGCGGCAAGCGCAGACGATGCGCGCAAGATCGTTGACAAGGAGACGCCAGATGGCCCGACTGCCCCTTATTCCGACCGCGCATGCCACCGGCCTGATGGGTCTTTTGACCCTGGCCCAGCCTGCATTCGCCGATGTCACGGCGATGGACGTCTGGGAGGACTGGCGCAGCTACATCTCGGGTATGGCCTATGACGTGAGCGCCGATACCGCGATGGAGGGGCAAACGCTGACCGTCTCCAATCTGCGCATCGACATGAAGATGGAAGAGGGCGCAGGCACCGCGGCGATGGACCTTGGCACGGTGCAGTTCACCGAAAACGGCGATGGCACCGTGTCGATAGCCCTGCCGGACCGGATGCCGATCGTGGTCAACATGACCCCGCCAAACGAGGATCCGGTCACGATCACCATGGACTACGGTCAGACGGGTTTCGCCATGACGGCGTCGGGCACGCCCAGCGACATGCAATATGTCTACAGCGCCGACAGGCTGGAGCTGGCCCTGCGCGAAATCATCGCCGACGGCGAGGTGATGAACCCCGACGACACAGCCGCCAACATGACCCTGTCCGGCGTGGCGGGGCGCACGCAGATGACGCTTGGCGCCCTGCGTGCCTACGAGCAATCGATGACCGCTGAAAGCCTGCGATACGGCATGGCCTTTACCGACCCGAAGGGCGAAGGATCGGCCAGGATCAGCGGCGGCAGCGAGGCACTGGCCTTTACCGGCGCGGGTGAAATACCGTTGCAGGTGGTTCAGGCCGATGACATGGCCGCCATGCTGGCCGCCGGTTTCCGCTTTGACGGGACCTTCACCTATGGCGCGGGCAATTCCAACATCGCGGCCACCAGCCCCGACGGTCCGGTTGCGGGCACGACGACCTCGCAGGGCGGATCGCTGCAAATCGCCATGTCGCAGGAAGGGATCGCCTATGACGTCGCGCAGACCGGCCTCGCGGTGAACCTGACCTCTGCCGCCGCGCCGCTGCCCATCGCGTTCGAAGTTGCCGATGCCCGTTTCAACATCTCCGCGCCGCTGCGCAAATCCGAAGAGGCGCAGGATTTCGCCTTTGGCTTCACGCTTGGCGATTTCACCTTGTCCGAGCTGATATGGGGCATCTTCGATCCGGCCGCGCAACTGCCCCGCGACCCCGCGACCATCGCGCTGGACCTGACCGGCAAGGCCAAGATCCTGATGGATCTTTTGGACCCCGCGAATGCCGCCCGGATGCAGGCCGACGACGGCCTGCCGGGCGAGCTTGAGGTGCTCAACATCAACAAGCTGCAGGTGACGGCAGCCGGGGCGGAACTGACCGGCGCGGGGGGCTTTACGTTTGACAACGCGCGCCCGACGGGCGGAATGCCCAAGCCGACAGGGGCCGCGAATTTCAAGTTGAGCGGCGCAAACGCACTGATCGACACGCTGGTCGCAATGGGGCTGCTGCCGCAGGACCAGGCGATGGGCGCGCGGATGATGATGGGGCTTTTCGCCGTGCCGGGCGAGGCGCCGGACACAGTGACCTCGACGATCGAGATCAACGAGGAAGGGCACGTACTGGCCAACGGTCAGCGCATCCAGTAACCCCCGACGACAGGTATTGCGCGGGTTGGCGCGTCTGCGGGGGTAGGACGCGCCTCACCGCGCCGGGCGGCCCCGGACGGTCTGCCTGCCCGGCGCTTTTGCCAACCCGGTCGAAACACCGCACCACGCGCGGCCTGCTACCGGCCGCCGCGGCACTGCCCTCGCCGGTCGGAGCCACGCAGCGCCACGTGCCGGGCCGGTCCGCACCGGTGCGGCTTTCCGGCAAAAGCCGTGGACCCCTTTTTGCCCCGCGCCCTTGCGGTCGGACCTCGGCGGCTCTACCTGAAGTGCAGTATTTACGGAGCCCGATGTATGACGCAGCCCCTTGAGGCCCTTACCGAACAGCTTTTGCAGGCGGCCAGGCGCGCCGGTGCCGACGCCGCCGATGCAATGGGCGTGCGGGGCACTTCCCTGTCCGTCGATGTCCGCGGCACAACACTGGAGCAGGCGGAACGCGCCGAGGGCGTGGACATCGGGCTGCGCGTGTTCGTGGGCCAGCGGACGGCGACCGTCTCGGCCTCCGACCTGTCGCAACGCACCATCGACGAAATGGCCCAGCGGGCCGTCGCGATGGCGCGCGAGGCCCCGGAAGACCCCCATGCAGGTCTGGCGCACGCTGGGCAATTGGCGGACGGTTGGGACAGCGACGCGTTGCAGATGTGTGACCCCGCGCCGGAACCGGACCCCGAGGACCTGCACGCGATGGCTGCCCGTGCCGAGGCCGCGGCCCTTGCGGTCGACGGCGTGACGCAGGTTCAGTCCGCCAGCGCCGGATACAGCGCGCGGCAGGTGCATCTGGCGGCAACGAACGGCTTTTCCGGCGGCTACGCGCGCACCGACACCGGGCTGTCCTGCGTCGCCATTTCGGGCAGCGGCACCGGGATGGAGCGCGACTATGACGGCGACAGCCGCATCTTCGGCGCCGATCTGCGCAGCCCCGAAGACATCGGCACCCGCACCGCGATGCGCGCCGTCGAACGGATGGGCGCGCGCAAGCCGCGGACCGGCACCTATCCGGTTCTGTTCGACGAACGGGTGTCGTCCACGCTGATCGGGCACCTTCTGGCCGCGGTCAACGGATCTTCGGTGGCGCGCGGCGCATCCTGGCTGCGTGATGCATTGGGACAGGAGATCTTGCCGGCGGCCCTGTCGCTGCGCGAAGATCCGCACCGCACGCGCGCCTCGGGGTCGCGCCCCTTTGACGCCGAAGGGCTTCCCACCCGACCGCGCGATATCGTGATCGGCGGCGTGCTTCAGGGCTGGACCGTCGATCTGGCGACTGCGCGTCAACTGGGTGTGAGCCCGACGGGCAACGCCGCGCGCGGCACGTCGTCGGGCCCCTCGCCCGCCACATGGAACGTGGCGCTGACCCAGGGCGAGGCCAGCCGCGACGACCTGATCCGCGATATGGGAACGGGGCTTTTGGTGACGTCGATGATCGGGTCCACGATCAATCCCAACACGGGCGATTATTCGCGCGGCGCCGCCGGGCTTTGGGTCGAGAATGGCGAGATCATGCACCCGGTGAACGAATGCACCATCGCGGGCAACCTGCGCGACATGCTGCGCAGCATTGTGCCCGCGAACGACGCACGCACACACCTCAGCCGGGTCGTGCCGTCGCTTCTGGTGCCGGGAATGTCCATTGCAGGCGCATGACCTTGCCCTGATCACCGACGCCATCCGCATGGCGGGCCGTGTCGCCACCAGCTTTGTCGGCAAGACCGCGCAACGCTGGGACAAACCGGCGGGTGCAGGGCCGGTCACCGAGGCCGATATGGCGGTGAACAGCCTGCTGGAAAGCGTGCTGCGCAATGCGCGCCCCGAATATGGCTGGCTGTCGGAGGAAACCGAGGATTCAGAGGCCCGGCTGTCGAACGAGACCGTGTTCATCATCGACCCCATCGACGGCACCCGCAGCTTTGTCGAAGGGTCGCGCACCTGGGCACACAGCATTGGAATTGCCCATCGCGGCCAGATTACCGCCGCCGCCGTGTATCTGCCGATGCGCGACCGCCTTTATACCGCAGCGCAGGGACGGGGGGCGTTCCTGAACGGTGTGCCGATTACCGTATCGGGCGTGACCGCTCTCGATGACGCGGCGGTGCTGGCGACCAAGCCCAACATGGACCCGAAATTCTGGCCACGCGGCGTACCCGGCTTTGACCGGGCGCATCGTCCCTCGCTGGCCTACCGACTGGCGCTGGTGGCCGAAGGGCGCTTTGACGCGATGCTGACATTCCGGCCCAGCTGGGAATGGGATATCGCCGCGGGGGCGCTGATCGTGACGGAAGCGGGCGGCACCTGCACCGACAAGGCCGGGCGGCCGCTGATGTTCAACAACCCCCATCCCACGCTGAATGGCGTGATCGCCGGTGGCGCCGCGCTGCATGGCGATGTATTGGGTGCGCTTGACGCCTGAGCGGAGATACGCGACGCTTTGCCTCAACTCTTGCCCGCTCTGACCATGACGGCACACTTTATCACCCAAGGATCGATCAAATGACCCAACGCTTGCATCTCGTTTTTGGCGGGGAACTCGTCAATCCCAGCGACAATGTGTTCAAGAACGTCGCGGACCTGCATATCGTGGGGATCTTTCCGGACTACGCCACGGCTTACAACGCCTGGAAAACCGAGGCGCAGCGCACCGTGGACAATGCCCATATGCGGTATTTCATCGCCCACCTGCACCGCCTGCGCGACGAAGAAACACCTGCGTCGCCGACCGAAGAACTGGGCTAGGTGCAGATGGGCCGCTCGCCAGGGTTGGCGGCCTATCGCGCGTGGACGCGCCGGGCCGACGATCCCGAATTCCGGGCCTGCACCGCGCGCCCCGCCGGTGAAATGGTGTGGCTGCACGCACCCGAGCCGGGCAACCTTCTGGCGATCCACGATCTGGCCCAGCGCCTGTGTGCCGCGCGCTATGACCTGAGCGTGCTGATCACGCTGACCAACCCCGATCTGGCCGATGCAACCACCCGCCGAAGCGCTCTCGACAAACGGATCATCATCGACCGCGCTCCCAGCGAACACCCCGAGTGCGCCAAGGCCTTTGTCACCCATTGGGCCCCGGATATGGGGATCTGGTCCTGGGGCGGGCTGCGACCAAACCTGATTCAGGCGGCACTGGATCAAGGGTGTGCCATGGTTCTGATCGACGCCGACACCGGCGGGTTCGATGGCCGGCGCGACCGCTGGCTGCCCGACGTCGCGCGCAGCATCCTGTCGAAATTCAGCTCGGTTCTGGCCCGATCCACACCGGCCGCGCGGCGACTTGAGCAATTGGGGCTGGACCGCGCGAGCATTCAGGTCACGCCACCGTTGCAGGCGGGCGGGCAGGCGCTGCCCTGCGACGATGCGGATGTGACCGATCTGTCCTCGGCTCTGGCCGGGCGGCCCGTGTGGCTGGCCAATGCGGTTCAGATGGCCGAGGTTCCGACCGTTCTGTCGGCCCATCGCACCGCTCTGCGCCTGTCGCACCGGCTGCTGCTGATCCTGCATCCGGCGCCGGGGTGCAATCTCGATGAAATCGCGGGCGCGGCCAACAAGCAGGGGTTCCGGACCCTTAACTGGGACAGCGGCAGTTACCCCGACGATTCCACGCAGATCCTGCTGGCCGACGATCCGCGCGACCTGGGTCTGTTCTACCGTGTGGCGCCGGTGGCATTCCTGGGCAGCTCGCTCAGTCCGGGCCACGGCGGGTGCGATCCGTTCGAAGCGGCAGCGCTCGGCTCTGCGGTGCTGTATGGCCCCAATGTGCGCCGCTACATGCCATTCTACACGCGGCTTGCACAGGCCGGTGCGGCGCGGATCGTGAACGATTCGCATGCGCTCGGCACTGCGGTCACGCGCCTGATCGCGCCCGATCAGGCGGCCACGATGGCGCATGCGGGTTGGGACGTGATCAGCCAGGGCGCCGCTCTGACCGATACCGTCATCGACCTGGTGCAGGAGGGGCTGGATGCGCGCGCCTGACTTCTGGAACACGGCACCCGATCAGCCTGCCCTGCGCGCGCGACTGTTGCAGCCTTTGGGCGCGCTTTATGCCGCTGCGACGGCCCGCAGGCTGGCACGGGGCGCACGCGCGCGGCTCGATGTGCCGGTGGTCTGCGTGGGAAACATCAATGCCGGCGGCACCGGCAAGACCCCGACGGTGATTGCGGTGCTGGAGCATTTGCGCGGGCGGTATCACACGCCGCATGTGGTCAGTCGTGGCTACGGCGGTACGCTGAAGGGTCCGGTGCGCGTGATCCCCGGCCGGCACAGCGCGGCGCAGGTGGGCGATGAGCCGCTGCTTCTGGCAGCCTTTGCCGAGGTTTGGGTCGCCGAGGATCGTGCCGCGGGCGCGCGCGCGGCGGCGCAGGCCGGGGCCAACGTGATCGTGCTGGATGACGGGTTTCAAAACCCCGCGCTGCATTATGATCTGTCCATCGTGGTGGTCGATGCCGCGCGTGGCTTTGGCAACGGATTGTGCCTGCCGGCCGGGCCGCTGCGCGAACCGGTTGAGGCGGGGCTGACGCGCGCCGACCTGCTGCTGTCGATCGGCGATGCGGCGGCGCAGGCGCGGTTCGACGAGACGCCGCTGCCCGACGCGTTGCCGCATGTCCGGGCCGAACTGGCACCGTTGCAGACCGGCATGGACTGGTCCGACACGCGCGCGCTTGCCTTTGCCGGGATCGGCCATCCGGCGAAGTTCTTTGCCACGCTGAGGGGGCTGGGCGCGGAGGTGATCCACGCCGAGGCACTGAGCGATCATCAGCCGCTGTCGCAGACCCTGATGACCCGGCTGGAAGCGGATGCGCGCCTGCGCGGGGCGCAACTGGTCACCACCGAAAAGGATGCCGTGCGTCTGCCCGCCGCGTTCCGGTCCAAGGTCATCACCCTGCCGGTGCGGCTCTGCCTGCCCGACGGCAACGCGCTTTACGCGGCGCTCGATGCGCTGCCTGTCCCGTAAGCGCACGGAATTTTCGAAAATCACCGTCGGTTTTCTTTGAAAGAAAACGGCGACGGGTGTCAGTTGTCCTCGCCCAGTTTCGGCGAGGGGCGATGCAATGCAAGCTCCGCGTCCGAAAAGGTGAAGGGCGCGCGGATGCCCGGAACGCCGCCCAGTTCAATCTGCATCTTGCGCGCCTTGACCTGCGGATCGGCCATCACGTCCGAAAGATCGTTGATCGGCCCCGCGGGCACCCCTTCGGACTCGCAGGCGGCCAGCAGATCGTCGCGGGTACGCTGGCGGGTCGCATCGTTGAGGCGGCGGATCATCTCGGCCCGGTTGGCCAGCCGGTCGGCGTTCTTCAGGAATTCCGGCGCGGTCGCCATCTCGTCCAATCCGAGCAATTTGCACAGGCGCTGGTATTGCCCGTCGTTGCCCGTCGCGATGATGATATGCCCGTCGCTCGTGTCGAACGCCTGGTAGGGCGTCAGGTTCACATGCCCGTTGCCCATACGCCGAGGCGCTTTGCCAGTGGTCAGGTAGTTCATCGCCTGGTTGGCGGTGACGGCAACGGCCACGTCCAGCAACGCCATGTCGATGTGCTGCCCCCTGCCCGTGGCGTGGCGCTGGTGCAGCGCGGCCAGAATCGCGGTGGACGCATAAACCCCGGTGAAAATATCCGTGATTGCGACGCCGGATTTCTGCGGCTGGCCATCGGGTTCGCCGGTGATCGACATCAGGCCCGACATGCCCTGTATGATGAAATCATAACCTGCGCGGTGCGCATAGGGGCCCGTCTGGCCAAAGCCGGTGATCGAGCAATAGATCAGTTCGGGAAACTCGGCGTGCAGACTGTCAAAGTCCAGCCCGTATTTCGCGAGGCCCCCGGTCTTGAAATTCTCGATCAGGATGTCGGCCTCGCCGATCAGCGCCTTGAGCTGCGCCTGCCCCTCGGGCGTGCGGAAATCGATGGTGACCGATTTCTTGCCGCGGTTGGTGGAATGGAAATAGGCGGCCGACACGTCGTCGTCACGGGTGACGAAGGGCGGGCCCCACTGGCGGGTATCATCACCCGCCGGGCTTTCGACCTTGATCACCTCGCACCCCAGATCCGACAGCGTCTGACCGGCCCAGGGGCCCGCCAGCACGCGCGCCAGTTCGACGACCTTCAGTCCGGCCAGAGGTGCCGACATCATTCCGCCGCCGCGTCGATGATGGCCGCCATTTCGTCATAGGCCATGTTGGAATACTTGGTGCCGTTGATCACGAAGCTCGGGGTGCTTTCGATCCCGTCCGCCTCGGCGTTTTCCTGATACCACGCGACCAGCGTGCGGGCCTTGTCGGCGTCCTGCAGGCAGGATTCGAGCGTATCGCCATCAAGCCCGGCAAGCCGTCCGATCTTGCGCAATTCCTCGACGATGGCGGCCGGCTCTCCGGCGCGCGACCATTCCGACTGACCGGAGTAGATCAGGTCGGCCACGCCAAAGAACCGGTCCGGCCCCGCGCACCGCGCGATCATCGACGCCCACAGGCCGTAGCGGTCGAAATAGACTTCGCGATAGACGAAGTTGATCTTGCCCGTATCGATGTAGTCGGTCTTGAGCTGCTTGTAGGGGCCGGCGTGGAATGTGGCGCAGTGCGGGCAGGTGAAGCTGGCGTATTCGATCACCGTCACCGGCGCGTCCGCATTGCCCAGCGTCATGTCGGGAATGACGGAAGTGTCGACATCCGCCTCGGCGGTCTGGGCATTGGCGGCGCCCAGCGGGTCGGCGGGGGTGGTCGTGCCGCCGCTGCCCAGAACATAAAAGGCGCCAAAGCCAACAACGACCAGCGCGGCCAGAATTGCGATCATACGCGACATAACAGGATCTTCCTTTCAGCGTTTCGCTTTGTTCAAGATATTCTCGCCCAACCGTGCCAGCGCATCGCGCAAACCGTCGTCGCCCACCGGGCGCACGGTCTCTGCCGCTTTTTGCTGCACCAAGGGGTCGGGTGCCTTGCCCCCCATATCGGGCCTGCGGTGGGCAAAGTCCACCTGCCCTTCGGCAAAACCGGTGGCGGCGGTCTGGGTGATGCGCACACGGGCGATGGCATTATAGCCGTAAACCGCATTCACACGCGCGCGAAGCTGCTCTTTTTGCATCTCGAGCATCGGCGCGTTCGCGCCGGTCGTCAGCAGGGTCAGCGTCGCGCCCATTCCGCCCCGGCCATAGCTGACCTCGACGGGTCGTGCGATGGCGGCGGTGTCTTCGCCGGCGATTTCGGACCAGTGGGTCAACAGGCGGCTCTGGGCAAAGCCGCGCTTTTCGCTGGCTGCCCTGATCCGGCCCGTCAGCAGGCTGGAGGTGCGTTTGAAGCCTTTTGTGCTGGCGCGTCGCGCTGCCATGATTATGGTCCCGTTGATCCACGGGCAGCATAGCGGCTGATGGCCGTTTCGCCAGCCCGACCGACCGACCGGAGGCATAAAGATTGCGTGACCAGCAAACCGCGCCCGACCTGCCCCAGACCTTGCTGGACTGGTACGACGCGCATGCCCGCGCGATGCCGTGGCGGGTGCCGCCCGCGGACCGGCGCGCGGGCGTGGCGCCCGATCCCTACCGCGTCTGGCTGTCCGAGGTGATGCTGCAACAGACCACGGTGGCCGCGGTGCGCGACTACTTCCACCGTTTCACCGCGCGTTGGCCCACGGTGGGCGATCTGGCCGCCGCCGCGGATGCCGACGTGATGGGCGAATGGGCCGGCCTGGGGTACTATGCGCGGGCGCGCAACCTGCTGAAATGCGCCCGCATTGTGGCGCGCGACCACGGCGGCGCCTTTCCCGCCGATCATGCCGCGCTTCTGACGCTTCCGGGCATCGGGCCTTACACGGCGGCGGCGATCTCCTCGATCGCGTTCGACCTGCCCCATGCGGTGCTCGATGGCAACGTTGAGCGCGTCATGGCGCGCCTGCATGACATCCACACGCCCCTGCCAGAGGCCAAACCGCACCTGATGGCCAGGGCGGAGGCACTGACCCCAAGCGAACGCCCCGGTGATTACGCACAGGCCGTGATGGACCTCGGGGCGACGATCTGCACACCCAAGTCGCCCGCCTGCGGCATCTGCCCCTGGCGCGATCCCTGCGCGGCCCGCCTTGCGGGAACCGCCGCGGACCTGCCCAGAAAGACGCCGAAAAAGCCCAAACCCGTGCGGCGCGGCATCGTCTATCTGGGCCGGCGGAGCGATGGTGCATGGCTGCTTGAAACCCGGCCCGAAAAAGGGTTGCTGGGTGGTATGCTGGGCTGGCCCGGAACCGACTGGACCGAGGCCGGGCCGCAGACCGAGGCCCCGCCCCATCCCGCCGACTGGCAGCCGCACGCGGGCGAGGTCCGCCACACCTTCACGCATTTCCACCTGATCCTGTCGCTGCGCGTGGCCACGCTGCCCGAAGGCACCCGACCGCAACGCGGGCATTTCGTCGAACCAGACGAATTTCGTCCGTCCGACTTGCCCACGGTGATGCGCAAAGCCTTCGATCTGGTGCGATAAAGCGGCGCGGGCACCGCGTTGCACTTGGTCCGGGCCGGTGTTGTGGGGTATGTCTTGTGCACCGTTTGCAAGGGTTTGCATCATGACCACCCAAAGATCGTTCATCGCCGCGGCGGATCCCGCGACACTGGTCCGCGCCCTGCCCTTCTGGCTGTCGCTGGGGCTGTTGCCGCTGGCCTGGGTCGGCGCGGTCTGGGGCGGTTGGACGGTGATCCTGTTGCCTGTCGTGACGTGGTATCTCTTCTCGGCCCTGGATGCGGTCGTCGGGCTGGATACCGAGAATTCCGATCCGAACACTCCTGAGGCCGACCTGTTTTGGTATCGCGCGGTCACGCTGATCTGGGCGCCGCTGCAATTCATCACGCTGTTCGGCCTGATCTGGTACGTGCCGCAGGCTGCACATCTTGGCACGCTGGAACGCATCATGCTGTTTTTAGGTGTCGGCGTCATAACCGGCACCGTGGGCATCAACTACAGTCATGAACTGATGCACCAAAAGAACAGGCTTGAGCGGTGGTGCGCCGACATCCTGCTGGCGATGGTGCTGTATTCGCATTTCCGGTCCGAGCACCTGCTGGTGCATCACCGCTATGTCGGCACGGCGCGCGACCCGGTTACCGCGCGCTATAACGAAGGGTTCCACCGCTTCTATCCGCGTGTGTTGCGGCAATCGCTGGTGTCGGCCTTCGGCGCCGAACGCGACATGCTGGCCCGGAAAAAGCGGCCCTGGCATGACCGGTCCAATCCGTTTTTCCGTTATTGGGCGCTGCAGGGCGGGATGCTGGCGCTGGCGGCGATCCTTGGCGGCTGGTCGGGCCTGGGGCTTTTCGTGCTGCAGGCGGGCGTCGCGATCTGGCAGCTTGAACTGGTCAATTACATCGAACACTACGGCCTGACGCGCAAACATCTGGGCGAGGGGAAATACGAAATCGTCCAGCCGCGCCATTCGTGGAACGCGGCGCACCGCGCGTCGAACTGGCTGCTGATCAACCTGCAACGCCACTCCGATCACCACTACAAACCCGATCGGCGCTTTCCGGTGCTGCAAACCTATCGCGATACGGATGCGCCGCAACTGCCCTATGGCTATCCGGTGATGACGATGGCCGCGATGGTGCCGCCGCTGTGGCGGCGCATCATGAACCCGCGTGTCCGGAAATGGCGCGCGATGTATTATCCGGAAATCACCGACTGGACCCCCTATGCCAAGTCCCGTCTGCCGATGCCGCGCTAGGCTCGGCACGGTTTCTTAATCCTTTCCGGCGATACCTGTGCGCAACCGCTCACAGAGGGGAGCCGCCGCATGCATCAGCACGTTACCCGCTCGTACGACAGCATCTGCCTGATCGTCGAAGACAGTGCCTTTGACCAGAGGCGCATGACCCGGATCATGCGGCAAAGCTTTCGCAATGTTCGGATCGATGTCGCCTCGACCCTGGCCGAAGCGCGCCGCCACCTGCAACGTCACCAGACGTCGCTGATCCTGCTCGACAACAACCTGCCCGATGGCAAGGGTGCGAACTTCGCGATGGAACTCGCGCAGGATCCCACCATGGCGCGGATACCCATCGTCATGGTCAGCGACTGGCCTTCGCCCTTCATGTGGGAAAAAGCGCACTCCGCCGGCGTGCGGCACATCGTGGACAAGTCCGAATTCGGACCGGCCATCGTTCAATCGGCCCTCGTCAGCAAACAGCGCACACAAGATGCCGGTTAGGATACCATAAAAAAGCCCCGCCAAGACAGGCGGGGCCAAGGTGAGCGCCCTACTGACGTGCCTGTGCATTCAGGCAGCGGGGCACCGGCGGTGTTCGGAAATACGTGGATCAGTTGCCCATTTCAGAGCGGATCTGCTGACGCAGAAGATCGATGGGCACATGCTTGCCATCGCGCTTGAAGCACCAGTAGGTCCAGCCGTTGCAGCTTGGCGCTTTCTCGAACGCGGCTCCAACCTGGTGGATCGACCCCTTGACCTCGCCACCGATCAGCGTGCCATCGGCACGGACCTTGGCCTTGTAGCGCTTGTTCATCGAATACAGCTCTTCGCCCGGACGCAGCATACCGCGTTCGACCAACTGTCCGAACGGCACGCGCGGCTCGGCGCGCTTGGACGTGCTTACCGCCAACGCCTCGCGATCGAACTTGCGCACGGCGGCGATCCGCTTTTCAGCGACCGTGCGATAGGCGGCCTCGCGCTCGATGCCGATGAAATCACGGCCCAGCATCTTGGCCACCGCACCGGTGGTGCCCGTGCCAAAGAATGGATCAAGGATCACATCGCCGGGATTGGTCGACCCCACCAGGATACGGTGCAACAGGCTCTCGGGCTTTTGCGTGGGATGCGCCTTGTCGCCCGCTTCGTCCTTCAACCGCTCGTGCCCGGTGCAAATCGGCAGCACCCAATCGCTGCGCATCTGGATACCCTCGTTCAGCGCCTTCAGCGCTTCGTAGTTGAAGGTGTACTTGCTGGTCTCGTCCTTGCCCGCCCAGATCATCGTCTCGTGGGCATTGGTGAATCGCTTGCCGCGGAAATTCGGCATCGGGTTCGATTTGCGCCAGACCACGTCGTTCAGGATCCAGAACCCCTGATCCTGCAACGCCGCGCCGACGCGGAAAATGTTGTGATAACTGCCGATGACCCAGATCGCCCCATTGGGCTTGAGCAGACGGCGCGCCGCCTTGAGCCAGGCGCGGGTGAAATCGTCGTAGGCCTTGAAGCTTGCGAACTGATCCCAGGCGTCATCCACCGCGTCCACGCGGCTGTTGTCGGGGCGGTGCAACTCGCCCTTCAACTGCAAGTTATACGGCGGATCGGCAAAGATCAGATCGATCGACGCCTCGGGGAGGGCGTTCATTGCCTCGATGCAATCGCCAGCCAGAATCGTGTTGAGCGGAAGCGCCGCGGCGCTCTTGGTCTTGGTCTTCATATAACTGCCTCTGTCCCCGGCACTTTTTGTGCTCGTTGGTTGTGGACAAAGATGAGTCAAAGACGATTCGCGGTCAATTTCTTTTTTGAATCAAGGTCTTATGTTTTTTTCTTGATACAACATATTGTGGATAGGTTTGAAGGTTCGTCTATGGTGTGGGGTCACACCAAGATTTCGAAGCGCAGCCATGTGGCTTTTCGATCCATAACCCATGTTGGTTTCCCAGCCATAGCCGGGATGCTGTTGCGCCAAATCCACCATGATGGCATCGCGACATATTTTGGCCACGATTGACGCCGCCGCGATCGATACGGATCGCCCGTCCCCGCCGACCACCGGCTGCGCCGACAGGTCCAGATCGCGCGGCAGCATCGTCCCGTCGATCAACAGGTGATCGGGCGGCACGCGCAGGCCCGCAACCGCCCGCCGCATGGCGAGGTGACTGGCGCGCAATATGTTGATCTGCTCGATCTCTTCGACGGTGGCATGGCCGATCGACACCTCGGCGCAGGCGTGCAATTCCTGGGCCAGGCGCGCGCGCATCCGGTGCGTCAGCTTCTTTGAATCGTTCAATCCCGGCGGGATGTGTGCCGGGTTCAGCACCACCGCCGCCGCCGTCACCGGCCCGGCCAGCGGTCCGCGCCCGACCTCATCGACGCCGGCCACGCGGGCAAAACCCCGCAGGTGCGCCTGCTGCTCAAACGAATAATCCGGTCCCATGCGCCCGTCATTCCCCGGCATGACATCCCGGATCAACCCTTTTCGCTTCTCTTGTTTGAAAAATATCCCCGCCGGAGGCCGACAAAGGCTCCTCCTTCAGGAGCCTTTGGACATGTCGTGGCGCGTCAGCGCCTCCTGCAATCACAAAAAAGGGAGGAGACGCCCGAACGCCTCCTCCAAGTCTGGGCGCGGCAGGGACCCGCCGCGCCGGTTCTGACCGCGCCTTAGCGGCGGGCCAATTGGTAACCGCGGTCACGCAGACACCGCGCCTCGTATCCGCGGCGGCGGCCGTCGCGGGTTCGGACCTCGCGAAAGCACCGCTGCGGCAGACGGTCGGTATAGGAATAATTGCGTTGCAGGCACCGCGCGCCAAACATCCGGATCCGGCCGTCGCGGGTGTCGAAACTGCGCAGGCAATTGCCAGGCAAAAGATCGCGCTGCGCCCGCCGCGGCAAGGGGCGCGGCTCCAGCTTCGGCGGCGGCGCGCGGTAGGTGTCCTGGTATTGATAGCCGCGCCCGACGTGATCGCGGCGGCGTGCCTCTTCGCGCCGGTCGTTGCGCTTCTTGATGGCCGTGCCGATGACCGCGATGCCTGCTATCGCGGCCAGGGCACGCAACAGGTCGTCGTTGCTGTCGGCCCGGGCCGGTGCGGCACTCAGCCCGGTGATGATGATCGAAAGCGCCGCGATGGCAGCGATGAAACTACGGTGCATGGGTCTGGTCCTCGTCTGTTGTCGGAATGGCCGGCCCGATATGCGTTTGGGTGTGTCTTGGGGGGGCGACCTTGCCCTGCCACCATCGCCCCGCCCCGCCGGGCCAAGCAATAACGCCGCGCTGTTATCCGATAACCACCGGCATGATCCCGCTTTGATATTGAATATCCCGGCCCACGGGTGCAGCAGTGGTGGCATGAAACATATCGCACTCATGCTCTCCCTCGCGGTGGCGCTGGCCCTTGCCGGTCCTGCGCAAGCCGCCGACTGCTATGCCGATTACAAGGCCAAGCAGGACAACCCTCTGCGGCTGCATTACGGTGTGGCCCAGATCACGGGCGAATGCTCCAAACCGGCGGCACGCCGCGCCCTCTCGCAACGCCTTGCGGCGCAGGGCTGGACGCTGTTGAATGTCGTGTCCGTCTTCGACGCGTCCGGTTTGGCAGAAAGGAAAGACAGTGCAGGGCCCTACTACCTCCGCTTCTGATATGCGCCGCACCGGCGGACGATTCGTCACCTACGGGCTGGCGGCGGTCGGGTTGACGTTGGTGGCGGCGGCGGTCGTGCTGTTCTGGGCGCTGCCCGACGCCAACGCCTTCAACGCGCGTGTCGAACAGCTTTTCATCGAAAACGACGATCTGACGACGCAGGCCGAAATCAAGCTTCTGGAAATTCTCGCGCAGTCGGGCACGGCCTTTTCCGACACGCTGGCCAGCTACCGTTTCATCATCTTCGTGCTGCTTGTCTTTGCCGCCGCCCTGCTGATCGCGGCGGTGGTGTTCCTTGTCATGCTCGTCAGCTTCAACCGCCGCGTGGCCCAGATCGAACGCGCCGGCATTCAGGTCAACTCCCTGCTGATCAGCCGCGAGGAAAACACCGTCTACCTCAACAATCTCGGGTTCAAACTGACCGAAGCGGCGATGGAGACGATGGCCGTCCTGGCCGAGGCGCGGATGGATGACGACGTTCTGTCGGGCAGCCAGATCGAAGGCATGATTTCCGGGCGCAGTGCGGCCGATTGCGACGAGGCCGCCGGCGCGACCCGGATCAAGCGTCTGCGCGATACCTTAGGCAACCAGATCGTGTCCGAATTGCTGGTCAAGAACATCGCGCGCCGCGGGTATATGCTGGCCATCGACAAGGATGTGATCAAGGTGCTGTGACGCCCGCGCGCCCCGCTGCGGGTGCTGGACACGCCTTGTGTCGCGCGACGGGTCGCCGCCGCTATTCAGACCAAGCAGGACCACGGGCGCGCTTTATGCTCTGGTCATGGATGGCGCGGCGGGTCTAGGGTCCGTGGCAATGCTCCGGCCCAAAAAGGAAATCCGACCATGCCCGCGCCGCTCAATCCCTTCAAGAAGGCCCTGTCCGAGGGCGAGACCCTGTTCGGCTGCTGGCTTGGTCTTGCCAATGGCTACACCGCCGAGATCATGGGCACCGCCGGGTTCGACTGGCTGCTGATCGACGGAGAGCATTCGCCAAACGATCTGCCGACGATCCGCGACCAGTTGCAGGTGGTAAGCGCGAGCGACAGTCACCCGATCGTGCGCGTGCCGATCGGCGAGACGTGGATCATCAAGCAGGTGCTGGATGCGGGCGCGCAGACCGTGCTCGTGCCGATGGTCGAAAGCGCGGATCAGGCGCGCGAACTGGTCCGCGCCTGCCGGTTTCCGCCGGTGGGCGACCGCGGCGTCGGCTACGCGATGGCGCGGGCCTCCAACTTTGGGCAGACGACGAACTATGGCCCGACCGCCGACGCGCAGATCTGCCTGCTGGTCCAGGTGGAAAACCGCGCCGGGCTGGCCGCGCTGGACGAAATCTTGCAGGTCGAGGGCGTGGATGGCGTGTTCATCGGCCCCGCCGACCTGGCCGCCAGCCTTGGGCACTTGGGCGACATGATGCACGACACGGTGCAATCCACCATCATGGACGCGCTGCAACGGATCAGCGCCAGCGGCAAGGCGGCGGGGATCCTGTCCACTGATGACGCGATGACGCGGGCGTCGCTGGACGCGGGCGCACGGTTCGTCGCCGTCGGGCTGGATGTTGTGATGCTGGCGCAGGCGGCGCGCACCACGGCGTCAAAATGGCGCGATGGCCTGAAATGACATCCGGTTTGTTCGTCCTTGGGCTGGCCTATGTGCTCAGCCAGTTCTTTCGCGCGTTCCTGGCCGTGCTGGCCCCGGTGCTCAAGACCGATCTGGGGGCCGACCCCGATGCGCTGGCCCTTGCGTCCGGCATGTGGTTCCTGAGCTTTGCGGCCATGCAGATCCCCGTGGGCTGGGCGCTGGATACGCTGGGGCCGCGGCGCACGGCGGCGGCATTGCTGCTGGTGGGGGGCGCGGGCGGCGCGTCGGTCTTCGCGCTGGCCACGATGCCTGGCCATATCGCGATTGCGATGGCGCTGATCGGCGTTGGATGTTCGCCGGTGCTGATGGCGTCCTACTACATCTTTGCGCGGCAGTTTCCGGCCCGCCAATTTGCGACCCTGGCCGCGCTGATGGTGGGGCTGGGTTCGGTCGGCAATCTGATCGCCTCCTATCCGATGGCCCTGTCCGCCGATCTGCTGGGCTGGCGCGCATCGCTGTTTGGGCTGGCCGGACTGTCGGCACTGACCGCCCTGGGAATTCTGGTGCTGGTGCGCGATCCGCCCAAACCCGAAGGCGAGGCGCAGGGGTCGCTGCGCGAATTGCTGCGCCTGCCTGCGCTCTGGCTGATCCTGCCGCTGATGTTCGTCAACTACGCCCCGGCGGGGGCCCTGCGCGGTCTTTGGATCGGGCCCTACCTTGCAGATACGTTTGACTTGTCCACACAGCAGATCGGGCAGGCGACCCTGGCGATGGGGTTGGCGATGATCCTCGGCACGCTGGCCTATGGTCCGCTGGACCGGGTGTTCGGTTCGCGCAAATGGGTCGTCGTCGGCGGCAGCGTGATGACCATCGCCTGCCTTGGCGTGCTGACCCTTCTGCCCGCACTGGGTCCGGTCCTGTCGACCGGGCTGCTGGCGGGGGTCGGGTTTTTCGGTGCGGCCTATCCGATGATGGTCGCACACGGGCGCGGCTTTCTGCCGCCGCATCTTGTCGGGCGGGGGGTGACGCTGCTTAACCTGTTCAGCATCGGTGGCGTCGGCGTTATGCAGTTCGTGTCGGGCCGGGTGCATGCCGATGTGGTGGCCGGTGGCGGTGCGCCCTACCCCGTGCTCTTCGCGCTCTTTGGCGGCGCGTTGCTGATCGGGCTGGTGTTCTATCTGTTCAGCCGCGACAGCACGGCCTGACAGCCCCCCTTTCCCCCGCCCGCGGAGCGGTATAAGACGCGCGCACCATCACACGCATATGTATTGGAGAGATCAGATGGGTTACCGCGTCGTCGTAGCCGGTGCCACAGGCAATGTGGGCCGCGAAATGCTGAACATTCTGGCTGAACGCCACTTCCCGGTGGATGAGATCGTGGCGCTTGCCTCGCGCAAATCCATGGGATCCGAGGTCAGCTTTGGCGACAGGACGCTCAAGACCAAAGACCTCGATACGTTCGATTTCACGGGCTGGGACATGGCGCTGTTCGCCGTGGGGTCCGAGGCCACGAAGATCTACGCGCCCAAGGCCGCCAAGGCGGGCTGCGTGGTGATCGACAACTCGTCGCTCTATCGCTACGATTCGGATGTGCCGCTGATCGTGCCGGAAGTGAACGCCGACGCGATCATGGGGTACGCGAAAAAGAACATCATCGCCAATCCCAACTGTTCGACCGCGCAGATGGTCGTGGCGCTGAAGCCGCTGCACGACCGCGCCCGGATCAAGCGCGTCGTGGTCAGCACCTACCAATCGGTGTCGGGCGCGGGCAAGGAAGGCATCGACGAGTTGTGGGATCAGACCAAGTCGATCTACAACCCCGTCGATGACAAGCCGGCCCGGAAATTCACCAAGCAGATCGCGTTCAACGTCATTCCGCATATCGATGTCTTCATGGAAGACGGATCGACCAAGGAAGAATGGAAGATGGTCGCGGAGACCAAGAAGATCGTGGACAAGGCGATCAAGGTCACGGCGACCTGCGTGCGCGTGCCAGTGTTCGTCGGCCACTCCGAGGCGATCAACATTGAGTTCGAAGAGCATCTGGACGAGGATGAGGCGCGCGAGATCCTGCGCGAAGCGCCCGGCGTGATGGTGATCGACAAGCGTGAGGACGGCGGCTATGTCACCCCGGTCGAATGCGTCGGCGATTTCGCGACCTTCATCAGTCGCATCCGTCAGGACAGCACGATCGACAACGGCCTGAACATCTGGTGCGTCAGCGACAACCTCCGCAAGGGCGCTGCATTGAACGCGGTTCAGATCGCGGAATTGCTCGGCAACCGGGTCCTGAAAAAGGGCTGATCTTCGGGATCGACAGAAGAATTTGCACGTGAATGGCCTGCGCCCCGGCGCGGGCCATTTTTTTGTCCGGTCTGGCGCCCGCATGTCGTGACCCCGGCAAAAGTGATCCCAAGCGGTGACCCTGCAGGCGAAACGTCTCGAAAATGTCCGCGGGTTTGAAACTTCGTCGCGCTGTCTTGCGTGGCTGTGGATGTACGTGGGGGCGTACCAGACGGAGACCAGACCATGAAAGCCGCACTTCACATCGTCCGCACGGCCGCAGCACGGATCGCACCGCAGGCACCGCGTCAGCCCGAAACGGCAGAGCGGACCAGCCGGCGACAGCCCATCAGCAAACAGGAATTGCAGGCCCTTTTCGCTGTCGAACTGAGCTACAAGAAAGCCGCCTGACCCCACCGCCGGGTCTGGCTATGCGGGCTCGATCACCGATCGACCGGATGTGGCGCGCTTTGGGTGCGGCATCGGGTCCGGTTCGGGATGGCCTGGCATCGCGCAGCCGAAGCGACGCACGAACACACCATAGGCAAAGCCAAGTTCGGAGGCTTTGCACAGCCGTTCCCCGGTGGATGCATCCAGCAGCGTCAGACCCTCGTCGGCGGACCGCAGGGCATATCCCTGCACCGACAAACGCCGCATCAGATCTCCCCATCCGGTCGCTTCGGCGAGATCGAGCGCCAAATACGCCTGCAAGGCATTGATCAGGCGATCGTCGGTCGGGGATGCCCGGCGCGGAGCCGCCGCCGCCGATTGCAGCACTTCGCGGGTCAGCAGATCGCGCACGATCTGTCCGACGGTCTGATCCCGTTCCGCCGCGCGCACTTGCGCCGCGCGCAACAGCGCCGGTGGCAATTTCAAGACTACGGTTTGCATGACCATCCGCGAACTGTCGCGCGTCGTGGTTAATTCCGCGTTAAAACCGCTCGGCCCGGATCACGTCGCAATCGCTCACCGTGACAAGGCCGATATGCTTTTCAACCACCGCGAACGCACGCTCCAGCACGACCGACAATCGTTCGGGGCGCAGGATGCAGACCACCTGGACCATGCCGCTTGCCCGCCCGATCTCGCCCGCACGGGTCCAGTCTCCGGACCGCCCCGATCCGCCCAGCACGGGCAGAACGGTGTATCCGCTGACGCCCGCCTGCTTGAGCGCGTCGGTCAGACGCGATTGCATCACCGCTTCGATGGTGATTTCCACACGTTTGGCACTATGGGTCTGCATCTGTCATCCTCCGGTCGCGGCGCGGGCCATGGCCACGTAAAGCGGGATGCCCAGCGTCAGGTTGAAAGGGAAGGTCACACCCAGCGACAATGTCAGGGACAGCGCCGGGTTCGCCTCGGGCAGGGCCACACGCATGGCGGCGGGCACCGCGATATAGGACGCCGACGCCGACAACACCATCAGCAGCGCCACGCCCCCCGTACTCAGCCCCAAGAGCATCCCCGCGGCAAGGCCGAAGACACAGCCCACGAGCGGCATCAAGATGCCAAAGGCCAGCACCCGCATCTGCAATAGCCCCGCGCTTTGGCGCAGACCGCGCCCAGCGACCAACCCCATATCCAGCAGAAAGAGGCACAAGACCCCCTTGAAAGGCGACACGATGAAGCTCGAGATTTCGGCCAGCCCGTCCTCTCCCGTGGCCCATCCGATCGCAAAGGCGCCGACCAGCAGCACGATGGAGCCGTTGAGCAGGATTTCGCGCCACAGATCGCGGTCCATGCGCCGCGCGCCGTCGCTGCCGCCACTGCGTGAAATCAGCCAGAGCGCTGAAAGGATCGCGGGCGCCTCCATCGCGGCGGCGACCGCGACCATATACCCCTCGTAGCCGATCCCGCCGCTGTCGAGCACCGAGGAGGCCGCCACGAATGTCACGATCGAAATCGACCCGTAGTGCGCCGCGATCGCCGCCGCGTCGAGCGCGCTCAGCCCGGTCATGGCCCGCAGCAGCCCGAATGCCACAAGCGGCAGCAACGCCGACAGGACAAAGCCCGCCAGCAGCGACAGCGCAAGCGTCAGGTCCACGCCATGCGCCGCGACGGCGACACCGCCCTTGAACCCGATTGCAAACAGCAGGTAAATCGACAGCGCCTTGGCCGCGGCTTCGGGCACCGACAGATCGGATCGGGCCAGCGCCGCCGCAAGACCCAATGCGAAGGACAGGATGATCGGCGACAGCAGGTTCTGTCCGGCCAGAGCGAATATTTCGGTCATCCAAGGGGTCCGATCAAAGCTGGCTGGCCGCGGTGGGCAGGTGCGTCATACGGGCACGAACGTGTGCGTCTGCGGCTGATACGCCTCCAGCCCGCCTTCGCCGATTTCGGTCCACAAACCGTGCAGCGACAACAGTCCGTCATCGACGCGCGACTTGACGAACGGAAAGGTCATCAGGTTCTCGAGGCTGGCCACCACCGCGTGCTTTTCAAGCTGTTGCGCCTGAACCTTCGGGTCCTGCTCTTGCGCGACCAACTCGAACTTGGGCTTGAGGATATCCATCCAGCGGCCCACGAAACTGCTTTTCTCCTCAAGCTCGGGCGCGTGGCCGTTGCACATGTCGATGCACCCCTGAACGCCGCCACAACTGGAATGGCCCAGCACGATCAGATGCGCCACATGCAGCACGCTCACCGCGTATTCCACCGCCGCGGAAGTCCCGTGGTGGTCGCCATCCGGCTCGTAGGGCGGCACAAGGTTGGCAATGTTGCGGTGGATGAAGAACTCGCCCTGATCCGCCCCGAAGATCGACGTGACATGCACCCGGCTGTCACAGCATGAAATCACCATCGCACGGGGATGCTGGCCATCGCTGGCCAGACGTTTGTACCACGCCTGATTTTCGGCGTATGTCGTCGCTTTCCAGCCGTGATAACGCTGCGACAGATAACTCGGTAGCGGCTTGGCCTGATCCATTTTTGGTCCCGTCCGTGATTTGACTGATGGTCAGTTACCCCGAATTCTTGGCGAATTCGAGTGAAAAGACACAAACGCCTCAACGCTTTGGGAACGGCTTGGGCCGTAGGAATGGCGCCGTACCGTGGGGGTATGGCATAATAGGGTGAGCAGAATGAAAGATGTCCTGACAATCAGGCTGAGCGAAACCGTGCGCTTGGACCGGGATCGGCTTGGCGCGCTGGCCGCGGAACTTGGCGATGCCGCGGCGGAAGATGTCGTTTGCCGCGCGATGGAGGAACTGGCCCTGCGCATGTCGCTTTGCAATCAGCTCTATCAGCAGCGCGACTGGGACGCTCTGGCCAAGACCGCACGGTCGCTGATCGCGATCGCCGACCAGATCGGCATGACCGCCCTGGCGCGGGTGGCGACCGACGTCACCACGTCCACCGAGGGTGGTGACCCTGTCGCCACTGGCGCCACTCTGGCCCGGCTGCTGCGCATCGGCGAATACTCCCTCACCAACCTGTGGGAACTTCAGGACATCACGATCTGATCGCTTGCGGCGCCCCGATTTCAGGCTAGGCTGGCGCGAAATTGCCCGCCCAGAAAGGCCCGTTTTCCATGTCCGACCTCTTCGCTACCCCATCCGACGCCGCGCTGCCCCTTCACCTCGTCGCCGAAGCCGATTTCGATGGCTGGATCGCCGATCAACCGGACAGCGTGAAGACATGGGTTGGCGCCAACGGCTTTACCGGCGCACTGGGTCAGGCGCTTGTCGTGCCGGGCCCGGGCGGCGCGCCCGAACTGGCGCTTGCCGGCTATGGCACAGCCGCGACGCGGGCACGGGCGCGGTTTCACCTTGCCGCGGCAGCGGCAAAGCTGCCCAAGGGCGACTACCGCATCGCCAGCGGGCTGCCGACAGAGGACGCGGCGGTAGAGGCGTTGGGCTGGCTGCTCGCGAGCTACCGCTTTGACCGCTATCACGACGCCACACCCATGGCCGCGCGGCTGGTGGCGCCAGAGGACATCGACACGGATCGTGTGACCGCAATCGCGACCGGCGAAATGCTGACCCGCGATCTGATCAATACACCCGCGTCGGACATGGGCCCTCCGGAGCTGGAGCAGGCCGCCCGCGATCTGGCGGGGCGATTCGACGCGTCGATCGACGTTGTCGTCGGTGACGACCTGCTGGAGCGGAATTTCCCGATGATCCACGCCGTAGGCCGCGCCGCCGACCGCGCGCCGCGCCTGATCGACATGACCTGGGGCGACGAGGGGCCAAAACTGACGCTGGTCGGCAAGGGTGTGTGCTTCGACACCGGCGGTCTGAACCTCAAGCCCGGGTCCTCCATGGGGCTGATGAAGAAAGACATGGGCGGGGCGGCCGCCGTTCTGGGGCTTGCGCATATGATCATGGCGACTGGCGCCAGGCTGCAACTGCGGGTGCTGATCCCGGCGGTGGAAAACGCGGTGTCGTCCAATGCCTTCCGGCCACAGGATATCCTGACCTCGCGCAAGGGTCTCACCGTCGAGATCAACAATACCGATGCCGAAGGGCGGCTGGTTCTGGCCGATGCCCTCGCGCTGGCGGATGAAGGCGCGCCAGACCTCATCGTCTCGATGGCCACCCTCACCGGCGCGGCGCGCGTTGCCGTCGGCCCCGACCTTGCGCCTTTCTTTTGCGATGATGGCCTGTTCGTCACGGCGCTGGAACACGCGGCCGCGACCGAACACGATCCGGTCTGGCGGTTGCCCTTCCACACCCCCTACGAGGCGATGATCGAACCGGGCATCGCCGATCTCGACAATGCGCCCAAGGGCGGGTTCGCCGGCGCGATCACCGCGGCGCTGTTCCTGCGCCGGTTCGTGACCGAAACGCCGCGCTATGCCCATTTCGACATCTATGGATGGCAACCTTTGGACGCCCCGGCGCGCGCCAAGGGCGGCGTGGGCCAAGCGACACGCGCCCTGCTTGCCGCCCTCCCCGACATCCTGGACGCATGACCGATCCACGCCTCACGCCCGATCCCGCGCGCATCACCGGTCGCGTCGATGCACAAATCATGGTCGGCCATACCGATCTGTGCCGCACGCCCGACGGCCCCCGCTACAGGCAACTCATTCTCGGCGATGCCGTCACCGTCTTTGCGACCGAAAAGGGATGGAGCTATGTCCAGGCCCGCAAGGACGACTACTGCGGCTTCGTCCACACCGTCACCCTGGGCGAGGCGGAGACGCCCACTCACCGCGTTCTCGCCGCCGGCAGCCATGCCTACCGCGCACCCGACATCAAGTCGCCCGACCGCAGCCCGCTCAGCTTCGGCAGCCTGCTGGCAGCAACGGACACCACCGGCGGGTTTCTGGCCACGCGGCACGGCTACGTCCCCCTGCAACACGTCGCTCCGCTGAACCGGACCGGCACGGATCCCGCCGCCTGTGCGCAGCTTTTGCTGCACACGCCGTACCTCTGGGGGGGCAACAGCCGCGCAGGCATTGATTGCTCGGGCCTGGTTCAGGCGGCATTGCTGGCCTGCGGAATCCCCTGCCCAGGCGACAGCGACCTGCAACAGGCCGCGCTCGGCACACCCCTGCCAAAGGGATCCGCCGTCCGCCGCAACGATCTGCTCTTCTGGCGCGGTCACGTCGCCCTCGTGGTCGATGAAACGACGCTCATCCACGCCAACGCGGGCCACATGGCCGTCGCCGACGAGCCCATCGCGGATGCCATCGCACGGATCATGGCCCAGGGCGGCGGCCCGGTCACGGCGCACAAGCGCCTGGCGGCTTCTTTGGGCTGAAAATACTTCCGCCGGAGGCACATGACAAAATGGAATGGCCCGCAGGGCCTCGATTTGCTTGGATCCGGATCACTTCACCGCGCGAATGAGCTTGCGCTCCAGCACGCGCAGGACGGTTTTCAAATCGTGCCCCCGTCGCATGATCTGACCGTCCATGCCAACGACCGCGTACATGCCCTGCTTGTCGCGCAGCCGCGGACGCTTTTCGATACGGTAAAGCGGATGTTCGGCGGTCCGCCGGAACACGGAAAACACCGCCACCTCGCGCAGACAGGAAATCCCGTAGTCGCGCCATTCCCCCGCGGCCACCATCCGGCCGTAAAGCGACAGGATCACCGACAGTTCGGTCCGATGAAACGCCACCTGTTCCGGCCCCCGGTCGCGAAACGGATTTTGTGGCGGTGGCTGCACATTCATCCCTTGAGAGTTGCGCCGATCTGCGCCCAAATCAAGCCCCCAGACGTGACGATATACAAAGCGCCCAGGAACATGTTACGGATCAGGGCGCACATCGCGAAAACGGAAACATGAATGACTGCTGAGATGACCCCCCTCGCCCGCGCCCGGACCTGTGCCACCCTCATGATGGAGCAGGACGCCGCCAGCCGCGGCCTCGGCATGGTGCTGGATCATGTGGCGCCGGGCACCGCGACGCTGAGCATGACGATCAAGCCCGAAATGCTCAACGGTCACGGCATCTGCCACGGCGGCTTCATCTTCACCCTCGCCGACAGCGCGTTCGCCTTTGCGTGCAACACTTACAACCAGCTGACCGTCGCGCAGCAGAACCAGATCACCTATCTCGCTCCGGGCCGCCCCGGCGATACGCTGACCGCGACCGCGATCGAGGTCGCGCGCACCGGCCGGTCGGGCACATACGATGTCACCGTCACCGCCGGCAACGGCAGCACGCTGGCGTTGTTCCGGGGGCTGTCACGCACGATCAAAGGTCAGCATTTCCCAGAAGACGGAGCCGCCACATGAAGGATCTCACCCCCGCGAAATCCACCCTCGACGCGGTCGAAACCGCCAGCCGCGACGAAATTTCGGCATTGCAACTGGACCGGCTGAAATGGTCCCTGCGCCACGCCTATGACAACGTGCCTTTCTACAAGACCAGTTTCGACGCGGCCGGCATTCACCCCGACGATCTGCGCAGCCTGTCGGATCTGGCGAAATTTCCCTTTACCGTCAAAACCGATCTGCGCGACAATTATCCGTTCGGCATGTTTGCCGTGCCGCGCAACCAGGTGGCGCGCATCCATGCGTCGTCGGGCACGACGGGCCAGCCCACCGTCGTGGGCTATACCAAGCGCGATCTCGATCATTGGGGCAGCGTCGTCGCGCGGTCCTTGCGTGCGTCGGGGTTGAAAACCGGGGATATGTTGCACAACGCCTATGGCTACGGCCTGTTTACCGGCGGTTTGGGAATCCATCTGGGTGCCGATGCGCTGGGGCTGTCCACGGTGCCGATTTCAGGCGGCATGACGCCCCGCCAGGTTCGCCTGATCGAGGATTTCAGACCCAATGGCATCACAGTCACGCCATCCTATGCGCTGTCCATCTTGGATGAATATGCCAGACAGGGGCTCGATCCGCGCGCGTCATCGCTGGATGTCGGCATTTTCGGCGCCGAGCCCTGGACCAACGCCATGCGCCACGAGATCGAGCAGGCCTTCGACATGCACGCGGTCGATATCTACGGCCTGAGCGAGGTCATGGGCCCCGGCGTCGCCTGCGAGTGCGTCGAGACCAAGGACGGCCTGCACATCTGGGAGGATCATTTCTATCCCGAGGTGATCAACCCCGAGACCGGCGCGCTGGTCGAAGACGGCGAACAGGGCGAGCTGGTCTTTACCTCGCTGACCAAGGAGGCGTTTCCGATCATCCGCTACCGCACCCGCGACCTGACCCGGCTTCTGGCGGGCACGGCGCGCAGCATGCGGCGGATGGAAAAGATCACCGGGCGCAGCGACGACATGATCATCCTGCGCGGGGTCAACGTCTTTCCCACCCAGATCGAAGAGGCGCTGATGGCCATTCCCGGCCTTGCCCCGCATTTCCAGATCGAGCTGAGCAAACCCGACCGGATGGACCAGATGCGCGTGTTCTGCGAGGTGGCGGAGGCCGGTATCGGCGCGCAAGCCCGCAGCGACGCCGCCCGCGCACTGGCCGCCTCGGTCAAGCAGACCGTGGGAATTTCGATCAGCGTCGAGGTCTTTGACGTCGGCGGCGTCGCCCGGTCCGAGGGCAAGGCGGTGAGGATCGTGGACAAGCGTCCAAAGACCTGAGGCGGGGCACGATCCGGCAGATCACTCCGCCGGGTGCGTCGCCTGGCGCCCCGACAGCGTTGGCTGCGCCGCACCGACCCCGTGGCGCAGCACCATAAAGCCAAACAGCGCCATCGACAGCACAGCAAGGACAGAGCCGATCTGTGCCACTGACTCGCCCCGGTCGGTGATCGCGAAAACGATTCCCGGCACGAGAACCACCACGGCCGCCGCCGTGAGAACGTAGTGCACCTGCGCCATCGCCGTCTGCGCGGCGCCCGGCGTCAGCGCGTAATAGGCCCCGAAGACAGCCATCGCGACAAAACCGATCAGGTTGAGGTGCCCATGCGCGGGCGACAACGTGTGATCGTTGCTGGCCGCCATCTGGATCCCCCAGACCATGCCCGCCAGAGCGAACAGCGCGGCGGTGGCAAAGAACAATTTCGATATGGATTGCATGAAAACCTCTCCTTTTTTATGTGATATCCAAACGCCCGCCAAGGCGCGGGGGCGGCACGCTGCCGGTGATCGACTGCATGTCGGCGGTTTTGGTGCCGATCCCGATGATGCGCTGGCGGACCCCCATCCGCCCGGTCGCATCCGGCCCGAAATCACGATCTCTCATCGCTCCCCCCTGCACGCTCCTGATGGACGCGCGGTGCGTCCTCGGCGGTGGGGGCAGGATACCGCAAACTCCGCGATACAAAAAATCGATAGATTGTATATGATCTATAGGCATGGCGAATTTGATGAACTTCGACCTCAACCTGTTGCGGGTGCTCGACGCGCTGCTGCGCGAGGGATCGACCGTGCGCGCGGGTCAACGGCTTGGCCTGTCGCAGCCTGCCGTGTCGGCCGCTCTTGGCCGGTTGCGCGCCGGGCTGAACGACGAGCTGTTCCTGCGGCGCGGCAAGGGGCTTGAACCGACGCAATTCGCCCTCTCGCTCGAGGCGCCGCTGCGCGATCTGCTGGACGGCATCCAGATCTTGCTGAGCCGGGGCGGACCCTTCGATCCTGCGACATCGACGGCCCGGTTCAAGATATCGGGAAGCGATTTCTTTGCCGAACTGCTGATGCCCGAACTGGCCGAACGGTTGTTGCGGCACGCGCCGGGGATGCGGGTGCATCTGGTCGATCTGGTGCCCGACAATTACATCGACACGCTGGAGCGCTACGAAGTCGATCTGGCGTTGGTGCCCGCGCTGGCCCTGCCCGACCGGATCAAGGCGCAGCCGGTGTTCAGATCGTCCTTTTCGGTCATCGCGCGGCAGGATCATCCGTGCATCGCGCAGGCGGGTCTGGCGCCCGGCGACATGATGCCTATGGATCTGTTTTGCGATCTGGGGCATGTCCTGTTCTCGCCCGAAGGCAATGCGCGCGCGATGGGCGACGCCGCATTGGCCAAGGTCGGTCGCGAACGGCGCGTGGTGATGACCATGCCGGTCTTTTCGGGCGTCTACCGTGCCGTGGCCGGGTCCGACCTGATCGCGCTTTTGCCCACGAAACTGGCGCGGCATATCGCGGGCGGTGTCGGGCTCTGTATCTACGCCCCGCCGATGGCAATCGTGCCGGTGCAGATCTTGATGATCTGGCATCGCAGGCAGTCAGGCTGGCCCGCGCACCAGTGGCTGCGGGGCCAGATTGCCGGGCTTCTGGCCCCGCTCGATGACATGCGCTGACCCCAAGATCAGGCAAAGGCGCCCTGACAGAACCACCCCGACGACATCGTGCCGCCATGCCCGTAGAACAACCACAACCGCTGTCCGTCTTGGGTCTGCGTCACCCAGTAGTCCCGGACCCCCGTGCGCCAGTCGGGATCGTCGAGCCACCATTCGGGGGCGATCCGCTCCGGCCCGATGGCGCGCAGGCGCACAAGGTTTTGCCCACGCCAGCGAAAGGCGTGCGGCATCTGCGGCACATCCGGGGCGCTGACCGGTTCGGGCCGCCATAGCAGCAGCGGACGGGGCGTGGCGGGTGCGGGCCAGGCACCATCGTGCGGGGCCGTCCATGCCGCGGCCTGGATGGTGCTGGTTTTCTCGGGGACATGGCTCGATGCCGGGTGCAGCCGCGTGATCGCCTCAAGGCCCACGCGCGCGCCGATGCGCCCGATCAGATCGTCCAGCGCGGTATTGCCCGCCAGCCGGGCGCTGACCACGCGCCCTGCCTCAAGGTGGCCCACCGCGTGGCGGTCGTGAATGGGCTCGGTCCGGACCGCCTCAAGCCGCAGCATGTCGATGCCAAAGCCGGCGTCGATCTCGCCCAGCTTCAGCTCCAGCAGCGGACGAATCCGCGCGGGATCGCGCGAGGGACGCGCCAGACCGACCTCGACCCCTTGAATGTCATGGTCGCTGCGAAAGGCCTGCAACCGCACCCGCCGCGCGCCACGGCCCTTGGCCTCAAGGCTTTGGCACAGGCGCGGCAACAGCCGGTCGATGCCCGCCAGAATGTCATCCTCCAGCCCGATGGGCTCGGGCAGGGTCAGCCGCACGGCGAAATGCTCGGCCGGTTTGGCGGGTGACACGGGTTCGGGCGCGCTGCCCATCGCCTGATCCATCCGCATCACCAGCCCCCGGCCAAAACGCCGCGCAAGGCTGGCACGCGGCTGGCCCAGCAGATCGCCCACCCTGCGCAGGCCCAGCCGCCCCAATTGCGCTGTCGTCTCCGCATCGAGCCGCAACGCCGCGATGGGCAGCGGGCTGAGTGCGCCGTAAGTCTGGCCCGGCGCAGCGATCCGGTGCGCCCCCGCTGTCCGGCCCAACGTGGTGACGGGCGCCGCCCCACCGCGGGTCCAATGCCGCCGCTTGCCCGCCCGCGACCGGGTCGCGCGCGCCTCCTGGTCGATGGCATCGCCGTTGCGGTCCGACACGCCCACCTGCCCCGCGAACCGCGCCAGCGCCCAGGCAGCGCCCCGCGTATCCGCCAGCCCGATATGCGTCATCAGCCCCAGATCGGCGCAATCCTCCTGCACCACCTGCACCAACGGCTCCTCGCCCCCGAAAAGATGCGCACAGCCGGTCAGATCGACGACCAGCCCATCCTCGGCCTCATCCGCGACCCAGGGGCTGAACTTGCCCGCCCAGCGCCGCAGCGAGGCGAGAAACGCCGCCTCTGCCGCCGGGCTGCGGCTGCGGGTGATCAGCCCCTCGCACATCGCATGGGCATCGCGCACCGGCTGCCCGACGCGCAGGCCATGCTGCTGCGCCAGCGCATTGAGCGAGGTGATCACCTGCATGTTCTGCTGGTCCTGCACCACGGCCAGCGGCACCCCGCCCAGCACCGGTTCGCGGCGCACAAGGCGGTCGGCCCCCAGCCGCGGGAACCACAAGGACAGGATACGACGGTTGGTCATGCGGGCAGCATCGCCTGAGATCGGGGAATCGGTTGTTCACTCTTTGTTCTTTTTCAAATTACCCATAACAGCCACCAGAGTCGAGCGCGCCCTCAGGTGCCGTAGCGTGCCATGAACATCTCGACCGCACCTTTGACGACGCGGTCGATCTCGTCCTCGGTCACCGTCTTGGTCATGCCAAAGATCAGTCGCGGCCACAGATCTGCCTTGCACAATTCGCCAAACTGATCGGCGGCGAACACCATGTCATCCATGTGCAATTCGCCGCGCGCCACGGCCTGCTTGAAATAGGCGGCCATTTCCGCGCGCATCACGGCCGGCCCAGAGTTGTAGAACCGCTGACCCAATTCCGGAAACCGATCCGATTCCGCGACACAGATGCGAAAAATCTGCTGGCCCAACGTCGAGGTGATGAATTTCAGGAAATGCCGCGCCGTCTGGTCCAGCACCTCGCGCGGGGGGGCGGTCATGTCGATGTTATCGAGCGCCAGACGCGCCTGACGCTGGCATTCGGTATTCGCCACCTCAAGAAACAGCAGCCGCTTGTCGGCGAAATAGCTGTACAGCGTCGCCTTTGACACCTTGGCGGCCCGGGCAATATCGTCGACGCTGGCCCCCTCGAACCCATCGGCCATGAAGACGTGTCGCGCGCCCTGCAGCACCTGGTCATACTTGCGGCCCTTGCGGACGGTGTCGGCTGTTGCGGTCATCAAAGTCTCCGGCTGTCGCGTCAACGTATAAACCGAACGGTTCAGGTCCAAGCGCTTTTCCTGTCGAAGGCGTAAATTCGCATCTATTTCCCCTGAATGTGGATTGCCCGGCGCGACACCCTAGATTAGAACTGTTCTAAGCTGATTTGGGGTTTCAGATGCGTTTTTCCTTTTCCCGCAAACGATTCAACGACCTGACAGAGCAGGAAATACTGGCGCTGGCGATCTCCTCCGAGGAGGATGACGCCCGGATTTACCGGGGCTATGCCGAGCGTTTGCGCAAGGACTTTCCCGACAGCGCACGCGTGTTCGACGGCATGGCCGCCGAAGAGGACCAGCACCGCCAACGGCTGATCGCCCTCCATGAGCAACGCTTCGGCCCGGTGATTCCACTGATCCGGCGCGAACATGTGGCCGGCTACTACAACCGCCGCCCGGTCTGGCTGGTCGAAAACCTCGGCCTTGAAAAGATCCGCGCCGAAGCCGAAGCGATGGAGCGCGAGGCGGAGCACTTCTACCTCAAGGCGGCGGCGCGCACCACCGACAGCGCAACGCGCAAGCTGCTGGGCGATCTGGCCGCCGCAGAGGCGGGCCATCAGGACACCGCCGATGCCCTCAACCAGCGCCACCTGGGCGAAGCCGCCCGCACGCGCGAGGATGACACGGCGCATCGCCAGTTCCTGCTGACATGGGTTCAGCCGGGGCTTGCCGGCCTGATGGACGGGTCGGTCTCGACGCTGGCGCCGATCTTTGCCACCGCCTTTGCCACCCAAGACACCTGGACGACCTTTCTTGTCGGACTGGCCGCATCGGTGGGTGCCGGCATTTCGATGGGCTTTACCGAAGCCGCGTCGGACGATGGCGAATTGTCGGGCCGCGGCTCGCCGGTGAAACGCGGCTTTGCCTCCGGCGTGATGACGACGCTGGGCGGCCTGGGGCATGCGCTGCCATATCTCATCACCGATTTCTGGACGGCAACGGTGATCGCGGGCATCGTCGTCTTCGTCGAGCTTTGGGCGATTGCCTGGATTCAGAACCGCTATATGGATACGCCGTTCCTGCGCGCCGCGTTGCAGGTCGTTCTGGGCGGCGCGCTGGTGTTCGCGGCGGGGGTGCTGATCGGATCGGGCTAGCTTGCGGGACGCATCCCCTGCGGCTATCCCTGTGCCATGATCGATATCTTTCTGAAAACCCTGCCGTTCTTTGCCCTGATCGGGCTGGGGTACTGGGCCGGACGCACACGGTTTTTCAGCGCCGAAGCGACGGCCTACCTGACCAAGTTCGTGTTCTACTTCGCGCTCTCCGCGATGCTGTTCCGGTTTTCCGCCAACCTCTCGCTGGCCGAGGTCTGGGATATCAGGCTGGTATCAGCCTACCTGTGGGGCACGGCCTTCGTCTATGGCATCGCGACCTTCGTTGGGTTCCTGCGCCGCCTCGATGTGCCCACCGCCGCGATCGAGGCGCAATGCGCCGTCATCGGCAATACCGGGTTCCTGGGCGTGCCCATGCTGACGCTGCTGCTCGGCCCGATGGCGATCGGACCGGTGATGCTGGCCCTCGCCATCGACCTGATCGTTTTCTCCAGCCTGATCGTGATCCTGATCACCGGCTCGCGCGAAGGGCGGATGCGGCTTTCGGTGCTGCGCACGGTCGGCGCAGGGCTGGTGAAAAACCCGATGATCGTTTCGATGTCGCTTGGGTTGCTGTGGTCTGGCCTTCAGGTGCCGATCCCCGTCCCGATGAACGATTTCCTGGCCATCCTCGGCGGGGCGGCCACGCCGGGTGCGCTGTTCGCGATCGGGGCCTCGCTCGCCACCAAATCGGCAGAACGGATCGAAGTCGCAGGATGGCTCACCTTCTGCAAGCTGGTGCTGCACCCCGCCTTCGTCGCCTTCGCGGCACTCTATCTCTTCAACGTCGATCCCTTTTCGGCGGCCGTGATCATCGCCGCCGCCGCTCTGCCGGTCGCGGGCAACGTCTACATGCTTGCACAACACTACGGTGTGGCGCCGCAACGGGTATCGGCGGCGATCCTCGTGTCAACCGCGATCAGCATCGTCACCGTCAGCCTGGTGATCGCATGGGTCAGCGCGCTCTAGGCTTCTTTTGTTCAAAAATATCCCCGCCGGAGGCTCCCCACCTTGCCGCGGCCCCCCCCAGCAGATAGCCAAGAGCCAACCCACCCAACAGGAGTGTCCGATGAAAACCCTTTCCGAGAACGCCTGCTTCGGCGGCACGCAAGGCGTCTATTCCCACGCGTCCAAGGCCACCGGATGCGACATGACCTTCGGGTTGTTCATGCCGTCCGAGGCCGCGGACGGGCCCGTGCCGGTGCTGTGGTATCTGTCGGGACTGACCTGCACGCATGAAAACGCGATGACCAAGACGGGTGCGCAGGGCTGGGCGGCCGAACAGGGCATCGCCCTGGTCTTCCCCGACACCTCTCCGCGCGGAGACGGGGTGGCCGACCACGACGATTTCGACATGGGACAGGGCGCAGGGTTCTACGTCAATGCCACTCAAGCCCCCTGGGCACCGCATTTCCGGATGTGGGACTACGTGACCGATGACTTGCCCCAGCTTCTGGGCGCGCATTTCGCGCTCGACATGAGCCGCCAGTCGATCACCGGGCATTCGATGGGCGGACATGGTGCGCTGACGATGGCGATGGGGCTGCCGGGACGGTTTCGTTCGGTTTCGGCCTTCTCGCCCATCGCACATCCGACATCGAGCGATTGGGGCCGCAAGCAGCTTGGCGGCTACCTGGGCAAGGACGAATCCGCATGGGCGCCGCACGACGCCACGCTGCTGATGCAGTCACGCGGCTTTGATGGGCCGGTGCTGATCGATCAGGGCGCGGACGACCAGTTCCTCGACCTGCTGCAGCCCGAAGCGCTGGCAGCCGCCATCGCCAAGCGTCGCCAGCCTGCCACGATGCGTCTGCAACCGGGGTACGATCACAGCTATTTCTTCGTCTCGACCTTCATGGAGGAGCACGTGGCATTTCACGCCGACGCGCTTTACGCATGACCGCGCTCTACATCGACGCTGACGCCTGTCCGGTCAAAACCGAAGCGGAGCGGGTCGCCACCCGGCACGGGGTCACGATGTACGTGGTATCCAACGGCGGGCTGCGCCCCTCGGCCAATCCGCTGGTCGAGACGGTGATCGTGCCCGACGGACCGGACGTGGCGGACATCTGGATCGCCGAGCGCGCGGGGCCCGGCGATGTCGTCGTGACCGGAGATATTCCGCTGGCCGCCAAATGCGTTGCGGCTGGCGCGCAGGTGCTCAAACACAACGGCGAGGCGCTGACGGCGGCAAATATCGGCAACGTGCTGGCCACGCGCGACCTGATGGCGGATCTGCGCGCCGCCGATCCATTTCGCCAAGGTGGTGGCAAAGGCTTTACAAAGGCCGACCGCTCCCGTTTCCTGGAGGCACTGGAACGTGTCCTAAGGGCGGCGCGGTCAGCGAAGTAGCGGTTTTCACAATAGAAAACAGACCGGAATTGTCGACGATTCCGGCAACAGGCACGAAGGGCGGGACATGAAACCCAAGGCGGTGATCTTCGACATAGGGAACGTGCTGATCGAATGGCAGCCCGAACGGTTCTACGACCGTGAAATCGGCCCCGACCGCCGCCGCGCGATGTTCGACGCCGTCGATCTGCATGGCATGAACGACCGCGTCGACAGCGGCGGGCATTTCACCGACACGGTCTATGCCACTGCAGAGGACTATCCCGACTGGCGCGACGAAATCCGCATGTGGCACGACCGCTGGATCGAAATGGCAAGCCCGGCAATCGACCGCTCCGTACGTCTGATGCGCGCGCTGCAAAAACGCGGCACGCCGGTCTTTTCCCTGACCAACTTCGGCATCCAAAGCTATGACCTGGCCGCCACGCACTATCCCTTTCTGCGCGAATTCGACCGCGATTTCATCTCCGGGCATATGGGCGTGATCAAACCCGACCCGAATATCTATGCGCAGGTCGAACACCAAACCGGGCTGGGCGGCGCTGACCTGCTCTTTGCCGACGACCGCGCCGACAACATCGCCGCCGCCGCCGCACGCGGCTGGCAGACCCATCACTTTGACGGCCCCGATGGCTGGGCCGGTCGTCTGGTCGCCGAAGGCTTGCTGAGCGAGGACGACGCACAATGACCGTTCCCTTCATTCCCTTCGAGCAGGGCGAGCCGTTGCTGGACTGGATCGCGCTTACCGACGCGCTGGCCCGGGGCCACGACATGCCGCGCGCCCAAATCGGCGATACCTTTCTCTATCGCGGCGACGATACCTTGCTCAATCGCGCGGCCTGGATCGACGGCCTGGGCATCGCGGTGAAATCCGCCACGATCTATCCCGCCAACCCCGCACGCGAAGTGCCGATGGTCAACGGCGGCGTGACGCTCTATTCCGACACGGACGGCACGCTCGAGGCGCTGGTCGATTTCCACCTCGTCACGAAATGGAAAACCGCCGGCGACAGCCTGCTCGCCGCGCGCCGGCTGGCCCGGCCCGACAGCCGCCGCATCCTGATCGTGGGCGCGGGAACCGTGGGCCGATCGCTTCACGCGGCCTATTCCGCCGCGTTCCCGGACGCGCGGTTCACCGTGTGGAACCGCACCCATTCCGCGGCACGCGACATGGCGCAGGCCTTGCCGAACCTGACGGCGACCGATGACCTCGAGGCGGCCGTGCGTGCCGCCGACATCGTCACCAGCGCCACGATGTCCACCGACCCGTTGATCAAGGGCGACTGGCTTCAACCCGGCCAGCATATCGACCTGATCGGCGCCTACCGTCCTGACATGCGCGAAGCCGACGACGCGGCCCTGCGCCGTGCCACGCTGTTCGTGGACAGTTTCGACACCACCGTCGGCCATATCGGAGAAATCAAGATCCCGATCGAGGCCGGCACGATCAGCCGCGGCGACATCGTGGCCGATTACTACGATCTGGATCGGTTCCGGCGCCCCTCGGACGACGCGATCACCCTGTTCAAGAACGGCGGCGGCGCGCATCTGGACCTGATGACGGCGCGGTATGTCCTGTCAGCATGGCAATCACGGTCGTGATCTGGGGGGTCGTGATCCTCGGGGCGCTGATCGTGATCCCGATCATCATCGAAACGAACCGCGCCCCGATGAACGAAGCGCAGCGACACGGCGCGCCGGGCCGCTTTGTCACGCTCAGTCAGGGCGTCACGCATTACCAATGGCTGGGCCCCGTGCGCGGACCCGTGGTGGTCTGCGTGCACGGGCTGACGACGCCAAGCTTTGTCTGGGGCGGGCTGACCCGCGGACTGGCGCTGCTGGGGTTCCGGGTGCTGATCTACGACCTCTACGGGCGCGGCTATTCCGACCGTCCCAGGGGTCCGCAGGACACCGCGTTTTTCCTGCGTCAGCTCAAGGATCTGCTGCATCATGAACGCGTCGAGGACGACATCACCCTGATCGGCTATTCGATGGGCGGGGCGATCGCCACCGCGTTTTCCGCCGACGCGCCGGGGCGGTTGCGCCAGCTTGTGCTGCTCGCACCCGCTGGCATGGGTATGGCAAGGACACCGCTGATGCGGTTCGTCATCGACACACCCGTGATCGGCGACTGGGTTATGCTGGCCTTCTACCCGTCACGTCTGCGCAAGGGGCTGCGGGCGGAACGGGACCTGCCGAGCGCGGTCGAAAATATCACCCGGCTGCAGGAAAACGAGCTTGAATACCGAGGGTTCGTGCCGGCCGTTCTGGCCAGCCTTCGGGGGATCCTGTCACACCCGATGCAGGCCGAACACCAGACGATCCATCGCTCCGGCATTCCGGTGCTGGCCATCTGGGGCCGCGAGGACAGCGTGATACCGCTGTCCTCCGTCGGCAAGCTGGCGGAGTGGAGCCGCGACAGCCGTCAGGACGTGATCGACGGCGCGGGCCACGGCCTGACCTATACCCACTGCCCCGAGGTGCTGGCAATCCTGCGCGATTTCCTGCGGCACCGCGACTAGGCGGTGGCAAGGCAGCGCAGCCGTTCCTCGCGGATGGGCAGGTGGACGATGGCGCTGAACGCGCCGACGCCGACGCCGATCCACCACACCAGCGTGTAATCGCCGTAGACATCATAAAGCCGCCCGCCCAGCCAGACGCCCAGAAAGCTGCCCAACTGATGGCTGAAGAACACGATGCCATAAAGCGTGCCCATGTACCGCAGCCCGTAGATATGCGCGACAAGCCCAGAGGTCAGCGGCACGGTCGCCAGCCACAGCGACCCCATGGCCACCGAAAAAAGGATCACCGACACCGGCGTGATCGGCAGCAGGATGAACACCCCCGCCACCACCGTGCGGGCGGTGTAGATCCCAGCCAGCAGGTATTTCTTGGAAAACCGCTTGCCCGCCCAGCCCGCCGTCAGCGTGCCGACGATATTGGCCAATCCGATCAGCGAAATCGCGACCGCCCCAAGCGCCGATGTGCTGGTGATACCGATGCTGTGCAGCACGCCGCCCGGCAGGATCGGACCGCAGAGTTCGGTCACGAACGCAGGGAAATGCGCGGTGATAAAGCCAAGCTGATACCCGCACGAGAAGAATCCCAGAAAAATGAGCGTGAACGACGGGTCGCGCGCCGCCTTGACGAGAATCTCGCCCAGCGTTTCCTCAAGCTCCGTGCGGGTCGCCTGTACCGGGGCGCGCATCAGCGGCAACAAGAGCAGCGTGGCCAGGATCAGGCCCGCGAAGGCGACGAAGGTCATCTGCCAGGTCAAAAATCCCAGCATCCATTCCGCCACCGGCGCGCCGAACACCTGGCCCGCGCTGCCCGCCGCCGTGACCACCGCCAGCGCCATCGACCGGTTGTCGGGCGAGGCGGCGCGCCCGACGACGGCCAGAACGACGCCGAACCCGGTGCCCGCGATTCCGAAGCCGACCAGCCAGGCATAGGTCTGATGCGCGATCGGCGTCACCGCATCCGCCGACAGGACCAGCCCCAGCGCATAGACAAGCGCGCCCAGGATGATCGCCCGCCGGTCGCCGATCTTTTCCGCGAGCGCGCCAAAAATCGGCTGCCCGATACCCCACGCGAGGTTCTGGATTGCGATGGCCAGTGAAAATTCGCTCCTCAGCCAGCCGAAATCCTCCGCGATCGGGATCTGGAACACGCCAAAGGAAGCGCGGACCGCAAAGCTGACCATGATGATGACACAGCTGACGATCAGGACGGGGGTGAACAGGGGGGCGCGGGCTTGCATCGGGACTCCGATCAAAGGGTTGCGGCACCATCAACGGCGCAGGGGTCATGGTCAATTCAGTAGTTTTTGTCCTCGGTTCACAATTCTTGATGGATCGCGCGGCCCGCTGTGGGCTTTTCACGGAACGCGGCGCGGGATATGGCAGGGCATGACCAGTCTGACCACGCTTTACGACCGGATGATCGCGGACGGCGATCTGCACCCCGACCCCGCGCAGCAAGCCATCCTGCCCGAGTTCGAACGCATCCGCGCGGCATTGGACCAGCCGGTCAGAAAAGGGCTTTTCCGCCGAGCGCCGGAGCCCCCAAAGGGGCTGTATCTTTGGGGCGGGGTCGGGCGCGGCAAGTCGATGCTGATGGATCTTTTCGTGCAGAGCCTTGGCGACATTCCCGCACGAAGGGTGCATTTCCACGCTTTCATGCAGGAGATCCACGCAGCCATGCACGCGGCGCGAAAGACCGGCGTCGATGACGCCATTGCCCCCGTCGCGGCGGATGTGGTGGCCAACGTGCGTCTGCTTGCCTTCGACGAGATGCAGATCACCGACATCACCGACGCGATGATCGTGGGGCGGTTGTTCCAGGCCCTTTTTGCCGCCGGGGTCGTCGTGGTCACGACGTCGAACCGGATCCCCGATGATCTGTACAAAGACGGGCTGAACAGGGACATATTTCTGCCCTTCATCGAGCTGATCAAGGATCGGATGGTCGTCTGGGAACTGACCAGCCCGACGGATTACCGGCAAAACCGGCTGGGCGGAACACCGGTCTATTTCAGCCCCGCGAACGCCGAGGCGCGCGCGGCGATGGCCGAGGTCTGGACCGACCTTGCCGGCGGGCCGGGCGAACCACTGACGCTGCATGTCAACGGTCGCGAGGTCGAGATCCCGGAGTTTCGCAACGGCGTCGCGCGCGCGCGGTTTCACGATCTGTGCGGCCGGCCCCTGGGTGCGGCGGATTACCTGGCGCTGGCCAAGGCGGCGCGTGTGCTGCTGCTTGACAATGTGCCCACGCTGGGGCGCAGCAATTTCAACGAGGCAAAGCGCTTCGTCACGCTGATCGATGCGCTTTACGAGGCCAGGGTGCGGCTGGTGTGCTCTGCCGCGGCGCAGCCCGAAATGCTGTACCTCGAAGGCGAAGGCAGTTTCGAGTTCGAGCGCACCGCCAGCCGGTTGCGCGAAATGCAGGCCGAGGGCTGGGGCGGCTAGGCGTTTTCGCGCAGCACGCCGCCCGCGAGATAAAGCGATCCGCAGATCAGCACCCGCGCATCGGGATCCTTTGCGACGATGGCCTGCAGCGCGACCGCCACGGTGTCCGCGGTACTGGCAGGCAGCCCCACGTCGCGGGCCGCGTCTGCCGTGGTTTGCGCGGGCAGCGTGTTGGCCTCGCCGGGGATCGACACCGCCGTGAGGCTGGCCGCCTGCCCGGCCAGCGGCGCAAGGTATCCGCGCACGTCCTTGGTGTTGAGCATCCCGCAGATCAGGTGGGTGGGCCGGTCGCGCAGCCCTGCCAGGACGTCGGCCAGGGCCTTGCCCGCCGCCGGGTTGTGCCCGCCATCCAGCCAAAGTTCTGCCCGGCCCGCGATATCGACCAGGGGGCCGGATTTCAGCCGCTGCATCCGCGCGGGCCAATGCGCCTTGGTCACTGCTGCCTCGCAGGCCTCTGCGCCGATCCCGAGATGCCGCAAGGCCGCCAGCGCCGTGCCGGCGTTCTGGATCTGGTGCGCACCGGGCAGGACCGGGCGCGGCAGGTCCAGAAGGCCGGTGTCGTCCTGATAGGTCATGCGGTCGCGGTCGGCAAAGGCGTGCCAGTGCTGCCCATAGGCCAACAGGGGCGCATGATGGCGCGCCGCCACCGCCTCGATGACCTCGAGCGCGTCGCCCTCTTGCGGGCCCACGACACAGGGCACACCGCGCTTGATGATTCCGGCCTTTTCGCCCGCGATGGCCGATAGGGTGTTTCCCAGAAACTGCTCATGGTCGATCGAGACCGGCGTGATCACCGTCAGCGCCGGCCGCGCGATCACATTCGTCGCGTCCAGACGCCCGCCAAGCCCGACTTCCAGCAGGGTGAAATCGGCGCGGGTGCGCGCAAAGGCAAGCATCGCGGCGACGGTCGTGATCTCGAAATAGGTGATCGGGTGGCCATCGTTGGCCGCATAGCATTCATCCAGCACCGCCGTCAGATCCGGCTCGGATATCAGTTGCCCGGCGACGCGGATCCGCTCGTGAAACCGCGCCAGGTGCGGCGAGGTATAGGCGTGCACCACCTTGCCGTCGGCCTCCAGCCCCGCGCGGGTCATCGCCAGCGTCGATCCCTTGCCGTTGGTGCCCGCGATGTGGATCACCGGCGGCAGATCGTTCTGGGGGTTGCCCAGCGCGTCCAGCAGACGCCAGACCCGATCGAGCGTCAGATCAATGACCTTGGGATGCAACGCCATCATCCTCGCAAGGATGACGTCCGATGTCTGCGCGCTCATTTCTTGCCGGAATCCGCCTGCGGCTTTTCGTCGTCAGGCGTCAGCGCATGTGGCAGTTCCGCCGGCTGTTCGGGTGCAGGCAACTCGCCTTTCACCGCGGGCGTCAGGCCCATCAGCATGCGGGTGATCGTGATCAGTTCAGCGCGCAGTTCCGTCCGGGGCGTCACCCGGTCCAGCATCCCGTGGTCCAGCAGGTATTCGGCACGCTGAAACCCATCGGGCAGCTTTTCGCGAATGGTCTGCTCGATGACACGCGGCCCGGCAAAGCAGATCAGCGCGTTCGGCTCGGCGATATGCACGTCGCCCAGCATCGCATAGCTGGCCGTGACACCGCCGGTGGTGGGATGCGTCAGAACCACGATGTAAGGCAGCCCCGCCTCTTTCAGCATCTGCACCGCGACGGTGGTGCGGGGCATCTGCATCAGCGACAGGATCCCCTCTTGCATGCGCGCGCCGCCAGCTGCGGAAAACAGGATCAGCGGGCGCTTGAGTTTGACCGCCTCCTGTGCCGCGGCCACGATCGCATTGCCCACGTACATGCCCATGGACCCGGCCATAAAGGAGAAATCCTGCGCCGCCGCGACGATGGGTGTGCGCCCGATATCGCCGGTCGCCACAAGCATCGCCTCGACCTCTCCGGTCTGCTTTTGCGCGGCTTTCAGGCGGTCGGGGTATTTCTTCTGATCGCGGAAATGCAGCGGATCGGCCTTGGGCGCGGGCACCTTGACCGGGTTGAACACGCCGCCATCGAACAACGCGGAAAAACGGTCGCGCGGAGTGATCGGCATGTGATGCCCGCAATTGGAGCAGACGTTCAGATTATCCGACACTTCGCGGTGAAACAGCATGGTCCCGCACTCGGTGCACTTGGTCCACAGGTTGTCCGGCGTTTCGCGTCGCGAGAAGATCGAGTTGATCCGTGGCCGGACGTAATTCGTGATCCAGTTCATTGCATTGCCCCTTTGGCGCTGTTGGGTTCCAGATAATCGCCGCCGAACGAAAATGCAATCAGCGGCGAATGGCCAGACGCGCGGCAAGCCAGCTGACGAGCATCAGCGCGAAGTCGACCGGCAGCCAGGCGCGCAGGGCTTCGGTGTCGTCCATCGAAAACGGGCTGAGATAGAGCGCGAGCCCCGACAGGTCGTCCGGCATCGAAACGATGAGGATCGCGGATATGTTGTTGATGAAATGCACCGCTATGGCGGGCCCGAGCGTTCCGGCCCGCGCCGTGAGGTCGGCCATCAGAATGCCGAAAAACGCGGCCCACAGGGCGATCAGGCCGGCATTGGCCCCCGCGGAGCCCGGCAGGTAGTGCCCCAACCCGAACAGCACCGCCGGCAGGACCATCCACATCAGCGGCGATTTGAACCGCGCCGCCAACTGCTGCTGCACATAGCCGCGAAAGAAGATTTCCTCGGCGCTGACCTGCACCAGCACCGCGACAAGCGACAGCGGCAAGAGCATCAGCCACCGGCCCAGCGGCATGTTCGGCTGCAACGGCGCACCCATGTCCCAGGGTGGCAGCAGCCAGATCACCGCACCCACCACGAACATCATCCAGATGACCGACCGAAACTGCCTCAGGGCCAATCGGGGCGGCCCCAGCAGACTGAGCGCGGGGCGCCGGTGCACGATCCGCGCCGCGACACCGGCGCCCATGATCATGAACCCGAAGCTCAGCAACAGGATATACATGGCCAAGGGTGTCGCACCGGTCTGAAGCGCGGTGAACAGGGCCGTGCCACCGTCGTCGCCCAGCGTCCGGTAGAGCGTGCGAAACAGCATCTGGTTGAGCACCAGGTACACCACCGCCGCGACCGCAAGCCCAAGCAGCAGGCGCCAGATCTGCGGCGCCGACCGTGCGGGTGCGACGAATTGCTCGTGGGCGCTGTAGGTCAGCCAACCGGGCATAGTTTGGGGTCCTGTCTCTTCAACGGCCCGGCAGGTCGGCCGGGGCCTCTGGCTTGTCCGCCTCTTGCGGGACATCGACGCGGGCTTCGCGCAGCAATTCCGCAGCGCCCGTCAAGTGGCCCGCGACGGTCTTGAGCAGGCTCATCAGAACCGCCGGGTCATGTTCGATCACCGCGCGAAACTGCTCTGCCCCGATGCGCAGGAATTGACTTTTCTCAAGCGCGACAAGGTCAAGCTGCCGGTTTTCCCGCAGGATGATGGCCAGGTCTCCGATGATGCGGCCGGGCCCGACCGCCGTCACCTCGTGCGGCACGTCGTCGTCGTCGCGGTAGCTCATCATCGCGCTGCCCGACAGACACAGGTACACCGCGTCCGCCCGCTCTCCGCGCGAAAAGATCCGCTGGTCCTTTTCCGCCTCGTACCATTGGGCGGAAAACGCCAGCAAACGCTGGCTGCGCGCCTCCAGGTCGGCAAAAAGCGGCGTCCGCGAGATCACCCGCAGCTTGCGGCGCAGATCGTCGGAGGCGGTATCGTCCTCGGCCTGGACGTCGGCGGCGGCAACACCGTCGATGCGGCCATGCTTGATCTCGACGAAGATATCATAGGCCTGCGGGTGGGCAAAATCGTCTTCCATGTAGATCAGCGTGGTGTCCGGCAGGATCTCCTGCAGCTTGCGCCGCGTGGCGCTGCGGCTTTCGTCGCCATGGCTGGCAAGAACCTGGTCGAGGATCAGGATGTCGGGCCGTTTTATCCCCGCGCGGCTGAAGGCGGCGCGCTCCTGCAAGACACCGGTCAGGTTGGCACCGCCCAGACCGGTGGGAATATCGAAGATCGTCTCGGCCACCAGTCGCCGCAAGTCGTGGCTTTCAAGCACTTCGGCGACGACGTCCTCGACCATCTCGCCCTGAACGCCCGCCATCGACGACACGCGACCGTAGAGCGCGTTTTCCAACAGCGTCAGCCGCGGAAGATAGTTTTCCGGATCGACGGGCACGAACAGGTTGCGCGTGCGCGCGCGCAGGGCCTCGCCCTGGGTTTTGCGGATATGCAGGATGTCGCGCTTGAAGCTCTCGGGAAAGGCCGGCCCGATCTGCTCGGCGGTAAAGGCGAAGGGCACCGTCAGAAGCAGCGCGAACTCTTCCTCGGTCAGGGCCTGATCGCCCTTTTCCCGCCGCCGCGAGGCGATATCGACAAGCCGCTCGTACATTTCCTCGTCGATACCCAGCGCGGTGAACAACGGGTGGCTTGTGCCGTCCATGCCAAAGGTCTGGTGCAGCGTCTCGATCAGGGTCTGCGAAATCGCGATGCCCTGTTCCGCCAGACCCTGCTGCATCACAAGTTCAAGAAATTCGGTCTCGGCCGCCAAGCCGCGCTGCGAGATGTCGCGCACCGGAGAGGCAAACAGAAGGTTGCCGCCCAGCGGGATCGTCGGGTTGAATTTGTCCGGATCGAAGCGGTAGACGAACCGCGCCAGATCGCGTTCATTCAGTTGGGCTTCGACCTCGGGGCGCAGGCGGACGATGGCCGCGGCCAGTTGCGGATGCAGCGCGGGATCGACGCGCGAATTCAACATCCGGCGGAACATCACCTCATCGATGCCCATCGCCTGAACCAGCTTGAACCACCAGCTTCGGATATCCTCGGTCGTGTTCAGACCGGCCAGCGCAGGATCGACCCAATCCGCGCGCAGGCTGTCCTCGCTGTTGCCGGACTTGCGCGCTTCGATGGAAAAGCTGTCGCTTTCGTCGGGGTCCCACAACACGGTCCGGGGGCTGAATTTCAGCGGCATCAACAGGTTGTCACCAAGTGTGCCGTCAAAGATGTAGGGCCGCGAATGGGCGTATCCCACGCGCGCGGCAATCACCGCCTGGTGCAGTTCCGCAAGGTCGTGGCCGTTCAGCGTGACGCTGCCGCGCGATGGCATGACCTCGCGGGTCAAAAGCTCGGCCAGCGCGGTGCGCTCGACCTGGCTTTTGGATTTGATCGCAACGCGCGATCCTGCCGGAATGTCGAGATTGATATCCTCGAGCAACGGGTTGCCATCTGCGTTGCGCACCGTCACGTCGCGGATCGATATGGGCCCGTCCAGGCGCGGAATCTCGTCCGGCACGCCCTCGAACAGTTTTTCGGCGATCATCCCCTTGGGCGCGAACCGCTCCACCACGATGTCCCAGCGCAACGACATGTCCTGCACCTGGTTGTAATAGGTCAGCAGCTCCTTCCAGGGCGAGCTGAGATCCTTGTAGGCAGCCAATGCCGCAACCAGCGCACCCACCGTGATGTCGCCCCGGATCGCCAGATACCCGCCGACGGAATAGAAAAAGAACGGCGTCAGCTGCGTGATGAAGTTGTTGAGGAACTTCATGAAGAACTTTTTCTGGTAGATCTGGAAGCGGATGTCGAACAGCCGCCCAAGCCGGTCGGTGAATGCCGCCAGACGGTAGCGCCAGCCGCCGTTGGTGCGCAGGTCGGTGATGCCCGCCGCCGTCTCGCCGATCTCGGCCGCGAAATGGCGCACTTCGACGATGCGCTTTTTATTGAGCTGGTTGATCTGCCGTTGCAGCAGCGGGATGATGTAGGCCTGCAACGGGATCAGCGCGATCCCCGCCAGGCCGAACCACACGCTCTGGATGAAAAGGAACACGACGATGATCAGCATCTGCCCGGCTTGAAACACCGGCTGGGCGACCGCATCGCCCATCAGCCCGCCCATCGGTTCGGCTTCGGATGTGACCATCGACACAAGCTCGCCCTGAGACGTGGTCCGGAAATAGCTGCGGGGAAACCGCATCATCCGCTTGACCAGCATATAGCGGAACCGCCGCAGCAACCGCTCGGACAGAACGCCCTTCATGGTGTTGAGGCGCATTTTCAGCAACCCGTGCACCAGAACGGACGCGAGATACGCAAAGCACAGGGCCATCAGGAATTGCGTCTGGTTCAGCTCGATGCCGAGGAAATCGATCCGGTCGCTTTGCGCACCGATGGCATCGTTGATGATGCGTTTGGGCAATTCCAGCGTCGCGTAGAGAAACGGAAAGGTGACAAGCGTGAAAAGCAGCAACATGAACTGTTCTCGCTTGGAGTATTTCCAGATGAAGGAAAACAGCGAGTGTTCCATGTTCGGGCTTTCAAAACGGGCCAGGGGCCATGGTGCGCGGCGCAGACCGTAAAATGGCGCGCGGTGACACATGAACTTAGTCGCAGGGCGGTCTCAATACAAGCGCGCCGGCATACCGCAACCGCTGTGCGGGGACGCACGCTTTGCCTTGCGGCAGCGCAAACCAATGGCTATTCCGGTGGGGCCGCAGACCCAAGGGAGGCTTCATATGTCCAATCAGCGCTTTGATAAAACCAAACTGCCCAGCCGCCATGTGACCGAAGGGCCCGCACGTGCGCCGCACCGGTCCTACTACTACGCGATGGGCATGACGGAGCATGAAATTCACCAGCCCCTGGTCGGCGTCGCCACCTGCTGGAACGAAGCGGCCCCCTGCAACATCGCGCTGAACCGTCAGGCGCAGGCGGTCAAGATGGGCGTCAAGGCCGCCGATGGCACGCCGCGCGAATTCACCACGATCACCGTCACCGACGGCATCGCGATGGGCCACGAGGGCATGCGCTCCTCGCTTGCGTCGCGCGAGGCGATTGCCGATACCGTCGAATTGACGATGCGCGGGCATTGCTATGACGCGATCGTCGGGCTGGCAGGCTGCGACAAGTCCCTGCCGGGGATGATGATGGCGATGATCCGGCTGAACGTGCCGTCGGTCTTTCTTTACGGCGGATCGATCCTGCCAGGACGGGCCCCTGCCGGCGCCGACATTCCAGAAGATTTCGCGGGGCGCGATCTGACTGTCCAGGACATGTTCGAAGCGGTCGGTCGCCACCAGAACGGCTCGATGTCGCAAGCCGCACTCGATGTTCTGGAGCGCGTCGCCTGCCCTTCGGCGGGTGCTTGCGGCGGGCAGTTCACCGCCAACACGATGGCCTGCGTGTCCGAAGCCATCGGGCTTGCGCTGCCCAACTCCTCGGGTGCGCCGGCACCCTACGAATCCCGCGACGCCTATGCCGAAGCGTCGGGGGCCGCGGTGATGAACCTGATCGAGAAGAACATCCGTGCGCGTGATATCGTCACGCGCCAGTCGCTTGAAAACGCCGCGCGCATCGTGGCCTGTACCGGCGGCTCGACCAACGCGGGCCTGCACCTGCCCGCGATGGCGCATGAGGCGGGGATCGACTTCTTTCTGGACGACGTCTGCGAGATTTTCCGCGACACGCCCTATTTCGTCGATATGAAGCCCGGCGGCGCCTATGTCGCCAAGGACCTCTACGAGGCCGGCGGCGTGCCGGTGGTGATGAACGAGTTGCGCAAGGCGGGGCTTATCCACGAGGATTGCATGACCGCGACCGGCTATTCGATGGGCGAAGAGCTCGACAAGCTGACCCGCGAAGCGGATGGCCGCGTGATCCATTCGGTTGCCAACCCGATCAGCAAGACAGGCGGCGTCGTGGGCCTGAAAGGCAACCTTGCCCCCGAAGGCGCCATCGTGAAAATCGCCGGAATGGCCGAGAACGAGATTGTCTTTACCGGCCCCGCGCATGTGTTCGAGTGCGAGGAGGACGCCTTTGAGGCCGTCAAGAACCGCGACTACAAGGAAGGCGAGGTCATCGTGATCCGCAACGAGGGCCCCTCCGGCGGGCCCGGCATGCGCGAGATGCTGGCCACGACCGCGGCGCTGTCCGGCCAGGGCATGGGCAAGAAAGTCGCGCTGATCACCGACGGTCGTTTTTCGGGCGCCACACGCGGCTTTTGTGTCGGTCATGTCGGCCCGGAGGCCGCGCACGGCGGTCCGATCGCGTTGTTGAAGGACGGTGACATGATCACGCTTGACGCGATCAAGGGCACCATCAGCGTCGATGTGTCGGACGACGAGATGGTCAAGCGCAAGTCCGAATGGAGCGGCGCGCGCGAAACGCTTTATGGCGCCGGCGCGCTTTGGAAATACGCGCAACTGGTGGGTCCGACCTATCTGGGCGCCGTCACGCACCCCGGCGCCAAGGCCGAGCGACATGACTACATGGACCTTTAAGGGTCCTATAGCCGCACTGGCGTTGCTGGCCCTGACCGCCTGCGAGGGCGGTCAGGGCATCGGTGCGCAGGCGCAAAAGCCCCTGACCGCGGCGCGCATGATGTCGGGCGCGGTGATCCTCGTGCCGCCAAGCGGGTTTTGCATCGATCGCGGCAGCCTGCGCGCCAGTTTTGCGCTGATGGCTCGGTGCGACACGCTGGGTGCTGCGCCCGAGACCGCGCGCGGCGCGCCACTGGGGTTGATCACGGCCAGTTTCGCCGCCGCCGCCGACGGCGACCCGCTGCCCAGCCAGGGCGATCTGCTCGCCACGGCCAGCGTGACACGGGTCCTCAAGGCGCAGTCGTCAAAGGATATGCTGTTGCTTCATGCCAGCGGTCCGGCCCCGTCCAAGGGGCTGTCGGACGTGCACTGGCGGGGGGCCGCGCGTCTGGGCGGGCATATCGTGGCGGTCGCGCTCTACGGTCCACGGGACGGACGCGCGATAGGCCCGGAGGGCGCTGTGATCGTGCAACAGCTCTTTGACGGCACCCGCGCCCAGATCGACGCCGCGCGCGGCGGCACCGCAAAAACAACACCGCCCAAAAAAGGCTCCTGACGGACATTTCGCGGTTTGTTTGAATTGCCGCCTTCCGCTAGACAGGACAGCAGGGGCAAAAGGGCACGATCCGGACAATATGAAGAAGGTCAGCGGCAGTTTTCTGGACACGGCGTTCTATTTGCACGCCATACGGCGGTGGGCGCGCATCGCGCGCAACGCCGGTGTCACCGATCTGGCCCAACTGCGCCGGGAACGCGGGCGCGCGCGACTGCTCAAGGCGCATCTGGACCGGCTGATCCACACCGCCGACGAACGTCTGGCGCTGCCCATCATCGGCTCCACCAGTTTTCCCAAGCCGCACAATGCGGACTGGGCGTGGCGGCCCGAACTGTGGCGCGGGCCGCTGGCCACGCCGGGGATGTCATCGGTCGGGACCAAATCGATGCTTGGGTCCGAGGTGACGCTGTTTCACGACTGCGACTATTCCGAACTGACCCTGCGCCAACTGCGCAACCTGCGCGAGGCCGATCTGGCGCCCTACGGCCTGCGCATGGACGTGTTTCGATTTGACGGGTCGTTTCTGTCGCTGGTGATCGACTTGCCGGACGTCGCGGTGCACGGGCTCAAGCGGACGCATCTCTTGCGCGTCAGCGCCATCATCGAAATGGAAAAGCCGATCGAGATTTTCGCGCGGCTCAATATCCGGCATGGGCCCAATACCGAACAGATTGTCCGCGAACTGCCCCTCAACGAAGGCGAGATCACGGTCGAGTTCGATCTGGCCTACTCGAACCTGAATGAAAAGCGGGTGGAAAAGGCGTGGATCGACCTGATCTTTGAAGGGCCGCAGATGAATCAGGTCGTGCTGCGCGATCTGACATTCGCGCGGCGTCCGCGCGCGCAACTGTAACCACGGTCCGGAGGGGGCGAAGATGCTGGAACTGACCAAGACCAAGATGCGCCAGGGCCTGTGGGAAGGCATCCTGACCGGCGCGGGCGACACCCAGCCGAATCTGAGCGTGACCCATCAGCAGGTGGCGGTGCCGGGCATAACCCTGACCCGCGATGCCGCCAGTGGACACTGGGCGCTGCGCGTGCCCATCCCGCCAGAGGCGGTGTCGGACGGGGTGCAGACGATCCTGATCACGGATGCGGACAGCCAGACCCGGCTGGGCCATCTGACGCTGATCGCCGGCGAGGCCCTGGGCGACGACATGCGCGCCGAAATCGATCTGCTGCGCGCCGAACTCGACATGCTCAAGCGGGCCTTTCGCAGGCATTGCCTTGAGACGACCTAGCCCGGTTACGCATGGCGATGAACCCATTGCCCGTTCGCGCGTTGGGCCCGGACCGCACCGCACCGACCGGTGGGGTCAGGTGCGGTATCCAGTAAGGGGTTGATCACATGAACATGAAAAACCGAACGTTCGGGGTGATCGGGCTCGGAAACTTCGGCGCGACCGTCGCTGCGGAACTGACGCGCTTTGGCAACCACGTGATCGGTATCGATAGCGACGAAAAGCAGGTCACGCGCCACGCGGACAGCATGGCCCAGACCATGATCGCCGACGCCCGCGAGGAAGCCGCCCTACGCGAGGCCGGTCTGGCGGAGTGCGATGTCGCGCTGGTGGCGATGGGATCGGACCTGGAGGCCAGCATACTCGCCGCGATGAACCTCAAGCTGCTGGGCGTGGAAAAGGTCTGGGCCAAGGCCACGACGAAAACGCATCACCGCATCCTGAGCAAACTGGGCGTGGACCGGGTGATCCATCCCGAGGTCGAGGTCGGCCAGCACATCGCGCAGGTGCTGCACAACCCGCTGGTCCGTGACTACGTCAGCCTTGGCAACGGCTATCACGTCGTCAACTTTCGAATCCCCGAAGCGCTTGAAGGCAAGGCGCTCAAGGATCTGCCGCATACCGAGAAATACAAGCTGCGCTGCATCGGGGTAATGCGCGGCAGCGAATTCGTGGGCCAGGACGGCGATTCCTGCGAATTGCAGCGCGATGATCTTCTGCTGCTATTGGGCCAGCGTCAGGATCTGCGCGACTTTGCGACCAGCCTCTGACCAATGAGGTCCATTCGCAAACACCTGTCCAGAAAATCGGTCTGGCGGTTGCCGCCGCCTGCTCTGCTGGCGCTGATCTACGTCGTTTGCATCCTGCTGGGCGCTGGGCTGCTCATGCTGCCGGTATCCAATACCAACGGCATCGCCTGGGCGGATGCGCTGTTCACCTCGACCTCGGCGGTGACTGTCACCGGGCTTGTCGTGGTCGATACCGGATCGGCCTTTACGCATTTCGGGCAGGGCGTGATCGCGTTTCTGATCCAGATGGGCGGCCTTGGGTTGATGACCTTTGCGGTGCTGGTGCTGTCGGCGCTCGGCATCCCGATCGGGATGCCGCAACGCCTGATCCTGCGCGAAGACCTGAACCAGACAAAGATCGGCAACCTCACGACGCTGGTGTGGATCATCCTGCGGATCGCGATCTTGTGCGAAGCCCTGGGCGTTCTGGTCCTGAGCTTTGTCTTCGTTCCCGAATTCGGTCTGTGGGAAGGCCTTTGGCAGGCGGTCTTCCACAGCGTCTCGGCGTTCAACAACGCCGGCTTCGCATTGTTCCCCGACAGCCTGTCGCGGTGGGTGGCCAACCCAGTCGTCAATGTCGTCATCCCCGCGATGTTCATTCTGGGCGGCATCGGTTTCATCGTGGTGGGCGACCTGTGGCAAAAGCGATCCTGGCGCCGCTTGACGCTGCACAGCAAACTGATGCTGTCGGGCACGGCGGTTCTGATCCTGTGGTCGTGGGTCATGTTCGCGCTGCTGGAATGGACAAATCCCGGCACGTTGGGTGGTCTGCAGGACACCGGCGCACGGCTTTGGGCAAGCTGGTTTCAGGCGGTGACACCGCGCACCGCGGGCTTCAACACGCTCGACACCGGCGCGATGCGCGACAGCACGACGTTGATGACCATGACCTTGATGCTGGTGGGCGGCGGCAGCACATCGACCGCGGGCGGGATCAAGGTCACGACCCTGATCGTGCTGGTCATGGCGACGCTGGCGTTTTTCAAGCGACGGTCCTCCCTGCACGCCTTTGGCCGCAGCCTGGGGCTGGACGAGGTGATGAAGGTCATGGCGCTGACCACGATCAGCCTTTTGCTGGTGCTCAGCGGGCTTTTCATCATGTCCATCACCCATGACGGAGAGATCTTCGACCTTGCCTTTGAGGTGACGTCGGCCTTTGGCACGGTCGGCCTGTCGCGGGGCGCCACCGCGGAATTGGACGGCATCGGCCGCGCGATGATCATCGTCATCATGTTTCTGGGACGCGTCGGGCCCCTGACCATCGGTTTCTTTCTGGCGACCCAGTCCGTGCCGCGCGTCCGCTATCCCGCCGGGCAGGTGTACCTCGGCTGATACCAGCGCGTCGCCTATGACCGCGGAGGCCCGCCCGATCGCTCCTTGAGCAGCGTCTCGATGTCCTTGAGCCGGTTCAGAACATCGTCGCGGTAGCTGTCGGTGCGTTCGTTCGCTTCTTCGTGGTGCGCGTCCTGCATGGAATTGACCACGAGACCGACCACGAGGTTCACGACCACGAAGGTGGTGACAAGGATGAAGGGCACGAAAAACAGCCACGCGTGGGGATAGACCTGCATGACCGGGCGCACGATCCCCATCGACCAGCTTTCCAGCGTCATGATCTGGAACAGGGAATAAAGCGAACGTCCCAGCGTGCCGAACCAGTCCGGAAAGGCGGCGCCGAACAGCTTGGTCGCCATCACCGCGCCGATGTAGAACACCAGCCCCATCAGCAGGAAAACCGACCCCATGCCGGGCAGCGCGTTGATCAGGCCTTCGACCACCCGCCGCAGCGTCGGCGCGACAGATATCACACGCAACAGCCGCAGGATTCGCATCGCCCGCAGAACCGAAAGCCCCTGCGACGCCGGCACCAGCGAAATCGCCACGATCAGGAAATCGAAGATATTCCAGCCATCCCTGAAGAACCGCAACCGCTCCACAAAGATCTTGAGCCCGATCTCGATGACGAAAATCGCCAGGCAAAGCGTGTCGAGCACCAGGATCAGCGGGCCCGCCTGCGCCATCACGGCGTCGGAGGTTTCCAGCCCGAGGATGACGGCATTGAACAGGATCACGCCAAGGATGAATCCTTGGAAAACCGGGCGCTTGATGAAGCGGGCCAGGCTGTCACGCAATGAAGACGTCGGGGAGGCGGCAAGAATGGTTTTATGTGTCATGGGCTTGCATATGGTGCGTTCGCGGCGCGACGCCAAGTAGAAAGCCGTGCGGTCGGACATCCGCGCGCATGGCCGTCAGCAGGAAGGCGCCTGTTGTCCGGGCGATCGGACCGCTGTCGCGCGGCTTTGGTCTGCGTCAACGCCCCCGGCGCGACATGCCGGGGGCGAATGGGTCAAAATCCGGATCAGTCCTTGGGACCCAGGGCCGACAGGCCCTTGAGGATGTCGATGGCATAGGCCAGTTGGTAATCCTCCTCGCGCAGCGCGGCGGCGGCGTCGGCGCGGGCGCGATCCTCCTCGATCTGGCGGACCTCATCCTCGGACAGGCTGTCGTTGTTCAGGCTTCCGCGCAGGTCGGCTTCGCTCCGCAGGGGGCGCGGCACGGCGCTTTCCTCCTCCTCGGTCGCGGGCTTGGCGCGCGGTTGCTGCACCACGATGTCGGGCGACACGCCCAGCGCCTGGATGGACCGGCCAGACGGCGTGTAATAGCGCGCGGTCGTCAGACGCATGGCGCCGTCGCTGCGCAGCGGCATGACCGTCTGAACCGACCCTTTGCCAAAGCTCTTGGTGCCGACAACGATGGCGCGGCGATGATCCTGCAACGCGCCCGCAACGATTTCCGAGGCAGAAGCGGAGCCGCCATTGATCAAGACGACAATCGGCTTGCCCTCGGCCAGATCGCCGGGCTTGGCATTGAACCGGTCGCCATCGGCGGGGTCGCGGCCGCGGGTGCTGACGATTTCGCCCTCTTCAAGGAAGGCATCCGACACCATGATCGCCTGATTGAGAAGGCCGCCGGGATTGTTGCGCAGATCGACAACGATCCCGTTGATGTTGTCCAGGCCGCCGGCGGCCTCGATCTGTTCCGCAAGACCGGATTTCATGTTGTCATAGGTCTGGTCGTTGAAGGTCGTCACGCGCAACACCACGGTGTCGCCTTCGGTACGGGTGCGCACTGCGGTTAGCTTGATCGTATCGCGGATGATCGACACATCGAACGGCTCAGACTCGCCTTCGCGCACGACCGTGATCAGGATCTCGGACCCGACCGGGCCACGCATCAGCTCGACCGCCTCGTCCAGGTTCAGACCCAGAACGCTTTCGCCATCGACATGGGTGATGAAATCGCCCGCCTCGATCCCGGCCTCGTCGGCAGGTGTGCCGTCGATCGGCGACACGACCTTGACGAAACCCTCTTCCTGCGTGACCTCGATCCCCAGGCCGCCGAATTCTCCGCGCGTCTGCACACGCATCGCGGCGGCGTCATCCGGCGACAGGTAGCTGGAATGCGGATCAAGCGAGGTCAGCATGCCGTTGATCGCCGCCTCGATCAGGTCGCTCGGCTCCACCTCTTCCACGTATTGCGCGCGGATCCGTTCGAAAATGTCGCCAAACAGATCCAGTTGCTCGTACACGTTGCTGGATTTCGCGGCTTCCTGCGCCAGCAGCGGCCCGGCGATCTGGGTCGTGGCGATCACACCAGCCAGCGTTCCGCCAAGGGCCGCCATAACAAACTTCTTCATACGTCTCATCCATCCTTGTCGGTTCGGAACCATTCAGCCGGGTCCTGGGGAACGTTATCCTGTCTTACCTCTATATAGAGCGATTCTGAGCGGTCGGTGCCAGCATCATCACCATCTGTTGATAGTCCTGCCTCATTTTCCGCCGCTGCGGCCCCCATCAGGCCCAGTGGCGCGCCTTCGGCGATCACGTCGCCTGCGGTGCCATAAACCACATCCAGACCGGCCAGCACAAACAGGGTGTCGGTTTGCGGCTCAAGTATCACGACATTGCCCAGATCCAGCAGCGGACCGGTGTAGCGAATTGTCGCGGCCGTGGGTGTCGTGACGATGGCGCGGGGACGTGTCGCCAAAATCAGGCCGGGGCGTTTGACGCCGGCCGCGTCCGCCTCGCCCGCGCGGCGCAGGATCAGCCCCTGCGCGGGCAGCGGCAGCGCGCCCTTGCGCGCGGTGATCGACAGATCGGGCGCACCGGGGTCGTCGGGCGCGATCTGGCTCAGCCCGCTGGCGAACCCGTCCAGCGTTTCGGTGGATGCGATCAGGATGGCCGTGCGCACGGGGTCGGCGGTAAACCGGCTGGGCAGGTCGGTGCGGTTTGCCATGGCTTGATTGAGCGCGGCGCGCGCCTGTTGCACCTCGCGCAGGCCATCGCGCAGCCGTTCCGCCGCATCGACCTGCAGGTCGCGCAGGGCCTGCACATCTTGCAGATCGCGCCTGAGGGCAGTTGCGCGGGTGTTGAGCGCCGGCGTCAGTTCGGCCAGCAGCATGCCCGCGCGCGCCGTGCCCACCGGACCGCCCGGATGCAGCAACGCCACTGGCGAGGCCGCGTTTCCGACGCTTTGCAGCACGGCAAGAAGCTGTGCGATCTCGCCATCGCGGGCGGCTAGTTTCGCGCTCAGCTGCGCCTCGCGAATCGTTGCCTGGCGCAATCCGGTCCGCAGCGCGCCAAGACCGGTCTCGAACGCCTGGATCGTCTCGGTCAGGGCACGCACGCGGTCGCGGGCGCTCTCGGCGGCGTCAAGCCGAGCCGAGGCGTCCTCGATCTGCTTCGCGGCGGCCCGGGCCAGCGCGCCGGGTTCCTGCTGTGCCAGCGCCAAGGCGGGCCAAAGCGCCATCAGACCGAACAGGATCGTCGCGCCCCTCCTCATGCGATCAGGCATCTCCCGGTCATCTCCCCGGGGATGGGCAACTGCATCAGGTGCAGGAGCGTCGGCGCCAGATCGGCAAGCCGCCCCGACGATACCCGGGTCCCCTCAGGCGCGCCGATGACGGCGACAGGCACGGGGTTGAGTGTATGCGCCGTGTGCGGCCCGCCTGTCTCGGGGTCGATCATCGTCTCGCAGTTGCCGTGATCGGCCGTCAGCAGCATGACGCCACCCGCGCGCTCCAGCGCCTCCAGAACGCGGGCCAATCCGGCATCCACGGCCGCGCAGGCGCGCATCGCCGCGTCCAGATCACCGGTGTGCCCGACCATATCGGGGTTGGCATAGTTGACGACGATCAGGTCGTAGCCTTCGTCGATCGCCTGCACGAAACGCTCCGTCACCTCGCCCGCCGACATTTCCGGCTGCAGGTCATAGGTCGCGACATCCGGCGATTGCGGCATGAAGCGGTCCTCGCCCTCCGAGGCCGCTTCCTCGCCGCCATTCAGGAAAAACGTGACATGCGGGTATTTTTCGGTCTCCGCCAGACGGAACTGGCGTTTGCCATGCCGCGCCACCCAAGCCCCGAGCGTGTTGGGAATTTCAGGTTTGGGATACAGGGTCGTCATGTATTTCGAATGATCATCGGAGTAATCGGCCATGCCCATCACCGCCGCCCAGTCCGGGCGCGGCCCCGCGTCGAAGGCATCGAAATCCGGCGCGCCGATGGCCGCCATGATTTCGCGCGCGCGATCGGCCCGGAAATTGAGACAGAAAAAGCCGTCGCCGTCGGTGGCGCCCTCGTATCCCGCCAAGACCGTGGCGGGGATGAATTCGTCGGTCCTGTCGTCTGAATACGCGGCGTCGATCGCGGCCTTGGCATCGGCGTGCGACGCGCCCTGACCGCGCACGATGGCGTCGTAGGCGACTTTCACCCGATCCCAGCGGTTGTCGCGGTCCATGGCGAAATAGCGCCCCGTGACGGTCGCGATCCGCGCACCGTCGCCAGGCAAGGCTGCCTCCAAGGTTCCGAGATAACCCAGCGCCGATTTCGGCGCGACGTCGCGGCCGTCCGTGACCGCGTGAATCACGACCGGGATGCCCGCTTTTGCGATCGTGCGGACCGCCGCGATCAGATGATCAAGATGGCCATGCACCCCGCCATCCGACAGAACCCCCATCAAATGCGCCGTGCCGCCGGTCTCTTTCAGCTTCTCGATGAACGCCAGCAGGCGCGGGTTTTCGGCAAAGCGGCCCTCTTCGATGGCCAGGTCGATCTGACCCAGATCCATCGCCACCACGCGGCCCGCGCCGATATTGGTGTGTCCCACCTCGGAATTGCCCATCTGTCCGCGCGGCAGCCCCACATCCGGGCCATGCGTGATCAGCGTGGCATGGGGACTGGTCGCCATGATCCGGTCCATCGTGGGCGTATCGGCCAGAAGCGGTGCGTTGCCCTCGCGGCGCGCGCTCAGGCCCCAACCGTCCAGGATGCACAATACGACCGGCTTGGGGGCACTCATCTGCTCGCAACTCCGCTTATGGGTTTTGCGGCCTTTTACCCCTTGCGCGCGCCGGGGTGAACCTCTTTCGCGCCTGTCTTCCAAATGGAGAAAAATACCGCCGCCGGAGGCAAGAACGTTTTTATGCCTCCGGCGGCGGTATTTCCGATCCATTTGGAAGGAGAGCGACGCGCGAAGGGCCGGCCGGTGTGAGCATGGGCCGCAGCAGCGCCAGCGGATGCGCCTTGAGCGTGAGGCGCATGGCGACGTAATCCTCTACCACCTCTTCGCCCAGCGTCATCTGCGGCAGCAGCGCCGCCGGCTCGTCGATCGCTTCGCCGTCGATGTCGCCCGCGAAAAGCGGCAGAACCGGGCCGGGGGCGAGCGCCTTGGCCTCCCACAGGGCGTCGCGGCGGCTGAGGCCGAGCGCGACGAACACATCCGCCTCGGCCAGCCGTTCGACCATCGCGGGGGCAAGCCCCGCGCGCCGCCAGACATCGCGCACCGATTGATAGCCGTTGCCGCGCGCCGTGGTCAGCCAGCTTGCGTCCTCCTCGGGCAGGCCCTTGATCTGGCGAAAGCCCAGCCGCAGCGCCAGGCCGCCCTGCCCGTCGGGTTCCATCGCGTTGTCCCAGAAGCTGGCGTTGATGCAGACGGGCAGCACTTCGACGCCGTGCTCACGCGCGTCGCGCACGATCTGCGCCGGGGCGTAAAAGCCCATCGGCTGGGAATTGAGCAGCGCGCAGGCAAAGATGCCCGGGTGGTGGCATTTGATCCAGGCACTGGCATAGACCAGCAAGGCAAAGCTGGCGGCGTGGCTTTCGGGAAAGCCGTAGCTGCCGAAGCCCTCGATCTGGCTGAAACAGCGTTCGGCAAAATCCCGATCATAGCCTTTGCGCGCCATGCCGCGCAGGAACAGGGTGCGGAATTCGCTGATGTTGCCGTGTTTCTTGAACGTCGCCAGCGACCGGCGCAGGCGGTCCGCCTGGTCGGGGGTGAACCCCGCGCCGACGATGGCGATCTGCATCGCCTGTTCCTGAAACAGCGGCACGCCCAGCGTCTTGCCCAGCACCGCACCCAGTTCATCCGAGGGAAAGCTGACTTCTTCCTCGCCGTTACGGCGCCGGATGTAGGGGTGCACCATATCGCCCTGGATCGGGCCGGGGCGGATGATCGCGACCTCGATCACCAGATCGTAGAAACACCGCGGGCGCATCCGCGGCAGGAAATTCATCTGCGCCCGGCTTTCGACCTGAAAGACGCCCACGCTGTCGGCCGCGCACAGCATGTCATAAACCGCGCCGTCCTCGGGCGGCAGGGTGGAGAGCGCGTAGCGGGTGCGGTGGTGGACCTGCAACAGGTCGAACGCCTTGCGGATACAGGTGAGCATGCCGAGCGAGAGCACATCGACCTTGAGGATGCCGAGCGTGTCGATGTCGTCCTTGTCCCAGCAGATCACCGTGCGCCCTTCCATTGTTGCGTTCTCGATGGGCACCAGTTCATCGAGCCGTCCTTCGGTGATGACGAAGCCGCCGACGTGCTGGCTCAGGTGGCGCGGAAAGCCGTTGATCTCGTGCACCAGCTCCATCGTCTGCTGCAAGCGGCGGTCGGCGGGGTCGAGGCCGATCTCGCGCATCCGCTCGGCCTCCATCCCCCTGGTGGAGAAAAAGCCCCAGAGCTGCGAGGAGAGCGCGCTGATCGTATCCTCGCTGAGCCCCATCGCGCGGCCCACCTCGCGGATGGCGCGTTTGCCCCGGTAGTGCACCACCGTGGCGCAGAGCCCCGCCCGGTGGCGGCCGTAGGTGTCGTAGATATGCTGGATCACCTCCTCGCGGCGTTCGTGCTCGAAATCGACGTCGATGTCGGGCGGCTCGTCGCGGGCCTCGGACACGAAGCGCTCGAACACCATGGTGCCGATTTCGGGCGAGACGGAGGTTACGCCAAGGCAGTAGCAGACCACCGAATTGGCCGCCGATCCGCGCCCCTGGCACAGGATGCCGCGCGACCGGGCAAAGGCCACGATGTCGCGCACGGTCAGGAAGTAGGGCTCGTAGCGCAGCTTGGCGATCAGGGCGAGTTCGTGTTCCAGCAGCCGCAGCACCTTGTCGGGGGCGCCTGCCGGGTAGCGCCAGTCGAGCCCCTCGCAGGCCAGCCGGCGCAGGCGCTGGGTGGGGGTTTCACGTTCAGTGCCTTCAGAGGGGTATTCGTAGCGCAGTTCGTCCAGTGAAAAGGTCAGCGACCGCGCCAAGGCATGGGCGCGGTCCACGGCATCCTGGAAGGGGCCGAAGATCTGGCGCATTTCCGCGTCGGAGCGCAGGCGGGATTCGCTGTTGGGCAGGGCCGCACGGCCCAGAGCGTCGACCCGGCGCCCCAGGCGGATGGCCGTCACCACGTCGGCCAGCTTGCGGCGCGCGCCGTGGTGCATGAGGGGCGCCGCGCTGGCGATGGTCGGCAGGCCAAGTTCGGCCGCGCGCCTGGTCAGGGCCGCAAAGCATGCCCGGTCGCGACCGTCGTAATTCGGCGCAAGGCCAAGGTGCAGTTTTCCGGCAAAGCGGCGCGACAGCCGTTGCGCCGTTTGCACCCATCCGCCCGCGCCGCGCTGCCTGCCGCACGCCTGTGGCCAGAGGATCAGGTGAAGCTCCTCGCCCCGCTCCAGCAGGTCCGCCAGTTGCAAGTCACAACAGCCCTTGTCCGCCCGGAGCCGCCCGGCGGAGAGGATCCGGCAGAGCGCGCCCCAGCCGGCACGGGTTTCGGGCAGAACGGTGATCGGGCAGGCATCGGTGAACACCAGGCGCGCCGCGGGGATCAGGCGGGGCGTGGCGAAATGCGGCCGGGACATCTGGCCGGTCCGGGTGGGCGGGCCCATGGGACCGTGAGCCGCGTCCCATGCCTGGCGTTCGGCCACCTGGCGGCGGATGCTGCGGGCTTGCGTATGGGCCCGCACGATGCCCGCGACGGAATTGTCGTCCGCGATGGCCAGCCCCTCCATCCCCAGCCAGGCGGCACGGGTCATGTAGTCCTCGGGGTGGGACGCCCCGGTGAGGAAAGTGAAGTTGGAGGTGGCGGACAATTCCGTGAACATGATGCGAGCGAGTATATTCCCCTTTTGTTCTCATTTGGAGTCCTGATGCGACCGGAGGAAGCCTGATCGTTTTCTGTCAAAGAAAATGGTCCGGGATTATTCGAAAAACCAGTTTGGACGCCGACGTGTCCGTCGCCGTCCGGGGCTTGCCCCGGGTCCGTGCATTGGTCATAACAGGTTCGACTTTAGCCTGATTGTCCAAGGATGCCCTGAATGACCCAGCCCGCGCCGGAAACCAAGATCGTCAACACCTGGCGCGTGGCCTGCGATGGCAGCGAGGGGGCGCTTGGCCATCCGCGCGTCTGGTACCAGATCCCGCAGGATCAGGGATGGGTGGAATGCGGTTATTGCGACTGCAGGTTCATTCACAAGGATTTCGAAGGCAAGGTCTGAGCCTGTCACCCCGGCCGCGGCGCGGTTTGACTTGCCGGAGCCTCCGGCGGGGATATTTTTGAACAAGAGAAGCCAGGGGCGATCACCGCAGCGTGCCGGTGGCGCAGCGTCACCGGTATCGGATCGGCCCCCGCACGGAACGGAGCGCGACATGACCGAGACATTTGGCAAGGGCCATTATCTGCACCTGATCGACGGGTCGGCGTTCATCTTTCGGGCCTATCATGCGCTGCCGCCGCTGACACGCAAATCCGACGGGTTGCCGATTGGCGCCGTATCGGGCTTTTGCAACATGCTGCAGCGTTATATCGACGGCAACAACGGGTCGGATGCGCCGACCCATGTGGCCGTGATCTTTGACAAGGGCAGCCATACCTTTCGCAACGAGATGTACGACCAGTACAAGGCCAACCGCGAGGCCATGCCCGAAGACCTGCGTCCGCAGATCCCGCTGACGCGGCGCGCCACGGAGGCCTTCAACATCGCCTGCGAGGAGATCGAGGGCTATGAGGCCGATGACATCATCGCCACCCTGGCCGTGCAAGCCCGTGCGCGCGGCGGTCGCTGCACGATCATCAGCAGCGACAAGGACCTGATGCAGCTAGTGGGCGACGGCGTGGACATGCTGGACGCCATGAAGAACAAGGTCATCGACCGGGAGGGCGTGCATGAAAAGTTCGGCGTGTACCCCGAACGGGTCGTCGATGTGCAGGCCCTGGCCGGGGATTCAGTGGACAACGTGCCCGGCGCGCCGGGCATCGGGATCAAGACCGCAGCGCTTTTGATCAATGAATACGGCGACCTGGAAACCCTGCTGGAGCGTGCGAACGAGATCAAGCAGCCCAAGCGCCGCGAAACCCTGATCCAGCATGCCGACCAGATCAGGCTGTCCAAGAAGCTGGTCATGCTGGACGCCGACACGCCGCTGGATTTCACGCTCGAGGATCTGGAGGTGCGCGCGCCCGACCCCGGAAAGCTGATGGCGTTCCTGGCCGAGATGGAGTTCCGCACGCTCAGCAAGCGGATCGCGGACACGTTGCATGTGGATCCGCCGGTCATCGACGACACGCCGCCCTCGGCGCCCGATGCACCAAAGGTCGACGATCTGCCGTTCGACCCCGAGGCCTACGTGCACGTCAGCGACGCCGAGGCGCTTCAGGTCTGGATCGACCGCATTCACGAGCGCGGCTACGTGGCCGTCGATACGGAAACCACCGGCCTGAACGAGATGACCGCCGATCTTGTCGGGATATCGCTGGCCGTCGAGCCGGGGCAGGCCTGCTACATTCCCCTGATCCACAAGGCCAGCAGCAGCGACGATCTGTTCGGCTCGGACGATCTGGCCGAGGGGCAGATGCCGCTGGCGCAGGCGCTGGAGATGCTGAAGCCCGTGCTGGAGGACGCCAGCATCCTGAAGATCGGGCAGAACATGAAATACGACGCCAAGATTTTTGCCCGGATCGGCATCGCGGTAGCCCCTATCGACGACACGATGCTGATGTCCTACGCGATGCACGGCGGGCTGCATGGGCATGGCATGGACACGCTGTCGGAACGGTATCTGCATCACTCGCCCATTCCGATCAAACCACTGTTGGGATCCGGCAAGTCGGCGATCACCTTTGACAAGGTCCCGCTGGACAAGGCCGTGCGCTATGCCGCGGAGGATGCCGACGTCACCCTGCGGCTGTGGCAGATGTTCAAGCCGCAGTTGCACCGGGCGCAGGTGACCCGCGTCTACGAGCGGCTGGAACGCCCGATGGTGCCCGTCCTGGCCGAGATGGAACGGACAGGGATCAAGGTGGACCGCGACACGCTGAGCCGCATGTCGAACGCGTTTTCACAAAAGATGGCGGCATTGGAGGACGAAATTCACACCTTGGCCGGGCGCAAGTTCAACGTCGGATCGCCCAAGCAGTTGGGCGAGATCCTGTTCGACGAAATGGGCCTTGAGGGTGGCAAGAAGGGCAAGACCGGCGCGTATGCCACCGGTGCCGACGTGCTGGAGGATCTGGCGACCGAGCACGAGCTGCCCGCGCGCATCCTTGACTGGCGGCAGTTGAGCAAGCTGAAATCGACCTATACCGACGCGCTGCAGGACCATATCAACCCCGATACCGGTCGGGTGCACACGTCGTATTCCATCGCCGGTGCATCGACGGGGCGGCTGGCATCGACCGACCCGAATCTGCAGAACATTCCGATCCGGTCCGAGGAAGGCCGCCGCATTCGCGAGGCCTTTGTCGCGGAGGACGGCAAGGTGCTGGTCGCGCTGGATTACAGCCAGATCGAATTGCGCATTCTGGCGCATATCGCCGATCTGCCCGCGCTCAAGCAGGCGTTTGCCGACGGGCAGGATATTCACGCAATGACCGCATCCGAGATGTTCGACGTGCCGCTTGACGAGATGACGCCGGACATCCGCCGCCAGGCCAAGGCGATCAACTTCGGCGTCATCTACGGCATTTCCGGCTTCGGGCTGGCGCGGAACCTGCGCATCCCGCGGGCCCAGGCGCAGGGTTTCATCGACCGCTATTTCGAGCGGTTCCCCGGCATCCGGACCTACATGGACGACACCAAGGCCTTTGCCAAGGAGCACGGCTTTGTCCAGACGCTGTTCGGCCGACGCATCCACACGCCGAACATCAACGCCAAGGGCCCCCATGCCGGGTTTGCCCAGCGCGCGGCGATCAACGCGCCGATTCAGGGTACGGCCGCCGACGTGATCCGGCGCGCGATGGTGCGCATGCCGGACGCGACCCGCGGCATTCCGGCCAGGATGCTGCTGCAGGTGCACGACGAACTGCTGTTCGAAGTGGACAAGGGGGCGGCAGAGGATCTGATCGGCGTTGCCCGCGACGTGATGGAAAACGCCGCCGATCCGGTGGTCAAGCTGGACGTCAAGCTGACGGTGGACGCGGGGCAAGGCGCCAATTGGGCCGAAGCGCACTGACGCGGGGCAAGGCGCCCCGCAATCGCGATATCCGGCTGGCGCGACCCGTTTTCGTGTCGTTCAACGGCAGGGCGACGGCCCGACCCGAAGCGCGCGTGCGCGTCTTCAGTTTCCCAGTCCCCTGATCCGGAAAAGTTCCCGCGAACACGCTGCTTCAAGCATAAATCGGCGGATTTTCGCGAAAATCTTGGAACTGAACGTCAGGTCAATTCATTGGAACCGTAATGGCACGGCCCAAAACCAGGTGCAGTGCGCAAAGAAAAGGGACGCCAACATGGATAAAAAAGATCTTCCATCATTGCCGCTGGCTTTGTTGCCGGTGGTCCTCACGCTGGGGCTTCTGGCCTTGCAGCTGTTTTATTATGGCGATTTCACGCCACACATCCCGCTTGTTCTGGGTCTTGCGATCACGTCGCTCTTGGGGGTCGCGCGCGGCCAGGGCTGGATGGATATCCGCGAGGGCATCTTTCACGTCATTCACGTCTCGATGCCATCGCTGTCGGTGCTGATCATCGTCGGCATGATCATCGGCGTGTGGATTTCGTCGGGCACCGTGCCCACGCTGATCTATTACGGTCTGACCCTGCTGAGCCCGTCGATCTTTCTGGCGGCCGCCATGATCCTGTGTGCGGTCGTGTCGCTGTCGCTTGGCACCAGCTGGGGCACGGTCGGTACGGTCGGTCTTGCCCTGATGGGCATCGGCGCAGGTTTCGGCATTCCCGCCTATTGGACCGCCGGCGCGGTCGTGTCGGGCGCTTTTTTCGGTGACAAGGTGTCGCCGCTCTCGGATACCACGAACCTTGCGCCTGCGGTGACGGGAACGAACGTCTTTGATCACATCCGCAACATGCTGCCGACCACGGTGCCGGCCATGCTGATCGCCCTGGTGATCTACATCGCCGTCGGCTTCATGGTCATCAACCCGACCGGGGGCGATGTGTCTGGCATCACCCAGATCACCAGCAACCTGCAGGAGCAGTTCAACTTGGGCCTCGTGCCGCTGATCCCCGCCTTCGTGGTGATCATCCTCGCGCTGATGAAAAAGCCGCCGCTGCCGTCGCTCTTTGCCGGTGTCGTGGTCGGTGCGCTTGTCGCGATCTTCTGGCAGGGTGCTGGCTTGCATGACGTCTTTGCCTATGCGCAGTCGGGCTATTCGATCGAAACGGGCATATCCGACATCGACAGCCTGCTGAACGCCGGTGGTATCCAGTCCATGATGTGGACGATTTCGCTGATGTTGATTGCACTGGGCTTCGGTGGCGCGCTTGAACGTACCGGATGCCTGGAAGCGATCATTCTGTCGATCGTGAAGCGCGTCAAAAGCTTCGGTGCCGTGCAAAGCTCGGCGATCGGAACGGCCTTTGCGACCAACGTCGTGGCGGGTGATCCCTATATCTCCATCGCGCTGCCCGGTCGGATGTACGCACCGCTTTATCGTGGCATGGGATATTCGACACTGAACCTCAGCCGTGCGGTCGAAGAGGGCGGGACATTGATGAGTCCCCTGATTCCGTGGAACGCCGGTGGCGCGTTCGTCATCTCGGCGCTGAGCCTTGGGGTGATGGACGGCAACCTGACGAACCTGCTCTACATCCCGCTGGCCTTTGCCTGCTGGACGGCGCCGCTGATCGGTGTGTTCTACGCGATGACCGGTCTGTTTTCGCCCAAGGCGACCGACGAAGATCGCGCCGAGTGGGAAAGATCCGGCGAAGACGTAATGGATCTGGGCGACCACGATCTGGCCGAAGGGACGCCTGCAACGGCATGATCCCGACGGATCGACATGATGACGAAGGGGCGCGGCACATCGGTGTCGCGCCCTTTTTCATGGCGGCGCACCACGCATGACCGGGGTGTCGGCCTGATTTGGCGGCACGGACGGACGCGTGAGGGCGTTACCGGGTCCTGTGCCAGCCCAAGGTGTCTTGGGTCCGGCCAGGAACCTTGTATTCGGCGCTGACCCAGCCGGTGTATCCGCTGTCGTCCAGGGCCGCGAAAAGCGCATCGAAATCGATCGACCCCGTTCCGGGTGGGCCGCGATCCGGCGCGTCGCCGATCTGCACATGGCGGACAAGGGGGCGATAGTCGCGCAACACCGCCACCGCGTCACCGTGGATCATCTGCGCATGGTAGCTGTCGAATTGAAGGCCCAGGTTGGGGGCGTCCACGGCGGCGACGATCTCGGCGGCAAGGGCGTAGTCGTTCAGATAATATCCCGGCATCGCGACCGGGTTCAGCGGCTCTAGTGTCAGGGTAAGCCCGGGGGGCGCGTTCGCGCTGGCCCAGATCAGGTTTTCGATGCAGGTGTCGCGCGCGTGGTCGCCGTCCGCCTCTCCGGTCATCACGTGCAGCATGGGCACCCGCAGCGCGTCTGTGTAGCGAAACGCGCGGCGCATGTCGTGCTGAAAGCGCGCCGCTCCGCCGGGCACGGCGGCAAACCCGCGCGCGCCTCCGGTGTAATTGGGCGGCGGGGCATTGATCAACACCATCTCCAGCTCGTTGGCCAGCAACGCGCGCTGCGTGTCCTTGGCGGGCATGTCGTAGGGAAACAGCACTTCCACGGCCTTGAACCCCGCCGCGGCGGCGGCATCGAACCGGTCGAGATACGGCAGTTCCGCCCAAAGATGGCTCAGGTTGGCGGCAAATCGCGGCATCGGCGTCAAAACGTCTCGACCCAGGGGCGCAGGACCAATTCGTCGCTCCATGCCGATCTGTGCTGGTCGATGAGCGCGATGTAGCCATCGGCGATCGCGTCGGGGTGCAGCATGTTGTCGTTGCCGTCGTCGCGGCGGCCGTCGCGGTCTTCGTTGGCTATGCCACCGTCGATGTTGACCCAAGCGACATGCACGCCCTTGGGATGCAATTCGCGTGCCATCGATTGCGCCAGCCCGCGCTGGGCGAATTTGCCCATCGCAAAGGGGGCCGAATTGGCGAAACCCTTGACGCCGGCAGAGGCGCCGGTGAACAAAATTGTACCTTTTCGCCCTTGATCCGTCTGGTTGTTCAGCATCAGGCGCGCCGCCTGCTGCCCCAAGAGAAACGCTCCGAAGGCCGTCACCTCGATCGCCCTGCGTACCGTCTCAGGGTCGAGATCGGCGATCGACCCGCGCTGGCGTGCCGAGGGGTTGTAGATGGCCACGCGCAGGGTGCCGGGCAGGTCAGAAAACAGCGCAGCCATGGCCGCGGGATCGCTGCCGTCCATCGCAACGCAGCGCGCGCCCGTTTCGTCCGCCAGCGCGGTCAGCTTGTCGGTGCTGCGCGCGGCCAGAACGATGTCGTGCCCCCGCGCGGCCAACTTGCGCGCCAGCGATGCCGACAGCCCGCTGCCCGCGCCGACGATCACGGCTGTCGAATGACCCATTGTCTTGCTCCTGGCTGTTGGGCACTCAGGATGGCCTTATTCGCGCGTTTCGCCAAGGGGCCAATCGGCAGGGCCGCTGCGCGTCAGGGCAAGTCGCCCGACGGGATCACCGGAAAGAACGTGCCGCCGGACCACAGCCCGAACCAGCCGTCGTGATGCGCACCCAGATCGACAAGCCTGTAAAAGCTCTTGCGGTCAATCAACGCCTCAAGGTTGCGGCGCACCAAGATGTAGGGCGACGGCTCGCCTGTCTCGGGATCCCGCTCGACCCGGATGGGATGATCCGGCCCCGCCACCGCCACATCATCGACATGGGTGACAAAGGTCAGGATCTGGTCCTCGCCAGCGCCGTCCGCATCGAAATCGACGGCGACGAACGGCGCGTCCTCCACGGTCAGGCCGACTTTCTCGACCGGGGTGACGAGGAAATACTTGTCGCCTTCCTTCTTGAGAATCGATGAGAACAATTTGACCAATCCGGGCCGGCCGATCGGCGTTCCCTGATAGAACCACGTCCCGTCGCGCTTGATCTGCATGTCCAGATCGCCGCAAAACGGGGGGTCCCATTGCTCCACCGGCGGCAAACCGCGTGTTTTTGTGGCTTTGATCGAGGCGACAAGGCTATCCGCCGAGGGTGTCACGGTTTTTTGTCCGCTCATACTTTTGCCATTTCCCTTATCCACTATACTATTACCATTACATATAATTCACCGGAGCGAGATGTCATGACCGAACCCCACGATATGGTGGCCCAGATCGAAGCGCTGGGTGACAAGCTGGCTGCGGCCAAGGCGTCCATCACCAGACGTTTCATCGGGCAGGAGCGCGTTGTCGACCTGACGCTGACGGCGCTGCTGTGCGGTGGGCACGGGCTGCTGATCGGTTTGCCGGGGCTTGGCAAGACGCGGCTGGTCGAGACATTGAGCACGGTGATGGGCCTGCACGGCAACCGGGTGCAGTTCACGCCCGACCTGATGCCCGCCGACATCCTGGGCTCCGAAGTGCTGGATACCGCGCCCGACGGCAGCCGGGCGTTTCGGTTCGTGCAGGGGCCGATCTTTTGCCAGCTGCTGATGGCCGATGAAATCAACCGCGCCAGCCCGCGCACGCAATCGGCGCTTTTGCAGGCGATGCAGGAAAAGACGGTGACGGTGGCTGGCGCGGACCGGCCGCTTGGCGTGCCGTTTCACGTTCTGGCCACGCAGAACCCGATCGAGCAGGAGGGCACCTATCCCTTGCCCGAGGCGCAGCTGGACCGCTTTTTGGTGCAGATCGACGTGGCCTATCCCGATCGCGACACCGAACGCGATATCCTTTTGGCGACGACCGGTGACACCGAAGCGCAATCGACCGAGGTGTTCACCGCCGCCGAGTTGCTGGAGGCGCAGACGCTTTTGCGGCGGATGCCGGTGGGCGACAGCGTGGTCGAGATGATTCTCGATCTCGTGCGCGCCTTCCGGCCCGAGGAAGACAGCGCCAGCCAGCAGGTGCGCGAGACCGTTGCATGGGGCCCCGGCCCCCGCGCGGCGCAGGCGCTGATGCTGGCGGTGCGGGCCCGCGCATTGTTGCAGGGGCGCCTGGCGCCATCGGCCGAAGACGTGATCGACATGGCGCGCCCTGTCCTGAGCCATCGCATGGCGCTGAACTTTGCCGCGCGCGCACGCGGCGACAGCCTGCAGCAGCTCATCGACACCACCGCGGCCAGCCTTGCCGGGACAAAGGCCGCCGCGTGAGCACACCGCAAACCCTTCGCGCACGGGCCGAGGAACAGGCGGCGAGCCTGCCGCCCTTGCTTGCGCGGGCCGAACATCTGGCCGGGGCCGTTCTTTTGGGCGATCACGGCCGACGGCGCGCGGGCATGGGCGACGATTTCTGGCAGTACCGCCCGGCGCAGATGGGCGACAGCCGCCGCATGATCGACCACCGCAGATCGGCCCGCGGCGATACCGAATTCGTGCGCGAGCGCGAATGGCAGATCGCGCAGTCGGTGATGCTCTGGGTCGATCAGGGGGCGTCGATGCGCTTTTCCTCTGACCCGAACGTTCCGCAAAAAGGCGATCGCGCACGCCTTCTGGGGCTGGCGCTGTCGATCCTTTTGGTGCGCGGGGGCGAACGGGTTGGCCTGACGGGCACCACTTTGCCGCCCCGTCGCGGCACTGCGCAGATCTTGCGGCTGGCCGAGATGCTGAGCGAGGACGGGCCCGACGATTACCAGCCGCCCGAACATCGCGCGATGATTCCCTCGGCGCGGGCGGTGTTCATCTCCGATTTCATGGGCGATACCAGCGCGGTCAAGACGGCGCTGACCAAGGCCGCGGATCGCGGGGTGCGCGGGGTCATGCTTCATGTTCTCGATCCGTCCGAGGAAGCGTTTCCCTTTCGCGGGCGCACCATTTTCGAAAGCGTCGGCGGCAGCCTGCGGCACGAAACGCTCAAGGCCAATGACCTCAAGGCGCGATACCTCGACCGGTTGGCCGCGCGCAAGGACGAGCTGCGGCACCTGTGTTCGGTCACCGGCTGGCATTACGGCGTGCATCATACCGATGCGTCGGCGCAGACGGCGCTGCTTTGGCTCTACCGGGCGATGGACATCGGGCGCGGGGTCGCGGCATGACGGTTCTGGGTGGCATCGGCTTTACCGCGCCCTGGCTGTTGCTGGCATTGCTTGCGCTGCCGATCCTGTGGATCATCCTGCGTGCGGTTCCGCCCGCGCCGATCCGCCGCCGCTTTCCGGGGGTGGCGTTGCTTTTGGGGCTGTCCGACGACGAAAGCGTGTCGGACCGCACCCCGTGGTGGTTGTTGTTGCTTCGGATGCTGGCGGTTGCCGCGTTGATTTTGGGGCTGGCCGGTCCGGTCCTGAACCCGTCGCAGGACAACGCGCAGGGCGACGGGCCTTTGCTGATCGTGCTCGACGGAAGCTGGGCCGGGGCGACCCGCTGGACCCAGCAGTCGCAGGCCATCGAGGCGCAGCTGACCCGGGCCAGCCGCGCCGACCGGACGGTGGGTTTCATGGATCTGTCGCGGCCCGAAACGCCGGTCTTTCAATCCGCCGACGTCTGGCGCAGCCGGTTGCCCGGCTTTGCGCCCGCGCCATGGCAACCCAATGCCGACCGCACCGCGCGGGCGATGGGTGCCCTGGCCGACGCCGAAAGGTTCGACACACTGTGGTTCAGCGACGGGTTGGATTACGACGGCCGTGGCGGCCTGCTGGCGGCACTGCAGAAGCGGGGCGCCGTCGAAGTTTATCAGACCGGGGCCAATGTTCTGGCCATGACGCCCGCGACCTATGTCGACGGCGCGATTGCACTGACGGTGCGCCGCGCCGCGCCGGGGCCCGGGCGCGATGTCACGCTTCAGGCGCAGGGCCGCGACCCGGCGGGCAATGCGGCCCTTCTGGCGACGGCGATGGCGACCTTCGAAGACGGTGCGCTCAGCGCCCGCACCGAGCTTGCGCTGCCTGCAGAGATGCGCGCGCGGGTCACCCGCTTTGACATTCAGGGCCAGCGTTCGGCGGGGGCCACCACGCTGACCGATGACGGGTTGCGCCGACGCGAGGTGGCATTGATCGCGGCGCGCGAGAACCGCGAGGGGCTCGAACTGTTGTCGCCCCTGCATTACATCGAACAGGCGCTGGAACCGGCGGCGGACCTGATCAAAGGGTCACTGAGCGATGTCTTGCCCGCCAATCCGGACGTGATCGTGCTGGCCGACGTGGCCACGTTGTCGGATGCCGAAGCCGAGGGCCTGGGCGACTGGATCGACGCGGGCGGCATGTTGGTGCGCTTTGCCGGGCCGCGTGTGGCCGCAAGCGACATCAGCCGCATCGACGAAGACCCGATGATGCCCGTGCGCCTGCGGTCGGGCGGGCGCAGCGTCGGCGGCGCGATGAGTTGGGGCGAGCCGAAATCGCTGGCGCCCTTTTCCGAACGGTCGCCGTTCTTCGGGCTGCGGATCCCCGAGGACGTGCGGGTGACCGCGCAGGTGATGGCGCAGCCCGATCCGACACTGGCCGAACGGGTGATCGCAGAGCTGACCGACGGCACGCCGCTGGTCACCCGCAAGCCGCGCGAACAGGGGCAGATCGTGTTGTTCCATGTCACCGCGACGGCGGAATGGTCCAGCCTGCCGCTTTCGGGGTTGTTCGTGCAGATGATGGAACGCCTGGCGGCGTCTTCGGCCACCGCGACGCCGGAGGCGGATCAGCTCGAGGGCACCGTCTGGACGCCGGAGCGGGTGATGGACGGGTTCGGCACGCTGTCGGACGCGGGTAACCTGCCCGGTGTGGCCGGACCCGACCTGATTGATGCGCCCGCGGGGCCCGACATGCGCCCCGGCATCTACGCCTCCGGCGATCGGCGGCTGGCGCGCAACGTGGTGACGTCCGACAGCGATCTCACCCCGGTCAGCTGGCCCGCGGGCATTCCCGTCAAGGGCTTTGCCGTCGCCCCCGAACAACCGATTGCGGGCTGGTTGCTCAGCCTCGCCATCCTGGCCTTGGTCGCGGATGTGATCGCATCGCTGGCCCTGTCGGGGCGGTTGCTGGGGCAGCGGACGACGGCGGCGGCGGCGATGCTGGCGCTTCTGGGCGGAATCGCGGGCCAGCCCGGCCCCGCCGTGGCACAAGACAGCGCCGAGGCGTTGGCGCTGGAAGCAACCGCCGAGGTGGTCCTGGCGCATGTGCTGACCGGCAACGACAAGGTCGACGAAGTCGCGCGCGCTGGACTGATCGGTTTGACCGACACGCTGTATTTCCGCACATCTGTCGAGCCGGCAACCCCGATGGGGGTCGATCTGGAGGCCGACGAATTGGCCTTTTTCCCGATCCTGTACTGGCCGATCACCCCCGATCAGCCGCGCCCCTCTGACGAGGCCTACGCGCGGCTGAACGACTACCTGCGCTCGGGGGGGCTGATCCTGTTCGACACGCGCGATGCCGACATCGCGGGCTTTGGCGCAAGCAGCCCGAACGGCCGCAAGTTGCAGGATCTGGCGGCACCTCTTGATATTCCGCCGCTGGAGCCGCTGCCCGCCGACCATGTACTGACCCGCACCTTTTATCTGTTGCAGGATTTCCCGGGTCGTCATTCGAGCCGCGATGTCTGGGTCGAGGCCGCCCCCCCAGACGCCGAACAGGTCGAGGGCATGCCGTTTCGCAATCTGAATGACGGCGTGACGCCGGTCGTGATCGGCGGCAACGACTGGGCGGCGGCCTGGGCGGTCACGTCGAACGGTGCGCCGATGCTGCCCGTGGGGCGCGGGTTCACCGGCGAGCGGCAGCGCGAGCTGGCGTTCCGCTTTGGCGTCAATCTGGTGATGCATGTGCTGACCGGAAACTACAAAAGCGATCAGGTCCACGTGCCTGCATTGCTGGACAGGCTGGGCCAATGACCGGAACCATCGTATTCGATCCGCTGATCCCCTGGCCGCTGCTGGCCGGTGTGGGCGCGATCGCGCTGCTGGGGGTCCTGGCTGCCCTGATGCGGGGGCTCAGCGGCTGGGCCCTGCGGGGGCTTGCGGCACTTGTCGTGCTGGCGGCGCTTGCCGGGCCATCCTATCAGCAGGAAGACCGCGCGCCGCTGACCGATATCGTGGTCGTTCTGCACGACGACAGTGCCAGCCAGAGGCTGTCGGACCGCGGTGACCAGACGGCGGCCGCCGCCGCCACGCTGGCCACGCGGCTGGCCGACCGGCCCAATACCGAAGTGCGCCGCATCGTCGTGCCCGATGGCGCGGGCGACGCGGGGACGCAACTGATGACGGCCCTGTCCACCGCCTTGGCGGAAGAGCCGCGCGCGCGCATCGCGGGGATCATCGCGCTGAGCGACGGGCGGGTGCACGACGCCGATCTGCCGCTGGACCTTCCGGCGCCGATGCATGTGCTTCTGACCGGCAGGTCCACCGACTGGGACCGCCGCCTGAGTGTTCGCAATGCGCCGGCCTTTGCCATCATCGGCGAGCCCGTCACGTTGACCCTGCGGATTGAGGACATGGGCGCGGCCCCGGCCGACGACGGATTGGCGCCGCTGGAGATTTCGGTGGACGGGGAACCCCCGCAGGCCTTTCGCGTGCCGGTCGGTCAGGACATCGAACTGCCCGTCACGCTGCCGCATGGGGGCAGGAACGTGATCCAGTTCACCGTTCCGGGCGCCGAGGGCGAGCTGACGGACCGCAACAACACCGCGCTGATCCAGATGAACGGCGTGCGCGACCGCCTGCGTGTCCTGCTTGTCAGCGGAGAGCCGCACCCCGGTGGCCGAACCTGGCGCAACCTGCTGAAATCCGACAGCTCGGTCGATCTGGTGCATTTCACCATCCTGCGCCCCCCCGAAAAGCAGGATGGCGTGCCCGTCAGCGAACTGAGCCTGATCGCCTTTCCCACCCGCGAGCTTTTCATGGAAAAGATCGAGGATTTCGACCTGATCATCTTTGACCGGTACAAGCGTCGCGGGATCCTGCCGTCGCTGTATCTGGACAATGTCGCCAACTACATCCGGCAGGGCGGTGCCGTTCTGGTGGCCGCCGGACCGGATTTCGCCGGCGCCGACAGCATCTATCGCTCGCCGTTGGGCCCGGTGCTGCCTGCCGCGCCGACCGCACGGGTGATCGAACAGCCCTATCGCCCGGTCGTCACCGATCTGGGCCAACGGCACCCCGTGACCGCCGGGCTGCCCGGTGGCGGCGATTGGGGGCGCTGGCTGCGCCAGGTGGATGTGGCCGACCCGAAAGGCAAGGTCGTGATGACCGGGCTGGAGGATCGCCCGCTTCTGGTGCTTGACCGCGTGGGCGAAGGGCGCGTGGCGCTGCTGGCGTCCGATCACGCGTGGCTGTGGAACCGCGGGTACGAGGGCGGCGGCCCGCAATTGGAATTGCTGCGCCGCCTGGCGCATTGGATGATGAAGGAACCCGAACTGGAGGAAGAGGCGCTGACCGCGTTTGCGACAGGTCAGACGATGCGCATCGCCCGCCGCACGTTGGACGAGAGCGTTCCACCCGTGACCATCACCGATCCTGCCGGAACGGTCAGTGAACTGATGCTGAGCGAAGCCGCGCCGGGTGTGTTCGAAGGCGTGTTTCAGGGGCCGGAGATCGGCCTTTACCGGCTGGAGAATGGCGACCAGACCACGGTCATCGGCCTTGGCCCGGCAGCCCCGCGCGAGTTCGAGCAGACCATTGCCACCGGCGACGTGCTGGCGCCCGTCCTGGCGGCACAACGCGGTGGCGTGGTCCGGATAGAAAACGGTCTGCCACGCCTGCGCGAGGTGTCCGCGGGGCGCCCGGCCGCGGGTCGCGGGTGGATCGGGCTGACCCCGCGCGGCGCCTACGAGACGCGCGATGTCCGCCAGACCGGGCTTTTGCCGGGGTGGCTGGTGCTGTTGCTGAGTGCGGCGCTGATCACCGCCGCATGGCTGCGCGAGGGGCGCCGCTAATCCAGCCAGACCTGCACGGTCGCCGACCGCCCCGCGGCATCGATGACGGTCAGCCTTGAAAACCCCGGACCGGTCTGCGGCAGGACCGCATCGCGCCGCATCAGCGCGGTCGCATGTGGCTGCCCATCCACCAACACGGTCAAAGGCAGAACACCGTCACGCACCTTGAGCGGCACGCCGTCCTGCGCCCTTGCCAGAACCGCACCGTCGGGCGGAAAGGCCACGACCGGCCCACCCGGCGCAGGGGCAAAGGCGGCAGTGCGGGGCCGGAAACGCCGCAACGGCGCGGGCAGCTCCGCCGCGGTCACGATCAGCGTCTCGGGCGGCGGGGCCGGCAGCGGAGCGCGGGGGCCCGCGATACGGCCAAAGGCTTCGAACAGGATCGGCGCGGCCAGGTCGCCGCCGAAAGCGCCCGGCACCGGCGTGCCATCCGGCCGCCCGAGCCAGATGCCGATCACATGGCGCCCGTCATACCCGATCGCCCATGCATCGCGGTGCCCATAGGAGGTGCCCGTCTTGTACGCGATCCGGCCCGCGCGCGATGCGGCTCCTTGCGGCGGCGGTATGTCGGACAGGATGCGGCCCACCTGCCACGCGGCGGCGCGCGAGACCATGCGCGACGTCATGGGCGGCACCTCGCCCAGGCGCCAGTGCAGCCTTGGGCCCTGACCACCCTGCGCCAGCCCGGCGTAAAGCTGCACCAGATCGGTCAGCGACAGCCCCACACCGCCAAGCGCGATGGCCAGCCCCGGCGCCGCTTTGCCGGCCAGGGCCGGTGTGGCCCCGCCCTGCCGCTGGGCAGCCATGACGCGGGCCGGTCCGAGATCGTTCATCAGGCGCACGGGCGGAATATTGAGCGACAGCTGCAACGCGCGCCGGACGGTGATTTCGCCCCGGAACTGGCCGTCGAAATTCTGCGGCGCATAGGTGCCGAAGGTCACGGGCGCGTCGTCGATGAGCGTTTCGGGATGTACCAGCCCCTGATCGAAGGCCAAGGCGTAGATCAACGGCTTGAGGGTCGAGCCCGGCGACCGGATGGCGCGGGTCATGTCGTTGAACCCCAGCGCGCCGCCCTCGCCGGTGTATCGCGGCGCACCGACGGACGCCAGGATTTCGCCGCTGTGGTGGTCCGCGACAAGAATCGCCGCCGACACGGCGTTGACCTGATCCCGCAGGGACAGCGCCGCCAGATGCTGCATCTGCCGCTGGAGCCCCGCGTCGAGTGTCAGGTCGTGGCGCAGCAGGCCAGGGGCCGCGCGGCGCGCCCGATCGGTCAGATGCGGCGCGCTTCGGGGAACCGGCTGCATCGCGCGGGGCACGTCCGGCATCCAAGGCTGTGGCGCCTGGCCCAGGCGGTGCAGCACCCGGTCGCGGGCGGCGCGCGCGGCATCGGGGTGGCGGTCGGGCCTGCGGGATTCGGGTGCCTGGGGCAGCGCCACCAGAAGCGCCGATTGCGCGGCGGTCAGGCGTGCCGGTGGCTTGCCGAACCACGCATGCGCCCCGGCGCGCAGCCCTTCGACCGCACCACCATAGGGCGCGTGGTTGAGATAGAGTGCGAGGATGTCGTTCTTGCCCAGGCGGCGCTCGAGAGCCAGCGCCACGCGCATCTGGCGCAGCTTGCCCGCCCATCGCCCTGTGCCCGAATTTTCCAGCAGGCGCGCCACCTGCATCGTCAAGGTGGAACCGCCTGACACGACACGGCCCTGACGCAGCGCTTGCAGGCCCGCACGCAAGAGCGCCCGGAAATCGATGCCTTGGTGGCGGAAAAACCGCTTGTCTTCGTAGGCGATCAGCATCGCCAGGAATTCAGGATCGACATCCCCAAGCCTGACCGCCAGCCGCTGGCGACCGTCTTCGACCGGAAAGCTGCGCAGCAAGGCACCATTCCGGTCGCGCATTTCGACGGAGGTTTCCGACAACAGCGGTGGCAGTCGCGTGGCATCGACCCACCTGTCGAACCCGTCACGTCCGGCGGCGGCGATCAGCAGCAAGGCCACGCAGGCGAAGGGGGCGAGGCGGCGCATCAGCGTTGCACGATCACGCGCCCGGTAGCGGTGAGGGCGCGGTATTCGGGGCGGTACATATCCTGCACCATCGCGGCGGGCTGGTGGTAATCGCCCGGCGTCACCGCGCGCAGCACATAGGCCAATTGGAACGGCGCATCGCCACGATGGTCAACTGCCGCGACAAACCTGTCCGACCGGAATTCGGCGTGCTCTGCCGCTGCGGGGTTAAGCCAGTCCAGCGCGCCGATATCACCGCTGCGCAGCAAGGCCGGGTTGTCGATCTCGAACCCGGCGGGCAACGGATCATCGACGATCAGCCGCCCGTCGACCGCATCGAAGGGTGTGACGGTCAGCACCGCAACCAGCCTGTCGCCCGCCGCGAACCCCGCCGTCACCGGCGCGCCCTCCATGTCGAAGAACCGGCGTTCGATCGCATAGCCATACCCCCCCGCAGGCGGCGCGACGATAGGCACGCCAAAGGTGGCCAGCGTGATATCGATGGGCGCGGCCCCGGTGTTGGCAAGGGTCGATACCGCCGCCTGCGGACCGCTCAGGCGTTGCACGACAGGCCCCGATGCGGGCACTCCATTGAGCACGAGGCCCTGGCCCCCCTGTCGCGACTGGCCAAGCGCATGCGCCGCAAGCAGTACCTGCGCCGCTTCCTGTGTGGACAGCGACCTGCCCGCGCGGGTGATCCGCTGGCTCAGGTCCTGTTGGTTCAGTGCGCTGCTGCCCACCTCTGCGGCGAGCGCCAGAACCGCGGCGGCATCGCGCAGCGGGGTGCCGAAATCGTCGCGCCAGCCCGAACCGTCCGCGGGCCGCGCCAGCATCGCGCCGGCATGGCGGAACATCGCGTCGGCGCGCGGCTGGTCGCCATAGGCCGCCAGCGCGGCGCCGACCTGGGCAGCCGCCAGCGGGGTGCCGAACGCGTCGCGTTTGGTATCGGCATAGTAGCGAAGATCCCCCATCGCCGCCGCGCCTTCGCGCGCGAGGACCAGAAGCGCATAGGCGATATCCTCGCCGCCCCGATCAAAGTCCGGGGCGTAATTCACCCGGTTGCGCAAATTGTCGAGCGCCGTGGCCAAGGCCAGATCGGGCACATCATAGCCTTGCGCCCGCGCGCGGCTCAGGAAGTCGGTGACATAGGCATCGAGCCAGAACGCGCCGGACCGCGCCGACCACAGACCGAAGGCGCCGTTGCCTGCCTGCCGGGTCTGAACCTCCGCAATCGCCGCGGTCACGCGCCGCCGCACGTCGGCCTTATCGACGTCCGCGGCAACCGATGACAGATACAGCAACGGCAGCGCGGCGGATGTCACCTGTTCGGTGCAGCCATACGGATAGCGGTCAAGCTGGTGCAGCAGCCCGGCCACATCGAACCGCGCCAAGGGGCCCGCGCTGAGAGTCGCGCTGGCGGTGCCGGGGCGCAGGCCGGCCAGCACGTTGGCGTCAAAGGTGAATGTCTCGCCCGGGGCGAGAGACAGGCGGCGTACCGTGGCGCTTTGCGGGTCGTTGGCGCGCACCGCAACCTGCAACGTCTTGCGCAGGACGGTTCCATCCGGAGCGGTCAGGGCAAGCGCGATCCTATGGTCGCCCACATCGCCCGCGCGCAGCGGCAGGCGCAGCGACGCAGTGCCCTGCGCGGGCAGCGTGACGCGGGCGGGCACATCGTCAAGGGTCACCCCGGTCGCGCGCACCGACAGGTCCATGTCGCCTGCGGGGTCGCTGGTATGCGCGAATTCAAGCAACAGGCGGCTGTCATCACCGGGGGCAAGGAACCGCGGCAACGACGCGGTGACGACCACGGGGTCGCGCGCGATCACATCGCGGCTGGCCTGCCCCACGCCCCGCTGCGACCAGACGACCGCCATCAGGCGGATGGTGCCGTTGAACGCCGGGCGGTCGATCAGCACCTCGGCGGTGCCATCCGCACCCACCGTGACCGGGCCGCTGAAGGCCGCCATCAGCGCCTCGGTCGGAGGCGGGGATTGCAGCGACAGCGCATCGCCCGCATCGCCGCCCGACCGGACCGTGCCCAGAGCGCCGCCAAGGCCGTCGATCAGGCGACCGTACAGATCGCGCAGTTCTACCCCCAACCGCTGCTGGCCAAAGTAATGCCCGGCAGGATCGGGGCTGTCGAACCCGGTCAGGTTGAGAATGCCCAGATCGACGGCCGCGAGCGTCAGATGCGCCGTATCACCCGGCGCGATGCCCGTCACGGACACGGTGGCGCGCAGGGGCCCTTGCTGACCGTTGACCACGTCGGGCGCATCGATGGCGACACCCAGCGCCCTGATCCCGGGCCGTACCGTAGCATGCGCCAGGCCCAGGCTGCGCGCGGGGGATTGCCCGGCCTGCGCGTTCATCGGGCGAAGGACCGACGCGGTGACGTAGGCACCGGTGCCCCAGTTTTCCGTCACCGCAAGCGGGATCAGGTTTTCGCCCTGTGTCACCTGCACGACCTTGCGATCGATCACCGCGTTCGACAGCACCGTGACAAGGGCCACGCCGTCATCACGCGCGACAATGCGCAGGCGGGCCGTGTCGCCGGGCGAATAGTCCGGCGCATCGAGCGACAGGTCCAGCCGGTCGGGTGTGTCGCGGCCATCGCCGGCGGCATACCACCCGGCAGAGAACCCGACCGACGACACGGCATAACCGGCACCGCCGAGACGTTCGACGACAAGTTCGTAATCACCCCATTGCGTCGCGACGGACAGCGGCTGCGGCGCGTCCCCCAGCGTCATCTCGCCACTGGCGACACGGATACGGCGGGTGACAGGTTCCCAGTTCCACGAGCCGTAAAGCTGATACCACTGATACCGCGTGTCCACCCGGTTCACCGTCCAGCGGACAGGCATCGGGGCGGCACCCGGGGCGATCAGGTCGAACCGTGCCGTCGCACCCTCTGGCAGCACATCGTCGAAACCGGCGGCGATGCCGATCATCGGACCGCGCGGGGCGAGCGGTCTGGTCACCTGCCGCTCGACCGGGCGGCCGGAGCCTTCGGTGACACGCACCGTGATCTGCGCCTCGATCGGCTGGCCCGGATCGTCGACCGGCGGCAGCGTCAGCGCCAGCGTCGCCGCGCCGGTGGAATCCGTCGTCGCGGGATCGAGCGGCTGTGTGCGCGGGTCGAACCGCTGATCGTGGCGACCGAAGGCGTAGCCGGGAAATTCCGCGATCGCGCGCGTGGCGACCAGGCGGACCTCGCCTTCGACGGCCAGATCGGAGGCCGGCGCACCAAAGAGATAATCGGCCTGCACGCGCAACGGTGGGGTGTCGTCGGCCCGCAGCGGGGTATCGGTCACCGACAGGGTCAGATCCAGCCGCTCGGGCAGGAAATCCTCGACCAGAAGGGTCCGGGAGGCCAGCGGTGGCGCATCGACGTCGGTATGAAGGTCGAGCCGCCATGTGCCGCGCGGGGCGGTTGCGCCCACGGGCAGGGCAAAGACATGGCCACCCGCCACGCCGCGCCCGCTGTGCCGGCGGCTGTATTCGACACCATCGGGGCGTTTGAGGATCGCGGTGACGGGCAGGCCGGTGATCGCCTGCGCCTGTGCATCCCGCGCCAAAGCGGTGGCATGGATCACTTCACCCGCGCGGTAGGCCCCGCGATCGGTGGTCAGGAACATGTTGATCGGCGGGCTGGGCGGGCGCCCTTCGACGCCGCGATCCGACAGGTCGAAAGCCGGGTCGGTCAGCGGCAGAAACGCCATGTCGCTGTCGCCCTCGTCGGCCACCACCATCGCCGGGCCGGCCGCGCCCACACCACGCGCGAGGCCGGGCGGGAAACTGGCAAACCCATCGCGATCGGTGATGGCCCTGCCCAGAACCGCGTTGGCCCGCGAAATCAGCGACACCGTCACATTTGCGCGTGGCCCCGCGTCGCCTAGTCCGCGCACCGCAACGTGAAGCCCGTCGGTGCCGAACCACGTGGCGAGGCCCAGATCCGACAGCACGAACCATTGCGTCGCGCCGGCGTCATCATTGAGGTCCACGCCCGGAAGCCGCGCCGTCAGCGCGAAAATGCCCGGCGCCTGATCCTTGAGGGCGGAGTGCAGCGGCAAGCGGGTGGTCATGTCGGCGTTCAGCGTATTTTGCACCTCTGCCGTTCCGGACCAGATTTCCTGCGCGATCTCGGTTGCGAAAACCTCTCGCTGATAGGCCGAGAGGGGGCGCCCGAGAAAGCTGTCCTGAACGGCGCGCACGAGATTGCGATCGCTGATGCGCCACAGGGTCAGGTCGAGTGCATCGGTGTTGACCGTCTCGACCGGAATCGCGGCCCCTGCGCCGCGCGGCAGGACAAAGGCGCGGCCGCCGAAGCGGACCAACGGCGCGCGATCGCGGACATAGAGCGACAGCGCGGCATCCCGGCCCAGGACCTCGCCGTCGGCGGCAGGCAGTCCGGAGCGCACCGTCAGGTCATAGCGCGTGCCATGCGCGACGCCGTCGAGGCAAAGCTGCGCGTCTTGCGCGGTGACGACAAGACCCGTGTCGGGCGACCGTATGAACGGCGCGTAATCCACGCCGGCCTGGACCAGGGGGTCGGAGAATTCGATGCAGATGCGCGGCTCTGCCGCATCGTTTTCGACGCGGGTGTCGGTGATGCGAAACCCGAACTGGGCAACGGCACGGTCCAGCATCTGGCGTGTGCCGGATTGCGGTGCGATCTGCTGGGCCAATCGCAACGCGGCGATGCTGTGCCGCCCGCGGCTGGCACGTTCGAGGGCGCGCGCCATCGCGGTCAAGGCAGAGGCGCGCGAGGGCGGATCGAGCGCGCGCAGGTAGGCGTTGACCGACGCCGAGAGGGCATCGTCGGTGATCCGTCTGCGCGGGGTCGTGTCGCGACCGTCAAGCGCCAGCAGGACAGCCGCATAATCGCGCCAGTCCCGCGACAGATCCGACAGGGCCACCGCCAACCCGTGCCAGCGCAGCGCGCCTTCGGCATCGCCCGCTTGCATGCGATCACGCCCGAGCGCCCGGAGATCCGCCAGATCCAGACCGCCCGCAGGATAGCTTCGCGGCAGGCGCGCCGACTGAGCCTGCGCCGCATCGATATCGGCAGACACAAGAAACGACAAATCCGCCTGCCGCGCGGGTGCGGCGGACACGATCGCGGGGTCCGTCGCCACCCGCTGCGCAGACAGCGCACCGGCGTAGGGTTTGCGCGCCGTGATCGCGGATTTGGGAAAGCAGGCGTTGGACCGCGTGTTGAAGGTGAAGGCCACGCAGGCCGCATCGCTTTGGCAAGCGCGGGCGCAGCCATCGAAGCCGGTGTCGAAGAGGTTGGTCAGATCCGCACCGTAGTAGTCGACGTCCTGGGTCACGACGAAACGGGTGTCCGGCACCGCGGTTTGCGACAGCGCGCCGCCCGCCCCCAAGCACAGACACACAAGGCACAGAACTCGCGAGACGGATGCAATCGACATGACGGTCTCCTTGGGCAAAGGGCCAGCGTGACACGAGCTCTCGTGATCTGGCAATATCTCATCTTGCCGTGAGAGACCTGCGTTTAATCAGATGTTCACACGGCGACCCGATGATGCCGTTCACGCCGACCCAGACCATCGAGGGAGCCGAGGATGAGCCTTGTCGAGAGATTGGCGGAAGAGACCCGTCGCAGGCAACAGGCCGAGCTTATGCTGGCCGAGCAGGAGGCAAAGCTCGATGCCGCGCGTCGGCGGCAGGCCCGGACCGACGCAAGGGTGGCAGACCTCGGGGCGGAAAACCTGCGGCTGACCTGCGCGCTTACGGCGCAGCGCGACAGGATCGGCCTGGTCGAAAGGCAGTTCATGCATGCGGTCGAAGCGCTCAGGGCCGGATTTGCGCTGTTCGATTCCGACCTGAAACTCGTCATGCGGAACCAGGCTTATCTTTCGGGTTTTCACAATCCTGACCTGATCAAGCCCGGAATAAGTTACAAGGAGGTCCTGCAGATCGTCGTGGACGAACGCCGCATCGACCCAGACGAGGGGCCGCAGGACGAATGGCGCGACAGGATGTTCGCCCGGCTTGAAAGCGACGATCCGCAGGAAGTCATCGTCAAGCAGAGCAACGGCCAGTACATCAAGGTGATCGACCGGCGCGGCCTTGGCGGAGAAGTGGTTTCGCTGCTGATGGATGTCACCGCCGACGTTCAGCACGCCAACGACCTCAAGGATGCACGGATGCTGGCCGAAAGCGCAAGTCGCGCCAAGTCGACGTTTCTTGCCAACATGAGCCACGAAATCCGCACCCCGATGAATGGTGTCGTCGGCATGGCCGAGGTGCTGAGCGAGACCGACCTGACCGAGGAACAGCGGCTTTACACCGATACGATCCGCAACTCCGGCGAGGCCCTTCTGACGATCATCAATCAGGTGCTCGACTTATCGAAAATCGAAGCCGACAGGATGGTGCTGCGTCACGAACCGCTCGACCTCAAGCAGATCGTGCGCGAAGTGATCATGCTGGCGCAGCCCACCGCATCCGCGAAAGGTCTGGCGGTGACGATGGACTTCGATCCGCTTTTGGCGACGGATTATACGGGCGATGCCGGCCGGGTGCGTCAGGTTCTGACGAATCTGGTCGGCAATGCCGTCAAATTCACATCCAGGGGTCACGTGAGCGTTCGCGTGACGGGCGAGCCCGACGCCAAAGCGGGAACCGTTGCGCTGAGTATCAGCGTGGCGGACACTGGAATTGGCATACCCGATTACATGATCGACACGGTTTTCGCGGAATTCACGCAGGTCGAAAACGATCGCAACCGCCAGTTTGACGGCACCGGCCTTGGGTTGGCCATCAGCCGCAAGCTGGTCGATATGATGGGCGGGCGCATCAGCGTGACATCCCAGGAAGATGTCGGATCGACCTTCGGCTTGGATCTGACCCTGCCCGTGGCGGCGGGCAAGTCGGCCCCGGTCGTCTTGCGGCCCGATCGTCTGCGCCATGTCCTGCTGGTGGATTCGCTTGAAGCCTCGCGCGCGACGCTGCACGGCCATCTGGAACGCGTCGGCGTGCGGGTCACGTCCCATGACACGGCGTCCTCCGCCATGGACGACCTGGGCCCGCACATCGACCTGGTTCTGATCGATCACAGTCCTCCCGCGCTTGATGGTCTGGCGCTTTTGCGACGGGTGCAGGCCGCCGGCCATCACATGCCCGTTTTCGTGTTCACCAGCGAACCCAATGCCGCGCCAAACGGCCGTGCGGATGTGCCCAAACCTGTCTTGCTGCGCCAGCCGGTCGAGCTTGCCTGTGTTTTCGACAAGTTCTCGGCGGCCCTGCCGGTGGTTGATCCGCCGGTTCCTGTACCGCTGCCGCCGGCGAACCCGCCCGTGGCATACGCAAGGCCGATCCCAGACGATCAGCCGCGCCGCCGGATGCGGGTCCTGACAGCCGAGGACAACGCCACCAACCAATTGGTGTTCCGCAAGATGGTCAAGGATCTCGACATCGATCTGACCTTTGCCGACAATGGCGTCAAGGCGGTCCAGGTGTATCAGGCAAGCGCGCCCGATCTGGTGTTCATGGACATCTGCATGCCCCGTCTGGACGGCAAGACCGCCACGCGAATCATCCGAAAGATCGAATCCGGCACCGGCGTGCACGTGCCCATCGTCGCACTGACCGCACACACCGGAACGGACGAGGCGGATGCCATCCTCGAAACCGGTCTGGACCACTATCTGTCAAAACCGTTGCGCAAGGCGCTGATCATCGAACATATCCTGAGTGCCTGCCCGGTGGATGCGCTGGACCCCCGGAACGGCGCATCGGCGTCAGGTCGTGGGGTACGGGCGCACAAAGACCAGCGTTGATGCGTCGGACTGATCCGGCTGCCAGGCATAGCCACCCGTGTCGAAGTCGCGCAGTCCCTCCACGTCGGCCACCCTGTTCCGGATGATGAACCGGGCCATCGCGCCGCGGGCCTTTTTCGCGAAGAAACTGACGATCTTGGGGGGCTTGCCGTCGCCCTTGTCTTCCTTGAAGACCGGCGTCACGACCCGGGGGACAAGCGTCTTGGGGGCCACCGCGCCGAAATATTCCTGGCTGGCGCAATTGACCAGCGTATCGGTGCCCAGCGCCTTGGCCCGCGCGCTCAACGCCCTGCTCAAATCGTCACCCCAGTAATCGTAGAGGCTGCTGCCGCGGCGGGTTTTCAGACGGCTGCCCATCTCAAGGCGATAGGGCTGGATCGCGTCCAGAGGGCGCAGCAGGCCATAGAGACCAGACAGGATGCGCAGATGATCCTGCGCCCAGTCGAGCTCATCGGCATCTAGGGTCTGGGCCTCGAGCCCCTGGTACGTGTCGCCCGCGAAGGCCAGGGCAGCGGGCCGGGTCGCCTCTTCCGTGGGCGCCGCCTCGAAGCTGGCGAAACGGTCACGGTTGAGCCGGGCCAGATCATCGCTGAGATCCATCAGGCCCTTCAGCTTGGTCAGGGTCAGGTTGCGGGCGGTCTTGACCAGACGCACGGCGTCTTCCTGAAAATCGGGGTCCGTCGTCGTTACGTCCCGCGCCGCCCAGTCGAGCCGTTTCGCGGGTGAAATCACCACAAGCATGCTGCCATCCTTCGTTCGTTTGACCAAGGACCTAGCCCGCCTCGCGCAGGACGTCCAGAAAGGCGGGCCCGAAACGCTGCGCCCGTTTGTCGCCCAACAGCCGTTCCATCGCCGCATCGTCGCCCGGTTTGGACTGGGCGACCTTGGCCAGCAGAGACGCCGAACAGCTGAGCGGTTTGGCCGTGCCATCCATCCCCCGCGCCAGATCGGCCTGCACGGCAAGCAGGCGATCGAACAGCGTGCCTGTCTCGCGGCCCGCGAGCTTGCGGCGCGTGGGATGCATCTGGGCCGCCTCGCCGGTGATCACCTCAAGGAACGCGCTCCCGTAGCTTTCCAGCTTTTTCGCGCCGATACCGCCGATCCGCGCCATATCGTCCAGCGTCCGGGGCCGGGTTTCCGCCATTTCGATCAGGGTGCGGTCCGTAAAGATGATATAGGCCGGCACCTTTGCCGCCTCGGCCAGCGCACGGCGTTTCGCCTTGAGCGCCGAGAGCAGCGGCGCATCCTCCTCCGACACCATCGCCTTGACCGCCGGACGCCGGTTGTCGGCTGCCGCCGCGATGCTGTCGCGCCGCAGGGATATCGTGGTCTCGCCCCGCAACAGCGGCAACGCCGCATCGGTCATCCGCAACGCGCCATGGCGTTCGGGGTCGGGGCGCACAAGATCGTGGCCCATCATCTGCCGGAACACCGCCTGCCATTGCCGGCGGTCGTACTCGGTCCCGACGCCATAGGTCGGCAGACCGGCGTGGCCATGCTGCCGGATCTTGTCGGTCTCGTTGCCGGTCAAGACGTCGATGAGGTGCCCCGCGCCGAACCGCTCATCGGTGCGCAATATGGCCGACAGCGCCTTGCGCACCGCCGTCGTCCCGTCAAAGACCTCGGCCGGGGTGTCGCAAAGATCGCAACGGCCACAGGTGATCTCGGTCTCGTCAAAGTAGCCGAGCAATGTCTTGCGGCGACACTCCAGGGCTTCGGCCAGACCCAGAAGCGCGTTCAATCGCGCGTGATCCGCCGCGCGTCGCTCTGGCGGGGCGAGGCCTTCGTCGATCTGGCTGCGGCGCAGGCGAATGTCCTCGGGCCCGAACAGCGTCAGCGTCTCTGCGGGCGCACCGTCGCGGCCCGCACGCCCGATCTCCTGGTAGTAGGCCTCGATCGATTTCGGCAGATCGGCATGCGCGACCCAGCGAATGTCGGGCTTGTCGATCCCCATGCCAAAGGCGACCGTGGCCACCACGATCAACCCGTCCTCCTGCTGGAACCGACGTTCGGCCTGGCGCCGGTCCGCGGCCTCCATGCCACCGTGGTAATGCATCGCCTCGTGCCCCGCGTCGCGCAGCGCGCCCGCGATCCCTTCCGTCTTCGCCCGGGTGCCGCAATACACGATGCCCGACTGCCCCTTGCGCGCCGAGGCGAAAGACAGGATCTGGCTGCGCGGGCTGTTCTTGGTGGAAAAGGCAAGATGGATGTTGGGCCGATCGAAGCCGCGCAGAAACGCGGTGGGCGGCGTTCCGTCGAACAGCTTCTGGACGATCTCGGCCTGGGTTTCGGCATCCGCCGTGGCGGTAAAGGCCGCCAGCGGCACCCCCAGGCTGCGCCGCAATTCACCGATCCTCAGGTAATCTGGCCGGAAATCATGACCCCACTGGCTGACGCAATGCGCCTCGTCCACCGCGATCAGCCGCACGTTGGACCGTCGCAGCAACCCCATGGCGGCACCGGCGGCCAACCGCTCGGGCGCCATGTAAAGCAGTTTGAGCGTGCCCGCCTCCAGCGCCTGGAACACGGCATCGGTCTCTTCGGGGGTGTTGCCGGAGGTCAGCGCGCCCGCGGCCACGCCCACTTCCTGCAAGCTGCGCACCTGGTCGCGCATCAATGCGATCAAGGGCGAGATCACGACCGTCACGCCATCGCGCATCAGGGCCGGTAACTGGAAACACAGGGATTTGCCGCCGCCGGTGGGCATGATGGCCAGCACGTTCTCGCCGGCGGTCACGGCTTCGACGATCTCTTGCTGGCCCGGACGAAAGGCGTCAAAGCCGAAAACGTCACGTAACAGCGTGGCAGCGCCTGTCATGCGGGGATCCTGTCAATTCATCTGCTCTTTTGCGGCAGATTCCCACACTCGCAATGGGTGGACAAGTCCCCTGTCTTCTTTGGGGCGAAAATACTCCCGCCGGAGGCATCCAAGGCATCTTGCCTACATGAACAGCATGTAATTGTTGACCAGGATGATCCGCAGCGCCGCCACCGCCAGCAACACCACCAACGGCGCCAGGTCAAGGCCGCCCATCTGCGGCAGGAACTGCCGCACCCGGCCATAGATCGGCTCCAGCAATCTGTTCAGTCCGTCCCAGATCTGCGCGACCAGCGGCTGGCGCAGATTGAGCACCTGAAAGTTGATCAGCCATGACATGATCACATGCGCAATGATGATGAACCACACGACGTTCAGGACAAGCATCAGGATTTGGAACAGTGATTGCATGGCAGGGCCCTTTCTTTGCGTTGCCTGTCAGTTAAGCGCGCGCATGCCAAAGGGCAAGTGTCGTGGCGTCGTGGTTGACCTTGCCCGGCCCGGCCCCATCTCCGCCATATCCAAAGGAGAGATCCGATGTTCCCGTTTGTCCGATTGTTCAAAGACATAGCCATTGCCAGCCGCCAGCCCAGGTTGGCGCAGGTCACCGATCTGCATGTCAGCCGGCATATCTGCTGGCCCTGGGATCTGGATATCTGGCGCGAGCTCAACAATGGCCGGGCGCTTACGCTTTACGACCTTGGGCGCATCGCCGCGGCCCAGCGGGCCGGGCTGATCGCGGCACTGCGGCGCGAAGGCTGGGGCCTGACCATGGCTGGCAGTTCGGTGCGCTACCGCCGCCGCATCCGGGGGTTCGAGCGGTTCGAGATGCGCAGCAGACTGGTGTGCTGGGATGACAAGTTCACCTACATCGAGCAGTCGATGTGGAAGCGCGACGGCGAATGCGCGAGCCATGTGCTCTACCGCGCGGCGGTGACCGGAGCGGATGGCATCGTTCCGCCGCAAACTGTGTTGCGGGCAATGGGGCGCGACCCGGTGTCGCCGGATATGCCCGATTGGATCGCGAACTGGATCGCCGCCGAGGCGACACGGCCCTGGCCGCCGATGCAGGACGCGCCGCATCGCGAGAACGCTCGGCAGGGCATTGACGCCGCCGCAGTCGAAAAACACGCCGCCTGAAACCTTGGCTTGCTTAAACCGGCCACCCCTGCTCTAGTTTTCGGCAAAAGAAACGGGCGGGGACGGCAGCGGCATGGCGAGCGTGGCAACGGACATTCCAGCGATCAGCGCGCGCAAGCGGATCTGGGGCTGGTACTTTTTCGACTGGGCCAGCCAGCCCTACAACACACTGCTTTTGACCTTCATCTTCGGTCCGTATTTCGCGCAGACAGCGACCGCATCGCTGGTCGAAGACGGCATGGCGTTGCCCGCCGCCAAAGCGCAGGCGCAGGCCTATTGGGGCTACGGGCTGACCGTCGCGGGCATTGCCATCGCCCTTCTTGCGCCCGTCCTGGGGGCGGTCGCCGACAGTTCGGGGCGACGGTTGCCCTGGATCTGGCTGTTCAGCGCGCTTTACGTGATCGGGTCCGCGGGCCTGTGGTGGACCGCGCCGCAGGATTTCTCGGTGCTCTGGGCGCTGTTTTTCTTTGGCATCGGCCTGATCGGGATGGAGTTCGCCACGATCTTCACCAACTCCTACCTGCCAGAGCTGCACGCCGATGTCGGCGAGCGCGGGCGCATTTCCGGCTCCGGCTGGGCCTTTGGATACGTCGGCGGCGTACTGGCGCTGGTCGTGATGATCGCGCTGTTTCAGGCGGGCGACAGCGGTCGCACGATGGTCGGGCTGAAACCGTTGTTCGGGCTTGATCCCGCGACCAAGGCCGACACCCGCATCGTCGGGCCGCTGACCGCGGCGTGGTTCGTCGTCTTCATGGTGCCGTTTTTCCTGTATGCGCGCGACATGCCAAAGGCGGCGGCACAGCGCTACAAGCTGGGTCAAGGGCTGGCCGATCTGGTGCGGACCCTGCGCAGGCTGCCACGGCAGCCATCGCTGATGGCCTACCTCGGGTCGTCGATGTTCTACCGCGACGCGTTGAACGGCATGTATACCTTTGGCGGCATCTATGCGCTGGGGGTTCTGAACTGGTCGATCATCGACATCGGCATTTTCGGCATATTGGCCGCGATCAGCGGGGCGGTGTTCTGCTGGATCGGCGGTCGCGTGGATCGTCGCATAGGCCCGATGCCGGTCATCCTGTCATGCTGCGTCATCCTGATCGGCACCGCCGTTCTGATCATTTCGCTTACACCGGTGTCGGTCATGGGCATCGCCTTGCCGCAGGGGTCCGCCCTGCCCGATATCCTGTTCTACCTGGCCGGCGCGCTGATCGGCGCCGCGGGCGGCGCGTTGCAGGCCTCGTCGCGCAACATGTTGACGCGGCAGGGCAACCCCGATCGCATGACCGAAGCCTTCGGGCTGTATGCCCTTTCGGGCAAGGCGACGTCGTTTCTTGCGCCCGCCCTGATCGGCCTGACAAGCGACCTGACCGGCAGCCAGAGATTGGGGATCACACCCGTTGTGGGGCTATTCATCATCGGTCTGATCCTGCTAGCATGGGTCAAACCGCAGGGGGAGCATCGCGCATGAGGCTGATCAAGGCGTTCACCACGGTGTCCCTGGCACTGGTGCTTGCCGCCTGTGGCGGCGGCGGCACAGAGACACCGCAGACCACGCAGGCGCCGGTGGTTCTGCCGACCATCGGATCGTCGGGCGGCGCATTGTCGAACGTTCAGGCCAAAAAACTGTTCGGCGCCAAGACGGATGGTTCGCGCCAGACACCCGCGTCTTTTGGCAGCTACGCCAAGGGATGCCTCGCGGGCTCGGCGCAACTGCCGGAAACCGGCCCGACATGGCAGGCGATGCGCCTGTCACGCAACCGCAACTGGGGCCACCCCCAGACGGTCGATTTCATCAAGACGCTGAGCGCGCAGGCGGCGCGCCAACCGGGATGGCAGGGCCTTTATGTCGGTGACATCAGCCAGCCGCGCGGCGGTCCGATGCTGACCGGGCACGCCAGCCACCAGATCGGCATGGATATCGATATCTGGATGAAGCCCGCGACATCGTTGACGCTGACCGCCACCCAGCGCGAAAACATGTCCTCGATTTCCACCCGCCGGTCCAACGGCGCCTTCGTGAACGATAACTGGACCCGCGCCCATCACGAGATCATCAAGGCCGCCGCCAGCGATCCGCGCACCGCGCGGATTTTCGTGTTTCCCGGTGCCAAGGTACAGATGTGCAAGGATGAAACCGGCGATCGCGGCTGGCTGAGCAAGGTGCGGCCCTGGTACGGGCACCACTATCATTTCCACGTCCGCCTGAACTGCCCTCCGGGTGCGGCAAGCTGCGTCAACCAGGCACCGCCGCCGCCCGGCGATGGCTGCGCCGATGCCCAGGCCTGGGTGAACAATATCCTGAACCCCCCGCCGCCCGATCCGAATGCCCCCAAGCCCAAGCCCAGGCGCGAACTGGTGCTGGCCGATCTGCCTGCGCAATGCCAATCCGTCCTCTCCGCCAACTGATCGCGGCGGCCCTGATCGCGGCACAGACCACGGCGACGGCCGAACCGGCGGCGCAGTATCTTGGCAGCTATCGCTGGACGCAGCCTGACCCGTTATTCGGCGGTGTGTCGGGGATCGAGCTTGACCGGACCGGTACGCTGCTGACGGCGATCACCGACAGGGGGCTCTTGATCCGCGGCCGCATTGCCCGTCAGAACGGACGGATCACCGGCGTGGACGTCAAGACGGTCGAACCGCTGCGCGCCCGCGATTTCGTTCCCCTGCGCGACAAGGGCACCGATGCCGAGGGGCTTGTCGTCACGCCGCAGGGCGTGGTGTTCGTCTCCTTCGAGCAAATACACCGCATCTTGCGCTATGATCCGCACCGCGACGAGATCCGGCGCCTGCCCGAACCGCCCGGCGTGGCGCGGCTTGGCAAGAACAGCGGGTTCGAGGCGCTCGCCCAGCACCCCGACGGCGCGTTGTTTACGATCCCGGAGCGATCCGGCGGCCGGCAAGCGCCGTTTCCACTGCTGCGCTTTGACGGCAGCACCTGGAAGGTCGCGGCACGGATTCCGCGCCGTGGCCCCTTTCTTCCGGTCGGGGCCGATTTCGATGGCGACGGGCGGCTTTACCTGTTGGAGCGGACGATCACGCCGCTGGGGTTTCGCAGCCGTATCAGGCGCTTTGTGCTCTCCGCGCCGGATCTGGCCGAGGTCACGCTACTGACCACGCGACCGAACCTGCATGACAACCTCGAAGGCATCGCGGTTTGGCGCGATGCGCGGGGCGTCACACGCCTGACAATGGTTTCGGACGACAATTTCCTGCGCTTTCAACGCACCGAACTGGTCGACTACGCCGTGACGGAATGATCCGACAGGGGCTTGCACAGTGGCTGGAACAGGCCTAAAGCCTGCCGCGTCTGCCACCCGCGCAGGCCAAGTCGCCGCACCCTTGCCAAAACGGATACATCATGACGCGTACACTTCTTCCCGGCATTCTTGCCATGGCCGCCCTCGTGGTCGCCTCGAACATCCTTGTTCAATTCCTCTTCGGTCAGTGGCTGACCTGGGGGGCTTTTGTCTATCCCTTCACCTTTCTGGTCACCGACCTGATGAACCGCGCCTATGGCGCATCGGCCGCACGGCGCGTGGTTCTGGTCGGCTTTGCCGTCGGACTGGCCTGTTCCCTGATCGGCACGCAGATCCTGGGCGAATACGGGCCCCTGGTCACGATCCGCATCGCGATGGGCTCCGCCATCGCCTTCCTGATCGCACAATTGCTGGACGTGTCGGTTTTCTCGGCCCTGCGCGAGGGCCGGTGGTGGCGCGCACCGTTTGCATCGTCACTGGTGGGCAGCACGGTCGATACCGCGCTGTTCTTTTCCATCGCCTTTGCCGGCAGCCTTGCCTTCATCGAGCCGGGCAACGACGTCAGTTGGGCGGGCGAAATGCTGCCGCTGCTGGGCGCCGGGCCGGTGGCGCCGCTCTGGGTCTCGCTGGCGGTCTCCGACTGGATGGTCAAGCTGGGGCTGGCGCTGATTGCCCTCATCCCGTTCCGCGTATTGACGGCACGGTATCTCGCGGCTGCCTGAAAAAACGCTTTGCAGCCGGCGAAAGCTGTGCAAACCTCCTACCGAGTTCAACAGCAAAGTAAAGGAGGTGATCCAGTGTCAAGAAAGGTATTGGAGCGAGGTGTCGGAACAGCTTGGGAGGTCGCCCGCTGAGGCAGCCCTTCGCGGCCCGCGCCGCCCGAGTGGATCGCTGATCTAACCGATCCCACCTCCGAACAACTTTCGAAAGGGCCGCACCGGCGACGGGGCGGCCCTTTTTCGTGGGCCGGTCCATCAACCGCCCGTCAGGTTCGGTGCAGATGCGAACACCAATCTGAAACCCGCCGGCGCGACCCTGCCTCGGGCAACCGGGGTATCAAACGCCCCCTTCACCTCGCCGCGTTCCGATGCGATGCTTGCGCCGGAAAGAGGAACCATGCTGCGGATCACCAAAGACATTGCCATCGAAGACTGGGAACTGACGGAAACGTTCATGCGCGCGTCCGGGCCCGGCGGGCAGAACGTGAACAAGGTGTCGTCAGCGGTTGAACTCAGGTTCGAGGCCGAACGCTCGCCGTCGCTGCCCGGCCCGGTCAAGACCAGACTGCGGCGATTGGCCGGGCGCCGCTGGACGAACGAGGGCGCGCTGGTGATCCAGTGCGACGAAACACGAAGCCAGGCCCGCAACCGCGACATCGCACGCGACCGGCTGGCCGAGTTGGTTCGCCGGGCGTTGACGCCGCCGAAACGGCGTATCCCGACAAGGCCGACACTCGGCAGCAAGAAACGCAGGCTCAAGGAAAAAAAGGTGCGCGGCGAGGTCAAGGCCCTGCGTGGCAAGGTCGACCCCAAGACCTGATCCCCCGTCAGCGCGGCCAGGGATTTCTTCTGGCCCGAAGACCCTCCGCCGGAGGCGCATTGAAGACTGGCCAGAGGCCTGTCTTCAAGACATCTCGCGCGGCGCAGCCGCACTACCGGATCGCGCGCTTTCCGCTTGGCACGGCGCCCGGGCGCGATAGTGTCGCTGCATGGTCCTGTCCCGCACAACCCTTGCGATCCTGCTGTCGCTGCTGGCGCTGTTGCTCTTCGATGCGATGGGTCTGATCATCAAGCTTTTGTCACCGGGTTATTCGGCCGCAGAACTGTCGGCCTGGCGCAACCTCTTCGGGCTGGTCCCCTCGGTGCTGGCGCTGTGGCTGTCGCGGCAGTGGCGCGAGAACGGCCGGACGCTGGGCCTGCGCCAGTGGCGGCTCGCAGTGCTCCGGGGGGTGATCGTGACTTTTGCGCAATATTGCTTCTACCTGTCGCTCGGGCTTCTGACTTTTGCCACCGCGTCCACGATCACCTATGCCAACGCGCTGTTCATGACCGCATTGGCGGTGCCGCTGCTGGGTGAAAAGGTGGGCGCGCTGCGCTGGGCGGCGGTGGTCGTGGGGTTTGGCGGCGTCGTTCTGGTCGTCGGACCGGGTCGCGACACCTTCACCCCGGTGGCCTTGCTGCCGCTCGGAGCCGCGCTTCTCTACGCCCTGGTCGGCATCACCGCGCGGATGATGGACGATGGTCCACCCAGCGCGCTGATCAATCTCTATTCCTCGGGCGTGGCCGCGGTCGGGTCGATGATCCTCGCGCTGCTGACCGGCGGCTTCACACCGGTGGCGGGCGGCAGCGACCTGATGTGGATCCTGGCGATGGGGGGCTTTGGCGGGGTGGCCGTGCTCTGCCTGACGGTGTCCTACCGCATGACAGAACAAAGCAACCTCGCCCCGTTCAGCTATTTCGGCATCCCGTTCGCCTTTATCTTTGGCTGGCTGTTCTTCGAGGAAGCCCCCTGGGCCGAACTTTTCCCCGGTGCGCTTTTGATCGCCACGGGCGGCTTGCTCATCGTCTGGCGCGAACGGCGCCTTGCACGCGCCGCCCCCTAGACGACAACCTCTTGCACGGTCTGTTCGCCGACACCGAAAACGCGCTTGTAGCGTTTGATTTCCTCGGCAGGGCCCATCGCCTTGTTGGGGTTGTCCGATAGTTTGACCGTCGGCCGGCCATTTGCCGCAACCGCCTTGCACACCAGCGAAAACGGCGCCAGCGCGTCGTTCGGGACCAACCCTCGGAAATCGTTGGTCAGCAGCGTGCCCCAACCGAACGAGACATTGACCCGGCTCGAGAAGCGCGCGTGCAGATCGCGGATCTTGTCGACATCCAGCCCGTCACTGAAGATGACACGCTTGGTCTTCGGATCCTCGCCCCGCTCCGTCCACCAGTCGATTGCCGTCTCCGCCGCCTGAGCGGGATCGCCGCTGTCGACGCGAATGCCGGTCCACCCCGCCAGCCAGTCCGGCGCGCTGTCGAGAAACCCCTTGGTGCCGTAGGTATCGGGCAGGATGATGCGCAGGTTGCCTTCGTGCTCGTCGTGCCAGTCCGACAGCACGTCGTAGGGCGCGCGCGCCAGCGCATCGTCGTCCAGTGCAAGCGCGGCATAGACCATCGGCAGTTCATGCGCGTTGGTGCCGATGGCTTCCATCTCGCGGGTCATCGCGATCTTGCAGTTCGATGTGCCGGTAAAGGCGTCCCCCAGTCCTTCGCGCATGGCCTGCACGCACCAGTCCTGCCAAAGGTAGCTGTGCCGCCGCCGCGTCCCGAAGTCGGCGATCGACAGTTTGGGAATTTCGCGCAGGGCCTCGATCTTTTCCCACACGCGGGTCATGGCGCGGGCATACAGCACCTGCAGTTCGAAGCGGTCCATGCCATCCAGAACCGCGCGGCCGCGCAATTCCATCAGCACTGCCAGCGCGGGAATCTCCCACAGCATCACCTCGGGCCAGGTGCCCTCGAACGTCAATTCGTATTGATCGCCCTTGCGTTCAAGGTTGTAGGGCGGCAGGCGCAGCCCTTCGAACCACTCCATGAAATCGGGGCGGAACATCTGGCGTTTGCCATAGAAGGTATTGCCGCGCAGCCAGGTGGATTCGCCCCGGCTCAGCGACAGCGACCGAATGTGGTCAAGCTGTTCGCGCAATTCGCCCTCGTCGATCAGGTCCGCCAGCGGGATATGCGTCGACCGGTTGATCAGCGAAAAGGTCACCTGCGTGTCGGGTTTGTTGCGAAACACCGACTGGCACATCAGCAGCTTGTAGAAATCCGTGTCGATGAGCGACCGCACGATGGGGTCGATCTTCCACTTGTGGTTCCAGACGCGGGTGGCGATATCGACCATGACGGCTCCGATGTGATCTGCCGCAGGGTTAGAGCAAACGACCGGCCGACACGCAAGCGCCCGCAAAGAAGTTTGACGCGCAGCCCGGCCGCATATCCGAATTCTTACAAGAATCCGGTCCGGAAAGTTCGAATTTTCCGGCCATGCCCCCTCAGGTCAGCGCGACACCCGCAGTTTTCATCCCCTCAAGCGCCGCATTCAGCGATCCGTTCAGATCGATCGCGCGGCACAGCTCTTGCCGCACCGACACGCCGAACCCGAGCCTTGCGGCATCCACGGCGGAAAAGTTCACACAGAAATCCAGTGCGAGCCCTGCCATGACCACTTCTGTGATCCCGCGGGTGCGCAGGTATCCCTCCAGCCCGGTCGGCGTCGTTTGATCGTTCTCGAAAAACGCCGAATAACTGTCGATCGCAGGGTTGTAGCCCTTGCGGATGATCAGATCGGCGCGGTCCGTTGTCAGCTCCGCGTGGAGTGCGGCGCCGCGGCTGCCCTGAACGCAGTGGTCGGGCCACAAGACCTGGGGGCCGTAGGGCATGTCTATCATGTCATAGGGCGCGCGCCCGGCATGAGACGACGCGAACGACGAATGCCCGGCCGGATGCCAGTCCTGTGTCAGGATCACGGCGTCGCACTCGGCCATCAGCGCGTTGATGCCCGGCACGATCATGTCGCCTTCGGGAACAGCCAACGCGCCACCGGGGCAGAAATCGTTTTGCATGTCGATGACGATCAGGGCTTTCATGGTCTCTCCTTGTCGCGACGATAGGCGGCAGGACGGGTTTTACCTCACCGCCCCCTTGCGGAACAGACCCGCAAGACCCTAATTGACGCGCTATGTACACAATTGCAGCACTTTATCACTTTACCCGCTTCGACGATCCCGCTGCGCTCAAGCCCGCGCTGGTGGATCTGTGCGCGGCGCACGATGTCAGGGGCACGCTCCTGCTGGCGCCCGAGGGTATAAACGGTACGATTGCCGGATCGCGCGCGGGCATCGACAGCGTGATTGCCCATTTGCGTGCCCTGCCCGGCTGCGCGACGCTGGAGTGGAAGGAAGCGACCAGCGATGGCGCGCCCTTCGGCAAGATGAAAGTACGTCTCAAGCGTGAAATCGTGACGATGGGCCAGCCCGATGTCGACCCGCGTGCCGCCGTCGGCCACTATGTCGATGCCGCCGACTGGAACGACCTGATTTCCCGGCCCGACGTCGCGGTGATCGACACGCGCAACGATTACGAGGTCGCGATCGGCAGCTTTGACGGGGCCATCGACCCGAAAACCCAAAGCTTCGGCGATTTCCCCGCCTGGTGGGAGACCAACAAGCACAGGTTTCACAACAAGAAGGTCGCGATGTTCTGCACCGGCGGAATCCGCTGCGAGAAATCGACCAACTACCTGTTGGGTCAGGGGGTCAAGGATGTCTTTCACCTCAAGGGCGGGATCCTGAAATACCTCGAGGAGGTGCCGGAGAACCAGAGCCGCTGGCAGGGCGACTGCTTTGTCTTCGACAACCGGGTGAGCGTGGGCCACGGCCTGCGCGAGGGTCCGCACATGCTGTGCCACGGCTGCCGCCGCCCGATCCTGCCGGGCGACACGCAGCATCCCGGCTACGAGCCCGGTGTGAGTTGCCATCACTGCGTTTCAGAGACCAGCGAGGCGGACAAGGCGCGCTTTCGCGAGCGGCAAAGACAGATCGAACTGGGCCGCCAACGCGGGATGGAACATCTGGGCGCCGCCAAACCCTAGGCAGGCACCAGCCGGGCCGGTCGCGGACGACTGCGCGACAAGAGCCAGAGCATGATCGCGATATTCATGCCGTTCCACGCGATACCGTTGACGAAGGCAAGCCGGTAGGACCCGCTGAAGTCATAGATCGCACCGGACAGCCATCCGCCCAGGGCCATGCCCAGGATCGTCGCCATCATCACGAAGCCGACCCGCGCCCCGGCTTCGCGCGCGGGCATGTATTCGCGGACGATCAAGGCATAGCTTGGCACGATGCCCCCCTGGCTGAGCCCGAAGACGAGACTGACGAGGTAGAGCGAGGTCAGCCCGCCTGACGGCAGGTAGAGAAACAGCGCCAGTGTTTGCAGCGATGACCCGATCAGCAGTGTCTTGACCCCGCCCAACCGGTCGGCGAGCAACCCCGACACGATACGGGACCCGACGCCGCCCATCAACATCAGCGCCAACATCTGGGCGCCCGCAGTGGGACCAAAGCCAAGATCCACACTGTAGCTGACGATGTGGACCTGGGGCATAGACATTGCCACGCAGCAGCCGATACCCGCCAGGCCGAGCAGGTATTGCAACGCCCGCGGCGACAGGCCGGAGGACCGTGCGTTCAGCAGCGATGTCGCCTGTGCAGCGGCGTGGGTCGCATCGGGAACGCGACGTCGCAAGGCAAGAGCCAGCGGAATCACCCCCGCAAGGGTCACACCGGCCATGAACAGATACACGCTGCGCCATCCGGTGGTTTGCAGCATCTCCGCCAGAACCGTTGGCCAGATTGCGCCGGACAGATAGTTGCCGCTCGCCACCAAAGCCACGGCGATGCCGCGCCGCCGCACGAACCAGTGCGATATATCCGCGATCAGCGGGCCGAACCCCACGGCAGAGGCAAACCCGACAAGAAGCTGCGCAGCCGACAGCATGAAGATCGATGTGCTGAGCGTCGCCACCGCGAACCCGCCGGCAATGCCGCAGGCGGCACCGATCAGGGCCGTCGTCACGCCAAAGCGGTCCACCACACGGCCCAGAATGAAATTGCCCAGTGCGAAACCGATCATCGTCAGCGTGTAGGGCATCGCGGCTTCGGCACGACCGGCGGAGAATTCCGCCTCGACGCTGGGCATGATGACGATGATCGCCCACATGCCGACATTGGCAATCGTCGCCACGGCCAGCGTCAACCCGAGCCGCATCCACGAGTATCGGCTGTCGGTGATCTGCGTGTCGCTCATGGCGGCTCCCCCTGGGGTCCATCTGCGATCATTCGGGCCAGTCGCGCAAGCCCTGCGAGGCCGGTTCTGCGGTCCGCAGGCGTTAAGCGGATGGCAACACAGCCGACCTATAGGTGGTCGCGGGGTGAAGTAGGAGTGGTGGAGATATGGGCGCGCAAGCAAACGCGGCACCCGTCATCATCAAGCGCAAGAAGGTCGTCGGCGGCGGCGGGCACCACGGTGGCGCCTGGAAAGTCGCCTACGCGGATTTCGTGACCGCGATGATGGCTTTTTTCATGCTGATGTGGCTGTTGAACGCAACGACCGAACAACAACGCAAGGGGTTGGCGGATTACTTTTCGCCCACCATCCCGATCAACCGCATATCCGGTGGCGGCGATGGCGCCTTTGGCGGTGATTCGATATTTTCGGAAAACGTGCTGCCAAAGGTCGGCACCGGCGCCACGGCGCAAAAACCCAGCCCGAGCAAGGCATCGCGCGGCGCCAGCGGGCTGATCGCGGACGGCACGGAAAACGACGGCACGGATGCTGCGCTTCGGTCGATCGAGGATGCGCTGAGCGCATATGGCGGCGAATCCATGGTGATGGACGATCTGATGCGCCACGTGGTGACCCGGATCACCGACGAAGGACTGGTCATCGAGCTTTTCGCCCTGGACGGGCTGCCCCTGTTCGAAGGGACCACGGCGCAGCCAACCCCGCTGCTGCGTGACCTGGGAACGCTTGTCGCATCGGTCAGCCAGACCGTGACAAACGGGGTTGCGATCGGCGGCCATGTTCGCGCCAACGCGATCGTGCGGGCCGACAATCCGGTGTGGGACCTTTCCAGCCAGCGCGCGACGGCCGTGCGTGCCCTGCTTGAGGGGTTGAGCGTGGCGCCGGAGCGGATGCAGCGCGTCACCGGGCACGCCGACCGCGAGCCGGTTCTGCTGAACACGATGGCCACGCGAAACGACCGGATCGAGATCATTTTGCTGCGTTGAAATCTGGCGGATTTTATCTGTTAGCGGTGCGTTAAGCCTGAGCACGTATCAGGGGGGCAACCTTGGTCGACACATCAGAAAGGCGTGCCCATGACAATTTCTTCATCGCTCAACGCAGGGGTCGCGGGGCTGCAATCCAACGCGACCCGGCTGGCGACGATTTCCGACAACATCGCCAATTCCTCGACCTATGGCTACAAGCGGATGCAGACCGATTTTCATTCGATGGTGATTTCCTCCACCGGGGGGAGCTATGCCGCCGGTGGCGTACGCGCCACGACCGAACGGCTGATCGATCAACGCGGATCGTTGGTATCGACCTCGAACGCGACCGATCTGGCGGTGCGGGGGCGCGGATTGCTGCCGGTGGCGCAAGCGACCGAGGTACAGGTCGCCAACGGCGACACGCAGATGTTCCTGACGACCACCGGATCGTTCCGCACCGATTCCGAAGGATACCTGCGAAGTGAATCCGGGCTGGTGCTGCTGGGATGGCCCGCCTTGCCGGACGGCACCATTCCGACATATCCGCGCGATACGGCCGACGGGCTTGAGCCGGTACAGATCAACGTGAACCAGTTTTCCGGCGAACCGACAACGCGGATGACACTTGGCGTGAACCTGCCGGCGACGGAAACCGACGCAGGCAGCGCAGGTGATCCGCAGCGGCTTTCGATCGAATACTACGACAATCTCGGCACATCCGAGAGCGTCAATATCGCCTTTACGCCCCTGGTTCCGGGAACGGGTTCATCCAACGAATGGACGATGACCCTGACGGACTCCGTTGATCCAAGCATCACCATCGGCGAATACACGCTGACCTTCGATGATGGTCGCGCATCTGGCGGGACACTGGCCGCTGTATCGACCACATCGGGTGGCGCCTATGACCCGGCAACCGGTTCACTGATCGTGAATGTCGCCGGTGGCCCGATCGAAATCGACATCGGCATGATTGGACAGAGCGACGGTCTGACCCAGTTGTCGGACGTGTTCGCGCCGGTCTCCATCTCCAAGGACGGATCCCCCGTGGGGAACATGACCAGCGTCGAAGTGGACCCGAACGGCTATGTCCACGCCTATTTCGACACAGGAATCACGCGCACGATCTATCAGGTGCCCCTGGTCGATCTGCCCAACCCCAATGGTATGATCGCGCTGGACAACCAGACCTATCTGCCCTCCGCCGACAGCGGATCTTTCTTTCTTTGGGATGCCAGCGATGGCCCCACCGGCGACATCGTCAGCTTTGCCAGGGAGGAATCGGCCACTGACGTGGCGGGCGAACTGACTGCGATGATCCAGACACAACGCGCCTATTCGTCGAATGCAAAGGTCATCCAGACCGTCGACGAGATGCTGCAGGAGACAACCAACATCAAGCGCTGACCGCCACACCATCTGGTGAGGTCAGCGAACCTTAGAGGGGGAACATATGTCCATTTCCGGCGCTTTGTCGAATGCGATGTCGGGCCTGCGCGCAGCGGGGCGCGGATCGGAGATCGTCTCGTCCAACATCGCGAATGCCATGACGCCCGGCTATGGGCGCAGGCTTTTGGCGTTGTCGTCGCAAACGGTCGGCGTGGCTGGCGGCGTGCGTGTCGACGGGATCACGCGGATCGTCGATGCCGGCCTTGCGTCCGACAAGCGACTGGCCGACGCCGAGTTGGGCAATCTGACCGCAACGACCGGCTTTCTGACTCGTTTCGAGAGCCTTTTGGGCACGCCCGATCAACCCTATGCGCTGTCCGCCCGCCTGTCAGGATTCGAAAGCAGTCTGATCGCGGCGGCCAGCCGGCCGGACGCGAGCGATCGGCTGGAATTGGGCGTGATCGCGGCGCGCGATCTTGCCGGCGTCCTTGGGGATGCGTCAAAGGGTGTGCAGGACGCGCGCAGCAGCGCAGACCACAGCATCGACACCCAGGTCAGCAGGCTCAACGCCGCGCTGAGCGATGTTCAGCGGTTGAATGCGCAGATTACCCGGACCCTGAGCCAAGGCAACGACACCGCCTCGCTGCAGGATCTTCGGCAGCGACTGGTCGATGAAATCAGCGCCATCGCCCCGGTCCGCGAAGTGCCGCGCGATAACGGCGCGATCGCGCTCTATTCGACCGGCGGTGCGATCTTGCTTGACGGATCCGCCGCAACGCTCAGCTTCGATCCGGTCAATCTGGTCACTGCCGCTATGTCCATCGACGCGGGCAGTCTGTCAGGTCTGAAAATCAATGGGATAGACGTGCGGACCTCGTCGGATCGGGGGGCGCTGCGTGGTGGAACGCTGGGCGCACAGTTCGAGATTCGCGATGAGCTGGGCGTGTCGGCGCAAACGCAACTGGATGCGGTCGCCCGCGATCTGGTCGAACGGTTCCAGGATCCCGCGGTCGATCCGACACTTGTACCAGGCAATCCCGGCCTGTTTACCGATGCGGGGCTGGCGTTCGATCCGGTTGACGAAGTCGGGCTTTCAGGGCGGCTTGCGATCAACGCCGCCGTGGATCCCGATCAGGGCGGCGCGGTCTGGCGCCTGCGCGACGGCATCAATGCGACCGGCCAGGGCAACGTCGGAAACGCATCCCTATTGACCGCGCTGGGCGATGCCTTGGGTCAACGCAGGGTGCAGGGGTCGGGCGATTTTGGCGGTGGCGCCTTTGACGCGACCAATCTTGTCTCGGTGCTGACCTCGCACCTGACGGCGGCGCGGGGCCATGCCGATCAATCACTCAGCTTTGCGGCGACCCGCGCCGCGGAGCTGACGCAGATGCAACTGTCGGATGGTGTTGATACCGACAGCGAATTGCAGCGCCTGATGATCATCGAACAGGCCTATGCAGCGAATGTCCGGGTGATCGAGGCCGCGGACGAGATGATGCAAACGATTTTGAGGTTGTAGGCTATGAATTCACTGTCACTGGGCGATCTGGCGCAGTCCTTTGCGCAACAACGGCGCAGCGTTGCCATTCGCGAGAACATGGCGCGCCTGACGCAGGAACTGTCGAGCGGCCAGGTGGCCGACGTCCGTCAGGTGCTTGGTGGCAACACAAGCTATATGACCGGGATCGAACGATCACTGGATGTACTGAGCGCGTTTTCAATCGCCAACACCGAGGCAAGCCAATTCGCCGGCGGCATGCAATTGGCGCTGGAACGGGTGCAGGACGTTACTGGCCAAATCGCCAATGACCTGATCACCTCCGGCGCCCAATCCTTTGGCGTCCTTGCCGGTGCACCGTCCGACAGCGCACAGGCGCAGCTGGACACGATCATCAACGTGCTGAACGGAACCGTCGCCGGCCGCAGCCTGTTTGCGGGACAGGCCACCGACCGCGCACCGCTTGCCTCGGCAGAGGTTTTGCTGGACGGAGTGCGAACAGCCGTTGCCGGTCAGACAACGCCAGAGGACATCCGGACTGCCGCGCAGGCCTGGTTCGACGATCCCGCCGGTTTTGTCGCGACCATGTACTCTGGCGCGGATACGGCGCTTGAGCCCTTTCAGCTTTCGGAAAATGACCGGATCGCACTGACGACGACGGCCGACGACCCGGCGTTTCGCGTCCTCATGCGGGATCTCGCCGTCGCGGCCCTGGCCGACGATCCGGCGCTGGGCCTCAGTCGCGCAGATCAGGTGGACCTCTTCAAGCTTACCGGGACGGGATTGCTCTCCAGCCAGAACCAGTTGACCGATGTACGGGCGCGGATCGGGTTTGCCGAACAGCGGATCGAAGACGTATCAGCACGCAATGCCGCCGAGAAGACCGGCCTGGAGTACGCCAAGGGAGCGTTGTTGTCGGTCGATCCATTCGAGGTGGCGACCCGGCTGGAAGAGGCGCAGATCCAGCTTCAGAGCCTGTATTCAGCCACGGTGCGGACGTCGCAACTTTCGCTCGTGAACTTCCTGTGAGGGGCGCGCTGGCTGCCTGCGTCGCGGTGATGTTGTCGGTTTTGGCGGCACATGCAGGCCCGGTTCGGATAAAGGATCTGGTCGATTTCGACGGTGTGCGCGGCAATGACCTTGTCGGCTATGGCCTGGTGGTGGGTCTGAACGGGACCGGCGACGGGCTGCGCAACGCTCCCTTCACCGAAGAAATCATGTCGAACATCCTTGAGAGGTTGGGCGTCAACGTGACGGGCGAACAGTTCCGCCCCAAGAATGTCGCGGCGGTATTCGTGACCGCCGTGTTGCCACCGTTCGCCCGTGCGGGCGGACAGATCGATGTGACCGTCTCGGCGATAGGAGACGCCAAAAGCCTGTTGGGCGGGACGCTGATCATGACGCCGATGAACGCGGCCGACGGCGACATCTATGCGGTGGCGCAGGGCACGATCATCGCGGGCGGTGCCGTCGCCGAGGGCGATGGCGCGACGGTCGTCCAGGGCGTTCCGACGGCCGGCGTCATACCGTCCGGCGCGCGTGTCGAGCGGGAAATCGCATTTGATCTGTCCACGCTCAGCAATCTGCGGCTGGCGTTGCGAGATGCGGATTTCACCACCGCCGTCCGGATCGAGCAAGCCATAAATGGCGATTTCGGCAGGCAGGTTGCGGTCATGTTGGATTCCGGCACCGTTCAGCTTGACGTCCCGCGCACGCGCATGGCGTCTGTAGCGCATGCCCTGGGCCGGATCGAAAACATCGAGGTCGAGCCAGAGCGCAAAGCGCGCGTTGTGGTGGATCAACGCTCGGGAACGATCGTGATGAGCGAGGATGTGCGCATCTCGCGTGTTGCCGTATCGCAAGGCAACCTGACGCTTCGAATTCAGGAAGCCCCGATCGCGGTGCAGCCCAATCCATTTGCCGCAGGCGAAACCGTGGTCGTGCCCCGCACGCAGGTGGCCATTCAGGAAGAACCAGGTATCGGCCTTGCGGATGTGCCGGATGGCACGTCACTGTCGCAGGTCATTGTCGGCCTCAACGCCCTGGGCGTGTCGCCGCGCGACATGATCGATATCCTCAAGAGCATCAAGGCCGCCGGTGCGCTGCATGCCGAATTTGTCGTCCGCTAGGGTCGGCCGGGCTCCGCAGTTCTACAACATCTTCAGGCGGCGATGCATGAGTGCGGTCAATCCGGGCCAGATTCGGTGGACAAGTGCAAGATACGCCGCCGCAGCGGCACAATGCCCCGCACGGACACCAGCATAAAGCATCGCGACATCCGGCGCGGTGCCGGGATCGCACAGAACGACGGTTCCGATCATGACCGGAACGCAGGACCAATCCAACAGATGCCGCAAGAATGCAGACCGTGTTGCAATCAGCAACAGATCGGTTGCGCCGAAAATCGCCGGCATTTCGGCGGCCAAAACCAGCCAAGCCATGACCGTGGGGTCGAACGGAACGGTCCCCGGCAGGGCCTTGGCGACGATCGGTGCGATTGCCAGAACCCCCAAGACAGACGCACCACCGATCAACAGGATTCCCAAGTTGACCCGTGCGGCGGCTGACACGAACCTGGCGGTCGATGATCCGGTATAGAGTGCGGCCAGCCCCGGCCCCATCGCACCACGGATCGCCGTGTTGACCAGATCGACAGGCGACACCAATGCACGGGCGATCAGATACGCAGCCGCCTCTGTGCCCGGCAGGATCCAGCCCAGCACAAGAATGTCGGAACCCCGGAACACCGCACCGCCCGCCGCGATCAATGTCAGGCGTCTTTGAGGGTTCACCGACGGGTCCGATGATTTGCCCATCGCTGGAAGAAGTGTCCAAAGGGCAAAGGACAGCGCAAAGAGCGTCGCAAGAAGATGCAGCCCCAGAAAGCTGCGCAGATCCAGGCGACCGAGCTGTTCGGCCCCCAAAACAGCGCAGAAAACGAGGAGAATCGGCAGCGGGCCGTTCATCATCAGCGCGCGCGCCTTGAACCCGGTTCCGGCTACTCCGGCGCTGGCAATTCGGATCAGACCCAACGCCAACCCAAGACCAAGAACCACGACCGCGGCAGGCGCGTTGTCGCGCAACACAAGCGAAGGCATCCACCATGCGAACCCAAGCAGCCCCGCCGACAAGACGCCCCAGCATACCACGACTTCGCCCAAGCCGACGACACAGGCCGACCGCCCTGCTGACGCGGAAACCGAAAACCGGTAAATAATCCAAGGCGCCCATCCGTTGGAGCAGACGCGGGCAAGCAGGGATGCAGCGGCCAGGGCATACAGCATCTGACCCAGGCCGTGGTGCGACAGGTTTTGGGCCAGTACCGCGACATAGCCGATCCAAGCGCAGATCGTGATGCATCGCGCCGCCGTGTTCAAAATGACGACACGGGTCATCGCTGCGTCGCGGTCACACGGCGTCGAACGCCTTGTATCCTCTGCCCCAGCACGCGCCGAAAAGGTATCACTCCGCAAAACCCCCGAATGATGTTCGGATACGGGAGTGACACACAAGGCTTTGCAAGCGCGTTAAGGCAAGACCCGCAAGTGTCTCGCATTTTGCTCAACCAGGCAGAGGTCTTGCGGCGACGCTAGAAGTAGCTGCGCACCAGGCTGCCCGCGATCAGGCTCCACCCGTCGGCCACAACGAAAAAAGCGAGTTTGAACGGGAGCGATACGATGGCAGGCGGCACCATCATCATCCCCATCGACATCAGGACCGCCGCGACAACCAGGTCGATGATCAAGAACGGCAGGAACACCAAAAAGCCGATTTGGAAGGCGCGCGAGATTTCTGACAGAAGGAAACTGGGTATCAGAACCGACAGCGGGGCATCGCGCCCGGGTGTCAGAGCGGCGGTGTCGGGGCGCAGTTCGGCCATGGCCAGAAACGTGTCGGGATCCAGCCGGGCCGCCATGAAGCCGCGAAACGGATCGAGCGTGCGCTGAAACGCGGTTTCGACATCGATCTGGTCATTCGTGAGCGGTTCGATGCCGTTGGTCCAGGCGGCGGTAAACACCGGTTCCATCACGAAATAGGTCAGAAACAACGCCAGGCTGACGATGAGCATATTCGGCGGCGATTGCTGCAGTCCGATCGCCTGTCGCAAGATCGACAAAACCGTCACAAGAAACGGAAAACAGGTCACCATGATGGCAAGCCCCGGCGCAAGGCTGAGGACTGTGATGAGCGCGAAAAGCTGGATCGTGCGCGCGGAAATCGAGCCGTCATCGCCGAAAGAGATCGAAAAATCCTGCGCCTGGGCCGTTAGCGGCAGCAAAAACAGCGCTGTCGCCAATCCGGCAGCGCAACACCAGAAACGATATCTCGTCACAGGGGGCTATGCAGATCAACGACTTCGATCAGCCGGACGGTCAGTTTCTGGTTTTCTCCGTCCTCCGCCTCTTCCAAGAGGCCCCGCGCGATCAGGCGATCCCCGACATAGAGGTCCACGGGATCATCCACGCGCTTGTCCAGGGAAAGAACCGCGTTTTCGCCCATGGCGACCAGATCGCGCACCAGCGGATAGGCCTTGCCGACCGAGACCGTGATTTCGATCGGAACGGAGGTGAACGGATTGGTCGGGTCGGCGGCATCGGGCCGTGCGGTCTGGGTGTCATCCATTTGAATGCTCCTGTTCGACATGATGGAAATAGGCGGTCATTGCGTTGGAAACGTCCGTGATCAGGGCGTCGAGGTTTATGTCCCGCTCCGCTGGTCCGACCTGAATTCTGGCCTGTCCGGACGCGAGCGTGGCATCGGTGGTCAGCGACAGGACATCGGGCAGCGCGGGGGTGATCAGGGCCGCGACGATGTCATGGCTTTCCGGCGCGACCCTGATGATGACGCCGGCGTCGGCATGGCATTGGATCAGCGGCCCCACCTGTTCGAGAATTTGGCCACCCAGCCCATGCCGCGCGACGGCAGGAAGCAGTTTGCCCACGATCTGTTGCATCAGCGGCCGGAGATTGAGCACGACGTCTGCCACCGCGTCCCGGTAGGTAAATGCCATGTCCTGAAGGTTTTGGGCCAGCTCGGCGCTCAGGCTCATCCGATCATCTGCCTGCGCCTGCACGGCATCGGCCTGCCCCGCGCTGTAGCCTGCGTCATAAGCCTCGCGCAGATGATTCTGCAGCGGACCGTCTTCATCGACTTTTGTCTGTTCATCGCCCGGAGCGTCTCTGCCGAAATCTGGGAATCTATGCGAGAGGGTCATCATGCTGGTTCTTCTTTGTCTTCAAGCCAGCCGCGTAGAATTTCGACCGTTTCTTCCTGCCGGTCGTCGATCAGGCTGCGCAACCGCGCCACGGGATCGCCCGCGGCCCCCCCCATCATCGGCAGGTCGGGCAAAGCGTCGGAAGCGTCGCCAAAGCTTGACACCATTGGCAGATCGGGAAGGTCGAAGGCGCCGGTCGTCACCTCGCCCGTCAACGCGTCCGAACTGCCGAATTGCGCACCGGTTTCATCGTCGGGTGGCGATAGGGTGAGAGCCGCCGCTCCGGGTGCGGCAGCCGTCGGACGCGACAGCAACGGGCGCACCACGAAAAGCCCGAGGATGAGTGTGACCAAGGCCAGGACCGCCATTTGAATTGCCGACATCAGGTCAATATCAAGCCCCTGCAGCAGCGTTGTATTCGCGACGGTGCCTATCGGCGCCACGCTTTGCAAAGCCATCGACTTGATCGTGATCACATCGCCGCGTGTTTCGTCGAATCCGACGGCAGAGGCCACCAATTCCCGAAGCGCGTCGATTTCCGCGTCTTCCCGGGGCGTCTGTATCGTTTCGCCAGATGCATCCGTGCTCACCTGGTCGTTGACCAGGACCGCAACCGTCAGTCGCTTGATCGCGCCCGGCGCGCGGACAACCTCGCGCTCGGTCTCCGACACTTCGTAGTTCACACGTTCACGCGTTTCGCTGTTTTGCGAGGAGTCCCCTCCGCCACCCTCGCCGTTTTCGGTATCGGGAAGGTTGGACGCGACCGTGACGTCGCCGCCGCCGGAGCCCTTGGAGGTGTTCGTCGTCTCTTCTGTGTCGGTGCTGATCGCCACGCGGCCATCGGGGTCAAAAATCCGCTCGCGGATGGCTTCGCTTTCGGTGACGGTGTCCACACTGACTTCGACGATTGCATTGCCGAAACCCACGCGCGCCTCCAGCATCCGCTCCACCCGGTCGCGCAGGACCTGCGCCTTGTCGTCACCGCCGATGGCGGGAACGACGTCATCGCCATTCCCCAGCAGCGCGCCGGTGGCATCGATCACCGCAACATCGTCGGCGGCAAGCCCCGCCACGGCCGAGGCGACCAGAAAGCGCACGGCCTTGGCTTGGGCCGGGCTGATGGTGCCGCCGTTGGGCGTTAGCGACACGGAGGCCTTCGGGGTCACACCCCGCTGAAACGGATTGGACCCGGTGCTGGCAATATGGACGCGGGCCATGGCGATATGCGGGCTGGACACGATGGTACGGGCCAACTCGCCTTCTTTCGCGCGCCAGTAGGCCGCATCGAACATCTGCGACGTGGTGCCGAATCCCGACAGCGTATCGAGCAACTCATACCCGCGATTGGAATTGGCAGGCAGTCCCTCGCTCGCCAGGGTCATGCGCAACTCGTCACGCGCCTTTGCGTCCACCAAGATCGATCCGCCACGCACCTCGAATAATGCGCCTCTTTGTTCGAGGGCGCGCACGACATCGCCGGCGGCCCCGTTTTCGAGGCCTGCGTAGAGCAGGGTCATCGACGGCGCGGTCGCCATTCGCGACATTGCCAGAATGGCAAAGAACATCGCACCCGTGGCCGCGATGACGATGATCTGGCGGCGCAGATCGAGCCCGGTCCAGACATTCAGTAATTGCTGCACAATCGCCTCCGTCAATCCGGGCGTTCTGCCCGGCGATGGCATCAGGAATGACCGAACTGGCTTAACAATCGGTTAGTGCAATCGGGTCTATATCAAGTTTCACAACCAGGATTGGGACCCAAATGTCAGATCAGGACGATCCAGAGACTGAAACGAACGATGCACCGCGCAAGACATCCAAATTGCCTTTGCTTATTGGGCTTGTTCTGGGGATGGCGGGTGGTGGCGCGGGGTTCTACGCCACGTGGTCGGGGATGATTCTTGCCCCCGAATCGGACAGTCACGCCGATACTGAGAATGACGTTATCGGCGACACGCCCGATATCGCGTTTGTCGCGGTGGATCCGCTGACGATCTCTCTGGCGGGTTCCGATAACGCCCAGTATTTGCGGTTTCGGGCAGAGCTTGAAGTGCCCAGCGCGCATCAAAGCCACGTCGAATTGCTGCTGCCACGCGTCGTCGATGTGCTCAACGGCTATTTGCGTGCCCTTGAAGTGGCCGATCTCGAAGATCCCTCCGCCCTGATCCGATTGCGCGCGCAAATGCTGCGCCGGGTGCAGGTCGTGGCGGGCCCGGGGCGGGTCAACGACCTGCTCGTGATGGAATTTGTACTGAACTGAGAGGGTAAGATGGACATTATCGCTGATATTCTGCTGGTTGCAGGTGCGTTGGGGGCCGGTTTGTACTGTCTGGTCCTGGGCCGCAGGCTGAACCGGTTCAACGATCTTGAAAAGGGCGTGGGTGGCGCGGTTGCCGTGCTGTCGGCACAGGTGGATGATCTGACGAAAACCCTTTCGGCAGCTCAGGCGACAGCCGCCGCTTCCGCCAAAAGCCTGACTGAATTGACACGGCGCGCCGAGGACATGTCGCGTCGGCTCGAGCTTCAGATGGCGTCGCTGCACGATATCCCGGACCGGCCGATGGCGGCCCCCCCGAAAGCGGAGAGCAAGGCACCAGCCCCGCCCCCGCTGCAAGACGCGGCCGGGCCGATGTTCACCCGGCACCGCACCGCGGGAGCAGCGTGATGGGCAAGGCATCGAAAACACGTCGTCGCAGATCCGGACGCGGGACAGTGCTGTTGATCGCGGCGCTTTTGATGGGGTCGGCGGCGCTCCGGGTGGGTGCTGGCGCTGGCCCCGCTTTTGCAAAAGACGCTTTGCTGCCCGCGCAAACGGATATGGATATGGCAACGGCCGCATCGCCGTCGTCGCCCGGTGACATGCAGGCGATGCTGCAAGCCTTTCAACAACGCGAAGCGCGTATCCTAGAGCGCGAAAAAAGAATGGAAATAAGGCTCAAGGCTCTGTCGGTCGCCGATCAGGAAATCGAGAAACGCCTGGCCAGCCTGCAATCCGCCGAAGCCGCCCTGCGTGCAACGCTCGCTTTGGCCGACAGCGCCGCGGAAGATGATCTGGCGCGTTTGACGACGGTGTACGAAAGCATGAAACCCAAGGACGCGGCGGCCTTGTTCGAAGCGATGGAGCCGGAGTTCGCTGCCGGTTTTCTGGGCCGGATGCGCGCCGATGCCGCCGCCGGCATCATGGCCGGATTATCCCCGACTTCCGCCTATACGATCAGCGTCATCCTGGCGGGCCGAAACGCAAATGTTCCAAAAGGCTGATCCGCAAAGAGGCTTTCTTAACTTCGATTTGCCAAGGTCGGCGCAACAGAAGTCATGCCGGGGGCAACCATGATCGGAATCGTTGGAATTATCACAATATTCGTCATGGTGTTCGGCGGATACCTGGCCGCCGGCGGCAAGATGGGGATCATTCTCAAGTCTCTGCCGTTCGAATTCACCATGATCGGTGGCGCGGCGGCCGGGGCTTTCCTGATCAGCAACGACATGGCCGCGATCAAGCACACCCTCAAGGACGTGGGTCGCGTCTTCAAAGGCCCCAAGTGGAAGCACGAAGACTATCGCGACCTTTTGTGTCTGCTGTTCGAATTGATACGGCTTGCCCGTCAGAACCCGGTCGCGATCGAAGAACACATCGAAGCGCCCGAGGAGTCTCCGATTTTTTCGAAATATGGAAAGATCCTGACCGACAAGGAAGCCATCGCCCTGATCTGCGACACGATGCGATCCGCCTCAATGAACTATGACGACCCGCATCAGGTCGAAGAGGTTCTGGAAAAGCGGATGGACGCAAACATGCAGCATGCCATGCATTCGAGCCATGCCCTGCAAACCGTGGCAGATGGTCTGCCTGCCTTGGGAATCGTGGCCGCCGTTCTTGGGGTGATCAAGACAATGGCCTCGATCGATCAGCCACCGGAAGTTCTGGGAAAACTGATCGGCGGCGCGTTGGTGGGAACGTTTCTGGGCGTGTTCCTGGCCTACGGACTGGTCGGTCCCTTCGCCGCCAAGGTCAAAACCGTTACCGAAGAAGATGCTCATTTCTACCAGTTGATCCGTGAGGTTCTGGTCGCCAACCTGCACAATCATGCGACCAACATCTGCATCGAAGTGGGTCGCCAGAACACGCCGTCTCATTGTCGGCCCAGCTTTTCCGAGCTGGAAGACGCGCTCAAAGCGGTCAAGCAGGGTGCGGCGTGATGCTGAGACGAATTGCGGCGATGATCGGGCTTTGCATCGCGACGTCGGGCGTGGCCGCACCGGCGGTTGTGCGGACAGGCGAGCATGACAGTTTCACCCGCGTGGTTGTCAATCTTCCTGACGGGGCCACGTGGCAGATGTCTGGCGAAGGTGTCACACGGGTTGTCACCCTGACAGGTCACTCTGACGGGTTTGATATTGGCGGCGTATTCCGCCGCATTCCCCAGACGCGGGTTTCAGATATTCGCGCGGGTCGCGATACCATCACGGTGTCGCTGGCGTGCGCCTGCGGGGTGAACAGTTTCTTGATCGACCGCATGCTGATTCTGGATGTGACGGATGCACCCGTTGTCGCGCAAGCGTCCCTGCAACCTGAACCGTCCGCCCCGGTCCCTGGTCCGCGTCAGCCCGTGATAACCTTTCACTACGGCGACCTCATTTGGGATCGAAGGCTCCCCCCCAAGCCCAGCGTGCAGTTCCCCTCTCAGCCGTCGGGATCGCAAGCGCACCCAGAAAAACCCGGTGTCCGCGAAGCGACGGGAGACCGGTTGAATGCTGTCCCAGTGTTGACTGCTCCCGACGACGCGGGAACACGACTGCTTCGGGCCACGCGCGACCAGTTGATCCGCAGCGTTGGCCGGGCCACGACCCAAGGCCTCCTGTCTCCGCAAACACCTGATCTGGAAATGGACCCCTTGCCGCGCAATGATGTGGATCTGCCGGATCTGCCGGTCCTGCAGGCACTGGCCGTCACCCCCGAGACCTCGGGAAACATCCGGATCACCAACAGCATGGAAAGGACAACGCGCACGGGCGACGGATATCCGGATCAGTTGACGCAGCTTGGTCAAACCTGTCCGCCTCCGGATAGTCTGAAAGTCGAGGATTGGGCGAAAAGCACGTCTTTCAACGTGGAAATCAGTGCTGCGCGCCAGATGCTTTTTGGCGAATTCGATCGCCTGGACCAGGACGCCGCCGTTGCGCTGGCCCGTCTCTATCTCCATTTCGGTTTTGGCGCCGAGGCGCGCCAGACGCTCGGTCTGGCGCCTGACCTCGCCTTGTTGCATCCGATGTTGATGGATCTCGCCGAAATATTCGAACTGGGCCATTCTTTGCGTCAGACCGGCGTGGCGCGCTTTACCGACTGCCCGTCCGAGATCGCGCTTTGGGCGGTCCTCGCATGGCAGGCTGTTCCGGATCACCAGATGATCGACGGCGGCGCGGCGTTGCGCGCCTTGACTGCGCTGCCTTTGCACCTGCGCAGGGAACTTGCACCGGAGTTGAGCCGCCGTTTCCTTGCAAGCGGTCTCACTCATGAGGCCGCGGCTGCCTTGCGCAATATCGAACGCTTGCCGGAACCGCTCAAGCCAAACGCCACGCTGGCCAAATCCGAACTGGAAATGCAGGCGGGCAGCATGCCCAAAGCCGAGGCGCTGCTGTCGGATGTTGCCGGGAAAAACGCACTACAGTCGCCACAGGCCCTGATCCAGCTGGTGGATCGGCGATTGGCCGCTGGGCAGGCAATCTCGGTCGAGACGACAACCCTTGTCGCAGCTTATGCGCAGGAATTGCGCGACGGCCCGATCGCGCCCGCACTGCGCCGCGCCCTGGTGCTGGCACTTGCGCAATCGGACCAGTTTACCAAGGCGTTCGACGCCCTGCGCGCACACACACTGCAGGACGGGGACCAGAACCATGACACCCTTACCTCGGAGGTTTTGTCGCAGGTGACGCGGCGGGCGGACGATATTTCCTTTCTCGATCATGTGTTCGCGCAGGCAAACGACCGACCGGAGCGATTGTCGCCCGACACCCTGCTTGAAATGTCTGCCCGGCTGGTCAGTCTCGGCTTTGCCGCACAAGCGGATCCGTTGATCGCAGCGGTCCCTGCTGCGCCGCTGTCGCCCGAGCGACAGGTCATCGGGGCCAGGATCGCTTTGGCAATGGATCAACCCAGGCGCGCGCTTGCGGCCCTTGCCCAGATGGATGGCCCTGAGGCGGACGCCCTGCGCGCCGAAGCATTGCTTCTCGCCGGTGACACGGCGCAGGCCGCCGCGGTGTATCAAGCGGCCAACGACCCCGACGCCGCCCGCGACGCAGCGTGGTTATCGGAAGGCTGGCAGGATCTGATGGACGCGGACACCCCGGTTTTCGGAGCGGTGGCAACCTTGGCGCAGGAACCTGCAAACCCGATCGACGTCGCCGACGGCATGTTGTCAAAGTCCTCGGCCGCTCTTGAAAACAGTGTCGCGGCCCGTGCCGCGCTGGATAATCTGTTGACGAGCCTGCAGATTCCAGCCGCGGACCAACCATAGCGGACCGGTCCAAAAGTCCCGGTCGTCCCGTCGCTTGGTTACACAAAATAAACTTTGTCCCGTTACCAGTGAAGAACCGCAGAACGCGGTCCGGAGAGGGCTACGATGTCGCTGAGTACAGGACGATCCATTTGGGCACGGTTGACCTGTTGTCTTGCATTCGTCCTCGGCCTGAATTGGCCCTTAGCGGTTTATCCCGCCACGGCGGCAACCGACCCCGCCGCGATCTGCGATGATGCCGCGCAGCGGGCATCGCGCGAATCGGGCGTTCCACTGACCGTCTTGCGCGCGATCACCCGAACGGAAACCGGGCGACGGCATCATGGCAAGCTGCAGCCGTGGGCCTGGACCGTCAACATGGAAGGAACGGGTGTCTGGTTCGATGATGAATTTGCCGCGCGTGCTTATGTCTTCAAACATTTCAAACGCGGCGCGCGCAGTTTCGACATCGGCTGCTTCCAGATAAACTACAAATGGCATAGCCAGGCCTTCGCCTCGATCGAAGAGATGTTCGATCCGATCCCAAATGCCCGCTACGCGGCAAAATTCCTGACCACCCTTTATGACGAACTGGGCGACTGGTCCAAGGCAGCGGGCGCTTACCATTCGCGGACCGAGAAATACGCGCAGACGTACATCGCGCGGTTTGATGCAATTCGCGCGGCACTTCCGAAGGGAGATACGCATCGGCCCGAGCAAGTTGAACCGGCCCGACAAGGGCGCGATCGGAACGGGCCGGCCAACTCCTTCCCGCTTTTGCGGCGGCAGAACACCTTGCCGCGCATGGGGTCGCTCGTGCCGCTGGGATCAACCGGTCAAGGCAGTCTGTTGTCACGGTCCGGCAGCGGATTGGGCGGGTAGGCCATGCAAAACCTGTCTTTCAAAGCCATGTTCAGCCCGACGATCATGCTTGCCATCGCCTTGATGGCAGTGATCGTCATGATGATATTGCCGGTGCCTGCATGGATTCTCGATACCGGGCTGGCCGCGTCGTTTGCGCTGGCGATTCTCATCTTCACCGTCACGCTGTTTATCGAGCGGCCACTCGATTTCTCGGCCTTTCCCACGATCCTTCTTGCCTCGCTGATGCTCCGCCTGTCGCTGAATGTGTCATCGACCAAGCTGATCATCGGTCAGGGCCACACCGGCACGGGCGCAGCCGGTGACGTGATCGAAGGCTTTGCCCAGTTCGTGATGGGCGGCTCCGTTTTTCTGGGCCTGGTCGTGTTCGGCGTGCTTTTGATCGTCAATTTCATGGTGATCAACAAGGGTGCCACCCGCATGGCAGAAGTCGGCGCGCGCTTTGCCTTGGATGCGATGCCGGGCAAGCAGATGGCGATCGACAGCGACATTGCGGCCGGCGCGATCACACATGAGCAGGCCCGCGAGCGCCGCGAGAGGGAGCAACAGGAAACGACCTTTTTCGGATCCCTCGACGGGGCGTCGAAATTCGTCAAGGGCGACGCGATTGCGGGGTTGTTGATCACGCTTCTCAACCTCGTGGCGGGGCTGGTCATGGGAGTTGCCGTTCACGGAATGCCGATGGGCGACGCGTTTGAAACCTATGCCATCTTGACGGTGGGCGATGGATTGGTGTCGCAGATCCCCGCCGTTGTCATTTCGATTGCATCCGCCCTGCTGCTGGCGCGCGGCGGTGCACAGGGGGCTACCGATCTTGCGGTATTCAGCCAGTTGGGCAAACACCCGTCGGCCCTTGCCACCGTGGCGGTGCTGATGGTGTTGTTCGCCTTGTTCCCGGGTCTGCCCGCCGTTCCCTTTCTGGCCGGCGCGGCGATCCTGGGCGGTGCGGCATACCTCATGCACGGCAAGGCCCGCACGACAGACACAAGCGACAGCGGCGATGAGGTCGATTTGATACTGCCCAAGGAAAAGCCCCTGGGCGATATTCTTGAGTTGGACGACATTCACGTCGAGTTTTCCCCAGACCTCGTAAACATGGTGCTTGATCCGGGCACCGGTCTGGACGCCCGGATTGCAAATATGCGAACGCATGTGGCGTCCGTCTTTGGTCTGATCCTCCCCGAAATCCGGCTGACCGATCATCCGGGTCTAGCCATGGGCACCTATGTGATCCGCATTCAGGGGGTGGAGCAGGCCCGCGCGCAGCTGAACCCCGATCAAATTCTGGCACTTCTGCCTGAGACAGAGACACAGATGCCGGGTGGCATGGACACAACCGAGCCGGTCTACGGCGCGCCGGCACGGTGGATCAACAGCCGCGATCAGGAACAGGCCGCGTTGAGCGGGATCACCCTGGTGACGCCTACGGAAATCCTCGCCACGCATCTTCTGGAAACGGTCAAACGCAACTTCAGCCGCCTTCTGACCTTGAAATCTTTGCGGCGATTGTTGGCGGAGATGGTGAATATATCGAACCCCGTCCGGGCAGAGGCAAACCGGAAACTTCTGGATGAAATGATACCCGACAAGGTGCCGATCGATGTGTTGCACAGCGTGCTGCGGCTTTTGCTGGATGAGCAGGTGTCGATCAGGAATCTGCCGCTGATCCTCGAAGCGACCGCCGAAGCGCGCGGTCTGAATGCACAATCCGAAGCTATCTGCGAACACGTCCGTCAACGCCTGGGATTTCAGTTGGTTGCGGAAATGCGCCGTCCCGACGGGACGCTGCCGTTGATCCAACTGGCACCGGAATGGGAGGACACGTTCGCATCCTATCAGGTCGAGGCGGATCGTGGCCTGGACATCGCGTTGCCGCCGGACATCTTCAACCAGCTGGCAGACAACATGTCAGCCAAGCTTCAGGATGCCAGCCGGAACGGCATATTCGCGGCGATCGTCACGAACACAAGACGTCGGCGGTTCCTGCGCACAGTGATGCGGGCCAAGGGGATCAGCAATCCGGTGCTGTCATTCGAGGAAATCGGAATAGATGCCCGACCGTCGCTTGTTGGCGTCGTCGCGGCATGACGCCACTGGCGGACCTGACGACGCTGGCGCAGGATGCGCTCTGGCACGGGTTCGCGGTATTCCTGCGCGTCACCGCCATGGTTGCCTTGCTTCCCGCGTTTGGCGAAACGTCGGTGCCCGCCCGGATCAAGCTGATCGTAGCGCTCGGGTTCACCCTGATCGTGGCACCGGCGGTCGCCGCGACCCCGGGGCCGAACGGATCGGCGGCGTTGCCGATCATGGTTCTGACGGAAACGCTTGCCGGGCTTGCACTGGGCCTAGGGGTGCGATTGTTCATTCTGGCGCTGCAGACCGCGGGCGCGATTGCCGCTCAATCCACGTCGCTGTCTCAACTTCTGGGCGGCGCCGCGGTGGAGCCGTTGCCGGCCATCGGATACGTGCTAATCGTCGGCGGGCTTGCGCTTGCGGTGATGACCGGCCTGCACATCAAGGCGGCGGCACTTTTGATCCTGTCCTACGATCTGTTGCCGCAGGGGCGCTTCGTCAATGCCTCGGTTCTGTCGGAATGGGGTCTGAACCAGGTGCGCGTCGCATTTTCGCTGGCGTTTACGCTGGCGGCGCCCTTTGTCATCCTCTCGGTCCTGTACAATTTGGCACTGGGCGCCATCAACAAGGCGATGCCGCAACTGATGGTGGCGTTTGTCGGCGCCCCGGTCATCACCGCGGGCGGGTTGTTGTTGCTGTGCCTGTCGGCACCGATGATACTGTCCGTCTGGCTTGGCGCGCTTGACAGCTTTCTGGCCAACCCGTTCGGGCCGCAGCCATGAGCGCGCCGGACGACGATACCGACAAGCCGTTCGAGGCGACGCCGCACAAACTTCAGGAAGCGCGCAAGAAAGGCGAGATCGCGAAATCCAATGACCTGCTGACGGCCGCCGGATATGCGGGATTGCTTATCGCGTTCCTGCTGAGCGGAGCGCATGGCCTGACCGCGCTCGGAACCGCATTGATGGTGATGATCGACCGCTCGTCGGAGCTTGCTCCCCTGTTTTTCAATGGTGCCGCAGGGGCGCCTGTCGGCGGATTGATGCGCGCGGCGGCCGGGTCGCTTTTTCCGATTTTCGCCGTTCCGGCGCTGGCTGTCATGCTGGCGTTGATCGCACAGAGGGGGCTGGTCTTTGCCCCGTCGAAGCTGCGCCCAAAGGCGTCGCGCATTTCAATTCTGTCCAATGCAAAAAACAAGTTCGGACGCAGTGGCCTGTTCGAGTTCTTCAAAAGCTTCGCCAAGCTGTGCATCTACTCCGCCTGCCTGGCCGCCTTTATCAACGCGCGTCTGGGCGAGATGGTGGCGGTGCTGAATTCGGAGCCGCGCATCGCCATTGCCTTGCTGACGGAGGTCTGCCTTGCCTTCCTGTTCGTCGTTGTCATCGTGTCCGGTGCCATCGGTGGGATCGACGCGATTTGGCAGCATTTCGAGCATTTGCGGAAAAACCGCATGTCACGCAAGGAGATCATGGACGAGACCAAGGATGCCGAAGGCGACCCGCAGATCAAGCAAGAACGGCGCCAACGCGCGATGGCAAAGGTCAATTCACAAATGATGGCAGACGTTCCAAAGGCCGATGTCGTCATCGTGAACCCCACCCACTACGCCGTTGCCCTGACGTGGAGCCGCGCCCCGGGCGAGGCACCGGTTTGCGTTGCCAAGGGTGTCGACGAGATCGCGCATCGTATCCGCGACCTTGCGAGTGAGGCGGGCGTGCCGATCCACAGCGACCCCCCAACTGCGCGCGCATTGCACGCGACCACGGACATCGGCCAAGAGATCGCGCCGGACCACTATCAAGCGGTCGCCGCGGCCATCCGCTTTGCCGAGGCAATGCGTCAACGGGCAAAGGGGCGGGGATGACGCATCGCGGCAATCTGGATGCATTGCGACGCGTCAGCCACGCACGGTATCTGCAAACGCAACTGGCGTTCCAGACACTGGTCGCCGAGGAAAACCGTCTCAGGTCCGAACTGGCCAGATTGGACGCGCAATTGCGCGGCTCGCGCACGGAGGATGCCACGGAAATGCGCGCGATCGGTGCCGACGTCATCTGGCAGGCTTGGGTCGGCCGCGCCAAAACCGAGTTGAACCTTAGCCTTGCACGTGTGCTTGCGCAAAAGGAACACCATCTGCGTCAGGTGCGGCGGGCGTACGGCAAGACGCTTGTCACCGAGGGGCTGGTTGCCGAGGAGAAAGCACTACGCTCCAGGAAAATGGCCCGAACCAATTTGGAACGGGCCATCGAAACCGCAGTGATCAACCAGCGTCAATAATCCTGGCGCGCGATTTCCGTTATCAAAACGTCATTGACCAGCCCCTGCCCCATCGTCTTTTGCGCCGCCTCGCGCAACGCGCCGCGCAGGATATCAAGCGTGCCGGCGTTCGTGAACGCACCCTCGAAACCGCCGATATTGGCGTGATCGAACAGGACTTGCAGAAACACATCGCGCAACTTTGGTTCGCGCAGGTAAATCGCATCGCTTTGGCCGGCCTGCGCTTCGATGCTCAAGGACATCACGACCAGCGCCGCCACCTTTTCATCCTGCACGACAGGTACGACGAACTGGTTGTTCATCTTCACGTATTCGTACCCTTCCGGCGGGGTTTCCTCATCCGGCGACGGATCGCGTTGGGCAACCGTGGTGGCGGCATCTTCGCTGTTCTGCACAGCCTCGACCGCGTCAGGCACGGGGTCGGGACGCAGAAAGATACCGGCACCGACCCCAGCGCCGGACCCCAGAAAGACAAGCACGACAGGCAACATTTTTCCGATCATGGACTCTTCTCCTCAGAATGGCAGCACGGCATCGAGCACCTGCTGGCCGATGCGGGGTTGTTGCACATCGGTGATCTGGCCACGCCCTCCATAAGACACCCTTGCCTGGGCGATCTTGTCATAGGTAATTTCATTCTGGCGCGAGATGTCCTCAGGCCGGACATAGCCCGTGACCAGCAGTTCGCGCATTTCGAAATTCACCCGCAGTTCCTGCGAGCCGGCGATGGACAGAACGCCATTGGGAAGGACCTGGACAATGGTCGCGGCGACCCGCAGGGTCAGCTTTTCCTTGCGTTTGACCGATCCGTCGCCCGACGCGCTGCTGGTCGAATTGATCGACACCGCATCGGCAGAGGACGCCCCTTCGGGCAGCTTTTCGTCCAGACGCTGCGGCAGCCCGAAAAGTTGCGGCACACCGAGGCTTTCCGATCCTGACCGCGACCGGTCCGTGGCGTTGGAAATCTCGGCCTTTTCATCGATCTCTATCACGACCGTCAGGATGTCGCCCTGCTGAACGGCGCGCCGATCCCCCAAAAGCGACTGCCGCGTCCCCGACCACAGCGATGCCCGATCGACGGCCCGTTGCTCTTCGATGCGAATGGGCAAGCCCGGCGACATCATCGCGGTGTGTTCAGTCGTCGTCATGGGCGAGGAAAAGGTCGGCGGCTTGCCAAGATGATCGATCCGCGCACAGCCAGAGGCGAATGCGAGACCGGTCAGCCCCAAGAGGAAAAAACGCTTCATGTGAGTGTCCTTATTGAAAAATCTGCACGCTGCCATCGGGCTTGACCTGGCCGAACAGCGTGTTGCGCGATGTGAGGTTCATCACCCGGATCCGATCCCCCAGACCACCGCGCTCCAGCGCGCGGCCCTCGGTGACGATGCTCAGGCCACCGCCCTGATACCGCAGGATGACAATTTGATTGCGGTCGACCAGCGCCGGCGGGCCGATATCGTCCACACGGATCGGACGCCCGGCATAGAGCACGCGGCGCGCCTCTTGACCCGCGACATCGCGCAGCCGCGAAAACCCATTTGCCGTATCCCCCGGCACAAGCCCCAGATCGATTTCGGTGATGATGGCGGCGGCGCGGATCGTGCGCGCGGGCACCACGGTATCGGCCAGTGCAACGCCGCCCAGACACACGGCGACTAGGATTGCGACACAGCGCATCACCGCACCTGCGTCGTGGCGGCCATCATCTGGTCCGCCGCCGAAATCACCTTGGCGTTCATCTCGTACCCGCGCTGCGCCTCGATCAACTCGGTCACTTCGCGCACGGCATCGACCGAGCTGTCCTCAAGATAGCCTTGCCGCAATGTGCCAAGCCCGTCTTCGCCGGGGGTCGCGACCAACGCGGGACCAGAGGCCTCGGTTTCGGAGAAGAGGTTGCTGCCTAGCGCCTCCAGCCCCTTGGCATTGGTGAACCCGGCCAAGGTGAATTGCCCCAGAAGCTGCGCCTCGGCGGCATCCACGAAATAGGCATAGACCTCTCCCGCGGCATTGATCGACAGGCTGCGCACATCGGCGGGGATCACGATTTCGGGCGCGACCGCGTAGCCGTCGGAGGTGACGATCAGCCCGTCGCCAGTGCGTTTGAGAGCGCCATCGCGGGTATAGGCCGACTGGCCCGACGGCAGCGTGACCTCAAGATAGCCCTTGCCGTCGATGGCGACGTCCAGGTCCGCCCCGGTGGCCGACAAGGACCCCTGCGCAAGATGCATCGACACCGCCGCCGGGCGCACGCCGAGGCCAAGTTGAACCCCCGTTGGCAATACCGTGCCGTCGTTGGCGTTGACCGTGCCCGCGCGGGTCTTTTGTTGATAATGCAGGTCGGCGAACTCGGCCCGACGCGCGTTGTAACCGGTCGTGCTCATGTTGGCGAGGTTGTTCGATATCGTCTCGACCCGCATTTGCTGGGCGCTCATTCCGGTGGCAGCGATTTTCAGGGCGCGCATGGGGCACCTCCTTTGGCAATGGGGCGGGGGTTACTGGCTCAACGCCTTCAGGGCCTGACGCACCCGCTCATCTTCGGTTTCGAGAAAGCTTTGGCCCATTTCATAGGCACGCTGCACTTCGATCATGCGCGCGATCTGGCCAATGGCGTTGACGTTCGAATTTTCGACCGAACCCTGGAGAACGCGTGCGATCTCCGAAGGCTCGTAGCCGGCGTCGGAGCGAAACATCACGCCATCTTCGCGGACCAGGTCGCCGGGAATGATCGGCTCCACCAGGCCCAGTTGACCCAGGGGCGTACCGCCGCTGCTGATCGTGCCGTCAGAGGAGACCGACAGGTCGGTCGCGCCCGGCGGCACGAACACCGGTGCGCCGCCTGCATCCAGCACCCGATATCCATCATAGGTAACGAGATCGCCGTTGGCGCTGGGCGAAAAGGCACCCGCGCGCGTCAAGCGCGGACCGCCGGGCGTCTCCACCAGGAAGAATGCGTCGCCCTCGATCGCGAAGTCGAAGGTGCCGCCGGTCTGGGTCAGCGCGCCCTGATCGAAGGCGGTATTGCGCACGTTGCCCTGTCCCATCGACAAAGATGCCCCGCCTTCGATCCGCTGGACATATTCAGAGAAGATCACGCCTTCCTGTCGGTAGCCAGTGGTCGCCGCGTTGGCGATATTATTGGCCACGACGCGCATTTCACGCATCAGGCCCGACTGTCGGGTCAGCGTTGTATAGCCTGCATTTTCCATGCTTTATCCTCCGATGATCATCGGGATGATGCGGTTGTGAAAGAAGGACACCAGCGTCTGAGTCATGAAGCCCATAGACATCCAGAACACGAGAACGATCGCGGCCAGCTTGGGCACGAATGTCAGCGTCATTTCCTGAACCGAGGTCAGCGCCTGCACAAGGCCGATGGACACACCCGTGATCAGGGCCGCGGTGAGGATGGGAATCGAGACCAGAACGGCGACCCACAGGCCCTGCCGCAAGGTGTCGAAAAACAGGACTTCAGTCAGCATGTCAGACCGGCATCCGCAGAATTTCCTGGTATGCCTCGACGACCTTGTTGCGCACGGTGACCGCAGCCTCGACCGCCAGTTCGGTTTGCGCCAGCGCCTGCACCAGGGCGTGCGGATCGGCTCCGCCTATCATCGATGCCTTGGCGGTCGCCTCGCTGTGAGCGAGCGTTTGGGCGAAATCCATCGCAAACCCACCGAAGGCCGTGCCAAGCGAAGGTTTGCCCGCATCGGGTTCCGTCGCCGGGCGCGAAGCCGCGTATTTCTGTATCGCGCTGACCGCTTGCATATCCATTCTGGATCTCCTTTGAGAGAAGGGGGGGCGAACGCATCGCCGCCATTGTTGAAATTCGGGATGATTATCGCCGCAAGAGGTCCAGAAGCCCGCCCGACATCTTGCGGGTCTGCTCGAACATCTTGAGGTTGGCCTCATAGCTGCGCTGCGCCTCGCGCGCGTCGGCCAGTTCAATCAGCAGATCGACATTCGTGCCTTGATAGTGGCCCGTACCGTCGGCCATCGGGTGCGACGGATCAAAGACCTGTTCCAACTCGGACCTGTCCAATCGGACGGGACCGGTTTCAACCATGCTGATGCCGCGCCCGGCACCCAAGGCGGTCTCGAACGCCACTGTCTTGCGGCGATATCCCGGTGTGTCCGCGTTCGATATGTTCTCTGACAGGTGTCGCAGGCGCGTCGCCTGTGCCTTCAATCCGCTGGCGGACACGCTGAGGGCGTTCGAAAAATCGCTCATTCGGTTCAGGTCCTATCGGCCAAGGCTGCTGCGCAGGGTGCTCAGCGCGGATTTATAGATGGCGAGGGCGCGGTCGTGCTGGCGTTTGGCGTCGATGGATTTGCGCATCTCGGTCTCAAGCGAAACGGTGTTGCCGTCGGGCGACGCTTCGCCGCTGCGGTCCGTTACCGCAATCGTCATCGCGCCTTGCGATGATGCGGTCAGGTGACGCGCGCGGGTCGTTCTCAACTGCGACGCATCGGCCGTCCCGGCCTGGGCGCGATAGCTGGCGGAAAAGCCCGGCACATCCTGCGACCGGTATCCGGGCGTGTCCGCGTTCGCGACATTCATCGAAATGACGGCCTGTTTCTGGCCGGCGTGAACGGCCATGGCGGACGACATCTTAAAGATATCTAGATTTTCAAACATCCGGGCTTCTCCCTCGTGCGGTTTCATCAAGGCTTAACTGTGATTCCTTTAAAAACGGTGAGCGACACCAGAAGGATTGCCATGACCGATCTTCCCCACCTCGACGGCCTGCTGGCCGGGATAGCCACACTGACGCCGGTCAACGCCGTCGGCCGCGTCATGCGGGTGGGTGCTGGCGTCGTTCATATCGCGGGCCTCGCCGGCCAGGCGCGCATCGGCGATCTGGCCTGTATCCAGCGCCAGGACGGCCCCCTGACGGGTGAGGTCCTGCAACTGGACGGCGATCACCTGGTCTTGTTGCCCGATGCGGCACCGGATGGTGTGGCGCTCGGGGATCGCGCAACCCTGATGGCGCCCGGAATGATCGCTCCCTCCGACACGTGGATCGGGCGCGTCATCGACCCGTCGGGGCGCCCCTTGGACGGCAAGCCTTTGCTGCGCGGTCCTGTGGCACGCCCGCTGCGCGCGGACCCTCCCCCCGCTGCTGCCCGACGGGCGCTGGGACAGCGGCTGAATACCGGGATGGCGGTGACGAATACCCTGCTGCCAATCGTTCAAGGTCAGCGAATGGGGCTTTTCGCGGGGTCTGGCGTCGGCAAAAGCAGCCTGCTGGGCCATCTTGCGAAACACATGCAGGCCGACGTCGTCGTGATCGCGCTGGTGGGTGAACGCGGTCGCGAATTGCGTCACTTCATCGAAGAGGTGCTGGGCCCCGACGGGCTGCGCCGTGCGGTCGTCGTCGCCGCGACGTCGGATCAATCGCCGCTGATCCGTCGCCGCTGTGCCTGGACCGCGATGGCGGTGGCAGAGCATTTTCGCGATCAGGGAAAGTCGGTTCTGTTCCTCGCCGACTCGATCACGCGTTTCGCCGAGGCGCACCGCGAAGTGGCCGTCGCCGCGGGCGAGGCGCCGGTTTTGCGCGGGTATCCTCCGTCAACCGCGCATCAGATCATGGCGCTGTGTGAACGCGCCGGGCCAGGCCGGTGCGGGCAGGGCGACATCACGGGCGTTTTCAGCGTTCTCGTTGCCGGGTCGGACATGGACGAACCGGTCGCCGATATCCTGCGCGGCGTGCTTGACGGCCATGTGGTCATGGACCGCGAAATCGCCGAGCGCGGGCGCTTTCCGGCCATCGACGTGTTGCGCTCAGTGTCACGCAGCCTGCCTGCGGCTGCGACGCCGTCCGAAAATGCGCTGTTGTCACAGACGCGGCGCATCCTTTCCGCCTTCGATCGAAACGCGGTAATGATCAGGGCGGGCCTTTATGCCTCGGGCAGCGATCCCGAGGTCGATCAGGCGATTGCGCTCTGGCCCGAGCTCGACGCCTACCTTGCTCGCATGGAGACGCAGAACATCGACAACAGTTTCAACCAACTCGACCTTATCCTGCGGCGGGCCAAAAGCGGGTCGATGACCGCCGGTCGCATGGCGCGGTCGGGTCGCGATGTGACATGATATTAGACAGCGGATCGGCCGTTGCCCGGATCCAACTGCGGTAAAAAAAAAGCGGCCAAAAGCGCGATCAGGACTGCAATAGCATCAGCGCGATAGAGGTCGATGACGCGCCGGTTCCAAGGCTGTCGATCTGCGCGCGTGCAATGTATTGGGTGATCACATCCTGCACCTGAGCGGGGTCGCTGAACGTGCTCAGATCGTCCGATCCGAACACCTCGCGCGCCCGTTCCTTAAAGACCGTAAGCTGCTGGTCAATGTCGATCTGACCGAAGGCCTTGGGCAGGTTCAACGCTTTTTCGAACAGCGCACGCAGCGGCGGCTGGCCCATGACCGTAAACCACTTGGTGTCGTTGCTGGCATCCAGGGCCGCGACCTGAGACAGTTCACGTTCCGCATAAAGCGCCACGCGCATTGTTTCATCCTGCGCGCCGGCCGCGATTTCGAAACTGTTCGCCTGGTATTTGGCGATGATGTCAGGCGCAAAGGTGCTGATCCTGACCTGGGTAAGCTCTTTCGCGCCAAAACCGAAGGCGCGCGACAGCTCGGCATAGCGCGGATCGGCAAACCGATTTGCCAGGGTGTCATCCCCGACCGTGCCTTCTTCGAGGATTTTCTGAATGAAGAAACGGTTGTTGATATCATCCTGAAGCCCGAAGGCGCCCAGCGCGACTTCCAAAAGCCGACGGTCCGAAACCAGATCTTCCGCCGAGGTGACCTTGGCGATATTCTCGGTGAAGTAGTCGGTGGCCCGTTGCTGTTGTGCGGAGGTGTTCAACGCTTCGAACTGCGTGTCGTATGTCCGCTGCAAGAAGCGCCAGCCGGCAAGTCCGGAGAATGGAATGACCGGTGTGAACATTATTGCGGCCGCGCCGCGATCAGGCGGTCTTCGCGCGGCATCAGTGCACGCAACGCCTTCATCGCACGGTAATGCTGCCCTGCGATCAGCGACTGGGTCGCCTCCAGCAGATGCGCGCGGCTGTCCGCATCGGTGAACACCTGGCTCAACTCTTCGACCTGGCGCAGCAATGGCAGATGCGCATCCTTGGGATCGGTGTCGCCGGACAGGACCAGCTGCATTGCGAAACAGACGCGCCGCACGGGGGTCTTGGCGTCCTCGGGGTGTATGGCGTCCCGCAGTCGCAGAATATTCGCTTCTGGCGACATGATTGACAAACGACTGCGGCGATCACCATTTTCGATCACGGCACCGTTGATCAGGATCCGTTCCTTCGGGCTCAGCTTGAGGACCAGTCCGGTCATTGGCCTGCTCCTTCCTGCTTCAACCCGCGCAGGATCGCCGTGTTGACCTCCAGCAGCGGAACAGCCGACACATGATCCCTCAGAACCAGGCTGGTGTGATGATGGGTAAACTCCGCAAGGTAGAAAATCTTGGCGCGCAACTCGGCGGGAAGCAGATTGTCAGGATCAGCGACATCCGCGGCCAATGTGGTCCAGAGCATCCGGTTTTCGTGCAGCGCCGCGACAAGTGCGCCGTGGTCCTTACACTCTGCGGCACGCTTGAGCCGGAAGGTGATGCGCGCGATGACATCATATTCCGCGCTGCGCGCCGTTCTCGTCGGAGCCGCCGTTGGCGCATAGGCGCGCTGAGCCATTGAAAATGCGTTCACAGGTAAACCTTTGCTGGGAAGTATTCGCGAGAAGACGAAATGCCGGGGGCGCGGTCAAACGCGCCCCCGGCGTTCAGTTTACCGGAACAGCGACAGGATCGTCTGCGGCGCCTGGTTGGCAATCGACAGTGCCTGAACACCCAACTGCTGCTGGGTCTGCAAGGCCTGCAACCTGGCCGAAGCCGCTTCCATATCCGCATCGACCAACGAACCGATACCGGATTTGAATGCGTCCATCACCTTGCCCACGAACATGCTCTGGTCCGTGATCCGCTTCGAGGACGCACCAAGCGCGGCGGCCCCGTCCACGGCAGTCTGGATATGCGCTTCGATCGCGGCAATCGACGTTTCAGCAGCTGTCGACGAAGACACGTCAATGTCATCGAGAACCCCTGTTGTGCCCGTCAGCCCGGTGGTGAAATCAACCGACGATACGGTGATGTTCGAAGCCGTGACCGCCCCGGTGTTGTCGCGATCAATCGACGACAGAACAGTCAGGTCAACGCCATCGTCATTGAGCAGGTTCATCCCGTTGAACTGCGATGCGCTGATGATCGAAGTCACCTGCGCGGTCAGTTCGGTCACGTCCGCGGTCAACTTGGTGTAGTCCACGTTTTCACCCGTGGCCGTGACGACCTTTTCCTTGATCTCGTTCAGAACATTGGTGATCTGCTCGGCCCCGGCCAGGGCGACCGACACCGTGCTTTCGCCCAGAGACAGCGACCCCGCAACGGATTTGAAGCCGCTGACATCGGATTCCATCACCTTGGAAATGGCCCAGATCGCCGAGTTGTCCTTGGCCCCGGCAATGTCCTTGCCGGTCGAGATCGAGGTCTGCGTCTTGGCCAGATCGGAGTTGATGGATTTCAGGGTTTGCAGAGCGACCATCGCGCTGTTGTTTGTAAGAATGCTCGACATGAACATAGTCCTTTGATCAAAGACGCTTTGCGTCAGTTAGTGCCGGGCCCGCGTTTCGCGAAGCCGGCAAAGGTGCCGTTCTGACCAATGCAATCGACCGTGTTCCAGACGATGCGCCATCCGACCTCGGATGCATCGCCACCATGACCATGCAATGCCTAATGCAATGCTAAGCCCCGCCGATCGAGTCGCGCGCATTTGACATAAATCCCGTCAGGCGCGCTTTTCCACGGATGTGTCATGAACAATGTCGATGCTGCGCTTGGCGCCCCTGTCGTCGTATGTCTCCAGTGACATTCGCACCCGTCGCAGCGCGTCCAGCCTGCGTGCGACGCTTCGAATACCTTCCAGCGCCCTGTCCAAAAGCACCTGGTTGCGCGCGACCTTGCCGCTGACAAGGGCCAACGCCTCATGATCGAGTGTCTCCAGCACCGCCAAAGCGTCGATCAGGTTTTCCTTGCGGGCCGACAGGCGCGCGATCTGGTCCAGGTCACCTGCGATCACCGCGGCGCGTTCTGCGTCGAGCAGATCATTCAGCGCCCCCAATGTCGTCTCAAAGGTGTCATCAGTCATTTTGCCGCTCCTTCAGGGCCAGGTACAACGATTCCGCCAGGCCGATACCGCCCGCACGGACGATTTGCGTCGCGTGTTCCTGCACCATGAAGGATGCGAACTGATCCTCTCCCGCACCGCCGCCGAAACTGTCGCGCGCTTCGCCGAAACCTGCGGATTTCAGCATTTCGGCAAGAAAGGTCGCCTCGAGCGACCGGGCCGCATCGCGAAGCGCACTGTCCGTGTCGGCGGGTCGCAAGGCGGCTGGTGTCGCCGGCGACGCGTTTGGCGGGATCTGGATCATGGTGCGGTCCTTCAATTGCAGCTCATTTTTTTCGACCATGCCCCCAATCGGTAAAGATGCAGTAACCAAAGGCGGTCATACGTGACGTGAAATGCGGAAGAAATCCGAGGAGACAGCGCGTGCAAGCCACACCATTCCCCTTTCCGGCCCTGACACGGGGACCAGACGCGGACCGCCCGCAAACCGGGTCGCTCACGGAAAAGGCCCCCGGCCCGAGTTTTGATGCTGCTTACGCAGTATCCGAGGACACATTGCGGTCAGGGGTCGCGTCGGGTCGTGACCGGCATTCCAAGGCGGATAAACCCTCCGGGGCCGACGACACCGACACGCCCGAGACGCAGGGCCCGGCAGAGACCGCATCTATCGAGACCGAAGAGACGGAAGAAACCAGTGACTTGTCGCCGAAGGGCATAGAAACGGATCAACAAGACGGATCACCCCCCGGGTGCGGGTCGGGCACCGAAATCATGTCCGATGACGTGCGATCAAGGCCCGGGAGAGAAGCACCCCCGCTGCCGCCTATCGCGGCAGAATCGCAGCAACCTGGATTCCGGACCCGGACGGGCCAGCAGCGGCATGCCGAGTCAATCGACACCCGACAAACCCACGGCCCACGCGTCACGGCCGCAACCCACGGGGCCCCGGTCAGCCAGGCGATCCAGGCAGCGTTGCAGACGGTCCGCAGATCCGGGCCCTCACCCGACATCTCTGCAGACATTCCGCGGTCTTCCCGCCCCGAGGCGCAAGCCGCCGACCCTTTGGCTCGTCCGCACCGGTTCGATGCTGTCAATTCGACCAGAACGGATGTGCCTGTCGCGCAAAGCAATCCACTTCGCGGGGCGCATGACGATTCCTCAGCGGTCTCCGCTGCACCGCCCAACGCACCGCCAGGCAGCCAGCGCTCCGCGCGTGACTCGGAAGAGGGTTGGGGATCCCGGTCTATGCCGGCAGCGAATTTGCCACCGGTAGCGGCGATACCCGCGGCACCGGTCGCTTCTTTTGGGCCGTCTGCCGCCGGGGGGCTGCGCTCCGCCACACCGGCAACCGCTGTTACGAACCACCGACTGTCCGTCGTGGATCAAAGCCATTTCGACCCGTCGGAGTTCCTGCGCCCATCGTCAGATCCCGGCCTGCCCGTTGAGCTTCGTGCCAACGCCTCTCCGGCAACGCTACCTGTTCTCGCACGACCCGAGACACCGGTCCTTGTCGCGCGACAGATGGCGGATGCCTTGCACCGCCTACCCGATCGTCCCGTGGAACTTACGCTCAACCCCGAGGAACTGGGCCGTGTGCGCATGACCCTGGCCACGCACGACGCCGGAATAACAGTGACCATCGTTGCGGAGCGGGCCGACACGCTCGATCTGATGCGCCGCCACATCGACCAGCTGAACCGCGAATTTCAGGACCTAGGATTCGACAATATCGCGTTTTCCTTCGCGGGTGGCCAAAGAGGTGATGACCCCGACACCCCCGAGCGAGACGGTCCTCGCGCCGAAGGGGACAAAGACGTGCCCTCTCAGCCCGCCATTGCCGCGCATTCCCTTTCACTTGGCCCCGCCGATGGGCTCGATCTTCGTTTGTAAGGACCATACCGATGGATATTTCACCCCTTTCCGCGTATTCTGCCACACTTGCGCCGACCCTCCCCGCCGCTGGCACCAAGGATCAACAGGCCGAAGCCGTGCTCTCTTCGGACTTCGAGACATTTTTGCAGATGCTGACCGCCCAGGCGAAATACCAGGATCCGTTGGAACCGATTGATTCGTCCGAGTACGCCGCGCAATTGGCGCAGTTTTCCATGGTCGAGCAGCAGGTTCTGTCCAACGACCTTCTGACCGCGCTGACCGCGCAGCTTGGCGCCGGGAACATGGCGCAGATGGCAAGCTGGATTGGGATGGAGGCGCGCACGAGTGCCCCGGTGCAGTTCGACGGTGCCCCGATCACGGTTCTGCCGGAACCCTCGCGCACCGCCGACGCCGCCTTTCTGGTTGTGCGCGACGCCGCTGGCGCGGATGTGCACCGCCAGCAAATCGCCGTCTCGTCCGAGCCTGTTGACTGGACAGGTTTGAGGGGTGATGGCACGCCGATACCCTCAGGGCGCTATAGCTTTGCGGTCGAAAGCCACGCCAATGGCGACGTGATCGCCACGACTGCGGCAGACACATATGCAACGGTGACCGAGGCCCGGAAAACAGATGGCGACACCCTGTTGATCCTGGCCGGCGGCAGCCCGGTTCGCGCCAGCGAAATCAGCGCGCTGCGCGGCGCGGGGTATTGACGGTCAACGGTCAGCCAGCGTCAAACCCGCATAGACCAGCGGCATGATCGCCCGCCGCGCGCGCCCCAACGGAAAGCGCGTCAGGGGCCTTTGCATAGCTGCGGGATAAGGTCTCATCGGGGTCTTGCCTTGCGCCAGATCCGCCAGGATTGCGCCGCTGTATGTCCCCATTGCAACGCCGTTGCCATGATAGCACAGGCCGGCCCACAGGCCCGGCGCATCCGGCACGGCCCCGACAAAGGGCAGCCTGTCGCGCGCAAGGCAGACCATGCCGGACCAGTTATGGTGCACGTCGACATGCGCCCAAGCGGGAAACATGGCATCGAAATCGCGGCGGATGCGCGCCCGCGCCCGCCGTTCTGCCGACGGTCCGGTCATCAAACCGCCGCGCATCCCGAACAGGAACCTCCGGTCCGGCATCAGACGGAAATAATGCAGCAGATGCCGCGTGTCATAGGCCATCTGAGCACTCGACCACCCGGAGGCCGAGACCTCCGCCTCGCTCAGCGGTCGGGTCACCATCACGTTGGACTGCCCCGGCATGTACCGACCCGCCAGCCAATCCGGCAGATCTTCGCTCGAATACCCGTTGGTCGCAATCACGACCTGATCGGCGGCCACCGTTCCGCCGTCGGTTTGCACGGCATGGTGCCGCCCGACCCGGACCAGGCCGCGCACCGGGCTGTGCTGATGAATCTGCGCGCCTGCGGCAGTGGCGGCGCTCAGCAGGCCGGACAGATATTTGCGCGGGTTCAGGCCAAAACCGACGGGGACGGTCAGTGCCCCGTGAAACGGGCCCGCCATCCCCTGGTCGCGCAGATCGCGCGCCGCGATCAGCGTCGGCGTGATACCGTAGTTTTCCGTGACGGTTGCGGCATGCCTTTCCAGGTCGTCCATATCCGACGGACGATGCGCCAGCGTGGTTTCACCGTTCGAATGGCGGTCCGCTTCGATGCGATGCGTGTCGATCAGATCTCCGACCAGCGTCACGGCCGCCTGCTCTGCCTGGCGATACTCCAGCCGGCCCGCGCGCCCGACGCGGCGGTCGAGCGCGTCATCGCTCAGCATTCCACCGCCCAGGCAACAAAACCCGCCGTTTCGCCCCGATGCACCCCAACCGGGCGCCTGCGCCTCGACCACCGCGACGCGCGCGCCCGCCTGTGCCAGATGCAATGCCGCCGACAGGCCGGTGAACCCCGCCCCGACGATCGCGACATCGGCGCGATGCGCACCCTGCAGGGCCGCGCCTTTCGGCAGATCGCAGGTTTCGTCCCACCAACACCCCGACCGGGGACCAGCGCCATAGGCGTACTCGGAAAAGATGCGCCTCATGCGGCGCGCGCGGCGGCCTGTTCGTCGCGCTGAATCCGCAGGCTGTTGCGCTTTGAGACCAAAGAGGCGCTGATCACGCCCACCGCCACGATCGCGATCATGATCGTCGACAGCGCGTTGATCTCGGGCGAGACGCCCAACCGCACGGCCGAGAAGATCTTGATCGGCAGCGTCGTGGCCGACGGCCCCGCCGTAAAGGACGCGATCACCAGATCGTCAAGCGACAGGGTGAAGGCCAGCAGCCACCCCGAGATTACCGCAGGTGCAATGATCGGCAGGGTGACGAGGCGAAAGGCGTCAAAGCTCGAACATCCCAGATCAAGCGCGGCTTCTTCCAATGATTGATCAAAGGTCATCAGCCGCGACGACACCACGACCGAAACATAGCACATCGAAAAAGTCGTATGCGCCAGCACGATCGTCAGAACCCCCCGGTCGAGACCGATGCCGATGAACAGCAGCAGCAGCGACAGGCCGGTAATCACCTCCGGCATCACCAGCGGCGCATAAATCATGCCGGAAAAGAGCGTCCGGCCCCAGAATCGCCCGCTGCGGACAAGAACATAGGCGGCCATCGTGCCCAGCAGCGTCGCGATGGTCGACGACATCACCGCAACCTGCAACGTGACCCAAGCCGCGTCCAGAAACGCCTCGTTCTGCAATAGCTCGGCGTACCATTTGGTCGAGAAGCCCGCCCAGACGGTGACCAGTTGCGACGCGTTGAAGCTGTAGATCACCAAAATGACCATCGGCAGATACAGGAACGCAAAGCCCAGTGTGATCGAGGTGACGTTGAACCAGCTCATCTTGGTCATTGATCTGCCTCCGACTGACGCTGCTGGTTGCGCTGGAACAGGATGATGGGGACGATCAGGATCAGCAGCAGGATCACCGCGACGGCGCTTGCCACCGGCCAGTCGCGATTGTTAAAGAACTCCTCCCACAGGACCTTGCCAATCATAAGCGTTTTCGATCCACCCAGAAGCGACGGGATCACGAATTCACCCAGCGCGGGGATGAACACGAGGAAAGATCCCGCAATGATGCCATTCTTGGACAGCGGCACCGTCACCAGCCAGAACGCCTTGAGCCGCGAGCAGCCAAGGTCTTCTGCCGCCTCGATAAGCGACGCGTCCAGTCGATCAAGCGCCGCATAGATGGGCAGGATCATGAACGGCACGTAGGTATAGACGATGCCGATATAGACCGCCGTTGTGGTATTCAGGATCGTCAGCGGTTCGGCGATCACGCCGGTCCACAGCAGAAACTGATTGAGAAACCCCTCACCGCTGAGAATACCCATCCAAGCATAGACACGAATGAGAAAACTGGTCCAGAACGGCAGGATCACCAGCATCATCAGCGTGGCGCGCCATTCTTCCGGCGCGCGGGCCATCGCATAGGCCACCGGATAGCCCACCATCAAGGTCAGCACGGTAGAGATCGCGGCAATGCGCAGGCTGCTCAGATATGCTTTCCAGTAAAGATCATCCGACGCGAGGAAGGCGAAATTCTCGAAGTCGAGCCCGTCGATGAAAGCGCGCAACCCCTGGTCAAGCGTCGGCGTATAGGGCGGAATCGCAAGATCGGTATCCGAGAGCGAGATTTTCAGCACGATGAGGAAGGGCACCAGAAACAGCGCCAGCAGCCAGAGGTAAGGCAGCGCTATGAGGGCCGCGCGCTTCATCGGTCGAGCAGCACACCGGCGGTGGCGGTCCAGCTGACCCAAACCGGATCTTCCCAGGTAAAGCTGCGACGCGACACGCGGCGGGTGTTGGCGGTCTGTGCCTTGATCACCTTACCGCTTTGCAATTCAACGTGATAGGTGCTGAGATTGCCCAGATACGCGATGTCCAGCACCTTGCCCTGAAGCGCGTTGTCCGCGTCGGCGGGCCGATCCGCCGAAATCGCGATCTTTTCCGGGCGCACCGCCAGATGGCAGGTCTGCCCCTCGCTGAAATTCTTGTCGCTGGCGGCGATGTTGGGTTCGCGCCCCTCGGACCAGTGAACCTGGTAAAGGCCTTCACCTGCGGGTTTGACCGTTCCGGTCAGGATATTCACGTCGCCGATAAAATCCGCGACATAGGATGAATTGGGCGCTTCATAGATCTTTTCGGGCGTCGCCACCTGCATGATGCGCCCTTCGTCCATCACGGCCACGCGGGACGCGACGGTCATCGCTTCTTCCTGGTCATGAGTCACGATGACGAACGTCGTCCCGGTCTTTTCCTGGATATCCACCAATTCGAACTGCGTCGCCTGCCGCAATTTCGCATCCAGCGCACCCAGCGGTTCGTCCAGCAGCAACAGCTTGGGCGCCTTGGCCAGGCTGCGCGCAAGGGCGACCCGCTGGCGCTGGCCTCCGGAAATCTGATGCGGCTTGCGTGCGGCGAATTTCTCAAGCCGCGTCAGCTTGAGCATCTCGTCCACGCGGTCGGCGATGTCATGTTTCGGCATGTCGCCCCGGCGCAGGCCGAAGGCGATATTGTCATAGACCGTCAGATGCGGAAACAGCGCATAGGACTGGAACATCATGTTCACCGCCCGCTTGTTGGGCGGTACCGGCACGATGTTCTGGCCCGACAGTTCGATCACGCCTTCGGTCGGGTTTTCAAACCCCGCCAGCATGCGCATCATCGTCGTCTTGCCACAGCCGGACGGCCCGAGCAGGGCAAAGAATTCGCGCTCATAGATATCGAGCGTCAGATCGTCGATGGCCGTGAAATCGCCAAATCGCTTGGTCACGCCCTTGAAGCGGATCAGCGGTTTTTCCTTGGGGTCGTCCCAAGGCGCAAAAACGGTCTGGTTCACGATAAGTCCTTACTTCGCCCCAAGACGGGAAACCGAAAAAAGGCGAGACCGAAGCGGTCTCGCCTTTGTACCGTCGCGCAGATCAGGTTCCCGATTTGATCTTGGTCCAGAGCCGGGTCACGACCCGCTGAACCTTTTGCGGATAGGGCGTGGTGGTGAACAGGTTTTCCAGCGTCGCCTCGCTGGGATAGATTGCCGGATCGCCGATCACGTCCTCGACCAGGTATTCCTGGCTCGCCTTGTTGCCGTTGGCGTAATAGACGTAGTTCGATGCCGCCGCCATGTTCTGCGCATCCATGATGAAGTTCAAAAAGACATGCGCGGCCTCGGGGTTGGGCGCATCCACCGGAATCGCCATCTGGTCGAACCACATCTGCGCACCCTCGTTCGGCGCGTTATAGGCAATCTCGACCCCGTTGTCGGCCTCGGCCGCGCGGTCGCGTGCCTGCAGGATGTCACCGGACCAACCCACCGCGACACAGATGTCGCCATTGGCCAGCGCGTTGATGTATTCCGAGCTGTGGAATTTCTGGATATAGGGACGGACCGGCATGAACACGCCTTCCGCCTTGGCGATCACGTCCGGATCGTGGCTGTCGGGGTCTTCGCCGATGTAATTCAGCGCGGCGGGAATCATCTCTGCCGGCGCGTCGAGGAAATGCACGCCGCATTCCGCCAGCTTTTCCATGTTTGCCGGATCGAACACCAGGCTCCAACTGTCGATCGGGGCATCCTCGCCAAGGATCTCCTGTACCTTGCCGACGTTCACGCCAATGCCCGTGGTTCCCCACATGTAATTGATCGAATAGGCGTTTTCGGGGTCATACTGCTCCGTGCGCGATGTCACGACATCCCACATGTTGTCCATGTTGGGCAGCTTGTCGCGGTCGAGCTTTTGAAATGCGCCCGCGGTGATCTGGCGCTGCAGGAAGGTGCCCGACGGCACGACCACGTCATAGCCCGACCCACCGGCCAGCATCTTGGTCTCCAGCACTTCGTTGCTGTCAAAGACGTCATAGACAAGGTCGATGCCGGTTTCGGCCTCGAACTTCTCCAGCAGACTTTCGTCGATATAGTCGGACCAGTTATAGACCCGCACTTCCTCGGCGGTGGCCTGGCTTGCGATCAGCACGGCAGCGGCGCTGCTCAGCATAAGGTATTTCATGTGTGTCTCCCGGTAGGTGGTAGCCGGATTTTTCCGGTCTGAACGAATTTGATCAAGTTTTGCCTCTTTCGGCAAGATGATTTATGGTTTCACGCACCGGGGCCACACGCAAGGGACCGACCGCACCGGTCGCGCCAATGCCACGGAATCCAAGGGAGACGCGATGCAAATGCTCAGAAATCCAGCACCGGACGACCCGATTGAAGGCGGCAAACTTCCCGCCCATCAGTCGGTCTATGAGCAGTTGCGCACGCGGATGCTCTTTGGTGATCTGGTGCCCGGTCAGGCTGTCACCATCCAGGGGCTCACGCAAGAAATGGGCGCCGGCATGACGCCGGTGCGCGAAGCGATCCGTCGGCTGATTTCCGATGGGGCGCTGACCATGCAGGGCAATCGTCGCGTCAGCGTTCCCGTGCTTACACCAGGCTGCATCGAACAACTTGAATTCATGCGACAAACGCTTGAGCCGCAGCTTGCGCGACTGGCCGCGAAACGTATTGACGGCGATGCGCTTGGCCTCTTGCGCGATCAGGACGACGCCCTGAACATCGCCATAGATCGCGGCGATATTCCGGGGTATCTGACCCATAACTACCGCTTTCACACCATCCTCTACGCCAGCGCAGAAGCGCCCATTCTGGCGGCTACGGTAGACCGGCTCTGGCTGCGCTTCGGGCCGTCGCTGCGGGTGGTCTGCGGGCGGTATGGCACGCAGAACCTGCCGGACAAACACGCCGATCTGATGACCGCGCTGATCGACCGCGATCCGCAAGCCGCTGCGCTTGCCGTGGCCGAGGACGTCAGTCAGGGGATGCGACAGATTCTTGCCGCGCTGGACCCCTCCGCAGCGGCGATGCGATTCGATTGACAGCGGATAATTTGATCATATCCTGACCTGAATGGCCCAGTGCCCCGACTTTTACCGATCCTGAAAGGTATCTCATGACCTCGATCACCAATCACATGCCCACGGCAGAGCTTCAGGCGCTGGACGCGGCGCACCACATGCACCCCTTCACCACGAACGACGAGCTGAGCGCCAAGGGCGCGCGCATCATCACGCGGGCCAAGGGCGTGTACCTGACCGACAGCGAGGGCAACGAGATCCTTGACGGCATGGCGGGTCTTTGGTGCGTCAACATCGGCTATGGCCGCCCCGAAATGGCCGAGGTCGCATCGCGGCAGATGATGGAACTGCCGTTCTACAACACCTTCTTCATGACAAGCCATGTGCCCGCCATCGCGCTGGCGTCGGAGCTGGCAAAACTGGCGCCCGAAGGGTTGAACCACGTGTTCTTTGCCGGATCGGGGTCAGAGGCGAACGATACCAACCTGCGCATGGTCCGCACCTACTGGGCCGAAAAGGGCCAGCCGCAGCGGTCGCATGTGATCAGCCGCAAGAACGCCTATCACGGGTCGTCCATGGGGTCGGGATCGTTGGGCGGCATGACCTACATGCATGAACAGGGTGGCCTGCCCATCCCCGGCATCCATCACATCAACCAGCCTGACTGGTGGGCCGAAGGCGGCGATATGACGCCCGAGGATTTCGGCCTTGCCCGCGCGCAGGAGCTTGAAGCGAAGATCCTGGAGCTGGGCGCGGACAACGTTGCCGCCTTTATCGCGGAGCCGGTGCAGGGCGCGGGCGGCGTGATCGTGGCCCCCGATACCTATTGGCCGGAAATTCAGCGCATCGTCGACAAATACGGCATCTTGCTGATCGCGGACGAGGTCATCTGCGGTTTTGGCCGCACCGGCAACTGGTTCGGCAGCACCACGGTGGGCATCCGCCCGCATATCATGACCATCGCCAAGGGCCTCAGCTCGGGCTATCAGCCCATCGGCGGGTCAATCGTATGCGACGAGGTGGCCGAGGTCATCAACGCCTGCGAATTCAACCACGGCTACACCTATTCCGGTCACCCTGTTGCCGCCGCTGTGGCGCTTGAAAACCTGCGGATACTGCAGGAGGAAAACGTACTCGACCACGTGCGCAACGTCTCGGGCCCCGCGCTCAGGGCCGGCTTGGAAAAACTCGCCGATCATCCGCTGGTTGGCGGCGTGAACATCAAGGGGCTGATGGCGTCGCTGCCGCTGACGCCTCACAAGGCGACGCGCGCCAAGTTCGCCGGGCAGACGGGAACCGCCGGGTTCATGTGCCGCGAGCGGTGCTTTGCCAACAACCTCGTGATGCGCCACGTCGGCGACCGCATGATCATTTCACCGCCCCTGGTCATCACGCCCGAGGAAATCGACGTGTTCATGTCCCGTGCGAAAACCGCTTTGGATGAAACCTACGCCGCGCTGAAAGACGGCGATCTTCTGAAGCCCGCGGATCAGCACGACGCACCCTCCCCGCTGGGATAACGGGTGCCGGGGCAGGCCTCCGGGCCTGCCTCAGACCAGCCGCCCGCCCAGACGGTCAAGCATCGTCAGGCACTGCTGCAACTGGTCGAGGCTGACGAACTCATCCGCCTTGTGCGCCTGCGCGATCGATCCCGGACCGCAGACGACCACATCCATCCCCATCTCCTGGAACAGGCCCGCTTCGGTGCCAAAGGGCACCACGTCCGCGCTGTTGGCCCCGGTCAGATCCGCCACAAGATCGCGCGCGGCATTTTCGGCCATCGGCTCAAGGCCCGTCACCTCGCCCAGGGTTTGCGTGGAGATGTCGGCGGCGGGATGGACCGCGCGCATCGCGGGCAGCAATTCGGTCTCGATATAGGCGGCGAGCGTGGTCTTGACGAAATCGATGTCGATTTGCTGTACTGGGCGCATTTCCCAATCGACCTCGGCGCGGCCGGCAATCACGTTATGCGCCACACCACCGGCGATGCGCCTGATGTTCAACGTGGTATGCGCCGGGCGAAATCGGCTGCCCGATGGCGCCCGCGCGATCAATTCCGCGCGCAACGTGAGCAACCGGCCAACATAACGCACGGCATATTCCACGGCATTCACGCCCGCATCCGGGTCCGACCCGTGCCCTTCCAGACCGCTGAACTGCGTGGTGTATTCACAACAGCCCTTGTGCCCTTCGATCACGCGCATTTCCGTCGGTTCACCGATGATGGCAATGTCGGGGCGCAGTCCGCGCGCCTTGAGTTCGGGCACCAACGCCCGTGCCCCGATGCAGCCGGTTTCCTCGTCATGGGTAAAGGCGAAATGCACCGGGCGGGTCAGCGACAGATCCGCATAGCGCCGCGCCATCACCAGGCTGGCGGCGATGAATCCCTTCATGTCACAGGTGCCGCGCCCGAAAAGCTTGTCCCCCTCGCGGCGCAGCACGAAAGGCTCGCTGGTCCAGTCCTGATCGGCGACCGGAACGACATCGGAATGCCCCGACAGCAGTATGCCTCCCGGCCCCTCCGGCCCCAGCGTCGCGAACAGGTTGGCCTTGGTGCCGCTCTCGTCGGCAAAAACCTCGCCCCGCGCGCCCAGACCGGCCAGATATTCGGCCAGATCGCCGATCATGTCGACGTTGCTGTCAGTTGAAATCGTCGGGTAGGACACGAGACGATCCAGCAGGTCGACCGTGTCCTCCAGCGCGGTCACGGCTTGACGAACATCTGGCGGGGACGGTTGCAGAATGTCTCTGCGGGTCCATCGGCGCGTATGCGGATGCTTTCGGTTATTTCCAACCCCCAATCCTGCATCCACAGGCCGGGCATGAAATGAAACGTCATATCGGGCTCCAGCACGCTTTCATCCTCCGCACGCAGGGAAATCGTCCGCTCGCCCCAATCGGGCGGATAGCTCAGCCCGATCGGATAGCCGCAGCGCGCCCCGCGTTCGATGCCCGCCCTCTCCAGCGGGGCGGCCAGCGCATTTGCCACGTCGCAGGCGCGATTGCCCGCGCGCGCCTTGTCCAGCCCCGCCTCCAATCCTTCGACCAGCGCCGCCTCGGCGCGTTTCAGGAAATCCGGCGGCTCGCCCAGAAACAGCGTTCGGCACAACGGCGCATGGTAGCGGCGATAGCAGCCCGAAATTTCGAAAAACGTGGCCTCTCCGCTGGCAAAGGGCCGCCCGTCCCAGGTCAGGTGCGGTGCGGCGGCGTCCGCGCCCGACGGCAACAGCGGCACGATCGCCGGATAATCGCCCCAGACACCTTCAACCCCGCGCAGCGCATCGCGGTAGATCTCCGCCACGATTTCGTTCTTGGGCACGCCCGGTTCCACCCGCTCCAGCAGCCCGTCGATGATCCGCTCCGAGATCTTCGCGGCATTGCGCATATAGGCCAGCTCCGGCGCGGACTTGATGCAGCGCTGCCAGTTGACCAAGGCCGTCGCATCGACCAGCTGCACGCCGGGCAGCGACCCGGCCAGAACGATATGGGCCTTGGCGGAATAATAGTAGTTGTCGGTCTCGACTCCGATCATCCCGGTTTCTAGCCCGAGACCCTTGAGCCTGTCCGCAAGATCCTGCATCGGATGCAGATCGACCGCCTGTACATAGTGATCCGCATAGCCAAAGACACTGTTCTGTCCCATCCAGACGGTGCGCAGGGCGCCGTTGGTGTCCTGGTTTCTGCCCCACCAGATCGGATCGTCGTCCGGCAGGACGATGACCCCCTGATGCACGTAGAAAGACCAGCCATCGTATCCGGTCAGCCACGCCTGGTTGGACGGGTCCGTCACGAACAGCGCGTGCAGACCGCGCGCATCCATTTCCGCGCGGACCAACGACAGCCGGCGGGCGTATTCGATCGCGTCAAATGGCAAGTCAATGGCCGGCATTCCAGGGTCCGCTTCTGATCGGAAATAAAAGGAATCCTGTGCCAGCCGCGCCCTTCACACAAGGAAATTGTTTGAGGCATGACGTGTGGCGCGACCCTCGTCTGACCAAAAAAACAGCAGGAAAATTGACTGATTATCCTGATTTATTAGGTATTTGGCCTGCATTTGACTGGATTTGGAACATCGGAGAGTTAATTGGTTGCATCAGCAACGGCGGTTCGTGTTAGCTTGCACTCAACAAGTGCGGATAACCGCCAAGTCCAACGGGGAGCCGAATTTTGGCCGATACGACATCCAACGACGCCTTCGTCGAATTCGATCGCGTGCAGAAAAGTTACGACGGCGAAAACCTTGTCGTCAAAGATCTGAACCTCTCGATGCCCAAGGGTGAGTTTCTCACCATGCTTGGACCGTCCGGCTCGGGCAAGACGACTTGCCTGATGATGCTGGCCGGGTTCGAGACCGCTACCCATGGCGACATTCGCCTGGACGGGAAATCGATCAACGACATTCCGCCCCACAAGCGCGGGATCGGAATGGTGTTCCAGAACTACGCCTTGTTTCCGCACATGACGGTGGCGGAAAACCTGTCCTTTCCGCTGGAAGTCCGCAAAATCGGAAAATCCGATCGCGAGGACAAGATCAAGACGGCGCTCGACCGGGTGCAGATGGGCAGCTTTGCCGGGCGTCGCCCCGCGCAATTGTCGGGTGGACAGCAGCAGCGTATCGCCCTCGCACGTGCGCTGGTGTTCGAACCCGAACTGGTGCTGATGGACGAACCGCTGGGCGCGCTCGACAAGCAGCTGCGCGAAACCCTGCAGTTCGAGATCACCAACCTCGCACACGAGCTGGGCATCACCGTCGTTTACGTGACGCACGACCAGACAGAGGCGTTGACCATGTCGGACCGTGTTGCGGTGTTCGACGATGGCCGCATTCAGCAGCTGGCGCCGCCAGACAAGTTGTATGAAGAGCCCGAAAACAGCTTCGTGGCGCAGTTCATCGGCGAAAACAACACGCTTGAGGGCGTGGTCAAGGAAATCAAGGGCGGTTATGCCGTGGTTGAACTTGACGGTGGCGCGCTGATCGACGCCAAGCCGATCAACGTGAGCAAGGCCGGGGAGCGCACCCGCGTGTCGATCCGCCCTGAACGCGTTGAATACAACAAGGAACGTCTCAGCCCGGATGCGCATACGCTGAAGGCCGAGGTTCTCGAATTCATCTATATGGGCGATATCTTTCGCACGCGCCTGCGGGTTGCCGGAAAGGACGATTTCGTCATCAAGACCAGAAACGCACCCGATCAGGTGCGCCTGAAACCCGGTCAGCAAATCGACATTGGTTGGCTGCCGGACGATTGCCGCGCGCTGGACGCCTGACGCTGGTCGTCAGAGCCGCGCGCGCAGTGTCGCAGCGTCCCCAACCGGGGCGCGCGATGTTCCAAGAGGCTGTGAAGAAGCCCGTCATCGCAACCTCACGACTCAAACGGGTAACAAATGGGAGACTATCCATAATGAAACTCACGAAGACTATACTTGCATCAACGGCCCTGACCGCCGTGGCGAGCATGGCCTCGGCCGAAGCTCACATGGCAAACGAAATGACGATCGTCAGCTGGGGCGGCGCCTACTCCAATTCGCAGCAGCAGGCGTATCACAACCCCTACATGGAAATGACCGGCGTTGAGATCATCAACGACGAATCCTCTGCCGAAGCGGTTGCGAAACTGCGCGCGATGAACGAAGCGGGCAATGTGACATGGGACGTCGTCGACGTTGTCGCATCCGATGCCATCCGCCTGTGCGACGAAGGCCTGGCGATGGAAATCGACCCTGACGAGATGCTGGCAGACGCCCCCGACGGCACCTCCGCCGAGGATGACTTCGGCGACCTGCTGGTCAGCGACTGCTTCATTCCGCAGATCGTGTACTCCACGACCTTCGGCTATCGCACCGACATGGTGGGTGACACACCGCCGACATCCGTCTGCGCCGTGTTCGACACCGAAACCTATCCGGGCAAGCGCGCGCTGGAAAAGCGTCCGATTAACAACATGGAATGGGCGCTGCTCTGTGACGGTGTGGCCAAGGAAGACGTCTATGACGTGCTGGAGACCGAAGAAGGTCAGCAGCAGGCCTTGGACAAGCTCGACACCATCAAGGACGATGTGATCTGGTGGTCCGCGGGCGCCGACACGCCCCAGCTTCTGGCTGACGGTGAAATCGTCATGGGTTCGACCTACAACGGTCGCCTGTTCTCGCTCATCGAAGAGCAGGACCAGCCCGTCGGCATGCTGTGGGACGCGCAGGTGTTCGACCTTGACGGTTGGATTATTCCCGCCGGCCTGAGCGACGAGCGCAAGGCGCGTGCACTTGACTACATCAAGTTCGCCACCGACACGCAGCGTCTGGCGGACCAGGCGAAATACATCAGCTACGGTCCGGCGCGCAAGTCCTCGGCACCGCTGGTGGGCAAGCACGCCGAACTGGGCATCGAGATGGCACCCCATATGCCGACCGATCCCGAAAACGCCAAGAACACGTTCCTCTACAACTACGAGTTCTGGGCCGACTATCGCGACGACATCGACGCGAAATTCCAGGCGTGGCTGGCACAATAAGCCGCTAAGCTTTCGGAAGGGGCCCATCGCGGCCCCTTCCACCCCTTATTCGTTTTTCCCTTTACCTTCCTTCTCTCCAAACCCGATGGGGGCGACATGAGCGATGTAACCGACGCCACGACAGCCAATCAGGCACCGACACCCGACGACGCCGCGCGGCTTGCCGACAGCAAGAAGGCAGGACCGGTGCTCGCCGCGGACGGCACACCGCTCAAGCGCAGTCTGAATCGCGCCCTTCGCCGCCAGAAATTGCGGGCGCTGATGCTGGTTGCACCGCTACTGATCTTTGTCCTGCTCACCTTTATCGCGCCGATCGCTGACATGCTGTTCCGCTCGGTGGAAAACCAGATCGTGTCGGAAACGCTGCCGCGCACCACCGACTTGTTGGGGGATTGGGATGCCGATGCGGGTGCCTTGCCCGAGGCTCCGGTCTACAAGGCGCTCTACGAAGACATTTTCATTGCGCAGGAACGCAAGGAGCACACGCGCCTTGGGTCGCGCCTGAACTATGAGCTGACGGGCGTATCATCGCTGTTTCGCAAATCCGGCCGCAAAGTCGAGGATATGGGCGAAGTCTACCAGGACCAGTTCGAAGACCTCGATGAATTCTGGGAAAAGGGCGAAAACTGGAATCAAATGATGGGGTCGGACGACTGGCTCGCCGATCATGCCGCCTGGAACGAAGACTCCGGCGACCGCCAGCCCCGCTTCGAGCTGCGCGACGACATCGCGGAACTGCTGCCGGAAACAGCAGCGAAATACGAGATCTTCGCGAATTTCGTGCAGGTCGAAGACGAGGACAACCTTTATACCGAAGACCCGTGGGCCGTGGTTTATTCCGCGCTCTACGATGATCTGACCGGTCCCAACGCCGCGCAGATCGCCAACTATTCCGGCTTTGGCGCCGACAAGCTGCAGGCCGCCGCCGCAGCGGTCTCGGAGTTCGAGACTGTCGATTTTGCCGCCGCCTTCGAAGACATCGACAAGGACTGGAGCAGCATGGACGTCTGGCAGACGATCCAGATGTACAGCCCGAAATACACCTCCGGTTACTTCCTGAACGCCGTGGACATGCAAAAGACACCGGACGGCCCGGCGTTGCGCGATGAAAACGAACGCATCTATGGCACGCTCTTCATGCGTACGATGTTCATGTCGCTGATGATCACCGGCAGTTGCATCCTGCTTGGGTATCCGGTCGGCTGGATCCTGGCCAACCTGCCCGCGCGCACGGCCAACCTTCTGATGATCCTCGTGCTACTGCCGTTCTGGACATCGCTGCTGGTGCGCACCTCTGCGTGGAAGGTAATGCTGCAACAGCAGGGCGTGATCAACGACACGCTTGTCTGGCTCGGCGTGGTGGCCGACGACAGCCGGCTTGCGCTGATCAACAATCAGACCGGCACGATCATCGCGATGACGCATATTCTGCTGCCCTTCATGATCCTGCCGCTTTATTCGGTGATGCAGACGATACCGCCGACCTATCTGCGGGCCGCCAAATCACTGGGCGCCACGAACTGGACAGCCTTCTGGCGGGTCTATTTCCCGCAGTCCGTTCCGGGCATCGGCGCCGGGTCGATTCTCGTGTTCATCCTGTCCATCGGTTACTACATCACGCCTGAAATCGTGGGTGGTACGACGGGCACATTCATTTCCAACCGGATTGCCTATCATATCTCCAGTTCGCTGAACTGGGGACTGGCCGCCGCGCTTGGGACAATCCTGCTTGCCGTCGTACTTGGGCTCTACTGGGCCTATGACAAGATCGTCGGCATCGATAACGTGAAACTGGGGTAAAGATCATGGCCGCACTGACACCTATCTCCCGCACACCCGTCTCCTTCTATGTGCCCGTCGTGGCCGCGGCGGGGGCCTTTGCCGGCCTGTTTGTCGGCACCGCGCAGGGCAGCGGCCTGCTGGGCATCGTCGTCGGAGCCATCGCTATGGGCGCGCTGGCCTATGTGCTGACGCAGATCATCAAGTCCGAAACCCCAAGCCGCTGGGGCACGGTCGTTCTGTTGGCGGTGGTCGGCTATTTCCTCGGCGGTTTGCCCGCCATGGTGATCGGCGGAATATTTGGCTGGCTGTTCGCCTGGTTCAGCTTTTGGCTTTACGAGGGCCGATACCGCGCCAAGGTTCCACCATACCTCACACCGATGCAGGTCTTGTGGCATTTCACGTTCCGGGTGATCTGCGGTGCGATCCTGGTGTTCCTGATCACACCGATCCTCGTGGTCATGCCGCTCAGCTTCAACGCCGAAAATTTCTTTACCTTCACTCCGGAAATGCTGCGTTTCGATCCGGCAGGGTATTCGCTCAAGCACTACCGCGACTTCTTCAGCAGTTCCGATTGGCAGAACGCTCTGCGCAATTCGGTGATGATCGCGCCCGTGGCGACGCTTTTGTCGGTCAGCTTCGGCACGCTTGCCGCGATCGGCCTAAGCCAACCGCATGTACCATTCCGCCGTGCCATCATGGCGGTGCTCATCTCTCCGATGATCGTGCCGCTCATCATTTCCGCTGCCGGCATGTACTTCTTCTATAGCAGGATCGGCCTGCAAGGCACGTACCTGGGCGTGGTGTTGGCGCATGCCGCGCTTGGCATTCCGTTTGTCATCATCACGGTCACGGCGACACTGGTCGGCTTTGACCGGTCGCTGACACGGGCCGCGGCCAACATGGGCGCCAATCCTGTCACGACATTCTTTCGGGTTCAGATGCCGCTTATTCTGCCGGGGGTGATTTCGGGCGGGCTGTTCGCCTTCATCACGTCGTTTGACGAGGTCGTCGTGGTATTGTTTGTCGGCTCCGCCGGTCAGAAAACGCTGCCATGGCAGATGTTCACCGGTCTGCGCGAACAAATCAGCCCGACCATCCTGGCGGTGGCCACGATCCTCGTGATCATCTCGATCTGCCTGCTGACCACGGTCGAGCTTTTGCGTCGCCGCTCGGAAAGGTTGCGCGGCATGTCGCCCGGTTAAGCGATCGGCGCCCGTCAGACACGAAAAAGCCCCGGATTGTTTCCGGGGCTTTTTTTGTCAGCGCAGCGCGTTCAAAAGCTGAAGCGATGCATATCCGTCGGGCACACGGCCCTTGGCGCGCTGGAAATCGCGCACCGCGTCGATCGTCTTGGGGCCGATGCGCCCGTCGATGCCCTTGGTGTCGAACCCCCCGGCCGTCAGCCGCCGCTGCATTTCCTGGCGTTCATCGAATGTCAGCGCCCGGTCGTCGCGCGGCCATCCCGAGCGGATCGCAGGACCACCTTTGATCCGGTCGCTCAGGTGCCCCACCCCGATGACATAGGCATCGGCGGTGTTGTACCGTTCGATCACGGCGAAATTGTCAAAGATCATGAACGCCGCGCCCTTGTTCCCCGCAGGCAGCAGGACAGAGGCCTTGCCATGGCGCGCCGGAACCGCGACGCCATTCACATCGACCACACCCAGCCGCGCCCAGTCGTTTGGCATCTTTTCGATCTTGCGGTCGGCCAGGGCATAATCGAACCCGCTGGGCAGTCGCACTTCGACCCCCCAAGGCTGTCCTTTCGTCCACCCGAATTTCGCGAGATACGCCGCGGTTGAGGCCAGCGCATCGCTTGGATCGTCCGACCAGATATCGCGTCGCCCGTCGCCGGTGAAATCAACGGCATATTGCAGATAGGATGTCGGAATGAACTGCGTGTGGCCCATCGCTCCGGCCCAACTGCCGGTCATGTTGCGCGGCGCAGTATCGCCCGATTGCAGGATCTTGAGCGCCGCGATCAGTTGCTCTTCGAAAAACGCGCCGCGCCGCCCGTCAAAGGCCAGCGTCGACAGCGACTGAATCACGTCATTGCTGCCACGAAACGCGCCATAGGCGCTCTCCAGCCCCCAAATCGCCAGAACGACCTCTTTTTCGACGCCATAGCGCGCCTCGATCTGGGTCAGCTTGGCGGCATGGGTGCTCAGCGCGCTCTTTCCATTCGCGATGCGCACGTCCGAGGCGGCACTATCGAGGTAATCCCAGATTGTCTTGGTGAACTCCGACTGGTTCCGGTCCCGCTTGATCACCGATGGATCGTAGCGCACACCGTCGAATGCGGCGGACAGGGTGCGCGCGCTGATGCCCTGGGCCAATGCGCGGGCTTTGAACCCCGTACCCCACGCGGCGAATTCGTTTTCCTTTTCAGGGGTCGGTGCGGTATTTGCCTTGATCGGAGCGGCGGGGCGCACCTTCGGTCTCAGGCTGGCTTTGGCGGTGACCGCAGCCAGCGCCATGACGGGCATCACTGTCGCGCCCGCGGGCCGGATCATCGGCCTGACCGACCGCTCGACCGATCCGGCGAGGGTCGAGGTGCCCAAAATCGCCGCCATCACGGCCACTGATCCAAAGGAAATCCACTGCATGATGTGCCCTGCTGCTTCGGTTATTATTGTCGCCAATTTAGCGACATTGCAGCCATCGCAAAAGCCATCAATGCAGCATCGATGCCAATCAGGCGCGGCTTTGCCTAACGCCGCGTCCGTTTGACCTTGCGCTTTACCTTGTCGGCCTTGCGTTTCGCTTTGACGCCGCGCCGCTTGGGGCTGCGCCCGGCGGGCGACTGTCGACCCTGCGGGATCTTGTCCCCTTCCACCGACAACAGCTCGAGCGCGATGCCCCCGGTAACCGGTGCGGCCTCGGCCAGCCGCACAGTCACCCGCTGTCCAATGCCGATCGTCAGCCCTGTGTCAGAGCCCATGAGCGTGCCCGCCTCGCGATCGAAGTGGAAATACTCTCGCCCCAGCGACCGCATCGGGATCAACCCGTCGGCCCCGGTTTCGTCCAGTTTCACGAAGGCACCGAAGCGGGCGACGCCACTGACCCGCCCGGTGAATTCATTGCCCACACGCTCGCTCAGAAACGCCGCCAGATACCGGTCCGTGGTGTCGCGCTCCGCGACCATCGACCGGCGTTCGGTGTCCGAGATATGTGCGCCGGTCTCCTCCAGCGTCTCGATGTCATACAGGCTCAGCCCGTCCTTGCCCCAGCCATGCGCCGCAATCAGGGCGCGGTGCACGATCAGGTCCGCATAGCGGCGGATGGGCGAGGTGAAATGCCCGTACTGTCCCAGCGCCAATCCGAAATGACCGAGGTTATTCGGGCTGTAATAGGCCTGTGTCATCGACCGCAGGGTCGAGATATTGATCAGCTCCGCCTCGTCCGATCCTGCGGCATCGTTCAACAACTTGTTCAGATGCGCGGTTTTCAGCACCTGGCCCTTGGCCAGCGTATAGCCGGACGCGGCCGCCGTTTCGCGCAATGCGTCAAGCTTTTCGGGGCTGGGTTCCTCGTGCACACGAAACAGCAGCGGCGTCTTCTTGGCGATCAGGGTCTGCGCGGCGGCCACGTTGGCCAACACCATAAATTCCTCGATCAGACGGTGCGCATCCAGGCGGTCCTTGAAATTCACCGACGTGACCCGGCCCTCCTTGTCCAGTTCGATCCGCCGTTCCGGCAGATCGAGGTCAAGCGGCTGGCGTTGGCCCCGCGCCGTGACCAGCGCGCCGTAAGCCGCGTAAAGCGGCTTGATAACAGTCTCCAACAAGGGACCGGTGCGATCATTCGGCGCGCCATCGACGGCGGCCTGCACCTCTTCGTAGTTCAGGCTTGCCTGCGAGCGCATCAGCCCGCGATGAAAGCCGTGCGACAGCTTTTGGCCATGCGAATCAAGCTGCATCCGCACAGCGATGCAGGCGCGCGGCACGCCCTCGTGCAGGCTGCACAGGTCACCGGACAACCGGTCAGGCAGCATCGGCACGACGCGATCGGGAAAATAGGTGGAATTGCCGCGCTTGCGCGCCTCGCGGTCCAGCGCCGATCCGGGGGTGACATAGGCCGCAACATCGGCAATCGCGACCCAAAGAATGTGCCCGCCTTCGTTTTTGGGGTCTTCATCCGCGTGGGCAAAGCACGCATCGTCATGGTCCCGCGCATCCGATGGGTCGATCGTGACAAAGGGCAGATCGCGCAGATCTTCGCGCCCCTCAAGGCCAAGCGGTTTGGCCGCATCGGCTTCGGCGATCACGTCATCGGGAAAGGCATCGGGGATGCCGTGCTGGTGGATGGCGATCAGCGACACCGCCTTGGGCGCACTGGGATCGCCCAACCGTTCGACGATCCGGGCACGCGGCAGACCCATGCGGCCCTTGGGCCCGGCCTGCTCCGCTTCGACCAGCTCACCATCCCTGGCGCCGTGGGTGGCGTCGCCGGCAACCTGCCATTCACGGTCTGCGCCCTTGTCGATGGGCACGATCCGGCCCCCTTCGGCGGTCTTGCGGAACACGCCCAGCATCCGCTTGGGGTTCGTGCCGATACGCCGGATGAGCCGCGCTTCGTAATGGTGATCCTCGCCCTTGATCAACGTCAGCCGGGCCAGTATCCGGTCGCCTTCGCCCAGCGCCGGATCGGACGCGCGCGGAATGACCAGCACCTGCGGCTCCACCCCTTCGCCCAGCCATTCAAGCGGCTTGGCGAACAGATCGCCGTCGCGGTCCGGACCCGTGACCAGCAGCACGCTGACCGGCGGCAGGCGGTCGGGATCCTGATAGGTTTTCTTGCGCTTCTCCAACTGCCCTTCGGCCTCAAGCTCTTTGAGAACACGCTTGAGGTCGATCCGTGCGGCGCCCTTGATCCCGAAGGCCTTGGCGATATCGCGCTTGGCGGTCAGGGTGGGATTCTGTTCGATCCACTCAAGGATCTCGGCTTTGGATGGGATATGGCTCATGCCTGATCAGGTATCACGGGCGCGGGGTGTCGTCATGGGCAAATCGCGCGCGGTGTCGACGTCACGCAACGTATCGACAAGGGCAATTCGCCGCCCCGGCAGCCCGGCGATGGTATCGGCCAGCGCATGTTCGCTGGACCAGCGCACATCGCGAAACAGGCTGCGCGGCGCGGACGTATTGCGCTTCAGCCCGACCAGCCAGTAGCCGCCGTCGGGGGCAGGGCCGAATACCGCGTCATTGCGGCCCAAAGCGGCAAATGCCCGCGCGATGTGATGCGCGCGGATGCCCGGAATATCCGCCCCGATCACGCAGGCCGGGCCGGGCGGTGCACCGGCCAGCACCCGACCCATCCGCTGGCCCAGATCGCCGCGTCCCTGCGGCCAGCGCGGGATCTGCGCGGGCCACACACGGCTTTGCAGTCCGGCACGGTCGGGCGCAACGGCCAGGATGACCTGCCAGCGTGGGTCCGCGACCCTGCGCAGCAACTGCCTGGTCTGGTGACGGAACCACCACGCGGCAGCCGTCGGTCCGATGTCGCGCCCAAGCCGGGTCTTGACCCGACCGGGCCGCGGTTCCTTGACCATCACGATCAGCGTTTGCATCACAGTGCGCGCACCATGTCGCGGTGGTCGATGCCCGCATCGTCATAGACCGGTCCACACGCCGTGAACCCAAGCTTTTCGTAAAATCCCAGCGCATGCAGTTGCGCGCCCAGCCTGGCCTGTGTCACGCCCGGTTGCGCCCCGGCCAATTCAATCGCCGCCTGCATGATCCGCGCGCCCAACCCCGTGCCGCGATGCGCGGACAGGACACAGACGCGCCCGATCTTGGCGGTGCCATCCTTTACCAGTATGCGCGCGGTGCCGACGGGTGTGTCCCCCTCGACCGCCAGCAGGTGCAGCGCCTGCGCGTCCAGGCCGTCCAGTTCCTCGTGCTCGGCCACGTTCTGTTCGATGATGAACACGGTCCGGCGCAGAGCATGGCAAGCGGCCAGATCGCCGGTCTGGGATACTGTCACGCTCATGCGAAGTAATCGCCCAAGATGCGGCGGTATATGGCCGTCAGCTGCTCGATGTGGGCGATCTTCACATGCTCGTCGACCTGATGCATGGATTGGCCGACCAATCCGAATTCGACCACAGGGCAGTGATCCTTGACAAAGCGCGCGTCCGATGTGCCGCCGGTGGTGGACAAGACCGGTGTGCGTCCGGTTTCCGCCTCTACCGCGCGGGCCACGAGATCGGACAAGGGGCCCGGCGGCGTGACGAAGCTTTCGCCGGAAATCTTGATCGACATCTCGACCTTGACGTCGAACTCCTCCGCGATCCGGTCGCCTTCCGATCGCAACCAATCGGACAGGCCGGCGCCGGTATGGCTGTCGTTGAACCGGATATTCACACCCGCCGTGCAGTCCGCCGGGATGACGTTGGTGGCCGGGTTCCCGGTGTCGATGGTGACCACCGCCAGTGTCGAGGCATCGAAATGATCGGTCCCGCGGTCCAGTTCGCGACTGGCCAGCCTGTCGATCAGCCGCGCCATCGCGGGCAGCGGATTTCGGGCGCGATGCGGATAGGCCGAGTGCCCCTGCTTTCCGATCACCCGGATACGCGCATTCATCGACCCGCGCCGCCCGATCTTAATCATATCGCCCATCTGGTCGGGGCAGGTCGGCTCCCCCACCAGGCAGACATCCATGCGCTCGCCCGCGCGGTCCATATGTTCCAGCAAGGCCGTGGTGCCATCCGTGGCGTCGCCTTCCTCGTCGCCTGTGATCGCGATGATGACCGCACCGTCGGGCGGCGCCTGCGTGACCAGATCGACCGCCGCGGCGACAAAGGCGGCAACGCCTGATTTCATGTCCGTGGCGCCGCGGCCGAACATCACGCCATCCACCACCTCGGCCCCGAACGGCGGGTGGGTCCAGGCGTCGGCGTCACCCACCGGCACCACATCGGTGTGCCCGTTGAACCCGAAGGTGCGTTTGTGCCCCTTGTCGCCCCACCGGGCAAAAAGATTGCGAATGCCGCCCCGATCCGCCCAGGAACATTCGAACCCGGCCTGCTCCAACGCGGCGTGCAACAGCTCAAGCGCGCCGTTGTTCGCAGGCGTGACGGAGGCACAGCGGATCAGATCGGCAGTCAGGGAAACGGGGTCCGGTACGGGCATGGAAACTCCTTGTGATCAGTCCATTATCGGGTCCCGTCAGACTTGTGGCGAAAACAACGCAAAGCCAAGACCCTTGTGAGAGGAATTGCTTAACAGATGCCGCGCAACCGTGCTAATCGTAGGGCAATAACATGACCCGAGGCAGGGCATCAGCAGTCAGGCACCCAAAAAACTGGGGCCAACCGTACCGAATTGTACAAATCTCACGGGCGAAGACCGTGCGCTGCGCCGATGTGCCGACCTCCCGATGGGCTTAAGGCGGATATGGTACAGGCGTCAACGCTTTTGATTGAAACGGTCCGGGGGGGCACGCCGGCGTCAGCGATGGTGCAAGCCATCCCCGGCGATGGAATGGCGATGCCAGACGCGTCCCACCCTGTCGCCGTCGGCAGCGACGGGCCCCGCCGCAGCCGCGCCGCCATGGCCCTTGGCTACGGCGCAGCCGCACGCCGGTTTGCAAAACGTACCTTAGCCGCGCCAAGCTGCCCAAACCGGATAGACCCGACATGACCTGGATCGCACTGGCAGATCACGAAGAACGCCGCTTTTCCCTGCGCGGGATCGGGGGTGACAAACAGGCCGAGCCGATCTGCTCCGACGATCCCGATCAGATGCTGCCACGCGGCAGCGTCATGGTGGAAACACGCCTTTCGGATGATGGGCGCCCGCATGTCCTGTTCGGCTACAACCACGCCTACCCCGAGCAACGCAGCCTGATGTTTCAGGCCATACCCGGCGGCGGGATCGCGATGGTGCAGGTGCAGGGCAGCAAGATCGCGCACGCTGCTGTCCAGCGCAGCAACGACGGCCGGGCGGATGTCTTGCGCATCACGTTTTCCTGGGATGCGCCGCGGAACTGGGGGCAACTGACCGTCGAGTTGCCAGAAGACCACAGGGTCGTGAGCGTGCCCGTCGTCGGCGCCATGCCGATGTGTCTTTCGGATTTGCACGACATGATGCTGGGGCACGGCGATCAGACGCTTTCGGCCGACGTGGTCTTTGCCGCCCTGTCCGACCAGGTCGAACCAATAGGACCGATGCCGACGCTTCATCCGGCCACGCCGCTGGCCACGCCCTGGGGATACAAGCCCGCGCGTCAACTGGGGCGTGGCGACACCGTCATGACCCATGGCGGCGACGTTGTGCCCGTCTTGCACAATGTGGCGCGCACGGTCCCTGCGCGTGGAAGTTTTGCCCCGGTGCGGCTGCGGGCGCCCTATTTCGGCCTGCAGCAGGATATCATCGTCAACCCCGACCAGCGCCTGATGATCGACGGGCCCGAGGTTGAATACCTGTTCAATCAGGAGGCGGTACTGGTGCCTGCGCGGCATCTGGTGAATGGCTTTGCGGCGCGGGCGGAACCTTGCGGCCCCACTGTTACCTATACGCAGGTGCTCTTGCCCGCCCATGACACGATCCATGCCGCCGGAACATTGGCTGAAAGCCTGTATATCGGACGCATCCGGCGCAATGCCGCCCATCTTGAAACAAGCTTGCTCAACGGTCTGGACCGCAGCAGCCTGCCCGAACACGGGCGCGCCGCATATCAGGTATTGCGATGGTTCGAAGCGATTCACCTCGCGCGGCAACGCGCGGCATAACGCCCAAGCGGCAACGCGCGGCATAACGCCCAAGCGGCAACGCGCGGCATAACCTCCAAGCGGCAACGCGCGGCCTGACTCGTCTTTAATCCTCGTCGATTTCGGGCAACTCGCCGTAAAACGGCGTCATCTGCGCCACGATCACGGCGTTTTCATCCAGCGCCCGCTGCATCAGCGCGCGCTCTTCCGCGTCGATCTCGTGGCCCTCGGCCTCGCGTTCGGCCAAGGTGCCATACCCGGTGACATCCAGCGGTGCGGTGTCGGCCTGCTTGAGGATCGCCACGGTTTCGCGCACCGCCTCCGCCTCGTCCACGCCGCTGGCATAGATCATCAACCCCGCGCCGGTCGCCTTTTTCGGCAACCCGTCGCCCGCCTTGCGCCCAATCTGCACCAGCAGGGTATAGACCTGCTGGCGCGACGGTTTCTTCTCTTTCTTCGGTGTCTCGCTCATGGCGGGCATCGCTTTCGTGCAGGTCGTATCAGTCGCGCAGCAATTCGTTGATCGATGTTTTCGACCGCGTCTTGGCATCCACCCGCTTGACGATCACGGCACAATAGAGGTTCACACCGTTCTTGCTTGGCATGGAGCCGGACACGACAACCGATCCGGACGGCACTTCGCCATACATGACCTCTCCGGTTTCGCGGGCCACGATCTTGGTCGACTGGCCGATATAGACGCCCATGCCCAGAACCGACCCTTCGCGTATGATACAGCCTTCGACCACTTCGGACCGCGCGCCGATAAAGCAGTTGTCCTCGATGATCGTCGGGCCGGCCTGCATCGGCTCCAGCACACCGCCGATGCCGACACCGCCCGACAGGTGCACACCCTTGCCGATCTGCGCGCACGACCCGACCGTGGCCCATGTATCGACCATCGTGCCCTCGTCCACATAGGCGCCGAGGTTCACGAAAGACGGCATCAACACCACGCCGGGCGCGATATAGGCCGACTTGCGCACCACGCAGTTGGGCACCGCGCGAAAGCCCGCGTCCTTCCATTCGGCATCGCCCCAACCGGCGAACTTGCTGTCCACCTTGTCCCACCAGCCGCCGCCCTGCGGGCCGCCCGACTGAATCGCCATGTCCTTGATCCGAAAGCCCAGCAATACCGCCTTCTTGGCCCACTGGTTCACATGCCAATCGCCGTTCGCCTGACGCTCGGCCACGCGCAGCTTGCCGCTGTCAAGCGCGTCCAGAGTGTTCTCGATCGCCTCGCGCGTCTCGCCTCCGGTGGCCGGAGTGATGGTATCGCGCGCCTCCCAGGCGGCTTCGATGGCGGTTTCAAGCTGGGCATTGGACATGGGGCTGGCTCCGGATCTGATTGAATTTGCTTGCCTGCGCTATACAAGCCCACCTGCGGTCGCGCAATTGCATTGCATCTTGCCGCGGCTCAGGTGACGCTGACGACAACCGCTGTTCGGAGACATCAATGAACAAACCACATCCTCTGCGCGACGCGCACGCCGATCGCACGACCGCCCGTACGGTCCCCGACACACCACAAACGCGCGCCTCGTCCTACCGCCTTGCGTTCACCGACGAAGATTTCATGTGCCGCGATGAACTCAGGCCCGTGCGGTTGCAACTGGAGCTTTTGAAAACCGAGATGGCGCTGGACGCACATGGGATCAGCAGCACCATCGTGCTGTTCGGCGGGGCCCGGATCCCCGAGCCGTCAAAGCAGAACACCGCGCGCACCGCGACGCTGGCGGGTCTGTCGAAATTCTACGACGAGGCCCGCGAATTCGCCCGTTTGATGACCTTGAAAAGCCTGGAGTCGGATGGCCGTGAAAACGTTGTCGTCACGGGGGGCGGACCGGGCGTCATGGAAGCCGGCAACCGCGGCGCGGCGGACGCGGGCGGCACATCCATCGGGTTCAATATCGTGCTGCCGCATGAACAGGCGCCGAACCGATACGTCACGCCAGAGTTGTGCTTCAACTTTCACTACTTCGCTATTCGCAAGATGCATTTCCTGATGCGCGCCCGCGCGATCTGCATCTTCCCCGGCGGCTTCGGCACGATGGACGAAATGTTCGAATCCCTGACCCTGATCCAAACCGGCCGCATGCAGCGTGTGCCCTTCATCCTGTTCGGCCGAAGCTTCTGGGACAAGATCCTGAACTGGGACGCGCTGGCCGACGCTGGCACGATCTCGGACGAGGATCTCGACCTGTTCCGCTTTGTCGAAACCGCGCAGGAAGCGATCGACCTGATCGAAAACTGGGAGCCCGCGACTGCGCGCGATGCGATCCCGGGACGATAGCCAGACTGCGGGATCAGGCGCTGAGTTCGGCCGGCAGCGAACAGATCTCGACATGGTGCGGCAGTGTCTCGATGACCTGTCCCGCGCCGGTGTCCTTGATCCCGTAGCCATATCCGGCCAACCGGTGCTTCCATTCTCGCGGGCTCAGCGCAATGGCGCGCTCGCGCAGAACCAGATCCACGATCTTCGCCTTCAAGAAGGCATCGGGTTTGATGATGATCGACATGTGTGAAGTCTCCTGAAAAGCCTTGCTTCAGAAGTCAGCCTGCTATCAGGTCATGTCAGCAATTGTGCCAAAAAAAGGCCATTTCGGGGCGATATCGGAAACAGTGCAACGGCGCGCGCCGCATTGTTTCAAGCAATCGCCTATGCCTCGCCGATCCCGGCCTCCGCCTCGATCTGGCGGCGTGATTTGCGTGACCGCTCGGTGGCCGATTTCAGCTGTCCGCAGGCAGCCATGATATCCTCGCCGCGCGGCGTGCGGATCGGGCTGGCGTACCCCGCCTTGTAGATGATGTCGGCAAAGGCGCGGATGCGGTTGTTGCTCGACCGCTTGTAGGGCGCGCCGGGCCATTCGTTGAACGGGATCAGGTTGATCTTGGCCGGAATGCCCTCAATGAGCCGGATCAGCCGATGCGCGTCCTCATCGCTGTCATTCACCCCCTGAAGCATCACGTATTCAAAGGTGATGCGCTCGGAATTGCTGACCTTGGGATAGGACTTGAGCGCGGCAAGCAGCTCCTCGATGTTCCACCGCTTGTTGATCGGCACCAGCCTGTCGCGAACGTCGTCGGTGGTCGCGTGGAACGACACGGCCAGCTGACAGCCGATTTCCTGCGCGGTGCGCGCGATCTCTGGCACCACACCGGACGTACTCAACGTGATCCGGCGGCGCGACAACTGGATACCCTCCGGATCCATCGCGATCTTCATCGCATCGCGAACGTTCTCGAAATTGTACAGGGGCTCGCCCATACCCATCAGCACGATGTTGGACAACAGCCGCGTTTCATCCTTGGGCGCGCCGATTTCGGGCCACTCCTCCAGATCGTCACGCACCACCATCACCTGTCCGATAATCTCGCCCGCGGTCAGGTTGCGCACCAGTTTCTGGGTGCCGGTGTGGCAAAACGAACAGGTCAAAGTGCATCCGACCTGGCTCGAAACGCAGAGCGTGCCGCGCCCCTCCTCGGGGATATAGACGATTTCGACCTCGTGACCGCCCGCGATCCGCACCAGGTACTTGCGCGTACCATCCGTGCTGACCTGTTTGCTCACGACCTCCGGCACGTCGATCACGAAATGCGCCGCCATATCCGCGCGATACCCCTTGGACAGGTTGGTCATCGCGTCAAAATCACGCACTCCCCACTGATAGATCCATTGCCAGATCTGCCCGACCCGCATCTTCGCCTGCTTCTCCGGCGTGCCCATGGCGATCAACGCGTCGCGCATCCCGGCACGGGTCATCCCCACAAGGTTCGCAGGCCCATCGGGCAATTTCCGAGGGATCGTGTGCACATCTTGGGTGATCGGCGCATTGGCAGACATGGATCAGACTCGCTGGTTCGTTGGATGTGCCCGTATATAGGCAATCGCAGGCAAAACAAACCCCCGCGGAAATGGGTTTCTTTTGGCCTCAAATCCCTCGGGGGTTGGGGCAGCGCCCCAAAACGAACGCGGCTCCCGGAGGGAGCCGCAATAAATCAAATGCGTCGCAGACGCACCATCATCCGGCGCAGCGTTTCGCGGCGTCCTCGACAGCGGCGGTAAAGCCGAGCAGCGAAAACGTGTCCTTGGTCGCCGTCCCGCGCCCGGACCGGCCCGACACGACCGCGTCGGCGCCGCGCTTCATGGCGGTGATGATCTGATTGTCATCTGCCGTCGTCGCGGGCCACGCCCATTCGCCTTCGGTGAACAGCTCGAATTCCGTGCCGCCGATGTTCATGTTCACCGTCGATCCGCTCGCGAACGGATAGCCGCCGGTAAATGCCACCTGCCCCTTGGCGCCCGCGCTCGGTCGATAGAACACCATCAAGAGCGTTTGCCCCCGGTTCACCGCAACCACTCGCCCGTCCTTGGAGTTCACCGTTTCCTTGGGCGTCGACACGCTCCAGCATTCGGTCGGATTGTCTTCGACAAAGACACTCCAGTCCGTCTTGGCGGCCACGCGGTTGGTGCTTTGCTCCTGCGCGCCGGCAGACACGCCCATCAATGCCAAAGCGCCAATCGCCCCGCCCAACGTCTTCGAAAATCCCATCTGTCCAGCCTCCAGCTGTCCTAAACCTCAACTTCACCGAAGCGGTGCCCCGACCGGCGATCCTTTTTTGGATCGGTCTCTTGCCAGCGCCCGCTTTCTTCTCGACAAGTGCCACATTAGCGCGAAACACGCGACAGACGAAACCCTGATTGGCAGGATTTCGCCAACTTGTGAGGGACCAGATGACACAATCGGCAGCAATCACGGAAATATGGCGCGGCCCCTTCCTGGAAAGCGTCCACCACGGTCATGCGGTGGTCTGTGACGACAGCGGCCAGATCGTTCACGCGTGGGGCGATCCGGAGGCGGTCGTGCTGCCGCGCAGCTCATCCAAGATGTTGCAGGCGTTGCCGCTTCTCACCTCCGGAGCGGCCGATGCGGCGGGGCTCGGCACCCGGCATCTGGCGCTTGCCTGCGCGTCGCACAACGGCGCCGCGATCCATACCGACCGCGTCGGCGCATGGCTCGACACACTGGGTCTTGGCGACGACGATTTCCGCTGCGGCCCACAGGAACCCGAAGACATTCCAGCGCGCAACGGGCTGATTCTCGCGCATCAAAGCCCCTGCCAGATTCACAACAACTGTTCGGGCAAGCACGCGGGGTTCCTGACCCTGGCCAAGCACCTTGGCGCCGGCCCCGAGTATGTGGACCCGGATCATCCGGTGCAGAAAGCCTGCCTTGACGCCTTCGAGACCGCAACCGGCCTCGACAGTCCCGGTTTTGGCATTGACGGCTGTTCGGCTCCCAATTTTGCCACGACCCTGCACGGTATGGCGCGTGCGATGGCTCGCTTTGCCGCGGCGCCCGACGGCTCGCCCGAACAGCGGCTGCATCAGGCGATGCGCCTGCATCCCGATCTGGTCGCCGGCGAAGGGCGCGCCTGCACCGAATTGATGCGCGCGATGGATGGCAAGGTCGCGATCAAGACCGGGGCAGAGGGATATTTCATCGCGATCATTCCCGACCTGAAACTGGGTGTCGCGCTCAAGGCGAATGACGGCGGAACACGCGCCGCCGAATGCGCGATGGCGGCGATCCTGGTCAGGTTGGGTGTGCTGGACGCGACCCATCCTGCGACGCTGAAACGGCTCAATGCGCCGATCCTGAATCGCAGAAACCTGCAGGCAGGCTGGATCAGGCCGGGCGCCGCCTTTGCCTGATCCCGTGGCGCACGGCCAGCTACATCTGGTGAATCTCCGCCACCTCGACGCTGCCGCTGCCATCGGCCACCATCGGGCAACCCTTCGCCATCTTGACGGCGGCATCGATGTCGGGCGCTGAAACCACGGTGTAGCCGGACAGCGGGTTCGCTCCGCCGTCGTCGCGCACGCCCTTTGCGGTCACGGTCTTGGACATGCCGACCGGGTTGCCCGGATCGACCACCGCCTTGCCCATCTTGCTGAACCAGTCGGTCCACTCGGCCATCACACGTTCCCCTTCTTCGGGCGTGTCGGGTGTCTTGCCGCCATGGTAGGCCATGATGAAATTCGGCATTTTCATTCCCCCTTGCTCGTTGACGCAGACTCAGGTGCCTGCGCCGAAATCATAGCATGAAACGGGGTCGAATTCGCCGCCTCAGCCGCTTGCGAATTCGTCTCGGGCATATCCCTGCAGGTACAAAAGCGCCGTCAGATCGCCAAAGTTTATCCGAATATCGCACTCCGCAGCCACCGAAGGCTTGGCGTGCAGGGCTACACCACTGCCCGCGCGGTGCAGCATGCCCAGATCGTTGGCCCCATCACCGACCGCCATCACCTCCGCCTCGGCCAGGCCCAGCCGCTCCGAGATGTCGGCCAGCGCGTCAACCTTGGCCTGGCGTCCCAGAATGGGTTCGGCCACCTTCCCGGTCAGCCTGCCATCCTCGATCAGCAGGGTGTTGGCGCGGTTTTCGTCAAATCCCAGCTTTTTTGCCACCGCCTGCGTAAAGGCCGTGAAGCCGCCGGACACCAGCGCCGCGTATCCGCCATGCGCGCGCATCGTCGAGATCAATTCGCGCCCACCCGGCATCAGCGTGATCCGCTCGGCCAGCACCCGGTCGATCACGCCCGCGTCCAGACCCTTGAGCAGGCAGACCCGTTCGCGCAGCGCACCTTCGAAATCCAGTTCTCCGTTCATCGCGCGGGCGGTGATGTGCCGCACATGCGCACCGACGCCTGCGACCTCGGCCAGTTCGTCGATGCATTCCTGCTGGATCATGGTGCTGTCCATGTCGGCCAGCAACATGGCCTTGCGCCGCCCCGCCGCGGGCTGGACCACCAGATCGACGCCCAGGCGCTGAACGTCCTCCCAGACCTGCCAGCGATTCGCGGGCCGTTCGGCCAGCGGAAATTCTGCCGCCTCGTCCGGGGACAGCCATTGGGCATCGCCGCCGCCCCACGCGTTGCGCAGCGACTCCACCAGTGCGGGGTCAAGATCGGGCCGCGAGGGCGCAGTCAGCAAAGTTACAACGTACATACAAAAGTTTCCGATCAGAGCCATCCGCGTCGCAAAAAAGCGATCAAGCGGCGGTCTAGCGTCATTTTCCCGATTGTGCCAGCCGCCGCTGCGCACTATGTCCATCCGCGGGACACCCTTCCCCAACGAAGGGCGCTTATCTGGAAGGATAGCATCAATGGCTATGACGACACCGGCAACGCGGCCGGCTAACCCGCGTTTTTCCTCCGGCCCCTGTGCCAAACCCCCCGTATTCGATCTGACCAAACTGGCATCGGCGCCCCTGGGCCGCAGCCACCGGGCCGCGCCCGGCAAGGCCAAGCTCCTCGAGGCGATCGAGACGACGCGCGACGTGCTCGGCGTGCCGGATGACTACAAGATCGGCATCGTACCCGCCTCAGACACCGGCGCCTACGAGATGGCGATGTGGACCATGCTGGGCGAGCGCCCCGTCGAAATGGTCGCATGGGAAAGCTTTGGCGCAGGCTGGGTCACCGACGCGGTCAAGCAGCTCAAGATCGACCATACCGTGCATACGGCAGAGTATGGCGAAATCGTCGACATGAGTGCGCTCAACTACGACAACGACGTGTGTTTTACCTGGAATGGCACCACCTCGGGCGTGCGGATGCCCAATGGCGACATGATCCCGGGCGACCGCAAGGGCCTGACGTTGTGCGATGCGACAAGCGCCGCCTTCGCGATGGACCTGCCTTGGGACAAGCTGGACGTGACGACGTTCAGTTGGCAAAAGGTGCTGGGCGGCGAGGCTGCGCACGGCATGCTGATCCTCAGCCCCCGCGCGGTGGAGCGGCTGGAAAGCTACACCCCCGCATGGCCGCTGCCCAAGATCTTTCGCCTGACCAAGGGCGGCAAGCTGATCGACGGCATCTTCAAGGGCGAGACGATCAACACGCCCTCGATGCTTTGTGTCGAAGATTACCTGGTGGCGCTTGACTGGGCGAAATCCGTGGGCGGCCTCAAGGGCCTGATCGCGCGGGCCGATGCCAATGCGGGCGCTGTCGCCGATTTCGTCGCCGCGCATGACTGGATCGATTTCCTTGCCTTGGACCCCGCGACACGGTCCAACACCTCCGTCTGCCTCAAGTTCTCGGACGACCGGATCGCCGATGGACCCGCCTTTGCCAAGGCCGTGGCCAAGCGTCTGGCGGATGAGAACGTGGCGCTTGACGTCGGTGCCTACCGCGATGCCCCAGCGGGGCTGCGCATCTGGTGCGGCGGCACGGTCGAGACATCGGACATCGACGCGATGTTGCCATGGCTCGCCTGGGCCTTCGACACCGAGATCGAGGCACAGATGGCGTCGGCCTGAACGCCGGCTTTCCACTCCCGAAATACCGACGTCCTCGCGACGCCCCAGTTACCATCAGAAACGGAGCCCCACATGGCACCCAAAGTACTCATTTCCGACAAGCTGTCGGACGCCGCCGTCCAGATTTTTCGCGACCGTGGCATCGACGTGGATTTCATGCCCGATCTGGGCAAGGACAAGGACAAGCTGGCCGAACTGATCGGTCAGTATGACGGCCTTGCCATCCGCTCGGCAACCAAGGTCACGGACAAGATCCTCGACGCTGCCACAAACCTCAAGGTGATCGGCCGCGCCGGCATCGGCACCGACAACATCGACAAGGTCGCAGCCTCCAAGAAAGGCGTGATCGTGATGAACACGCCCTTCGGGAACATGATCACCACGGCGGAACACGCCATCGCGATGATGTTCGCCGTGGCGCGTCAAATCCCCGAAGCCTCCGCCTCCACCCACGCGGGCAAGTGGGAGAAGTCCAAGTTCATGGGCGTCGAGCTGACCGGCAAAACACTGGGCGTGATCGGCGCGGGCAATATCGGCGGCATCGTCTGCGACCGGGCGCGGGGCCTCAAGATGAAAGTTGTCGCTTATGACCCCTTCCTGGGGCAGGACAAGGCCGACAAGATGGGTGTGGAAAAGGTCGAACTGGACGAACTGCTGAAGCGGTCCGACTTCATCACCCTGCACGTTCCCTTTACCGAGCAGACGGCGAATATCCTGTCGAAGGACGCGATTGCCAAGACCAAGAAGGGCGTGCGGATCATCAACTGCGCCCGTGGCGGCCTGGTGGACGAGGAAGCGCTGGCCGAAGCGTTGAAGTCCGGCCATGTGGCGGGTGCCGCCTTTGACGTCTTTGCCAAGGAACCCGCGACCGAGAACGTGCTGTTCGGCCTGCCCAATGTCGTCTGCACGCCGCACCTTGGCGCCGCGACGACCGAAGCGCAGGAAAACGTGGCGCTACAGGTGGCCGAGCAGATGTCGGACTACTTGCTGACAGGAGCGGTCACCAACGCGCTCAACATGCCGTCCGTCACCGCCGAAGAGGCCAAGGTCATGGGTCCTTGGGTCAAACTGGCCGGGCATCTGGGGTCGTTCATCGGTCAGATGACGGACGAGCCGATCAAGGCGATCAATATCCTCTATGACGGGTCGGTCGCGGACATGAACCTCGAGGCGCTGAACTGCAGCGTTGTCGCCGGCATCATGAAGCGCGTGAACCCGGATGTGAACATGGTCAGCGCGCCGGTCATAGCCGAGGAACGCGGGGTGCAGATTTCCACGACCAATCAGCACAAGTCAGGTGTGTTCGAAGGGTACATCAAGGTGACTGTCGTCACGTCCAAGCGTGAACGGTCGATTGCGGGCACGGTGTTTTCCGACGGCAAGCCGCGCTTTATCCAGATCAAGGGCATCACCATCGACGCCGAGATCGGTGAGCACATGCTTTACACCACCAACGAAGACGTTCCGGGCATCATCGGCACATTGGGTCAGACCATGGGCGAAAACGGCGTGAATATCGCGAACTTCACCCTTGGCCGATCGGCCGCCAAGGGCGAGGCGATCGCGCTGCTTTACGTCGATGACGAAGTCCCGGCGCCGGTGATCGAAAAACTGCAGAGCACCGGGCTGTTCACTCAGGTCAAGCCATTGGTCTTCGACGTCGCCTGATTGGTCGGGCGACCCGTAACCCCTGCCGGCGGGCCGCCGGCAGGGGTTCGTTTCGCGCGTCAGGACAAGGGTGCCGGCGCCATGCCGGTAAACTGCATCTGGTGGTGCGCGGCAATCGCTTCGATCCGTGCGCCGTCGTCTTCGAATGTCAGACCCGTGTCGCCCATGGCGCGAAAGAACCCCTCGGACGCGCCCGGCGACAGAATCATGACATACCGCGCAGGGCCGTCGCCGGTGATCCGAAATCCATGCTCCACCCCGCGGCGAATGTGCAGCGGCTCACCCAGGCCGGGGGTGACGTATTTGTCGCCCAGCCAGAACTCGCAACTGCCGGATACCAGGGTGAAAATTTCGTCGTCTCCGGTGTGGATATGTCTTGGCATTTCCGCGCCGGCAAAAGCCATCGCATCCAGAATACAGGCCTTGCCGCCGCTGTCGTTCCCGCTAAGCGCGAATTTGTAGCAATTGCTCATCCATAATTTCGATTCGATATCGTGTAGCTGATCTTTCAATATACGCTCCTTTTCTCGTACCTAAATGTACGCGAAGACGTAAAAATAGTGATAAATACTTGTATTAAAACGTTTTTACAGAAAACCCGCTGGAATTCCAGATGGTCCGTACATCGCCATTATGCGGCAATACGCAAGGTGAATAAATCGTTTTCTGGCGCAACGGCCGTCGATCGCAACGCGGGGGTGCTTTGCAATGGGCATCACATGAGCTAGTGAAACGGCATGAATAATCCGATTTATGCCATCGGCGACATCCATGGCCAGATGGACGAGCTGGAGCGGGTCCTGACCCTGATCGAGGCGGACGGCGGGCCGCAGGCCACCGTGGTGTTTGTCGGGGATTACGTGGATCGCGGACCAGACAGCCGCGCGGTGATCCAGACCCTGATCGACGGTCAGGCGGCTGGCAAGAACTGGATCACGATCAAGGGAAACCACGACCGGTATTTCACCCGCTTCCTTGACGACGTGTCGGTCTACGATCCCGCGACGCGCGACGGGCTTTATTGGTTCAACCCCCGGCTTGGCGGCGACAAGACTTTGGCCTCCTACGGGGTCGACGCCGAGGACGGAGCGCCCTTGCCGCCGATACACCAGGCCGCGCAGAGTGCCGTGCCGCAAGATCATAAGGTGTTCTTGCGCGACCTGCCGGTGATGCATGTGACCGACGACCTTGTCTTTGTCCATGCCGGCATCAGGCCCGGAATCGACCTTGACCGGCAGACCGAAAACGATCTGATCTGGATCCGCACGGGTTTTCTTGACGATGACCGCGACCATGGCAGGCTGGTCGTGCACGGGCACACGGCGCTGGACCACCCGCAACATCATGGCAACCGCGTGAACCTTGACGGCGGCGCAGGCTATTTTCGCCCGCTGCACGCCGCCGTGTTCGAAGGCACGACCGGCTGGCTGTTGTCGGATCGGGGGCGCGTCGCCATTCCCGCCGCCGGGAATTGATCAGGTCGCCCAGGCCGCCGACGCACGAATGTCCAGGTCTGACCCCGGTCAATCGGTGCGCCAGTCCAGAACCACCTTGCCCGACTGACCAGACTTCATCGCGGCAAAACCGGCCTCGAAATCATCGACCTTGAACCGGTGCGTGATGACCTTGGACACGTCCAGCCCGTTCTCCAGCATCGCGATCATCTTGTACCAGGTCTCGAAAATCTCGCGGCCATAAACGCCCTTGATCGTGATCGCCTTAAAGACGATGCGGCTCCAGTCCACGGGTGATTTTCCCGGCGGGATTCCCAGCATAGCGATGCGCCCACCCATCGTCATCGCCTCGACCATCTGGTCCAAAGCCTGCTGATTGCCCGACATCTCAAGCCCGACATCGAACCCCTGCTTCATCTTGAGCGATGTGATGACGTCACGAAGATCTTGCCTGGTCACGTCCACGGTCACCACGTCGGCGACCTGCGCCGCCAGCGCCAGCCTGTCGGGGTTCACATCCGTGATCACCACGTGACGCGCGCCGACATGACGCGCCACTGCGGCGGCCATGATCCCGATGGGGCCCGCGCCTGTGATCAGCACGTCCTCGCCCACCAAGTCAAAGCTGAGCGCGGTGTGCACGGCATTGCCCAAGGGATCGAGGATCGCCCCGATATCATCTGAAATCTCATCCGGCAGGGGCACCACGTTGAATGCGGGCAGCCTGAGGTATTGCGCAAAGGCCCCCGGTTCGTTTACGCCGATGCCGCGGGTCGCCGGATCGAGGTGAAACTTGCCCGCGCGGCTCTGCCGGGAGTTCTTGCCGATCAGATGGCCTTCGCCGCTGCACCGCTGGCCAAGCTCGAGCCCTTCGACATCGCGACCAAGCTCGACGATCTCGCCGGCGAATTCATGGCCGGTGATCAGCGGCACAGGCACGGTTTTCTGCGCCCATTCATCCCAGTTCCAGATATGGATATCGGTGCCGCAAATCCCGGTCTTGTTGATCCGGATCAGCACGTCGTCGGGGCCGATTTCCGGTACGGGTACGGACTGCATCCACAGGCCTTCGCGCGGGTGCGCCTTGACCAGTGCTTTCATCTGATTGGTCATGCGATCACCCCGCAGGCCTTGCCCGCCACCTTGAACGCCTCAAGCGCGCGATCAAGTTCATCGCGGGTCAGCGCGGCGTTCATCTGGGTGCGAATTCGTGCCTGCCCGCGCGGCACCACCGGGAAAAAGAAGCCGCTGACATAGACACCCTCGTCAAACAGCTTTTCCGCCATGTCCTGCGCCAGTTGTGCTTCGCCCAGCATGACGGGAATGATCGGATGCTCGCCCGGAAGAAGGTCAAAACCCAGGGCGTCCAGCCCCTTGCGCCAGTAGCGCGCGTTGTCGAACAACTTTGCCCTCAGGTCGTCGCCCTGCTCCACCAGCTCCAGCGCCTTGATCCCCGCGGCAACGATGCCCGGCGGCAGCGAATTGGAGAACAGGTAAGGCCGCGCGCGTTGGCGCAGCAGGTCGATCACCGGTTGCGGCCCGGCGATATACCCACCGATGGCCCCGCCCAGCGCCTTGCCCAAGGTGCCGGTCAGAATATCCACATCGACACCGGCATGGGCGGGCGTGCCTTCGCCCTTGGGCCCCATGAATCCGGTCGCATGGCAATCATCGACCATGACCATCGCATCGTATTTGTCCGCCAGCGCCTTTATCCCTGCGAGGTTGGCAAGGTAGCCGTCCATGCTGAACACGCCATCGGTCGCGATCAGGATGAACCGTGCGCCATCCTCGCGGGCCTGCTTGAGCTGGCCTTCAAGGTCGTCCATGTCCGAATTTGCGTAGCGGTAGCGTTTCGCCTTGCACAGCCGGATGCCATCGATGATCGACGCATGGTTGAGCGCGTCCGAGATCACCGCGTCCTCGGGCTCCAAAAGCGGCTCGAACAGCCCGCCGTTCGCGTCGAAACACGCCGCGAAGAGAATCGAATCGTCCTTGCCGAGAAAAGCGGCGAGATTCTGCTCCAACTCGCGGTGAATGTCCTGCGTCCCGCAGATAAAGCGCACCGAGGCCATGCCGAAGCCGTGCGGACCCATCGCCGCCGTCGCCGCGTCGATCAGCGCCGGGTGATCGGCCAGCCCGAGGTAGTTGTTTGCGCACAGGTTGATGACTTCGCGGCCACCGACGGTGATTTCTCCGCCCTGGGGCGACGTGATCAGACGCTCGCGCTTCATCATGCCGTCGGCCTGGATCTGGGACAGGGCATCGGTGATATGCGTCAGAAAGGCTTGGGTCATGTGAGTCTCCTTTGGGCGTGCTTCTATCATAACGGATTAAAATCCGAAATAGGGGATATTCGACTTAGCGGAATTTATCCGCTAAACCGGAATCAAGCATCCTGCACCACCAGAAACGCGCGCACGGGCGACGCGCCCGCGGCGATGCAATGGGAAACATCTGCGGCATAGCGGGCCGTATCGCCCGCGCCCAGGTGCGAGGTGGCCTCTCCGCTGGTCAGGTCCAACGCACCGTCGATCACGGTCAGATGCTCGCACGCGCCGCGCCGGTGCGGCGCACTGTCCAGATAGCCATGCGCATCGATCAGCAGTTCATATACCTCGTGCTTGCCCGCCTCTTCGGGTGGCGACAGGATCCGGATCCGGCAGCCTGCGCCAAGGTTTTCTATAGTGGGCACCTGCGCCGCGCGCAGCGTTTCGATCTGGTCGCCGGCCGGGGCGCCATCCAGCAATCCCGCAAAATCCACCTGCAGGGCGCGCGTCAGGTTCCAAAGCGTCGCGATGGTCGGAGAGGATTCGCCCCGCTCGATCTGGCTGACCATAGACCGGCTGACACCCGACAGCTTGGCCACAGCATCCAGCGACAGCCCCTGCCCGCGCCGCGCCTCCTTCAGGCGGGCCGGCAGCATCGTCAGGATATCGGCAGGTTTGTCCGTCATGGCGGATATGTGGGGGGTCACACCGGTCTCTGTCAAGCGGGCGCGTCACGACACGATTGGGCTGGAAGTCCGCGGCATGCTCCGCATAAGTTGCGGCAACGACATACCAAGGAGGAACCCATGACCCGTGACATCGTAATTCTGGACGGCGCGCGCACCGCGATCGGCACCTTTGGCGGCGCGCTTGCCGGAACGCCACCCATCGATCTGGGCACAGTCGCCGCCAAGGCGGCGCTTGAACGCTCCGGCGTCGAGGGTGGTCAGATCGGCCATGTGGCGTTCGGGCATGTCATCAATACCGAACCGCGCGACATGTACCTGAGCCGCGTGGCTGCGATGCAGGCGGGCGTGCCCGACACCACGCCCGCGATGAACGTCAACCGCCTGTGCGGGTCCGGCGTGCAGGCCATCGTGTCGGTTCTGCAATCGCTGATGCTGGGCGATGCGGAGTTCGGCCTTGCGGGCGGGGCCGAGAACATGTCGCGGTCGCCTTTCATCGTTCCGGACCAGCGGTGGGGCGCCAAGATGGGCGATATCCGCACGCTCGACATGATGCTGGGGGCGTTGAACTGTCCCTTTGGCACCGGGCACATGGGCGTGACGGCCGAAAACGTCGCGTCGGAACACGGCGTAAGCCGCGCCGATCAGGACGCCTTTGCCCTGCACAGCCAGCAACGCGCGGCTGCCGCGATCGAGGCGGGCCATTTCAAGAGCCAGATCACCCCGGTCGACGTGCGCGTGAAGCGCGACATGGTGCAGTTCGATGCGGACGAGCACCCCAAGGCCACGACGGCAGAGGCATTGGCGGGGCTGCGGCCGGTGTTCCAGAAAGACGGAAGCGTGACCGCGGGCAACGCGAGCGGCATCAACGACGGGGCCGGCGCGGTGGTTCTGGCCACTGCCGAGGCGGCCGAGAAAGCCGGGCTGAAGGCGCGCGTTCGGGTGCTGGGCTATGCCCATGCCGGTGTTCGCCCCGAGGTCATGGGAATCGGACCAATTCCGGCGGTTGAAAACCTGCTGGCCAAGACCGGGTTGAGCGCATCGGATTTCGACGTGATCGAAAGCAACGAAGCCTTTGCCGCGCAGGCGCTGGCCGTCAGCAACAAGCTGGGCTTTGACCCAGCAAAGGTGAACCCAAACGGCGGCGCCATCGCGCTCGGGCATCCGGTTGGCGCCACGGGCGCGATCATCACGATCAAGGCGATGTACGAGCTTGAGCGGATCAAGGGCGACAAGGCCCTGATCACCATGTGCATCGGCGGCGGTCAGGGTATCGCACTGGCGATCCAGCGTATCGCCTGAGGCCAGGGACGGGCCGGGGGTTCCACCCCCGGACCCCCGAGATATTTTCAGTCAAAAAACCTGGGGTCAGATCACGGCGCCGAGCGTCAGGGCCAGACCGGCCCCCCCCGCGAGACCCAGAACGCCGGCAAGCGCGATCCAGCGCTTGAAAGGACGCTTTGGCGGCAGGTCGGGATTGGCCTGCCGGATGAGTGCCGCCTCGACCAGGACCGGCAGGCGGGGGCCGAAGCGGGCCATCACGCGGGCGGTTTTGGTGAGATCGCTGATCACCGCGCGCGGGCCGATGGATTTGGTGATGTAGTCGGTCACCGTCGGGCTGGCGACCTGCCAGATGTTGATGTGCGGGTTGAGCGACCGCGCCACCCCTTCGACCACGACCATCGTACGCTGCAACAAGATAAGCTCGGTCCGGGTTTCCATGCCAAAGCGTTCCGTCACCTCGAAAAGGTAGCTCAGCAGGCGACCCATCGAGATGCGCGTGGCATCCATGCCGAAAATCGGCTCGCCCACCGCACGCAGGGCGCGGGCGAATTCGTCGACATCCTTGTCGGCGGGCACATATCCGGCTTCGAAATGCACCTCGGCCACACGCTTGTAATCCTTGCGGATGAAGCCATAGAGGATTTCGGCATAGACCCGGCGGGTGTATTCGTCGATGTGCCCCATGATCCCGAAATCATAAGCGATGATGTCGCCGTTCGGGGCGACCTTGAGGTTGCCCTGGTGCATATCGGCGTGAAAATACCCGTCGCGCAAGGCATGCTGCAGGAAGAGTTGCAGCACACGTTCGCTGAGAGCCACGCGGTCGTGGCCCGCATCGTCGATGGCGTCGTTGTCGCCCATCGGCACACCGTCCGCCCACCCCAATGTCATCACCCGGCGCGCCGAGTATTCCCACTTGATCGCGGGCAACTGGAACCCGGCATCGTTCTTGGTGTTCGCCGCGAATTCCGATGCGGCGGAGGATTCGAGCCGGAGATCGAGTTCGCCCTGCACGACACCGTCAAAATGCGTAATCACCTCCATCGGGCGCAACCGGCGAGATCCGGGCGAGAACAGCTCGATCATGCGGGCCGCGAGGTAGAAGGCGTCGACATCCCTGGCAAATGCACGCTCGATGCCGGGGCGCAGAACCTTGACCGCAACTTCTTCCCCGCTGTCGGCCAACCGGGCCTTGTGAACCTGCGCGATGGAGGCGGCGGCCACCGGTTCGCTGAAGTCCGAAAACATCTCGTCCACGGGGCGGCCCAATTCCTTGGCGACCTCGATCCGGGCCACGTCCACCGGAAAGGGCGGCAGCTTGTCCTGAAGCACGCGCAACTGGCGCGCCAGGTCATCGCCGACCACGTCGGGCCGGGTGGACAACACCTGACCGAACTTGATGTAGGCCGGGCCCAGCGCCGTCAGTGCGCGGGTCGCCGGCGGCATCGACGGGTCGCCCTTGTACCCAAGCCACTTGAACGGAAGCGCCAGCGACCGCGCGACGATCCGCAATGGCCTGGGCGCCTCGAACGCTTCGAGAACGACCGTCATGGCGCCGGTGCGTTCCAGAGTGGCCCCCGTGCGCACCAACCGCAGGATATTGTGCGGGCCGCGCATCTCAGATCTTCCAGCCGGAATGCAGTGCGGCCACACCCATCGTCAGGTTGCGGTACTTTGCATTTTCGAACCCCGCGGCCCGGACCATTCCAAGAAAGGTCTCCTGATCAGGGAAATTGCGGATTGATTCCACCAGGTACTGATAACTGTCGCGATCCCCGGCAATCATCTGGCCCATGCGCGGGATCACGTTGAAGCTGTAGAGGTCATAGGCTTTCTGCATCGCGCGGTTGGGCAACTGGCTGAATTCCAGAACCATGAGCCGGCCGCCGGGACGCAAGACGCGGTAGGCCTCGTTCAACGCTTCCTGGGGCCGCGTCACGTTCCGGATGCCAAAGCTGATCGTGTAGATGTCGAAACTGTCATCCTCGAACGGAAGCGCCATGGCGTCGCCCACGACCCAATCCAGCATATCGGCCATTTCTCCGGCTTCGGCGCGCTTGCGGCCCTCGATCAACATCGGTTCGGTCAGGTCGAGCACGGTGGCATGGCCCGATCCGGCCCGCTTGAGAAAGCGAAAGGAGATATCTCCGGTGCCCCCCGCCACATCGAGCAGTTTCTGCCCGGGACGCGGCGCAAGCCAGTCCATCATCGCGTCCTTCCACAGACGGTGCACGCCGGCGCTCATCACGTCGTTCATGATGTCGTACTTGCTGGCCACGGAGCTGAACACGCCCCGGACACGCCCGGCCTTTTCGCCCGCGTGAATGGTTTCGCGCCCGAAATCTATAAGATCGTCGTTCTCGTCAGTCATCGGCTCTTGTGGTCCTTACAGTTCGTTCCTTGTTATAGGGTCCACAGGGGCAGGCACAATGCGCCCCTTTTGTCACAGGGGGGGGTGCCCGAGGATGCCAGAATTACCAGAGGTCGAGACGGTGCGCCGCGGACTGAGCCCGGCGATGGAGGGCGCGGTGATCACGAAAGCCGATGTGAACCGTGCCGATCTGCGGTGGCCGTTTCCGCCCGACATGGCGCTGCGTCTGGCCGGCCAGCGGGTGATGCGGCTGCGGCGGCGGTCCAAGTACATCCTGGCCGATCTGCACTCCGGCGAGACGCTCTTGATTCATCTGGGCATGTCGGGGCGAATGCTCGTCTCGGGTGATCCGCTCGGCCGCTTCGCGCATGATCATCCGGCGGTGCAGAAACACGACCACGTGGTGCTGCATATGGACAACGGGGCGCGCATCACTTTCAACGACCCGCGCCGTTTCGGTGCGATGGACCTGATGCCCACCGCGACGGCCGAAGCACACAAGCTGCTGGCACGCCTCGGGCCGGAGCCATTGGGCAACGAATTCAACGAGGCGCATCTGGTGACGGCCTTTGAGGGGCGTAACACGCCGGTCAAATCCGCACTGCTGGATCAGAAAATTGTTTCCGGATTGGGCAATATATACGTGTGCGAGGCACTTTTTCGCGCCGGGATAAGACCAACGCGCAAAGCGCGAAATATTTCTGCGGCCCGCGTGGCGACGCTTGTGCCGATCATCCGCCAAGTCCTCACGGATGCGATCGAAGCGGGTGGATCGTCGCTCAGGGATTTTCGCCAAGCCGATGGAGAGCTTGGATATTTTCAGCATTCATTCGACGTATATGGCCGCGAGAAAGCCCCCTGCCGAACGCCCGAATGCCCCGGCGTCATCGCGCGCGCGGTCCAGTCGGGGCGGTCATCGTTCTTCTGCCCCAAGTGTCAAAGATAGCTTGAACCATTGCCTGCGCGTGGTAATGACTCAATCCTTGGATAAACAATCGAGAGCTTTTTGATGGCCTATGAGACGATCATCGTAGAGGTGGACAACCACGTTGCCACGGTCACGCTGAACCGGCCCGACGCGCTGAATGCGCTGAACGACCAACTCATGAGCGAACTTGCCGAGGCGCTGACGGCGGCTCAGGACAATGAAAAGGTACGCTGCATTATCATCACCGGGTCGGAAAAGGCGTTTGCCGCCGGGGCCGACATCGCGATGATGCGCGAGAAAAGCTTTGTCGACGCATTCTCGGGCGATCTGTTCACACCCGAGACCGACCAGATTCTGCGAGTGCGCAAACCGATCATCGCCGCGGTATCGGGCTATGCGCTGGGCGGTGGATGCGAATTGGCGATGATGTGCGATTTCATCATCTGCTCGGATACCGCCAAATTCGGCCAGCCCGAGATCAACCTTGGCGTGGTTGCCGGAATTGGCGGCACACAACGCCTGACCCGGATCGTGGGCAAGTCCAAGGCCATGGACATGAACCTGACCGGTCGGTTCATGGACGCCACCGAAGCCGAGCGCTCCGGCCTCGTGTCGCGGGTTGTGCCTTGCAAGAAGCTGCTTGAAGAAGCAACTGGCGCTGCTCAGAAAATCTCTGAGAAATCAATGATTTCGGTCATGGTTGTCAAGGAGGCGGTCAACCGCGCCTACGAAGTGCCGCTGCGCGAAGGCCTTTTGTTCGAACGGCGCATGTTCCACGCATTGTTTGCGACCGAAGACCAGGCCGAGGGCATGGGCGCGTTCCTTGAAAAGCGCGAAGCGCAGTTCCGCGACAAGTAGCGGCGCGCGATCAAGAACCCGGGATCAAGGGCGGCACACCGCCCTTGTACACCCGGCGAGCCGTTCCTGACGCTATTTGCGGTTTTCAAAGCCGTTTTTGTCCTCTATAGACCGGCGTCATACATGCGCGTGCAGCCCGCTCTGGCTAGAATCACCTTTCCGGTTTCGATCGGTCCGGGTTTGGCGTCGCGCGACGCGAACACAGTTATACACGAACCCAAAGGTAGACTTCTCAATGGCAAACACACCCCAGTCAAAGAAACGCGCACGTCACAACGAAGCGCGCTTTGCGATCAACAAGGCACGCCGGTCGCGGATCCGCACCTATCTGCGCCGCGTCGAAGAAGCCATCGCGTCGGGCGACCAGGACGCGGCGGCGGCCGCGCTGAAGGCGGCCCAACCCGAACTGATGCGCGGCGTGACCAAAGGCGTGTTTCACAAGAACACCGCCTCGCGCAAGATGTCGCGGCTGTCCTCGCGGGTCAAAGCCCTGGCTTGATTCGCCGGCCAACCAACAAAAAAAGAGACGTCGCATTTTGCGGCGTCTTTTTTTTGCGCTGTGTGTTCCCGTGACACGGATCGCAGATTCTTTTCGCCTAATGCAGAGTCAAGAATGAAGATAGGTTGCCGCGAGCGATCCTATCTTGCTACCCATTCCTAGCGATTCACTTCGCCTTGGGGGACAGGCCCTGATGATCCACTGCGCTGCCGCGGGGTCAGGATCGTCGGGAATTGAGCATCGTTACTTTCGCGATGCGTTCAGTCTGCGACAAGCGCCGTTCAAGGCGTAAGCGCCCTGTCAAACAAATGTGCTGACGGCACAATGCGATTTGTCCAACCTCCCCGCTGCGACAGGGGATGGCGACAACTCGTTTTGGGTCGAAAATGATAAAAGTCCGAAGGACGACAGCCGGTTTTCAGTTGGGACCGGACCGGTTGATTTATGTCTTGCGGCTATAACGACAGGTACAAGTCAGCGCAGATTTTGCGGCTGGCGTGCAGGGACAGACTAAGGGGATGCAGGTTTGTTATGACCAAGGAAAAATGGGGCCAGTTGCGCCAGCGGTTGCTGAAAACAGTCGGGCAAAATAATTACAAGACGTGGATCGAACCTTTGGAATTTCAGGCGGCCAACGATGGGATCGCCACATTCGAAGTGCCGACGAACTTCATGGGAAACTACGTGAGCCAGAATTTTGCGGATCTGATCCTGCATGAGCTGAAGTCCGAAAACCCCGAGATTTGCAGGCTGAACTTTGCCGTCTCGGCCAAGGGGTCACCGCGTGTCGCCACGGCGCCACAAGCGGCCAACACCCCCGGACAACCCGATGCGCGGACCAGGACGGGAAATGGTAACGCCATGAACACCGCTCCGCTCGACAAGCGGTTCACCTTCGACAATTTCGTCGTCGGCAAGCCCAACGAACTGGCCCACGCAGCCGCGCGCCGTGTGGCCGAGGGCGGGCCCGTCACCTTCAATCCGCTGTTCTTGTATGGCGGCGTGGGTTTGGGCAAGACGCACCTGATGCACGCCATCGCACATGAATTGCAGGAGCGCCGCCCGGACCTGAATGTGCTCTACCTGTCGGCGGAGCAGTTCATGTACCGCTTCGTTCAGGCGCTGCGCGACCGCAAGATGATGGATTTCAAGGAAATTTTCCGCTCTGTCGATGTGCTGATGGTCGATGACGTGCAATTCATCGCCGGCAAGGACAGCACACAGGAGGAGTTCTTTCACACCTTCAACGCGCTGGTCGATCAGAACAAGCAGATCATCATTTCCGCCGATCGCGCGCCGGGAGAGATCAAGGACCTTGAAGATCGCGTGAAATCGCGTCTGCAATGCGGACTGGTCGTCGATCTTCATCCGACCGATTATGAGCTGCGTCTTGGGATCCTGCAAAGCAAGGTCGAAGTGCAGCGCGCCAACTATCCCGATCTACAGGTCGAAGACGGCGTGCTGGAATTTCTGGCGCATCGGATATCCACGAACGTGCGCGTTCTCGAAGGTGCGCTGACACGGCTTTTTGCCTTTGCGTCGCTTGTGGGCCGCGAAATCAACCTCGAACTGACGCAGGACTGTCTTTCGGATGTGCTGCGCGCATCGGAACGCAAGATCACGGTCGAGGAAATCCAGCGCAAGGTATCGGACCACTACAACATCCGCCTGAGCGACATGATCGGGCCCAAAAGGCTGCGCAGCTACGCCCGGCCGCGACAGGTCGCGATGTACCTGAGCAAGCACATGACCAGCCGTTCGCTGCCCGAGATAGGCCGCCGGTTCGGTGGGCGCGACCACACCACCGTGATGCACGGGGTGCGACGCATCGAAGAGCTGAAACAGCAGGATGGCCAAATCGCCGAAGACCTGGAACTGCTGCGCCGCGCCCTTGAAGCATAGACCAATGACCAAGACCTGTGGCCTCGTTGCGTCACGGGTCTTGACGCGTCCCGCAATCCGACGGACAAACCTATAAAATGTCTTGTGAAGTTGCGGAAACGGGGTAGTTTGCCCCTCCCGACAGACGAACGGAGAGGGCTCATGAAACTCAGCATCGAACGCGCCGCATTGCTCAAGGCTGTGTCTCAGGCACAATCCGTCGTCGAGCGACGCAACACCATTCCGATCCTCGCGAACGTCCTTATCGAAGCCGAGGGCTCGGACGTGACTTTTCGCGCGACCGATCTCGACATCGAAGTCGTTGACAAGGCCCCGGCGCAGGTTGAACGGGCGGGTGCCACGACCGTGTCGGCCACCACGCTGCATGAAATCGTTCGCAAGCTGCCCGATGGCGCGCTGGTGACACTGACCGCCGACAGCGCCGCGGGCCGCCTGACCGTCGAGGCGGGACGATCGAATTTCTCGCTGGCGACGCTGCCCAAGGAAGATTTCCCGGTCATGGCGTCATCGGAATACGCCTCGAACTTCAGTGCGCCTGCGCCGGTGCTGCGGCGGTTGTTCGACAAATCGAAATTCGCGATCTCGACCGAAGAAACCCGTTATTACCTCAACGGCGTCTACATGCATGTGGCCGATGGCGACGAGGGGCGCGTGTTGCGCTGCGTGGCGACCGATGGCCACCGGCTGGCGCGGATCGATGCGGACCTGCCCAAGGGTGCCGAGGACATGCCCGGCGTGATCGTTCCGCGCAAGACAGTGGGCGAGTTGCGCAAGCTGTTGGATGACGACGATATGACGATCGCCGTGTCGGTGTCGGAAACGAAAATCCGCTTTGCCACGCCTGACATAACGCTGACATCCAAGGTCATCGACGGCACGTTTCCGGACTACACGCGCGTCATCCCGCAGGGCAACACGCGACGGCTCGAGGTCGATGCCAGCGATTTTGCCCGCGCGGTGGACCGCGTCGCCACCGTCAGTTCCGAACGGTCGCGCGCCGTCAAGCTGCAGCTTGACGAAGACCGCCTGATCCTGTCGGTGAACGCCCCCGACAGCGGCGCCGCCGAGGAAGAACTGGCCGTGGCCTATTCCGACGAGCGGCTCGAGATCGGGTTCAACGCGAAATACCTGTTGGAGATCGCCAGCCAGGTGGACCGCGAGAACGCGGTGTTCCTGTTCAATTCTTCGGGTGACCCGACCCTGATGCGCGAAGGCAACGATATGTCGGCCGTCTATGTGGTCATGCCGATGCGCGTGTGACGCAGACGGAGTTTTTCGAAACTTCCGGCGCGTTTTCCCTGAAGGTCAACGGCTAGCGCCATGTCGGGGTTGTACCTATCCCATCTGAAGCTGTCGCATTTCCGGTCACACGTCGTGGCGCGGATCGACTGCGATGCGCGGCCTGTCGCGATCTTCGGGCCCAATGGGGCGGGCAAGACGAACATCCTCGAAGCGATATCGCTGCTGTCGCCGGGCCGTGGCCTGCGACGGTCAAGCGCCGAGGACATGACCCGGCGCCCCGAAGCGCTGGGGTGGAAGGTGTCCGGCATACTGACCTGCCTTCATCAGACGCATGAGATCGAGATCTGGTCCGAAAACGGTGCCGCCCGGCAAACTCGGATCGACGGAAAATCCGCGCCCCAGGTGGCGTTGGGCCGGATTGCGCGTGTGCTGTGGCTGGTGCCGTCGATGGACAGGCTCTGGATAGAGGGGGCTGACGGGCGGCGGAGGTTCCTGGACCGGATGACGCTGAGCTTTGAGCCCGATCACGCACAAACATCGCTGGCCTATGAAAAAGCGATGCGCGAACGCAACCGCCTGTTGAAAGACATGGTCCGCGATCCGGCGTGGTATGGGGCGCTCGAGGCGCAGATGGCAGAGGCCGGTGCCGTCATCCACGCCAACAGGCTGTCGGCGCTCAAGCAGTTGCGCGTCGCACAGGACGGGGCCGCGACGGCTTTTCCCACCGCGACACTGGATCTGGTGCATACGGAGGGCGAGATGCCAGCGGACGCCGGCGCGCTCCGGCAGGCTTTGGCGGACAGTCGCGCGCGTGACATGGCCGCCGGGCGCAGCCTGATCGGGCCGCATCGTGCCGATTTGCTGGCGGTCTACACGGCCAAGAACGTTCCGGCCCGCGACTGTTCGACGGGCGAGCAAAAGGCCTTGCTCGTGTCGCTGATCCTCGCGAATGCACGTGCGCTGGCGCAGGATTTCGGGGCACCGCCGCTGTTGCTGCTGGATGAGGTCGCTGCCCATCTGGATACACAAAGGCGCGCCGCGCTTTATGACGAAATCTGCGCCTTGGGTGCGCAGGCGTGGATGACGGGCACCGACCTGAACCTGTTCGACGCACTGGGCCCGCGTGCGCAATACCTGCAAGTCACCGAACAGGCCGGCGTGTCGCAGGTGGAGAACGCCGCCCCATGACCATATCGGGTGCCGATCTGATGCTGTATTGCGGGGCGCTTGTGATCTTGTTCCTGACGCCGGGCCCTGTGTGGCTGGCGTTGATGGCGCGCGCCTTGTCGGGCGGGTTCGCGGCCGCGTGGCCGCTGGCGCTGGGGGTGGCGATCGGCGATCTGATCTGGCCGCTGGTCGCAATACTGGGCATTACCTGGATCCTGTCGGTGTTCGACGTGTTCATGGCCGTGCTGACTTGGATCGCAAGCGGTGTCTTCGTCGTCATGGGGCTGGCGCTGATCCGGCATGCCGGCGACGGGATCTCGACCGACACTCGCCTGACGCGACCAGGGCTTTGGGCCGGGTTCGCGGCCGGCGTGATCGCGATCCTCGGCAATCCCAAGGCGGTGCTGTTCTACATGGGCGTGCTGCCCGGATTTTTCGATCTGCGCGTGGTGACCGCGCCGGACATCGCCGCGATCCTGGCGGTTTCGGTCGCGATTCCGATGATCGGCAATCTTGTGATGGCTGCCTGCGTTGGCCGGATCAGGGCGCTGATGACCGCGCCTTCGGCCCTGCGCCGGATCAATATCACCTCCGGCAACCTCCTGATTCTCGTCGGGGTGCTGATCCCGCTCATATGACACAAAATCTTGTGGCTTCGGCGTGACATCCCCCCCAGAAAATCGTATAAAATCGTAAAAATACGAAGGTATCACGGCATGTCCGAAGACGAAAAAATCCCCGAAGAGTATGGCGCAAATTCCATCAAGGTTCTCAAGGGGTTGGAGGCAGTTCGCAAGCGCCCGGGCATGTATATCGGGGATACCGATGACGGGTCGGGCCTGCACCACATGGTGTACGAAGTCGTGGACAACGGCATAGACGAGGCGCTGGCCGGTCACGCGGACGCGGTGACGGTCACAATCCACGATGACAGTTCGGTTTCGGTGAGTGACAATGGTCGCGGAATTCCGGTCGGCATCCACGAGGAAGAAGGCGTATCGGCGGCCGAGGTCATCATGACCCAACTGCACGCGGGCGGCAAATTCGACAGCAACTCCTACAAGGTGTCGGGCGGCTTGCACGGGGTCGGCGTTTCCGTCGTCAATGCGCTGTCGGACTGGCTGGAACTGCGCATCTGGCGCGAGGGCAAGGAACATATCGCCCGGTTCGAGGGCGGGTTTACCGTCAAGCACCTGGAGGTGGTCGGCCCGACGGATCGCACCGGCACCGAGGTTCGCTTCATGGCCTCGACAGACACGTTTTCCAACCTCGACTATAACTTTGAGACGTTGGAAAAGCGGCTGCGCGAACTGGCCTTTCTGAACTCTGGCGTGCGCATCATCCTGATTGACGAACGCCCCGAAGAGCCGCTGAAGTCAGAGTTGTTCTACGAAGGGGGCGTGAAGGAATTCGTCAAATACCTCGACCGGCACAAGAGCTCCGTCATGCCGGAACCGATTTTCATCACCGGCGAGAAAGACGATATAGGCGTCGAGGTCGCGATGTGGTGGAATGACAGCTATCACGAAAACGTCCTGCCCTTCACCAACAATATCCCGCAGCGCGATGGCGGCACCCATTTGGCGGGCTTTCGGGGTGCCCTGACCCGTACGATCAACAACTATGCCCAGTCGAGCGGGATCGCGAAGAAGGAAAAGGTCAGCTTTACCGGCGACGACGCACGCGAGGGGCTGACCTGTGTGCTGTCGGTCAAGGTGCCGGACCCCAAGTTCAGCTCTCAGACCAAGGACAAGCTGGTCAGCTCCGAAGTGCGCCCGGCCGTCGAGGGCCTGGTGAATGAAAAGCTGTCCGAATGGTTCGAGGAAAATCCCAACGAAGCGCGGATCGTCGTGGGCAAGATCATCGAGGCGGCCCATGCCCGCGAGGCGGCGCGCAAGGCCCGCGATCTGACCCGCCGCAAGACGGCGATGGACGTGAATTTCCTTGCCGGCAAGCTCAAGGACTGTTCGGAAAAGGACCCTTCAAAGACCGAAGTGTTCCTGGTCGAGGGTGACAGCGCGGGCGGATCGGCGCAGACCGGACGCGACCGCCAGACGCAAGCGATCCTGCCGCTCAAAGGCAAGATCCTGAATGTGGAGCGTGCGCGCTTTGACCGGATGCTGGGCAGTCAGGAAATTGGCAACCTCGTCATGGCGCTTGGCACCGGAATCGGACGCGACGAATTCAACCTTTCCAAGCTGCGCTACCACAAGATCGTCATCATGACCGACGCCGACGTCGACGGCGCGCACATCCGGACGCTGCTGCTGACGTTCTTCTATCGCCAGATGCCCGAACTGATCGAACACGGTCACCTCTACATCGCGCAGCCACCGCTTTACAAAGTGTCGCGTGGAAAATCCGAGGTGTACCTCAAGGACGAGGCCGCGATGCAGGACTACCTGATCCATCAGGGGATCGAGGGGGCGATGCTCAAGCAAGGCAACGGCGAAGAGATCACGGGGCAGGATCTGGCCCGCGTGGTGGATCAGGCGCGCCAGATGCGGCGCGTTCTGGATGCGTTTCCAACCCATTATCCGCGTCATATCCTGGAACAGGCGGCAATTGCCGGCGCCTTTGCGCCCGGTGTCGTCGATGCCGATCTGCAAGGCACCGCGGACAAGGTCGCCGAACGACTGAACCTGATCGCGCTGGAATACGAACGCGGCTGGCAGGGACGGATCACACAGGATCACGGCATCCGTCTGGCCCGTATCCTGCGCGGTGTCGAAGAGGTGCGCACGCTTGATGGTCGCATTTTGCGCGGCGGCGAGGCCAAGCGCACAGGAAGCTTCACCAAAAGCCTTCAGGACGTTTATGACCGGCCCGCGAAACTGATCCGCAAGGATCGCAGCCAGATGATCTACGGTCCGATGGATTTGCTGGACGCTATCCTTGCCGAAGGGGAAAAAGGGTTGTCGCTGCAACGCTACAAAGGCCTGGGCGAGATGAACCCCGACCAGCTTTGGGAGACGACGCTGGACCCGGATGCCCGGACACTACTGCGGGTGAAAATCGACGACATGGCGGAAGCGGATGACCTGTTCACCAAGCTGATGGGCGATGTCGTCGAACCCCGTCGGGAATTCATCCAGAAGAATGCGCTCAATGTGGAAAATCTGGATTTTTGATGTCCTGTAGGAGTGCGCAGGCACGACCCATCTGCACGTGCTCAGGCAGTTCCTACTGCACGTACTCACCCACGATAAAGACGCTCTCTTTAGGGACGCCATAGTCTTGAGAAACGGACTTCAAGCCGTCGCACGACGGCGAGGGGCTTGGATCAGGAAAATGACTGTCTCCCGTCGTTGCCCAGACAGCCGAGCCATGAGAATGATTGATGCAAAGAGCGCAGAGATCAGCCGCTTGCCGTCAGTTTTGAACCCGCAGTCCGCAGGCGCAAAACCAGCGGCAGGATTGCCACGATGAGCACCGCAGCAAGCAGAAAAGGCACGCCCGGGAAATAGATGCCTTCGCTGTCCACGAAATGTTCGAACACGCCGGTCAGAACCAGCGGGGCCGCGACGGCCGCGATTGACGCAAGTGACGCGATTACGCCTTGCACCAGGCCCTGCTGGTCTTCGCCAACCCGGTTGGCCGCGAATGCGGTCATCAGCGGCGGGGCCATATCCGACAGGGCGGCAATCGGCAGAAATACCGCGACGGCCCAGACCGTGGCGGAAAACCCGAATCCGACCAACCCGATCACGCAGGCAATTGTCGCAATGATCAGGGTCCTGTAATCGCCCAACCGCTTGGTGAGGTGAGGCAGGACACCGCCCTGTATCGCCGCAATCAACAGTCCGTAGGCGGACAGGGTCAGCCCGATCGTGAACCCGTCCCAGCCAAAGACTTCGCGCCCCCAGAACGCCCAGAGCGTCGGATAGACCATGTTTGCGAATTCGAACACGAAGATACAGATCAGTGGGATCGCGAGCCCCGGGATCACGAAAGCCCTGGCAATGGTCCCGAATGGGTTGAGGTCACGCTTGCCGAAGGGTCGCCGGTTTTCCGGTTTGAGGGATTCGGGCAAGATGGAGACGCCAAAGGCCACGTTCAGCGCCGACAGCGCGGCCGCGATCCAGAAAGGCGCCGTTATGTGCCATCCGGACGCGACACCGCCAAGGGCCGGACCAAAGACGAAACCGATGCCGAATGCCGCACCGATCATGCCAAATGCCGCGCCGCGTTGCTCGGGTCTGGCGATGTCGGAAATATAGGCCGTCGCCGTGATATACGTGGCCCCTGCCATCCCCGCGATGATGCGGCCCACCAGCAGCAACCAGTATGCATCCGCCATTGCCATGATGACGTAATCAATCGTCAGCGTGATCAGTGCCGCGATCAATATTGGCCTGCGCCCCCAGGCATCCGACAGGCTTCCGATGATCGGACCGAACAGGAACATGGCCGCCGCATAGGCCGACATCATGATTCCACCCCAAAGCGCGCCTTCCGCGGTGCTGCCTGCGCCGACACGTTCCATCAGGTCGGGCATGATAGGGAAAACGATGCCCACGCCGATGGCATCGATCATCAACGTGGCGAGGATAAACAGGAAAGGACCGCTCAGTTTCATCGTAGTTCATTCTCAAATCGATGCCCGAGAAGCCGATGCTCCGAGGGGGCCATGCCAAAGCTGAAAAGGCTTCAACCTGACGACGGCAGGACGGATGGAACCCCAAGGCGCTCCTGGGGTGGGCGAACGCGATCGTCACCGGGCCGCTTTCACACCGGCCTGGATCGAAAGCACAGCCTGAGCGGAGCGAACGCGGCTTGGGTCTTGTTCTATAAGTTTTCCGCGATGCGGCAAATGCCGACCGATGGGAATTGCGTGAATCCGCCCTCGGACGATCTGGAAACATCACCGGACTCACGGCACCGCACCTTCAAACCGCGACCGACGCCACGTTACCCCGCCGCTATGGAACGCAAGGCCGCCGTTGGTCGTTGAGCCAGTGAACATCAGGCGGCGCCCCGCGCGGTCTGACCCACAAATTTTCTTGAAAGGAGCCGCAGATGAATATTCTTATGGTCCTGACGTCGCATGACACCCTTGGCAACACCGGAGAAAAGACCGGTTTTTGGCTCGAGGAGTTCGCGGCGCCTTATTACACCCTCAAGGACGCCGGCGCAGAAATCGTGCTGGCATCGCCCAAGGGCGGTCAACCGCCGCTTGACCCCAAAAGCGATACCGAAGATGCACAGACTGACGCGACGAAACGCTTCAAGTCCGACGCAGCCGCACAAGAGGCGCTGGCGCACACCAAAAAGCTGGCGGATGTGAATGCGGACGATTTCGATGCGGTTTTCTACCCCGGCGGTCACGGTCCGATGTGGGATCTGGCCGAAAGCGCGGACAGCAAGAAGCTGATCGAAGCCTTCGAAGCAAGCAATCGACCAATCGGTGCCGTGTGTCACGCCCCCGCCGTGTTTCGCCACACCAAAGGGCAGGACGGCAAACCACTGGTATCCGGCAAACGCGTCACGGGCTTCTCGAACAGCGAAGAGGATGCTGTCGGCTTGACGGATGTTGTGCCGTTCCTGCTTGAGAATATGCTGGCCGAAAACGGGGGTGAGTACGTCAAAGGCGATGACTGGTCATCGTTCGTCGTTGTGGACGGTACGCTTGTGACGGGCCAGAACCCGGCATCAAGCGAGGAAGCTGCCGAGAAGCTGCTTGAGCTTTTGAAGCATCAGAGCAAGACAGCGGCATAAAGCCATTGCAACTGAGCACATGATGAAGCCGCCGAAGCCAGTCTTCGGCGGCTTTTTCGTCCGCCGGATCAGGCAGGCTTTGCCGTCGTGCCTTGCGGCGTGTCGTCCTCGATAAGTTCCGCGTCCTCAATCGGCGGTTCTGTCTTTTGCAGGTCCGTCGCGACGGGGACATCGGTCTTTTTGTCTTCAAGAACGCCGACAATCAGCGGCAACATCTGCACACCGCCGGGCATTGCCATTTCCGACAGTGGCGGCGTTTTCCATGACAGCGTGTCGAAACTCTCGCAGTTTTCGCAGATCGGCACCCAGTTGGTATGAATGTGGTGGCAGTTGTCGCAGATCCATTGCGGTCCGCGCGACACCGTCAATGCGCGCGCCAACCATCCCTTCACCACTGTGTCGGACGCGCCCTCGCCCCGCTCGATCGCCGCCATGAGCGTGACCGACCGCACCGTCGGATGCGTTTCGACAAGATCGCCCAGCGCGCGGCGCGCTGACGGGAAATCCTCGTTCGCGATGTGCAGTTCGGCCAACAGCATCCGGGCCTCTGGATGATCGTGGCGCAGACGGGTCAGCGCGGTGAACCGCTTGAGCCGTTGAGCGGGCGTCTCGTCCGGCTCGATGGATGCGAAGGTGGCGGCCAGATCGGGATGCGGGTGGGCCTCCCATGCCTTTTTCAGCACGCGCACGGCATAGCGTGGTTTGCCTTTCGCAATATAGCTTTTCGCGGCCATGACTGCCGCCGGAATAAGGTCTGGCGACAGCCGATTGGCTTCGATCGCGGCTTCGCGGGCCTCGATCGTGGCATCCTCGGCGATGACGTCCTTTGCTTCCGACAGGGCCAGAACGGCATCGCGGCGCTTGTGCACATCCCGTGGGAGGCTGCCGTATTTCAGCTTGGCGCTCAAAGTCTGGCGCGCACCGTGCCAGTCCTCTTTCTGCGCTTGCAGGCGCAGCAGAACATCTTGGGTTTCCTCGTGCTTGGGCTTCAGGGCAAACGCCTTTTCCGCCAGCTTCAAGGCGGTCTCGGTATCGCCATCTGCCAGCTTCTGCTTGAGAATGCCCCGCACTCCGACGAAACGGGTCGCTTCATTGGCCACGAGTTTCCTGTACGTTTCCTCGGCCTTGCGGCGGTCCCCGGCGATTTCCGCCGCCTGTGCGGTCAGCAGGTTCGTCAGATCGGGCTTGTTCAGGTAACGCTCGGCCTTGGCGGCCTTGGCCATCGCAAGACGCCCTTCACCACTGGCCAATGCCATCAGCCCTTCGGACAAAGCCTGAAACCCTTTGCGTTCGCGATTCCGGTCGAAATAGCGCGACAATGCCGTTTCGTCGCCGTTGAGAAACCGCAACGTCGCGTACAGCAAGCCAACCAGCTTGAGAAACACCCAGACCGCGACGACCAGCAGAACGATCGCGATGACCGATTGCAACGGACCAAAGGTGAATTCGCTTCCCATGACGGTGACCTGCACGCCGCCCTGGCTTTCCAGCAGATAGCCCGCACCCAAAGCCAAAAGCGCGACCGCGCCGACAAACACAATAATCTTGATCAGTGACCACAGCATGATGGGGTTCCTCAGTTCGTCGTCAGGCGTTGCGCCAGAGTTTCAGCAGCGTTTTGAACGTCTTGCCGCGCGTGTGCATCCGACAGCCAGTCGGACATCGCCGCGCGCGCAGGATCGGACAGGGCATCAAGCTCGGCCAGCGCATCGGACAGGCGGCCATCGCGCAACGCGGGTTCGGCCCGCGACAGGATCGCATCGGTATCCGATCCTTCGCGGGGCGTGACCGACCGCGCGCCAAGCTGCTGCTTGAGGAACCCGGCAAGACCGCTCTCGTCCTGCCCCTCTCCGGCTGTCCGCGCGGCCGCGAGTGCGGCGCGGGCGGCGTCGGGAAACCGTTCTACCAGGGCATTCAGGGTCGGCACGCCGGTGTCTGCCGCACCGGCCAGCTCTTGCGGCACGTCGACCTGCCCGGTCTGCGACAGATCGGCAAGGGCCGGAGCATAGGGTTTGCCGCTGTCCACTGCCGAAATTACCCGGCTCAGCGCCGCGCGTGCCAGTGTCTTCTGCGCCATTTGTTCCGTGTTATCCTCGACCGCGCGGGCGGTTTCGACCAGGGCCGAGATTTCGTCACGTTGCTCGGCAACCGACGCCTGCAACTGCGCCAGCTCCTGCCGGAGCGCTTGATTGGCGTCACTGTCGCCTTCCGTCACGCTTGGGACGGGCCGCGCCTCCAAGCTGTCGATCCGCGCGGATGCATCCGCAATGGCACGGTCCAACGCCTCGATCGTGACGCTCAGATCGTCGATGGCACTGTCATCTTGCGGTGTCACGGTACTTGCCGCATCCGCCACGGACTGCTCCAGCGCCGCAAGGCGCGCCGCCTGATCCTGTGATTGCGCCTCGAGCGCGGACAAGTCAGGTATCTCGCGTTGCATCGCTGCGGGCAGATAGGGGTCGATCACATCGGACCGCCCGGCGATGAACCCCAAAAGCGCGACAATCACGCCGGCAAACAGAAAGGCCAAAACGCCCCCGCCCCGCTGTTCCGCCGCAACGGGAACGGGCATAGGGTGCTCTGACGCTGGCTCGTCCTTCGGTTTCGGGGTCCAGGGACCTGCGTCATTGCCGCCAACGGCCTTGGCGTCTTCGGCTTCGCTTTTTTCGGCGGGGGCATCCGGTTCGCCCACAGGTGCGGTTTTATCTTCGCTCACCGCGTCATCTGTATTCCGGGCGGCGTCCGCTTGATCCTTTGGGGCGGCTTCGTCGGGCATGGCATCGGCGATTGCGGGTTCGGGGGTATCTTCCTGAGACTGCGGTGCGTCCGCAGTTGCTTCGATCTTGCCGGTGTCATCGACAGGATCCGTTTGCGCCTTTGTCACCGGTTTTTTCGCTTTCGCCACCACGCCCACCTTTTCGATTCTGACCCAAAGGGACCGATAAATTTGCACAACCTTACTCGGCGCGCAGTGTCCCCTCAACCCAAGCTGATGCGGCGGACAAGGTTTTCAACACTTTGCACCATTTCCGACCGGGTTGGCGCCCGGGCAACCGTCACATCGATTGCGCCCCTGCCCAGGACACGGTCTGCAACCGCTTCGCTCAGCGCGACGATGTGCACATTTCGCAGGCTGGACGCCTCGGTCACGAATTGCGCGGCGGTGCGCGGTGAAAACAGCGGTGCGATCACCGGCGCACTGTTCGCGCGCAACGCATCTTGTGCGGCCGGCGACAAAGGCAGCAGTTTTTGGTCGTAGATCGCCCGATGTCGCGCGGAAATGCCCGCACTGCGCAATGCACCGGCGATATCCACGCGATGATGCAAGCCCGAGAGGTGCAGCAGATCTTCGCGGGACGGCTGTGCCGAGAGGTAATCGATGAGGGCTGTCGCCTCCTCCCCGGCAAACACGGCGTCCCAACCATTGTCGCGCGCGGCCTGCGTGGTGATTTCGCCCACGCAGTAGGCTCTGATCCCCTGCCCTTTCGGTGCATGCCTCACGGCGTTCGCCGATGTCAGGATAACGGCGGACACTCCGGTCAGATCGACGGGGCCGCCCAAGGGCTCGATCCCGATCAAAGGCGACTGGACAAGGCGCAACCGCGCCCGGATACCTTCCGAAATCTGCCCGACAAAGGCATCGCCGGTCCCTTCCGGTCGGGTCAGGATCATCACGATCTCGGGGCTGCCGATGGGTCCGGTGGGATTGTTTGACATGGCCTAGGGTGTTACCTGCGGCAGGTAGGTCTTGCAACGGAAACAGCCGGTGTCACATACCGTTACGATATTGGGATTGGAAAGCAGCTGCGACGATACGGCGGCCGCTGTCGTGTGCCAACCGGTCGGTTCGGCGCCGCGGGTCTTGTCCTCCGTCGTCTTTGGCCAAACCGCCCTGCATGCGGCGTTCGGCGGCGTGGTTCCCGAAATCGCCGCCCGCGCCCATGCTGAAAAACTTGATCACTGCATCGAGCAGGCACTGGCCGAGGCGGGTATCTCCGTTTCTCAGGTCGATGGCATCGCCGTCACATCGGGGCCGGGGCTGATCGGCGGTGTCGTGTCGGGTGTGATGTGCGCCAAGGGCCTCGCGCTGGCGACCGGCAAGCCGCTTTACGGGATCAACCATTTGATCGGTCACGCGCTGACCCCGCGACTGACCAATGCGGTGACATATCCCTATCTGATGCTGCTGGTCTCGGGCGGTCATTGCCAGTTCCTGATCGTGCATGGGCCGGATCGGTTCGACCGGGTCGGCGGCACGATCGACGATGCCCCCGGCGAGGCGTTCGACAAGGTCGCGCGGCTTTTGGGCCTGCCGCAGCCCGGCGGACCCGCGATCGAGCAGGCCGCCCTATCGGGTGAGCCGGCGCGCTTTGCCTTTCCCCGGCCGCTGCTGGACCGTGCAGGCTGCGATCTGTCCTTTTCGGGGTTGAAAACTGCCGTACTGCGGACGCGCGATGCCCTTGTCGCCGATCAGGGCGGATTGCATGCACAGGATCAATACGATCTGAGCGCGGGGTTTCAGGCGGCGGTGGTCGATGTGCTGACGGAAAAAACCAGGCGGGCCATGACCCTATATGCTGACGTCGCAGGCTCCGATCTGGCGCTGTGCGTGGCGGGCGGCGTCGCGGCGAATTCCGCCATTCGCGCCGGTTTAGAGACGGTTGCATCCAAGTTTTCGGCCCGTTTTGTTGCCCCGCCGCTGGCGCTGTGTACCGACAATGCGGCGATGATTGCCTATGCGGCGATAGAGCGTATGGCACTGCACCCCGCAGACGATCTGGCGCTGTCGGCACGACCGCGATGGCCGTTGGATCCGACCCGGCCGGCGATGCTGGGCAGCGGCAAAAAAGGAGCCAAGGCGTGACACTTGCAATTCTGGGTGCCGGCGCGTTCGGTACGGCCCTGGCGATCTCGATATCTCACGATCGGCCTGTGCAGCTTTGGGCGCGTGACGCAGACCAGGTGGCCGATATGAAAGCCGCGCGGGAAAATACACTGCGGCTGCCCGGCTGTCCTTTTCCCGACGACTTGCGGGTTATCGGAGATTTGGGCGATATCTCTGGATCAGAGACTGTTTTGCTGGCGATTCCGATGCAAAAACTGAGGGATTTCCTGACCCGTCACCACGACATCCTGAGCGGCAAGACGCTTGTGGCTTGCTGCAAAGGAATGGAACTGGGCACCGGTGTCGGACCAGTGTCCGTCATTCGCGACGTGATCCCAGGCGCAGAGGCGGCCATTCTGACCGGCCCGAGCTTTGCCGCCGACATCGCGCGCGGATTGCCGACCGCGTTGACGCTGGCATGTGGCGACGACGAGCGCGGCGCGATCCTTCAGCACGACCTGTCGACCGCCAATCTGCGGATTTACCGCACCACCGATACCATCGGCGCGGAACTGGGCGGCGCGTTGAAAAACGTCATCGCCATAGCCTGCGGGGCCGTGATGGGCGCCGGTTTGGGGGAAAGCGCGCGCGCCGCCCTGATGACACGCGGATATGCGGAGATGCAGCGTCTGGCCGAATATCTGGGTGCGGATCCGACAACGTTGGCGGGCCTGTCGGGTTTTGGTGACCTAACGCTGACCTGCACCTCGGAACAATCCCGGAATTACCGGCTTGGGCGGTCTTTGGGCGAGGGCAACAGCTTTGACGCCAAAACCACGGTCGAAGGGGCCGCAACCGCGCAAGCGGTGCACGACATGGCCCAAGACCACGGTCTGGACATGCCCATCACATCGGTCGTTGCAGCCCTGCTTGAGAACCGCTTAGATATGAAAACCGCCATGAAGCGCCTGTTGTCGCGCCCCCTGAAGGAAGAGTGAATGCTTGTAGCCCTTATCGCCCATGACAAGGCAGGCGCCCTGCCGATCCGGACAGAAAACCGGCCCGCGCATCTGGAATATCTGAATGCCACGGGTGTCGTGCAACAGGCAGGGCCGTTGCTGGACGGGTCGGGCGGCATGGCGGGATCGCTGATCGTCCTTGATGTCGATGACATGAAGGCCGCGGAAGACTGGGCCCGGAACGATCCCTATGCCAAGGCGGGTCTGTTTGCGGATGTGCAGTTGATCGAATGGAAACGGGTCATCGGGTAATGCGCTACTGGCTGTTCAAATCCGAACCGTCCACGTGGAGTTGGGACGACCAGGTGGCCAAGGGCGACGGCGGCGAGGAATGGGACGGTGTGCGCAATTATCAGGCGCGCAATTTCATGCGCGAGATGTCCGTCGGCGATCTTGGGTTTTTCTACCACTCGCAGTCTGAGAAGGCGATCGTCGGAAAGGTCGAGGTGGTCGCAGAGGCGCATCAGGACAGCACCACCGACGACGAGCGGTGGGAGTGCGTGGACATCAAGGCGGTCCAACCGGCCCAAACACCCGTGACGCTGGACCGGATCAAGGATGATTCGCGACTGTCGGACATGGTTCTGGTGCGCAACTCGCGGCTGTCGGTGCAGCCGGTCACACGAGACGAATGGCGCATCATCTGCGAATTGGCAGGGCTTTCCCCCTGACGCCGGCGCCACGGGGACATTGCGCACCGTTTTCGCGAAATGAATGAGGCGGAGATTTTCACGGTGCCTTTACCGGGATCACGATAACCCTGTCGCGGACCGAAGGCGCGGTCGGTGAACGTGAAAAGGGTCCCGGCACCCCGCCAGAACCCCTCCTCACCCCACGTGCTCCCATAACCACCACACGTGTTCGAAACTGGTTCTGGCCATCCTGGCCGAATGACCAAGTGATAGCCTATCACCGACCGATTTTCAATTTTCGAGTAGGTCAAAACCAACCCAAAAACGAAACGCCCGCTTAACCAGGCGGGCGCTTCCAGGGGTTGCTTCGGGCGGGTTCATCCGTAAGCGGATTCCTTGCCGAAATGCTTTGTCAGCATGTAATAGACCACCGCCCGATATTTGTTGCGCTCCGACTTGCCGTAGGTTTCGATCACGGAATCAATCGCCTCCATCAGGTTCGGACCATCCGGCAGGCCAAGCTTTTTTACCAGGAAGTTCTCCTTGATGGTCGCAAGCTCGCTTGGCTGGCTTCCGGCGACCGTCGACGCATCGTCGTTATAGATCGCGGGGCCGCAACCGATTGTCACCTTTGTCAGCAGGTCCATGTCCGGCGTCATGCCACATTTCGTACGCAGGTCCTCTGCGTATTTCGCGATCAAATCGTCTCGCTTGCCCATAAATCATTCTCCCACCTTGATTTTCGGCCAAACTATCTGGCCCTCGCCAAATCCTAGTGTCTAAACCGTCGTCGCAAAAGAAATTTTTGCAGGCGTCCAAAGGGCGGCAACCGCGCCATATCATGGACAGGCGTCAAACACCCGGAGGAGCCATCAAAAGCCAGATCCAGACAGAGACGAGCGCAACCGGAACGCCAAGCCCGCCGATCAGGCCCATCGTGGGGATCAATGGTTGATGCGGGACGACGATATCGAAGGTGGCAAAGCTGTCTTCGCCGGAATAGTCGCCCTGCTTTGCCTTTTTGCGCCACTGATGGCTGCGCCACACGGCGGCAAGCACTGAAATCAGCACCAAGCCACAAATCATGACCCCCAGAACGGGGATGACGGGGTAATATACCGATGCTCCGATGCCGCCCGCGCGGGCGCCCAGCGTCAGCGGGACAAACAGAAAGGCTTGGCTGGTGACAAGCCAGTTCACCCGCGCATTGATTAGCGACAGCTCGAACTGGATCTCGCTTCGAATGTAGCGATAGATCGCGTCGTTGCCCTCGGTGCGTTCAATGCGCGGGTCCGTCATGTCCTCAATACCGGTAGTGTTCCGGCTTGAACGGGCCTTCGGGCGTGACGCCGATATACGCGGCCTGTTCGCTGTCCAGCTTGGTCAGCTTGACGCCGATCCGGTCCAGATGCAGGCGTGCGACCTTTTCATCCAGATGCTTGGGCAGGATATAGACCTCGTTCTTGTATTGATCGCCCTTGGTCCAAAGCTCGATCTGGGCCAGCACCTGGTTGGTAAAGGACGCCGACATCACGAACGACGGATGACCCGTCGCGTTGCCGAGGTTCAGCAAGCGGCCCTCGGACAGCAGGATAAGCCGATTGCCGCTTGGCATCTCGATCATGTCCACCTGTTCCTTGATGTTGGTCCACTTGTGGTTCTTAAGCGCCGCCACCTGAATTTCATTATCGAAGTGGCCGATGTTCCCGACGATCGCCATGTCCTTCATCTCGCGCATGTGCTCGATACGGACGACATCCTTGTTGCCGGTCGTGGTGATAAAGATGTCCGCGGTGCTGACGACATCTTCCAGCAAGACGACTTCGTAGCCATCCATTGCCGCCTGCAATGCGCAAATCGGATCGACTTCGGTCACCTTGACCCGCGCACCGGCACCCCGCAGCGATGCGGCCGACCCCTTGCCAACGTCGCCGTAACCCATCACGACCGCGACCTTGCCTGCCATCATGGTGTCGGTGGCGCGGCGGATGCCATCGACCAGCGATTCCTTGCAGCCGTACTTGTTGTCGAATTTGGACTTGGTGACGCTGTCATTGACGTTGATCGCCGGAAACGGAAGCTGACCCTGTTTCACCAGGTCGTACAGCCGGTGCACGCCCGTGGTGGTTTCCTCCGAAACGCCCTGGATCTGATCGCGCATCCTGGTGAACCAGCCGGGGCTTTGTGCCATCCGCTTTTTGATCTGCGCGAAAACGGCCTCTTCCTCTTCGGATTTGGGAATCGCGATCAGCTCGTCTTCGCCCGCTTCGACCCGCGCGCCGGTCAGGATGTAAAGCGTCGCATCGCCGCCATCGTCTAGGATCATGTTGGGGCCGTCCTCGAACATGAACGACCGGTCAAGATAGTCCCAATGCTCCACCAGTGTTTGACCCTTGATCGCGAACACGGGTGTACCGCCCGCCGCAATCGCCGCGGCCGCGTGATCCTGCGTAGAGAAGATATTGCACGACGCCCAGCGCACATCCGCACCCAGCGCCGTCAACGTCTCGATCAGGACCGCCGTCTGGATCGTCATGTGCAGTGATCCGACGATCCGCGCGCCCGTGAGCGGTTTGCTTGTGCCGTATTCCTCGCGCAATGCCATCAGGCCGGGCATTTCGGTTTCTGCGATATCAAGTTCCTTGCGCCCGTATGCGGCAAGGTTGATGTCTTTTACGATATAGTCGTTTGACATGGTCGGACCCTTCGGAAGAATTTGATCCGGGCGTACCACCTTAGCTGTAAAGGCTCAATCGTCGAAACGCCGCAGTGCAGGGGGTGCATCGCGACGTTTCAACATGAATTAAGGTGATGAGATGTGGTCAGTCGAGCGATGCCACCAGATCGGAGGCCTTGTCACCACCCATCCAGTCATCCCCCTGCGCCATCACGCAAGCTCTGTCATCGCCCTGGGGCCGGATGATCGTCCATGTCCCCGTCTCCTCGGACGCCCAAAGCTGCGCATCGCCGGCGGCGGCGCGATCAACCGGGGTTTCACCATACCATTCGAACAGCGCCGCTTTCATCTCGGTCGCGTCCATGCACACTTCATCGGCCGTGGCGGTGGTTGTCAGTGCAAGCGTGATCGCAAGAGCGGAAAAAACGGGTTTCATGATCATCTCCTTCGTGGGATGAACAGTCAGACCCCGCTGCGGGTTCCAGATTTTCGCCCGCATTCCCAAACCGTTGGCCCCCCACAGGAGATATTGCATGGCCCCGCAACCCCGCGCATGGCAAAGAATGCTATCGGGTCGCAGGCTTGATCTGCTTGATCCGACGCCCGTGGATATCGAGATCGAAGACATCGCGCATGGCCTTGCCTTCGTGGCGCGCTGGAACGGGCAGACACATGGTGACTATGCCTATTCCGTGGCCGAACATTCGCTGCTTGTCGAAACGCTGTTCGGGCGCATCACGCCAAAGGCACCTGCGAAATGGCGGTTGGCGGCCCTTCTGCACGATGCGCCGGAATATGTGATCGGTGACATGATATCACCGGTCAAAGCGGCTGTCGGGCCGGACTACGGTGCGCTTGATGAACGGCTGACAGCGGCCATTCATATCCGCTTTGGCCTGCCTGCCGCGATCCCCGCATCGGTCAAAAAGCAGATCAAGCGCGCCGACAGAATCAGCGCCTTCATGGAGGCAACCCAGATCGCGGGCTTTGCCGCGTCCGAAGCCGCCAGATTCTTCGGCACGCCCGATCCCAGGCTGATCGAAGGGCTTGGCATCGTCTTGCGCCCCCCGGTCGAGACCCGCAGTGAATTCACTGCGCGTCATGCCGAATTGCTGGAGCAGATGGGAGGATGATGGTTCGACCGGCTCTTTTGATCGATACGCGCGACATCGCGCGCTTGCTGAATGACATAATCGAACGCGGTGGCACCACCGCCTTGACCCGGCCAGTGACGGGGCAGGACATCACGGAATGGATGGCAGAAGACGCCGACCGCTCGGCGTGGCACGTGGCGGTCGACGACCAAGGCAAGGTGGTCGGGTTTCAGTGGATCGCGCCGCATCCCCAGCTTCCGCCAGAAGCCTGCGACATCGCCAGTTACGTACAGATCGGGCAAGCGGGTCTGGGTATCGGATCGGCCTTGTTCGACGCCAATGCCAAAGCGGCCAAACGACTGGGATACGCGTGGATCAACGCAACGATCCGCGCGGACAACCACGGCGGGCTGACCTACTATCAAAGCCGTGGCTTCCGCGACTGGGCCCTTGACGAAGCGGTCCGGCTCGACAGTGGTCAGATCGTCGACAAGATCAGCAAACGCTACGACATTTGACGCCCTCAGCGGGGGCTGCGCTTGGCCAGGATCCGCTGCAATGTCCGGCGATGCATGTTCAACCGGCGCGCCGTCTCGGACACGTTGCGATCGCAAAGCTCGTAGACCCGCTGAATGTGTTCCCACCGCACGCGATCCGCGCTCATCGGGTTTTCCGGAGGAGGGGGCAGCGCCTCGCCATTGGCTAGAAGCGCATTGATGATATCCGTGGCGTCCGCCGGTTTCGAAAGGTAGTCGGTCGCGCCGATCTTTACCGCGGCGACAGCGGTCGCGATCGCACCGTATCCCGTCAGTACGACGACCCGCGCATCGGGGCGACGCTCGCGCAGAACTTCGACCACGTCCAGACCGTTTCCATCCTCGAGCCGCAGATCGACGACTGCGTAGGCTGGCGGACGGGCCGTCGCAATCGCCCGACCAGCGGCAACCGATCCGGCGCTTTCAACGTCGAAACCGCGTTTTTCCATGGCTTTGGCCAGACGCCGCAAAAACGGCTCGTCGTCATCGACAAGCAACAGCGACCGGTCGGATCCTAGTTCAAGAAGCTCTTGCTGTGACATGTGCCGCCTTTCCTGAGAGGGTCGTGTCGCCGACCCCGCGCTTCAATATGTGGCGGCACCATGCCGGGGTCAAATTTTCTTGGCGTCCGTGGCCTTATTGACCCGACTGACCGACAAAGCACGCAACGGTGTCGGCCATCTGCTGTGGCGTAACCTCGCGGCGGAAAAATTCGACGAACCCGTGTTCGGGAAGCACCAGGTAACTGAAGGTCGAATGATCGACGAGGTAATAGTCGTCGTCCGCTGGCTGCGCGCTGTAGTATGTGCGAAACGCGGCGCTTGCGGCCTTTACCTGTTCCGGCGTGCCGGTCAGACCGATCATCTTCTCATGCATGTTCGCGGCGAAATCGCCCACCACCTCGGGCGTGTCGCGTTCCGGATCGATCGAGATGAAGACCGGCGTCACCGAATGACCCCGCTCCGCCAGGATATCGACGGCCGAGACGTTGCGCGCCACATCCAGCGGGCAGATATCGGGACAGAAGGTGTACCCGAAATACAGGATCGCCGGTTCGGTGATCACATCCGTGTCGGTCACGGTCCGACCCTCGGCGTCAATCAACTCGAACGGTCCTCCGATGGCACCGGCACCACCGGCCACCTGACCGGCGCGGCATTGCGCGAACTGATCGCCTGTTTTGGGGCTTTGAGTGAAAAACCAAAGTCCGGCCAGAAAGATGGCGGCGACGGCCGCGGCGACGATGGCAATATTACGCATGGCTTTGAAAATCTTCCTGGATGACACATGTTAAGACTGGTTCACGGCAGATCTAAATGCGCTGTGCTTTTATGCAACCCACGAATGGTGCCCCGATGGCCGATACCGACGTCAGACCGTTCAGCGGGCACACCCGCGCCAACTGGATCCGTCTGCGCACGATGATCCTGCTGCGGTGGTTCGCCATCGCGGGCCAGTTGACGGCGATCACCGTGGCGCAGCATTTCTACGGGCTGCAACTGGAACTGGGCTTGTGCTATCTGGCGGTGGGCGCGTCGGTCATCGCGAACCTGGTGGCAATTTTCGTCTTTCCCGAAAACAAGCGGCTGTCTGAAACCGAAAACATGCTGCTGGTTCTTTTCGACCTTTTGCAACTTGGGTTTCTGCTGTTCCTGACAGGCGGGCTGCATAATCCCTTTGCGTTGCTGTTGCTTGGGCCGGTGACGATTTCGGCGGCGGTGCTGACCCTGCGGTCAACGGTCGTGCTGGGCGGGGCGGCGATCCTGCTTGTCACTCTCTTGTCGCAGTTCCACTTCCCCTTGCGCACGGACACTGGCGACATCCTTCAGATCCCGGAGCTTTTTGTGTTTGGCAACTGGATCGCCCTGATCATCGCGATCGTGTTCATCAGCGCCTATTCGCTGCGGGTCACGTCGGAGATTCACGGCATGTCGGACGCATTGTCGGCGACGCAAATGGCGCTGGCCCGCGAACAGAAGCTGACCGATCTGGGCGGCGTGGTCGCCGCCGCCGCGCATGAATTGGGAACACCGCTGGCGACCATCAAACTGGCCAGCGCGGAACTCGCCGAAGAGCTGACCGACTATCCGGAGCTGCGCGAGGATGCAGAGCTGATCCGCGAACAAGCCGACAGGTGCCGCGATATTCTGCGTGACATGGGCCGCGCGGGCAAGGACGACCTACACCTGCGACAGGCGCCATTGATGGCGGTGATCCAAGAGGCCGCCGAACCGCATATGATGCGGGGCAAGGAGGTGCATTTCATCTCAGAACCCACAGGCGAGGACGAGAAACATCAACCCGCCATCCTGCGCAAACCCGAGATCATTCACGGCTTGCGAAACCTCGTTCAGAATGCCGTGGATTTTTCGCGTTCGACCGTCTGGATCGAAGTGAAGTGGACCGATAGCACCGTTTCGCTGAGGATCGTTGACGATGGGCGCGGGTTTCCGCCGCATCTATTGGGTCGCATCGGCGATCCGTTCATGCGCCGCCGCCGCGCGCCCGCCGACCGCAAGGCAAGACCCGAATACGAAGGCATGGGCCTTGGTCTTTTCATCGCCAAGACCCTGTTGGAGCGGTCGGGCGCCGAACTGACCTTCGTCAACGGATCGGAGCACCTGACCCTGAACGTCGTGCCAAATCGGCACATCGGCGCCATCGTCGAAGTCGTCTGGCCGCGCTCCAAGATCGACGCGCGGCAGGGGGATACGCCGGTTCCTTCCGGTGCAAACACCCGGATCGCGTTTCCTTGACCGTATCCACCGGTCAAACCCCGCTGTTCAGCCAGGATTAATCACAAATTAACCAATTTCACGCTCTCGTTGACTCGGCGGGGTCATTCCGGTTCTGCGCAACGAAAGAGGGTGTCAGATGCTGCCGCTGGATTGGGCCGTTGCCGGGCTGTCTGCCTGTATCAGCGCGTTGGTTGCGCTTTGGTGGCTGACGAAAGGCGTTGCGGCCCCCGCGATAAATCATATTGAGGATGACTGCGATATCGCATTCGTGTTTCACGGCAGCGCGCTGCACCACGCGTCAAACTTCGCCGAACAGGCCTTGGGCCTGAGCGCTGGACGCGACGACTGGACCTCGATGGCACAGGCGCTCGAACCCCGGTTCCCCGATCTCGAAACCTACATGAGCGGACCGCCGAACCAATCGGTTGCGCTCGAGGCGGGCGCAAACGGCGACCGCTGCGACCTGTGGATCACCCGCAACGGTGACGTCACGCACGCGCAGGTTCAGCGTCAGACCGCCATCCCGGCCCGTACCAGCCCGCCGGGATTGCCCAGGGCGAAAGACGATGAATTGAGGCACCTGCGACTGGCCAGCGAAACGAGCCCACATCCGGTCTGGCAGACCGAGGCGACAGGCCATGTGGTTTGGCACAACGAAGCATATGACAGGCTATACCGCTCGATATTTGGCGACGCGCCGAAACCTGATCACCCCGTTTTCCAACCCTTTGCGGAGCAGCCGCAAACCCTGTCTACCCGTCGCGTTTCGACCCCGTCAGAGCATGACGGCGAGCGTGACTGGTATGATGTCCGTGCCCGGACCGTAGGCGGGACGACCGTCTTTCATGCCGCGAATATCAACCCCGTGGTCGAAGCCGAAATCGCGCAGCGCAATTTCGTTCAGACCCTCGCGAAGACTTTTGCGCAACTGTCCATCGGCCTCGCGATCTTTGACCGCAATCGCCAGCTTGTCCTGTTCAATCCGGCCTTGATCGACCTGACGGATCTACCTGCCGATTTCCTGAGTGCACGCCCGACCCTGACCGCGTTTTTCGATTGGATGCGGGAAAATCGGCGCATGCCGGAACCGAAGAACTATACGCACTGGCGTCAGGAAATCGCCGAAGTCATCGCCGCGGCCGCGGACGGGCGGTATCAGGACACCTGGACGCTGGAGACCGGTCAGACCTACAAGGTCAAGGGCCGGCCGCATCCCGACGGGGCCATCGCGTTCCTTATCGAGGACATCACCGCCGAAATGTCAGTGACCCGCAATTTTAGGGCTGAACTCGAGATAGGCCAGTCCCTGATCGACACTTTGGAGGACGCATTGGTCGTCTTCTCGGCAACGGGCATCGTCACCTTCTGCAATGCCGCCTATCGCAGGCTTTGGGGGCTCGATCCCGACAACAGCTTTGCCGATGTGACGATACAGGATTCGCTGCGCGATTGGCAAAAACAATGCGCACCGGGGACGGATATGACCACGATCGGGCATTGCGTGATGAGCGTCGGAGACCGCGACGCATTTCACACCAGCGTCCGGCGGTCGGATGGGTGCTCGCTCGAGTGCCATGTGATACCTCTCGCCGCGGCGGCATCGATGGTCCGGTTTCAGGTCGGCGCGCCCGGTTCAAGACATCAACGACCGGTTTCGGCCACCGAAGCCTGAGACCTTGGATTAATCCGCTTGCGGCCTCTGCCCAGCGCGATACCTTGCCGCCCATGCACCGATGTTCGCGCACATTCGATCTTGCTTCGGCAGAGGCCACCGCGGCAATGGCCCGGAGTCTCGCGCGGCTTTTGGCCCCCGGAGATACGGTGCTTTTGACAGGCGGTGTCGGGGCCGGAAAAACGCACTTCGCCCGTGCGCTGATCCAGTCCATCCTGACCGTTCCCGAAGATGTCCCGTCGCCGACATTCACGCTGGTCCAGACCTATGACACGACGCAGGGGCCGCTTTGGCACGCCGATCTGTATCGCGTGGGTTCGGTGCACGAAATCGAAGAGCTTGGCATCGCGGATGCGTTCGACACCGCGATCTGTCTCATCGAATGGCCCGACAGGCTGGGTGATCTGCGACCGGACGATGCGCTCGACATTTCGCTGGATCCGGGTGCAGATGACACGGACCGCCGGATGCAGGTGACAGGGTGCGATCGGACGTGGAGCGAGAGATTGAAGAAATGGACGCCATGACGGACAGGCGGGCAATGGCGCGTGATTTCATCGGATCCGCGGGCTGGACGGATGCGAAGGTGTCGCTGCTGGCGGGCGACGCATCGAACCGCCGGTACGACCGGTTGATCCGATCCGACGGCAGCAGCGCGGTGCTGATGGATGCACCGGCGAACAAGGGCGAAGACGTGCGTCCTTTCCTCGCCATCGCGGGCCACCTCCGCGCGCAGGGATTAAGCGCGCCAAACCTTCTGGCCGCGGACCCGGCGCAGGGATTTCTATTGATCGAAGACCTGGGCGACGACCTGTTCGCGCGGGTCATGGCCACCGATCCCGGGGCGCAAGTGCCGCTGTATTCCGCAGCCGTCGATGTGCTTGTCGCCCTGCACGATGCCCCCGTGCCCAAGGTGCCCGCCTATGACGCGGCGGTGATGGCCGACCTGTCGGGTCTCGCCTATGGCTGGTATCGCAATGGCAGTGCCGGCGATCCGCCGAACGCCGCCGCAACCGAATTCTCGCGGATGTTTCGCGACCATCTGGTCGCACTGGATCACCAGCGACAGGTTTTGATCCTGCGCGATTTCCATGCGGAAAACCTGCTGTGGCTGCCGGAACGGCAGGGAATTGCCCGCGTCGGGTTGCTGGATTTCCAGGATGCGATGTCGGGCAATCCTGCCTATGACCTGGTTTCGGTCCTGCAAGACGCGCGTCGCGATGTCTCCCCCGAAATCGAAGCCATGATGATCGCGCGGTACGTATCCGCGCGCGGTCTTGATCCCGTGCGGTTCGGCAAGGATTACGCGCTGCTTGGCCTGCAACGCAACCTGCGCATACTGGGCGTGTTCGCCCGCCTCTGCCTGCGCGACGGCAAGGCGCATTACGTCGATCTGCTTCCCCGCGTCTGGGGACACGTCGAAACCAATCTGTCGCATCCAATGCTGGCATCGCTAGCAGAACCGATCCTGCGTGATCTGCCGCGCCCGACCCCCGAGATCCGAGAGAGATTGAAATCCAGATGCGCGACCATCCCACATCTGTCCTGATGTTCGCCGCAGGCTTCGGCACGCGGATGCGCCCGTTGACGGCGGATATGCCCAAGCCGATGGTCCCGGTTGGGGGGCGCCCGCTGATCGATCACGCGCTGGCATTGGCCAAGGGCGTTGCATCCGGTCCGATCGTCGCCAACCTGCACTACAAGCCGCAAATGCTGGTCGATCACCTGATGCCGCAGGGGGTGGCCACCATTATCGAAGCGCCCGACATCCTCGAGACGGGTGGCGGGTTGCGCAATGCGTTGCCGCTGCTGGGGCAGGGGCCGGTGTACACGATGAACACCGATGCGATTTGGGCGGGTCCGAACCCGCTGGCGGCGTTGGCAAGCGCCTGGCGACCCGACGTCATGGATGGGCTGCTGATGCTGATCCAGCCTGACCTGGCCAAAGGATACGCCGGGCAGGGCGATTTCACGCTGCACGACGATGGAACACTGTCGCGCGGTGCGGGGATGATCTACGGCGGCGTGCAGATCATCAAGACCGATATGTTGCACGACATACAAGAGACCGCATTTTCGCTGAACTTGCTTTGGGACCTCATGTTGGCAGATCGCACGCTTCACGGCCTCGCCTACACCGGCAGGTGGTGCGATGTGGGCCACCCCGGCGGTATTGCGCAGGCCGAAACTCTTCTGGCCGCCCACGATGTTTGATCGCGGCGCCACCCCGCGCGTCTTCGGGCTTGCGCCCGGTGTGGATTTTCCCCGCGCGCTGGTGGATGGATTGACGGCGCGAATGGCGGGCCAGCCCCCCGAGGCAATGGCACGGGTTCAGGTCATCGTGAATACCGAACGCATGGCGCGACGCCTGCGTATGTTGTTTGACGACGGCCCGGCGCTTTTGCTGCCGCGCATCCGGTTGATCACCGATCTTGCGGTGCTGGCCCCGACGGGCGCATTGCTCCCGGCGCTATCGCCTTTGCGGCGACGCCTTGAACTGATCAAGCTGATTTCGCAACTTCTGGATCAGCAGCCGGACCTCGCGCCACGAGCTTCCTTGTATGATCTGGCGGACAGCCTGGCGGGCCTGATGGACGAAATGCAGGGCGAGGGCGTCGCGGCGGAGGACATCGCCAATCTGGACGTGACGGATCAATCAGGCCATTGGCAGCGCGCGCAAAGTTTCATCTCGATTGCGCAGACCTACATCGACCAGACGGCGCTGGCGCCTGACCCCGAAACCCGCCAGCGTCGGTTGGTCGAGGCGATCGTCGGCGAATGGCGGGACAACCCGCCGCACGATCCCATCATCCTTGCGGGATCGACTGGGTCGCGGGGGACGACCCAGATGTTGATGCAGGCAGTGGCGCGGTTGCCGCAGGGCGCATTGGTTCTGCCGGGGTTCGATTTCGACATGCCCGCTGCGATCTGGTCCGATCTCGACGATGCAATGCTGTCAGAGGATCATCCCCAATACCGCTTTCATGCGCTGATGCGTGCGCTTGACCTTGGCGCGGACCAGGTCGAGGTCTGGCACGACACGCCGCCGCCATCGGCGCCCCGCAATGCGTTGGTATCGCTATCGTTGCGTCCTGCGCCGGTGACGGATGCCTGGATGACCGAGGGGACGCGCCTGCGAAATCTGGACCGCGCAACCGCCGCGATCACGCTTGTCCGGGCCGAAACCCCACGGGTCGAGGCGCTGACCATCGCGATGCGGTTGCGGCACGCGGTGGAAAACGGACAGGCCGCCGCCCTGATCACACCTGACAGGATGCTCACCCGGCAGGTTACATCGGCGCTGGACCGGTGGGACATCCTGCCGGACGACAGTGCTGGCACGCCTCTGCAACTGACGCCGCCGGGGCGTTTCCTGCGGCATGTTGCCGGGCTTTTTGTGCGCAGACTGGATGCCGAGGCATTTCTGACGCTGTTGAAACATCCTCTGACGCACAGCGGCGCGGATCGAAACCTGCACCAACTCAACACGCAGCGGCTTGAACTGCGAATCCGCCGCGACGGGCTTCCCTATCCGGATGCCGAAGGTCTCGCGCGGCTGGCCCTGAAATCGGCCACGGACGAGGGCGAGCGTGCGGTGATGTCGACCTGGGCCGCTTGGGTCGGCGATCTGCTGTGCGACCGGATGGTTCCCGGCGAGCGGCCGCTAGGCCATTGGGTCGACGCACACCTGCGATTGGCGGAGGCTTTGTCGGCCGGTCCCGACGCTGATACCACGGGCGAGCTTTGGAAGATGCAGGCGGGTGAAAAGGCGCGCGCGACACTGCAATCGTTGCAGGATGAGGCCCCGCATGGCGGATCCATGACCGCTGCCGATTACGCCGATCTCGTGGGGGCGCTGCTGTCGCAAGGCGAGGTCCGGGACCGCGATGCACCGCACCCCGATGTCATGATCTGGGGCACGCTGGAAGCACGTGTTCAGGGTGCCGATCTGGTGATCCTGGGCGGGCTGAACGACGGCACATGGCCCGAAGCGCCCAAGCCGGACCCTTGGCTGAACCGCGCCATGCGGCAAACCGCCGGGTTGCTGCTGCCCGAACGTCGCATCGGCTTGTCGGCCCACGACTACCAACAGGCGGTCGCGGCGCCCGAGGTCTGGCTGACACGCTCGATCCGCTCCGACGATGCGGAAACCGTACCGTCGCGATGGCTGAATCGGCTGGAAAACCTGATGCGTGGCTTGCCAAAGCAGGGCGGGCAACACGCCTGGGACGCTATGACGGCACGTGGCGATCAGTGGCTCGGCCGTGCCGCCAGGCTGGAGCAGACCGTCCGCGTCAAACCCGCGCGCCGCCCGTCGCCCCGCCCCCCGGTCGCCGCGCGGCCCGACGCGCTTTCGGTGACGGAAATCAAACGCCTGATCCGCGACCCCTTTGCGATCTACGCCAAGCATACGCTGCGCCTGTCCAAAATGGGGCCGCTGGTGCAGGGGCCCGATGCCGCGATGCGCGGCAATCTCGTGCATGACATCATGGAACGCTTTATCAAGACCGTCACCGACGACCCGGCGCAATTGACGGCCACGACCCTGATGCGCATCGCCGACGACGCCCTGGCACAGGATGCGCCGTGGCCCGCGGCGCGGGCGATGTGGCGCGCGCGGATTGAACGGGTGGCTGACTGGTTCATTGCGCGCGAGGCAGAGCGACAGGCCCAAGCGAAACCGATCGCTTTCGAGGATGACGCAAGGGGCAAGCTGACCTTGCCGGATCTGGGGTTCACCCTGACGGCCCGCGCAGACCGGATCGACCGGACCGACTATGGCGATGCGATGATCTATGACTACAAGACTGGAACACCGCCAAGCGCGCCCGAACAGGCCAAGTTCGACAAGCAGCTTCTAATCATGGCCGCGATGATCGAAGAGGGCGCTTTTGAAAAGATCGGGCCGTTGCATGTCGCACGCGCCACTTTTGTCGGTCTGGGCTCCAAACCGGTAGAGGTTGACGCACCGCTTGAGGATGAGCCCCCGCGCGAGGTGCTGGCCGAACTTCGCAGCCTGATCGCCGCCTACCTCAGCCCTGAACAGGGGTTTACCGCCCGACGGATGATGCAGCAGGACCGCTATGGCAGCGACTATGATCAGTTGGCGCGCTTTGGGGAATGGGACGCGACACAGGATGCGTATCCAGAGGATTTGACATGATCCAACGCGATGCGGCCACCCAAAGACAAGTCGACGCCGCGCGGCCAGATGTCTCTACGTGGCTGGCGGCCAACGCGGGGTCGGGCAAAACCCGCGTGTTGACCGACCGGGTCGCGCGCCTGCTGCTAGACGGCGTCGAGCCGCAGCACATTCTGTGCCTGACATACACCAAGGCGGCTGCGTCGGAGATGCAGAACCGTCTGTTCCGCCGCCTGGGCGAATGGGCGATGCTGGGCCAGGACGCGCTGCGCGATGCGTTGGTTCAATTGGGGGCCGAAGGGCAGCTGGATGACGCAAACCTGCGCGCGGCCAGAACACTGTTCGCGCGTGCGATCGAAACGCCCGGCGGGCTCAAGATCCAGACCATTCATTCGTTCTGCGCGTCGCTCCTTCGGCGCTTTCCCCTGGAGGCAGGCGTCAGCCCGCAGTTTACCGAAATCGAGGATCGCGCCGCGGATCTCTTGCGCGAAGAGATCGTGGACCGGATGGCCGATGGCGCCGACTCGGGCGTCGTCGCGGGAATTGCCACGCATTTCACCGGCGAGGAACTTGGCAAGCTCACGCGCGCCATCGTCGGACAGCGAGAGGCATTTGCGAACCCGGTCGATTGGGCCGCGTGTCTTGCGCTGTTCGGCCAGCCCACCGATCTGAGCGCAGAGCGGATAGAGCGCGGCGTTTTCCAGGGTGGCGAGGCGGAGATGATCGCGCGCATTGTCCCGCCGATGCTGACCAAGGGCGGCAACGACGGCAAGGCAGCAGAGAAATTGCGGACCCTTCGGACGATCGATTACGCGGCGCTGCCCGTGCTTGAGGGTGTCTTCCTGAACGGCGCCAAGGCCAAGGCGCCGTTTGCCGCGAAAATTGGCGGGTTTCCGACCAAGCCGACGCAAAAGGTCATTGCCGACGATCTGCCCTTGCTGAACGATTTGATGCAACGGGTCGAGGAGGCCCGCCAGCCACGTTTGGCATTGCTGGCGGCGCGCAAGACTTACGCGCTCCATCGGTTCGCCGCGCGGTTCGTGCCGTTGTACGAACATGAAAAACTGATCCGCGGCTGGCTGGATTTCGACGATCTGATCCTCAAGGCGCGACAGCTTTTGACCGATCCGCGCGTCGCGGCCTGGGTGTTGTTCCGGATCGACGGCGGCATCGATCATATCCTGGTGGACGAGGCGCAAGACACCAGCCCGGCGCAGTGGGACGTGATCCGCAAGCTTGCCGCCGAGTTTTCAAGCGGTGAGGGCGCGCGCAGCAACGTGGCGCGTACGCTGTTCGTGGTCGGCGACAAGAAACAGTCGATCTATTCCTTTCAGGGTGCCGATCCACGCGAATTCGACCGCATGCAGGCGGAATTCGATACCAAGCTGACCGCGGCCGGCCATGTGTTTCAGGACAGCACGCTGGACCATTCGTTCCGCTCGTCCTCCGCCATCCTGCGGCTGGTGGATGCGACGTTCGACAACCGGATACAGGCGGGCTTTGCCAAGGACGCACTGCACGTGGCATTCAAGGCGGACCTGCCCGGACGGGTAGATCTGTGGCCAGTGGTGGACAAGCAGGATGACGATGACGACCGCCTGTGGTCAGACCCGGTTGATCGGCGCAGCGCACGGCACCATACCGTACTGCTTGCCAACCAGATCGCCTGCAACATCAAGAGGATGATCGATACCGGCCAGACCGTTCCGGTTGACGGGCCAACGCCCGGAAGCTTTGTCAGACGCCCTGTGCGGGCAGGCGACGTTCTGATCCTGGTGCAACGTCGATCCGAGCTTTTTGCCGAGATCATCCGCGCCTGCAAGGCGCATCAGTTGCCGATTGCCGGTGCGGATCGGCTCAAGGTCGGAGCGGAACTGGCGGTCAAGGATCTGGGTGCGCTGCTGTCGTTCCTTGCCACGCCGGAAGACAGCCTGTCTCTCGCCACGGCATTGAAATCGCCGCTGTTCGGGTGGACTGAACAGGCGCTGTTCGATCTGGCGCACCGGCGCACGCAGCCACACCTTTGGCAAGCGCTGCGCCAACGCGGTGCCGATTTTCCCGATACGATCACGATCCTGCGCGATCTGCGTGCCAACACCGACTTTCTGCGCCCCTACGATCTGATCGAGCGGATCCTGACCCGGCACGGTGGGCGGGCGAGGCTGTTGTCGCGTCTTGGGCCCGAAGCGGAGGACGGGATCAATGCCTTGCTCAGCCAGGCCCTCGCCTATGAGCGCAGCGCCGTGCCGAGCCTGACCGGGTTTCTGGTGTGGATGGAAACCGACGATCTGGACATCAAGCGCCAGATTGACAGCGCGTCCGACCAGATCCGGGTGATGACGGTGCATGGCGCCAAAGGGCTGGAGGCACCCATCGTCATTCTGCCCGACACGGGCAAACGCGACATTCAGATCAAGGACGAGATCGTCAGCCTGAACGGCACGCCGGTCTGGAAGGCAAACGCCGACGACATGCCGGACACGATGCGCGACGCCATCGACAAAATGAAGGACGCGCAACACGACGAAAGGCTGCGGCTTTTGTACGTGGCGCTGACACGGGCGGAAAAATGGCTGATCGTCGCTGCCGCGGGCGATCTGTCGAACGATGGCAGCAGTTGGTATCAGATGGTTCAGGCCGCGCTGCTGCAGTCGGGCGCGACGGAGCAGATGTTCGACGGATCGCCGGGCCTGCGCCTGCAGGAGGGCGACTGGGACGACCTGGAGATGGCATCGGTTTCGGTTCCGCCAAGGCACGATGCTACCCTGCCGGAGCTGTTTTCGCGCGCAGCACCTGCGCCTGCTGACCGGTCCAAAACGGTGTCACCCTCCGATCTGGGCGGCGCCAAGGCACTGCCGGGCGATCAGGGCGAAGACGAGGACACGGCGAAACGCTATGGCTCGCTCGTGCACTTTTACCTTGAACATCTGGGCGGGCGCGATCCGGCGGATTGGCCCACGATCCTTGCCGCGTTGCACCCTGCGGGCGCTGCGGATGACACCGCCCGGCGCGCCGCCGAGGAAGCGATGTCGGTGGCGTCCGCGCCTGCGCTGGCCGATCTGTTCGCACCGGGCACGATGGCCGAAGTGCCGATCAGCGCCGCCTGGGGCGAGAGCCGCCTGCATGGGATCGTCGACCGCCTGATCGTGACCGACACACGGGTTCTGGCCGTTGATTTCAAAACCAACCGCACCGTGCCCGGATCGGCGGCGCAGTGCCCCGAAGGATTGCTGCGCCAGATGGGCGCATATGCCCATGCGCTGGCGCAGATCTATCCCGGCAAACGGATCGAAACGTCGATTTTGTGGACCCGTGACGCCACGCTGATGCCGCTTTCGCACGATCTGGTGAATGCGGCCCTGCGCATGACGCCCGACCTTGACGAAGCCGGGCGAGGTTCTTAGGTTCGCGCTCTAATCACAGCTGTCAGGAGAGCATCATGGCCACCGTCGCAGTCACCGACGCCACGTTCGACGCCGAAGTCAAAAATTCCGATATCCCCGTCGTGGTGGATTTCTGGGCCGAATGGTGCGGCCCCTGCAAGCAGATCGGCCCATCGCTCGAAGAGCTGTCGGCCGAAATGGACGGCAAAGTGAAGATCGTCAAAGTCAACGTTGACGAGAACCCCAATTCACCTGCGCAGATGGGCGTGCGCGGCATTCCGGCGCTGTTCATCTTCAAGGACGGTCAGGTCGTGTCGAACATGGCCGGCGCCAAGCCGAAGGCGGCGCTTCAGAGCTGGATCGAGGATTCGATCTAAGCGCGACTGGCAAATTTCAAGATCAAGGGGGCGTCCTTTCGGGGCGCCCTTTGTCGTCAGAGGGGCCACCCGAACCGACGCAAACGTGCCAGGATCTTGTCCTCTGCGTCGGGGCGACCGGCATTGATGGATTGATCTTGCCAGAACCACCAGACGTAGCGCGCGAAATCAGGCTTGTAGGTCGGGGCCGCTTCAAACAGCGGTTTCAGATCCTCGTCTTGCGCCTTGAGTGCGATGTGATGAAAATCGATCTGTGCAAACAGGATCGCGGGCTTGGCAAAGAAATTGCCGAAAAAGGCCGCGCTTGAATTCTGGGTCACCACGTAGTCGCAGCCGCGCAGCAACTCCTCCATCCCGCCCATGCGAACGCTGAGCCGCGGGAAGGACAACTCCAGCCGCTCCAGCATGGCCAGATCCGCCTGGGAGTATGTTTCCTTGGGGTGCAGGGTTGCGACGATGTGACGGTTCGGATCGTGCTCAAGGCAGGCTTCGATCATCGCAAAGGGACTACGCGACTGAAACGACCGGTGTTCCGACAGCCGGCCCTGCAGCGGAACATAGACATAGCCATCTTGTGTGCAAGACTGCGGCGCATCCCCGAACAATCGCTTTTGCCAGTACGCATGAAACCGCGCGGCCGTGTCCGGGTCGATCGTGTCCGGTGCAAAGTCGGCGCGCGCGACATCCCACGCCCAGCGCGCTGCCGTCTGTTCGATTTGCCAGAAGGGATAGTGATAGACCCGTCGAAACATCAGCCCCTTTGCATCGGGCGGCTGGTTCATATGGGTCAGCGTATACGCACCGTCGGCACGCGGCGGTGTCTTGGAATATTCGACGTCCATCCCGGCGCGCTGCGCGATCTGCGCGATCTTGGCGATGAAGTTATGCTCGCCCGCCGCCGCGCTCTGGCGCAGGCCGTCTTCGAGGTGAAATCGAAGGGTTGCTTGATCGGTCATATGCAGAACGCTACCGACAGGATGGCGGCGTCACAAGGGGTTGCCCTTGTGACCGGGCGGGGCGGGGCCATATAGAGAAGCTACGACAAGGAGATACCCAATGGCCAAGCAAGAATTTCCCGGATGGCACGGGACGACGATCATCGGCGTCAAAAAGGGCGGCGAGGTCGTGATCGCAGGTGACGGCCAGGTCAGCCTTGGCCAAACCGTGATCAAGGGCACCGCCCGAAAGGTGCGCCGCTTGTCGCCCGGCGGTTACGACGTGATCGCAGGTTTTGCCGGTTCGACCGCCGACGCCTTCACCCTGCTGGAACGGCTTGAGGCAAAGCTTGAGAGCTTTCCCGGTCAGTTGCAGCGGGCCAGCGTTGAATTGGCCAAGGACTGGCGCACTGACAAGTACCTGCAAAAACTGGAAGCGATGCTGATCGTGACCGACGGGGCCGATCTTTTGGTGATTACCGGGGCGGGCGACGTGCTCGAGCCGGAACACGCGATTGCCGCGATCGGGTCAGGCGGGAACTATGCACTGGCCGCGGCGCGCGGCATGATGGACAGCGACCGCGACGCCGAAGGCGTGGCCCGCGACGCGATGGCGATTGCCGCAGATATCTGCGTCTATACCAATGGAAACCTTACGGTGGAGAAAATCAGCACATGACCGATCTGACCCCCCGCGAAATCGTGAGCGAGCTGGACCGCTTCATCATCGGCCAGAAAGACGCAAAGCGCGCCGTGGCCGTGGCCCTTCGCAACCGCTGGCGCCGCAAGCAACTGTCGGACGACCTGCGCGAAGAGGTCTATCCCAAGAATATCCTGATGATTGGACCCACGGGGGTGGGCAAAACCGAAATCAGCCGCCGTTTGGCGAAATTGGCCCGCGCGCCGTTCATCAAGGTCGAGGCGACGAAATTCACCGAGGTCGGTTATGTCGGCCGCGACGTTGAACAGATCGTGCGCGATCTGGTCGATACCGCCATCGCGATGGTGCGCGATCAGATGCGCGAAGACGTCAAGACCAACGCTCACGAGGCCGCCGAGGAGCGCGTGATCGATGCCATTGCGGGCGAAGACGCCCGTGAAGGCACCCGCGAGATGTTTCGCAAGAAGCTGAAGTCGGGCGAGCTGGACAACACCATGATTGACCTCGAGGTGGCCGATACCTCAAGCCCGTTTCCGATGATGGATATTCCCGGTCAGCAGGGCGGCATGGGCATGCTTAACCTGGGCGACCTGTTTGGCAAAGCCATGGGCGGGCGCAAGACGAAAAAGCGTCTTTCGGTCGCCGAAAGCTACGAGGTTCTGATCGGGGAGGAGGCCGACAAGCTGTTGGACGACGAAACCGTGACGCGAAACGCCATCGAAGCGGTGGAGCAGAACGGAATCGTGTTCCTGGACGAGATCGACAAGGTCTGCGCCCGGTCGGATGCACGCGGTGGCGACGTCAGCCGTGAAGGCGTGCAGCGCGATCTTCTGCCCCTGATCGAAGGGACGATCGTCAGCACCAAGCATGGGCCCGTCAAGACCGACCACATCCTGTTCATCGCCTCGGGGGCGTTTCACATCGCCAAGCCGTCCGACCTGTTGCCCGAATTGCAGGGACGTCTGCCCATTCGGGTTGAGCTGCGCGCGCTGACAGAGGACGATTTCGTGCGTATCCTGACCGAGACGGATAACGCGTTGACACTGCAATATACCGCCTTGATGCAAACCGAAGAGGTCAAGGTCAGCTTTACGCCCGAAGGGATCGCGGCGCTGGCCAAGATCGCGGCGGACGTGAACCAGTCGGTCGAAAATATCGGCGCGAGGCGGCTCTATACCGTGATGGAGCGTGTGTTCGAGGAGCTGTCGTTCAATGCGCCCGACCGCGGCGGTGAGGAAATTTCGGTCGATGCGGATTTCGTCGAGAAGAACCTTGGGGCGTTGACGCGCTCGACCGACCTGTCGCGCTACGTTCTTTAGGGGTTTTCTTTGGCCCATGTCCCTGTGAATGAGGGGCATGGGTTATCTTCGCTTCGTGATCGACAATCGGCTGTTTCTGTTGGCGGGCTTTCTGCTGACACTCACGTCGTCTTACGGGCAGACCTACTTCATCTCGATCTTCGCGGGCGAAATCCGCGGCACGTTCAACCTGTCGGATGGGCAGTGGGGCGGAATCTATACAGTCGGGACCACGCTTTCGGCGATCACGATGATCTGGGCGGGCGCGCTGACCGACAGGTTTCGGGTGCGCGAACTGTCGCTTGTCGTGATGCTGGCGCTGGCCGTCGCCTGCCTTGCGATGGCGGCGGTTCCCAACTGGATCGTTTTGGTCTTTGTGATCTATGCGCTGCGCCTGACGGGGCAGGGGATGATGTCGCAACTGGGATCGGTGGCGATGGCACGCTGGTTCGTGGCCGCGCGCGGCCGGGCGTTGTCGCTGTCCTCCATGGGGTTCGCGGCGGGACAGGCCACGCTGCCGGTGTTGTTTGTCGCCCTCTTTGCGACCTTTCACTGGCGCAGTCTTTGGGTTCTGGCCGCGATCATCGTGCTTTTGACCATCCCCGTGATGCGCCGACTGCTGCAACATGAACGCACGCCGCAATCCATGGCCCGCACCAATCAGGTTGCAGGCATGAACGGCCATCACTGGACACGTGCGCAATTGCTGCGCAGCGGTCTGTTCTGGTTGATGGTGCCCATGGTGCTGGGGCCGGCGGCCTGGGGTACGGCATTGTTCTTTCAGCAGGTGCACCTGACCGAAGTCAAAGGCTGGTCGCTTGTGTCTTTCGTGGCGCTGATGCCGCTTTTTACCGTGGCCGCGGTGGTCTTCACCTTCGTGTCCGGCTGGGCGATAGACCGCTTCGGCGTCAAATGGGTTGTCCCGGTTCAGATGCTGCCCTTTGCCGTTTCCTTCTTTGTACTGGCCTATGCCGACTCGATTGCGGTGGCCGGCCTAGGCATGGTCATCTTCGGTGTCGGCCAAGGTATGCAGGCGACTGCGCCGGCGGCTTTCTGGGCCGAATTCTACGGTACGCGGCACCTGGGTGCGATCAAGGCGATCGCGGCGGCGATAATGGTGTTCGGATCCGCCATCGGGCCCGGCATCACCGGCGCGCTGATCGATGCCGGGATTGATTTCCCGGATCAGATGGTGGCGATTGGCATCTATTACCTGCTGGCCGGGGCGCTCGCCTGTCTAGGCATCCTGCGCTATCAGCGATGCCTCGTGTTGGCCTAGCGCGATCGCCGCAGGTAAACGTAGTAGGCGCCGCCGCCTCCGTGGCTGATATGCGCCGGCGAAATCTGCAGCACCAGCGGGCCCAACGGCGCCATCGACAGCCATTGCGGCACCTGGTGGCGCAAGACACCGTGGCGCACCGGGATCGGGCCGCCGGAATCGCGCGATTTTCCCTTGCCAGTGATCACCAGCACCAATCGTTTGCCTTGGCTGTGGGACGACAGGATGAACCGCGTCAGCGCCGGATGCGCACGATCGATCGTCATACCATGCAGATCGATGCGCCCTTCCGGCACCAGCTTGCCGCGTTTCATCCGGCCAAAGGCCTTTTGATCCATCTGCACCGGCGCGGAATTCAGCCGATCCTGAAGTGTGGGCACCAGGTCATGCGACGCGCGGCGCGGTGCCGGTTTGTGCGGAAAGACCGGTTCGTTCCGGCGTGGCCGTGGAGCAGATTGAGCACCGGGCGGCGTTTCGGGGTCGAAGGACCTGACGGGATCGAGGCGCTCCGTCTGCTCCGTGACGCGACGCCAGAGATCGATCTCTTCCGGGGCAAGGCGGCGACGCTTCATCACCCGTCCTCGGACAGCAGGGCAAAGGCGCGCTGAATTGGCATCAGAACGATCATCCGCCCCGGATCGCGCAGACGTCCGGCCGCGCGACCCGCGCGATCGCCCGTACCGAAAAAGATGTCCGCCCGCTGCGATCCCTTGATGGCAGAGCCGGTATCCTGCGCGATCATCAAACGGCGCAAAGGCCCTTTGCCGTCTTTCTCGATCCAGACCGGTGCACCCAAGGGCACGAACGCAGGGTCAACCGCGACGGTACGCAGTGTCGTGATAGACCTGTTCATCGCGCCAAGCGGTCCCTTGTCGGCAGGCACTTCGCTGACCTCCCGAAAGAAGACATAGGACGGGTTGTGATACAAAAGCCGCGCCCCGTCATCGGGATTGCGCCGCACCCAGTTCTTGATCACCTGTGCGCTGACCTGGTGCGGTTCGTACACGCCGCGCCGCACCAATTCGACCCCGACCGATCGATAGGGCTGCCCATTCGCCCCGGCATACCCGACCCGAATGGAACGCCCGTCCGGCAATCTGATCCGGCCAGATCCTTGAATTTGCAAGAAGAAAAGTTCGACCGGGTCATCGACCCAGGCAATTTCCAAACCGCGCCCCGTCATCGCGTCGCCGTCCAGAATTTGCTGACGGGTCAACCATGGCGAAATTTCCTTTGCCTCAGGCGGCATGGCATAGACAGGATGGGCGTAGCGAGGCGAGGGCGACAGGGAGCCGTCGAGTTCCGGTTCGAAATAGCCGGTGAACATCGCCTCTGACCCGTCATCGATCAAGATCGGGCGGAACAGCAATTCGAAAAAGGATTTCGGATCGGGATCGGACGTCGCATAGGCACAGAGCGCGCGCCAATCCGGGTCGTCCATATCCTGGCAGGTGTTGCGAAAAACCGCCAAGGCGGCGGCGTGGTCGTCATCCTCCCAGCCGTCAAGCTTTTCGAACGACAGAACCTCGTAGCGGACGTCGGCCATGGCGTTATTTGCCATTGCGATTGACCCCGCTGCGACAGCGACCAGCGCCGCGCGCCTTATGCGTCTGTAGATACCAGGAACCAATTCGGATCATCCGATCCCATGATGCGCGAAAACGCCCATGTGTCTTTCTGGCGCTTCACTTCCGACAGGCTGCCCTCGATGATCTCACCATCCGCGTTGCGCACGGCGGACCTCAACTCGGCAACATAGGACAGGGTAAGTTCCGCCTCGTTGGTTTCGGGATCAAGCGTGGCGTTGACCAGTTTCATCTCCCGCACGCCGATGAATTCCGCCTCGATGGTCAGGCCCTGGTCCTCGCGGGCGGCCACGCCGTCGACAAAGCTCTCATAGACTTCCTCCGACAGGAACGGCTGGATTTCGGACAATTCGCCGCGCTCGTAGCCCATGACGATCATCTCGTAGGCGCCGCGCGCGCCGGTCAGAAATTCGGTCACGTTGAATGACGGCTCTATCCGCTTCATGTCGGCAAGCGCTTTGGCGGCGTCGCTGTCGGCATCGACATGATCGACGATATCAAGGTCGGGTCCGCCTTCGATCACGTCGAATTCGGGCCTTCCTCGGCGTTCCGTCGTCGTCGTCGACACCGGCGTCTTTTCATAACCTTCGCGCGTGCCCAACACGTTTTTCAGACGCAGGATCAGAAAAACGGCGATGCCGGCCAGCACCAAAAGCTGGATCAGGGGCGAATTCATAGGGACCTCGTTTCAGGCAAAGCATGGAAACACGTTACTAGAAGACTTATGTAGGGGCTCGACCCGCCCAAGTCCACTCCGGGTCAGTCGAAAGGAGTGCCGCATATGTGGCTGTTAGTCGCTTTTCTTGTCGTACCGCTGATCGAGATCACATTGTTCATCCAAATCGGCAGTGTGATCGGCCTTGGCTGGACCCTTTTCACGGTCGTCGTCACCGCCGTTTTGGGCACTTGGCTGGTGCGAACACAGGGTGTGATGGCCATAGGGCAACTGAAATCGTCGTTCAACGAAATGCGCGACCCGACCGAACCGCTGGTGCATGGTGCGATGATCCTGTTTTCCGGCGCTTTGCTGCTGACACCGGGGTTTTTCACCGACGCCGTGGGGTTTGCGCTCCTGAGCCCGCAGGTGCGATCCGCCGTCTTCAAGGCCGTGCGCAGCCGGATCAACGTGCAAGGCTTCTCGGCGCAGACCCGGCAGGGGCATTCAACCCGGCCCGAACAGCGCGACGACATCATCGATGGCGACTATCACGAGGTCCGTGAGGACACGCGGACGCCCGGCGAACCGTCTGGCTGGACCAAGCATTGAGTACGCCTTGCCAAGCTGGTACGACTTCCAAGATTTTTTCATCCCAGGAGTAAACCATGGCCGACGATCAAGCCGCTGCCCAACCGCAAGGACAACAACAGGCACCGCAGATGCGCGTGCTGGGACAGTTCATTCGCGATATGTCCTTCGAAAACATCATGGCGCAAAAGGGTGCGCCCGCCGATGTCACTCCCGACGTGCAGGTTCAGGTCAATCTTGACGCGAAAAAGCGCGCGACCGAAAACCAGTACGAGACGGCGATCAAGCTCAAGGTCACGTCCAAGGCCAAGGACGGCGATGCCACGCTGTTCGTTTTGGAAATCGATTATGTCGGCATTTTCAGCATCGAGCAGGTCCCCGAGGACCAGCTGCATCCCTTCCTGCTGATCGAATGTCCGCGCATGATCTTTCCGTTCCTGCGCCGCGTTGTCAGCGACATCACCCGTGACGGGGGTTTCCCGCCGCTGAACCTTGAAAACATCGATTTCCTGTCGCTTTACCGCAACGAGATCGCGCGCCGCCAATCGGAAACACCGCCCAAGGCAGACGCCTGATCCTCAGCTCTTGAGCCAAAGCGCGTCGTCGCCCAGCCGTTTGACGAATTCGGCATGGGCGGCGGCTTCCTCCTCGCTCAGACGCGAGGGCAGGGGCGTCGGGCGCGGTTTCGGCGTCCAGTCACCCGAAATATCATCGGCAGAACGTTCCTGTTTGGCCGAAAGGCCGAAATCAGGTTGGCGGCCGCCGATCAGTTCCAGATACACTTCGGCCAGAATTTCACTGTCCAAAAGTGCGCCGTGCAGCGTACGCGACGCGTTGTCGATGTTGAAACGGCGGCACAGCGCATCCAGCGACGCGGGCGATCCGGGAAACCGTTTGCGCGCTATGGCCAGAGTGTCGATCGCCTGTTCCCATGGAATCTGCGGCAGGTTCATCCAGCGCAGTTCGGCATTCAGGAATTTGATGTCGAAAGCCGCGTTATGGATAATAAGCTTCGATGTGCCGATGAATTCGAGAAACTCGGCCCCCACTTCGGCGAACTTGGGTTTGTCGCGCAGGAAATCGTCGCCCAGCCCGTGCACCTGAAACGCCTCATCCGGCATGCTGCGTTCGGGGTTGATATACTTGTGAAACGTGCGGCCCGTGGCCATATGACCCATCAATTCGACCGCTCCGATTTCGACGATCCGGTCGCCGGATTCCGGGTCGAAGCCAGTCGTTTCGGTATCAAGAACGATTTCACGCATCGGCCAGCCTTCTTCGAATGATTTCGACCACGTTTCTAACCTGTGCGCGAGCGTGTTCAAGCGTATCGGTTTCAATGACGAAATCCGCACGGGCGCATTTCTCGCTGGCGGGCATCTGCTTGGCCTTGATCTGCTGAAACTGCTCCGGGGTCATGTTGCCGCGATCCAGCACACGGCGCTCTTGCTCATCCTCCGAGACGGTGACGCAGGCGGTGGCATCCATCTCCGCATCGCCACCGGTTTCGAACAGCAACGGAATATCCAGAACCGCGATGTCGGATGTTGCCGTGGCCAGGAAATACGCGCGGTCCTGCGCGACAAGCGGATGCACGATCGCTTCTATCCGCTTGAGGGTCGCGGGATCATCGGCGATGATCTGGCGCAGGCGGTCACGCGAGACAGTGTCGCCGTCGATCGCCGATGGAAACGCCTTTTTCATTGGCCCGACGGCATCGCCCCCGGGTCCGTACATCCGGTGAACGGCCGCATCTGCATCCCAGACGTCGCACCCAAATCCGGCAAACATCTTTGCCGTTGTCGATTTTCCCATCCCGATGGATCCGGTGAGCCCAAGTTTGAACATCAGCGCAACGCCGCCGCACGCGTCGCGCTGTCTACCGTCGGCCTGACGCCGAACCACCGCTCAAAGGCAGGAACCGCCTGGTGAAGCAGCATCCCCAAACCATCGACCGTGACACAGCCCAGGTCCTCGGCCGTGGTCAAAAGCCGGGTTTTCAACGGTGTGTAGACAAGATCGGTCACAACCGTTCCCGCGCGCAAACCGTCAAGCGGGACGCGCATTTCCGGCTTGCCGATCATGCCCAGCGATGACGTGTTCACGACCAATGCGACCTCTTCGAGGATATTGCCGGCCTGGACCCAATCCACGACCTGGACCCGGTTCCCGAAATCCGACTTCAGCTTTTCGGCGCGAACGCGGGTCCGGTTGGACAGCAGTATTTCCGGCACGCCTGCGTCAAGCAAGGATGCGATCACTGCGCGTGCGGCGCCTCCGGCCCCTAAAATCGCTGCCGGTCCCTGTGTCGGTATCCAGTCGGGTGCGCCGGATTTCAGATTCTCGATAAATCCGTACCCATCCGTATTGTCCGCCTGAATCTTACCGTCCTTGCGAAAGATCAACGTGTTGGCCGCACCGATCAGGGTCGCGCGGTCCGTCACGATATCTGCAAGGCCCAGAACCGCTTCCTTGTGAGGTATCGTGATATTGACGCCAACAAAGCCCATTTTCGGAAGTGTCGTGATGACCTGGCGCAGGTTGTCCGACGACACGTCCATCGGAATGTAGTATCCCGGCAATCCGTGTGTCTTGAGCCAATGGCCGTGCAACTGCGGCGATTTCGAATGCGAAATCGGCGATCCGATGACGCCGGCCAATGGTATCTTCTGGGCAGTCATTGTTGCAGGTCTCCGCGCAGTGTCAGGTATGACAGCAGTTCCAAAAGTGGCATACCCAATACGTTAAAGTAATCCCCTTCGATCCGGGTGAACAGGCGCACCCCCTCTTCTTCAAGCTTGTAGGCACCGACACTGTGGCGGATGCTGTCCCAGTTTCGCGCGACATACTCCTCGATATACTGGTCCGAAGCGTCGCGCATCCTCAGACGGACCTGACCGACATGACGCCAGATCGGTTTGCCGTTCTCAAATATCACGGCTGCCGACAACAAAATGTGCTGATCGCCGCGCATCATCTTGAGCTGTTCGATCGCATCGCCGGGCGAGGTTGGTTTCGACAGTAGCGCGCCCTTGTGGTCCAGAACTTGATCACACCCCAGAACCAGCGCGTCAGGATGCTTGTCGCTGACCTTGCGGGCTTTCATTTCAGCCAACGCATCGGCGATGTCGCGCGGTTTCGCATCTTCCGCCAGCAACGCTTCGCGGATCATATCCTCGTCGATCCTCGCCGTGACCACCGAAAACTGGACCCCGGCCTGACGCAACATCTGGGCCCGGATTTCAGAACCGGAGGCAAGGATCAGAGGCATGTGGATAACCTTGTGCGTAGGATTAAGAATTCGTTAGGGATTTCTTTTGCGTAAAATCCGGGCGCAACACAACCCGGGCACAACCGCGCGCCTCCACCGGGTTTGCCGGTTTCTGTCCCAATGGGTAAAAGGACAACACGACCCGTGGGGAAAATTCCAAAGTTCCTGAACAATCACCAGATTTATCCACATGGAAACCAAGACTTATCTATGTAAGGCATTGACTTAAATATAAATTATTATTCTTTATGATCATGGGGCCGGTTTGAACGATCAGTTGTCAACATCTGGATAACTACAGGTGGAACCCATTAATCCACAGAATTTCCAATCCCTAACTACATCATCATCCTTTTATCTTTCTTTATTTATATTAAGGAGGGCGGACCCGTCCGGAGCCTGCTATGACCGATTTACTCTTTACCGCTTACCCCTGGATCAAGGCCCTGCATATCATGGCCGTCATCGCATGGATGGCCGGGCTGTTTTACCTGCCAAGACTGTTTGTCTATCATGCTGAACAGGTCGGTCTCGACGGTACGACACACGCGCTGTTCCAGACAATGGAGATGAAGCTGCTGCGCGTGATCATGAACCCGGCGATGATTGCGACCTGGATCTTTGGAATCCTGTTGGTCGGCATACCCGGGGTGGTCGATTGGTCGCTTGTCTGGCCTTGGACAAAGGCCGCAGGCGTGATCGCAATGACGGCGTTTCATATGTGGCTGGCGGGTCGCCGCCGTGGGTTTGCCCGTGGTGAAAATTCCCTGACGGGCCGCCAGTACCGGATGATGAACGAAGTGCCAACGCTTCTGATGGTGCTGATCGTCCTGTCCGTGGTGGTCAAGTTCTAGGCAGATTGACTCGCACGCCTGCGCGGCTTATGTCCGACGTCACCACCCCGTCCGGGGATGGCGCAGACCCGAATTTCAAATGACACGTCCAGTCCATGCAACATGCGTGGGGCCGGCAAAGGTTTTCCAATGACAACTGACATCTCAATCGACGCACCGACCGCGGCTGACGGCTCCGACACCATCGAGACGCTGAACCTTGCCGACCTCAAGGCGAAAAGCCCCAAGGACCTTCTGGCAATGGCGGAAGAGCTTGAGATCGAGAACGCCTCGACGATGCGCAAGGGCGACATGATGTTCCAGATCCTGCGCGAACGCGCGGATGAAGGCTGGGAAATCTTCGGTGACGGCGTTCTCGAAGTTTTGCAGGACGGCTTTGGCTTTCTGCGCTCGCCCGAGGCGAACTATCTGCCGGGGCCCGATGACATCTATGTCTCGCCGGAAATGATCCGGCAGTATTCCTTGCGCACCGGTGACACGATTGACGGCCTGATCAAGGCCCCTGACGACAGCGAGCGCTATTTTGCCTTGATCGGCGTCAGCAAGATCAACTTTGAAGAACCCGAACAGGCCAAACATAAAGTCGCCTTTGAAAACCTGACGCCGCTGTATCCGGACGAGCGTCTGACGATGGAAGTCGACGATCCGACGATCAAGGACCGCTCCGCCCGGATCATCGACCTGGTATCGCCGATCGGCAAAGGCCAGCGTTGCCTGATCGTGGCGCCGCCGCGTACGGGTAAAACCGTGCTTTTGCAAAACATCGCAAACTCCATCGAGAAAAATCACCCCGAGTGTTACCTGATCGTCCTTTTGATCGACGAGCGCCCGGAAGAGGTGACCGACATGCAAAGGTCGGTGAAAGGCGAGGTCGTCTCCTCGACCTTTGACGAACCTGCGACCCGCCACGTCGCGGTGTCCGAAATGGTAATCGAAAAAGCGAAACGCCTGGTTGAGCACAAGCGCGATGTCGTCATCTTGCTTGATTCGATTACGCGCCTCGGTCGCGCTTTCAACACGGTCGTTCCGTCATCCGGCAAGGTGCTGACCGGTGGTGTGGATGCCAACGCCCTGCAACGCCCCAAGCGGTTCTTTGGTGCCGCGCGGAACATCGAGGAAGGTGGATCGCTGACAATCATCGCGACCGCCTTGATCGACACGGGCAGCCGGATGGACGAGGTCATCTTTGAGGAATTCAAAGGCACCGGCAACTCCGAGATCGTTCTGGATCGCAAGATTGCGGACAAGCGCGTGTTCCCGGCCATCGACATCCTCAAGTCCGGCACGCGGAAAGAGGATTTGCTGGTGGACAAGATCGACCTGCAAAAAACATTTGTCCTGCGGCGCATCCTGAACCCGATGGGTACGACAGATGCTATCGAGTTCCTGATCTCGAAACTGAAGCAGACCAAAACAAACTCTGACTTCTTTGACTCCATGAACACCTGACTTGTTCTTTTAGAACAATGGGTTAGTGAAAATGAAAACGATCTTTGCCTTGGCTTCGGCCCAGGGGCGCGCGGGCGTCTCTGTCATCCGCATTTCTGGACCCGAGGCATTCCAGGTCGCGCAGAACATGGCAGGAGACTTGCCACCGCCCCGGTCCAGCGGGCTGCGGGTTTTGCATGATGGGCAGGGGGCCCCGATCGATCAGGCGCTGGTCCTGACCTTTGAAGGCCCCAACAGCTTTACCGGAGAAGACGTTGTCGAGTTCCAGGTTCATGGAAGCATCGCAGTCGTGCGCGCAGTTTTGTCGGAATTGTCCCTTGATCCTGCTGCAAGGCTGGCGGAGGCTGGTGAGTTCACGCGGCGCGCGTTGGAAAATGGTCGTCTGGATTTGCCGAAGGTCGAGGGGCTTGCAGATCTGATCGATGCGGAAACCGAGGCGCAGCGCAAACAGGCATTGCGCGTCTTGTCCGGTGATCTTGGCCGGAAAGTCGAAGGCTGGCGGAAAGACCTGATCCGCGCCGCGGCGCTGATCGAAGCGACCATAGATTTCGTGGATGAAGATGTTCCTGTGGATGTGACCCCCGAGGTCGAAACGTTGCTGGCGGGCGTACAGGATGCGCTGGACAAGGAAATCAAGGGAACGCTGGTGGCCGAGCGGATCCGGAGCGGCTTTGAAGTTGCGATTGTCGGGCCACCCAACGCAGGCAAATCGACGTTGTTGAATGCACTCGCCGGGCGCGACGCGGCAATAACATCAGAAATTGCTGGTACCACCCGCGATATCATCGAGGTTCAGATGGATCTTGGTGGGCTGCCCGTGACGCTTTTGGATACGGCTGGTCTGCGGGATGGACAGGACGCGATAGAACTTATCGGCGTAGAACGTGCGATTTCACGTGCAAAATCTGCGGATCTTCGCGTTTTCCTTGTGACCTCAGCCGAGGAGCTGCCGGTCTTGCCGGAGCCTGACGACATCGTTCTGAGGCCGAAGGCGGATCAGTTGAGTGACAAGGGCGGCGCGGTTTCAGGCAAAACCGGTGAAGGCGTGAGCGAGCTTATCAGCCGAATTCAGGCAATTTTTCAAGACCGTGCGCAAGTTGTGGGGGTCGCGACGCATGATCGCCACAGGATCGCAATGGAACGCGCGCGCGACGATCTGAGTGCAGCCGCTGAACGCCTCTCATACGGGCCGGAGTTTTATGATATCTCCGCCGAAGAACTAAGATCAGCGATTCGATCTCTTGAATCGCTTGTCGGTCGTATCGACGTGGAAAACCTGTTAGACGAAATATTCTCGAGTTTTTGCGTTGGAAAGTAGGGAGTGTTTCACGTGAAACATTTTGATGTCGTTGTTATCGGCGGTGGCCATGCAGGCGCGGAAGCGGCGCATGCCGCAGCGCGGTCGGGGGCCAAGACCGCGTTGGTTACCATGTCTCGGCTGGGTATCGGCGTCATGTCCTGCAACCCTGCCATAGGCGGGCTGGGAAAAGGGCATCTGGTTCGCGAGATTGACGCGTTGGATGGCGTGATGGGTCGTGTTGCAGACCGTGCCGGTATTCAATTTCGACTTTTGAACCGTCGAAAAGGACCGGCAGTGCAGGGCCCCCGCGCCCAGGCTGATCGCAAGATCTACCGCGAAACCATGCTTGCAGAAATGGAAGCAACGGAAAATCTTGAAATCCTCATTGGTGAAGCTGTCGATTTCGTTTTTGACGACCAGGCCGTCGGCGGTGTCGTGCTGCGCGATGGCAGCGAAATCCGCGCGACATCGGTCATCTTGACGACAGGCACGTTTTTGCGCGGCGTCATTCATATCGGTGATGTGTCTCGTCCGGGTGGGCGCATGGGTGACAATCCGTCCGTTCAACTGGCCGAGCGGATAGATTCCTTCGGGCTGCCGCTGGGGCGTTTAAAAACTGGAACACCCCCAAGGCTGGATGGCCGAACCATTGATTGGGAATGTCTGGAAAGCCAGCCAGGCGATGAAGAGCCGACGCTGTTTTCATTTCTGTCGAAAAGCACGTCAGCACGTCAGATTTCTTGCGGTATTACCCACACCAACGAGCGTACCCACGAGATCATTCGCCTTAACCTGGAAAGATCGGCGATGTACGGCGGTCATATCGACGGAGTGGGGCCGCGTTACTGCCCCTCTATCGAAGACAAGGTTATCCGGTTTTCCGACAAGTCATCCCATCAGGTGTTTCTGGAACCGGAGGGAGTGGAAGACCATACGGTTTACCCGAACGGTATTTCCACGTCCCTGCCGGAGGATGTTCAGGAAGAATACGTCAGATCAATCAAAGGGTTGGAACGCGCCAAGATTGTGCAGCCAGGGTACGCAATCGAGTATGATTACGTCGATCCCCGTGCTTTGGATTCGTCATTGGCGGTGAAAACGGTTCCCGGGCTGTATCTGGCCGGGCAGATCAATGGTACGACTGGATACGAAGAGGCAGCGGCGCAGGGGATGGTTGCGGGCCTGAATGCAGCGCGACGCGCCAAGCGGCATGACCCGGTCATCTTTTCCAGATCCCAAAGTTATATCGGGGTTATGATCGACGACCTCATCACACGGGGTGTTTCCGAACCATATCGGATGTTCACGTCACGCGCGGAATTCAGGCTTTCCTTGCGCGCTGACAACGCCGACCAGCGCTTGACACCGGTCGGGATCGAACTTGGATGTGTTTCCGACCACCGTAAGAATTTGTTTCAGGCCAAAATGGAGCGGCTTGAGCAGGGGAGGTCGGTATTGGCCGACGCCAGCTTCACGCCCAAGCAGGCGGCTTCGGTCGGTATCAAGATCAATATGGATGGTGCGCGACGCACAGCGATGCAGTTGCTTGCATACCCGGGTGTGGAATTTTCCGACCTTGAATCGCTTGATAGCCGCTTGTCGACCGTCGATGAAGAAACACGGTCACAACTGGCCAAAGAAGCGCTCTATGCAAATTACTTGCATCGGCAGCAGCGTGACATCGATTTGATGCAGAAAGACGAAGCGTTGATCATTCCATCGGATTTCGATTATTCGTGCTTGGAAGGGCTGTCCAACGAGTTGAAAACAAAGTTGGAAAAGGTCAGACCGATGACCTTGGCGCATGCGGGGCGGATTGATGGTATGACCCCAGCGGCGCTCACCGTTGTTCTGGCCTCGTTGCGAAAAACGAAGAGTAAGAAGTCAGCATGAGCGTTGAGTGGCAAGAGACGTTTAATGTTTCACGTGAAACATATGATGATCTGACAAGATATGCCGAGTTGGTCGGACGGTGGACGCAGAAGATCAATCTGATCTCAAAAGCAAGCCTGCAGGATATTTGGCAGCGGCATATCTGGGATTCGGCGCAGATTTACGACCTGGGAGAGCCCAAAGGAACGTGGCTGGACATCGGAAGCGGCGGCGGCTTTCCGGGTATCGTCGTTGCAATCATGGCCAAGCGGGACAATCCCGCGCGTAAGGTGGTTTTGGTCGAGAGCGATCAAAGGAAAGCCGCTTTCCTGCGAACGGTCATCCGCGAATTGCAGTTGAATGCCAGCGTTGAAGCGACAAGAATCGAAGCCTTGGATCCCGCAGGTGCCACTGTCGTGTCCGCGAGGGCGTTGGCCAGCTTGTCACAGCTTCTTGGGTTCGCCGATCGGCACCTTCAAAAGGGAGGGTCGGCGATTTTCATGAAGGGCGCGCAATGGCAGAATGAACTGTCCGAAGCTCAATCAGCATGGTCATTTGACCATCAAGCACATACAAGCCAGACAGATCCAACTGCGGCCGTTCTGTTGATCAAAGGAATACATCGTGCATGATCTCTCGCGCCCGGCGGGGCCAAAAATCATCGCAGTTGCCAACCAAAAAGGCGGTGTCGGCAAAACGACAACCACGATCAACCTTGCGGCCGCGCTGGTCGAAGCTGGCCAGAGGGTTCTGGTTGTTGATCTCGATCCGCAAGGAAACGCATCGACGGGCCTTGGCATCGAGATGGACGACAGGGAATTTACGACCTACGAACTGTTGCTTGAGGATATTGAGCTTTCCTCTGTCGTATTGACGACGGCCACGGACGGGTTGCTGATCGTGCCGGCCACGGTTGACCTTAGTTCCGCTGACCTGGAATTGATTTCCAACGAAAAGCGCAGTTTCCTTCTGCATGACGCGTTGAGGCAAACCCAAATGGACAGCTACGATCTGGACTATATCTTGATTGATTGTCCACCGTCGCTCAACCTGTTGACGGTCAATGCCATGATCGCCGCGCATTCGGTTCTGATACCTTTGCAAAGCGAATTTTTTGCCCTGGAGGGTCTGTCGCAACTTATGCTGACAATTCGCGAAGTTCGGCAAAGCGGCAACAAGGATTTGCGGATCGAGGGCGTCGTGCTGACCATGTACGACAAGCGAAACAACCTGTCTCAGCAGGTCGAGCAGGATGCGCGGGACAACCTTGGCGAACTGGTGTTCAAGACACGCATTCCCAGAAATGTGAGGGTCAGCGAAGCGCCATCATTTGCGATGCCGGTCCTGAGTTATGATAGCGGATCGAAGGGTGCGGCGGCTTACAGGGATCTGGCGCGCGAAGTCTTGAGCAATAACGCCGCAATGGCAGTGTAAGAAGGGCAGGAAAAGATGGAAAAAAAGCGTGGTCTTGGTCGCGGCCTCTCGGCTTTGATGGCAGATGTCAACGAGACAGAGCAGTCGGCGTCAAAAGGACCCTCGGCCGCGGAGCAGTATGTTCCTATCGAGCGCGTGGCCCCGAACCCCGAACAGCCTCGCAAACGGTTCGAACAGGGCGACTTGGATGATCTTGCGGCGTCAATCAAGGAAAAGGGCGTCATACAACCTTTGATCGTGCGTGCCCGGGACGGCGGTAATTTTGAAATCGTGGCGGGTGAGCGCCGCTGGCGCGCCGCGCAGCTTGCACAATTGCATGAACTTCCGGTCATCGTCCGCAGCTTTACGGATGTCGAAGTGCTGGAAGTTGCGATTATCGAAAACATCCAGCGGGCCGATCTTAACCCTATCGAAGAGGCGGCGGGCTATCGGCAGTTGATGGATAAATTCGGCCATACGCAGGAAAAAATGGCCGAAGCACTCGGAAAAAGCCGGAGTCATATTGCCAACCTGCTTCGGCTACTGAACCTGCCGGGGTCGGTTCTGGACATGGTGCGCGAAGGCGAGCTTAGCTCGGGTCACGCGCGTGCTTTGATCACGTCGAGTAACCCGGAAAAACTGGCGCGACAGATTGTCGAAGGTGGATTGTCTGTTCGGGCGACCGAAGCCTTGGTCAAAAAGGAGCAGTCAGCCGCCGACGATAATATCTTCGGAAAACCCGACAAGACCGCGCGCGCGGCTGAGAAGGATGCCGATACCAAAGCGCTGGAGGGCGATCTGTCTGCGAATTTGGGGATGAAGGTCGTTCTGAATCACAAACCGGGGCAAGAAAACGGTGCAATGACGCTTCATTACACGTCGCTTGAGCAACTTGACGAGCTGTGTAGAATGTTGACCGGCGATTAAGCGCCCAAAAGTTCTCTGATCACTGCGTTAAGGACCATAAACCCTTGATCGGTAACTTTAATTTTGGATTTCTGGGTTTCGATTATACCCAGGTCAGTGAGGGCGTCCAAGCGTTCCCGAGGGAGCGGAGAGCCGTTCAGATTTGCATAACGGGCCAGATCAAGCCCGTCCTTCAACCTCAGACCCATCATCAAAAATTCGTTGGCCTGATCGCCGGATGACAGGGCGGTTCGAGGCTTTTCCGCCTCGTTCGACTGAACCGCGGCAAGCCAACGGGTTGGGTTGCTGTAGCATTCCGTGGCCCATCGCGCGCCACAAAGTGTAAGCCGCCCATGGGCGCCCGGGCCAATTCCGATGTAATCGCCGTAGCGCCAATAGATCAGATTGTGCCTCGATTGTGCCCCATCGCGAGCGTGGTTTGACACCTCGTAGGCGGGCATCCCATGCCTTTCGCACAGTTCCTGGGTCAAAATGTACATATCCGCGCCCAGATCCTCGTCTGGCAGGCCGCGCAGTTTTCCGGCGGCATAGCGATCGCCAAAGGCAGTGCCCTGTTCGACGGTCAACTGGTAAAGGGACAGATGATCAATAGCCAGCGACAGTGCCTGATCCAACTCTGACTTCCAACTTGCAAGGCTTTGATCCTGTCGGGCGTACATGAGGTCAAAGCTGACGCGCTCGAAAGTATTGCGGGCGATATCGAAGGCTTTCAGCGCCTCTTGTGTGGTGTGGATTCGACCCAAACGGCGCAAATCGTCATCGTTCAGAGCCTGGATACCCATCGAGATGCGGTTGACGCCGCCCTGGCGATACGCGGCGAACCGGGTTGCTTCCACCGATCCGGGGTTTGCCTCGAGCGTGATTTCCAGATCGTTGGCGGTTGGCCAAAGCCTGCGTATTTCCTCGATCACGGCAGCGACGGTGTCGGGGTCCATCAAACTGGGAGTACCGCCGCCAAAAAACACCGAGGTCAGGACCCGCCCAGGGGTCTCAAGCGCCGCGCGGCGGATTTCGCTCAGGTACGCATCGCGCCAGGCCGTTTGATCGATGCTGCGCGAAACATGGCTGTTGAAGTCGCAATAGGGGCACTTCGCCTCGCAGAACGGCCAATGGATATAAAGGCCGAAGCCGCCGTTTGTCCAATCCTCAGCCAAAGCAACCCACGATCAGTTTTGCAAAGGCATCCGCGCGGTGGCTGATGCGGTTTTTTTCCTCGAAGGGCATCTCGGCAAAGGTCATGTCATACCCGTCCGGCTGGAACATGGGATCATACCCGTGACCGATTTGTCCGCGCATCGGCCAGACTAGGGTTCCGTTCACCTTGCCCTCGAATACCTCGTCATGCCCATCGGGCCATGCCAGCACGAGCGTTGCACGAAACCGCGCCCGGCGGGGATGGGGCGCGTTCCGTTCTTCCAGAAGGGTATGTGTCTTGGTCATCGCCATGACAAAATCGCGACCATCCGGCGTTTCGGCCCAATCGGCGGTATAGACACCCGGCGCGTTATCAAGCGCCTCGACCTCGATCCCGGAATCGTCCGACAGCGCGGGCATGCCGGTCGCTTTTGCCGCGGCATGTGCTTTGATCCGCGCATTGCCGACAAAGGTGGTTTCGGTTTCTTCAGGCTCGGGCAGGTTCATCGCCGCCGCACCCACGACCGTGACGTCGAAGGGATGGAACAGTTTTTCCATCTCCTCCAGTTTGCCGGCGTTATGGGTCGCGATCAGGATGCGATCGCCCGCAAAAGCCCGTGTCATGCCGTTGCTGCCTTTTGCGCGGCGACCAGTTCGGCCACGCCTTTTTCCGCCAGATCCATCAGCTTGTTCATCTGATCGCGGGAATAGGTCGATCCTTCGGCGCTCATCTGCACTTCGATCAGTTGCCCGGTGCCGGTCATGATGAAGTTTCCGTCCACGCCGGCTTCGCTGTCCTCGGGGTAATCGAGGTCAAGGACCGGTTGGCCGGCATAAATACCGCAGCTTACCGCGGCGACCGGGTCAACCAGCGGATCGCTGATCACATCGCCTGCCTTCATCAGTTTGTTCACGGCAAGGCGCAAAGCGATCCAGCCGCCGGTGATCGAGGCGCAGCGCGTTCCGCCATCGGCCTGCAAGACGTCGCAATCCACCGTGATCTGGCGTTCGCCCAGGGCGACGCGGTCAACACCGGCGCGCAGGGACCTGCCGATCAGGCGCTGAATTTCCACTGTGCGCCCGCCCTGTTTTCCGTTGGCCGCTTCGCGCCGCATCCGCGTGTTGGTCGCGCGCGGAAGCATGCCGTATTCGGCCGTGACCCAGCCAAGACCAGAGCCCTTGATAAACGGCGGCACCCGGTCTTCGATTGTCGCGGTGCACAGGACATGGGTATCGCCCACCTTGATCAGGGCAGACCCTTCGGCGTGTTTGGTGAAGCCCGTTTCGATGGAAACGGCTCGCATTTCGTTCAGCTCTCGGCCAGAGGGGCGCATATCATATCCTTTGTTTGATCCTCACCGGATAGCGCCCGTGGGGCGCTGGATGCAACCCCGATTGAATTATCCGGGCCGTGCGCTTTTATATAGGATCGGATAGGATAACCGCATGAGTGAGACACCAAGACTTCTTGACGAAATGAACGACCGGTCGCGGGAAGTGTTCCGCCGCGTGGTCGAAGGATACCTTGCCAGTGGTGATCCGGTGGGGTCGCGGACCCTGACCCGCGATTTCAGCGAAAAGGTCAGTGCTGCGACCATTCGCAACGTCATGCAGGATCTGGAGTTTCTGGGCCTGCTGGACAGCCCGCATGTCAGCGCCGGGCGCATACCGACGCAGTTGGGGTTGCGGATGTTCGTGGATGGTCTGCTTGAGATCGGGAACCCGGACGAAACCGACCGCGAAAAGATCGACGCGACGCTGGGCAGCAACGAAACCGACGTCGGAGGGCTGCTGGACCGTGTCGGATCGGCGCTTTCGGGTGTCACGCAAGGGGCATCGTTGGTTCTGACCCCAAAGCATGAAGCACCGATAAAGCATATCGAGTTCGTGTCACTGGCGCAGAATCGCGCGCTGGTGGTTCTGGTCTTTGCCGATGGGCACGTCGAAAACCGCCTGTTCACGCCGCCGCCCGGTCAGACGCCCAGTTCGATGCGCGAAGCCGCCAACTTTTTGAATGCGTTGATCGAAGGCAAAACCCTGAGCGAGTTGCGGACCAGCATCCAGATCCAGATCAAGGCCCGCCGACAGGAAATCGATTCGCTTGCTCAGGCGCTGGTGGAAAGCGGTCTGGCGCTTTGGGACGGAGATAACGATCAGATTGAACGCCTGATCGTGCGGGGGCGGGCCAACCTGCTGTCCACGGACGGTGAAGCGGAGGACGTGGAGCGCATTCGCAGGCTTTTTGACGACCTTGAGCGCAAGCGTGATATTGCCGAATTCCTCGAGTTGGCCGAAGGCGGTGACGGCGTGCGCATTTTTATCGGCTCGGAGAATAAACTTTTCTCACTTTCGGGTTCCTCTCTGGTGGTTTCCCCATATATGAACGCTGATCGTAAGATAATTGGCGCCGTTGGCGTCATTGGTCCGACGCGACTGAACTATGGACGGATTGTGCCGATCGTGAACTACACGGCGCAACTGGTCGGGAAATTGATCTCGGACCGGAATTAGAGGTGAGATATGGCAGAGCCGAAGAACGACGATTTTCTGGACGACATCGAGGCCGCAACTGCGGAGGAGTTCGCCGAGAATGATGCGGAAATAGACGAAGAGGCGCTGGAGGTGGAAACCCTGCGCGCGGAGCGGGACGAACTGCGGGATCGGTTCATGCGCGCGCTGGCGGATGCCGAGAACGCACGCAAGCGGTCCGAGAAGGACAGGCGCGAAGCCGAGAATTACGGCGGGTCCAAGCTGTCGCGCGATATGTTGCCGGTGTACGACAACCTGAAGCGGGCGCTCGAAGCGGCGACGGACGACCAGAAAGAAGTGTCTGGTGCGCTGATCGAAGGTATCGAATTGACCATGCGAGAGTTGCTCAGCGTATTCAAGAAGCACGGAATCGAGATGATTGCACCTGAGGTCGGGGACCGGTTCGATCCCAAGCTCCATCAGGCGATGTTCGAAGCTCCGGTGCCCGATACCAAGGCGGGCGACATCATTCAGGTCGCCGCCGAAGGTTTCATGCTGCATGACCGTTTGTTGCGCCCCGCCCAGGTGGGCGTATCGTCGACGCCCGGCAAGTGAGGAAAATCCTGCCTTTGGCGGAGGTCTTCCACGTTGCGTGAACACCAGGAGGCGGTCAGGATCTGGCCGCCTCTTTCAATTTGTAGAGCAGGTCGAGCGCGTCACGGGGCGACAGTTCATCCGGCTGGATCTGGGCAAGCGCATCTTCGAGTGCCGATGATTTTGCCGGCCTCGCGGCAGGGCTGGGTGACACGGCAAACAGAGGAAGATCATCGATCAGGGTTTTCTGTGTCGCACCGCCCTCGCGCTCTCCCTTTTCCAGCGCCTCGAGGACGACGCGCGCGCGGGCGATCACGCTGTCCGGCAGGCCCGCCAATTGCGCCACCTGAACACCGTAGGACCGGTCGGCGGCGCCTTTGCGGACCTCGTGGAGAAAGATGACCTCGCCGTTCCATTCCTTTACCGTGACGGTTGCGTTGTCGACGCCGGGCAGCTTGCCGGCAAGAGCCGTCATTTCGTGGTAGTGGGTCGCGAACAGCGCACGGGCCCGGTTGACATCGTGCAGATGCTCCAGCGTGGCCCAGGCGATGGACAGGCCATCGTATGTCGCGGTTCCGCGTCCGATCTCGTCCAGGATAACCAATGCCCTGTCATCGGCCTGGTTGAGGATTGCCGCGGTTTCGACCATCTCGACCATAAAGGTCGATCTGCCGCGCGCCAGATCGTCAGAAGCGCCGACACGGCTGAACAATTGGCTGATCAGTCCGATATGTGCCGACGTTGCAGGCACGAAACACCCCGTCTGGGCCACCAGCGCTATGATCGCGTTCTGCCGCAGAAAGGTGGATTTGCCCGCCATGTTGGGACCGGTCAGAAGCCACACTTTGGCGGCATCCGCATTTGCGGACAGATCGCAATCATTGGCGATGAAGGCCGCGCCGGACTGCGCCTTCAATGCGCGTTCGACAACGGGATGCCGGCCGCCGATGATGTCGAACGCGCGGCTGTTGTCCACCTTCGGTCTGACCCAGTTTTCCGTCACTGACAGTTCGGCCAGTGCGGTGGCAAGATCAAGCTCGGCCAACGCGGCCGCGGCGGTGCCGATCCCCGCAGCATGGGACAGAACAGAGGATTTCAGTTCCTCGTAGAGCCGCTTTTCGATGTCGATGGCACGTGCGCCCGCGTTCAGGATCTTGGTTTCAAGCTCGGACAGTTCGACAGTCGTGAAACGCACCTGGTTTGCCGTTGTCTGCCGGTGGATGAACATATCGGAATACGGTGCCGACAACATTTTCTGCGCATGGGTCGCGGTGGTTTCGATGAAATAGCCCAGAACGTTGTTATGCTTGATCTTGAGGGACGAAATACCCGTATCAGTGACGAACTGTGCCTGCATCCGTGCGATGACCGATCGGCCCTCGTCGCGCAGTTGACGGGCCTCGTCGAGGTCGGCATCGAGGCCGGGTGCCACGAACCCGCCGTCACGGATCAGCAGCGGAGGGTCGGCCACGAGGGCGGCGTCGAGCCGGTCGATCAGATCATCATGGCCTGAGAGCTGATGCGCTGCGTCACGCAAAAGGTCGGGCAGCGCAGCCGGATCGAGCCTGGCGTGCAACAGCGATGCTTGCGTCAGACCGTTTCGGATCGCGGCAAGGTCACGGGGCCCGCCACGATCAAGCGAAAGACGGGACAGGGCGCGGTCAAGATCGGGGACTTTGCGCAGGTCGTCGCGAATTGTCGAGGTCAGCGCGGCCTCGTGGACGCAGTACTCGACGGCATCAAGGCGCCGTTGAACCGTGTCTAGCACCCGCGAGGGGCTGGACAGTCGCCGTTCCAGCAATCGGCCGCCGCCGGCTGTCACGGTCTTGTCCATCACCGACAGTAGCGATCCCGATCGCCCCCCGCCCAGCGATTGGGTCAGTTCCAGATTTCTGCGCGTGGCCGCGTCGATTTGCACCGTGCGCTGTTCCGCTTCTTTCTGAGGCGGGCGCAGCAGGGGCAAATTGCCTTTCTGGGTGATCTCCAGGTATTCGACGATCGCACCCATCGCCGAAACCTCGGCGCGGTCGAAGGTGCCGTAGGCGTCCAATGCTCCGACGTTGAAGACGTCACAAAGACGCTTTTCCGCGCTGCCGCTGTCGAATGCCGACCGCGCGAGACCAGTCAGCGCCACGCCGAAATCAGAGACTGTTTCATAAAGTTCAGTCTCTTTCGCTTCGGATACGATCAGTTCGGACGGGGCGAGCCGCGCGAGTTCCGGACCAAGGCGAACCGGCGTCAGTGGCATGACGTGAAACGCGCCAGTCGAGATATCGACCCACGCCAAAGCGGCCGCATCGCGAACCTCGGCAAAGGCGGCAAGATAATTGTGCCGCCGCGCGTCAAGCAGCGATTCCTCTGTCAGGGTGCCGGGCGTGACAAGCCGGACGACATCACGGTGCACGACCGATTTGGACCCGCGTTTTTTGGCCTCTGCCGGGCTTTCCATCTGTTCGCAGACCGCAACGCGGAAGCCCTTTCTGATCAGTGTCAGCAGGTAACCTTCGGCGGAGTGGACCGGCACGCCGCACATCGGAATGTCTTTGCCGTCATGTTTGCCGCGCTTGGTCAGTGCGATGTCCAGCGCTTCGGCGGCGGCGACCGCATCGTCAAAGAACATCTCGTAGAAGTCGCCCATGCGGTAGAACAGCAACGCACCTGAATGCGCGGCCTTGATATCGAGATATTGAGCCATCATCGGCGTTACGGTCATGGTCGGGCCCCCGGGCAGATCAGGGCGGACCTTACAAACCGTGGCCGACAGGTAAAAGCCATGAATTCGCTAAAGCATTGAGGCATCGCACGCAGTGGGCTAGAACGCGCAAGCCCCTATTCCAAGAAAGGCCTGCCCCATGTCGAAGATCCGCGTGACCGCCGAAGAGGCGCTTGCCTTTCACCTTGAACCCAGCCCCGGCAAATTCGAAATCACCGCAACCGTGCCGATGACGACACAGCGCGATCTGAGCCTTGCGTATTCGCCCGGTGTCGCCGTTCCCTGCGAGGCGATCGCGGCCAATCCGCAGACGGCCTATGACTATACCAACAAGGGCAACCTGGTCGCAGTGATATCGAACGGGACGGCGGTTCTGGGTCTGGGCAACCTTGGTGCGCTGGCCTCCAAGCCGGTGATGGAAGGCAAGGCGGTTCTGTTCAAGCGGTTTGCCGACGTCAATTCAATCGATATCGAACTGGACACGGAGGATACGGATGCCTTTGTGAACGCGGTCAAGCTGATGGGGCCGACGTTCGGCGGGATCAACCTCGAGGATATCAAGGCGCCGGAATGTTTCATCATCGAGCAGCGCCTGAAGGAAGAGATGGACATTCCGGTCTTTCATGACGACCAGCATGGCACCGCCGTGATCTGTGCGGCGGGGTTGCTGAATGCCTTGCACATCTCGGGCAAGAAGATCGAAGACGTGAGGATCGTTCTGAACGGGGCAGGGGCCGCGGGCATTGCATGTCTTGAACTGCTGAAAGCGATGGGCGCGCGGCACCAGAACTGCATCATGTGCGACACCAAGGGCGTGATCTATCAGGGGCGTACCGAGGGCATGAACCAGTGGAAGTCGGCACATGCGGTCGCCACGGACATGCGGACGCTGACCGAAGCGATGAAGGACGCGGACGTATTCCTGGGGGTCAGCGTCAAGGGGGCGGTGACGCAGGACATGGTTGCCAGCATGGCCGACAACCCGGTCATTTTCGCAATGGCCAATCCTGATCCGGAAATCACGCCGGAAGACGCCCACGCGGTGCGCATGGACGCCATCGTCGCAACAGGGCGCAGCGATTACCCCAACCAGGTCAACAACGTGCTCGGGTTCCCTTACCTGTTTCGCGGGGCGCTCGATATCAACGCGCGGGCGATCAACGACGAGATGAAGATCGCCTGCGCCCATGCGCTGGCCAATCTTGCGCGCGAAGATGTGCCGGACGAAGTTGCGCTCGCCTATGGCAAGAACCTGACCTTTGGGCGCGACTACATCATTCCGACGCCGTTCGATCCGCGGCTTATTCACCGCATTCCGCCCGCCGTCGCCAAGGCCGGGATGGATACGGGCGCCGCCCGTCGTCCGATCATCGACATGGATGCCTACGAGCTGTCCTTGAAGTCGCGGATGGACCCGACGGCCAACATATTGCGCGGTATCAATGCGCGGGCGCGGGCCAATCAGGCGCGAATGATTTTTGCCGAAGGCGACGATCCGCGCGTGCTGCGCGCGGCGGTCAATTACCAACGGTCCGGGCTGGGCAAGGCGCTGGTGGTCGGCCGGGCCGATGATGTGAAGGCCAAGCTTGAGCTGGCCGGCATGGGTGACGCGGTGCGCGAGCTTGAGGTAGTGAATGCCGCGAATACCATGCATCTGGATGCCTACAAAAGCTTCTTGTACGAGCGACTACAACGCAAAGGGTACGATGCGTCCGATATTCACCGGTTGGCCGCGCGGGACAGGCACGTCTTTTCCGCGTTGATGCTGGCGCACGGGCATGGCGATGGATTGGTGACAGGGGCCACCCGGAAATCCGCGCATGTCCTTGAACGTATCAACCACGTGTTCGATGCGGATGCCGCGCATGGTGCGGCGGGCATCACCGCGTTGCTGCACAGGGGGCGCATCGTTCTGATCGCCGATACGCTGGTGCATGAATGGCCGAACGAGGAAGATCTCGCGACGATCGCAGAACGCGCCGCGACCGTTGCGCGGAACTTGGGGCTTGAACCGAGGGTGGCCTTTGTCAGCTTTTCGACCTTTGGTTATCCGGTGTCGGAGCGGGCGGAAAAGATGCATCTGGCACCCGAAGTGCTGGACCGGCGCGGCGTCGGTTTCGAATATGAAGGCGAGATGACTGTCGATGTGGCGTTGAACGCGCGATCGCAAACAGCCTATCCGTTCTCGCGGTTGACGGGGCCGGCGAATATTCTGGTTGTTCCTGCCCGCCACTCGGCCAGTATTTCTGTCAAGCTGATGCAGGAAATGGCGGGGGCCACCGTAATTGGCCCGATCCTGGCCGGCGTGGATCGGTCGATTCAGATCTGTTCGACCGTATCGACGGCGAACGATGTTCTGAACATGGCGGTTCTGGCTGCCTGCAAGGTGGGGTGATGACGCTTTTCAACCTTGGATCGATCAATGTGGACAAGGTGTACCGCGTTTCACATCTGCCGGGTCCGGGGGAAACATTGGCCGCGACCGGGTTTCAGCAGGGGCTTGGCGGCAAAGGCGCCAATATGTCGGTGGCCGCTGCCCGCGCGGCGGCGCGGATCACGCATATAGGCGCGGTCGGCGCCGATGGGCGCTGGGCGGTCGAGCGGATGATGGAATACGGTGTCGATACGCGCCATATCGCGGTGACGGAGACAGCGACGGGGCATGCCATCATCTGTGTCGACGATGCGGGTGAAAATTCGATCGTTCTGTTTCCCGGCGCTAACCGCATCATTTCCGATGCAATGATCGGTCAGGCGCTGTCGCAAGCCTCGCCCGGGGATACGCTTATCATGCAAAACGAAACCAATGGCCAGGTTACGGCGGCCCGAATGGCGCGCGATCTCGGTCTGCGCGTGGCCTATGCCGCTGCCCCGTTCGAGGCATCGGCGGTTCAGGAGGTTCTGGGGTTGATCGACCTGCTGGTCCTGAACGAGGTGGAAGCCACGCAATTAGAGACCGAAACAGGCTCTAACCTGAAAGATTTGGGCGTATCCGACATTATCGTGACGCTGGGGTCCAAGGGGTGCCGCTGGTTGTCGGATGAAGGCGTTATGCACTTTGACGCCATTCCGGTCACGCCGGTCGATACAACCGGCGCCGGTGACACCTTTACCGGATACCTGGTGGCCGGGCTGGACCGGAAGATGCCCATGGCGCAGGCGATCGGGCTTGCCACGCGGGCCGCGGCCTTGATGGTGACGCGGCACGGAACCGCGGATGTGATTCCCGACCTGAAGGAAATTCAGGATCAGACGTTCGGTTAGCTTCCGGCGAAGGGCGCCGCGTCGCCCCAAAGCTCCTTGACGCGCGCGTCGCGCTTGCAGCCCTCGCGATACCGTTTGTAGGCGACCGATTTCTTGACGCCGATGCCGACGCTGGTGAACGCCAGACGGTCGTCGCTTTTGTAGTAGTCCTGGTGATAGTCGTCGGCCGGGTAGAACGGCGCGGGTCCCAGAACGGGGGTGACGACCGGCATGCCAAGGTCTGCCGCCGCCTTGGCCTTGGCCGCTTTGGCGGCGGCGGCCTGTGCGGTGTCTGCGGCGAAGATCGCGGTCCGGTAGCTTTCGCCCCTGTCGCAGAATTGCCCGCCGGCGTCTGTCGGGTCGATCGAGCGGAAAAACAGGTGCAGCAGCGTGTCGTCGCTGACCACGGCCGGGTCATAGGTGATCTGAACCGCCTCGTAGTGCCCGGTGCCGCCCGCGACGACCTGTTTGTAGGTCGGGTTGGGAACGCTGCCGCCGGCAAAGCCTGAAACGGCTTCGGTCACGCCTTTCACCTTTTCGAAATCGGCCTCCACGCACCAGAAACACCCGCCGGCGACGGTCAGTGTTTCCAGTTCGGCGGCTTGAGTGGTCTTGGACTGCGCGAAAAGACCGACAGCGATCATTCCGATCAAGGCGACGGTCTTGAGGGTGGTTATTCGCATCATGCTATCCTCCTGTCCGGTCAGGAGTAGCTTGGGATCGCATGGTCTGACAATTCACGCTCCTGCGATGTCACACAGCGGTGATCGCATTTTACCGCTTGGCATCCGGAGCGCCGGTTTCTAGCGTTCGGTGAAACGGAAAGGGCGCGCAATGCAGGACCATGTTACAACCCACCAAGCCGAAGAGGACGCCCGCAACGAGGCGATCAAGATCTATCTGAACGGGCGGATCGTGCCAAAGGCAGAGGCGGTTGTCAGCGTTTATGACAGCGGTTTCATGCTGGGTGACGGCGTGTGGGAGGGTCTGCGGCTGTATGATGGGACATGGGCGTTCATGGATGAGCACCTGGACCGGCTGTTCGAGGCCGCCAAGGCGATAGATCTGGATATCGGACTGGACCGCGCGGCCGTGCGGCAGGCAATCGTGGACACGCAGGCCGCGAACGACATGACGACGGATGCGCATGCGCGGCTGATGGTGACGCGCGGGGTCAAGACGCGGCCGTTTCAGCACCCCTCGCTGTCGCGGTCTGGGCCCACGGTCACGATCATCATGGAACATTCGCGCCCAAGCATTCCGCGGCCCATCCGGCTGGCCACGGTGCCGCATTTGCGGGGCCTGCCGATGACGCAGGACCCAAAACTGAACAGTCATTCCAAGCTGAACTGCATCCTTGCCTGCATCGCCGCCGAAAAGGCGGGGGCGGACGAGGCGCTGATGCTGGATCTGCATGGGTTCGTGAACACCACCAATGCCTGCAACTTTTTCATCGTCCGCAAAGGCGCGGTTTGGACAAGTACGGGCGATTATTGCATGAACGGCATCACCCGCCAAAAGGTGATCGATCTGTGCCGCGCCAGCGACATCCCGGTGTTCGAGAGGAATTATTCACTGGTCGATACCTACGGCGCCGACGAGGCGTTTCTGACCGGGACCTTTGGTGCACAGACGCCGGTGGCAAGTATCGACGGGCGACAGATCGGGACAGGGGAGATGGGCGAGGTGACCAAGCGCATTCGGACGCTTTACAAGGATCTGATCGCGCGGGAGTGTGCATGATGCGTATTGCGATGTGGTCCGGGCCGCGCAACCTGTCGACGGCGATGATGTACAGCTTTGGCGCGCGCCGCGACATGACGGTGATGGACGAACCTTTTTACGCGCCTTACCTCGCCGCGTCCGGCGTCGATCACCCCATGCGGGACGATATCCTGCGTGCTCATGAAACCGACCCTGTCGCAGTTGCCGCGATTTGTGCGTCCGAGCCGCGCACGACGCCGCATCGGTACATGAAGCACATGCCGCATCACATGTTGCCTGGATTCCCGATGGGGTGGGCGCGGGACTGCGTGAACATTCATCTGATCCGGCACCCCGCGCGGGTGATCGCAAGCTATGCCGCCAAGCGCGAGGCCCCGACGCTAGACGACATCGGCTTTGTGCAGCAGGCGCGGCTGTTCGATGCGCTGGGCGGGCTGGTGGTCGACAGCACAGACATCCGCGCCGACCCAGAGGCCATGCTGCGCCGGGTGTGCGACCGGATCGGGCTGCCGTTCGACCCTGCGATGCTGCGCTGGGCGGCGGGCGCGCGCACGGAAGACGGTATCTGGGCCAGTCATTGGTATGGCGCGGTGCATGCCAGCACCGGGTTTGCCGGGGCCGAGGGGGATCTGCCCGAGCTGAGCGGTGATGACGCCGATCTGGCGGCGCAGGCGATGCCGTTCTACGAAAGGCTTTGGCAGCAGCGGCTGACCGTCTGACGCGACCGGACATTATTTTTTTCGCATCGTGAAACTCTGCCGCGCGGCGTTGCGTGACTTCCCCAGTAACAACAAAAACTGGGAGACTACGAATGAAGTATGTTTTGAATTCTGCGATCGCGCTTGCATTGTCCACGGGCGTGGCCTTTGCCGCTGCACATGCGATGGCCCCGTCGGTCGAAGCCGCCGATCAGGATGTGTCCAACGGTGTCGTCAGCGCCGACAAGATCGTCGCCGGCGCGAACGGCTGGATGGTTGTGCACCGCACCGAGGACGGCATGAAGCCGGGTCCGGTCGTCGGCTACGCCCCCCTGCGCAAAGGTGAAAACGTCGATGTGGCCGCGATCCTGCAGGAAGACGTGAAATCCGGCGACATGCTGATGCTGATGGTCCACGCCGAAGATGGCGGCATGCAGATGGGTGGTTTCGAATACACCCTCGGTGCCAAGGAAGACGGCCCAATCAAGGTGGACGACAAGCTGGTCATGGCCGTCGTCACCGCCAAGTAAGACCTTGATCGCGCCGAAATCCCCACGGCGCGCACAAGACGAGAGACCCGGATCGCTCCCTCGTGATCCGGGTCTTTTCGTTCTTATTTACCTGTCAGGCGCTTGTCGCGCGCGGCCAGAAGCTTCAGCCGCAGGGCGTTCAACTGGATGAAACCGGCGGCGTCCTTTTGGTCATAGGCGCCTGCGTCGTCTTCGAACGTCACATGCGCTTCGGAATAGAGCGAATGATCGGACCAGCGCCCGACGGTGCGCACATGGCCCTTGTACAGTTTCAGCCGTACGGTGCCGGTAACATGGGTCTGACTGGCGTCGATGGCGGCCTGCAACATAGTGCGCTCGGGGCTGAACCAGAACCCGTTATAGATCAGTTCCGCATAGCGCGGCATCAGTTCGTCCTTGAGGTGCATCGCGCCCCGATCGAGGGTGATCGATTCGATCCCGCGGTGCGCTTCGAGCAGGAGGGTGCCGCCGGGGGTTTCATAGATGCCGCGCGACTTCATCCCGACGAACCTTCCCTCGACAAGATCGAGACGACCACAGCCGTGCTTGCCGCCCAGTTCGTTCAGTTTCGTGAGGATGGTGGCGGGCGACATGGCCTCGCCGTTGATGCTGACGGCGTCGCCGCGTTCAAACCCGATTTCGACGTATTCGGGCGTATCGGGCGCCTTTTCGGGATCGACCGTACGCTGATAGACGTAATCGGGCGCATCCACCGCCGGATCCTCGAGCACTTTGCCCTCGGACGATGTGTGCAACAGGTTCGCATCGACCGAAAACGGCGCTTCACCGCGCTTGTCCTTGGCCACGGGAATCTGGTTCAGCTCGGCGAATTCCAGCAGCTTTGTGCGGCTCGACAGGTCCCATTCGCGCCAGGGGGCGATGACCTTGATATCGGGGTTGAGTGCATAGGCGGCCAATTCGAAGCGCACCTGGTCGTTGCCCTTGCCGGTCGCGCCATGGGCCACCGCATCGGCACCCGTCTCGGCGGCAATCTCGACCAGCCGTTTGGAAATCAACGGGCGGGCGATGGATGTGCCCAACAGGTACAGCCCTTCGTAAACCGCGTTGGCGCGGAACATCGGAAAGACGAAATCACGCACGAATTCCTCGCGCACGTCCTCGACGTAGATCTGGCTCGCGCCCATCTGCTCGGCCTTCTTGCGCGCGGGCTCCAGTTCTTCGCCCTGGCCCAGATCGGCGGTGAACGTCACGACCTCGCAGCCGTATTCGGTTTGCAGCCACTTGAGGATGATCGAGGTATCAAGACCGCCGGAATAGGCGAGCACAACTTTTTTCGGCGCAGACATGCAGTTTTCCTTTGTCGGGTTCGCCGTGGGCGATACCGGGTTTTGCGCCTCTGGGCAAGGTGATGCGGCGGCGTTGACCGGCCGGGGCGTTGCGCCTAGTGAATAAGGCCTGCCCGGGACCGGAGAGAGCCATGACGGATCACGACTATGCCAAGGCGGCCCGGATGGCCGAAGAAGAGATGCGCGCGGTGTTTCCCGCGACACCGCTGATGCGCAACGATCACCTGTCGGAGCAGTTCGAGGCGGATATCTGGCTCAAGCGCGAAGACCTGAGCCCGGTGCGGTCCTACAAGCTGCGCGGGGCGTTCAATGCGATGCGCAAGGTGATCGCCGCCAAACCCGATCAGCGCATGTTCGTCTGTGCCAGTGCGGGCAATCACGCGCAGGGTGTCGCATTCATGTGCCGCCATTTCGGGGTCAGCGGCGTGATTTTCATGCCGGTGACCACGCCGCAGCAGAAAATTCAAAAGACCCGCATGTTTGGTGGAGACACTGTCGAGGTGCGGCTGGTCGGCGACTATTTCGACAAGACACTTGTCGCCGCGCAGCAATTCTGCGCCGAGCAGGGCGCGCATTTCCTGTCCCCCTTCGATGATGAGGACGTGATCGAGGGGCAGGCCAGCGTCGCCGTGGAAATCGAGACGCAACTGGGCCATGCACCCGACCGCATCATCCTGCCCGTGGGTGGCGGCGGACTGTCGGCCGGAGTGCGCAGCTATTTTCAGGATGCCTGTGATTATACCTTTGTGGAGCCGTCCGGCGCGCCCAGTCTTGCGCGGGCCCTCGACGTCGGCGCGCCGGTGGATGTGTCGCCGATCAATAGTTTCGTCGATGGCGCCGCGGTGGCCAAGATCGGCGCAAGAACCTTTGCGCGCCTGAAAGGCGTCGCATCGCAAGACGTTGTCCACCTGCCCGAAGACCGCATCTGCACGACGATCATCGAGATGCTGAATGTCGAAGGGATCGTGCTTGAACCCGCGGGGGCGATGGCGATCGAGGCGCTCTGTGATGTGGCGGATGCGATCCGGGGCAAGACGGTTGTCTGTGTGACATCGGGCGGCAACTTTGATTTCGAACGCCTTCCGGAGGTGAAGGAGCGCGCCCAGCGCTATCTTGGCGTCAAGAAATATTTCATCCTGCGCATGCCGCAGCGGCCGGGCGCATTGAAGGAATTCCTGAATATCCTTGGGCCCGAGGATGACATCGCACGGTTCGAGTACCTCAAGAAATCTGCGCGCAATTTCGGGTCTGTCCTGATCGGGATCGAAACCCGCGCGCCAGAGAATTTCGTCACGCTTCTGGCGCAGCTTGACGAGGCTGGCTTTTCCTACACCGACATCACCAACAACGAAACGCTGGCCCAGTTCGTGATCTGAGTTGCGCGATCCGGCCCGAGTTACCCGGCGCGCAACTCCGGCAGATCGGACAGGAACCGCGCCCTTGACGCGGCATAGGATTGCAGGACCTCGGGCAGGTTCACCAGATCGCTCTGTCCACGGGCGGCAAGGTCTTCGCCATTCTGGCAGACGGCCGAGAATTCCGTGAAGCCAAGGCTCATCGCGCACCCCCTGAGTGCGTGGAGTGCGGAGGCCATATTACAGGGCGCCTGGCTTTGCAGCACGCTCAGACCGTCATCCACTTCGGTCAGGAAGATCTCTATGATTTCCTCGAAATCATCAGGGCCGACCTCGTCTCTCAGCTGCGCCACATGGGTCCAATCAATCATTCGCCTGCTCCTTCGATTGGCTGGGAATATCGGCGTAAACCCTTAATAAATTAATATCTTTTCATTTTTCGACTTTTTGAGGATCTGGCTTCATCCATCATTAGGTGTCGGGTGGTAACTAGTGCGCATTCGTACCTGAAAGACGACGTGCAGCATGACATCCCTCGCGCCTGTTTCCGATCAGACCGATCCGGTGGTTGCGCCTGATGCGCGGCGGCTGGTGTTGATCGTCGATGACAGTCGGCTTCAGCGCAAGATCCTGAACAGCGCGTTGATCCGTTGGGGGTACGAGGTAGCCGAGGCGGACTCCGCTGAAAGGGCGCTCGAGATGTGCAAGGACCGCCTGCCGGACCTGGTCTTGAGCGACTGGATGATGGATGGCATGTCCGGGCTGGAATTTTGTCAGAAATTCCGTGACCTGTCGGTCGACAAGTACGGGTATTTCATTCTGCTGACATCCAAGAACAACAAGGGCGAGGTGGCGCGTGGACTGGATGCCGGCGCGGATGATTTCCTGAGCAAACCGGTCGACGGAAACGAACTGCGCGCCCGCATGACGGCCGGTGAACGTATCCTGGAAATGCAGCGTGAATTGTCCGCCAAGAACGGAATGATCACCGAGACGCTGGCGGAGTTGCAGCGGCTCTACGATTCCATCGAAACGGATCTTCTCGAGGCGAAGAAGCTGCAGCAGTCGTTGCTGCGCGAACGCTACAAGGTGTTCGACACCGGCGTGCTGTCGCTGATGCTGAAATCCAGCGGCCATGTAGGCGGTGACCTGGTGGGGTTTTATCCGTCCGGGCCGGGGCATCTGGGGCTGTATGCAATCGACGTGTCGGGCCATGGCATCAGCTCCGCGCTGATGACCGCGCGATTGGCCGGGTATCTGTCACCGAACCAGAGCGAGCAGAATATTGCCCTGGAACTGCATGCTGACGGCATCTATCGCTCCCGCCCGCCGTCAGAGGCGATAGAGACGCTGAACGATCTTGTGCTGGATGAGATGGAGACCGAGCACTATTTCACGTTTCTCATGGCCGACATCGACCTCGAGACAGGCTGGGTGACGATCGGGCAGGCGGGGCATCCGCATCCCGTCATTCAACGCCGGGATGGGCGGATCGAATACATTGGCAATGGCGGATTTCCGGTTGGCTTGATGTCGGGGGTCACTTTTTCGCAGTTCGATGCGCGGCTTGAACCCGGTGACCGGCTTTTGATTCTGTCTGACGGGGTGACGGAATGTACTGTCGCGGAGGACGAGATGCTAGGAGAAGACGGCCTGTCTTGCTTGCTGGAGGAGTTGCGCTTCACCAGTGGCCCCGCATTACTGGAAGCGTTGATGTGGCGGCTGACCGAACATGCCGGGCCGGAGGGGTGCAACGACGATGTGTCAGGAATCCTGTTTGAGTACAGCGGGCCCGCTTAGCCGAAATAAGCATTCAGAAACATCCGGTCACCGTCATTTCCCAGCGCTGCGATGGCATCATCGGGCGCGAGCACGATGGTGTGGTGATCCGGCTCTGTCGGGTCGGCGATCTGACGGACCGGGCGCGCGACATAGACATGGCACAGCTTTTCCGCCCAGATCCCATAGTCGGGCATATAGACAAACCGCCGAAACGCCCCGAGGCGACGGGGAAACGCTATGCGCCAGCCGGTTTCCTCCATCACCTCGCGGTGCAGGGTCTGAAGCGGGGCCTCGCCCGGATCTATCCCGCCCCCGGGCAACTGGATATCGGGCGTCTGTCCGGTCTGCAGCGTCAGCAGAACCCGCCGTTCGAGGGGCAATATCGCATAGGCACCCGGGCGCAGTTGATAGCGCTGCGTTGCGTCTGGCGCAGGGCCGATCCGTGGTATCATCAGGGCCTGCCCTCTTTTCAATCGGGTTGTGAGCCTTATATGGACGCGGTATGCCAACACGCGGCCCGTAAGGAAACCCCAATGACACTCGGAACTCAGATCGCGTGGGACGACACAGTCCTGCCCTTCCAGCTTGATGCCAGCGACATTCGCGGCCGCGTTGCGCGGCTGGACGGTGTGTTGAACGGTATTCTGAAACAGCACGATTATCCCACGCAGGTCGAAGCCCTTGTGGCGGAGATGGCGTTGCTGACCGCTCTCATCGGCCAGACCATCAAGCTGCGGTGGAAATTGTCGTTGCAGGTGCAGTCAAAGGGCGCCGTGCGCATGATCGCCACGGATTACTATGGCCCGGAGCAAGACGGCACGCCCGCGCGCATCCGTGCCTACGCCAGTTACGACAAGGATCGGCTGACCGAAGGCCCCGCGTTCGACCAGGTGGGCGAAGGGTACTTTGCCATCATGATCGACCAGGGCGAGGGGATGACGCCGTACCAGGGCATTACCCCGCTGGCGGGCGGATCGCTGTCGTCCTGCGCCGAGGCGTATTTCGCGCAGTCCGAACAATTGCCGACGCGGTTTTCGCTCAGCTTTGGCGAATCGACCCAGCCCGGCGTCGACCAGCACTGGCGCGCGGGCGGTGTCATGTTGCAGCACATGCCCAAGGCATCGCCATTCGTGGCCAAGGGCGAAGGCTCCGGCAATGTCCTTGCGGCGGATGATCTGTTGCACGACGATATGGCCGAGAACTGGAAGCGGGTGAATATCCTGCTCGACACCGTCGAGGATCTTGAGCTGATCGGTCCCACCGTGCCGCCGACAGATCTGCTGTTGCGGTTGTTCCATGAAGAACAGCCGCGCGTGTTCGACACGCAGCCAGTGCGGTTCGGATGCACCTGTTCGGAAGACCGGGTGCGGCAAAGCCTGTCGATCTATTCAGCCCGCGACATCGAAAAGATGACGACCGACGATGGCCGTGTGACCGCAGACTGCCAGTTTTGCAGCGCGCATTACGACCTTGATCCCGCAACCGTGGGGTTCGAGGCGGATCAGGACGAGCGTGACTGAACCGTCGTCCCTGATCGAAAACATACGGGCCGCGCTGGCGACGACCGGCGCGGCATCCAGCGATTATGACCTCAATCCCGGTGTGACCTTGCCCCAGGGGCGCGTCTTGCGGCCCGCAGGCGTTCTGGCGCCCATCCTCAAGCGCGGTGACGAGTACCACCTTTTGCTGACCAAGCGGTCCTCCGCGCTCAAGCATCATCCGGGCCAGATAGCGTTTCCCGGCGGCAAACAGGATGACGGCGACGCGGATGTCATTGCCGCCGCGATCCGCGAAGCGCAGGAAGAGGTCGGTCTGCCGCCGGAGCTGGTCGAGATTTTGGGCACATTGCCGCCGCACGAAACGGTGACGAGTTTTCGGGTGACACCGGTGATCGCCCTTGTCAAAGACGCGTTCGACGTTGTGCCCGAACCCGGCGAAGTGGAAGAGGCCTTTACCGTTCCGCTGTCGCATGTCCTGAATGCTGACAACTACGTGATACAATCGCGGCGCTGGCGCGGGCAGGAACGGTCATATTTCGCGGTGCCCTACGGACCCTATTACATCTGGGGCGCAACTGCGCGTATGTTGCGGGCATGGACCGACCGAATGACCCCCTGATCCCCGCCTATACGCCGTGGTTGCATGATCCGCATGCGCAAGCGGTGTGTGATGCTATAGCATCGGGTGGATATCAGATCCTGTTTGTCGGCGGATGCGTGCGAAACGCGCTTTTGGGCCGGAGCATCTCGGATGTCGATCTGGCGACCGACGCGCACCCGGACCGGGTCTGCGAGCTGGCGACCAAGGCGGGGCTCAAGGCGGTTCCGACCGGCATAGAGCATGGAACGATAACCGTCGTGGCCGGCGGAACGGGGTTCGAGGTCACGACGTTTCGACGGGATGTCGAAACGGACGGGCGGCGCGCGGTTGTCATGTTTTCCGACCGGATAGAGGATGACGCCCGGCGGCGCGATTTCACGATGAATGCGCTTTATGCGCGGCCCGACGGCACCGTGGTCGATCCGTTGGGGGGGTTGCCCGATCTGCGCGCCGGTCGTGTGCGGTTCATCGAAAACGCCGATGACCGCATCACCGAAGATTACCTTCGGATCCTGCGCTATTTTCGGTTTCATGCGTGGTACGCCAATCCCGAGAACGGCTTTGACCCGGACGCGCTTGATGCCATATCGCGTAATTCATCCGGGTTAGAGTCACTTTCGGCGGAACGTATCGGCGCCGAGATATGCAAGCTGTTGTCAGCGCCCGATCCTGTCTCGGCGGTGGCGCAGATGCGGCAGACCGGCGCGCTCGTGGCTGTCTTGCCGGGATCCGATGATACGCTGCTCGGCCCCGTCGTTCATCTTGAGCCGAGCCTGGAGATCGCGCCGGACTGCTGCTTTCGGCTTGCGGTTCTGGGCGGGGAGCAGGTGACCGCGCGGTTGCGGTTGAGCAAGGCAGACGCACGTCAGATAGAGCAGTATCGCGCGGCATTCGCGGAGGGCCGGGGGCTTGATGAGGTGGCATACCGATCCGGCGGTGACGTTGCGAGGAAGGTTGCGATATTCCGCGCCGCACTGGCCAACCGGCCCGTGGACGCCACGGAAATCGCGCAGATCGACACGGGTGCCGCGGCCAGATTTCCCGTGACCGCAAAAGATCTGATGCCCGGCTACAAAGGCAAGGCGCTGGGGGATCGACTTGATTTTCTGGAACGGCGCTGGATCGCATCTGGGTTTCGACTGACGCGCGACGACTTGCTGACCATGGGTTGAAAAGGTCGACAGCAACGACGGCTTTCGCTACAAAAAAACATCAAGACGGAGGATGACAAAATGTTTCGCGGGATCTGGTTCGGCTGAAGCCGTCACACCCCTGGCACTTTGGACCTGCTTTTGCGGTGTCCGATCATTTTGTTCATCTGATAGTCGAGGCTTCCTGCCATGTTCCGATATTTCGAACGTCTTGTTGATCCCTACGTGGACTACCCCGAATCCGACAACCCGCCGCAAAGGCTGTGGCCGTTTTTGCGTGACTATTCCGTTCCTTTCCGCCGGGTGTTCATGATCACGGCGATCATGTCGATCATCGTTGCCGGGATCGAGGTGGGGCTGATCTACTACATGGGTCGCATTATCGACCTGCTGGGCGCAGGGCCCGCGCAGTTCTGGGACGACCACCGGATCGAACTGATCTGCGTGGCGCTGTTCATCCTGTTCTTGCGTCCGCTGTTGCAGGCGCTGGATGTGGCGCTTCTCAACAATGCGATCCTGCCGAATTTCGGGACACTCATCCGTTGGCGGGCGCACCGTCAGGTGCTGCGCCAATCCGTTGGCTGGTTCGAGAATGACTTTGCCGGGCGCATCGCCAACCGGATCATGCAGACACCCCCCGCCGCCGGAGAGGTAATCTTTCAGGTATTCGACGCGATTTCGTTTTCCCTGGCCTATCTGATCGGTGCCGCCATCCTTCTGACGTCCTCTGACCCGCGGCTTTTGCTGCCGTTGCTGGGCTGGTTCGTTCTGTATGGTTTCTTGATCCGGTGGACCGTCAGGCGGGTCGGCCCCGCGTCGAAAGACGCATCCGATGCGCGATCGATGGTCACGGGCCGAGTTGTCGATGCCTACACCAATATCCATTCGGTCAAGATGTTCGCACATCATGACCGGGAACTGGAATATGCCAAAGATGCCATCGAACACGCGCGCGAGACCTTTCAGACCGAAATGCGCATTTTCACGGTCATGGACACCACGCTGGTCGCGTTGAACGGTTTGTTGATCGTGGGCGTCGTGGGCTGGGCGATCGCACTCTGGACCCAGGGCCAAGCCAGTGTTGGCGTGGTTGCGGCGGCGACGGCGCTGACCCTGCGGTTGAATGCCATGACCGGTTGGATCATGTGGGCGCTGACCACGTTCTTCCGCCAGCTTGGTGTTGTGGCCGAAGGGATGGAAACCATCGCCCAGCCGGTTTTGCTGCGCGACGCGCCGGATGCAAAGCCGCTGGTGATGTCGCGGGGCGAAATCGCGATATCGGGCCTGACGCATCATTACGGGCGTCCGTCCGGCGGTCTGGATCAGATCGATCTTACGATACGCCCCGGTGAAAAGATCGGTCTGGTGGGGCGGTCCGGCGCCGGGAAATCGACCTTGGTCAAGTTGCTGTTGCGGTTCTACGATGCCGAAAGCGGCAAGATAGAGATTGACGGTCAGGACATCAGCAAGGTCACCCAGGACAGCCTGCGGCGTGCGATCGGGATGGTGCAGCAGGACAGTTCGTTGCTTCATCGGTCGGTGCGCGACAATATCCTGTACGGTCGCCCCGACGCGAGCGAGGACCAGGTGATCGCCGCCGCGAAGCAGGCACAGGCGCATGAATTCATCCTTGGTCTGACGGATCCGCAGGGGCGTCGCGGGTACGATGCGCAGGTCGGCGAACGGGGCGTCAAGCTGTCCGGTGGCCAGCGGCAACGTGTGACCCTAGCGCGGGTCATCCTGAAGGATGCGCCAATCCTGCTGCTGGACGAGGCGACAAGCGCGTTGGACAGTGAAGTCGAGGCCGCGATACAGGATACCCTCTACAGCATGATGGAGGGCAAGACGGTCATCGCGATTGCGCACCGCCTGTCCACGATTGCGCAAATGGACAGGATTTTGGTGTTGGATCAGGGCCGCATCGTCGAAGATGGCCCCCATGACGCGCTTTTGTCCGATGGCGGGCTATATGCAGATTTCTGGGCCCGGCAATCGGGAGGGTTTCTCAAGACAGAGGCAGCCGAGTGAAGATTTCAACATGGATCGATGCATTTCGGGCCGCAGACGGTCCGCCGCCGCAGACGTTGGGCGCGTTCATGACATGGTGCCTGAGCGGGGCGTGGCCGGCGTTGGGGCTTGCCGCATTCCTGTCCGCAGCCGCCGGCGCGCTCGAGGCGGGCACCGCGTATATCCTCGGACTGGTGATCGACGCGACTGTCAGCTCGGGGCCCGAGCAGTTTTTCGATGGCCAGAACATCGCTCTGATCATGGGGGCGGTCGCGTTTTTCCTGCTGGCGCGGCCCTTGCTCTTTGGGCTTTCCGCTTCGGCCAATGCGATCATCGTGCAACCCAATGTGAACCCTCTTGTGCTGTCACGCCTGCACCGCTGGACCCTGGGTCAGACGGTCGGGTTTTTCGACGACGATTTCGCGGGTCGGATTGCACAAAAACAGATGCAAGCCGCGCGCGCGGTGACCGAAGTCGCGTCGGAAATGATCAACGTGGTTGCCTTTGCGCTGGCATCCCTTGTCGGTTCCGTCGCTTTGCTGGTGGCAATCGATTGGCGGGTGGCATTGGGATTTTCGGTCTGGATGGCCGCTTATCTTGCGCTGATCAACTGGTTTCTGCCGCGCATTCGCGAACGATCTGCCGGGCGTGCCGGGGCACGGGCGATGGTGTCGGGGCAGGTCGTGGACACGATCACCAACATCAAGACGGTCAAGCTGTTTGCGCATGCCGATCACGAGGATCGCGCGGCGCTTGGCGCGATGCAGACGTTTCGCGCCCGCGCGCTTGAATTCGGTTATCTGGCGGCGGGGTTCCGGTTTGCGCTGATGTCGCTGGCGGGGATCTTGCCGGTGCTCCTGCTGGGCGGGACGATTTTGTTGTGGCGCTCGGGGCAGGCCAGCGAAGGCGATATCGTCGCGGCGGGCGCCGTCGCAATCCGCATCGCGCAGATGACCGGATGGGTCAGCTTCACGCTGATGGCGATCTATTCCAACGTCGGCGAAGTCGAGGATGGGATGCGCACGCTGACGCCACGCAATCGCCTTGAGAATGCGCAGGATGCCGTTGATCTCAAGGTGCCGCAGGGGCAGATCGACCTGCGCCATGTCGGGTTTGCCTATGGGCGCGATGTAGGTGGGGTGCAGGACATCGATCTGACCATTCACGGCGGTGAAAAGCTTGGGATCGTCGGTGCCTCCGGCGCGGGGAAATCGACGCTCGTCGCGCTTCTCTTGCGGCTCTATGATGCCGAAGAGGGCCAGATTCTGATCGACGGCACCGATATTCGCGATGCGACACAGGAAAGCCTGCGTCGCAACATCGGGATGGTCACGCAGGAGACCGCGATGTTCAACCGGTCGGCGCGCGACAATATCCAGTATGGCCGCCCCGAAGCGACAGAGGCCGAATTGATCGACGCCGCGAAAAAGGCCGAGGCGCATGATTTCATCCTGCAGCTTGAAGACCACAAGGGCCGTCGCGGGTATGACGCGCATCTGGGGGAGCGGGGCGTCAAGCTGTCGGGTGGGCAACGCCAGCGGATCGCGCTGGCCCGCGCCATTCTCAAGGACGCGCCGATCCTGATACTCGACGAGGCCACAAGCGCGCTTGACAGCGAGGTCGAGGCGTCGATCCAGGCCGCCCTTGAGCGTGTGATGCAAGGCAAGACCGTTCTGGCGATTGCGCATCGGTTATCGACGCTGACGGAAATGGACCGCATCATCGTGATGGACGACGGGCGCATCGTCGAAAACGGCACGCATGACGACCTGCTGGCGCAGCGCGGTCTCTATTGGCAGTACTGGGACAGGCAATCCGGCGGCTTTATTCATACGCAGGCGGCGGAATAGGGGCTTTTGCCCGGACGCGCGGCGCAGTAAGCCCGTCGCATGACAGAATACCGTATCAAACGACTGGGCCATCATGGCGACGGCATTGCCGATGGGCCGCTGTACGCCCCCATGACATTGCCGGGCGAGGTGGTGACCGGCACGCCGCAGGGCACGCAACTGGCCGATGTGCGGATCGTCACCCCATCCAGCCAGCGTGTCGCGGCCCCGTGCCGCCATTTTAAATCCTGTGGCGGCTGCCAGCTGCAGCACGCCTCCGACGCGTTCGTCGCCGAGTGGAAACTGGACATGGTGCGGTTCGCGCTGGATGCGCAGGGTCTGAGCGCGGAATTGCGACCGATCTTGACCTCGCCCGCGCAATCGCGGCGCCGGGCGACATTTGCGGCGCGACGCACGAAAAAGGGGGCGATGGCTGGGTTTCACGGCCGCGCATCCGATACGATCGTCGAAATACCCGATTGCAAGCTGCTGGACCCGACCGTGATGGAGGGGCTGCCGGTGGCGCAGGCACTGGCGATGGTCGGCACAAGCCGCAAAGCGACCCTGGCGGTGACGGTGACCTTATCGCACGACGGGCTTGATGTTCTGGTGCAGAATGGCAAGCCGCTGGACGGGCCGCTGCGGCAGGAATTGGCACATCTTTGCGCGTCGCTGGGTCTGGCGCGGCTGACATGGGACGACGAGGTGATCGCGATGCGCGCGCCGCCCGGCCAAAGCTTTGGCGCGGCGTGGGTCGTGCCGCCGCCGGGCGCGTTTTTGCAGGCCACGGCCCACGGCGAAGCGGCGCTGCTGCAAGCGGTTCAGGAGATCGTGCGGGAGGCGGACCAGGTGGTCGATCTTTTCGCGGGCTGTGGGACGTTTTCCATTCCGCTTGCCGCAGGCGCGGAGGTGCACGCGGTAGAAGGGGATCGCGCAATGATGGCGGCGCTGGATGCCGGATGGCGCAAGGCGCAAGGTCTCAAGAAGATCACGACCGAGGCACGCGATCTGTTTCGCCGTCCGTTGATGCCGGACGAATTGCGGCGGTTCGATGTGGCCGTGCTGGATCCTCCGCGCGCCGGGGCAGAGGCCCAGGTGGCGGAGATCGCCCGTTCACAGCTTGAAAGACTTGGCTTCGTCTCCTGCAATCCGGTGACATTCGCGCGGGACGCATCGGTCTTGCGCGACGCGGGCTTCACGCTGGACTGGGTACAGGTCGTGGACCAGTTCCGCTGGTCGACGCATATCGAACTCGTGGCGCAATTCACCAGACCGCCGCAGCCGGATCCAAGAGGGCGGCGAAGGTGAGCGCCGTCGCAACAGGTCGGCCGAAAAAGCGTGAATCAACCGCTTTGTGAGAGATTTCCGTGAGTCTTTGTGGTAATCGAAGCAAAAAGAAGCAGAGCATGACGACCACGAGACAGGACAGCAGGCAAATGCATCGCAGAGGTTTGATGTTGGGGGCCGCGGCAGCGGTCACACTAGGGGCGTGCAGCAGCACACCATCGAAATTCAAGAGCTATTCCGGGCCGGAGGTGACCTATGTCGTGGTCAACAAAAGCGCCCGCCGGATGTACCTGATGCACCATGACAAGGTGCTCAAGGACTACGATATCGATCTTGGATTTGCGCCAATCGGCCACAAGGCGTTCGAGGGGGATGGGCGCACGCCCGAAGGGATTTACCGGATCGACCGGCGCAATCCCAACAGCCAGTTCCACTTGTCGATCGGAATTTCATATCCGAATGTGAACGATGTCGCACTCGCCAAGGCGCTGGGCAAGACACCGGGCGGCGACATCTTTATTCATGGGCAGCAGAATCCGCTCAAGCCGGGCCCCAGGGACTGGACCTGGGGTTGCATCGCGGTGAAGAACGAAGAGATCGAGGATATCTATGCAATGGTGCGTGATGGCACGCCGATTGCACTGAACCCCTAGGTGGGGTCGCTCCGGGCGCGGGTGAAGGGCTAACCGCCCATCACGAGGGTCCACCAGATCTTGCCGCCTGTCTCCTGAAACCACGAAAATCCCATCTTGGTCGCATCCGGGCTCATGATGATGCGGCGGGTATCGGGCTTTTCCATCCAGGCCGCCAGCGTCTCAAGTTCGGTCTCGTAGGTTTCGGAGATGTTTTCGCCGACAAGCTCTCCGGTGTAGCCGACACGCTGCACGCGGTCGACGGGCGACGATCCGTCGGATCCAAAATGCCATGGGCGGTTTTGCACCGCCATGTCGCGTGCGTGGGTCGCGGCGGCCGCGTTCAGGCGCGAATCAAGTTCGACCGGGGCCAGATTGGAGGCACTGCGCAATGCGTTGATCGAATCGAGCATCCGAAACTGGATTTTCCCCGCATCGGCGCGGCTGATACGGTAGAGTTGCGGCAGAGCGCGGCCATCGGAGCCAATGGTTGGCGCAGCAGGGGCACAGGCCGAAAGGGCAACGGCAACGGCCAGAAAAACAGACACAAGACGGATCATCATGATCTCCACTTCAAAAAATCCCCCTCGCATACCGCGCGGCGCGTGCTAATTCAAACGCACATAGGCGTGACCTTGCCTGATGACGCTGGTTTGATTTGCGACTGCGTCTTTCACGCAATAAGTTATCGTCAACCAAATATCCTGTGAACGATGGAGACAGTTCAATGTCTATTTCACGATTCAACACGCCTAGCCGCCGGGCGTTTCTGGCTGGCGGCGCCGCGATGATCGCCGCGCCCGCAATTGCGCAAAGCACGAGTTCGGTGAATTCCGAGGCAACAACCCAGGGCGAGCGGGACTTGACGGAGAGCGTGCGCCGCAACATCTCGAGCTTCCGCATGCTCGATTGGCAGCCTTATTTCAGCAACCTCAACAACGGTGCCGTGCTGGTGGATATTGACAGCCGCGCGGTGCATTTCTGGTCGGAAGACGAGAGCATCTACAAGCTGTACCCCTCCAGCGTGCCGCTGACCGAGGAATTGACGCGCAAGGGCCGCACGTCCGTCATTCGAAAGGTCGAAGGCCCAAGCTGGCGCCCGACTCCCTCCATGCTGGAGCGGAACCCCGAATGGCCGGAGTATATCGGGCCGGGTCCGGACAACCCCCTTGGCACGCATGCGCTGTACCTGAGCTGGACCTATTACCGGATCCACGGAACACATGATACGCGCAAAATCGGGCGGCAATCTTCCAATGGTTGCATCGGTCTTTACAACGAACATATCGCGGAACTTTTCGGGATGACCAAGGTGGGCACGCAGGTGTTGCTTATTTGACGACATTCGGACTGTTGTGTGGCCCCGACGCGTAATCCGGGTTTGCAATCCGACAGTTATGTTGTTTAGAAATTCCCACGAGGTAAGTCTTGGGTGCGCGCCGGCACATTGCTTGGCGCGCTGTTTCTGGAGGTTATACTATGAAAAAACTCGTTCTCGCAGCTGCTCTGACAGCCGCCGCATCGACAGCTTACGCAGGTTCGCTTGCCGAGCCCGTCGTGGAAGCACCCGTTGTGGTTGAAGAAGCGTCCAGCTCGTCTTCGGGCGTTCTGCTGCCGCTGGTTCTGCTGGCACTGGTTGCTGCTGCTGTTGCTGACTAAGCAATATCGGCAGAGTTATGAAAAAGGCGGTGCTTGCACCGCCTTTTTTACGTTTCGGGTGTAAACGTCAGGCGGTCAGCCTTTGATCCACCCGGCAAGATTGTCATCGATGACATTGGACAGTGCGGTGATATGCGCGTCGTCGTCATTGAGGCAGGGAATATAGGTGAAATGCTCGCCGCCTGCCTCTTCAAAGCTTTCCTTGATCTCTTCGTTGATCTCTTCCAGCGTTTCGATGCAGTCGGCAGAGAAGGCCGGCGCGCAGACGGCGATGTTCTTTTTGCCCTGCTCGGCCAGGCGCGCCACCTCTTCGACGGTATAGGGCTGCAGCCACTCTTCGGGCCCGAACTTTGACTGGAACGTCGTTGTGATTTCCGTGTCCTTCCAACCCAGCCGCTCTTTCAGCAGGCGCGTGGTTTTCTGACATTGGCAGTGGTAGGGATCGCCCTCCATCAGATAGCGGATCGGCACGCCATGATAGGAACACACCAGAATGTCGGGTTTCTTTTCAAGGCCGGCATAGGCGCGTTCGATCGACTGTGCGAGCGCGTCGATGTAATCGGGCCGGTCGAAATAGGGTTCGACCGTGCGGGTGGACGGCTGCCATTTCTCGTGCGTCAACGCGCGAAAGAACTCGTCGTTGGCGGTGGCCGATGTCGCGCCTGCGTAATGCGGATAAAGCGGAAAGAACAGGATCTTGCGGCATCCCGCCTCGGTCATCGCCCGGACCTTGGACCTGGTCGAGGGATTGCCGTAGCGCATGCAGTAATCGACCATCACCTCATCGCCATATTTCGCCTCCATCGTCGCTTTGATCTTGGCGGTCTGGGCTTTGGTGATCGTGGCAAGGGGGCTTTCGCCGTCGGCCTCGTTCCAGATGGATTTATAGGCCGCGCCGCTCGAAAACGGGCGTTTCGTGAGGATGATCAGCTGCAACAGCGGCTGCCAGATCCAGGGGCTGTAGTCGATCACCCGCCGATCGGACAGGAATTCGTTCAGATACCGGCGCATTGACCAGTAGTCGTAATTGTCCGGTGTACCGAGGTTGGCCAGAAGGATACCGATCTTGGGGCGCGCCACCGCCGGGTGGTCCGGCTTGGCGTGCACAGGTCGCGTTGCGGTGTTTGCAGTATCCAGCATGACGGTATCCTTGGCGCGGTGAACTGGGGGTCAGATAAACGGTTTTCCGCCCGGGTCAATCTGGCAGCGGGTTTTCCTGCGTGGCCAGCGCGTCTGCGAGCCGTTGTCGTGCCGATCCGGGCCGCAGCGGCTGTGGTTGGCTTTCGTCGGGCGCCCATCCAGTCAGCGTGATCAGCTCGAAGGTGGCAGTGATGCGTTCTTCGGCTGCGGCAAAGTGACCGGCATAAAGTTCGGCGGCGTGATGAAACAGCGCACGCCGGGTGACGTTTCGGGGGCGCGCGCTTTGGGCATTGGCCTCTCCCATTGCACGCAGATCGCGCATCAGATGCCACATCGACCGGTATTCGACCTGAAGCGGCAGGCTGTCGGCCACGGGCAAAGCAAGACCGGCACGCTGCAATAAGGCCCCGAGGTCGCGGACTTCGCCCATCGGGGCCACGCGCGGCGACAGGCCGCCGGTCAGCGCCGCTTCGGCCTGGCCGAGGCAACTGCGCAATTCATGCAGGGTCTGCCCGCCCAGCGCGACGGCGATCAAGAGACCGTCCGCCGACAGCGCGCGGCGACATTGGATCAGTTGGCCCACCGGGTCGTTGGCCCAGTGCAGGCCCAGCGCATGGACCACAAGATCATGCGCGCCCGGTGCAAGATCGAGGGTTTCATCGTCCGCAACAATGCGGGCGCCCGGGATGCGATCGGCCCAGATCGCGGGAAAAGGCGTCACGACGGCCGGCGATTTAAACGTCCTGTTAACCATGGTCAGGCGATCCTGCACATCGTCGGCGGCCGCAGACTGCAAGAACAGGTCGCCGTCAGCGGCGCGCATCCGATTACGGTTCAATGCCGCGCGATCCGTCAGGGGTATGGGTAAGGTCATGAAGAAGATAATAGTGTGACACAGGGAGTAGTTCAAACCGCGGTCTCGCTTATCTATCCCGCCAGGTGCCTGACCTGCGGCGATACGGTGGACAGCGATTTCGGACTGTGCGGCAAGTGCTGGCGCGACACCGCGTTTGTGGGTGGGGCAATCTGCGATCTGTGCGGGACGCCGCTGCCCGGACACAAGGCGGAAGAGGCGCTGCACTGTGACGAGTGCCGCACCGTGGAGCGCCCGTGGCAGCAGGGGCGCGCGGCACTTCTGTACAAGGATAACGCGCGCAAGATGGTGCTGGCGCTCAAGCATGGCGACCGTCAGGAAATCGCGCAACCGGCAGCCCGCTGGATGGCGCAGACGATCCGCGACCTGCCTTTGGACAACGCGCTGGTGGCGCCGGTTCCGCTGCATTGGCTTCGGTTGCTGAAACGACGGTATAACCAATCCGCGTTGCTGGCGCAGGCCCTGGCCAAACTGATCGGTGCCTCGCAGTGTCCCGACCTTTTGATCCGCACCCGAAAGACGACACCGCTGGAAGGGATGACCCGCGACGAACGTTTTACGATGTTGCAAGGCGCAATTCGCGTACACCCGAAAAGACGGCGCCGCATTGTCGGGCGGCAGGTCCTGCTGGTGGACGATGTGATGACCTCCGGCGCCACGCTTTCGGCATCGGCCACGGCTTGCATTGACGGCGGCGCCACGGCTGTTTTCGTCGTGGCACTGGCGCGCGTGGCCAAAGACACCTAAATCCTTATTCAACGCGATCTGTTGGAAAGGGATATGGTCAATGCCATCCGTCGAAATCTATACCTCGCCGCTTTGTGGGTTTTGCCATGCGGCCAAGCGCCTGCTGAACGAAAAGGGCGTCAGCTTTGCCGAGGTGGACGTGCTGGCCAACCCGGACCGCAAGCCGGAGATGATTCAGCGGGCGAATGGGGGGCGTACGGTGCCGCAGATTTTCATCGGTGATGCCCATGTCGGCGGCTGCGATGATCTGTACGCGCTTGAGCGGGCGGGCAAGCTGGACGCGCTACTGGAAGCGTGATGCGGGTTGCCCTTTGCCAATTGAACGCGAGCGACGATCCGGTGGCGAATCTGCCCCGGACGGTCGCGATGGTGCGCGATGCGGCGCGGGACGGGGCGGCGTTCGTCCTGACCCCCGAGGTCACGAACTGCGTATCGACCAATCGCGGGCATCAACAAGACGTGCTGGCGCTTGAGCAGGACGACGCGACCCTCGCCACGCTAAGAGCGGAGGCAAAGGCGCTAGGGCTGTGGCTTTTGATCGGGTCGCTGGCATTGAAGACCGGTGACGACGATGGCCGGTTTGCGAATCGGTCATTCCTGATCGATCCGTCCGGGGGGATCGTCGCGCGATACGACAAGATCCACATGTTCGATGTGACCGTCAGCGAAACCGAGACTTACCGCGAATCGTCCGGATACAGGCCGGGCGATCATGCTGTTCTCGCAACGGCTTTGGGTGCACAATTGGGCATGACGATTTGCTACGATGTCCGGTTTCCCGCCCTCTACCAAACTCTGGCGCGGGCGGGGGCGCAGGTTCTGACGGTTCCGTCGGCCTTTTCCCCGGCCACTGGCCCGGCCCATTGGGAACCTTTGCTGCGTGCGCGTGCAATCGAAACGGGGTGCTTTGTCCTGGCGCCGGCGCAAACCGGCACCCATGCAAGCCGATCGCACCGGACCCGCGACACCTATGGTCATTCGATGATCGTCTCGCCATGGGGCGAAGTGATCCTCGATGCGGGCACGGCCCCCGGTGTCTACTGCGCCGATCTGGCGATGGAGAGCGTGACGCAGGCGCGGAACAAAATTCCAAGCCTTGCCAATGCAAGATCTTTCGATGGGCCCTGAATGACGGATGACAAGAATTCCCTCGCAATCGCGCTGTTCAGCGAAGTGCTGGCCGCCGATCAGTTGGTGCGCAACCGGCTAAGCCGGGTGCTGCCCAAGGGCATGGAAATCTCGCATTTCTCGGTACTCAACGGTCTTGCGTTTCATGGCGGAGAGCGCACGCCGGCCCAATTGGCCGACACGTTTCACGTGACGCGGGGCGCCATGACCAACACGCTGAGCAAGCTTGAGCGGTCGGGTTACGTGCACATCCGCCCCGATTGGGATGACGCGCGCCGCAAGATGGTCGCGATCAGCCCGGCGGGACGGGCGGCGCGCGACACGGCAATCAACTCGATCACGCCGATGATCAACCAGGTGGTCGAGGAATTGGGGTCGGATCGGGTGCGCGCCGCGCTGCCGATTCTGCGCGAGATGCGCAAGCAGCTGACCGACGAATCCTAGTCAGGCTTCAGGCTGGCGGTGACGTAATTCACGCTCAGATCCCTGTCCGACAGGCTCCATGACCATGTGATAGGGTTGAAAACGAACCCCTTGCGGTCGACCGGCACGAGCCCGGCGCGCGTCAAAAGGTCGAAAAGCTCGTCCGGTGTGATGAATTTCGACCAGTCATGCGTGCCCCTTGGCAGCCAGCGCATGACGTGTTCCGCACCGATGATCGCCATCATGTAGGACTTCGGGTTACGGTTCAGGGTCGAGCAGAGGTGCAATCCGCCCGGCTTCAACAGTTGCCCGCATGCGGTCAGGTAGTCGATGGGCGAGGCGACGTGTTCGACAACCTCCATGTTCAGGACCACGTCGAACTGTTCGCCCGCGGCGGCCATGTCCTCGGCGGTGGTGTGGCGATAGTCGATTTCGAGCCCGGATTGCTCTGCATGGATCCGTGCGACCGGAATGTTGCCTTCGGCGGCGTCCGCGCCGACGACATCCGCGCCCATCCGCGCCATCGGTTCGGCCAGCAGCCCGCCGCCGCAGCCGACGTCGAGGATGCGCAGCCCCTTGAACGGAAGGGGTGCCGTGAGGTCGCGATCGAATTCGCCCGCGATCTGGTTGGTGATGTAATCCAGACGGCAGGGGTTGAGCATGTGAAGCGGCTTGAACTTTCCGTCCTGATCCCACCATTCTGCGGCCATCGCTTCGAATTTGGCGATCTCATCGGGGTCCACGGTGGTGTGATGCGCTTGCATTTCGATCTCCATGTGCTCTTTTGTCTTTCTCGGCTTATATAGGGCAGTAATGGACAAGTACGCAGACCAAAAGCGCGCAGTGCAGTATCTCTATCCGCCGATCGATCCCTACGATCAGCGGATGCTCGATGTTGGGCAGGGCCACCGCATCTATGTGGAGCAGTGCGGAAATCCGCAGGGCATTCCGGTGGTCGTGCTGCATGGCGGTCCGGGCGGAGGATGCAGCCCGTCGATGCGCCGGTATTTCGATCCGTCGGTGTACCGGGTGATTCTTTTTGATCAGCGGGGATGCGGACGGTCGCGACCGCATGCATCGGTGACGCATAACACCACCTGGCACCTGGTCGCGGATATCGAGCTTATCCGCACGACCCTGGGCATCGACGCATGGGCCGTCTTTGGCGGAAGCTGGGGGGCGACCCTGGCGCTGATCTATGCGCAAGCGCATCCCGGTCACGTGCGACACATCGTTTTGCGCGGCGTGTTCCTGATGATGCAAAAGGAACTGGATTGGTTTTATGGCGGCGGGGCGGGAAAATTCTGGCCCGAGGTCTGGGAGCGGTTTACCGGGCTTATCCCCGAGGCCGAGCAAGGCGATCTGATTGCCGCGTATCACCGGCGCCTGTTTTCCGGCCAGATGGGCGAGGAAACGTTGTTTGCCCGCGCCTGGTCGGCATGGGAAAACGCGCTGGCGTCGATTCATTCGTCCGGTTCGGGCGGTGAAAGCCCGGGCGAATATGCGCGGGCCTTTGCCCGGCTGGAAAACCACTATTTCATTAATGCGGGATTTCTGGAATTCGACGGCCAGCTGCTGGCGCATGTCGACCGAATTGCGCATATTCCGGGCGTGATCGTTCAGGGGCGTTATGATATGATCTGTCCGCCCGACAGCGCCTATGCGTTGTCGCAGCGGTGGCCCAACTGCGAACTCAAGATGGTGCGCAACGCGGGTCATGCGCTGTCGGAACCGGGCATCAGCGCCGAGTTGGTGCGCACAATGGACAGGATCGCCCTTCAATGACCCGTTCCGCCCCCAGATTGGATCGTCGCGCGCTGTTTGCATCCGGTGCCGCCGCGGCATTGCTGGCGGCGTCGGGCATGTCGGCCATGGCGGCGCCACGGCGCGGGGGGCGTTTGCGGATGGCGCTGTCCGGGGCGCGGCGCGATGACAGCTTTGATGCGCGCAAGCCGATGGGTGTTTTCATGCAGGTCGCGATGCTGGGCGCGGTGTTCGATACGCTGACGCAGGTGGCCGCGGACGGGACGCTGCATGGCGAACTGGCCACCGGATGGCACGGAAGTTCGGATGCGCGCGTCTGGGTTTTCGATCTGCGTCGCGATGCGCGGTTTCACAATGAGGCGGTCTTTACGTCGCAGGATGTAATCGCATCTCTGGCGTTGCATACCGACGCGGCCTTGGCGGGCATTTCGGACATGCGCGCGCTCGGTCGGCACCGGGTCGAAGTGACGCTGTCGCAGGGCAACGCCGATTTCCCCTACACGCTGTCCGCACCGCAGTTCGTGATCTATCCCGAGGCCGGCATGGCCGACGCGATGGCAGAGGGCATCGGCACCGGCCTTTACCGCGTCGATCGGTTTCACCCCGGCCAGCAGTTTCTGGGCAGCCGCGTCGCGCAGCATTACAAGGACGGTCAGGCGGGGTGGTTCGACACGGTCGAACTGGTGTCTGTCCCGGCCGCGCATGTGCGCGCCGAGGCGTTGCGCGATCATTATGTCGATGTTGCCGATCTGGACGATCCCGGCGAACTTCTGGGCCAGCCCGATATTACGCTTCTGCCAAACGCACACGCCATGACGCAGGCGGCATGGCGGACTGTGGCATTGCCCGCGACCATCGGGTCGCGCTGGCCGCTTGATAATCTGCGCGCGGCAGAGCGGTGGTGGATGGCATAGGCGATCAGGGCTTGCAGACTCGGAATCTCAAGCGTATATGAACCTCAACAGCGGCGCGTTAGGGTCCAAACCAAACGCTCCACCGAAATTCGTAACGGGCCGCGCGCCCGTTTTTTTGTGCTTGGAGTATCGAGCAATCTCATGACCAACGACCTGATCGCCAAAGCCGCCATCGACCGCCGCATGGCCGAGATCATCACCCCGGTGATCGAGGATCTGGGGTTCGAACTGGTGCGCGTGCGTCTTATGTCGGGCAAATCGACGATCCTGCAGATCATGGCGGACAAACCCGAGGGCGGTATCGAAGTCGACGACTGCGCGCAGATCAGCCAGGCCGTCAGCGCCATCCTGGATGTCGAGGATCCGATTCTGGATGAATATACACTGGAAGTGTCGAGCCCGGGCATCGACCGCCCGCTGACGCGGCTGAAGGATTTCGAGGCGTTCGAAGGCTACGAGGCCAAGATCGAGACCGCCGAATTGATCGATGGCCGTCGCCGCTTCAAGGGTGAATTGGCGGGGGTCGAGGACGACGAAGTTCTGATCAACGTGGAAGAAGGCACAATTGGTCTGAAATTTGACTGGCTGTCAGACGCCAAGCTGGTGCTGACCGACGATCTGATCAAGGAAATGCTGCGCCAGCGCAAGGCGTCGGGCGCAATCGACGAAACCGCTTTTGACGAGATCCAGACCGACGAGTCTGATGAGGGAGAAAACTGATGGCCATTACATCCGCAAACCAGCTTGAGCTGCTGCAAACCGCCGAGGCGGTTGCCCGCGAAAAGATGATCGACCCCGGTCTGGTGGTCGAAGCGATGGAAGAATCGCTCGCCCGGGCGGCCAAGTCCCGCTATGGCGCGGAAATGGACATTCGTGTGCATATCGACCGCAAGACCGGCAAGGCGACATTTACCCGCGTGCGGACGGTGGTCGAGGATGAAGAGCTTGAGAACTATCAAGCCGAATTCACGGTCGAGCAGGCCAAGCAATATATGGACGATCCCAAGGTCGGCGACCAATTCGTAGAGGAAGTTCCGCCGGTCGAGATGGGCCGAATCGCCGCGCAGTCGGCCAAGCAGGTCATTCTGCAAAAGGTGCGCGAAGCCGAGCGTGATCGCCAGTACGAGGAATTCAAGGACCGTGCCGGCACGATCATCAACGGCCTGGTCAAGCGCGAAGAGTATGGCAACGTCATCGTCGATGTGGGTGCGGGCGAAGCGATCTTGCGCCGCAACGAAAAGATCGGGCGCGAATCGTATCGCCCGAACGACCGGATCCGGGTCTATATCAAGGATGTGCGCCGCGAGCAGCGCGGCCCGCAAATCTTCCTCAGCCGGACCGCGCCCGAATTCATGGCGGAACTGTTCAAGATGGAAGTGCCCGAAATCTACGACGGCATCATCGAGATCAAGGCGGTCGCCCGCGACCCCGGTTCGCGCGCCAAGATCGCGGTGATCAGCTATGACAATTCGATCGACCCGGTCGGTGCCTGCGTCGGCATGCGCGGCAGTCGCGTGCAGGCCGTGGTGAACGAGTTGCAGGGCGAGAAGATCGACATCATTCCCTGGAACGAAGACCAGCCGACATTCCTTGTGAATGCGTTGCAGCCCGCCGAGGTCAGCAAGGTCGTTCTGGACGAAGAAGCCGGAAAGATCGAAGTCGTCGTACCCGAAGAGCAGCTGTCTCTGGCGATTGGCCGCCGCGGCCAAAACGTGCGTCTGGCGTCGCAGTTGACCGGTCTTGATATCGACATCATGACCGAAGAGCAGGAAAGCGCGCGCCGTCAGGCCGAGTTCGAACTGCGCACCAAGCTCTTCATGGACAATCTCGACCTGGACGAATTTTTTGCCCAGCTTCTTGTGTCCGAAGGGTTTTCAACCCTCGAAGAGGTTGCCTATGTCGAGATTGACGAGCTTTTGGTGATCGATGGCGTCGACGAGGACACCGCCAATGAATTGCAGGCCCGTGCCCGCGATGTGCTCGAGGCACAGAACAAGGCCGCGCTCGATAATGCCCGCGCTATGGGTGTCGAGGACAGCCTGGTTGAATTCGATGGCCTGACACCCCAGATGATTGAGGCGCTGGCCAAGGACGACGTCAAAACGCTTGAGGATTTCGCGACCTGCGCGGATTGGGAACTGGCCGGTGGCTGGACCACCGTGAACGGTGAGCGTATCAAGGACGACGGCGTGTTGGAGCCGTTCGACGTGAGCCTCGAAGAAGCCCAGGACATGATCATGACTGCGCGCGTTCTGCTGGGTTGGGTCGATCTCGCCGATCTTGAAAAAGACGCCGCCGAAGAGGACGAAACAGAGGAGGCCGAGGCCTGATTGCAGGGTCCGGAGGCACGATGATGACGCGCGGTGGTGCCATGAAAGACCGGTCCGAGGGATCTGAACGCAAGTGCATCGTCACCGGCGACGTGCAACCAAAGTATGGTTTGGTGCGTTTCGTCGTCGGACCGGACGGGCAGGTCGTGCCGGATGTCCTGGGCAAATTGCCCGGACGGGGCATTTACGTGGCGGCGGATCGTGCCGCGATAGACAAGGCAGCCAAGAAGGGGTTGTTCGCACGTGCGGCCAAGCAACCGGTGCAAACGCCCGAGGCCCTGTCGGACGAGGTTGAGCGGCAACTGGTACGGCGCGTGGTCGATCTGATCTCGCTCCAGCGCAAGGCGGGCAAGGCGGTCGCCGGGTATGAAAAGGTCAAGAGCTGGCTGCAGATGGAAGAGGCCGAAGTGCTGATCCAGGCCAGCGACGGATCGGGGCGCGGCAAGTCGAAGTTGAGCACGCCGCATTACGGATCTTACATCGGCTGGTTGACGGCGGATGAATTGGGTTTGGCATTCGGACGTCAAACTGTGATACATGGGGCGCTCGCCTCTGGTGGACTCACGCAACGTGTTGTAGAGGAAGCCCAAAGACTAAAGGGCGTGCGCATAACTGAGGGTGGCAACGGTCACCCGGAAAGATAGACGAGCTACATGAGCGATACTGACGGCAAGAAAACATTGGGTCTGCGCGGTGGCGCGCGTCCGGGCAACGTGAAACAGAGTTTCAGCCACGGACGGACCAAGAACGTCGTGGTCGAAACCAAACGCAAGCGCGTTGTGGTTCCCAAAGCCGATGCGTCGAAGCAAGCCGGTGGCGGTGCAAAGCCAAAGCCGGCAATGGGTGATCCGTCGCGACGCCCCGCAGGCATCACCGATGCCGAGATGGAACGCCGCCTGAAAGCCGTTCAGGCCGCCAAGGCCCGTGAAAGCGAAGAGGCCGCGGAACGCGAAGCCGAGGAAAAGGCGCGCGCCGAAGATCGTGAGCGCCGCCGGGCCGAGCAGGAAGCCAAGGATGCCGAAGAGCGTGAGCGCGAAGAAAGCCTGAAGGCGAAAGCCGAAGAGGACGAGCGGCGCAAACAGGAAGCCGAAGCCGCCGCCCAGGCGGCAGCGGCCCCTGCGGAAGAGCCCGCCGTCGCCCGCCCGTCCAGCAGCAAGGCCGCTCCGCAAGCGCCCGCACGCAAGACAGAGCGCGACCGCGAAGATACCAACAAGCGCAACAAGGGCGGCGAAGACAACCGCCGCTCTGGCAAGCTGACGCTCAACCAGGCGCTGGCCGGTGGCGAAGGCGGGCGTCAGCGGTCGATGGCCGCGATGAAACGCAAGCAGGAACGCGCACGTCAAAAGGCGATGGGCGGATCGGTCGAGCGTGAAAAGGTCGTGCGCGACGTTCAGTTGCCCGAAGCGATCGTGGTGTCCGAATTGGCCAATCGCATGGCGGAGCGCGTTGGCGAAGTCGTCAAGGCGCTGATGAACAACGGCATGATGGTGACGCAGAACGAAACCATCGATGCGGATACTGCCGAGCTGATCATCGAGGAATTCGGCCACAAGGTCGTGCGTGTGTCCGATGCCGACGTGGAAGACGTGATCAAGGAGATCGAAGACGATCCCAAGGATTTGCAGCCGCGTCCCCCGGTCATCACGATCATGGGCCACGTGGACCACGGCAAGACGTCGCTGTTGGATGCGATCCGTAACGCCAAGGTCGTTGCGGGCGAAGCAGGCGGGATCACGCAGCACATCGGTGCCTATCAGGTGACGACAGATGGCGGCCAGGTGCTGAGCTTTCTCGACACACCCGGCCACGCGGCGTTCACGTCGATGCGGTCGCGCGGTGCGCATGTAACCGATATCGTGGTTCTGGTGGTGGCCGCCGACGACGCGGTGATGCCGCAGACGATCGAGGCGATCAATCACGCAAAAGCGGCCAAGGTGCCGATGATCGTTGCCATCAACAAGATCGATAAGCCTGCGGCCAACCCCGACAAGGTGCGGACCGATCTTTTGCAGCACGAAGTGATCGTCGAAAAGATGTCCGGCGAAGTGCAGGACGTCGAGGTGTCCGCCACCACCGGTCAGGGGCTTGATGATCTGCTCGAGGCGATTGCACTGCAGTCGGAATTGCTTGAACTGAAAGCGAACCCGAACCGGGCCGCGATCGGTGCAGTGATCGAAGCGCAGCTTGACGTGGGCCGTGGCCCCGTTGCGACGGTCCTGATCCAGAACGGTACGCTTCGTCAGGGCGACATCTTTGTCGTGGGCGAACAATACGGCAAGGTCCGCGCGCTGATCAACGATCAGGGCGAGCGCGTCAAGGAAGCCGGACCATCGGTCCCGGTCGAGGTGCTTGGCCTGAATGGTACGCCGGAGGCAGGCGATGTTTTGAATGTCACCGGAACCGAGGCCCAGGCGCGCGAGATCGCGGAATACCGGGCCAACGCCGCGCGCGACAAACGCGCCGCTGCCGGTGCCGCGACAACGCTTGAGCAGCTGATGGCGAACGCCAAGGCCGATGAAAGCGTCAACGAACTGCCCATCCTTGTCAAAGCTGACGTGCAAGGCTCTGCCGAAGCGATCGTTCAGGCGATGGAAAAGATCGGCAACGAAGAGGTGCGCGTGCGCGTGCTTCACTCGGGCGTGGGTGCCATCACGGAAACCGACGTCGGCCTTGCCGAAGCGTCGGGCGCCCCGATCATGGGCTTCAACGTTCGTGCGAATGCATCCGCGCGCAACACGGCCAACCAGAAAGGCGTCGAAATCCGGTACTATTCGGTGATCTACGATCTTGTGGATGACGTCAAAGCGGCGGCTTCGGGTCTGCTTAGCAACGAGATCCGCGAAACCTTCATCGGGTATGCGTCGATCAAGGAAGTGTTCAAGGTCACCGGCGTCGGCAAGGTCGCGGGCTGTCTTGTCACCGAAGGCGTCGCGCGCCGCAGTGCGGGTGTTCGTCTGCTGCGTGACGATGTGGTCATCCACGAAGGGACGCTCAAGACGCTCAAGCGCTTCAAGGACGAAGTGGCCGAGGTTCAGTCAGGCCAAGAGTGTGGCATGGCGTTCGAGAATTACGATGACATTCGCCCCGGCGACGTGATCGAAATCTTCGAACGTGAAGAGGTCACGCGGACGCTGAAGTAAATTTTCCTGACCGCAGGAAGAAAAGGGGACAGCAAGCTGCTGTCCCCTTTTTCATATCGTCAGCATGCTGTCAGGATGTGGTTGACGTGCTGAAACGACCGGAGAGCCGGCATAAACCGTCTGATCCACTTTCACGGCGATGCGCCCATCGGGCAGATCGCCCAGATATGTGCCTTGCACCGAAACGCAGCTTCCCAGTGTAATGGTTCTCAGCATGTCTCATCCTCCCCCGAGATAGTGACATGCCTACTGTTACGCGGGCGACATTCGCCTGTCACGTGTATTGTGCACGAAATCCCGCCACCATAACCTAAGTGCGGACACCCCGCTTACAGCCAATCGCGCAAAATCGGGATCAGCGGGATATCGGCCGCTGGCATGGGATAGTCACGCAACGCATTGGGCCGGACCCATTTCAGGGACTGGTTTTCGCGCGACATCGGCGTTCCCTCCCATTTGCGACAGGCAAACAGTGGCATAAGCAGATGAAATTCGTCGTAGCTGTGGCTTGCGAATGTCAGTGGCGCAAGGCACGACGCCCAGGTGTTGATGCCCAGCTCTTCCTCAAGCTCGCGGATCAGGGCGGCTTCGGGGGTCTCGCCCGGTTCGACCTTGCCGCCGGGAAATTCCCAAAGCCCGGCCATCGATTTCCCCTCGGGCCGCTGCGCAAGCAGCACACGGCCATCCACGTCGATCAGGGCGACGGCAGACACAAGAACGGTTTTCATGGCCTACGACCGATAATCGGCATTGATGTCGATGTACCCATGGGTCAGATCGCATGTCCAGACGGTGGCCTGCCCCGATCCGATTCCGATATCGACGCCAATCACCAGGTTTTGCGCTTTCATGTGGGCCGCGGCATCGTCTTCGTTGTAATTGGGGCTGCGCCAGCCGTTTTCCGCGACGACGATATCGCCGAACCGGATCGACAGGGTGTCACGATCGGCGGCAGCGCCGGATTTTCCGACCGCCATGACGATCCGGCCCCAGTTGGCGTCCTCTCCGGCGATCGCGGTCTTGACCAGCGGCGAGTTGGCGATCGACATTGCATGCGTATGTGCATCTTTGTCCGACGCGGCACCGGTGACTTGGATTTCAACGAACTTCGTCGCGCCCTCTCCATCGCGAACGACCTGATGGGCCAGATCGCGCATGACGTCGTGGACCGCTGTGGCAAAACCCGCGCTGCCGGTCACATCGACGCCAGAGGCGCCCGTGGCCGCCATAAGCAGAGTGTCGGATGTGGAGGTATCGCTATCGACCGTGATGCAGTTGAAGGTCCTGTCGGTGCCCGCGCTGACAATGGATTGCAGCTCGGTCTGGTCGATCCGGGCGTCGGTGAACAGATAGACCAGCATCGTGGCCATATCCGGCGCGATCATGCCCGAGCCCTTGGCGATCCCTGCGATAGAGACCGTCTTGCCGTCGATATCGACCGACGCCGCAGCGCCTTTGGGAAAGGTGTCGGTGGTCATGATAGCATGTGCGGCGGCTTCGATCCCGCCGGCATCAAGCGCCGTGGTCAGGCCGGTCAGGCTTTCGGTGATCCGCTCGTACGGCAGCGGTTCGCCGATCACCCCGGTGGAGGATGTGAACACACGGTTTTGCGGCACGCCGCAGGCCTTGGACACAGCGGCGGTGATGGCGTCCACCGCCTGGACTCCGCCTTTGCCGGTGAACGCGTTGGAATTTCCCGAATTCACCAGAATGGCTGCCGCATCGTCCGATGGGCCGCCGATCTTGGCTTCGCAATCGAGCACCGGCGCGCTGCGGGTTGCGGACCGCGTAAACGTGCCCGCGATTGTCGTGCCGGGGATGAGATGCGCCAGCATGACGTCCGTGCGGCCCTGATACCGCACCCCCGCCGCAATCGTGGAAAAGGTCACGCCGTCGATCACCGGAAGATCCGGAAACCGCGCCGGCGCGAGCGGAGACAGGGCGGAGGTTTTTGCCATATGCGTCAGTCCAGAAGATCGAGGTTCTTGAGCAGCGATTGGTCGATGCCTTCGGCGCCGCTGCGATCAACATCCGCCGCGGCTGTCACGGCGTCAATTGTTTCCTGAACGGCGGCCTTGCTGACCTCTCCCTCAAGCTCGGCGCGCACGGCGTCCAGCGCGGGCACATCGGCCTTGCGGGTTTCGTTCAGCTTGATCACATGCCAGCCGAACTGCGTCTCGACCGGATCAGATACCGTTCCCGGCTCCAGCGCGATGGTCGCCGCCTCGAAGGAGGGCACCATCATGCCGGGACCGAACCACCCCAGCGACCCGCCGCCAGGCCCGGACGGACCGGTGGATTTGTCGCGGGCCAATTGCGCGAAATCCGCCCCGCCGTCCAGTTCGGCCTTGATCGTCTTTGCCTCTTCCTCGCTTTCGACCAGGATATGCGACGCGTTGTATTCCTCTGTCGGTTCGGCTTCGGCATATTTCGCGTCATAGGCGGCCTTGATCGCCTCTTCGGTGACGGCGGATTTCAACGCGCTTTCCACAACCTCGCCGGCGATCAGGGATCGACGTTCGTTTTCCAGCGACAGCGCGACACGCGGCGGCAGATCGCCGTCAAAGGATTGCGACAACGCGGTCTGCTGAACCAGTTGGTCGAGGATGCCTTTGAAGAGCACCTCGTCGGGCAGTTGCTGATACTGCTCGGGCAGGGTGGCACGGGCGATGATCATGTGCCCCAGCGTGATTTCGGTGCCGTTCACCGTGGCCACGACGGTCTGCGCATCGGGCGTTTCGTCCTGCGCGGCGACAGGGGTTGTCAGGCTGACGGCAAGCGCGGCACAGGCGAGAATCTTGAGGTGTTTATGCATGAATCGGTCCTATGGGTTGGTCACGACGGGGCGCAACATTGACACGGTATGACGCGGACCTTACATCGCCCTATGGGCGCGGCGAGGGCCGGTGTTCCCACTCTACTTATGGGCTGTGTCCGATACGGGCAAGCAGATCGGCCCAATCAACTAATCTTCGGCTGGAGAACGCATGCTGGGTATCGGAACAATCGCCAAAAAGGTCTTTGGGACACCAAACGATCGCAAGATAAAGGCGACCCGCCCGTTGATCGACCAGATCAATGCGCTTGAGCCCGATTTCGAGGCACTCAGCGACGAGGGGCTGAAGGAAAAGACGGAAGAGTTCAAGCGCCGCGCCATAGACGGAGAGGCGCTGGACGATCTTTTGCCGGAAGCCTTTGCCAACTGCCGCGAAGCCGCGCGCCGCGCGCTTGGCCTGCGCGCCTTCGACACGCAGCTCATGGGGGCGATCTTTTTGCACCAGGGCAACATTGCCGAGCAAAAGACCGGTGAGGGAAAGACCCTGACCGCGACGTTTGCCGCGTATCTCAACGCGTTGACCGGCAAGGGTGTGCACATCGTCACCGTCAACGAATACCTGGCGAAACGCGATGCGGATTGGATGGGCAAGGTGTTCGCGACGCTTGGCCTTACGACCGGCGTCGCCTGGAGCGGGCAAACCGAAGACGACAAGCGCGCGGCTTATGCCTGTGACATCACATACGCCACCAACAACGAACTTGGCTTTGACTATCTGCGCGACAACATGAAGTCCGAATTGAGCCAGATTTTTCACCGCTATCACAACTTTGCCATCGTCGACGAAGTCGACAGCATCCTGATCGACGAGGCGCGCACGCCGCTTATCATCTCGGGTCCGTCCACCGACCGGTCCGATATGTATCTGACCATCGACAAGCTGATCCCCGAACTTTCCGAAGACCACTTCGAACTCGACGAGAAAACCCGAAACGTGACCTTTACCGAAGAGGGAAACGAATACCTCGAAGATCTTTTGCGGGCGCACGGGCTGCTGGAAGAGGGTGCGTCGCTTTACGATCCCGAAAGCACGACCATCGTTCACCACATCAACCAGGGCCTGCGGGCGCATAAACTGTTTCTGCGCGACAAGGACTATATCGTACGCGACGGCGAGGTGATGCTGATCGACGAATTCACCGGCCGCATGATGGCGGGCCGGCGGTTGTCCGACGGCCTGCACCAGGCGATCGAGGCCAAGGAGGGGCTTGATATCAAGCCCGAGAACGTCACCCTCGCATCGGTGACATTCCAGAACTATTTCCGCCTTTACGACAAGCTGGCGGGCATGACCGGCACCGCACTGACCGAGGCCGAGGAATTTGGCCAGATCTATGGTCTTGGCGTGATCGAGGTGCCGACCAACCGCCCCATCGCGCGTGTCGACGAAGACGATCAGGTGTACCGCACCGCGCGCGAGAAATACGAGGCGATGATCGTCCAGATCAAGAAAAGCCACGAAAAGGGGCAGCCTGCGTTGGTGGGCACCACGTCCATCGAGAAGTCGGAGATGCTCAGCAAGATGCTGGCCGCCGAAGGTATTCCGCACAATGTTCTGAACGCGCGCCAGCACGAACAGGAAGCGCAGATCGTCGCCGATGCCGGCAAGCTGGGCGCGGTGACCATCGCGACCAATATGGCCGGGCGCGGCACCGACATCCAACTGGGCGGCAACGTCGATCTTCAGGTGCTCGAGGCGCTGGACAAGAACCCCGATGCCGACCCCAAGGCGCTGCGCGCCCAGATCGAGGCGGAGCATGCGGAAGAGAAGCAAAAGGTGATCGAGGCGGGCGGCTTGTACGTTCTGGCCTCCGAGCGTCACGAGAGCCGCCGGATCGACAACCAGTTGCGCGGTCGTTCCGGCCGTCAGGGCGATCCGGGCCGGTCGTCCTTCTACCTGAGCCTCGAGGACGATCTGATGCGCATTTTCGGGTCAGACAGGCTGGAAAAGGTGTTGACGACGCTTGGCCTCAAGGAAGGCGAAGCGATCGTTCACCCCTGGGTCAACAAGTCGCTCGAACGCGCGCAGGCCAAGGTCGAAGGCCGAAACTTCGATATCCGCAAGCAGCTTTTGAAATTCGACGACGTGATGAACGAACAGCGCAAGGTGGTGTTTTCCCAGCGGCGCGACATCATGGAAGCCGCGGACCTTAACGAGATCGTCACCGACATGCGTCATCAGGTCATCGACGACATGATCGACACCTACATGCCACCCAACACCTATGCCGACCAATGGGATACCGAAGGCATGTATGCCGCCGTGATCGAGCAGCTTGGCGTCGATGTTCCGGTGATGCAGTGGGCGCAGGAGGAAGGCGTCGACGAAGACGTGATGCGTGAGCGCCTGATCGAGGCGACAGACAAGATGATGGCGGAGAAAACCGAGGCCTTCGGCGCCGAAAACATGCGAAACATCGAAAAGCAGATGCTGTTGCAGGCAATCGACGGCAAGTGGCGTGATCACTTGCTGACGCTTGAGCATTTGCGGTCGGTGGTCGGTTTCCGCGGTTACGCGCAACGCGACCCTCTGAACGAATACAAGAACGAATCCTTCCAGTTGTTCGAGACGATGCTCGACAGTCTGCGCGAGGACGTCACCCAGAAGTTGTCACAGATCCGTCCTATGACCGAGGACGAGCGCCGGCAGATGATCGACGAGATGAAAGCCCAGCAAGCCAAGATGCAGGAAGCCGCGCAGGCGGCGACCTCGCCCGACGAGGTATCGGAAGACGCAGTTGCGGGCTTTGATGAAAATGATCCGGCGACATGGGGCAACCCGGGCCGAAACGATTCCTGTCCCTGCGGATCGGGCAAAAAATTCAAGCACTGCCACGGACGGCTGTAACGCCGATCCGGGCGACCTCGCGGTGTTTCTCGCTCGTCCCACGACCTGATTGGGGCAGTCCCGACGCCGCGGTTTTCGCGACAGGGTAGCGTGTTCATTGGCAAATCTTCGCGCGGCCGGTCGCCCGGGGATGTGTCAACAACAAGGCGCTGCCCGGTTCTTGCCCGAAAGACTCCCCCCGTTCGCCACATCCCGGCCCCGATTCATTGCGACAGGTTAGCTTGACGCAATGCGTGGAAGGAACGGGATCAATGTCACATCGCAAGGAAATCCTGACGGCTGCCGGCACGTTGGCCTGTGCCATCGGGATCGGTTTCGTGATGCAAAGCGGAGATGCCGCCAACAGCCGATATGGGTCTGACGCCACCGCGATAGCGGTATCGCCGGCGAACGCGCCTGTTCTGTTGCAAGGCGAAGCGATGCTCGAAGTCGAAGGCATCACGCTGACCTCTGCCGGAGTGCAGGGGGTATCGGAATTGCCGGTGTTCGACGATCCGGTCAAAACCGTGGCAGCGCCCTCCAGCCGATTGCCCGCACCCGATGTTCCAGAGCGTGCCCCGTCACCCGATTGCCAGGTCAGCGCAACAGCAGATGTCGCCGAGGCGGCAATGGTCGATCTGGTGCTGTCCGCGCCATGCCTGCCGAACGAACGCGTCACCGTCCATCACAGTGGCATGATGTTCACCGAAACGACTTCTGCCAACGGCAAGATGACGGCAAAGGTTCCCGCGCTCGACAAGGACGCGGTTTTTGTCATGGCGTTCTCGAACGGTGATGGTGCCGTGGCACAGGCCTCGGTTGATACCCTCGCGCTTTTCAATCGTGTTGTGTTGCAATGGAAGGGCGATAGCGGGTTTCAAATTCATGCACGCGAATTCGGCGCCGGCTACGGCGACAAAGGGCATGTCTGGTCCGGTGCGGATGGCAAAGCCGACTCCATCATCAATGGTGAAACCGGGTTCCTGACCCAGCATGGCGATATGTCCGCGCCCGATCCCCTGCTTGCCGAGGTCTACAGCTTTCCGATTGCGGCCAATACATCCTTTGGCACCGTCGAACTGAGCGTCGAGGCAGAGGTGACGCCCGGAAACTGCGGTCAGGAAATCGAAGCGCAGTCGCTTGAGCTGCGCAGTGACAGCATCAGGACGCAGGATCTGATCTTGTCGGTGCCCGATTGCGATGCGATCGGGAACTTTCTGGTGTTGAATAATCTGCTCCAAGACCTGAAAGTCGCCGGCAACTAACGCCGGGTCGAGGTCTCCTTATGAGCTTGAAACGTGCGGCGGTTTTCGTCGCACTTTTTCTTTTTGCGGGCTGGCGCGTGGCGCTGGCACAGGATGTCACCCTGACGTCGCGTGACGGGCGTGTCGAACTCAATGGCACGCTTTTGGGGTTCGACGGCGAATTCTATAGGGTCGAGACGCTTTATGGCGAGTTGACGGTCGACGGGTCCGGCGTTCTTTGCGAGGGCCCCGGTTGCCCTGATCTCGTTGATTTCGTGGCAGATGTGGCGTTGTCCGGGTCGGCCACGATGGGCGCGGTTCTGATGCCCGCCCTGGTCGAAGGGTTTGCCCAGCGCAACGGTTATGTCGTGGCCCGCGAGCCCGTGGATGCCACGCATTTCACCTATACCCTGACCGACAAGCGCACCGGCAAGATGGCCGCCCGATTTCGGTTTCGCGTCACGAACACCGACGAGGGATTTGCCGATCTGCTGGTCAACGAGGCGGATCTCGTGATGGCCCTGCGGGAAATCCGGCCCGAAGAACGCGCCCGCGCCCGCGATGCGGGAATGGGGGACCTGACCGGCAGCAACCGAAGCCGGGTTCTGGCCCTTGATGCGATGGTGCCGATCGTGTCCCCCGGCAACCCCGTGCGGTCTATTTCGCCGCTGGATCTGGCGCGCGTCTTTGCCGGGGACATCGACAATTGGACCGATCTGGGCGGTCCCGACGCTCCGATCACGCGGCATGCGCCCGATGCCGGGTCCGGACTGGGGCAGGCGCTGGTCGATCAGGTGCTGACGCCGGCCAAGCTGGCCCTGACAAGCGACATCATTTCGCATCGGACCGGACCGGCGGTGGCGGATGCTGTGGCCAAGGACCCCTTTGCGATTGGGCTGGCAAGTTATGCCGAGACCGGAAATGCGTCGGTTCTGACACTGACCGGGAACTGCACGTTTTCGATGATGGCATCCCGGCGCAGCATCAAGACAGAGGACTATCCTTTGACCGCGCCGATGTTTCTGTATCTGCCGGCACGGCGATTGCCGGCGATTGCCCGCGAATTTCTGGCCTATACGCGCGATCCCTCGGCCCAGATCGTTATCCGGCGCGCCGGGTTCGTCGATCAGGCCCCCGAAGAAGTGCCGGTGGATGAGCAGGGCAACCGCTTTGCCAACGCGATCACCGCGGCGGGGGTCGAGACCACGCTGGAGGAATTGCAGCGCATGACGGCCACGCTGACACCGATGGCGCGGCTGACGACATCGTTCCGGTTCGAGGCGGGATCGATCAGGCTGGATGCGCAATCGCGGTCCAACGTGCAGCAATTGGCCCGCGCGTTGGAGCAGGGGCGGTACGACGCGCGGCGTATCCTGTTCGTCGGTTTCAGCGATGGTGAAGGTCCGGCGGATGCCAACCGTGACATTGCCCTGCGCCGCGCCGAGGCGGTTCAGCGCGCAGTCGTGCGCGCCGCGGAAGCCGCCAATCTGGACCGTGTGAAGCTTGAGACGGATGCCTTTGGCGAAGCGATGCCGATGGCCTGCGACGACAGCGCATGGGGCCGTCAGGCCAATCGCCGGGTCGAGGTCTGGGTGCGCTAAAGATACCCTTCGCTGCGAAAGCTCATCTCGCGCGATTTTCCGATGATCAGATGATCGTGCAGCGTCAGACCCAGGGCGAGGCAGGCGGCGTTGATCTGATCCGTCATGGTGATGTCCGATTGTGACGGTGTCGGATCGCCCGATGGATGGTTGTGCACCAGAATGATCGCGCTGGCATTCAGTTCCAGCGCGCGTTTGGCAACCTCGCGGGGATAGACGGGCACGTGATCAACGGTGCCCTTTGCCTGTTCCTCGTCCGCGATGACAACATTCTTGCGATCGAGGTAAAGCACGCGGAACTGTTCCGTCTCGCGGTGGGCCATCGTGGTGTGGCAATAATCCAGGAGGGCGTCCCAGCTGGACAGAACGTGCTGGCGCAGCACCTTGGAACGGGCAAGCCGGTGCGCGGCGGCCTCGATGATCTTCAACTCGCAGATCACGGAATCGCCAACGCCGGACACATCGCGCAAACGGCTTTCGGGCGCGGTCAGAACGCGATTGAAGTCGCCGAAATGGTCCAGCAACGCCCGTGCCAGCGGCTTTACATCCCGTCGGGGAATAGCGCGGAACAACACAAGCTCCAGCAATTCGTAGTCCGGCATGGCGGCCGCACCGCCTGCCATGAAACGCGCGCGCAGGCGTTGGCGATGGTCCGCGATGTAGGAGGGTGGCTTGCCGGATGGCAGCGCCACGGGCTCGGCCTCGTCCAACAGGAAGGGCAGTGTCGGGTCCGCAAAGGCTTTGGGGTTTGCGCTCATACCACCAAGGTGCCGGTGGCTTGGTTGATATTTGGTTAATGACTGCGCGCAGACGTGAAAAAGGGCTGGGAACATGCCCCGCCCTGTACCTGTTTCACATGATGGCAGGCCCGCTTAGCCCTTCATGCTGTCCCAAAAGGATTTGACGGACGAGAAGAAGCTGGTGCCTTCGGGGTTGTTGTTCTCGGACAGTTCGTCGAACTCCTGCAGCAGTTCCTTTTGCCGTGCAGTCAGGTTGACCGGTGTTTCCACGGCAAGTTCGATGAACATATCACCGGCACCGCCGCCGCGCAGGGCGGGCATGCCCTTGCCCCGCAGTCGCATCTGACGGCCCGACTGGCTGCCCGCCGGGATCTGGACGCGGCCACGACCGCCGTCAATCGTGGGGACTTCGATGCTGCCGCCCAGTGCGGCCTTGGCGATGGACACCGGGACGCGGCAGAACAGGCTGGCGCCGTCGCGCTCAAAAAGCGCATGCTGCGCGACCTCGATGAAGATATACAGGTCGCCCGACGGACCGCCGCGCATCCCGGCTTCGCCTTCGCCGGCAAGCCGGATACGCGTCCCGGTCTCGACACCGGGCGGGATGTTCACCGACAGCGCGCGGTCCTTTTCGACCCGTCCGGCACCGCGGCAAGTGGTGCAGGGGTTCTTGATGATCTGGCCCAGCCCTGAACAGGTCGGACAGGTCCGCTCGACCGTGAAGAAGCCTTGTTGCGCACGGACCTTGCCCATGCCGGAGCATGTGGGGCAGGTGGTCGGTTCCGCGCCGCCCTCGGCCCCTGAGCCCGAACAGGACGAACAGGCCACGGAGGTCGGTACGTTGATTGTCTTTTGCAGGCCGGAGTAGGCCTCTTCGAGCGTGACACGCAGGTTATAGCGCAGGTCGGCCCCGCGCGCGGCACGGCGACCGCCGCCGCGCTGCTGGCCACCCATGAAGTCACCGAACAGGTCGTCGAACACATCCGAAAACGCAGACGAAAAATCGCCCTGACCGCCGCCAAAGCCGCCACCGGGCCGCCCGCCGCCCATACCGCCTTCAAAGGCCGCATGACCATACCGATCGTAGGCCGCCTTTTTCTCGGCGTCCTTGAGGATTTCATACGCCTCGTTGGCTTCCTTGAACTGGGCTTCGGCCTTGGGGTTGTCGGAATTGCGATCTGGGTGCAGTTCCTTGGCCTTGCCGCGATAGGCCTTTTTGATCTCGTCGGCCGAGGCACCTTTGCCGATGCCAAGGACTTCGTAAAAATCACGTTTCGACATGGATTACTTTCCCCTTTGGAACGTAATGGGCCGACCCGGTGTGGGCCGGCCCTGTCATTGGTTCCGGGTACCGTTTACGCGCGCTTGTCGTCGTCAAGGTCCTCGAACTCGGCATCGACGATATCATCGTCTTCACCGCGCGGTTCATCCGCCGCTTTCGGGGCTTCTTCGCCTTCTTCCTGCGCGGACTTGTAAATCGCCTCACCCAGCTTCATCGCGGCTTCGGTGACGTTCTGAATACCCGACTTGATCTTTTCGACGTTGTCGTTCTCCAGCTCGTCCTTCAGCGCGGCAATGGCAAGTTCGATTGCTTCGATCGTGGTCGGATCAACCTTGTCGGAATGCTCCTCCATCGACTTTTCGGTCGAATGGATCAGGCTTTCCGCCTGGTTCTTGGCCTCGATCAGCGCGCGACGCTCCTTGTCGGCCTCGGCGTTTTCCTCGGCGTCCTTGACCATCTTTTCGATGTCCTCCTCGGACAGACCGCCCGACGCCTGGATCGTGATCTTCTGTTCCTTGCCTGTGCCCTTGTCGAGCGCGCCGACCGACACGATGCCGTTGGCGTCGATGTCAAAGGTCACTTCGATCTGGGGCATGCCGCGCGGTGCCGGCGGAATGTTCTCAAGGTTGAAGGCGCCGAGGATCTTGTTGTCGGCCGCCATTTCCCGCTCGCCCTGGAACACCCGGATCGTCACGGCATTCTGGTTGTCCTCGGCGGTCGAGAAGATCTGGCTTTTCTTGGTCGGGATCGTCGTGTTGCGGTCGATCAGGCGGGTGAACACGCCGCCCAGTGTTTCGATACCAAGCGACAGCGGCGTCACGTCGAGCAGCACAACATCCTTGACGTCGCCCTGCAGAACGCCCGCCTGAATGGCGGCGCCCAGGGCCACGACCTCGTCGGGGTTCACACCCTTGTGCGGCTCCTTGCCGAAGAACTTGGTCACTTCCTCGACCACTTTGGGCATGCGGGTCATGCCGCCCACCAGAACGACCTCGTCGATGTCCTTGGCGGACAGGCCCGCATCCTTGAGCGCGGCGGCGCAGGGCTTCATCGAGGCCTTGATCAGATCGCCCACGAGGCTTTCCAGCTTGGAGCGCGTGAGCTTCATCACCATGTGCAGCGGCTGCCCGGTGGAGCCCATCGAGATGAACGGCTGGTTGATCTCGGTCTGGCTCGAGCTCGACAGTTCGATCTTTGCCTTTTCCGCGGCTTCCTTGAGACGCTGCAGCGCCATCTTGTCTTTGGTCAGGTCGACCTGGTGCTCTTTCTTGAACTCGTCAGCGAGATAATTGACGATCCGCATGTCGAAATCTTCGCCGCCAAGGAAAGTGTCGCCGTTGGTCGATTTCACTTCGAACAGGCCGTCGTCGATCTCGAGGATGGTCACGTCGAACGTACCGCCGCCAAGGTCATAGACCGCAATCGTCTGGGTGTCTTTCTTGTCGAGGCCATAGGCCAGTGCGGCCGCAGTCGGCTCGTTGATGATACGCAGCACTTCAAGGCCGGCAATCTTGCCCGCATCCTTGGTCGCCTGACGCTGGGCGTCGTTGAAATAGGCGGGTACGGTGATCACGGCCTGAGTGACTTCCTCGCCCAGGTAGCTTTCAGCCGTCTCTTTCATCTTGCCGAGAATGAATGCCGAGATCTGGCTTGGCGAATATTTCTCGTCCCGGACCTTGACCCATGCGTCGCCGTTGCCGCCGTCGATGACGGTAAAGGGCATGTTCTTGCGATCCTTGGCCAGATCCGGGTCGTCGAACCGGCGCCCGATCAGGCGCTTGACGCCAAAGATCGTGTTCTCGGGGTTGGTCACGGCTTGCCGCTTGGCGGGCTGGCCGACCAGACGCTCTTCGTCGGTAAAGGCAACGATGGATGGTGTCGTGCGCGCGCCTTCGGCGTTTTCGATCACGCGCGGTTGGCTGCCATCCATGATGGCAATGCAGCTGTTGGTGGTTCCCAGGTCGATACCAATGACTTTGGCCATGTTTTGATCCCTCATCTAAAAAAGGCGATGACACGGAGCAGAGGCCCGTTGTGGCACCCACACCCCGATCTGTTGACACATGGAACGCTCCACTCCATGCGGTTCGGAGGGTATATAAGGACCGGTCGGGACCCCTGCAACCGCTGCAATGACGCTGATATGGGGATTCTTGCGGGAAATTTTCAGGAGTTCGCGACAATGCGGGGGAATATGGCGCCGCTGATGCTGCGGGGGGTGGCGATTCACAAGAGCTATCTGCTGCCGGAGGCGCAGCAGAGCCTTTTCGAGGCGGTGCGCACGGTGGTGCGCGCCGCGCCGTTCTTTCGGCCGACCACGCCGCGCGGCAAGGCGATGTCGGTCCGGATGAGCGCGGCGGGCCGCTACGGGTGGATATCCGACGCGAAAGGATACCGGTATTCACGGACGCACCCCTCTGGCCGGGACTGGCCGGATATCCCGGAACAGGTGCTGACGCTGTGGCGCGAGGTGACCGGATTGGACCGCGCCCCGGAGTGCTGTCTGATCAACTATTACGATGCCGATGCGCGGATGGGTCTGCACCAGGATCGCGACGAAGCCGATTTCGGCTGGCCGGTTGTGTCGGTGAGCCTTGGCGATGACGGTCTGTTTCGCATCGGGAACCTGACGCGCGGCGGCACCACGCAGTCGATCTGGTTGCAATCGGGGGATGTGGCCGTGATGGGCGGTGACGCGCGGCTGGTCTATCACGGCGTGGACAGGATACGCGCGGGGTCATCCAAGCTTTTGCCCAAGGGCGGTCGTATCAACCTTACACTGCGCGTGGTCGAGTAGCCGTTTTCTAGCACAGACCACGGACCGGGAACTTCGAAATTTCCGGCCAGGCTTCAGCGTCGCGCGCCCCAGCTCGCGGAGGCATGACGCCGGGTGTAGAATTCTCCCATCAAGCCGATCATCACCAGCACGAGGCCGATGTAAAACGGGTATTCGATGCTGCTGTAATGCGGGTTGTAGTTGATGAAGGCAAAGCCGCGCGCCTGGTCGATGCAATGAAACAGCGGGTTCCAGTCGAACATCGCCAGCATGAAGCCGGGCAGGGTGTTGGCCACGAACATCTTGCCCGAGGCAATCATGTTCGCACGCTGATAGATCGTCGCAAAGATACCAACCACCGTCGGAAACCAGGGCTTTGCCGCCAGCAGCACCAACCCCAGTGCGCCACCCGTGAACCATGCCAGCAATAGCATGCTGTAGGCCGCAATCGGCTGTTCGATCACGACGGGCGTCAGAACCATGTGATAAATGAACAGGATCAGCAACAGCGACAGAGTCTGGATATAGAGGGTGCCAAGTGCCGCCGACAGGATCGCGATGATCGTGTTCATCGGCGCGTGTTTCATCATCGCGCTGGCGGGCCCTTCGGAGCCAACGACCGAGGCCAGCGTTTTGGTATGCGTCATGTAGAGAAAAATGCCCGACATGATGTAGATCAGAAAGTCGCCCCGGATCGCGGCACCGCGCAGGCCCAGGATTGAAAACATCACGTAGAAAGCCATCACGAACATGATGGCCTGCAACATGTTGACGCCGATCGCGATAAAGGCGTTGTTGTGCGTCTTGCGCACCGAACGCACGATCGAATGATACACCAGCTCCGCCATCGCCAGCGCCGTACCGAAGCCAGTCCGGGGTTTTCGCGTCGGTTGAAACATCTTGCCCGTGCCCTCTTGGGAAATTCAGTGTCGCACGGACTTCTTGCTGTTCCGTTAGTGTCGCACCATAAGGGAGCCAGCTTTTTTATCAACAAAACCGTGGAGTGCGCGGCTTGGATTACCAAAGACTTGTGGCAGTGATGCGCCGGTTGTCGCTAGAGGCGGGGGACGCGATCATGGCGGTCTATGCCTCGGAGGATTTCGACGTGAGGGTCAAGTCCGACGACAGCCCCGTGACGCAGGCCGATGAAACCGCCGATGCGATCATTTCCGCAGGCCTGCGCGCCGCGTTCCCGGATGTGCCGCTTGTCACAGAAGAGCAATCGGCCACGCATTCGCTGGAGGGCGATACGTTCCTGATCGTGGACCCGCTGGATGGCACCAAGGAATTCGTCAACCGGCGCGGCGATTTCACCGTGAACATCGCGCTGGTCGAGGGCGGCATTCCCACGCGCGGCGTGGTCTATGCCCCCGCCAGGGAGCGGATGTTCTTTACCGATGCCCAAGGGCGCGCCGTCGAGGAGGCAGGCCCCTTCGACAAGGAGCGGATCGGAAAGACCAGGGCGGTCTTCGTCTCTGACGTGGATAATTCGGCTCTCATGGTGGTGGCCTCGAAATCGCACCGCGATCAGGCGACCGACGACTACATCGCCAAATATGCCGTCCGCGACATGACCAGCGCCGGATCGTCGCTCAAGTTCTGCCTGATCGCGACCGGCGAGGCGGATCTCTATCCGCGGCTGGGCCGGACGATGGAATGGGACACTGCCGCGGGCGACGCCGTTTTGCGGGGGGCGGGCGGTTCCGTCGTCCGGTTCGACGATCACATGCCGCTCATCTACGGAAAGCCGAATTTCGAAAACCCGTTCTTTATCGCGCTCTCGCCCGGCGTCGAGTTGAAGGCGCCCTGATGTCTGTTTTGATTGCCATTCCTGCGCGATACGCATCGACCCGCTATCCGGGCAAGCCGCTGGCGGATCTGCGCGGTGCCACCGGCAAATCCCAAAGCCTGATCGAACGCAGCTGGCGCGCGGCGATGGCGGTGCAGGGCGTTGACCGGGTCGTGGTGGCCACCGACGATGATCGTATCCGGTACGCCGCCGAAACCTTCGGGGCCGAGGTGGTGATGACCTCGCCCGATTGCGCCAACGGGACCGAGCGCTGCGCCGAAGCGCACGCTGCATTGGGCGGTGGATTCGAGATCGTCGTGAACCTGCAGGGCGACGCGCCTTTGACTCCGCATTGGTTCGTGGAGGATCTGATCGCAGGCCTGCGCGCGGCCCCCGAGGCGGACATCGCCACGCCCGTCCTGCGATGCGACGGCGCCGCGTTGAACAGTCTTTTGTCGGATCGCAAAGCGGGGCGCGTAGGCGGCACAACGGCCGTGTTCGACCGTGCGCACAAGGCGCTTTACTTCTCCAAGGAAGTCGTGCCGTTCACGTCGAAAACCTACCTTGAAGCAGAGCCTACACCGGTCTTTCATCACGTCGGCGTCTATGCCTACCGGCCCGATGCGCTGGCCGCTTATCCGACGTGGCCGGTCGGTCCGCTCGAAGGACTGGAGGGGCTGGAGCAATTGCGCTTCATGGAAAACGGGCGCGGTGTTCTGTGTGTCGAGGTCGAAGCCCGCGGGCGGCAGTTCTGGGAATTGAACAATCCGCAGGACGTTCCCAAGCTGGAGGCGATGATGGCGGAGATGGGTCTGGAATGACCGATTGTGCGGTCAGCGTGGTCGTGGTCAGCCGAGGGCGGCCCGCCGCGTTGACCCGATGCCTGACCGCGTTGACGCAGCAAGACCACCCCCGCTTTGAAATCGTCGTTGTCGCGGATCCGTCCGGGATCGAGGCTGTTGGAAACCTCGACTTTGGGCAGCACCTGAAAACGCTCGAATTCGACCAGCCCAATATTTCCGCCGCCCGCAACAGGGGTATCGAGCAGGCCGCCGGAGAGGTGATCGCCTTTATCGATGACGATGCCGTGGCCGAACCCTCGTGGCTTGGCCATCTGGTCGCGCCGCTGGCGCGCTGCGATGTGGCGGCGACGGGCGGGTTCGTGCGCGGGCGCAACGGCATCAGCCTGCAATGGGGTGCGCGCGTGCTGGATGCGCTGGGCGCGGCCAGGCGGATCGACCTGGACCCGATCCGACCGACCGTCCTGACGCCGCCAACGGGCCATGGGGTCAAGACCGAAGGCACCAACATGGCGGTGCGGCGCGACGCTTTGGTGCGCTTGGGCGGTTTCGATGCGGCGTTCCATTTCTACCTGGATGAAACGGATCTGAACATGCGCTTGGGACAGGCGGGGCTCCGCACGGCGCTGGTGCCACTGGCCGAAGTGCATCACGGATTTGCCCCCAGCCTGCTGCGCCGATCGGATCGTACGCCACGCGACCTGTTCGATATCGGCGCAAGCTGGGCGGTGTTTCAGCGCAAACACGTGCCGGATGTCCTGCACGCGGCGCAGTGGTCCGGATTGCGGCTGGAACAGAGAGATCGACTGGTCCGGCACTTGATCGCGGGCACGCTGGAGCCGCGCGACCTGCGGCGTCTGATGGCGCGGCTGGACGCAGGGTATGATGCAGGACGCGAGCGAACGATTTCCCGCACTCCGATTGCCCGCCACCCTGCTGCGCCCTTCAAGAGGTTTCCGGGTGCGGTGCGCCGCAGCCTGTTGTTCGCAGGGCGTATCTGGTCGCGCAAACGATTGATGTCGCAGGCGGCGGCACAGGTGCGCGCGGGGAATATCGTGACGGTTATCATTCTGTCTCCGACGGCGCTGTTCCACCGGATCTCGTTTCATCCTGACGGTTACTGGCTGCACCAGGGCGGAATGTTCGGCAAAAGCGACCGGTCCGATCCTTTGGTGCGGTTCGTCAGCCATGCAAGGCGCATCGAACGGGAACGCGACAGAGTAGCGCGCCAGCGTTTGCTTGCCGATTGATCTGCTTCAAGTGGCACCGGGCTGACACGGTCTATACGCTAGATCTGAATATTTTGGTGGAATGACGTGCCCTCGGGATGCAAAGCGGCTATGGTTTTCACCAGATCCAGGTTTTTCAATCGCCCAAGGGGCACAGCGCAGGTTCAAGATGAAGAGAAAAGTCACCAAGGCCATTTTTCCTGTTGCCGGCATGGGCACGCGTTTCTTGCCCGCCACGAAGTCGGTCCCCAAGGAAATCATGACTTTGGTGGATCGCCCGTTGATCCAGTACGCCATCGACGAGGCCCGTGCCGCCGGCATCAAGGAGTTCATCTTCGTGACCTCGCGCGGCAAAGGCGCGCTCGAGGATTACTTCGATCACGCACCGCAGCTTGAACAGGAGCTGCGCAAAAAGGGCAAAGAAGACCTTCTGGAGGTTCTCAAGACCACGAACATGGACAGTGGCGCGATCGCGTATATCCGCCAGCACAAGCCGCTTGGTCTGGGCCATGCGGTGTGGTGTGCCCGGCGGCTTGTCGGAAACGAACCCTTTGCCGTGATCCTGCCCGACGATGTGATCGCGGCCGAGAAACCCTGTCTGCAACAGATGGCCGAAGCCTACCAGGAAACCGGTGGCAACATGGTCGCAGCCATGGAAGTGCCACCAGAAAAATCATCTTCTTACGGGATGTTGGACGTGGCCGAGGACATGAAGAACATGGTGCGCGTCAAGGGAATGGTCGAAAAGCCCGCAGCAGGCGAAGCCCCGTCGAACCTCGCGGTGATCGGTCGCTATATTCTTTCACCTACGGTGTTCACCAATCTCAACAGATTGAAATCCGGAGCGGGCGGCGAGATACAGCTGACCGACGCGATCTCCGCCGAGATCGAGCAGGATCGCAGCGTCTATGGGTATCGCTTCAGTGGCCAACGCTTCGATTGCGGCTCTAAATCGGGGTTTTTGCAGGCGACGGTGGCTTTTGGTCTGGCCCGTGACGACCTGCGCGACGATCTGTCAAGCTATCTGCGCGACATCATGGCCACCAACAAAGCAGCAGAATAAGCAGTTTAGGAGAGGGCGGACGTGAACAGCGTACTGGTCACCGGCGGGGCGGGCTATATCGGGTCGCACGCGTGCAAGGCGCTGCGAAACGCGGGGTACGTGCCCGTCACCTACGACAACCTGGTGACCGGATGGCAAGAGGCCGTGAAATTCGGCCCGTTCGAGCATGGCGACTTGTCGGATCGTGCACGCCTGGACGCGGTGTTCAAGCGATACGAACCTGTTGCCGTGATGCATTTCGCGGCCCTGAGCCAGGTCGGCGAAAGCATGGCCGACCCGGGCCGGTACTGGCGCAACAATGTCGGCGGATCGCTGACCCTGATCGAGGCGGCGGCGGCGGCGGGGTGCCTTGATATCGTTTTTTCATCGACCTGCGCGACCTATGGCGATCAGGACAACATCGTGCTGGACGAAGAGAGCCCGCAATATCCCATCAATGCCTACGGCGCATCGAAACGGGCGGTCGAAAACATCCTGACCGATTTCGAAACCGCACACGGGCTTCGGCATGTCATCTTTCGCTACTTCAACGTGGCGGGGGCCGATCCGATGGGCGAGGTCGGCGAATTTCATCAACCCGAGACGCATCTGGTGCCTTTGATGCTGGATGCCATTGATGGAAAACGCGATGAACTGACCATTTTCGGCACCGATTACGACACTCCGGATGGCACCTGTATTCGGGATTACGTGCACGTCTGTGACTTGGTGGATGCGCATGTTCTCGGGTTGAAATGGCTTCTGGACGGTCGCGGCAGCCGGGTGTTCAACCTGGGCACAGGGACCGGATTTTCGGTGCGGGACGTTCTGGCCCATGCCCGCGAGATCACGAACCTCGAGGTGCCCCATCGAGATGGCCCGCGTCGCCCCGGCGATTGCACCAAGCTTGTATCGGGGTCGACCCGCGCGCAGGCGGAATTGGGGTGGTCGCCGCATCGTTCAACCCTGCGCGACATGATAACCGACGCTTGGAGATGGCATCAAACTGGGCACTATAGCCGATAACCCCTGTCCCGCGCGGATGTTGGACCTGACGCGCAGCCTGCGCCGCGCAGGGCGTGTTGCGACCGGCGTGGACCGGGTTGAACGTGCCTATCTAAGGTGTCTGATCGGCCAGGTAGAGCCTGTTTTCGGACTGGTGCGGACAGCCTACGGATACCTTTTGCTGGATCGTGACGGGATGCAGCGGTTTCACGGCGCGCTGAGCGGTGCATCGGGGTGGGGGGCGCGTGACCTGCTGTCGCGCTTGCCGCGGGGCCGCTCGCCAGAGGTGCAAATCGCCGAGGCGAGCCTCCGACGCTGGGCGATCGCGCGGGCGCGTCCGGGTCGTTTGGGGGCGATGTTGCGCGACCATCTTCCTGCCGGAACATTGTATTTCAATGTCGGGCATTCCAATCTGACCGACCGGGTCCTGTCCACCGTCCGTGACCTGCCAGATGCGCGCATCGCTATTTTCGTGCATGATGTGATCCCGCTGGAGTTTCCGCAGTTTCAGCGCCAAGGCACTGTGGCGCCTTTTCGTGACAAATTGCGCCGCGCGTTCGCCCATGCGGATATGCTGATCTACAATTCGCGGGACACCCATGAGCGGGCCGAACGGGCCATGGCCGCCGAGGCGCGGATTCCTCCCGGTGTCGTGGCGCATCTTGGTGTGGATCCGGTCACGCCAGATGCCACCCGATTGCCACCGGAGTTGCCGCCCGCAAGACCCTATTTCATTGCAATAGGCACGATCGAGCCCCGAAAGAATATCGGGTTCCTACTGGATGTCTGGCAGGATCTGGGCGCCGATGCGCCGCCGCTTCTGATCTGTGGCGCACGGGGGTGGAACAACCGCGCGGTGTTCGACCGGTTGGATGCCCTGCCCGTCAATGGCTCCGTTCGGGAACTCGGTGTCATGTCGGATGGCGCGGTTGCGGCGGTGCTGCAGGGGGCATCCGCGCTTGTCTTTCCCAGCCTCGCGGAGGGCTTCGGTCTGCCGCCGGTCGAGGCGGCGCGCCTCCAGATCCCGGTTTTGTGTAATGATTTGCCCGTTTTACGCGAGGTTTTGGGTGACAATGCCGTTTACGCACCTGTGACAGATCGTTATCTGTGGGCAACAAAAGTAAAAAGTATGGCCGCAAAGCCACCGTTCGCCCCGCAAATGCCGCGATTTCAACCTACGACATGGCAAGATCACTTCAAGATCGTGTTAAGGTTAAGATGATAGGCGCAGGCTGACACAGAGCTATTGCGGCAGAGGACAGGGTTTGGGCGTCTGGCAGTCATATCGACTTCGGCTTCAGCGAAAGCGTTGGCGCATCCGTGCGTTCCGCAAGCGTCGCGAACTGAAACAGGTCGCGAACCGGACCGGACAGATCCGGCCCGAAGATATCCTGTTGTTCTCAACCCTGCGCAACGAAAAGGTGCGGCTGCCGTATTTCCTGGAGTATTACCGGGAAATGGGTGTCGGCCATTTCGTCATTGTCGACAATGGAAGCAACGACGGATCACGCGAATATCTGGCCGATCAGCCCGATGTATCGGTGTGGTCGACCAAGGCCAGTTATCGCCGGTCCCGGTTCGGGGTCGATTGGCTGAATTGGCTGCAACGCAAATACGCACACGGGCATTGGACGCTGACGGTCGATCCTGATGAATTCCTGGTCTATCCGTTCTGTGACACGCGCCCCTTGCGGGCGCTGACCGACTGGCTGGATGCATCGTCGATCAAGTCGTTCAGTGCGATGTTGCTGGATATGTACCCCAAGGGGCGGCTGGACGAGCAACCCTATTGCGCAGGGCAGAACCCGATCGAGATCGCGTCATGGTTCGACAGCGGCAATTACTCCATCGCACGCAATCACCTGTTTACGAACCTGTGGATACAAGGTGGGCCGCGGGCACGGGTATTCTTTCGCGAAACGCCGGAAAAGGCGCCGGCGCTGAACAAGGTTCCCTTGGTGAAGTGGGATCGCCGCTACACCTATGTCAGTTCGACCCATATGTTGCTGCCGCGCGGCCTGAACCAGGTGTACGACGAATGGGGCGGGGAAAAAGCGTCTGGCGTGCTCTTGCATGCCAAGTTCCTGAACACGTTCAGCGAAAAGGCCGAGGAAGAGCTGGACCGGGCCCAGCATTATGCCGGGTCGGTTGAATACAAGGCCTATGCCGAAACGCTGAAAGACGATCCGCAGCTTTGGTGCAAGTGGTCCGAAAAATACATCAACTGGCGCCAACTCGAAATTCTGGGGCTCATGTCCAAGGGGAACTGGGCGTGAGCGTCGGAATCGTCATGCTGGTGCATACCGCGCTGGGCCGTGCCGAACAGGTCGCGCGCCATTGGTCGCAGGCCGGGTGCCCTGTGGTGATTCACGTGGACAAGAGCGTCCCCAAGCGCACGCATGACGCGTTTGTCGCGGCGCTGTCGAATGTACCCAACCTTGCGTTCAGCCGGCGCTATCGCTGCGAGTGGGGGACATGGGGTATCGTTTCCGCCTCGCAAGCCGCGTCCGAGCTTATGCTGCACCGGTTCGCCGAGGTGCGGCATGTGTATCTGGCATCCGGGTCCTGCCTGCCGCTGCGCCCGGTGCAGGAACTGATCGACTATCTTGCGGCGCGTCCGCGCACCGATTTCATCGAAAGCGCGACCACCTCCGACGTGCCCTGGACGGTCGGTGGGCTGGACGAGGAACGCTTTACCATGCGGTTCCCGTTTTCGTGGAAGCGGAACAGGTATCTGTTCGACAAGACGGTTCAGATCCAGCGCAAGCTGGGTCTCAAGCGCAAGGTGCCCAACGGGTTGGTGCCGCACATGGGCTCCCAATGGTGGTGTCTGACCCGGCAAACCCTGTCGGCGATCCTGCAGGATCCGGACCGCAGCACTTATGACACCTATTTCCGCCATGTCTGGATTCCCGATGAATCCTATTTTCAGACATTGGCCAGACAATATTCGATCAATATCGAAAGCCGGTCGCTGACCCTGTCCAAGTTCGACTTTCAGGGCAAACCGCACATTTTCTACGACGATCACCTGCAATTGCTGCGCCGGTCGGATTGCTTTGTCGCGCGCAAGATCTGGCCGCATGCGGACCGTCTTTATCAGGCGTTTTTGACCGATGCCGCCGGCGCGATGAAAAAGACAGAGCCCAACCCAGGCAAGATCGACCGGATTTTCGCCAAGGCGGTCGAGCGGCGTACCCGTGGGCGGTCCGGGCTTTATATGCAAAGCCGTTTCCCGAACGAAGATTGGGAAAACGGTGTGACCGCCGCCCCCTATTCCATGTTTCAGGGGTTTTCCGAACTGTTCGAAAACTTTGAACCCTGGCTGGCAAAGGCGACGGGTGCGCGGGTGCATGGGCACCTGTTTGCGCCGGACAAGGTTCAGTTTGCCGATGGTCAGGCCGCGATAAACGGCGCGATCAGCGATAGCGCCATTGCGCGAGATTATAACCCCAGCACGTTTCTGACCAATTTGATCTGGAACACGCGGGGCGAACGGCAGTGCTTTCAATTCGGTCCGGCCGACAACCAGGAAATCAACTGGCGCGTCGCCAAGGATCCGAATGCGCAGGTGTCGGTCATCAGTGGCGCCTGGGCCGTGCCGCTGTTCCGGTCGAACCGGAACTTCATGGACCTGCGCAAGATCGCCGCAACCCTGCAAAAGGTCGAAAGCGAGCACCTGGACGTGCTCAGATCACCTTATACCAAGGCCCGTGTCCGCATCTGGACGATGGCGGAATTCATCGAGGCGCCGATGGAGCCATTGCAAGGTATCCTGGACGAGATCGGTCAATCCAATCTGCGCCGGTTGTCTGAGGCACCCAGAATGGTTGACCTCAAGGGGTTTGGGCAGTTCCTCCAGAACCTCAAGAACCAGGGCATGCATCCCTATCTGATGGGGGATTTCCCGGTCGAACATGGTGCCGTCCCGACGCACAAACCGCCTCGCAAACCCTATCTGGTGCAATAAGCCATGGCTGCGCAATTCGACTATTTCGTGGTGTTTGCGGAAATGCGCACCGGATCGAATTTTCTTGAGGCGAACATAAACGCATTCGATGGGCTGGCGTGTCATGGCGAGGCGTTCAATCCCCATTTCATCGGCTACCCCAACAGCACCGACATTCTTGGCATCGACCAGGCGGCTCGGGATGCGTCGCCCGCCAGGTTGGTCAGGGCCATTCGCGATCAGGATGGAACGATCGGCGGGTTTCGGTATTTCCACGATCACGATCCGCGGGTGCTGGACATGGTTCTGGATGATCCGCGTTGCGCCAAGGTCATCCTGACCCGTAATCCCGTCGACAGCTACGTCAGCTGGAAAATCGCGCAATCCACCGGACAGTGGAAACTGACGGATGTCAAACGGCGCAAGGACGGGCAGGCCGTGTTCGACGGGGCGGAGTTTACGGCCCATCTGGACGCGTTGCAGGCTTTTCAGGTCAGGCTTCTCAACCGGCTTCAGACCAGCGGGCAGACAGCGTTCTATATTGCCTATGAAGACCTTCAGAGCGTCGAGGTCATGAATGGCTTGGCCAGGTATCTGGGCGTGAGTTCGCAGCTGGACGAACTGGACAAGAGCCTGAAAAAGCAGAACCCAAGCCCGATCTCGGGAAAGGTCAGAAACTATATCGAGATGGAGCGGTCCCTCTCTGGGCTGGATCGGTTCAACCTGACGCGCACGCCGAATTTCGAACCGCGTCGCGGGCCAACTGCGCCCAGCTATGTTGCGGCGGCCAAGGCGGCGCTCATGTATCTGCCCATCAAGGGCGGCCCTGAGCAGAGCGTGTCCGACTGGCTGGCGTCCCTGGACGGAGTCGAGCCGACCGAGCTTTTGACGAAGATGTCGCAAAAGGATCTGCGGCAATGGAAACGCAAGCACAAGGGGCACCGCAGCTTTACGGTGCTGCGGCACCCTGTGGCACGCGCGCATGACGCATTTTGCACGCGCATCCTGTCAAACGGTCCAGACGCCTATGGGCCGATCCGCCGGACACTGATCAAACGCTACGGTTTGCCCGTGCCCGAACATGGCGCCGATGACAGCTATGATCGGGCTGCGCACAAGACCGCGTTTCTGGCATTCATCGCGTTTCTCAAGGGCAATCTTGCAGGACAGACGGCAATTCGCGTCGATGCCACGTGGTGCACCCAGGCGCAGGCCTTGCAGGGCTTCGGTGACTTCGCCTTGCCGGATCGCGTGATCCGCGAGGCCGACATCGCTTCTGAATTGGTTGATCTGGCCGCGGCCGTCGGGCGCAGCGATGTCACCCCGCCGAAACCGGCGGCCCCGGATACCCCGTTTGCCCTGTCCGAGATCTACGACAGCGAGATCGAAGCCAAGGTGACGGATGTCTACCAACGCGACTACATGATGTTCGGATTTACCAGCTGGCGCTGATTGCCCCGTCAGGCCGCCTGTTCGGATTGAGCGGAGGTCAGGATGGTGTAAAGCGTCGCAGGATTTGGATTTGCCCGCAATTTCGAGCAGATCGACGGCGCGCGCAGCGTCCGTGATACCAAGGCCAGCGCCTTGAGATGTTCAACACCTGCTTCTTCGGGTGCAAACAACGCAAATGCGATATCAACCGGCTGCCGGTCCACCGCATTGAAATCGATCGGTTTGTCGAGCAGGACAAAGGCACCGACGACTTCGTCGAGACCTTCTAGCCGGGCATGCGGCAGCGCAACACCATGCCCAACACCAGTCGGGCCCAGGGCTTCGCGGGTCTGGAGTGCTTCGACCACACGCGACGCATCCAGCCCATAGGCCGAATGCGCCAGTTCACCCAGTTCCTGCAACAGCCGCTTCTTGCTGGATGCCGATGTCAAAACCTTCACGGCCTCTGGTTTGAGGAGTTTTGCAAAATCCATGGCTGCCCGCACTGTTGTGACGGCATCTTGGGCCGTCGTTCCTGTTTATTTCGGATCGATCCATCCGATATTGCCATCTTCGCGGCGATACACGACGTTGAGCCCGTCCTTGCTCTCATTTCGGAAGATCAACACCGGCGCCCCGGCAAGTTCCATCTGCATCACGGCCTCTCCGACGGACAAGGACGGAATTTTGGTTTCCATCTCTGCGACGATAATCGGCTGAAGTGTATCTGGTTCCTGCGTGTCCGACTCTACTCCCGAAGCGAGGATATACGAGGACGCGCCGAAGATTTCAACCGGCTCTGACCGGTCCTTGTGATGATCTTTCAACCGACGCTTGTAGCGCCTCAGTTGCTTGTCCATCTTTTCGCAGCAGGCGTCGAACGCGGCGTAGATCTCGGTCTGATGGGCCTTGGCCTGGGCTGTCAGGCCGGTGGACAGATGTACCGTTGATTCGCACACAAACTCATGACCCGACTTCGAGAAAACAACCTGCGCATCCGTCGGGCGCTGGGCGTATTTCTCGATGACTTCGCCCAATTCTGTGCGCACGTGGGTTTGCAGGGCTTCGCCGATGTCGATCTGTTTGCCGCTGATTTGGTACCGCATAGTTTCTCCTTTGCGTCACGCGATCCGACTATGCCGACGGGTCCGCAAGTGCGGCGTCGGTTTCACATAGGTCTCGCAGAAAGTGACGTACCCTTTGGTTGTGATCTGCCGGGCCTTGGCATGAAGGCCGCGACGCAGACAGACAGGAACAACAGGGTCGCCATTCGTCTATTGAGCCTGAAAACACTGTCGTCTGTCAAACGAAAGCGGTGCGATCATGCGCGATATCCGGAACCGGTTTGTTGCGATCTTTCATGAAATGCGAAAGTTGTCGCCCAGATACACGCGGCGAACGTTTTCGTTTTCGACCACTTCATCGGGTGTGCCCGACATCAGAACCTTGCCCTCGTGCAGGATATAGGCGCGGTCAACGATTTCGAGCGTTTCGCGCACGTTGTGATCGGTTATCAGCACGCCAATTCCGCGTTTTTTCAGGTCCGCGACCAGATGCCTGATGTCGCCCACCGAAATCGGGTCGACCCCTGCGAAAGGTTCGTCCAAAAGCAGATACTTCGGATTGGCAGCCAGGCAACGGGCAATTTCGACCCGCCGGCGTTCACCCCCCGACAGCGCAAGAGCAGGCGCACGGCGCAGGTGTTCGATCGAGAATTCCGACAACAACTCTTCGAGCCGTTCGCGACGCTGATGGCGGTGCGGCGTCGAAATATCGAGGATCGCCGCGATGTTGTCCTCGACGGTGAGACCGCGAAAAATGCTCATTTCCTGCGGCAGGTATCCGATTCCCAATTGCGCCCTGCGGTACATGGGAAGCGTTGTAACGTCGGTGCCATCGACGGTAACGCGGCCGCCTTCGGGCGTGACAAGCCCCGCAACCGCATAAAAGGTCGTCGTCTTGCCCGACCCGTTGGGGCCCAGAAGGGCCACGACCTCGCCCCGATCGAGATGCATGGAAAAATCACGGATCACGGTCTTTTTGCGGTAGGATTTGCGCAAATGGTCGATCCGCAACCCTGGAGAGCCTTCGGCCACTGTCAGCGTCGGGGGCGGCATTACTGATCGCCCGTCTGCAGGATCGTCTTGACGCGGCCTGACATGCGCGCGGTTCCATCGGACAGGCGCACGGTCATCTTGTCCGCCGTCAGCGCATTACGGCCTTGGGTCAGCAATACGTTGCCTGTCATGACGATCGTGCCGTCATCGATGCTGTAATCCGCGCGCTCTGCCTCGGCGGCATCGGCACCCGCGACAAGCGTCACACCGCCTGTGGCCTCAAGCCGTGCGATACCTTCGGCGGTCGCGCGGTAAACGACCAGAACGCGCGGCGCAGACAGCCGCATTTCGCCCTGACCGATCAGCACGTTTCCGGTGAAAATCGCGGTTCCCGAGGATTGATCGACCGACAGGTTGTCTGCCGTCACTTCCACGGGCAGGGTCGTGTCCTGCTGGATCGTGCCAAAGGCAACCTGCGTGCCCTGTGCGGATACCTGTCCGACCAGGAGCGACAGAACGACCGAAATCATGAGAAAACGCAAAAAGGCCACGGCTTATTCTTTCACCTGTTTGGGAACGTATATCAGCTTCACGCCGTTTGTGAAAATCAATTGGGCGGGGTCGTTTGGCGCAGGCGAATAAAGGTGCATCTGCCCGGCGGTCACGGTGCCAATCGGGCTGTTTGCCCTGATCTCGCCGGGTGTCCTGATGTCCAGTTCCGACATCTTGGTCTGCAAGGCGTCGGTCTCGATCCGGTAACCTGTCGACGTCGTGACGACGACGTTCCCGGACAGCGATGTCACATCGCGCCCCAGGTCGAATTTGCCCAGATCGGATTTCAGGTTGATCTGGGCACCGGTCACCAGATCGACCTGTGCAATGACCTGTCGGGCGTCGTGCCCGCCGGTCTGCCCTTGCGGCGATGTCAGCGTATCGGCGGCAAATGACAGCCGGTCGCCATTTGCGGTCGTTCCCGCGAAATAGGGTCCGGTGACCTGCTGACCGCTTAGCCTGTCCTGCACTTCGGTATCCGCGAACGGGATGGACGCAGTCGGATCAATGCGGCGCGACAGCAAAAAGAGCGTGGACAAAAGCGCCAGCGCCATCAGCGGCAGAACCACCTTGAGCAAGGCGACGATCCGCGAATACCTGTCCCCCCTCATGGCGGGTCACCCCAGCCCGACGCGCAGGCAGTCGTGGATATGCAGCAGCCCTTGCGGTGTTGCCGGCCCATCGGGATCGACCACGAAAAGGCAGGTGATCTTGCGGGTGTTCATCACGCCGACGGCCTGCTCTGCCAGGGCGTGCGGCGGCAGGGTGGTCGGTGCATGCGTCATCACGTCGGCGGCCGTCAGCGACAGCAGCCCATCCATATGGCGGCGCAGGTCGCCATCGGTGATGATCCCCCGCAGCAGGCCGTCATCATCGGTGACACCGACAACGCCGAACCCCTTTTGACTGATCTCGATCAGGGCGTCGGACATCTGAGTGGATTGACGCACCAGCGGCAGCGCCTTGCCGATGTGCATCAGATCGGCGACCCGGCTTAGCCGCGCACCCAGTTTGCCACCGGGATGAAACTCGCGGAAATGTTCAGGCGTAAAGGCGCGATGCTCCATCAGGGCCACGGCCAGCGCATCGCCCAGCGCAAGCGTCATCGTTGTCGAAGAGGTCGGCACGATCCCGGTTCCGCAGGCTTCCTCGGCCTGTGGCAGCACAAGCGCCACGTCGGATTGGCGCAACAGCGTGCTGTCGGGGCGGCTGGCCACTCCGATCATCGGGATCGAAAAGCGTCGGGTATAGGCGATCACATCGGCCAGTTCGGGCGTCTCGCCGGAATTTGACAGCACCAGAACCACGTCGCCGGGGCTCAGCATGCCCAGGTCGCCGTGGCTGGCTTCGGCGGGGTGCACGAAATGCGCGGGCGTTCCGGTGCTGGCCAGCGTTGCCGCGATCTTGCGGGCGATATGGCCAGATTTGCCCATGCCGCAGACGATGATCCGGCCCTTTGCGCCCAGCATCAATTCGACGGCGCGGTCAAAGCTTTGGTCGAGGGCGGCTTCGAGTTGGCGCAAGGCATCGGTTTCGATGCGGATCACCCGGCGGGCGGTGTCAAGAAACGGGGTGCTCATGCGTGGGCAAAGATGTCCGTCTCGGGCCACCCTTCCAGATCAAGGCGCGCCCGCATCGGCAGGAAATCGAAACAGGCCTGAGCGATCTCCATACGGCCCTCGCGGTCCAGCCGTTTGTTCAACTCGTCGCGCAGGCGATGCAGGTACAAGACGTCCGACGCCGCATAGTCGAGCTGCGCGTCCGTCAGGGTCTCTGCGCCCCAGTCGCTGCTTTGCTGCTGCTTTGAGATGTCGATGCCCAAAAGCTCCTGCAACAACTTGGCCAGCCCGTGCCGATCCGTGTAGGTGCGGATCAATCGGCTGGCGATCTTGGTGCAATAGACCGGCGTTGCGGTCGCGCCAAAGGCATTCAGCATCGCGGCAATGTCGAACCGGCCAAAGTGAAACAGCTTGAGCACATCGGGATTTTCCAGCAGCGCGCACAAATTAGGCGCCTGCGTCTGACCCTTGGCGATCTGGATCATATGCGCGTTGCCGTCACCGCCGGAAAGTTGCACGACACACAGCCTGTCGCGGTGCGGATGCAGCCCCATTGTTTCGCAATCGATGGCCACGACGGGCCCAAGGTCAACGCCGTCGGGAAGGTCGTTCTGATATAGATGATTTGTCATTGCATCCCTATATAGCGCCTTTTCCATCTGGGAAAGCGTCGCTTGCGCCTGATGTGTCACGGGCCGGTGATCTGGCTCATGTGTGGGCGCGGAAACCGGTACAGAAGGCGCGCGACGAGGACGTGACAGGTGGTCCCGGCCCAGTTTTCGGGATAGAGTATGCGCGGCAATCTGGGATGTTTGAGGGCGATACGCCGCCAGTTGTGGACAATCAGACAGCGCAGAACGGCACTTTGCAGCGGCGAGATCCCGGCGGAGCGAGGCAGACGTTCGTCGATGTCGGCGAGGATCGGCGCCAGCGCCTCGTAGTCCGCCGTCAGGTTCTGGGGCGTGATCTGCGCGCGCAGCCAGTCGGGAACGGTTTCGCCGGTCAGCACCATCGCGTCGTTGGGCGGCGTCGCGCTGGCGGCCCCGATATAAAGCCGGGGCATGACAAGGACAAAGCCCTTTGTGTGCATCTGCGCCCGCATGTTCGCATCGCCGTTTTCAGTGAGCACCATGTGCCAATCGTCCGCGTCTTCCACAGGTGTGCCATAGATGCGCGGACTGGCGGCGGCGCTTTCGGTCCGGCCAAGCGCGGTCAGGCTGTGGCGGCTGGTACGGCCGGATTTCTCGGACGCAATCCAGCCATCGTTGCGCAAGCGGTGCAATGCCACGCGCGTCGCCTCGGGGCGGATGCCCATCTCGGACATGATCGCTGACAACACCGGCCCGTCGATCGCCTCGCCCCGCGCCTGGGCCAGATCACCAAAGACCGACACCAGAAGCGACCAGACCCTTTGTCCGCCCAGACGGGCCAGCGCGGCGGTCACATCTTGAAAGGCGTCAGACTGCATTCATCGTCAGCAGTTCGTACTCTGCCACCGCTTCGTCGTTCTGATTGGTCAGCGTCACGTGCCAGCGGACCTCGCCATAGTCGTCCTTCCGAGGGGTCTTGGCCTTGACCGTCAAGTGCACCTTGACGCTGTCGCCCGCTTGGACAGGGGCCTTGAAGCGCAGGTTATCAAGGCCGGTGTTGGCCAGAACAGGGCCGGGATCGGGCTGCACGAACAGGCCGGCGGCAAAGCTGAGCAGCAGGTACCCATGGGCGACACGGCCGGGAAAGAACGGGTTTGCGGCCGCCGCGGTATCATCCATATGGGCATAGAAGGTATCGCCGGTGAAATGGGCGAATGTCTCTATGTCGTCCAGTGTGACCTCGCGGCTGGGCGAATGGAACGTCTCGCCGATGTCCAGCGCGGTAAAGGTGCGCGTAAAGGGGTGGGCGCGGTCGGTGATTTCGGTTGCGCCGGGAACCCATTGTCCGCCGACCGCGGTCAGGATATCGGGGCTGCCCTGTACGGCGGTGCGTTGCATGTAATGCATCACGCCGCGGATCCCGCCCAGTTCCTCGCCACCGCCCGCGCGACCGGGGCCGCCGTGAACCATGTGCGGCAGGGGGGCGCCGTGGCCTGTCGCCTCGGCCATGCTGTCGCGGTTATTGAAATACAGGCGCCCGTGAAACGCGCCTGCGCCCTCGACCATCTGGCGCGCCATGTCGCCGTCACGAGTGATGACAGAGGCCACCAGCGACCCCTTGCCACGATTAAGCAGCGCGACCGCATGATCCGGATCGCGGTAGGGCATGATCGTGGATACGGGGCCGAAAGCCTCGGTATCGTGCACGCGTTGGGCAGTGTCCGGATCGGCGCAATGAAACAGCATCGGCGGCAGGAATGCCCCCTTTGCCGCGTCCGCCCCATCCACCTCGAATTGGTTCGGGTCGCCAAAGACACGCTCCGCTTCGGCGTGGATCAGGGCGGCTTTTTCAAGCACATCGCGTTTTTGGCCATTCGACACCAGCGCGCCCATGCCCGTGCTCTCAAGCCGGGGGTCGCCGATACGGGTCTTGGCCAATCGCTCGCCAAGTGCGGCGATCAGCGCGTCGATCTGGGGTGCCGGGGCCATGATGCGCCGGATGGCGGTGCATTTCTGCCCGGCCTTGGCAGTCATCTCGCGGGTGATTTCCTTGACGAACAGATTGAATTCCGGCGTGCCGGCTGTGGCGTCGGGGCCCAGCACGGTCGCGTTCAGGCTGTCCTGCTCGGCCATGAAACGCACGCTGTTTTTCAACAGATGCAGGTTGGACCGCAGTTTCAGCGCGGTATCGGCAGATCCGGTAAAGCCGACAACGTCCTGGCAATCGAGGTGATCGAGCATGTCGCCCAAACCACCGCTGACCAGTTGCAGCGCGCCCTCGGGCAACAGGCCGCTTTCGAGCATCAGGCGCACGCAGGCTTCGGTGACATAGGATGTCGCGGTGGCGGGCTTCACGATGGCGGGCATGCCGGCCAGCAGGGCGGGAGCAAGTTTCTCAAGCATCCCCCAGACCGGAAAGTTGAAGGCGTTGATGTGTACGGCGGCACCGCGCAGGGGCGTCGCGACGTGCCGGCCCATGAACGCACCGGACCGGCCCAGCTGCTCTGGCGGGCCATCGAGAAACACATGCCCGTCCGGCATTTCGCGCCGACCCTTGGAGGCAAAGACAAGCATCGTGCCGATCCCGCCGTCGATGTCGATCATGTGATCGGCCTGGGTGGCGCCGGTATCGAATGACAGATCATAGAGCGTTTGCCGATGTTCTTTCAGATGCAGCGCCAGCGCCTTGAGCATGCGAGCGCGGTCATGAAAGGTCAGCCTGCGCAGGTTCGGCCCGCCCAGATCCCGTGCGTGACCCAGCATTCCCTGGACATCGAGCGCGTCATTACCGGCCTGCGCGATCACATCGCCCGTAATGGCGCTGGCGATACTGCGCGCGCCCGAACCGGGGGCGACCCATTGCCCGGCGGCAAAGCTGTGAATGTCGCGGGCTGCGGCGTCTTTGGGCATGGGGGGGCTCCGGTCGGTTGGGGTCAGTGGGTGTCGTAATCCACGACGATGGTATCGCTCAGCGGGTAGCACTGGCAGGTCAGGACATAACCGGCCTCGACCTCGTAATCCTCCAGCGCGTGATTGGAGAGCATTTCGAACTCGCCTTCAAGCACCTTGGCCTTGCAGGTCGAACAGACGCCCGCCTTGCAGGCGAACGGCGCTTCGAGGCTGTTTTCCAGCGCCGCTTCGAGCACCGACTGGTTGCGCGGCATCTTGAACGACCGGGTCACGCCGTCGGCGGTCACCCGGGCGTCCGTTCCGGCTGTGTCCGCGGCGCGGTCGGTGATGGCCTGCTTGGCCAGCCGTCCCTGCTGGCTTTCGCCGAACAGTTCGAACTTGATCTGATCCTCGGTCAGGCCGTGCGATTTCAGAGCCTCGGCGATGGCCAGCATCATCGGCTCTGGCCCGCAGATGAACGCGGTGTCCATGCCTTGGATATCGACCCAGTGCTTGAACAACTGGTCGCATTTCTCCTGATCGACGCGACCGGTGAACAGTTCCATGTCCTGACCGGATTCAAGCATGTGAATGATGGTCAGGCGCCCCATGTAGCGGTTCTTGAGATCTTCGAGTTCCTCGCGGAACATGATCGTGTTCACCGCGCGATTGGCATAGACCAGCGTAAAGGTCGATTTCGGCTCGCGCTTCAGCACTGTTTTCAGGATCGACAGCACCGGGGTGATCCCCGACCCGCCCGCAAAGCCCAGGTAATTCTTGGCGCGCTCCGGTTCGATCGGGGTGTGAAACTTGCCCATCGGCGGCATCGCCTGCAGCGTATCGCCGACCTTGAGCCGTTCGTTGGCAAAGGTCGAGAACGCCCCGCCTTCGACCCGTTTGATCCCGACCTGCAACACGCCATCGTCAAGGCCCGCGCAGATCGAATAGTTGCGGCGCAATTCGGTCCCGTCGAAATCCTGCTTGAAGGTCAGGTATTGCCCCTGGATGAAATCGAATGGTTCCGGATCCCGAGGTTCAAGGGTCAGCACCACGGCATCGCGGATGGTGTGATGAATATCGGTGACGGTGAGGGGGTGAAATTTGCTCATGAGTCAGTGGCACTTGAAATAGTCAAAGGGTTCCAGACAGTCGGTGCAGCGCCATTGCGCCTTGCACGGAGTCGAGCCGAATTGGCTTATCCGCTCGAGATGGGGTGATTTGCAGCGCGGGCATTGCTTGGGCCCGCCAGAGGGCTGCGGCGGTGCAATTCCATAGGCTTCAAGCTTTGAACGGCCCTTTTCGGTCATCCAGTCGGTTGTCCAGGCGGGCGACAACTGCCGTTTCAGCCTCAGGTGCTGAATCCCATGTTCACGCAGGGCGGCTTCGACATCGAGGTTGATGATGCTGGTGGCGGGGCAGCCCGAATAGGTCGGCGTCACGGTCACTTCAAGCGTGTCGTCCACCCATGCGACATCGCGGATGATACCCAGATCGACGAGCGAAATCGCCGGGATTTCCGGATCAGGCACTTGGTCGAGCCAGGTCCAGATCGTTTGCACGCTGGGGTGATCGGTTACCATGACGCATCCGGATAGGCGCGTTGCAGCCACTGCATCTGGGTCAGCATATGGCCCAGGTGTTCGGTGTGCCGCCCACCGGTCTTGCCGCCCTTGTGGGCGAAATCATCTTGCGGACGGGTCAGTGTCGCGGCGGTCAGGACGTTGTTCACCAGCGTGTCGAATTCACCCCGAAGGCTTGCCGGGTCAGGGGCGATCCCCTCGGCGACCATCGCGGCATCGACTTCATCCGAAACGAACATTTCGCCGACGAAGGGCCACAACCGGTCAAGCGCCTTTTGCATCCGCACGTGGCTTTCCTCGGTCCCGTCGCCCAGCCCGATCACCGTGTCTGAAGACCGCTCAAGATGATAGGTGACCTCCTTGGTGGATTTCTCGGCGATGGCCGCGATCCTGCTGTCGCTGCTGTCCATCAACTGAGCGAGGTAGTTCGAATGCCACGCATCGAACAGGAATTGCCGCATCATTGTCTGACCGAAATCACCGTTTGGCTGTTCCACCAGAAGAAGGCTGCGGAAATCCCAGACATCGCGGTGAAAGGCCAGCGTGTCGGCATCGCGGCCCTTGCCTTCGACCTCACCGGCGAGGCCAAGCCAAAGCTGCGTCTGGCCGATCAGGTCGAGCGCCGTGTTGGCGAGGGCGATATCCTCTTCGAGCACCGGGGCATGGCCGCACCATTCGGACACGCGGTGGCCCAGGACGAGGGTGTTGTCGCCGAGCCGGGTCAGGAATTCGAACTGCGGCTGGGTCACATCGCACCTACGTCATCGGGGATGTCGAAAAACGTCGGGTGGCGGTACACCTTGGCGTTCGCGGGCTCGTATAGCGGGCCTTTTTCCTCGGGCGAGGACGCAGCGATCTTGCAGGCCTCGACGGCCCAGATGCTGACGCCCTCGTTGCGGCGGGTATAGACATCGCGAGCGTTCTTGATCGCCATTTCGGCGTCGGGCGCATGCAGGCTGCCGACGTGGCGATGGCTCAGCCCGTGTTGACCACGGATGAAGATTTCCCAAAGCGGCCATTCGGTCGGGCGTGCCTTGCCGTGCTCGACATTTTCGGTGCCATCGTATGAACTGGATTCCGGGCTGCTCATGTCAGTTACTCCGCTGCCACTTGGGCCGCCGCGGCGCGCTTTTTCGCCGCGTGGGCCAACAGGCCCTCACGGACCCAGCGGCCTTCGTCCCATGCCTTGTTGCGCGCCTCGAGCCGTTCGGTGTTGCACGGGCCGTTGCCCTTGAGGACGTCAAAAAACTCATCCCAATCGGGCTGCGCGAAATCGTAATGCCCGCGCTCTTCGTTCCACCTGAGAGTGTCATCCGGCACGGTCAGGCCCAGGTATTCGGCCTGCGGCACTGTTTGATCGACGAATTTCTGGCGCAATTCGTCGTTCGAATTCATCTTGATCTTCCATGCCATCGACTGCGCCGAATGGACCGAATTTTCGTCCGACGGCCCGAACATCATCAGCGACGGCCCCCAGAACCGGTTAAGCGCGTCCTGCGCCATCTTGCGCTGCGCCTCTGTACCGTTCGCCATCTTCATCATGATGTCGTAGCCCTGCCGCTGGTGGAACGATTCCTCCTTGCAGATACGCACCATCGCACGCGCATAGGGGCCATAGGACGTTCGTTGCAGCGGCACCTGGTTCATGATCGCCGCACCATCAACCAGCCAGCCAACGGCACCCATGTCGGCCCAGGTGAGCGTTGGATAATTGAAGATCGAGCTGTATTTCATCTTGCCCGACAACAGATCGCGGGTCATCTGGTCGCGGCTCACGCCCAGTGTTTCGGCCGCGCAATAGAGGTAAAGCCCGTGCCCCGCCTCGTCCTGCACCTTGGCCAGCAAGATCGCCTTGCGCTCAAGCGTGGGCGCGCGGGTTATCCAGTTGCCTTCGGGCAATTGACCGACGATTTCGGAATGCGCGTGCTGGCCGATCTGGCGGATCAGGTTCTTGCGATAGCCGTCGGGCATCCAATCCTTCGGTTCGATCTTGTCGTTGGCATTGATGCGCTCCTGAAAGGCGCGCTCCTGCGGGTCCATCTCGTCGAGGGATTTGACACCCTCGCCGGTCGATTTGATCATTTGCGCATACATTTCAGGGTCTCCTTCACACACGTTCCAGAATGAGGGCGACGCCTTGCCCGACGCCGACGCACATCGTGCACAGCGCATAGCGACCGCCGGTGCGCTTGAGCTGGTAGGCCGCCGACATGACCAGACGCGCCCCCGACATGCCCAAGGGGTGCCCGATCGCGATGGCGCCGCCGTTGGCATTAACATGGGGGGCATCGTCGGCCACGCCAAGGGCGCGCAGCGTGGCAAGCCCCTGACTGGCGAATGCCTCGTTCAGTTCGATCACGTCCATCTGGTCGATAGTCAGTCCGGCGCGGGCAAGAACCTTTTCGCTGGCCGGGATGGGGCCGATGCCCATGACGCGCGGGGCAACGCCCGCCGCCGACATGGCGACCACGCGGGCCATCGGTGTCAGGCCGTGTTGCTTGGCGGCGTCCTCGGTGGCGATCAGCATCGCGGCGGCGCCGTCGTTCACGCCAGACGCGTTGCCGGCCGTCACGGTCAGATCGGGTCCGTTGATCGCGCGCAACTTGGCCAAGGCCGCTGGCGACGTGTCGGGGCGGGGGTGTTCGTCGGTGTCCACGATGACCGGATCGCCGCGGCGCTGCGGGATGGTGACGGGGGTGATTTCCTCGGCAAAGACACCGGCCTTGTGCGCGGCATCCCAGCGCTGCTGACTGCGCAACGCGAAAGCATCCTGATCCGCGCGGCTGACCTTGTGGTCTTCGGCGACGTTATCGGCGGTTTCCGGCATCGAATCGACGCCGTAGTCCGCCTTCATCCGCGGGTTCACGAACCGCCAGCCGATGGTGGTGTCATAGACCGCGTTCGCGCGGCCGAAGGCCGTTTCGGATTTCGGCATCACAAAGGGCGCACGGCTCATGCTTTCGACGCCACCTGCAATCGCGATGTCCATGTCGCCCGCGCGGATGGCCCGCGCGGCCGAGCCGACCGCATCCATGCCGGAGGCGCAAAGGCGGTTGATCGTGGCACCCGGCACATCCGTGGGCAGCCCCGCCAGCAGGGACGCCATACGCGCCACGTTGCGGTTGTCTTCGCCGGCCTGGTTGGCGCAGCCCATGATCACATCGTCGATACGCGACCAATCGACGTCGGGATTGCGCGCCATCAGGGCGGCAATCGGCACGGCGGCCAGATCGTCGGCGCGAACAGTGGACAGAGCGCCGCCATAGCGCCCGATTGGCGTTCGCTGCGCATCACAGATAAAAGCTTGCATTTCGTTCTCCCATTTGCGGGAAAACTAGCTCATTCTGATCGGCAGATCAACGTAAATGTTACCGTTTTTAGGATTGGCGCGAAAATCCGTAACACATCTGCGCCGGGGCGGTGGTCAATTGTGCTGCGCGGTGTCATCAACGGCATATTCGTACAGCGCCCTCAGGGTGTTTTCGCCGATCCCCTCAAGACCCTCGACCGTTGGCGAGGTTTCGTTGATCAAAGCGCCTGCGGGCGCGTATTTGCTATTCATCTTGGTCTTTTTGATCACATCCTTGATATCATATACCGCACGTTGAACGGTGCGGCAAATGCTGTTCAGCTTGGCGACACGCTGTGTGTTCTCGTCGGTGAACATGCCGCCTTGGGTCGCCCCTTCGAAGACGGTGATCAGGTTTTGCAATTGCAGGTCCGCGATCGAGGAAAAGTACTGGATATCGTCAAACGCCGCCGGGTTGGATGGCTGCACCGACTGATGCGTCACCAACAAAGATGTGCCGATGACCCGGTCCCGTCCGCCGGGCATCGCGATATGTTGCAGCGATGTGTCCCAGTTCTGCGGACCCTTTCCCATGCTCAGCGTTTCGCGGTAACGCAGATCGGCGCGCGCATCCGCACAGGCGGCATATCTCCGGTTCACCTCCAATGCCTCTTCCGCTGACAAAAGTTGACCGAGTGTTTTCCCCCTAAGGTCGGAACACCGGAAGCCGGACGCTTTCTCATGGGCCTTGTTGATGCACAGAAGGGAAAATTCCGCATCTGACGCTGGGCGTTCGGCGGCAAACATCGGCACCGAAAAATGGTCGAATAACTGCGCCAGATCACTGGGAGAATCAGTGTCGAACATGAGGCCTCCAAAAACTGTTGACGGAATGTGCACTCAAAACTCTTACGATTTTCTTGCCAGGCTTCCGAAAACCCGAGCAAAAATCGCCAAAAATTCGAGGTAAAGGCGCTGCTTCTCGACTTCAGGGCGTCGATCCTCCCAAGGCGAAGGAACACGCACGCGTGCCGGGCCTTGCGCAAAACGCGGCGTATCGGTTGAACTGGATCCGCGCTGCGCCTTGCGGTTGCGACATCTGTTTGGGACGCCGCCCAATCCGGTCAAAGCCCGACCACATCCACCAATGTGACGCCGTCCGGCAAGCGGTCTCGCAGCCCGGCAAAGACCGTATGCCTGACCAGAACACAGACCACATCGGCCTGTTCAAGCGCCTGATCCAGAGGGGTCAGGACCACGGGTTTTCCGTCGAAACCGGCGGGCAGGGCGGTGATATGCGGCTCCACCGCGAGCACTTGACAGCCAAGATCGCCGAACCCCCGAACGATCTGCACCGCGGGGCTTTCGCGCAGATCGTCGATATCGGGTTTGAAGGCAAGGCCCAGGCAGGCCACCTTGATATCCGACATCGACCGCGATGGCGCGCCCGACAGCACATCCAGTATCGCGTCGCGGCCTTTCTTCAGCACCCATTCCGGCTTGTCGTCGTTGCGCAGGCGTGCGGCACGGATCAGCTTGGCCTCGTCCGGGGCGGACGCCACGATGAACCACGGATCGACCGCGATGCAATGTCCGCCCACGCCCGCACCGGGTTGCAGGATGTTGACGCGCGGATGCCGGTTGGCCAGCGAAATCAGTTCCCAGACGTCGATGCCGACCTTGTCGCAGATGATGGACAATTCGTTGGCAAAGGCGATCTGCACATCCCGGCTGCTGTTTTCCGTCAGCTTGCACATCTCGGCGGTGCGCGCATCGGTCACGACGCAATCGCCGCGTACCACCTGCTTGTACATCGCCACGGCCATTTCGCTGGCGCGTGCGCTCATGCCGCCGATGATGCGGTCATTGTCCACAAGTTCACGCACCACGCGACCGGGCAGCACCCGTTCAGGGCAATGGGCGACCTGTACGTCCGCTTCGTCGCCTGCGTCCTGCGGAAAGCTCAGATCGGGGCGGGCCTCGGCCAGCCAGCCAGCCAGTTGTTCGGTGGCGCCGATGGGCGAGGTGCTCTCCAGTATGACCAGATTGCCGGCCTCGAGAACGGGTGCGATCATGGCACACGCGGATTGGATAAAGCTCAGGTCGGGCTCGTGCGCCGTCTTGAAGGGCGTCGGCACGGCGATGATGAACGCTTCGGCCGGTTCCGGTGTCAGGGTGGCGCGCAGCATGCCGCCGGCCACCGCCTTGTGCACGATCCCGTCCAGTTCGGGTTCGACCATCGGAACCTTGCCGGCATTGATCGTGTCGACCACGTGGGGGTCAATGTCCACACCGATCACGTTGGTGCCATAGGCCGCGAAAACCGCCGCCGTCGGCAGGCCGATATATCCCAGCCCGATCATCGAAATTCGTTCAAACATCCAAAGACTGTCCTTGCATCGGTGTCATGGTTTGCACCCGCGTGCCCCGGGTCAGGACGCACGCAGCGCGGCGGCAATCCGCTCTGCCGCGCGCCCGTCGCCGTAGGGGTTTGTCGCATGGGCCATTTCGGCATGGGCCTCGGCATCGCGCAACAGCAGCAGTGCCGCGTCACGGATCGTGGCGGTGTCGGTCCCGACCAGCCGCACCGTCCCTGCCGCCACGGCCTCGGGGCGTTCGGTTGTGTCGCGCATGACCAGCACCGGCTTGCCAAGGCTGGGGGCTTCTTCCTGAACGCCGCCGCTGTCGGTGATGATCATATGGGCATGGCGCATCAGCCACACAAAGGGCAGGTAATCCTGCGGCGGCACAAGATGTACATTCGCGGCATCGCCCAAAATGCGGTTCACCGGCCCCTGTACATTGGGATTGAGGTGCACTGGGTACACGATCTGCACGCCGGGTTCCCGGCTGATCTCCTTGAGCGCCTTGCAGATGTCTTCGAAGCCGCGGCCGAAATTCTCGCGGCGGTGGCCGGTGACCAGGACCATGCGCTTGTCGGCGTCAAGAAAAGGAAAGAGCGACCGCATCTTTGCATCCAGCGCCGGATCGGCATCGAGCCGCGCAACGACTTGATGCAAGGCGTCGATCACGGTATTGCCCGTGACGACGATCTTGTCGTCGTCCACGTTCTCGGCCAGCAGGTTGGTCCGTGCCGTTTGCGTCGGCGCGAAATGGTGCTGGGCGACACGCCCGACGATCATCCGGTTCATTTCCTCCGGCCAGGGCGCATTGATATTGCCGGTGCGCAGCCCCGCCTCGACATGACCCACGGTGACCTTTGCATAGAACGCGGCAAGCGACGCGGCCATGGTCGTGGTCGTGTCGCCGTGCACCAAAAGCCTGTCGTAGCCGGCGTCCATGAGAATATCGCGCAGCGCCAGAAGGATATTGGTGGTGATGTCGGTCAGGTCCTGCCCGGCCTTCATGATGTTCAGATCGAAATCGGGCACGATATCAAAGAGCGTCAGGACCTGATCGAGCATTTCACGGTGCTGCGCTGTCACGCAGACATGGGTGACAATGCCCGGCGTGTCCTTCAGGCGCTGCACGACAGGCGCCATTTTGATCGCTTCCGGGCGTGTCCCGAAGACAACAAGAATTTTCAATGCAGCGACCTTCCACAGCCTGTCCGGCAAGATGTAGCCGTGGTTACGGATTTGAGATGCAATTGCAAATCAAAAGCTTCGCAGGTGTCGCCGGGTGCGCGCCTGGCGGCATGCGGCAGGTCGCTTGCGAATTCGCTTTGGCGCCCTGCAGACCGGCGACGTCTTCCACCGGGGTAGGTCTTTGGCGGTCTGCCGGATCTGCCGTGGACTTTGGGCCTTGCGATGGCGCGATACCGTCGGTGCGGAAGATGATCTGACGGTGTCCTGCGTCGCCGCGGGCAAGGGCCGATCACGGGATGCCGCCCGGGGATCACGCGGTCACTGGTGGCAGCGGGCGGCGGACGTATGATACGACTTGCACCCTGAACGTCCGATTCTTGGCGATGTGATCTGGAGACCGTAAATGGCGCGTAGAATATTTGGAACTGACGGCGTGCGCGGGCGGGCCAATGTCGCGCCGATGACGGCGCCGAACATCGTTCGTCTGGCCACGGCGGTCGGCAAATACTTCAGCAAGGATGACAAGCGTCACCGCGTTGTGATCGGCAAGGACACGCGCCGCTCGGGATACATGCTCGAAAACGCGCTGACGGCCGGTTTTACCGCCGCGGGCATGGACGTCTTTGCCTTGGGGCCGCTGCCGACGCCCGCGGTCGGGCGCCTGACCAATTCAATGCGCGCGGACCTGGGTGTCATGATCTCGGCGTCGCACAACCCCTATTACGACAACGGTATCAAGTTCTTTGGCCCCGACGGCTACAAACTGTCGGATGCGGTCGAGGAAGAGATCGAAGCCATGATGGAAGCCCCGGAATTGTCCGTGGACAGCGAATTGATCGGTCGGGTGACGCGCCTGAACGATTCCAGCGGGCGCTATGTCGAATACGCCAAGACGACGATGCCGCCCCGGTTGCGCCTGCGCGGTCTAAAGGTCGTGCTGGATTGCGCCAATGGTGCCGCGTACAAGGCCGCGCCCGAGGTCCTGTGGGAGCTGGGCGCCGAGGTTGTCGCGGTTGGCGTCTCGCCCAACGGGTACAATATCAACGAGGGCTGCGGATCGACCAGCCCGGCATTGGCCGCAAAGACAGTTCTGGAAACCGGCGCCGACGTGGGCATCTGCCTGGATGGGGATGCCGACCGGATCGTGATCATTGACGAGAACGGCATCGTTGCCGACGGCGATCAGTTCATGGCGCTTTTGGCGACGCGCTGGGCGAGCGAGGGGCGGCTGAACCACAACACGCTGGTGGCGACCGTCATGTCCAACCTCGGGCTGGAACGGTATCTGGCCGCGCAGGGTGTCACGCTGAAGCGGACGTCGGTGGGCGACCGATATGTGGTCGAGGAAATGCGCGCCGGGGGGTTCAATATGGGTGGCGAACAATCGGGCCATATCGTGATGACCGATTTCTCGACCACGGGCGACGGGCTTGTCGCCGGCCTGCAGTTTCTGGCGATGCTCAAGGAAAGCGGCGAAGCGGCCAGCAAGCTGGTGCGCTGTTTCGACCCTGTGCCGCAGATGCTGGAAAACGTTCGCTACACGGATGGGACGGCGCCGTTGGAACAGGCCGCGGTGCAGGATGCAATCGCCGGCGGAACGCGGCGGCTGGGCGATGGTGGCCGGTTGCTGATCCGCAAGTCCGGGACCGAAGCGTTGATCCGTGTGATGGGCGAAAGCGAGGACGCGGACCTTTTGCGTGCCGTCATCGAAGACATATCGGGCGCGATCCGAAAGGTCGGCTGACGCGCACCGCCCCGGGCATGGCGCCCGATCGAAACTGCCTTGCCTGCGACCGCGCGCGGATCACGACAGCGGATGAAGCCGCAACGCGCTGGCCACGCGTTCGGACGTCAATCCGTCCCAAAGCGGAATATCGCGGATGATCGTGTGCGGGCGCCCGGTTACCTTTGCGATGATAGGTGCGTAATCCGCGTCACTGATCAGGTGGTTCGACCCGCATTCCACCGTCTGCGGCCGCTCGGTATTGTTGCGGAAGGTAAAGCAGTGCCGTTTCAGAAACGCGGCTTCTTCCTGAACGCCGCCTGAATCGGTCACGACGCATTGCGACAGGCCGATCAGGTGTATGAAATCGATATAGGCGATGGGATCGCAAATATGCAGGTCGGGCCGGTCGAAAAACGCGGCCCCCCGACCATGTGTTTCGATGGATTGGCGGGTGCGCGGATGCATCGGAAAAAGCACGGGATGATGCGATGTCAACTGACCCAGCATCGCCGCCAGCCGGTCAAGGGCATCGGGTGCATCGACATTTGCAGGCCGGTGAAACGTGCACAAAATGAACCGTTCCAGCCCGGATTCCGCAAGCACCTGCGGGTGATATGACGGATCGTGGATGGACCGGAGCGTGTCGATCATGATGTTGCCGACGAAATGCACCGTTTCGATCGACCGGCCCTCGCCATAGACCAGGTTGTCCCACGCCGCCTTGGAAGGTGTCAGATGAAGGTCCGCGATCGAATCGATAAGTACGCGGTTCAATTCTTCCGGCATGGACGCATCGAAGGATCGCAGGCCCGCTTCGAGATGCGCAACGGCAATGCCCGCACGTTTGGTCGCGATCGTCGCCGCCAGAGACGCATCCACGTCGCCGGGAACGACGACAATGTCGGGTTTTTCCTCTGACAGGTATTCGGCGAAGGTCTCGGCCAGAACGCCGAGACGATGCATGGGCGAGCGCGTGTCCTCGACAAGAATTTCCTTGTCGAACGACGCAATCCCGAGCGAGGCCGCGATTTCCGTCGTCATGGGCCCGGGCGGGTGCTGCGCAAGATAGACCAGCTTCACGTCGCACCAATCCTGATCCTTCAGGCACAGATATAGCGGCGCTATCTTGATGAAATTCGGACGTGTCGCCGCCACGAGCAAGATTTTTCTCATTGTGGTCTCTCCTGTTCGGGCCGCCCGGTCATCGCGCGCCACTGGTACAAAAAACGAGGTCCAGGCGCGTCTTTGGACCTTCCTAGCGGAAAAAGGCACCCCCGCCCAGAGAGCTGCAAGACCTGCCCGCCAAGGGGATCGCTGCGGCTATGTCAAAGGCGTCGTCGCGCCCCTTCCTCGGGGGCTCGACGCGCCATCAGACAGTGATTTACCCAATGTGCTGTCAATGCTGTCAGTGCCGGCAAGTAAGTTCGACCGAATTTTTCGGATCAGCGCCCGGTGTCGTAATATGCGCGATACCAGGAGACAAAGCGCGCTATGCCGTCTTGGATATCGACCCGTGGCGCATAGCCGGTGAGGCGCTGCAGCAGCGTGATGTCGGCCCATGTCGCGGGCACGTCGCCCGGTTGGATCGGCATCAGGTTGCGGGTAGCGCGGTGGCCCGTGGCGGTCTCGATCGCCTCGATGAAATCCAGCAGGGGCACGGCTTTTCCATTGCCGATATTGACCACCCGGTAAGGTGCGACCGGCGACAGGCTGTCCCCGGCCAAAGACCCGACGGTCAGGGCCGGGCGCTGTGGCGGAGTGTCGGCCAGCAGACGAATACCGGTCACGAGGTCATCGACATAAGTGAAATCGCGGCGCATTTCGCCGTTGTTGTAGACGTCGATCGATGCACCGTTCAGGATCGCGCGGGTGAACTTGAAGGGCGCCATGTCAGGCCGCCCCCAGGGGCCGTAGACGGTAAAGAACCGAAAGACCGTCGTCGGCAGATCATAAAGATGGGCATAGGAATGCGCCATCGCCTCGCCTGCCTTCTTGGTCGCGGCATAGAACGACATGGGCGTATCGGCGGCGTCGGTTTCGCGGTAGGGCATGGCGGTATTGGCGCCGTAGACCGACGAACTGGACGCCAGCAGGATATGTGACGGCGGGTGAGCGCGTGCCGCCTCGAGCAGCGCAAACGTTCCGGTGATATTGCTGTCGAGGTACAACTGCGGCGTGTCGATCGACTGGCGCACCCCGGCTTGCGCGGCAAGGTGCACAACCACGTCAAACCGGTTTGCGGCAAACAGGCCTCGCAGGGCGCCGGGGGCCTCCAGGCGCGTTTCGACAAAGCGAAACGCCGGGTGATCGGCGATTTGCGCCAGCCGGGCCTGCTTCAGCGTCACGTCGTAATATTCGGTCATCGCATCCAGGCCGACCACCTGAAACCCATCCTCCAGCAACCGCTGGACGACGTGAAATCCGATGAAACCCGCCGCCCCGGTGACAAGCGCGGTGCGGGATGCGGTAGGGTTTGTCACGGTATCTCATCCTTGCGTTCGGGGCCCGGGGGGCTGGGCCCGCGGCATTGGGGCCGGTCATGGACAAAATTGGCCCGAGGGGCAAGCGTGACCGACAGGCGAAGTCGGGATGGGCCGCGCGGATCCGCGCTCTTGATGCCATGCGCCCGGAGCAGCGCAATCGAAGCCGAGGCCAGCCCGGTGTTGCGTCGGGATGCCCAAGCCCAAGTCTCTCCGCGTTCCGCGTTCCGCGTTCCGCGTTCCGCGTTCCGCGTTCCGCGTTCCGCGTTCCGTGCTCCAGCATGAAGCATCAACGCTCCAGCCTCGAGAAGCACAGGTTTCGGCTTTGGAGTGTCATACATCGTTTCGACGAGGCGAGGTGTCAAAGGCTCGCGGCGGACTTTCGGGGCAGACAACGGTGCCGGGTGGACGCCGCGCCTGGCGAAGATGTCACCCATGGCGCAGCCGCAGAATATGCTTACCCGGCAAAGAAGCACCTTGAGACCTCAGGACCAACCAGTAGCCATCAAGTTGGTCAGCAGCTTTTCATGCTCTGGCGTCAGCCACCCTTGCGGAGCTTTTGCCCAGAGAGAAGGCGACCCGCGGCCAGGAACAGTGGTGGTGGGGTTCTTTTGGGATGCAACGACTTGGGTCGTAAAGCTCGTCATTCACGACCGTGACCGTGGGTGACATGGTCTCCGGCCCCTAGCTCAAGTTGAAAGCTGGGGTCATACCAATGTGTTATCCGAAAATTTGGTGCCCAGGAGAGGACTCGAACCTCCACACCCTTGCGAGTACTAGCACCTGAAGCTAGCGCGTCTACCATTCCGCCACCTGGGCCAGTGTCGTGAGGCCTGCACTTAAGGGGATCGCGTGGTGGTGTCAAACGGTATTTGACGCCTTTTCGCCGGTTTTTGAATGGCTCCGCGCGCAGTGTGGCGGATGGCCTGATCGGGCCGGGCGCCTGCGCTTTTCAGGGGCTCTTGCCGCGGCCTTTTCACACCTGCCAACGGGTGTCCGGGATCACGTACAGCCATGACCGGCAGTGCCTTGCGTGCTTTTGCGCCTTGTTTCATGGTGTGCCCACAGGTACATCCGGACTGAAAGACAGAGTTGAGAGGCGCAGATGGCAAAGCTGGTCACGATCTACGGCGGTTCGGGGTTCGTCGGGCGATACATCGCCCGGCGCATGGCCAAGCAGGGGTGGCGCGTGCGGGTGGCTGTGAGGCGACCGAACGAGGCCATTTTCGTGAAGCCTTACGGTGTCGTCGGTCAGGTGGAGCCGGTGTTCTGCAATATCCGCGACGATGCGTCGGTCGCACAGGTGATGCAGGGGGCCGATGCGGTCGTCAATTGCGTGGGTATTCTGGCGGAAAGCGGCAAGAACAGCTTTGATGCAATCCAGGCGGACGGTGCGGCGCGTATCGCGCGTATCGCTGCGCAACAGGGTGTGGCAAGGATGGTCCAGATTTCCGCGATCGGCGCGGATCCGGACTCCGGTAGCGACTATGCCCGCACCAAGGCCGAAGGCGAAAAAGCCGTGCTCGAGCATATGCCGAATGCCGTCATTCTTCGCCCGTCGATCGTATTCGGCCCCGAGGACCAGTTCTTTAACCGGTTCGCGGGAATGACGCGGCTTAGCCCGATTTTGCCCGTGGTCGGCGCGAAGACCCGGTTTCAGCCGGTGTATGTCGATGACGTGGCCCGCGCTGCCGAAGCGGCCCTGACGCGGAACGACGTGACTGGCGTTTTCGAACTTGGCGGGCCGGATGTCGAAACGTTCCGCGAGCTGATGCAGCGCATGCTGGGGGTGATCCACCGTCGCCGGATGATCGTCGGCATTCCGTTTTTCGCAGCAAAGATCATGGCCTTTTTCCTGGATCTGCTGCAGTCGGTGACATTCGGGCTGTTTACCAACGGCATGATCACCCGCGATCAGGTGCGCAACCTTGCACATGACAACGTGGTGGCCGACGGCGCCAAAGGGTTCGCGGAACTGGGAATCGAGCCGGTGTCGATGGGGTCGGTGCTGCCGGAGTATCTTTGGCCGTTCCGCCCGTCGGGCCAGTACGACGCGATCAAGGAATCGGCCAAGAACCTGCGGACCTGATCCTCAGGGAGTGTAGGCGATCCACAACAGGATCAGTCCAAGGATCACCCGGTAGATCACGTAGGGTGTGAAGCTGACGCTGCGCAGCAGACGCATCATGATGGCCAGCGCCGCAAAGGCTGCCACAAAGGCAAAGGCGGCCGCGATCAGCCCGGCGCGGGCCAGCGCCCAATCGGCATCCCCCACGACATCCGCCCCCAGCAGAACGCCAGAGGCGATGATCGTGGGGATCGACATCAGCATGGACAGCGACGCGGCGCTTTGCCGGTCATACCCCAGGGCGCGAGCGGCCGTGATCGTAATGCCCGACCGCGATGTACCGGGGATCAGCGCGACAGCCTGCGCGACACCCATCCAGACAGCATGCTTCATCGTCCATTGATCGTCTCTGCGGTGCGTGGTGCCGGTCTTGTCGGCCCAGTACAGCACCAGCCCAAAGATCAGCATGGCCCAGCCGATCACCGCCACCGAGCGCAAAGCCTCGTCCAGACCGCTGAGCTTGAGCGCGAGGCCCGCCAGAATCACCGGGATCGTCGCGATCAGCAGGCAAAGCGCGAGAAAGGCGCCGGGCGTGTCCACGCGCCCGCGCGCAAGGCGAAGCGTGCCCGCGACCGCGAGCGCCACCTGCACGCGGAAGTAGAGGATGACCGCGAACAGCGTGCCGACATGCACGGCCACGTCGATGGCGAGGCCCTGATCCGCGTTCCCCGACAAGGCGGGCAATAGAATCAAATGCGCCGACGAGGAGATCGGCAGGAATTCGGTCAGGCCCTGAATCGCTGCAATAACAAAGAGGTAGAAAATACTCATACTGGTGGCTGCCCCAATGTTATAGTTCTTGTGAGTGGTATAAGCGATTGCCCGGAAATCAAAATTCTAATAATTAGTCCCGATACGGACCTAAAATAGCTCAAGAATCATTGCGTACTTGTTCCTTTTGGCCAATTTATCTTTAAATAGGTCAATACTGCTGCCTTTTATTGGTGCGGAAACTCGCGTAAAGGCACCGGACCGGCGTTTGAAAAAGGGATATCTGCAGTGGCTGATCAACCTATGTTGAAATTTGTAAGTATCGGGCGTGACATGCCTCAGAAGCGTGATGCCTCCGTGCGCCGCGAGGATTTCCACGAGATTTATGCCGAATACGCCGAAGCCAAGGCCAAGGAGCAGTCGAGCCGGTGCAGCCAGTGCGGCGTGCCCTACTGCCAGAGCCACTGTCCGCTGCACAACAATATCCCCGACTGGCTGCGCCTGACGGCCGAGGGGCGTTTGCAAGAAGCCTATGAAGTCAGCCAGGCGACCAATACCTTTCCCGAAATCTGTGGTCGCATCTGCCCGCAGGACCGCCTGTGCGAAGGCAACTGCGTGATCGAGCAGTCGGGTCACGGCACGGTCACGATCGGCGCGGTCGAAAAATATATCACCGACACGGCATGGGACAAAGGCTGGGTCCTGCCAATCAGCCCCACGCAGGAACGTGCCGAATCCGTGGGCATCATCGGCGCGGGCCCCGGCGGGCTGGCGGCGGCGGATGTACTGCGGCGCGCCGGCGTGCAGGTCACGGTCTATGACCGGTACGACCGTGCAGGCGGGTTGCTGACCTACGGCATTCCCGGCTTCAAGCTGGAAAAAGACGTCGTCATGCGGCGCAACGAACAGCTTGAACAAGGCGGCGTCACCTTCAAGCTTCATACGAATGTGGGCGAAGACGTCAGCTTTGCCGATCTGCGCGCGCAGCACGACGCGGTGATCATCGCCACGGGTGTCTACAAGACCCGTGAGATCGAAGCGCCCGGCGTGGGCGCAACGGGCCTGGTGCGCGCGATTGATTTTCTGACCGCAAGCAACCGCAAGAGCTTTGGCGATGCAATCCCGGAATTCGACAGCGGCGAGTTGAACGCCGAAGGCAAGCGCGTGGTCGTGATCGGTGGCGGAGATACCGCGATGGACTGCGTGCGCACGTCGATCCGGCAGGGCGCGACATCGGTCAAGTGCCTGTATCGGCGGGACCGTGCCAATATGCCTGGCAGCCAGCGCGAAGTGCAGAACGCGGAAGAAGAAGGTGTTATCTTTGAATGGTTGAGCGCGCCCAAGGGCTTTGCCGGTGATCCCGTAACTGGCGTCATGGTGCAGAAGATGCGTCTTGGCGCGCCCGACGTGACCGGTCGGCAAGCCCCCGAGCTGATTGAGGGCGCCGACTATGTCGAGGACGCCGATCTTGTCATCATGGCGCTCGGGTTCGAGCCGGAGGCGCTTCCGACATTGTGGGACGAGCCAGATCTGCCGGTCACGCGCTGGGGCACCATCAAGACCGAATTCACCACGGGCGCCACCGATGTGCCGGGCGTCTACGCGGTAGGCGACATCGTACGCGGTGCGTCGTTGGTGGTCTGGGCGATCAAGGACGGCCGCGATTGCGCCGAGGCGATCCTGGCCACGTTCGACGCCGAGGCAGGGGCGATTGCAGCAGAATAACGGGCGATATCCACGGGGCGCGGCGCCGGATCGACCAAAGTTTCCGGCACCACGACCGCAGGGTCATTTGCCCCGAAAGCCACGAAGGGAGGCCAAGATGAAAACGACAATGACGGCTTTGGCCTTTGGCCTTTTGGCGAGTGGGGCGTCCGCGGACGACCAGATGGTTCTGCCGGCGGGATGTACCGCGATTGCGACGGTTCAAAAGTCCCAGTGCCATGCAACGACGGTGCTGGACTGCGGAGACCGCAAGGAGGCTCACACGTTTCAGGACGGTGGTTACCGCGTGATTCATGTGTACAAACCGGATTGGGAAATGACCGAATTCCGCTTTGCCGAGATGGGCGGCGCGCGGATGACCGCCGTCCCGGACACCGGATCGAATATCCGGCTCTCCGAATTGCTGGAAACCGGATCCTCCGAGGAGGACGGGGTTTTCTTGCTGAACACCGGCGTGATCCGCGATCGCAAATACACATTGGAAGGCCGTGTCGAACTGACGGGCGAGGACGTGGATATTGGCGGTGCGACCTTCAAGAAGGGACGGATTTACCGGACCTTTGCCCTCAAGCCCGGCGCGGGCGGGCTGGAATTCGAAGTCGATCTTTACGTGTCGCCCGAACGGGACCTGATGTTCGAGGCAAGCTGGCAGCGTAGTATTTTCGGCAACAACCTTGAGACCTTTGACCAGGCGCCCGTCAGCATTGCCTGGCCGGGCGACGCCGGGTTCATGGCGACACGGCCGGAGGTCGGTTGTGAGTGATGCGCGGACGGTTCATGGCCGATGCCTGTGCGGCGCGGTGACGGTGAGTGTGCAGGTGGACAACCCGATCCTGCGCGCCTGCCATTGCGATATGTGCCGCCGCCACACCAGCGGCATGTTCATTTCGCTGGCGACCGTGCCGGGGACGGGCGCGGTCACAGGCCCCGCGCAGAGCTTCCGATCCTCGGACTGGGCCGAGCGGGGGTTTTGCGGCACCTGCGGGTCGACGCTGTGGTATGGCGCCATTCAGGAAGGTGCGCGCAACTTCGCGGCGGGCCTGTTCGAAAATGCCGCTGACGCGCCGCTGAAGCTGGAGTTTTTCGCTGACAAGTGCCCCCAGGGGTATGCGCTTGCGGGGGCACACCGGAAGATGACGGGCGAAGAGGCGATTGCGATGTTCGCCGGCGGGTCTGGGGGTGACGCATGACAGAGGCGAAACTGACAGGCCGATGCCTGTGTGGCGCGGTGACGGTGACCGTTGCGGGCAAGCATGATCCGCGCACGGGTGCCTGCCACTGCCGCATGTGCCAGCGGTGGTCCGGCGGGCTTTTCCTGTGTTTCGAGGCGGAGGCCGACGCCGTTGCCGTCGAGGGTGAGGTGGCGTGTTATGCATCCTCCTCTTTTTCCGAGCGCGCGTTCTGCCCGCGCTGCGGGTCGCATCTTTGGATGCGCGATACGGACCAGCCGGATGCGTCATATGACTTGATGCCCGGCCTTTTCGATGCCGCGCGCGACTGGCCGCTGCGGTCGGAGATCTATGTGGATAGTGCCATGGTCGCACTGGCCGGGGATCACCCCCGCGCCACAGGTGCGGATTATGAAGCACGCAACAAATTTGTCGAAGGAGACGCGTGATGACCAAGTATGACGATGCATGGGTGGCCCGCGAGGAAGCCAAGCGGGCCTACGTGGCCGAAAATGGTCTCTATTCCGCGGAGGAGGAACATTCCTCGTGCGGTGTCGGGTTGGTCGTGTCGATCGACGGGTCGCGCAGCCGCGGCGTGGTCGAAAACGGGATCAAGGCGCTCAAGGCGATCTGGCACCGTGGCGCCGTGGATGCGGATGGAAAGACCGGCGATGGCGCCGGCATCCATGTGCAGATCCCGGTGCCGTTCTTTTATGATCAGATCGAACGCACCGGCCATAGCCCGAAGATGGATGAGCTGATCGCCGTGGGTCAGGTGTTCTTGCCGCGCACGAATTTCGCGGCGCAGGAAACCTGCCGAACGATCGTGGAAACCGAAGTGCTGCGCATGGGCTATTACATCTATGGGTGGCGTCATGTGCCGGTCGATATTTCGGTGTTGGGCGAAAAGGCGAACGCGACCCGCCCCGAGATCGAACAGATCCTGATCTCGAACTCCAAGGGTGTGGACGAGGAAACATTCGAGCGGGAACTTTACGTGATCCGCCGCCGCATCGAAAAGGCCGCGCTGGCCGCGCAGGTTCCCTCGCTTTACATCGCATCGCTGAGTTGCCGGTCCATCATCTACAAGGGCATGATGCTGGCCCAGGACGTGGCGGAATTTTATCCCGATCTCAAGGACGAGCGGTTCGAGAGCGCGTTTGCGATCTATCACCAGCGGTATTCGACCAACACCTTTCCGCAGTGGTGGCTGGCACAACCCTTCCGCATGCTGGCGCACAACGGCGAGATCAACACGCTCAAGGGCAATCTCAACTGGATGAAGAGCCATGAAATTCGCATGGCGTCGGGCACGTTCGGCGAGATGGCGGAAGACATCAAGCCCATCGTCGCCTCCGGATCCAGCGATAGTGCCGCATTGGATGCGGTGTTCGAGGTGCTGGTGCGGGCGGGGCGCAACGCGCCGATGGCCAAGACCATGCTGGTGCCCGAAACCTGGTCCAAGCAGGCGGTCGAGTTGCCGCAGGCATGGCGCGATATGTACTCCTATTGCAACAGCGTGATGGAGCCGTGGGACGGGCCCGCCGCCCTTGCCATGACCGACGGGCGTTGGGTCTGTGCCGGGTTGGACAGGAACGGGCTGCGTCCGATGCGCTATGTGGTGACCAACGACCGCATGCTGATCGCCGGGTCCGAGGCAGGGATGGTCCCGCTGAACGAATCGCATGTGATCGAGAAAGGTGCGCTTGGTCCGGGCCAGATCCTGGCCGTGGACATGGCCGAGGGCAAACTGTTCCACGACACCGAGATCAAGGACAAGCTGGCGGGCAGCCAGCCCTTTGGCGACTGGGTCGAAAAGATCAATGATCTGGATGAGGGCCTCCAGGGGGCGTCGGAAAAGCCGCTGTTCCGGGGAGAAGAGCTGCGCCGCCGCCAGATCGCGGCCGGATATTCCATCGAGGAGTTGGAGCAGATCCTTGCGCCGATGGCCGAGGATGGAAAGGAAACGCTGGCCAGCATGGGCGACGATACCCCTTCGGCGGTCCTGTCGGGACAGTATCGGCCCCTGAGCCACTTTTTCCGCCAGAACTTCAGCCAGGTGACGAACCCGCCCATCGACAGCCTGCGTGAATTCCGTGTGATGAGCCTCAAGACGCGGTTTGGCAACCTCAAGAACGTGCTTGATGAAGACAGCAGCCAGACCGAGATCATCACGCTCGACAGCCCGTTCATCGGAAATGCCCAGTTCGATGAGTTGGCACGGCACTTCGATGCCGATCTTGTCACGGTGGACTGCACGTTCGAGCCGGGGGACGGCGCGTTGAGCGCCGGGCTCAAACGCATCCGTGACGAGGCGGAGGACGCGGTGCGATCCGGGGCCGGGCACTTGGTGCTGACCGATCAGCGCAGCAGTGCCGACCGCGTCGGGATGCCGATGATCCTTGCCACCAGCGCGGTGCACAGCCACCTGATCCGGAAAGGCCTGCGCACGTTCACCTCGCTGAACGTGCGATCGGCGGAATGTGTCGATGCGCATTATTTCGCGGTGCTCATCGGCTGCGGCGCGACCACGGTGAACGCCTATCTTGCCGAGGACAGCCTTGCCGACCGAATTGATCGTGGGCTGCTCGATGTGTCTCTGACACAGGCGATTGCCCGCTATCGTACCGCGATTGATCAGGGTCTGCTCAAGATCATGGCAAAGATGGGGATCAGTGTGATCTCGTCCTATCGCGGCGGCCTGAATTTCGAGGCCGTGGGTCTGAGCCGTGCGATGTGCGCCGAATACTTCCCCGGCATGACCAGCCGGATCAGCGGTATCGGTGTCATGGGAATTCAGCGCAAGGTACAGGAAGTGCACGCCAAGGGTTGGGCCGGTCCGTCGACCGTGCTTCCGATCGGCGGTTTCTACAAGGCGCGCAAATCCGGCGAGACGCATGCCTGGGAAGCCAGCAGCATGCATATGCTGCAAATGGCGTGCAACAGAGCCTCCTACGAGATGTGGAAGCAGTATTCCGCCAAGATGCAGAGCAACCCGCCCATTCATCTGCGCGACCTGCTGGACATCAAGCCGCTGGGCAAGCCGGTGGCGCTGGAGGAGGTGGAAAGCATTACCTCGATCCGCAAGCGGTTCGTGACACCCGGCATGAGCCTTGGGGCGTTGAGCCCGGAGGCACACAAGACGCTGAACGTGGCGATGAACCGCATCGGCGCGAAGTCCGACAGCGGCGAAGGCGGCGAAGATCCGGCGCATTTCGTGCCGGAGCCGAATGGCGACAACCCCAGCGCCAAGATCAAGCAGGTGGCGTCGGGCCGCTTTGGTGTGACGGCGGAATACCTGAATCAATGCGAAGAGCTTGAGATCAAGGTCGCGCAGGGTGCCAAGCCCGGCGAAGGCGGCCAGTTGCCCGGTATGAAGGTCACCGACCTGATCGCGCGGCTGCGTCACTCGACCAAGGGCGTCACCTTGATCAGCCCGCCGCCGCATCACGACATCTATTCGATCGAGGATCTGGCGCAGCTGATCTACGACCTCAAGCAGATCAATCCGCGCTGCAAGGTCACGGTCAAATTGGTGGCAAGTTCGGGCGTTGGAACCATCGCCGCCGGTGTGGCCAAAGCCAAGGCGGACATCATCCTGATTTCGGGTCACAACGGCGGCACCGGCGCATCACCTGCGACGTCGATCAAATACGCCGGGCTTCCGTGGGAAATGGGCCTGACCGAAGCGCATCAGGTTCTGGCGATGAACAACCTGCGCGAACGCGTGACGCTCCGCACCGATGGCGGGCTGCGGACAGGCCGCGACATTGTCATGGCGGCGATGATGGGTGCCGAGGAATACGGTATCGGCACCGCGGCGCTGATCGCCATGGGGTGCATCATGGTGCGCCAATGCCAGTCGAACACCTGCCCCGTGGGCGTGTGTACGCAGGATGAAGCGTTGCGCGACAAATTCACAGGAACGGCGGAAAAGGTGGTGAACCTGATCACCTTCTACGCGACCGAGGTGCGCGAGATACTGGCAAGCATCGGCGCCAGGTCGTTGGACGATGTCATCGGACGCGCCGATCTGCTGACGCAGGTCAGCCGCGGCTCGGCGCATCTGGACGATCTGGATTTGAACCCGCTGCTGATCACCGTCGATGGGGCATCCGAAATCCGGTACGATCGGTCCAAGCCGCGCAATGCGGTGCTGGATACGCTGGACGCGGAGATCGTGCGCGATGCGGAACGTTTCCTGAAAGACGGCGAGAAGATGCAGCTGAGCTATGCGGTGCAGAACACGCACCGCACCGTGGGCACCCGCACCAGCAGCCATATCGTCGGCAAGTTCGGGATGCGCAACCAGTTGCAGCCCGATCACCTGACGGTCAAGCTGACAGGCTCGGCCGGACAGTCGCTGGGGGCCTTCGCGGCGCCGGGGCTCAAGCTGGAAGTATCGGGCGATGCCAACGACTATGTCGGCAAGGGGTTGTCGGGCGGTACGATCGTCGTGCGCCCGCCAATGGCCAGCCCGATCGAAGCGTCCAAGAACACCATCATCGGCAACACCGTTCTGTACGGGGCGACGGCCGGGCATCTTTTCGCGGCCGGTCGCGCGGGCGAGCGATTCGCGGTGCGCAACTCCGGTGCCTCGGTGGTGATCGAGGGCTGCGGATCGAACGGGTGCGAATACATGACCGGCGGCGTGGCCGTGATCTTGGGGGAAATCGGCGCGAACTTCGGCGCGGGCATGACGGGTGGCATGGCTTATCTGTATGACCCCGACGGCAAGTCGCAGCCGTTGATGAATCTGGAAACGCTGGTGATCTGCCCGGTCACCGTCGACCATTGGGAGCAACAGCTCAAGACCTTGGTGGAGCGGCATCTCGCGGAAACCGGCAGCCGCAAGGCCGCTGATATTCTGCAACATTGGGACGCTGAAAAGGGGAACTTCCTGCAGGTCTGTCCCAAGGAGATGTTGGTGCATATCCCGCACCCCCTAAGCCTGGAGAAAACGGCGGTTCCTGCGGAATAGGGCCTGTATCAGACATAAATCGGGGCAGTTCGATCACCGAACTGCCCCGTGTGTGCCGGACGTCCAAAAACCCCAGTCTGTCAGACCTTGGCGGTTTCCGTGTGTCCAAAGCCTTGGGTGTAATCCAGAACCGAAAAGACCACCGGATCGACACGGAAAATCGAAAGCGGTGTGTCGGAGAAGCCTTCGTAGTTTTGGATCTGCGGAAATTTCTTCATCATCAAGGCGCCGATCCTGTCGAATTCATCCTTGTCGGTGACGCGATGCGCATGACCGCCCAGCGACAGGCCGACAATGTCTTCCCAGGTGGAATAGGGTCGGTTGATCGTTGCCGAAACCTTGTTGTCCCTATCGATATTCCGCGCTTTTTGGGCATCGTCGGTGGTCCCAAAATAGATCGTCGTGCCGTCATTGACGTAGCTGACCGTCGTCGCCTGCGGAAAGCCGTCGGGCCGCTGTGTCGCGATTGTCATGTCGTCGGTCTTGTCGATGATGTCGATGATCTTTTCTTTCAGACTGCTGTCCATCATGCGTCCTCCACTTCTGCAACGCCGATCACGTAGTTCTTGCCGTAGGTTTTGGCGCACCTGGGGCAGGTCGTATAAAAGAACCAGACCTGTCCGGGCGTTTTGCCCGTCTTTTCGACAGCCTTTTGCATTTCGGATTGCCACACGCGGGCCTTGCGATACGCTCCTTCGAACACGCGGGTGATGAAATCGCCCGACAGCGTTGTCATTTCCTCGCCCGCGACCGGCTTGGAGACGGAAAACAAATGCTCGCTGTTCCAGGCGGATGTATCGCGGCTCAGTACGATGAAATCGTCCGGGTCATAGGCGTCCTGGTCCTCGATATGCGTGTTGACGCGGGAAAACACCCTGCCCATATCGATCGGGATGTGCATCGCGCTGTGAGTGACGGCACGCAGAAAACGCTTGTCCTCGAAATGAAGGTGCTGATTGTCCCAGCAGTGCGGCTTGAACCGGGGACAACACCCCGTGAGGTTATCGGTGTCGTCATAGGCAGGAAGCGCGTTGGTTTGCATCGTCGATCCCCTGGCTGTCGCAGTCCGACCATAGCGGCGGTGACATGCCACACCCTTGAGCGATCTCAAACGCGTCGGCCTTTTTGGATTGGAACGTCGCGGCCCGGCCCCTATAGCTGAGCCATGAGCAAAGCCGGCAAAGCGCGCAAGACCAAACCCAAGGCAAAGGCCAAGCCCGCGCCCGAAAGGCGGCTGCGTCCGCTCCGCTGGGTGATGCGCTGGGCGCTGCGGGCTGTGTCGGCGGTGTTCTTGATTGCGGTGCTGGCCGTGGTCTTGGGGGCGCTGATCAATCCGCCGACAACAGCCTACATGCTGGCCGAAAAGCGCCGCTTGGGCGCGGTGGCCCAGACATGGGTGCCGCTGGACAATGTCGCCCCGATCATGGCGCGTGCGGTTGTCGCGGCAGAAGATGCAAATTTCTGCAACCACTGGGGCTTTGATCTTCCCGCGATAAAAAAGGCGATCGAAGAGGGCGGGACTCGTGGCGCTTCGACCCTAAGTCAGCAAACAGTGAAGAATGTGTACCTGTGGCATGGGCGCACCTATACCCGCAAGGCGATGGAGGCGTTGCTGACCCCGATCGTCGAGGCGATCTGGTCGAAACGACGCATCATAGAGGTGTATCTGAACGTGGCTGAGTTCGATGAGGGCGTGTTCGGCGTGAGTGCGGCGGCGCAGCATTATTTCGGGGTGCGGGCGGATCAACTGAGCGATGTGCAGGCCGCACGCCTGGCCGCGATCCTTCCGTCGCCGCAAAAACGGTCCGCCGGCGATCCGTCATCTTATGTGCGCAAGCGCGCGCGGCAGATACTTGAAGGGGCGGCAACAATCGGCGCGGACGGACGAGCGGACTGTTTCCAGAGTTGAATTGGCTTCGGCTTACAGGCATTGAAGGGCGACACCCCAAGAATAGCGGATACCCCCGATGGCGCGCCTGTTTCATGTTCCCTTGTCCCCATTTTGCCGCAAGGTCCGTCTGAGCCTTGCGGAGAAAAAGATCGAGGTGGAACTGGTCGAGGAGCGTTATTGGGAGGCGGACCCCGATTTCCTGCGGCGCAACCCGGCGGGCAAGGTGCCGGTGCTGCGGCTGGACGGGATCGTGATGTCGGAAAGCGCGCCGATCTGCGAATACATCGAAGAAACCCGCCCCGACCCCGTGTTGTTGCCAAGCGATCCAGCAGCCCGGCTTGAGGTGCGCCGCCTGGTCAACTGGTTCGATGACAAGTTCCACAACGAGGTGACGTCAAAACTGCTGTATGAGCGGGTCAACAAGAAGGTCATGGGTCAAGGATTTCCCGACAGTCGCAATGTCAAGGACGGCGCCAAGGCAATCAAGTATCACCTCGATTACATGGCATGGTTGCTGGATCACCGTCGCTGGCTGGCTGGCGATGCGATGACGCTCGCGGATTTCGCGGCCGCTGCGCATCTGTCATCGCTGGATTACATTTCTGACGTCGATTGGAATCGCTCGGATGTCGTCAAGGATTGGTATGCAAAAATCAAATCCCGGCCGGCCTTCCGATCAATTCTCGCCGATCAGGTGCCGGGCTTTCCGCCGCCGCGCCACTACAATGACCTCGATTTCTAAACTCTCTGTCAGACCGACGGCCCTGTGCCATCCGACCCGCAAGAGTTTCGTCGGCAGGGTGCCGCATGGATGACGATCTGAAAACCCGACTGGTCGATGCGGCCCGCGACATGGGCTTTGTCGCATGCCGTGTGTGCCGCCCGGATGCAGTGCCACAGGTGCCGAACCGGCTGGCGGCGTTTGTCGAGGCGGGGCACCATGGCCAGATGGGGTGGATGGCGGAGCGCATGCATTGGCGCGGCGACCCCGCGGCGCTTTGGCCGCAAGCGCGGTCGGTGATCATGCTGGCTGAAAGCTACGCGCCCGAACATGACCCGCTGGAGATTCTCGAGCATCCCGAGGCGGGCGCCATTTCGGTTTACGCCCAGGGGCGCGATTACCACGATGTGGTCAAGAAACGGCTCAAGCGGCTGGCGCGTTGGCTTATCGCGCAGGCCCCCTGCGAAGTGAAGGTCTTTGTCGATACGGCACCCGTGCCGGAAAAGGCGTTGGGCCAGGCCGCCGGGCTGGGCTGGCAAGGCAAGCACACCAACCTGCTGAGCCGTGAATGGGGCAATTGGGCCTTTTTAGGGTCTGTTTTCACCACGCTCGACCTGGCCCCGGACCCCGCGGAGGTCGACCATTGCGGGTCCTGCCGGTCGTGTCTGGATATCTGCCCCACCGATGCGTTTCCCGCGCCCTACCGATTGGATGCACGGCGGTGCATTTCGTACTTGACGATCGAACACACAGGGCCGGTCGACGAAGACTTGCGCGGGCGTATGGGCAACCGGATTTACGGCTGTGACGATTGCCTGGCGATATGCCCCTGGAACAAATTCGCCGTTGCTGCGCGGGACATGCGTTTGACCGCGAAGACAGAGTTGATGGCGCCGCAGTTGTCCACCCTGGCGCGGTTGGACGATGCGGGATTTCGCGCGATGTTTTCCGGCTCCCCCATCAAGAGGATCGGACGAGACCGTTTCGTCCGCAATGTGCTCTATGCGATCGGCAATTCCGGGCGCGCATCTTTGCGGCCCGTCGCGCAATCGCTGACCGAGGATGCAGACCCGGCGGTTGCGGACGCCGCGCGCTGGGCGGCCCGGAGAGTGCCGCCGGTATGACGCAAATTGGCTGGATCGCGCCGTGAATTTCGATAGACCGATATTCGAAAGCAATGGAGTGGCCGATGAGTTTGCTGTTGGGCGTGGATACGGGCGGGACCTATACCGATGCGGTGTTGATCCGCGACGAAACCCAGGTGATCGCTTCGGCCAAGGCGCTGACGACCCGGCATGATCTGGCCATCGGTGTCGGTGGTGCTGTGCGCGAGGTGCTTGCGCGGTCCGGTGTGACGCCGGGCGATATCGCGATGGCCTCGCTCTCCACCACGCTGGCCACCAATGCGCTGGTCGAGGGGCAGGGCGGCCGCGTGGCTCTGATCTATATCGGCTTCAAGGAACGCGATCTGGCCGCGCATGGCTTGGGCGAGGCGATGAAGGGCGACCCTTATATCGTCTGCGCGGGCGGCCATGATCATGCGGGCGGCGAAGCGATGGCCTTGGATGAATTGTCCCTGCTCCGCTTTTTAGAGGCACATAAGGACGCGGTGAGCGGCTTTGCCGTGGCCAGCCAGTTTGCGACCCGCAACCCCGCGCACGAGTTGCGCGCCGCTGCTTTGGTGGCCGAGATCACCGGACGCCCCGTGTCATCGTCGCACCAGTTGTCGGCCAAGCTGAACGGGCCGAAGCGGGCAATGACGGCGGTGTTGAACGCCCGGCTGATCGGCATGATCGATGGCCTGATCGGGCGCGCGGAGCAGACGTTGACCGGCCTTGGCATCACGGCGCCGCTTATGGTTGTCCGGGGGGACGGTGCGTTGATTTCCAGCGCGCAGGCCCGTGCACGACCGATCGAGACAATTCTAAGCGGGCCTGCAGCATCCATCGTCGGAGCCCGTTGGATGACCGGTGCGGATTTCGCGATGGTCAGCGATATTGGCGGGACGACCACGGATGTGGCGCTGTTGCGCGATGGTCGGCCAACCATCGATCCGGCCGGGGCGCGTGTCGGGCCATATCGCACGATGGTCGAGGCGGTTGCGATGCGCACGACTGGCCTTGGTGGTGACAGCGAGGTGCATTTCATCAGCGAAGGGTTGCAGGGTGGGGTCACGCTGGGGCCGCGCCGTTTGCTGCCTGTATCCCTGGTCGCGCGGGATGCGCCCGACGTGGTATACGGCGCGTTGGATGCACAATTGCGCGGCACCACGCCTGGGGAATACGACGGCCGGTTCGTGCGCGCGGTGCAGGCGCAGACCCGCGAAGGGATCGGACCCCGAGAGGAAACCCTGCTGGAGCGGATCGGATCGCAGGTGCATCCGCTGGGCGACATTCTGCGCAGCCGGATCGAACAGGGGGCGCTGAAGCGACTGGTCGAGCGCGGATTGGTGCAAATCGCCGGCGTTACGCCGTCGGACGCCAGCCATGTTCTGGGCATGGTGGACGCATGGGACAGGTCGGCGGCGGAAAAGGCGCTGACGCTCTTCGGCCGCAGACGCACAGGCGCCGGAAACGCCCTGGCGACGGATCCTCGTGTCGTGGCCAGAACCATCGTTGACCAATTGACGCATCAAACGGCTTTGGCCTTGTTAGAGACCGCTTTCGAGGAAGAGGACCTGCCCTTCGGTCTGCCGGCGGAGCAGCTGGCGCGACATGTCCTGATGCAACGTGGATTGGGCGGACACGCGGGAATCCTGCGCATCGATACCGGGTTGAACGTGCCGGTGATCGGTCTGGGCGCGTCCGCGGCGAGCTATTATCCGGCGGTGGGGGCATTGTTGCGGACGGACATGATCTTGCCGGAGCACGCGGGCGTCGCCAACGCGATCGGCGCGGTGGTGGGGCAGGTGACGATGCGGCGCAGCGGCACGGTGACCTCGCCCAGCGAAGGGAAATATCGCGTGCATCTTGATGCGGGCCCCGAGGATTTCGGCGATCAGCACAGCGCCTTGCAAAGATTGGAGACAGCCTTGCGGGACGCAGCCCAGACCGAGGCCGTCGCCGCAGGAGCCGCGGATATTCAACTGACGGTCCTTCGCGACATCAAGACCGTTGGCGTCGAAGCGCGAGAGGTCTTTGTCGAGGCGCAAGTGACAGTCGAGGCATCGGGACGGCCGCGGGTCGCGGTGGGGTAGGGACGCGCGTCGCGCGCGCGCCCCGGACTGCTATTCCGCTGCGTCGCGTTTTGGCAACACCCAGTCGGCTCGCGGGAAATGGCAGGTATAGCCGTTGGGGATGCGCTCAAGATAGTCCTGATGCTCTGGCTCCGCCTCCCAGAAGTCACCGACCGGCTCGACCTCGGTCACGACCTTGCCGGGCCAGAGCCCCGAAGCCTCGACATCGGCAATCGTGTCCAGTGCGACGGCCTTCTGATCTTGGTCCACGTAATAGATCGCCGAACGATAGCTGAGCCCGCGATCGTTGCCCTGCCGGTTCAAGGTCGTCGGGTCATGGATCTGAAAGAACAGTTCCAGCAATTCACGGTAGCTCAGGACTTCGGGGTCGTAGATGACCTCGATGCCTTCGGCGTGGGTGCCGTGGTTGCGATAAGTCGCGTTGGGCACATCACCGCCAGTATATCCGACCCGCGTTGAAATCACGCCTTTGCGTTTGCGGATCAGATCCTGCATGCCCCAGAAACAACCGCCTGCAAGTACGGCACGGTGGTGAGTGCTCATGCTACGTCCTCCACTTGATCAATGTAATCGCCATAGCCTTCGGCCTCCATGTCGTCGCGATGGACAAAGCGCAGCGAGGCCGAGTTGATGCAATAGCGCAAACCGCCCCGGTCGCGTGGTCCGTCGGGAAAGACGTGGCCGAGGTGGCTGTCGCCGTGGGTCGAGCGGACTTCGGTACGGATCATGCCAAGCGAGGCATCGCGCAACTCGCTGACATGGGCGGGTTCGATCGGCTTGGTAAAGCTGGGCCAGCCGCAGCCGGATTCATACTTGTCGGCACTGGCAAACAACGGTTCACCCGATACGATATCGACGTAAATCCCCGGCTCCTTGTTGTTAAGAAGCTTGCCGGTGCCGGGTCGCTCTGTCCCGCTTTGCTGGGTGACGCGGTATTCCTCGGGCGACAAGGCGGCGATGGCGTCCTCGGTTTTCTCGTATTTGGGCATGATATGCTCCTTTACCTGTTTGCCCTATTAAATGGTCTGTGGACCCCTGATGAAAAGGGGCTATTTCAGTCGATCACGAGGGCGTGCAGTGATCCGCCCGCGGCGTTACGACGTATTCGGCAGTGAATTGGGGGTCATCATGGCACGTATCTTTGCAGCGCTGGTTTCTGTTTTGGCGGCAACCGCGGCTTGGGCCGGGATGCCTGGGTTCATGTTTTCGTCAATCGACGGTGGCACGCTCAACACGGGCGACTGGGCGGGGCGGCCGGTTCTGGTGGTCAATACCGCGTCGCAATGCGCGTTCACGCGTCAATATGCCGATCTGCAAGCGCTGTATGATACCTACCGGGACCGTGGTCTGGTGGTGCTGGCCGTTCCGTCAGATGATTTCCGGCAGGAACTGGACAGCGCGGAAGAGGTAAAGGCGTTTTGCGAACTGACCTTTGGCCTAGATCTGCCGATGACGGACATCACGCGGATCACGGGATCGTCGGCGCATCCGTTTTACCGACAGGTGGCCACCGACACAGGGTTTGCACCGCGCTGGAATTTCAACAAGGTGCTGATCGGGCCTGACGGGTCCGTCGTTGCGACATGGGGGTCGTCCGCCAATCCGATGTCGCGCGACATCCGGACCAAGATAGAGACGGTCTTGCCGCGCTAGAGCCTAGGTGCCGTCGCGCCAAAGCAGCTTGTTGCCGGTCGATTCATGGCCTGGGCTGATGCCATAGGTCGCGCGGTAGCTTTTCGAGAAGTGCGAGAGTGACTTGAAGCCGCATGCCACGCAGATGTCCGTCACCGACAGTTCCGTCTGCCGCAACAGGTTGCGCGCCTTTTCAAGCCGCAGATGCAGGTAGTGCCGCTTGGGCGAAACGCCGACGTATTTGGCGAACAGGCGTTCAAGCTGCCGGGTGGAGAGCCCGACCACACCGGAAATCTCGTCCGGTGTCAGGGGGTCTTCGATGTTGTTCTCCATGATCTGCATCGCCAGAACAAGCTTGGCATTGCGCACCTGCGTGCCGCGTTGAAGCGACATGCGCTGTGCGTGGCCCGGAACGCGCGGGTCGGTATAGACCATCTGATCCGCGACCCACGTGGCAAGGTCGATGCCGTAGTCTTCCTTGATCCGGTATAGCATCAGGTCCATCGACGCGGCGCCGCCCGCAGACGTGAAAACGCGGCCATCGACGGAAAAGATGCTGTCCTCCATGATCACGTCGGGCAGGACCTCGGCCAAGGCGGATTTGTACTCCCAGTGGGTGGTCACGCGCTTTTCCCGGATCAGCCCGGCACAGGCCAGAACGTAGGTGCCGCTGGACAGCGCACCGAAATCCATCCCTTTGCGCACCTCGCGACGCAGCCAGTTCAGGACCTTCTTGCTGCTGCCCTTGCCCACATTTTCACCGGCGCAGACGACGAGTGTTTCGTCGCGGGCAAGATCGACCAGCGTGTCGTCCACCATCATGGTCACGCCGTTATAGGCCGCAACCGGCGCGCCGCTTTCGCTCAGCAGGCGCCAGGCATAGAATTGCTGTCCCGAGGGGTGGCGGTTCGCCAGTGACAGGGCCTCGAGTGCGCAGGAAAAGCCCAGCTGCGAATAGCCGGGGATCAGCAGAAAAGCGTAGCGTTTGGGCGCATCCGGGGCCGACATCACAGGGGCCCCAGTTGCGGTATGCGGGTGTGTTGCATGATCCCACCTTTGTGTTCGTGGGATAGTCTAGCCTGTGCCGAGGTGGGTCTTGGTGGTCAAACGCGACGCAAAGCAGCGGTTTTGGACTGTCGGGAGATCTGAACCGCGAGAATGCCCAATGCAATGACGACGACGCCGAGGACGTCGCGGGGCTCCAACGCTTCGCCCAGGAACAGCGCTGCGATGGCGACACCGAAGAACGGGTTGAGAAAGTGAAAGGTCGCGGCACGGGTGGCGCCGACCCGGTTCACCAGCCAGAACCACACGAATGTGGCGGCAAGCCCGGGAACCAGTGTCGTGTAGACAAACGCGAGAGCCAGCGGCCAGGTCGGGTTCAGTCGCGGGGTTTCGAACAGCACCGTGGCAAGGCTGAGCGTGACGCAGCCAACCAGCATCTGCAGCCCCACGATCATCAGGAAATTGCCGCCAGATGTCGCGCCGCGCACCGAAAGGGTTGCAATCGTAAGCGCGACGACGCCGATACCGCAAAGCGCCACACCGTAAAGGTCGACGCCACCCTGCAACCGCGCACCCATGATCAACGCCACACCGACCAGGCCGGCGATCAGCCCGGCAATTCCCAGGGGCCGCAGCCGTTCGCGCAAAACCAGCCACGAGGCCAGCGCCACGAGAAGCGGCATCGTCGACGCGATGATCGCGGCAAGCGACGCCTGCACGGTTTGCATCGCCACGAAATTTAGCCCCAGGTAGACGGCGTTCTGAAGGATGCCAAAGACAATCGTCGCGCGCCACTGCGCGGGGGTAAGCCGCCAGCTTTGCCCCAGAAGGCGCGCGATACCGACGCCGAGCAACCCCGATATGAGATACCGAAGCGACAGCGCCAGCAGGGGAGAGGCATCGGCCACGATGATCCGGGCGGAAGTGAAGGCGGAGGACCACATGATCGCAAAGGCAAGCCCCATGAAAATTGCGCGCATGTCCATTTGGGGCCTCGTCCGGTTCGGGTTCACGAGACCCTTTCGCAATTTCCCGCCAAGGGCAAGCCATGGGTGGCGCGCGCGGATTTTTCGAAAAATCCGGTCCGGAAAATTCGAACTTTCCGGGCAGCGGGCGGGCAGGGGAGAGACAAAAAAAGGGCCGCTCAGCGAGCGACCCCTTTAAATCGGTGATGGTGGCCGGTGTTACCCGTTCACGCTGTCTTTCAATGCCTTCGCGATGGTCATCTTGACCACCTTGTCGGCGTCTTTCTTGAATTGCTCGCCGGTGGCAGGGTTACGCACCATGCGCTCGGGGCGCTCGCGGCAGTAGATCTTGCCGACGCCGGGCAGGGTCACGGCGCCGCCGCCCGACACTTCGCGGGTGATCAGGTTGCAGACCGCGTCCAGTGCGGCGCCTGCGGCTTTCTTGTCAGACCCCATTTCATCGGCCAGTGCGGCGACGAGTTGGGTTTTGGTCATTGGTTTGGTTGCCATCTTTTTTTCTCCTTCGTCCGCCCGATGTATAGGGCCTCACACGCGGAATGTAACGGAATGTTGTGTGCAAACACAACGAATAGTGGCCTGATTAATGCGCAAAACAGTGTTTTTTTGCGGTTTTTCCCCTTCAGAGGAAGGCCGTTTCGTCAAACGATCGCAATTTCCGGCTGTGGATACGCTCCAACGGCATGTTTCGCAACCGCTCCATCGCGTGAATTCCGATCATCAAATGCCGTGAAACCTGCGTTTTATAGAAGTCCGACGCCATTCCCGGCAGCTTCAACTCGCCATGCAGAGGTTTGTCGGAGACACACAAAAGCGTGCCATAGGGCACCCGAAAGCGATAGCCGTTGGCGGCGATCGTGGCGCTTTCCATATCGAGCGCGATTGCGCGGGACTGGCTGAGCCGCTGCACCGGGCCGGACTGGTCGCGCAATTCCCAGTTGCGGTTGTCGATGGTGGCCACGGTGCCGGTTCGCATGATCCGCTTGAGTTCATAGCCTTCCAGCGCGGTAACCTGCGCCACCGACTGCTCGAGCGCGATCTGGATTTCCGCCAGCGCCGGGATCGGCACCCAGACGGGCAGATCGTCATCCAGAACGTGGTCTTCGCGCAGATAGGCGTGCGCCAACACGAAATCGCCCAACGCCTGGCTGTTGCGCAGTCCGGCGCAGTGGCCGACCATCAGCCAGGCATGCGGGCGCAGAACCGCGATGTGGTCGGTCGCGGTCTTGGCGTTCGACGGACCTACGCCGATGTTGACCAGCGTGATCCCGGACCCGTCGGCGCGTTTGAGGTGATAGGTCGGCATCTGTGGTGTCTTGAGCGTGACCGGAAGCGGCGCATCACCGGCCGTGATCTCGGCGTTGTCGGTCGACACGAAGGAGGTGTATCCGCTGGCCGGTGTGTCGAGTTGCTGGCGCGCGTAGGCTTCGAATTCGGAGACGTAGAACTGGTAGTTCGTGAACAGCACGTGGTTCTGGAAATGGCTGGCATCGGTGGCGGTGTAATGCGCAAGGCGCGCCAGCGAATAATCGACCCGCTGCGCCGTAAAGGGCGCCAGAGGGCGCGCGTCGCCATTTGGGACATAGGTTCCGTTGACGATGTCGTCGTTGGTGGTGCTGAGGTCGGGCACGTCGAACACATCCCGCAGCGTGAAATCCGCCACACCTTCCTGTGGAACGGTGATGCTGGTGTCGTTGGCGACGGCGAAATGCACCGGAATGGGTGTGTCGGATGGTTCGACGACGACGGGCTGGCCGTGATTTTCGATCAGCAGGCCGATCTGCTGCTTGAGGTAGCTGCGGAAGAGATCGGGCCGGGTGATCGTGGCCGAAAACGTGCCGGGCGAAGACACATGCCCGAAGGACAGGCGGGTATCGACCTGAGCATAGGTTTCGGTCGTGAACCTAACCTGCGGATAAAAGGCCCGCACGCGCGCATGGGGCGCGCCGTTGTCCATGGCCGAAGCGAAATGCGCGCACAAAAAGCCGGTGGCTTGCGCATACAGCGCCTCAAGCCGTGCAACGGCGTCGCCGGCATCGTGGAATTCTGTTGCGCCGGGGCTGTCAGGGGTCAGGATTGTGTTCATGAAACAGGCTCTAACAAAGGGATGAATTGGAACGACCGGACATCGACAAGACCAAGGTCCGATATCCTCAGTTCCGGTATGACGACCAGCGCAAGCAACGAATGTTGCATATAGGCGTTGTTGAGCGTGCAACCGCAGTCGCGCATCGCCTGCATCATCGCATCGGCCTGTGCCGCGACATCGCGCGCCGGGCTGTCCGACATCAGCCCCGCAATGGGCAGCGGAACAAGCGCAAGTTCCACACCGTCCTTGAACACCGTGATCCCGCCGCCGACCTGCGCCAACCGGTTCGCGGCCAACGCCATCTGATCCGCATCGGTGCCCACGACGATCATGTGATGGCTGTCGTGCGCAACCGTCGATGCCATCGCCATCCGGCCCTGATACCCAAAGCCTGATACGAACGCATTGGTCACGCCGCCCGTCGCCCGGTGCCGTTCGACTAGCGCGATCTGGCACACCTCGCCGGTGGCCTGCACGCGGCCATCGGTCACCGGCAATTCAAACTGCATGGCCTTGGTCGGAGCCTGGTTTTCGACGACGCCGATCACGTTGGCGCGCACCGCGTTGGCGCCGTCGGGGGCGCGAACGGCGAAATCCGCTGCTGCAAGGGTCTTGCCAATGTGGACCGTATCGCGTGCGCTGCCGGGCCAGTCATAATGTGGGCAATCGACAAGGCACTGGCCGTTCCGGGCCACGATCTGTCCGCGCGCGATAACAGTCTCTACCACGAGCGTTTCAAGGTCAGGGGTGAGGATCACATCGGCCCGTCGCCCCGGTGCGAGCGATCCGATCTCGCGTTCAAGCCCGAAGTGAGTGGCGGTGTTGATCGTGGCCATCTGCAAGGCCACGAGCGGGTCGCATCCGCAGGCGATGGCGTGCCGGACGACGCGGTTCATATGGCCCTCGTTGACCAGCGTGCCGGAGTGGCAATCGTCGGTACAGAGGATGAAATTTCGCGGATCGAGGCCCTTTTCCGTGACGGCGGTAATCTGGCTTTCGACATCGTACCAGGCCGATCCCAGCCGCATCATCGACCGCATGCCCTGCCGGACGCGGGCGATGGCGTCGGCCTCGCAGGTGCCTTCGTGATCGTCGGCCGGGCCGCCCGCGACATAGCCGGCAAAGGCGGGCCCCAGATCGGGCGAGGCATAATGCCCGCCCACGGTCTTGCCCGCCTTTTGGGTCGCGGCGATTTCGGCCAGCATCTTGGGGTCCGCGTTGCTGACGCCCGGAAAATTCATCATTTCGCCAAGCCCGATGACGCCGGGCCATGACATCGCCTCTGCGACGTCCTCCGCGGTGATCTCGAATCCGGTCGTTTCCAGCCCCGGAGCGGATGGCGCACAAGATGGCATTTGCGTGAATATGTTGATGGGCTGCATCAACGCCTCGTCATGCATCATCCGCACACCGGCCAGACCCAGTACATTGGCGATCTCGTGGGGGTCGGTGAACATCGACGTGGTGCCGTGCGGGATCACCGCGCGGGCAAATTCCGCCGGGGTCAGCATGCCGCTTTCGATATGCATGTGCGCGTCGCAAAGCCCGGGGATCATGTAGCGCCCGGCAGCGTCGATCACGACCGTCGCGGGCCCGATGCAATGGCTGGCATCGGGAACGACGCAGGCAATGCGTCCGTGACGAATTGCGATGCTATGGGCCGGCAACGCTTCGCGCGTGTGCACGTTGACCCAGATGCCGTCCTTGATCACTGTGTCGGCGTGGCTGCGCCCGGTGGCCACGCCGATCAGGTCGGCGGCCACGTCCGGCCATGATGGAAAGGGTATTCGCGTCATGGCGCACGGTTGCATGCGCCACAGGCAGGATCAAGCGGTGGAACGCAAGGGAACGCAGATGGATTACGAAACAGTCAGCGCCGAAGAGTTCGGCGCCGGTTTGAGAGGCATCGGGTTGAATATCCTGGTGCGGGACGTGCGGCGAGAATGCGCGTTTCTGACGGCCGTCTTCGGCCTGTCGCCGCAGCGTGTCTCGGACGACTTTGCGATTGTGCGCTACGGCGATGCCGTGTTCCAGATCCATGCGGACCGTACCTACCATTCCAACCCGCTGCTTGGCCTGCTGCCCGAAACCCCGCCACGCGGCGCGGGTGTCGAGATCCGGCTGTACGACACCGATCCGGACGAGGCCGCCAGGCGGGCAGTACGGGCAGGAGAGACTGTTTTACAGGGACCAACCGATAAACCGCACGGCCTGCGCGAGGCGTATATCTTGTGCGAAAACGGCTATGCCTGGGTCGCCAGCCGCCCGTTGCAGCGTCGGGCGTGACCCCTTCGCTGCGACGGAGCCGGGCGGTAAAACCTGAGCAGAGTTCAGTTTTCCCTCGTCAACCGCCGCGCCGCGTGCTGTGCTGGCGGTGACCCTTCATCAAAGGCTTTGCGATGACCGTAACTGACATTCGTCCCAACCTGCACCATTGGCCCGAGCGGGTCGATCTGGCCGCCGCGTTTCGCTGGACTGCACGGCTCAATATGCACGAGGCGGTGGCGAACCATTTCTCGCTGGCGGTAAACGACGACGGCACACGGTTCTTGATGAACCCCAACCAGACCCATTTCAGCCGGATCAAGGCATCCGACCTGATCGAGGTCGATGCGAGCGATCCCGAAACGCTGTCAGGGCCCAGCGCACCGGATCCAACCGCTTGGGGCTTGCACGGCGGGGTGTACCGGCATTGCGCCCATGCGCGGTGTGTCATGCATGTCCATTCCATCTTTGCCACTGTGCTCGCCTCGCTCGCCGACAGCCGCCTTCCGCCGATCGACCAGAATTGCGCCACGTTCTTCAACCGCTACGTGATCGACGACGGCTATGGCGGCCTTGCGTTCGAGGATGAGGGCGCGCGCTGTGCGGGGCTGCTGACCGATCCGCGAAAAAAGGTTATGATCATGGGCAATCACGGCGTGCTCGTTATCGGACGCACGGTCGCGGATGCGTTCAACAGGCTCTATTACTTCGAACGTGCGGCTGAAACCTATATCCGTGCGCTGCAGACCGGTCAGCCGCTTCGCGTGTTGCCTGACGATATCGCGGAAAAGACAGCGCAAGAGCTTGAAGATTACCCCGAACAGGACGCGCGCCACCTGGCCGAATTGAAAGCCATCCTCGACCGCGAGAACTCCGATTACGCCAGCTAGGCGCAGCGACCCGATCCAATCCGACCACCAGACCGAAAGACAGCAGTGATGACCTATGGCCTGAGCGACGAGCACCACATGATCGCGGAGACCGTCCGCAGCTTTGTCGAGAAAGAGATCTATCCCCACGAAGCACTGGTCGAGCGCACCGGCGAGGTGCCGCGGGAGATTGCCGACGAGATCAAGCGCAAGACCATAGAATTGGGGTTTTATGCCTGCAACTTTCCGCAAAGCGTGGGTTGCGCCGGGCTGGGTCACCTGGAATTCGCGCTGGTGGAGCGTGAACTGGGGCGCGGGTCGATGGCGCTCAATCACTTCTTCGGCCGGCCGCAGAATATACTCATGGCCTGCGAAGGCGACCAGGTGGACCGCTACCTGATGCCTGCCGTGCGCGGCGAACGGATGGATGCGCTGGCGATGACCGAACCAGGGGCCGGGTCGGATGTGCGCAGCATGACCTGTGCCGCCCGGCGCGATGGCGGCGATTGGGTCGTCAACGGCACCAAGCATTTCATCTCGGGCGCGGATCACGCCGATTTCGTCATCGTGTTCTTCGCGACCGGAGAGGACCAGACGCCGAAGGGACCGAAGAAAAGGATCACTGCGTTCTTGGTGGATCGCGGCACGCCGGGGTTCACCATTCGCGATGGGTACAAATCGGTCAGTCACCGGGGCTACAAGAACATGATCCTCGATTTCGACGATTGCCGCCTGCCCGACGCGCAGGTGCTGGGCGAGGTCGATGGCGGGTTCGAGGTGATGAACACATGGCTTTATGCAACGCGGATCACGGTGGCGACGATGAGCGTGGGGCGCGCGCGGCGCGTGTTCGACTATGCACTGGATCATGCCGCGACGCGCGAGCAGTTCGGCCAGAAGATCGGCAAGTTCCAGGGTGTGAGTTTCCAACTGGCCGACATGATCACCGAAATCGATGCGGCCGATCTGCTGACCTTGGCGGCGGCAGACAGGCTGGACAAGGGCCTGCCAGCCAACCGCGAGATTGCGAGCGCCAAACTCTACGCCTCTGAAATGCTGGCACGTGTGACCGATGCCGCGATTCAGATTCATGGCGGCATGGGGTTGATGGATGACTATCCGCTCGAGCGGTTCTGGCGGGATGCGCGGGTCGAACGGATTTGGGACGGCACTTCGGAGATTCAGCGCCACATCATCAGCCGCGATCTGCTGCGGGCGTTGGGAGCGTAAGAGAGTCTATGCCTCCGGCGGGGATATTTATGAACAAAAGAAGCAGAAGGAGTGTGACGACCCCTTCTGCTTCGAGCAAGACACGTGGTGCCTCTTCTCATGTTGCAGTCATCGGCGTCCCCGCCTGTACTGCCGCTGCAGGATCGCACGAGATGTTTAACAAATCCTTTCTTCTTGTGTTCAAAAATATCCCCGCCGGAGGCAGGATATCTTTTCTCGAGGGAGATCTGCCATGATGCGCAACCTGTCCAGACTGCTGCGGCCCTCCTCTATCGCTGTCATCGGCGGTGGGGCCTGGTGTCGGCAGATCATCCTCCAGTCGCGACGCATGGGGTTCGAAGGGGCGTTGCAGGTGGTCCACCCGGCCCGTGAGGACGTCGAGGGGGTCGCAACCGTGCGATCGCTCGCCGATCTGCCGGGAGCACCCGATGCCGCCTTTGTGGGTGTCAACCGCCATGCAACGATCGACACGGTTGCGACCCTGTCGGCGATGGGCGCGGGAGGCGCCGTGTGTTTTGCATCCGGGTTTTCCGAAAGTGCGGCAGAAGATTCAGGTGCCACGGACCTGCAGGCGCGGCTGGTTGCGGCGGCAGGCGGAATGCCGATCCTCGGGCCCAATTGCTATGGTTTCATCAATGCGCTGGATGGGGCGTTGCTGTGGCCCGATCAGCACGGCTGCGTACCGGTGGATCGCGGTGTGGCCATTCTGACGCAAAGCTCCAACATCGCGATCAATCTGACAATGCAAAAGAGGGGCCTGCCGATTGCCTATGTCGTGACCTGCGGAAATATGGCCCAGACCAGCCAGGCGCAGATCGCCCGCGCCTTGTTGGAGGACGATCGCGTGACAGCGATCGGTTTGCACATCGAAGGGTTCGGCGACGTCGCCGAATGGCACGATCTGGCCGTGGCGGCGCATGCACGGGCTGTGCCGCTTGTCGCGTTGAAAGTGGGGCTGTCCGACCAGGCGAAAACCGCCACACTGTCGCATACTGCGTCGCTCGCGGGCAGCGCATCGGGCGCTATGGCGCTGCTGGCCAGATTGGGGATGGCGCAGGTGCGCGACTTGCCCACCTTTCTCGAGACGCTCAAGCTGTTGCATGTTGCCGGGCCGCTTGACGCGCCCACGCTGTCGTCGATCAGTTGCTCCGGCGGCGAGGCCAGTCTTGCGGCGGATACCGCGCTGGGACGCGCCGTCAGCTTTCCGCCGCTCACCGATGCGCAACGGCGCGCGCTGGGCGCGGCGTTGGGCCCGATGGTCGCGCTGTCCAATCCGCTGGATTATCATACCTATATCTGGAACGATGCCGCCCGTATGACCGAGGCCTGGGCACCCATGGCCGCGGAGCACATCGGTCTGACCCTGATCATCGTGGATTACCCGCACACCAATGCGGACGACTGGGCGTCGGCGACGCAGGCGGCGCTGACCGTGCGGGCGCTGTCAGGCCGTGCCGTGGCGGTCGTGTCGACCCTGCCTGAACTGATGCCGCCGGATGTCGCGCGGCTGTTGATGCAGGGCGGGGTCGTGCCCTTGTGCGGTCTGACCGAAGCGATCGCGGCGGCGGAGGCGGCCAGCACGATCGGCCCGCCGGATCCGCAGCCGCCGCTGGTCGCGGGGCCCGCGCGCGCCGGCGTGCAAATGACCGAAGGCGCGGCGAAAGCCGTGCTGCATGGCTGCGGGCTGCATATTCCGCGCGGGCGTGCGGCCCATACCGCTTTCGAAGTGGCGAGTGTCGCGGCGGACCTGGTGCCGCCGCTTGCGCTCAAGGCACAGGGGATCGCGCATAAATCGGAGGTGGGCGCTGTGCGTCTGCATCTCGACCACGACGATCTGCCGCATGCCGCGGCCACGATGCGGGCCGATCATTTCCTGATCGAGGAAATGGTGCCGGCCCCGGTGGCCGAACTGCTGATCGGTGTCACGCATGATCCCGCGCATGGTTTCGTGCTGACCCTTGGTGCGGGCGGGGTGCTGACCGAATTGTGGCAGGATACGCAATCGCTTTTGATTCCGGCGTCGGATGCGCAGATTACCGCGGCGTTGCGGCGGCTGAGGATCTTTCCGTTGTTGGAGGGGTATCGGGGTAAACCCCGTGCCCATATGCCGTCCGTGCTGGCCGCGATCCGTGCCGTGCAGGCCTGTGTGATTGCACGCCGCGATCACATCAGCGAGGTTGAGGTCAATCCGTTGATCTGCACACCCGATGATGCGATCGCGGCGGACGCCCTGATCGTGACGATACCGGAAAGGACCGAAAAAACATGAGCCCCATCAAGACCACGCGCGTCGGTGCGATTTTGCAAGTGACGCTGGACCGGCCAAAGGCCAACGCGATCGATCTCGCGACCTCGCGGGTGATGGGCGATGTGTTTGCCGGGTTTCGGGATGATCCGGACCTGCGGGTCGCGATCGTCACCGGCGCGGGGGACAAGTTCTTTTGTCCCGGCTGGGATCTCAAGGCCGCGGCCGATGGCGATGCGGTGGATGGGGATTACGGCGTTGGTGGTTTTGGCGGGCTGCAGGAACTGCGCGGCATGAACAAGCCGGTCATCGCCGCGGTCAACGGAATCGCCTGTGGGGGCGGGCTGGAACTGGCGCTGAGCGCCGATATGATCCTGGCCGCGGATCATGCGACATTCGCCTTGCCGGAAATTCGGTCTGGCACCGTGGCCGACGCCGCGTCGGTGAAGCTGCCCAAGCGCATCCCCTATCACATCGCGATGGAGCTTTTGCTGACCGGTCGGTGGTTCGACGCCGAGGAGGCCAAGGGCTGGGGCCTTGTGAACGAAATCGTGCCCGGTGAAAAACTGATGGATCGTGCGTGGGACCTGGCGCGGTTGCTCGCTTCGGGTCCGCCGCTGGTCTATGCCGCGATAAAGGAGATCGTGCGCGATGCGGAGGACGCCAAGTTTCAGGACGCGATGAACCGCATCACCAAACGGCAACTGGCGACGGTCGACCGGCTCTATTCCTCGGAGGATCAGGTCGAGGGCGCCCGCGCCTTTGCGGAGAAACGCGACCCGGTGTGGAAAGGCCGCTGATGCGGGATTTGCCAAGCGGCGGTATCCGGGGTTATCTGGTCACGCGGCCGAACACCGGGCCGCGAGAGTAAGGCCGCGTCATGAAGATATTGTTTGTGCACCAGAATATGCCGGGGCAGTACCGCGAGTTCGTGCAATGGCTGGTGCAGCATCAGGACCACCAGATCGTTTTTCTGACCCAGCGCCGCAATCCGCCGAAGATCCCCGGCGTCCGCACGATTATCTACGCGCCGCACCATCGCCCCGACAAGGCCGCCTATGGCTTGTCCAAGGTCTGGGAGGAGGCCGCGGGATCAGGCTTTGGCGCCGCGATGGCGGCACGGACGCTGGAGCGCGACGAGGGTTTTCGGCCCGACATCGTCATCGGGCACGTCGGATGGGGGGAGCTTACCTTTTTCAAGGAGATATGGCCCGACGTGCCGATCATCGGCTTTTTCGAGTATTACTACAGCACCAAGGGCGGTCCGGTGGGCTTTGATCCCGCAGAGCCGGTATCGGAACATGCGCCGTTCCTGCTGCGTGCGCGCAATGCCGTGCCGCTGGCCAATATCGAAACCGTCGATCTGGGACAGTGTCCGACCTATTGGCAGCGCGATCGGTTTCCAAAGGCTTTCCACGACAAGATGTATGTGTGCCACGACGGTATCCGCACCGATCTGTTGCGCCCCGACCCCAAGGCGCAGCTGTCACTGGGGCGTCTGGACCGGCCGCTGACGCGCGACGACGAAATCGTGACGTATATCGCCCGCAACCTCGAGACGACGCGCGGATTTCACGTGTTCATGCGCGCCTTGCCCGACATTCTCGAACGCAGGCCGAATGCGCGGGTCCTGGTGCTGGGCGGAAACGACGTGTCCTATGGCGGCAAGAGCACCCACCCCGGAGGGCTGCGCGGACAGATGGAAAAGGAGGTCGGCGCGCGCGTCGACTGGGAGAGGGTGCATTTCCTGGGGCAAATTCCCTATCCCGAATTTTGCAGGCTGGTGCAGATCAGCCGGTGTCACATATACCTGACGATGCCCTTCGTACTGTCCTGGTCGCTGCTGGAAGCGATGTCGATGGAGGCCACCATCATCGCGTCCGACGTGGCGCCCGTGCGCGAGGCCGTGGCGCATGGCAAGACCGGATTGCTGGTCGATTTCTTTGATCCCGCGGCCTTGGCCGATCAGGTGGTCGATGTGCTGGAGCGGCCCGCCGACTATGCCCACCTTGGTCCGGCGGCGCGGGCGCATGTGGTCGAACACTATGACTTCGTGTCGGCCTGTCTGCCCGAACATATCCGACAGATCAACGCGTTGGTGCCCGCCGACAAGCGGATGGCCCTGCCGGGGTAGCCACGCGGCGCATCCCGCAGCCCGGCGCGCCGCGCCTGCCCGATCAGTTTGTCGAGTTGTTCAGCGTGTTGGCCACGCCAAAGACCGATCCCACGAGCCCCAGAATGGTGCGGGCATTCGTGATCGGGCTTTCGGTTGCCAGTACCAGGTCGCCGGAATAGATGTCGAACTTGCGGGCTGAAAACAAACCGTCCGAGGTCGTCAGATCAAGGGTAAAGACCACCCGCGTCTGGCGTGGGCCACGGACACCGGGCCGGACTGCGTCGGCGGGGTACTCGCGCAGGATCAGGATTCCCTTTGGGTCCGCGCGTGCATCGTTCACCCCGCCAATGATCGACAGGGCATCGAGCGCTGTGACCTTGTCCCTGGTGAACAGATGAAGCGCCTCTTTGCCCGTAGCGCCAAGCGACAGGAAATAGCGGTCGTCCTTTTCGATGATGACCTTGTCGCCGCCGCGCAGCCGCGTATCCAGCGCCGGGTTCTCGAACAGGGTCTCTACCGATGTGCCGTAGATCGACCCGCCGCGCAGCAACGTCACCTGCGGATTGTTGAGCGCGTCGCGGACGCCTCCGGCATCTGCAATCAGACTGAGAACGGTATAGTTCTGGTCCGGCATCGGATAGCTGCCCGGCTGCGATACGCCGCCCACCAGATCAACGGAATTCCTGCGCCCCTCGATCAGGCTCAACTGCACCTGCGCCGAGGGAACGATGGCTTCGAGGCTGCGCTGAATCGCCTGCCGCGCGCTGTCGGGCGTACGACCGGCGATGTTGACCTTGCCGACATAGGGAACAAAGATCGTGCCGCTGGTCGATACGCGGATCGCCTGCATGTTGGCGACGCGTTGCTCGGTGCTGGTCAACAGCGAATTCTCGCCACTGTCCCAGATCTGCAGGTCGATCGTATCCCCCGCGCGGATCACCTGTTCGTCGGATCCCCGGCTGCCGGCGATCCACTGGCGATGCGGCTCTCCGGTGCGCGGCCACTGTGCCACGCTGGGCAGGAAGCTGCGTGTCACGGGGTAGATCGCGAAATCGGCATCGACGTCGTCCGCGGACTTGAGGATTTCCGACTCGACGGCCGCACCGCGTGGCAAGCTGACACATCCGGACAAGGCGGCGATGGCGACAATGCCGACTGCGTGTTTCAGGATATTGATCATCGGGTCGCCTGCTCTGTATTACAATGCCGGTGCCCCCGGACGGATGAAAGCCAATTGACAGCATGAGACAGCAAATGAAAAGCCTGCCCTGGATCCCGGCTACCGTCGTCGGCACGGTTTTGGTCGAAAGATACTCCTTGCGGACAGCGGGTCAATGATTTCGGGCGATCCCGCGAAAATCGGCAGAACAGTGTTGCTCGGCAGTTCCGGACGGCTGGGGCGACTGCTGCGCCCGGCCTGGCCTGGCGGGTCGCCTGCGCTGTGGCACAGCCGCGATGGTGCGGATGGCCGGATGGCGTTCGACCTGTTGCGGGACGCCGCGGCGCTGGAGGCTGCCCTGAGCGATGCGGGCGCGGTCGTCTGCCTGTCGGGGATCACACCGGCACAGGCCGCCGGCGACGGGGCTGCCATGAGCCTGAATACCGATCTGGCGCTTGCGGTCGTGCGGGCCGCGGCGCGGGCGGGCGCCGGTCGTGTGTTCCTTGCCTCTTCCGCGGCGGTGTACGGTGCCGCGGGCGGAATACTGGATGAAGACCGGCCCTGCGCGCCGCTGTCGCCCTACGGCAAGGCCAAACATGCGATGGAACGGGCGGCGGTGCGGCTGGGGCATGATCTCGGCCATCCGGTGACGGCGCTGCGCATCGGCAACGTCGCGGGGGCCGATGCCATTCTGGCGGGGTGGCGCAGCGGGATGGAGATCGACCGATTCCCGGACGGGTCCACGCCGCGGCGCAGCTATATCGGACCGATCACGCTGGCGCGTGTTCTGGCGATGTTGGCGCGGCACTCGGCTCGCCACATGCCGGCGACATTGAACGTCGCCGCGCCCGGCAGTGTGGAGATGGGCGCGATTTTGTCAGCCGCCGACCTGCCGTGGACACCGCGCCCCGCAATCGCCGGCGCCATTCCCGATGTCTCGCTGTCCACGCAACGGCTTGCGCAATTGGTGCCGCTTGCGCCAGAAGACAGCGACCCGTTGAATTTGGTGGCAGAGTGGCGCCGTGTCTTGAACGGTCCCTTGAACCCGAGAGAGCCATGACCCTGCGCAAACGCCTGTTCGATCTGTTTTTCGCCAGCCTGCTGGTTGTGATCCTGGGGCCGATCTTGATTGGGCTTTTGGGGTATATCTGGTGGCGCGAGGGGCGGCCGCTGTTTTACGTGGCGGAGCGGATGAAGACGCCGACCGAACCCTTGAACCTTTGGAAGCTCCGGACGATGACCGTGGTTCCAGAGGATCAGGGCGTGTCTGGCGGCGACAAGTCGGCTCGGGTCACGCCGACAGGCCGCTGGCTGCGCGCCAAGCGACTGGATGAATTCCCGCAACTTTGGAACATCCTGAAAGGCGACCTGAGCTTTGTCGGGCCACGCCCGCCGCTGCGCGAATACGTGGAGCGGTTCCCCGACATCTACGACGAGGTGCTGAAATCGCGGCCGGGCGTGACCGGGCTGGCCACGATCCGATTCCACAAGCACGAGGACGCCCTGTTGCAACGGTGCAAGACCGCTGCGGAAACCGATGATATCTACACCCGAATCTGCGTTCCGCGCAAAGCACGTCTTGACCTGATCTATCAGCGCCATCAAAGCACGTGCTACGACTTTGACCTTGTATTCCAGACCATCGGAAACCTGTTTCGTCGAAAAAGCAGCCAGAAGCGGCGATCGGTTCGCAAATAGCGGCGGGTTTCTTCCGATCCCCGGCTCGGAGCAGACTCTGCTATTTTTTTCGGCACCCATGCTATATTAGGCTGCCTATTGGACGGGAAAGCGCCTGAGGCACCATGTTTTCGGCTGGTTCAGGTTCCCGACGCTAGCCGCGAGTGCTTTGTCAAAGGCTGTTGGTCGATGGACGCCAATTGAGGGCGATTTGAATGTTGAGTATTATTAAGTCGCTGTCTCCGCGGCAAAAGCGAACGATCATGCTCTTGTTGGATACGGCGCTTGTCGTCTTTGCCCTGTCCTTTGCGTTCGCCGTTCAGACACTTCCTGAAAACGCCTTTGCGACGATGATCCACTATCTGCCGGTATTACCTTACATGGTGGCAACGACCATCGGGGCGTCGATGTACCTGGGCATCTGCGCGGTTCGCCTGAATTCCTATGAAACCGGTGCCATCGGGCAAACAGCGGTGTTTTCAGGCTGCCTTGTCCTCGCATCGGTCGTCTTTTCGTCGATTGCCGGGCTGGACCTGCCGCTTGGCGTCCACTTCGTGTTCGGCGTCAGTTTCTTCCTGTTCTCGGTCATCAGCCGGACGATCCTGCTTCAGGTGCTGCTGGCGATTTACCGCCGGTCGGCGCCACGTTTTCGCGTGCTGATCTACGGTGCCGGAACGACCGGCATGCAACTGACATCGGCCCTGCGGGGGCACGAGACGATCGAACCGGTCGCATTCGTAGATGACAACCGCGCCTTGCAGGGGCTGACCGTTGCGCGATTGCCGGTGTTCGCCCCGGCGCGAATTTCCGAGATCGTGAAGACCTACAAGATCGATCGCGTCCTTTTGGCGATACCATCGGTCAGCCCGCCCAAGCAGGCTCAGATCGCGCGGCGGTTGCAGAAGATGGGACTGGAGGTGCAGACCCTGCCGTCCTTTGCCCAGCTGATTGGCGAAGAGGCGCTTGTCGACAAGCTCAAGCCGGTCTCGTCGCACAAGTTCCTGAACCGGGCCGAGGTCGAAGAATCCCTGGGCGAGAGCGTTGGCTGCTACGAAGATCGTGTCGTGTTGATTTCGGGGGCGGGCGGGTCCATCGGGTCGGAGCTGTGCCGCCAGGTGCTCGATTGCCGGCCCAGCAAGATGGTCTTGTACGAGTTGAGCGAGCTGGCGTTGTACAACGTCGACATGGAATTGCGTCAACTGGCCGAGGGAACAACGATCGAGATCGTGCCGATCCTGGGATCCGTCACCGACAGTCGCCAGGTCCGCAAGGTGATGAACGAGCATGGCGTTCAGGTCGTGTTGCACGCCGCTGCCTACAAGCACGTGCCGCTGGTCGAAAGCAATCCGCTCTCGGGGTTGGTCAACAACGTGTTCGGCACTCAGACGCTGGCGCAGCAGGCGGCGAAGGCCGGGGTGGAGCGTTTCATCCTGGTGTCATCGGACAAGGCCGTGCGCCCGACCAATGTGATGGGCGCGTCGAAACGACTGGCCGAATTCGTGGTGCAGGACATTGCGCAGCGGATTCCGGTGGGTAAGGGCCCGATCTACACCATGGTGCGCTTTGGCAATGTGCTTGGGTCTTCGGGGTCGGTGATCCCGCTGTTTCAGGACCAAGTGACCCGCGGCGGGCCCCTGACCGTGACCGACCCGTCGGTGTCGCGCTATTTCATGACTGTCCAGGAGGCCGTCAAGCTGGTGTTGCAGACCGGGTCGCTGGCGCAGGGCGGCGAGGTCTTTGTGCTGGATATGGGCAAGCCTGTTCCGATCATGCACCTGGCCCGGCAAGTGATTGAAAGCGCCGGTTACACCGTGCGTGACGATACGCACCCGGATGGCGATATCGAGATCCGGATCACCGGCCTGCGCCCGGGCGAGAAATTGACCGAGGAGCTGACGCTGTCGGGCGATCTCGTGGCAACGCGGCACCCCAAGATATTCTCGGCGCGCGAGGATGCGTTGTCGGAGATCGAGATCGCCACGGCCCTGCGCGGACTGCGCGAGGCATTCGTCGCCAGCGACGAGGTGATGGCCCGTGACGTGGTCATGCGCTGGGTCGAAGGGTTCAACGCCAGCCGTTTGCCGGCCCAGGAACGTCACGCCGTGCGCGGATGACACCCCATCGGCGGTGATCGATCCGGAACTTCGACCGCGTGGAGCAACCCGGCCGTGGGCAACACCTGTCACCCAAAAGCCGCGATTGGCCGATCTCCGCCTGCGTTACGCGCTTGGTTGCGTTGATCTGACGCGCGCGGCGGGGCACTAACAGGTGGAACATCAGGCTGTTGAAAGGTGACACTCGTGCTGCACGCTCTGAAACGGCTCATTCCGGTGGCGGTGCCGCTTGGCCTTGCGTTTGGGGCGGGGACGGGGGCAATGGCGCAATCCGGCGGTGATATCTATCCCGTATCGGATCAGCCCAGCCTCAACTTCTACGGCCTGCCCGGATTGGTCGACATGCCGGAGGCGCAGGCCCTGCCGGACGGGCAGCTTGTCCTGTCGGTGTCGAGCTTTGGCGGGATCACACGCAACACGCTGAGCTTTCAGGCGACCCCCCGGATCACCGCGAGCTTCCGCTATGTCGGCATTCAGGACTGGAACTCCGATGGGTTCGAGACCTACCGCGATCGCAATTTCGACGTGCGTTTCCTGCTCAATCGCGAAAGCCGGATCTGGCCTGCGGTCACCGTCGGACTTCAGGATTTTGCCGGAACAGGGATCAACGCGGGCGAATACGTCGTCGCCAGCAAATCCTTTGCGACGCCGGGAATCGGCGCTGCGCGGCTGCCCGGCACGGTGCGCGTCACCGCGGGTCTGGGGTGGGGGCGGCTTGGCAGTTCCGGCAGCATCGGGAACCCGTTCGGCACCGAACGCCCGACGTTCAACCCCAACGAAACGGGTGGATCGTTTTCGGTCGATCAATGGTTCCGTGGCCCTGCCGCCCCGTTCGGCGGGGTGGAGTGGCAGATCAACGACACCTTCGGCGTAAAGGCCGAATATTCGTCTGATGCCTACCTGCCCGAGGCCGCGCAACGCGGGGTGTTCACACGCACGTCGCGCTTCAACTTTGGGGCGGAGTACCAGTATTCGAAAGCGCTGCGGCTGGGAGCCTACTATCTTTACGGCTCTGAAATCGGGATCTCGGCGCAGCTTCAGCTGAATCCGAAACGCCCGGTCACGGACATGCGCCAACCCGCCCCGCGCCCGATCCAGCCGCGCCCAAGCCGTACGTCCGATCCTGCCGCTTATGCGACCGATTGGGCAGCCGCCCCCTCCGCGACCCTGACGTTGCGCGATCGCCTTGCGCCCCTGCTGCGGCAAAGCGGACTATACATCGAGGCGCTGTCGGTGACGCCGACGCAGGCGGAGTTGCGGTTCCTGAACACCCGGTATCTGTCCACGACAAATGCGGTGGGGCGCGCGGCGCGGGCCATGGCGCAGGTCATGCCCGCCTCCGTCGAGACGTTTCGCATCGTGCCGACCTCCGAAGGGATGGCGCTGTCGGCTGTCACGATCCGCCGGTCCGACCTCGAGGCGCTGGAATTCGACCCGCAGGCCCATGATGCCCTGCTGGCGGTCACCGGTTTCGGCGAGGCCGCACCGCGGCTTGCCGGTGCAATCGACGGCGGCGATGTCTATCCCGATTTCAGCTGGTCCATCGGACCGTACCTGAACCCCAGCTATTTCGACCCGGACGAACCGATCCGCGCGGATTTCGGGGTCAAGGCGTCGGCGGAATACCGGCTGGCGTCGGGCTGGCTTGTCGGCGGGCAGGTGCGTCATCGTCTTGCGGGCAACATCGGCAGTTCCAACCGCCCGTCGAATTCCGTGCTGCCGCGGGTGCGCACGAATGCACGCGAATATGCACGCGGCGCGGATACCTATATCGAAACGCTTTACGGCAGCCGCCAATGGAAGACCGGCCAAAATACATATGCTCGCGTGACGGCGGGGTATCTTGAATCGATGTTCGGCGGTGTTTCGGCAGAGCTGCTGTGGAAACCGGTCAGCAGCAGGCTCGCGCTGGGCGCCGAGGCAAATTACGTCAAGCAGCGCGAATTCGACAGGGGCTTCGGGTTTCAGGATTACTCGGTCGCGACAGGCCATGTGTCGGCCTATTACGAGCTTGGCGAGGATTACCTCGCGCAACTCGACGTGGGGCGGTATCTTGCCGGCGATGTCGGCGCGACGCTGACCCTGACGCGCGAGTTCAGGAACGGCTGGCGGATTGGCGGCTTCATGACCCTGACGGATGTGTCTTCCGAGGATTTCGGCGAGGGATCCTTTGACAAGGGCATCGCGATGACGATCCCGATCAATTGGTTTCTGGGCAAGCCCACACGCCAGGCGGCGTCGGGGACGATCCGCCCGATTCAGCGTGATGGCGGCGCGCGGCTTTCCGTGCCGAACAGGCTTTATGAACAGGTGCGGTCGGGGCATCGCGATGCCGTCGCCGGCCAATGGTCGAGGGTGCTGCAATGAGTGTTGGATTGCGTGCGATCTGTGCCGCCGCGGCGTTGACCGCGCTGGCCGCCTGCAGCGGTGGAATTCGTGGCGGATCCATCGAACAGGCGGCGCTGGACGCGGTGGTGGGAACGGCAGGACCCGCGCCGGCACCGGTTGCCGTGACCCTTGGCGGTGTCGCGCAGGCGGCCCCGGATGTTCTGGCGGTCACGCCCGAGCGGCTTGGCAAGACCGGATACCTGGACCTGGTGGCGCAGCGGCGCGATGCAACGCCCGGCCTGATCACCGTCTGGCAATCTTCGGATGCCGCGCAGATCGTGCTGCGGGATGGTGTGCTGGTGACCACACGCGGCGTGGGCCGCGATCTTTTGTCGTCTGACGTGACATCCACGATTGCGGCGGTCACCGCCCGGAGGTCAGGCGCGGGAGAACGCAGCATGGTGCTGCAGCAGGGCGACAACACCTATACGACGCTGCGGCTGCAATGCGACATCGCCAACCTTGGTCAGGCGCCGCTTGCAATCGGGTCCAATACCCTTGCCACCACGCGACTGCGCGAGACCTGCAGGGGCCCTACCGGCACGTTCGCCAATGATTACTGGGTGCAGATCGGTAACAACAAGATCCGCAAGTCGCGGCAGTGGGTCGGACCGACCGTGGGTTACTACACCATTTTGGTGCTGGAACAGTAAGGTCTGGCCAAAACCTGCCTGCCCCCTTGCCGTGAGATGCGGGGCAGTCCACCTATAGGCCATGACACGTACATTGCTTTCGCTCGGGCACGGATATTCGGCCCGCTATCTTGCCGAATTGCTGATCCCGCAAGGGTGGCGCATCATCGGCACCACACGCAGTGCCGACAAGGCGCGCGACATCGCGAAGACCGGCGTGGAGCCGTTGATCTGGCCGGGCACCGATCTGGGCGATGCATTGGCGGCGGCCGACAGCGTTCTGGTGTCGGTCGGGCCCGGTCCGGACGGTGACCCGGTTCTGGCGCAGGCCCGCCCCCTGATCGAGGCGGCCGCGCCGCATCTGCGGTGGGTCGGATACCTGTCCACCACCGGCGTCTATGGCGATCACGGTGGCGATTGGGTGGACGAGAACACCGCGCTGGAGCCTTCGACCGAACGTGGCAAGGCGCGCGTCGCCGCCGAAGCGGCATGGCGCGGCGTCCCTGGACTACCGTTGCACATTTTTCGCCTGGCGGGGATCTATGGGCCCGGTCGCGGCCCCTTTGCCAAGGTGCTCAACGGCACCGCGCGGCGGATCATCAAGCCCGGACAGGTGTTTTCGCGCATTCACGTCGAGGACATCGCACAGGTGCTGGCAGCGTCGCTGGACCGGCCAAATCCCGGCGCTGTCTATAACCTTTGCGATGACGATCCCGCGCCGCCGCAGGACGTGATCGGCCATGCCGCCGAATTGCTGGGCATGCCGCTGCCGCCTGCCGTCGCCTTCGAAGACGCCGACATGTCACCGATGGCGCGCAGCTTTTATGCCGAAAGCAAGAAGGTGCGGAACGATCTGATCAAGCAGGAGTTGGGAATCGACCTTCGCTATCCCGACTACCGCAAAGGATTGCGTGCCATGATGACGCAAGACACCTGACAAGATGCAAGCGATTCCAACGGAATCCCAGGATGACAGACCGCTGACGCATCTGTTGGATGCGGTTGCGCAGGCCGCGGACCGCGAAGTCGTAACGGTGCGCGACGTCATTTCCGAGATCGGAGACCGGTCCATCACGCCTTTCATCCTGATGATCGCGCTTTTGCTGGTGTCGCCGATTTCGGGCATTCCGATGGTGCCCACGATCACCGCCGTCATCATCTGCCTGCTGTCGGCGCAAGCGCTCCTGGGGCGCAAGCGCCTTTGGCTGCCCGCCCTCCTGATGGACCGCGCGGTTGCGGGGCGAAACCTGAAATCAGCGGTCGCGTGGCTGCGTCGTCCGGCGGCATGGATCGATCGCCACTCGCATCCGCGCCTGCAATTCCTGACCGTGGGGCCGATGCGGTTCCTGACCTTGCTGCAATGCACCATCATTCCGCTTGGCTGGCCGGCGCTTGAAATCCTGCCGACGGTCACGTCGTTCGGTGCCGGCACGATTGCGCTTTTGGTGTTCGGATTGTTCACGCGCGACGGACTTTACGTGCTGGCCGGCTACTGCGTCAGCGCCCTGATGGCGGTCGTCATCCTGCTGGTCGTGCGGGGCTGGTTCTGATCCGCTCAGGCCCGCTTTTCTCCGATGGTGGCAACGCCCAGAACGTCCAGCACCTTGGCTTCGATGTGGTCCGCGTTCATGCCCGCAACGGCGTACATGTCCTCGGGGCTGGCCTGGTCGATGAAAATATCGGGCAAGACCATCGACCGGTATTTCAGCCCTGAATCGAACACGCCTTTCTCGGCCAGAAGCTGCGCCACGTGGCTGCCGAAACCGCCGATCGCACCTTCCTCGATCGTGATCAGCGCCTCGTGGGTATTCGCCAGATCAAGGATCAACGCATGATCCAGCGGCTTGGCAAAACGCGCATCCGCAATGGTCGGCTTGATGCCCCGCGCGCTCAGCGCCTCGGCGGCCTTTTCAACCTCTGACAGGCGGGTGCCGAACGACAACAGCGCCACGCGGGCGCCTTTGGCGATGATCCGGCCCTTGCCGATCTCGAGCGGTTGCCCGCGTTCGGGCATTTCGACCCCGGTGCCGTCACCGCGCGGAAAGCGAAAGGCGATGGGACCTTCGTCATAAGCGGCTGCGGTGGCGACCATATGCTTCAGTTCGGCCTCGTCGGCGGCGGCCATCACGACGAATCCGGGCAGATTGCTGAGAAACGAGATGTCGAAGGCACCGGCGTGGGTGGCACCATCCGCCCCCACAAGCCCCGCGCGGTCGATCGCAAACCGCACCGGCAACCGTTGGATCGCAACATCATGCACGACCTGGTCGTACCCCCGTTGCAGAAAGGTCGAATACATCGTGCAGAACGGCTTGATCCCGCCCGCGGCCAGACCGGCGCAAAACGTCACGCCATGCTGTTCGGCAATGCCCACGTCAAAACACCGGCTGGGATAGCGTTCGGCAAACAGGTTCAGCCCGGTGCCATCGGGCATCGCGGCCGTGACGGCGCAGATCTTGTCGTCCTCGGCGGCCTCCTGCAGCAGGCTGTCAGCGAAAACACGGGTATAGCTTGGCGCGTTCGACGGCGTCTTTTTCTGTTCGCCGGTGATGACGTTGAACTTGGCCGTGGCATGGCCCTTGTCGCGCGCCGCCTCTGCCGGGCCATAGCCCTTGCCCTTTTTGGTCAGCACGTGGATCAGGATCGGCCCGGTCGCGCGGGCCTTGACGGTGCGCAGCACGGGCAGCAACTGATCCATGTCATGCCCGTCGATGGGCCCCAGATAGCTGAACCCCAACTGCTCGAACAAGGTGCCGCCAAACGTCATTCCCTTGAGCATGTCCTTGGCGCGCCGCGCGCCTTCCCTGAACGGTTCCGGCAACAGGCTGACCGCTCCCTTGGCGGCTGCCTTGAGATCCTGAAACGGTTCTTCGGCATAAAGGCGGCTCAGATAGGACGACATCGCGCCGACAGGCGGGGCAATCGACATCTCGTTGTCGTTCAGGATCACGATCAACCGCTTTTTCAGATGGCCGGCGTTGTTCATCGCCTCATAGGCCATACCCGCGCTCATCGCGCCGTCGCCGATCACCGCAATCGCATCGCCAAGTCCCTCGGGCACGTTGCCGCCCAGGTCTCGCGCCACGGCAAAGCCGAGCGCCGCGCTGATCGAGGTGGAGCTATGCGCCGCGCCGAACGGATCATAGGGGGATTCGCTGCGCTTGGTGAATCCGCTAAGGCCGTCTTTCTGGCGCAGGGTGCGAATGCGGTCGCGACGCTCCGTCAGGATCTTGTGCGGATAGCATTGGTGCGACACGTCCCAGATGATCTTGTCGCGGGGCGCGTCAAATACCGCATGCAAGGCCACGGTCAGTTCCACAACGCCAAGGCCCGCGCCCAGGTGCCCGCCGGTCTGCGACACCGCCGACACGGTTTCAGCGCGCAGTTCGGCGGCAAGCTGATCCAACTGCCGGTCGCTCAGCCGCTTCAGATCGGCCGGGCGCGCGATCTGATCGAGCAGGGGGGTCTTGGGTGTGTCGGACATGGTGCGGGCTCCCTAATGCTTGCGCGCAATAACGAAGCGGGCAAGCTGCCGCAAGGTTTCCGCCTCCGGCCCATAGCCAGATAGGTGTTCGCAGGCGTTTTCCATCAGGCTTTCCGCGCGGCGTTTTGCCTCTTCCAGCCCCAGCAGCGACACAAAAGTCGCCTTGCCCGCCTCCGCATCCTTGCCTGTTGCCTTGCCGACCGTGGCGCTGTCGCCTTCCACGTCCAGAATGTCATCGGCGATCTGAAACGCCAGCCCCAGCGCCTGCGCGTAGTCCCGCAATGGCGCGATATCCGCACCCGCCATGCGCGCGCCCGCGGTCGCCGACCACTCGATCAGCGCGCCGGTCTTGCCGCGTTGCAGGTGGGTGATCGTCTCAAGGTCAAGCGGTGTGCCTGCGGTTTCCGCCGCGATGTCCATCGCCTGACCCAACACCATTCCCTGCGCGCCGCCCGCCCGCGCAAGGCTCAGCGCGAGGTCCGCGCGCACGGCTGGCTGGGGGCTGGTGTCCTCGTGGCTGACCAGTTCGAACGCCATCGTCTGCAACGCGTCACCCACCAGAACTGCCGTCGCCTCGTCCCATTTGCGATGAACGGTCGGCTGGCCGCGCCGCAGATCGTCATCGTCCATGCACGGCAGATCGTCATGCACAAGGCTGTAGGCATGCAGCGCTTCGATGGCCGTGGCGGGCCACAGCGCATTGGCCACTGGCACCCCGTGCAGGCGCGCGCCTTCCAGCACCAGAAATCCGCGCAGACGCTTTCCGCCTTGCGTGGCATGGCGCATGGCATGAACCATGGGCACATCAGGCAGGCCCGCCAGAACCTGTTCCATGTGCGCTCCGATGGCCTGGGCGCTTGCGGCAAGCCGCTCGCGAAAGGCGTTACTGGCCTTCAACGTGCGTCGTCCCCGTGGGGTTGCCTTCAGCATCCAGCGTGATCGCCGCGACCTTCTCCTCGGCTTCCTTCAGCTTGGCTTCGCAGCGTTTCTTCAACTCGGCGCCCCGCTCATAAAGCGCGATGCTTTCATCCAGTGCGACGTCGCCCCGCTCCAGCTGGCTCAGCACCTGTTCCAATTCGGACATCGCCTGTTCAAAGGTCATTTCGGATACCGGGGTGTCGCTCATGCCGTGGGCCTTCTATGTTCTGACTGCATTGGCCTCGACCATATCGCCCCCCTGCCGTCATGACCAGACGTGCGGCGTTTCGCGCCTGTCTTCCAAATGGATAAAATACCGTCGGGGGTCCGGGGGCAGACAGCCCCCGGGGCGCTGCTCCGTCAGCCCTCAGTCCGGGGCCAGCATATAACCCGCGCCACGCACGGTCTGCAGGTAACGCGGCTGCTTGGGGTCGGCCTCGATCTTGCGCCGCAGGCGGGTGATCTGCACGTCCACGGCACGTTCCTGCGCCTGGCCGCGATCGCGCCCCAGTTCCTCGACCAGCTTCGCACGGCTGATCGCCTCGTTGCAGCTGGCAGAGAATATCTTCATCAGGTGCATTTCCGTCGCGGTCAGCCGGACCAGATCGGCGCCCTGCCACATCTCGCCGCGCTCCATGTCATAGCGGATCGGGCCCAGCGTAAGCATCTTGGGCACGGCCGCTTCGACCGGGGCGTCCGGCATCCGCCGCAGGATGGCATTGATCCTGAGCAGCAATTCCCGGGGTTCGAAGGGTTTGGGCAGGTAATCGTCCGCGCCGGCCTCGAACCCGTCGATCCGGTTGTCCGTTTCCCCCTTGGCGGTCAGCAGCAGGATCGGCGTCTGCATCGTCTCGCGCAGCGACCGGGTCAGCGCGACGCCGTCCTCGCCGGGCATCATCACGTCCATCACGATCAGGTCGAAATCCAGCCCGGCCAGGATGCGCCGCGCATGGGCGGCGTCCCGCGCCGCCGTCACCAGGAACCCGGCACGCATCAGGAATTTCTTCAAGAGGTCGCGAATACGCTCATCGTCATCGACGATCAGCAGATGTGCGTCCTTGTCGCTCATGACGCCGCATCCTTCAATCTGGTGTACGCATGCCGCAATTCGCTGTCCATCATCGCCTCGAGTACGGTGCGAAACCCGGCCACCGCATTCGGGCCCGCGTCGCGGAACGCCGCGCGCATGCGCGCGCGCTGCGCATCCGACAGGGTTTGCTCCAACGCGTGCCCTGCCTCCGTCAGGTACAGGTGCCGCTCTCGCTTGTCGGTCTGTCCGACCCTGCTTTCCACCAGACCATCGGCGATGAGCGTGCGCAACACACGGTTCAGCGATTGTTTCGTGACCCCGAGAATATTCAGCAGGTTGTTGACCGTGGTGCCCGGCGCCCGATTGATGAAATGCACCGCCCTGTGATGCGCGCGCCCGTATGCCATATCCGCCAGAATGCGGTCCGGATCGGCGGTGAAGCCGCGATAGGCAAAGAACATCGCCTCGATCCCCTGCCGCAACTGTTCATCGGTCAGAAACAGCAGGTTCTCGCCGCTGTAGGGGTTTGCGCTGCGCCCGTCTGACATGGTCACTCTCGCTTTGTGGTCGGTGTCGTAAACAGCTTACGTCAGTGTTGTTGACATTCCAAGGGGGAAGGGCTATCCCTCGGCAGGTTTTGCGCAACTTTATGTCCGTATCGGACGTATATGGCGCAATAAATGGAAACCATGCGTGGATATCAATGGAGGACGCAGAATGACGGGCGGGTATGACGATCGGGACGGATTGATCTGGATGGATGGCAAGATGATCGACTGGCGCGAGGCCAATGTCCACATCCTGACCCATGCAATGCACTACGCGTCCTCAGTCTTCGAAGGCGAACGCGCCTATAATGGCAAGATCTTCAAGTCGCGCGAACATTCCGAACGTCTGCGGCGGTCCGCCAACATGATCGATTTCGAAATTCCCTACACCGTGGACGAGATCGAAGCCGCCAAGGTCGAAGTGCTGGCCGCGAGCGGTCTGAAGGATGCTTACGTGCGCGCAATCGCATGGCGCGGATCGGGCGAGGACATGGGCGTCGCCGCCGCGCGGAATCCCGTGCGCCTCGCGATTGCAGCCTGGGAATGGGGCGCCTATTACGGCGATGCCAAGATGAAGGGCGCCAAGCTCGACATTTCCAGGTGGAAGCGCCCGTCGCCCGAAACGATCCCGAGCCATGCCAAGGCTGCCGGTCTTTACATGATCTGCACGATGTCCAAACACGCGGCAGAGGCGAAGGGATGCTCGGATGCGATGATGTTCGATTATCGCGGCTATGTGGCAGAGGCGACAGGCGCCAATATCTTCTTCGTCAAGGATGGCGAGGTGCACACGCCGGATCCTGACTGTTTCCTCAACGGGATCACGCGCCAGACGGTGATCGGGATGCTCAAGGACCGGCAGGTCAAGGTGCACGAGCGCCACATCATGCCCGACGAACTGGAAGGGTTCGAGCAGTGCTGGCTGACCGGAACTGCCGCCGAAGTGACGCCCGTCGGCCAGATTGGCGACTACAACTTCGAGGTCGGCGCTTTGACGCGCGACATTGCCCAGGGCTACGAAACGCTGGTGCGCAGCTAGGCTAAAGGAGAGCGGGCGTAACAACCCGCTTTCCAATTCCGGGCGGCTGTCGTGATCCGAACAATGCGCTTGCGGAGCGGCCCCGGCGATGGTTTCGGCGGCGTTTTCGTCACAAGAGCGTCGGGAAAGGCCCGGCATGGCCCCGCTGAACGACCAATCGCAGCCCCGACCGTGTCTGACCGCATCAATCGACCTCGCGTGGATCGCAAGATATGGCGGCTTGGGCAGGGTGATGCCTCAGACGGCTTTCAGGTTGACCTTGCTGAAATCAGGTCCGGTCATCACGCGCAGGTTTTCGGCGGACATCTGTGCAATTGCCGTTTTGCTGGCGTGGTCCGGCCCCGGCCCCGGTTCCCGCAGAATGACCGTGCGGATGCGGCCGGGATGGCGACGGTGCGCGTCCAGATACACATGCGCGTCCTCTTGCCCGGTGTCGCCGATCAGAACAAAAGACAGCTCGGGGTTGGCGCCAAGGATCGCATCGATGGACGATCCCTTGTGGCCACCGTGGGTGCCGGTGATGAACTGCGTCTCTGAAAGCCCCAGATCACGCAGGAACATCGGACCGCGCAGAAGTCTGTGCCGATCAAATATCGCGATCAGGAACCGGAACAGGTTCCACGGAGAGGAACTGACATAATAGACCGGGTTGCGCCCGTCATGCAGCCTGTCGATCAGTGCCACGGCATCGGGAAACACGTGCCGGGTCAGAGCATTGCCCGTCAGCGATGTCCAAAGGTTGCGCGCCAGTGAAAAGGCGCCCGTCTCGAGCACGGTGTCATCGATATCCGAAATCACGCCGAATGCGGCGCCGGAGTCGGGCACCAGGGCTTGCAGCGTCACCTGCGTCTTGGGATGGTCGGGCAGATGCGCCTCGACGCTGTGCCAGCCCGCGACATCAGGGCGTGGCAGCAGGAGGGTGAAATAGCCTTCCTCGTCCGTTACGCCGTCCACGCCGCCTGCGGTCACGGTGATGCCCGTGACCTCGTCCGTGGCAAACAGCAAAAGCATCTGCTTGAGGTTGATCCACCTGCTTTGGTCGTGCCGCGCGCTGTCGCGGTGCACGGCGCTGAGCACGCGCCCGCGAAGCACCAGACGGTCGGCCGTGGCATAACCCAGGTAGGGCTCGATCACGGGATTCTTGGCCGCGCGGTATTTGATCCTGTCCACCGCGCGCTCGATGGGATGCAGGGCGCGGGCGAGCCGGGTCTTGAGAGACGCAGGCGCGTGGTTTCGTGTTTCCATGATGTCAAAACGCCCGCGTGGCGCGGACGTTCCGAAAACTCCCGCCGCCCGGCGACAAGGGCGACGGGACGCACATCAGTAAAGGGCGACCGGGTTGATCATCGCCTGAACGGTGCCGCGAATTCGCGGCTGGCCCAGAACGAACATGAACTCGTTCACGCCGTCGCGCAGCAGGGGGCCGGTGTTCATCGTCTCGAGGATATAGATGCCGTTGTCCTTGAGCAGTGTCACATGCCCGTAGAACACCTTGTCGCCCGGCGCCGGCGGCACCGCGTCAAGGCCCCAGGTGTCGGCGCCCACGGCCATCGGGTTCAGCGAGGCCATATACACCGCGCCTTCATTGCTCAGGCCAGGCTCGGCGCTGCCCCATGCCATCGGTTCGCTTTCCAGCATGCCTTCGGTCCAGCCGGTGTGGAACAGAATGATATCGCCCTCGCCCAGGGTCACGCCCTGCGCCTCGGCGGCGGCCTTGATCTCGGCCTCGCCGAAATATTCTCCGGCCTCCAGCATCTCCTTGCCGGCCTGCGCCGCCATGTCGAGGATCACACCCCGGCCGACCAGCGGCGGCACCGCGTGGGTGCCCAGTTTCGTCAGCCCTGTGATCGCTGAAATCTCTTTCTCGTCGAGGCAGTTGTAATACATCCCGTCCTCGCCAAGGTGGCCCAGGCCATCAAGCTGCGATCCGATGCCGATCCAGGTTTGCAGCAGATCGTCATTATAGTTGCCTTCGTAGCCGAAGCCGGTCAGCTTCTGACCGCCCTGCTGATTGGGCTGGACCACCTGCAGGCTCAGGGATCGTGGCGGAAAGGCCGGCGTATCGGGCCCGATCGTGATGCCCAGCGGCAAGGATTTCCCCTGCTTGATCAGGGCTGCCGCCTTGAGCGTGTTTTCCGGCGTCACCAGGTTGGCGGATCCGATCTGATCGTCGGCACCCCATTTGGACGGCGCGCAGTCTTGCGCGGCGACCGCCCCGGCGGCAATGCCCAGGGCGCAGACGAGCGGTAAAAATGATATTTGTTTCATAGGTAGTCCTCCCAAAAATGAGCGAGGCCCCGACGCCGTGATCGGATGATTCCCCCGCAGTCAGAAGGCCAGAGTAGCACGCTGTTCTTGCCCTGCGGGAAATGTTCGGCGGCCCGAGACGCGCGCACGCCGTTGCGTTGGCGCGTCAGGCTTTGGGGTCGGTGACCGACCGGGCCTTGCCGCGTTCCAGCCCCAGTTGGTGCTCGCGCCAGATCACCAGCACACCCGCGCCGATCACAAGGCTCGCCCCGGCAAGCATCACGACCGTGGGCAATTCGCCGAACCAGACATAGCCGATCACGATGGCAAACAGCATCGAGGAGTAATCGTAGGGTGCCAGCATCGACGCCGAGCCATAGCGGTAGGATGACGTGACGAGAATCTGGGCCACACCGCCGATCAGCCCGACGCAGACCAGCAACGCCAATGTCTGGCCATCCGGCATGACCCAGCCAAAGGGCAGCGACAGCAGCGCCAAAAGCGATGCGGTGGCCGAAAAGTAGAACACGATCGCGGCGGTATGTTCGGTTTGGACCAGTTGGCGAATGTGAATCTGCACCAGCGACCGCATCAAGGTGGCGATCAGGATGCACAGCGCGCCGATGGTCGCCGTATCCTGCAGCGTCATGGCCGTACCAAGCCGTGGCGACAGGATGATCAGCACCCCGACAAGGCCGACGGCAACCGCGCCCACGCGGATCATGCGGATCCGTTCGCCCAACAGGACCGCGGCAAGGATCACGGTGAAAATGGGGGCGGCAAAGCCGATCGCGGTCACTTCGGGCAACGGCAACAGGCCAAGACCGGTAAAGGTCAGGCCCATCGCGGTGGTCCCGATCAGGCCGCGCCAGACGTGGCCCATCGGCCGCTTGGCGACAAGCCCGCTGCGCAACTGGCCGCGCTGCGCAAGCCACAGCAGGATGACCGGAATGGCGAAGAATGATCTGAAAAAGACCGCCTGTCCCGCCGGCACGTCATCCGAGATGAACTTGATGATGGCCGCCATCGTCGAGAACAGGAATATCGCGACAAGCTTGAGCCCGATGCCGAGTGCCGGGCGCGCCGAGAAATCATCGACCTTCATCGGGCGCGCATCTTTGTGGGCTGGGGGATCGTTCGGTGCGCGCGCGTCATGACCTAGCCGATCACGCCACGGTTTTCGCCCACCTGTCCGCGATGCAGCAGCATATGGTCAAGGATGACGCAGGCCATCATCGCCTCGCCGACCGGCACGGCGCGGATTCCCACACAGGGATCGTGACGGCCCTTGGTTATGATCTCGGTGTTTTCGCCGGATTTGGTGATGGTGCGCCGGGTGGTCAGGATGCTTGACGTCGGTTTGACCGCAAAGCGCAGCACGACGTCCTGGCCGGTGCTGATCCCGCCGAGAATGCCGCCCGCGTGATTCGACGAATACTCCGGACCGTTCGGGCCCATGAAAATTTCGTCCGCGTTCAATTCGCCAGTAAGCATCGCAGCCGACATGCCTTCGCCGATCTCGACGCCCTTGACGGCGTTGATGCTCATCATCGCGGCGGCCAGATCGGTGTCGAGCTTGCCGTAGACCGGCGCGCCAAGGCCGGCTGGCACACCGCGTGCCACCACTTCGATCACGGCGCCGACCGAACTGCCGGATTTGCGCAGCCCGTCAAGATAGTCCGCCCACTCCTTTGCCGCCTTGGCGTCGGGCACCCAGAACGGGTTCTGTTCGATCTGATCCCAGTCGAACGCGTCCCGGTCGATCTTGTGCTGGCCCATCTGCACCATGTAGCCGGTGATCCGGATGTCGGGGGCGATCGCGCGGATCGCTTCGCGGGCAAGGCCGCCCGCCGCCACCCGCGACGCCGTTTCGCGCGCCGAGGACCGCCCGCCGCCGCGATAGTCGCGCACGCCGTATTTCTGGAAATAGGTGATATCGGCGTGACCGGGACGGAACTTGTCCTTGATGTCGCCGTAGTCCTTCGACCGCTGATCCGTGTTCTCGATCATCAACTGGATCGGCGTGCCGGTGGTCACGCCTTCGAAGGTGCCCGACAGGATGCGGACCTCGTCGGCCTCGCGGCGCTGGGTGGTGTATTTGTTCTGGCCCGGTTTGCGGCGGTCCAGCCAATGCTGGATCATCGCTTCGTCGATCGCGACGCCGGGCGGGCATCCATCGACTGTCGCGCCCAGTGCGGGCCCGTGGCTTTCGCCCCATGTCGTCACGCGAAACAGGTGACCAAAGCTATTCAGGCTCATGCGCATTCTCCCACGATTGGGCCAGCACATAAAGCGATGCCCCGCGCTTGCCAAGGGCAGGCGCGGGGCATGCGGATGTTTCGGTGCCGGAGCTTAGTAACCGAATTCGGTATACAGCGTGCGCGACCCGCGGAAGGCGGGCGGCGTGGCCGCGTTGTTGCCGAAGGGCACGCTCAGCGTCACGGCGATCTGGGTCCAGTCGGGCGAACCGCCCAGACCGCTCCAGCGTCCGATTTCGCCGGTCACATAGACCGGCCGGCCGATGGGCGCATAGACACCCTGCAGGTCAAGCGTCGCGCCCAGCGTCACCGCGTCGACGTCGAAATCCAGTCCGCCGCCGGTCGCATCGTCGCGCTGATACTGCAAGAACAGCGTCGTCATGTTTGAAATCTGCACCGACCCACGCAGACCAAGGCTGGTCCAGTCGTCATAGGTGTTCGTGTCGTCCTCGTTGGCGCCGAAATAGCCGTCAAAGGAATAGGCGCCCATGCTGGCGCGTACATCCAGGCCGACATTGGTGGTGTCGTTGGTGCCGCCGGCATCGAAGTCGGACAGGTTCTGGTGGGCGTAGACGCCCGCGGCGAAGGAGTCCGAGAATTCGTAGAGGCCGCGCAGACCGATCGTGGTCGTTTCCGCATAATTCGCCCCGGCGGAATTCTCGTCCGTGTAGCCAAGGAAAACCTCGCCCAGCAGATTGCCGAAAGCGAAGGCGGTGGTCGAGGTCAGCTGCCCGGCTTCGCCAGGGGCCGCGTCGAAGTCGTTGTCGATATAGGTAAGCGACACAACACTGCCGCGATACTCAAAAGACTGGGCTGAGGCGGTGGACGCCAACAGGGTCGCAGTCAGGACACAAGCTGCATGATTTAGTTTCATTTTCTTTCCTCTCGTGAATTTTGTTAACACTACCCTGAGTAGGGAGCCGCAGATACTGTTCTGGATCAATTCAGATGGCATGTTGCACTCGTGCATCGCTTGCACTACGTCTGAGCATACCTCGGGGGGCCTTTTCTGGCTGAGATGTGCACATGCACGGACCCGTTGAACCTGAACCGGTTAACACCGGCGGAGGGAAGGTCTGGACATCTACTCCATGCTTTTTCTGACGCCGCATAATGGAGGATGCCATGACGTATCTTACACATGCAGCAAAACTGACGGCGATTTCGGCTGCAATCGCGATGGGGGGGGCCGCAGTTCAGGCCGAGACCCCGGAATTGGTCATCTATACCTACGACAGTTTCGTATCCGATTGGGGCCCCGGCCCGGCAGTCGAAGCGGCATTCGAGGAAACTTGCGACTGCGATCTCATTTTCGTGGGTGCGGGCGACGGGGCGGCGCTTCTTGCGCGGCTCAAGCTCGAGGGCGCGCGGTCGGACGCCGATGTGGTGCTGGGGCTTGATACCAGCCTGATCGCCACGGCCAAGAACACCGGTCTGTTCGCGCCAAGCGGCGTATCCGCGTCATTCGACCTGCCGATCACTTGGCGGGACGACGTGTTCGTGCCCTACGACTGGGGTTATTTCGCCTTCGTGCACAACGCCGATCTGGCGGCGCCCTCCAATTTCCGGGACCTGGCGGACAGTGATCTGAAAATCATCATCCAGGATCCGCGTTCATCGACGCCCGGACTGGGGCTGCTGATGTGGATCAAGGATGCCTACGGCGATGACGCGCCGGCGATCTGGCAGGGGCTTTCGGACAATGTGGTGACTGTCACCAAGGGCTGGTCCGAAGCCTATGGCCTGTTTCTAGAGGGGGAGGCGGACATGGTGCTGAGCTATACAACTTCGCCCGCCTACCACTTGATTGCCGAGGAGGACGAGACGAAGGCCGCTGCCCTGTTCGACGAAGGGCACTACATGCAGATCGAGGTGGCTGGCACGCTCGCGGCCAGCGATCAGCCCGATCTGGCGGAGCGTTTCCTGACGTTCATGATTAGCGATGCGTTCCAGTCGATCATTCCCACGACCAACTGGATGTATCCGGCGGTTCTGCCGGAGGCGGGGCTTCCCGAGGGCTTCAGTTCGCTGGTCACGCCGGACAAGGCGCTGCTGATTCCGCCGCAGGATGTTCCGGCGCTGCGCGACGCTGCGTTGCAGGAATGGCTGACCGCGCTGTCGCGATAATTGCGCCACGCGCCTGGCCGGGCGGGCTTGCGGCGGCTGCGGTCGCGGCATTGATCCTGTCGGCCCTGGCCGCCGTGGTGTGGCGCGCGGATGCGAGCCGGGGGTTGGGCGCGGGCGATTGGTCCGCGATCCGATTCACGGTGGTGCAGGCGACCTGGTCGGCCGTCCTGTCCGTCGGGTTGGCGGTGCCGGTCGCGCGGGCCCTGGCGCGGCGCAGGTTTGCCGGGCGGGCGTTGTTGGTAACCCTGTTGGGCGCGCCCTTCATCCTGCCCGTGATCGCGGCGGTGCTGGGCCTGCTGGCGGTGTTCGGGCGCGCGGGATGGGTCAACCTGGGTCTCGATGCGCTGGGCGCGCCGCCGGTGTCGATCTATGGTCTGCACGGCGTGGTTCTTGCGCATGTGTTTTTCAATCTGCCTTTGGCAACCCGGCTTTTGCTGCAGGCATGGCAGTCGATCCCGGTCGAGCGGTTTCGCCTTGCCGCGCAGTTGGACCTTGGGCCGCGCATGGTGTTTCGCACGTTGGAGTGGCCGCTGTTGATGCAGGCGGTGCCGGGGGCGCTGGCGCTGGTGTTCGTGATCTGCCTGACCAGCTTTGCCGTGGCGCTGACGCTGGGCGGCGGGCCGCGCGCGACGACGATCGAATTGGCGATCTATCAGGCGTTCCGGTTCGATTTCGACCTCGGGCGCGCGGCGGTCCTGTCGGTCGTGCAGCTTGTGCTGGCCGGCGGGGTGGCGGTGCTGGCGCTGTGGTTCATACCGCCGATCAGCTTCGGAACCGGGCTTGACCGCCCCTTGACACGCTGGGACGCCCGTGGCGGCGGACAGCGTGGCCTGGATGCCGTCTGGATCCTTCTCGCCACCGTGTTTCTGCTGCTGCCGCTCGTGGCTGTTCTCGGTGCCGGGCTGGCGGGGTTGAACGATGTGCCCGCCTCTGTCTGGCGGGCGGCGGCGGCGTCGATCGGCGTTGCCCTGAGCAGCGTCGCCGTCATGGGGGTGCTCGCGCTTCCGATGGCTGCCCTTATTGCACCGCGCCGGCGCGGCGGTATCGAAGCGGTCGGCCTGTTGGGGTTGTCCGCTTCGCCGCTGATGATCGGCACGGGGTGGTTCATCCTGATCAACCCGGTCGCCAATCCCGCCGCCCTGGCGCTGCCGGTGACGGCCCTGGTCAACGCGCTGATGGCGCTGCCGTTCGTGCTGCGCATTCTCGTGCCGCGCCTGCGCGATACGCTGTTGCAGTACGGGCGCCTTGGCGCGGCGCTCGACATGCGGGGCTGGGCGCTGTGGCGATGGGTGCTGCTGCCGCGGCTGCGCCCGCAGCTTGGCTTCGCCGCCGGGCTGACCGGGGCATTGTCGATGGGCGATCTGGGGGTCATCGCGCTGTTTGCCGACCCCGAGCGCGCGACGCTCCCGTTGCAGATGTACAGATTGATGGGGGCCTACCGCATGGAGGCCGCCGCGGGGGCCGCGCTGATCTTGCTGGTGCTGGCTCTGGGTGTGTTCTGGGTGTTCGATGCAGGGGGGCGCGCCGGTGCTGACACTTGACCGCGTGACGATAGAGCAGGGCGACTTCAGGCTCGAAGCCGACCTGACGGTGGCGTCGGGGCGTAAGGTGGCGGTCATCGGGCCCTCGGGCGCCGGGAAATCGACCTTGCTGGGGGCGATCTGCGGCTTTGTTCCGCTGGCCTCGGGGCGTATCCTTTGGGACGGCGGCGATATCACCCGCACGGCGCCGGGGCGGCGGCCGATGGCGATGCTGTTTCAGGACAACAACCTGTTTCCGCACCTCAGCGTGGCGCAGAATGTCGGCCTGGGCCTTCGCCCCGACCTGCGGTTGTCGCCCGCCGATCGCGATCGGATCGCGTTGGCGCTCGACCGTGTCGGGCTCGCGCAATACGCAGGTACGAAGCCCGGAAAACTGTCCGGCGGACAGCAAAGCCGCGCGGCGCTGGCGCGCGTGTCGGTACAGGCGCGACCGTTGATCGTGCTGGACGAACCCTTTGCCGCGCTGGGCCCGGCGCTTCGGCGCGACATGTTGGAACTGGTGCGCGATTTGACGGCAGAACAGGGCGCGAGCCTGCTGATGGTGACCCATACGCCGGATGACGTGCGCCTTATCGCGGACGACGTGATTTTTGTCGACGGCGGTCGGGCGCATGCCCCGCAACCGGCGGCGGACCTGCTGGACAATCCGCCGCCGGCCTTGCGGGCCTACCTGGGCTGAAAGGCGGCGGAATTCTCGAAAATTCCGGCCCGGTTTCTGTGACAGAAAACGGCGTCAGGCGGCCTTGTCGCGCAGGGCATCGCGTGCCTCGACGATGGCCAGCGCCGCATGCGCCGCCTCACGCCCCTTGGTCACGAAGTGGTCGCGGTAGATCGCGGCATGATGCGCGGTTTCCTGATAGTGGTGCGGGGTCAGCGAAACCGACAGCACGGGAACGCCGCTCTCGAGCCCGGCGCGCATCAAGCCGTCAACCACAGCCTGTGCGACGAAATCGTGGCGATAGATTCCTCCGTCGACCACAAAGGCTGCACAGATCACGGCACCAAAGCGCCCCGTCACCGCCAGATCACGTGCCATCAACGGCAGTTCAAAGGCACCGGGCACGTCGAATACATCGACCTGCGCTTCCGGAATGATCTGGGTAAAGCCGTCAAGGCTGCGGTCCACGATATCCGCGTGCCAGCGGGCCTTTACGAATGCAAATCGGGTGTGTGTCATCCTGTGATCTCCTTTTTGGTCCAGACACGTCCACCCAAGGCGATCACGCATGGCGGCAACGCCCTCGGTCGAGTGGGCGTACCGTTCATCCGCATTCTCTTCCATCCGGACTGTGACCGTCGGCTCCGGCATCTCACCGGATCTGCTGACACCCTGCACACAGGGTGCGGGGCCGCTCGCGGGCTGGTGGCGCAAAAGCCACATACCGCCGGTGGGGAATTTCACCCCGCCCTGAGAACGAGATTAAGTTGCCAAGAGTGCGGCATGACTGCAATACCCGACGTGACGTTTCACGATCGACGGTCCCATGCATCCCAATCCGGTTTTCCACACCCAAGACGCCGACCATAACCTTGCCTTTGCCCGCGACCGGGCCTTTGGGATGTTGGCGGTGAACGCACCGCAAGGGCCCCTGGTGTCGCATGTTCCGTTCCTTTTGGACGAGGACGGCGAAACGGTCTGGCTGCACCTTGTCAAATCGAACCCGATCGTGCGAGGCCTCGGCGCGCCGGTGCCGGCGCGGATCGCGGTGACGGGCCCTGACAGCTATATCTCGCCGGACTGGTACGGCATCGCGGATCAGGTGCCCACGTGGAACTACGTCGCGGTGCACGTGACCGGGATGCTGGAGATGCGCCCGCAGTCGGAACTGCGCGATCTGCTGGACCGGCAGTCGCGGCTGTTCGAACACCGCCTGCTTCCCAAGCCGCCATGGACCAGCAGCAAGATGACAGAGGGCGCCATGGACCGGATGATGCGCGCCATCGTTCCGTGCGCGTTGCGGATCACCGGCGTCGATGGAACGTGGAAGCTGAACCAGAACAAACCGGCCGATGTCCGGCTGAAGGCCGCGGATCATGTCGAAGGTTACGGACTGGGCACCGATCTCATAGCCCTCGCCGCGTTGATGCGCGGTGCCGATAGACAGGACTGACCGCTCTGCTAGGGTGGCCGGCATATCTTTCGCAAAAGGACACCCCGCGATGAAGCTCTACTACAGCCCGACCTCACCCTACGTGCGCAAGGTGATGGTGCTCTTGCATGAAACCGGTCAGTTGAAGGATGTCGCGCTCGAGCAGATTGACGGGACAACGCCGGTGTCGCCCGATGCGACCTTGAAAACCATGAACCCGCTGGCCAAGGTGCCCGCGCTCGAGCGGCCCGACGGGCCGACGCTGTTCGACAGTCGGGTGATCTGCGCCTATCTCGATGCCCGCGCGGGCAACAAGCTGTACCCGACGGGATCGCGCCGGTGGGAGACGCTGACCCTCGAAGCGGCGGCGGACGGCATTCTGGATGCGGCACTGCTGATGACCTACGAAGGCCGCCTGCGCCCCGAGGACAAACGCTGGCCCGAGTGGGTCGACGGCCAGTGGTCCAAGATCGCGGCAGTCTGCGACGCGCTCGATACCCAATGGATGAGCCATCTGTCCGGGCCCCTCGACATGGGACAGGTCGCCGTCGGCTGCGCGCTTGGCTATGTCGATTTCCGCCATGATGCACGCGGATGGCGCAAGGGCAACGAGGCGCTGGCCGATTGGTTCGCCGAATTTGATTCGCGCGCATCGATGCAGGCGACCGCCCCCCCGGCGGTCTGACGGTCGGCCAGGCGGGGCAAATCCTGTGCATGACGCGGTTTTCCCCGCAAATACAGGCCCGGCCTGCGACGGTTTGCGCGCGCATGATCACTGGACGTGTGCCGCGCTGGACGCTACATACCGACCCGAGCAAGGCTGCGTTCGCGCGTGGCCGACCGGATTATTGGCCCATGAGGGCCCAGCAACTGGAGTAAACCCGTGTCCCAAGCAGAAGATCACGAAGGCACCCGGAGGGATTTCCTTTACTATGCCACCGCAGGTACAGGTGTCGTCGCCGCAGGCGCCGCTGTCTGGCCGTTGGTGAACCAGATGAACCCGTCGGCCGACGTGCAGGCGCTCAGCTCTATTCGTGTGGATGTCAGCGGCATCGACGCCGGCACGCAATTGACCGTGAAATGGTTGGGCAAGCCGGTGTTCATCCGGCGCCGGACCGAAGAAGAGATCGCCGAGGCACGCGCCGTCGATGTCAGCGCGCTTCCCGATCCTACCGCGAACAACGAAAACCTGCCCGACGACGTGCCCGCGACGGATGAAAACCGCGCGTTGGACGATACCGGCGAATGGTTGGTCCAGATGGGTGTGTGTACGCACCTTGGCTGCGTGCCTTTGGGTGACGCAGGCGATTTCGGTGGCTGGTTCTGCCCGTGCCACGGGTCGCACTACGACACGGCCGGACGGATCCGCAAAGGGCCCGCACCGCGCAACCTGCCCGTGCCGGTGGCCGAATTCACCGACGAATCAACGATCAAACTGGGTTAAGGGAGAGGCCGAATGTCTGGAATTCCTCACGACCATTACGAACCGACGTCAAAGGGCGAAAAGTGGCTCTACAAGCGTCTGCCTATCGCGGGTCTGCTGTATGACACGCTGATGATCCCAACGCCGAAAAACCTGAACTGGATGTGGATCTGGGGCATCGTGCTGACTTTCTGTCTGGCGCTGCAGATCATCACCGGCATCGTTCTGGTGATGCACTACACGCCCGATGTCGATCTGGCCTTCGGGTCGGTCGAGCACATCATGCGCAACGTGAACGGCGGTTTCATGCTGCGCTACATGCATGCGAACGGCGCATCGCTGTTCTTCATCGCCGTGTACGCGCATATCTTCCGGGGCCTGTACTACGGATCGTACAAGGCACCGCGCGAGGTGACGTGGATCATCGGCATGTTGATCTATCTGCTGATGATGGGCACCGCGTTCATGGGCTATGTTCTGCCCTGGGGTCAGATGTCCTTCTGGGGCGCGACAGTGATCACCGGCCTCTTCGGTGCGATCCCGTTCATCGGTGAAGGTCTGCAGACCTGGCTGCTGGGCGGCCCCGCCGTGGGCAACGCGACGCTGACGCGCTTCTTCTCGCTGCACTACCTGATGCCGTTCATCATCGCCGGTCTGGTCATGGTGCATATCTGGGCATTCCACACCACCGGCAACAACAACCCCACGGGTGTCGAAGTGCGCCGCGGATCCAAGGAAGAAGCGGAGAAAGACACGCTGCCGTTCTGGCCCTACTTCGTGATCAAGGACCTGTTCGCTCTGGCGGTCATCCTTGCGATCTTCTTCGCCATCGTCGGCTTCATGCCGAACTACCTCGGCCACCCCGACAACTACATCGAGGCGAACCCGCTGGCGACGCCCGCGCACATCGTGCCGGAATGGTACTTCCTGCCCTTCTACGCCATCCTGCGCGCCTTCACTTCCGAGGTTTGGGTGGTGCAGATCGCGTCCTTCGTGACCGGTGGCATCATCGACGCCAAGTTCTTTGGCGTGTTGGCGATGTTCGGTGCGATCGCGGTTCTGGCGCTGGCGCCTTGGCTGGACACATCGAGCGTTCGGTCGGGTCGGTATCGTCCCATGTTCAAGTGGTGGTTTGCGCTGCTGGTGGTGGATTTCTTCGCGCTGATGTGGCTTGGCGCCATGCCCGCCGAGGAGCCCTATGCCACCTTCTCGCTGATCGCGTCGGCCTATTGGTTCGGATACTTCCTTGTCATCCTGCCACTGTTGGGTGTCATCGAAAAACCGCTGCCGCAGCCAGAGACGATCGAAGCCGACTTCGAGGCGCACAAGGCGCCCAAGACCGGCGGCACCAAAACGCTGGTCAATCCGGCGGAATGAAGGGAAAGACAATGATGAAGAAATTTGCCATCCCGGCCATCGTTGCCATGACCCTTGGTACGACCGGCGCTTTTGCCGCCGGTGTCGAGGGCTACGTCGAGGATTACGACTTCTCGTTCGAAGGCCCGTTCGGTTCGTTCGATCAGAACCAGTTGCAACGCGGTCTTCAGGTCTACACCGAGGTGTGCTCGGCCTGTCACGGCCTGAAATTCGTGCCGATCCGTACGCTGTCTGACGAAGGCGGCCCGGACATGCCCGAAGACCAGGTGCGGGCCTATGCCGAACGCTACGAAGTCTACGACGAGGAGATCGAAGATTTCCGGCCTGCGACGCCAGTCGACCACTTTCCCGAGTCGAGCCTGTCCAACGCGCCCGACCTGAGCCTGATGGCGAAGGCGCGCGCGGGGTTTCACGGCCCCTACGGCCTTGGGATCAACCAGTTCTTCAAAGGTATGGGCGGCCCGGAATACATCGCGTCGCTTCTGACCGGCTATACCGGCAAGGACAAGGAAGAGGCGGGCGCGGTTCTGTACGAAAACACCGCTTACCCCGGTGGCTGGATTGCAATGGCGCCGCCGCTGTATGACGGTGCGGTTGACTTCATCGACGGCCACGAAAATGACGTCGAAGCATTGTCGAAAGACGTTGCCGCCTTTCTGACATGGACCGCGGAGCCCAAGATGATGGCGCGCAAGCAGGCGGGTTTCGTCGGCGTCGTGTTCCTGACCTTGCTGTCGGTTCTGTTGTACCTCACGAACAAGCGGATCTGGGCGCCGGTCAAGGGCAAGGGCAAGAAGACCTCCTGACCGCTGCCGGTATCGTGAACATCAAAAACCCCCCATGCCGAAAGACATGGGGGGTTTTCTTTGTCTGCACCGCGCATGGCAGGCTAATAACAGACTCTTGGGGATGAGATGAAATAAGTCTCCTGACCGCTTCGCACCCCTTCATGGGACGAACCCAGAGCGTCAAACGCAACTCTCGTCGATCCCCTTCCGATTATCGCTTGCAGGCCAAGACACTGGACCGTTCTATTCTCCACTCACTTGCAATGAGTAGACACTGCCGTGATCAGATCGCCGTGTATGTGATCAAGATCACATCAAAGGTCAGATTCGTTGAAAATCTGATATTTTCTGCAGCGCATCGCGATTCAGAACCCGTAATCCCCCCCGGCTGGCGTCGATGACACCGTCGTTTTTCCAGGTGGATATGGTTTTCGATACGGCCTCGCGGGTGGCCCCGACGAAGTTGGCCAGATCGGATTGCGACAACGGCAGATCGGCCTTTTCCTCTGCGTTCGGGACGGTCAGGTGCAGGATCTTTCGTGCCAAACGCGCAGGCAGCGGCAAAAAGACCTGTTCGTTCAACTGCGTGCTCATCCAGCGCAGGCGTTCACCGGCGAGCTGGATCAGATCGACGGCAAGATCGGGCGTATGGCGCACGGCACGCAGCACATCGGCGTTTCGGACGATGCGCAATTGGGTCCGTTCAAGGGCCGTTGCCGTTGCCGTGCGCGGGCCCGGATCGAACAATGCAATCTCGCCAAAGAGCGCCCCGGCCCACATCACGTCGAGCGACAGCTTGCGCCCTTCGCGCGACAGCACGCTGAATTCGACCGAACCGCTGATGATTACACACAGCGAATCGCCATCGTCGCCCATTTCAAACAGAACGTCGCCTTTTGACAGCGTGACATCGGTGGCTAGGCCATCCAGCATGTCGCGCAGGTCATCGGATGCGGCGGCCAGAAAACCGGTCTTGGGAAGGGGCGAACGGATCATGATCAAGCTCTTCAAATTATTACCACGCAGCCTACCCGCAGCGCGGGAAAAACGTAAGTGAATACAGACAGATCTTCAGAGCGATTTCGTCAGTTCCCCCGTGACCTCTTCTCTTGGCGGGTATCAACGCCGACAAGTGCCGCCCACAGGTCGTCGCTGTCGCGGCATTGGGCGAACCTGTCTTGCCCGGCGGGCTTTGCGACCGACGTGGCGGTCAGGCCGTCAGCCGTGCACCGTGCCGCCCCGTTATCTTGGCGGTCACGATCTTGCCTTCGGGCTGGGGCGCGTCAAAGCCCACTTCGGTGAATTGCTCTGTCCGGCCCATCGTGGAGTTTTCCATCAGGATGTGATGCGTCTTTCCCTGCTGTGCCGCCAGATGCCGCGCGACCTGCGCGTCGCCCGCGGCTCTCAGTCGCGCGGCGCGGGTCTTGATCGTCCTTCCGTCCACGGGGGGCATCCGCGCGGCGGGGGTGCCGGGCCGGGCCGAATAGGGGAACACATGCAGCCAGGTCAGATCGCAGTCCTGCACCAGCTTGAGCGAATTCTCGAACATCGCTTCGGTCTCGGTCGGGAAGCCCGCTATGATGTCGGCGCCGAAGGTCATATCGGGGCGCAGTTTTCGCGACTCGGTGGCAAAGGCAATGGCGTCGTCGCGCAAATGACGCCGCTTCATCCGCTTGAGAATCATGTCGTCGCCGTGCTGCAACGACAGGTGCAGGTGCGGCATCAGCCGTGGTTCGGTGGCGATCGCCTGCATCAGGTTGTCGTCCACTTCTATGCTGTCGATGCTGCTGATGCGCAGGCGCGGCAGGTCGGACACCAGCCGCAGGATGCGCATCACGAGATCGCCAAGCTTGGGTGCGGCAGGAAGGTCGGCGCCCCAGCTTGTCAGGTCCACGCCCGTCAGGACGACTTCGTTATAGCCGCGGTCCACCAGCCGCTTGATCTGGTCCACGACCACACCCGCGGGCACCGACCGCGAATTACCGCGGCCATAGGGGATGATGCAAAAGGTGCAGCGGTGGTCGCAGCCGTTTTGCACTTGCACATATGCGCGGCTGCGGGTGCCGAAACCGTCGATCAGATGGCCGGCGGTTTCGGTGACCGACATGATGTCGTCAACCTGGACCGCCTCTGTCTCCCCGATGAAATCGGCGGCGAGCCCCTTCCACGTCGCACCCTGCATCTTTTCGGTGTTGCCGATGACGGCGTCGACCTCGGGCATCGCGGTGAATGTCTCTGGTTCCGTCTGTGCGGCGCATCCCGTCACGATCAGCCGCGCGCCGGGATGATCGCGGCGCAGGCGGCGGATATCCTGCCGGGCCTTGCGCACCGCTTCCGCAGTGACGGCACAGGTGTTGACGATCACGGCGTTTTCGACACCTGCGGCAGCGGCAAGATCCTTCATCGCTTCGGTCTCATAGGCATTCAGGCGGCAGCCAAGGGTGGAAAACACCGGTGCGGTCATTGCGCGATCTCCGCCAGGAACGCGGCCGTCACGACGCCGTCGAACACATGCGCGGTGGGCCCGGTCATCCACACGCCGTCGTCGCGCCAGTCGATGCCAAGCGTGCCGCCATCCAGATCCACCCGCACGGTGCGCCCCGTCAGGCCCCGACGCGCGGCAGCCACCGCCGTGGCACAGCTCGACGATCCGGAGGCCAATGTCACGCCGACGCCGCGCTCCCAGACCCGGATCCGGATATGGTCGGGGCCGACGATCTGCGCCACCTGTACATTCGTGCGCTGCGGAAACAGCGGGTGATGCTCATGGGCCGCGCCAAAGCCAGGCAGGTCCACGGCCTCGGCGTCGCTGACAAAGAAGGTGCAATGCGGATTGCCCATTCCGGTGGCCGTCGGCGTTCCGTCGATGGGCAATTCCAACGTGTCCATCTCGCGCGCCAGCGGCACCTCTGCCCAGTCAAGCTGCGGCTGACCCATATTGACCGCGGTCAGCCCGCCGCCCATGTCCTGCGCCAGCAGATTGCCACGATCGGTCGTCAGGTGCAGCTGCGTCTTGCCGGTTTCCTCCATCACCCGGCGCGCGATGCAGCGGGTTGCGTTGCCACAGGCCGCCGACAGCGATCCGTCGGCATTGAAAAAGGTCAGATGCACATCGCCGAGGCCCTCACGCGTCATCAGCGCCAGCTGGTCGAACCCAACGCCCCGATGCCGGTCACCCAAGGCGCGCGCAAGCGCCGGCGTGACGTCGATGCGGTGCATGCGACCGTCGAGCACGACAAAGTCGTTGCCCAGCCCGTGCATCTTCATGAAGGGTAAAGTGGTGTGAATATCCTCAAGCATTTCGCGCATATAACGCCGCCCGGCAGACTATTCCAGCCCGTAGCCCAGAAACTTGGGATTAAGGGCTTGACCCTATCGCGCCAGCTTTCTAGTAAGCCGCCAGTGGGCCTGTAGCTCAGTTGGTAGAGCAACTGACTTTTAATCAGTAGGTCTCCGGTTCGAACCCGGACGGGCTCACCACTTTTCTTTTCCCTCATGGCGCCTCAGGCACCGTTAACCGTTGCGCCCGTCGAAGCGTCTGACCGTGATTCCGGCATCCTCCAGCGACTTGCGGACAGACTGCGCGATCTGCACGGCGGTGGGCGTGTCGCCGTGCAGGCAGATGGTGTCCACCGGCGTGTCGATGCGCTTGCCCGATTCGGTGATGATCGCACCGGCCTGCACCATTTCGACCATGCGCTTGCCCGCGATGACGGGATCGTGGATCACCGCCCCGGGCTTGCTGCGGTCCACGAGTGTCGCGTCGTCGTTATAAGCGCGATCGGCAAAGATCTCTCCGGCCCATGTGCACCCCAGCGCGCGCACCGCTTGTTCCTGCGCGGTGCCAGACAGCACCATGACGATCAGGTCGGGCGCCACGCTCAGCGCCGCGTCATAGCAGTCGCGCGCCAGCAGCTCGTCCTCCGACGCCATGTTGGCAAGCGCGCCGTGCAGTTTCAAATGACGCACGTGGGCGCCGACCGCCCGCGCCATCCCGACCGACGCGGCAACCTGATAGCGGACCTGATTTTGCAGCATGCCGCGCGGAACCTGCATCCTCAGACGGCCAAAGCCCTGAAGGTCGGTGAACCCGGGATGCGCGCCGATGCCGACATCGTTGTCGGTGGCCATGCGCATGGTGGCGGCCATCACGTCGGGATCGCCCGCATGCCCGCCACAGGCGATATTGGCCGAGGTGACGGTTTTCAAAAGGGCGGCATCGTCGCCCATGACCCAAGGGCCAAAGCTTTCGCCCATATCGGCATTCAGATCTACGCGGGTCATGGTGTGGGTTCCTCGGTCAGGGTGGCAAATGGGTCGGCCATCGCGGACACGACGCCGCCGACCAGTTGGTAGGACAGCAGATCACGAATGTCGCGGGGGTTGCGCACCAGCGGGCGCACCTGTCCGGCCAGGGTCTTGATCTCGGTCCGGGCGCGTGCGGTGATCTGGGCGGCCTCCTCGGGCGTGACAAAGGCGAACCGAAGCGCGGTGCCTGCCTGCGCCTGTGCGATGCGCGGCAGATCGCAGGGGATCACCGTTCCGATTCGCGGATAGCCCCCTGTTGTCTGGCATTCGCACATCAATACGAAGGGCGCGCCGTCGCCGGTGATCTGGATGTCGCCGGGCACGATCACCTCGGACACGATGCTCAGCGTATCTGCGGCAAAGAAACCGTCGCCGGGCTGATCCATCCGCACACCCATTCGGTTGCCACGCGCGTCGCGCCGAAATTCGGTGGCTTCGAACCGGTTTTGCGTCTCGGGTGTGAATTCGTCGGTCTGCATGCTTGGCACGATACGCACCGCCCCGCCGCCGAACCGGTCGACCGGCGTAAGCACGTTGCCGGTCGCACCGCCGTTGTCGGCGCCGATGGGAAGGCTGGTGCCGGCCTCCAGCACCGATCCGATCCCGGCGCTCAGGTGACTGGCGCGCGCACCCAGCAGGACGGGCGTATCGAATCCGCCCCCCACGTGCAGATAGCCATAGGCCCCGGTCTGTGCGCCGCCGATGGTCAGGCGCGCGCCGGCGGGCAACAGATGGCTGGCATTCCAGACGACCGGATCGTCGTCGATCTTTGCGGACATGCGTGCGCCGGTCAGCGCGATTCGTGTGTCGGCGCTCGCCTCAAAGGTGCCACCCATGCCGGGCATCTCGATCGCGGCCAGCATGGCGGACTGGCCCAGCAACGCCGCGCCCTCGTGCAGGGCCACCGGATCGGCGGCCCCGCCTTGGGTCAGGCCCTGCGACAGGTAGCCGGGGCGCCCCATGTCCTGCACCGACACGCCGGGACCGGCGGTCAGGATGGTCAGTGTGCGGCTCATGCGATGTCCTCCCAAGTGGCGCCGCCATTGCCGCTGTCGTCATGCTTGCGGATATGGTCAAGCTCGGCGCGGTCGATGGCAGGAAAGGACAGCTCGTCCCCCGGCGACAGGGCAAAGGGCGTTTCGCTTTCGGGACGGAAGGTCTTGAACGCGGTCTGGCCCACGTGTCGCCATCCGGTCGGCGAGGCGTTTGTGAAGATGATGAGCTGCCTGATCGCGACCACCAGCGCACCCTGCGGCACGCTTTTGGTCAGCCCCTGCTGTCGCGGGATGTTCCAATGGTCCGGCAATTCGCCCATGTAGGGCTGGCCGGGGGCAAAGCCGATGGTCAGCACGCGCACACGGGCTTGCGACAGGTCCGTGATGGCGGTGTCGGCATCCACACCGGCGGCTTGCGCGGCCTCTTCGAGTTGGGGCGCCAGATCGGTGCCATAAAGCGTCGGAACCGACCACAGCTTGCGGCCCGAAGGCAGCGCCGCATCGTACCAGTCGCGTGTGGCCAGCAAGGCCGTCAGGCTGTCGATCATGTCCTGCGTGGGAACGGCGGCCAGATCGACGCGCAAAAAGGTCGAGACAAGCGATGTGCTGGTCTCGGCCACCTCGTCCCAGCCTTTCGCGTCGACTGCCGCCCGAAAGGCAAGTGCCGCGCGATTGGCGGGCTCTGACATGGCAGCGCCGAAACTGACCAGCAGACCGGACAGCCCGACAGTGCGAATTCGGGGAAATTCAGGGTGTTTCGTCATTCTGCGCCTCCGGCAGATAAAGCCGACGCAACAGGATCGGCGTCAGGTACATGGGCAATTGCCAACAGCCCACAAAGATCATCAAGGGCGCCATGACGTGATCCGGCAGGGCCACGAGAAACAGCGCGATGTTGCGATTGCCCGCGCCGATGGCAAGCGGCCCGGCCACGTGTTCCAATCGCCCCCGGCGCAGGCAGGTGAACGTCAGAACCTGAAGGCCATAGCTGATGGCGAAGGCCAGGATCGCCCAGAGCGCCACACGCGCAGGATCGGCGTGCAAAGCGGGGCCAAGGGCCGCCATCAGCGCCACGACGATCACCGAAAAGGCCAGCACCGACAGCCCGTCGAGCGATTTGATGCGCGCGGGCGAGGGGGCGGGAAAGGCCCAGCGGCGCAGCGCGAAGCCCGCAGCGCAAGACGCCGAGATCACCACGAGCAGACGCAGTGCGGCCGCGATCACCTGTGCCGGGTCGCCCAGCTGCGGCAGCAGCCACAAAAGCGGCAGCACCGTCAGGGGAAAAGCGGCCGTGCCCAGAACGAGAATTTGCATCATCCGCCCCGCGTCCTGACCCAGCAGCAGCGCGAGGTTTGCGCTGCCCGAGATCGCCGGCGCCGCGGTGGCCAATACCAGCACCATTGCCACCGGCGTGCCATGCAGGCCCAGCCCCCACATTGCCGCCAGCAGCGCCAAAGGCACCCCGAGTTGCAGAACCGCCACCGATCCAAGGCCCCAGCGCAGGTCGGACAGCGCGCCCGTGGCCGCGCGCAGGCCGATGCGCAGCGACGTAATCAGCAACAGTCCGGCCACCATCTGCGGCAACCACGCGAACAGGCTGGCAGCCAGCCCCGGCAGGGTCAGCCCCGCCAGCAGCCCGGCGATCAGGCAGGTGCGGGCATGGTCCGAGATCATCCATAGGAAACGCTCCAATTCAGGCAGGCTCTAACCCGGCGTCTGGCGCAGGTTGTCCGGCAGCCATGTCGCCAGTTCGGGAAACCAGATCAGCACAAAGACCATCAGAACCATGATCGCGAACATCGGCAGCGCGGCCTTGGTGATATATCCCATCTCGTGTTCGGTCATGCCTTGCAGCACGAACAGGTTGAAGCCGATGGGCGGCGTGATCTGCGCCATCTCAACCACGACCACCACGAAAATACCGAACCAGATGAGGTCGATACCCGCGCTGCGCACCATCGGCTCAACGATGGCCATGGTCAGGACGACCGACGAAATACCATCCAGAAACATACCCAGCACGATGTAAAAGACCAAAAGCGCCATCAGCAACTGGAACCGTCCCAGTTCCATCGCGGCGATGCCATCGGCCAAGGCGCGGGGCAGTCCGGTGAACCCCATCGACAGCTTCAGAAACGCAGCCCCCGCCAGGATCAGCGCGATCATGGCGGATGTGCGCATCGCCCCCATCAGGCTTTCGCGAAAAGACGTCGCGGTCAGCGACCCTTGGAACAGCGCCAGAGTCAGCGCGCCGATCACTCCGATCGCGGCGGCTTCGGTGGCGGTTGCATAGCCAAGGTACATCGACCCGATCACCACCGCGATCAGCGCGAACACCGGCAACAGGAACCGCGAATTGGCAATCTTTTCGCCAAAACTCATTCCGGTTTCGACCGACGGATTCCAGTCTTTTGAGGTGAAGGACACCACCGCGACATAGCCCATGAACATCGCGGCCAGCAGCAGGCCGGGAAAGACGCCGGCAAAGAACAGCTTGGTGATCGATTCGTTCACCGTCACCCCATAGACGATGAGCGCAAGGCTGGGCGGGATCATCAGGCCCAGCGTGGCCGCGCCCGCCAGCGTGCCGATGATCATCTTTTCGGGGTATCGCCGCGCCCGCAGTTCCGGGATCGACATCTTGCCCACGGTGGTCAGCGTCGCGGCAGACGACCCCGACACCGCGGCAAAGACGGTGCAGGCCACGATATTGGTATGCACCAACCCGCCGGGAAGCCGTGCCAGCCAGGGCGAGAGGCCCTTGAACATGTCCTCGGACAGTCTTGTCCGGTACAGGATTTCGCCCATCCAGATGAACAGCGGCAGTGCGGTCAGCGTCCAACTGCTTGAACTGGCCCAGATCGTCGTGATCATCGCATCGCCGACAGGACGGGTGGTAAACAGCTCCATCCCGACCCATGCGACACCCATCAAGGCCAGGCCGACCCAGACACCGGTGCCCAGAAGCACGAAAAGAACGATCAGGAACAGGACGATGGCATAAATCTCGGTCATGGCGTCACTCCCCAAAGCTTTGATCGACCAGATCGCGGGTGATGCGATGACTGCCGTTGAAAATGACGTGGACCAGGTTGTCGGTAAGCGCGATGGCAAGGATGCCGCCGCCCACGACCATCACGGATTGCGGGATCCAAAGCTGGATCGCGTCCTGCGCCTGGCTGACTTCGTTGAATTTCCACGACCAGTAGACGAACCAATAGGCGTAGTAGGTGAAATACCACGCAATCGCCGCACCAAGGCCGAAGCACCAGATTTCAAGCAGACGTTTCGGCCCGGCGGGCAGCGCGTTCAGCAAGACCGACACCCGAATATGCGCGCCCCGGTTCAGCGCGTTGGCGAAGGCCAGGAAGCTGGCGGCGGCCATTGCATAACCTGCGTATTGTGCCGCGCCGGGAAAGATCTCGCCGGTCCAGCGGGCGACCATTTGCGCCACGATCAAGGCAAGGATCGCGACGAGGCACACCGCAGCCAACACGCCCGATGCAAGGTAGAGAAAGTCAAGAAACCGGCGCAGCGTTTTCATCGGACAGGGTCCTCATGTAACGATCAGGTTGCACCGGCCCCGCGCTGGGACCGGTGCGCAGGGGGCGTTCAGTTCGACGCGCGGTAGGCATCGACGATCGCTTGGCCCTGCTCTCCTGCGGCCTCGAGCCATTCTGCGGTCATTGTCTCCCCGATGGCGCGCAGTTCGGTCATAAGCTGGTCGCTGGCGGGGCCGACGGTCATGCCGCCCTCGCGCAGACCGTCCATCGTGAACTGCGTGTAGTCCTTGGACGCCTGCAACCCGCGCGCCTCCGCTTCGCCCGAACAGGCGGAAATCACGGCCTTGTTGGCGTCGGACGCATCCGCCCAGACATCCTTGTTGACCATCACGTAGTTGCGCGGCAGCCAGGCATCGACCTCGTAGAAATGCGTCAGGCTTTCCCACACCTTGCGGTCGTATCCGGTTGCCCCCGAAGAGATCATCGATTCCGCGACACCGGTGGCAAAGGCCTGGCTGATCTCGGCCGCCTCGATGGTGACGGGCAACATGCCCGTCAGTTCGGCCAGACGGCTGGTTGCGTTGTTGTAGGACCGGAATTTGACGCCTTCCAAGTCGGCGACCGAGTTGACCTCCTTCTTGAAATACAGACCCTGCGGCGGCCATGGCACGGAGTAGAGAAGCTTGAGGTTCTGCTCGTCGAGGACCTCTTCGATGGTTGGCTTGGCGGCGGCCCACAGGCGGTCGTGATCTTCGAACGAGGGCGACAGGAAGGGGATGCTGTCAAAGCCGAAGATCGCATTCTCGTTCTGGTGGCCGGAGAGCAGCCGCTCGCCGATCTGGACCTGCCCGGTCTGGATTGCGCGCTTGATGTCCGCGCCCGCAAACAGCGAACCGCCGGGGTGAACGGTGATCTCGATCTCGCCGTTGGTGCCCGCGGTCACGCATTGGGCAAATTCTGCGCCGTTTTCGGAATGGAAGTTCGACGCCGAATAGGCCATTGGCATGTCCCATGTCTCGGCCGCCAGCGCGCCGGTCAGGACCAGCGTGGCCGTGGCGGTGGTGGTCATCAGTCTGGTAAACAAATTCATTTCAATCTCCCGGTTGTTTGGTGTGTCGTTTTTGGTGCGTCAGGCAAACCGTTGTGGATGGTACGCCGTCAGATCGGTGTTTGCCGGTGAGCCGGCGATCAGACCGGCCAACAGTCGGCCTGTCTTTGGTCCGCCGGTCAACCCGATGTGGTGATGCCCGAAGGCCGTATAGACCCGTGTCGTGCCCACCTGCCCGATCAGGGGCAGGCTGTCGCTGGGGGCGGGTCGGTGCCCCAGCCATTCGATTTCGCGCTGCGCTTGCAGGTGGGGAAAGGCGGCTTCGGCCTGTGCGCGCAGCAACGCGAGGGGGGCGCGCGACGGCTCTGCCGCAAGCCCGCCGAATTCGATGACCCCGGCGCAGCGAAGCCCTTCTGTCATCGGGGTGGCGACGAATTTGCCCGCGGCGATCATTGTGGGCCGCGACGGTCCGCCCGTGGCGTCGGCGAACACGATATGATAGCCGCGTTCGCTTTCCAGTGGCACACGTAGGCCCAGTTTGGCCATCAACGGCTTTGACCACACGCCCGTGGCCAGCACCGCGTCATCGCAGGCGATCGGACCCTCGGTCGTTTCGATGGTGTCGATCTTGCCGTCGCTCAGGTTGAAATCCTTGACCTCGGCCACGATGACCTTGCCGCCCATGTTGCGAAACGCCTGGGCCAGAGCGGCGACATACCCACCCGGATCGGCAATGAACCCGTGGTCGCGCATCACGGCCAGGCAGGTGATGTCGCGCCCAAGCGCCGGTTCATAGTCGCGCACGGCATTGCCTTCGATAAGATCCGGCGCAAACCCGGCATCGCCGCGCAATGACCACGTATAGGCATCGCGGTCGAACGCCGCGCGGTCGGTATAGGCAAACACGTAGTCGCTGTCGTTGATCCACCGCTCCAATCCCAGGTCGTCGGTCAGCGCCTTGTGCTGCGCCACGGTATCGGCGGTGATCGGGGCAAGGGCGCGCGCGATGCGGCGGGTTTCGGAATCGGTGGCGTGGCTCAGGTAGCGCAGCAGCCAAGGCACCAGTTTCGGCAGGTATCCCCAGCGCAGATACAGCGGCACATCGCGCGACAGCAACATCCCCGGTGCCTTGGTCAGCAGGCCGGGCGACGTGACCGGCGTGACGGAGCAGGCGGCCAGCACGCCGGCGTTGCCGTGCGATGTGCCCGTGCCTGGGGCGGCGCGGTCGATCAACGTCACGTCCGCGCCCAGGCGGCGCAGCCAGATCGCGGTGGATACGCCGACGATCCCTGCGCCGATGACCGCGACATGCTGGGTCATTGGGGGGTCCGGTCGGGGGTGTCTGCGGCGGCGTCCGTCACGTGATTTCGTCTTTCGCGATGATTCCCTAGCGTCATTACTCACCAACTTTCACAACACGTCAACAAATTGTTGACAAATTATCAGAATGGCGCAGGCTGCGGCGTATGTCTGATACATACTTGGGCCCTGTCGTCTCTTCCGCGCATCTGGCCAGCGGATCGTTTCCCGAAATCTCCGAACTGGAGTTCGGGATGACGCTGGCGGGCAATGCGTTCCATCGCTGGATGGTGCGCGCCATCGCGATGGCAGGCTATCCAGAACTTGGCGCGCTGGATGTCCTTGTGCTGCACTCGGTGTATCATCGCGACCGGCCAAAGAAGCTTGCCGATATTTGTCTGGTGCTCAACATCGAGGATACCCACACGGTGAACTATGCCGTCAAGAAGCTGATCAAGGCGGGGCTGGTGCGCGACGGGCGGCAAGGCAAGGAAAAGACCGTCGCCGTCACCGAAAAGGGCGCGGCCACCTGCGAACATTACCGCGAAATTCGCGAAGGGCTGCTGCTGCGCGCCGTTGGTGATCTGGGGCTGGAGCCCGAACAGGTCAGTCGGCTTGCGTCGCTGCTGCGATTGATGTCGGGGCAATACGATCAGGCCGCGCGCGCCGCGACGACCTACTGACGTGGCCGCGAGGCTGGGCATCCTGATGCTCGACACGGCCTTTCCGCGTATTCAGGGCGATGTCGGCAATCCGTCGACGTGGCCATTCGCGGTTCGATATGCCGTTGTGGAAGGTGCGACGCCGCAGGCGATCGTTCGCGACGACCCCGAACCCTTTGTGCAGGCCTTTGTCGATGCAGGGCATCGATTGGTGGACGGGGGCTGTACCGGCATTGCCACGACCTGCGGGTTCCTGGCGTTGATCCGGCCGCGTCTGGCACAGGCCTTGCGCGTTCCGGTCGCCGCCTCGGCGCTGGAACAGGCGGCGCAGGTTCAGGCCGCTTTGCCGCCGGGACAGCGCGTCGGCATTCTCACGATTTCGGCGGCCAGCCTGACGCGCGCCCATCTTGACCGGGCAGGCGTGCCGCGCGATTCAGTCATCGTCGGCGTCGAGGACAGCAGCTTTGCGCGGACCATATTGGACAACCGTGCATCGCTTGATGTGGCTTCGGCGCGGGCCGACCTCGTGGCCGCGGCGCGCAGGGTGACGGCACAGGTGCCCGAGATCGGCGCACTGCTGTTGGAATGCACCAACATGGTGCCCTATGCGCCCGATATTCAGCGCGCCACCGGGCGACCGGTCTATTCCATCTACACGTATCTGCGCTGGTTTCATGAAGCGCTTGCGCCGACGCAGTTTGACGCGCTGGATTAATCCGCGCGCAGCCAGCCATTGTCGAATGCGACCTGTGACACACCTGCCAATTTGGTCAGGCGCTGCACTTCCGCCTCGAACGCGGCGGCGCGCCCCTTGGACCAGCGCACGCGCGGCTCTGGCCAGAGCGCGCGAACCTGCAAGGTGTCGCGGTCGCGAAAGGCTTTCATGTCGACGCGCGCGACCAGCCGGTCGCCTTCAAGGACGGGAAAGACGTAGTAGCCGTATGTTCGCTTGGCGGCCGGCACGAAGACCTCGATGCGGTAATCGAATCCGAACAGGCGCTCTGCCCGCTTGCGGTCGCGCAGCGCCGGATCGAAGGGGCTGAGCACGCGCAGCCGTTTTGTGGGGGCGATTTCCAACGCCGGATCGGCGGCGATCTCCGGACGCGCAAAGCTGTCGCGCGGGGTGCCGTCCGCGCCGATGATCGTGACCGGCTGTAACCGGCCTGCGGCCTGCTCCGATGTGCACCATGCCTTGGCCTCGGTCATGGTCACATGATCCCAGAAGGCGGCCAGTTCGCCGGGCGTGGCAAAGCCAAGGCGATCCAGCGCGCCCGAGCAGCACCAGTTCACGGTGGTGCGGTGGTCGGGCGCGCGGGCCGGGTCGCAGACCGACTGCTCCAGGACACGCTCGGTCAGGTCATAGCGTTTCTGAAACCCTTCGCGCCCCACGACGCAAAGCGCGCCGCTGCGCCACAGGTATTCCAGTGCCGTCTTGGACGGGTGCCAATCCCACCAGCCGCCGCTGCCGCGGGCCTCGCCCGTGCCCACCTCCGAGGATGAGACCGGGCCGTGGTCGCGGATCTGGTCAAGAACCGTCTGAAACCGCGCCTCGAAGCCATCGCGCCGCCAATCACGCCATCGCTCGCGCAGGCGGTCGGCATCACGTTGCCGGCGCAGGTGCCAGTAGGGGTAGTATCCCATCGGGATCACGGCGGCGTCGTGGGTCCAGTGTTCGAACAGAGCGCGGTCTTTTTCGTAGAGTGTTTTTAGCGCCTTGGGCCGATACCGCGGACGGCGGGAAAACAGGATCAGATCATGCGCACGCGCCAGGGTGTTGATGCTGTCGAGCTGAACGAACCCGAGCCGTTCGATCAGTCCAAGCAGCGCCGGGCCGCGCGCGTCGCCCTGTGGCGCCTCGGACAGGGCGTGCCGATCCAGAAAGATGCGCCGCGCCTGCGCATTGTCGAGCACGAGACGGTTCATCCGCGACGACTGCGGCGCAGCGTGTCCCCCGGCGAAATGGTCGGGGTCAGTGTGATATGCGCCGGTGCGGCATCGTCGCCCTGCGGATCTGTCCGATCAAGAATGATCTTGGCCGCCGCGCGCCCGATCTCGGCCCGGCAGGCATCCATCGTGGCCAATTGGCGCGGCAACCCTTGCAGCAATTCGACGCCGTTGAACCCGGCAAGGCCGATCTGGCCGGGGATATCGACCCCTTGATCCAATAGCCACAACAGCCCGCCCGCGCCGATCATATCGTTGGAATAATACAAAAAATCCAGATCTGGCGAGCGCTCGAGCATGGCTTGGGTCATCTCGCGGCCCTTGGCGAGCGCGGAGCCGCCGGAGTAGAAATCCCGGTCCTCGATTTCGATCCCGGCCTTGGCAAGCCCTTCGGTCAGCCCTTCGAACCGCTTGCGCGCGCGGTGGTCGAGCGGCATCTTGGTACCCATGAAACCGATCTTGCTGTAGCCTTCCTTGAGGATGGCGCGCGCCATTTCGCGGCCCGCGCGACGGTGCGAAATGCCCACCATCGCATCCACCGGCGTGCCATCGACATCCATGATTTCGACCACTGGGATACCTGCGTTGCGCAGCATGGCGCGGGTGGCCTCGGAATGCTCCAGCCCGGCGATGATCACCCCAGAGGGCCGCCATGACAGCATTTCGTAAAGAACGCGTTCTTCTTTTTCGGGCAGGTAGTCGGTGACGCCGACCACGGGTTGCAGGGGGGTGTCCTCGAACGCGCTGTTCACACCGTTGAGCACCTCGGGAAAGACCATGTTGGACAACGAGGGAATGATCACCGCGACCAGGTTGACCCGTTGCGATGCCAGCGACCCGGCGATCTGGTTGGGGACATAGCCGAGCGCTTTGGCGGCGGCCAGAACCCGGTCGCGGGTCCCCTGGGATACATCGCCGCGCTTGCGCAACACGCGGCTGACGGTCATTTCGGACACGCCGCAGGCATCGGATACATCGCGCAGCGTGAGCGGGCGTTTGGTTGGACGTGTCAAAGGCGTTGTCCTGTCTAGGGATGATCCTTGCTACCCTATTGGCGGGAGCGCGATCAAGCGACCTGAAATTTACGTGCAAATGGGGCGATGACAAGAGGCGCGTGGTGGTCTAAACCCGCAGCCGTCGGCCCCGTGGCTCAACTGGATAGAGCAGCCCCCTCCTAAGGGGCAGGTTGCAGGTTCGAATCCTGCCGGGGTCACCATTGAAAGCCCGTGTCCCAAAGGAGCGGCTTTGCCGCGCGACAAGCCATTGTGATTTTCCTGCGGAAAATTCACAAATGCGGGCGCGGGTGGCGATGGTTTTGCTGAAGGATACCGGATGACGACCTTGGTGTTCGCGCAGGGCCTGGTGGGCCGGTCGTCTGAAAGAGTTGGTCGGGCTGAGAGGATTCGAACCTCCGACCCCCTGCTCCCGAAGCAGGTGCGCTACCAGGCTGCGCTACAGCCCGACCGTGGATGCCAGATACTGCGCGCCCGAGGATTTGGCAAGCCCTGGTGATGCGGGCAGTTCAGCGCGCCACCGATGTGGCGCGCCCGTCGCAGGGATCAAAGGCTCGCGTCGAGTGCCGCCAGGACAGCATCGCCCATTTCCGCAGTCGACATCGGTGTGCCGCCCTCGGCGCCCATCAAATCCGCCGTGCGCGCGCCGTCGGCCAGCACCTTTTCCACGGCTGTTTCAAGCCGGGCGGCTTCGTCGCCTTGATCGAACGAATAGCGCAGCGCCATTGCAAAGCTGAGGATGCAGGCAATCGGGTTCGCCTTGCCCTGACCGGCGATGTCGGGGGCGGAGCCGTGCACGGGTTCGTAAAGCGCCTTGGGCCGACCATTGGCCATCGGCGCGCCGAGGCTTGCGGAGGGGAGCATACCCAATGACCCGGTGAGCATCGCCGCGAGATCGGACAGCAGGTCGCCGAAGAGGTTGTCGGTGACGATCACGTCGAACTGCTTGGGCCAGCGGGTCAGCTGCATCGCGCCCGCGTCGGCGTACATGTGGCTCAACTCCACATCGGGATAATCTTCGTCATGGACCTTTTGCACCACCTCGCGCCAGAGGATGCCGGATTCCATCACGTTGGCCTTTTCCATCGAGCAGACCTTGTTGTTTCGCTTGCGCGCGAGTTCGAACGCGGAGCGGGCGACGCGGTCGATTTCGCTTTCGGTATAGCGCTGGGTGTTGATTCCGACCCGTTCGTTGCCTTCCTTGAAGATCCCGCGCGGTTCGCCGAAATAGACGCCGCTGGTCAGTTCGCGCACGATCATGATGTCGAGGCCGGCAACGATGTCTTTTTTCAGCGACGAGAAATCGGCCAGCGCGTCAAAGCACTGCGCGGGGCGCAGGTTCGAGAACAGGTCCATTTCCTTGCGCAGGCGCAAAAGCCCACGTTCGGGTTTTACGCTGAAATCCAGCGCATCGTATTTCGGCCCGCCGACGGCGCCGAGCAGGACCGCGTCAACCTCCTGGGCCTTGGCCATCGTGTCATCGTGCAGCGGTGTTCCGTGCGTGTCGTAGGCGATGCCGCCAACCAGATCCTCTGTCACGTCGAAATGAATGCCGCGCTTGTCGCCATACCAGCCGATGATGCGTCGGACCTCGGCCATGACTTCGGGGCCGATCCCGTCACCGGGCAGGATAAGAAGCGAAGGATTGGACATGATGGAACTCCTGAGGGAACTGTTGCGTTTTGAGGTAACGGTGCGCCCCAAAGGGGTCAAGCGCCTAAACCTTTCGTATGACCGCCAAGGAGGCACGATGATTTTCCCAGACACCAAAACCCCCGACCTGCGCCTGCCCACCCTGTCGCATGGCCCCTTCGATCTCTCCAAGCCCCAGGGCCGCAACGGCACGCTGGTCGTGTTCTACCGCGGTTTGCATTGCCCCTTGTGCATCAAGCAGATGGGCGAAATCGAGCAGATGCTGCCCGAGTTCGAAAAGCGTGAGGTAGATGTGGTCCTTGTCTCTGCCGATCCCGCCGAAAAGGCGGTCAAAACGGTGGAAAAGGCCGGTGTGTCCAAGGTGAGGGTCGCGCATTCCCTTGCCTTGTCGGACGCACGGGATGATTGGGGGTTGTACATATCCAGCGCCCGCGACGGCAGCGAGGAGCCGGCGATGTTCAACGAGCCGGGCATCTTTTACGTCCGGCCGGACGGATCGCTTTATGCAAGCTGGGTCCAGACTGCTCCCTTTGCCCGGCCGAGGATGGAGGACGTCGTCAAGGCGCTCGATTTCGCCATCGACAAGGCCTATCCGCCACGTGGCACGGTTCAGGCCGCGTTGGCCCCGGCTGCCTAGGGCCGGTCTAGATCGACCCAGACGAGGCGATGGCGGCTGGCCGATTCTGCCACGGCTGCCAACGGATCATCCGTTGGTGGCCAAATCACTCCGCTTTGCAAGACGGTCCAGTCGGTTGATGGCAGGGCATAATCCACCCGCAGGTTTCCCGGTTGCGGGTCGTCCCAATCCACGGTGTCGCCCGCATCGCCTGTCGCGTCACGGCCGCCTGCACTGACCGGTGCGGGGTCCTGCAGCCGGGGGTCGCCCAGCAAGCCGACGATTGCGGACTTGCGGCTATCGCCGTCCACGGGGTCGGAATTTGCGTCGCCCAACAAGATGAACCTGTCCCGCGGCACGATGCCAAAGGCGCCATCCAGATAGGCCAGCCAAAAGGCTGTCTCATCGTGATTGCGTTTGCCGTTGCGGTCTTCGAGGCCATCAAACACCGGCGGGCTGGCGTGAAAGGTCATCAGGTGAACCCGGCCCAGGCCCGGCACGTCCACAGGTACGATCCAGTGTCCCTTGCTCGACAGGCGCTGAGCCGCCAGCGCGGTCGCGCTTGGGTATGGGCCCTCATCGGTTTCAGGCAGCAGCGCGCCGGGCAGATCGCGCCACAGCAGGGGGCTGAAATCCTGAACATCCTTTGCGGCGATCGGAAAGCGCGACAGGATGGCCATGCCGTTCTGGCCGGAAAACCGGCCATATCCCTGCGCGTCGCCGGGGCCGCCCAACCTTCCGTCACCGTCAAGATCGAGCCCGCTTTGCCAGCCGCTGTTGGGGCGGATGGCAAAGCTGTAGGGGTAGTCCAGTCCGCGGTCGCGCAGTGCGGTTTGATACGCCCCGAGGGCCGCACCGGTCAGATCGTAGTCGAAGCCCTGCAACGCGACGATATCCGCGGCGGCGGTTGTCAGGATCGCGAGCGTTGCGGTGATCTGCGGGTCGTCGCCGCGCAGGATGTCGCGCAACAACAGGCCGGGGCCGTCACGGCCCAGTTCGGTGTTGTAGGTGGCGATGCGAAGGGGGTCCGCGCTGGCACCCGTTGTGACAAACGCCAGACAGGCAAGCGCGCTCAGGCTGTCTGAAACGTACCGTCCTCGGCGTTCGCGTAGGCGCGGCGTCGCTTTTCCTCGATCATTTCGGCGACTTTGTTCATCGCGATGCCGCGCATGATCATACTGGCAGGAAGAAAGGCCCATGCGCTAACCGTCCAGATCAAAGTGTGCGGGTTCTCAAGTGAGATCGGGTCTATCAGATTGGCCGTGGCCTTGACCACTGCCGGAATGATGAACGGCAGCAGGAAGCCCAGAACGATATTCACCCGCGCGTCCCGCTGCAGTCGGAACAGAACATCGCCGCCCACCGTCGGGTTGAACAGCGGCAGGTTGACCCAGACGTTGAATGCCCCGTTGCGCGCCGGCCAGTTCAGGCCGCGCACGAGGATCAGGAACGCCGTCATCGCCACGAGCGATATGAGGTAGGCCAAGCCGGAGGCGGTGCGCACCATGTTGACGACAACCGTGTCGGCATCGGCGGGCAGCATCAGCACCATGAGACGCACCGGCGAGAACGGGAAATCTATGCCGTTGCCGATGATCTTGCCCAGCGACGTCAACGCGTTGGACATCAGCGTCGGCTCGCTGGTGCCCTTGGCGATGGCCGACAGCAAGAAGACGGTAAAGAACAGCGAGACGAAGCGCAGACGGTTGAACGGCGCGGCATCGCGGAATTCGACGATGCTGGGTGCACGGGACGAATATTCCACGAAGGTCATGAAGGAAGCCAAAAGCGCCACGAGAACGACAATTTGCGAGGATTCAGCAGCAACGCCCGGCAGCAGGAGCGCCGGAGTGGCGATCAACAAAGCGACCAACAGGCCGCGCATCGCGGCACCTGACATGCGTGCTAACACTACTCTATCCCTTCAAACTGGCCAGACGCGATGCAGTGCCGCGCTCTTGTTCCAACTTGATGCCCCGTCAGTGCGGGGTCTGCCTCATTCTTGCCCAATTTGTGCCTTCTTTCGTCACAGTCCTCAAGGCCGTTGCTGCACAAGACTTAAAGTAAGGGGCATTTTGAAGGTGGGGGTGGTGCGTTCTTGCATCAATTTCAGGGCGATTTTTAGGCGCCGCGCAAGATGTTGTGGGTCACGCTCAGGCGTCCACTATCTACATGTTTTGCAGGTTAATCAGGCCCGACCGCCATGTGGGGTCGGGCCCGTATCCTCAGACCCAGGGGCGCGCCTGGCTTGCCTGGGATTCGAAGCTGTCGATGGATTTGGCTTTTTCGAGCGTCAGCGCGATGTCGTCCAGCCCGTTCATCAGGCAATGCTTCTTGAAGGGGTCCACGTCAAATGTGATGACCTCGCCGTCGGATGTGGTGATCGTCTGGGTCTCCAGATCGACGGTCATGCGCGCGTTGGCGCCCTTTTCCGCGTCTTTCATCAGGATATCGACCTGCTCTTGCGGCAGGGCGATCGGCAGGATGCCGTTCTTGAAGCAGTTTGAGTAAAAGATATCGGCAAAACTGGGCGCTATGACGCAACTGATGCCGAAATCCTTGATCGCCCATGGCGCGTGTTCGCGCGACGATCCGCAGCCAAAGTTATCGCCCGCAACGATGATTTGCGCATCGCGGTAGGCGTCCTTGTTCAGCACGAAATCCGGAATTTCCTTGCCGTCGTCATCATAGCGCATCTCGTCGAACAGGTTAACACCGAGGCCCGACCGCTTGATCGTCTTGAGGAACTGCTTGGGAATGATCATGTCGGTGTCGATGTTGATCATCGGCATGGGGGCCGCGATGCCTGTGAGTTTGTCGAATTTTTCCATTACATCATCTCCCGCACGTCGGTGAGTTTTCCGGTGATCGCCGCCGCCGCCGCCATCGCGGGCGACATCAGGTGCGTGCGGCCGCCCCGGCCCTGGCGCCCTTCGAAGTTGCGGTTCGATGTGGCCGCGCAGCGTTCGCCGGGCGACAGCTGGTCAGGGTTCATCGCCAGACACATCGAACACCCGGCCAGACGCCATTCGAATCCCGCGTCCTTGAAGATATCGGCAAGGCCCTCTTCCTCGGCCTGCGCCCGCACAAGGCCCGAACCGGGCACGATCATCGCACGCAGGCCGTCCTTGATCTTCTTGCCCTTGAGGATCGCGGCCGCGGCGCGCAGGTCCTCAATCCGGCCATTGGTGCATGACCCGATGAACACCGTGTCGATCTCGACATCCGACAGCTTCATGCCCGCGGTCAGCCCCATGTAGTCGAGCGACCGTTTCACGGCATCCACCTTGCCGCCCTTGAAATCCTCGGGCGCGGGAACGGTCGCTGTGATCGGCAGAACGTCCTCGGGCGAGGTGCCCCATGTGACCACCGGCGCGATGTCCTCGCCCTTGAGGGTGATCACCTTGTCCCAGGGCGCGTCATCGTCGGACTGAAGCGTCTTCCACCAGTCCAGCGCCGCGTCCCACTGGGCGCCCTTGGGGGCGTGGGGGCGGCCCATGCAGTATTCGAACGTCTTTTCGTCCGGTGCGATCAGGCCGGCGCGCGCGCCGCCCTCGATCGCCATGTTGCAGACGGTCATGCGCCCTTCCATCGACAGATCGCGGATCGCTTCGCCGCAGTATTCGATGACATAACCGGTGCCGCCGGCGGTGCCGGTCTCACCGATGACGGACAGGGTGATGTCCTTGGCGGTGACACCGGGCCGCAGTTTGCCGGTGATCTCGACCTTCATGTTCTTGGATTTCTTCTGGATCAGCGTCTGGGTGGCCAGAACGTGTTCGACTTCGGACGTGCCGATGCCGTGGGCCAGCGCACCGAACGCGCCATGGGTGGCGGTGTGGCTGTCGCCGCAGACCACGGTCATGCCCGGCAGGGTCCAGCCCTGTTCGGGGCCGACGATATGCACGATGCCCTGGCGGACGTCGGACACCGGGTAGTAGTGAATCCCGAAATCCTTGGCGTTCTTGTCCAGCGCATCCACCTGAATGCGCGATTCCTCGTTTTCGATGCCCTTGGCGCGGTCAAGCGTGGTGGGCACGTTGTGGTCCGGCACGGCGATCGTCTTGTCGGGGGCGCGCACGGTGCGGTTCGTCATGCGCAGCCCTTCAAAGGCCTGGGGGCTCGTCACTTCGTGCACGAGGTGCCGGTCGATATACAGAAGGCAGGTGCCGTCGTCGGCTTCGTGCGCGACATGGGCATCCCAGATTTTATCGTAAAGCGTCTTGGGGGACATGGGTCCACTCCCGTTTTGGTGATGGTCTGGATCAGGTGGTCGGGTGACAGAAGGCTGCGCGGATCGCGCGGCTTATAGCCGGGCCAGCACCGTGCGCGTGGCACCGAAAAACCGTTCGCGCAGCCGCGCGCGGTCACCCAGATCGAATACCAGATCAAATACACGTGTCATGCCGCATCAGATACAGCGCAATAGCCTGTCCTGCAAGGGCTGGTGGGTTGCGCGCCGCAACTGGTTCGTGCAACGATTCCGGGCAAAAGGACAGTGCATGAACCCGGACCTTGAACCCTACGTCGAGTTTTCGGAATCGCTTCAGGCGATGATCAACGGGGCTTTGACCTTCGTGCAAAGTGTGCTCAGCCCCGGATGGCGGCAGAACCAGATCCTGATCCTGATCGGCCTGGCGCTGGTGTCGTGGCTCCTGCACCGGGTGTCCGGCCAGATGTTGCAGGAGTACGTGCGCAAGCGCGAAGGCTGGTCCAAGTGGCAGCTGCGCGTGGTGGTGCAGGTCAAGCGGCGGCTGGGTCTGATCTGGTTCGCGGCACTGGCCTATGCCGTCTATCTGGTGATGCAGAACATCACCTGGCCATCGCGCAGTTACATCATCGGTCTCGCCGCGACGCTGGCGGCGGTCTGGGTGGGCATCGCCTATGCCGCGCGACTGGTGCGAAATCGCCCGCTGCGGCGGTTGGTCATGTATGCACTGTGGGTCTATGCAACACTCTACCTGCTGAATGTCGCGGACGAGGCGGCGGCCTTCCTCGACGATGTCGCGCTCGAGGTCGGCGATTTCCGCCTGTCGCTGCTGACGATCATCACGGCGATCGTGGTCATCGGGATCCTGTTCACGATGGCGCGCATCGTCAGCACGACGACCGCCTCCAGCATCCGCAAGAACGAGGACATCAGCCCCTCGATGCAGGTGCTGGCGGTCAAGGGCGTGCAGATCGTGCTGTATGGCATTGCCTTCTTCATGGGGGTCAAGGCGGTGGGGATCGACCTCACCGGGCTTGCCGTTTTGTCGGGCGCCATCGGTGTCGGCCTTGGTTTCGGTCTGCAAAAGGTCGTGTCGAACCTCGTGTCGGGGGTCATCATCCTGCTCGACAAGTCGATCAAGCCGGGGGACGTGATCTCGTTGGGCGAGACGTTCGGCTGGATCAATTCGCTGGGCGCGCGATATGTGTCGGTGGTCACCCGCGACGGCAAGGAATACCTGATCCCGAACGAAGACCTGATCACCGGTCAGGTGGTGAACTGGTCGCATTCCAACGATTTCGTGCGGTTGGACATCTATTTCGGCACGGCATACGGCGACGACCCGCATCTTGTTCGCAAAATCGCCATCGACGCGGCAGCCAAGGTGGACAGGGTGCTGGCGCACCCAAAGCTGCCGGTGTGCCATATCGTTGGTTTCGGCGACAGCAGCGTTGACTATATCCTGCGCTTCTGGATCCGCGACCCCACTGGCGGGCTGACCAACATTCGCGGCAACGTGTACCTCGCGCTCTGGGATGCGTTCAAGGAACACGACATATCCATTCCCTTCCCGCAACGCGAAGTGCGCATGCTGGGCGACGCGGGCGGACCCGTGCAGGACGATCGTCAATCGGTCCGGCTTTCGGCGCCTGCGGCCGATTGACAAGCCCCGCTTGCCGTCGTTCGTGCGAGCCCTACCTTCGCACCGCACAGTCGTGGCAGGGAACCAGTTGATGACGTTGGAAAAAGAAGCCGGGTCAGTGGCGTCCGGGGCAGGCACATACGCCGCGCAGGATGTTGTTCTTGTGCTGGGCAGCGGCCCGAATGTCACCCAAAGCGCCCGATGGCCGCGCGCGTGGTTCGACCGTATCGTCGCGATCAACAACGCGTGGCGTGTGCGCCCCGACTGGGACGATCTGGTCTTTCCCGAGGATTTTCCCGACGACCGTCTGCCGCATGAGACGCTGCCGCACCAGCGCCTGATCGACGCGCGGTCCTTTGTTCCGGCGCAGAACGCCTATGGCGGCTTTGTATATGCGGGTGGCACGATGGCCTATACGGCGGCCTACTGGGCGTTGCATGCCCTGCGGCCGCGGGTGATGGCATTTCTGGGATGCGACATGGTGTATCCCGCGACGGGACAGACGCATTTTTACGGGACCGGCACGGCCGATCCCCTGCGCCAGGAAATCACCCTGCGCGATCTGGGCGCGAAATCCGCCCGGCTGGCGTTGATCGCGGCCGGGCAGGGCTGCGCCTGCGTGAACCTGTCGCGCGGTGAAAGCCGCCTGGTGTTCGACCGCGCCGCCCCACAGGACCTGCGGCACCCCCTCAAGGCGCGCGTCAGCGATGCGACCCGTTCGATCCTCGAGGAGGAAGCGGCGCTTGGATATGTCGTGCCGTCAGGGCGCTATTGGGAACACGAGGGCCAATTCGATGTCTCGGCGATCGACCGGATCGACGCGCAATGGCGCCGCGCGTTCGAGGATCTTTCCGCAAAGCGACGTCGTCCGGCAGCCTGATTGCGCTGGACGGCGGTTGATGACGCCCGTATGTGACGCTGCGCGCCAGAAGCGGCGTGACGGGCGGCGTGTCATTGAAAAACCGGCCCTGTCTTGCTATTATTTGGTATGCCCCAGCGCCGGGGGTCCGGCGGCGCGCAATTAGGAGGACAATGTCCTGTCATTCCATGCTGACGCGGGTCAATCCGCGGACAAAGGTCCGGCGCTGATGGCGACCGTACCCGACACTGCCACAAGCGATGCGCTGCTGGCGACGATTCTCAAATCACTTACCGACGACAAGGCCGAAGACATCGTGCAGATCGATCTGCGCGGCAAGACGGCGATCGGCGACTACATGGTCATCTGTTCGGGGCGGTCCACCCGGCAGGTGTCGGCGATTTCCGAGAAGCTGGCGCAGACCATCAAGGACGAATATGGCCGCACGTCCAAGATCGAGGGCAAGGATACCGGCGACTGGGTTCTGATCGATACCGGCGACGTGATCGTGCATGTCTTTCGTCCCGAGGTCCGTGAATTCTATCAACTTGAAAAGATGTGGCAGCCCGTCGGCGGCCCCGGCGTCGCGGCAAGCTGACACATAGGTCCGGGTAAGGGCATCCCATGCGTGTGCATATCTGCGCGGTGGGGCGTTTGCGCGCCGGACCGGAAAAGATCCTCATCGATGATTACCTGACCCGGTTCGACCGGACGGGACGGGCGCTGGGCCTTGGGCCTGCGCGCGTGGTCGAGATCGAGGACCGTCGCGGGGGCGGCATGGAGGCCGAGGCGCAGCTTTTGCGCCGCGCCGTGCCGCAAGGTGCCCTGATCTGTGTTCTGGATGAACGCGGCAAGGTCGAGCCGTCGCCGGATTTCGCCGCGCGGCTGGGCGACTGGCGCGATGCCGGGCGTGGTGACCTGGCGCTAATCATCGGGGGCGCCGACGGCATCGCGCCAGAGCTGCGCGCCGAGGCGGATCATGCGCTGTCCTTTGGCAAGATGGTCTGGCCGCACATGCTGGTGCGGGTGATGTTGGCCGAACAATTGTACCGCGCCGCATCGATCCTTGCCGGATCGCCCTATCACAGGGTGTGACGGCCGGGGCCGGGCCCTATTTCAACGTCACTACCGTGGTGTCGCTGTTCCAGCCGTTGGGATAATCGCGCGCCTGCACCTGGACCTGCGCGGCATCCGCGGGCACGGTCACGCCCGACAGCGACCGGGTAAAGGGTTGCTCGTCGGTATGCGGATGCGCCAGCGGACGCATCGCCAGTTCCTTGCCGTTCATGTCCAGAACGCGCCAGCCGTCGGCGTAGTGGTCCCATCCGCTGTCGGGGTGGCGGATCGTCACGTCAAAGCGCCATGTGCCGCCCGATCGGGTTGCAGCGACGTTTTCGATGACGGGCGGTTCCGCGAAGGCGGTCACAGGCAGGATGCAAAGGCCGATGGCAAAGGCGATAGGTCGCATGAGTATTCAAACAATCGATCAAGGGGACGTGGTGACGCCTACTTAAGGGGTCGGTGCGATAATGCGAGCGTTTTCGGCGACCGATCGCGCAAGTTCGCGTGAGCGGCGCTGCGCCCCAGGCCGTGCGCACCAAAGCGCAGCGCGTTTGATCTTGCTAAAAAGGGAAATTGGTAATATTAATTTACCAAACGGAGGGTGACACCATGGAAATGCCAAAACCGAACAGTGCAATTCTGGCGCGCAAGGCGCGTGTGGTGGAACGGCTTCAAAAGGTTTTGCCGCGGGACGCCGTGATCCATGACGAAGCCGAGACCCGCGCCTATGAATGTGACGCGCTGACCGCCTACCGGTGCCCGCCGATGGTTGCCGTGCTGCCCACCAGCACGCGCGAGGTATCTGATGTGCTACGAATCTGCCACGAAGAGGGTGTTCCGGTCGTCCCGCGCGGATCGGGCACGTCGCTGGCCGGGGGCGCGTTGCCCACCGCGGATTGCGTGATCCTGGGTGTGGCGCGGATGAACGAGGTGCTGGAAACCGATTACGACAACCGCTTTATCCGGGTTCAGACCGGGCGCACGAACCTGAGCGTGACCGGCGCCGTTGAGGAGAACGGATTTTTCTACGCGCCCGATCCGTCAAGCCAGCTTGCCTGTGCCATTGCGGGCAATATCGCGATGAACTCCGGCGGCGCGCATTGCCTGAAATACGGTGTGACGACCAACAACCTGATGGGTGTGGCAATGGTCATGATGGATGGCGAGGTGGTCGAGATCGGCGGCGCGCATCTGGATGCGGGCGGGCTTGATCTTTTGGGGCTGATCTGCGGCTCCGAAGGGCAATTGGGTGTCGTGACCGAAGCGACACTGCGGATTCTGCACAAGCCCGAGGGCGCGCGGCCCGTCCTGATGGGGTTCGACGACAACGAGGTCGCGGGCGCCTGTGTGAGCGATATCATCAAGGCCGGTGTCCTGCCGGTCGCGATCGAATTCATGGACCGCCCCTGCATCGAGGCGACGGAGGCCTTTGCGCATGCCGGTTACCCGATGTGCGAGGCGCTGCTGATCGTCGAGGTCGAGGGATCGGACGCGGAGATCGATGCTCAGCTTGCACTGATCATGGAGATCGCGCGCAAACACGACCCCGTCGAGTTGCGCGAAAGCAAGTCCGCCGAGGAAAGCGCCGCGATCTGGCTGGGCCGGAAATCTGCCTTTGGCGCAATGGGTCAGATCAACGACTACATGTGTCTCGATGGCACGATCCCGGTGTCGTCGCTGCCGTTCGTCCTGCGGCGGATCGGCGAGATGTCGAAGGAATACGGGCTCAAGGTCGGCAACGTGTTCCATGCGGGCGACGGCAACATGCATCCGCTGATCCTGTTCGATGCCAACAAGCCCGGCGATCTGGAGCTTTGCGAGGAATTCGGCGCCGAGATCCTGAAGCTGTGCGTAGAGGCAGGCGGTTGTCTGACCGGCGAGCATGGTGTGGGCATCGAGAAGCGTGATCTGATGACGGTGCAATATGCGCCCGCCGATCTTGAGGCGCAGATGGCCGTCAAGGACGTGTTCGATCCGCAATGGCTGCTGAACCCTGCCAAGGTGTTCCCGCTGGCGGTATCGGAACAGCGGCGCGGTACGGCCGCATTGGCCGCGGAATAAGCCTTCGGCGCGTGCGCCGGACCCATCGGGGGGACAGCCCCCCGCCCCCCTCCAGGTATTTGAGGCCAAAGATACATGAAACCTGAAACCGAAAACGACCTGGCCGAGGTGATCGCTGCAGCGTCAGGCCCGCTCGCCGTCAAGGGCGGCGGCACCCGCGGTATCGCGCCGCAAGGTGACGTTCTGGATGTCAGCGGGATCCGTGGCGTTTCGCTTTATGAGCCCGGCGCGCTGACATTGGTCGCGGCGGCAGGCACGCCGGTGGCCGATGTCGAGGCGGCATTGGCCGCGGAGCATCAGCGGCTGGCGTTCGAGCCGATGGATCATCGCGGGTTGATGGGCACATCCGGCGCGCCGACGATCGGGGGCGTCATTGCGGGCAATATCAGCGGGCCGCGGCGGATTCAGGGAGGTGCCGCGCGTGATTTCGCTCTGGGCGTGCGGTTCGTGGACGGCGCTGGCAATATCGTCAAGAACGGCGGGCGCGTGATGAAAAACGTGACGGGCTATGACCTCGTCAAGCTCATGGCGGGGTCCTGGGGGACGCTGGGCGTATTGACCGAAGTCGCGCTCAAGGTCCTGCCGACACCGGAGACGCAGGCGACGCTGGTCTTGCAGGGGCTGAACGAGGTGGATGCGGTGCGCGCGATGGCGGCGGCGCTTGGGTCGCCCTTCGAGGTGAGCGGCGCGTCGCATTTGCCGGAGGGCCCCGACGGGGGGCCGACGACGATGTTGCGCGTCGAAGGCTTCGAGGCGTCGGTGGCATACCGGTTGACGCAATTGCAGATGTTGCTTTCCGGGTTCGGGGCGCGGGTGGAGCGTGCAGACGCGGCATCGACGGTCAGGATCTGGGCCGATGTCCGGGATGTGGCGGCTTTTCACGGCATAGCCGGCGATGTCTGGCGGGTGTCGTGCAAGCCATCTGACGGTCCGGCGCTGGCGGCCCGCGCGCAGGCTCAGGGATGCGTGTTCGACTGGGCGGGCGGTTTGATCTGGTTGCGCGTGTCCGAGGGTACGGATCTGCGATCGCGGCTGGGGGCGTTCGACGGTCATGCGACGCTGGTGCGAGGCACGGCCGAGACGCGCGCAAAGGTGCCGGTGTTCCAGCCCGAAGCCAGCGGCGTGGCGAAGTTGACCGCAGGGTTGCGGGCGCGGTTCGACCCGCGCGGCATCCTCAACCCCGGCTTGATGGGATCGGCGGCCTGATGCTGGCGCTGGCGTTCGCCGTCGTGTTTGGCGCGGGGCCCGCGATCTTTGCCGCGCTGACCGTCGTGCAACCGGTGCCACGGCAGGCGATGATGCTTGTGGGAATCACTGCGGCATGCATCGCGGGTGCCATGGGCCTGCGGGCGGTCTTTGGCGAAACGGGAGCCGCGACCGGCGTGGCGCTGACGTTGATCTGGCTGGCCTGGATCGCCGTCATGGCGCTGGGCGCGCAGGCCCTGCGACGGCTTGATTCGCGGCGGGGCATGATCCGGTTGACGCGGGTTGGCGGCGCGATAGCAACGACGGTGCCGTGGTTCGGGTTTGCCGCGGCACATATGGTGACAGGGTAAGTGGCGGAATAAATGCAGACAACATTCACAGAGACACAGCTGAAGGATCCTGCGATCCAGCGCAGCAACGAGATCTTGCGGTCCTGCGTGCATTGCGGGTTCTGTACGGCGACCTGTCCCACCTATCAGGTGCTGGGCGATGAGTTGGACAGCCCGCGCGGGCGCATCTATCTGATCAAGGACATGCTGGAGAACAGCCGCGTTCCGGATGCCAAGACCGTCAAGCACATCGACCGCTGCCTGTCGTGCCTGGCGTGCATGACCACCTGTCCCAGCGGCGTGCATTACATGCACCTTGTCGATCATGCCCGCGACTATATCGAGCAGACGTACAAACGCCCGTTTTCGGACCGCGCGCTGCGGTGGATCCTGGCGCGGATTCTGCCCTATCCCACACGGTTCCGCATTGCCTTGCTGGGCGCCAAAATCGGGCGGCCCTTTGCCTGGGCGATGCCGGATGCGCGGCTCAGGGCGATGCTGGAGATGGCGCCGAGGAGGATTCCGCCGGTCAGCCGCAATGACGACCCGCAGACCTTTCAGGCCGCCGCCCCGCGCCGCAAGCGTGTGGCGCTCATGACGGGTTGCGCGCAGAAGGCGCTGAACACCGACATCAACGATGCCACCATCCGTCTGCTGACGCGCATGGGATGCGAAGTTGTCGTCGCCGAAGGGGCTGGGTGCTGCGGCGCGCTGACGCATCACATGGGAAAAACCGCCGAGAGCCACGCAACGGCGGCAAAAAACATCCGGGCCTGGACGACGGAGATGGACGCCGAGGGGCTGGACGCGATCGTGATCAACACCTCGGGCTGCGGCACGACGGTCAAGGACTACGGTCACATGTTCCGCAACGACCCCTTGGCACAGGATGCCGAACGTGTTTCGGCCATCGCCAAGGACGTGTCGGAGGTTTTGATCGAACTGTCGCGCGATACGCCGGAAGTGGCCGCCGCGCGCCCCGCTCGTGACAAGATTGCCGGAACGGATGCCGCGCCGAAATCCGATCCCGTGCCGCAGGGACTGGTGGTTGCCTATCACGCCGCGTGTTCGCTTCAGCACGGTCAGCAGATAAAGACATACCCCAAGGATTTGTTGAAACGGGCAGGGTTCACGGTGGTGGAACCCAGCGATCCGCATCTGTGCTGCGGATCGGCAGGGACGTATAACCTGATGCAGCCAGAAATATCCAAGCAACTGAAAACACGCAAAATTCGCACGCTGGAGGCCAAGGCCCCGGATATCATTGCGGCCGGGAATATCGGGTGCATGATGCAGATCGGCAGCGGCACCGGCGTGCCGGTGGTGCACACGGTCGAATTGCTCGACTGGGCGTCTGGCGGGCCACGGCCCCCCGCGCTTGACGCCGACGATGAGCGGAAACCCGCAGTTCCTATTCTGCGTTAGCGCATTGCCCTATTTTCGCCGCAACTTGCCGCTACCACGACGCCATGTTGAATTAAAAAGGATATGGTTCGTGCGGCGCTGGATTGCTCTTTCTTTTATGGCTCTGGCCGTGACGTCGAGTGCGTTTGCGCAAGATGCCCGGGTCAAGCGCATGGATACCGGGGTGGATGGCGGCGCATGGGAAGCCGTGGGGCGGCTGGACATCAACGGAAGCGGATTTTGCACCGGCGCGTTGATCGCCGAGCGTCTGGTGCTGACGGCGGCGCATTGTCTGTACGACCACCGTACGAAAGAGCGGATCAACCACGAGACGGTCGAATTTCTGGCCGGATGGCGCAATGGGCGCGCATCTGCCTATCGCAATGTCCGACGCGCCGTGGTGCACCCCGACTACGTCTATGACGGCGAGGTGTCTTCGGAACGGGTGCGCAACGATCTGGCGCTGCTGGAACTGGATCAGCCGATCCGCAATACGACCATCACCCCCTTTGAAACGGCCGAGCGCCCGCGCAGGGGCGATCGCGTCGGGGTCGTGAGCTATGCAAAGGACCGGTCCGAGGCGCCGTCGCTGCAGGAGGTCTGCACCGTTCTGGCGCGTCAGGAGGGGGTTCTTGTGACCTCCTGTTCCGTGGATTTCGGATCCAGTGGCGCCCCGATTTTCACCTTTTCGGGCGGTGCCGCGCATATCGTGTCCGTGGTGTCGGCCAAGGCTGAGGTAGACGGAGAAAACGTGTCTCTGGGGACGTCTTTGGGCGCCCCTCTGGCCCGTTTGCAGGCTGAAATGGTCGCAGGCAAAGGCGTGTTTCAGGAGGCCGGACCCGGAGCAAGCCGTTTGCGTGTCGGCGATGCGCGGCGCGATACCGGGGCGAAGTTTGTCAAACCCTAGGCGACCTGGGAAGGTGGCCATGTTCTTGGGCGCTTTGGTCATTTCGCTGATCGCGGCGGGCGTGGCAATGGCGCAGTCGAATACCGGGCTCAAGGGCTTGCGCGGCGCAAACGACGCACTGGCATGGCAGGCGGTCGGACGGCTGGACGCGGGCGGTATCGGCTTTTGCACCGCAACGTTGATCGACCCCGACACGGTTCTGACGGCGGCGCATTGCGTATATGATCCGGGGGCCGGAACGCTGCTCAATGCACAAGACCTGACATTTCGCGCGGGCCTGCGGGCGCAGACCGTCGCGGCGGAGCGGAAGATCCTGCAGATCGCCGTGCACGACGGGTACAGGCCCGACCGCGGTCTGACCATGGAGAACATTCGCCACGACGTTGCCCTTCTTCGTCTTGCCCGGCCCATCCCGACGTCCCAGCTTGACCCGTTTGTGCTGCATGGCGGCGCGGTGTCGCCGGGGCCCGTCAGCGTGGTGTCCTACGGTCGAGGACGCGAGACACTGCCATCGCGGCAAAAGGTCTGTCAGATGCTCGAGATCCGTGGTGACGTATTGGCCATGGATTGCGATGTCACCTTTGGGTCTTCCGGCGCGCCTGTCTTCAGCCATTTGAACGGTCGGGGACGGATCATATCGCTGGTTTCGGGAATCGGCAGAATGGGCGGCAAGCAGGTCATGTTCGGCATGGCCCTGCCGCGGGTCGTCGCCGACCTGAAACGGCAGTTGCGGGCGGCGGGCACCGGCCCGGTCGCCCGGCAGCGCAGGATCGCGGTGGGTGCAAGAACAACCGCCGGCGGGGCGAAATTCATCCGGCCCTGAGGGTCTTGAAAGCCGAAAATTCGTTCCCAGATCTAAAGCGTCGAGGTGCCGCAACGGGCTTCGACATCCTGAAAACCGAGCCCGTCCAAAGCTGGAGGGCCTGTAACGCTTATCGCTCAGACCAAGAGGATGACACCCATGCGAACACTTGATTTTGCCCCCCTTTACCGTGCCACTGTCGGTTTCGACCAGATTGCGGACATGATGGACCGGGTGCTGACCAACGACACCCCGCAGCCGACCTATCCGCCCTACAACATCGAAAAGACCGGCGAGGATTCCTATCGTATTTCGATCGCTGTCGCGGGCTTTTCCGCTGACGATCTGTCGGTTGAAGTGCGTGAACATGCGCTGATCGTCTCGGCCCGCAAGGCGGACACCGGCGAACAGCATACCTACCTGCATCGCGGCATCGCGACCCGCGCGTTCGAGCGCCGGTTCCAGTTGGCCGATCACGTGCAGGTGAAAGGCGCCACGCATGTCGATGGGATGTTGCACATCGATCTTGCCCGCGAAGTGCCCGAAGCGCTGAAGCCTCGCCAGATCGAGATCGCGTCGTCCAGGCAGATCGAAAAGGACGTGGTCGAAGGCAAAGCCGTCAACTGAACGGTGATCCGTTAGAAATGCGGAGGCCCGGAGCAGATGCTCCGGGCCATTTCATTTGAAAAGGGGGATCAGCGATGCTGATCCCGGTGCCTCCGGCGGCGGTATTTACCGCCATTTGGAAGCAGGGAGCATCACACCGACATGCAGATGTATTTCATCTCGAGGTAGTCCTCTATCCCGTGATGGCTGCCTTCGCGGCCGAGACCCGATTGCTTGACCCCGCCAAAGGGGCCGACTTCGGTCGAGATGATGCCGGTGTTGACGCCGACGATGCCATATTCCAGCGCCTCAGCCACCTTGTACACGCGGCTCAGGTCCTTGGCGTAGAAGTAGCTGGCAAGACCGAAAATCGTGTCGTTCGCCATCGCGATCACTTCGTCTTCGTCCGAGAACTTGAACAGGGGCGCCAGCGGGCCAAAGGTTTCCTCGGTCGCGACCTTCATGTCCTGTGTGACGCCGGTCACGATTGTCGGCTGGAAGAAGGTGCCGCCCTTTTCATGCGTGTCGCCGCCGGTCAGGATCTTGCCGCCGTGCTTGGTGACGTCTTCGATATGCTCGCGGACCTTGGCCACCGCGTCTTGGTTAATCAGCGGGCCGGTCGTGACGCCGGGTTCAAGCCCGTCGCCGACGTTGAGGTTTTCAACCGCCACTTTCAGCTTTTTCGAGAACTCGTCATAGACGCCCGCCTGCACGTAGATGCGGTTGGCGCAGACGCAGGTCTGGCCGTTGTTGCGGAACTTGCACATCATCGCGCCTTCGACCGCCGCGTCCAGATCGGCGTCGTCGAAGACGATGAAGGGCGCGTTGCCGCCCAGTTCCATCGAGCATTTCATGACCTGATCGGCCGCCTGCTTGAGCAAGATGCGCCCCACCTCGGTCGAGCCGGTGAAGGTCAGCTTGCGGACTGCCGGGTTTTCGCAGAATTCCTTGCCGATTTCGGACGATGACGCCGAAGGCACCACGTTGAAGACACCGGCGGGGATGCCCGCGCGTTCGGCCAGGATGCCCATGACGATCGCGCTCAGCGGTGTTTCCTTGGCCGGGCGTGCCACAAATGCGCATCCGACGGCCAGCGCGGGGGCGGCCTTGCGGGTGATCATCGCGTTGGGGAAATTCCACGGGGTGATCGAGGCGGCCACGCCGATGGGCTGCTTGATGACCGTGATACGCTTGTCGCGCTGGTGGCCGGGGATGGTTTCGCCGTAGACGCGCTTGGCCTGCTCGCCCATGAATTCGATGAAGGATGCGCCATAGGCGATTTCGCCCTTGGCTTCGGCGTGGGGCTTGCCCTGTTCGGCGGTCAGGATGGTCGCCAGATCGTCGGCGTTGTCCATCATCAGGTCGAACCATTTGCGCATCACGGCGGCGCGTTCCTTGCCGGTCCAGCTGGCCCATTCCTTTTGCGCGGCTTCGGCCTGCGCGATGGCGCCGGCAACCTGTGCGCGGCTCAGGTTGGCCACCTGTGCGATCACGTCGCCGCGCGCGGGATTGGTCACGTCAAAGGTGCCGTCGTCGCCGTCGACCCAGGCGCCGCCGATATAGGCACGGGTTTCAAACAGTGTGGGATCCTTGAGCAGGCTCTTGAGGTCGGTCATTGCGTCAGTCATCTGATGTCTCCGCTTTTGTCTGTGGAACCCAAAGCAAGTCTGGCTATGATTGTCCAGTTCGAGTTTGAAGGAGAAAGACCCCGTGGACCTAGATGATGCCTATGCCAATGCCGCCCATATTCCGGGGGCGGAAGCCTTTCCGCCCCGCTGGGAGGCCGCCGCCGCCGCCTTTCGCAAGACGTTGGGCGCACGGGCCGAGCTTGGCGTATCCTATGGGCCAAGTGATCGCCAAGCCTATGATTTCTTTCATCCGCAGGGCGTTGCGCGCGGGACGTTGATCTTTGTCCATGGCGGGTACTGGAAGGCGTTCGACCGGTCGGTCTGGTCGCATCTGGCCGCTGGGGCAATCGACAAGGGTTGGGCGGTTGCCATGCCATCCTACGATCTGTGTCCGGACGTGCGCATTTCCGAGATCACGCGGCAGATCGCGGCCGCGGTCACGGCGATCGCGGAGCGAACGCAGGGCGATATCGTGCTTGCGGGGCATTCCGCGGGGGGGCATCTGGTGGCGCGTATGCTCGATCCGCTGGTGCTGCCCGACAGCGTGCGCAGCCGGATCGCGCGGGTCGTCCCCATTTCGCCTATCGCGGACCTTGCGCCCTTGATGCAGACCAGCATGAACGACATCCTGCGTATCGACACGGCCGAAGCCCAGGCCGAGAGCCCGATCAACATGGCCGTGCCGCGCGGTCCGAAGTTGAGTGTCTGGGTCGGTGCCGACGAACGGCCTGCATTTCTGGAACAGGCCGAGGCGCTGGCGCGGACATGGGGGGCCACGCATGTGGTCGTCGCCGGCAAGCATCACTTCGATGTCATCGACGCGCTGGCCGATCCGAAAAGCGATCTGACGGCACTGCTGACGGATACGTAAAATGCATTGATCGCGGGGCCGCTTTCGGGTCACAAGGGCGATGCCGGGCGATGGCGTCGCCCGGTCGTTGGTCTTAGTCCGTCCTGAACGCCGGGACCTTTCTGCAAAGGAGGGTCTTTTATGACCGCTCGTCCCGACATGTACCGTTTTCACAACGGCGAAAAATCACCTTTGCCGTTCGAGGCAGCCGAATACGAGGCGCGGCTTGAAGAGTTGCGCGACCGGATGGATGTGGCCGGCGCCACCGCCGCCGTTTTCACATCGATGCACAACATCGCCTATTATTCCGGCTTCCTGTATTGCGCGTTCGGCCGACCCTATGGGCTTGTGGTTACGGAAACCGACTGTGTAACCATTTCCGCAGGCATCGACGCGGGCCAGCCATGGCGGCGCAGCTTCGCCGACAACATCACCTATACCGACTGGCAGCGTGACAATTTCTGGCGTGCCATCCTGTCCGTGACGGGCGAAGGCGCCGTGATCGGCTATGAGGGCGATCACCTGACGCTCATGCAGCGTGACAAGCTCGAGGATTTTCTGAAGCCGCTGACAATGGTCGACCTGTTCGAGACGACCATGCGCCAGCGTATGTACAAGTCAGAGGCAGAAGTGGCGCTTATTCGGCAAGGTGCGCAGGTGGCAGACGTCGGCGGCTATGCGATCCGCGATGCGGTCGAGGCCGGCGTGCGCGAGATCGACGTGGCGATGGCCGGTCGCGACGCGATGGAGCTTGAGATCGCCAAGCGGTTTCCAGACGGGGAATATCGCGATACCTGGGTCTGGTTTCAATCCGGGATCAATACCGACGGCGCGCACAATCCGGTGACCGGCCGGATTCTGCAACGCGGTGACATCCTGTCGCTCAATACGTTTCCGATGATTTCGGCCTATTATACCGCGCTTGAGCGGACGATGTTCGTGGGCGAAGTCGATGCGGCCAGCCTCAGGATCTGGGAGGCGAACGTCGCTGCCCATGAATACGGGATGACCCTGCTTCAGCCCGGCGCGACCTGTGCCGATATCACTCACAAGATCAACGCTTTCTTCGAGGAACGGGAACTGCTGCAATACCGTACGTTTGGGTATGGTCATTCCTTTGGCGTGCTGAGCCACTTTTACGGGCGCGAGGCAGGGTTGGAATTGCGCGAGGATATCGACACGGTGCTGGAACCGGGCATGGTCATCTCGATGGAGCCGATGCTGACCGTCGGGCAGGGCAACCCCGGCGCGGGGGGATACCGCGAACATGACATCCTGGTCATCACCGATACGGGAAACGAGAATATCACCGGCTACCCCTACGGTCCGGACTTCAATGTCGTAGCATAGGGCCGGTTCCTTGGGCCGGGCAGGCGGGCTCGCATGTCCGGCCCATCCCGGGACGACGCACAATGGGCGATGCCGCTGGAAAACCGGGCGCACCTTTGCGTGATCCGGGAAGCTGTACCTTGTGTATTGTTCGTGCGCATTATCTGTGTCAGATCGCATCGGCGGATTTGGTATTGTGCATGCATGACCAATGACACGGAGCAGGTTGGCATGACGTTGGTGCGATAGGTGGGCTATGGACGCGGATGCAAAAGAAAAAGAAGCGCAGCGGCTGATCACGTTGCGCGACTTTGGAATTCTCGATTCTGGTCCCGAAGAAGACTTCGATGCGATCGCACGGCTTGCCGCGGCCATTTGCGAAACGCCGGTGGCCCTTGTGTCGTTGATCGACCAAGATCGCCAATGGTTCAAGGCGCGGATCGGGTTCGATCCAGCCCAGACACCGCTGTCGCAGAGCATTTGCGCCCACGCGATCGAGACCGATGACATTCTGGAAATTGAGGACACGAGCCTTGACCCGCGCACCACGGATAACACGCTTGTCTCCGAACCCGGCGGTATCAGGTTTTACGCCGGCGCACCGCTGCGCACCCGGCAAGGTCTTGCGCTGGGTGCGTTGTGTGTGCTCGACCGTGTTCCACGTCGGTTGACCGATGTGCAGCGCCAGACGCTGTCGGTTCTGGCGGATCAGGTGATGCGTCAGATCGAGTTGCGGCGGGCGTTGGCGGATGCCGACGTGCTGCGGCGCGAGGTGGATCACCGGGTCAAGAACTCGCTTCAGTCGATCGAGGCGCTGATCCGCATGCAAGCCCGTCAATCCGAGTCCGAAGATGTCCGCGCATCGCTCGCCGCGGTGCAGGGGCGGCTCGCGACGGTCAGCGGGCTGCATCAGGCGCTCTACCAGACCGACACCGGCGCCTCGGTCGATATTGCCGCCTTCCTGGCCACTGTGGTCAAAGGCGTGGCCCAGCAGTTGCCGCGTTACGTCAAGATCGATGTCGATCTGGCACCGCTGCCGCTGCCCTCGCGCAAGGCCTCCGCGCTGGGCATGATCGTGAACGAGGCGGTGACGAACGCCGCCAAATACGCCTTTGACGGGCGCAATTGCGGGCGGATCTCGATCCGTGGACAGCAAAGCGACGGGCAGTATATCCTGACCTGCACCGACGATGGGCCGGGGCTGGGGACGTCGCACAATGGCCAAAGCGGCCTGGGCCTGCGCATCATCGAGGCATCGGCACAGCAGTTGGGTGGCGACATGCATCTGCCGCACAGCGAATCGGGAACCGAAGTTCGCGTGGTCTGGCCGTTGGACTAGCGCCGCCGCGATGCTTTGATCTTTCAAATGCTGCAAGCGTTTGACACAGTCGGCCCGGTCGGCAAGCTGTCCCCCCGGCGGCATCGGAGCGAGGTGTAGACATGGCGGCATTCGTCAAACTGGTGATCGTCGGGTTTGCCGTACTTACGGTCATCTACATCAGCCTGTCGCTGTATTCCCGCGCTGTGCGCCGCGACAAGTTGCGCGCGCAATGGGAGGAGGACATCAGAACCGGCGACAAGGAGGACTTTGTCGAGCGCGGTCTGAAGGAGTATGACCACTCGTTGCGGCGCAAGTTGATTTTGGCCGTCTACATCATACCTGTCATTCTAATCGCAACGATCATCTACCTGACCAATTTCACCTGAGCGAGGCCGCAATGGCATATATCAAATGGGCCTTCATCGCGATTTTCTGGAGCCTCGTCGCCGCGTTTTTCCACTATACCCTGCCGCAGGTGGATATCGTTCGGATCACCGACACCTACGAAAAACGCATCGATCCGGGTGAAAACCGCTGGTTCTGGGCGTCGGCCGATGTGGGCAGCGACGGCACGGTGCCCAATCGCGATGTGTTCTTCATCCAGACGCGGCGCGTGGGCGATGACGTGATGGTCTACCGCAATGAAGATACGGGATGGGGCTGGCCGCCCTATTTCAAATTCGACACGTCGAACCTTCAGGCCGAAGCCGCCGACCTGCGATCCACGGCGGCCGCCCCGCAATACGTCGCGCTCAAGCACTATGGCTGGCGCAACGAGTTTTTCACGATCTTCCCCAATGCCGTTTCGGTCAGGCCGGTCGATGGTCCGGATGCGCCCAAGGGAATTCCGTGGCTCAACATCGTCATCCTGACGCTGTTTGCCGCGTTCGTCTATGCCGTCTGGGTGCGCTGGCGGCGGTTTCGCCGTGCGCGTATCGACCCCAAGCTTGAAGAACTTCAAGACAGCTGGGAAGCAACCGAAGACGCCGTGGCCGAGCGCGGCAACAGGCTTTGGCGGTGGCTCGGCTTCGGGGGCGGGCGCTAGCATCAGGGCGCTTCAGCGATCCGGTTTGGCCTGACCGGCCTGCGTCGCGCCGGTTCGAATTAGCCCGCGCGCGCCAGCATCCGGCCCAGCGGGCGACCGCCCAGCACGTGAACATGCAGATGCGGCACTTCCTGTACGCCATTCGCGCCTGCGTTGGAAATCATGCGAAAGCCCTCGCCGGCATCCAGGGCAACGCCCTCTTGTGCACAGACCTGCGCGATGGCGCGGTTGTAGTCGACGATTTCGTCGTCACTGGCGTGGCTCGCGAAGTGATCGTAGCTGACGTAGCTCCCCTTGGGGATGACCAGAACATGCACCGGCGCCTGCGGCTGAATATCGCGAAACGCAAGGGTGTGTTCGGTTTCCAGCACCGTATCGTTGGGAATCTCGCCGCGCAGGATTTTGGCAAAGATGTTCTGATCGTCATAGGCATAGGCCATGTGGGGTCCTCAATCTGCAAACAGGTAATCGGTGTCCGCGATCTCGCGCGCCTTGTCGGGCGGGATGCTCAGGAAATCGGCCAGCGCGTCGGCGTTGTTGTCCACCGACGCGTGTTCGCGCATCCGGTTGTGGTTTTCGAACCCGGCATCGCGGATGCGGTCGCTTTCGAATATCATGTCATTGCGGATGGTTGGCAATAGCCGTTCCAAGGTCTCGGACGACGTCCGGTCGCCCGCCAGCCCCACGCGCGTGGCGTGGCCGGTCAGGTAGTCATCGGTGAAATGACATTCGATCTCCAACATCCGCGTGACCGACCGATCGGATGCGAAATCGTTCAAGAGATCGATATTTTCCGGGTCCATGCAGACGATCAACCGGTCGGTGTCGAAATAGTCGAACAGCATCCGCATCAGCGCGCGACGGTGGCGGTGCCGTTTTTCCATCGTCTTTTGAATCCCGCCCAGATCGGGCAGGGCGGTATCTTCTTCGTTGAACAGATATTCGATCGCTGGCACGTTGGTGACCTGCCGGATCCGTTCCAGCACGCGTTTTGCCACGTGCCATTTCTTGCAGATCACGATCAACAGTTCCCGCTCGCGGCCCAGCGTGCTTTCCGTTTCCCAAAACCTGGTCGCAAACCGCCGTCCGATCCGGCCCCGCCCGGTCAGAAACTTGAACAGGCTGCGCCCCTCGTTGCTGATCTGGAACTGCACGCCCTCGGCGGCATAAAGCAGACCCAGACGCCGCTTCAGATCGTCGGCCTCGGGGCTGATCTTGCGCGCGAACAGGTAATCCTGGCTTAGCAGCAGGTCGTAGTGGTCATCGTAAAAGGTCACAGGCATCCCGTAGTCGGTGAACATCAGAAAGGTCAGCGTCCGGGTGCGTATTTCCTCTTCGGGGACCACGTGGCGCACGATGGTCTGGAAAAACGTCTCGTCGGGGATCCATGTTGTTCGGAAAAACCGCATCACGTCGCGGCGTGTCTTGGTAAAATCCAGTACCCATTCGATGGTCCGACGGCGCAGGCACCACCACTGGCTGCCGATCTGCACCTGAATGTCGCCGGGGATCTCGCGGGTCAGGCCCAGTTTGCGTTGCAGGTTCATCGCCGCGTAGAACAGGCGCTTGTGCGTGCGCTCGTTGAAATAGTGGCGGTAGATCAGACGCTCTTCACGCATCCCGGTCTTGATCCAGTCGCTTTCGAAAAAGTCGAAGCTTTCGATGAAATCCGCGTCGTTCTCGTCAAGAAAGCGGTGCGTGTATTCGGCCGACTTGATCGCCATGCAGTCGCCCGACAGCATATAGAAGTGGGTGGCGCGGGGGAATGCATCGGCCGCGGCCTGGACCGCGTAAAGCGTGGCCTGCACGAGCGACCATTCCCCCCACCCGCACCGAATGCGCTTGCGCGCAAAGGTGACGTTCGAATTGTCCTCCAGCGCGGCTTTGATGGCCTTGAAATGCGCCGGGTTGGCGCTGGCGTCGAAATGGATCGACATGTAATCGCCCGCCGCCGTCAGGCGCCGCGCCTGACGCACAATGGCATCGGGGTCTTTGTGGCATAGCAAGATGTAGGCGATTTTTGCCATTATCGGGATGATCTGCCTCTTTACCTTGTATTGATTACCTAGATAATGGTGAAGGCGAATTGAATAAACAGCATTTGTTTGCTTTTTTGAGGCGCGGCGGAACTGTTGCCATAAAACAGGACGGCCAGGCAGGAGTAGGACGGCATGGGGTTTCCCGGCACGTGGATGACTGAGAGTGAGAGCGTGGTGTACCGTGTGGTGCCCAAATGCGCCTGTTCGACCATCGGTCAGATCATGTACTATTCCGATCACGGCGAATTTTTCGACGGCGATATCCACGATGCCAAGAAGGGCATGCACAAGTGGGCGCTTGACGGCAGCCAGGAGCCGATCACGACCAATGTCCAGAACCACAGCTCTTACGCCTTTACCTGCGTGCGCAACCCCTACACCCGGATCCTGAGTTCGTTTTTCGACAAGATCTGCGGGATCCAGCGGAACGGCAAGCGCTATCGCGGCAATCTGGTTCCGCTGCTGATCCAGAAATACGGCATCGACGTCGGTGGCGAGGACGGCAAACAGGAGTTCGACCAGATCGCCAGCTTTCGCCGCTTCTTGCTGTTTGCGCGCGACACCATCCGTTGGCGCCGCCCGATGGATCCCGATATCCATTGGTCCGCGATGTCAGGGCACGTCAGCACCTTTATCGTGAACGGCGGCACCTACGACAAGATCGTCTGGACCGAGGCATTCAACGATGGGATGCAGGATGTCCTGGATGCGATCGAGACGCCCAAACCGATCAAGCTGGCCGACGTGCCGCGCTTCAACGAAAGCGAAGGGCATGGCCCCAAGCGGGCGCATCCCGTCGAGGATTATTTCGACGATCTGTCGATGCATCTGGTCTATGAAATCTACAAGCGTGATTTCCACCTGTTCAAATACGACTTCGAAAACCCGGCCAACAAGATGCCGGTGGGCGAAATCGACCTGGACGAGGTGCACGCCAAGCTGGGCGAGTGACGCCGCGGCCTGGCGTGCGCGACCTAGCCCAGCCGCTGCAACAGGTCGCGCGACGGTTGGCCCGTCTCGGCCAGTCCCTGGCTGCGCTGATAGGCGCGGATCGCCGTTTCGGTGTTGCCGCCGATCACCCCGTCGGCGCCTTGGGTGTCGAACCCCTTGTCGGTCAGCCGCCGTTGCAGGGCCTTGCGATCCTCAAGCGTCAGGCCGTTGGCGTCGGGGGGGAATGTGCCCCTGATGGCAGGGCGTCCGACGATCCGGTCCGACAGATGCCCGATCCCGATCACATAGCTTTCCGAATTGTTGTAGCGGGTGATGACCCTGAAGTTCGGAAAGGTCATGAAAGCCGGCCCGCTGCGCCCCGCCGGGATGATGATCGACGCGGGCCCGTAGTCGCGCACCGCTTTACCCGACATATCGCGCACACCCTGCGCGGCCCAGGCTTGCGTGCTGCGCGTGCTGTCGCGTCCGTATGGCCCGCCGAACCCCGTCGGAAGACGCACTTCGACGCCCCAGGGCTGGCCCTTAGTCCAGCCTGATCGCTTAAGGTAGGCTGCGGCCGAGGCCAATGCGTCGCTGGGATCGTCGGACCAGATATCGCGCCGCCCGTCGCCGGTGAAATCCACCGCGTAGGCCTGATAGGAGGTCGGAATGAACTGGGTGTGCCCCATGGCGCCCGCCCAGCTTCCTTGCAGGTTGGCCGGTGTGGTGTCGCCGCTTTGCAGGATGTTCAATGCCGCGATCAGCTGTTTTTCGAAAAACGCGCCCCGGCGTCCGTCATAGGCCAGTGTCGACAGGGACGAGATTACCGGCACATCGCCGCGCCGGGCGCCATACCGGCTTTCAAGCCCCCAGACCGCGGCGACGACGTTGGTCTCGACGCCATATTGCGCTTCGATCCGTGACAGTGTGGGGGCGAATTGGCGCAGCTTTGCGCGCCCCGTGTCCACCCGCTCGTCCGAGGCTGCTATGGCCAGATAATCTTCCAGCGAGCGTTTGAATTCGGTCTGATTGCGGTCGCGCTCGATCACCTGCGGCAGATACCCTGCGCCGGAAAACCCGCGCGACAGGGTGGCGGGCGTGATTCCCTGTGACGCGGCGCGGGTGCGAAAGGCGGCGACCCATGCATCGTAGCCGGCATTCGGGACGCGCCGGTATTGCGAAGCGGCCGCCGGCACGAGCGACCCGCCGCCGGTGCTGCACGCGCCCAGCATCAGCGCGCCAAGGGACAATGTCATCGTTCGTCTGGAGATGGTCATGGGCTCGCCTCTGGGCTGCGGTGGGGTTCATGGCATCCTTAGCGGGCAGGCCGGACGCTGCAAGCCCAAGACGCGCAGCGCCGTCCGATCGGCGGATTTCCCGACTGCGATACCCCGACGCGGGCACCCCGGCGGCCGGGCGGGTATGTGCGGCGGCGACAAACCGGGCATCCGGTCCCCCTCGGCCCCGGTGCCCGCACGCCATGCAACGCCGGACCCGCTGCTGTGACTTGCGCCTATGCCCCGCGCGTCCTACATCATCCCGCATGGCCCAGACAAAATCAGACCCCAATTACAAGGTAATCGCCGAAAACCGCCGCGCGCGGTTCGACTACGCGATCGAGGAAGACATCGAATGCGGGATCATCCTCGAAGGGTCGGAGGTCAAGTCCCTGCGTGGCGGCGGAGCCAATATCGCCGAAAGCTATGCCGCTGTGGAGGATGGCGAATTGTGGCTGGTGAACGGCTATATCGCGCCCTACAAGCAGGCCAAGACGTTCGGCCATGACGAGCGCCGCCGCCGCAAGCTGTTGGTCAGCCGCAAGGAACTGGCGAATTTGTGGAACGCGACGCAGCGCAAGGGCATGACGCTGGTGCCGCTGGTGATGTATTTCAATCATCGCGGGATGGCCAAGATCAAGATCGGCATCGCCAAGGGCAAGAAGAACCACGACAAGCGTGAAGCGTCGGCCAAACGCGACTGGTCGCGGCAAAAGGCGCGCTTGCTGAAGGACCATGGCTGATCGGCTGAGCCTGACCGGTTACCGCTACAGCGTCTATACGCGCGCCGCGCGGATGGCTCTGCTCGAAAAGCGGCTGTCCTTTGACGATGTCGAGGTCGATCCCTTTGCCGAAACACCCGATCCGGCGCTGACGCGCGCCACGCCGTTTGGTCGCGTGCCCGTCCTGCGGCACGGCGATTTCACGATCTACGAAACGGCGGCGATCATGCGGTATGTCGACATGCTTGCGCCGCAGCGGCCATTGGTGCCCGCCGACCCGCGGGCGGCGGGCCGGATGCAACAGGTGATCGGCATCGTGGATTGCTATGGATACACCGCAATGGTGCGGCAGGTGTTCGCGCATGCGGTGTTTCGCCCGTTCGTCGGGGCGCAGCCCGATGCCTCGGTGATCGACGCGGGGCTGGCGGCGGCGGAGCCCGTGCTGGCGGCGCTTGAGGGGATCGCCGGCGAAGCGCTCCAACTGTCGCCCGAGACGCCGCTGTCGTTGGCGGATCTGCATCTTGCGCCGATGATGGCCTATTTTGATATGGCGGCGCAGGGCCGCGCGATGCTGGCCCTGCATCCCGCGCTGCAGCGCTGGTTCGCCGCGGTCAGCGCGCGCGCCAGCTTTGCCGCCACGGATCCGGGCATCCTAATCGCCTGACCGGCTGGTCAGAGCCCTTGCCACGCTGGCCTAGCGGCGTTACCCAAGGGCGTTTTAGCGCGACAAGAGGTTCCTCATGGCGGACGATCCCAAGACACTGGTTTCCACCGATTGGCTGGCGAAACACCTCAAGGACCCGGATCTGCGTCTGCTGGACGCATCGTGGTACTTGCCGGATGCGAACCGCGACGCAAAGGCGGAATACGATGCGGCGCATATTCCCGGCGCCCGGTTCTTCGACATCGACGATATTTCGGACCACCGGTCCGACCTGCCGCATATGGCGCCGCCGGTGGAAAAATTCATGTCCCGACTGCGCGCGATGGGCGTGGGCGATGGTCACCAGGTGGTCGTATACGACGGCGCCGGCCTGCTGTCGGCGGCGCGCGTGTGGTGGCTGTTCCGGCTGATGGGGCAGGAAAACGTCGCCGTACTGGACGGCGGATTTCCCAAATGGCAGGCCGAAGGGCATCCGGTCGAAGACATGCCGCCCATCGTCCGCGACCGCCACATGACGGTGCGCCTGCAAAACCATCTGGTGCGGGACGTGACACAGGTCGCGGCAGCGTCCAAGCTGAGCGAACCGGTCATCGTCGATGCGCGCTCCGCCGCGCGGTTCCGCGGCGATGCGCCCGAGCCGCGCGAAGGTCTGCGTGCCGGTCACATTCCGGGGTCGCGCAACGTGCCCTATACCGAGCTTTTGAACGACGACAACACGATGAAATCGCCCGAGGAAACACGCGCGGTCTTCGAGGCGGCGGGCGTTGACCTTGGCAAGCCGGTCATCACCTCCTGCGGATCCGGCGTAACGGCGGCCATTCTGGCGCTGGCGCTGGAGCGTATGGGACACGGCAAATGGTCCCTTTATGACGGGTCTTGGGCGGAATGGGGAATGTTCCCCACCGTTCCCGTCGCAACCGGAGACGCCTGAAAATGTTTGAAAACCTCAAAGCGCAGCCCGCCGACAAGATCCTTGCGTTGATGCAGATGTACAAGAACGATCCGCGTCCGTCGAAGATCGACCTTGGTGTGGGCGTGTACAAGAACCCGCAGGGGCTTACCCCGGTGATGCGCGCGGTCAAGGCGGCCGAGCAGGAGCTGTGGAAGACGCAGGACACCAAAACCTACGTCGGCCTCGCCGGGGATCCGGGCTTTTCCGACGCGTTGATCGATCTGGTGCTGGGCGATGCGGTGGACCGCGATCTGGTGGCGGCTGCCGCCACGCCCGGCGGGACCGGGGCCTGTCGCCAGGCGTTCGAACTGGTCCGCATGGCGGACAAGGACGCGCGCGTGTTCGTGTCCGACCCGACATGGCCCAACCATCTGTCGATCCTGTCGTACCTGGGGATGCAGGTCGTCAACTACCGGTATTTCGACGATGAAACCGGCGGCGTCGATTTCGACGGTATGATCGAAGACCTGAAATCCGCGAAATCGGGCGATGTCGTGCTGCTGCACGGCTGCTGCCACAACCCGACCGGCGCGAACCTGAACCTGTCGGAATGGCAGGCCGTGGTCGATGTTCTGCGCGACACCGGTGCAGTGCCGATGATCGACATTGCCTACCAGGGCTTTGGCGACGGGCTGGAGGAGGACGCGGCCGGCACCCGGCTGGTGGCGTCGTCGGTGCCCGAGTGCTTGATCGCTGCGAGTTGTTCGAAGAACTTCGGGATATACCGCGAACGGACCGGCCTTTTGATGGCGATCAGCCAGGATCCCGATGCGCGCAAGCTCAACCAGGATACGCTGGCCTTTCTCAACCGCCAGAACTTTTCCTTTCCGCCCGATCACGGGGCGCGGGTCGTGACGATGATCTTGCAGGACGAGGCGCTGCGCACCGATTGGAAGGCCGAGCTGGAGGATGTGCGGCTGACCATGTTGGACCTGCGCCAGCAGCTGGCGGATGAGCTGCAAAAGCTGTCGGGCTCCGACCGCTTCGGGTTCCTCGCGCAACATCGGGGGATGTTCTCCCGGCTTGGGGCCGCGCCGGACAAGGTCGAGGCGCTGCGCACGGAGCATGGCATCTACATGGTGGGTGACAGCCGGATGAACATTGCCGGGTTGAATGGCGAGACCGTTCCGATCCTTGCCAAGGCAATCCTCGACGTCGGAATCTGATCCGCGCTGCCTTGGCGAAGCGAATGGCCCGCGCCCCCAGGGACGCGGGCTTTCTGTTGCGGGCGGTTTGCCAAAGAGATTTCCGCCTCCGGCGGCGGTATTTTTCTCCATCTGGAAGATGAAAGACCAAAAAGGCCCGGACGCGAGCGCATCCGGGCCAATCTGGTTTCGCGTGTCGGACCTTAGCCCTTGGAGAAGTCCGGGTAGGCTTCCATGCCCAGTTCGGACATATCCAGGCCGGTGATCTCGGCTTCTTCGCTGACGCGGATGCCCATGACGGCCTTGAGGATGAGCCAGACCACGAGGCTGACCACGAAGACGAAGATGCCGATCGCGGCGAAGCCGATGAACTGCGTCACGAAGGACGTGTCCGCGGTGTGGACCGGCACGACCATCGTGCCCCAGAAACCGGCGATCAGGTGCACGGGGATTGCACCGACGACGTCGTCTATCTTCATCTTGTCGAGCATCGGCACGGTGAAGACCACGATGACGCCGCCGATCGCACCGATCCAAAGCGCCCCGAAGAGGCTGGGGTCAAGCGGACCTGCGGTGATCGAGACCAGACCGGCCAGCGCCCCGTTCAGCACCATCGTCAGGTCGACCTTGCCGTAGAGTACCTGCGTCAGGATCAGAGCGGACACGGCACCGGCCGCGGCGGCCATGTTGGTGTTCGCAAAGATCCGGCCCACGTCGGTGATGTCGCCCACGGTGCCTGCAGCCAGCTGCGAGCCGCCGTTGAAGCCGAACCAGCCCAACCACAGGATGAACGTGCCCAGCGTGGCAAGAGCGAGGTTGGAGCCCGGGAAGGGCACGACGCGACCGTCCTTGGCGTATTTGCCGATGCGCGGGCCAAGCACGATGGCACCGGCCAGGGCGGCAAAACCACCTGCGGCATGCACCAGGGTCGAACCGGCGAAGTCGGAGAAGCCCATCTCGTATAACCAGCCTTCGCCCCACTGCCAGGAGGCTTCGATCGGGTAGATGAAGCCGGTCAGCACGACCACGAAGATCAGGAAGGGCCACAGCTTGATGCGTTCAGCCAGGGTGCCCGAAACGATCGATGCCGTGGTCGCGCAGAACATCAGCTGAAAGAAGAAATCGGACGCAACGGAGGCGTAGTCGAGCGCGGCATCCGCCGCCGAGAGGCCCACAGGCTCCAGCGAGGTGGGAGAGAACAGCGTGCCGACGTAGCCCGCGATGGTCCAGCCGTCGCCGGGATACATCAGGTTGAAGCCGACGGCCCAGTACATGATCGACGCGATGGAGAAGAGCGCGATGTTCTTGGTCAACTGGGTCGTGACGTTCTTGGATCTGACAAGGCCCGCCTCGAGCATGGCAAAGCCCGCGGCCATCCAGAACACAAGGAAGCCGCCGACAAGGAACAGCAGCGTGGTAAAGATATAGGGGGCGATGTCGGGGGCCGCGGCAGTGTCCTGCGCCAGGCCCAGCGTCGGCAGAACGGCAAGCGCGCCCGCGACGGAGGTGAGTTTGAGAAGCTTCATTTGGGTCATATCCCTCAGGTTGCGGCGCGTCTTACAGCGCGTCTTCGTTGGTTTCGCCGGTGCGGACGCGCACGGCTTGCTCAAGGTTCAGGACAAAAATCTTGCCGTCGCCGATCTTGCCGGTGTGAGCGGTCTTGGTGATCGTTTCGACGATCTGGTCCGCCATCGAATCGGTGACCGCGATCTCGATCTTGACCTTCGGCACGAAATTCACGGCGTATTCCGCGCCGCGGTAGATTTCGGTGTGTCCGGACTGCGCGCCGAAGCCCTTGATTTCTGTTACCATCATGCCGCGGACACCGGCTTCGGTCAGCGCTTCGCGGACCTCTTCCAGTTTGAACGGCTTGATTGTCGCTATGATGAGTTTCACCTCGTGTCCCCTTACGGTTTGGCAGGTATCCCTGCGCTTTGCAGGTGCAGACAAGCGCAGCGCGGTGCGTGTGGGGAAGTTTGAGCAGGCAAATCCGGGCCCAAAATCAGACGAAGCGCACAAAAAGCAGGCTGTTTGCATTGATTGCTTAAAAAGTAAGCAAAAATTAAAGGAGGTGAGGTGGTCTTGAGAACTCAACAATCAGTCCTTGTCCGGGTATGGTGCGGAAAAATCGTGGCCGAGCAGGGGTCCCAATGAGTGATTCATCGAAGCGAAAACCCTTGGTGGCGGAGAAGAGATCCTCCACGAAAACCGGGGCAAAGGGCGGGCGCGGCAAGGCCAGGCCCCGCAAATCCGCGCGACGGAGAAAGACGCCTGTGCGGCGTGGCGGGGTCTTGGGGCTCTTTGAGCGGATGATCCGCTGGATCCTGCGTCTGATCTGGAAGATCACGTGGCGGATCGGGTTTGCGGCGGCGGTGGTTCTGGGACTGGCCGTCGGGTATTTCTATACGACGCTGCCGGATGTCACCGAGCTGCTGGATGGGCGCGCGCGCGGATCCGTGACGCTGCTGGACCGCGACGGTCGCGTGTTCGCGTGGCGCGGCGACCAGTTCGGCGGCGTGGTCACGACGCAGACCGTGTCGCCGCACCTCAAGCACGCGATCATCGCGACCGAGGACAAGCGGTTCTATCGTCATTTCGGTGTCAGCCCGCGCGGGATCGCCAGTGCGGTGCGCATCAACCTGAGCGAAGGGCGGGGGCCGCTGTCGGGTCATGGGGGATCGACGATCACGCAGCAGGTGGCCAAGCTGCTGTGCCTGGGAGAGCCGTTCGACGTGACCAGCGGCCAGACCGAGCAGGAATACGAGACCGCCTGTCGCAGGGGGACGCTGTCGCGCAAGGCCAAGGAGGCGGTCTATGCGATGGCGATGGAGGCGAAATATTCCAAGGATGACATTCTCAACATATACATGAACCGAACGTTCCTGGGGGCTGGCGCGCGCGGGTTCGAAGCGGCGGCGCAGCGGTATTTCGGCAAATCCGCCGCCAACGTCGACCCGGCGGAGGCCGCGATGCTGGCGGGGCTATTGGTGGCGCCGACGCGTTTCGCGCCCACCAACGATCTGGATCGCTCGCAGCGCCGTGCCGCCACGATCCTGCGCCTGATGAACGAGCAGGGATACCTGACCGATGCCCAGACCGCGCAGGCGCAGGCAAGTCCCGCGCAATTGTCGGATGCGGCCGAGGCGGAGGCGGGAGGATATTTCGCCGATTGGGTGATCGCCAGCGGGCCGGAGTTCTTTACCCGCGATACCACCGAGGACGTGATTATCAAGACCACGCTGGATCAACGTATCCAGAAAGCGGCCGAAGATGGGCTGGCCTATATCTTTGATGAGAAAGTCCGCGAGGGGTCCAAGGCGCAGGCGGCGATCGTGGTGATGTCCGCCGATGGCGCCGTGCGGGCGATGGTGGGCGGGCGCAAGACCAAGGTCTCGGGCGCTTTCAACCGTGCCACGCAGGCGTTGCGGCAGACCGGATCGGCATTCAAGCCCTTCATCTATGCGGCGGCGCTTGATCTGGGGTATTCGCCCAATGACACGGTCCAGGACGCGCCGCTGACCATCAATATCCCCGGCTCTGGCCCGTGGAGCCCCAGCAACTATACCAACCGGTATTACGGCCAGGTGACGCTGACGCGCGCCTTGCAGGATTCGCTGAACATCCCCGCCGTGAAGGTGTCCGAGAGTGTGGGCCGCGACAAGGTGCGGCGCGTGGCCAGCCAGTTCGGAATCGAAAGCGATCTGGCCGCCGGGCCGGCCTTGGCGCTGGGCGCGTCGGAAAGCACGCTGATCGAAATGACGGGCGCCTATGCCGGTATTCTGAACGGGGGGTCGGCGGTGACACCCTATGGCTTGATCGAATTGCGTCTTTTAGGGGATGATCAGCCGCTGATGGGCACAGGCGGCGGCATCGGCGAGCGGGTCATTCAGGAAGATGCGGCGCGGCAGCTGATCTACATGATGGAAAAGGTCGTGTCCGAAGGGACGGGCAGTCGGGCCCGGCTGGGCGACCGCGAAGTTGCCGGAAAGACCGGCACCACACAGGCGGCGCGCGATGCGTGGTTCATCGGATTTTCCGCCGATTACGTGACCGGCGTCTGGATGGGCTATGACGACAATACACCGCTGACAGGGGTCACGGGCGGCGGTCTGCCGGCTGAAATCTGGCGCGAAACGATGGTGCGCACGCATCAGGGTGTGCCCGTCAGCCCCCTGCCGATGATTCGGCCGACCGATGGCGGCGCGGTACGTGGCGGCGGTGGCGACAGGCTGGTCGGGCCGGCACCGCGCGGTGGCGGCGCGGGCGGCATCATAGAAAGCCTGCTGCGCGATATCCTGGGTGGCGGTGGCGGCGGCGGTGGCGGCAGCAATGCGCCGGCCCCGCGGCAAGGCGATCGCTGAAGGACCGCCACGCAAAAAAGGGGGGGATCTGTTCTCCCCCAGCGTCGCGCCCCTCGGATCACGAGATAAGCACATCGCAGGGGTGGTTTGTCTGCGAGCCTCGAACCCTCTCCGGCCCATTGCCGCGATGTCGCGCGGATCCGGCAGGTCGCCAGCCGTCGGCCGAGACCGTCTTGCGGTCTTTCTACCCGCTGGCGACGGCGGATCATGCCACGAACAGGCCCGCCGACGCCGCGACGGACGGGCCGCCGTTGGCCACTTTGAAAAAAGGTCGGATCAGCGTGATGTCCATGCCAGCGGCACAGGCAAACCATCTGCGCGGTGCCCGGACCTGCGGAGGGTGATGACCTTGCTAGCCCGCGCGCCGCAGATCCGCGATCATCTGGTCGATATCGCCGCCGCGCCTGTCCAGCATTGCGCCGATCTCTGTCCGCTCGGTCAGCAGCACGTTCACGCCTTCGATGAACAGGTTGAAGAACAGGTCGCGCCCGGATTTGTCCGACACGAGAAACGTCACTTCGAACGGGGCTTCGCCGCGCAGATAGGCGGTCGAGATGATCTCGTATCCCGCGTTTATCTGACGGGCTTTCTCCACTTCGATCTTGCCGCCGATGAATTCGCGGAACCGTTTGCCGTACTTGCGCGAGATATAGCCCTGAAAGGCCTCCTGAAAGGCGCGTTTCTGCGCGGCGGTGGCGCGGCGGCCGTCATTGCCCAGAACGTATTGCGCCATGATCGGCACATCGCCGTACCGGACAAAGATAGTCTCGAAATCGCGGATCATCGCGGCTTCGGACTTGCCCGAACTGATTACGCGGTTGATCTCGGTCACGACGGTGTTGATCAGCGCACGTGCGCCGGCTTCGGTCAGGGCCAGAACGGGGCGGGCCAAGGCCACAAAGGCGCTCGCGGCGGTCGTCGCGGCCAGAAACCCGCGCCGGGTGATGTTACTGCGCATAGGGGTCCTCGTAGGGATCGGTGTATGGGTCACTGCCAGAACTGGCCGTTTCATCGCCCAGTTCGAACCGGCGGTTCTGCAGATAGATCAGACGCGCCTGCGCATAGCTGTCGGCGCTGTCATAAAGAATCGAATCGATCGTTGACGAAAAGCGATCCCTGTCGTTCAGCCGGGTCAGGTAGGCCGCGGCGGTGCCATAGTATTTTTCCGGACTGTCGAGCGTATTGGACAGCGGGTTTGTCACGATATCCACCACCCGGCCCAGGGCATCGCGGCGCGTCGAGGGGCCGAAGACCGGCAATTCGACATACGTCCCTTCGCCGACGCCCCAGACGTACAGGGTTTCGCCGAAATCGGTATCGACCTCTTCAACGCCGAATTCCGAATACACGTCGATGATACCGCCGATCCCGAGCGTGGAGTTCACGGCAAAACGTGCTGTGGACAACCCGAAGCTGCGCAGATCGCCCTGCAGCAGGCTGTTGACGGCCACCGAGGGCATGGAGAAGTTTTCCGACACATTCGAGATTGAGGTGCGGAATTCGACCGGCACGAAACGCGCGTACCGCTTTGACCCCGGGCGCAGCAGATTGGTGTCGAGGGCCTTGTTGAAGGCGTGAATCCTGCGGTTTGTCGGCTCGTAGGGGTCATGGATGCCGTCCGCGCGGCTGACCGTGTCCTGCGCAGTGCCGCAGGCGGTCAGGACCATCAAGGCGCCAAGCGCCAGATACCGGGCAATCGCGCCGTTCGACCCAAGAAAACTGTTCACGTGAAATTCCCCATTAACTATTTGAGGTCTACCTAATTCATTCGCAGCTTTCTCCAAGGCGCTGCCCTCTTTAATATCGGCATTGTGGCCCATGGGCGACAGGCTGCAAGACGCAAGATTGACACAGAAGGCCAAGGGCCGCATGAAACTCGTACCCTTGGCCAAATTGCAGGCGGAAATGTGCCCATGAGCAGTGCGTATAACAAGAAAGGCCTACAGGAACTGCGTGATGTGCGGCGGCGCAGCAGGTCGCTGTATTGGACCGTCGGCATTTTCAGCCTTTTTGCCAACCTGTTGATGCTGACCGGCCCGCTTTACATGCTGCAGGTCTACGACCGGGTTCTCGGGTCGGGGTCAGAAGAGACATTGATCGCCTTGTCGATTCTCGTGCTGTTTCTCTACGGTGTGATGGGGGTGATGGATTACACGCGCGGGCGGATCATGGCGCGCGTCGGCGCGCGGTTTCAGGATGATCTGGACAGGCGGGTGTTCGATGCCGTGGTGCGGAAATCCGCCGTGGCACCCGACGCCAGCACGCAGACCGGGCTTGCCGATCTGGAATCGGTGCAGCGGCTTATGGTCTCGCCGGTTCTGATGGCCGGGTTCGATATGCCCTGGGTGCCGATTTTCTTTGCCGGGATTTTCATCCTGCATCCGATGCTGGGCGTTCTTGGCGTCGCAGGCGGGTTGTTGCTGGTGGCGATCACACTGGCCAACCAGGTGTTGTCGCGCGATCCGCAGTCACAGGCCACGGACGCCGGCCATGCCGCGTCGCGGATGTCCGACCAGATCAGGACCGAGGCGGAAATGGTTCAGGCGATGGGAATGCGCGACGCGGCGTTCACCAGGTGGCAGACCGCGCGCAGCACGGCCCTGGAAAAACAGATACAGGCCACCGATGTGGGCGGCGGGTTTTCGTCGCTGACCAAGACGCTGCGCCTGTTCTTGCAGTCCGCGATGCTGGGCCTGGGGGCGTGGCTCGTGCTTCAGGCGGAAATGACCGCGGGGGGAATGATTGCCGGGTCGATCCTTCTGGGGCGTGCGCTGGCGCCGATCGAAGTGTCGCTGAACCAGTGGCCGGTGGTCCAGCGGGCAGGCAAAGCATGGGAAAACCTGTCAGAGCTGTTGGGGATCGTCCCGCCCGAGACGACCAAGACCAGGCTGCCCACGCCGCGCGCCCATCTGGTCGCAAAGGCGCTGACGGTCGTGCCGCCGGGCGAAAAGCAGGCGGCGTTGAAATCCGTGTCGTTCGAGGTCAAGCCCGGTCAGGCGGTCGGCGTGATCGGCCCCTCGGGGGCAGGCAAATCATCGCTGGCGCGGACGCTGACCGGGGTCTGGCGCCCCGCTGGCGGGTCGATCCGGCTGGATTCGGCGGCGTTGGACCAATACGAGCCCGCGACGCTGGGTCAGCATATCGGGTATTTGCCGCAGCGCGTGCAATTGTTTGACGGCACCATTGCCGAAAACATCTCGCGGCTGGCGAATGTGCCCGACGATGCCGAGGTGGTGGCCGCCGCCAAGAAGGCCGCCGCGCACGAAATGATCCTCGAGTTGCCGCAGGGCTATGACACTTTGATCAGCTCGGGGCAGGTCCGCCTGTCCGGCGGCCAGATGCAGCGGATCGGACTGGCGCGGGCGCTGTATGGCAATCCGGTCATCCTGGTGCTGGATGAACCCAATTCGAACCTCGACAATATCGGGTCGCAGGCCTTGAATCAGGCTATTCGCGCGCTCAAGGCCGATGGCCGTTCGGTTCTGATCATGGCCCACCGCCCCGCGGCGATCCAGGAATGCGATACGCTGATGGTGCTGGATGGCGGCATGCGGATGGCGTTTGGCCCCAAGGACGAGGTGCTGGCCGGAATGGTGAAAAATCACAAGGAAATCCAACGCGCGCCAAGCAGCGCGGGCGGTGTCGTATGACCGGCGGTCGTTGGTCGGCCCTGCGCCCGGTCGTGATCGGATACCTGGGCCTGGTGATCCTGCTCGGCGGGTTCGGAACCTGGGCGGTGATGACGCAGATATCAGGTGCTATCGTGGCTTCGGGACGGATCGAGGTGGACCGAAACCGTCAGATCGTTCAGCATGAGACCGGCGGCACTGTGGCGCGGATCCTCGTGGACGAAGGCGATACCGTCGCGGCGGGCGATATCCTGCTTCAACTCGATCCCGAGCAGTTGACGTCGCAGCTGGCGATTGCCGAGGGGCAGATTTACGAATTGATGGCCCGGCGCGGACGGCTTGAGGCCGAACGCGACGAGACAGATGCGGTGGTCTTCGACGCAGAACTGATCGCGGCGGGGCAGCGCAATGCGAACCTTCAAGAACTGATGGACGGGCAGCGCAGGCTGTTCGTCGCGCGGCGCGCATCGATCGCCAAGGAAATCGAACAACTGGGCAAGCGCAGCAGCCAGATCGGCAACCAGATTGACGGCATAGACGCGCAGAAGGCGGCATTGGCCAAGCAGTTGGAATTGATCGAAAAGGAGCTGACGAGCCAACGGTCGCTGCTGGACAGGGGACTTGCACAGGCCGCGACCGTGCTGAACCTTGAGCGCGAACTGGCCCGTTTGGGTGGGACGCTGGGCGAATTGATCGCCAACGAGGCGCAGGCCGAAGGACGCATTACAGAGATCGATATCGAGCGGCTGAAGCTGGGCACCCGCCGCCGCGAGGAGGCCATCACGCAATTGCGCGACCTGCGCTACCGTGAGCTTGAGATGCTGGAACAGCGCCGCGCCCTGCGCCTTGAGATCGAACGGCTGGATATCCGCGCGCCGGTGTCGGGCATCATCTACGGCATGCAGGTCCGCACGCCGCGGTCGGTGATTCGCCCGGCCGAGCCCGTGATGTTCCTCGTGCCACAGGACCGCCCCCTGGTGATCGCCGCGCGTGTCGACCTAATTCACATCGACCAGATCGCCGCGGGCCAGCCGGTGACGTTGCGCCTGTCGGCGCTGGATCAGCGGACCACGCCCGAGCTTTATGGCGAGGTGATTCAGATATCGGCGGATGCCTTCGATGACGAAGCGTCGGGGCAAAGCTACTACCGCGCGGAGATCGTGCTGAACCCCGGCGAGATGGGCAAGCTCAAGGACGGCACCGTTCTGATCCCCGGCATGCCGGTCGAGGCGTTTATCCGGACCGAGGACCGGTCGCCGATCGCCTATCTGATCAAACCGGTCGCCGATTATTTCAACCGCGCTTTCCGCGAAAGCTGACACACGCCCCTTTCGGTCGCCGCGCAACACCGCTAGCGTCCGCGACGACCCATCCGATCAACAGGAGATCCGCCATGACCATTACCGCCCGCCTTGCAGAGCTTGGTGTGACGCTGCCCGATGCGCCTGCGCCCGCGGCCAACTACGTGCCCTTCGTTCAGGTCGGCAACACGGTCTATATTTCGGGCCAGATCTCGAACGGGCCGGACGGGCTGGTCACCGGAAAGTTGGGCGACACGCTTGATGTGAGCGCAGGTGCCGCCGCTGCCAAACTCTGTGCGATCAGCCTGCTGGCGCAGGTCAAGGCGGCCTGCGGTGGCGATATCGAGCGGCTGGTGCGGGTGATCAAGCTGACAGGGTTCGTGAACTCCACGGCGGATTTCACCGATCAGCCCAAGGTCATCAACGGTGCGTCGGATTTCCTGGTCGATGCGCTGGGCGATGCAGGGCGGCATTCGCGCTCTGCGGTGTCGGCGGCATCCCTGCCGCTGGGGGTCGCGGTCGAGATCGAAGGTATTTTCGAGATCAAATGATCCCACATCTGCCGAATGACTTCCTGCAGGTGCCGCTGGCGCATCGCGCATTGCATGACATCGAGGCCGGTCGCCCGGAAAACAGCCGCGCCGCCATCTGCGCGGCCCTTGCTGTCGGCTATGGGATAGAGATCGACGTGCAACTGAGCGCGGACGGTCAGGCGATGGTGTTCCACGACTATGCGCTGGACCGTCTGACGCCGCAGACGGGTGCGGTGCGCCTGCGCAGTGCCGCGGCGTTGGGGGACGTGCCGCTGACCGGCGGGGCGGAGTGTATCCCGGCGTTGCCCGAAGTGCTGAATCTGGTGGCGGGCCAGGTGCCGTTGCTTATCGAACTCAAGGATCAGGACGGTGGCATGGGCCCCGACATCGGACCGTTGGAAGACGCGGTCGCGCGGGCACTGGCGGGGTATTCCGGGCCCGTCGCCATGATGTCGTTCAACCCGCACTCTGTCGGGCGACTAGCTGAAATCCTGCCGGAGATACCTCGCGGGATAACCACATCGGCCTACACGCCCGCGGACTGGCTTTTGCCGCGCGCCACCTGCGACAGGCTTCGCGAGATTCCCGATTTCGACAGGACCGGCGCCAGCTTCATCAGTCACGAAGTCGAGGATCTGCGGCGTGCACGCGTGGCCCAGATCAAGTCGAGCGGCGCCGGTGTGCTGTGCTGGACAGTGCGGTCGCCGGATCAGGAGCGACAAGCGCGGCTGGTTGCGGACAATATCACCTTCGAAGGCTATCTGCCGGCTCTGCGTCCTTGATCTGGGCCACGTCGGCCACAAGTTAGATGCAGGGCAGACAGGAAGGCGCGATGAAGGATCAGTCAGTCGAAATCAGGGTCGTTCCCGCGCTGGATCAGATCGGGGCGAGGGAATGGGACGCCTGCGCCTGCCCCGAAGCCGCCGAGGGCGCGCGACCCGACGATCCCTTCACCACATATCGTTTCTTGAAAGCGCTGGAGGACAGCGGCAGCGTGGGAACCGGCACCGGATGGCAGCCGCAGTACCTCACGGCCTATCTGGGTGATTTGCTGATCGGCGTGGCGCCGATGTACGTCAAGTCGCACAGTCAGGGCGAGTATATTTTCGACCATAACTGGGCACATGCCTATGAACGGGCTGGCGGGCGCTATTATCCCAAATTGCAGATCGCCGTGCCGCATACCCCCGCGACGGGCCGCCGGTTTCTGGTGCGCCCGGGGTTCGAGGACGCCGGATTTTCCGCGCTGACGCAAGGGGCGGTGCAACTGGCCTCCGACAACAAGCTGTCGTCGCTGCATGTTACCTTTTGCACCGAAGCCGAAGCCGACCGGGGCGAGGCACTTGGTCTGATGCGCCGCAAGACGCAACAGTTTCACTGGCACAACGACGACTACGCGGATTTCGACGGGTTTCTTGCGACCTTGAGTTCGCGCAAACGCAAGAACATCCGCAAGGAGCGCGCGCAGGCGCAGGCTTTTGGCGGGACGATCCGGACCTTTACCGGCGACGACCTGCGGCCGGAGCATTGGGACGCGTTCTGGCGGTTTTATCAGGATACCGGCGCGCGCAAATGGGGCACGCCGTACCTGACGCGCGCATTTTTCGACATCGCGCAGGACACGCTGCGCGCCGACATGGCGCTGGTCCTGGCCGAACGCGATGGGCGCTGGGTGGCGGGCGCGCTGAATTTCATCGGCGCGCAATCGCTTTACGGCCGGTATTGGGGCTGTAGCGAACACCACCCCTGCCTGCATTTCGAACTGTGTTATTATCAGGCGATCGACCTGGCCATCCGGCTGGGCCTGAAACGGGTCGAGGCGGGCGCGCAGGGCGAACACAAGCTGGCGCGTGGCTATCTGCCGACGGCCACCTGGTCGCTGCACTGGGTGGGCGACCCCGGCTTTGCCGATGCCATCGGCAACTACCTGGAGGCAGAGCGTGCGGCGGTCGACGAAGAGATCGAAGTATTGACGGAATATGGCCCGTTCAAGCGGGCGCAGATCGAGGAACAGGAATGACCGAGAAACTGAGTGAAGAAACCCGCAAGACCCTGCTGCAACCGCTGTATGACATGGGGTGGAGCATGGTGGACGACCGCGACGCGATCGCCAAGACGTTCAAATTCGCCGATTTCGCGGATGCTTTTGGCTGGATGACCAGGGCGGCGATCTGGGCCGAAAAATGGGGCCATCATCCGGAGTGGGACAACACCTACAACACCGTGAACGTCGTGCTGACCACGCATGATGTCGATGGCCTGAGCGCGCTCGACGTGAAGCTGGCGCGCAAGATGGACGGGCTGGCGGGCTGACATCGGCCCGCGCATCGGCGGCAAACCAAGACAGGCCCGCCGCCGAAGGTCCGATCACATCGACGCCAACAGCGCCTCACCCCCCGACACGTCACAGACGCCGGGGCCTTCCTCGGGCTGGAACAGGCTCACGGTGCCGTCTTCGACCAGCATCGCATAGCGCTTGGATCGTGCCACCAGGCCGGCGGGCGGGGCGCTGAACTCCATCCCGATGGCCTTGGTAAAGGCGCTTTCGGCGTCCGACAGCATGGTGATGCCGGCAGCGGTCGCGCCGGTCGCTTCGCCCCAGGCCTTCATCACGAAGGGATCGTTGACCGACAGGCAGATGATCTCGTCCACGCCCTTGGCGTCGAATTGATCCTTGGTGCGTACAAAGCTTGGTACGTGCGCGGAATGGCAGGTGGGCGTGAAGGCGCCCGGCACGGCAAAGATCACGACCTTGCGGCCCTTGGTCCTGTCGGCCAGCGATACGGGCTTTGGCCCATCCGCACCCATTTCGACCAGGGTCGCGTCGGGCAGGCGTTCGCCAGTGGAAATCGTCATGTGATAGACCTTTCTTGGAATTGCGTTTGTCCTTGGCACCGATATAGGCTTTGGCCTTGGGCGGGGAAAGACACTTTGTAAAAGGGGCCGTGAATGCGCCATTCGATTATTGTGGGCGCCGGGCAGGCGGGCGCATCCTGCGCGATCAAACTGCGCAATGCGGGCTTTGAGGGCAAGATCACCCTGATCGGCGAAGAACCCGTACCCCCCTATCAGCGTCCGCCGCTCAGCAAGGCCTATCTGCTGGGCGAGATGACACTGGATCGGCTGCTGTTGCGGCCCGAGCGTTTTTATACCGAGGTTGACATCGACCTGCACACGAACCGCCGGGTCGAGGCGATAGATACCGTCGCGCAGACCGTCACGATGGAGGGCGAGCGGGTGCGCTACGACGACCTGGTTCTGACCACCGGGTCGATACCGCGCCGGTTGCCCGAAGGCATCGGCGGTGCGCTTGAGGGGGTGCATGTGGTCCGCACGCTGGCCGATGTGGACGCGATGGCGCATCACTTCGTGAGCGGCGCGCGGGTTCTGATCGTCGGTGGCGGCTATATCGGGCTGGAGGCGTCGGCGGTGGCCGCCAAGCTTGGGCTCAGGGTGACTTTGGTCGAGATGGCGGACCGCATCCTGCAACGGGTCGCCGCCCCCGAGACCAGCGATTATTTCCGCGTCCTGCACCGGTCTCATGGCGTGACCATCCGTGAAGGTGTCGGGCTGGACCGTCTTGAGGGCGATCGCGCCGTGCGGTCTGCACGGCTTGGTGACGGCAGCGAGATCGAAGTGGATTTCGTGATCGTCGGCGTCGGGATCACGCCGGCGACCGCGCTGGCCGACGCCGCCGGGCTGGAGTTGGACAACGGCATCAAGGTCGACACGCAGGGGCGCACATCCGCGCCGCACGTCTGGGCCGCGGGCGATTGTGCGTCCTTCCCCCATGCCGGTCACCGCATCCGGCTGGAAAGCGTCCCCAATGCCATCGATCAGGCCGAGGTGGTGGCCGAAAACATCCTGGGCGCGAACAAGGATTACATCGCGCGCCCGTGGTTCTGGTCCGACCAATATGACGTGAAATTGCAGATCGCCGGTTTGAACACCGGATATACCGAGGTCGCCACGCGCCGCGGATCCGGACAGAGCGCGTCATTCTGGTACTATGGGGGCGACACCCTGCTGGCGGTGGACGCGATGAATGATCCGCGCGCCTACATGATCGGCAAACGCCTGATCGAGGCGGGGAAATCGCCGGACAAGGCGGCAGTGTCGGACCCCGAAACCGACCTCAAGACACTCATGACATCATGAGGATCATCGGTGGAGAACACCGCAGCGTCGCCTTGGCCAGCGTGGGCAAGGGCGACACCGGCGCGCATCTGCGCCCCACGACCGACCGGGTGCGCGAAAGCCTGTTCAATGTGCTCGTGCATCTTGATGTGATCCCGCAGGCCCGCGTGCTGGATGTGTTCGCGGGAACGGGGGCGCTTGGGCTGGAGGCGCTGTCGCGCGGCGCGGCGCATGTGACATTCGTCGATGACGGACGCGTGGCGCAAAAGCTGATCGCGCAGAACGTCGCCAAACTTCGGGAGCAGGACCGGACCGATATTGTCCGCCGCGATGCGATCAAGCTGGGGTCCAATCCCGGTGCGCCCTACGACCTGGTGTTCCTCGATCCGCCCTATGGCAAGGGATTGGGCGACAAGGCGCTGGCGGTCCTGCGCGCGGGCGATTGGTTGGCCCCGGGCTGCGTGATCGTCTGGGAGGAAAGTACGCCGCAGGCCGCACCGCCGGGATTGGTCGTGACCGATCACCGCCGATACGGCGACACCCATGTCACGATCCTGTCGGCAGCCGCGCCCTGATGTGATAAAGTGCCGTGCATGATCGCAACGGCATCTCCCTGGCATTGGCTGCTCCGCTCGCGGGCGGACCGCGCGGATACCAAACCGCCCAGACCGCGCCCTGCGCCGGTGTTCATCGGCGATGCGGTGCAGCCCTGGGGCGACGGGACGATGTTGCTCGCGCAGCTGCGCGCCCAATCCGACAGCAGCGCGGACGGGCAGTGATGCGCCTTCACTTCATTCGTTTCGGACAACGCCCGGCGCGGGCCGGGTCGGCCTGCCTGCCGCGGAATGCGTATCAGTCGGTCTTGTAGGTCGGGTGAAACAGACCGCCTGGCGACAGGGTGAAAATCTCGACCCCGTCGCGGGTCACACCGACCGAATGTTCAAACTGCGCCGACAGCGACTTGTCGCGCGTCACGGCGGTCCAGTCGTCGGCGAGTGTCTTGGTTTCGGGTCGGCCAAGGTTCACCATCGGCTCGATGGTAAAGAACATCCCCTCTTCGAGCACCGCGCCGGTGCCCGGACGCCCATAGTGCAGGACGTTGGGCGGCGCATGAAACACCCGGCCCAGCCCGTGACCGCAGAAATCGCGCACCACCGACATGCGGTGGCTTTCCACAAATGTCTGAATGGCGTGGCCGATGTCGCCGAAGGTGTTGCCGGGTTTGACCGCTTCGATGCCGCGCATCAGCGCGTCATGGGTCACGTTGATCAACCGCTCGGCCTTGCGCGGCAGCTTTCCGGCGACATACATGCGGCTTGTGTCGCCGAACCACCCATCGACGATCACCGTCACGTCGATGTTCAGGATGTCACCGTCTTTCAGCTTTTTGTCGCCCGGAATCCCGTGGCAAACCACGTGGTTCACGCTGATGCAGCTTGCGTGCTGATAGCCCTTGTAGCCGATCGTCGCGGATGTGGCCCCGGCGGCATCCACCTTTTCGTTGATGATCCGGTCAAGCTCGGCCGTGGTTTGGCCCACGACGACATGGGGCGCGACCTCGTCGAGGATACGCGCCGCCAATTCCCCCGCAACACGCATCCCGGCAAAGTCCGCGTCGTCGTAGATACGGATGCCGTCCTTGGTCTGACGGCCGCGTAGATCCTGGTTCACTGCTGGCTCCATCCTTGAGTTCGGGCGCCTGTCTAGCGCGCTATGGCCCAAAGAACCAGTGGGCCGTTAGCCCAGCAAAGGCAGCGGGTGGGCCATTTCTATGCCGTTGGGTGAGATATTGGTGCCGAAACACAAGGTTTCAACACCTTTCTTCTGCGCCGCAGCATAGGCGGTCGCATACGCCGGGTCCAGATCGGCGGCCAGCGACAGGCATTCGCAGTCGGTCCGCTGCACCAGGTAGAGCATGACGGCGCGCTGCCCCGCCTGCGCCACGCGCGCCAGTTCGTCCAGATGTCTGGCGCCGCGCGTGGTCACGCTGTCCGGAAATTCGGCCAGCCCCGGCGCACGGCTCAGCGTCACACTCTTGACCTCGACATAGGCGTCGGGCAGGCCCGGTTCGGTCAGCAGCATGTCGATCCGGCTGTTGGTTCCGTACCTGACCTCGCGCCGGCAGGTGCCGTAGGCGGCCAGCGCGGGAATTGCGCGCGCGTCGATCGCTTCGGCCACGATACGGTTGGGCACGCCGGTATCGACGCCGGTAAAGTGCCCCTCGCCATGATCGACCAGCCGCCAGCCGAACTTCAGCTTTTTGCGCGGGTCGTCGTTCGGCTCGAGCCAGACACGCTGTCCGGGTTCGGCCAGGCCCATCATCGACCCCGGATTGGCGCAATGCGCGGTGATGGTCTGCCCGGTCCCTTCCAAGGTACAGTCGGCCAGAAAACGTTTGTACCGCTTGATCAGGCGGGCGGGCACAAGTTGGGTTTGAAAGCGCATGACCGCAGGCCTATACCTTGACAGGGCCACGCTCAAGTCAGGTGCGGCCATCACCACCGAGGAAACGCCCACATGCCCAATCCCACTGCCGCGATGCTGGTCATCGGAGACGAGATTCTGTCGGGGCGCACACGCGACGCCAACATGCATCACCTCGCCGGCGAACTGTCCAAGGCGGGAATCGACCTGCGCGAAGTGCGTGTGGTCAGCGACGACCGGGGCGCGATCATCGCAGCCGTTCAGGCGCTGGCGCGGGCATTCGACCATGTCTTTACCAGCGGTGGCATCGGCCCCACGCATGACGACATCACGGCAGATTGCATCGCGGCGGCCTTTGGCGTGAAAATCGACGTGCGCGCCGACGCCCGCGCCCTGCTGGAGGATCACTATGCGAAGTCCGAGATCGAGTTGAATGCCGCCCGTCTGCGCATGGCGCGTATCCCCGACGGGGCGACGCTGATTGAAAATCCGGTATCCGCGGCACCGGGGTTCACGCTTGAGAACGTGCATGTCATGGCCGGTGTGCCATCGGTGTTTCAAGCCATGGTGTCGAGTGTTCTGCCGGGCCTGACGGGGGGCGCGCCGCTGATCAGCGAGACGTTGCGCATCGACCGGGGCGAGGGGGATATCGCGGGGCCCTTGGGCGATCTGGCGGCAGAGTTTCCCGATCTCAGCATGGGCTCCTATCCGTTCCAGAAGGATGGCAGGTTCGGATCCAATATCGTGGTGCGCGGCACTGATCAGGCGGCGGTCCGGTCCGTCATCGCGCGGCTGCGCGCGACGTTTGCCGGATGACAGTCACCGCGCCCCAGTTGTTCGAGGTCTGTGATCGGACATGGCCCGCCGCGCGGGTCTGGCAGCAGGGGCCATGGACCCTGCGCGACGGTCAGGGCGGGGGCAAACGGGTGTCGGCGGCCACCGCCACGGGACCGGTCGAGGAAGACGACATTGCAGCGGCAGAGGACGCGATGCGCGCGATGGGGCGCGATCCCTTGTTCATGATCCGCGACGGCGATGCGGGCCTCGATGCCTGGCTCGAAGGGCGCGGATACCAGTTGATCGATCCGGTGGTGATGATGTCCATCGACGTCGCGCGCCTGACGGATATTCCGATCCCGCGCGTGACGGCCTTCTGCATCTGGGAGCCGCTGGCGATCATGGACGAGATCTGGGCCGCGGGCGGCATCGGGCCAGCACGGCGGCAGGTGATGGAACGTGCCGCGCTCAAGACCGGTATCCTGACGCGCTGGAACGAAAAACCCGGAGGCGTGGGGTTTGCCGCCATCCACGACGGGGTGTGCATGGTCCATGCCGTCGAAGTCCTGCCGCACCAGCGTCAGCAGGGCGTGGGCGCCTGGATCATGCGGGCCGCCGCGCATTGGGCCAAGGACCACGGCGCGCACAGCCTGTCGGTACTTTGCACCCGTTCGAACGACGGCGCGAACCGGCTGTATGCCGGGCTGGGCTTTGGTGCGGTCGGGCACTACCATTATCGCCAGCTTTCCAGATGAAAAGGACCGCGCCCATGCCGGATCACAGCCTGCCCACCGCCCTCGACCTGCCGATGATGGACCCGCTGCCCGAGGCCACGCAGAAATATTTCGACGTATGCCAGGACAAGCTTGGGATGGTGCCCAACGTGCTGCGCGCCTATGCCTTCGACGCCGACAAGCTCAATTCATTCACGGCGATGTACAACGATCTGATGCTGGGCGACAGCGCGATCAGCAAGCTGGAACGCGAGATGATCGCGGTGGTCGTGTCCTCGATCAACAAGTGTTTTTATTGCCTCGTGGCGCATGGCGCCGCGGTACGCCAATTGTCGGGCGACCCCAAGCTGGGCGAGGCGCTGGTGATGAATTACCGGGTGGCGCCGCTGGACGCGCGGCAGCGCGCCATGCTGGATTTCGCGGCACGGATGACGACGGCAAGCGCCAGCATCGAAGAGGCAGACCGCCAGATCCTGCGCGATCACGGGTTCAGCGACCGCGACATTTGGGATATCGCGTCGGTGGCGGGCTTTTTCAACATGACCAACCGCGTGGCCAGCGCCACCGCGATGCGCCCGAACGACGAATATCACGCGCAGGCGCGATGAGCCGCCGCGCCGCGATCCTTGGCGGACTGATGTCTTTGGCGGTTGGTGTGCCGGCCCTTGCGCTGGACCTGCAATTGCCCGCCAACGCCCGCCTGACGGTCGAGCGCGACAGCACGCTGGACAGTTTCGCCGCGCCCGTCGGCGTGTTTGCGGAGGGCGGCGTTCCCGTGCGGGTGATCGAGGGGCCGGTCTCGCGGCAGGCCTGGCGGATCGACACCGGCGCGTTGACGACGCTGCAGGTGATGGCCCCCCTGCGGGCGCAGATCGAAGCGGCGGGCTATGACATCGTGTTCGAATGCACCGCGCGCACCTGTGGCGGGTTTGATTTCCGGTTCGCTGTCGAAACCTTGCCGGGCCCCAACATGTACGTGAATATCCGCGCCTACCGCTACCTGACCGCATCGCGCGGACCGGTCGATACGCCCCAAGAGGTGATCACGGTGCTGGCCAGCGCCTCGGCCTCCTCTGCTTACGTGCAGATTATCCGGGCAGGGCCGACAGGCGGCGACACCATCGCGCGCGGCACATCCCCGCCGCCCGCGTCATCGCGGTCAGGGCCGCCTGCAACAGCAGACGACCTGCCAGGGATATTGCTGTCGCAGGGGCACGCTGTCCTGCGCGATCTGGAGTTCGACAGCGGCAGCGCCACCCTTGGGCCGGGTCCGTTCGCATCGCTTGCGGTTCTGGCCAGATTTCTGAACACGCGGCCTGAGTTGCGGCTGGCGCTGGTCGGGCACACCGATACGGTGGGCGGCCTGGATCCCAATATCGTACTGTCGCGCCGCCGTGCGCAATCGGTGCGCGACCGGCTGATCGACGTACACGGTGTTCCGGCCGACCGGCTGGATGCCGAAGGAATGGGCTATCTGTCGCCTGTCGCAACCAACCTCGATGCGGCGGGCCGCGACCAGAACCGCCGCGTCGAAGCGGTGCTGCTCTCTGCGGAATGAAAAATGCCCCCGGAGCGTGGATACGCGCCGAGGGCAGTCGTCACCGAGGGGGAATTGGTGATGGCGTTACCAGTCAGCGGGGCCTTTTTCCGCAAAGGCATGGACGAGGAAATCGATGAAGGCGCGCACCTTGGGCTGGGTGAACCGGCCGGGCGGATAAACAGCGTAGATGCCTTGCGTCTCGAGCGGGAGTTCGGGGATGGCATCGACGATCAGCCCCTTTTCCATCGCGTCGGAGTAGAGGAAGCTGGGCAGATATGCGATGCCAAGCCCCGAGATCGCCGCGTTGAGCAACGACTGGCCGTCATTGACGCTGAGCCAGCCGGCGGTGCGGACCTGGCGCTTTTCGCCCGACGGCGCGGTCAACTTCCAGACGTTGCCGCTGGACTGGTTGGAATAGTGCAGAAGCTTGTGATCGTTCAGATCGTCGATCTTGTCGGGCCGGCCGTATTTTTCGAAATACGACGGGCTTGCGATCATGCGCTTGGTGGTTTCGGTCAGTTTGCGGGCGCGCAGGGTGCTGTCCTCCAGCTCGCCGATGCGCACGGCCATGTCGAACCCTTCCGAGATCAGTTCGACGTAGCGGTTGTTGAGGACCATGTTCACGGTGATGTCGGGGAAATCGGCCAGAAACTCGCTCAGGACGGGGGACAGGTGGTTGACCCCGAAATCGGTCGCGACAGAGATCCGCAACAACCCCGAAGGCGCGCTTTGCATCGACGTGACGAGCGCGTCCGCCTCGCCGGCATCGTTCAGAACGCGGCGGGCGCGATCATAGTAGGCAAGGCCGATTTCCGTCGGGCTGACCCGGCGCGTCGTCCGGTTGAGCAGACGTGCGCCAAGCCGCGCTTCGAGGCTCGAGACGTGTTTTGAGACAGCGGATTTCGAAATCCCCATCTTCTTGGCGGCATCCGTGAATCCGCCTTGATCCACAACCGTGGCAAAGGCTTCCATTTCTGTCAGGCGGTCCATTGCCATTCCTTCTAAACTGCATTCGCTTGAGCCAGAGGTATGGCGGCCAATTCAGGCAAGATCGGGGCAGCGGTGGGACAGTATCGGGGTCATTGCATGGATCGTTGAGGGCGTGGAAACACGAGAACGCTGTGTTTCCGACGGCTTAGAGCCAACGCAGCCAGCGCATGACCCCCAGCAGCACCGCTGCCAGCACCACCATCGAGATGCACAGCACCGCAAAGGCCAGTGGCCAATCCGTGCCGGGCATGCCCGCAATGTTGACACCGAACAACCCGGTCAGAAACCCCAGCGGCAGGAAAATGGCCGCGACGACCGACAAGACATAGCCATTGCGCGCCAGCCGCGTATTGGACGCGGTTTCGTGGGCGTCCTGGACGGCTGACATCCGGTGGCGCAGGCTGTCGAGCTCTTCGACCACCAGGATCGTGCGGTTTGCCAGTTCGCGCAGGCGCAGCGCGTCCTGCTCGGGGATCAGCGGCAAATCGATGGCCGCCAGCCGGATCAGCGCGTCGCTTTGCGGCTCAAGGTATCGCAGCAGGCGGATCACGCTGCGGCGGGTCTCGGGCAGGTCGGCGGGGGGCGGTGTGCTGGCGTCCTCGAGGTCCAGTTCGAAATCTTCCGTGATCCGCGCGATTTCAAGCACCTTTTCCTGGACCCGGTCGGTCAGCCGAATGATCAGGGTGTCCAGAAACGCAGCAACCGTCGGGGGGGCCTTGTTTTTTTCTGCCGCGCGGCGGATGTCGTCGATGGCAAAGACCCTTCGCATCCGCACCGTGATGACCACTCCTTGGGACACCCACATGCGCACCGACACCATCTGATCGGCAGGTTGACCGACGTTCAGGTTGATACCGCGCAGGTTCAGGATCAGCCCGTCGTCGAACCTGTCGCAGCGGGGTCGGGTTTCGGGCTGCATCAGCGCGCCTGCCGGGATGTCGGGCAGGCTGGCATAGGCCCAGTCGCGCAGCGACGGTTCGGACAGATCGTAATGCCACCAGCGGTACACACCCGGCCCGGTCAGCGCGGTATCTTCGGGGACGGTCGTGCTGCCGTCGGGATAGATGTCGAAAACGCAGATTGGCATGTCGGCCCCCCATGTCGGTTGGCGGCACTTTGCCCTGACGGTCGGGCACTGACAACGGCCACCTATCGCGCGCACCCTTCGGATCTTTATGCTAACGTGCCAACATTGCGGGATGCCCGCGGCATCACATCCACCAAAGGAGATTTCCATGAAGACAATCCTGAGCGTTTTGGCCATTGCGACCGCCACGTTGCTGACGACCCTGCCGGCCTTGGCCGGAGGAGAGACACCGTCGAACCCCGATGCCCGGGTTTATTTCGTCAACCTCGAGGATGGCGCGACGGTCACGTCGCCGGTCATGATCGTGTTCGGCCTGTCGGGTATGGGCGTGGCGCCGGCGGGAACGGAGCAGGAGATGACGGGCCATCATCATTTGCTGATCGACCGCCCCCCTTTGGGCGAGGGAGAGGATGGCGCGGATGAGTTGTCGATGGGTTTGCCGTCGGATGACCATCACAAGCATTTCGGCGGCGGCCAGACCGAAACGACGATCGAACTGCCCCCCGGAGAGCACACACTGCAACTGGTGCTGGGTGACTATGGCCATGTTCCGCACGCCACGCCGATCGTGTCCGATGTGATAACGATCACGGTCGAATGACCTGCCACAACCCGGCGGCGCGTCGTCAGGCGGGAAATGCCCTGTCAAACGCGGCTCGCCCCTTGGGCGTGAACGTCACGATCCGCGATCCCTCCTGTCGTCGGGTCCATCCGGCGTCACAGAACTGCGCGAGCAATGCCCGGCCCAGCTTGCCGGAGAGATGCGACATCCGTGCGCTCCAGTCCAGGCATTCGCGGCACATCGGCGCGCGGCTGCGGTCCAGCGCCTCGAGATCGACGCCAAGGTCGCGCACGAACCCGGCCCCGGCCCGCGACAGGGTCAGGCCGCCGGCCTCGAGGCACAGGTGCCCCTGCGCGCGCATCGCATTGAACATCTGAACGCCGCGATCCCCGGCCAGGTGATTGTAGCAAACGCGCGCGTCGCGCAGGGCGGTGTCGCGGGGGCCGGTACGGTGCCGCAAATGACCACGGTGGGCCGCGAGCCCCATCAGGGCCTCAAGCGTCTGCGCCACCGCTTCGTCGCGCAGGGCGAAATAGCGGTGACGCCCCTGCTTGCGTTGCCGCAGCAGGCCGCCGTCCTCCAGTTTGCGCAGGTGGGAACTGGCGGTTTGCGGGCTGACGCCGGCCTCTGCCGCCAGTTCGGTCGCCGTCAGCGCCTTGCCCGACATCAGCGCGGTCAGGATGTTGGCGCGCGCAGGGTCGCCGATCAGCATGGCGATTCGGGCGATATCCGGACCTTCTTTCATAGTTCGATGCTAGTCGAAGTATGTGCGCCTGTCCATCTGCTACAGGTTGGTGCGACGCAACCGAAGGGAAAGACGGTCATGCTGACCTGTATCATCCGCTATCACATCGATCCCGCCAAAAAGGCGCAGTTCGAACACTACGCGCGCAATTGGGGGCAGGCCATTCCGCGCTGCGGCGCGGACCTTGTGGGGTATTACGCCCCGCACGAAGGGTCATCGACGCTGGCCTACGGCATTTACAACATTCCCAGCCTGGCCGCCTACGAGGCGTATCGCGCGCGGCTGGCTGATGACCCGCTGGGGCGGGAAAATTATGGATTTGCGCAGCGCGGGCGTTTCTTGCTACGCGAAGACCGGACATTCCTCAGGCTGGCTTCGGGGCCACATGCGGACATGGCCACGTGCCAACAGGGAGAGCCAGCATGATAGGTATCATTTTCGAAGTCGAACCCGCCGACGGCAAGCGCGAGGAATACCTCGATTACGCGGCGCAGATGCGCCCCGTTCTCGAAGAGATGGAGGGCTTCATCTCGGTCGAGCGGTTCCAGAGCATCACCAACCCCGGCAAGATGCTGTCGTTGTCCTTCTGGGAGGACGAGGAGGCCGTGAACCGCTGGCGCAAACTGGCCAAGCACCGCAAGATGCAGATGCTTGGCCGCAAGGGTCTCTTTGCCGATTACCGCCTGCGCGTTGCGGGCGTGATCCGCGACTATGGCCTGATGGACCGCGCCGAAGCGCCCGAGGACAGCGTCGCCATGCACGGCTGAGGTCAGAGCGCCGCGGCCAGCCGTGTGCCCTGGTTGATTGCGCGCTTCGCGTCCAGTTCGGCGGCCACATCCGCGCCGCCGATCACGTGGCATCTGGTGCCCTGCGCCTCGAGCGCGTCCGCCAGCGACCGTTCCGAAAGCTGGCCCGCGCACATCACGATCGTGTCCGCCTCGATCAGCGTCGGGTTCTCCCGCGCGTCGCCGAACGACACCATCAGGCCGCCGTCTTCGACGCGTTCGTAATTCACGCCGCCGATCATCTTGACGTCCTTCATCTTGAGCGCGGCACGGTGAATCCATCCGGTCGTCTTGCCCAGCCGCTTGCCGGGCTTTTCCGACTTGCGCTGCAACAGGGTCACGGCGCGCGCCGGGGCGCTGGGCTGCGGGCCCTCGGGGGCCAGCCCGCTGCGATGCTCTGCCGGGTCGGTGACGCCCCATTCGCGCATCCAGTCCGGTAAATGCTCGGTCGGGCTGTCGCCTTGGTGGACAAGGTATTCGGCGACGTCAAATCCGATGCCGCCCGCACCCACGATGGCCACGCGCTTGCCGACCTTCGCCTGACCGCGCAGCACGTCGATATAGCTGACGACATGCGGCGCGTCCTGTCCGGGAATGCCCGGGTCACGGGGGATCACGCCGGTCGCGATGATCACCTCGTCGAAGCCGGCAAGGTCCCCGGCGCTGGCGACTTGCCCCAGTTTGGTCGTGATGCCCAGATCGGCGACCATCGCGCGATACCAATCGACAAGGCCCCAGAATTCCTCCTTGCCCGGAACCTGTTTGGCCATGTTGAGCTGTCCGCCGATCTCGTCGGCCTTGTCGAACAGGGTCACCTTGTGTCCGCGTTCGGCGGCGGTGATCGCGGTCGAAAGGCCAGCGGGACCCGCCCCGACGATCGCGATGGATTTCGCCTCTGCCGCGGGCTCGATCCGCAGCTCCGTCTCGTAGCAGGCGCGCGGGTTCACCAGACAGCTTGAAATCTTGCCGCCGAACGTATGGTCGAGGCACGCCTGGTTACAGGCGATGCAGGGGGCGATCTGATCGGCCTTTCCGGCCTTGGCCTTGGCTACGAAATCGGCGTCCGCCAACATGGGGCGCGCCATCGACACCATGTCGGCGCAGCCATCCGCCAGTACGTCCTCGGCCACCTGCGGAGTGTTGATACGGTTCGAGGTGATCACCGGGATGCCGACCTTGCCCATCAGTTTCTTGGTGACCCATGCAAAGGCCGCGCGCGGAACGGATGTGGCGATGGTCGGAATGCGCGCCTCGTGCCAGCCGATGCCGGTGTTGATGATTGTGGCCCCCGCCTGTTCCACCGCTTGCGCGAGTTGCACGACCTCGTCATGCGTGGACCCGTTGGGCACCAGGTCGATCATCGACAGCCGGTAGATGATGATGAAATCGGTTCCGACCTTTTCACGCGTGCGGCGCACCACTTCGATCGGCAGGCGCATCCGGTTTTCATAGCTGCCGCCCCAGCGGTCGCTGCGTTTGTTGGTGTGGGTGACCAGGAACTGGTTAAGGAAATACCCCTCCGAACCCATGATCTCGACCCCGTCATAGCCCGCCTGCCTGGCCCGCAGGGCGGTGTCCGCGATGTCGTTGATCTGCTTCTCGATGCCTTCTTCGTCCAGTTCGGTGGGCGGGAAGGGAGAAATCGGCGATTTGATCGCGCTGGGCGCCACGCACTTGGGGCCGTAGGCATAGCGGCCCGCGTGCAGGATCTGCATCGCGATCTTGCCGCCCGCCTCGTGCACGCGCTGGGTGACGATGGCGTGGTTGTCGATGTCCTGCTGGCTGACCATCATGGCGGCACCCGGCAGAACCGACCCTTCGAGGTTGGGACCGATGCCGCCCGTGACCATCAACGCAACGTCGCCGCGCGCCCGGTCGGCATAGAATTCCGCGACACGGTTCCAGTCTTTCGTCTCCTCCAGCCCGGTGTGCATGGACCCCATGAGCACGCGGTTCTTGAGCGTGGTAAAGCCCAGATCGAGCGGTGCCAGAAGATGCGGATATTCGGCCATGTCGAACCCTCCCCGGTTGTGACTGCCAGACCATCACCCTAACTGGTGCATCAAGTCACGCGCAACGCGGCGTCACCGCATGCAGCTGGAGGGGCGATAGGTGATCAGATGGGCAAATCCCAGGGACGCGGATGCGCTGGCGCTAGTGTTCCACGCCGCTGTGCGCGATGGCCCCAGCCCCTATACCGAGGCACAGCGCGCCGCCTGGTCGCCAGAGCCGCGCAGCGGTGACCCGTGGAGCGCGCGGCTGGCCGGGCTCGACACCGCGGTGATCGAGCGGTCTGGCGCGATCACCGGGTTCATGTCGCTCGAACCGCCGGAGTATATCGACCTTGCCTTCATCGTGCCGGGCGCGCGGGGGCAAGGTGGCTTTCGCCGTCTGTACGACCGGATCGAGGCGCACGCGCGCGCACAGGGGGCCGCGCGGCTTCGGACCCATGCCAGCCTGATGGCCGAGCCCGCCTTTCACGCGATGGGGTTTCGGGTTATCACACGCCAAAGCATAGACCGCGCCGGTCAATCGATCGACCGCGCCCTGATGGAGAAACCGCTGACATGACGCCCGACGAGATCGCCAAGCTGCCATACCGCCCCTGTGTCGGGCTGATGGTCGTCAACGCGGCCGGCGAAGTGTTCGTCGGCCAGCGCCGCGACAACGACGCCGCCGCTTGGCAGATGCCGCAGGGCGGTGTGGACAAGGGCGAGACGCCGCGCGACGCGGCATTGCGCGAATTATGGGAAGAGACCGGGATCACCGCCGATCTTGTCACCATCGAGGCCGAGACCGAGGGCTGGCTTCCCTACGACCTGCCGCACGATCTGGTGCCGAACATCTGGCGCGGGCGGTTCCGCGGGCAAGAGCAAAAGTGGTTCCTGTTGCGCTTTCACGGGTCGGATGACCAGATCGACATCGCAACCGAGCATCCGGAGTTTTCACAGTGGTGCTGGCTCAAGCCGCAGGACCTTGTGGCCAATATCGTGCCGTTCAAGCGCGCGGTCTACCAGTCGGTGCTGAACGCATTCGGTGACAGGCTCTAATCCTCGGTCAGGGCCGCAAGAGCGGCACGTGCGGGCCCGCGGTTTCGGGCAGGACCCCGAGCACGCGCGGGTCGTCGTCGATTTCAACCTGCTGGCGCGTCACGGAAAACCCGCTGCGCAGGTAGAAGGGCAGCGCCTGCGGGCTGTCGATGGTACAGGTATGGACGTGAAACCGTGATATGTCGCGCGCCCAGGCGCGGCTGATCGCCTCGTTCATCAGCGCGCGCCCCGCGCCGGATCCGATCAGCGCCGGCGTCAGCCCGAAATAGGCCAACTCGCAAGCACCATCCTCGCGGAAATCCAGTTCCAGCAGGGCTTCGTCCTGTCCGTCGTGCGCGAGAGTAAAGATTTCGACACCGGGGTCGGTGATGATGCCCCTCAGCGCATCGTCGGAAAGCCGCAGCCGCCCGTACCACAACCACTCCAGCGCGCCCACGCGGGCAAAGATATCGCGATACCACTCCAGGTCGGGCGTGACCCTGCGCAATTTCACATCCTCGGGCAGCGTGCCGGGCCGCAGGCGGGGTCTGGACCGCATTTCAAGATGCGTGACGATCATCGCCACCTTGCCCGCCGGAACGTCGTGAAGGCCGTCTGCGATCATGGATCACACCAGGCCTTCGGCGCGGAACACGTCGATCATGTCGATCTCCGGGCGGGGGCCGACATGGCCGATGACCTCGGCCGCGCAGAGGTTTCCCATGCGTCCGCAGGTCGCCAGGTCGCGGCCCGTGGCCAGACCGTACAGGAAACCGGCGGCGAATTGGTCGCCCGCGCCGGTGGCGTCCACGGGCACGACCTTGTGCACGGGCACGTCGATGCGGGTGTCGCCTTCGATGATGGTGACGCCGTCGCCCGACCGGGTACAGACCACCAGCGGGCACATCGCGGCGGTGCGCGCCAGCGCATCCTCAAGGTTGTCGGTTTCGAACAGCGACCGGATCTCCGCTTCGTTTCCGATGACGTAATCCAGTTCATCGCCGATCATACGCAGGAAATCGTCGCGGTGCCGATCGACGCAGAACGGATCGGAGATGGCGATGCCCGCCTTGCCGCCCGCCGCGCGCGTCAATCGCGAGGCTTGCAGGAAGGCCTCCTTGCCCTTGTCCTTGTCGAACAGATACCCTTCGAGGAACATGATCCGCGCCTTGCCGGCGACGGTGTCGGGCACGTCTTCGGGCCCGAGATCGGTGGAGATGCCAAGATAGGTGTTCATCGACCGCTCGCCATCGGGCGAGACAAAGATCATCGACCGCGATGTGGGCAGATCGCCGCCCGCGACGGGCGCGTTCACGAAATGTGTGCCGCCGTCGATCATCGACTGCGCGTAAAACCGCCCCAGCGCATCGTCGTGCACCCGCCCGATGAAGGCCGTGGGCAAACCCAGCGCACCGGCGCCCGCGACGGTGTTGGCCACCGATCCGCCGGGCGTCTGCAAGCGGTCGGCCATCGCGGCATACAAGACCTCGCCGCGGTCGCGTTCGATCAGTTGCATGATGCCTTTCTCGATCCCCATGTGATCCAGAAAATGGTCGTCGGCATGGGCGATGACATCGACAACGGCGTTGCCGATGCCCACGATTTCGTACTGGGTCATTCGGTTTTGTCCTCGTAGGGGCAGAGATCGCGGATAATGCAGGTCGGGCACATCGGCTTGCGCGCCTTGCAGTGATAGCGGCCGTGCAGGATCAGCCAGTGGTGGGCATGCAACTGGAAATCGGCAGGCACGTTGTCTTCGATGGCACGCTCCACCGCGTCCACGGTCTTGCCCGGCGCGATACCTGTGCGATTGCCGACGCGAAAGATATGCGTGTCCACGGCCTGCGCGGGCTGGTGCCACCACATGTTCAGCACGACATTGGCGGTCTTGCGGCCCACGCCCGGCAGGCTTTGCAGCGCGGCGCGGGAATTGGGCACGATGCCGTCATACTCCTCGACCAATATCCGGCTCAGCTTGATCACGTTCTTGGCCTTTTGACGGTAAAGGCCGATGGTCTTGATATGCTCGATCAGCCCCTCTTCGCCCAGGTCGAGCATCTTTTGCGGCGTGTCCACGCGCGCGAAAAGCGCCTTGGTGGCCTTGTTCACGCCCGCGTCCGTGGACTGCGCGGACAACGCCACGGCCACGACCAGGGTATAGGCATTCACATGATCCAGCTCGCCCTTTGGTTCGGGATCGGCGGCGTGAAAGCGGGTAAAGATCTCGCGGATCGTGTGATAGTCGAGCTGTTTGGCCATGCGCCTTGGTATAGGCGTTTCAAGCGAGGGGGCAAGAGATGCGCCTGCCGCCGCCGTCGAATTTGTCAGGTCTGGCGGCCGTGACATGCGAATCGCACCGGTTAAGCGCAAGTTTCGGGTCGATTTGCCGATGTCCGGGGGGTATTTTGGCCCCATGACACAGCTTGCCCCACATCCCGATACCTCCGACAGCAGCTATCACTACAACGTGGTGCGCCGCGCCATCGACCGGATCGACGCTGCCGATGCGCCGCTGTCGCTCGAGGCGCTGGCCGCCGAGATCGGGATGAGCCCGGCGCATTTTCAGCGGCTGTTCTCGGCCTGGGTCGGGGTATCGCCCAAGCGGTATCAGCAATATCTGACGCTGGGCCATGCCAAGACCCTGCTGCGTGATCGCTTTACCACGCTCGAGGCGTCGCATTCGCTCGGGCTGTCTGGCGGTGGCCGCTTGCACGACCTGTTCGTGAGGTGGGAGGCGATGAGCCCCGGCGCATTCGCCCGCGCGGGCGAGGGGTTGGTGATCCGCTGGGGGTGGTTCGACAGCCCCTTCGGTCCAGGCCTCGTGATGGGCACCGAAAAGGGGATCTGCGGTATCGGCTTTGCTGCGGAAATGGGCGAGCAGGCGGCCTTTGCCGATCTGGCAGGGCGCTGGCCGCGCGCCCGCTTCGTCGAAGATCCCGCGATGCTGCATGACTGGGCGATGGCCGCCTTCGGCCTGAACGCGCAGCGCGAAACGCCACTGTTCCTGATCGGTGCGCCGTTCCAGATCAAGGTCTGGGAGGCCTTGCTGACGATCCCTACGGGACAGGTCACCACCTATTCCGAAATCGCGCAGGCCGTGGGCAACCCGCGCGCGGTGCGTGCGGTCGGCACGGCGGTGGGGCGCAATCCGATCAGTTGGCTCATTCCCTGTCACAGGGCTCTGCGCAAATCGGGCGGTCTTGGGGGCTACCACTGGGGCCTGCCGGTGAAACGTGCGATGCTGGCGTTCGAGGCGGCGCGCGCCGACGTGTGATCGCCGGTCCGTCGCGGCACCGCATCCCGCCCGCATTTGGCCACCATGCGCGGGAAGCTGCCGATGCGCGGCGGATGCGGCTTTTCGCCCCCTGTCGCCGCACCTATATGTACGTCCGAGACCAATTGCCCTGCCCGAACGGGGCTGCAACGCATGAAGGCAATCTTATATGTTTACTGTTAAATCTCCTCTCGTCATCGCGCTGTCGGGTGCGGTGGCACTTGGTGCCTGCACACAGCCGGGCGCCATCGGGCAGAACTCCAACAACCCCAAGACCCAGCAGGGCGCCCTGATCGGCGCGGGCGCCGGTGCGCTTGTGGGCGCGTTGTCCAAGGGCGACGGCAACCGTGGTGACGGCGCACTTGTCGGCGCGGTGATCGGCAGCGCGATCGGCGCCGGCATCGGCTACTCGCTCGACAAGCAAGAGGCCGACCTGCGCCGCCAGGTGGGCAACAGCAACGTGCAGATCACCAACACCGGCGACCGTCTGATCGTGACCCTGCCGCAGGATATCCTGTTCGCCACCGACAGCTTTGCGGTGCGCCCCGACCTGCAGAGCGATCTGAACGCCGTGGCGGGCAACCTGCGCCAGTATCCCAATTCGACCATCCAGATCATCGGGCACACCGATAGCGATGGCGATGCCGCCTATAACCAGCAGTTGTCTGAGCGTCGCGCCAATGCGGTGGCGCAGGTGTTGCTGAACGCGGGCGTGGGTGCCGCGCGTGTCCAGGCCTTCGGCCGCGGCGAAAGCCAGCCCGTCGCAAGCAACCTGACGCCCGCTGGCAAGGCGCAGAACCGCCGGGTCGAGATCGTGATTCTGCCCAACGCCTAAGGCGCGGCGATCACAGCGGAAAATATGCCAAAGGGGCCTCGGATCCTGTCCGGGGCCCTTGCTTTTTGTGCCATGCGCCGCAGGTTCTAGGCCAACACGCTTGAACTGATATGGAAGACGGACAATGGCATCTTATTCGATTTTGGGCCTTTCGGGCTCGCTCCGCCGCGAGGCGACCAACCGCAAGCTTCTGCGCGAGGCCGCGCGGCTGTTCGGTGATTGCCGCTTTACCGAGGGCGACCTGAAAATGCCGGTCTATGACGGCGACGACGAGCAGGCCGACGGCGTGCCCAAGCCGGCGCAGGTGTTGGCCGAACAGATCAAAGCCGCCGACGCGATCCTGATTTCGACGCCGGAGTACAACAAGGGCCCGTCCGGGGTACTGAAAAACGCGCTCGACTGGGTCAGTCGGACAGAGGGCAACCCGTGGGAGGGCAAGCCGGTGGCGGTGATGTCCGCAGCGGCAGGCCGGGCGGGCGGCGAGCGCGCGCAGATGATCCTGCGGTCATTCATGGTGCCGTTCCAGCCCCGCATCCTTCAGGGTCCGGAAATGCATCTGGCGAACTCGTCGAACCAGTTCGATGAATCGGGCCAACTCAAGGGCGACATGTACATCGACACGCTGACGCAGTTGATGGCGAACCTGCGGACCGAGATCGAACGCTAGAGCGCGGCTATAGCGAGGCCTCGACCTCGAAACCCTCGGGGATCGTGTCACGATCCTCGAGCAGCAGATCGGCCATCACCTGCGCGACCTTCGGCGCCATGCCGAAGCCGATCTTGAACCCGCCGTTCGCGATGTAATGCCCCGGTCTCGCCGGCCATGCGCCCAGCATGGGTGCGCGGCTTCGGGCGCGGGGCCGCACACCGGCCCAGCGGGCGATGACGGGGGCGTCGCGCAGCACCGGAACAGCAGCGCGCGCACGGGCCAGAACCTCGTCGAGTTTCGCATCGGTCGTTGCCGGTGCGTCATAGTCCCGCTCGGAGGTCGAGCCGATGGCGACAGTGCCGTCGGCGTGCGGGATCACGTGCAGACCGTCCACGAAAAGCTGTGGCGCGTCCGGCGGCGCGGCGAAATCCAACACTGCCGCCTGGCCCTTGACGCCTGCGCCGACGATGCGGCTGCGCCCCTCGCCGAGCGCCCGGAGGCCCTGCACGCCGGTCGCCCATATCGTCGGCCCACGATCGGCGCCCTCCGCCACTACCTCGACGCCCCTGCTGCGCAGCGCAAGGACCAGCGCGTCGCACGCGCGGCGCGGGTGGATTCGCGCGCTCAGGGTGTCGTGAACGATCATCCCGCTGGCGCTGGGCAGGGACCACGCATCGCCCGTCGCCGGGATCACCCTCCAGTCGGCGCGCCCCTGCCACAGGTCCTGCGCCGTGACCGCGCGGCGGCGGGCCAGGGCCAGCGCGGCATCGTCGGCAATCGCCTGTATCCTGCCGCTGCGGGCATACCCCGCGTCGCCGCCGCCAGCCGCCTCGACCTCGGCCCAGAATTCCGATGCCATCAACAGGCTGTCCAGTTGAAACGCCTTTTTCGGGTTCCAGTTTTCCGGCACATGCGGGGCCAGTGCACCCACGATGCCGCCGCTGCTGCCCGCGCCCGCGCCATGCGGGTCTATCAGCCGCACTCGCGCGCCCCGACGGACACAGGCCCACGCGATCGACAGGCCAAAGATACCCGCCCCGCGCACCGTGATATCCGCCCCCATTTCGCGCATTGCCAAAGCCTGCCCCCTGCCGCACTGTCCGTTTGATTTCAGCGCGACCTTACAGGGGCAGCCCGTGCAGAACCAGACGGCAGACGTGACTTGGAACGCGCAGGATGTGCCTGTGTCCACCCGCTTCGACGACCCCTATTTCAGCCTTGATGACGGTGCCGCGGAAACGCACCACGTGTTTCTGGACGGCAACGACCTGCCGGCGCGATTTGCGCCTGGGTTCCACATTGCCGAGCTGGGCTTTGGCACCGGCCTGAACCTTCTGGTGGCCTGGAACGCGTGGGTGCGGGCCGGGCAGGCGGAGCCGCTGCGCTTCACCAGTTTCGAGCTTTATCCCCTGTCGTGCGATGACATGGCGCGCGCGCTGGCGCGGCATCCGCAGTTCGACGGCAGGCGCGATGCCTTGCTGGCGGCATGGTCGCCCGAACAGCGTCACGTGTCGCTGCCCGGGCTGGAGGCCGAGATCGTGCATGGGGATGCCCGCGAGACACTGCCCGATTGGCCCGGTCGCGCCGATGCGTGGTTTCTGGATGGGTTCTCGCCGGCCAAGAACCCGGAGCTTTGGTCGCCCGATCTGATGCGGGCCGTGGCCCAGCGGACCGCGCAGGGCGGCACGGTGGCGACCTATTCCGCCGCCGGTTTCGTACGGCGTGGCCTGAGCGACGCCGGCTTTGACGTGCGCCGTGTGCAGGGCTATGGCCGAAAACGCCACATGACGCGTGGAACTTTGAGATGACCCATGCCACCATCGTGAGCCAGTCCAACAACGTGCGGCTTGGCATCGGCCTGATGATCCTGACGACGCTTGTCTTTGCTTTGCAAGACGGCATTTCGCGGCATCTGGCGGGCGAATACAACGTCTACATGGTCGTGATGATCCGCTATTGGTTCTTTGCGGCCTTCGTGATCGCCATCGCGCGGCGCAAGGCGGGGGGCATCCGGGCCGCCGCGCGCACGCGACAGCCCGCGCTTCAGATCCTGCGCGGCCTTCTGCTGGTGACCGAGATCTGCGTCATGGTCGTGGGCTTCACCGTCCTGGGCCTTGTCGAGAGCCACGCGGTCTTTACTTGCTATCCGCTGCTGGTGGCCGCCTTGTCGGGTCCGATCCTGGGCGAGCGTGTCGGCTGGCGGCGCTGGGCGGCGATCGGGGTGGGGTTCATCGGCGTGCTTATCATCCTGCAACCGGGAATGGCTGTGTTCGACCCGGCGGCGATCATTCCGCTGATCGCGGCGGTGATGTTTGCGGTCTACGGTCTGCTGACGCGCTATGCCGCGCGGCGCGACAGTACCGCCACCAGCTTTTTCTGGACGGGCACGACAGGGGCGATTGCCGTAACATGCGTTGGCGTATGGTTTTGGGAGCCGATGATCGCGCGGGACTGGGCGTGGATGGCAACGCTTTGCGTTACCGGCGCGCTGGGGCACTGGCTGCTCATCCGGTGCTACGAGGTCGCGGAGGCCAGCGCGGTGCAGCCCTTTGCATATCTGCAGCTTGTCTTTGCATCCCTTCTGGGCATTGCCGTCTTTGGCGAAGTCGTTCGGGTGAACGTGGCCACGGGGGCCGCTCTTATCGTGGCGGCGGGGCTATTCACCCTGTGGCGCGAACGACAAAAGGGTTGAGCCGATCAATTCCTGGCTGAAGGGGATGGGCAAGGGTTCGTGCCCCAAACGCGCGCGATAGATGGGCAGGCTTTCGGTGACGCGCATCACGTAGTTCTGCGTCTCGCGGAAGGGGATGTGTTCGATCCAGTCGACGACGTCGATGTCGCCCCTGCGCGGATCGCCGTAGGTTTTCATCCACGACAGCGGACGTCCCGGCCCCGCGTTGTAGCCGGCGGACATCATCACCACGTTGCCATCAAAGCGCCGTGCCAGACCGGCCAGATACGCCGCGCCCAATTCGGCGTTGTAGTCGGGCTCGGCGATCAGCCGGTCGGTGGTATGCGCGGCAAGAACGCCAAGTTCGCCCGCCACGTCACGCCCGGTGCCGGGCATGATCTGCATCAGGCCGCGCGCGCCAACGCCGCTCTGCACGCCCGGGTCGAATTCGCTTTCGCGGCGCGCGACGGACAGCACCATTTCGGGCGCCATCGGCAACGGCTGCCGGATGACCGGGTGGATCGGGTAATAGGCGGCGGGAATGACGATGCCGCGATAGGCGACACGCTTGCCGATCATCACAGCGAGGTGCATCTGGCCTGCGTCCAGCGCCACCTGTCCCAGCAGGGCCGCATCATTGGCATTCAGCCCTTCGGCCAGGTGGGTCCAGAACCGCTCCGCAAGGCTGGTCTCGCCGGAGGCCTGCAGCAGCAGTCCGGCTTCGAAAACGCTGCTTGCGGCGAAATCCGCGTCGCGCCAATCGCCGATGGCGTCGTCGCCGACGAGTTCGGCGTCAAACGACAGATCGGCGCGTTCCGCGGCCAGCAGACCATAAAACGAGGTCTGGAACTGCGCCGCGCGGGCATAGGCTTGATCGGCACCCGCCGCATCGCCCAATGCCTCGAGCGCACGCCCCTGCCAATAGCCTGCGCGCCCTTTCGAGATCGGGGATTCAACCGCGGAATCGTGATTGTCGAAATGCCTTAGGGCGGTTTTCGGGTCCTCAAGCTGCCGCAGTGCGATGTAGCCGGCCAGCCATTCCAGATCGGCATAATCCGATCCGCTCATCAGGTGGTGCGAGGACGCCAGCGCATAGGCGCGGGTCGCATTGCCCTTGCGCATCTCGTCGCGCGCCAGCGACCGGCGGCGGTTTGACCACTTGGCCGGAAGCCCCAGCGCCTCGGCACTGGTGGACTGCGCCAGCATCAGCGTCAAAGCGTCCTCGGCGCGGCCCTTGCGCGCGCGCCAGACGAACCGGTCGTACTGCAGTCCCGGTGATCCCGCGTGGCTGGCGGGAACGGCTGCAATCGCGGCATCGACGCCATCGGCCTGACGCTGCAGCGCGATGCGCGCCTCGGCCAGCGCCTTGTCGGCGCTGGGCACCAGGGGCAACATCCGCCGGGCGTTCTCGATTTCGCCCTCCCACAGCATCGCATCGAGCCGGGCGGCGTGATGCGGTTTCAAGAGCCCGGTATGGCGGTTGACGAAACTGCCATGATTGGCGGCATTCATCGGCATCGTCCGCCAGGCGATCACCAGGTTGGCGTCCGCCTCCCCTGTTCGGCCCGCGCGGATCAGGGCCTCTGCCTGCGCCAGGACACCGCGCGGGGTCTGCGGTACGGCGCTGCCGAAAAACCCAAGCACGGCGGCATCGCCCGCCTGAGCCACCGCATCTTCGGACTGGCGGCGCAGGTAATCCTCGCCGGGCCAGTCGGGCCGGCGGGCCAGAAACGCCGCCACATCGTCAAAGCTGCCGCGACCGGCGCGCAGGCGATGCCATTCAATCACATCGGCGGCGACCTCGCCGTCGCGGGCGGCCAGTTTCGCGGCCACCTCCCAATTTCCGGCGCGCAGGGCGTCCATCGCCCACCCCAGGGGGCGCGGACGCTCCGACAGGGCCGGCGTCGCGGCCAGCAAAACAAGTGCCAGAACGGTTGCGATGCGTGTGATCACTTGCATTTCCCTTGAATTGAAGGCTAGAGCCTCTGTCACATATCGCGTTTCCGGGGCAGATCAAAATCACAACCCCGCCAGACGCGCGGTGGTTCACGGCCGACGCAGGCCAGTCAGACTATAAAGGAGCGTGCCCATGTTCAAAGGCTCAATGCCAGCCCTCGTCACGCCGTTCGCGAACGGCGCCCTGGATCTGGAGACGCTCAAGAAACTGGTCGAATGGCACATCGGCGAGGGCACCAACGGGTTTGTCCCGGTCGGCACCACCGGCGAATCCCCCACGCTGAGCCACGGCGAGCATGAAACCGTGATTCGAGAGGTCGTCGAGGCCGTGGGCGGGCGCGTTCCGGTCATCGCGGGCGCGGGATCCAACAACACGACCGAGGCGATGCGGCTGGTGCAATTTGCGCAAAAGGTCGGCGCGGATGCGGCGCTGGTGGTCACGCCCTATTACAACAAGCCGACGCAGGCCGGGCTGATCGCGCATTTCACCGCGCTGCACGACTGTGCCGAGATTCCGATCATCATCTACAACATACCCGGCCGGTCGGTGATCGACATGACACCGGCGACGATGGGCAAGCTGGCCGAACTGCCGCGCATCGTCGGCGTCAAGGACGCGACGGGCGATCTGGCGCGTGTCTGTGACACGCGGCTGACGTGCGGCCCCGATTTCATCCAGCTGTCCGGCGAGGATGCGACCGCGCACGGGTTCAATGCGCAAGGCGGCGTGGGCTGCATTTCGGTGACGGCGAACGTTGCGCCCAAGCTGCTGAGCCAGATGCAGGCGGCGACGGCGCGTGGCGACTATTCCAAGGCGCTGGAAATCCAGGACCTGTTGATGCCGCTGCACAAGGCCATCTTTACCGAACCGGGTCTGGTGGGTGCGAAATACGCGATGTCGCGGCTTGGTCTGTGCCGGGCCGAAGTGCGCCTGCCGCTGACGGAACTGACGGATGGCACCAAGTCGCTGATCGACGACGGCCTGCGGCACGCCGGATTGATGGGCTAGGCGCTATCTCTTGCCATAGTAGAGGCCGACGACATGCTCGGCCTCTGCAAAGAAAAGCCAGCGCGCCGTCAGCACGCCGCCGACATGGCTGAGGACCGCCAAACCGGCCAGCCAGTGCGAGAACGGGACCAGAAGGCACGCGATGGGCACGATCGCCATCAGCCCTATCGCTATAATGCGCAGCTTTGTCCTGTGCCGGCGGCCGACCACATGGACGAATTCCCGCAACAGGTAATTGGTGCCGGTATGGGGCGGCTCGAAGGCGCGGACGCTGCCGATGCTGCCCAACCCCGTGGCTGTCGCCATCGTGGTTCCCGACCGGGTAAACGCGCTGTCGCCGATGATCCATGCGGCGAGCTGGACCGCCCCGGCGACACTCAGGAGCCAGATCGCCCAGGTGACCTGACCCGCGAGAAGCGCACCGCCAGCAAGCGCGCAGGCCAGAAACAGTGCCGGGGTCGCGGGCGAGTGCCATCGCGGAACGGTCTTGAGCTGGGCATAGATCATCGAGGTGGTCGCGACGGTCGATAGGGACAACGCCGCGCCGATCCAGCCCAACGCCGCAATCCGCGTGTCCCAAAATACCAGCGCCGCCGCGTAGAGCGACATTGTCAGCAGCGCCGCGACCGCGCACCATGCCTCGCGGCTCAGCCAGCTTGAACGCCATTGGGTGAAGGCCTTGAGCGCGCGTTCCGGGCGACCGAGGTGAAAGGTCGAAGCCATCAGCCCCCCGACCGCGCAGAGATAGGCAATCATGAAAAAGGCGAAAGCCGACCAACCGGAAACCGCCGGATAGCCGAGACCAAGAAAAACCAGAAGGCCGAACCCGAGGCCCGAGAAGGTGGTGAAGACGATGACCGAAGGCGCCGGATGCATCAACGCTTCTCCAGGGTTTTGTCGAGCCAGGCAAAGAAGCCCTTGGGGTCTTCCGCGACGGGGGCAAGAAAAGGCGCCAGCACGTCGGTTTCGTGCAACCTGTCCTTGGGCCGGGGCGGAAGGTACTTGTTGACCGGTCTGGTGCCCTGCTCCGGCATCAGGTCCATCCCGCCGCGCCGGTCCACGAGTTGGCTGACCGCGCTGTCCGGGTCGCCCAGATCCCCGAAATGCCGCGCTCCGGCGGGGCAGGTGCGGACGCAGGCGGGTTCGCGGTCTTCGGGCGCGAGATTTTCGTTGTAGATACGGTCGACGCACAGCGTGCATTTCTTCATCACGCCCTCGGCGGCATCGAGTTCGCGCGCGCCGTAAGGACAGGCCCAGGCGCAAAGCCCGCAGCCGATGCAGTCGCTTTCGTTCACCAGGACGATGCCATCCTCGACCCGTTTGTAGCTGGCGCCCGTGGGGCAGACCGTGACGCAGGGCGCGTCTTCGCAATGCAGGCAGGACTTGGGGAAATGGGCAAGCTGTGCGGCGCCGTGGTCGGGTTGCATTTCGTAGCTGTGCACGCGGTTGAGGAAGGTGCCGGAGGGGGCCGCGCCATAAGGATCCTGATCCGAGAGCGGCGCGCCGTAGTTTTCGGTGTTCCAGCCCTTGCAGGAGATCACGCAGGCATGGCAGCCCACGCATGTATCGAGGTCGATGACCAACCCGAGCTTTTTGTCGGTGTGGGCGGGGAGTTGCGTCATTGATCGGGCATCCGGTTGGTTGGATGGGGAGGAACCGGGGCGCTGCCCCGGACCCCGCGGTATTTTTGTCCATTTGGAAGCAGGGTCATGGTCCGACCTTCCAGCGGAGCGTTTTCGGGCCGGTGCCCACGGGCGATTTGATCGGGTCGAACGCAGGCAGAGATTCTTGCGGCGGTGTGGTCTTGGCGATGCTGACCTTGAGGTCGAACCAAGCCGCCTGACCGGTGATCGGATCGGAGTTCGACCAGCGCAGCCCGTCGCCCTTGGGTGGCAGCAATTCGTGGATAAGGTGGTTGAGCAGGAAGCCGCGCGTCGCTTCGGGCGCGTCCGGTTCGAGCGCCCAGGCGCCCTTGCGCTTGCCGATGGCGTTCCATGTCCAGACGGTGTTTTCGTTGAGCGCGGTCATTTCCAGCACCGGAACGGTGATCTCGCCGTGAGGCGAGGTGACACGCGCCCAATCGCCATCTTTCAGGTCGTTCTCGCGCATCAGCCTGGTGGGCAGATAGAGGGGGTTGTGACCGTGCAACTGGCGCAGCCAGGCGTTTTGACTGCCCCAGGAATGATACATCGCCATCGGCCGCTGGGTGAGCGCGTGCACCGGGAAGCCGTCGTTCCCGGTCTGGTCGGTTTCGTGCCAGATTGGCAGGGGCGACATCGTGGCCTTGATCCGGTCGCGCAGGTGGTCGGGTGGCTGGCGGTCGCCGTGCCCTTCGGCGGCGCGCTGAAACCGGCGCATCGGTTCGACGTAGATTTGAAACAGGTAGGGTTGGGGTTTGTCGCAAAGGCCGATGCCGACCGCCCAATCCTGATAGGCCGTGTTCCAGGGTTTGTAGTAGGCGGCGGCGTCGGGGACATGGGTGACGAAAAAACCGCCGTTGGCAATGTAGCGGTTCAACTGGTCGGGGTTGGGATCACCGCGACCGGCCTGCGTGCCATCGCCGCGAAAGCCCGCCAGCGGGCCGATACCGGGGCGGCGCTGGTGATTGACGATATAGTCGGCATAGTCGGCATAAGTCGCGCTGCCGTCTTCATTGGCAAAGCCCGGCAGGCCCAGCCGCGCGCCAAGATCGCACAGCACGCTTTGAAATCCGCGAACGTCTCGGTCCGGTTCGATCACCGGCCAGCGGATCGCATCGGCGGCGGCGTCGGCCTCGCAGATCGGGCGGTCCAGCAATGAAATGCAATCGTGACGTTCGAGGTAGGTGGTGTCGGGCAGGACCAGGTCGGCATAGGCGACCATTTCCGAACTATACGCATCCGAATAGATGATCCGCGGAATGACATATTCGCCATCGTCGCCCCTGTCGGTCAGCATGTCGATGACCCCGCGCGTGTTCATCGATGAATTCCACGACATATTGGCCATGTACATGAACAGCGTGTCGATCTTGTAGGGGTCGCCCGCATGCGCATTCGAGATGACCATATGCATCAGACCGTGCGCCGACATGGGGTTGTCCCATGTGAAGGCCTTGTCGATGCGCGCCGGAGTTCCATCGTCCTTGAGAGCAAGATCCTCGGGCCCCTGCACGAAGCCCAGGTGCGGACCGTCGAGCGGCGCCCCCGGCGTGACCTTGCAATGCGGTTTGGGGTGCGCGGTGGCGGGTTTGGGATAGGGCGGCTTGAAGCGGAAGCCGCCGGGCACTTCGACCGTTCCCAGCAGGATTTGCAGCACATGCAGCGCGCGGCAAGTCTGAAACCCGTTGGCATGGGCCGAAATCCCGCGCATGGCGTGAAATGACACTGGCCTGCCGGTCATCGTCTTGTGCGTCTCGCCGCGGAAATCGGTCCATTCGCGATCCAACTCGAAGGCTTCGTCGAAGGCGACGCGGGCGAGTTCGGACGCTATCGCACGGATCCTGGATGCTGCGATGCCGCAACGCTCCGCCACCGCTTCTGGGGCGTATTGCGGGTCAAGATAGAGGTCCGCCATCTGGTGAAAGACAGGGCGGTGCGTGATGCCGCCGGCGCGATGCGTCGCGGCAAGATCCGGACGGACGCCGGGGTGGTCAAAGGGGGTCAGCTTGCCTGTGGCGCGGTCGATCACAAGCTCTTTGCCCGCGTCATCGCGCAGAAAAAGACCGAACTCCGGCGATTTGGGGTCGCCGTTCACCAGCACAGGCGCATTGGTATAGCGCGCGAGGTAGTCGAGATCGATCCGGCCCGCCTTCATCAGCACATGGATCATCGACAGGATGAACAGCCCGTCGGTGCCGGGCGTGATGCCGACCCAATCGTCGGCCACGGCGTTATATCCGGTGCGGATCGGATTGACGCCGATCACCCGCGCGCCACGGGCCTTGATCTTGCCTATTCCCATCTTGATCGGGTTGCTGTCGTGATCTTCGGCCACGCCGAACAGCATGAAAAGCTTGGTATGGTCCCAATCGGGTTGTCCGAATTCCCAGAACGCGCCGCCCATCGTGTAGATGCCCGCCGCAGCCATGTTGACCGAACAAAACCCGCCGTGTGCCGCGTAGTTCGGCGTACCGAAGTTTTGCGCCCAGTAGCTCGTGAACGACTGCGACTGATCGCGACCGGTGAAAAAAGCCAGTTTTTCGGGGTTTTTTGCGCGAATGGGGGCCAGCCAGCCGGTCGCGATCTGCAAGGCTTCATCCCAGCTTATTTCCTCGAATTCGCCGGACCCGCGCGGCCCGACGCGCTTCAACGGGGCGCGCAGACGCGAGGGTGCGTTGACTTGCATTATTCCGGCCGATCCCTTGGCACAGAGTACGCCCTTGTTGACCGGATGATCCCGGTTGCCTTCGATATAGACGACCTTGCCCGCCTTCATGTGCACATTGATCCCGCAGCGGCAGGCGCACATGTAGCAGGTCGTGCGGCGGACCTCGTCAGACACTTTTGGGCTCAGGTCGATCACTGGCTGCATGTCTGGTCCGTTCTGCTGGAAACTGTCACGCGGCGGGCTCCATCACTTGCCACGCGTCGGCGGCGATCTGGCGTTCTTCCTCGGCGTGGATCACCTGCACAGGCTTCTCTCCGGCAAAGGCGAGCGACGCAACGATACGCTGGCGTACGGTCTTGTCGTTCTCGCCAATGCCGCCAGTGAAGGCAATGGCGTCGAAGCCGCCCATCGCGACGAGCATGGACCCGGCATGCCGCGCCGCCCAATAGCAGAAATGGTCAATGGCAAAGCGGGCCCTCGGGTCGTCCGACTGGCCAAGCCGGCGCATGTCTGAACTGATGCCCGACAGGCCAAGCAATCCGGCGCGTCGGTTGAGCAGGTCGTGCGTCGCCTCAAGTCCCATGTCATCCACCAATCGCAGAACGGCGTTCGGGTCGATGTTGCCCGACCTTGTGCCCATTGTCAGCCCTTCCAACGGCGAATAACCCATTGTCGTGGCGACCGAACGACCGTCGCGGATCGCGCAGATCGAACATCCGTTGCCAAGGTGCAGCGCCAAAAGCCGCCGGGGCAAGGGGGTTCCGGTGGCCCTGGTCCAGTTGGCGACCATCGCGGCATAGCTGATCCCGTGAAAGCCATAACGCTTTATCGCCGCGGTTTGCGGCAGATCGGGCAGGGCATAGCGGCGCGCGACCTCGGGGATGGTGGCGTGAAAGGCGGTGTCGAAGCTTGCGGTTTGCGGCAGGTCGGGCGCGGCAAGCGCGATGTGATCGATCACCGCAAGCGCCGGCGGGTTGTGCAGCGGCGCGAGCGCGGCACAGTCGGCAATGGCCGCGCGGGCCTGCGGCGTGATCGCGGCGGGCGCGGTCAGGGCGTCACCCCCATGCACGACCCGGTGCGCCACCACGCCCAGACCGGACAGCGGCAGCCCGGCCTGCGCCAGGCCGGCCATCAGGTGATCCAGCGCGGCGGCATGATCCGGCAGACCAAGCTGTCGCACATGATCCCCGATGCGCAGCGCTCCCGCCTGTCCGATGCCCGACGCCTCGGCGGTCAGCCCCTGTACCAGATGCTGGTCGAACACCGCCGCCTTGATCGACGAGGACCCTGCGTTGAACACCAGACAGGGGCCCGCGTCAGGCATCGATCAGACGGCCTGCGGTCGCATGTCATCCTTGCTGATCCCCGCGACGGGCACGGGTTTCTTCATCGCGTCGCGGCGGAAGGGTTCGCCCAGTTCCTGGTTGATCATCGCTTCGATCAGGGTGGTCTTGCCGTGGTTCATCTGGTCGTCGATGGCCTTGGACAGGGCGGCGGTCAGGTCCTCCATCGTGCGGGCGACGACACCCTTCAATCCGCAGGCCGTGGCGATCCCGGCATAGGACACGTCCTCGTCCAGTTCGGTGCCCACGAAATTGTCGTCGAACCACAGGGTCGAGTTGCGCTTTTCCGCGCCCCACTGGTAGTTGCGGAACACCACCTGCGTGATCGCCGGCCATTCGCCGCGCCCGATGGCGGTCAGTTCATTGACCGCGATCCCGAACGCGCCATCGCCCGCAAACCCGACCACCGGAACATCCGGGCAGCCGATCTTGGCCCCGACGATCGCGGGCAGACCATAACCGCAAGGGCCGAACAGACCGGGCGCAAGGTATTTGCGCCCCGCCTCAAACGCCGGATAGGCGTTGCCGATGGCGCAGTTGTTGCCGATGTCGGAACTGATGATCGCGTCGGTCGGCAGGGCGCTCTGGATGGCGCGCCATGCCATGCGGGGGCTCATCCAGTCGGGCTTGTCCTGCCGCGCGCGTTCGTTCCAGGTGGTGCCGGGATCGTCATCTTCGTGGTCCATCGACGACAGTTGCTGCGCCCAAGCCGATTTCGTCTGTGCGATGCGGGCCTTGCGTTCGGCGCGCCCGGCGTCACCGGCGTGATCGGCAAGCTGCGACAGGATGCCCCGTGCGACCTTGGCCGCGTCGCCGACAATGCCCACCGACACCTTTTTCGTCAGGCCGATCCGGTCGGGGTTGATATCGACCTGGATGATCCTGGCGCTCGCGGGCCAATAGTCCATGCCGTAGCCCGGCAGGGTCGAAAACGGATTGAGCCGGGTGCCAAGGCACAACACCACGTCGGCGTCGCGGATCAGCTCCATCCCCGCCTTGGACCCGTTATATCCCAACGGCCCCGCAAACAGCGGGTGTGATCCGGGAAAGGCATCATTGTGCTGATAGCCCACGCAGACCGGCGCATCGAGCCGTTCGGCCAGCGCCATCGACGCGGCGATCCCGCCTTTGGACAGAACCACTCCGGCGCCATTCAGGATCACCGGGTTTTTCGCCTCCGAGATCAGTCCGGCGGCGGCGGCAACCGAATTTTCACCGCCCGGCGACACCTCGAACTCGACCGGATCCGGGATTTCGATATCGACAACCTGGGTCCAGAAATCGCGCGGGATATTGATCTGCGCCGGGCCCGACAGGCGCTTGGCCTTGGACATGACGCGCGTCAGCACCTCGGCCACGCGCGACGGGTCGCGCACTTCTTCCTGATAAGCGACCATGTCCTCGAACAGCTTCATCTGCTCGACTTCCTGAAACCCGCCCTGGCCGATGGTCTTGTTCGCGGCCTGCGGCGTCACGAGCAGCAGCGGCGTATGGTTCCAGTAGGCGGTCTTGACCGCCGTGACGAAGTTGGTGATGCCGGGGCCGTTCTGGGCGATCATCATCGACATCTTGCCGGTCGCGCGGGTGTAGCCGTCAGACATCATGCCCGCCGACCCTTCGTGCGCGCAGTCCCAAAACTGGATCCCGGCCTGCGGGAACAGGTCTGAAATCGGCATCATGGCCGACCCGATGATGCCAAAGGCGTGTTCGATGCCGTGCCGCTGCAAGGTTTTCACAAAGGCTTCTTCGGTGGTCATTTTCATCAGGGGGAATCCTTGGAGAAAGATTTGCGGACGAATCCGGGTGAGGTGACGCTAAGGCCAAATGGACCGGTGCGTTAGGGCCAGTTGCGCCAGCCGGATGCGGCCAGATCACACAGCGGATCGCACCGCCTCGGCGATCAGCGCAACACCTTCGGCGATGCGTGCCGACGGAATGGATGAATAGGCAATCCGGTAGTAGTTCTTCGGGCGGTCCTCGCCGTCGAAAAAGGCGCGACCGGGTTCGATCAGAACGCTTTTCGCCCGCAGTCGTTCCGCCAATCGGTCGGTGTCCACGTGATCCGGCGCGCGCATCCAGAACGACGATCCGCCATAGGCGCCTTGCCCGGCGATCCGCAGGCCCGTGTCCGCAATGGCCTGCTCCATCACGCGGCGCCTGTCGTGAAACGCGCGCCCCATCCGGCGAATCTGCGCGTCGTAATGCCCGAGGCTCAGGAAATAGGCGGCGGTGCGCTGGATATGGCCGGGCGGGTGGCGCAACACGCTGGCGCGCAATGCGCGGGCTTCGCGGATGAAGGGCTCGGACCCCACCAGATAGCCAAGCCGCAGGCCCGGAAACAGCGATTTGGAAAAGCTGCCGACATAGATCACGCGCCCATCCGCATCGAGCGATTTCAGCGCCGGCGAGGGGGGCTTGAGAAAGGACATTTCGAATTCGTAGTCGTCTTCGACGATCAGCGCATCCATCGCGCGGGCGCGGTCCAGCAGCGCGTGACGCCGCGCCATCGTCATGGTCGCGGTGGTGGGGCACTGGTGGCTGGGGGTGGTGAAAATCACATCCGTTCCGGGCGGTATCGCCGTGGGCGGCAGACCATCGCGGTCCACGCGGACCGGGGTCACGTGGCACCGCGACTGTCGCAATATGTCGCGCAAGGCATGATAGCTTGGATCCTCGAGAACGGCGCTGCGCCGCTGGGTCAACAAGACCTGCGCCGTCAGCCAAAGCGCGTTCTGCGCGCCCAGCGTGATCAGGATCTGTTCGGGTCGCGCGTTGATCCCGCGGCGCGGCAAGGTGTGGCGGGCGATGAATTCAACAAGCTGTGGATCGTCCTGGTCATAATAATCCGTGGTCAGGGATGTGAAATCCCGCTGGCCAAGCGCCTGCAGCGCGCTGAGCCGCCAGTTCGCGTGGTCGAACAGGGTCGGATCCGCCTGGCCATAGATGAAGGGAAACCGGTAGCGGGCCCAGTCGGGCGGTTTGCGCGGCGTGTCGCCGCCCGAGAACCGCTGTCCGATGGCGCGGGTCCAATCCACCCCGTCCGGGCCGCGGGGGCCGGGGTCAAAGGCGGGCGGCACCGGCGCGTTTTCGGAAACGAAGTATCCTGACCGGCCCCGCGACGTCAGATAGTCGTTGGCCAGCAATTCCGTGTAGGCGATTGTCACAGTGATCCGGCTGACGCCCAGATGAATCGCCAGTTTTCGGGTCGAGGGCAGCTTTTCACCGCGCTGGAATCGGCCCGACAGGATGCCTTGGGCGACCATCTGCTGGATCTGCGCCTGCAGCGTGCCCTGCGCGTCGGAGTGCAGAAAAAAGGTTTCAACGGGCAGGGCCATGCCGCAGCATAGCCTGGACCTAATCGCTGGGCAATCTGGTCCTATCGGTATGGTGCGCGGGGTCCGGTTGCACCATTGAAAACGCCGCCGGGCCCAAGAGGCGCGGCGGCGTGATCGGATTTGGTAGTGTCGTGGTTACGGGCAGGATGCCGTGTAACGCGAGCCATCGGGGCGCTGGTAGACGCAAGCACCGGCCTGCGTGCGACCGATGTAGTTACCGGCAGCGGCACCCGCCGCTCCGCCGATCAGTGCGCCGACGACCTTGTCGTCATCGCCAGACACGGCTGCGCCGACGGCCGCGCCGGCTGCGGCGCCTGTCAGCGTCGATTGGGTGGGCGTATCACAGGCGGCGAGCAAGGCCATCATCGGCAGAGCAATAAGAAACTTCTTCATGACTTCCTCCAAGTTGAGTAGTGATAGAACTGTTGAGACCGCATATTGGTTCCCCGGGTCAATGCAGATGCGAAAGCTTTATCCGGCACGTCCGGTCGCACACTGCGCCAGATCAACATTTTTCTGCTTCGGCTTTGGTCCGCCGGCCTTTGAGTTCATTGTTGTGACGCAACGACGCAAAAGCGCAGTGCGGCACGATGCGGTGCCCTGATGGCACCGCTGCGCGCGCTGGCGTGCAACCGGCCTTTCAGGTCCGTGGCATGACCGTCGATGGCTGTGCGCCCCGCGACCGCGCCAGACCGGGACACCGCCGCGCACCGGAAAAAGGCGTGCAGCGGCCAGGGTGATCAGCCGAATTCGCGGCTGAGCGCGCCATCCACCGCCGCGACGATCTGGTCGATGTCATCGCGGGTGGCGATCAACGCCGGCGAAAAGCACAGCGTGTTGTTCTTGCCCGGCAGCGACCGGTTCGTGGCACCGATGATGACGCCCTGCGCCATGCAGTCACCGACGACCCGCTGCACGCGCGCCTCCGGCACGGGCGCGCGGCTGTCGTGATCCGCGACCAGTTCGGCGCCCAGGAACAGGCCCTTGCCGCGAACCTGCCCGATCACACTGTGACGGTCCGCCAGCGCGGCCAACTGGTCAAGCATGTACGCGCCCATGCGGGTCGTGTTGTACAGCAGGTTCTCGTCCTCGATGATCGCCATGTTCTCGAGCCCGGCAGTCGGCCCCGCCGTGCAGCCGCCAAAGGTCGAGATGTCGCGGAAATAGTTCATCGGATCGGTGTGGTCGTCCTTGAAAAGGTTGAACACCTCTTCGGTCGTCACAAGGCAGGCGATGGCGGCGTAACCGGACGCCACACCCTTGGCCATCGTCACCATGTCAGGTTGGATGCCGTAGTGCTGGTAGCCGAACCATTCGCCGGTGCGGCCCACGCCGCAAACGACCTCGTCGATGTGCAGCAGGATGTCGTACTTGCGACAGATCTCCTGCACACGGGGCCAATAGCCGTCGGGCGGGACAATGACGCCGCCGCCTGCCGTCACCGGCTCTAGGCACAAGCCACCCACCGTATCGGGCCCTTCGGCAAGGATGACTTTCTCGATCTGATCGGCGGCCCAGACACCATAGTTTTCGACCGGCGCGCCATCTTGTTCAAAACTGCGGTATTCAAGGCAATGCGGCACCCGGACAAACCCCGGCGTGAAGGGGCCGTATTGCGCGTTGCGTTCATCCTGGCCGCCTGCCGACAGGCAGCCGATGGTGGTGCCGTGATAGTCGCGGTCGCGGTACAGGATCTTGTGCTTCTTGCCGCCGTAGCGCTTGTGCGCGATCTGGCGCACCATCTTGAAGCCCTTCTCGTTCGCCTCGGACCCCGAATTGCAGTAATAGACGCGCGACAGTCCGGGCATCTTTTCGATCAGTTTTTCGGCGAACATGGAGCCGGGGATCGATCCGGCGGAACCTGCGAAATAGTTCAGCTTGATCAACTGATCGCGCACGGCATTGGCAATCCGCTCGCGCCCATAGCCGACATTGACCGTCCAGACGCCGCCCGACACCGCATCGAGGTGTTCCTTGCCCTTCTGGTCCCACACGCGCATTCCGCGGCCCTCGACGATGATCCGCGGATCGGTCGTCTCGTAGGGTTTGTGCTGGCTCAGGTGATGCCAGATATGGGCGCGATCCGCTTCGACGACGCCGGAAATATCATTTTCGCTGAATGTGCCGTCCATAATGTGGCCTTTCGATCTGCAGTGAGGCGCGCAGCGCAGTGAAACCCGCGCGCAGGTGGCGCTTTGTCCTCCTGACACCACAGGTTTTTCCGGTTGGCAAGTAGGGCCAGTTTGCCCCCATTGGTGATTCCAGACAAGGGGGTGCGGGCGTGGCGCGGTGGGCGGTCCGGAGGCGTTGAATTGAAAACAAAGGGCTTTTTCGACATTTCAAAAGATCAAGATCTGGTTTTCGGATTCTGGACACACGCCGCTGCCGCAGAAAAAACATTGATTGGCGCGGCGATATCGGCTCCGATCATACGGGTGCGGGGCGGGCGCGTCCGGTGCAACGAGGCGGAAGACCGCCCGTATCAAGAATAAGCCGCCTGGGCGCGGCACCACCACGGGAGACCTTACACATGACAATCAAGACCAATCTGATGGGCGCAGTTGCCGGCGCGGCGATGCTGGCCGGCGCGCAGGGCGCCTTCGCGGCGGGACACGGCGGCGAAATCACGGTGGCCTATTTCCTCGAATGGCCGATGCCGTTCCAATATGCCAAGGAAATGGGCACATACGAAGAGGAAATGGGCGTCAAGATCAACTGGGTCAGCTTTGACACCGGCACCGCGATGAGCGCCGCGATGGCATCCGGTGACGTGCAGATCAGCGTCAGCCAGGGCGTGCCGCCTTTCGTGGTCGCGGCATCGGCGGGGCAGGACATCCAGGTCGTGGATGTGGCCGTGTCCTATTCCGACAACGACAATTGCGTGGTCAATTCCGCGCTCGAAATCACCAAGGATTCGGCCGCTGAACTTGCGGGCAAGAAGGTCGCCGTCCCGCTCGGCACGGCGGCGCACTATGGCTTTCTCAAGCAGATGGACCATTTCGGCGTCGACGTGGCCAGCCTGAACGTCGTTGACATGGCCCCCGCCGAAGGGGCCGCGGCCTTGGCCCAGGGGTCGATCGACATGGCCTGCGGCTGGGGCGGCGCGCTGCGTCGGATGAAGGAAAGCGGCAACGTGCTGCTGACCGGCGCGGAAAAGGAAGAGCTGGGTATCCTGGTGTTCGACGTCACATCGGCGCCCGCGAATTTCGTGGCCGAGGAAAGCGAACTGCTGGCGAAGTTCCTGAAGGTGACGGCGGATGCCAACGCGATGTGGAACTCGGGCGAGAACACGGCCGAAATGCTGCCGGTGATCGCCAAGGATGCCGGCATGGACGAGGCGGCGGCGCAGGAGACGCTGGCGGGCTTCGTGTTCCCGGATGTCGAAACGCAGCTTGGCCCGAAATGGCTTGGCGGTGGCAGCCAGGAATTCATGCAGGGCGTGGCCAACGTGTTTGTCGAAGCGGGCAGCATCGATGCCGCGCTCGACAGCTATGACGGCACGGTCAACACCGGACCGTTGCAAGCCGCGATGGGCATGTAGGCCCGTACCTTCACGACTTGGGGGCGCACCGTGGTCGCGGTGCGCCCCGGCATCCGAAACGAGTGTCGGCAGCGAAGGGCGCGCGGTATGACGTCATATCCAAGCGAACTGATATCGAACGGCAACCCGATGGACGCTGTCGTCGGGGGCAGCCGCGCGGTGCGGGCCGGCGCTCGTACCGGCATCGGTGGCACTGCTCCGGCGGGGCCGGATTGCGGGACCGGCGATGTTGCCGCCCAGCCGCGGCAATGCCTTGAGAGCATCAAATCCGCGCTGGAGCAGGCCGGATCGGGCTTGCAGGACGGCGCGCGCCCGCAGGTGATACGGACCGACATCGACGACTGGAAAGCCACCATCGACGGCCGCAACGACTATTCCCGCGATGTTCGCCGGGTCGCTACGATCCTGGCGGTCAGCCGTTTCGAGAACCCCGGCCGGCTGGTCGAATACCAAGCAGACGCGATAATTTCCGACTGGCAGGGCTGATTGCCGCCCGCGCCCCACAACGACACTGGAACAGTTATGACCGGACTATCCATTGAACACCTGTCGATGCGTTTCGACCTGCCGGATGGCGGAGCGGTGCAGGCGCTCAAGGACGTGTCGCTTGACCTCAAGGCGGGCGAGTTGCTGAGCGTGCTGGGGCCGTCGGGCTGCGGCAAGACCACGCTGCTGAACATCGTCGCCGGATTTCTGGCCCCGACCGAGGGCAAGATCGTGCTGAACGGGCATGACGTCAAAGGCCCCGACGCCGAACGCGGCATGGTGTTTCAGCAAGGCGCGCTGTTCGAATGGATGAGCGTGCGTGAAAACGTGGGCTTTGGCCCCTCGATGAAGGGTATGCCGAAGCATGACAAGGCCAAGGTGGTCAACCGCCTGCTTGATGTCGTCGGCCTGCAGGATTTCAAGGAAAAGGCGGTTTATGAATTGTCGGGGGGCATGCAGCAGCGTGTGGCGCTCGCGCGGTGTCTGGCCAATGATCCGGATGTGATCTTGATGGATGAACCCCTGGGCGCGCTGGACGCGCTGACCCGTGAAAAGATGCAAAGCCTGGTGCTCAAGCTCTGGAAAGAGACGGGCAAGACGATCATCCTGATCACCCACTCCGTCGAAGAGGCGCTGCTGCTGGGTGAACGGTTGCTGGTGATGGCCCCCCGACCGGGGCGCATTCACCGCGAATACCGTCTGCCCTTTGCCGAAATGGGTGTGGGCGCGGATCTGCGCGAGGTCAAGAAACACCCCGAATTTGCGCAAAAGCGCGAGGAAATCCTGAGCATGATCTGGGACATGGAAGAAGAGATCATGGGCCGGCAGGAGGAAAGCGCATGATCCCCTTTCTGATCTATGCAGGTATCTTTGTCGCCGCTTTTTACATGGTCCGCTTTGTCATGGAACGCCGCGGGCGCAGCGATTACGGTTCGCTCAAGACCGTGACGTTCGGCGATGAAAGCGCGGTGGTCAGCAATCGTTATGCCTCTGTCATCTCGATCCTGACGATCTTTTTGTTGTGGGGCATGTTCACCGGGTCGGCGTTGTTGCCCAAATTCCTGCATGCGCCGGGACCCTTCGAAGGGGTTGCGACCTTTGAATACACCGCCGCCGTCGGCAATGATCGCGACACCGCGACGGTGACGGTTCTGGTGCATCCCATTTCCGAGGACGCGACCGCGCCGCAGGTCGACCCCGGCGACGGATGGGCCAAGAACGACAGCGCGACCGTGGGCGCATGGCGCAGCGGTTTGATCCGGGTGGACCGCAACGACGAGATCGGGCGCGATGCCGGGGCCGAGGTGATCGAGGTCGACGGCCAGAAGATCGGGCCGGGCCGCAGTGTGGACACCGAATTCGGCCGCGTCGGAATGAGCCCGAAAGGGACCTTGAATTTCGAACCCAGAAAGGGCTGGCAGATGGAGCCGATCTGGCTGCCCGCGCCCGAGGCCGTGGTCAGCCGCGTGATCGAAATTGCGGGCGAAGGCTTTCGCGGGTCGACCCTGTGGGAACACCTGGGCTATTCGCTGTTCCGCGTCGTGGTGGGGTTCTTGTGCGGCGCCATCGTCGGGATACCGCTGGGCTATGCGATGGGGCTCAGCAACTGGTTTCGCGGGTGGTTCGACCCGATCGTCGAATTCATGCGCCCGGTGCCGCCGCTCGCGCTGATCCCGCTGGTCATCATCTGGGCCGGCATCGGCGAGACGGGCAAGATCATCCTGCTGTTTCTCGCGGCGCTTTGGATCATGGCGATTGCCGCGCGGTCGGGTGTGTCGGGTGTGAATATCTCAAAGGTGCACGCGGCCTACAGTCTTGGGGCCAGCAAGTGGCAGATCATGCGCTATGTCATCATCCCCAATTCCCTGCCGGAAATCTTTACCGGCGCGCGGGTGGCGATGGGGGTCTGTTGGGGCACAGTGGTGGCGGCCGAACTGGTCGCGGCGGAAAAGGGGGCCGGCATGATGATCATGGTCGCCTCCAAGTTCCAGAATACCGATATCGTGATCATGGGGATCATTCTGATCGGGGTCATCGGCTTTGGCATCGACATGCTGATGCGCTGGGCCGAGCGGATCCTGGTGCCATGGAAAGGCCGCGGCTAGGTTGGCGTGGCCAGACAAAGCGTGACACGCGTGACGCATGCGCCGCAATCAGCGGCAGAACGCCACGTTTCCCTTCATCTTTGGTCAATCCGCTTGTGTAATCGTGTCACTCGTTTATCCCATCGGGGCGCGCGCAGTTGATAGGCAAGGGTTCATGATTTCTCAGACGATCTCCACCGGTGAGGCTGTTGCCGCACCTCCGGCGCCGCGTGCCGCGGCATCATGGGTGAAAACCCTGTCGCAATACCGGCAGCCCGATCCGGCGCGATCCGCCTTCGAAGTCGCGGTCAGCCTGCTGCCGTTTCTGGCGTTGTGGGCGCTCGCATGGTGGGCCACATCGGTCAGTTCCCTGCTTGCGCTGGCGATTGCCTGTCTCAACGGATTGTTCCTGGTCCGCCTTTTCTGCATCCAGCACGATTGCGGGCACGGCGCCTTTTTCGCCAACAGACGGCTGAGCGATTGGACCGGCCGCGCGCTCGGCGTTCTGACCCTGACGCCCTATGACGTGTGGCGCAGGTCGCATGCGATCCACCATTCGGCGACCGGCAACCTGGACAAGCGCGGGTTTGGCGATGTCAAAACCCTGACGGTGGCGGAATACCGATCGCGCGGATGGGCCGGGCGGCTGGCGTATCGCGTGTACCGCAATCCCCTTGTCCTGTTCGTTCTTGGCCCGGTCTATGTGTTCTATCTCGAAAACCGCATTCCGGTGAATTTCATGCGCGGCGGCTGGCAAATCTGGACCAGTGCGCTGGGCACCAACCTGGCCATCGCGGCCTGTGTCTGGGGGATCGTCTACTTCGGCGGGTGGTCCACGCTGCTGTTGGTATTCGTGCCGACGACGCTGATCGCGGCCACGCTGGGCGTTTGGCTGTTCTACGTGCAGCACCAATTCGAGGAAACGCATTGGTCCGCCGATAAGGATTGGGCCCTCCACGATGCGGCCCTGCACGGCAGTTCGCACTACGTCATGCCGCGGGTGCTGCAATGGTTTACCGCGAATATCGGTATTCACCACGTGCACCATCTCTATAGCCGCATCCCGTTCTACCGGTTGACCGACGTTTTGCGCGACCACTCCGAACTGGCACAGGCGCAACGGCTCAGCATCCGGGAAAGCATTGCCTGTGCGCGCCTGCATCTTTGGGACGAGGGCGAGCGACGCCTGTTGTCGTTCCGCCAGATGCGACGCAGGTACGGCGCGGTGTAGCGCGGCACCAGCGCCCGAAAGCGGTGCGGGACATCGGGGTCAGACCGGGGATATGGTTCGTTTGATCCGTGGTAAGGGGCTTGGTCAGGCAGTCCCTGACAACTGCGTATCGGGCGGGGCGCAGTCCAGAGATTGCAAGCCGCTGATACGCGGCATGTTCACATCCGGCAGGATCAGATCGACAGGTGGGGTTCCCGCCGGCGCAGACAAGCACAGGCGCCCCGTGTCCAAGCCAAGCTGATCCTCTGCTCGCCGAATTCGACTGTGCCGATGATGTGCCTGCACGGCACGTGATCCACCGCGTTATCGTCGATTGGCATCAACGATCCGATACGTGCGCGGCACAGGTCACGGCGTGGCAAATGAGACGGTAAAGGTCGATCCTTTCCCTTGCGTGGATCTGGCTGCGATATGTCCACCGTGGCTTTTGGCGATACGGCGACACATGCTCAGGCCCAGACCGCTGCCGGGGATGTCCTCCTGCCGGTGAAGGCGATGGAACATCGCGAAAATGCGGTCCTGATTTTCTTCCGAGATGCCGATGCCGTTGTCACTGACGGAAACCGCGCGGGATCGACCGTCAGCGGCGCGGACTTCGGATACGGTGATGCGCGGCGGCACATCTGGGTTTCGGTATTTGAACGCATTTTCCAGCAAGTTCTGAAACAGGATCCGTACCTGGTTCGAATTGCCGGTCAAGGGCGGCAGGTCGCCGACGTCGATCGTGCCGCCCGTCTGCTGCACCATGGCATGAAGATCGGCGACCACATCCTCGACCACCGACTTCAGATCGATGGTTTCGCGGTGTCCATCGTCGCCGATTACGCGGGTATAGCGCATCACGTCGTCGATCAGCCTCTGCATCCGGTGCACGGTTTGCAGGCTCATGGTCAAAAGCTCTCGACCGTCCTGGTCCATGCGGTCGGCCTGACCGGTCTGGAGTTCCCCCAGCAACAGGTCGAGTGTATTGACCGGGGATTTGAGGTCGTGGGAAATGGAATAGGCAAAGGACTGCAGCTCTTCGTGCGCCGCCAAGCCGGCGTCTTTTTCGGCGATGATCTTCTGTTCCGCGGTCTTGATCGCCGTCAGGTCGTTATGCGCGCCCAGCATACGGATCGGTTTGCCGGTGGCATCGCGGATCGCGATTCCGCGACAGCGTACCCAAACGGTAGAGCCATCGGCGTGTCTGTACCGCACGACCTGATCATAGGGATGGCTTGCATCGGCGCAGTGCCTTTGAAAATTTTCCAGTGCCAGATCGCGATCCTCGGCAAAGATCAGATCCTGCCATTCGGACGGATCGTGGCGTTTGGTGGCGGGATCTATACCCAGCAGGGCCCAGAATTCCGGGCTCATCCACTCCTGGTCCGGGGTTTCCAGATCCCAGTACCAGCAGCCATCCAGGGATCCCTGCTGAAGAAACCGCCACATGCCGGGATCCTCCTGAAACAGGGTTTCGAGTTCGCTTTGCAAATAGTGTCTTTGGCTGGTCACGTATCACCCATGCGCTGTCAAAGCCCGCGCCGCTGAAACAGGGTCACGGGCAAATGCAGACCGCTCCACGCTCAAGTGCCGGGGGCGGTCAGTGTCGGGATAGGTGATTTGGATTAATTCAGGCTTAATCGCGCCCCGACGCCGCGTTTCTTCGGCGCCGGGGCGATCAGGGTCTGCCGTTCAGGGCTTGCGGCGCGGGGTCGCGTTCGCGCCCTGCTTGCCGCGGTTCTTCGGCGGGCTGAAGCGTTTGGACGGATCGGCCGCGCGGCTCTTGCCGCCATCGCCGGCGGGCTTGGCTCCGGGTTTGGCAAAGGGCTTGCCCGCGGGTTTGCCGTTTGGCTTGCCTTTCGGAGCGCCCTTTCCCTTGGTGTAGGATTTGTCGCCGCCGCGATCTGCCGGGGCATCCTGCCTGTCGCGGGGCGGCGCGTCGCGCCGGTCCTTGGTCCAGACCGGCTTGGCGCGGGGCGCAGGCGCTGCATCGCCCGATTTGGGCTTTGGCGTGGCGCCGGGCTTCATCGGCGACCGCTCGGTCTTGTGCGATTTGGGCGGGCGCTTCCCTTTTGGCGCCGCCGCCGGCTTGAAGGGCTTCGGCGTCTCGGCCACGGCCCCGGCCTTGGGTGCGGGTGCCGGGCGCGGAGCGTCTGCGACCGGGCCGCTGTCCAGCGGATCGTAGGCCGGTTTCGTGGCCCGCGCCGGTTTCTTGAAATCCGGTTTGGGGCCGCGGGGTTTGCCACCGGGCTTGGGGCCGCGATCCAGATTGGGCGCGGCGTCGAGCCGGGTCAGTTTCGCACCGGCTTCCAGCGTCATGTCCGGCCCGACGGACGCGATGAACGCATCGGCGCGCGCGGCGAGGATTTCCACGAAGCTGTGGCTGGGCTGGATACGGATCGCTCCGATGTCGTCCTTGGTCAGGTCGCCCAGGCGGCACAACATCGGCAACAGCGTGCGCGGCTCGGCGCCATCGTTTCGCCCTGTCGAGACGGAAAACCACACCGACGGGCCAAACTCGCCGCGGGGGGCGGTCGCCTCTCCCGGTGCGCCGGGCTCGTTCAGTTCCTCGGGCGCGGATTGCCGCGCGCGGTACAGGTTCACGAAGGCAGAGGCGAGTTGCTCGGCGCTGAACTTCTCGATCAGTTGTGCGACGAACTCCTGCGCCTCTTCGGGGGCGGCTTCGGTCCAAGCGGGATCGCCCAGCAGGCGTTCTTCATCGCGCGCCGTCACTTCGGCGGCGGTGGGGGCGCCGCCCCATTCCGCGCGCAGCTTGGCCCCGCCAAGCAGGCGGTTGGCCTTGGTGCGCAGCTTGGGCGGCACGATCAGCGCGGACACGCCTTTGCGACCGGCCCGGCCCGTCCGGCCAGAGCGGTGCAGCAGCGTGTCGGAGTTCGACGGCAGATCGGCGTGGATCACCAATTCGAGGTTGGGCAGGTCGATGCCGCGCGCCGCGACATCGGTGGCCACGCAAACCCGCGCGCGCCCGTCACGCAGGGCTTGCAGGGCATTTGTCCGCTCCGACTGCGTCAGCTCGCCCGACAGCGCCACGACGGAAAACCCACGGTTGGTCAGCTTCGTCGTCAGCCGCGCCACGGCGGCGCGGGTGTTGCAGAAGACGATGGCGTTTTGCGCCTCGTAAAGCCGCAGCAGGTTGATGATCGCCTTTTCCAGGTCGCTGGGGTGGACGTTCAGCGCCCGGTATTCGATATCGGCGTGCTGTCTGGTTTCCGACACGGTTTCAACGCGCTGGGCATCTTTCTGGTAGCTTTTGGCCAGCTTTGCGATGGCAGGCGGCACGGTGGCCGAAAACATCAGGGTGCGGCGCGTGTCGGGCGATTCCGACAGGATGAATTCCAGCTCTTCGCGAAAGCCCAGATCCAGCATTTCGTCGGCTTCGTCCAGAACGACGGCGCGAATCTGGCTCAGGTCGATGTTGCCGCGCTTGATGTGATCGCACAAACGACCCGGTGTGGCGACGACCACGTGCACGCCACGGTCCAGTGTGCGGCGTTCCGCGCGCGCGTCCATGCCACCGACACAGGTTGTCACGACGGCACCCGCCTTGGCATAGAGCCATGTCAATTCGCGGCTGACCTGCATCGCCAATTCGCGTGTCGGCGCAATGACCAGCGCCAGCGGCGCGCCCGCCTGCGCAAAGCGGTCGGCATCGCCCAGAAGCGTCTGCGCGATGGCGAGGCCAAAGCCCACCGTCTTGCCCGATCCGGTCTGGGCCGACACCAGCAAGTCGGCCTGTGCCAGCGCGGGGTCGGTGACCGCGTCCTGGACCGGTGTCAGTGTATCATAGCCCTGTTGGGCCAATGCGTCGGAGATCGTCTGTATCAAGGAGCTACCTGTCTTGGGTTGGTGCCCTGAAAATGGGCACGACGGCGCGCAAAGGGGTTTGCCGCCGGGGTTGCCCGCGTCCCTAAGCGCATTGCGCGGCAGAGTCGATGCAAATCTATGACACGGTTTGTGACGTCGCGGCGCGAAGGCGCTATTTGGTGCGGTCGGTTTCGGGATACACAACCGGGCCGCCCTGCTTTTCCCAGGTGCCAAAGCCCTCTTTCAGATGGGCGGCGGGAAACCCCATGTCATTGAGCGTGGCCACGGTCAGCGCCGACCGCCACCCCGAGGCGCAGTGAAAGACGAATTTCTTGTCCTTGGCGAAGATGTCCTTGAAATAGGGGCTGTCCGGATCGACCCAGAATTCCGCCATGCCACGCGGGCAATGAAAGCTGCCGGGGATATAGCCCATGCGTTCGCGTTCGCGGATATCGCGCAGATCGACGATCACCACCTCCGGATCGCCCAGCATCTCGATGGCGTCGGGGGTTTCGATTTCCTCGATGCGGGCGCGGGCGGCTTCGACCATTTCGGCGACAGAGGTCTTGAGGGTGCGGGTCATGGAGGTCCTTTCCGTTTTGGCCAGAGTGGACCATCGCGGCCCGCCAGGCAATCCGGCGGCTCAGCCCTGCAAGCCATGGCGCGAGATTTCGTGGAAACAGCCGCTCTCGTCCTCGCCCATCAGGGTCAGCGCGTCGATGACGCAGGGCCGGGTCAGCAGTGGCGCAATCCGCGAGGCCAGCGCGGCGCGCACGGCCATGGCGGCGTCCCCCTTGACGCGACCGGTCAGGGTGATGTGGAACTCGAACTCCTCCATGACATAGGGATAGCCCCAGCGGACCAGATAGTCCTCCTGCCGCGGGCTCAGGTTTGCGCGGCGGCGTTTTGCAAGCGTCTCCACCGAGGAGGGGCCGCGGAAAGGATCCAGTTCCCGCACCACGCTGCTCTCCAGTTGGGCGAGCCCACGACAGGGCGCGCGCGGACGCAGGGCAATGAAGCCGTACCGATCCGAAAGCTCCAGCCCATCGTCCAGACGGACGGGCGCAATGCTCTGGCACAGATCGGCAAGCCCCGCGTCGAGGTCACCCGGGTCGGTGCCCGGCGCGATGGAAAACGGAGCCTTCATCGTTGCATGCAGGCCATAGCGGCGCGGCGTGCGGGTGATCGCCGCGACATCCACGCCGGGCACATCGGGATGCGGGCGCTTGGTGCCCTTGCGACTGTCCCAGCCCAGCCATGCCGCGCCAAAGGCCGCCAGCCCGCCCGGAGGTGGCGTGTAGAAAACCGCATAGCGTGTGAACATGGTCGGACCGCCAGAAAAACTGCACCGCGCTAGCCAAGGCGCGGTGCAGCCATGTCATGAATTCCGCGATGCGCCAAGGCGGCGCATCAGATCATTGCAACACGCTCGGCAGATAGAGCGCGATCTGCGGGAAGGCGATCAGTGCCGCGACCATCGCGATCATCATCGCCACGTAGGGCAGCGTGCCCAGCATCACCTCGGTCATGGTGCCGGATTTTCGCGCCCCCTGCACCACGTACAGGTTAAGCCCGACAGGCGGCGTGATCAGCGCCATTTCGATCAGCACGATCATCAGGATGCCGAACCAGATCACGTCATAGCCCAGTTCCGCCACCAGCGGGACGATGATCGGGATCGTGACCACCATCAACGACAGGGTTTCGATGAAGAACCCCAGCACGATATAGATGCCCACGATCACCAGCAGCGTCAGGAACGGCGTGAGGCCGAGACCGGTCAGGAAGTCGCGCAGTTCACGCCCCAGCCCGGCGGAGGCGAGCGTGAAGTTCAGGAACGACGCACCGATGACCACCAGCATGATCATCGAGGTGATCTTGACCGTGCCCAACATGCTTTGGCTGAGCATCGGCAGCGACAGCCCGCCGAACAGTCCGGCGATGACGAAAGTACCTGCAACCCCCACGGCGGCGGCTTCGGTCGGGGTGGCCCAGCCCTTGTAGATCGATCCGACGATGGCTGCGAACAGCAGGATGATCGGCACCAGGTTGACCAGCGCGCGCAGCATCTGCGCAAAGGGAAACAACCGCCGCTCACCGCCCAGATCCGGACGGATCATGCAGACGATGGCGGTGATCACCACAAAGGCCAGCGCCAGGCCGAGGCCCGGCACAAGACCCGCCAGAAACAACTGCGGGATCGAGGATTGGGTCAGAAAGCCGTAGACGATCAGGTTGATCGACGGCGGAATCATGATGCCCAGGGTCCCGCCCGCCGCGATCGCACCGGAGAACAGCTTGGGGTCATAGCCCAGCTTTTCGGCCTGCGGCATGGCGACGGTGGCGACGGTCGCGGCGGTTGCCACCGATGACCCGGAGGTCGCGGAAAACAGCGTCGCGGTGGCGATGTTGGCGTGGATGAGCCCGCCGGGCAGCCAGCTGACCCAGCGGTCCAGCGCCGCGTAGGTGCGCGTGGCGACACCGGAACGGACGAGGATTTCACCAAGCAGCACGAAGAAGGGGATGGCGATCAGCGTGGCGGAGTTCGACGAAGACCACACCATGTTGCCAAGTCCCCGCATCAACGGGAAGGCGCTGAAGAAGACATCCACGCCGAACCCCAGGAGGAACAGAACGATGCCAACGGGAATCGACAGGCTGAGCAGGGCCAGAAGGCCGACGGCGACATAGGTGATCATTGCAGGCTGTCCACTTCGGCAAAGGCCCCGATGGCCGCTTCGGATTGGTCATAGCGACCGCGCAGGATCATACCTGCCGCGATCAGTGTGATGATGCAGGACATGAGGGCGAACCAGACCCAGCCCGCGAACCACGGCCCCTGCACCCAGATCAGCGGCGTGGCCAGAACCGTATTGGCGCGCGATGCGTTGGACAGCGATGTTTCGACGACGGGCCAGCAGCGAATGGCGATCAGCACGATGGTGGCGCTGAGCACCACCATCGAGAACAGATCGAAGAGGGACCGGCCAAGATCGCCTACACGGCTGCGGATGAGGTCGATGCGCACATGGCCCAGTTCCAGCAGCGTGAATGCCATGCCCCATGAGGTTGCGATCGCCATCACGTAGCCGCTGATCTCGTCGGTGCCGCCAAATGACGTTCCGACCTGTCGCAGAATGATATCCAGAAGGACGAAACCGGCACAGGCCAGCAACATCAGCCCGACCGCGACGGCGACCCATCGGTTGAGGCTGCGCAGTGTTTCAAGCAGACGTTGGTCCATGCCGGTTTCTCCTTTTGGTCAGGTGGCGGACGATCAGTTGATGGTCACGCCGACGGTTTTGCCGATCGTGTCGTTCCAGCGCGTGGCCCAGTCGCCACCCGCGCGTGTCGCCCAATCGGGCAGCACCTCGGTCTCGAGGATCTCGCGCGCAGTGGCGAAATCTTCGTCCGACGCTTCGACGAGGGTCATCGACCGCGCATCGCCAGAGGCACAGTCGCCCGTACCGGTCAGGCAGGCCACGTCATTGGCAAGCGCGTTTTGTGCGCTGTCCCAGGCCGGATCCTCGAAGTCGGTCTTGATGGTGTCGGCGATCAGGGTCTGCGTCTCGGCGCTCAGGCTGTTCCACTTGTCGAGGTTCATGGCCGTCACGACCGGATCCCAGCCGCCAAGCGGCAGCGGCATCAGGTGTGTGGACACTTCCCACCAGCCCGCGCTGTAGCCCGACCCGGCACCGGTCACGGCGCAATCGACCACGCCCTTCTGCAGCGCCCCCGGCACTTCGGAGAAGGACACGGCGACCGCTTCGGCGCCCAGGGCTTCGAGCAGCAGACCGGTCATGCGGCCCGACGCCCGGATTTTCAGGCCCTTGAGATCGGCCAGCCCGGCGATGGGCGCGTTGCAGAACACGACCTGCGGCGGATAGGGCGCGATGGCCAGCACCTTGGAATTGAAACGGTTGGCATAGATGTCGTCGACCATCGGGCGGGCGGCATCGACCATCGCGCGGGCCTCGTCCGCGGTCAGCGCCAGCAGCGGAACATCCAGACCTTCCAGCTCGGGCGCGTCTGCCACGGCGTAATCCGCCACGGTCATGCCGACGTCATAGACGCCCTGGCCCAGCAGGTTATAGACGTCGCCGGTGCCCAGCCCCATCTGGTCGTGGGTTGTCAGCTCAACCGTCAGATCGCCGCCCGACGCTTCGGGGAGCGTCGTGCTCCAGTACGGGTTTTCATATTGCTTGTGCAGCGGCAGACCGGACCAGCTTCCGACGACGGCAAGGGTTTCGGCACTTGCGGGCAGGGCCAGCGCGGTGGTTGTGGCCAGAATGGCAAGGGTTGTACGCATGATGATATCCTCCGTGGTGTTTCGATTTTTTGACGTGATGATTTCGGGGGTCAGCCCCCGGGCGGCAGAACGGTGGTTTCCGCGTCCTCGGCGACGTCCGCGATCAGCATGTGACCAGGGGCATGGGTGATGCAGAGGGGCAGGTTGGCAGCCAGCAGGACGTTTTGCGGGGTCACGCCGCAGGCCCAGTAGACGGGCACTTCGCCCGCCGCGACCTCGACCGCATCGCCCCAGTCCGGCGCGTCAAGATCGGCGATGCCGATCGCTGCCGGGTCGCCTTGGCCGATCGGTGCCCCGTGCGCCTGCGGAAAGGCCGCGCTGATGCGATAGGCGTCCTCGACGCGGTTCTTGGCGATGGGCCGCATCGTCACGACCATTTCGCCCGAAAAACGCCCCGCGGGCACCAGCGGCAGGCTGGTGCGGAACATCGGCACGGTCAGGTCACGTTCGATATGGCGCACCGGAATGCCATTGGCGACAAGCGCGTTTTCGAAAGTGAACGAACACCCCAGCGCCACCGTCACCAGATCATCGCGCCAGATGTCCGAGATGTCGGTGACTTCCTCCGCCAGCGCGCCGTCGCGGAACACGCGATACCGCGGCACGTCGGTGCGAATGTCGATATCCCGGCCCAGCGTCGGCAGCATCGGATTGCCGGTGTCGCTCACCCCCACGATCGGGCAGGGCTTGGGGTTGCGCAGGCAAAACCGCAGAAAGTCCAGCGCGTAGGCTTCCGGCAGGATGGCAAGATTGCATTGCAGGTGGCCCGGCGCCAACCCGGCGGTGTGCCGGTCGTAGCGCCCGGCACGAATGGCGGCGCGCACGGCGCCGGCACTTTGGCCGACAAGGTCAGCATGGGGGATTTGGGTTTGCGTCATGGCAGCGGTCTCCGGTTGCGGCAACGCTCGCATAAGACTAAAATCCAATCAAATTATCATTTTTAATAGATTTCGATCCAAAAAATGAATGTCAGGTCGGATGATGCGTCGCCCAGGCCTCGGCGACCCTCTGTGCAATCCGTGCGCTGGTCTGCGACAGAAAGCTGTGCGGCTCGGCCAGGTATGAGGCGGTGAATTCAAGCGGTTTCGAGGTAAAGCCGGGGTCGAACTCGGTGATCATCCCGTCGCGCAGCAGATCGACGGCAAGGGCCCGGGGATAGGGCCCGACGGCAATACCTGCCGCGATCATCTGCAGGCTCGCCGACAGCGACGCCGACGAATAGACCCGTACATTGGGCCCGACGGCATGGGCCAGATCCTGCATCAGCTCGCGGTAGGGCCGGGTCTTGGACGAATATGAAATCACCGGCGTGCGCGTCAGGTCGACATCGCCCATCGCCGTGGATTTGTACCAATGCAGGTCGAACCGCGGCAGCGCCACGTTTCCCACCGAAAATTCCGACACCGGCCCCATCAGAAACGCCAGGTCAAGCGTCTGGTCCAACAGGCTGCGGCGCAGGTTGACAGAAATGTCCACCGTCAGTTCCAGGTTGATGCGCGGATAATCGTCGTTGAACGCCTTGAGGAACTCGGGCAGCCAGCTTTGCGCGATGGTTTCCGAGGCGCCGATGCGAAACAGGCCTTCGGTCTCGGCCGGAGAGGCGACGCGCTTTTTGATTTCTTCTTCGACGAACAACATCTGCTTGGCATAGTTCAGCAGTACCGTCCCCTGCTTGGTCAGGACCAGTCCGGTGGATTGCCGGTCCAGCAAGGGCACGCGCAATTCGTCCTCCAGGTTGGCGATGCGGGTCGATACGGCCGGCTGCGACAGGTGCAACTGCTCGGCGGCCTTGCGAAATCCGCCCAGTCGGGCAACCCAGAAAAACGTGCGCAGTTGCTCAAGCGTCATGTATTGGCCTTGATTGTTTTGAAATCTTGATCGGCATGTCGCCCTTGTAATCGAAAATCTGGATCATTTGATCGGCCCATTGGAGCGCTGTCGCGATTTGCGGCAGCTTTTCGCCGATCCAGGCAGTTAATGTCGAGTTGCATTATTTGGTCACAGTTCCGCCCAGATACGGAATTAATAGTTGGTTAAGTGATCAGTGTCCCGCTGTGGTTGCATCATGTTCGAGCAGCGAGCAGGGGGGCGGAAGAGTAGTAAGTTCCGTTTGTTTTACGGATTGAACCCCCACCCTCGGGCAGGCCGCAGTCATACTGTGCCGCCCGAGCCGATCAGAAGTGAACGCGTATTTATGCCAGATTATGTCTTCAGCGCAGCAGCCCTTCGGGCATCTGTTTCCTGCACTGGATGGCGGTCGGCATCGGCGCAGCGTTCGCATAAACTTCATCCGCTTCGTAAAGGGTAGAGCTATGAAAATACTGGCAGTAGACGACGACCAATTCATTCTTGAACTCGTACCCACGCTTCTTGGCGCGGCCGGATATGACGACATCACAACCGTATCCTCGGGGGCCGAGGCGCTGGCCGCCATCCGACGTGCCGAAACCGATTTCGATTGTCTGCTGTTCGATATCCAGATGCCCGGCATGGATGGCATCGAACTTTGCGCTCAGGTGCGGCGCATGCGCGCCTACCGGAGGGTGCCGATCATCATGCTGACCGCGATGGCGGAAAAGGACTTCATCGAACGCGCCTTTGCGGCGGGCGCCACCGATTACATCACCAAACCCTTTGACATCGCGGAAATGACCGCGCGCATCCGTGTCGCCGAAAAACTCGTGACGGCCAAGTTCGAGGCGGATCAATCCGAGGGCGGGCGCATCGGCTATACCCGGTTCGGCGCCGGACACGCATTCGCGCTGGCCGACGAGGTCAAGATCGACGAGGTTGATCGCCTGATCGATTTCTTCGCGCTGGGCAACTACGTGTCGCAGTTGTCGCGGACCGGTCTGTCGGTCAGCCAGGTGTTCGCGGTCAAGATCGACGGTGTCGCCGACCTTTATGCGCGCGCGACCACAGATGAATTCATGTATGCGCTGACCGAATTTGCCGATTGCATTTCGCAGGTTCTGGTGTCTGACGGCTACCTGATGTCCTACGCGGGCAACGGCGTGTTCATTTGCATCTCCAACAATCCCGCGTTGCTGCCCTGCCAGGAGCTGGAGGAAAATATCCAGGCTTTGCTGACGGAAACCAACCCGACGTTCGACGACGGACAGCCAATGGCCCTGCAAGCGTCGGTGGGCAGCCCGCTTCGGCCCAACGCAAGCCGCACCCAGCGGGTGAAAAAGACATTCGACCGCGTGGTCGCCCGGGTCGAGACCCGGTCCGACAAGAAAGAACGCAGCGACGTGGTAGAACAGCGGATACCCGACAGGGTCGCTTCGCACTGACGTCAGACAAGGGGGCCGCCGATCGTGCGGCCCCTTTTCGTTCGCGCGTTCGATCCGCGATCAGCGACCGGCGCGGCCTTTTCAAGGGGGGGCGTCAATCCCCGGCGGCCTGGTGCGCCGATCCCTGAATACCCCTTCTCTTCACGGTCCGCACGCCCGGCCCGATGCCCCGGAAATGCGGTGACGTGATCCGCCCCCGGCTTTGGCCGGGTGCCCATGTTCCCCGGTGCAGGGAAAAATTTCATAATCCCCGGAATTTGGTGACTTAAGTCACTTAACCGCCTGCACACTGGCCCTAAACTCCGCGCTATTAGCAAAAGGAGTTCAAGCTATGACTGCCAATGTAGGAACAACCGATCGCGTGATCCGGGCCGTCCTCGGCCTTGTTTTGCTGGTGCTGCCCTTTGTGAACGTCTGGAGTGGGTTCGAAAACGTCTATCTGACCTATTCCAGCGTGATCGTCGGGATCGTTTTGCTGGCCACGGCGATCGCCGGAACCTGCCCCCTGTATTCGGTTCTGGGCCTGTCCACCAACGGGAGAACGTAATGGAAACGGTTTTTACCCCCTGGCAATCGCTGGGGGGTGGTGCGCTGATCGGCATCGCGTCGGTCTTGTTGATGCTGGTTTTGGGCCGGATCATGGGTGCCACGGGGATCCTGGCGGGTGTTCTGTCGCCTGTGTCCCTGGGTGACTGGTCATGGCGGGTGGCCGTGCTGGCCGGCATGATCAGCGGCCCGGCGGCATTGTGGCTGCTCAGCGGAGAGATGCCCGTCGTGCAGGTGCCGTCATCCTGGCCGATGCTCGTGCTGGGCGGTGTCCTGGTGGGGGTCGGTGTGACCTTCGGGTCGGGCTGTACTTCGGGGCATGGCGTCTGCGGCATGGCCCGGTTGTCCCGGCGATCCTTCGCCGCGACCGGGACATTTATGGTGGCCACGGCGCTTACCGTCTACCTGGTGCGCCACGGGTTCGGAGGATAGATGATGCGACTTGTTGCAGGATACCTGATCGGTCTGATCTTTGGCGTCGGGATTTCGCTGTCCGGCATGGCCAATCCGGCCAAGGTCCTGAATTTCTTTGACGTGGCAGGGGCGTGGGACCCCAGCCTTGCCTTCGTGATGGGCGGCGCGCTGGCGGTGACCTTTCTCGGCTATCGCTTTGTCCTGGCTCGGCCGGCCCCGGTTCTCGAGACGCAGTTTCAATTGCCAAGCAACACGAAACTCGACCCGTGGTTGCTGGGCGGTGCCGCGATCTTCGGCGTGGGCTGGGGGCTTGCCGGGTTCTGTCCCGGCGGTGCGCTTCCCGCGCTGGGCACCGGCCGGACAGAGGTGTTCGTCTTTGTGGCGGCGTTGATTGCTGGTATCTTGCTGGCCAAGGCGGTGGCCCGCACCGTGCAGACCGGCACCCCTGGCGCGCGTTCGTCGGCTCAATCATAACGGAGACACACATGACGCAATATCCCGTGAACATGAACGTCAAGCCCGACGTCTCGGCCCATTTCGACCCTGCGACCAACACGATCAGCTATATCGTCAAGGATCCCGACAGCGACCATTGCGCCATCATCGACAGCGTGATGGACATCGACTATGCCGCCGGGCGCATCACGTACGATCACGCCGATGCGCTGATCGCCGAGGTGCAGCGGCGGGGGCTGACGCTGGACTGGATCATCGAAACCCATGTGCATGCGGACCACCTGAGCGCCGCGCCCTATATCCAGCAGAAGCTGGGCGGCAAGATCGGGGTCGGCGAAAAGATCATGGTGGTGCAGGAGACCTTCGGCAAGATCTTCAACGAAGGCACCGAATTTCAACGCGACGGCAGCCAGTTCGACGCGCTGTTCAAGGACGGCGATACCTACGCGGTCGGCAAAATGCAGGGCTTTGCGATGTATACGCCCGGGCATACGCCCGCGTGCATGGTGCATGTCATGGGCGATGCCGCCTTTGTGGGCGATACCCTGTTCATGCCCGATGGCGGTTCGGCGCGCGCCGATTTTCCGGGCGGTGACGCGGGCCAGCTTTATGACAGCATTCAAAAGGTGCTGAGCCTGCCTGACGACATGCGGCTTTTCATGTGTCACGACTACGGCCCCAACGGCCGCGAAATTCAGTGGGAAACCACGGTGGCCGAGGAGAAGGCGCACAACATCCACGTCGGCGGCGGAAAGACGCGCGAGGATTTCATCAAGTTCCGCACCGAACGCGATGCGCAACTGGACATGCCCAAGCTCATCATCCCCTCGCTGCAGGTGAACATGCGCGCGGGCGAGGTGCCCAAGGACAAGGACGGGCGCCCGATGCTCAAGGTGCCGGTGAATGGCCTGTGACCTGTTTCCGGGTCGGGCCCGGACATGAGCCATAAGGAATTAGCGCGCTATCTGCCGATCCTGAAATGGGGCCGGCGGTATGACAGGGGCGCGCTGACCGGTGATCTGATCGCGGCGGTGATCGTCACGATCATGCTGATCCCGCAATCGCTGGCCTATGCCCTTTTGGCGGGCCTGCCGCCCGAAGCAGGGCTTTACGCCTCGATCGCACCGATCATCCTTTATACGATATTCGGCACCAGCCGCGCGCTGGCGGTCGGGCCGGTCGCGGTCGTGTCGCTGATGACCGCCGCCGCGCTGGGCGAGGTGGCCGCGCAGGGCACGATGGGCTATGCGGTGGCCGCGCTCACCTTGGCGGCTCTGTCGGGGGCAATTCTGTTGGCGCTGGGTATATTCCGGCTCGGCTTTCTTGCGAATTTCCTGTCGCATCCGGTGATCGCCGGTTTCATCACCGCCTCCGGCATCCTGATCGCGGGCAGTCAGCTCAAGCATGTGCTGGGGATCGGCGCAGAGGGGCACACCCTGATCGAATTGTCCCTATCGCTAGCGACCCATCTGGGCGACGTGCATTGGATCACCCTGGCTATCGGCGGCTCCGTCATCGCGTTTCTGGTCTGGGTGCGGCACGGGCTGAAGCCGGTCTTGCGACGGCTCGGCGCCGGCGCGGGGCTGGCCGATGTGCTGACAAAGGCCGGCCCGGTCGTGGCAGTCGCGCTCAGCACGGCGGCGGTCTGGCAGTTCGATCTGGCGGCGCGCGGGGTGTCGATCGTGGGCGATGTCCCGCAAAGCCTTCCGCCGCTGACGGTGCCGTCGCTGTCGCCCGCTGTGATCGGGCCGTTGCTGGTGCCCGCATTGCTGATTTCCGTGATCGGGTTCGTTGAATCGATTTCGGTGGCGCAGACGCTGGCGGCCAAGAAACGCCAGCGCATCGATCCCGATCAGGAGCTTATCGGGCTGGGTGCGGCCAACATGGCGGCCGCCTTCACCGGCGGGTTTCCGGTGACGGGCGGGTTTTCCCGGTCGGTGGTGAATTTCGATGCGGGCGCTGAAACCCCGGCTGCGGGGGCATTCACCGCCATGGGGCTGGCCATCGCGGCGCTGGCATTGACGCCGCTGATCTATTTTCTGCCCACCGCCACGCTGGCCGCCACGATCATCGTGGCCGTGCTCAGCCTTGTGGATTTCAAAGTCCTGCGCCGCAGCTGGAATTATTCGCGCGCGGACTGCATGGCGGTGGCGACGACGATCCTGATGACGCTGGCCCTGGGGGTCGAGGTGGGCGTGTCCTCGGGCGTGGTGCTGTCGGTGTTGCTCTATCTCTACACCACGTCGCGCCCGCATGTGGCCGAGGTGGGCCTGGTGCCGGGCACGCAGCATTTTCGCAACATCGAACGGCATGACGTGCTGACCGATCCACGCCTTCTCAGCCTTCGGGTCGATGAAAGCCTCTATTTCGCGAATGCCCGGTTCCTGGAGGATTACGTCCATGACCGCGTGGCCAAGAGCCCGTCGATCGAACATGTGGTGTTGATGTGTTCAGCGGTCAACGAGATTGATCTGAGTGCGCTGGATTCGCTCGAGGCGATCAACACGCGCCTGTCGGAGCGCGACGTCACCCTGCATCTGTCGGAGGTCAAGGGCCCGGTCATGGACCGGCTCAAGCGGGCCGACTTCCTTGAGAAGCTGACAGGGCAGGTCTTCATGTCGCAATACGATGCCGTCATGGCGCTCGCGCCGACGCCCAGCCGCCCGGTTCGTCTGGCTACGCAAAGCCGGTGATCAACTGGCGCAGGCCGATCGCGGCCCCCGCAAAGATCGCGGCAAACGTGATCGGCGCGCTGAACGACAGCACCGAAAACGCCGATATTCCCTGGCCGATGGTGCAGCCGACGGCCAGAACCGCGCCAAAGCCCATCAGCACCGCGCCGAGGATCTGGCGCTTGAGTTCGCGCGGATCCTCGCAGGCCTCCCACCGGAAATGCCCCTTGATCAGACTGCCGCAGAATGCTCCGGCCAGCACGCCAAATACGGATCCGACCCCAAAGCTGAGGCCGCCGCCGCTGGAGGTCATCAGGTAGAGCATCGTTTCGCCCAAGGGGGCGGAAAACGTATGCGACACGACGGTCTGTCCGCTGAACCCGGTGTCGGCGACCCACTGCGTGCCGGCCCAACCGCTGGCCACGGCAAGCCCCACCACCGTGCCCCACAGCACCGCTCGCCGGTCGGCCAGAAAATGCCGGGCACCCAGCGACGCAAGCGTGATGGCCAGGCTGATAAGCAGCCCGCCGATGACGACGGGCAGGCCGGTCAGCCCCTGCAGCAGGTCGGGATAGCCACGCATTTGCGACGATATCGCGGTAGCGGCCTCGAAGCTGACACGCAAACCGGCCAGTGGCCCGGACAGCATGACAAAGGCCGAAAGCCCCATCACGGTGACGATCACGAAAGACCGCAGGTCGCCGCCGCCGAAGCGTGCCAGCGCGCCGAAGCCGCAGTTGCCCGCCATCGACATGCCATAGCCGAACATCAGCCCTCCCAGGACGCTGGCCAGCGGCGACCACGGCACCCGGTAATACAGCGTCTGCGACAGATCGAGCGCCCCCAGCCCCGCAAGCCCGAAGCTGGCCAGACCCGCGATGCCGATGGCAAGCCCCCACATCCGCAGACGCACATCGCTGGACTGATACAGGACATCTTCGATCGAGCCGAGAGTGCAGAACCGGCCCAGCCGTGCGGCAAGGCCCAAAAGCACGCCCCCCGCGCATCCGATCAGTGCGATCAACATTGGTTCCGAAAGCCCGCTCAGCATGTCACCGTCCCCCCGTCAGGATGCTGCAGTCCGGGTCGGTCAACCGGTTTTGCAGAACAGATCATATACCACGTCCAGCACCTTGATCGCCCGGCTGTCGCTCAGGCGATAGTATATCGCCTTGCCGTCGCGGCGCGGCGTCACCAGCCCTTCGGTGCGCAGGCGCGACAACTGCTGGGATACGGCGGCCTGTCGCGCCGACAGCAACTCCTCCAGTTCGGTGACGGATTTTTCGCCCGTCGCCAGGTGGCACAGAATCATCAGGCGTCCCTCATGGCTGAGCGCTTTGAGGAAATTCGCGGCATCGCAGGCGCTGGTCATCATCCGCTCAATCTCGGCGTCGGACATGTCGTTTGAGATTACAGGCAGTGTCATTGTGGCCTCTGGTCTCCCGAAAGGGGCGATAGCCGTCCTTTTAGCGGCAATCGACGCACCGTTGCAATTGTTTCGCGCCCTCGATTGACCCGGCACAGGCCGTGGAGATCACGATTGCGGCACTGTCGCGTCGGGATGTGTGTCGAGCAGACGCAACAGCATCGGCCAGAAGAAATCGGCTCCGGCGTAGCCTTCCATGCGGCCAAGTTCCCGGCCCGCATCGACCAGGACGAAGGTGGGTGTGAACACCGGCGGCGACGAAAATGCGATATCGGCGGGCAGATCGTGCAATTGCACCCGCCGCAACGGCGCGCGTCGGCTTTCTTGGGTCTTGGGATAGATATGCGAAATTTCTGCGTCCCACTGTTGGCACCAATGGCAGCCGTGCTGTTCGACCATCACCAATTCTGCGGCGCGCGCGAAGGTCGCCGTGCCGGCAATCGCGACCCAGAATGAGAAAAGAGCAGCAAGGATGCGATGCATGACAGTTCCGATTGACGCCGATGTAACACATAACATAGTTTGAATGTGTCAAACGCGCAAGTCGGGGAGGGCTCGTATGCTGGATGTTTCCATCCTCAGTGCGCTGGCAGGCGGGCTTATCGTGTTCTTTTCACCCTGCGTGCTGCCTATCGTGCCGTTTTACCTAAGCTACATGGCGGGCGCGTCGATGGCGGAAATCAGCGCAGAGGGCGATCTGCCGCCCGGTCTGCGGGTCCGCGCCTTTGCCGCGTCGGTGATGTTTTCGCTGGGGATCATCACGGTGTTCGTCCTGCTGGGGGCGGCGGCCTTTGGGTTCAGCCAGGCGTTCCGCAGTCACATGACGGAATTCCGGCTGTTCGCGGCGGGTGTCGTGCTGATCATGGGGCTGCATTTTCTGGGCGTGTTGCGCATTGGCGTACTGAACCGGGTGTTCCAGACACAGGCGGGCAGCACCCAAAGGATGTCTGTGCTGGGCGCCTATGTCGTGGGGCTTGCCTTTGCCGCCGGGTGGACGCCCTGCGTCGGCGGCGTTCTCACGGCCGTGATCTTTGCCGCCAGCACCGAAGCGACCGCGATGCGCGGGTTGCTGCTGCTGCTGGTGTTCGGCTTTGCGATGACCGCGCCCTTCATGGCGGCGGCTTTGTTCATCGGGCCGTTCTTGCGTTTCGCGGCGGGGTTCCGGCGGTACCTGCCCCTGGTGGAAAAGGCGATGGGTGGTCTGTTGATCGTGTTCGCCGTGCTGATCGCGACCGACAGCGTGAATATCATCGCGCAATGGATGCTGGAGACATTCGATGTCTTTCAATCGATCTGAGGGAGGAGAATGAAATGAAACGGTTATTGCTGACCATGGCCGCGCTGATTCTGGCCTTGCCGCTCGGGGCGGCGGAGCTTGGCGATGACGGGCTGCACAAGACGGACTGGATGCGCGACACGTTCAAGGATCTGCGCGAAGACCTGGCGGAGGCCAAGTCCGAAGGCAAAAGGCTGGTGCTGCTGGTCGAGCAACGCGGCTGCATCTATTGCACCAAGATGCATCAGGAGGTGTTCCCGCGCGAGGAGATCGACAGCTATATCCGCGATCATTTCTTTGTCGTGCAGATGAACCTGTTCGGCGACGTCGAGCTGACGGATTTCGATGGCGAGGTCCTGACCGAGAAACAGGCGGCCGGCAAATGGGGTCTGCTGTTCACGCCGACGATCCTGTTTCTGCCCGAGGACGTGCCGGAGGGACACTCGGCCGCTCAGGCAGCCGTGGCGACGATGCCCGGCGCCTTTGGACCGGGCACCACGCTCGATCTTTTGACCTGGGTGCGGGAAAAACGCTACGCGACAGAGGAAGACGCAAGTTTCCAGAAGTATCACGCCCGAATGATCGAACAGCGGCGCGCCGAATAGGGCTTTGAGAACAAGCGTCAAGCAGGATAAATTCATTTTTCGGAATTTGATCTTGCGCAGTCTGGTTTTCGCGCCCTATGATATACGAAACTTTGAATGTGTTTCGGGAGGGCGCATGAAACTTCATATCACAACAGCCATTGCCGCGGTGGCCTGCGCCACATCAGCATGGGCCGGCGAAATCGCACCGACGCAAGTGGCCTTTGACGATGGTCAGGTCGCACAGTCGTTGAGCGGTGCACCGGGCGATCCGGTCTCCGGGCGTGAAATCGTCGGCAGCAAGAAGCTGGGCAACTGCGTGGCCTGTCACGCCGTCGGCGACCTCAGCGAGGTTCCGTTCCAGGGCGAGATCGGCCCGATGCTTGACGGGGCCGGCGACCGCTGGAGCGAAGCGGAGCTGCGCGGAATCGTGGCGAATGCCAAGATGATGTTCCCCGAAACCATGATGCCCGCCTTCTACAAGACCGAAGGTTTCATCCGGCCCGGCAATGCCTACACCGGCAAGGCCGCGGACGAGACATTCGGTCCGATCCTCGCGGCGCAGCAAATCGAAGACGTGGTTGCCTATCTCGCGACGCTGAAAGAGTGACGCGCGCCACCCCCCGGCAATGATCAAGATCAGGAGTTCACAGACATGGAATTGACCAGACGACAGGCGATTGCGCTGGGCGCGGGTGCGCTGCTGGCGGCACATCTGCCCCACACCGCCTATGCGGCAGGCGAGGAGGCGATCCAAGCCTTTACCGGTGGCGCGGCCTTGGCCGACACCGGCATCACGCTGACCGCTCCTGAAATCGCCGAAAACGGAAACACCGTTCCGATCGAAGTATCCGCGCCGGGCGCGAGCGAGATCATGGTGCTGGCGCTCGGCAATCCGACCCCGCCGGTGGCGACGTTCAAGTTCGGTCCGCTGGCCGCAAGCCAATCCGCGTCAACCCGGATCCGCCTGGCAGGCACGCAGGACGTTCTGGCGATCGCCAGGCTGGCGGACGGGTCGTTTGCGCAGGCGAAAGCCACGGTCAAAGTCACAATCGGCGGCTGCGGCGGCTAAGGCATCAAGGAGAGTTGAACATGGCATCTGGTGTAAAACCCCGCGTCAAGGTCCCGAAGACAGCCGCCGCTGGCGAAGCTGTCACGATCAAGACGCTGATCAGTCACAAAATGGAATCGGGCCAGCGCAAGGACGATGACGGCAACGTCATTCCGCGGTCGATCATCAATCGCTTCACTTGCGACTTCAACGGCGAGAACGTCATCGACGTGACGTTGGAACCGGCGATTTCCACCAACCCCTATTTCGAGTTCATGGCCACCGTGCCCGAGGCCGGTGAGTTCAAGTTCACCTGGTACGACGATGACGGGTCGATCTACGAAGACAGCAAGAGCATCGCGATCGGCTAGTCGATCATGCATCAGGGAGGATGGAACATGAAAAGAACGACACAGGCGCTTGGCGCGCTGGGGGTGGTGCTGTTTTCGGCGTCGATGGGCCTTGCCGATCCGGTCGACGACACGCTGATCATCAACGAGGAAACGGAAATCGTCACCCGCACGGCGGCGCCCGCGCATATTTCGGACGCCCTGGACGAGGTCATGTCCGGCTGGCTGTTCCGCGGTGCCGAAACACGGGCCATGCAGGCGGATGATTTCGACAATCCCGGCATGATCTTTGTTGAACAGGCCGAGGAAAAATGGGCCTCCGCAGATGGCTCCGAAGGCAAATCCTGTGCCGATTGCCACGGCGCCCCCGAGGAAATGGCCGGCGTTCGCCCGGTCTATCCCAAGTGGAACGAGGCCGCTGGCGAAGTTCGCACGCTCGAGATGCAGATCAACGATTGCCGGACCACCCGCATGGGCGCGGACAAGTGGAAATACACCGGCGGCGACATGGTCAACATGACGGCGCTTCTGGCGTCGGTGTCGCGTGGCATGCCCGTCGACGTGGCCATCGACGGCCCCGCGCAATCCACCTGGGAGCAGGGCAAGGAACTGTACTATACCCGGACCGGTCAGCTCGAACTGTCCTGCGCCAACTGTCACGAGGACAACTATGGCAGGATGATCCGCGCCGATCATCTGAGCCAGGGCCAGATCAACGGCTTTCCGACCTACCGGCTCAAGAACACCAAGCTGAACGCGGTGCATTCGCGGTTCAAGGGCTGCATTCGGGACACGCGGGCGGAAACCTACGATGCGGGTAGCCCGGAATTCGTGGCGCTTGAGCTTTATGTGGCGTCGCGCGGCAACGGGCTTGGCGTCGAAGGCCCATCCGTTCGCAACTGAAGACGGGCAGGGCCCCGCGCCGCGTGTGCGGAGCGGGGTTTTGCACACTCATAAACATTCACAAATTCGCATGTGTTATGCGACTGGGAAGGGCTCGACATGATCTCGCGGCGCGATTTTCTTCAGACTGGCATGGCGGCTTCGGCCATTCTGGGCACGTCGGGGTTCGGCAACTGGGGTCGGCTGGCCGCGCAACAGGCTTTGACACAGGACCAGTTGTTGCAGTTCGATACCTTTGGCAACGTGTCGCTGATCCATGTCACTGACATTCACGCACAGCTAAAGCCGATCTATTTCCGCGAACCTTCCGTCAACATCGGCGTCGGCCCCAACAAGGGCAAGGTGCCCCATGTCACCGGCGCCGATTTCCGCCGCCTCTATGGGATCGAGGATGGCAGCCCGTCGCATTACGCGCTGAGTTCGGGCGATTTTGCCGCGCTGGCGCAGGGCTATGGCCGTGTCGGCGGGCTGGATCGCGTGTCCACCGTCATCAACCAGATCCGGTCCGAGCGCCCCGATGCGCTGCTGCTCGACGGTGGTGACACGTGGCATGGCAGCTATACCTGCTACCATACGCAAGGGCAGGACATGGTCAACGTGATGAACGCGCTCAAGCCCGACGCGATGACGTTCCATTGGGAATTCACTCTCGGGTCGGACCGCGTGAATGAAATCGTCGAAAACCTGCCCTTCGCGGCGCTGGGTCAGAACATTTTCGACGCCGAATGGGATGAACCGGCCGAACTTTTCCCGCCCTACCGGTTCTTTGAGCGTGGCGGCGTCAGGATCGCCGTGATCGGTCAGGCGTTCCCCTATATGCCCATCGCCAATCCCGGCTGGATGTTCCCCGAATACGCCTTTGGCATCCGCGACGAGCACATGCAGGAGATGGTGGACGAGGTGCGGGCGCAGGGCGCGGAACTTGTCGTCTGCCTGAGCCACAACGGCTTTGACGTGGACAAGAAGATGGCGGGCATCGTCGGTGGCATCGACGTGATCCTGTCCGGCCATACCCATGACGCGCTGCCCGAACCTGTTCTGGTGGGCGAGACGATCATCGTGGCATCTGGCTCCAACGGGAAATTCGTGTCCCGCGTCGATCTGGATGTGCGCGACGGGCGCATGATGGGCTTCCGCCACAAGTTGATCCCGATCTTTTCGGATGTGATCGCGCCCGATCCGGCGGTCACGGCCGTGATCGACGAACAGCGCGCGCCCTTCACCGAACACCTGAGCGAGGTCATCGGACAGAGCGATGCACTCTTGTACCGGCGCGGAAATTTCAACGGCACCTGGGACGATCTGATTTGCGACGCGCTTCTGACGCAGCGCGAAGCCGAGATCGCCCTGTCGCCCGGCGTGCGCTGGGGACCGTCGATCCTGCCGGGGCAGGACATCACGCGCGAGGATATCTGGAACGTCACGTCCATGACCTATCCGGAGGCGTACCGGACGGAAATGACCGGCGAATTTCTGCACGTGGTGCTTGAGGATGTCGCCGACAACCTGTTCAACCCCGATCCCTATTACCAGCAGGGCGGCGACATGGTCCGCACGGGCGGGCTTGGCTATCGGATCGACATCACTCAACCACAGGGCAGCCGCATCACCGAATTGACGCTGCTCAAGACCGGAGAGCGCATCGACCCCGCGCGCAGCTATCAGGTCGCGGGGTGGGCCTCGGTCAACGAAGGCACCGAAGGCCCGCCGATCTGGGACGTGGTCGAAGACCATATCCGGGCACAGGGCACCGTTTCCGTGACACCCAACACCAGCGTGGACGTGGTCGGCGCGTAAGGGCGCGCGGACAAAGGAGAGGCAGACAAGATGACACTGAAGTTCAATGGCAAGAAGCCGTCGCGAAGGGCCTTTCTGCAAGGCGCGGCCACGATGGGCGCGGGTTTGACCCTCGGGGGTCAGGCCCGGGCGGCGGATCCGGCGATTGCCGTGAAGCCGTGGATGCAGGAATTGGGCGACGGCGTCGATACGTCACCGTATGGTATGCCGTCCGAGTACGAGGCGCACGTCAAGCGGCGCAACGTCGAATGGCTGACGGCAGACACGGTATCGTCGATCAACTTTACCCCGTTGCACGAGCTGGATGGCATCATCACCCCTAACGGGCTGTGTTTCGAGCGGCACCACGCGGGCGTCGCGCGGCTGGACCCGCGCGAATACCGTCTGATGATCAACGGTCTGGTGGACACGCCGATGGTGTTCACGCTCGAGGACCTGATGCGCTTTCCACGCGAAAACCACGTGTATTTCCTGGAATGTGCGGCCAACTCCGGCATGGAATGGCGTGGCGCGCAGCTCAATGGCTGCCAGTTCACCCACGGCATGATCCACAACGTCATGTACACCGGTGTGCCGCTGCGCCTGATCCTTGAGGAAGCGGGCGTCAGGACCGCAGGCAAATGGCTGCTGCCCGAAGGTGCGGATGCATCGGCCATGACGCGGTCCGTGCCGTTGGAAAAGGCGATGGACGATTGCCTTGTCGCGTTCAAGATGAACGGCGAGGCCCTGCGCCCCGAGCAGGGATACCCCGTGCGCCTTGTCGTGCCCGGCTGGGAAGGCAACATGTGGGTCAAATGGCTGCGCCGGATCGAAGTGGGCGACCAGCCTTGGCACCACCGCGAAGAGACCAGCAAATACACCGACCTTCTGGCCGATGGCTCCGCGCGGCGCTTTACCTGGGAGATGGATGCGAAATCGGTCATCACCTCGCCCAGCCCGCAGGCGCCGATCACCCACGGCAAGGGCCATACCGTCATCACCGGTGTCGCCTGGTCCGGGCGCGGAACGATCCCGCGGGTGGATGTCACGCTCGATGGCGGCATCAATTGGCACCAGGCGCGGATGTCGGGGCCGTCGCTGGAAAAATCGATGCACCGCTTTTACTATGAATTCGATTGGGACGGGTCGCCCCTGCTGCTGCAAAGCAGGGCGCATGACAGCACAGGCTATGTGCAGCCGACCAAGGACATGCTGCGCAAGATCCGTGGCGAGAATTCGATCTACCACAACAACGGCATCCAGACATGGGCCATCAACGCGGAAGGGATCGCGGAAAATGTCGAGATTTCTTAAAGCCGCGCTTTTTGCGACACTCGCCGCCGGCACCGCGCAGGCCGGGCCGCTGGGTCTTGGCCGCGAGGCCCTGCCCGAAGAGATCGCGGTCTGGGACATAGACGTGCGCCCGGACGGTCTGGGCCTGCCCGAAGGGTCGGGCGACGTGGCCACCGGCGAGTTGCTCTTTGCCGACAATTGCGCGGTGTGCCACGGTGATTTCGGCGAGGCGGTGGGTCGTTGGCCGGTGCTTGCGGGTGGCGAAGGCAGCCTGACCAACGATCGCCCGGTCAAGACTGTCGGCTCCTACTGGCCCTATCTTTCGACGGTCTATGACTACGTGAACCGCGCGATGCCATTCGGCTATGCCCAGTCGCTGGAGGCCGACGAGGTCTATGCGATCACGGCCTACTTGCTTTACCTCAACTACATCGTGGACGAGGATTTCGAGCTGAGCCGCGACACGTTCACCCAAGTGGAAATGCCCAATGAGGGCGGGTTCTTCATGGATGACCGGGCGGAGGTCGAATTGACCCAGTTTAGCGCCGAGCCCTGCATGAGCGGTTGCAAGACCGAGGTGAAGATCACGGCGCGCGCCGCGGTGATCGATGTCACGCCCGAGGAAACCGCCGCCAAGGCCGCCGAGCAGGCCGCCACGCAAGCGGATGCCGCCGCCGCGCCCGAGACCGAACCCGAGACCGAGGTCGCCGCCGTGGATCCGGCGTTGATCGAAGCCGGAGAGAAGGTGTTCCGCAAGTGCAAGGCCTGCCACCAGGTCGGTGAGGAGGCCGAGAACGGCGTCGGCCCGCACCTCAACGGCGTGATCGGCCGCGCGGCCGGGGCGGTCGATGATTTCCGCTATTCCAAACCTTTGACGGAAATGGCCGGGCAGGGGCTGGTCTGGACGTCTGACACGATGTCGGAATTCCTGCTGGCTCCAAGGTCCTACATCAAGGGCACCAAGATGGGTTTTGCGGGTCTGAAAAAAGAGAACGACCGCGCGGCGGTGGCGGCCTATCTCGCCACATTCGACTGAACGACAGTTGCCCGGGCCCAAGCGCCCGGGCTTTTCATTTCCGGGAGGATTTCAATGACTGCACTCTTCAATCGACTGGCGGTTGCGATCGTGGCACTGACGCTGGCGACGGCGGCGATGGCCCAGGATGGCATGCACCGCCTCGCGCTTCAGATCAGCGACAACGATCCGCAAAAGATGAACACCGTGCTGAACGTGGCGGCGAACGTGGCGCGCCACTATTCCGATCTTGGCGAGGAGGTGGAGATCAGGATCGTGGCCTTCAACGCCGGGCTTCACATGCTGCGCGAGGATACATCGCCGGTGCTGGAGCGTTTGAAATCCTTCGATCAATCCATGCACAACGTCAGCTTTGCGGCCTGCGACAACACCGTGGCGGCAATGGCCCGCAAGGAGGGCAAGGAGATCCCGGTCGTGGCGATGGCCGAACATGTGCCTGCCGGAGTGGTCGATCTGATCACGCTGGACGAAGCGGGATGGACGATCGTGCGGCCATGATGCCGTTGCAGGGCCGCGTGATCCACGTTGCCCCATTTTGAGGAAGGAGACACTGTGATGAAACGTTCTTTGCTTTCTTTTGCCCTTGTCGCGGGTCTGGCAGTGCCTGCCGCAGCCGAGGATCAGGCTGTCAGCTATCCATTCGAAGGCTCGTTCGAGGACGCGACCTTTGCCGTGGAAAGCGCGATTGTCGGGCGCGGGCTGGTGATCGACTACGTAAGCCACGTCGGCGATATGCTGAACCGGACAGCCGCGGATGTGGGCTCGGACGTCGAGCTGTTTACGCAGGCCGACGTCTTCCTGTTCTGCTCGGCTCAGGTGTCGCGTGCGGTGATGGAGGCGGACCCGATGAACATCGCCCATTGCCCCTATGGCGTCTTCGTCGCCGATCGGGGGGGCGAGGTGATGATCGGCTATCGCACCTATCCAGACGGGGCCATGCAAGAGGTTCAGTCCCTTCTGGATGACATCGCCATGGAAGCGCTGGAGTAACCGGCGCGGCCGGCTAGAGCGCCGGGACGAACCGGTAGGCATCGCCCGACCGTTCCACCCGGCCGATCCCGCCATCGGGCAGATGAAATCCGATGAGCATGGTCTGATCCTGTGCGAGCATGTCCAGCAGCCGCAGGCGCGTGGCGGCGCCCATGTCGCGGTCCTGATCGGCCCCGCTGCGCCAGTCGGGGCGGGCAAAGGCCACGTGGTGATTGCCGATGGCATCGCCCGCGACCAGCACCGCTTCGGACCCCTGTCGGATCTCGAATCCCATGTGCCCGGGTGTATGGCCGAAAGTGGCATGCGCCATGACGCCCGGCAGCAGTTCCTCCGCATCGCCGAAAAAGGTGCAGTGTTCGGCTATCGCCTCCAGCCTCCGGGCCGCGCCCACGGCAAAGGCGGCACGCTCGGGTCCGATGCTGTCCACGGTGTCCGGATCGGACCAGTAGTCGAATTCGCGCTGGCCCATCAGGTAACTGGCGTTGGCAAACATCGGGTCGTCGAAATCATCCAGAACACCCCAAAGATGGTCGGGATGACCGTGGGTCAACACGACGTCGGTGACATCCTCTGGCATGATTCCGATCGCGCCCAGTGCGTCGCGCAGGCGTCCCGCGCTTGGCATGAACCCGTCGCCGGAGCCCGCGTCGAACAAGACGGTCCGACCCCGCGCGCGCATCAGCGTCACGTTGCACGGTGGCTGCACCGCGTCCCGCGAAACGCCGTGCTGCGACAGGATCGAATCCAGTTCGTCCTCGGGCAGGTCGGGAAACAGGAACTGACCCGGCAGCACCAGATGACCGTCGCTGACTGTGGTCACTTCGATATCGCCAAGGCTCAGGGTCTGGCGCGCCAGCAGCCGCGTCGGGCCCGCGACCAGCACCCCGGCGCCAAGGCCGCCCAAAAGCATGCGTCGGGTGATCTGCATTTTGCGGCGCCCCATAAATTCACTTATGAGAATATGATGCCGTAACGCGACCGCTCATGCAAGCGCACAGTGCGGCCGGTAACAAGTCAGAAAGGGTACGGAATATGTACGGATTGGGTCGGTTTGGTGGAGCCTAGCGGGATCGAACCGCTGACCTCCTGCATGCCATGCAGGCGCTCTCCCAGCTGAGCTAAGGCCCCAAACCGAAGGGCCCTGGGCCCCGCGAGGATCATTGCCTGATCCGGTGCGCCGGTGTCTAGGCGCATCCATAGGCAGGATCAAGTCAAAAAAACCCGGTCCTGCCGATATTCAGTTTTTAGTCGTCGTCGTCCGAGGCGACATCGGCGATCTCGTCAAGCGACACGTCGTCGTCGTCCTCTTCGTCGTCGTCGAGGATATCGTCGCCCAGATCGACATCGACATCTTCGTCATCGTCGTCCAGGACCACGTCTTCGGCTTCTTCGGACTTCTTCGCCTTGGCTGTCGCCGCGTCTTCGGCATCCGCCGCGATCATGCGCGACTTGGAGTTGTCGACCACGACCTCTTCGCCGGTGTAAGGGCTGATGATCGGCGTCTTGTTGAGGTCATAGAACCGTTTGCCGGTTGTGGGGCAGAGGCGCTTCGTTCCCCATTCTTCCTTGGGCATGAAAAACCCCCTTTTCGAATTGCTGTTGCGTGTAGATGATTCAGGCCAAGTGCCATATGAGGTGAGTGCTGTAAAGGCCTGACCCCATGTGGCGGCTGATCAAGAGGGCCCGATGAGCGATCACTTTCTGCCCGGCGCACCGCCGATTCCGCTGATCCTGCGCCGCAGTCCCAGAGCGCGGCGCATTTCACTGCGAATCTCGCAATTGGACGGGCGTGTCACCCTGACCCTTCCGCGCGGCGTGCGCGATGCCGAAGCCTTGCGTTTCGCCGCACAGAAAGAAGAGTGGATTCGCGGCCATCTGGACGCACGCGGCGCGGATGTGGTGGTGCGGCACGGGGCGCATGTGCCGATTGGCGGGACACCGCACCATGTGGTGCCGGGCGTCGGGCGGCGGATCGAGATCGCGGCGGGTCGAATCGCCGTGCCCGGCGCCGCGCAGGACGTGGGGCCGCGGTTGGCCGGGCACCTCAAGCAACTGGCGCGCAATCGGCTGGCCGAAGCATCGGATCATTTCGCCGCGCGTCTGGGGGTGCGCTATGACCGGATCACGCTGCGCGATACGCGGTCGCGCTGGGGGTCTTGTACGGCGGATGGCGGGTTGATGTATTCGTGGCGGCTGATCCTGGCTCCGCCCGAGGTCTTGAGCTATGTCGCGGCGCATGAGGTCGCGCATCTGGTCGAGATGAACCATTCGCCCGCCTTTTGGGCGCGTGTGACAGACGCCTATGGCGACTACAGCCGCCCGCGCGGATGGTTGCGCGGTCAAGGCGGCGATCTGCACCGTTATCGGTTCGCGCCCTAGGTGCCGCTTGACCCCGGCGGCGGTTGTGATCACAAGTTCACCCATGAACCTCAGCCCGCGCCCCGTCGATGCCGCCCCCGTCGCCCATGACCGCGTGTACCGCCGTCTGCGGACGCGGATCATGCATGGCGACATCCCCCCGGGTCAGGCGCTGACCCTGCGCGGTATCGGTCGCGAATTCGAGGTGTCGATGACGCCGGTGCGCGAAGCCGTGCGCAGGCTGGCCGCCGAAGGGGCGCTGACCATGTCCGTGTCGGGGCGCATTTCCACGCCCGAACTCAGCAACGAGCGGATCGAGGAATTGGCGGCGCTGCGTGCGCTGATCGAGGTCGAGTTGGCCAGCCGCGCGTTGCCGCGTGCGCACATGGCGCTGATCGAACGGCTGCAAACGATCAATACTTCGGTATCCGAGGCGATCGCCCATCGCGATGCGGTCAGCTATATCCGTGCCAACCTGGAGTTTCATCGCACGCTTTACCTGCGGGCGCAGGCGCCTGCGATGCTGGCGATGGCGGAAACGGTGTGGTTGCAGATGGGCCCGACGATGCGCGCGCTCTATGGGCGGCTGCGACGGACCGAAGCGCCGCAGTTTCACAAGCTCATCATCGCGGCCCTGCGGGCGGGCGACGAGCCGGGGCTGCGGTTGGCCGTGCGATCGGACGTTACGCAGGGCTTGCGGATGCTGGCGAGCTAGCCGCGCGGCGCGCCGGAATGTTCGAAATTTCCGGTCCGTTTTCCATGCACCAAATCGGTCACTGGGACATCAGGCGGCAAGACCCTTGGACCCGAGGTCGAGAAATTTCTGGCGCCGATCATCGATCAGTTCGCTGCGGCTTTTGCCGGAAAGCTCCTTGAGCATCGCCTGGATGGATTTGCCGACCGCTTCGATGGCTTTGGCGGGATCGCGGTGCGCACCCCCCAGCGGTTCGTCGATCACGCGGTCCGTCACGCCCAATTGGCGCAGGTCCTGCGCGGTCAGGCGCAGTGCTTCGGCCGCTTCGCGCATCTTCTCCGCGTCTTTCCACAGGATCGATGCGCAGCCTTCCGGGCTGATCACCGAATAGACCGAATGTTCCAGCATGGCGACGCGATTCGCGGTGGCAAAGGCGACGGCACCGCCCGATCCGCCTTCGCCGATCACCACGGCGATCAGCGGCACGCCGATCTGCAGACATTTTTCGGTTGCACGCGCGATCGCCTCCGACTGCCCGCGCTCCTCGGCGCCCTTGCCGGGATAGGCGCCCGGGGTATCGACCAGCGTGATGACCGGCAGGCCAAAGCGGTTTGCTAGATCCATCAGGCGGATCGCCTTGCGGTAGCCTTCGGGCCGCGCCATTCCGAAATTCCGCTCGATCCGCGACTTGGTATCGTTGCCTTTCTCGTGGCCGATCACCATGACCGGGGTATCGCCCAGCCGTGCCAGTCCGCCCATCACCGCGTGGTCGTCGGCGAAATTGCGATCGCCGGCCAGCGGAGTGTATTCGTCGAACAACGCTTCGATGTAGTCCTTGCAATGCGGTCGCTCGGGGTGGCGCGCGACCTGGCACTTGCGCCAAGGGGTCAGCGATTTGTACAGGTCGATCATCATCGCTTTGGCCTTTGCGTCCAACGCCGCGGCTTCCGATGTGACGTCCATGTCTTCATTGTTGCGGGCCAGCGCGCGCAATTCCTCGGCCTTGCCTTCGATCTCGGCGAGGGGTTTTTCGAAATCCATATACTGTGTCATTCGCTGGCTCCGCTTGGGGTTGCAGTTGTATGCCGGGCCTTGCGCGCATTTGCAACGCTTCGCAAGCGGGTGGGCCGGCTGGCCTGGATCATCGTCCACAGCGGGACGCCGGGGCCCCGGCAGAGCGTTGCCGATTGTTTCGCATCTCCGGTCAATCGCCCGGCATCGACGCGACAGGCACCATGACAGAGCGGAAAACAGATTGTTTCCTCGCGATTCCTTGTGCCGTGGCCGGTTTTTGTTAGCTCTGGCGTGAAATAAGGCGAAATCTGGGCGAAATCGAGGCCAATCATGACGCTGGTGAATTACATGCTGTCGGGCATTCTTGGGGCTGTTGCGGCACTTTATCTGTATCTCGATCGCGTCAGTCTGAGCTTTGAGATGATCGATGCGCCCGGCTGGACATCCGAGGCGCACCAGTGCGCGGCCCATGACAAAAAGACCTCTGTCTGACGGAACCGTATCGGCGCATGGCGACGGGGCTGATTGTCCGGCCGCGCCTGTCAAGAACGGCCCGCGCGGCGGCGCAGGCCGTGTCGCGGTCGGCGTCAGCCCTTGATCATCTCGGACTGGCGGACGATGACCTCGGCCTGCTTGATGCTGGCGATATCCACCAGGCGCCCCTTGTAGACCGCGGCGCCTTCGCCCTTGGCGGTGGCTTTCTCCATCGCCTCGAGAATGGCGCGCGCCTCGGCGACGGCCTCGTCCGAGGGGGTGAAGACCTCGTTCGACAGGGCGACCTGTTTGGGATGGATCGCCCATTTGCCGACCATGCCCAGGGTCGCGGAGCGGCGCGCCTGCGCGCGGAAGCCCTCGTCATCGGAAAAATCGCCAAAGGGGCCATCGACCGGCAGAACGCCGTGGGTCCGGCAGGCGGCCACGATCGCCGCCTGCGCCCAGTGCCACGGGTCGGAGTAATGCCGCTGTCCATCGTGGTGCATGTAGTAGTTGTCCTGGGTTCCGCCGATGCCGGTGGTCTGCATTCCCATCGACGCGGCGAAATCCGCGGCGCCGAGGCTCATCGCCTGCAACCGGGGGGAACTGGCGGCGATCTCCTCGACATGGGCAATGCCCGCGGCGCTTTCGATGATGACCTCGAAGTTGATCTTTTTCGTGCGGCCCTTGGCGGTTTCGACCGCCGTGGCCAGCGCGTCGACGGCATAGACATCCGCCGCGCAGCCCACCTTGGGGATCATGATCTGATCCAAACGGTCGCCCGCCTGTTCCAGCAGGTCGATCACATCGCGATACCAGTAGGGCGTGTCGAGACTGTTAATCCGCACCGACAGCGTTTTCGTGCCCCAGTCGATGTCGGAAATGGCCGCGATGACGTTGGCGCGCGCGCTGTCCTTGTCGGACGGGGCCACGCTGTCTTCGAGGTCGAGGTTGATCACGTCGGCGTCGCTTGCCGCCATTTTCTCGAAGATGGCCGGGCGCGATCCGGGTCCGAACAACTGGCAGCGGTTGGGGCGTGCGGGGGCTGTGGGCTGAATACGGAAGCTCATGGGGCACCTTTCGAGTAATATTATTGCGGTTGCATTGGTCGGTCTGGTATTAAATTGCGCGACCGCCCGCAAGCCGATTTTGCAGGTGCAGCATGATCCGGTCGCTGCGGGCAGGGTCGGCTGTGCCGCTGAACGCTATCAACCGGCGCGAAAACCGGCGCCGGGCGCAGAATTGTGCAACTAACCGGCGGCATGGGATGGAAAAGCACGGTCATTGCGCGATATATCGGCCAGGCTGCAGCAATCGCGCATAAGGAGCCTGAGCCATGATCGAAACCCCGTACCTTCTTTTTCTGGGCGACGCGCCGGATCAACTGGCCGCGAAAGTGGCGCAGGGCATCAAGGACTGGCGGCCCGAAAACGCCGTCGGCCAGTTCCGGATGGATGGGTGTCAGGCCGATGTGCGCCTGCCCGACATGACGCTGGAGGAGGCGAAGGCCGCCGGCGCCCGGACGCTGGTGATCGGCGTGGCGAATCGCGGCGGCAAGATCAGCGCCGCCTGGCGCGAGGTGCTGGTCGCGGCGCTCGAGGCGGGCTTTGACCTGGCGAGCGGATTGCACAACCTGTTGCGCGACGTGCCGGAACTGGCCGCGGCGGCGCAGGCGAACGGGCGGTCGCTGCACGACGTGCGCGTGCCGTCGGTGGAGTATCCGATTGCCAATGGCGTCAGGCGGCGTGGCAAGCGCGTGCTGGCGGTCGGCACCGATTGTTCGGTGGGCAAGATGTACACCGGGCTGGCGCTGGACGCCGCGATGAAGGCGCGGGGCATGAAGAGTTCCTTCCGCGCCACCGGGCAGACCGGGATCCTGATCACCGGAGAAGGCATTCCGCTGGACGCGGTGATCGCGGATTTCATGGCTGGATCGGTGGAATGGCTGACCCCCGACAATGACGAGGATCACTGGGACATCATCGAGGGGCAGGGCAGCCTGTTCCACGTGTCCTATTCCGGCGTCACGATGGCGCTGATCCACGGCGGGCAGCCCGACGCGCTGATCCTGAGCCACGAGCCGACACGCAAGACGATGCGCGGCCTGCCGGATTACGCGCTTCCGTCGCTGGAGGCGCTGCGCGAGACGGCGTTGACGATGGCGCGGGTGGCCAACCCCGCCTGCGAGGTGATTGGCGTGTCGGTGAACACGCAGGCCTTGGGCGAGGATGAGGCGTTGGCCTATCTGGCGCAGGTCGAGCGTGAGACGGGGCTGCCAACGGTCGATCCGTTCCGACAGGGGGCGGCGCGTTTGGCGGACGCGCTGGAACGCCTGTGAGGCCCGCACTTGCGGCCACCGCCGGAGCCTCCGGCGGGAGTATTTTGGACCCAAAGAAGAGGATGTGATGCGCATTGAGGTAAGCCGGGATATCTTTCCGCTGGCGCAGGTGTTCACGATCAGCCGTGGATCCCGGTCTGAGGCGCAGGTGCTGACGGTTCGAATCGGTGAGGGCGATTTGACCGGTTGGGGCGAATGCGTGCCCTACGCGCGCTACGACGAGACGCTGGATACTGTGGCGGCGCAGATCGAGGCGCTGCCGGGCGATGTGACGCGTGCGGCGCTTTACGATCTGTTGCCGGCGGGGGCCGCGCGCAACGCGGTGGATTGCGCGCTGTGGGATCTTGAGGCCAAGCGCGCGGGCAGGCGGGTCTGGGAGCTGGCCGGGCTGCCCGAACCGGGGCCGGAGATCACGGCATATACCCTGTCGTTGGACAGCCCGGAGAAGATGCAGGCGCAGGCCGCGCGAAACGCGCATCGGCCACTGCTGAAGATCAAGCTGGGCACACCCGACGACATGCCGCGGCTGGAGGCGGTGCGCGCCGGTGCGCCGGCCTCGCGGATCATCATCGACGCCAACGAGGGCTGGTCGGCGGAGGTCTATGCGGACCTGGCGCCGCACCTGCTGCGCCTGGGCGTCGACCTGGTCGAGCAGCCCTTGCCCGCGGGCGATGACGAGGCGTTGATCGGGATGGACCGGCCGGTGCCTGTCTGTGCGGATGAAAGTTGTCACGACCGCGGGTCGTTGGCCGGGCTGAAGGGCAAATACGATGTGATCAACATCAAGCTGGACAAGACCGGCGGTCTGACAGAGGCGCTGGCGCTGCGGGCAGAGGGCATTGCGCAGGGGTATGGCGTGATGGTCGGCTGCATGGTCGGGTCGAGCCTGGCGATGGCGCCCGCGACGCTGGTGGCGCAGGGGGCGACGATCACCGACCTTGACGGGCCACTGTTGTTGGCCGAAGACCGTGAGATGGCCTTGAAGTTTGACGCCCGCGGGGTGCATCCGCCCAGCGCGGCCCTCTGGGGATAGGAGAGACGATGATGCGCACGGTATATGTGAATGGCGAGTACCTGCCCGAGACTGAGGCGAAGGTGTCGATCTTTGATCGCGGGTTCTTGATGGCCGACGGCGTCTACGAGGTGACGTCGGTGCTGGATGGGAAGCTGATAGATTTCGAAGGTCATGCCCTGCGGTTGCAGCGGTCACTGGACGAGTTGGACATGCGCAACCCGATCTCGAGCGAGGATCTGCTGGAGGTTCATCGGGAGTTGGTGCGCCTCAACGGGATCGACGAGGGGATGATCTATCTGCAGATCACGCGCGGTGCGCCGGGCGACAGGGATTTCGTTTTTCCCGATCCCGAAACGACCGATCCGACGATCGTTCTGTTTACTCAGAACAAGCCAGGACTGGCCGACAATCCGGCGGCGAAACAGGGGATCAAGGTCATCAGCATCGAAGACATCCGCTGGGGGCGGCGCGATATCAAGACGGTGCAACTGCTCTATCCCAGCATGGGCAAGATGATGGCGAAAAAGGCGGGCGCCGACGACGCATGGATGGTCGAGGACGGCGTGGTGACCGAGGGCACAAGCAACAACGCCTATATCGTCAAGGGCAACCGGATCATCACCCGCAGCCTGTCGCAGTCCATTCTGCACGGTATCACGCGTGCCGCCGTGCTGCGCTTTGCCCGCGAAGCGCAGATGGAGGTCGAGGAGCGTGATTTCACCATCGCCGAGGCGCAGGAGGCCGATGAGGCCTTTGTCACCTCGGCCAGCACTTTCGTGATGCCTGTGGTCGAGATCGACGGGGTCGCGCTTGGCGGCGGTGTGCCGGGACGGGTCGCGCCACGCCTGCGCGAGATCTATCTGGACGAGAGCCGCAAGGCCGCGATCTGACATCTGCGGCGGCTTGCGGTCCCTGCCCGGAATTCTGAAAGTTCCGGTCCGTTTCCCTTGCAAGACGACGGGCGGTGCGGTCGGGTCAGGATTTCCTTTCGACGTTTTCGGTGAAAGCGGTCTTGAAGGCATCCTGTTGCGTTCCGCTGGCCTCGGTCTGGTAGGTGGCCTTCCACTCGTCCATCGTCATGCCGTAGAACAGTTCGCGCGCCTCGTCCTTGGTCATCTCCATGCCGCGTTCCGCCGCTGCTTCCTGATACCAGCGGGACAGGCAGTTGCGGCAAAACCCCGCCAGGTTCATCAAGTCGATGTTCTGCACATCGGTGCGGTCCTGCATCAGGTGCTGCTGCAGGCGCCGGTAGGCCGCGGCCTGCAGTTCGATTTCGGTCTGGGTCGGGGTGGCATCGGGCATGTCGGAAGCTCCTGTTGGGTCAGTCAAAGATCGGTCCGGGCCAGAACCGTTTCAAGTATCGGCGCCATCCGGTCGGCCCAGGCGGTCTGGCCGTAGTCCTCTGCGATCAGGTCGTTGCGCAGTTCGATCAGCACGTGCGGCCGGCCGTGGCGCAGGGCGTGGCGGTCCATCGTGTCGCCGCGCATTCGGCCGGTGTAGGGTTCGTTATCGCCCAGGGTCAGGTCCGGCTCTGCTGCCAGATGCGCCATCAACGGGTCGGCGAACCGCCGGTCGTCGGCATACAGGACGCCGATCTGCCATGGCCGGGGCGGTCGCCCGCGCAACTGCGGCGTAAAGCTGTGAACCGACACGATGACCGTGCCCGGACGCGCGGCCAGATCGGCCAGCGCGGCATGGTAGGGCCGGTAGCACAGATCGAGCCTGCGTTCGCGTTCTGCCGCGTCGGCGTGGCGGTTGCCGGGGATCAACGTACCGTCGTAGAGCTTCATCAGAAGCGTCGGGTCGTCTTCGCCGCGGTTCGGGTCAACGACAAGCCGCGAGAAATTGGACAGGATCACCGGGCTGTCGAGCCGCTGCGCCAGCGCACGGCTGACCCCGGCGGCGCCGATGTCGAACGCGATATGCCGGTCCATGTCCGCGGGCAACAGGCCCAGGTCACCGCCTGCGACCGCCGGCGGAACCAGGTTCGACGCGTGGTCGCATACGACAAGCCAGCGCCCTGGTCGGTCGAGGCCATCGCTAAAAAAAGGAGTGTATGTCATTTACCTTACACCTTAGTCATCGCACTGTTAGGGCAGTTGCCTGAAAATGAAAACCGGGTGATAAGCCCTGGGCGTCGTTAGCGATAACATCGCAATGATTTGGGCGCGCCACGACAGAAAAAAGGATGCATGATAGGATGAGACGGCTTCGCAATGTCAAGATCGTGGCGACCCTCGGTCCGGCGTCGGACACTTACGACATGATCCACGCGCTGCATGTGGCCGGCGCGGATGTCTTCCGTTTGAACATGAGCCACGGAAGCCATGACGAGATTCGCGAAAAGCACCGGATCATTCGGCAGATCGAACAGGATACCGGATCGACGATCGGTATCCTCGCGGACCTTCAGGGGCCGAAATTGCGCGTCGGTGTCTTTGCACAGGAAAGCGAGCAGCTTGACGAAGGCGATGCATTTCGGCTCGATCTGGACAACGCCGAAGGCGACCGGACCCGGGTCTGCCTGCCGCACCCCGAGATTTTCGCGGCGCTCGAACCGGGGGCCAGCCTGTTGGTCAACGATGGCAAGATCCGCCTCAGGGTCGAGAGGTGCGGCGACGACTACGCCGACTGCACGGTGGTCGCGGGCGGTGTGATCTCCAATCGAAAGGGCGTGAACGTGCCCGACGTCATGCTGCCGTTGGCCGCGCTCAGCGACAAGGACCGCGCCGATCTGGAATTCGTGTGCGCGCTCGGCGTGGATTGGCTTGCCCTGTCCTTTGTCCAGCGGGCCGAAGACGTCGTCGAGGCGCGCGATCTGGCCAAGGGCCGGGCCGCGATCTTGTCGAAAATCGAAAAACCCTCTGCGGTGACGCATTTCGAGGCGATCCTCGCCGCCAGCGACGGGATAATGGTGGCGCGCGGGGATCTGGGCGTTGAATTGCCCGTCCAGAATGTGCCGCCGATCCAGAAGCGACTGGTCCGCAAATGCCGTACGGCGGCAAAGCCCGTTATCGTGGCGACCCAGATGCTCGAGAGCATGATCGAAAGCCCGATGCCGACCCGTGCCGAGGTGTCGGACGTGGCAACCGCGATCTATGAGGGGGCCGACGCAGTGATGCTGTCGGCGGAATCGGCGGCGGGCAGCTATCCGGTCGAGGCCGTGACGACGATGAACAATGTCGCCATCGAGGTCGAACAGGATCCGACCTATACCCAGATCATCGAAGCCTCGCGTATCACCGAAGGCAAGTCGATCGCCGATGGCATCGTGTCGGCCGCGCGCGAGATCGCCGAGACTACCGACATCAAGGCGATCTGCTGCTTCACCCAAAGCGGGACGACAGCGCTCTTGACGGCGCGCGAACGCCCCCGCGTTCCGATCATCGCGATGACGCCGCTTGTCGGCACGGCGCGGCGCCTGGCGCTAAGCTGGGGGACGAACTGCGTACTGACCGAAACGCTGGACAGGTTCAAGATGGCTGTGGTTGCCGCGGCACGCGCGGCGCGTTCCGAAGGGTTTGCCGGACCGCAGGATCAGATCGTCGTCACCGCCGGGGTGCCGTTCAACGTGCCGGGCAGCACGAACATCCTGCGGGTCGCGCCCTGCGACGAACGTTTGATTTTCAGCACCGATCCGGAGTAGCGTGACGCCACGTAAATAGTGGAGTACCCGTCATGGACCCCGATCTCGCCTTGGTGTTGGGCATTATTGTTGCGGCTTTCTCGGTTCCATCGATCCTTTCGGCGATCAGCGACGGGCGCGCGCCGCGGGCATCTGCCCTCACGATACTGATTGCGGGGGGGTTGGTTCTCTATGCGATCCAGTACACTCCGGGCGGGTACGCGTTGGAGGAGGTGCCGGACATCTTTGTGCGTGTCGTGGGGCGGTACATGCCCTGAGGCCATGTTGGGTCCGGGCGGTCCGACCCCTCTTGCATGTCCTGCGATTGCCGCCTATACGGCGCACTTCGATCCGCGGGACCGGCCAATGTGGCATGCCGAGTCGCGCGCAATACCGACCCGAACCATAGGAGACGGAAATGCCCAAGATGAAGACGAAATCAAGCGCCAAGAAGCGCTTCAAGGTGACCTCCACTGGCAAGGTCATCGGCGGCCAGGCCGGCAAACGGCATGGCATGATCAAGCGGACCAAGAAATTCATCCGCGACGCACGGGGTACGACGGTATTGTCCGCGCCCGACGCCAAGATCATCAAGGGCTTCATGCCCTACGACCGCTAAGCCAGAAGGAATACAGACATGTCCCGAGTCAAAGGTGGAACAGTCACCCACGCCCGCCACAAGAAGGTCATCAAGGCCGCCAAAGGTTACTACGGTCGCCGCAAGAGCACTTTTAAGGTCGCGCGTCAGGCCGTCGACAAGGCCAACCAATACGCAACCCGTGACCGTAAGAACCGCAAGCGCAACTTCCGTGCGCTTTGGATCCAGCGGATCAACGCCGCCGTGCGCAGCCATGACGAGGCGCTGACATACTCGCGCTTCATCAACGGCTTGTCGCTGGCCGGTATCGAAGTGGACCGCAAGGTCCTGGCCGATCTGGCCGTGCACGAACCCGACGCCTTTGGTGCGATCGTGAAGCAGGCGCAGGACGCACTGGCCGCATAAGCGCCGCTGTCAAAACGGTATCCAAAGCGCCGCTTCATGCCGAAGCGGCGCTTTTTTCATGTCCGACGCTGTCTTGATGTGCGGCTTGCGCCGCGCGACATGTTTCGCGGATCTTTTTTACAAAAGATCCGCGATCGGTGCCTCCGGCGGGGATATTTAGAAAACAAAAGAAGTAGGCTGTCTTTCGCTTCTTTTGTGTCTGAATGCCCCGGGAACTGGGGCCGAGCCCCGACCGCGGTAGAACCGGGCGAACGGGCATTACCTTTTCGGCAATCGCTCGAACTGCGGCAGGCCGTCCTTGATCTGGTGAAAGGGTTGTCGGTCGAGGGTGTGGATCGCCATCGCCGGTTGGTCATAGGCCGCGGGGGTGTCCAAAGTGCCGACCTTGAGGATGACGGAGGCCAACCCGGGGCGCCGCGTCGCGATGTGGGTGCCGCAGTCGGTGCAGAATTCCCGCGTCACCGGTGTGTCCAGATCGCTTCGGGCAAAAAACCTTGGGCTGCCCTTGGTGTATTCGAACCCGTCTTGCGGCATCAGCATGAAGAAATTCGGCCCGCCGCCGGATATGTATTGGCATTCGCGGCAATGGCATTGCGCCTTGAACGTGGGCGCGCCCTGCGCGCTGTAGCGCAGCGCGCCGCAGTAGCATCCGCCTGTCAGTGTCATCCGCTGTCTCCTTCTTGCCGGGCGTGTCCAGTGTGGGGCGGACGCGGCCCCGCGGCAAGAGGGATGCGCGAAACCGGGTGCGGCGGCTTGTATTCAGGCGCGGTTCTGGTAGCACGTCTGCGACATAAAGCAGGCGGAGCGGTCATGGACGATCTCAAGCGCAAATATCTGGGGCAGATTGCCGAGGCGACCGACGAGGCCGCTCTTGAGGTGATCCGCCTTGCCGCCGTGGGCAAAAAGGGCGAAGTCGCGCTGAAGATGCGCGAGCTTGGCAAGATGACGCCGGAAGAGCGTCAGGCCGCGGGTCCGGCGCTGAATGCCCTCAAGGACGAGATCAATTCGGCGCTGAGCGCCAAGAAGGCCGGCCTTGCCGATGCGGCGCTGGACGAGCGGTTGCGGTCGGAATGGCTGGACGTGACATTGCCCGTCCGCCCGCGGCGCGAAGGCACGATCCACCCGATCAGCCAGGTCAGCGAGGAAGTCGCCGCGATCTTTGCCGAGTTGGGGTTTTCCGTGGCAGAGGGCCCGCGCATCGATACCGATTGGTACAATTTCGACGCGCTGAACATTCCCGGCCACCACCCCGCGCGCGCCGAGATGGACACGTTTTACATGCACCGCGCCGAGGGCGACAACCGTCCGCCACACGTGTTGCGCACCCACACCAGCCCGGTGCAGATCCGCACGATGGAGGCGCAGGGCGCGCCGTTGCGCATCATCTGTCCCGGTGGCGTCTACCGCGCGGACTATGACCAGACGCATACACCGATGTTCCACCAAGTCGAGGGGCTGGCCATTGACCGCGACATATCGATGGCAAACCTGAAGTGGACGCTGGAGGAATTCTTCAGCGCTTTCTTTGAAATCGACGGCATCAAGACGCGGTTTCGCGCCTCCCATTTCCCCTTCACCGAACCGTCGGCGGAGGTGGACATTCAGTGCTCATGGGTTGACGGTCAATTGCGCATCGGCGAGGGCGACGGCTGGATGGAAGTTCTCGGCTCGGGCATGGTGCACCCCAAGGTGCTGGCCGCGGGCGGGATCGACCCCGACAAGTGGCAGGGCTTTGCCTTTGGCATGGGAATCGACCGGATCGCGATGCTGAAATACGGCATCCCGGATTTGCGGGCGTTCTTTGACAGCGATTTGCGGTGGTTGCGGCATTATGGTTTCGCGTCACTGGACCAGCCAACGCTGCATGGCGGGCTGTCGCGGTAACTCGCGGCTACGGCTTTACGACCTGACAAGGCCATTTCGCGGCCACACACGGGAAGACACAGATGAAATTCACACTCTCCTGGCTCAAAGATCATCTTGAGACCACCGCCACGCTGGACGAGATCACCTATGCGCTCACCGATCTCGGGCTTGAGGTCGAGGGGGTCGAGGATCGTGGTGCCGCCCTGCGGGGTTTCACGCTGGGCTATGTGGAAAGCGCGGAAAAGCACCCCGACGCGGACCGTTTGCGGGTCTGCCAGGTGCAGACCGACGAGGGCGTCAAGCAGATCATCTGCGGCGCACCCAACGCGCGCGAGGGGATCACGGTCGTTGTGGCCAAGCCGGGCGTCTACGTGCCTGGCATCGACACCACGATCGGCGTGGGCAACATCCGCGGCATCGACAGCTACGGCATGATGGCCTCGGAACGCGAGCTGGAGCTGAGCGAAGAGCACGACGGCATCATCGAGCTGCCCGCGGGCAACGTCGGTGACAGTTTCGTCGACTGGCTTGCCGAACATGACCCCGCCAAGGTCGATCCGGTGATCGAGATCGCGATCACACCGAACCGGCCCGACGCGCTGGGCGTGCGCGGCATTGCGCGCGATCTGGCCGCGCGCGGCCTGGGCAAGCTGAAAAAGCGCGAAGTCGATGCGGTGCCGGGTGAATTTGCCTGCCCCGTCAAGGTCAGCATCGACGCCGACACGCTGGAACAGGCGCCGGTGTTCTTTGGCCGGATGATCCGGGGCGTCACGAACGGCCCCAGCCCGCAGTGGTTGCAGGATCGTCTGCGCGCCATCGGATTGCGCCCGATCTCGTTCCTTGTCGATGTGACCAATTTCTTCACCTACGATCGCAATCGTCCGCTGCATGTCTTTGATGCCGACAAGATCGCGGGCGATACCCTGCGCGTGCATCGCGCCAAAGGCGGCGAGACGTTGATGGGGCTGGACGAAAAGGAATACACCTTCGACGAAGGCATGACGCTGATTTCGGACGACAATGGCGTGGAAAGCATCGCGGGCGTGATGGGCGGGCTGCGCACCGGTTGCACCGAAGAGACCGTGAGCGTGTTTCTCGAGGCGGCCTATTTCGACCCGGTCCGCACCGCCTACACGGGCCGCGCGCTCAAGATCAACTCGGACGCGCGGTATCGCTTCGAACGCGGGATCGACCCGGAATGGACGCCCTACGGGATCGAGCATGCGACGCGGATGATCCTGGACCATGCGGGCGGTGAAGCGTCCGAGGTGATCGTGGCGGGCAAGATCCCGGACACGCGCCGCGCCTACAAGCTGGACGCCGCGCGCGTTCAATCGCTCGTGGGCATGGACATTCCCGAAAGCGAGCAGCGCCAGACGCTGACGGCGCTGGGTTTCATCCTCGAGGGGACATTGGCGCATGTGCCAAGCTGGCGGCCCGACGTTCAGGGCGAGGCCGACCTGGTCGAGGAGGTCGCGCGCATCGCGTCGCTGACCAAACTCGAGGGGCGGCCGCTGCCGCGTCTGACGCCGGGGGTGCCGCGCCCGATCTTATCGCCGATGCAGCGCCGCGAAGGTATCGCGCGGCGTACGGCGGCGGCGCTGGGCTACAACGAATGTGTCACCTACAGCTTTATCGACGAAGCGTCGGCCAAGCTGTTCGGCGGCGGCGACGACGCGACCCGGCTTGAAAACCCGATCAGCAGCGAGATGAGCCATATGCGCCCTGCGCTGTTGCCCGGATTGTTGCAGGCGGCGGCCCGCAACCAGGCGCGCGGCTTTGCCGACATGGCGCTGTTCGAGGTCGGCCCCGCATTTCACGGGGGCGAGCCTGGCGAGCAGCATCTGCTGGTCACGGGGCTGCTGGTCGGGCGCACCGGGCCCAAGGATGTGCATGGCGCCGCGCGCGCGGTCGATGTGTTTGACGTCAAGGCCGATGCCGAGGCGGTTCTTGCCGCGATGGGCGCACCCGCCAAGTCGCAGATTCTGCGCGGGGCGGCGGATTGGTGGCACCCCGGCCGGCACGGGATGATCTGCCTTGGTCCGAAAAAGGTGCTGGGCGTGTTCGGAGAGGTACACCCCCGCGTCCTGGAGGCGATGGATGTCAAAGGGCCGGCGATGGCCTTTACCCTCTGGCCCGCCGAGGTGCCGATCCCGCGCAAGACGGGCGCCACCCGGCCCGCGTTGCAGGTCAGCGATCTGCAGGCGGTGGAGCGCGATTTCGCCTTTGTCGTGGATGCCGAGGTCGAGGCGCAGGCGCTGATCAACGCCGCGATGGGGGCGGACAAGGCGATCGTTCAGGAAGTCCGGGTCTTTGACGAATTCATCGGTGGGTCGTTGGGCGAGGGCAAGAAATCGCTCGCGCTGACGGTGCGGATGCAGCCCACCGACAAGACGTTCAAGGACAAGGATATCGAAGCCGTGGGCGCCAAGGTGATCGAAAAGGTGACCAAGGCCACCGGCGGCGTGCTGCGCGGCTGAAAGTCAGATCGAAGGAGTTAAGCGATGACGCTGAAGGTTTATCTGTCGGGTGAAATCCACACCGACTGGCGCGAGCAGATCACGACCGGTGCACACGGGCTCGATGTGGTCTTTGGCAGCCCGGTGACCGATCACGCCGCCAGCGACGATTGCGGCGTGGCGATCTTGGGCGGCGAGGACAGGAAATACTGGCACGACCACAAGGGGGCGATGGTCAATGCGATCCGCACCCGCAAGGGGATCGCCGAGGCCGATGTCGTCGTCGTGCGGTTCGGCGACCAGTACAAGCAGTGGAACGCGGCGTTCGACGCGGGCTATGCCGCGGCACTGGGCAAGTCGCTGATCATCCTGCATGGGCCGGATCATGCCCATGCGTTGAAAGAGGTGGACGCCGCGGCCCTCGCCGTGGCCGAAGACCCGGCGCAGGTCGTACAGATCCTGCGTTATGTGCTGACGGGGGCGCTGCCCGGCTAATCCATTTGCCAGCCGCCCCCCGGCCCCACTACGATAGCGGGAAGCAGGGGGGCGGCTTTATGGAATTCGACTACGTGATCGTCGGCGGTGGTTCTGCCGGATGCGTGCTGGCCGCGCGGCTGAGCGAGAACGCAAAGGCGAAGGTCTGCCTGATCGAGGCGGGCGGGGAGGGGCGCGACATTTTTGTCCGTGCGCCCGCGCTGGTGGCCGCGATGGTGTCGGGCCGCCCCAGGATCAACAACTGGGCGTTTCACACCGAACCGCAAAAGGGCCTGAACGGACGCCGCGGGTTCCAGCCGCGCGGCAAGGGGCTGGGCGGGTCATCCGCGATCAATGCGATGCTGTATGCCCGCGGTCACGCGCGTGACTATGACGAATGGGCCGACATGGGATGCGCGGGCTGGGATTGGGACAGCGTTCTGCCCTATTTCAAGAAGGCCGAAGGCAATGTGCGCGGCGCGGATGCCTATCATGGTGCCGACGGCCCCCTGCAGGTTGCCGAACAATCGGAGCCGCGCGCGATAACCCATGCCTTTGTCGAGGCGGCGGCCTGTCAACAGGTGCGCCAGACCGACGATTTCAACGGCCCCCGGCAGGAAGGAGCCGGGCTTTACCAGGTGACGCAATTCCACGCTGGGCCGCACCGGGGCGAGCGGTGTTCGGCGGCGGCGGCGTATCTGTCCCCGACCGTGCGGCAACGGCCGAACCTGGCCATTCTGACAAAGACCATCGCGATGAAGGTGGTGATCGAGGGCGGTCGCGCCACCGGCGTCGTGATCGACCGCGCCGGCCGGCGAGAGGTGGTCGAGGCACGACGCGAAGTCGTTCTGTCCGGCGGCGCGTTCGGGTCGCCGCAGGTCCTGCTTTTGTCCGGCATCGGGCCGCGCGACGAGCTGGCCCGCCACGGGATCGAGGTGGAGCACGAATTGCCGGGCGTGGGCCGGAACCTTCAGGACCACCTGGATTACGTTCTGAGCTATCGGTCGAAGCGCGACGACGTGGTCGGGCTTGGCCCAAAGGGGCTGATGCAACTGGCCGCGGCCGGCCTGCGTTGGCGGCGTGACGGAACGGGGATGTTCGCCTCGCCCTTTGCCGAAGGCGGTGCGTTTCTGCGATCGACGCCGGACGTGGACCGACCCGATCTGCAACTGCATTTCGTGGTCGGTATCGTCGATCAGCACATGCGCAAGATCCACTTTCGCTATGGGTTTTCGTGCCATGTCTGCGTGCTGCGCCCGTTCAGCAGGGGGCACGTGGGTCTGCAGTCGACCAATCCGCGCAAGCCCCCGCGGATCGATCCGAACTATCTGGACGATCCGCGCGACCTTGAACTGCTCAAGCTGGGCGCGCGCAAGATGCAAGCGATCCTGACCGCGCCGCCGCTGGATCCGTGGCGCGATGCGCAGCTTTACCCGCATGACGGATCTGATGCCGCGCTCGAGGCGGACATCCGCAACCGCGCCGATACGATCTATCACCCCGTCGGCACGGCCAAGATGGGCACGGACGACATGGCGGTGGTGGATCCGTCGTGCCGTGTCCACGGGCTCAAGGGGTTGCGGGTGGTGGACGCGTCGGTGATGCCGCGACTGATCGGCGGCAACACCAATGCGCCCACGATCATGATCGCCGAAAAAGCCGCCGCGATGATCCGCGCGGCGGCGTCGTGATCCCTTAGGCGGCAACCTCGCGCGGCGGAATCTGGCGCCCCTTGATCACGGCGGGCCGCGCCAGAAAACGGTCAAGATAGGCCACGGCGTTCGGATGATCCGACCAGCCGACTGCGTCCTGGGTGCCGTAGAATTCAAGCGCGGCAAGCCATGGCGCAATCGCGATGTCCGCGATCGAATAGTCGCCCGCGATCCATTCCTTGCCCGCCAGTTCCCGTTCCAACACCGCCAGCAGGCGCTTGCTTTCGTCGATGTAGCGTTGCTGCGGGCGCTTGTCGTCCCATTCGGACCCGGCGAATTTGCTGAAAAATCCCATCTGTCCGAACATCGGTCCAAGGCCGCCCATCTGAAACATCAGCCACTGCGTGACATGCGCCTTGTCGGCGGCGGTCCGGCCGATCAGCCGCCCGGATTTCTGCGCCAGGTACAGCAGGATCGCACCGCTTTCGAACAGCGTCACGGGTGTGCCGTCGGGGCCGTTCGGATCGATGATCGCGGGGATCTTGTTGTTGGGATTGAGCGACAGGAACTCGGGGCTTTTCACGTCCTTGTCCGACAGGGTCACGGTATGCGCCTCGTAGGGGATGCCCATTTCCTCGAGCGCGATGGACACTTTGACGCCGTTCGGGGTGGGAAAGGAATAAAGCTGCAGAATTTCGGGATTCTGCGGCGGCCATTTCTTGGTGATCGGATAAACAGACAGGTCAGCCATGGGGCACCTCTTTGAGAAAAATGTACGACATCAGCTAATCATGCCGGGCGACAAAAACACTGCGTAGAATGCGCGGGGCTGTGTTAATCAGTGCACAGTCGACCATAATCAACACCGCCCCAAAAGAGGGCACTGCGTGCGAGGGAACTTTATGATCAATGAATTCAAGGACTTCATTGCCAAGGGCAATGTGATGGATTTGGCGGTGGGCATCATCATCGGTGCCGCTTTCACCGCTATCGTGTCGTCGCTGGTGGGCGATCTGATCAACCCGATCATCGGCCTGATCCTGGGCGGTGTCGATTTCACAAGCATGTATGTCGTATTGTCGGGCAATGTGCCCGCCGGTGTTGGCCTTGACGCGGCCCGCGAAAGCGGTGCGGCAATATTTGCCTACGGTGCATTCGTCACGGCCTGCATCAATTTCCTGATCATCGCGTTCGTGGTCTTCATGCTGGTCAAGGCGGTCAACAAGCTGAAGTCGGCGGCGGAAAAGCCGGACGACGTTGCGCCAGAGGTAAAGACGGGCCCGTCCGAACTGGATGTTCTGCTGGAGATCCGCGACCAGTTGGCCAAGGGCCGCTGAACACGCGCCCTCGCAAAGATCCGGCCCGCCGATATCAACCGGCGGGCCGGACGGGACAAGCGCCTAATGCTTGACGGCGATGCTGGGTGACATCACGTCGATCCCTAGCGCCTTGCCGACCGCGTAATAGGTCAGATGGCCGGCATGTACGTTCAGCCCGTCCATCAGGTGCGGATCGTCGAGGCAGGCCTGCTTCCAGCCTTTGTCGGCCAGCGCCAGCATGAACGGCATCGTGGCGTTGCCAAGCGCGATGGTCGAAGTGCGCGCGACCGCGCCGGGCATGTTGGCCACGCAGTAATGCATGATCCCATCGACGTCATAGATCGGATCCTGATGCGTCGTGGCCTTTGACGTCTCGAAACAGCCACCCTGATCGATCGCCACGTCCACAAGGGCCGCGCCAGGCTTCAGTTCGGACAGTTGCGCGCGGGTGATCAGCTTGGGCGCTTCTGCGCCGGGGATCAGAACCGCGCCGATGATCATGTCGGCCATGCGGGCAAGTTCGATGGTATTGCCGGCGCTGGCGTAGCTGGTCTTGAAGGTGCCGCCAAAGACATCGTCAAGATAGCGCAGCCGTGGCAGCGACCGGTCGAGCACCGTGACATCCGCGCCCATGCCCGCGGCGATGCGCGCCGCATGGGTGCCCACGACGCCGCCGCCGATCACCATCACTCGCGCAGGGCCAACACCGGGCACGCCGCCCATCAGTACGCCGCGCCCACCATTGGCCTTTTGCAGGGTCCACGCGCCGACCTGCGGCGCAAGGCGCCCGGCCACCTCGGACATCGGCGCCAGAAGCGGCAGGCCACCGTTGCGATCGGTTACCGTCTCATAGGCGATGGCGGTGCAGCCGCTGGCCAGAAGATCCTTGGTCTGCGCGGGGTCGGGCGCCAGATGCAGGTAGGTGAACAGCAACTGGCCCTCGCGCAGCATCTTGCGCTCGCCCGCCTGCGGCTCCTTGACCTTGACGATCATGTCGGCCTTGGCAAACACATCCTCGGCCGTTGCGATGATCTCGGCTCCGGCGGCGATATAGTCGGCGTCCTCGAACCCGGCACCGATCCCGGCGCCGGACTGGATAAGGACGGTATGGCCGTGGTTGACCGCTTCCTGCGCCGCGTTGGGTGTCAGGCCCACGCGGAATTCCTGTGGTTTGATCTCTGTCGGGCAGCCGATTTTCATGGATCCATCCTCCGTAAGTGCTGTTTGTCGCGGATCATAAAGCGACGCCAATGCAATTGCGCAGCGAATGTGGGTCGCCAAAGCGCCTGTTTGTCGAATAACCTGCGGTCAAAGGGTCACAAGTTCGAAGGTTCGTGCGCCAATGCCGTTAGACGCCACAGATCGCCGTATCCTGACCGCGCTGCAACGCAGGGGGCGGATGTCGAACGCCGAGCTGTCGGAGGCGGTTAATTTGTCGCCATCCGCGTGCCATCGCAGGGTGCAGCGATTGGAGCAGGAAGGATACATCCGCGACTATGTGGCGCTTCTGGATGCGCGCAAGCTCGGCGTGGCCACGACGGTCTTCGTCGAAATCACGCTGCAGGGGCAGGCGGATGAGGTGCTGGACGCCTTCGAGCGCGCGGTGCGGCTCATTCCCGATGTTCTGGAATGTCACCTGATGGCGGGATCGGCGGACTATCTTCTCAAGGTCGTGGCCGAAAACACCGAGGATTTCGCGCGCATCCACCGTCAGTACCTCGCGCGGTTGCCGGGGGTCGGGCAGATGCAGTCGTCATTCGCGTTGCGCACGGTCTTCAAGACCACGGCGTTGCCGGTATGATGGAACCGCAGCAAAGGGAGGAGCGGCAGTGGTATTGGCAATGATTTCACGGGCGGGGCAGGCGGCGATCTTGTCACTGGCGCTGGCGGCCTGCACGATGACCCCGCCGACGACGCAGGATGCGCCGGCGGAAAACGCGCGCGGCTTTTTGCAGGTGGTCGCGAACCAGCCCTGCGGGCCGGCAGGATTTGGCGGGCGCTATCTGCAGCTGCGCAATGCGCATCCCGACCGCAGGATTTCCGTGACCTACCGTGTCGACTGGACCTATCAGAACCAAAGGCGCAGCCGCGAACGGACCGGAACATGGTCGCCCGGGCGGTCCAACCCTCTTGGCTGTACGGTGCCGGGGCCCACGGTGCAGCGGTTCAACTATACGATTGTATCTGCACGCTTTCTGTAGAGACTGGGGCCACGTGACCGCAGGAGCATCGGCTTGACTTGGGATTACATCATCGTCGGCGCGGGCAGCGCGGGCTGCGTGCTGGCCAAACGGCTGAGCGAGGCAGGCAACCGCGTGCTGCTGCTGGAAGCCGGCGGAAAGGACAACTATCATTGGGTGCATATCCCGATGGGGTATCTTTATTGCATCGGAAATCCGCGCACCGACTGGATGTACCGCACCGCCGCCGAGCCGGGCCTGGGCGGGCGGTCTTTGCTGTATCCGCGCGGCAAGGTCCTGGGCGGGTGCAGTTCGATCAACGGAATGTTGTATCTGCGCGGGCAGGCGGCGGATTACGATGGATGGCGGCAGACGGGTCTGACCGGATGGGGCTGGGACGATGTGCTGCCGTATTTCAAACGGTCCGAGGATTACGTCGAGGGCGCCAGCGATCTGCATGGCGCGGGGGGCGAATGGCGGGTGGAAAACCAGCGCCTGCATTGGGACGTGCTGGATCACTGGCGCGATGCCGCTGTGGCCTGGGGGCTGCCGGCGGTCACGGATTTCAACACCGGTGACAACGAAGGTGTGGGGTATTTCCGCGTCAACCAGCGTGGCGGCTGGCGGATGAACACCGCAAAGGCATTCCTGCGCACCACCGGCGGGCCGGGGTTGAAGGTGCTGACCCAGGCGCACACCCGCCGCATCGTGATAGAGGGCGGCCGCGCCGTCGGCGTGGAATATGACCATGGCGGCACTGCTCATGTCGTGCGCGCCGAGGCCGAAGTGATCCTGTCCGCGGGGGCGGTGAACAGCCCGCAGATCCTGCAACTCTCCGGTCTGGGGCCGGGCGGCGTGTTGCGTGATCACGGCATCGACGTCGTTCGCGACGTGCCGCAGATCGGTGAAAACCTGCAAGACCATCTGCAACTGCGCTGCGCGTGGCGGCTGACCGGGGCCAAAACGCTGAACACGATGGCGAATTCGCTTTGGGGCAAGGCGCGGATCGGGTTGGAATACCTGATCAACCGCTCGGGCCCGATGTCGATGTCGCCCAGCCAGCTTGGCGCTTTTTCCCGCTCGCGCGAGGGGCTTGCGACGCCCGATCTGGAATATCACGTACAGCCCCTGTCGCTCGAGGCGTTCGGCCAGCCGCTGCATGATTTTCCGGCCCTGACCGCCAGCGTGTGCAACCTGCGCCCCGAAAGCCGGGGCACAATCAGGATCGCAAGCGCCGATCCGCATGACGCGCCCGTCATCGCGCCGAACTACCTGAGCACGCCGGGCGACCGGCGCGTGGCGGTCGATGCCATCCGGCAGGCGCGCAGCATCATGGCGCAATCCCCGATGGCCCGCTATGCCCCGCAAGAGATCAGCCCCGGCATGTCATCCGACAACGAGGAGGCGCTGATGGAGGCGGCGGGGCGTATCGGCACGACGATCTTTCACCCGACCTGCACCGTGCGGATGGGCAACGACGCGGCTGCCCCTTTGGACGGTCAGATGCGCCTGCGCGGGGTGGAAGGATTGCGAGTGGTCGACGCCAGCGCCATGCCGAGCATCCCCAGCGGCAACACCAACGCGCCGACGATCATGATGGCGGAAAAGGCGAGCGACATGATCCTGGGGCGGGATTGACCCGGATCATGTGCCACGCACCCGAGGGCTCGTGCGGCCTTGCCCTGTCGGATCATGCCGCCCAGGCCGCAGATGTCGGCAAAGGTGCTGCCGCGACGGCGGATCATCCGGTTCTGGGCTGGATTCGCCCATTCGACGCATGATCGAACGCGATCGCCGCAGGGCCGTTCATGGGGATCGGGTTGCGCCGCGACGCGGAATTGGCCCGTATGGCATCGGGCGGTATCATTTGGCCCGGAACCGGGAGGCAGGTATGGACGCACGCATCGTTGGCATGAACCCGGCTGAATGGCTGCGCCGTACCGCGCGTCGGTCGCCCAAGGCGCCTGCACTGCTCACCGGGACCCGGCTGGATGCGACCTATTCGGAATTTGCCGGGCGGTCCGCAGCCGTCGCAGGGGCGCTTGCCGCGAGAGGTGTCGAAAAGGGTGACCGCGTCGCGCTGTTTCTGAGCAATTGCACCGCCTACCTCGAGGCGCTTTATGCGATCTGGTGGATCGGCGCGGTTGCGGTGCCGATCAACGCCAAGCTGCATGCCCGCGAAGCGGCCTGGATCATCGGAACCTCGGGCGCATGCCTGGTATTCGGCGATGACAAAACAACCGCCGGCTTGAAAGGCCTCACGCCAAAGGGGGTTCAGGTCGTCTCGGTCGGGCGCGGGGATTTTGACGCGATGCGGCATGGCGCACCTGCCGCGGCACCGGCGGCCTGCAGCGCCGATGATGTCCTCTGGCTGTTCTATACCTCCGGAACGACGGGCCGACCCAAGGGCGTGATGATCACCGCCGGAAATATTGCCGCGATGACCATGTGCTACTTTGTGGATGTGGACGATGTCCGCGCGGAGGATGCGATCCTTTACGCCGCACCGATGAGCCATGGCGCGGGGCTCTACAATTTCATGCATGTCCTGCGCGGGGCACGCCACGTCGTTCCCGCAAGTGGCGGATTCGACGCGCGGGAGATCCTCCAACTGGCACCCGGGATCGGCCCGGTGTCCATGTTCGCCGCGCCGACCATGGTGCGCCGTCTTGTCGATGTCGCGAAAACGACAGGCAGCACCGGCGACGGGCTGCGTACGGTCGTCTATGCGGGCGGACCGATGTACGAGGCTGATATCCTGGAGGCGGTGGATGTCATGGGTCCCCGGTTCGTCCAGATTTACGGTCAGGGCGAATGCCCCATGGGCATCACCGCGCTGACCCGGCATGACGTGGCCGACCGCAATCATCGGCGCTGGCGCGAGCGGCTCAATTCGGTCGGCACGGCGCAGAGCCTGGTCGATGTCGCGATCCTTGGCGAGGATGGTAAGGAACTACCGCACGGCGCGATCGGCGAAATCGCGGTCCGGGGGGCCACCGTGATGGCGGGGTATTGGCAAGATCCCGGGGCCACCGCGAAAACGCTGCGCGGCGATTGGCTGTGGACCGGTGACATGGGCCGGATGGATGCCGACGGCTATGTCACCATGCACGACAGGTCCAAGGACATGATCATCTCGGGCGGGTCCAACATCTATCCGAGAGAGGTGGAGGACGTCCTGCTGAGCCATCCGGGGGTGCACGAGGTCGCGGTGGTGGGGCAGGCCGATCCCGAATGGGGAGAGGTCGTGGTGGCCTTTGTGGTGGGCCACGAGGGACAGACTGTCGATACCGCTGCGCTCGATGCGTTGTGCCTTGCGCGGATCGCCCGCTTCAAGCGGCCCAAGGCATATCATTTTGTCGCGGCCCTGCCGAAGAACAACTACGGAAAGGTGCTCAAGACCGACCTGCGCGCCAGACTGCACGAGGACGCCGACGGATCGGCGCCCTGAAGGGACAGGCCGTGCTGCCCGCGGTCTTTTTGGCCCTTTCGCGGCGGGCCGACGTATCCGGTGCCCGACCGGCCGGCGCCCGGGCTTGTCGGGCCGCGACCGGTCACAGAACGGTCAGGACGGGGCAGGTCGCATGCGCGGTCAGCTTTTGCGAGACGCTGCCCATCAGCAGCCCGCGCAGCGTGCCCAGCCCTCGACGCCCGGCAACGATCAGATCGGCGCCCGTGTCCGTGGCATGGTGCAGAATGGCCTCGGCGGGACTGCCTTGCAGAACCTGCGTCGTGGCGTCGTGGCCCGATTGCCGCGCGATGTCCGCTGCCCGCGCCAGCACGTCGTCGGCGGCCTGGCGCACCTTCTCTTCGTTCACGGGGATCACGACGGCGCTTGCGCCCACTGCGATGGCGGTCGTCTGGAGTTCGGGAACATGGACGATTTCAAGGCTCCCTTGGTACTTTTCCGCAAGATCGGCAGCGACGCGCAACGCCGATTCGGCGTGGTCGGAGCCGTCGAATGAAACCAGAATTTTCTTGAACATCACGTGCCTTTCGTTTTGGTGCGGTCAAACTATGCGATACCGGGCGGCGGTGAATCCTTGATTGAAATCAAGGTGCACGAAGTGCAGGCCGTTGCGCAGCCTTGAGGTTTCAAGCCGGGTCCGCGGGAAGGATCGACAGGTCGTAGAAGTGCCAGGTCGCGTGGCCGAGGATCGGGAAAACGACAAGAAGCCCGAGAAAGAATGGCGCAAGCGACGCCAGTGTCGCGACCGCGACAAAGGCGGCCCACCCCAACATCACCATGGGGTAGGACATGACGTGGCTGAAACTGGCAATCATCGCGGTCATGACATCGACTTCGCGGTCCAGCAGCATCGGCAATGCCACCACGGTGATACTGTACAGCAAAAGCGCAAAAAGTGCGCCGACCGCCGTCCCCACCGCGAGCATCGTCACCCCATTCGGCGTCAGGAAGACGGCAAACGAGCTTGAGATGTTGGTCATCCGGGACAGGCCGAGGAACAGGGCAAAGATCATATGCCCGATGAAAAACCAGAACAGGAATATGAAGATGATCGCGGCCCCGATCAGCGGCAGTTGCCGTTCGCGTTGTTGCAGCACCACGCCGATCACGCCGGACCAGTCGAGCGGCTGACCGGTCTGCAACCTGCGCGACACCTCGTACAGCCCAACGGCGGCAAATGGTCCAAAGAGGGGAAACCCGAAAGCGGCGAGGACAAGCCAGTACGTGTTTCCCGTCTGTGCCGTGATCCACGCCATCAGCCAACCGAAAAGCACGTAGAACCCCGATATCATCAGGCCAAAGCGCGGCGCGCGCCGCAGATCGGACCAGCCGAGCGCCAAGGCCTGCACAAGCAACGAAAGCGTCGGCGCCCTGAAGCGGGGCGCACCGGATAACGCCTGACGTGCGGCGCGATGGGGCTGTGGGTCAGTTGCTTGCACGGTGGTCTGGTCTGCCTTGCGGGGGCGTGATGCGCCGCCGTTGTCTTCACTGAACGGGGTGTTCAGTGATGTCGTGGTGACAAGGCCGGACCCCTGCCACCCCTGACACCAGGGACCATGGGCCGCACGAAGTATCCTTGATGTGGATCAAGATGCGCGCGCAGTACGCGCGGATCGCCCGCTTTTCGGGGCATGCAACACGGGCCGGACCTGCAAAAGCCGCCGTGCGATCAGATGCCGTTGCCTGGCGAACCCTCGCCGCGACAGCAGGGGCGGGGGGGTATGTTCGACCGTTCAAAGCGGCCGGAAAATGTCCGGGCAGACGGGCTGCCCGGACATGTGGTTCAGGCTACCAGATCGAACCGGTCCGCATTCATGACCTTCGTCCAGGCCGCCACGAAGTCGCGCACGAACTTTTCGGCGTTGTCGTCTTGGGCGTAGACCTCGACGTAGGCGCGCAGGATCGAGTTGGACCCCAGCACCAGGTCGGCACTTGTCGCTGTCCATTTGACCGCGCCGGTCTTGCGATCGCGGATTTCATAGATCCCGTCCTGATCGACCGGGTGCCAGCTATAGCCCATATCGGTCAGGTTGACGAAAAAGTCTGTCGTCAGTTGGCCTTCGCGGTCGGTGAACACTCCATGCCTGGACCCACCGTAATTGGTGCCGAGAACGCGCATGCCACCCACAAGCACGACCATCTCCGCCGCTGTCAGGCCAAGCAGTTGCGCCCGGTCCAGCATCAGCTCTTCGGGACGGGCGGCATAGTCTTCCTTCTGCCAGTTGCGGAATCCGTCGGCCAGGGGCTCAAGATCGGTGAAGCTGTCGGCGTCGGTCTGCTCCTCGGTCGCGTCGCCGCGGCCTTTGGCAAAGGGCACCTCGACATCGTGGCCAGCGGCCTTGATCGCCTGCTCAAGCCCGACATTGCCGGCCAGAACGATCACATCCGCCAGTGACGCGCCCGTCTCGGTGGCGATGGGCTCGAGAAGGCCAAGCACCTTGGCCAGACGCTCGGGCTCGTTGCCCACCCAGTCCTTCTGCGGCGCCAGACGGATGCGCGCGCCATTGGCGCCGCCCCGCTTGTCGGAGCCGCGGAAGTTTCGCGCGCTGTCCCATGCAGTTGCGATCATGTCGGCCGCGCTCAGGCCGCTGTCGGCGATCTTGGACTTGACGGCCGCCAGATCGTAGCCGGTGTTGCCCGCCGGGACCGGATCCTGCCAGATCAGATCTTCGGCCGGTACGTCGGGGCCGTAGTAGTTCACCTTTGGCCCCATGTCGCGGTGCGTCAGCTTGAACCACGCCCGCGCGAAGGTCTCGGCAAGGTACTCGGGGTCCTTGTGGAACCGCTCGCAAATTTCGCGGTAGATCGGATCGACCTTCATCGCCATGTCGGCATCTGTCATGATCGGGTTGTGCTTGACCGACGGATCGGAGGCATCCGGCACCTTGTGCTCTTCGGCGATATCGATCGGTTCCCACTGCCACGCACCGGCGCGGGATTTCGTGGTCTGCCACTCGTAGCCGAACAAAAGTTCAAGGTATCCGTTGTCCCATTGGGTCGGGTTGGTCGTCCATGCGCCCTCAAGGCCCGATGTATGCGCCTGGTTGGCCTTGCCTTCGAACTTCGGATTGCTCCAGCCAAGTCCCGCTTCCGCGAGGGTCGCACCTTCGGGTGCCGCGCCGATTTCGGCCTGCATGCCGTGGCATTTGCCGACCGTGTGCCCGCCCACCGTCAGCGCGGCGGTCTCTTCGTCGTTCATCGCCATGCGCGAGAACGTCGTGCGGACGTATTCAGCCGTGAGCGCCGGATCCGGATTGCCGTTCACGCCTTCCGGGTTCACATAGATCAGGCCCATGTGCGACGCCGCCAGCGGGTTGTACATCGTGCTTGGGTCGTTGATGTCCTCGACACGCTCGTCCGTCGGCGCCTCCAGAACACTGTCGTTGCCCCAGTTGATGTCGGTTTCCGGGCCCCAGATGTCCTCGCGTCCGAAGCCGAAGCCAAAGGTCTTGAGCCCCATGGAGGAATAGGCGACCGTGCCCGACAGGACGATCAGGTCCGCCCAGGAGAGGGCGTTGCCGTATTTCTTCTTGATCGGCCAAAGCAGGCGCCGCGCCTTGTCGAGGCTGGCGTTGTCCGGCCAGGAATTCAACGGCGCGAAACGGATGTTGCCCGTGCCCGCACCGCCACGGCCATCGCCCAAACGGTAAGAACCCGCCGCGTGCCACGCAAGGCGGATGAACAGACCGCCGTAGTGACCCCAGTCGGCGGGCCACCAGTCCTGGCTGTCGGTCATCAGGGCATGAAGATCGGCTTTGACAGCTTCGAAATCCAGACCCTTGACCGCCTCGCGATGGTCGTAGTCGGCATCCATCGGGTTGGTGCGGGCGCCATGCTGATGGAGGATGTCGATGTTCAGCGCTCTGGGCCACCACTTCGTCACCGGGCTTGCCACCGTGGTATTGCCGCCGTGCATGACCGGGCAGCCCCCTGTCGCGTTCACGTTGTTTCCGTCCATGAGTCTCTCCAATTGGTTTGATCGATCGAGCCAGCGGCGATGCGCCGGTACATTGGTTGCGCAAAATAGCCTACGGCATCTATAAACTCCAATTGAATAATCTTAAAGCCGCTATAAGCTACGCTAATGATGAACCTGACGATCAAGCAACTGCGATACTTCGATGCGCTGGCCCGTCATCAGCATTTCGGGCGCGCCGCCGAGGCATGTTCGATCTCGCAGCCGGCCCTGTCCTTGCAGGTCAAGGAGTTGGAGGGGATGTTCGGCACGCCGCTGGTCGAGCGCAATGCCCGAAAGATCCGTCTGACATCGACCGGTGAGGATTTCATCAGGAAGGGCCGCGAAATCCTGCTTGCAGTGGAAGAGCTCGAGGATCTCGTGCGGGCGTCCAACACACCGCTGGCAGGCCGGCTGCGACTGGGAATCATCCCGACCGTCGCGCCGTACATACTGCCGGAAATCATTACCGCGCTGTCTCAGCGGTTCCTCGGGCTCGAGCTGGAACTTCGCGAATCGGTGACGCGATCCTTGATCGACGACCTGTTGGAAGCGCGGCTTGACCTTGCGGTCGTAGCATTGCCGATGTCTGAGCCCACGTTGCGGGAATTCGCGCTTTTCGAAGAGGATTTCGTTTTGGTGCGCCCGTCCGAAGACGCGGGCAAACCCGTTCCGAGCCCCAAAATGCTGCAATCGATGCGCCTGTTGCTGCTGGAGGAGGGGCATTGCTTTCGCGATCAGGCCTTGTCGTTCTGCCAGTTCGCCAAGACCAAGCCGCGCCAGTTGATGGAGGGGAATTCGCTTTCGACGCTGGTGCAAATGGTCAGCGCGGGCATGGGCGTGACGCTTATTCCGGAAATCGCGCTGTCGCTCGAAACACGGTCTGCTGACGTCTCCATCGCGCGGTTTCCCCAATCGCGACCGTCGCGGACCATCGGAATGGTCTGGAGAAAGACGAACCCGTTGTCGGACCAGCTGATGACGATCGGGGCGATCATCCGCGAAGTCGGGCAGAAAAAGCGTGATAGCCGCGCACAAGGGCAATAGCCGTTTCGCACCACAGTATGGGGGAGTCGCGGGATGTGTCCGCGTTTTCGTCATGACGCGTCGGCGGAACGACAGGGGGTGATCCGGTCTGCTCGGACGTCGGTCAGGATTGGGCAGGGTCGGCTTCGCGTAGCATCCTCGCCGCCTGACCGGTACGGCACCTAATCCGCCGACCCCACAAACACAAACCCCCGCGGGCGGGTGCCTGCGGGGGGTCGTTGTCTCTGTCGCAAAATGCGAGGGATGACTTACATCATGCCTTCGCGTTGTGCTTTCTTGCGTGCCAGCTTGCGGGCACGGCGGATCGCTTCAGCTTTCTCGCGCGCGCGTTTCTCGCTGGGCTTCTCGAAATGTTGCTTGAGCTTCATCTCGCGGAAGACACCTTCGCGCTGCAGCTTTTTCTTCAGGGCACGAAGCGCCTGATCGACGTTGTTGTCGCGAACACTAACCTGCATGTGGTTTTCACCACCTTTCTAAGTTGAGTTGCAAGGAATTGCAGGAAGTGGGCATATAGCAAGCATGCCCTAGTTTGTCCAGTCCAAGGATGCCTGCGCGAACCACCGGCGCAAAAGGAGCGAAGCGATGACCGTAGCCTACGAAAAAGCCAAGAACGACCTGCTGGATGCCGCGCTCAAGCATGTCGCCTTTGAGGGCTGGTCGCCCGCGACCTTCGAGGACGCGGTGCGCGATACCGGTATAGATGCCGGCGTTGCACGGGCGGTCTGTCCGCGTGGGGCGCTGGACCTTGCGGTGGCCTATCACAAGCGCGGCGATGCGCAGATGGTGCAGCGGATCAGGGATGCCAGTTTTGACGGCATGAAGTTTCGCGACAAGATCGCCGCTGCGGTCCGAATCCGGCTCGATCTGATTGCCGACAAGGAATTGGCGCGGCGCGGGTCCACGCTTTTTGCGTTGCCGCATCACGCCGCCGAAGGCAGCGCGCTGATCTGGGGAACGGCCGATGCCATCTGGACGGCGCTTGGCGACACGTCGGACGATGTGAACTGGTACACCAAACGTGCGACGCTCAGCGCGGTCTATAGCGCCACATTGCTCTATTGGCTGGGTGACAGCAGCACGGACAACGAGGCGACATGGGCCTTTCTGGATCGTCGGATCGACAATGTGATGCAGATCGAAAAGCTGAAAGCGCATGTGCGCGACAGCCCGACCCTGTCGCGGCTGATGGCCGGGCCGAACTGGCTTTTGGGGCACATCAAGGCCCCGTCGAAAGCCAGCCGGTCGGGATTGCCGGGGCGCTGGGCAGACCCACGCGAAAGCCGGGATCACTAGCCGACAAGCCGCGTTGCGGTCTGCAGGCCACCACCGCCGGATCCGGCGATCGCCACCGCATGGCGCGCAGCGTCATGAGCGTGTAGCGGTTAAGCACCGGACAGAGCCCGAGACTCATCGTGCCGCAGAGCCGCAGCCATGGCAAAGGTGACAAGAGCACTGGCAGGCTGCGACACGACGATCATCGTGCGAGCGCAGGGCGAGAGAAACAGGGTGAGAGAAAAATGTGCGTCCAGCCGTGATTGCGCCCGGCCCTGCGATGCGCGATGCTGGTCGCGACACATTGACCACAGATCAGGAAACAGCAGATGACCGACCAGATGCGCGCCGTTGAAATCACCAAACCGGGCGGGCCGGAGGTGTTGCAACTCACCCAAAGGCCCGTGCCCGAGCCCGCGCACGGCCAGGTCGTGATCAAGGTGGCATATGCGGGGGTCAACCGGCCCGATGCGCTGCAACGCGCGGGCATGTACGCGCCGCCCCCGACCGCGAGCGATCTGCCGGGGCTGGAAGCCTCGGGCGAGGTGGTCGCGCTGGGCGACGGCGTCACCGATCTGGCCATCGGCGACAAGGTCTGCGCGTTGCTGCCGGGCGGCGGTTATGCCGAATATGTGGCGACCCCCGCGGCGCATTGCCTGCCAATCCCCGACGGACTCAGCCTCGGGCAGGCGGCCTGCCTGCCCGAAACATTCTTTACCGTATGGTCCAACGTCTTCACCCGTGGAGGATTGCAGGCGGGCGAGCGGTTCCTGGTGCATGGCGGATCGTCTGGCATCGGCACGACCGCGATCCAGCTTGCGCATGCCTTTGGTGCGCGCGTCTTCGTCACCGCCGGCTCGGACGAGAAATGCTCTGCCTGCATCGACCTGGGGGCGGAAGAGGCAATCAATTACCGCACGTCCGATTTCGTCGAGGTGATGAAGGCGCAAGGCGGGGCGAACCTGATCCTCGACATGGTGGGCGGCGAATATATCCCGCGCAATCTTGAGGCGCTGGCGATGGACGGGCGGCTGGTTCAGATCGCGTTCCTGCAGGGGCCCAAGGTCGAAGTCAATTTCGCGCCGTTGATGATGCGGCGGCTGACGATGACCGGCAGCACCCTGCGCCCGCAAAGCGACCTGGCCAAGGCACGGATCGCGCAGGATCTGGCGGAGGCGGTCTGGCCGCTGCTGGCGGCGGGCAAGGTGGCGCCCGTGATGGACCAGGAATTTGCACTGGCCGACGCGGCGCAGGCCCATGCGCGCATGGAAAGCAGCGCGCATATTGGCAAGATCGTTTTGAAAGTCGCTTGATCCGGATTCCGCCGGCGACAGGTATTTTGCGGGCAAGCCCCGCGCAGCGAAAGGACACGACATGGCGAAAACAGTTATGATAGAGGCGTTTGGCGGACCGGAGGTGATGCAGGTCGTGGACCGCCCGGTGGGCGAACCGGGACCTGGCGAGATCCGCATTGCCCACAAAGCCTGCGGGCTGAACTTCATCGACGTCTACCAGCGCACCGGGCTTTATCCGCTCGAACTGCCGCATCCGCTCGGGATGGAGGCGTCCGGTGTGATCGAAGCCGTGGGCGAGGGCGTCACGCACCTCAAGGCGGGCGACCGCGCCGCCTATGCCTCGATGCCACCGGGCGCCTATGCACAGGCCCGCGTGATGCCGGCGGCACAGGTTTGCCCGCTGCCTGACGATATTTCCTTCGATGACGGTGCCGCGATGATGCTCAAGGGGCTAACGGTCGTCTACCTCTTTCACCGCACGACACCGCTCAAGCGCGGCGACACGGTCCTGTTTCACGCGGCAGCGGGCGGCGTTGGCCTGATCGCCTGCCAGTGGGCGCGCTCCGAAGGGATCACCCTGATCGGGACGGCGGGCACGGATGACAAATGCCAACTGGCGCTGGATCACGGCGCCAGCCACTGCATCAACTACCGGACACAGGATTGGGTTGCGCAGGTCAAGAAGCTGACCGACGGCAAGGGTGTTGATGTCGTGATGGATGCCGTGGGGGCCGACACCTTTGACGGTTCGCTCAATTCGCTCAAACCGCTGGGAATGATGATCAGTTTCGGCAATGCCTCTGGCCCGGTGCCGCCATTTTCGGTCGGTATTCTGGGGCAGAAGGGATCGCTCAAGATCACGCGTCCGACGTTGTTCACGCATATCGCGGATCATCACGCCTGTCAGGAGATGGCATCACAGCTTTTCGGCAAGGTGCGGTCGGGCGACGTCAAGATCAAGATCGATCAGCGGTTCCCGCTGGAGGACGTCGCTGCCGCGCATCAGGCGCTTGAGGCGCGCAAGACCACCGGCAGCACGATCCTGACGGTTTAGGTAAAACGGACGGTGCCCGCTGCCTCCGGCGGAGGTGTTTATCGCCAAAAGAAGCGGTTTGCCCGCGCGCTGCCACGTCGGGGCAACGCGTGGGCAGGAACAACGCGCTGTCGCCAAAGGGGCGTCTTCTGGCACGGTCATCGGCTCCTCAGCCTGTTCCGTGGCAGCAGGCCGTCCCGCCGTGGTTACATACCGTTTCTTTTGGCCTGAGATACCTCGGCCGGAGGCAGGATCGTTCTTGGTACGGCGTGCAATGCGTCAGCGGACAGGGGTGAAAAGCGCGTCCGTCAGAGCGCAATCGCGCACGACGTCCTGCCCGCAGGGCACCGGCGCAAGGTCGCGCGACAGGCAGATGCGGGCCTCCTGGATGTGGCCCGCCTTGCAGGTGATCGTCACGCCGTCGGCTTCCATGTCGGGGTTCGCTTTCATGAAGGCTTCTTCGACCACCCGCGCGGGCAGGCGGACCGCTCGGTCGAGTTTGCGAAAGACCTCCGGGCGCAGCACGCTGTCATAGGCGGCGCGCGACAGGGCGAAGTACGCCTGTGCCGACAACCCGCTGCACCGGCCGTGCTTTTTCCATTGATGCCAGGCCAGTCCGCTGGTGCCCATGATGTCGGCCATCGCTTCGGTCATGGTGCGCGACGGGCCGCGCTGCGATGTGGTGCAATAGCTGGGATAGCCGCGATGGTATTGCGGCCAGAGCCCGTGCAGTATCCAGCCGTGATCGTGCCGGGCGTCGCATTGCTCGGACCCGCGGGCGTCACCCTCGAGCGCGCACCAGTTGGGCGACCAGCTCAAGGATAGCACGTAATAGTCGAACGCGCCGGCGCGCTCGCCTTCGGCGGCCAGCGGCAGGGCCATCATCAGCCAGATCACGAGGGTACGCATTGAGGGGCTTTCTTTATTCGCTGTGTCTTACTATATAGGCCCCAAGTTCCCCCACAATGGAAACCGTTCCGGCCACCGGGACAGCCACTTCAGGCGACGGGGAAGGTATGCTTAGAGGAGCGACAGACATGGCACTACCGATCATGGCCAAGGCGACAGCCGTCTGGCTGGTGGACAACACAACGATCAGTTTCAAGCAGATCGCCGATTTCGTCGGCATGCACGAACTGGAAGTGCAGGGCATTGCGGACGGCGATGTGGCGCAGGGGGTCAAGGGCTTTGATCCCATCGCCAACAACCAGTTGACGCAGGACGAAATCGACGCCGCGCAGGCCGATCCGGCGCACAAGCTGCAACTGAAATTCAACGCCGCCGCACAGGGCGAGCAAGCCCGCCGGGGCCCGCGCTATACACCTTTGTCAAAGCGTCAGGACCGGCCGGCGTCGATCCTGTGGCTGGTGAAATTCCACCCCGAACTGACCGATGGCCAGATCAGCAAGCTCGTCGGCACGACCAAGCCGACCATCCAGGCGATTCGCGAGCGGACACATTGGAACATCGCGAACATCCAGCCGATCGATCCGGTTGCCCTGGGTCTGTGCAAGCAGTCCGAACTGGACGCCGCGGTGCAAAAGGCCGCCGCCAAGAAGGCTGCCGATGCACCCGTGATGAGCGACGACGAGCGCCGCAAGCTGGTCAGCACCGAGCAGAGCCTTGGCATGGAGGCAGAGCCCCGGATGCCCACGGCGATCGAAGGTCTGGAGACTTTCACCCTGTCTGGTGACGACGCGCAGGACGACGAGGAAGAGACCGCCGACAAGGGCGACTACTCGGATGCCGACAGCTTCTTCAAGCTGCCCGAAGGCAACGGCGAGGATGAAGAGGACGACGACGACGCGCCCAGCCGCTGATATCGTCTTGGCCACGACCAGTCGTTTGAACACCCGGTGCAGCGATGCGCCGGGTGTCATTGTTCCAGGCAGCCCGCGTCGCGCGAACGACCGCCATCAACCCCCCGAGGGATTGCCCCTGCCCCCAGTCGCGGCAGGCCGTTCGGTCAACCGGCGAGGTTCAGGGCGCGGTAGCGCGCCGCGAGATCGTTCATCGCCGCGGCATAGGACGCGGGCCCGAAGCTGATCCGCGAGACGCCGGCCTGCGTTGCTGCCCCGATCGTCAGATCGCCGGTCATCATCACGTTCACCGGCGTTTCGATGTCCCGGCACAAGGCGCCGATCAGGTCAGCATCGGTCAGCCCCGGTACAAAAAGACCATCCGCGCCCGCAGCGGCATAGGCGGCAGCCCGCGTTTTCGCTTCCTCGATCAATGCGGCGGGTTTGCCATCCGGACGGGCCTCAAGAAACAGGTCGGTCCGGGCATTGATGAAAAGCGGGACGCCCTCGCGGTCGGCGGCGTGACGCAATGCCGTGATCCGCGCCTCCTGGTCGGCCAGCGGGTAAAGACCCGATCCGCCGATCACGCGGTCTTCGAAATTGATCCCGATGGCGCCCGCGCGGACAAGCTGGCGCAGATTGTCCTGGAGCTTGTCGGTATCCTCGGCATACCCGCCTTCGAAATCGACACTGACGGGCAGATCGACGGCGGCTGCCATTCGACTGACGATGCCGAGCAGCAAGGCGAAGGGGATCGCCTGACCGTCCTCGAAGCCCTGCGCCGCGGCCACCGACCAGCTTGCCGTCGCGATGGCGGGCGCGCCGGCCCTGGCAATCGCTTCGGCGCCGCCTGCGTCCCAGACGTTGTAGAGGACCAGGGGATCGCCGGGCCTGTGCAGAGCCCGGAAATCGCGGGCCTTTTCAATCTGGGTCATGGTGTCCATCCCTGGGGTCAGCCGCTTTGTACTGACGTTCGATTTCAAGCAGCCGCTGCTTGCGCCAGAGACCGCCGCCGTAGCCGGTCAATGCGCCATCCGCGCCGATCACCCGATGGCATGGAATGACCAGCGCGATCTGGTTGGCGCCGTTCGCCCGCGCCACGGCGCGGATGGCCGAGGGTCGGCCGATGCGCCGCGCGATGTCCGAATAGCTTTGAGTGGTGCCCGGAGAGATCCGCCGCAGTTCGGCCCAGACCTGTCGCGAAAAGGCGGTGCCCTGCAGCGCAAGCGGGGTTGCGAAGCTGGCCGATTGCCCCGCGAAAAAGGCGGCAAGCTCGGACCGGATCATTTCCGTCGGGGAATGGGATCCGATGCCCAGATTGCCCTTGGCCTGTTGTGACAGGACGGCGATTTCGCGTGGCAGGGCCTTGCGGTCGATGAATTCCAGCAGATGCAGATGGGTGGCGCTGCTGATGGCGATCATGTCCCCCAGCGGCGTTTCGATCCAGTCGGCCAGCAACAGCGCCTGCGCCGTCAGGCTGCCCGGTGCGCGCCCCAGCAACTTGGCAAAAGCGGCGCGAAAGGCGCTGGGCGAAGCAAAGCCCGCATCGATCTGTGCCTCGATCACCTTGGCGCCCTGCGACAGCGCCGTGAACCCTTCGCGCAGGCGACGCTGACGCGCCATGTCGAGAAAGGTCATTCCGAAATGACGCTTGAAGCTTCGCCGCACCGTGGAGGGATCGAGGGTCATTCGCGCGATGTCCGTTTCGGTCCAGCGGTGCTCCGGTCTGGCCTCCAACGCGGCAAGCAGCCTGGCGATCACGGGGTCCGCCTGCGCGATCGGCTGCAGGGGGTGGCACCGCTTGCAGGCGCGAAATCCGGCGGAGATGCAGTCGCCGACGGATGGGTAGAAGCGGCAGTTTTCGGATTTCGGTTTGCGCGCCGGGCAGGTCAGGCGACAGAACACGCCGGTCGAGGAAACGCCGACATAGGCCTGCCCGTCATAGCGTGCATCACGGTCGAGAAGCGCACGGTAAAGCGTGGTGTGGTCAGGGAGATCAAAAAGCATGACCATTGATAGCCGATTACGTATCGCGGTGCCGCCGGAAATCGGGCGCGTATTTCAAATAGGCGGAATTTCTTGCAGACCTCTGACCGCCCGGCGAGGGGCGCGGATAATTCGATTCATCCACGCCGTTCGCTTTCAAGGAGACTCGTTACGGGTGCCGCGCGACCGAGCGGTTCAGAGCGCTTTACGGGCCCGCATGGCGGCGGTGATCGTTCCGTCATCGAGATAGTCCAGCTCGCCCCCGATGGGGACGCCCTGAGCGAGGGAGGTCAGGCGGGCCCGCCCCTCCAGTTGGTCGGCGATGTAATGCGCCGTCGTTTGCCCGTCGATCGTCGCGTTGAGCGCGAGGATCACTTCGTCGATCCCCTCGGAGGCCACGCGGTCGACCAGACGGGGAATGCGCAGGTCTTCGGGGCCCACTGCATCCAGCGCGGACAGCGTCCCGCCCAGGACGTGGTAGCGCCCCTTGAACACGCCCGATCGTTCCATCGCCCACAGATCCGCCACGTCCTCGACCACGCAAAGTTCGCCATTGGCGCGTTTTTCCGACGTGCAGATATCGCAGATATCGGTGGTGCCCACGTTGCCGCAGTTGAGGCATTCGCGGGCCGTGGCGGCCACGATCTGCATGACATCGGCCAAAGGCGTGAGCAGCAGGCTGCGCTTGCGGATGAGGTGCAAGACCGCGCGCCGCGCCGATCTGGGGCCAAGGCCCGGAAGCTTGGCCATCAGCTCGATCAGGGCGTCGATGTCCCTGGTGCTGCTCACGACGCTGGCCGGTGGCGCAGGGCGCGCCGAAAGAGAAATATGCCTCCGGCGGCGGTATTTATGTCCATTTGGAAGGTCAGAACGGCAGCTTCATGTCGGCGGGCAGACCCATGCCTTCGGTCAGTTTCGACATTTCCTTTTGCGCGCGTTCGGTGGCCTTGCCCTGGGCGTCCTTGATCGCGGCGAGGATCAGGTCCTCGACGACTTCCTTGTCGTCGCCGTTGAAGATCGAGGGGTCGATGTCGAGCGACTTCAGCTCGCCCTTGGCGGTGCAGGTCGCCTTGACCAGTCCCGCGCCGGCTTCGCCTTCGACCATGATGCTGTGCATGTCTTCCTGCAACTGGGCCATCTTGCCCTGCATTTCCTGCGCGGCCTTCATCATCTTGCCCATGTCACCCATGGCTCCTAGTCCTTTGAGCATCTGTCTCTCCTGTTGGTTTGGCTACGTCTTTATATGTGGGCCTGATCCCTGTCGGGCAAGAGCCGCTGCGCTCAGTTGTCCTCGAAGGGATCCCATTCGTCTTCGACTTCCGGCAGGGCCTCCTCGACGGCTGCGGCGGCGATCTGGTCGGGGGTGCGGATGGCCGTTATGCGGGCGTTGGGAAACTGGGTGAGCACTGCCTGCATCAGCGGGTGACCGGTTGCTTCCGCCTCAAGCGCGTATTGCTTGGCGTTCCGGACCTCGTCGATGGTCTTGCCGCCGCCGGAACCGACCACGGTCACGGCCCAGCGGTTGCCGGTCCACATCTGCAACTGTTGTCCGAGGCGTTGCGCGAGATCACGGGGCGCGCGATCGGTGGGTTCGAATTCGATGCGGCCCGGCCGGTACGAGACAAGCCGGACATCGGTTTCGACATCCGCCAGCAGTTTCCCGTTGCGATTGATGCGGATCAGTTCGACCACATGTTCGAACGTCGGAAAGCGCGCCAGCGCGGCGTCGGCGTCTATGGCAAGGGCCGCGGAGGGACCGCCCGAACCGCCGGAGACGGCGCCGGTGTCGCGCCGATACTGTGTCGGTGCCGGGGCGGTGGTCTGTGCCGCGGCGCCGGTGCCACCCGCCTGGCCGCCACCGGGGGGTGCGGGCGGCGGGGTCTGGCCGTTGAGCTTGCGCACCAGTTCTTCGGGGGAGGGGAGATCCGCGACATGCGTCAGCCGGATGATCGCCATCTCGGCGGCCATCATCGCGTTCGGGGCGCTTGCGACCTCATCCAGCGCCTTCAGGAGCATCTGCCACAGGCGCGTCAGCACGCGCATCGGAAGGGTTTCGGCCATCTGCAGTCCGCGGGCGCGTTCGTCCGGCGATACGGTGGGGTCCTCGGCGGCTTCGGGCGTGATCTTGACCACAGAGACCCAGTGGGTGATTTCCGCCAGATCGCGCAGCACCGCCATGGGGTCGGCGCCGTCGGCATACTGCCCGCTGAGTTCGGTCAGGGCACCCGCCGCGTCGCCGCGCAGGATCATGTCGAACAGATCGAGCACGCGGCCCCGGTCGGCCAGCCCCAGCATTGCGCGGACCTGCGCCGCGGTGGTTTCACCCGCACCGTGGCTGATCGCCTGATCCAGGAGCGATGTCGCGTCACGCGCCGACCCTTCGGCGGCGCGGGTGATGAGCGCCATTGCGTCCTCGGCGATGTCGGCCTGCTCTGCGGTGGCGATCTTTTTCAGCAGCGCGATCATCACTTCCGGTTCGATCCGGCGGAGGTCGAATCGCTGGCAGCGCGACAGCACCGTGACCGGCACCTTGCGGATCTCGGTCGTGGCAAAGATGAACTTTACATGCGCGGGGGGCTCTTCCAGTGTTTTCAAAAGCGCGTTGAAGGCCGAGGTGCTGAGCATGTGCACCTCGTCGATGATGTAGATCTTGTACCGGGCGCTGGCCGCGCGGTAATGCACGCTGTCGATGATCTCGCGGATGTCGCCCACGCCGGTCCGCGAGGCCGCGTCCATCTCCATGACATCGACATGGCGGCCTTCCATGATGGCGACGCAGTGTTCGCATTGACCGCAGGGGTTTGTCGTGGGCCCGCCCGTACCATCCGGCCCGATGCAATTCATGCCCTTAGCGATGATCCGGGCCGTGGTGGTTTTGCCGGTGCCGCGGATGCCCGTCATGATGAAGGCCTGCGCGATGCGGTCGGCGGCAAATGCGTTCTTGAGGGTGCGCACCATTGCGTCCTGGCCCACCAGATCGGCAAAGGTTTCAGGCCGGTATTTGCGGGCCAGAACCTGATAGGCGGTTTGCGGGGCGTCGGTCATGGGCAGCCTTGTTCAGGGGGGATTCGCGAGGGTCGCGGCCAAACTATGACGCCCGCGCGCCAAGGTCCACTAGAGCCACCAAAGAATGGCCCCGGTCGCCAATGCCGCGTGCGACAGAACGATGCTCGCCAGGGTCACGTGTCGGGTGGGTCGAGCCTTGGCCTCGTGCTGGTTGAGGCGGTCCACAGTGGCCCAGGCCTGTCTGCGCGCGGCCCGGAAGATCAGCAACGCCGCCATGACGAGGATTTCCGCGCCCCCCGATCCAGGCCATTCCGGTGCGGATCCACCCGGCAAAGGTCCGCTCGTTGGCGAGTAAGCGGCGGTCGTTGGCCCGGTCCGTGCGATCTTTGGCCAGTTCGGTGCCGTTTGTCATGTCCCTATTGTGGTTCGGAAACTTTCGCTGGCAATATGGAATGACCAGGTCAGGAGGAAAACCATGCGGCTCAAGGGTATTCGGCGCAGTCGGAATGTCGAGGTGCGGCGCGGATCCGGCGGCGGGCGCGGGCGCGCGGGCGGGTTGGGCCTGGTCGGGGTTCTGGCGGTTCTGGCGATCGGATATTTCACCGGAATCGACGTGACGCCGCTGCTGACTGGCGGCGGAGGCGGCGCCCCGGTGCAGAGCCGGCCGGTGTCAGCGCAGGACGATGGCGCGACGCAATTCGTCAGCCAGGTTCTGGCCACGACCGAGGACGTCTGGGCGCAGGTGTTCGAACAACAGTTGGGCGGCCCCTACACGCCACCGCAACTGGTGGTGTTTTCCGGCGTCACGCGCAGTGCCTGTGGCGGTGCGTCGGGGGCGACGGGGCCGTTTTACTGTCCGGCGGATCAAAAGGCCTATCTGGATACAGAATTTTTCGACCTGCTGGCGCAGCGCATGGGCGCGGGCGGCGATTTTGCCGCGGCCTACGTGATCGCGCATGAGGTCGCGCATCACGTGCAGAACCAGATCGGCGTTCTGGGGCAGGTCAACGAGGCGCGCCAAGGTGCCAGCAGGACCGAGGCCAATGCCCTGACGGTACGGCTGGAACTGATGGCCGATTGCCTTTCGGGGATCTGGGCCATGAACGTGAAGGGGTTGATGGAGCGGGGCGATCTGGAAGAGGCGCTGAACGCGGCGCGCAAGATCGGTGACGACTACCTGCAACGGCAGGCCGGTCAGGTGCCGCAGCCGCATACCTTTACCCACGGCACGTCAGAGCAGCGCGCGCGCTGGTTCAGGCAGGGGTTCGACACCGGCGACGTGCGCCAATGCGATACCTTCGCCGCGCGCACCCTGTAGCGAGATCAGGCTTCGGCGATGAGATCGGGCAGCGCCCGCAGTACGTCCGAGGACCGGCGCGCGCGGGCCAGAAGCCAGCCGCCCTGGATCAGAACGAACAGGTGTCGCGCCTGGTGGTCGGCGATGTCCGGAGCAAGGCCGAAACGGTCGGCGTGATCGTGCACTTCGGCGATCCACCCGTCATAGAGCCGCTGGGCACAGGCGCGGAAATCGGCGTTGTCGGGCCCCTCGAACAGCGTCGCTGCTATTGGGCAGCCATCCCATTTGCCGGACAGGTCAAAGAGCTTGGCAAGCTTGTGACACAGTGTGGTTGCGCCCGATTTGAACGTCGGCGCATCGGCGAAGCTGACGGCGATCAGGCGCAGCATTTCATCCGAGGCCCATGTGGCGGCGGCCAGGGCCAGGTCGGACTTGCCGTTCGGAAAATGATGATAGAGCGATCCCTTGGGCGCCTTTGCATCCGCCAGCAGGTCGTTCAGCCCGACGCCATGATATCCGCGCGTCCGAAACAACGTCGCCGCCGAGCGGATCAAACGGTCCTTGGTCGAAAGCGCGAGCGAAGGGGAGCGGGTGTTCATCGCGGCATTCTGGCAGAGCTGGACCGGACGGTCCAGTCACACCATCCGGGCGGTGCCGGACCGCATCAGGGCCCGACAGAAGAGGGGGAGGGGAGGGTGAGAGGCTGGACAACGACCCAAGCGGGGCTCGTTACGGCTGCTTCCTTCCGGATCTGACCGGGTTGGCGAGGCGCCTGCCCGCGCCAACCTCTCATGGCTGCATATAGGCAAGGCGCGCGCCCGGTGCAAGCCCCGCGGCAGACATCACAGCGACAGGCGCAGACGCAAGAACCCGTCTTCGGTCTTGCCGAGGGGGGTTGGTGCCAGATCGGCGATATCGGCAAGGTGGGTGATCGCGTCAGGGTGGGTGTGCAGCACGGCCTGAACGCCGAGACCCGGTTTGAACCGCCAGGGCGGCGCGCCGCGTACGGCGGCGCAGTCGGGGGTTCTGAGATACGCGACCAGCGCATCGCGCAGGGTTGTCTGGCCCCGGATCATCAGCGCGTCGTCGTCAAAGACATGATACCCGCCGCCGCCCGCCGCACGGAATTGCGTGGTGGCCACCAGAAAGGTCTGACCGGGCCGCACCGGCCTGCCTTGATAGGATACACCGCTGATCCGGTCGTGCGGGCGGGTCGGGTCGATGGTGTAATCAAGACCATAGAGCGTATCGAACCGAAAACCCGGCACGGTGGGATCGGTCAGCGGTTGATCGGGATCGCCGGCGCGCAGATGCGCAAAGAATCGCGCCGCGTGTTCCAGCCAGTTGATGACCTGTGCGCCGGTTGCCCGCACCGCCCAGACGTAGTTCGGATAGGGGCACAGGCCCGCGATATCGCGTTGCGCAACCGCGCCGCCGCGCAGGTGGATAAAGTGATCGGGCCCCGCATGACCGCCGGACAGGGCCGCATCCGCCGACGCGAGCACAGGCAGATCGGCATCCGGCCCCCCCGCCACCGCATCGCGGAGGACGGCCATTTTCGCCTGTGCGATCAACGCGGTGATCGGGCCGGGGCGGGCGCGCGCGAAATAGCTGTGCATCGTGGCCTTCAGGCTTCCGATCGGGGCGGCCAGGGCCTGCCGGGTCGCACTGTGGGCCGGGGTCAGCACGCCGACAAGATCCGCATCCTGCGGCCCGTCGCGCGGCGACGGTCGCAACTGCGTCTTGTGGGCGCGCGCACGCCACCGCCCCCCCTCGTGCACCAGATCCAGATCGATCACCGCCAGATCACGGCCAAAGGCGCCGGGCATTGCGGCGGGGGTTCCGTTCAGGGTGCCGTTGGACGGATCCGCGCCGGCGACACCCAAGTGATCCGGCCCCGGGAACCGGCGATGCGTATGCCCGGCGATGACCGCGTCGACACCGTCCAGCGCCGCGATGGCTTCGGCGGCGTTTTCGCTGCCCGGTCCGCTTGCGGGGCCGCCTATGCCAAGATGCGCCAGCACCATCACCAGATCGGCCCCGTCCGCGCGCAGCGCCGGAACGGCCGTGGCCAGTGCCTCGATCGGGGGCCGGGTGGCCGCTTTCTCGCCGATGTGGTGGCGGTTCCACTGCGTTGTCTGGGGCGGCAACACCGACAGAACGCCGATGCGCAGCGGCGGCGCGCCCGGGGCCGTCGTGCGCGCCATGTCGCGGGTCACGATGACGCCGGCCTGCAGGCGCGGCAAATCGCGGCATGCCAGGTTCGTGCTGATCGCCGGCATCCGCAAGTGCTGCATCATCTGCGCCAGATATGGCAACCCGTGGTCGAAGTCATGGTTGCCCAACCCGATCGCGTCATAGCCAAGATGATTGAGGCAGGCGGAAACCGGATTCGGCGGATCGGTGGGGGTCGCGGACAGGTGATCGCCCAAAGGCGTGCCTTGCAGCAGGTCGCCGTTGTCGAACAGGACGCATGCGGCACCTTCGTCATGCGCTTCGGCACGAGCGGTGGCGATCAGGGGGGCAAGCCGCGCCAGACCGCCGGTCGCCAGCGCACGGTCGGTGACATAGTCGTGCCCAAGCAGGGCCATATGAATATCCGTGGTCGCCAGCAGCCGCAGACGCCCGCCGACTGTGCCGGTTCGCGATTGGGAATTCGGCATCCCTACCACCCCTAATCAGAGATTTTCCGCCCCTCGAGACAACCTTAGCCTGTGTTGTGAACCTACAGAACGCAGCATGGGGTGCAAGGGCCGTTTCACGCGAACGCCGTCGGGGCGATTGCACGAGGGGATTGCACGAGCCAACCTTGCGTGCCACTCGTTGTGCCCGACAGCGCGGATACAGTAACGATCAACACGGACACAATCAGATGCGACACGCGGAAACAGTGACATTTGGCGGCTCCGCCTTTGACCGGGCGGGCGAAATCCGGGCAGATGACGCGGCGGTGGCGGCGGCCCGTTCACAGCCGGATGCGCGGGCGATCCTGTTCTGGCGGGGCAAGCCGCTGATCGCGCCGCAAAACCCGGCCGAGCTGGTGCGCCTGCCGTTGGATCATGCGGTGCTGGCCGGTGCGGCGGGTGACGTCATTCTGCTGGGTCGCGAAGACGGCGCGCCGCGGTTCGCATTCGATCTGGCGCATTGGGTGCCCGAGGGCGCGGACATGGCCACGCTCGGGGCGTTCCATGATCCGAGCGAACAGCGCCACCCGGCCCTGCCCGACACGATGGCCTTTGCCGAATTGCGCCGGGTCATGTCATGGCTCAGCCCGCGCGACGCCGAACTTGCCGCAACGGCCAAGGCAATATTGGGCTGGCACGAGGCACATCGGTTCTGTTCACGCTGCGGCGCGCCCAGCGATGTCCAGCAGGCAGGATGGAACCGCAGATGCCCGGCCTGCGGAACCTCGCATTTTCCACGCACCGATCCGGTGGTCATCATGCTGATCACGCGGGGCAATTCGGTGCTGATGGGGCGGTCGCCGGGGTGGCCGCAGGGCATGTATTCGCTGCTCGCGGGTTTTGTGGAGCCGGGCGAAACCCTGGAGGCCGCTGTCCGCCGGGAGGTGTTCGAGGAAACCGGGGTCGAGGTGGGCGCGGTCGATTACCTGGCCAGCCAGCCCTGGCCGTTCCCGGCGTCACTGATGTTTGGCTGCGCGGGCGAGGCGGTCAGCGAAAAGATCACCATCGACCCTGTCGAGATCGAGGATGCGATGTGGGTGCCGCGCGAGGAGATGATGCAGGCTTTTGCCGGTGACCACCCCACGATGCTGCCTGCGCGCAAGGGCGCGATCGCGCATTTCTTGCTGGAGAACTGGCTTGCGGACACACTGGATTAACGCAACTATAGCGTTAACCAACATTAAGAAACGAGCAGGCGATGAAATTTTCCACGAAAGAAGATATTGAAGCGCCGATTGATGCCGTGTTCGCGATGCTCTGCGATTTCGAAGGCTTCGAGCGGTCGGCGATGCGCCGGGGCGCCGAGGTGCAGCGCGTCGATACGCTGCGCAAACCAAGCGTCGGCATGATGTGGGACGCCGCCTTTGCCTTGCGCGGCAAGCAGCGTCAGGTTCGTATCGAGATGATCAAGTTCGATCACCCCAGCGAGATGGAGCTGCTGAGCACATCGACAGGGCTGTCGGGCACGATGCGGCTTGAGCTGATGGCGTTGGCGCGCAATCGGACCCGGGTGCTGGTCGATTTCGGGCTGGTGCCGCACAATCTGTCGGCGCGGCTTCTCGTCCAATCGCTGAAGCTGGCCAAGTCGTCCCTGACCAAGCGCTACAAACTGCGCGTCGCGGAATACGCCAAGTCGCTGGAAGATCGCTACACCTCGGGTACGGCACCGCAAAAGCCTTGACCGGTCGTATGCCAGCGGACATGTTTTTCCTATATTTTGATCGAGGGAGAGGCAGATGATTACATCTCGCAGTATGTTCGACGATTATTGTACGTCCGAAGGCTTTGACCGGTCGCCGTTGAAAAAGCTGGACCCGGCCGATCTGGCGTTCTTCCGGCAATCCTTGGATTTCGACGAAGCGGGCGGGCTGAGCAGGATCTATTTCGGCGATCTGGATCAGAAATGCGGATGCAGCGAAGCCGAACTGGCCCAGGTGGCGGCGCTGTTCGGGATCGACGAAAAGCGGTTCAAGCGGACCTACCATCATTTTGGCGACGGTCAGGGAAATTGCCTGCGCAGGGATTTCTGGTGGTGCCCGTACTGATGCTTGCGCGGGCGGGCGCGATGTCGCTGCTGCTGTTCGCCGCGTCCGGACTTGCGGCAGGAGGAGAAAGCGCGTTGCCTACCTATGGTTCATGGTCGGCCGAACACCAGGGCCGTCCGTTCGACTATATCTTTCGCCATGGCACCGACCGGCGGCTTGCGGTCGTGTGGTTTCAGGTCGATCGGCCCTCGGCCGGCGGCGGATGGAACGCCAACAGCGGCGAAGGCTACCGCGAATTTTCCGGCGCCGGGCGTGTCGGGTTCGCGATGACGCAAGACGGCGCCGCGATCGAGGTCGCAGGCACGCAGTTTGATCTGAGCGCGCCGCAGGTCATCGTCGTGCGCCACGGCGGGGCCGGTTTCGTCGCCTCTGCCCGACTGCTGACGCCCTCCGACATCGATGTCTTCGGGCTGCCATCGCACGGATAGCGGCGCGCGCGGGGTCAGTTGCGGTCGCGGTGCGCGGGATAGACGCCGAGGATTTCGATCATGTTGGTGAAGTAATCCAATTCCTCCAGTGCGCGGCGCACCGGCGGGTCCTCGGGGTGGCCTTCGATATCGGCGTAGAACTGCGTCGCGGTGAAAGATCCGCCGACCATGTAGCTTTCGAGCTTGGTCATGTTCACGCCGTTCGTGGCAAAGCCGCCCATCGCCTTGTACAGCGCGGCGGGTATGTTGCGGACCTCGAAGACGAAGCTGGTGATCATGCCGTGTGCGCCGCGTCGGGTATGGTCGGCCTGCGGCGACATCAACAGGAACCGCGTGGTGTTGTTGCCCTGATCCTCGATATGGCGGGCAAGAACGTCGAGGCCATAGATTTCGCCTGCCAGTTCGCTGGCCAGTGCCGCCATCGAGGGATCGCCAAGGGCCGCCACATCCTTGGCCGACCCGGCCGTATCCGCCCCGGTCACCCGCTTGATACCGTGCCCGGCCAGGAACGATTTGCACTGTCCCAGCAGAACGGTATGGCTCATCGCGGATTTCACGTCCGCGATCGCCGTTCCGGGCAGGGCCAGCAGATTGATATGCACCCGAACAAAGGCTTCCTCGATGATGTGCAAGCCCGATTGCGGCAAAAGCGAATGGATGTCGGCGACCCGGCCATAGGTCGAATTTTCCACCGGCAGCATCGCCAGTTCCGCGTCGCCGCGCCGCACGGCATCGATCGCATCCTCGAACGTGGCGCAGGGCACGGGCGACATGTCGGGCCGCGCGGTGCGGCAGGCCTCGTGGCTATAGGCGCCCAATTCTCCCTGAAAGGCGATGCGGGCGGGGGTCTGTGCGCTCATGTTCGGGGCTTTCTTGCGTCTTGAAAGGGCAGGCAGGGCGTTTGGTCGCGGTAACTACACCTTGCCAGCGCCAAGGTGAAGCAATAGATACCGCCCAAACGCATAGCAATGGACCTGACACCAATGTTTGACACGATGACCTTTACCAAAGTTGCAAGCGGCCTGTGCGGCGCCTTGCTCGTCTTCCTGCTGGGCAAGTGGGCCGCGGAGGAGATGTACCATGTGGAGGCGCATGGCGAAGCGTCCTACGTGATCGAAGTGGCCGAAGCCGAAAGCACCGAAGAGGTCGCGGGCGGACCGAGCTTTGACGAGGTTCTGGCAACCGCCGACATCGACAAGGGCGCCAACGTGTTCCGCAAGTGCAGCGCCTGCCATAAGCTGGAAGAGGGCGCCAATGGTGTCGGTCCTTACCTTTATGGTGTCGTGGGCCGCGATATTGCGGGCGCCGACGGCTATACCTCCTACTCCGGCGCATTGTCCGAAAAAGAAGGCGAATGGAGCCCTGAGAACCTGAACGGCTTTCTCGAAAAGCCGAGCGATTGGGCACCGGGTACGTCGATGGGCTTTGCCGGTCTGAGGAAGGTCGAAGACCGCGCCAACCTGATCGCCTATCTCGACAGCCTCGACAACTGATCCGGATCGTAACGACCGACAGGGGCCGCTTGCTGGGATGCAGGCGGCCTTTTTCGTGGGCAGGCGACGCGCGGCGGCCCCAAGATCACATTTTCGCAACTTGTAACTTGGCGCGTTGCCCCGTTAGCTTACATCCAATCACCACGCGCCCACAGATCCGGGCCCCCCACAGGAGACCGCGCCAGATGATACGATCCGCCCGCCCCGCGATGACCCGCAGCCCAAGCCTGACAGGGTCGCTTGTCGGGGCCGTGCTGATCTGGGCGCTCGCCGCTTTGGTCTGGGCCTCTGCCGCGCGCGCGCAAGACGGTGAAATGATCGTCAGCCATGGGTATTCGTTCTACGGCGATCTGAGCTATCCGCCGGATTTTCCGCATTTCGACTACGTGAACCCCAATGCCCCCAAGGGCGGCGAGATCGCGTTTTCCGCGCTGGGCACGTTTGATTCGATGAACCCCTACAGCCGCAAGGGGCGTGCCGGCACCTTGTCGTGGATGATCTACGAAAGCCTGCTGGGCGAAATGCCGGCCGAGGGCGGATCGGCTCCTGCGGATGCGTACGGCGAAGCATACGGTCTGCTGGCCGAGCGGGTGGAATATCCGGCGTCGAAGGAATGGGTGATTTTCCACATGCGCCCCGAAGCGCGGTTTTCCGACGGCACGCCCGTGACCGCGCATGACGTGCTGTTCAGCCATAACCTTTTGCTGGATGAGGGCCTGAAATCCTATGGTGACGCGGTGCGCAAACGCATCCCCAATGCCGAAGTGATCGACGACCATACGATCAAGTTCTTTTTTGCCGAAGGCATCTCCAGGCGCAGCCTGATCGACCAGGTCGGCGGCGTGCCGGTCTATTCCAAGGCGTGGTATGAAAAGACCGGTTATGGTCTCGATGAAAGCCGGCTCGATGTCTCGCCGGGGTCGGGGCCCTACATGATCGACAGCGTCGATGTGAACCGGCGGATCGTCTACAAGCGCAACCCGGACTATTGGGCCAGGGATCTGCCGATCAACGTGGGCCGCCACAATTTCGATACGATCCGGGTGGAATATTTCGGCGATGAAAATGCCGCCTTCGAAGCGTTCAAGGCGGGGGAATACACCTTTCGCACTGAAGGCAATTCGCGCCAATGGGCCACAGCCTATGATTTTCCCAAGGTCAACGAGGGGCTGATCGTCAAGAAGGAACTGCCCGACGGATCGCCGCCCACGCCCTCGGGCATCGTTTTCAACCTTGGTCGCGAGGTGCTGCGGGACAAGCGGGTGCGGCAGGCCGTTGCGCTGGGCTTCAACTTTGAATGGACCAACGAGAGTTTGCAATTCGGCCTGTTCAAGCCGCGTGCGTCGTTCACGCAGGACACCAAGCTGATGGCGGAGGGCGTCCCGCAGGGCGCCGAGCTTGCGTTCCTGAAGTCGCTCGGTGACGTGGTTCCGGCCGAGATGCTGACCGAACCGGCGGTCGTGCCGCATGAATCGAACGCGGATCGTCTGCTTGATCGTCGCAACCTGCGCCGCGCGATGAAACTGCTGGACGAGGCGGGCTGGCCGGTGGGCGATGACGGGCTGCGCCGCGATGCGCAGGGTCAACCGCTGCGCTTGACGTTCCTGCTCAATTCCGCCGGGTCGTCCACGCTGCGCGCGGTGGTCGAAAACTTCCTGTCCAACCTCGAGGCGATGGGGATACAGGTCACGCTGGAGGCGGTGGACGCCAGCCAGTACACCAGCCGCGAACGCGACCGGGATTACGACATGGTCTATGATTCCTACGCGGCGTTTCTGGGCACAGGCACGGGCCTTGCGCAGCGCTACGGGTCCGAGGCCGCGGAATACAGCTTGTTCAATCCGGCGGGCCTGGCCTCACCGATGGTCGATGCGATCATCGAAGCCTCGCTGCTGGCGCAAAGCGCCGAGGAAGAGGACACCACCCTGCGCGCGCTGGACCGGGCGCTGCGCTACGAATTCTTCATGATCCCCACGTGGTATAACGACAGTTTCTGGGTGGCCTATTACGACCAGTACGAGCACCCGCAGGTGCTGCCGCCCTATGCTTTGGGGTTCCTTGATTTCTGGTGGTACAATCAGGACAAGGCCGAGGCCCTGCGCGCCGCCGGCGCACTGAGGTAGACGCGTGGGCGCCTATATTCTTCGACGGTTGCTGCTGATCATCCCGACGCTGGTGGGGATCATGCTGATCAATTTCGCGCTGGTGCAATTCGTGCCTGGCGGCCCGGTGGAACAGGCGATCGCCCGTATTCAGGGCGGCGGCGACGTGTTCGAAGGTTTTGCCGGGTCGGGGGCGGACGCGGGCAATTCGGATCTGTCGAGCAACGACAGCCAATATGTCGGCGCGCGCGGCCTGCCGCCGGAATTCATCGCCGAGCTTGAGCGTGAATTTGGCTTTGACAAGCCGCCGGTTGAGCGGTTCCTGAACATGATGTGGAACTACATGCGGCTGGATTTCGGCGACAGCTATTTCCGGTCGATCTCGGTGATCGAACTGGTCAAGGAGAAGTTGCCGGTGTCCATCACGCTGGGCCTGTGGTCCACGCTGATCGCGTATCTGGTGTCGATTCCCCTGGGCATCCGCAAGGCGGTCAGGGACGGCAGCAGTTTCGACACCTGGACCAGCGGCGCGATCATCGCGGCCTATGCGATTCCTGGGTTCCTGTTCGCGATCCTGCTGCTGGTGCTCTTTGCGGGCGGGTCCTATTGGCAAATATTTCCGTTGCGCGGGCTGACGTCCGACAACTTCGAAGAGCTTAGCCTGCTGGGCAAGATCGGGGATTATTTCTGGCACATCACGCTGCCGGTTCTGGCCTCCACGATCTCGGCCTTTGCCACGCTCACGCTGCTGACCAAGAACAGCTTTCTCGACGAGATCAAGAAACACTACGTGATGACCGCCCGCGCCAAGGGCCTGTCTGAGCGCGCGGTGCTGTATGGCCATGTGTTCCGCAATGCGATGCTGATCGTGATCGCGGGCTTTCCGGCGGTGTTCATCGGTGTGTTCTTTGGCGGGTCGCTGATCATCGAGACGATCTTTTCGCTCGATGGCCTTGGCCGTCTGGGGTTCGAGGCGGCAGTCGCGCGCGACTATCCGATCGTGTTCGGCACGCTGTTCATCTTTGGCCTGATCGGCCTTGTGGTGGGGCTGCTGTCGGATTTGATGTATGTGCTGGTCGATCCGCGCATCGACTTCGAGCGGCGGGAGGGCTGAGCCATGGCGCAGATCGATCCCCTGCCGCAGAACGCCCCCGGCCAGGACGCACCGCCCCCCGTCACACAACAGCCCAAGCGCGGGTTCCTGTCGCCCCTGAACCAACGCCGCTGGCGCAACTTCAAGCGCAACCGCCGCGCGTTCTGGTCGCTGTGCATCTTTGCGGTGCTGTTCGGGATTTCGCTGATGGCGGAATTCGTGGCCTACGACAAGCCGATCCTGGTGCAATATCGCGGTCAGCTCTATACGCCGATCTGGAATTTCTATCCCGAGACCGAGTTCGGCGGCGATTTCCAGACCGAAGCGGTGTACCGCGACCCGGAGGTGAAATGCCTGATCGAGACCGGCGGGCTGGACCTGTGTTTCGACGATCCGGAAGGGTACATCGCCGATGCGCAGGATGGCGTGATCGCGGGAGAGACGATCGACAAGGGCTGGGCCATCTGGCCGCTGATCCCCTATTCCTTTGACACGGCGGTGGATCGGCCCGGCGCCGCGCCCCTGCCGCCAAATCGCCAGAACCTGCTGGGCACCGACGGGACCAAGCGCGACGTGCTGGCGCGGGTGGTGCATGGCTTCCGGCTGTCGATCTTCTTCACGCTGATTGTCACCGGGGCCGCCAGCCTGATCGGCATCTTCGCCGGCGCGCTTCAGGGTTTCTTTGGCGGCTGGCTCGATCTGATCTTTCAGCGGGTGATCGAAATCTGGTCCTCCACGCCATCGCTTTACGTGATCATCATCATGTTCGCGATCCTGGGGCGCAGTTTCTGGCTGCTGGTGTTCCTGCTGGTGCTGTTCTCGTGGACCTCTCTGGTAGGGGTCGTGCGGGCCGAATTCCTGCGTGCGCGAAATCTCGAGTACGTGCGGGCGGCGCGGGCACTGGGCGTCAGCAACCTGACGATCATGTTCCGGCACATGCTGCCCAACGCGATGGTGGCGACGCTGACCATGCTGCCCTTCATCATCACCTCGACGATCTCGACGCTGGCGATTCTCGATTTTCTCGGCTTCGGCCTGCCGTCTTCGGCACCCAGCCTGGGGGAGTTGACCTTGCAGGCCAAACAGAACCTGCAGGCGCCGTGGCTTGCCTTCACGGCCTTCTTCACCTTTGCCATCATGCTGTCGCTGCTCGTCTTCATCTTCGAGGGCATCCGCGACGCGTTCGACCCCAGAAAGACCTTTGAATGACCGCTCTACTGGATGTTCGCGATCTACACGTGCGGTTTCGGCAGGACGGCGCCGTGACCCATGCCGTGCGCGGGGTCAGTTTTTCCCTCGAACGAGGCGAGACGGTCGCGATCGTGGGAGAGAGCGGTTCCGGCAAATCCGTCTCGGCGCTGTCCACCGTGTCCTTGCTGGGCGACAGCGCCGAGGTCACCGGTTCCGTCACCTATGACGGTCAGCAGATGATCGGCGCGGACGAAGCGCGCCTGCGCAAGGTGCGCGGCAACGACATCAGCTTCATCTTTCAAGAGCCGATGACCTCGCTCAATCCGCTGCACACGATCGAAAGGCAGTTGGGCGAAAGCCTCGCGCTGCATCAGGGCGTGGCGGGGCCGCAGGCGCGGGCGCGTATCCTGGAGCTGATGGAGCAGGTGGGCATTCGCGACGCCGAAAGCCGGCTGACCGCCTATCCGCACCAGTTGTCGGGCGGGCAGCGGCAGCGCGTGATGATCGCCATGGCGCTGGCGAATACGCCTGACGTGCTGATCGCGGACGAGCCGACGACCGCGCTCGACGTCACGATACAGGCGCAGATCCTGGACCTGCTCAAGGATCTCAAGGACCGGCTGGGCATGGGGCTTTTGTTCATCACGCATGATCTGGGCATCGTGCGGCGGATCGCCGACCGCGTCTGTGTGATGAAGGACGGTGAAATCGTCGAAAGCGGGCCCACGACCGAGATTTTCGCCAATCCGCAGCATCCCTATACGCTCAAGCTGTTGAGCGCGGAACCTGCGGGACAGCCCGAACCGGTGCCGCAGGACGCGCCGACGGTCGTGGAAACGGAACACCTGAAAATCTGGTTCCCGATCCAGACCGGGCTGCTGCGGCGAACCACCGGATACGTCAAGGCGGTGAATGACGCGACCCTGCAGGTGCGCGCGGGCGAGACGCTGGGCATCGTTGGCGAAAGCGGGTCGGGCAAGACGACGATGGCGCTGGCGATCATGCGGCTGATCGCGTCCGAAGGCGCAATCAGCTACAAGGGCGAGGATGTGCGCGCCTGGTCGACGCGCGATCTGCGGCGGCTGCGCAAGGATATGCAGATCGTGTTTCAGGACCCCTTCGGCAGCCTGAGCCCGCGCATGACCTGTGCGCAGATCATCGCCGAGGGGTTGACGGTGCACAAGGTGGACCCGGACCGCGACCAGCGCGATCTCGTGCGCGAGGTGATGGTCGAGGTGGGTCTCGACCCGGCGACGATGGACCGTTACCCGCACGAATTTTCCGGCGGACAGCGTCAGCGCATCGCGATCGCGCGCGCCATGGTGCTGCGTCCCAGCCTGCTGGTGCTGGACGAGCCGACAAGCGCGCTCGACATGACGGTCCAGGTCCAAATCGTGGATCTGCTGCGCGACCTTCAGGCCAAGTACGGGCTGGCCTACCTGTTCATCAGTCACGACCTCAAGGTCGTGCGCGCGATGTCTCATCAGGTCATCGTGATGAAGGAAGGCAACGTGGTGGAGCAGGGCCGCTCGGACGATCTGTTCGAAAACCCGCAGACCGACTACACCCGCACCTTGCTGCAGGCCACGCACTGACGCGGCCTGCGGTATCGCGGTCTCAGTCGAGGTCGGCAGCCATCACCACCTTGCCATAGGACATGGACAGCGGCGCCATGAACGCGGCCTGAACCTGTTCGGCGGTCAGCTTGGTGTCGCCGTAGGCGATCGATTTCGCGCCGCACGCGTCGGCGACGAGCGTCACCTCGTAGCCCAAATCGCGCGCCGCGCGTGCGGTGGCGTCGATGCACATCTGGGTCATCGCGCCCACGATCGTGACTTTGGTGACACCCGCCGCCTGCAGACGCGCGTGCAGGTCGGTGTCGTGAAAGCTGTTGGGGCGATGTTTCAGCACCGTGGCCTCGCCGTCTTGCGGGGCGACGCTGGAGTGAATGTCCGCCCCTTGCGTGCCGGGGCGGAAAAACGGGGCGGTCTCGCTGCCGGCCTCGTGGTGGACATGGATCACCAGATCGCCGGCGGCGCGGGCGCGGTCCAGCACGGCGGCGGCGGTCTGGGCGACCTGCGCCATCTGGTCAACCGGCCAAAGGCCGCCGTCGAAATAGTCGTTCTGAATGTCCACCAGGATAAGCGCGCGATCTGTCATTGGGTCGTCTCCTAAAAAGTTTCGCGAAGGTTAGAACTTCGCCCGGTCAGTGCAACCTGTCTTTGCGCCGCGCAACCAGCGGCGCTCGGGCTTTGTTGCCTTGGCGGGAGGTGCATCGCGCAACGCGACGCTGCCGGTGCGGGTGGCGGTCATCAGGATTCTTGCATAAATTCCTAACATGGTCTGTCCTTTCGGTTATGTGTTTGTGCTTTCGCATATTGATGCAAAAGTGGATTCATGCGACTCATGCTTTGTTGTCGAATGTAAGGAAAAATAACATATGGATTGGCGCAGCCTGCCACCTTTGTCCGCGTTGCGGGCCTTTGCCGCTTTTGCCGAAGCGGGAAATGTGGTGGATGCGGGCGTGGCGCTGGGGGTCAGTCATGCCGCGATCAGCCAGCAATTGCGTACGCTCGAGACACATCTGGACGTGGCGTTGCTGGACCGCACCGGGCGCGCACTGCGCCTGACAGCGGCGGGCGATCAGCTTGCCAATGCATTGCGCGCCGGGTTCGCAGCGATGATCCAGGCGGCGCAGGAGGCCACGGGCGCACGCGATGCGCGGGCGCTGCAGATTTCGGCCACGCCGACCTTTGCGGCCAGTTGGCTGATGCCGCGCCTGCCCAGGTTCCGCGCGTTGCATCCCGACATCGATTTGATGCTGAACCCGACGCCGCAGATCGTCACACTCAGCGCCGATGGCATCGACGTGGCGATCCGCTATGGGGCGGGGCCCTTCGCCGGGCTCGAGGCGGAGCCCTTGCTGCAATCGCCGATGGTCGTGGTCGCGGCCCCGTCCCTGGTGGGCGATGCGCCGATCACGTCGCCCGAAGACCTGCGCGCCTTTCCGTGGCTGGAAGAATTCGGCACGACGGAAAGCAGCAACTGGCTGCGTCGTCAGGGCGTGGGGGGCGGTATCGCGAAGGGGTTGATGCAGGTGCCCGGCAATCTGCTGCTGGATGGTGCGCGCGACGGGCAGGGCATCGCCGTCACGATCCGCGCCTTTGTGGAGCCGGATCTGCAGGCGGGGCGGCTAAAACTTCTGTTCACCGAGGACAGGCCCGATGCGGGCTATCACATCGTCACGCGGTCGGGCGTTCCGCGCCAGGCGCTGCGCGATTTCCTGCGCTGGTTGCGCAGGGAGCGGGACGCCGATGGCGGAGCAGACGCGGCCCGCGCCTGATCGGGCAATGTCAGATCAGGAGGGCGGACCGATCATGAAGCAGCTGATATTGCGCGCCTGAAGCCTGCGGCAGGCCAGATCGGCGCTGTCGCGGGTCATGCCGAGGAAATTCGCGTCGAACCCCTGCGGGCGACGCACGACCTTGCGCAGGCTTCCATCCAGCGATGCCATTTCGGTCAGTGCCGTGGTCAGCAGAACGCGCTCGGCCTTGTACTTGCTGGGATAGCGACCGACGTTGATGCCCCAGTGCCGTCCGCCGGACGTTGACAGCCGCGTGACCACTTCGGGTTCCAGCGTTTTTTCGGCCGGGGCGCTGGCCATGACCAGGCTCGCCGGGCGCACTTCGGGGCGGATCGAGGTTGCCGCAACTGCCAGTGCCGTTTGCGTGTCTTCGGCGGCAGTCGTCTGTTGCGCCTCGACCAGAGCGGTCGTGATGTCTTCGGGCAGGACGGTCGTGGTGGGAACGACGGCTGCCATCAGCACCGGGGCGGTGCCGGGGCGCAGCACGGGGCGCTTGCTGGATTTGACCGCCGTCATGAGGCGGATCGTCTTGCCGGCCGCGCCGTCGTCGACGTTCGCATAGACCGGGGCGTCTGGTTTGTTGATCGGCGCCCGGCTTGGCGCGCGCCGAAAGCCCATGTCCAGAAGCTCGGCCACGCGGGCGTTGCGCGCGGTTGTCGATGTGCCGCCAAAGACCGTCGCGATGACGCGTTCGTGGCCCCGCTCGGCCGAAGCCACGAGGTTGAAGCCCGCCGCGCGGGTGTAGCCCGTCTTGATCCCGTCCGCGCCCTTGTAGGCGGCCAGCAGGCGGCGATTGGTGTTGGACACCTGCCGCACGCCCGCATCGGTCGAAGTGCGCGAGAACAGGTTGTAGTACTGGGGATAATCGTAAAGCAGGTGCCGCCCGAGTTCGGTCATGTCGCGCGCGGTGGACATGTGCCCGCTTTCGGTCAGCCCGTGCATGTTCTTGAAGGTGGTGCGGGTCATTCCCAGCGCCTTTGCCGTGCGGTTCATGCGCCGCGCAAACGCCGCCTCGGACCCTTCGATCGCCTCTCCGATGGCGGTGGCGGCATCGTTGGCCGATTTCACCGCGGCGGCGCGGATCAGGTAACGGAACGCGATGGTCTGCCCGGATCGCAGGCCGAGCTTGGAGGGCGGCTCCGACGCGGCGTTTCTTGAGATCTTGACCTTGGTGTCGAGCGAAATTTCACCCCGCTGCACCGCCTCGAACGCGATATAGAGCGTCATCATCTTGGTCAGCGAGGCCGGATGCAGCCGGGTATCGGCATTGCGCGAATGAAGCACTTCGCCGGTGCGCGCGTCGATCACATGCGCGGCATAGGGTGCCGCTGCCGCGCTGAGCGGGACAATCACCAACATCCAGACTGCAAGGAAAATGAATAGCCCTAGACGAGCCGGCCGCGCGTGCCGCACCTGCATGATAACCTGCCTTTTTTCTCTGCCTCGTGCCGCCGATTTTCTCGGCTGACCAAATTTATTGAGAAAACCGTAGCACAGGATGCGATCTCGATAAAGCCTGTGATTGCAAGGATTTCGGAGCGATTTTAAACCCGTTGGTCCAACATCTAGCGGGTGGTTCCTGCGCACCCCCTAAACCCGCGAATGTGGCGGGAATATGGCGGATGCGGGCTCATTTTTGCCGCATTTGTCTGGGTGCTAACCAAGCGCGCGTACCAGCCCCGGAAGGTCGGCAAGGCTGTCGATTTCGGCATAACGGCTGCGGTCTTGCGGGGGCGGCGCATGTTCGATGTCCCATGTGGCCCCATGTGGGATGAATACGCCCCAACCGCCCACGTCGATCATCGGGCGCACGTCCGATCGCATGGAGTTGCCGACCATCAGCCCGCGCGCGGGGCCGTCGCCATGTTGTGCAAAGATCCGTTCATAGACCTGGGGCGTCTTGTCCGACACGATTTCGACGGCGTCGAACAGATCGTCCAGCCCCGACTGCGCCAGCTTGCGCTCCTGGTCCAGCAGGTCGCCCTTGGTCACCAGAACGACGCGGTGCGTCGCCTTGAGGGTCGTCACCGCCGCATGCGCGTGGGGCAATAGTTCGACGGGATGGCGCAGCATTTCGCGGCCCGCCTGCAGCAATTCGGCGATGACGCTGGCGGGCACGCGGCCCTCCGTCACCTCGATCGCGGTCTCGATCATCGACAGCACGAAGCCCTTGATGCCGAACCCGTAGTGCCCCAGGTTGCGCTTCTCGGCTTCCAGCAGCCGTGCCATCAGCCTGTCCTGGTCGGTGTAGTCGCGCAGCAGGTCGGCAAAGCGCGCCTGCGTCAATTGAAAGAAGCGTTCGTTGTGCCACAGCGTGTCGTCGGCATCGAACCCTATACACGTGACCGATCGGCGCATCGTCGGGCTCCCCTCTTTTCTAAGTGGTCAGAAAAGTTATATACACTGCCAACAGACTCACCACCATGATCCAGACCGGAGCAGAAATGCACCTTGACCCGCATACGATGTCGGACCGATCAGATGACGACAACGACACGTCGCTTCTGACCGCGACCAAGCCCAAGACCAAGCGCCCGCCGCTCTACAAGGTCTTGCTCTTGAACGACGACTTTACGCCGATGGAATTCGTCGTGCATGTGCTGGAGCGGTTCTTCGGGCTCAATCATGCCCAGGCGTTCGAAATCATGCTGACGGTTCACAAGAAAGGGCTGGCCGTCGTGGGCGTGTTCAGTCACGAGATCGCAGAGACGAAGGTGGCGCAGGTGATGGATTTCGCGCGCCGCCATCAGCACCCGCTGCAGTGCACCATGGAAAAAGAAGAATAACACACAATGTTGGCGCAGCGTTTGTCCCTGGCCCTGGGTACGGGCGGTCTGGCGCTGCCTGATGGCGGGATCATCGTCGTGTTGCATCCCGGTGGACAGGCCGATCTGTCCGCCCTGCCGCGCGACCGCGTGGTCGTCGTGGCGCCGTTGAAACCCGACTTCGATCATTTCACCGCGCAGGGCTACAACTGCGTGGTCGATGCCGCCGAAGCGGGCGCGCCCTGTGCGGCGGTGCTGGTGTGCCTGCCGCGCGCCAAGGCGCTGGCGCAGACGCTGATCGCGCGCGCGGCGGCGCTGGCGCCGCAGGTGCTGATCATCGACGGGCAGAAGACCGACGGGGTCGATTCGATGCTCAAGGCGGTGCGCGGCCGCCTGGCGGTTCAGGGCCCCATCGCAAAGGCGCACGGCAAGATGTTCTGGGTCCGCGACCCCGCGGCCGACGCGGTGGCGGATTGGGCCGCCGGGCCGTCGCTGACCGCCGGTGGGTTCTGGACGGCGCCGGGCGTCTTTTCGGCGGATGCCGTCGATCCGGCCTCGGCGATGCTGGTGGACAATCTGCCGCCCAAACTGGGACGGTCCGTGGCGGACCTTGGCGCGGGGTGGGGATTCCTGGCGGCGCATGTCCTGACCCGAACGGATGTCGAGGTCGTGCACCTGGTCGAGGCCGACCACATGGCGCTCGAGTGCGCGCGGCGAAACGTGACCGATCCGCGCGCGTCGTTCCATTGGGCGGACGCAACCCTCTGGCAGCCCCCGCACAAGATGGACGGCGTGGTGATGAACCCGCCGTTTCACACGGGCCGCGCCGCCGATCCATCGTTGGGGCAGGCCTTTGTGGCGTCGGCGGCGCGGATCTTGGCGCCGCAGGGACAGCTTTGGATGGTGGCGAACCGTCATTTGCCGTATGAAACCACGCTAGAGGCGCATTTTGCGAAGGTCAGCGAACTGGGCGGCGACGCCCGGTTCAAGGTGCTGCACGCCGCGCGACCCGCGCGCAAACGGGGCTGACGCGCGTTTCGCGCCGCCACAGACAAAGGAAAACCCATGTCTTTTTCAATCTCAGGCAAGACCGCCATCGTCACGGGGGCCGCGAACGGCATCGGCCTTGCGATCGCGCGTCAGTTCGCGGACCGGGGGGCCAACGTGATGTGCGCGGACATGGACGAGAAAAAGCTGAACGAAGAATGGGGCGATCAGCTTGACGAAGGCAACGTGCGCTATTTCGCGGGGGATCTGCGCCAGCGTCTGACCATCGCCAACCTGGTGTCCGCGACCATCGACGCGTTCGAACAAGTGGATATTCTGGTCAATGGCTCGCGGCAGGTGATGCCGACCGATGCTCTGGATGTGGATGACAATTCGGTCCAGGTGCTTCTGGAGCAGAACCTGATGACGGCGCTTCAACTGACGCAGCAGGTCGCGCGCCGCATGATCAAGCAAAGCGAGGATCAAACGGAGGGGCAGGTGGGGTCGATCATCAACCTCAGCTCCATCGCGGCGCGCCACACCCGGCCCGAGCTGATGGGCTATTCCATCGCCGCCGCAGCGCTGGAACAGATGACCCGCTCGATGGCGCTTGCGCTGGCGCCGCACCGGATCCGGGTGAATGCCGTCGCTTTCGGGTCCGTGATGAGCGCGTCGCTCAAGACCTCGATGATCGAGCATTCGGAGTTCCGCGAGGATATTCGCACACACACGCCGCTTGGCCGGATCGCGCCGCCCTCGGAACTGGTCGAGGCGGTGCAGTTCCTGGCGGCGGAAAGTTCCGGCTTCATGACGGGCGAGGTGATGACGGTGGACGGTGGCCGCAGCCTTCTGGACGTGGTCGCGGCGCCGGTGCACTGAGCGCGGGCACTGCCCGCTTTGCGCCGCTCCGAAAACCGGTCTAGAAGGGTGATCTGCACGAGTGACACAGGAGACCTGCCCCCGATGAGCGATGATTTCGAGGCCCAGAAAACCCGCGCGGCGGCGTGGTTTCGCGATTTGCGCGACCAGATCGTCACGGCCTTCGAGGAGCTGGAGGAAAACCACGACACGGGCCCGATGCGCGATGCGCCCGCGGGCCGGTTCGAGGTGACGCAGACCACCCGCAACAGCGAAGACGGCAGCGACGCGGGCGGCGGATTGATGAGCGTGCTGCGTGGCGGGCGGGTGTTCGAGAAGGTCGGCGTCAATATCTCGACCGTCTATGGCACCCTGGGCGCGCGGGCGCAGGCCGCGATGGCCGCGCGCAAGGGCATTCCCGGCATGGCGGACGACCCGCGGTTCTGGGCCTCGGGGATTTCGCTGGTGGCGCATATGCAAAACCCGCATGCGCCGGCGGTGCATATGAACACCCGCATGTTCTGGACGCCCCATGCGTGGTGGTTCGGCGGCGGGTCCGATCTGAACCCTTGCATCGAATACGCCGAGGATACCGCGCATTTCCATGCGCAGCAGCAGGCGCATCTGGACCCGCACGGCAGCGATCTTTATCCGCGACTGAAGGCCTGGGCGGACGAGTATTTCTATATCCCCCATCGCAACCGGGCGCGGGGCGTCGGCGGCATTTTCATGGATGACCATTGCACCGGCGACTGGGAGGCGGATTTCGCGCTGACGCAGGATATCGGCCGCGCGTTCCTGCCCGCCTATCTACCGTTGGTCGAAAAACGTCGGGTGCAGGCATGGAGCGACGCCGACAAGGACGCGCAGCTGGTGCATCGCGGGCTCTATGCGGAATACAACCTGGTCTACGATCGCGGCACCAAGTTCGGGCTCGAGACCGGCCATGACGCCAACGCGGTACTGATGAGCCTGCCGCCTCTGGCCAAATGGGTGTAAGGGCGGTGGAGTGAGATTCCGGGGTTGATTGGTTACCAGCCCGCTTCGCCGAGCGCGCTGCGGTAGCCGGCGCTGATGCGCATCTTTGCGTCTAGGCCCTTGCGGCAAAGCAGGGCGTGCATCTTCGGCAATTGCCAGCAGGGGATGTGCATCACGAGATGATGTTCGAGGTGGTAGTTCACGTAGTAGGGCGCCACCAGCGCCCGTGCGAGGGGACCGGCGAGCGTGGTGCGCACGTTCTGCAGCGGGTTGTCGGATTGCTCGGTCGCGCCGTGCTCTGCGATGTTGCGGATGCGCAGAACCAGTTGAAACCAGGTCAGATACGGCAACAACCAGAAGGCCAGCCCGTACCACCACTGCCCGGTCAGCCCCATGACGGCCATCACGCCGATGAACACCGGAAAGGATTTCCACAGGTCGCGCGCCTTGAAGGCCTGTGCGGCGTCCTGGGTCGCGGCCTCGATCGCGTCATCGTCGCCTGCAAGGCGGACCGACATCGCGATCTGTGCCAGAAGCTGTTTGACGCCGGTTTGCCCCGTTAGATCGCGGATGAACTTGCGGCGCAGGCTGGCGTGGCTGGTAGGGAATTTTGCCGACAGCGGCAGGTCCGGGTCCTTGTCGGACTGGGTATGCCGGTGATGCGTCAGGTGGTAGTGCCTGTAGCTTGCCAGTTCCGCAAGGATGGGCCGCCCGCACAGCCATTCGCCGATGAATTCGTTGATGCGCCGCGTCCTGAACAGCGCGTTATGCGCGGCCTCGTGCATCAGGATGGCGAGGCCCAGCTGGCGCGAGCCGATCAGCACGATTGCCACGAGGAAGGTCAGCGGGTTTGGCCAAACGGCGAAAAGCGCCACGCTGAGCGCGATCACGCCCCAGCAATGCACGATCAGCCACAGGCCCATCAGATCGGACCGTTCCGCGAGGGGGCGGATCTCTTCGCTGGAGAGGTATGTCTTGCCGGGTGTCATGCAGCGCTCTCCTGAAACTCTGTGCGCCGTGATCCTCTCAGGCGGTCGCGGGGTCAGTCAAGGCAAACGCACCGTCACTTGGCGCGGGCGTGCCAGTCGAAAAACCCATCGCCCGCGCGGCCCAGAAGTTCATCGGCCAGGTCGAAGCCCATGTCGGCCGCGTCGCTGATCGTGCCGGTGCGGTCACCGCTGATCGACTGGCTGCCATCGGGGCGCAGGACTTCTCCGCGCAGGTGCAGGGTGTCGCCGTCAAGCTGCGCCAGACCCGCGATCGGCGTCTCGCAGGAGCCGTCGAGGCGCAGCAGGAACGCGCGTTCGGCCGCCAGCCGCTGGCCTGTGTGAATGTCATGGACGGCCATCAGCATTTCGGCGGTATTGGCATCCGCGATGCGGCGTTCGATCCCGATGGCGCCCTGCGCCACGGCGGGCAGCATGTCGTCCGGGCTGATGGGGGTCGCGGGCACGTTTTCCATGCCCAGACGGTTCAGCCCGGCAGCAGCGAGAAAGGTGCAGTCGGCGACGCCTTCGGCCAACTTGCGCAGGCGCGTCTGCACGTTGCCGCGAAACTCGACCACGTTCAGATCGGGCCTGCGGTGCAGCAGTTGCGCCCGGCGGCGCAGCGACGACGTGCCCACCACCGCGCCCTGCTCAAGCTGATCCAGCGCCGACAGCACGGGGGCGACAAAGGCATCGCGCACGTCCTCGCGCGGCAAGTACGTATCCAGGATCAGCCCCTCGGGTTGCAGCGTCGGCATGTCCTTCATCGAATGGACCGCGATGTCGATGCGGCCGGCGATCAGGTCTTCCTCGATCTCGCGGGTGAACAGGCCCTTTCCGCCGATTTCCTTCAGGGGACGGTCCTGGATCGCGTCGCCCGTCACCTTGATCACCACGATGCGAAAGGCATCCTGCGGCAGATCGAACGCCGCCATCAGGCGCGCGCGGGTTTCGTGGGCCTGTGCCAGCGCCAGCGGAGAGCCGCGGGTGCCGATCTTGAGCGGTGCATCGGGGGAAGGGAGCGTGACTGTCATGGCGCTATCATTAGGCGTGTCATTTTACCCTGACAACCCGCCACCGTCTTGACATCGGCGCACGGGACGCGGACCAACGGTTGCAGCACTTGAACCGGGGGATACCGATGGCCGAAACCAAAACCATTCTGCGCGCGCTGGCGGGCGAGACACTCAGCACGCCGCCGATCTGGATGATGCGGCAGGCTGGCCGCTATCTGCCGGAATACAAGGCGACGCGGGCGCAGGCCGGGGATTTCCTGTCGTTGTGCTACAACCCGGAACTGGCGGCCGAAGTCACGTTGCAGCCCATTCGCCGCTACGGGTTCGATGCGGCGATCTTGTTTGCGGATATCCTGCTGGTTCCGCAGGCGCTGGGCGCCGATCTGTGGTTCGTCACCGGCGAGGGGCCGCGCCTGAGCACCATCACCAGCCAGGCGGATTTCGACAAGCTGGGCCCGGCGGAGGATGTGCACGACACGCTGAACCCCATCTATGAGACGGTCAGGATCCTGTCCGGCGCATTGCCGGCCGAGACGACGCTTATCGGGTTCGCCGGCGCGCCGTGGACCGTGGCCACCTATATGATCGCCGGCCAAGGTACGCCCGACCAGGCACCGGCGCACAAGCTCAAGGACGAAGACCGCCCCCTGTTCGAGGCGTTGATGGCGCGGATCACACAGGCCACCATCCACTATCTTGCCGCGCAAATCGACGCGGGCGCAGAGGTGGTCAAGATATTCGACAGTTGGGCGGGATCGCTGAAAGGTGCTGATTTCGACAAATACGCGCTTGAGCCTGCGCGCGAGATCACAGCGGCGCTGAAAGCGCGCTATCCGCATGTTCCGATCATCGGCTTCCCGAGGGAGGCGGGCGAGAAATATGTCGGGTTCGCCCGCGCGACCGGCGTCGATTGCGTGGCGCTGGACAATTCGGTCGATGCGCAATGGGCGGCATCCCATGTGCAGGTCGATGGCTGCGTGCAGGGCAACCTTGCATCGCGCCACATGGTGACGGGCGGCCAGCCCCTGATCGACGAGACGCGCGCCATCGTGAAGGCGTTTTCCAAGGGGCCGCACATCTTCAATCTCGGGCACGGGATCACGCCCGACGCCGATCCGGACAATGTGCAACTGATGATCGACACGGTTCGGCAGGATTGAGGCATTTCTTGCCTTGACGGGGGGTGGGCATTGGCATACTCCCCGCGCCGATGGCGTGGTAGCTCAGTTGGTTAGAGCGAACGACTCATAATCGTTAGGTCGGTGGTTCAAGTCCACCTCACGCCACCATCACCCCCCTTTTGGAACAATGTCATGCGGACGTGTTTTCCGTGATGGCGGTTGTCCGTCCGGATCAACCCATAGGCGAATGCGGCGGCGATAGTTACAAAGACAGGTGACAATAATAGTTATCTGCAATAGCAATTTCGCAGGGACGCCCGAGTCAGACGACGCGATCAACGCGGAGCTATCGGGTCATCAGGGAGGACCATAATGACCATCACACGCAAATCATTTCTGCAACTGGCCGGCGCTGCGGCGCTTGCGTTCGGCATGGGCGCGACTGCCGCCGCCGCGCAGGACGTCACGCTGCGCCTGCACCAGTTCCTGCCGCCGCAGGCCAATGTGCCCAAGCTGGTGCTGGATGTCTGGGCCGACAAGGTCGAAGCCGACAGCGAAGGCCGGATCAAGGTCGAGCGTTACCCCTCGATGCAGCTTGGCGGCACCCCGCCCGAGCTGATGGACCAGGCCATCGACGGCGTGGCCGACATCGTCTGGACCGTGGTCGGCTATACGCCCGGCCGCTATCCCAGCACCGAAGTCTTCGAGCTTCCCTTCATGATGACGAACGCCCGCGCGGCATCCCGCGCCTATTGGGAAATGTTCGAAAAGCACATGAAGGACACCGAGTTCAAGGATGTGCATATCCTGGGCACATGGGTGCACGGCCCCGGCCTGATCCACACCAACAAGGAAGTCCGCACCCCCGCCGACATGCAGGGTCTCAAGATCCGTGGCGGATCGCGTCTGGCCAACCAACTGCTTGAGAAGGTGGGCGCAACCCCCGTTGGCATGCCCGTTCCGGCCATCCCAGAGGGGCTGTCCAAGGGTGTGATCGACGGCACCACGATCCCGTGGGAAGTGACGGCGGCACTGAAAGTGCCGGAGCTTGTGACCAATCACACCGAATTCACCGGCAATGCGCTCTATGTGCTGACCTTTGTTCTGGCGATGAACAAGGACAAGTACGAGAGCCTGCCCGACGATTTGAAAAAGGTGATCGACGACAACTCCGGTCTGGAATTCTCGGTGTTTGCCGGTGGCACGCAGGAAGACAGCGACGGCCCCGCGCGCAAGCTGGCGGCGGATCGCGGCAACAACATCGTGACGCTTGATGCCGAAGAGACCCAGGTCTGGATCGACGCGTCCAAGCCGATCTACGACGAATGGGTGGCCGACATGGAGACAAAGGGCATTGACGGTCAGGCGTTGATCGACGAGGCCCGGATGCTGATCGACAAGTACACCGAGTAACCTCGGCCCCTGTCCGACCCGCGATGCCCCGCCTGGGTGTCGCGGGTCTTTTTGCAGCCCCATTCAAATTCGGAGCAGCCCATGCATCGCCTGATGATGACGCTGGCGCGCGTTACGGCCGTGATCGGTGGCCTTGTTCTGGTCGCGCTGATCGTGATGACCACGCTGTCGATCATAGGCCGATCGCTCAATGACTTGCTGCATACCGACACGGCCAGCGGCCTGCTGGGTGGGTACGCCCAGACGCTGATCGACCTCGGCGTGGGAGAGATCAAGGGCAACTACGAACTGCTCGAGGCGGGTGTGGCCTTTGCCATCTTTTCGTTCTTTCCGATCTGCCAGTTGTACGGCGCGCATGCGACGGTCGATATCTTTACCTCGGCGTTGCCCGAGCGGCTGAACCGCAGCATCATCGCGTTCTGGGAAATCGTGCTGACCGCGACGCTGATCCTGATCAGCTGGAGGCTTTTCGAAGGGATGCAGCGCTACATCGGCAATGGCGAGACGACGTTTTTCCTGCAATTTCCGGTCTGGTGGGGCTATGCCGCCAGCTTTGTCGCCTCTGTCGTGACCTGTGTGGTCGCGGTCTATTGCGCCTGCCTGCGCGTGGTCGAGCTGGCCCGACGCCGCAGCATTCTTCCCACCGAGCAAGGACACTGACCCCAGATGAGTAATCTCGAGCTTGGATTTTGGTCCTTTCCCGTCCTTTTGATCATGGTGTTCCTGCGCGCGCCCATCGGCCTTGCCATGCTGCTGTGCGGCTTTGGCGGGTGGTATTTCGCGATGGGCGGCAACCCGACGCCGCTGCTGGCCAAGCTGAAATCCGAAACCTACACGACCTTCTCCAGCTATTCGCTGTCGATCATTCCGATGTTCCTGCTGATGGGGCAATTCGCGACGCTGTCGGGCATGTCGAGCGCGCTGTTCAAGGCGGCCGAAAGTTTCCTGGGCCACCGGCGCGGCGGGGTCGCGATGGCGGCGGTGGGGGCTTGCGCGGGCTTCGGCGCGATCTGCGGGTCGTCGCTGGCCACGGCGGCGACCATGTCCAAGGTCGCCCTGCCGGAGCTGCGCCGCTATGGCTATTCGGGCGGGTTCTCGACCGCGACGCTGGCGGCGGGCGGCACGCTGGGTATCCTGATCCCGCCATCGGTGATCCTCGTGATCTATGCCATCCTGACCGAACAGAACATCGCCAAGCTGTTTCTGGCGGCCTTCATCCCCGGCATCCTGGCGGCGGTGGGGTATATGCTGACCATCTCGATCTACGTGCGGCTCTATCCCAAATCCGCGGGCACCCGCGAACCGCAGCCGATGTCGGAGCGGTGGGCCGCGCTGGCCAATACATGGCCGGTGCTAGTGATCTTTGGCGTGGTGGTGGGCGGTATCTACCTGGGCTGGTTCACCCCGACCGAAGGATCGGCCATCGGCGCGGCGGGCACAGGGCTGGTCGCGCTGGTCTCGCGCAGCCTGACATGGTCGGTGTTCCGCGACAGCCTTCTGGGCACCGCAAAGACCACGGCGATGATTTTCTTCATCGTTCTGGGCGCGGGGTTCTACAACGGGTTCCTCGCGCTGTCTGGGGTGCCGCAATTCATGGCCGACTGGGTGCTGACACAGGGGTTCAGCCCCTGGCTGGTCCTGTCGATCATCCTTTTGTTCTACCTCGTGTTCGGCTGTCTGATGGACAGCCTGTCGATGATCCTGCTGACGGTGCCGATCTTTTTCCCCGTGATCTCGGCCATGGATTTCGGCATGAGCGTGGAGCATGTGGCAATCTGGTTTGGGATCCTCGTGCTGATCGTGGTCGAGGTCGGATTGATCACGCCGCCGGTGGGGATGAACCTGTTCATCATCAACGCGATGGACCGCGAAACGCCGATGACCGAAACCTACAAGGCGGTGATGTTCTTTGTCGGCAGCGACATCGTGCGGGTCGTCATCCTGGTGATGTTCCCCGCGATCACGCTGTTCTTGCTGCCGGGGTAGGGGGATGGGTGCCGATCCGACACCCGCAACCGCGATCATCGGGCGGCCTGCGGCGTCCGACGGGGGCGCGGGGCGCTGATGCCGGGTCGCGCGCGCACCCATGTGCCTCTTCCCGAGGGGATCACGGATGCGGCGCTGCGCGACCTGGTCAGCTATTCGATGAAACGCGCGTTCAACGCCATGCAGGCCGACATGCTGCGGGCGCTTGCGCCGTTCGATCTTCGGTTGATGACCTTTGCCGCGTTGTCCCTGATTTCTGAAAATCCCGGCTTGCGCCCCAGCCAGTTGGCGGACGGGCTGGCCGTCGAGCGTGGCAACCTGGTGGGCATTCTGGATGCGCTGGCGGCGCGCAACCTGATTGATCGCATTCCCTGCCCTGTGGATGGGCGGGCGCAGACCCTTCACCTGACTGAAGCCGGTGTCGCGGTGCTGGCGCGGGCCCGCCAGGCGGCGCGCGCACAGGATTCGCGCATGGTCGACGTGCTTGACCCCGACGCACTGGCCACCCTGCTGTCCGCCTTGGCCAAAATCGAAGAGCACGCAAGAACACGCGCGTGACGGCGTCGAAAGTGGCATTAAGATGCACAAAGCCGGATCATTGCTTGCGGTGGTGTTGGCAAAGTGCAGGATATAGCAAAAGCCGCGAAAGATTCTTGGGAGGGGATCCATGACCAGCATATCCGACAACGCAGCGAGCTATTTCGTTGACCGCCATCTGACCGAAGGTCGTGGCGACAAGGCTGCGTACAGGGAGGCCGACAGCGGACGCAGCCTGAGCTATCTGGATATGGCGCGGGGCGCCGAGGTCGTGGCGGGTGCGCTGGTGCGCGCCGGGGTCAGGCCGGAGGAGCGCGTGGCGATGCTGGTGCTGGACCAGATCGAATTCCCGCAAGTGTTCTGGGGCGCGATCAAGGCGGGGGTCATCCCTGTGCCGCTCAACACGTTGCTGGCGACATCGGTCTATGACGTCATTCTGCGCGACAGCCGGGCGTCGGTGCTGTTCGTGTCCGCGCCGCTGTTCGACACGGTCAAGCCGGCGCTGACGGATCATCCCTATCTGCGCCATGTGGTCGTGATCGGCGGCGATGCCCCCGAACGCACGCAAAGCTTCGAGGCGTTCATCCAGGGCGCCGATCCGCAGGCGACGCGCCCCGCGAGCGCGGATGAGGTGGCGTTCTGGCTCTATTCCTCCGGCTCCACCGGTCAGCCAAAGGGCGTGCATCACGTCCACTCCAGCCTCAAGGCGACCTCGGACACCTACGGCGCGCAGGTGCTTGGCATCGCCGAGGACGACACCGTGCTGTCGGCGGCAAAGCTGTTCTTCGCCTATGGGCTGGGCAACGCGATGACCTTTCCGCTGTCGGTGGGGGCCACGACGGTCTTGTTCGGCGGCCGGCCCACGCCCGGCGACATGATCGAGGTCCTGAATTCGGAGCGGCCGACGATCTTTTGCGGGGTGCCCACGCTGTATGCCGCGATGGTCGCGCATATGGACAAGGCGGGCGTGCCCGTGGCGCCCTTGCGCACCTGCATTTCCGCCGGAGAAGCCTTGCCGCACGATATCGGCACCCGTTGGGAGGCGCATACCGGCGTCAGCATTCTCGATGGTGTGGGATCGACGGAAATGCTGCATATCTTCTTGTCGAACCAGCCGGGCAATGTCGAATACGGCACCTCCGGCACGGCGGTGCCCGGGTATTCGGTGCGGCTGGTGGATGAAACCGGCGCCGATGTGGCGGATGGCGAGGTGGGCGAATTGCTGGTCAACGGTGCCTCTGCCGCGGCCTGCTACTGGAACCAGCGCGACAAAAGCCGCGCCACCTTCGAGGGCATGTGGACGCGCACGGGCGACAAGTACGAACGCCGCGCCGATGGTCGTTTCGTGTACTGCGGGCGCACGGACGACATGTTCAAGGTTTCGGGTATCTGGGTGTCGCCCTTCGAAGTCGAACAGGCGTTGGTCAGTCACAAGGCGGTGCTCGAGGCCGCCGTGGTGGCCGCGCGCGATGCGGACGGGCTGGAAAAACCCAAGGCCTTCGTGGTGCTGGCCGACGGCGCGTCGGATGCGGTGCTGAGTGATCTCAAAGACTACGTCAAGGACCGGATCGGCAAGTGGAAATACCCCCGCTGGATCGACGTGGTCGACGACCTGCCCAAGACGGCCACGGGCAAGATACAACGGTTCAAACTGAGGGAGACCGCCTGATGTCATCTGCAAAATGGACGAATGCACCGGGGGCGCGGCTGACGGCGGACCGTAAATCGCTGGAATACGCCTGCTATGGTCCGCCCCCCGGCGAAGCGCCCACGATCGTGATGCTGCACGAGGGGCTGGGCTGTGTGACGCTGTGGCGCGACATGCCGCAAAAACTGGCCGATGCCACCGGCTTTGGCGTCTGCGTCTATTCGCGCGCGGGCTACGGGGCGTCCGATCCGGCGGATATGCCGCGCCCGCTCGATTACATGACCCGCGAGGCCGAAGACAGTCTTGGCGTGGTGCTGGATGCCATCGGGTTTCAGCATGGTATCCTGCTGGGCCATTCCGACGGGGCGACCATCGCCACGATCTATGCCGGGTCGATCAGCGACCAGCGGGTGCGCGGCCTGATCCTGATCGCGCCGCATTTCTTTACCGAAGCCTCGGGCCTTGCCGCGATCCGTACCGCGGGAGAGGCGTATGCAAGTGGCGACCTGAAGGCCAGACTGGCGAAGTATCACTCCGATCCGGATATCGCGTTCAAAGGCTGGCACGATGCGTGGACCGATCCGGGGTTCGAGGCATGGAACGTCGCCGACGCCATCGACCACCTGCGTATTCCGGTGCTGGCCATACAAGGGCGCGACGACGCATACGGCACGCTGGCGCAGGTGACCGAGATCGAGGAGCGGATTTATTCGCCGATCGAAACCGCCATTCTGGACGATTGCGGACACGCGCCCCAGATCGACCAGCCGCAGGCGACGATGGCCGCGATCACCGAGTTCTGCGAACGGCTTGAGCGGTTGGAACGCGAAGAGGTGAAGATTGCCTGACCTGGCCGGAGGGGTCACGGCCCCGCCGCATGCCTATGTTCCCGGCCAGACGCCGCGCCATCCGGAGGATTGGTTCGATGGGATCAAGGCCAGCGTTACGACCGCGACACCCGTGGCCGACCTGCATACCACGCAGGCCTTTCACGCAGGCCGCGCCTATTTCGACGCGGGCTATTACTGGGAGTGTCACGAGGTGCTCGAGGCGGTCTGGATGCAGGCGCCCGAGGGCAGCGCGGAGCGCGATATGGTGCAGGCGCTGATCCAGTTGGCGAACGCGCGTCTGAAGCTGCGGATGGACCGCCCGCGCGCGGCGCGACGGCTGTGTGACATGGTGATGGCGCATCTGGCGCGCTGTCCGCGTGACATCGCGATTCTGGGGCTGGACGTGCCGCAGATGCAGCGGTGGGTCATGGAAACGCAAGACACTCTCAAAAAGTGAAATATAGTGCATTAAATATGCCGAAAACTCTCCAAATGTCCCGGAAAAGGGGCTTTACCGAAGGGTTGTATGTATTATAGTTCAAGTATCGAGCGTTGGACGGCACGTCGCCTTGCGTCGCTCTCAGGAGGATAGAATGACCAAGCGCATCGATTTCCAGGTGGACCCAGAAACCTATCGTCACTGGAAGGTGGAGTACGACGGCCCCGTCGCCAACCTGTACATGGACGTGGATGAAAAGGGCGGCCTGTTCGATGGCTACGAGCTCAAGCTGAATTCCTACGACCTTGGCGTCGATATCGAACTGGCGGATGTCGTGCAGCGGATGCGGTTCGAACATCCGGAGGTCAAGGTGGTCGTGATGCGGTCGGCCAAGGACAAGGTGTTCTGCGCGGGCGCCAATATCCGGATGCTGGGTGGGGCGGCGCATGCGCACAAGGTCAACTTCTGCAAATTCACCAACGAGACGCGAAATACCTTTGAGGCGGCGAAAGCCGACAGCGGGCAGAATTACATAGCGGCGGTGCGGGGGGCCTGTGCCGGTGGCGGGTACGAACTGGCGCTGGCGTGCAATCACATCATGTTGACCGACGACAGCACATCGTCGGTCGCACTGCCCGAGGTGCCGTTGCTGGCTGTGCTGCCCGGCACCGGCGGGCTGACCCGCGTCACCGACAAGCGCAAGGTGCGCCGCGATCTGGCCGATGTCTTTTGTTCCGTCGAAGAGGGCGTGAAGGGCAAGCGCGCGGTCGACTGGCGCCTGGTGGACGAGGCGATCCCGAATTCCAAATTTGACGAGGCGGTGGTCGAGCGGGCCCGTGAATTCGCGGCCGCATCCGACAAGCCGGATGTGACGCACGGCATCGCGCTGACACCGCTGTCACGCAGCTTTTCCGACGATGGCGTCAGCTATTCGACTGTCGAGGTGGCGATCGACCGCGACGCCCGGCGCGCGACGATCACGATCAAGGGGCCCGGCGAAGACGCGCCTGCCGACATGGAGGCCTTTACGGCCAAGGGTGCGGACAACTGGATCCTGCGCTGCGCGCGTGAACTGGACGATGCGATCCTGCACCTGCGCAGCAACGAGGACGAGCTTGGCCTGATCGAATTCCAGACCCAAGGCGATCCGGAGGTCGTGATCGCGCATGAGGCGCTGATGCTGGGCAACAAGCAGCACTGGCTGGCCAACGAGGTGCTGGCCTATTGGAAGCGCGTTCTGAAGCGGGTGGACATGACGTCGCGCAGCCTGGTGGCGATCGTCGAGCACGGCTCGTGCTTTGCCGGGCCGCTGGCGGAACTGCTCTGGGCCGTCGATCGCAGCTACATGATGCTGGAGGAGTTCGAGGGCGACAATCGCAACATGGCGACGATCACGCTGTCCGATGGCAATTTCGGCCAATACCCGATGGGCAACGATCTGAGCCGGCTTGAAACGCGGTTCCTTGGGGCACCCGAAACGGTAGAGACGCTGAAGCCGCATGCGGGCAGGGCGCTGGAGGCGGGGGAGGCCGAAGAACTGGGCCTTGTGACCTATGCCTATGACGATATCGACTGGGAGGACGAGGTGCGCCTGTTCATGGAAGAACGCGCCAGCTTCAGCCCCGATGCGATGACCGGCATGGAAGCGAACCTGCGCTTTGCCGGGCCAGAGACGATGGAGACGCGCATTTTCGGCCGTCTCACCGCATGGCAGAACTGGATATTCCAGCGCCCCAACGCCGTCGGCCCCGAGGGCGCGCTACAGCGCTACGGCACCGGCGTGCGCGGCGAATACAACATGCAACGTGTTTAACCCCCCAAGGCGCGTGATCTGCACGCGCCGACATGGAAGGATATGAAATGCTCGATTTGATCAACGTCAGCTATGACACTCAGATTCCGAACAACGTGAACCTCAGCTCCGACAAGAAGGTGCTGAAGGCGCTCGAGAAATGGCACCCCGGTTACATCAACTGGTGGAACGACCTTATTCCGCAGAATTTTCAGGAAAGCATGGTCTACCTGCGCACCGCCGTCAGCGTGGACCCGAAAGGCTGGGCCAAGTTCGATTACGTCAAGATGCCCGAATACCGCTGGGGTGTTCTGCTGGCGCCCGCGGTCGAGGACCGCAAGATCCCGATGGGCGAACATCTGGGCGAACCGGCCTGGCAGGAAGTGCCGGGCGAGTACCGCAACATGCTCAAGCGGCTGATCGTCATCCAGGGCGACACCGAACCGGGTTCGGTCGAGCAGCAGCGGTTCCTCGGCCTCACCGCGCCATCGCTCTATGACATGCGCAACCTGTTTCAGGTCAACGTCGAGGAAGGTCGCCACCTCTGGGCGATGGTCTATCTGCTGCAAAAGTATTTCGGCCGCGATGGCCGGGAAGAGGCCGACGACCTGCTGGTCCGCTCCTCCGGCTCGGACGAGGCGCCGCGAATGCTGGGCGCCTTCAACGAGGAAACGCCGGACTGGCTGTCGTTCTTCATGTTCACCTATTTCACCGACCGTGACGGCAAGATGCAGCTTGAAAGCCTGGCGCAGTCCGGCTTTGACCCGCTGTCGCGCACGTGCCGGTTCATGCTGACCGAGGAAGCGCACCACATGTTCGTGGGCGAGACCGGCGTGGGCCGCACCATTCAGGCGACGCTGGACGCCATGAACAAGGCCGGCATCACCGACCCCTACGACATCAACAAGATCCGCGATCTGGGCGTCATCGACCTGCCCACGATCCAGAAAAAGCTGAACCTGCACTACACGCTGTCGCTTGATCTGTTCGGTCAGGAAGTATCGACGAACGCCGCCAACGCCTTCAATTCCGGCATCAAGGGCCGCTATATGGAGCAGCGGATCGACGACGACCACAAGTTGCAGAACGACACCTATGCCGTGACCTCGATCAAGGATGGCAAGATCCTCACCGAGGATGTGCCTGCGCTCACGGCGATCAACATGCGCCTGCGCGACGACTATGTGCGCGACGCGGCGGGCGGCGTCGGACGCTGGAACAAGATGATCGCGAAATCGGGCGTCGAGTTCGAGCTGAAGCTGCCGCACGAAGGGTTCCACCGCCAGATCGGCGTGTTCTCATCGGTCGCCGTCGACCCGGATGGCAACATCATCTCGGCCGACGAATGGCGCAATCGCAAGGACGATTGGCTGCCGACCAAGGCGGATGGAGATTACATCCAGTCGCTGATGGTGCCTTGCTTCGAGCCGGGCAAATACGCAAGCTGGATTGCGGCCCCCAAGGTGGGGATCGACAACAAGCCCGGCGATTTCGAATACGTCAAACTGCACATGGCCTGATCCGGCCCTTCGCAGGGGGGGTGATTTGCCCGCCTTGCGCCTACCCGCTGACCGACAGGAGACCCGCCATGAAGATCGACCGCGAAATCGCATTTGCCCCCCGGACCCGTGCATTGGGCCGTGACGTGGCCGCGCTGAACGAACCATGCATCGGCTGCGACGGCTGCCAGGGAATCTGCGCCGCACTGATCGAGGCGATGACCCTGCCGGATGCGGTTCTGCGCAAGGGCCGCGCCGCATGAACAAGCCGCTCAAGCAACATCTGATCGACCCCGAAATCTGCATCCGCTGCTACACCTGCGAAATGACCTGCCCCATCGGGGCGATCCAGCATGACGACAACAATGTCGTGGTGGACCCGGACATCTGCAATTTCTGCATGGATTGCATCCCGGTATGCCCCACCGGATCCATCGACGAATGGCGCGTGGTCGAGACCCCCTATTCGCTCGAGCAGCAGTACGAAATGGACGAGTTGCCCGAGCAGGAGGACATCACGCTTGCGGCCGAGGCCGGGGAGGACGATGGGCTCGAGGCGCATGACGATGCGATCGCGGCGCTGTTGGCCGAAGCGCACAAGGGCGCGGGCGGCAAGGCCAGGGCGCCCGCCTCTGCGTCGAAACCGACGATCAACCTGTACAACCTGGGCAATCCTGCAACGGCCACGGTGCAGGGCAACTACCGTCTGACTGACGCGCAAAGCGATGGCGATGTGCGCCATATCATCCTCGATCTGGCCAAGCTGCCGTTTCCCGTGCTCGAAGGGCAGAGTATCGGCATTATCGCACCCGGCACCGATGCCGAGGGCAAGCCGCATCTGCCACGACTGTATTCCGTCTCAAGCCCCCGCGACGGGGAGCGACCGGGCTTCAACAACGTCTCGTTGACCGTCAAGCGAGAGGACAAGGGCCTGTGTTCCAATTATGTCTGCGATCTTGCCAAGGGCGACGAGGTCCGGATCACCGGACCGTTCGGATCGACGTTTCTGCTGCCCAGCGACGCGAACGCGCATCTGCTGATGATCTGCACCGGCACCGGATCGGCGCCGTTCCGCGGGTTCACCATGCGCCGCCAGCGTGAAATGCCTTCGGCCAAGGACAGCATGACATTGGTCTTCGGGGCGCGCAGCCCGCGCGATCTGCCGTATTTCGGGCCGCTCAAGAAGGTGCCAGACAGCTTCATGCGCAAGGAATTCGCGTTCAGCCGTCAGGATGGCGAGCCGAAGCAATATGTGCAGGACAAGCTGCGCGAGCAGTCCGATCACGTGGCGGGGCTGCTGGCGTCCGATACCGCCTGCATCTATATCTGTGGCCTCAAGGCGATGGAGCAGGGGGTTGAGGAGGCGCTGCGCGACATTGCGCGCGGGGCCGGGCTTGACTGGGCCAAGGTTCGGGATGACATGCGCGATCAGGGCCGTTATCACGTCGAAACCTACTGACAGAGCGGCGGCGGCGTCGCGGGCACCTGCCGCCGCTTTTTCTGCGACATAATGCACAAAATTAAACTTCTCGCCTTGCGTGTCGGGGGCCGCCTCTCTACGTTTGCACTATTGTTCCCAAGCGCGATTGAGCTTCCATGTCCCAGATAAAGCCATCTGCCGATGCAGCGGCGCAGTTGATTGCGCGGCTTGCCACCCGTGTCCGCGAGGCGCGAAAGGCGCGTGGGTTGCCACGGCGTGTGCTGTCGGAGATGTCGGGCGTCTCGCCTCGGTATCTGGCGCAGCTCGAGGCCGGCGAGGGCAATATCTCTGTCTTGCTGTTGCAGCGGGTCGCCGCGGCGCTTGACCTGCGTGTCGAGGCGCTGCTGGCCGAAGACGTGCCCTGGGACCGCGACCTGCAACGGATCGCACTGCTGTATTCGCATGCCCCGGCTGACGTCCAGGGCAAGGTGCGTGCGCTGTTGTCGCCGCAGGATCCAAAGGCGTTGCGCGCGGGGCGGATTTGCCTGGTCGGTCTGCGGGGGGCGGGGAAATCGACGCTGGGCAAGATGGCGAGTACCGCGTTGAACCTGCCTTTCGTCGAACTGAACAAGGATATCGAGGAGCATGTCGGCATGCCACTGTCCGAGATCATGGCGCTCTATGGGCAGGACGGCTATCGCGCGTTGGAGGCGGATGCGGTGGCGCGGGTGGTGGCGCGGCATGACAGGATGATCCTTGCCGTTGGGGGCGGCATCGTGGCCGAGCCCGCGACCTTTGCCCAACTTCTGGAGCGGTTCCACACGATCTGGGTCCGGACCAGCCCGGCCGAACATATGGAGCGGGTCCGGGCGCAGGGCGACGTGCGCCCGATGCAGGGCAACCCGGCGGCGATGGAGCAGTTGAAATCGCTGTTGGCGCATCGCACGCCGCTGTACCAGCAGGCCGAAGCGCAGATCAACACCTCGAACAAGACGGTTTCCACATCGCTGAACGATCTTCTGGCGACGATCGCGAGCAAGAAATTTCTCGATATCAAGCCCGAATGACGGACGCCGAATACCTGGCCGCGATCGAGGCCGCGGCGGCGCCCGGCGTCGCGTCGTTGGAGGGCTTTTCACAGGCCGTGATCGTCGATGGCGGCATGCTCGGGGCCAGCCTTGCCGCCGCGTTGCTGGAACAGGGCCTTGCCACGACGCTGATCGAAGAGGACGCAGGCGCGGTCGAGCGCGCGTTGCTGGCCTTGGACAGGATGATTGAGCAGCGTGTGGCTGCGGGCGAGCAGACCGCCGCCGCTGCCGCGCAACAACGAGCGGCCTCGCGGGTCTGTTCTGATCCGGCGGATGTGGCGGGCGCCGATCTGGTGATTGCGCCCGCCGATGCCCTGCGCGCGATCACGGCGCCCGCGCGCCTTCGGATCAGCTTGTCAGACCCCGCCGCTCTGCCGGGTTTGCCGGATGCGGCGCAGACCGTGGCGATGGGGCTGACGGCACCGGTCTACGCCACGCATATCGTCGAGTTGGCCTGCGGGTCGGCGTCGACCGATACGGTGACGGCAGCACAGGAGGTGATCGGATCGCTGCGGCTTATCGAGATACGGAGCGACACATGGCTGGCGCCCCTGATGCTGGACGCGTTTCGCGAAACGGCGGATGCCTTGCTGATGGAGGCGGCAACCCCCTGGGAATTGGATGACGCGATGACCGGATTCGGCTTTGCGATGGGGGTTTTCGAGGCGCAGGACCACGAGGGCCTGGACCTGGCCTATGCCCGGCGGCGGATGGCCGGGTCCGGGCCCCGAAGCCGACGCATGCTGATTTCCGACAGGATGGTTCAAGAGGGGCGCCTTGGCCGCAAGGTCGGTGTCGGGTGGTATCGCTATCCCGGCGGCGGCGGTCTGGTCGTCGATCCGCTGATCGAGGATATGATCACCGAGGAAGCGTGGTTCGCAAAACTCGAGCGCGTCACCCGGAGCGACGCGCAGATGGTCGAGCGGCTGGTTCTGGCGGCGATCAACCACGCGGCCGGGCTTTTGGAGGCGGGCGTGTCGCTCAGGGCCGATGATCTGGATATCCTGAGCGTTCACGTGCTTGGTTTTCCGCGCGAAAAGGGCGGTCTTCTGCGCTATGCCGATCATCTTGGCGCGGCGCATGTGCTGGACCGGTTGCGCGCCTTGCAGCCAGAGGACCCGACCTTCTGGACCCCGAGTGCGCGGATCGCGCGAATGGCCGCGATAGGGGGGCGGTTCACCCCTGCATAAGAACGATCATGCTGCCGACCCCCCATAGGGTCATCTGGAAATGCGTGTTCTGCGCTGCCTCGTGGCAGAACCAATAGCTAAAGTGGTTGCCGCCAATCAGGAACCCGGCCCAAAGCCCGGTGAAAAGCGTGGCCCCGGCAAGTGCGAGGCCGCGCCCGGCATCGACCGAAGCCGCCCCGGCCGCCGCCACCAACAATGCCACCACGCCAAGCCAGAGGACGAGACACGTCAGCGCCTCGACCAGAAGGACGGTGAGAAAGACGATCCTGTGCAGGCGAGGGTCGGTGACGGCGCGATGGGCCAGTACGGCAAATTCGTCGGGATAGTCTTTGCGCATCCGGTCCATGCGCATCACCTCGGCAATGGATGACAGGTTCAGCGCGGGAAACAGAAGGTTGTCGCGCAGTCCCAGCGACAGCCACAGCGCAATCAGGCCGGTGGCGACAGTTTGAGACAGGAGGAGTGCAAGCTCCATCAGGGGGCCCCTTGCCGCGACGAACTCGGGCGCAACGAAAAAGGGCCGCGACTGGCGCGGCCCCTCGTGGTCAGTGTGCCATCACGTCCAGGCGAGACGCGCGGGATCGAATTCGAACGAGATATGGTGCGCGCCGCCCACCAGACCGTCGCGGGTGTGGTTGAACAGCGACCGCCAGTAAGGCTGGATCGTCACGCCGTCATCCTGGATCATCGCTTCGCCTTCGGCCATCAGCGCGCGGCGCTGTTCGACATCGGCCGTGGCCAGCGCCTTTTCAAGCAAGGCGTCGAATTCGGGGTTGGAATACCCGAATTCGTTCCATGCCTCGCCCGAGCGATAGGCCAGCGCCCAGATTTGCACGCCAAGCGGGCGGTGGTTCCAGTTCGTCGAGGAGAACGGGTATTTCACCCAGTCGTTCCAGAAGGTGGACCCGGGCAGGATGGTCCGCTTGACCTTGATGCCGGCATCGCGCAACTGGGCGGCTACCGCATCGGTGGTGTCCTTGCGCCAGGCATCGTCGATGGAGATCAGCTCGTGCTCGAAATCGCCCATTCCGGCCTCGTCCATAAGCGCCTTGGCGGCTGCGGGATCGACCTTGCGGGGGGGCAGTTCGGCATATTCGGGGTGCATCGGGCCGACGTGGTGGTTTTCGGCGACCAGACCGCGCCCGGCATAACCAAGCTCAAGCAGGATGTTGTTGTCCACGGCCATCGCAATCGCCTGACGCACGCGTTTGTCGGCGTAGGGCTTCATGCCATCGACTTCGGCCAGTTGGTTGGGCCGGATCACGATGGTTGCGGCGGTCACGATCTCGTTGCGGACCCAGCCATCGAGCGTATCGAAGAGGTCGATGAAATCGCCCTCGATCGAATAGGTCATATCGATCTCTTCAGCCTCTGCCGCGGCGACGAATGCCGACGGATCGGTGCCGTAGTCGATATATTCGATCCGGTCCATGTAAGGCCCGCCATAGACTTCGGTGCCCCACCAGGTGTGGTCTTCGTTCTTGGTCAGGACCGCCTTGACGCCAACGTCGAATTCCGCCGGCAGATAGGGGCCGGTGCCGACCGGATCGCCCGCGATGTCTTCGAGGTTTGTGGTGGCATGCGTGATCGCCGCCGGATAATCCGCCATTCCGGGGATCAGCGAGATGTCGGGGCGCGGCAGCATCAGCTTGACGGTGGTGCCGTCCACGACCTGGATCGCACCCGCAAGGGCCTTGTTGGTTTCGGGGTCGATCAGCGTGCCGAAGCGGCCCGCCATCGAGTTGCCCTCGACGTCCTTGTCGCACCAGGCGGTGATGTTCCGGGCGACATCCTCGGCGGTGAAATCGTCGCCGTTGTTCCACTTGACGCCCTGACGGACATTCAGCGTGTATTCGGTGGCGTCTTCGTTGATTTCCCAGCTTTCGAGCAGCATGGGCGTGAACGTGCCGTCGTTTTCATATTTGACGAGGTATTCCAGCCACCCGCGCGAGAAGTTGGCGATCTGCGACCAGTCATAGGTGCGCGGATCCTTGAGCGCGCGCACTTCCATCTGGATGCGGACAGTGCCGCCCATCTTGTGTGCGGCGGCCTGTGCGGGGGCGGCAAGGCCCAGCATCGAATAGGCCGTGGCGGCGGTGGCGCCGAACGCGCTGGCCAAGGCCAGGAATTCGCGGCGGTTCACGGCATCGGTGCCAACCTTCGACGCGGAGTCGACCACCGCCTTGGGCAGGGGCTTACCGGTTCGTGTGAAAAATGTCATGGTCTTCCTCTCTGTTGTCGCGTGGACGGGATGATCCCTTTTGGCCCGCGATACCGGGATGGCCCGGCTTGGTGATGCAGTTTCCCTGCGTTCTCTATCTGCCTATGTTCAGGGCGTGGCCGATACTCAAACATCAAAGCATGTGGCGTCAACCCCGTCCGGGCCACGCGCGCCCATCAGGCACCGGTGCGAAACAAGCGGTTTTTCGCGCTGTCCGTGACATCGCATGCAGGCGCGAATGGCCTTGCAGCGGGCTGGCCCACCCGCCACGCGGGCAGATTGGTCAAAGAGCGCCCTGAATAGGGGCTATCGGTGTCGCTGTCGTGCCTTGACCTGGTGTTTTGAACGGCCGTTCCGTCAGGCGGCGAGCGATGCCGGACCAGCACACAGCAAACCGGTCCGCCTGTATGGGTTTGTCGTGGGCGTCGCGAAACACGCGCCACGAACCGCGTCAACGGGCCAGGCGCGCGCGAATCTCGCGCAGGACTCGCGCCATCCGGCCAGTGGCGATCACATCATTGTGCTGTCTCCAGGGCCTCGATCTCTGCGGCTGACAGATGCTTGACGCTGTCCCAGGCCGCTGATTTGGCGGAGTTGAGCAGCCCCTTCGGGTCCAGCCGTTTTTTCCAGGCAAGGTGGCGGTAGTCGGCAGTCTTCAATCCGCCCCCTTCGACGCGCCAGGTGTGCGCGTCGTGGACGGGAAAGCCGTTGTCCTCGTAGATGGCGTTGATCTGATCCAGCCGCGCGCGACCGGAAAACCAGATGATCGGCAGATCGAAGGTGACGATCTGTCCACCCACACGCGCGAATTCGTGATGCATCCAGACGTCGTCGCCCAGTTGCGGGCGCAGCCTTGCGATGGCGCGCGGATCGGGTGGAGCGGGGCAGCCGACCTGCTGATAGGTCGCCTTGCGGTCGGCCTTGAGCACCTGAAGCGTGGTGTGGTTGTACGAGAAATCGAACACATGCGGCAGCTTGGCTTCGATGCGTTCGTCCTCAGTCAGGGTCAGATCGACATGACCGCCCTCCTGCGTGATCAGCGCCCGAAAGGCGGCCACGTCCTCTTGGGGGAGCAGGGAGACCAGCAGATGTCTGTCCTTGCGGATATGCCCGTCAAGGCGGGGAAAATAGGCGCAGATGCGCGCATCCGCCGTGCTGACGAGCTTGCAGGCAATGGCCTCGTCGCGCGCCAATGCGTGGCCCGCGGCATAGGCGTCTTCGTAACGGTCGAACGTCGCCATGCACCCGACCCAGTCGCGCGTGGGCACAGTGCGCAGGCTGACTTCGGTGATGACCCCGTTGATCCCCCAGGCGTGATGGATGTGCAGGGTGTCTACGCCTTCGAACAGGTGTTCGCGGGGGGTGGCGTCAAGCGACTGCACCTTGAGCGCGATGATGTTGCCCGGATCGCGCAGGGCGCCGTTGGCGACCGATCCGATGCCCGCCGATCCGCCCGCGACAAAGCCGCCGACGGTCGCGATGTCCTGCGTCGAGGGGAACATCGCCATTTCCCGGCCCTGCGGGATCAGCGCGGCATTGATGTCGGCCATCAGCGCCCCCGCTTCGGCCCGCACGAAACCGTCGCCAACCTCGATCACGCGGTTCATCGCGGTTGTCTCGATGATCAAGCCGCCGTTGACCGGCACCGCCTGACCATAGTTCCCGGTGCCCCCACCGCGCAGCACGACCGGCGCGTCATGGGCATAGGCGACCGCCAGTACATGACGCATTTCATCGGGTGTCCTGGGCCGCGCGACCAGATCGCCGAAGCAGGATTTCAGTTCGGCGTTCAGGATCGGGCTGTACCAGAAGAAATCGCGGCTGCGTTTCTTGACCAGGACCGGCGTGTTGATGACCTCGACCGGGGCCAGAGCCCGGGCAAAGGCGCCCCAGTCGATGTCGGTCTTTCCGGAAATCGATGTCATGTCGGTCCCTCGTGCAGTGGGGTCAGGCTGCCGCGCCCGGCAACCAGATCGGCCGTTGTCGTCGCGGTGCTCAGCAAAAGGTCTCGGGGGCTGCTGCCCTTGACCAGGACCGGGCGCAGTCCAAGCGCGGCGGCGGCGTGGGTCGTGACGGCGGGCAGCCAGCGACCGAACGGCGGGTCAAGATGTGCGCCCATGACCCCGAGGTGAAGCGCCTCCATCGGGTCGTGCCGCCCCACAGGACAGAACGCATCGGCGACATTGTCCGAGGCCAGAACGATCGGCACGCCGCCTGCCTGCAATTCGCGCAGCCGCGTGAGGCCGCGCCGGTCGGGGGTGCCATGGGCGCGCCCTTGCAGGTAGAGGTTCGTCGTTGGCAGCGCGCAGACCGCGATGCCGGCGCGCGCGAGTTTGTCGATGACGCGGGCGAGCGTGGCCGTGTCCTTGTCCATCAACCCGCAGGCATGACCGCACAGGATCGGCCCGGCGAAGTCCGTTTCGATCGCCATGTCGGCAATCGCCTCCACCCCGTCGAAATCGCCAAGCCCCTCGTCGGCGTGAAAGTCGAGCGGCAGGCCGTGGCGCGCCGCCGCGTCGAACATGTTGCGCAGGCCCGCTGTCCGGTCCGCGTGGTCCAGAACGAATGCGCCCAGCACGCCGCCGGTGGGCGCGATGCCGCGCGCCACGGCGTTGCAGAACGTGGCATCCGCCATCTGGTCCACTCCCATCAGGGCCGCGCATTGCACGGTCATGCCGGCCATGCCCTGCGCCAGTTCGGTCACCACGGACCACGCCCGCGGCGGCGAAGCCGTGTCGCGCCAATCGATGTGCGTGCGAAGTGCGGAGCATCCTGCCATCGCGGCCTCTTGCAAGCCTTGTCCCGCGCGGGCGCGCAGGTCGTCTTCGGTCCAGTTGTCGCGGTCCGCCGCCTGCGTCTCAATCGCCTTGCGAAGATCGCCACCGACTGGACCCAGGCGATGAAAGCTGTGGCATTTGTCCAGATGGCAGTGCGCCTCGACCAGTTTCGGCACGACCATGCGCGGCCTTGGCGTCTGCGCGGACGGGGTCATGCGGGTCACGCGCCCGTCCCGGACGTGCAGGTCGCCGCGCAGGCAGTCGCCTGTGGCGTCACCGCCCAGACCGTCGCCGGCAAGGCTTTGCGGGACAAGAACGTCGCGCAGGATCACCGCGCGCGCCCCGGCAGGTCGAAGGTTGCGAAATCGGCCAGGTATCGCGCCAGCTCCTGTCCCGCGGTTTCGATCAGCCGCGCCCCTTTGCGCGCCGTCGCCGCCGATGCGTCGCCGCAGGCGCCGTCGGGGTTCAGATCCTCGATCACCCAGCCGGGGCGCGCGGCCTGCCCGGTCAGGCCGGTCAGGTGGTTCGCCGCCTCCCATGCCGCCATGCCGGCGGTGAAATCCTGCGCAAGGTCCATGTTCACACGGTCGGGGCGCAGGGCCAGCATGGCGCTGGTTTCGATCTCGCCCGCGTGCAGGTCATGCGCCACGTCGGCAAATCCCGACAGATCGCCCGCAAAGGCGAACCAAGATGCGTGGGCCGCGACCAGGCCGTGATCCACGCGCGCGGCGCGCACCGCGATTTCCAGTATGGCGGTATTCCCGCCATGCCCGTTCAGGCACAGCACACGGGTGACGCCCGCGCGGGCGATGCCGTCCATGATGTCGCCCAGCACGGCCAGCAGCGTCGTGGCCCCCAGGCTGAGTGTGCCGGGAAAGCCCATGTGTTCGTCGCTTTTGCCGATGGCGACCGTCGGCAGAACCAGCACGGATTGCCGTGGCGTCAGGTTTGGCCACATGGCCGTGATCACGCCATCGGTCAGGTCGCGGTCCACCGACAGGGGCAGGTGCGGACCATGCTGTTCGGTGGCGCCCAACGGCAGGACAGCGATGGTGTCGCGCGGCAGCGCGCGAAACGCAGGCGCCGCCAGATCGGCCCAGTAGGCTTGGGTCATATGCGTCTCCCGCTCACGGGTACGCCGCGGTTTCGGCAAGACGACAGGCAACGCTTATCCATGTCCCTCCCTTTCGGAGAAAAAGAATTCAGCGGCCCTAAGATGCGTATCCGTGCCAGAGATCTGTGGCTAGGCTGGCAAAAAAAGCGCGGGTCCGCAAGGCTGTTTCCACGGACCGCGAGAAAGGAAGGCCCGATGAAACCGCTGTCTCCTCCCGGCATCGCCGCGCCCTTTGCGCGCTACAGTCACGGTGTCGAAGTGCCCGCCGGGCATCGCCTCGTGCGGACCTCGGGGCAGTTGGCGCAGGCGCCGGATGGCACGGTGCCGGAGGGCGCGGGGGCACAGGCGGACCTGTGTTTTGAACACATCACCGCCATCCTGGCCGAGGCAGGCATGGGGCCCGCGGATGTGGTGCATATCACGGGGTATGTCACGGACCGTGCGCATATGGCGGGGTACATGGCGGCGCGTGACCGGTTTCTTGCGCAGGTCACGGCGCTGCCGGCGTCCACCCTGTTGATCGTGGCGGGCTTTACCCGCGCCGAATTCGTGGTCGAAATCGAGGTGTGGGCCGCAGCGGCGCCGTAGCGCGGCCCTAGGGCCTGGGCGATCTGGCGGCGTCGATCAATGCGCGCAGCCGGTCGAGATCGCCGACCTCGTTGGCAAGGATCAGCACGAGCCGCGCATTGAGGGCCTGGCTTTGCGCCTCGCTCAATCCTTCGTGTGCGGCCATCAGGGCGCTGTAGAGGTCGTCGGCGCCCGCGCCGAGCTTGTCGTCGAGACTCATGGCTGCCTCCCCATCGCGCGGGCCAGCGCCGCGCGGATCGGCTCCGCGTCATCGCTGGCAAACACCGCGCAGACATGCCCGTCGGGGCGCAGAAGGTACAGATGGTCGGTGCCATAGCGCGCGGCGGCCAGCCCGGCGGGATCGTCAAAGCAAGGGTAATCGGCGCCGTGACCTATTCCCATGCGGGCCAGTCCATCGATGTCAGGGATCGGGTCGGGGCCGCATCGCATCAGGGCAAAGCGGCCAGGTATTTCGGACACCAGCCATGTGTCGCCCTCCGGCCCGATCAGCGGCGCGTCGATCAGTGGCGTGCCCGGCGGCACCGGCGCATCGCCAGGCGTCTGCAGCGATGCACGCGACAGGACGCAGGGCTGTGACAACCGCCCGGAATTGATCAGCCTGCGCGCGAAGGGATGCCTGTGCGCGAGGTCGAGTGTCGCATCGCGAAACAGCGCCTCGACCGGGGATTTGGGGGTCATGAAATTGGTGGCGCGGGTGGAATGGAGGATGTTTTCGGACGCCGCAGTGCCGCGTTCCTCATCATAGCTTTCGAGCAGGGAGTGCCCGGCGTCGCCGTGCAGGACGGCGGCCAGCTTCCAGCCGAGGTTGTCCACATCCTGAATGCCGCCGTTGCCACCGCGCGCGCCGAACGGGCTGACGACATGGGCGCTGTCGCCCACAAAGATCACCCGGCCGTGCACGAAACGGTCGAGCTTGGCGCAGCGGAACTTGTAGACGCTCATCCAGTCGAGCCGGAACGGCGTGTCGCCGACAATTGCCTTGATGCGCGGGATCACTTTTTCTTCCGTCGCCTCGACTTTCGGGTCGGTGTCGGGGCCCAGTTGCAGGTCGATGCGGTAGATGTTGTCGGGCTGACGGTGCAGCAGCGCGGATTGGCCGGGGTGAAAGGGCGGTGCGAACCAGAACCACCGCTCCGGCGTGTCGGTGGCAAAGGGGCTGCGCTCCATCTCGACATCGACGATCAGGAAGTGTTCCTCGAAGGTCTGGCCTTCGAAGGCGAGGTTCATGCGCTTGCGCGTCGGGCTGCCCGCCCCGTCGCAGGCAAGATAGTAGTCTGCGTCCAGCGTGTAGGAACCGTCGGGCGTGTCGATATCGATGCGCACATGATCGCCGTGATCGGCGTGGTCCGTCACGGTATTGAGGAACCTCAGGTCAATGAGATCCGGGAACTGCTGTGCGCGCTCGACCAGGTACTGTTCGACGTAATATTGCTGAAGGTTGATGAAGGCAGGATATTTGTGGCCCTCGTCCGGCAGCAGATCAAAGGCATAGACCGGGCTGTCGCCATGAAACAGTCGCCCCACCTTCCAGGTGACGCCCTTGGCCAGCATCCGTTCGCCCAGCCCCAGGCGGTCGAAAATCTCGAGGCTGCGCTTTGCCCAGCAGATGGCGCGGCTGCCCACGGACACCACGTTGTTGTCATCGAGGACGACCGACGGCACGCCGCGCTGCGCCAGGTCGATGGCCATCGACAGACCGATCGGCCCCGCGCCCGCGATCGCGACGGGATGGCGCGGTTCGGGCGTGCGCAGCCCCGGCGGGGCGACATAAGGAAAGGGCGCGTAGTCATAGGCCATCGGAGTGATCCCCCTTGATGAGCTTGCGCAGTGTCCAAAGAAAGGTGCCGCCGAAAAACGCACCGGCCACGCCGATCACCTCGAACAGCGCGGGCCCCTGCGGAATGCCGCGGTAGAGCATCGCAGCCAGCATCAGCGCCAGCCCCGCCGCCGACACGTAGAGCCGGAACTTCAGCTCCGGTTTGCCGGGGCCGAATTTGCTCATGCCTGCAACTGCTCCCACATCTCGATGTCGCGCTCGGCGGTCCAGATGCGCGGATGGGCGATGCCGCGCGCCTCGTCGTAGGCGCGGGCGACGTTGAAGGGCAGGCAATGTTCGTAGATCGCGTAGTCGGCGAACTTGGGGTCGCAGGCGTCGCGCACCGCGTCCCACGCCTCCTTGAGGGTACCGTTGCGGGCGGCGACGCGGGCGGCGGGAGCATAGGTGCTGGCGACGAAATCGCGGGTGTTCTCAATTGCCGTGTTGACCATGTCCGCGCCGACCAGCGCGTTGCCGCGCCCCGGTGCGATGGCCGCCACGTCATAGCCCTTGATTGCGTCGAGTGTGGTGCCCCAGTCGGCGAAATACCCGTCGCCGCAATAGCAGGCGGAGTGGTATTCGACGATATCGCCGGTGAACATCACGTTCTCGTCGGGGACGTGGATCACGATGTCGCCGGCGGTATGCGCGCGGCCGAGGTGCATCAGGTCGACACGGCGATTGCCCAGATAGACGGTCATGCGATCGGTGAAGGTCGTGGTGGGCCAGGTGAGGCCCGGGATGCTTTCATGCCCTTCGAAGAGGCGAGGAAAGCGTTGGAATTCGCTGTCCCAATCCTCCTGGCCCCGTTCGGCGACCATGCCGCGGGCCATGTCGGACATGATGATCTGCTGTGCATCGAAGGCGCTGGCGCCCAGCACGCGCACGGCATGGTAGTGCGTCAGGACGACATGCGAGATCGGCTTGTCGGTGACGCCGCGCACGCATTCGATGACCTTGTTGGCCAGCCGCGGGGTCGCCTGCGCCTCGACGATCATCACGCTGTCGTCGCCGATGATCACGCCCGAATTGGGGTCGCCTTCGGCGGTGAAGGCATAGAGCCCTTCGCCCACCTCGGTGAAGCTGATCTTTTTCTCGGTCGTGTCGCCCTGGGATGCGAAGGCCTTGGCCATATGTGTCGTCCTTTGTCTTGCGTTTGCGCCTGTTGCCGCGTTCGGGATGCCTCCGGCGGGAGTATTTTCGACCCAAAGAAGCCGGAGGTCAGGGAAATTCGACGGCGGGGAGGATGGTGCCGGCGCAGGCGCCGAAGCCGACGCGGTAGCCGTCGCCCTGGGCATGTCCGGTGAGGGTGAGGGTGTCGCCGTCCTCGATGAAGGTGCGGGTCTGGCCGTCTGCCAGCGTGATCGGGTCCCTGCCGCCCCAGGTCAGTTCCAGCAGGCTGCCGCGCTGGTCCTTGCCAGCGCCCGAGATCGTGCCGGAGCCCAGGAGATCGCCGACGTTCATCGCGCAGCCCGAGGAGGCGTGATGCGCCAGTTGCTGAGCGGCCGAATAGTACATCTCGGTGTAATTGGTGCGCGCGATGACCTCTTCTTTGCCGCCATCGGGCATGATGAGCACCGACAGGTCGATGTCGTAGAGCATCGGGCCGGGTTCGCGCAGGTAGGGCAGCAGGTCGACCTCGCGGGCGGGCGTGTCGCTGCGGAAAGGCTCGAGTGCTGCGCGGGTCACGATCCACGGGCTGATCGAGGTGCCGAAGGCCTTGGCCTGGAACGGGCCGAGAGGCTGGTATTCCCAAGCCTGGATATCGCGGGCGGACCAGTCGTTCAGCAGCACGTAGCCAAAGATCATCTGGTCGGCTTCGGCCACGGTGACCGGCTGGCCCATTTCCGTCGATCCGCCGACGACCGCGCCCATTTCGAGTTCGATATCGAGGCGTTGGCAGGGGCCGAAGTGGGGCGTGTCGGCGTCGGGCAGCTTGAGTTGGCCGTTGGGACGGCGGATTTCGGTGCCGGACACGACCACGGTGCTGGCGCGCCCGTTGTAGCCGATCGGGATGTGCAGCCAGTTCGGCGGCAGCGCGTTGTCGGCGCCGCGAAACATGGTGCCGACATTGGTGGCATGGTGCCGGCCGGCGTAGAAATCGGTGTATTCGGATACGACCAGCGGCAGATGCAGGCGCACGTCCGTCAGCGGAACAAGGTGCGGGGCGACCTGAGCCTGTTCGGGGGCATCGTCCCTGAGCAGATCGATCAGACGGGCGCGCAGTGTCTCCCATGCGTCGGGACCGAGGTCCATCACGTCGTTCCAGTATGGCAGGTCGAAGACCGGCGTCTCAGACAGTGTGATCAGCCCGGCCGCCTCGATCGCGGCCATGTCGAGCACCTGATCGCCGATGGCCACGCCGCAGCGCGCATCGTGCGGATCGTTGGAAAACACCCCGCAGGGCAGGTTGTTGAGCGGAAAGTCACCGGTGGGGTCGTTCGCGCTGGCGATCCAGCTGGGCATCAGGGGCATTGGGTCGGGATCCTTTCGGGCATCGCGAGGTCACATCGGACAAGGGCAGGCCACGTGACCCGCCGTGCCATTCATTTCTTGCCGGGCGTGCCGTCGAATTTCTTTTCCAGGCTGTCCCAGCAGTCGATGTAGTCGTCCTGCAGGGGGGCTTCCTGCGCGGCGAAGCGGGTGAGGTGCTGGGGAAAGCGGGTTTCGAACATGAACGACATGGTGTTGTCCAGCTTGACGGCGTCAAGCTCGGCGTTGGATGCACCCTCGAAGGCGTTCTTGTCCGGCCCGTGCGGCAGCATCATGTTGTGCAGGCTCATGCCGCCGGGGACAAACCCCTTGGGCTTGGCGTCGTACTGGCCGTAAATGTTGCCCATCAGTTCGGACATGATGTTCTTGTGATACCACGGCGGGCGAAAGGTGTCTTCCGCCACCATCCAGCGCTCGCGGAACAACACGAAGTCGATGTTGGCGGTGCCTTCGACGCCGCTGGGCGCGGTCAGAACGGTGAAGATCGACGGATCGGGGTGGTCGAAGAGCACGGCACCGACGGGGCAATAGGTGCGCAGGTCGTATTTCACCGGCGCGTAATTGCCATGCCAGGCCACCACGTCGAGCGGCGAATGGCCGATGCGGGTTTCGTGAAACTGGCCGCACCACTTGATCGTGAGGGTCGAGGGCGCTTCGCGGTCCTCGAACGCCGCGACAGGGGTCTTGAAATCGCGCCGGTTCGCCATGCAGTTGGCGCCGATGGGGCCCCGGCCGGGCAGCGCGAATTTCTGACCGTAGTTCTCGCAGACAAAACCGCGGGCGGGCCCGTCCACGACTTCGACGCGGTACACGAGGCCCCGAGGGAGGATCGCGATTTCCTTGGGCGCGAGGTCGATGATGCCCAGTTCGGTGCAAAACCGCAGGTGGCCTTCCTGTGGAACGACCAGCAGTTCGCTGTCGGCGGAGTAGAAGTAGCTGTCGAGCATGCTGTCGGTGACAAGATAGATATGGCTGGCCATGCCCACCTGGGTATTGACGTCGCCCGCCGTGGTCATGGTGCGCATACCGGTCAGCCATGTCATCGGTTCGGTGGTGTGCGGCACCGGGTCCCAGCGGTACTGACCCAGGCTGATCACGTCATCCATCACATGCGGCGCGGATTTCCAGTAGGGCAGATCGATGCGCGCGTAGCGGCCCGAGTGCTTGACGGACGGGCGGATGCGGTAGCACCATGTGCGTTCATTCTGGTGGCTTGGGGCCGTAAAGGCGGTGCCGGACAACTGCTCGCCATAAAGGCCGTAATTGCATTTCTGCGGGCTGTTCATGCCCTGCGGCAACGCACCCGGCAGGGCCTCGGTCTCGAAATCATTGCCAAATCCGGGCATATAGCCGGCGGTCGTCCCGGTGGTTGCGGGTGCCTGGGTCATTTCGGTCGGGATCACTTGGCGGTTCATGAGGCGGCTCCCTTGCATAATCTGTTGCGGGTGTAATAGTTGATTTTGTAACTAACAAGAGGTAGCACGCGGTATGCCCGAGACCACTCCTTTCGATCTTCGTCAGTTTCTGCCGTATCTTCTCAATCAGGCGGCCGAGGTCAGCAGCCTCGAATTCCAGCAGGTCTACAAGGCGCGATATGGCATGTTGCGGGCCGAATGGCGGGTGCTGTTTCATCTGGGGATCCACGGGCGCATGACGGCAAGCGCAATCGGGCGGATGGCCAAGATGCACAAGACCAAGATCAGCCGCGCGGTGTTTCGCCTGGCGCAGCGCCGGTTCTTGATCCGCACGCGCGACGATGGCGATCGCCGGGTCGAGCATCTGGAACTGACGGCGCAGGGGCGTGCCGCCTATGCCGATCTGTGCCGCGTGGCGCAGGATTATGACGCGGCGCTGATCGCCCAGTTGAGTGACCGAGAGGCCGCGGTGCTGCGCGGCGCATTGGAAAAACTGGCGGCGGCAGAGCCTGCGGCCTTTACTTGAACGCGGAAACGGGTCACCGCTGCGGCATGACCGACCATTTGAAAGGCCTTTTGATCACCACGATTGGGGTGCTGTTCGTGGTGCCGGATTCGCTGTTCGTGCGACTTATCGAAGCGCCCGCGCTGACCATCGCCTTCTGGCGGTTGCTGGTGGCGGGCGGGCTGACGGCGCTGGGCGTTCTGGCGGTGCAGGGGCGCGCGCCGTTTCGCGCGGTGCTGGCGACGGGGCGGTACGGTGCGATCTACATGCTGGGCGTCGGCGGCAGCGGGGTGTTGTTCGTGCTGGCCGTCAGCCTGACATCGGTTGCCAACGTCGTTTTCATCATCGCCTCCATGCCGGTCTTTGCAACGGTGTTCAGCCGTCTGTTCCTGGCTGAACCGATCCGCCTGCGCATGTTGCTGACGATGGCGGCGGTCATGGTGGGGCTGGCGGTGATTGCCTATGGATCGGGCGAGGCGGCCAATGCCGGTCTTGCGGGCGATGCACTGGCGCTGGCGGTGTCGGCGTTGTTTGCCGCCGGGCTGACGGCGGCGCGGCATGTGCGCGCGGTATCGATGGTGCCGGGTGTGGCGCTGGCATATCTGGGGGCGGCGCTTGTGATCGCGCCGGTGGCGGCCCCGTTATCCGTGCCCGTTGCGCAAGCTCCGTTGGTGATGGCGCATGGCGGTTTCATCCTGCTCAGTTCGGTCTGTCTGGCCTTGGGTCCACGTTATATCACCTCTGCCGAAGTGGCGTTGCTGGTCTTGCTGGAATCGGTATTGGCGCCGCTCTTGGTCTGGGCCGTCGTGGGCGAGAACCCCGGCGGCTATGCGGTGCTGGGCGGCGGAATCGTCGTGGGGGCGTTGATGGTGTCGAACCTGATCGTGTTGCGCCGGTCGCGGATCAGAAATCGACCGTCACACCCGGCAAGTTGAGCGCCTTGACCAGATCGCGCAGTTCCTGACGGGCCGCGATATTGGAAATGTTGAGTTGTTTGACGCCGATATCCTTGAGGTCGAGAAGCGTCAGACCGCGCGGAAACAATTCACGAAAGACCACACGCTCGGAAAATCCGGGGGCGACGCGAAAACCGATCCGCTTGGAGAGGTTGGCAATCGCACGCTCCATCTTTTCCTTGTTGACCATACGCTGGGCGCCCATGCGGTTGCGCACAACGATCCAGTCGATCGGTTGCAGCCCGGCCTGCGCCCGCAGTTGCCGCGCGTTCCAGACCATTTCGGAATAGACCGAAGGCCCCTGAATCTTCTCGCCCGTGGCGTCGATGCGCGCCAGCAGGTCGAAGTCGACGAAACTGTCGTTCAGCGGGGTGATCAGCGTATCGGCCAGCGAATGGGCGACCTGGCTCAGGCGGGTGTGGCTGCCGGGGCAATCAATCAGGATGAAATCGCTGTCCGGCTCAAGCGTGGCAACGGCGGCGGACAGGCGGTGGTCATAGATGTTTTCGCCCGGTTGCAGGCTGTCGGGCGAGATTTCAGGCAGTTCGTGCACGTCCGGGCTGGGCAGATCCAGGTCTGCCTTGGCCAGAAAATCGATCCGGTTTTCGGTGTAGCGGCCAAATGTGCGCTGCCGCAAATCCAGGTCCAGCGCGCTGACCTTGTGGCCCATGCGCGCAAGGGCCGTGGCCACGTGCATCGACACCGTCGATTTGCCTGCGCCGCCTTTTTCATTTCCGACGACGATAATATGCGCCATAGCCTGTCCCTTTATCCCCGCCGCGAAACCTGCGGTCGGTATTGGCGGCTACTATATGTTGCGGCGCGACATTTGGAAAGCGTCACAGGTTGCTGAAACCGCCTGTTTCCTTCAAAGCGTCGCGTAAGGGTGACAGCGCGGTTTCATAGCGCCGCCACTGGTTGTCGCGACCGGCGGTGATGGGGCCGCGGACCTGATCGGCGCTGGCGGTCAGGATGGGGCGGGTGACGGGCGCGTCATGCGGCTCCGGCTCTTTCAGATCGCAGGCAAGGCGCAGCCGACGTGCCGTTTCATCCGGCGTGGCGGTCAGGTCGGCGTAATCGAGATGGATCAAGGGATCGCCCGGTCCCGCGTCGAAATGCGCGATCATGCCGCGCACAAGGCCCTGATACCTTGCGATATCGCCAAGGTCATAGGCGAACCCGTTGCCGCCGCCGCCGAAATACTGCCGGTAAAGCGACCATCCCACCGCCATAGGATCGCGGTGCAGCACGACGATCCGCGCCTCCGGCAGGGCGGCGCGCAAGAAACCTGCCCAGCGGATGTTGAGCGGCATCTTGTCGATGATGACATCGTGATCGCCCGCGTAATCCGCCAGTCCTTGCCGCAGGGTGGTTTGCAGGGCCAGTATCTCTTCGGGGTCGAGGTGCGATCGCATTTGCGCCTCAAGACTGCGCAGGATGGGGGCGATGGCGGTCTGGACCACGGGCAGTTCGCCCGCCGGATGCACACCGGGCGAGCGGGCCAGAACGTGTTCGGTCAAGGTGGTGCCGGATCGGGGCAGGCCGGTGACAAAGATCGGTCGCAGCCGGGGCTGGCCCATCGGCGCGGGCGGCAGGCGCAGCGACGCCAGCCAAGACATCAACTGCCTGTCGCGTCCGACGTCGTAGTGCAACTGCGCTTTGCGCAACGCGTTGCCCTGTTGCAGATGGTCAAAGGCCCGGTCGGTTTCGTCCAGTTGATCGAAGGCGTTGAACAGCGCGAAATGCAACTGCGCCTTGTCGCCCGGTGCCAGGGAGGGGCCGGTGACAAGCCGCAACATCGTCGCGATCTGGGGCGCGTCCGGGGTGTATCGGGCGACCTCCGACAGGTTGCGGTGCACCGCGGCGGCATCGGGCAGCAGCCGCAACGCCTGATCGTACTGGCGCACGGCACCGTCGCGGTCGCCGGTCGCGCGGGCCAGAATGGCCAATTCATTGAGCGCGGGAGCATCCTGCGCATCGCCGCGCAGGGCGTCGCGCAACGCGCGTTCGGCCTGATCGGTACGGCCCAGAGCGATCAGGATCCGACCCCGGAGCACCGCCCCGGCGCGGGCGTCGGCCGCATGGATCAGCGCGGTTTCGACCGCCTCCAGCGCCGCGGTCGGCTGGCCCATGTCCAGACGGCAGCGCGCCAACTGCATCCACGCCAGCGGGTCGTCAGGGGCCAGTGCGGTCGCGCGTCCCAGGGCGGCGGCGGCGCGCGCCAGCTTGCCCGCCTCAAGCAGGGCGCCGCCCTTGCCCGTCCACAGGCTGGCGGTATCGCCGGTCTGAAGCGCGCGATCGTAGCATTTTATCGCCTCTGTCGGGCGGCTCAGCCGGCGCAGGCAGGCGGCCTTGAGTTCAAGCAGCGGGATGGATCCGGGGCCTTGCCGTGCGATGCGTTCGGCCAGCTCCAGCGCCTCGGTGATCCGCCCCGACTGAAACAACGCGACCGCAGGGCGCAGCGTGCGCGCATCCGCCTGGTCGGCCTCCTGTGCCAGTCGGGCCAGTCCGGTGCGGGCTCGGCGGTTCGAGGGGTATCTGTCCAGCACATCCTGGTAGAGCGTGGCAGCAGCGACGCGGTCGCCCTTGCGGGTCAACCGCTCCGCGCGCGACAGCAGGATCCGCGCGGGAGGTGTCTGGACATTCATGCGAGACCGGCCTTTCTGCGCGTGTCGGGATCTGCGCAGTCTCGCCATAATCTCTTACCAAACCTTGAAAATGAAACAGGCGCGGGCCGAAACCCGCGCCTGAGAAGCGTCTTGTGTCGCGGTCCGGCTCAGAAGCCGAGACCGGCGTACTTGTTCTTGAACTTCGACACGCGGCCGCCGGTGTCCATCAGACGGCTGGTGCCGCCTGTCCACGCGGGGTGAACGGTCGGGTCGATGTCCAGCGACAGTTGGTCGCCTTCCTTGCCCCATGTCGATTTCATCTGAATGATCGTGCCGTCGGTCATCTTGACGTCGATCATGTGGTACTCGGGATGTGTATCGGCTTTCATGATCTCGGTCCTTACGCCTCTGCGCCCGACTTGGGCGTCTTGTAGTTGGTGTTCTCGACGATCCGCGCGGATTTGCCGCGACGGCTGCGCAGATAGTAGAGCTTGGCGCGACGCACGCGGCCGCGGCGCACCACGGTGATGCTGTCGATGTTGGTCGAATGCAGCGGGAAGTTCCGCTCCACGCCTTCGCCAAACGAAATCTTGCGAACGGTGAAGGACCCGGCGATACCCTTGCCGTTGTTGCGCGCGATGCACACGCCTTCGTAGTTCTGCACGCGGGTGCGCGTGCCTTCGGTCACTTTGTAACCGACGCGGATGGTGTCACCGGCGCGGAAATCGGGGATCTCTTTCCCCAGTTCGGCGATCTGTTCCGCCTCGATCTGTGCGATCAGGTTCATCTGACCTACTCCTATGATGCTCGTGGTTTTTCCCACGAAGATTTGCGCGATCCAAGAGCTTCGGTTGGTGGATCGGGTCAGCCGCAGCGGCCCGCCGAAGGTAGCATCGTCATTCCTTGGTCGTGTGTGTCCGCGTAACGCGAACGGGTCCGCAACCGCAAAAGCGATTCCGAACTCGCGCGGTATAGGCGGGATGCGCGCCCGGATCAAGAGGCTGGTGTCGGCGGCGGCCGCCGGTGTCACGGCTGCCCCGGCGGATCCGGCCTGCCCGCCATTTGATCTGGATCATGGCGCCAGTGCCGAAACCCGAAAATGTTGGGGCAACAATAACCGGCAGGGGGCAGGATGCACACGACTTTTCAGATTTTTGCGGGGCTTGGGGCCCTTGCCGGGCTTGTCGCCTGTACCGATCCGTCGATGCCCGACGACACCGACGGCAGGACGTTTTTTGCCGATAACTGTACATCCTGTCACGGGATGCAGGGGCGGGGCGACGGACCCCTGTCCGCAAGCTTGCCGACCGCGCCGCCGGACCTGACGACGCTGACCAGCCGGAACGGCGGCACGTTTCCCGCGGCACGGGCGCTCAGCTACATCTACGGCGACCCGGCCCAGGGGCATCTGGCGCGCGTGATGCCGCAGTTCGGAGGTGCCATGGCCGAGGATCTTGTGCCGGTCGAGATCGACGGCACCCTGACGCCGACACCGCGGGTTCTGGCCGGGTTGCTGGCCTATCTGGAAAGCATCCAGGACTAGGCCTGCGCCCCGCTCGCATGGCGTGAGGTGAACCGCGCGTCGCGGCGGGCGTCTGGTAGCGCGTTATGTCTGTGTCGGCTCTTGCCGCTTGGCCCACAGGTCGGGCCGGCGTTCCGCCGTCAGCTTTTCTGCCATCTCGCGCCGCCACCGGGCGATCTTGCCGTGGTTGCCCGACATCAGAACCTCGGGGATCGCGCGGCCCTGCCACTCGGCGGGGCGGGTGTATTGCGGGTGCTCCAGCAGACCGGCGGAGTGGCTTTCATCCACGGTGCTGTCGGCGTTGCCCAAGACGCCGGGCAAAAGCCGCACGGTGGCGTCGAGCATCGCCTGCGCCGCGATCTCGCCGCCGGTCAGAACGAAATCGCCAAGGCTGACCTCGCGCACGCCGTAGTGTTCCAGCACGCGTTCGTCCACACCTTCGAACCGACCGCAAAGCATGGTCACACCGTCGCAGCGCGCCAGGTCGCGGGCCATCGCCTGATCGAACCTGGGGCCGCGCGGCGACATGTAGAGAACGGGCCAGTTGCCCCGCGCATGGGTCTGCGCCGCCTCGATCGCGGGACCGACGACATCGGCGCGCAGCACCATGCCCGCGCCGCCGCCCGCGGGGGTATCATCGACGTTGCGATGTTTGCCCAACCCGTGCGCGCGCAAGTCATGGGTGTGCAATTGCCACAGCCCGTCGCTCAGCGCCTTGCCGGTCAGGCTGGCGCCCAGCACGCCGGGAAACACCTCGGGAAACAGCGTGACGATGCGCGCCTGCCAGACGCCTGCAAGGTCGGGCGTCTGTTCGATCAGTTCGCGCGGTTGCAGCGTCGGGCGGATCGCCTTGCGGCCATGGGATCGGGGCGGGTTGGTCATGGCTGTCTCGCTTTGGCCAGAATGGCATCTTTCGCGGCCTTGCGGGCCTCGCGGTCGGGGTATGCCCTGTTGGCATCCAGAAGGGCAAGCAGAACGGCGGGGTCGGTCCGGGTGTTCACGGGCGGCGGGGTCACGAATGCGGCGCGCTGATCGCGCGGCACATCGCACAGGTCCAGCAGTGGGTCGACCGGGCCCAGCGGCAGCGTCCTGCTGTCTTCGAGCTTGAAGCGGTAGGTCGGGCAGGGCACCGTGGCCGCGATCAGATCCACCATATGATCGAGATCGGCGGCGCCGCGGTACTGCGCCACGAAATCGTCGAACGACAGGGTCATGGACGACGATGTCACGTGCTCCCAATAGGCGCTGTGCAACCAGGGACCCGGCGCGCGGGTCGAGAAGTAAAGCGCCACCTCTGCGTTTGGAAATGCGGCGCGCGCACGGTCGACAAACCCGTAGAGCAGCGAAGGCGCCACGCTGTAATCCATCAGATCGTCGCGCCCCGGCAGGTGCCCGCACAGTTCTTCCGCAGAGATGCAGAGCGTGCGTTTGGGCATACCCGGCAGGCTGTCCAGAAGTTTGGAAAACCGGTTCAGTGCCTTGTCGAGCGTCACCGGATCGCGCCACGTCGAATAGCCGCGCGTGGCATGCAGCAGCGGCTTGATCTGCGGCTTGAGCCGGATCGCGAGCCAGGGCTTGAGCGCGCGTCGGTTCACCCGCAGGAACTGTTGCACGGACGTGGTGCCGGTCTTGTGAAACCCCGCGTGCAGGACGATCCGGCGGGGCATCAGGACATCCGCCCGCGCCACGCCCGTTTCGCGGCTTTCACTTCGGCGTCCGTGCCGACCGACCGGTTGATCGCCAATAGCGCCGCCAGGTCGTCGGGGGGCAGGGCGGTGTTGGCGGGTGGCAGGGCGGTCAGAGCCTCACGCGACCCTTCGGGAACACCCGCGATGCGCAGCAGCGGATCAAGTGGGCCAAGCGGCGATTGCGCGCAGTCCTCCAGCGCGATCTGATCGACCGTGTGGGCAGGCAGCGCCGTGCGGACGTCATCGGCAATTGCGGACAGATCGGCAGAGGCGCGATAGCTGCGGGCGTATTGCGCGGCGGTCTGCGTCATGCGGGTTGCGCGGACATGCTGCGAAAAGCAACTGGCAAGCCATGCCTCGGGCGCGCGGGTGGTGAAGACGACGGTGACCGCGACATCCGGCTGCGCGGCGGTGATGCTGTCGGTCATTGCCCGCATCAGCGCCGGCGCGGCGGCATAGGTCCTGAGCCCGCGTCGCCCCGGCATGTGGCCCGACAGGTCTTCGGAGCACATCAGAACGGTTTCCGGGCCGTCGCCCCAGCTTTGCGAAAGCTCTGCGGCCTCGAACCGCACCAGCCCCAGGTCGACCTGGCTTTGGCTGACGGAATAGGCGCGTGCGGCTTCGCACAGGGCGACCATGGCGGGGCGCAGCACGATGCGCAGACCGGGGCGAAGCGCTGCGCGGTTGGCGCGCAGCATGTTTTGAACGCTTGTCGTGCCGGTCTTGTGAAACCCTGCGTGAATCACAACGGCCCGCGGCATCGCTAGAACAGCCCTTCGGGCGGGTCCGCCACGATGCGCCCCGTCGCCAGATCCACGGTGGGTACGGCGGCGACGGTGAATGGCAGGAAGACCGTCGTGGAGCTGTCGGGGATCTGAACCTCGAGCAGATCGGCGGCACCGTGGTTCTGGACGGATTTCACGGTGCCCAGTTCGGTGCCCCCGGTGTCGAACACCCGCAGGCCGATCAGGTCCGCGTGGTAATATTCGTCGTCCGGCAGCGACGGCAGCTGATCGCGGTCGGCAAACAGTTGCACGCCCTTCAGCGCGTCGGCCTGTTCCTTGGTCGTGACGCTGGCGATGCGCGCGGCAAACCCGTTCTTGATCGGTCGGATCAGCGCCAGCGCGAAACTCTGGGTGCCGTCCTCGGTGCTGAGCGGGCTATAGGTTTCGATGTCTTCGGGCACGGCGCAAAAGCTTTTGATCCGCAATTCGCCACGCACGCCGTACGAGCCGCCGATGGCCCCGACGCAGACCTTGTCCGCCGATTTCGCCGCGGTCATTGCGCCAACTCCGATCCGATGCAGATCGTGCCGGTCCACTCGCCCTCACCGGCGGTGCATTCGGCACGGGTCGTGCTTTGTTCATAGCGGATGCCGCCGAAAAAGGCGGCGACGACAAGGATGACGACAAGGATGACGACAAGGATCAGGCGCAGCATGAAAGACCACCGATAAGGCTGGGGCAGGGGCGGGGCGCGCGCCTTGCCTTGGTTTCGTGTTCTGATGTCAGTGATAGGGGCTTGGCCCGGTCAAGGCAAAGGGGTGCTGCACGAAAATACGGTATCGGTGCGTGCCGGCCCTTTGGACGGGGTCGCGCGGGGCCCGGTCTGGGGCCGCCGCGCTGTATGTTCCAGGCGTTCCGCAAAGGGACGAGGGCCCCCCGCAGGATATCCTGCGGCCGGATTACTCCGCCGATGCCTCTTCGGCGGGGGCATTCGCGGCTTCGGCGGCTGCGGCTGCCTTGGCGGCTTTCTCTTCGACGCGCTCTTGCGCTTTCTTGCCGGGTGCGCCCTTCTTGGGGTTGTTGCGCTCTGTCTTTTCACGAATGCCGGCCGCCTCGAGCATACGGGCCACGCGGTCGGTCGGCTGTGCGCCTTGACCCAGCCAGTATTCGATGCGCTCCGCGTTCATCTTGACGCGCTCTTCGCTGTCCTTGGGCAGCAGCGGGTTGTAGGTGCCCAGCTTTTCGATGAAGCGACCGTCGCGCGGCATGCGGCTGTCGGCGGCGACGATGGCATAGTGCGGGCGCTTCTTGGAACCGCCGCGGGCGAGACGAATTTTCATGGCCATGTGATATTCTCCTTTAAGGTCATGTGGTCGGCGGGCGCTTGGGCCCGCCTCAGGATTGGTGTTTCTCGTGGTGGTGGATGACTTCCCGAATGATGAAATTCAGGAAGGCCTTGGCGAATTCCGGGTCCAGATCGGCCCGGTTCGCCAAATCTTCGAGCCGTTCGATCTGCGCGGCTTCGCGCGCCGGATCGGACGGGGGAAGGTCGTGTGCCGCCTTGAGCTTGCCCACCGCCTGGGTGTGCTTGAACCGCTCACCCAGGGTATAGACAAGGATCGCATCAAGACGGTCGATGCTGTCGCGATGATCCTTGAGCACCTCTGCGGCGCGAGCGGCGGTATCAGTCAAGGGCCCATCCTTTCGGTTTGAAGAGCGGATCGGCGTAATGGCCGATTTCCATCTCGATGCCATGCGATAGCTGCGTACCCGCCAGATCGTCCGGTGCGGGATGGCGGTACACGACGTCGTTGCCATCGACCGGTTCGGCCTGCACATCGCGCACGGCGCCAAGCCGTTCGGCCAGCCGGATGCTGTCGAGGTTCTTGGGGTCGATGTAGCTGACCGCGCCGTCCCAGCCTTGGGCATAGTAGTGCGCGCGCGCGGCGTGCACCGCTTCGAGCGCGTAGCCCTTGCCCGCCGCATCGGGCCAGATGACCCAGGCGAGTTCTTTCTGCGGCCATTTCGCCGGCTTCCAGCCGCCCGCCATGCCGTAGGTCCGGCCGGTGTCACGGTCGTGGATCATCCACATGCCGTAGCCGCGGATCTGCCAGTGGCCGATTTCGGCGGCATACAGCATCCACGCCTCGTAGGCATTGAGCGGCCCCCCCATGAAGCGGGCGCGATAGCTCGAGAAGGTGGCCTTGAAGTCGGGGTAATCCTCGGGCTCGGGTCCACGCAGGACAAGCCGCCTTGTTTCAAGGACGGGGATGGCCACGCTCATGCCAGCGCCTCCGGTGCCGGGTGGCGATAAACGCTCATCGTGCCGAACTTGGGATGCTCGAAGGGGTCGGGCTCCAGTGTGGCGCCAAGGCCTTCTGCGACGCGGATCGACGCGGCATTTCCCGGCGCGATCGAACTGATCAGCGTGCGCATGCCCAATTTGCCGTAGGCATGGCTTCGGGCCGCGCGGCCGGCTTCGGCGGCATAGCCGCGACCGTTGCCGTCCCAGAGCATCCAGCCCACTTCGGGCTCGGGCCAATCGAGAGGAGCATGCAGGCCGACAAGCCCGATGGCACCGGGCCGGTCCTTGCGTTCCACCATCCACCGCCCGAAACCGCGCAACTGCCAGTGGCCGATCACCTCCGCCATGTAGCGCCAGACCTCGAAGTCGCGCATCGGCCCGCCCACGAACTGCGCTGCCTCTGACGCATAGAAAGCGGCAAAGGGCGCGTGGTCATGGGCGCAGGGGGCACGCAGGACCAGCCGTTCGGTGGTTATGGTGGGGATCGGGATCATTTTACTTCTTCTTGCCAAATCCCGACAGACCAGGCGGCAGGCCCGCGCCGCCACCCATGCCGCCCAAGCCACCGGGCAGCTTGCCGCCCATCTGCTTGGCTGCCGCTTCCAGCGCCTTGGGGTCCATCTGGCTGGGGTCCATGCCGCCGGGCAGGCCGCCACCCTTGCCGAACATGCCCTTCATGGCCTGTTTCAGCATGCCGCCCTTTCCCATCTTGCCCATCTTTTTCATCATGTCGGACATCTGGCGGTGCATCTTCATCAGCTTGTTGAGGTCCGAAACCTCCATCCCCGAGCCCTTGGCGATGCGCTTCTTGCGGCTGGCCTGCAACAGCTGCGGGTTGGCGCGCTCTTTCCTGGTCATCGACTGGATCAGGGCGATCTGCTGCTTGAGCACCTTGTCGTCAAAGCCAGCGTCCTGCACTTGCTTGGCCATCTTGCCCATGCCGGGCATCATGCCCATCACGCCTTCCATGCCGCCCATCTTGAGCATCTGCTCTAGCTGCATCTTGAGGTCGTTCATGTTGAACTGACCCTTGGCCATGCGGCGCATCATCTTTTCGGCCTGTTCGGCCTCGATGGTTTCCTGCGCCTTTTCCACCAGCGCGACGATGTCGCCCATGCCCAGGATGCGGCCCGCGATGCGCTCGGGCTCGAACGTCTCGATCGCGTCCATCTTTTCGCCAAGGCCGACGAACTTGATCGGTTTGCCGGTCACGGCACGCATCGACAGCGCCGCACCGCCGCGCCCGTCGCCGTCCATCCGGGTCAGCACAACGCCGGTCACGCCGATCTTGTCGTCGAATTCCGTGGCGACGTTCACCGCGTCCTGACCGGTCAGGCCATCGACGACCAGCAGCGTTTCGCGCGGGTTGGCCACATCGCGCACGGCGGCGGCCTGCGCGATCAGGTCCGCGTCGATGTGCAGCCGGCCCGCGGTGTCGAGCATATAGACGTCATAGCCGCCCATCGCCGCCTGCGTCTTGGCGCGTTTGGCGATCTGGACGGGATCTTCGCCCTTGACGATGGGCAGCGTATCGACGCCGATCTGTTTCCCCAGAATGGCGAGTTGTTCCATCGCGGCAGGGCGGTTCACGTCGAGCGAGGCCATCAGCACGCGCTTGCCGTCGCGGTCCTTGAGGCGCTTGGCCAGTTTCGCGGTGGTCGTTGTCTTGCCCGACCCCTGAAGCCCGACCATGAGGATCGGAGCGGGCGGGTTGTCGATCTTGAGCGCGCCGGGCTCGCCCTCGCCCCGGAGGACGTCGATCAGGGTGTCGTGAACGATCTTGACGACCTGCTGGCCCGGGGTGACGGATTTGGTGACGGCCTGTCCGGTCGCCTTTTCCTGCACGGCCTTGACGAAATCGCGCGCCACGGGCAGCGACACGTCAGCCTCGAGCAGGGCCACGCGAACCTCGCGCAGCGCTGTTTTCACATCGTCGTCGCTCAACGCGCCCTGCTTGGTCAGGCGGTCGAAAACGCCGGAGAGGCGATCTGACAGGTTCTCAAACATGGGCCATGGCCCCCTCTGATCGGTTGCGGGATAGGGCCTATTTAGGGGCCGGACCGCGAATACACAAATGCCCCCACGGGCGAAACTCGCTGGTGGGGGTCGATCCCTGAACGGTTCAGGGACCGGAAGGCGTGATGCTTCCGGAGATTTGGGGCTGATTACCGGCGGACGCGCGGCGAGTCAAGCGCGGGCAGGGGGCCGTAGCCGCCTGCCCGCGCCTGCGCCATGACGTCAGGCGGCAAGCTTGTCGATCTGGGCGTTGGCCTGCGCGACGGCATGATCCGTCTCGGCCATGATCTTGTCGGCAAAGACGACATCGACATCGGTAATTCCGATGAAGCCCATGATCTGACGCAGGTAACCGGTGAGGTGGTCCATGTCGGATCCGACAGGAACACCGCCTGTGGTCACTGCGATCACCGCGCGCTTGCCGTTCAACAGGCCCACGGGGCCGTTTTCCGTATAGTTGAACGTCTCGCCCGCGCGGCAGACCAGATCGACCCAGGCCTTGAGCGCGCCGGTGATCGTGAAATTGTACATCGGCGCGCCGATGACGATGGTGTCGGCGCGCTTCAACTCGTCGATCAGCGTGTCCGACAAGGCCAGCGCCTCTGCCTGTTCGGGCGTGCGATCCGCGGCCGGCGTGAAATTGGCGCCGATCCACGTTTCGCTGACCTGCGGCAGGCCGTCTTTCAGGTCGCGACGGATGACGTCGCCGCCCAGCTTGACGACGATGCTGGCGGTCAGATCGCGCGAGACGGACCCTTCGGTCCGGGCGGAGCTGTCGATATGCAGAATGGTGCGGGTCATATGTTTTTCCTTGTGGCGTTCAGGGGGATCGTGGTGGTGTCGGATAGAGAGATGGCATTTGCAAAAACAAACGCAATCGGCGAAAACCAACATGATCTGTGGGAATTCGCACATGGGGAGCACGATGGACAACTGGGACGAGATCAAGACCGCCTACCAGGTGGCGCGCATGGGGACGGTCAGTGGCGCGGCGGAGGTTCTTGGCGTGCACCACGCCACCGTGATCCGCCACATCGACGCGCTGGAGGGGCGGCTGGGCGTCAAGCTGTTCCAGCGTCACGCGCGCGGCTACACGGCGACGGAGGCGGGCGAGGATCTCTTGCGGGTGGCGCAGGCGACCGACGATCAGTTCAGCCAGCTTGTCGGCCGGATCAAGGGGCACGGCACTGATGTCTCGGGCGATCTGGTGGTGACGTCGCTGGTGTCGCTGGCGCCGCGGCTGGCGCCTTTGCTGGCGGAGTTTCAGCACGACCACCCCGGTCTGATCGTTCGATACCTGACCGGCGAGCGCTTGTTCCGGCTGGAATACGGCGAGGCGCATGTCGCCATTCGCGCCGGCGCCGCCCCGGAGCAGCCCGACAACGTGGTGCAGCCCTTCTTTCACGAGCGCATGGGGCTTTATGCGACCAAGGACTACATCAAGACGCACGGGGCGCTGGATGACATTTCGGAGGCGTCGGGGCATCGGTTCGTCGGCCATGACAGCGACAGCAGCCGCGCACCGTTCGAGCGGTGGCTGCGTGCAAACGTGCCGCTGACCTCGCTGACATTTCGCAGCACGGATGTGCGGGCATTGACCGCGGCCATCCTGGCGGGGGCCGGCATCGGATTTCTGCCGGTGATGGAGGCGCAGACCAATCCCGACCTGGTCGAGATGTACGAGCGGCAAAAGGACTGGTCCGCCCCGCTATGGCTGGTGACGCATGTCGATTTGCACCGCACCACCAAGGTGCAGACATTCCTGGCGTTCCTGAAATCGCACGCGAAAGACTGGGACGCGTGATCCGCGACCAGATGCAGGGGCATCTGGCGATGCTGGCGTTTTCGGCGCTGGTGGCGGGATCGTTTTCGCTGGGTGCGTTGGTGGCCAACGACATCGCACCCGCCGCGCTGAACGCTGCGCGGTTCTGGATCGCGGGCGCGGTGATCGGTGTGGCCGCGCTGGCCACGACCGGTCTGCCCCGGCGCGCCTTCGCGGCACCTTGGCGGTACATCGTGATGGGCGGGGTTTTCGGCATCTACTTCGTGCTGATGTTCGAAGCGCTCAAGACCGCCGTCCCGGTCAGTGCCGCCGCCGTATTCACCCTGACACCGTTGATGTCGGGGCTGTTCGGATGGCTTCTGCTCCGCCAGGTGACGACCCCGCGCATGGCGCTGGCGCTGACCATCGGGGCGGCGGGGGCGCTCTGGGTGATCTTTCGCGCGGATCTGTCGGCACTGCTGGCGTTCGAGGTCGGACGCGGTGAGATGATCTTTTTCGTCGGATGCATCAGCCACGCGCTCTATACACCGATGGTGCGAAAGCTGAACCGAGGCGAACCGGCGGTGGTCTTTACCTTTGGAATGCTGATGGCGGGAGGGCTGTTGCTGACGGTGTATGGCTGGTCGGACATCGTGGCAACGGATTGGGCCAACCTGCCCGCGCGGGTGTGGATCGCGCTTTTGTACGTCGCGTTTTTTGCCAGTGCCGCGACCTTTGTGCTGCTTCAATACGCGGCCATGCGGCTGCCCAGTGCCAAGGTGATGGCCTATACTTACCTGACGCCCAGCTGGGTGGTCTTGTGGGAACTGGCGCTGGGTCACGGCGCGCCGGGCCCGGTGATCTTTGTCGGTGTGGCGCTTACCTGCGTGGCGCTTTGGCTGTTGCTGCGCGACGACACCGTGCGGCAGGACGGAACAAAACAGCCGACCGGCGGGTTAAGATCGCATAAAACTTAATCGAGGGACCAATACCATGCGCAGCATCATTTATCTTGTCGGACTTGTCGTCGTCGTACTTGCGATTTTGCGGTTCGCCTTCGGGATCATCTAAGCACCCCGACGAACCGTCGATGTCATTCGCCAGCCTCTGGCGGCATGACCGGGCCCGACAATTCCACCGCGAGAAAACGCTCGAACGCGTCAAGATTGACCGGCTCGAACTGTCCAAAGCCCTGCATCCAGACTGACGCGCCCCGCAGCGCGTCAGGTTCCAGCTTGCACCATTTGACGCGGCCCCGCTTTTCCTGGCTGATCAGCCCGGCCGACGTCAGAACGCCGAGATGCTTTGAAATCGCGGCCAGCGACATCTCGAACGGGTGGGCCACATCCGTCACGGCCATGTCATCTTCCAACAACATGCTCAGGATCGCCCGACGCGTCGGATCGGCAAGCGCCGCAAAGACCTGATCGAGTTTTCCTGTCATGTCTTTGCCATTGCCCTGTCGATCGGCAATCGTCAACCGAATGGTTGAATAAGCAATTCATGGGATCAGTCCCGCCTAAACCCTTTGGTGCCCATCGTCCATCAGACCCTGTTTCGTAAAAAAATTACTGATTACAATGCATTGACCCCTTTTTCGCAAATGGGCGTGCGCGGTTGACTCTGATCGCGGCGCGCAATAGCACATCAGCAACGCATCCCACGGGGGCCAGCGGCGTGACCGATCCAGACCAGAAGCGGCAGCTCGAGCAGCTTGAGGCAAAGATCGCTGCGGCGCGCAAGCTGCAAGAGCCCAAGCCCCGGGCGGATGAACACTACTCCCAGGCGCATCTGGCCTGGCGGATGGTGATCGAACTTGTGGCCGGTCTCGGGATCGGTTTCGGCATCGGATACGGGCTCGACAGCCTGCTCGGGACGCTCCCGATCTTTCTGGTGCTCTTTACATTGCTGGGCCTTGCGGCGGGGATCAAGACGATGCTCCGGTCTGCGCAGGAAATCCAGGAGAAGAAGTTGGCCGACATGGCCGACGAGAAAGACAACGACGCCCGCAAGGGCTAGCGAAGGGGCCCTGAGATGGCGACAGAGACACAAGGCGAAGGCGGCGGGCTGGAATTCCACCCGATGGATCAGTTCATCATCAAGCCGCTGTTCGGCGGTGACGCAGTGAACTGGTACACCCCGACGAACGCCACCTTGTGGATGGCGCTGGCGGTTCTGGCGGTGTTCGCGTTGCTGGTGCTGGGCACGTCCAAGCGGTCGGTCGTTCCGGGCCGGGTGCAGTCGGTCGCAGAGTTGGCCTATGGTTTCATCTACAAGATGGTCGAGGACATCTGCGGCAAGGATGGCGTCAAGTATTTCCCCTATATCATGACGCTGTTCATGTTCATCGTCTTTGCCAACTTCCTCGGCCTGCTGCCGATGGCCTTCACCCCCACCAGCCATATCGCCGTCACGGCGCTGATGGCCTTCGCGGTGTTCTTCGGCGTGACCATTCTGGGCTTCGTCAAGAACGGCGCATCGTTCCTGGGGCTGTTCTGGGTGTCTTCGGCGCCGCTGCCGCTGCGTCCTATTCTCGCGCTGATCGAGGTCATTTCCTACTTCGTGCGTCCGGTCAGCCACTCCATCCGTCTGGCGGGCAACATGATGGCCGGTCACGCCGTGATCAAGGTTTTCGCGGGCTTCGCAGCCATCGCGGCCATCGCGCCTCTTTCGGTAATTGCAATCACCGCGATGTACGGTCTCGAGGTGCTCGTGAGCTTTATCCAGGCCTACGTGTTCACGATCCTGACCTGTGTGTACCTCAAGGACGCACTGCATCCGCATCACTGACAACGGCGGGCACAACGCCCGTCTCTTCATCCCCTCAATTCCATCGTAAGGAGAATACCAATGGAAGGCGATATCGTACAAATGGGCGCATACATCGGCGCGGGTCTGGCATGCATGGGCATGGGCGGCGCGGCGGTCGGTGTGGGCAACGTGGCAGGCAACTTCCTTGCCGGCGCATTGCGCAACCCTTCGGCAGCAGCCGGTCAGACAGCGACCCTGTTCATCGGCATCGCGTTTGCAGAAGCCTTGGGGATCTTCTCGTTCCTCGTCGCTCTGCTGCTGATGTTCGCCGTCTAAGCCTCTCAAAGCATAGTCCTTACGGTCGGGCGGTCCGCGATATGCGAACCGCCCGGTGTAACGGTTCGTTTTGATTGGAGACCGACATGGCAACTGAAACGCACAGCGACGCCGCTGCCGCCTCTGCCCCCGGCATGCCGCAGCTGGACTTCTCTACCTTTGGCAACCAGATTTTCTGGCTGCTTGTGGCGCTGGCCGCCATCTACTTTGTGCTGTCGCGCATGGCGTTGCCGCGCATTGCATCGGTTCTGTCCGAACGACAGGGCACGATCACCAACGACATCGCCGCTGCCGAAGACCTGAAGGCCAAGGCGCTGCAGGCCGAGGCCGCGTACGACAAGGCGCTGGCCGACGCACGGATGGAAGCGCAGCGGATCATCGCCGCGGCCAAGGCCGACATCCAGAGCGATCTGGACGCGGCCATCGCACGGGCCGATGCGCAGATTGCCGAGAAATCGGCCGAGTCCGAAAAGGCAATCGCGGGAATCCGCGAAAGCGCGATGGAAAACGTAAAGATCGTGGCGCGCGACACGGCCAAGGAAATCGTGTCCGCTTTGGGTGGCAAGCCCGACGCGAAAACGGTCAACGCCGCCGTTGACTCCCGCCTGAAAGGATAAGCGACATGCGTATGATCAAAGGTCTTGTGCTTGCCGCGGGTACGTCCTCCCTGATGGCAAGCCCGGCGCTGGCCGCGACCGGCCCGTTCTTTTCGCTGAAAAACACGGACTTCATCGTGTTGCTGGCGTTCATCCTGTTCGTCGGTGTCCTGTTCTACTTCAAGGTGCCCACGCTGCTGGCGGGGATGCTGGACAAGCGTGCGGAGGGCATCAAATCCGAACTGGACGAAGCCCGGTCGCTGCGTGAAGAGGCGCAGACCCTGCTGGCAAGCTATGAGCGCAAGCAAAAAGACGTGCAGGATCAGGCGGACCGCATTGTGGCCGCGGCCAAGCAGGAAGCCGAAACCGCCGCCGAGCAAGCGCGTGCGGATCTGGCCAAATCGCTGGAGCGTCGCATTGCCGCCGCCGAGGAACAGATCGACAGCGCACAGGCCGCGGCGATCAGGGATGTGCGTGATCAGTCGATCACAATCGCAATCGCCGCCGCGCGTGACGTCATCGCCAAGCAGATGACGGCGGCGGACGCAAACAACCTGATCGATGAGTCCATTGCGGTCGTCGAAGCCAAGCTGCACTGACGCCGGCGCCACACGACGCTGACGCAGGAATACTCTGCCGGATCGGGACAACCGGTCCGGCATTTTGCGTTTGAGGGCCTGGTGGTCTTGACCCACGGGTTCGCAACGCCACACTGCACGCTACGCCGAGAGGGGCAAAAGCATTTCATGCGCGAATGGCCAACGATAAGCGTCGTCATCCCGAATCTCAATTGCGCCGGTTTCCTCGAGCGCACGATCCGATCCGTACTGGCGCAGGCCTATCCCAAGCTTGACCTGATCATGGTCGATGGTGGCAGCACCGACGGATCGCTGGAGATCATCGAGCGGCACAGGGCCAGTTTTTCGCATGTCATCTGGGGCCCCGACACCGGGCAGGCAAACGCCATCAACAAAGGCTTTGCCAAGGCGACCGGGCAGATACTGAGCTGGATCAACTCCGACGATATGCTGATGCCGGGGGGCCTGTCCAAGGTCGGCAGGATCTTTGCGCAATACGGCGATATCGACTGGATCGTCGGAAATTCGACGATCATCGACGAGACGGACAAGATCCGCATGTCGCCCGCGCCGCGTCCGCATTCCGCACGACGTTTCCTGGCCGGGGATTATCAGTGGGTGCAGCAGGAATCCTGCTATTGGCGCCGAAGCCTTTGGGACAAGGCCGGTGGCGCGCTCAACGAAGACCTGAGGCTGGCGGTGGACGGCGATCTGTGGCTGCGGTTCTTTGCCCATGCGCGGCTGATCCCGGTCAAGACGCGGCTGGGTGCATTCCGGATCCGCACCGGTCAGCGGTCAGAGGACATCGAGGCATATCACGCCGAGATGCTGGCGGCGATCGAACGGCATCGCCCCGCCTTGATCCAAGGAATGTCTGCGCCGATCGACCGGTTCCGCGATCTCCCGCTGCTGGTGCGCTCCCGCGAGGAGGCGGAGGCACAGTTTCCGGGGCTTGATGCGGATGACCCGGCATTGCTGCGGATGTCGCGGGTCGCCCTTGACGCAGTCAAACTGCGGCTGTTCGGCGCTGGACGGTAGCGCGGATCACACGCCGGTTTCGTGATCCAGCCGCTGGCGCGCGATGTCTTCATTGCGTTCCGCCTTGATCTGGTCGTGCAGGCATTTTTCAACGAAATCCAGATGCGCCGTGACTGCCGTGCGTGCGGCATCGGCATCGCGCGCCTGCAGCGCGTCGTTGATGGCGCCGTGCTGATCAAGCAAGGTGGCGCGGGCCGTGCGTTGTTTGAACATGACCTGACGGTTGTAGAACACGCCCTCGCGCAGCAGATCGTACATCGAGCGCATCATGTGCAGCATCACCACGTTGTGGCTGGCTTCGATGATGGCCATGTGGAATTGCGCATCGAGCCGCGCCTCGTCCTCCGGGCTGCGTTTGTCGTGGGCTCTCTGCATCTTGTCGAACACGGTCTGAACCACCTTGAGATCGGTGTCGGAGGCCAGTCGCGCCGCACGCTCCGCCGCCAGGGCCTCCATGTCGCGGCGAAACGACAGGTAGTCGAACACCGCCTCGTCATGGCGGGCGAACAGACGGATGAGCGCGGGCGCAAAGGCCGATCCCAGAACATCGGCGACATAAACGCCCGCCCCCGGTTTCGCAGCCAGCAGCCCGTCATCCTGCAAGCTGCCGATGGCGTCGCGCAGCGACGGCCGCGACACGCCCAGACGGTCGGCCAGATCCCGCTCTGGCGGCAGGCGTTCGCCCGGCCGCAGGATACCGCGGAGGATCAACTGTTCGATCTGGCGGATCACGGCAGAAGACAGTTTTTCGGGTTGAACGGGGCGAAAGGGCATAGCTACTCCTGAATTGGTCAAAATATATGACCGGATCGTCAGGCGGGCAACAGGGTTCGGGGATTTCGCGGCGGTAACGCTTTGTTAACCATGCCGAGCGCAGGTTGGCCGCATGCGTTTGATCTTGATCCTGCTGTGCTGCGCCTTGGCCGCGTGCAATACGCCGGGCCCGCATTTTCGGGGGCTGGATGCGACCCGCGTGACAGTTGACGGGTCTACATTCGACGTTCGTGTGCGCGATCGGCTGGCCGAAGCGCTGCGGGTCAATCCGCAATACGCGCCGCGGTTCGGCCCCATCGCAGGCCGCGCCAAACAGGCGATAGAGCAGGTCAGCGGCTGCGAAGTGACCGAAGTGCGCGGCGATCAGGCTCTGGCCACAGGGTTGCTGGAATGCGGAAAGACCCCTCCGCCCAGTCTTGCGCCCGGTCAAAGCTATGCCTGTGCGCCGCTGGCGGTCGGCAACGGATACCTGCCGGGGCGCGCTGTGTCGTACCGGTGCGAAGTGGTCGGCTAGGCGCCGATCAGGGCGCGCACAAGAACCCCTTCTGCCATGTCGAGCATGAGATAGAGCCCAACACCGCCCGCCATTGCACCCGTCAGTTGCGCCGCCATCCGCGTGGCCCGCGCGGTCAAGGCCCCGGCGATACAGGCGATTGCCGCCTGGGTCACGGCCAGACCGGCAAGATATCCCAGCAGAACGGGAAGCGATGCGCCGCCTTCCTGTCCGGCGATGCCGTCGGAAAACGCGGCACCGTGAAACAGGCCGAACCCGGCCAGCAGCGCGATCAGCACCCTGGGCGTGGGAACCCGTCCCAACGCAAGCAGCCCGCCGACCACCAGAAGCGACAGTGCGATGACCGCCTCTTGCAGCGGAAATGCCGCGCCCGACGCGACGATCATGCACCCGGCAAGCATGCTGAGGACATAGCCCAGTACGCCGATCAGCGGCGCCCGCGCGACGTGGGCGGCGATACCGGCAACGGCGACGAAAAACAGGTGATCAAGACCCAGAATGGGATGCCCGACGCCGGACAGCAGCCCCTGCCCGAAGGTCTGCATCGGCAGCCCGTCCAACGGGTGATGCGCCAACGCGGGAGAAGCGGACAGGACAAGGGCAAGGAGCGCGAGGCGGAACATAAAAGGCCTTTCGGTTTGGGTGGGGTCATAGCAGCCTGTCCGCTGTGCATGTGTCAACGGTTTGCGCGCGAAACGACGGCTCCCGTAACAATATCTTGTGGATAACCTCGCACGAAGCCCTTCTGGTAGGGTGTGACGATTGACAGGGTGGGGCCGGGGGCCGCACATTGCCGGGACCTTGGAATCATCGGGCGAGGGCGGATTGCGCTTTTCCAGACTCAGACTGACGGGCTTCAAAAGCTTTGTGGACCCCACCGACCTGATCATCGCCGATGGCCTGACGGGGGTCGTGGGGCCCAATGGCTGTGGCAAGTCGAACCTGCTCGAGGCGCTGCGGTGGGTGATGGGCGAAAACCGCCCGACTGCGATGCGCGGCGGCGGGATGGAGGACGTGATCTTTGCGGGTGCCTCCTCGAGGCCCGCGCGCAATTTCGCCGAGGTGGCGCTGCATATCGACAATTCCGAACGGCTTGCACCAACGGGGTTCAACGATACCGACGCGCTTGAAATCGTGCGGCGGATCACGCGCGACGTGGGCAGCGCCTACAAGGCGGCGGGCAAGGATGTGCGCGCGCGTGACGTGCAGATGCTGTTTGCCGATGCCTCGACCGGGGCGCATAGCCCGGCATTGGTGCGGCAGGGCCAGATCGCCGAGCTGATCAACGCCAAACCCAAGAGCCGTCGAAGGATCCTTGAGGAGGCGGCGGGTATTTCGGGCCTGTATCAGCGGCGCCACGAGGCGGAACTGAAGCTGAAGGCGGCCGAGAGCAACCTGTCACGGGTCGATGACGTGATCGAACAACTGGCCAGCCAGTTGGCGCAATTGGCCCGCCAGGCGCGCCAGGCCGCGCGTTACCGCGCCATCGGCACCGAATTGCGGCAGTCCGAGGGGATGTTGCTGTATCGGCGTTGGCGCGAGGCGGATGAGGCGCGGGCGCGGGCGGAGGACGATCTGCGCGGGCGTGTCACGGCCACCGCGCAGGCCGAAGGCGTGGTGCGCCAGTCGGCCAAGGCGCGCCAGGCGGCCGAGGATGCGCTGCCGCCCCTGCGCGAGGAAGAGGCGATCGCCGCGGCCGTGGTGCAGCGGCTTGTTGTGCAGCGCGACACGCTGACCGATCAGGAGGCGCGCGCGCAAAAGACCATCGAGACGCTGACGGGTCGGATTGCCCAGCTGGCACGCGACATCGAGCGCGAAGGCGGTCTGAACCGCGATGCGCATGAGACCATCGAGCGGTTGGAGTGGGAATCGCGCGAGCTGGCGAAGGCCGGTGAGGGGCAGGACGACCGATTGACGGCGGCGGCAGAGGCGGCGCGCGAGGCCGCACAGGTACTGCAGTCGCGCGAAGGCGATCTGGCGCAGCAGACCGAGGACATGGCGCGGCTGGCCGCGCGCCACGGATCGGCGCAACGCCTGCTGGAGGACAACCGCAAGACCGAGGCCAAGTCGGAGAGCGAGGCGACCAAGGCGCGCGAGGCGGTGGCGGCCAGCCGCGCCGCGCTGGAGAAGGCCGGTGCCGATTTCGCGGCGGCCCAGACCGCCGAAGCCGCCGCCGTTGCGGAGGCCGAGCGCGCGGATACCGCGCTGATTGCCGCAGACGAGGCCCGCGCCGAGACACAAGGCCGCGAGGCGGATGCCCGCGCGCACAGGTCCGAGGCGGAAGGCGAGATGAACGCGCTGCGCGCCGAGGCCGGCGCGCTGGCCAAGCTGGTGCAGCGCGACACGGCGGAGGGCGGGCAGATCCTGGACCGTTTGCAGGTCCAGCAGGGCTTTGAAAAGGCTTTGGGTGCAGCATTGTCGGATGATCTGCGCGCGCCCGAGGTCGAGGAGGACGGCCCGTCGGGGTGGACCGTTCTGCCCGCCTATGAAACCGATCAGCCATTGCCCGGGGGCGTGACCCCTTTGACCCAGCATGTATCGGTGCCTGACGTGCTGGTTCGGAGAATGAGCCAGATCGGGCTTGTCGATCCCGATGATGGCGCCCGGTTGCAGGCCGAATTGAAACCCGGTCAGCGGCTGGTGTCGCCCGAGGGGGATTTGTGGCGCTGGGACGGCTATCGCGCCTGGGCGGAGGATGCGCCGAGCGCCGCCGCCTTGCGGCTGCAACAGCTCAACCGGCTGGAAGAGATGAAACAGGCGCTGGAGCAGGCCACGCAAAAGGCAGAGGGCGCGCGCGGTGCACATGATGCCCTGACCGCGCGGCTTGCCGATCTGACCCGCGCCGATCAGGCCGCCCGTGACGCCCGTCGCGCCGCCGACCGTCTGGTGGCGGATGCGGGTCGCGCGCTGAGCCGGGCAGAAGCGGACCGCAACCTGGCCGAAGGACGGCTGGAATCGCTGGGGCTGGCGGTGAAGCGCCACGAGGAAGAGGCGATGGCCGCGCGCGCCCGCGTCACAGAGGCCGAGCGCGCGCTGTCCGATCTGGGCGATCTGGCGCAATCGCGGGCCGAGGTCGAGGATCTGCGTCTGACCGTCGAGGCCGCGCGGATCACGATGATGTCGCGCCGCTCTGCGCATGACGAGACGCGCCGCGAAGGCGAGGCGCGCACCCGCCGCGCGCAGGAAGTGACCAAGGAGATCAGCGGCTGGCGGCACCGGCTAGAGACCGCCGCGACCCGGAGCGCGGAACTGGTGGACCGCAAGGCCGCGTCGGAGGCGGAGTTGAAGGAGGCGAGCGCCGCCCCCGCCGAAATCGCCGCCAAGCGCGACGAGTTGAACACCGCCATCGAGACAGCCGAGAAGCGGCGCGACGCCGCCAGCGATGCGCTGGCCCTGGCCGAAACCGCACTGCGGGATGCGACCACCGCAGAGCGGGAGGCCGAGCGCCAGGCATCCGACGCGCGCGAGGCGCGGGCGCGGGCCGAGGCGCGCAGCGATGCCGCGCGCGAGACGGTGGCCTATGCCGCCGAACGCATCGCTGAGGATCAGCAGCGCACCCCGGCTGAATTGCTGGCCACGCTGGAGGCCGCGCCCGACGCGATGCCGGGCGCAGAGGCGCTGGAAGCAGATGTGAACCGTCTCAAACGCCAGCGGGATGCCCTGGGCGCGGTCAATCTGCGGGCCGAGGAAGACGCCCGCGAGGTGCAGGAGGAGCATGACAGCCTGGCCACCGAAAAGACGGATCTGGAGGAGGCGATAAAGACCCTGCGCGGCGGGATTGCCAGCCTCAACCGCGAGGGGCGAGAGCGGTTGCTGACGGCGTTCGAGCAGGTGAATTCCAACTTCGCGCTGTTGTTCTCGCATCTTTTCGGGGGCGGTGAGGCCAATCTGGTCATGGTCGAAAGCGACGATCCGCTGGACGCCGGTTTGGAGATCATGTGCCAACCGCCGGGCAAGAAGCTGAGCACGTTGAGCCTGCTGTCGGGCGGCGAGCAGACGCTGACCGCGATGGCGCTTATTTTTGCGGTGTTCCTGGCGAATCCGGCACCGATCTGCGTGCTGGATGAGGTGGACGCGCCGCTTGACGATGCCAACGTGACGCGGTTCTGCGACCTGCTGGACGAGATGTGCCGCCAGACCGACACCCGGTTCCTGATCATCACGCACCATGCGGTGACGATGGCGCGGATGGATCGGCTCTATGGGGTGACGATGGCCGAACAGGGTGTGAGCCAGCTTGTGTCGGTGGACCTCAAGAAGGCGGAAACGCTGGTCGCGTGAACGTCAGGGCGCAGCCGGTGGCATCCGTGCTAGGGTTGTGGCAATCGACACTTCAACAAGGTTTGGTCCGGATGCGTTTGATATTGTGCCTGATCGCGGTTTTACCGATGCCTGCCTTTGCGCAGGATTGGGCCCTGCGCGCCGGCGATGTGCCGTTGAGCCGCCCGCAGGTCGTGGCGCTGACGACTGATGCGACGCTGACCTTCTACGACGATGGGCAATCGCGGTTCGGGTCCGGCGGGGGGTATTCCTATACCTATGCGGATGGCGGTGGCACGGCCCGGGGAAATTACCGGGTCGAAGAGGATGGCACCGTCTGCATCGCCTATGAGAACGGGCGCAGCCGCTGCGACAGATACGTTCAGAGTGGCGGACGCCTTGTCATGCTGACCGAACGCGGATTGCGGTTTCCGCTCCGGCCCTGAGGCCCGCCGTCAGAGCCGGTTCAGCAGTTCCGGCGTAGGCCAGGCATCGACAGGCAGGCCGAGACGCGCCTGTTCGGCACGTACCGCCGCACGGGTGCCCGCGCCAAGGATTCCGTCGATCCCGCCGACGTCATGGCCGCGTGCCGCAAGCTTGCGCTGCAGGGCTTTCATCTGGTCGCCCGACAGGCCCGGATCAGGATTGCCAGCCTCGAACACCGGCGCGCCTTGCAGGCGGGTGCCGAAATAGGCCGCGGTCATCACGTAGGTAAAGCTTTGATTCCATTCGAAATACACGTTGAAGTTCGGATACGCGAGAAAAGCGGGCCCCTTGTGCCCCTGCGGCACGATCAGGGAGGCGGGCAGGTCCTGTGCCAAGGCTCCGTCGCGGGCTTTTATTCCCATCGCGGCCCAGTCGCCCGCCGGTTTCACGGTGTCGAGGCCCGACAGCGACCAATCGAACCCTGCGGGCACCTCGACCTCGTGGATCCACGGCTCGCCTTTGCGCCAGCCTAGGCCTTGCAGCATCTTCGCGCCCGATAGCAGGGCGTCCGGGGCGGATGTTTTCAGCGATACGATACCGTCGCCGTCGCCATCGACACCATTGTCGAGGATGTCTTGGGGCAACATCTGGACCATCCCGATCTCGCCGGCCCATGCGCCGGTGGTGTTGGCGGGATCGAAATCGCCGCGGCGGTACAATTCCAGCGCGGCAAAGATCTGCGGACGAAACAGCTCCGGTCGCCGACAATCATGGGCCAGAGTGACCAGCGCGTTCGCCGTGTTGAAATCGCCCTGCACGGCGCCAAAATCGGTCTCGAACGCCCAAAAGGCCAGCAATACGCCGCGGTCGACGCCGTAGTCCTGCTCTATCCGGTCAAAGATACTGTCGTAGCGGGCCGCGTTGCGTTTGCCGCGTGTGATCCGGTCAGCCGAGATCAGACGGCGCGCGAAGTCGATGAACGGGCGCTGAAAGACCCCTTGGGCCCCATCGGCGCGCAATACGGCAGGGTCGCGACGGACGCCGCGAAAGAACCCGTCGATCGTGCCCGCGTCATAGCCTTTCTGGGTGGCTTCGGTTTTCAGGCCAGCAACGAACGCACCGAAATCGCCGCCGCAGTTGGATTGTGCCAGCGCGGGCGCGGCAGAGACAAGCAAGGCAAGAACACAGGGCATCAGACGCATCGCGACATCCTTGAAACAGGTTACGGCAACAGGACGCGCCCGGCCAAGGCCACCCACGTCATTAATCGTGCTTTGCACAGCATCGCGGCCCCGGCGTCAATCGAAAGGGCCCCGACTGCGCGAAGGCCCGCCGCCGCAGCGCGCGAGGGATCGGTGTTGCTATGCCCGACCGTGCGGCGCCGCAAAGTCGATCACCGGGTTGATCGGTATGATGCGATGCGGGTTTATCGTTTCGTGGGAGTAGTGGTAGTGGCGCACGATATGGTCGAAATTGACCGTCTCGGCGACGCCGGGCACCTGGAACAGTTCGCGGGTATACGCCCAGAGGTGAGGGTAGTCGATCAGGCGCTTGCGGTTGCACTTGAAGTGCAGGTGATAGACCTTGTCGAAGCGTACCAGCGTGGTGAAAAGGCGCCAGTCCGCCTCGGTCAGGCGGTCGCCCATCAGGTAGCGTTTTTCCGACAGGCGGTCGTCGATCCAGTCCATCGTGTCGAACAGCGGATGAACGGCAGCGTCATATGCCTCCTGCGTGGTGGCAAAGCCGGCGCGGTAGACCCCGTTATTGAACGTCTCGTAGATGCGGTCGTTAACGGGTTCGATCGCGGCGCGCAGGTCGGCGGGCCAATAGTCGTCGTCGTTGCCGGTGATGGCGTCGAACGCGCTGTTGAACATGCGGATGATTTCGGAGGATTCGTTGCTGACGATGGTTTCCCGCTCGGTATCCCAAAGGATCGGAACGGTCACGCGGCCCGAGAATTTGGGATCTGCCTTGAGATAGATGTCGCGCGCGAAGGGCAGACCATAGAGCCGGTCGCCCGTGGCGCCATGATCGTCGGTCTGAAATGTCCAGCCATCGCCCAGCATGTCGGAATGAACCGCCGATACGCCGATGTGATCCTCAAGTCCCTTGAGCTTGCGAAAGATCAAGGCGCGATGGGCCCAGGGGCAGGCATAACTCACGTAGAGGTGGTATCGCCCTGATTCGGCCGCAAAGCCTGCATCGCCCGAAGGACCGGCGGAGCCGTCCGCGGTGATCCAATTGCGGAATTTCGCGGCGGATCGTTCAAACGAGCCACCCGACTTTTTAGTGTCGTACCACTGGTCGCGCCAGACGCCGTCAACAAGCAGTCCCATCGCCGATCTCCTTTGCAGGTGGGACAGAGGTAGGCATCGGCAGCGGCCTTGGACAGTCCGGAGTGCGCGCACGAGGGGCTGCGCATGCGCACAGAGTTACCGGGTGACATAAAAAGTTAACTTGCTTTTGATAGGCCGCGTGCGATCTTCGGATCGACCAGAGGGGGGAAACGACCGAGATGGAAACGAATTTTTCCAAGGACATACAAGCCGGGCTTGATGCGGCGCGGGTCGAAAGCCTGCGTCGCGCGTCGCGCCTGCGGATCGAAGCGGACGGTGTCCGCTATCCGGTCTTGCGGATGTGGAAGACGGGGTTCGCGATGGAGGCCGGCAGCGCGCCGCACCTGCGCGGTCTGGTCGATCTCTACGATGGCGCGCTTCATCTGTTTCAATGCCTGATCGTGGCCACCGACGAAGAGGGCGGGGAGATGCTGTTTGCGTTCAAGCGGGCCACGCCGGTGGCAAGCCGGCCCGCGCTGGATTTCGAACAGGCGGAAAACGCCCCTGCTGCGCTGATCGAATATACCCGCTGACCCGCCGCTTTTTCGCCGCGATCCAGAGCCTTGGGGATGGGTTACTGCAGATCGCCAAATGCCCTGGCAAGACGGTCGCAGGCCTCGCGCACATTGGCGCGGGGCGTCGCGATGTTGAATCGCAAGAAGCTGTCGCCGCCGGAACCGAACGTCGGCCCGTGATTGACCGCGATGCAGGCGTCCTTCTCAACCCGGCGGGTGAATTCCTCGCGGGTCATGCCGGTGCCCGCGAAATCCACCCATGACAGGTAGGTCGCCTCCAGCGGCATGGACGCCAGACCGGGAATGGCATTGACCGCATCGTCGAACAGGCGGCGGTTGCCATCGAGATACACGCACAGGTCATCGACCCATTGCGCCCCTTCCGGCGAATAGGCCGCTGTCGCCATGAACAGCCCGAACGAGTTGGGCGACAACCCAAGGGCTGCCATCCGCGTGGCAAAGCGGGCGCGCAGGTCGGGGTCTTCGATGATGACATTGCCGACATGCGATCCGGCGATGTTGAAGGTTTTCGTCGTCGCGGTCATCATCACCAGCCGGTCCGCGACCCCGGCGATATTGGACATCGGGGTATGGGTCGCGCCGGGCATCAGCAGATCGTGGTGGATCTCGTCCGACACAAGGATCAGGTCGTGCCGCCGCGCAAAGGCCGCGACGGCTTCGAGTTCGCCCCTGGTCCAGACGCGGCCACCCGGATTGTGCGGAGAACACAGCACGAGCATCTTTTCGCGACCGGTCATCTGGGCGTCATAGGCGTCGAAGTCCATCTCGTAGCGACCGTTCGCGTTGGTCAGCGGGCATTCGACGACGCGTCGGCCAGCAGCGTTGATCACCCTTGCAAAGGCGTGATAAACCGGCGTGAACAGCACGACGCCATCGCCCGGCTGGGTAAAGGTATCGACACACATCGCGGTGCCGTTGACCAATCCATTCGTGGTGAAGATCCACTCCGGGTCGACGGTCCAGCCATGGCGGGTCTGCATCCACCACGTGATTGCCGACGTGTACTGACTGTCGTCGCCGAAATACCCGTAGATTCCGTGATCCAGCAGCCCCTGCAATGCATCCTGGATGACCTGCGGCGGACGAAAATCCATGTCAGCGACCCACATGGCGATGCCCTTGTCGCGCGGCACGCCGAAAATCTTCTCCATCATGTCCCACTTGACGCAGTGCGTGCCGCGGCGGTCAATGATGTCGTCGAAACGGGGATCCGTGCTGTGGTCAAGGCTCATGTGGGCTCCTATTCTTTGCGGCAAAGCTAGCGGGAAACTGACGGGCTGCAAGCCCCTGCTTATTGCGGTCGCCAAGGGCATGTCTTACATGATCCGCATGAAACGGAATATCCTCTTGCATCCCGACCCCCGGCTGAAAAAGGCCGCGAAACCTGTCTCCGACCTGTCGGACGAACTGCGTCAACTGGCCGATGACATGCTGGAGACGATGTATGATGCGCCGGGCATAGGGCTTGCCGCGCCGCAGGTCGGGCTGTCTGACCGGCTGATCGTGCTGGATTGCCGCAAGGAGGAAGGCGAGACGCCGCGCCCGCTCGTCATGTTCAACCCGCGCGTCCTGTCGTCCTCGGATGAAACGAACGTCTACGAGGAAGGTTGCCTGTCGATCCCGGATCAGTTTGCCGACGTGACCCGCCCGGCCGAAGTGGACGTGGAATGGATCGACCGCGACGGCACCCTGCGGCGCGAGACCTTCGACAAGCTTTGGGCGACGTGTGTGCAACACGAGATCGACCATCTGGATGGCAGGTTGTTCATCGATCACCTCAAGCCGCTGCGCCGGCAGATGATCACGCGAAAGATGGTCAAGCTCAAGCGCGAATTGGCGCGCGAATGAGCGTTCTGCCGATCCTGAAGTGGCCCGACCCGCGCCTGCGCGAAACCTGCGCCCCGGTCGAGGCGATCACCCCCGAGATCGACCGTCTGGCCGCCGATATGCTGGAGACGATGTACGATGCCCCCGGGCGTGGCCTTGCCGGTCCGCAGGTGGGGGCGATGGTGCGGATCTTTGTCATCGATGCGGGCTGGAAATCCGGCGTGCCTGCGCCGCAGGTGTTTGTGAACCCCGAAATCATCGCCCTGTCGGAGGTACGGCAGACCGGCGAGGAAAGCTGCCTGTCCATCCCGCGCGAGACGATGTTGGTGTCGCGCGCGCGGGACGTGACACTTCGGTGGGCCGGTCCCGGCAATACCCGCAGCGAGGCGATCTTTTCCGGGGTTGAGGCGGTGCTGGTCCAGCACGAGATGGACCACCTGGACGGCATCGTGGTCTATGACCGGATCGACCGGGCCGTGTCGCCCCCTGACAGCCGCCCGCGGCCCGCGCGCTCATGACGGTCCGGCGCTGCCTGTCCTGGCCGGACAAACGCCTGCGCACGCCCGCGACGGAGGTCCCCGAGATCACCGACGAAATCCGTGCGATCTGGCAGGATATGATCGACACGATGGATGCGATGCCCGGTGTGGGCCTTGCCGGGCCGCAGATCGGTGTGATGCTGCGACTGGCGGTGGTCGATGCGTCGGACCGGCGCAACCGGCGCATCCGGCTGGCCAACCCCGAAATCCTGCATGCCTCGCCGCAACTGCGCGAACACGAGGAAGCCAGCCCGAATTTGCCGGGTCATTCGGCGGTGATCGCGCGGCCCCGTGCCGTCACGGTGCGGTTTCTGGACGAGAATGGGATGATCACGCGGCGCGATTTCGTCGACCTGGAAGCGACCAGCGTGCAACACCAGATCGACCATTTGAACGGGCGGATGTATTTCGACCGTCTGGGCCGGGTCAAGCGCGACATGCTGCTGCGCCGTGCGCGCAAGACCAGAGCGTGATCCGACCCCTGCACACCTGCCGAGAGGACAAGCGATGCGTGTGATATTCATGGGAACGCCGGCGTTTTCCGTGCCCGTGCTGGATGCGCTTGTGGATGCCGGGCATGACATCGTTTGTGTCTATTGCCAGCCGCCGCGCCCGGCGGGCCGCGGCAAAAAGGACCGTCCGGGCCCGGTGCAATTGCGGGCCGAGGCGTTGGGCCTGCCGGTGCGCCACCCGACATCCCTGAAAACCGATGAGGCGCAGGCGGACTTTGCGGCCTTGCAGGCGGATGTGGCGGTGGTCGTGGCTTATGGGTTGATCCTGCCGCAGACGATCCTTGATGCCCCGTTACAAGGCTGCCTGAACATCCATGCGAGCCTTTTGCCGCGCTGGCGGGGGGCCGCGCCGATCCAGCGGGCGATCATGGCGGGCGATGCCCGGACTGGGGTTTGCATCATGCAGATGGAGGCGGGCCTCGACACCGGGCCGGTGCTGTTGCGGCGGGCGACGGACATCGGGGCGGCGGATACGGCGGCGGACCTGCATGATCGGTTGAGCGTCATCGGGGCCGAACTGATCGTCGAGGCATTGGCGCAACTGAATGATCTGACGCCGGTGCCGCAACCGCAGGAGGGCGTGAGTTATGCCGCCAAGATCGACAAGGCCGAGGCGCGGATCGACTGGCGCCGCCCGGCGGTCGAGATCGACCGCCTGATCCGCGGGCTGTCGCCGTTCCCCGGCGCGTGGTTCGAGTCAGAGGGCACGCGGATCAAGGTGCTTGCGTCCCGGTTGGCCAGTGGCACGGGCGTTCCGGGTACGGTTCTGCACGATCCGCTGCGGGTCGTCTGCGGTGGCGGCGCGGTCGAGGTGTTGCGGCTGCAGCGGGCGGGCAGGGGCGCGCAGTCGGCGGATGATTTCCTGCGTGGGCGCGGCCTGCCCGCAGGTACTGTATTGGAGGAGTGAGCCCATGTTTCTGACTATGATGGGAACGGTCGTGATCGCCGGGATCGTCGGCTACCTGTCGGAAAAGACAGGCTTCACACGCAATGGAATATTGCAGGGCATCATCATCTGCGTCGGCGGGGCCTTCGTGTTCTATTTCGTGCGCCTGATGTTCGGCTTCGGCTTTTCCAGCCCCGGTGTGAATGCCATCGTGTCGTCGATCGGGGCGCTGATCATCGTGCCGTTCCACTGGCGCAGATGACGCGCTGAGCCGGGTATTCGAGGCCGAAAGAATCCAGCCTGCGGTTTCTCAGGCCCGAGGGGGGCGGCTTTTGTAGACCGGGAGGCTCCATCCGAAGGCGAGCGAGCCCGCGCGCAAGGCCCATGTAGTCGCGGCGCAGATCGCAAGCTGCACCGTCGTGTCGGTGATCCACAGAGCGGACAGAACCGCGGCGGCGGCGCCCGCGAACGCGGCAGAAACGTAGAGTTCACCCTGCTTGAGAACGATCGGCACCTCGTCCACGACCACATCGCGCATCAGCCCGCCCATGCAGCCCGTGGTCATTCCCATCAGCAGAACCACCGGCACGGGTTGGTCCAGCGCGAGGGCCACGCCGGTGCCGGCCGCGACGGCCACCGACAGGGCGAAGCTGTCCAGCCAGATCAGGGTGCGCAGGCGGCTGTCGAACAGGTGCGCGGTGAAGAAAACGATCAGGGCGGCCGTGCAGGCGACACCGATGTAGGTGGGATTCGCGATCCAGAAGATCGGGTTGCGATCCAGCAGCACGTCGCGCAGGGTGCCGCCGCCGACCGCCGTAAGGCAGGCGATGAAGGCAAAGCCGACGATATCAAGCTGGGCGCGGCTGGCCACCAGCGCCCCGGTGAAGGCAAAGATGAAGACCGAGGCATAGTCGAGAAACGCAAGCAGAGTCATCGGATTTGGATCATTTCGATTTGAAGGGCGCCATTCCCGCGCGCGCCAATTCGTCGGCGCGTTCGTTTTCGGGGTGTCCTGCGTGGCCCTTGACCCATTTCCATGTCACCTTGTGCCGGGCGTTGGCCGTATCGAGGCGCTGCCACAATTCGGCATTTGCGACGGGCTTTTTCGCGGCGTTTTTCCAGCCGTTCTTTTTCCAGCCGTGGATCCAGCTTGTGATGCCGTTCTTGACGTAGTTGCTGTCGGTGACGATCGTGATCTCGGAGGGGCGGCTGAGCGATTCGAGCGCGTTGATCGCCGCCAGCAATTCCATCCTGTTGTTGGTGGTCTGCCGCTCGCCGCCCTTGAGTTCGCGTTCCTTGACGACGCGATCGCCGTCCATCGCGCGCAGCAGTGCGCCCCATCCGCCGGGCCCCGGGTTTCCGGAGCACGCCCCGTCAGTATATGCGATAATCTGTGTCATTGGACATAGGCGATAGCCAATGCCGTGGGGGCGCGTCCACCCCACAAACGCATCGCGCTACAGAAAGACCCCGACGCCGAGGCAGATCACGACGATTGCGGTCAGCAGCACGCGCAGCGACAGCCACCAACGCGGGGCCAGACCCCAGTGCGAAAAGGCGATGTCGAGGATCAGCAGACCGGAAAATCCGAAGATCAGGTTGAGCCCCGCGCTGACCGGTCCGCCGCCGGTCATGAAAAACGCCCAAAGCGCGGGCAGCACCGAGAGCGCGTATCCGGTCGCCGCGCGGGCACCCGATGCTTTGGTGGCAAACCCCCAGAGCACCCCGGACATGAACGACAGGATGACCGATCCGTAGAAAAGCTGCACGTAGGGTCCGACAAAACGGGGGCCAAAAGTGGCAAGCCCCCATGTGGCCAGCGGATCGTTGAGATACGTGAGCGCGCCCCAGACGAAGGGGATCAGCCCGGCAAGGCCCAGGAGAAGCGGCGCGCGGGGAATACCTGTCATGCCGGTTCGCGCAGGACGCGCGGCACTTTGAACTCCACGTTTTCGACCGCGGTTTCGACTATGTCGACCGTCACGTCATAGCGATCCTTGAAGGCGTCGATAACCTCGTTGATCAGAACCTCGGGTGCCGACGCACCGGCGGTGATGCCGATGGAGGTGATCCCCTCAAGGCTTCGCCAGTCGATATCGGCGCTGCGCTGCACAAGCTGGGCATAGGCGCATCCGGCGCGTGCGCCCACTTCCACCAGCCGCTTGGAGTTCGATGAATTGGGCGCGCCCACGACCAGCATGGCGTCGCATTTGGGGGCCATCGCCTTGACGGCCTCCTGCCGGTTGGTGGTGGCGTAACAGATGTCTTCCTTGTGGGGGCCGACAATGGCGGGAAAACGGGCTTGCAGCGCCGCGACGATCTCGGCGGTGTCATCGACGCTGAGCGTTGTCTGGGTCACGAAGGCCAGTCGCGCCGGATCGCGAACCTCTACTTCCGCCACGTCTGCGGGGGTCTCGACCAGCAACACTTCGCCCGGCGGCAATTGCCCCATCGTGCCTTCGGTTTCGGGGTGGCCGGCGTGGCCGATCATGATCACCTGCAGGCCGTTGTCGAAATGGCGCTGCGCCTCGATATGGACCTTGCTGACCAGCGGGCAGGTGGCATCGACATAGACCATTTTCCGCGCGGCGGCGGCGGCGGGCACCGATTTCGGCACGCCGTGGGCGGAAAAGATTACCGGACGGTCATCGGGGCAGTCCGACAGGTCCTCGACGAAGACGGCCCCCTTGTCGCGCAGGCTGTCCACCACGAATTTGTTGTGCACGATTTCATGACGCACGAAAACCGGCGCGCCCCATTTCGCGAGCGCCATTTCGACGATCTTGATCGCGCGGTCGACGCCCGCGCAAAACCCGCGCGGGGCAGCAAGGTAGAGGGTCAGGGGCGGTTTCGTCATCTGGGCGCTCCGGGGGTTGGGGCGTGGGATCCGCACCAGAGGTAGTGTCTTGTGCCAAGGCCGTCCAGCGGTTCGTCTGACGCAGGGGCCAAACATGCACCGCGGGGTCAGTCGGAATGCTTGCGAAAGGGCCGCGAGGCCGGATGCCGCGTCGGCGCACTGGGCGCTGGGCGGGGCGCGGGTCCGCTGCCCCGCGCGTCCGACCAGCCGATGACGGTGTCGGGATCGCTGCGGGGCGGATGTGGCGGTCTTTGGGGATTATCAGGTTTTCGTGTGTCGGGTCAGCCAGCTGTCCCATCACGGTCGCTGTAGGATTCGCGCGGCGGGCGTCCGATCACGTCTTTGAGGTCTTCGAGTTCGATGAAATTGTCCGCCTGGCGGCGCAGGTCATCGGAGATCATCGGCGGCTGGCTGCGGATCGTCGAGACGACAGAGACGCGCACGCCCTGACGCTGCAGGCTTTCCACCAGCGGGCGAAAATCGCCATCGCCGGAAAACAGCACGATATGATCGATCCGTGGCGCAAGTTCCATCGCGTCCACCGCCAGTTCGATGTCCATGTTGCCTTTGACTTTGCGCCGGCCCATGCTGTCGGTGTATTCCTTGGCGGGCTTTGTCACCATGGTGAAGCCGTTGTAGTTCAGCCAGTCCACCAGTGGGCGGATCGGTGAATATTCGTCGCTTTCAAGCAGGGCTGTGTAGTAAAATGCGCGCAAAAGCTTTCCACGACGCATGAATTCCTGTCGCAAGAGCTTGTAATCGATGTCGAAGCCGAGCGATTTGGCCGCAGCATAAAGATTCGATCCATCGATGAACAGCGCAAGCCGTTCGTCCTTGTAAAACATAATAGGTCCTTCCGATGTCATCGTTCGACTGAGGGGCGGAGTGTGAGTGGTTGAAAGCCCTGAACGATAGGCGCTGCAAAATTGGGCTTATTTCATATGTCGCAAGACAACCCAAGGCCGGAAATGACAGTTGTGCTGCCACAAATCCGGTCAACAATACTTATAGCGCTGGGCGCAAACATGCCGTCGCATGCGGGAAGCCCGGCGGTAACAATCAATGCTGCTCTCAAGGTATTGGTCACGGCGGGCGCCGTGATTCGTCAAATTAGTCAGCAGTATAGCACACCTGCATTCCCTGCGGGCGGGGGGCCTGACTATATAAATGCCGCGGTGGCGGCGGAGTGTGATTGGACCCCCCGGCAGACATTGACACAGTTGCACCGCATAGAGTCCGAATTCGGTCGGGCGCGGGACCGGCGCTGGGGGCAGCGCACGCTGGATCTGGATCTGATCGCGCACGACGATCTTGTATTGCCGGACCCCGAGACCCACAAAATGTGGCGTGAAATGCCGTTGGAGACGCAGATGACCACGTCGCCCGACAGCTTGATCCTGCCACATCCCCGGATGCAGGACCGCGCCTTTGTACTGGTGCCTTTGTGCGATGTCGCGCCGGATTGGCGGCATCCGGTGCTCGGGCTGAGCGTGCGGCAGATGCGGGATGAGTTGCCCAAGGCGGTGCTGGAACAGGTCAGGGCGGTCGGTTAGCGCCGAATATCGCCTTGTCAATCGTGTCGATCGCCCCTAAATAACGGTCTTCTGGAACACATACGATACTGGAGCATTCCATGGCCCGCGTCACCGTTGAAGATTGCGTCGATAAAGTCCCCAACCGGTTTGAGCTGGTCATGCTGGCGGCGCATCGCGCACGCGAAATTTCCGCCGGAGCCGCGATCACCGTGAACCGCGACAACGACAAGAACCCCGTTGTGAGCCTGCGCGAGATCGCGGACGAGACGCAGAGCGCGGACGAACTGCGCGAGCGCCTGATCGAAAGCAACCAGAACCAGATCGAGGTGGATGAGCCCGAGGAAGACGCAATGGCGCTTTTGATGGGGGCCGAAGAGGACAAGCCGGAAGAAGACAGCATGTCCGAAGAAATGCTTCTGCGCCAGCTGATGGCCGCGCAGGGGCAGGGCTAAACCCGCACCTGTGGCCCGTCCAAAGAGGCGGAAGCCATGATAACCGCAGACGACCTGATTGCACTGGTCCGGGTCTACAACCCCAAGGCCAACGCCAAGCTGATCAGCGCGGCCTATGATTACGGGATGGAAATGCACGAGGGCCAGACGCGCCACTCGGGCGAGCCGTATTTCAGCCACCCCGTGGCGGTCGCGGCCATCCTGACCGAACAGCAGCTTGACGATGCGACCATCATCACGGCGCTGTTGCACGATACCATCGAAGACACCAAGGCATCCTATCAGGCCGTGGCCGAGGGGTTCGGCGACGAGGTGGCGATGCTGGTCGACGGTGTCACCAAGCTGACCAACATCCAGCTTGCCTCGACCGAGACCAAGCAGGCCGAGAACTTTCGCAAGCTGTTCATGGCGATGTCCAAGGACCTGCGGGTCATTCTGGTCAAGCTTGCGGACCGGTTGCACAACATGCGCACCATCAAGGCGATGCGCGCCGACAAGCAGGCGCAAAAGGCCCGCGAGACGATGGACATCTTTGCGCCGCTTGCCGGCCGCATGGGCATGCAATGGATGCGCGAAGAGCTTGAGGACCTGGCGTTTCGCGTGCTCAACCCCGAGGGCCGCGCCAGCATCATCCGACGGTTCATTACCCTGCAACGCGAAAGCGGCGATGTGATCCAGCGGATCACCGGTGACATGCGGCTGGAACTGGGCAAGGCCGGCGTCGAGGCGGAAGTGTTCGGCCGGGCCAAGAAGCCCTATTCGATCTGGCGCAAGATGCAGGAAAAGGAACAGTCGTTTTCGCGGCTCAGTGACATCTACGGCTTTCGCATCATCACCCAGAGCGAGGAAGACTGCTATCGCACGCTTGGGGCCATCCATCAGCGGTGGCGCGCTGTTCCGGGGCGGTTCAAGGACTATATCAGCCAGCCCAAGACCAACGGATACCGCAGCATCCATACCACCGTGTCGGGGCGCGACGGCAAGCGGGTCGAGGTGCAGATCCGAACCCGCCAGATGCACGATGTCGCCGAAACCGGCGTGGCCGCACATTGGTCCTATCGTGACGGCGTGCGCAGTCAGAACCCCTTTGCCGTCGATCCGGCCAAGTGGATCGCGCAGCTGACCGAACAGTTCGACGCCGAGGAGGATCACGAGGATTTCCTCGAGGCCGTGAAGCTTGAGATGTATTCCGACCAGGTGTTCTGCTTTACGCCCAAGGGCGAGGTGGTCAAGCTGCCGCGCGGCGCGACGCCGATCGATTTCGCGTTCGCGATTCACACCCGGATCGGCAGCGCCTGCGTCGGCGCCAAGGTGGACGGGATGCGCGTGCCGCTTTGGACCCGGCTGAAGAACGGGCAGTCGGTCGAGATCATCACGGCCGAAGGGCAGACCCCGCAGGCGACCTGGCTGGATATCGCCACGACCGGCAAGGCCAAGACGGCGATCCGCCGGTCGCTGCGCGAGGAAGACCGTGCGCGGTTCATCAAGTTGGGGCGCGAATTGGCGCGGTCCGCCTTTGAGCACGTGGGCAAGCGGGCCACCGACAAGGCGCTGGCCACGGCGGCGAAAAACCTGCGGCTGGACGGCATGGGCGATCTGCTTGCGCGGCTGGGCAGTGCCGAAATCACCGGGCGCGCGGTGGTGCAGTCGGTGTACCCCGAACTGACACCGAAAGTGGGCGAAAAGGTGGATGCGCGCCGCGCGGTCATCGGCCTTCAGCCGGGGCAATCGTTTGACCGTGCGCCCTGCTGCCAGCCGCTGCCGGGCGAGCGTATCGTGGGCATCACCTTTCGCGGCAAGGGTGTCGTGGTACATGCCATCGATTGCGACCGGCTCAGCGCCTACGAGGACCAACCGGACCGCTGGCTGGATCTGCACTGGCACGACGGCAGCCATCCGGCCGTCTATGGTGCGACGCTCGATGTCACATTGGGCAACGACGCGGGCGCGCTGGGGCGGATCTGTACCTTGATCGGGGAAACGCGCGCGAATATTTCCAACCTGGAATTTTTGGACCGCAAACCTGACTTTTACCGCCTGCTGATCTATGTGGAGTTGCGGGACGTGGCGCATCTGCATTCGCTAATGCTGACGCTTGAGGCCGAGAGCGAGGTCGCGGCATTGTCGCGATACCGCAACATGTCCCGCGCTTCGGGCGAAACCGAGGCGCAAAATCACACTGCGGCCAAACAAGCGCCGTAGTTCTAGGGCGCGCTGATGCCCGTGGCATACGCAATCGCGCCGCGCGGACGACCGCAGGAAAGGACACGACAGTTGATTTTCAAACGCCGCGATCCGAAACCGGCCCTGCGTGCGGTGGCCGAGTTTGTCTGGCCGCGCGGCGGGTGGGCGCGGGCGTTTCACTACGTCAAGCACCGGGTCCGGCGATTGCCCGACAGCCCCGAGCGGATCGCGCGCGGCATCTGGGCGGGGGTGTTCACCACCTTCACACCCTTCTACGGGCTGCATTTTCTAGTGGCGGCAGCACTTGCACGGATGATGCGCGGCAATATCCTTGCGTCTCTGATGGCGACCTTCTTTGGCAATCCGCTGACCTATGTGCCGATTGGCATCGCGTCGTTGTCCACCGGGCACTGGCTGCTGGGCACGACACTGGATGCGCGCACGCAGCGGTCCTTTGGCGGCAAGTTCTCGGACGCGGGGCAGGATCTGTGGTTCAATTTCCTGGCCATGTTCACCGATGCCGAGGCCGATTGGGACGGCTTGTCGGTGTTCTACGATCAGGTGTTCTTTCCCTACCTGATCGGCGGCATTCTGCCCGGTCTTTTCTGCGCGACGATCAGTTATTACCTGAGTGTTCCGTTGATCCGGGCCTATCAAAAACGCCGGCGCGGGGTGATCAAGGCCAAGTTCGATGCGCTCAAGGCCAAGGCGGCGGCCAAAGCGGACGCCAAACGCAAGGCGGAGTGATCGCGATCACCCTGGGGGAACAGGCAAAGGAGCCACGGAGATGACATCGAAAAACAAACTGCGTCTGGGCGTGAACATCGACCATGTGGCAACGGTGCGCAATGCGCGCGGCGGCCCGTATCCCGATCCGCTGCGTGCGGCGCGCATCGCGCAGGAGGCGGGCGCCGACGGCATCACCGCGCATCTGCGCGAGGATCGCAGGCATATCTCGGATGCCGATATCGAAGGGCTGATGGGGGTTCTGAGCGTTCCGCTGAATTTCGAGATGGCGGCGACGGACGAGATGCAGGCGATCGCGTTGCGCCACAAGCCGCACGCGGTCTGCATCGTGCCCGAAAAGCGTGAAGAGCGGACCACCGAGGGCGGGCTGGAAGTTGCGCGTGAGGAAAACCGGCTGGCGCATTTCATCGCACCGCTGGCGGACGCGGGATGCCGCGTGTCGATCTTCATCGCCGCCGAGCGGCGCCAGATCGAAGCGGCGCACCGGATCGGCGCGCAGGTGATCGAATTGCACACCGGCGCCTATTGCGATGCGCATTCCGAGGGCGATTTCGATATGCGCGACGCCGAATTGGAGCGGATGCGCGAGATGGCCGCGTTTGCCCATGATCTGGGGCTTGAGGTGCACGCGGGTCATGGCCTGACCTACGACACGGTGCAGCCTGTCGCGGCGTTTCCCGAGGTGGTGGAGCTGAACATCGGGCATTTCCTGATCGGCGAGTCGATCTTTCGCGGCCTGGCCCCTGCGATCACCGAGATGCGCCGCCTCATGGACGAGGCGCGCGGGTGATGGTGCACGCGGTTTCCGGGACAGAAAACGGACCGGAATGTTTGAAAAGTTCCGTGACGTCGGCGCGGGGTGCGGCATGATCCTAGGGATTGGCACGGATCTGGCGAATATCGAGCGCATCCAGGGCACGCTGGATCGATTTGGCGACAGGTTTCGAAATCGTGTCTTCACCCCGGTCGAACAGCGCAAGGCCGAGCGGCGCCGCGACGTCGCGGGCACCTATGCCAAGCGTTGGGCCGCCAAAGAGGCGTGTTCGAAGGCGCTGGGCACCGGTTTGCGTATGGGAATTGCCTGGAAGGACATGGCCGTCAGCAACCTGCGCAGCGGTCAGCCCGTGATGGAAGTGACCGGCTGGGCGGCGGAGCGGCTGGCCGCGATGACGCCGCCGGGGCACGAGGCGATCATCCATGTCACGCTGACCGATGATCACCCCTGGGCCCAGGCCTTTGTCGTCATCGAGGCGCGCGCCGTTCAGCGCTAGACCCTGCGGGAATATATGCCGCGACGCGCTCGCCTTGACTTGCCCCCCTTGCCCCCGCATGTAGGCGAAACCTAACCAGATGGAGCGCCGCATGGCCGCTAAGGAAAAAACCGGAAACGCCTTTGTCGAAACGATCAAGACCATCGTCTATGCGTTGCTGATCGCAGGTGTGTTCCGGACCCTGTTTTTTCAGCCCTTCTGGATTCCGTCCGGATCGATGAAGGAGACGCTGCTGATCGGCGATTTCCTGTTCGTGAACAAGATGGCTTACGGCTATTCCTATGCGTCGTGCCCCAGTGTGATGCTGCCGCGGTTCGGTATCGACGTGGACGCCAAGGATATCTGCGGTGTCTTTGACGGCGAAAATACGCGGCTGTTTGCCAACCAGCCCAAGCGCGGCGACGTGGTCGTGTTCCGTCACCCGGTCTCGGGGCGCGATTACATCAAGCGGCTGATCGGACTGCCGGGCGAAACCGTTCAGGTGCGACAGGGCGTGGTCTATATCAACGGGGTTGCGGCGCCGCAGACGCCCGACGGCGATTTCACCGAGGAAATGGCGCCGCAAGGCCCGCAGGCCCTGCGCCCGCGGTGCGAAAACGGGCCTGTCGGCAACGGTGGAGCCTGTATCAAGTCGCGTGCGATCGAAGCATTGCCCAGCGGGACGCAGCATGCGGTTCTCAATATCGGGAACCAGGCGTCGGACAACACGGGCGTCTATACCGTGCCCGAGGGGCAGTATTTCTTCATGGGGGATAACCGCGACAATTCCGCCGACAGCCGACTGGCCCAACCGGCGGGCGGTGTCGGCTTCGTGCCGTTCGAGAACCTGATCGGTCGGGCGGATCGGATCATGTTTTCCTCGGCGGGCCGGTCGATGCTGTTTTTCTGGACCTGGCGCGGGGACCGGTTCTTCAAGAGGGTCGAGTGAAACTGTCGTCGGAATTGCGGGCATTCGAAGAGCGGCTGGGTCATCGTTTTGCCCGGCCTGAACTGTTGAATCGCGCGGTGACACATTCGTCGATGTCCTCGCCCAATCGGGACGACAACCAACGGCTGGAATTCCTGGGCGACCGTGTTCTGGGGCTGGTGATGGCCGAGGCGCTGCTGGCGTCGGATCCCGGCGCCACGGAAGGCCAGCTTGCCCCGCGCTACAACGCGCTGGTGCGCAAGGAAACCTGTGCGGACGTGGCGCGCGATATCGATATCGGCACGGTCCTGCGGCTGGGACGGTCCGAGATGCTGTCGGGTGGACGGCGCAAGCAGGCGCTTTTGGGCGATGCGATCGAGGCGGTGATCGCCGCGGTCTACCTGGATGCCGGTTTCGAAGCGGCCAAGGCACTGATCCTGCGGCTTTGGGGGCGGCGGGTGCGCGAGGTCGAGGAGGACGCGCGCGATGCCAAGACGGCCCTTCAGGAATGGGCGCAGGCCCGCGGATTGCCGCCGCCTGCCTATACCGAAACGGCACGCAAGGGCCCCGACCACGCGCCGGTCTTTACCATCACCGCGCGTCTTGAGAACGGGGCGGAGCAAAGCGCCACCGCCGGATCGAAACGTCAGGCCGAACAGGCCGCCGCGAAAGCGCTTTTGACTGAACTGGAGAAGAGCCAATGACCACCCGCGCCGGATTCGTCGCCCTGATCGGAGAGCCGAACGCCGGTAAATCCACGCTTCTCAACCGGATGGTGGGTGCCAAGGTGAGCATCGTCACCCACAAGGTGCAGACGACGCGCGCGCGCATCCGCGGCGTGGCGATGGAGGGCGAGAGCCAGATCGTGTTCGTAGATACGCCGGGTCTTTTTCAGCCGCGCCGCCGGCTGGACCGCGCGATGGTCGCCGCCGCTTGGGGCGGGGCCGCGGACGCCGATGTGGTGGTGCTGCTGATCGAGGCGCATCGCGGCGTGAGCGAAGGCGTGGAGCGGATTCTCGAAGGGCTTGCCGACGTGAGCAAGGGACGCCCCGTGGCGCTGGCCATCAACAAGATCGACAAGGTGCAGGCCGAGAGGCTCTTGGCGCTGACCAAGGAGATGAACGACCGCTTTGCCTTTGCCGAAACCTTTCTGATCTCAGCCGAGCGGGGGCACGGAGTGGACACGCTGCGGCAGTGGCTGGCGCAGGAGCTGCCCGAAGGGCCCTGGCTGTATCCCGAGGACCAGATCGCCGATTTGCCGATGCGCATGATCGCGGCGGAAATGACGCGCGAGAAGCTGACGCTGCGGCTGCATCAGGAATTGCCCTATCAAATGACGGTCGAGACGGAGAACTGGGAGGAGCGCAAGGATGGATCGGCGCGGATCGACCAGTTGATCTATGTGGTACGCGACGGTCACAAGGGCATCGTGCTCGGCCACAAGGGCGAGACCATCAAATCCGTGTCCAAGGCGGCGCGCGAGGAATTGGAGGAGTTTCTGGGTCGCAAGGTGCATCTTTTCCTGCAGGTCAAGGTGCGCCCCGGCTGGTTGGAGGAGGCCGAGCGCTATTCCGAGATGGGGCTGGAGTTCAAGGATGGAAACGACTGAGCGCTTTGTGAGGTCGGGAGCCTCCGGCGGGAGTATTTCCGACCCAAAGAAGCCGGTGGGCGGTTCATCATGCCCCGGCTGACGGCGCGGTTCTGGGTCGATGCCTATCTGGCGCGGTTGCGGATGCTGGATATACCGGCCTTTGTTGTGGCGCATGGCGATGACACCGGTGGCGCAGTTTTGGTCAAGCTGAGTACGCTGGACGAGCGGGCGGCGCTGTTCCAGCGGAGTTTCGATCTGATGACGGGGGATCGCCGTTGGGTGGTGCTGGTCGAAGGGCCGGAGCGCGAAGTGGACGATACGATTTCGCGCCAGCGCGGGTTCGATCCCGATGTTTGGGTGATCGAGGTGGAGGACCGGCAGGGCCGACATCTGTTGGATGCGCCGGGGTTGGTGTGATGGAGTGGCGCGATCAGGGTATTTTGCTGAGCGCGCGCCGTCACGGAGAGACATCCGCGATCATCGAGGTCTTCACGCCGGCGCACGGACGTCATGCGGGTGTGGTGCGGGGCGGCACAAGTCGCAAGATCGCGCCCATCCTGCAACCCGGTGCGCAGCTAGACCTGAAATGGCGCGCGCGTCTGGAGGATCACATCGGAGGTTTCACGGTTGAGCCGGTGCGCAGCCGCGCGGTCGCGGCGATGGGATCTGGTTTGTCGCTCAAGGGGTTGAACGCGGTCACGGCGCTGTTGTTGTTCTGTTTGCCGGAGCGAGAGGCACATCCGCCGCTTTATGCACGGACCGAGGCGCTGCTGGATCTGCTGGGTGAGGACGATCTGTGGCCGCTGGCGTATCTGCGCTGGGAGCTGAGCCTGCTGGAGGAAATGGGATACGGGCTTGATCTTTCGGCCTGTGCGGTGACCGGGGCGCGGGACGGTCTTGTCTATGTCTCGCCCAAGTCGGGGCGCGCGGTGTCACGCGCGGGCGCGGGCGACTGGGCCGATCGGATGTTGCCCTTGCCGCCGGTGCTGCGAGGGCAGGGCGATGCGCCGGACAGCCAGATTGCGCAGGCTTTCGTGACCACCGGGTATTTCCTGTCGGAGCATCTGGCGCGCGACCTGGGGCACAACCCACTGCCCGAGGCGCGTGCGCGGTTCGTCGAGGCGGTCAACCGCCGGTCGTCGTAAAGACCATGTGCGCGCCGCCGGGAGTGGACAAGATCAGCGTGTCGCCCAGCACTTCGGAGAGGGTCATCGCCCGGAGCGTATCGAAATAGAGGGATTCGGCATCGAGATCGGGGCAGGCCCGCCGCGTGGCCGCGATCGGGCCGGTTTCGAACCACGGATAGGGCACGGTCATGTCCGCGGTATAGCGATTGCAGGGGGCGCTGCCTGCGATCTTGCCCCGGGCGGGAAAGGTCAGCGTGGCGTTGGCGGAAAAGGGTTGTCCCGAGAGTTCGGTCAGGCGCCAGGTCTTGTCAGCGGCGCCATAGGCAGTGACGGTTTCGTCGGCGCATCCGAGAAACCCGAGTATCGAAAGTGTCAGGAGCAGGCGCAAGACGATCCCCGTTGCGTGTGTCGATGCAGCACGATCAGCGCAGTGCCAGGACCGTGTCAATCATCGTATCGTAAGCCGTGACGCTTGCCTTTTGCCCGGCGCCGGGCAGCTGCGGCATGCCGACAAGTGCACCGATGCAGGCGCGGGCGAATCCGGGGTTCTTGAGGCCGAGCTGAGCCAGCAGGCTGGCGACATAGGTCAAACGCTCGGCATCCACCTGCGCCAGCGCCTTGGCCACGGTCTTGTCGGTGTTGGCCCACCCGCGCAGGGGCATTTCGACCGGATCGGAGAGCAGATCGACACCGAACCGGCGCAGCCGGTCGTCGGGGGCGCCATCTTCTTCGAGCGCATGCAGCACCTGTGCAAAGGCCCGCGCCTGCCAATCCGCGACAACTTCGGCGTGATAGGTCGCCACATCCTTGAAATGCCAGTAGAAAGAGCCCTTGGTCGTGCCCATCGTCCGCGCCAGCGGTTCGGCGGCCAATGCGCCTGGGCCTTGCTGCGCAAGCACGCGCAAGCCCGTATCGATCCAATTCTGGCGAGTCAGTCTCGGCTTGCTCATGCCACGGGGATACGGCGCGGTATGGCGTGGCGCAAGTGATCTTCGCTGCTATGCAGCAAACGGGCGATTTCGTGCCGGGGCGCAGTTGTTGTCGGTGCGGCTCCCCGGGCGCAGGGCCCGGGGATATGTGTTGATCTGGGTTTGGATCAGCCCAGGATGCGGCGGGCGATGACCTGCGCCTGAATTTCCGCCGCGCCCTCGAAGATATTGAGGATGCGCGCGTCGCAGAGCACGCGGCTGATCTTGTACTCCAGTGCGAAGCCGTTGCCGCCGTGGATCTGTAGCCCGTTGTCCGCGGCCGCCCAGGCAACGCGTGCGCCCAGAAGCTTGGCCATTCCCGCCTCGACGTCACAGCGGCGGCCCTGGTCCTTTTCAAACGCGCTGAAGTACGTGAGTTGGCGCGCGACCATGATTTCCACCGCCATCATCGCCAGCTTGCTGGACACGCGCGGAAATTCGATGAGCGACTTGCCGAACTGCTTGCGATCCTGCGCGTATTGCATGGAGATATCGAGCGCGGATTGCGCCACGCCGATCGCGCGGGCGGCGGTCTGGATGCGCGCGCTCTCGAAGGTTTCCATGAGCTGTTTGAAGCCTTTGCCCTCTTCACCGCCCAGCAGGTTCTCTCCTTTGACGTGGAAGCCGTCGAAGGCAAGTTCGTATTCCTTCATTCCGCGATAGCCCAGGACCTCGATTTCGCCGCCGGTCATGCCGTCGGTGGGGAAGGGGTTGGCGTCGTCGCCGGGTGTCTTTTCCGCCAGGAACATCGACAGGCCGCGATAGTCGGTCGTGGTCGGATCGGTGCGCGCCAGCAGGGTCATCACATGGGTGCGCGCGGCATGTGTGATCCATGTCTTGTTGCCGGTGATCTTGTAGTCGTCGCCGTCCTTGGTGGCGCGTGTCCGCAAGCTGCCCAAGTCGGATCCGGTGTTGGGTTCGGTGAACACGGCCGTTGGCAATGTCTCTGCGCTGGCAAGACGGGGCAACCACTTGGCTTTCTGCGCGTCGGTTCCGCCCGCGAGGATCAGCTCGGCCGCGATTTCGGACCGGGTGCCGAGGCTGCCTACGCCGATATAGCCGCGCGACAATTCCTCCGACACGACGCACATCGACGCCTTGGAGAGGCCGAAGCCGCCGAATTCTTCGGGAATGGTCAGACCGAAGACGCCCATTTCCGCCAGATCCTCGATCACCTCCATCGGGATCAATTCGTCCTTGAGGTGCCATTCATGGGCAAAGGGTTCGACCTTTTCGACGGCATAGCGGCGAAACTGCTCGCGGATCATTTCAAGTTCGTCGTCGAGACCGCTGGCGCCGACGGTGATATTGGCCGAGTGCTCCTGCATCAGCGCGACAAGGCGGCTTCGCGCGGCTTGTGTATTGCCGTGCCGGGTCAGTGTTTGAACCGCCGCATCCATCAGGCCGCGCATTTCCGTCTGGTCCAGCCCCAGATCCTGAAGCCGCACGACCTCGCCCTGGTTCATCTGGATGCCGCCGTAGATCTGCCAGAGGTATTCACCAAAAGCGATCTGCAGAATCAACTGCTCGGTTTCCCCGAATTTGCCCTGATCGTTCAGAGATTGGGCCCATTTGTTCATCTCGCGCAGCGATTCGGCGTAGGTGGCAAGCCATGCCAGCCCATGTGCGGCGGTCTGGTGCGCCTCGACCAGCGGTCCCGACACGCGCCCGTTTTCAGAAACCATGACCCGCACACGGGCCTTTGCGGTTTCAAGCAGGGCATCCACGGGCGCCATCGCATCAGAGGTCAGGGCCAGCAAGCCATCCAGAATCACCGGTGTTGCAACTGTCAGATCTTGTCCGTCGTGGGCCATGTCGATGCATCCTTTTCGTTTGCGCACCGCTCTAAGTCTTTCGCAGTTGCAGCGCAACAAAAATACTCAATGCTGCGACCAAATGGACGAAAGTTGCGCGTTCATTTTTACCGTGCTGTGCACGGTGCACATGATAACAGGGGGCATGGATACGATTTTCACGCTTTTGAGCCCCGGCTATCTGGCGATCGCCTGCAGTATCGCGGTTTTGGCCGGAGTGGTCAAAGGCGTGGTCGGCTTTGCCATGCCGATGGTACTGATTTCCGGGCTGACGACCTTCATCGCGCCGGACCTGGCGCTTGCGGGGCTGATTCTTCCCACTTTGGTGACCAACGGCATTCAGGCGCTGCGGCAAGGCCCGCATGCGGCGTGGAAGTCGGTGCAGCGATTCCGCGTGTTCTTGCTGGCGGGGTTGGTCATGCTGGTCCTGAGCGCGCAATTGGTCCGCGTTCTGCCGATGCAGGTGATGCTGCTGATGATCGGTGTGCCGGTCACCGGGTTCGCCTTGTTGCAGTTGTCGGGGCGTCGATTCGCCGGATTGCGCCAATCACCCCGGATCGAAACGGCCGTGGGGGGATTCGCAGGGTTCATCGGCGGCATGTCGGGCATCTGGGGCCCGCCGACGGTGGCGTATCTGACGGCGCTGGGGACAGAGAAGAACGAACAGATGCGCGTGCAGGGCGTGATCTACGGCCTGGGCGCGGTGGCGCTCTTCGGGGCGCATATCGGGTCTGGCGTGCTCAGGGCGGACACGCTGCCGCTTTCGGTCGCGCTCGTGCCCTCGGCCGTTGTGGGGATGTGGATCGGAACGCGTGTTCTGGATCGGATCGACCAGCGTGCCTTTGCGCGCGCCACGTTGTTTGTGTTGTTGGTGGCGGGACTCAATCTTGTGCGGCGCGCCTTTTTCGGGTGACTTGCGGCCAGACTAGGTCTGGCGCGCCACCGTCATCCCCGACACGTCTTCAATGAAGGTCACGATGCGGGATTTGACCTTGTCGTCGCGGATCGCTGCGAGAGCGACGACGATGTCCATTTCCGGATCGCGGTGTTGCCCGTTCATCGTATCGTCCGACAGTCCGTCAAAGAAATACGACGTTGGCACCTCCAGGATCTTTGACAGCTCGTACAGCCGGCTGGCGGCGATGCGGTTCGAACCGATTTCATATTTCTGAATCTGCTGGAACGACAGCTTGAGCTTGCGTGCGACATCCGTTTGAGAGAATCGCCGCAGGGTGCGTGCTTGCTTGAGTTTACGACCGACGTGAATATCGACTGGATGAGACATTGGAACTCTATACCCCTGGTTGTTATGCCCTACAGTCATCCCCGCATTGCGTACATCGATCAACTGCATACCTTTTTTCAATTTCTGGTTAAAAATGTTCAATCAATGGGTGAAATTTGTTGCATTGGTGGGTGATTTATTTACCAATAGATTAAATGAATGATCTTATGACCGATACCACGCATGCGTCCGAGGTTCCGCGCCCAACGGAATCTCACGCTCTTTTACATGAAATGATCCGTTCGTTCACGATGCTGGCGCAGACCCTGAACCTGAGCCGCGCGGTCCGCGAACTTGGCAGCACGCGGCAGACAGTACGCCGCCATATCGCGACCTTGGAAGAGACGATGGGCGTGCCGTTGTTCGTGGTGGAGGATCGCCAGTACCGCCTGTCGCCGCAGGGGGAATTGGCCCTGCCCGAGGCCAAGGAGATTCTGGCCCGCGGAAAGGTATGGGTTCAGGGGAAATCGTACCACGTGGCGGGCATGCAGCGACTGGCCCACATTGAACCGGATGGATGGTGTTTCTATCAGCAACATCAGCCACTTAATTCAATCTGGACGGATCGGTCGCCCTTCCTGCGAGAGGTCCACCGCGCCTGGGCGATGAGCGGCGGCGAGATCGAGCACGACTGCTTGTCGCACGTCCGGCCTTACCTGATGGTGTACCGCGACACGCCCAGCGGCTGGATCTGTGTCGAGCTTGGGGAACGGTCGTTTTACGCGCTCTGGTTCGGGTGGACGGATGCGCGCAGCAGCATCGGCCGGCCGATCGCTGAGTTCCCGGGAGGCACCGAGTTCGCCACCATGCTGACGCTGCCGTTTCGCGACATTCAGACGACCCGTGGCACCCGGCTGGACCAGATCGCCACGCTCATTCCCAGGGGGCAGCCGGACAACCTGTTGCCGGCGACCTATGAGCGTTTGTTGATGGGCGGGCAGTTTCCGGATGGCAGTTTCGCGCTGATTGCGGCGGTGGATCGGGCGCGGGAAATTCGGATCGAAGGCCTCGACAGCCAGTTGCTGGACAGGATGCCGTCGGACGTGCACCTCGATTTTGACCCTGGTCTAGCAAAATACGAGCGTTAACGACGCCTTTGGGGTAAGCTTTGATGGTTAATTCATTGAGGAGACCCCCAAATGACGCTGCATACCTTCCAGGATGGTTCAAGGTTTCAGGCGACAAGCGCTGATATTCTGGCGCGCCAAGGCATCCATTTGACCACCGGCTTCGATTTCGAAGAGTACCGCAGCTTGCTGGCTGCGGCGCGACCGGAGCATATTTTGGGGGCGCCTCTGGACCCGCAGATTCATGACATGACAGCGGAAAACGCCTTCTGGATCATAGGCCGCGATGCCACCGGGCGCATCATGCACACCCAGGCGATGCGCATGATGGACCTGGGTCCGCGCGATCTGGGGGATTACCTGCGCCGTCGGTTCCGCGACTATCCGCCGTCCGGGGTCGATCTTGACCTGAAGCGTTCGCGCTATCGCGCGGGGCCCGGTGCACAGCGCATGAAGGGGCGAATCGCCTATCACGGTGAATTCTGGATGGGCGGCGAACCGGGCGAATATCGCGGCAGCGGATTGTCATGCGTGCTGGGACGTTACGCGTTTCTGGTCGCCCTGCAGATGTGGGACCCCGATTATGTCTTCGGGTTCATGCAAAAGGCGGTCGCGTTCAAGGGATTTGCGGAGCGTCACGGCTACATGCACACCGAGCCGGGCGCGCTGCGGTGGTTCATCAAGCACCATGAAACCCCGATCGAAGGTTTTCTGGTGTACATGGGGCGCGAGGATCTGCGGTATATCCTGGACATGCCGCTCAATGATTTGGTGGCACTGGCGGCCTGACCTTTCGGAAATGCAAAAGAGCCGCAGTGTCCTGCGGCTCTTTTTTTCGTCCCGAAAGGGGTTTCGGCTCAGCCGATGGCCGCCGCTTTGACGTCATCGTCGATGAAGGGCAGGTACTGGCCGAAGTTGTCGGCGAACATCCGCACCAGCTTGGCCGCCTGACGGTCATAGCTTTCGGGGTTGTCCCACGTGCGGCGCGGGTCCAGCAGGATATCGGCCACGCCATGAACGGCCACCGGAACTTCGAAGCCGAAGTTCTGGTCCTTGCGGAATTCGGCTTCGGCCAGCGATCCGTCAAGTGCCGAAGTCAGCAGGGCGCGCGTCGCCTTGATCGGCATTCTGCTGCCCGTGCCATACGCGCCGCCGGTCCAGCCGGTGTTGACCAGCCAGCACGTCGCGCCGTGCGTTGCGATCTTGTCGCGCAGCAGGTTGCCATAGACCTCGGGGCGGCGCGGCATGAAGGGCGCGCCAAAGCAGGTCGAAAACGTGGGCTCGGGCTCGGTCACGCCACGTTCGGTGCCCGCAACCTTGGAGGTGAAGCCCGACAGGAAGTGGTACATCGCCTGCGCCGGCGTCAGCCGCGAAATCGGAGGCAGCACCCCGAAGGCATCGCAGGTCAGCATGATGATGTTCTTGGGGTGACCGCCCAGGGCGGTGGCCGACGCGTTGGAGATATAGTGCAGCGGATAGGCGCAGCGCATGTTGGCCGTCAGGCTGTCGTCGTTGAAATCCAGCTCCTTGGTGTGCTCGTCGAACACCATGTTTTCGATCACGGTGCCGAATTTCGTCGTTGTATCAAAGATTTCCGGCTCTGCCTCGCGGCTCAGGTTGATCGTCTTGGCATAGCAGCCGCCTTCGAAGTTGAAGGTGCCCGTGTCGGACCAGCCGTGTTCATCATCGCCGATCAGCGTGCGCGCGGGGTCGGCCGACAGGGTGGTCTTGCCGGTGCCCGACAGGCCAAAGAACACGGCCGTATCGACCGGGTTGCCATTGGCATGGTTGGCCGAGCAGTGCATCGGCATCACGCCTTTTTCCGGCAACAGGTAGTTCAGAAGCGTGAAGACGGATTTCTTGTTCTCGCCCGCGTATTCGGTGCCGCCGATCAGGATGATCTTGCGGTCGAAGTTCATCGCGATCACAGTTTCCGACCGACAATCATGTCGCGCCGGATCGGCCTGGAACGCGGGGCAGTTGATGACCGTGAAATCCGCGATGAAACGGTCGAGGTCATCAACCTCCGGACGGCGCAGCATGTGGCGGATGAACAGGCCGTGCCACGCCATTTCTGTGATCATCCGCACGTTGATCGCGTGCTTGGGGTCGGCGCCGCCGATCAGGTCCTGCACGAAGTAATCGCGGCCCTGCATGTGGGTCAGCATGTCGTCGTACAGCGCGTCGAACCCTTCGGGCGACATTTCGGCGTTGTTGTCCCACCAGATGCCGTCGGCGACACTGTCGGTCTTGACCACATGCTTGTCCTTGGGGGACCGTCCGGTGAATTTGCCGGTGGTGACCAAAAACGCCCCGCCTTTGCCCAGCGTTCCTTCGTTCCGCTTGAGAGCGGTTTCGACCAGCGCGGGTTCCAACAGGTTGTAATAGACATCGCCCAGCCCGCTTATCCCTTGATCCTCAAGGCGGAATTGCGGGTTTACCCGTCCAAATGTCATATGATTTCTCCTGTGTCCGCGTGTGTGTTGCGGATGAATTCGCACTTCGCTTCATGTCCCACGCGACACGCCGTGCCCGCCGGTTGCGCGCCTCATAGCATGACGTTTTACAGCATGAACAGGACGCTTTGGCGCAGTTAGCGCCATCATGGCGATCTTTGGCATACCCCGGTGGCCAGTTTGCCTGCCGGGGTGTCGTGGATCGTGGGGGAATGGGTTGGATGTGCGGCAATTTAGCCATTCCTAACCAAATTATGGCTGAAATGGGCGCAGGTGTCGTGCTGATTCGCACTTAAGGATTGATTCGACAGGTCAATCGGTGGTCAATGGCTCAAAAATCGTAAAAGAGCAGTACAAGGAAACAGGCAATGTCCAAAATCGCATTGGTGGACGACGACAGGAATATCCTGACGTCTGTCTCGATGACTCTTGAGGCAGAGGGTTTCGAAGTGGAAACCTACCACGACGGGCAGGCGGCGCTTGACGCGTTCAACAAGAAACTGCCCGACATGGCCGTGCTGGACATCAAGATGCCGCGGATGGACGGAATGGATCTGCTGCAGCGGCTGCGCCAGAAAACGCAGATGCCGGTGATCTTCCTGACATCCAAGGATGACGAGATCGACGAGGTGCTCGGCCTGCGGATGGGCGCGGACGATTACGTCAAGAAGCCGTTTTCCCAGCGTCTGTTGGTTGAACGCATCCGGGCGCTGCTGCGTCGCCAGGATGCCGTGGCGGGCGATGTGGTCGCCGATACCGAAGAGACCAAGGTGATGGAGCGGGGCGAGCTGCGGATGGACCCCCTGCGCCACGCGGTCAGTTGGAAGGGCAAGGATGTGTCACTGACCGTGACCGAGTTCTTGCTCTTGCAGGCCCTCGCACAACGCCCCGGTTTCGTGAAATCGCGCGATCAGCTCATGGACGTGGCCTATGACGATCAGGTCTACGTCGATGACCGCACCATCGACAGCCATATCAAGCGCCTGCGCAAGAAGATGCGGATGGCCGATGACGAGTTCTCCGCGATTGAGACACTCTACGGGATCGGCTACAGATACAACGAAGAGTGATTTGAGCCGATGGCCTTGGTTGAAAGGACCTTTGTGCGCGACATGACCCCACCTTCGCGGGATGGTGACGTCGTTCTGGGCGACGACTGGGTCGCCCCGGACAGCGCAGCCCCGACGGAAATGCGGGCTCGACGGGAACGTCGGGGCCTGTTTTCGTTGCGTGGCTCGCCGCTGACGCGCAAGATCATTACTTTCAATCTGATCGCCCTGAATATCCTTGTGGCCGGTATTCTCTACCTCAATTCCTCGCGCGACAGCCTTGCGGTGCAGCGCGCCGCGTCCCTGGTGTCGGAGGCCGAACTGATCGCCGATGTCGTCGAGGCACAGTTGCCCGTTGGTGCGCCGGTGAACCTGGCCACGGGCGATGGCGTGAATATTCCCGAAACCCTTGATGGTCTGGATCTGCGCAGCGGTGTCGAGGTTTTCATCTTCGATCTGGCCGAAAACCTGATCGGCAATACCGAAGGCCAATTCGACAGCCAGCAGATCGCCGGAACGCGGGCGGCTGGCCGTACGATCCTGACCGATGGCCTGAATTCGGTCTGGTCCACCATTTCGCGTCCCTTCTCCGGATCCGGCGATGCCGGTGGGCCGGCCATGTCGGACACGCTCAAACCACTGATCGCGAATGCCCTGGCCAATGGCACCCAGATCACCAACAACCTGGATCAGGCGGGCGGCACGCTGTTCACCGTTGTCACCCCGATCCGTCAGGGCGAACTTGCCGTTGGCGTGGCGGCCGTCACCACCGCGACGGGCGAGATCGACAAACTGGTGCGCGGCGAACGCGAACGCGTGCTGCAGATGTTCGTCGTGGCGACGCTGGTGTCAATCGGGCTCAGCCTCGTGCTGGCCTCGACCATCGCGCATCCGCTGGCGGACCTCGCCGCCGCTGCCGAATTGGGCCGCGACAAGGACGCGCGCAAGATGAACCCGGGACGCATTCGAATTCCTGATCTGACCGCCCGCCCGGATGAAATCGGCAGGTTGAGCGGCGCGTTGCGCGGTATGGTCTCCGCGCTTTACAACCGCATCGACGGCAACGAACAATTTGCCGCCGACGTCGCGCATGAGATCAAGAACCCGTTGGCATCATTGCGGTCCGCGGTGGGCACGCTGCGGATGGTCAAGCGCGAGGATCAGCGCGACAAGCTGCTGGATGTGATTGACCATGACGTGCGGCGCCTGGATCGGCTGGTCAGCGATATCTCCAACGCATCGCGGTTGGACAGCGAATTGGTCAAGGAGGAGGAAGAGCCGTTCAACGTCTTGATGACACTTGAAAATCTCGGTGAATACCTTGGCGCGGACGCAAAATCGAAAGGGATCGATTTCATCACCGACCTTCCCGGCACACCCATCATCGTGCACGGGCTTGAGGCGCGTCTGGCACAGGTTTTCGTCAACCTGATCACCAATGCGATTTCTTTCTGCGAAGATGGCGATGCGATCCGCATCTGGGCGCGCAAACGTGAAAACCGTGTTCTGATCGTGGTCGAGGACACCGGCCCCGGTATCCCCGATCAAGCGCTGTCGAAGATCTTCAAGCGGTTTTATTCGCAGCGTCCAGACGAGCATTTCGGCAATAACTCCGGCCTGGGCCTTGCGATTTCCAAGCAGATTGTCGAGGCGCATGGCGGCGTGATCTGGGCCGAGAACATTCGCCCGACAGAGGCCGACATCACGTCCGAGCCGCTGGGTGCGCGCTTTGTCGTGGGCCTGCCGATCTGACCCATGCCGGTGGCGGCCACCCCACAAGATGCCCCCCCCTTGACCGTGCATGGCACCTGCGTTGCCGTGGCGGGGCGCGCGGCGTTGATCACCGGCGCGTCCGGCACCGGGAAATCGTCGTTGGCGCTGCAGCTCATGGCGTTCGGGGCGCGGCTAGTGTCGGATGACCAGACCCTGCTTGCACGCCGCGGTCCGCAAGTGATCGCCACCGCGCCCGCGCCGCTTGTCGGTCTGATAGAGGCGCGCGGCATCGGCCTGTTGCGGGCCGATGCGCTTGCCGAAGCGCCGTTGGCAGTGGTTGTCTGCCTGGATCAAGTGGAACGTGACAGGCTGCCTTACGCGCATTACGCCGAATTCTGTGGTCAGGTATTTCCCTGTCTTCACAAAGTGGATAGTGCCTGTTTTCCCGCCGCGATCATGCAATATCTCAAGGCAGGAAGAAGAGACCCGGAATGACACTGCCCGATCATACAGCGCGACGCCTTGTGCTTGTCAGCGGCCCCTCGGGGGCCGGGCGGTCGACTGCGCTCAAGGTTCTCGAAGACGCGGGTTTCGAAGCCATCGACAACCTGCCGCTGCGATTGTTGCCTGCCTTGCTGAACGGTCCCGAACAGGGCCGCCCGCTGGCCCTCGGCGTCGATCCGAGAAATCGCGATTTCTCGACCAATGCGCTGCTTGATGTTCTTGGACAACTTGCGGGTCGCGACGGGCTTGCACCGGAACTTCTGTATCTCGATTGCAGTGTCGATGTGCTGCTACGCCGCTTTTCCGAAACGCGGCGGCGGCACCCGTTGGCCACCGACGACCGCCCGGCGGACGGGATCGCGCGCGAGCTGGAGCTTTTGCAGCCCCTGCGCGCCCGGGCCGATGTTCTGATCGACACCAGTGACCTCAACGTGCACGAACTGCGGGGCCAGGTCGAGCAATGGTTCGCCCCCGGCGGTCAGCACCGCATGGTCGTTTCGGTCCAATCGTTTTCCTACAAACGCGGTTTGCCGCGCAGCGTGGACATGGTTCTGGACTGCCGGTTCTTGATCAATCCCTTCTGGCAACCCGAGCTGCGCGGGCTGAATGGCACCGACCAGAGGGTTGCGGAGTATGTCCGCGACGATCCGCGCTTTGCCGATTTTTCCACGCAGGTGGTGAAGCTGTGCGACCTGTTGTTGCCGGCTTATCGCGATGAGGGAAAGTCGCACTTTTCAATCGCCTTTGGGTGTACAGGTGGGCAGCATCGGTCGGTGACAATGGCCGAAACACTGGCTTTGCGGCTTGCGGACCAAGGCTGGCAAGTGTCAATTAGACACCGCGAGCTGGACCGGCGAAAAAAGGACGAGGCGTAAAGCGTGATCGGAATTGTGATTGTCGCACATGGGGGATTGGCGGGGGAATACCTTGCCGCCATCGAACATGTCGTGGGCTCTCAGACCGGGGTGCGCGCGATTTCCATTCATGCCGATCACGACCGGCTGGCCAAGCAACAGGAAATCTGTGTGGCGGCTGACGAAGTGGACCGGGGCGATGGCGTGGTCGTGGTCACGGATCTGTTCGGCGGGTCGCCGTCGAACCTCAGCCTTTTGGCGTGTCAGCCGGAAAACCGGCGAATCCTCTACGGCGCAAACCTGCCGATGCTGATCAAGCTGGCCAAAAGCCGCCAGATGTCAGTGCCCGATGCGGTGCGCGCCGCTCTCGAGGCGGGCAAGAAATATATCGACAGCCAGAACGTCAGTTCTGAGTAATGGACAACAAGGCCCTGAATTCGATGACCCAATGCAGCTTGAAGATCGTGAATGAAAAAGGTCTGCACGCCCGTGCGTCCGCCAAACTGGTCGAGGTGGTCGAAGCGTTCGACGCGCGCGCGGAAGTGTCCAAGGATGGGTTGTCGGCCTCGGGAGACAGCATCATGGGGCTTTTGATGTTGGCAGCATCAAAGGGAAGCGTTATTGACGTCTCTACTTCGGGGCCGGACGCGGATGCGTTGGCCGATGCCCTGAAAGCCCTTGTCGCGGACAAGTTCGGGGAAGGCAACTGAGGCGCGCCCGGAGCCGCGATTCCAGAACAAAGGTGAGCCTGCGTTGGTAGACAGTTCGAACGACGTTCAGACCCATTCCCCCGGGGAGCCGGTCACATTCGCGAAATATGACCGCCGTAGTCTGTCCTATGCCTCGACGTTTGATGACCCGGTAAAGTCAACGATCATCCGGGTGATGGAGGCGTTCACAGGAAAGCTGACCATCCTGCGTCTTATTCGAAAGTTCGAGCGGGCCGGCGCGCCGCAGGGACAGGCGTTCTGGCGCGCTGCGCTGGACGTGATGGGTATCGACCTGACCACCCCGCAACACCAGCTGGACCGCATCCCGCGCGAAGGGCCGGTGATCGTGGTCGCCAATCATCCGCACGGCATGGTGGACGGCATGATCTTTGCGGATCTGATCGGCCGGGTGCGGCCCGACTATCGCATCCTGACGCGATCCTTGCTGACCGCGATCGACGAGGTTGCCGGATCCTACATGATTCCGGTGCCGTTTCCCCATGATCCGGACGCGCAGCGCAAAGGCGTTGAAATGCGGACCAAGGCGATGAACCATCTCAAGGAGGGAGGCGTTGTCGCCCTGTTTCCCTCTGGCGTGGTGGCGACGTCCAAGACCTGGTTCGGACCGGCCGTCGAAGAGGAGTGGAACGTCTTTACCGCCAAGATGATCCGCCGGTCCGGTGCCACGGTCGTACCGATGAAGTTTCCCGGACAGAACAGCCGCGCCTATCAGATCGCGAACAAGCTGTCGCCGATGCTGCGGCAGGGCCTGTTGCTGCATGAAATCGTCCATTCGCTCAACAAGCCGCAGGCGCCCGTCGTGGGCCATCCGCTGACGCAGCAGGATGTGGATCGGTGGGCCGACGATCCGCGCGGGTTCATGGCATGGTTACGCGCGCATACACTGTCGCTGCGCGATTGAACCAAGGTCGCACGACCGTCCGGGGCGGGCCACCAAGACTTTCATGCCTCCGGCGGCGGTATTTTTCCCCATTTGGAACCAGGCGTCGTCAGCGCGTGGGAACCGGCGTTTCGCCCCGATAATCGTAGAACCCACGGTTGGTCTTGCGCCCGAGCCAGCCTGCTTCGACGTATTTGGTCAACAGGGGGCAGGGGCGGTACTTGGTATCCGCCAGTCCGTCGTGCAGAACGTTCATGATTGCCAGACAGGTGTCGAGCCCGATGAAATCGGCCAGTTCCAGCGGTCCCATCGGATGATTGGCGCCAAGCTTCATCGAACTGTCGATGGACTTTACCGAACCCACGCCCTCGTAGAGCGTATAGACGGCTTCGTTGATCATCGGCATCAGGATTCGATTCACGATGAACGCCGGGAAATCCTCTGCCGAGGCGGCGGTTTTTTCCAACCGATCGACGACATCCTTGCAGGCGGAAAAGGTTTCCTCGTCCGTCGCGATCCCACGGATCAGTTCGACAAGCTGCATCACGGGCACCGGGTTCATGAAATGAAAGCCCATGAACTTTTCGGGCCGATCGGTGCGCGAGGCCAGCCGCGTGATCGAAATCGACGATGTGTTGGACGTCAGGATCGTGTGCGGCTGAAGATGCGGCATCAGTTCGTCAAAGATCGCCTGCTTGACGGTTTCGCGTTCGGTTGCGGCCTCGATGATCAGATCCGCCTTGCCAAGATCGGTCAGCGTGGTCGTGGTGGTGATCCGCGCCAGCGCCTTTTGCTGCGCTTCGGCCGTGATCTTTTCGCGGCTGACCTGCCGATCCATGTTCGCGGTCATCAGTTCCATCGCGTTGTCCAGCGCTTCGCGGTTGATGTCATTGAGAATGACGTCATACCCGGCAAGCGCCATGACATGGGCAATGCCGTTGCCCATCTGACCCGCACCGACAATTCCGATCGATTTGATTTCCATGATCCGCCCTTTTGATGATTGCTCGCACAATAAGGGGCGCAGGCCCGGAGCCGCAAGGGGAGGCCCGGGTTAAAATATTGGGGAGAATTCTGCCTTTAAGCGAATCGAAGGATCACTACCGCATGGTGGGGCCTGGGTGAGTGAAAAAAAAGGCGGGTGTGATGACCTATGACGTGCTGGGGCCGGGGGGGCTGGACTATCTTCCGTGTCGATATGGAAGCTCAAGGGTGCTGTTCCGGGGGCCGCAGCGGTCTCTGACCGCGCCTTATCTGGCTTTTCTGGGTGGAACGGAAACCTACGGAAAATTCATCAGGTCGCCGTTTCCGGCGCTGGTGGAAACCGATCTTGGGATCAATTGCGTGAATTTCGGCGTCCAGAATGCGGGGGTCGACGTTTTCGCCGCCGATCCCGCGGTGCTGGAGGCCGCGTCGAATGCCGAAGTCACGGTGATCCAGATACTGGGTGCGCAGAACATGTCGAACAGATATTACTCGGTGCATCCGCGCCGCAACGATCGTTTCGTCACTGCGTCGACATTGCTGAGGACGATCTACGACGATGTCGATTTCGCGGAGTTCCATTTCACCAGGCATATGCTGAGCGAATTATACAGCGTTTCGGAAGACAGGTTTGCGACCATTCGAAGTGAACTTCAGGCGACCTGGGTTGCGCGGATGCGTGTGATGCTCAGGCAGATCGCGGGCAAGATCGTGTTGCTATGGGTGGCGGATCACGCCCCGACGGACCATGACGTGATCGGCCTTGATCCGGTCAAGGCAGGGAACCCGCTGTTCATCACGCGGCAGATGATCGATGAGCTTGCGCCGCTGGTGTCCGACGTTGTCGAGGTCGTGGCCAGCCCGGTCGCTCTTGCCAACGGGTTCAACGGTCTGGTCTTTGCCGAAATGGAAGCGCCCGCCGCTGCCGAAACCCTGGGGCCCATGGTCCACCGTGAGGCGGCCGTGGCGCTGTCGGACACATTGCTGGGAATGATCTGAAGGGGCAGGTCCGAATTGAAAAAAGGCCCGCAGAGGATATCTGCGGGCCTTGCATCAGGATGGCGCGAGGCCGATCCGATTACAGTTTTTCGATCAGTTCGGGCACGGCATCGAAAAGGTCCGCAACCAGCCCGTAGTCCGCAACCTGAAAGATCGGCGCTTCCTCGTCCTTGTTGATCGCGACGATGACCTTGCTGTCTTTCATGCCCGCAAGGTGCTGGATCGCGCCGGAGATGCCGATGGCGACATAAAGCTCGGGCGCGACAACCTTGCCGGTCTGACCGACCTGCCAGTCATTCGGCGCATAGCCCGAGTCGACCGCCGCGCGCGATGCGCCGACAGCCGCACCCAGCTTGTCCGCCAGTTTTTCGATCAGCGCAAAGTCGTCTTCGGAGCCGACACCGCGCCCGCCCGATACGACGATCCCGGCAGAGGTGAGTTCGGGGCGGTTGCTCTCGGCGACCTTGTCCTCGACCCATTCGCTCAGCGCGGGGTCGCTCGCGGCACCGATGTTTTCGACCGTCGCCGATCCATCCGTCGCCGCCGCGTCAAATGTCGATGTGCGGAAGGTGATCACCTTTTTCGCATCCTTGGATTTGACGGTCTGCACGGCGTTGCCCGCATAGATCGGGCGTTCGAACGTATCTGCGTCGATGACGGCGGTCGCGTCAGAGATCACCATGACGTCAAGCAGCGCGGCAACCCGCGGCATGATGTTCTTGGCGTCGGTCGTTGCGGGGGCGACGATATGATCGTAGTCGCCCGCCAGCGACACCAGCAGATCCGCGACCGGTTCGGCCAGGCGCTTGCCATAAAGCGGATCCTCGGCGCAAAGCACCTTGGCCACGCCGGTGATCGTCGCGGCGGATTTCGCGGCATCGGCACAGGTCGCACCGGCGGCCAGCACGGTCACGTCGCCAAGCGCCGACGCGGCGGTCACGGCCTTTGCGGTTGCGTCCATCGCCAGTTCGCCGTCATTCACTTCAGCCAAAAGAAGTACAGCCATCACACAGTCCCCGCTTCTTTGAGTTTCGCCACAAGTTCATCGACCGAACCCACCTTGATGCCGGCAGCGCGCGCGGCGGGCTCGACCGTCTTGGTGATCTCAAGCCGCGGCGAGGCGTCAACGCCGTAATCTTCGGCGGTTTTCTCGTCCAACGGCTTTTTCTTGGCTTTCATGATATTGGGCAGCGAGGCATAGCGCGGCTCGTTCAGGCGCAGGTCAACTGTGACCACGGTCGGCATGTTCACCTTGATCGTCTGCAATCCGCCGTCCACTTCGCGCGTGACCACGGCCTTGTCGCCCTCGATGGCCAATTCGGATGCAAAGGTGGCCTGGCTCCAGCCCATGAGCGCCGCCAGCATCTGGCCGGTTGCGTTCATGTCGTTGTCGATCGCCTGCTTGCCGCAGATCACGAGGCCCGGCTCTTCTTCGGCCACGATCGCCTTGAGGATCTTTGCCACGGTCAGCGGTTCGATGTCGTTGTGCACGTCATCGGAGGCGACAACAAGAATGGCGCGGTCGGCACCCATTGCGAGCGCCGTGCGCAGGGTTTCCTGCGCCTGCTTGACACCGATGGACACGGCGACGACTTCGTCGACCTGTCCTGCTTCCTTCATGCGGATCGCCTGTTCCACGGCAATCTCGTCGAAGGGATTCATCGACATTTTCACATTGGCAAGATCAACACCCGATCCGTCCGCTTTGACGCGCACTTTCACGTTGTAATCGATCACGCGTTTGACAGGTACCAGAACCTTCATTGGCGTCTCTCTCCTTGTTATTGCGACTCGCCCTGTTCCGGGCGGTCTATCGAATATGACCTGTGGTGTACCCAAGGCTTACCTCGGGAAACAGGGTAAAATCGTCACGTAAGCGCCGTTCGACGCCGCGTTTTTCGTCTTTTTGGGCGATTTTCCCGATTTGGCCGGGGCAAATGCCCTGATTTTCCGGCGATCCGCGTCTAGCGGTTGGCCCCCGGCACCCACAAAACGTCGTCCTTGCCGCCGTTGTTGGCGATCCGGGACGCGACAAAGAACCAGTCGCTGAGCCGATTGAGATATTTTACCGCGGCCGGGTTGATCGTCTCCACGGTGGCAAGCTCGACGGCGAGCCGTTCGGCACGGCGCGCGACGGTGCGGCAGACATGCAGATGCGCAGCCAGTGCCGCACCACCCGGCAGGACAAAGCTGCGCAACGGCTCGAGCGCGTCGTTCATGGCGTCGATTTCCCGTTCAAGCCGCGTTACCTGACTGTCGGACATGCGCAGCGGCGGATAGTCCGCGGTCGCGTCCTTTTCCATGTCGGGGCGGCACAGGTCCGCGCCCAGATCGAACAGATCGTTCTGAATCCTGCCCAGTTGCGTATCCAGATCGCCCGTCGCCACCAGCCGCGCAACGCCGACAAAGGCGTTCAATTCGTCCGAGGTGCCATAGGTCGTGACGCGCAGGTCGTGCTTGGCCACGCGCGTGCCGTTGCCAAGCGCGGTTTCACCCGCATCCCCGGTTTTCGTGTAGATTCTGTTGAGCACGACCATGTCCGGTCAGCCTCCTGAATTGCGAAGATAGACGTAAAGAACGATCAGCAAGACCGCGACGAACTGTGCGATGATTCGCAGGCGCATGAGCTTGTTGCTGTTGCGCTTGTTGAATGCGCCGCCCCCGGCAAAGCCGCCAAGGCCCAGCATCAACACAACGACAACGGCAACGCAGGCCAGGATAATCAAGATGAAAAGCGGGTCGCCCATCGGGGTCTCCTATTGTTACGTGTTGCCGAAGATGTAGCCGCCGCCGGGCAAAAAGCGAACCGGTTTTCCGAACGGCCTGCATGGCTCAGTTGCGCGAGGCCACCCAATCCAGCGCGCGTGTCGGCAAAACCCGCCTCAGAATGCCCATGATGTAGGTCGGCGTCGTGACAAAGTAGCGCGGGTTGGGGCGGCGTGCCTCCAACGCGTGGATCAGCTTGGTCGTGACGGCAGAGGCGGGCAACTCCATCGCAGAGGGGGCATCGCTGTAAAGCCGTTTCCGAAGCTGGTTTTCATACTGTGCGGCGCGGGCAGAGCCTTTCCAGTCGATCCACCGCTCGAATTGCAGGGCGGAATTGGCGCGGAATGCCGTCGTGATCGGTCCCGGCTCGATCAGGATGACATCGATCGGGGTGTCGCGCATCTCGACCCGAAGCGTGTCGGTCAGCGCCTCGAGGGCGAATTTCGTCGCGTTGTATGCACCCCGCCAAGGCATTGCGGCAAACCCCAGTACCGAAGAGCATTGGACGATGCGGCCATGGCCCTGTGCGCGCATCACGCGGATCACGGCGCGGCTCAGCGTATGCCAGCCAAAGAAATTAGCCTCGAAAATCTCGCGAAGGGCATCTGTGGGCAGGTCTTCGACCGCGCCGGGGATTGCGTAGGCACCGTTGTTGAAGAGCGCGTCCAAGCCGCCGCCCGTGGCCGACAGAACCTCGGCCAAGGCCTTGTCGATGCTGTCGTTGTCGTTGTAATCGATCAATGGGCTGTCGAAGCCTTCGGCGCGCAGGCGGTCGCAGTCTTCGGTCTTGCGGCACGCGGCGAACACACGCCACCCCCGGTCGCGCAGGGTGCGGGCGGCATCAAGGCCGATGCCGGTTGAACAGCCGGTGATCAGGATGGTCTTTTGCGTCATTGGCATGGGGCCCCTTTTGGACCCGTCATGCCGTGCACGCGCGATCGGTGCAATCGCGGTTTAGCCGCCGGTCAGAAGAAAATCCGCCATCCAGCCGATCGTGCCACCAGAAACGGGGCGCAGTTCGACCCAGCCATTTCCGGGATCCTGCAGAATTTCGACTTCGGTGCCTTCACTCAACTGGTCAACGACGCCAAAGCCTGTTCCCGGTCCACCGCGCAGGTTCACAAGCGTTCCGGCCACGGCGCGGATGTCGAATTTCGGTTCTGCCGATGTGGACACTGGTTCACTCGGTTCGATCAGGCTCGGCAAGATGATCGACGTTTCCTGTACGTCAAAGCTTGCGCCCGCGTTCAGGTTTGCAAGCACGATGCCACTTTGGCCTGCGCTGTCGTCGGACACAGTGACCGGCACATCGGCCGTGGCCTGCGCGGCGGGCTGCTGCCCTGCCTCGAGCACCTCGTCCAGCGTGCTGAGGTTCAGCGATGCGCGCGCCACCTCCGGCAGAACCTGGGGGGTCGTATCGGTTTGCTCTGTCGCCGTTGCGACTTGCCGAAGTTCGCCGTTGTTGCGGTCCGCGATGCGGTCGTTGCGCGCAGCCACCGGGTCGAAATCGCTGCCGCCGCTCATCTCGTAGAACGCCCAGCCGAGAAAGCCAAAGCTGATAAGAATCAAACGCGTCATCGAAATCCCCCGAAACTACCTATTGAAAAGGTAACTCCCTCAAACGCCCTTTGGTTCAATATCACTTTTTGCCGATTCTGTGGACTCGTGTCCCGCCGGTCGGGGACGCGATGCGTGACCGCCGTGCCAAACGCGGCTCAATCAGCCGCTTGTCCATGCCGACAGGCGCAGCTAAACAGCCTGCATGTCAGACGAAACCGATATTCCTGCTGCCGGCTCCGGCGACCTGTCCGAACCGCTCCGCCGTGCGCTGGGCGACCGGTATCTGACCTATGCGCTCAGCACGATCATGCACCGCGCGCTGCCCGATGCGCGCGACGGTCTGAAACCTGTGCACCGGCGTATCCTGTTCGCGATGCGCGAATTGCGGTTGTCGTCGACCGGCGGGTTTCGCAAGTCGGCCAAGATCTCCGGCGACGTGATGGGCAACTACCACCCGCACGGTGACGCCGCGATCTACGATGCGATGGCGCGTCTGGCGCAGGATTTCAACGTCCGCTACCCGTTGGTGGACGGGCAGGGCAACTTTGGCAACATCGACGGCGACAACCCTGCCGCCAGCCGATACACCGAAGCGCGCATGACGGCCGTGGCCGAAGCGATGCTGGACGGCCTGAACGAAAACGCCGTCGATTTCCGCGAAAACTACGATGGCACCCTGACCGAACCGGTCGTCCTGCCCGCGCAGTTTCCCAACCTTCTGGCCAACGGCTCGTCGGGCATCGCAGTGGGCATGGCCACCAACATTCCGCCTCACAACATCGCCGAGCTGTGCGAGGCCTGCATCCACCTGATCCGCACCCCGGACGCGCGCGACGATACGCTGCTCAACTACGTGCCCGGCCCCGATTTCCCCACCGGCGGCATAATCGTCGAGCCGCCCGAGAATATCGCGCAGGCCTACCGCACGGGGCGGGGGTCGTTTCGCCTGCGCTGCCGCTACGAGGTCGAGGATCTGGGCCGCGGGCAGTGGCAGATCGTCGTCACCGAGATCCCCTACCAGGTCCAGAAATCCAAGCTGATCGAAAAGATCGCGGAGTTGATCCAGACCAAGAAGATTCCGATCCTCGGCGATGTGCGCGACGAAAGCGCCGATGATGTGCGGCTGATCATCGAACCGCGTTCAAGGTCGGTCGATCCCGAGGTGCTGATGGGGATGCTGTACCGCAACTCGGATCTCGAGGTGCGGTTCTCGCTGAACATGAATGTGCTGATCGACGGTGTCACACCGCGGGTCTGCAGCATGAAAGAGGTGCTGCGCGCCTTCCTCGATCACCGTCAGGAGGTGTTGATCCGTCGGTCGCGCCACCGGATGGAGAAGATCGACCACCGACTCGAGGTTCTCGAAGGCTTCATCATCGCGTTCCTCAACCTGGACCGCGTGATCGACATCATCCGCTATGACGACGACCCGAAATCCGCGCTGATGCGCGAGGATTGGGGCAAGCCGCACACCCGTGCCCGCGACGAGAGCGATTATGCGACGCCGCCCCCCGGCGAGGGCGAATTGAGCGACGTGCAGGTCGAGGCGATCCTCAACATGCGTCTTCGGTCGCTGCGGCGGCTCGAGGAAATGGAACTGCTGCGCGAGCAGAGCGCGCTGATGGAAGAACGCGCCGGGCTCGAGGATCTGCTGGAGAACGAGGGTCTGCAGTGGGACAGCATCACCGCACAATTGCGCGAGACGAAAAAGCAGTTCGGTAAGGATTACGCCGGCGGCGCGCGGCGCACGACCTTTGCCGAGGGCGCTGTGATCGAGGATGTTCCGATCGAGGCGATGATCGACCGCGAGCCGATCACTGTCGTGTGCAGCCAGATGGGCTGGATCAGGGCAATGACCGGGCATATCGACCTGGGCCGCGAGCTGAAGTTCAAGGACGGTGACGGCCCCCGCTTCATCTTCCATGCCGAAACGACTGACCGCTTGCTCGTTTTCGGGTCCAATGGTCGGTTTTACACGGTTTCCGCAGCCAATTTGCCTGGTGGGCGGGGTATGGGCGAACCACTTCGCCTGATGGTCGACCTGCCCAACGAGGCAGAGATCGTGACCATCCTGATCCATCAACCGGGGCGCAAGCTCCTGGTGGCTTCCAGCGCCGGAGACGGGTTCGTCGTTCCCGAGGATGACGTGGTGGCTCAGACCCGCAGCGGCAAGCAGGTGCTGAACGTGCGGGGCGGAACGCGCGCGCTGGTTTGCAAACCGGTCACCGGCGATGCGGTCGCCGTGGTGGGTGAAAACCGCAAGGTGCTGGTCTTCGGCCTGAACGAACTGCCCGAAATGGGCCGGGGCAAGGGCGTGAGATTGCAGAAATACAAGGACGGCGGCCTGTCGGACGCGACGACCTTCACCCGCGACGATGGCCTGAGCTGGCTTGACCCGGCGGGCCGCACCCGCACGCAGACCGACCTTGACGAATGGACGGGCAAGCGCGCCGGCACGGGGCGGATGGCGCCGCGCGGCTTTCCGCGCGACAACAGGTTCACGTCCTGACCTGATCGTCTTCTTTTGGCGAAAAAACCTTGGGGGGACGTGCGCGCAGGGCGTGGCGGGGGCAGCCGCCCCCTAAACCCGCTCCGCCGTCAGCCAAACGCCGCCCTGCGGCCGCAATGTCAGGATCATCACGGGCTCCGGATCCCGCCCCGGCACCGGTCTGAACCTGAACCGCGCCAACAGTGTGGCCAATACGATCACCGCCTCTTGCAGGGCAAAAGACGCGCCGATGCAGATGCGTGGCCCATCGCCAAAGGGCAGGTAGGCATAACGGTCGATCGACTTGGCGTCGGCAAAGCGGTCCGGGTCGAAGGCATCGGCGTTGTCCCAAAGCTGCTGATGCCGTCCCAGCGCATAGATCGGAATCATCACCGTGTCGCCCGGCAGGATGGCCCGGTCGCACAGCGTATCGGGCTTTTGCGCGGTCCGCGAAATCACCCCCGCAGGTGGATACAGGCGCAGCGTTTCGTCGATGATCTGCCGGATGTAGGGCAGGTTGTCCAGATCGTCACCCGTCGCGGCGCGGTCGCCCAGAACGGCCTGCGCCTCGGCGCGGGCGCGGTCCTGCACACCCTGGTCAAAGGCCACGAGGTACATCGCCCAGGCCAGCGTCAGCGCGGTCGTCTCGTGCCCCGCCACGATAAAGGTCAGCAGGTTGTCGCGCAATTCGGCCGTGTTCATCTGGCGCTTGGTTTTCGGATCGACCCCCTCAAGCAGCAGGTCCAGCAGATCCGGCGTGCCGTCATGGCCGCGTGTGGCACGCGCCTCGATCGCGGCGTCTGCCATACCCTTCATCTCTTTCAGTGCCTTGCCCGACATCATCCGCCCCGGCCGCGGAATCCAATCCGGCGCGCCAAGGATATCGAACAGCGAAATCTTGCCCGCCTCGGCGATGTAATCGTCGATGGCGCCATGCACCGCGTCACGGTCGAATGTATCGCCGCCCGAAAAGGTCACGTCCGATATCACGTCGAAGGTCGTCGTCACCATTTCGTCCAGCAGGTTGACGGCGCGCGGTCCGGCGGCGGCGATGCGCTGGGCGGCACGCTCCGCCGCGCTGGTCATGATCGGCGACAGGTTCATCACGTTGCGATGCGAAAACACCGGCGCCGCCGCGCGCCGTTGCCAGCGCCAGTGCGCGCCCTCGGCGATGAACAGCGAGTCGCCGATCGCCGGTTTCAGCAGGTTTTTCGTGACCACGGATTTCGGGTAGTCATCGACCCGCTCCAGAAGGATCTGCCGGATTGCGCCTGGATCCATCACCATGTGCCAACGCTTGCCGGTCTTGCCCGACACCATCGGTTGCAGGGTCGCTATCTCGGGTATGATGCGCAGCACGTTCTGCCGCGCCATGTTGAGGCTTTTCAGGATGCCCCAGGGTTCATTCACCAGCGGCACGCGCACCGGCAGCGCCTGCATTCGGCGGGTGGTATCGGCATCGGTCAGTGACATGGTCGCGGCCTCCTCTGGGCTTGTGTCGAATATAGGGTCGGGGGGGGGCCGCGGCAAACGGGGCAGATTGGCGCAACGAAGCGACGGCTGCTTTGCCAGGCCAGTTGCGTGCGCTGGAGCGCTGGGCTAGGCACGACGCACCGAAACCTCGCTGGAGACCCCCGTCATGTTGCGTGTAATTGCCCTTTTGGCTTGTTTTGGCCTTGTGTCCGCCTGTACCGGGGCCGGCGATCTGGATCAGCCGCCCGTGCCGCTGGGCGACTTCAGTCTTGGCCATAATATCGTGGTGGCCCCCAAGGTCGTCAAAGGCCCGGTCAGCCGCACGGCCAGCGAAGCCGAACTGACGGAGGCGCTGAAAAAGGCCATCGCGGACCGGTTCGACCGGTATCAGGGCGACAAGCAATATCACTTTGGCGTCAGCGTCGAAGGCTACGTGCTGGCGCAGCCCGGCGTGCCCCTGGTGTTGTCGCCCAAGTCGGTGCTGATCGTGCGCCTGACCGTCTGGGACGATGCGCTGGGCAAGAAACTGAACGATGAGCCCAAGCAAATCACCGTGCTGGAAGAGATTTCCGGCGAAACGCTGATCGGTTCGGGGCTGACACAGACGGCGGAGGAGCAGCTCAGGAACCTGTCGGAAAACGTGTCGAAATCGATCGAGCGGTATCTTGTGCGCCAGCAGGACAAAGAAGGCTGGTTCACGCGGCAGGCGGCGACCGCGGGGACGGCGGAACCGGCGGTCGTCGTTCAATAGCCCGCGTCGCCGTGCGAGGCGGCCAAGTCCCGCTTGATTTCCCGGTCTTTTCGCCATACATCGCGCGCCATGTAAGGATCAGGGTCGCGCACGACCCCTAAACGCGAAGGGCGCCAAAGACATGGCTAAGGCAAAGTTTGAACGCAATAAACCGCACGTGAACATCGGCACGATCGGTCACGTTGACCACGGCAAGACGACGCTGACGGCGGCGATCACCAAGTATTTCGGCGACTTCCGCGCCTATGACCAGATCGACGGCGCGCCCGAGGAGAAGGCCCGCGGGATCACGATCTCGACCGCGCACGTGGAGTACGAGACCGAGGCGCGTCACTATGCGCACGTCGACTGCCCCGGCCACGCCGACTACGTCAAGAACATGATCACCGGTGCGGCGCAGATGGACGGCGCGATCCTGG
>NZ_VANS01000003.1 GCF_005887615.1 Sulfitobacter sabulilitoris
CTCACTTTGTTTTTTTATTCGAGCTCTTCACCGTCGCTCCACCACATTATCCCGTCCATCGCCCGACTTGCCGCATCAGACGTACCCTCTGAAGCCCAGTCCCAAAAACCACTTAATGACGTTTGAGTTCCAACGAGGAAACCTGTCCAATCTATATCAGGGACTTCTATTGATTTTATGTCTTCCAGGGTCGGCGTCAGATCTTTTGCCTTGGCCCAGGCTCTTCCGGGTGAACCCTTTGTTGTTTCCCAAATCTCATGTCGTGTTGGCACTCGCATCGAACATACCGTGATGTCCTCGTCGTCTATAGGTGTCTGGGGGTTGAGGGCATCTCTCAGAGCATTCATTTCCTTGACCGTCTCACATAAGTCGCGGACCTCGAGAGCTGTGACACCAACAATCACGGAAGTGCCGAGATAGGGAATAGCTTCGCCTACCATCGATCCGACATTGATGGATGCCGACTTTGATGCGCGGCTGGCTATTGAGGCTGCTGTCAGCCTAGCCGCGTCACCGGCCAACATCTTCTTACCCCTATAAGTAACAAACTGCGACGCTTTCAGAGCCACCAAATCATTGCTTAGCCCGGCAACCTCACCACGAAGTTTTCTTTGAGCAATGCGTTCAGAGTTCACCAGCGAAGTCGGGTCTGCGACCTTACTTTGAAGTGCTGCTTTTGCTTTTCGTTCGGTGGCTAAGTTGCCGGTCAAATGAGCAATCTCACGTTTGGACCTCTTGTTGATGCCTGCCTCGGCGGTTACCTTTTTCCGCAGGTCTGTCATTCGGGCTGCATTGCGTGTTGCAACCGAAGGACGCCCAGAGACGGCTTCAAATGCTGCCGAAGCGATGTGAAAGGCTGCAGTACTGGCCATAATCGCAACGTTCGTAGCCAGCGACAGGACCAGCAGAACGAGTAAGAGCAAGAACCTGATTGCTTTGAAGTATGAGTAGAGTTTTTGCATAACGGGCTTCTCCTAGGGGAGAGGCTACTCGGGTTCATGATTTTCCCAAAGTTGGTTTTGAGCACCACTGAAGCCGCCTCACTCGTTTCGTCGCCATCGGTGTCATAACCGGCGCTGTATCAACCCGCAGCATCTCGACATCGGGGAGCGGCGTGGCACCCTGCATGACGAGATTGATCGCCGCGCCAACGGTGTTGACTGGTCGATGTTGAGGTAGGTGGCTATGCAACCTTCCGCGACCGGTGTTTAGGCGACCCGCGCCAGCCGAACAGGGTGCCGGGGCATAAACGTGGGGCATTGGTAGGATTCGAACCTACGGTACACTGTACCAAAAACAGTTGCCTTACCACTTGGCTACATCCCAACGTGAGGCGCTAATTAGTCTGGTCGGGCGGTGCGTGCAAGACCCGTTTTGCGAAAAAATCAATAGTTCGGGCGGCTGCGTGTCATTCCTCGGGGGCGCGCGGGCTGAGCAGGTCGTCGCGGGCGGGATCGGCGCGTTCCTGTTCCATGATCGCTTCGAGGTGCTTGTCCGCGCTGGCCTCGACATGCCGTGGCGGGGCGGCGGCAGGGGGTGCCGGGGCCGGCGGCGTGTCGGTGCTTTCAGCCGCGCCAACCCCGATCACCCGGTACGTCGGTTCGGGCATCGCGACCCCCTTGGCGGTGAACGCAGCCATCGTCAGGCGGATCGCCTCGCTGCGGGCCAGAACGATGTCGGTTTCGGTCTGGTCGATCCATCCGGTCATCTCCAGCGTTATCGTGCTGTCGCCGACGGTCTCGATCCAGGCATTGGGCGCTGGCGTCGCCAGAACGAAGGGCAGATCGCCCAAGGTGCGTACGGCCAGATCGCGCGCGGCCGCGAGATCGGTGTCGGGCCCCACCCCAAGAGCGAAATCGAACCGCCGCTCGGCGTTGCGGGTGTAGTTCACGATGCGCGCCTTGAAGACGGTCGAATTGGGAATCCGGATGTGATTGCCGTCAAAGCTTAGCAGGATGGTGGCGCGGCTGGTAAGCCGGATCACCTTGCCCGTGTCGCCTTCGATTTCGACCGTGTCGTTGGGGCGGAATGGCTGACGGACCGACAGCATGATCGATGCGATGAAATTCTCGACCGTGTCGCGCACGGCAAAACCGATGGCGAGGCCGACAATCCCCGCGGCGCCCAGAATGGTCGAGAGCAGCGCAGTCGCCCCGACGATATCCAGCGCCAGAACCAGCCCCGCGACCAGGAATACCAGGCGAACGATTTGTCGATAGATATCGGCGATGAACGCATTGGGCGCGATCCGGTCCCATGGGGCGCGCAGCCGCGCGAACACGATGCCGATCAGCACCACGACCGCAAAGACCACCAGCGCCACGAGGGCCAGCGGCAGAAAGGCGATGGTGGCGTTGGCGCGCGCGCGAAACCGGTCCACGGCCGGGTTCAGGCGCTGCACGACATCGGTGGTTTCCGTGACCTCGTTCTCGATGGCCACGACGCCTTCGACCCGCGCGGCCAGATCGTTGAGCCGCGCGGCCGTCGCCGCATCGACGGTCGTGCCGCGCAATGTGACGATGCCCGACGACACCGAGACCGACACATCCGTATAACCGTCGAGTTCCGCCAGTATGTCGCGGATGCGCCCGGCGATCGCGGCATCCTGACCTGCGCTGTCCGTCACGGCGATCGTGCCCGAGGGTTGGTCGCTGTCCTGCGCCCGGGCGGCCCCGCACGGCAGGGCAAGGCAGACCACCAGCAACAGAAGTGTTATCGGGCGCATGGCCGGACCTTTCACAAGACGCCTCGGATACGCCAGTGTTCCCCCGCACCGCGCGCGGCGCAAGCGGTATCAGCCCCGCACATCGAGCAGGATGGCGCCGTTGCGCGCGCCGCGTTCCACCGCTTCGTGCGCGGCGGCGCAACGCTCGAGATCAAAGATCTCCTCCACCGGGCAATCGAGGGCGCCATCGCGCAGGGCGTTGTGCAGATGCTGGATCGCCGCGGCGCGCAGATCGGGCTGCAACAGATAGATCAGCACGATGTCGATGGTCACCGCCTTGAACAGGAGCGGAAAGAACGGCAGCGTCGGGGTCATGTCGCGGGCCGATCCGAAGGCCGCGATGGTGCCGTTCTCGGCGATGACCTCGGCGTCGGTCTCGATGTTGTTGCCGAACTCAACCTCGACGATGCGGTCGACCGGGGCACCGTCGTTGGCGGCAAGGATCTGCGCCGCCAGGTCGGGTGCCGCATAGTCGATGACCGCGTCGGCCCCCGCGGCGCTGGCCCGGTCGGCGCCATCGCCCCGCGCCGTGGCGATCACCCGCGCGCCGCCCCATTTGGCCAGTTGCACCGCCAGCAGGCCCACCGTCCCCGCGCCGCCCTGAACCAACACGCTGCGCCCCGCGACCGCGCCGCCGCCGAACACCGTGTGGCAGGCCGTCAGCCCCGGAATGCCAAGGCTGGCGCCGGTCTCGAAACTGACCCCGTCGGGCAGTGGCACGGCCTGGTGGGCGGGCAGGGTGATCTGCTCGGCTGCGGTGCCATTGGCGCGCCGCCACTGACCGTTCCAGATCCAGACCCGCTGGCCCACGCGGGCGTCATCGACGCCGGGGCCCACGGCGCGGATCGTGCCTGCGCCATCGCTGTGGGGAATGATCCGCTCGAACGCGGGCCTGGCAAGCCCCGGGCGGCCCATGCGCGACTTCACGTCCGAGGGATTCACGCCGGAATAGGCCAGGTCGACCTGCACCTCGCCCGGGCCCGGCTCCGTGCTGTCGATCTGCTGAACCCGCAAGACATCCGTTGCCGGGCCAAAGTCACTGTAGGTGATCGCGCGCATATCCGTCCCCTTGATCGCTTTTCATGTTGTGTGCACCCTAGCGGCCAAACCCGCGATTGCCAGCCCGCTGACAGACTCAAAGGACAGATCATGGATTATCTGCGCACGCCCGACGATCGTTTTGCCGACCTGCCGGATTTCGATTTCCCCCCGCACTACCTGCATGTCGATGATACCCAAGGCGGCCGGTTGCGCCTGCATTACGTCGATGCCGGACCCGCCGAAGCCGCGCCCATTCTTGCCCTGCACGGAGAGCCGACGTGGAGTTTTCTGTATCGTCACATGATCCCGGTGCTGGCCCGCGCGGGCCACCGAGTGATCGCGCCCGATCTGATCGGGTTCGGCCGGTCCGACAAGCCCCGGCAGCGGTCGGATTACACCTACGGTCGGCACGTCGACTGGATCGCGGAGGCGGTCGAGCAGCTCGATCTCGACGGCATCACGCTGGTCTGTCAGGATTGGGGCGGGCTGATCGGGTTGCGGCTGGTCGCGCAGATGCCGCAGCGGTTCGCGCGCATCGTGGTCGCCAATACCGCGCTGCCCACCGGGGATCAGCCGATGGGCGAGGCGTTCGAGAACTGGCGCAGCTATTCCCAGACCGTGCCCGAGTTCCGCGCCGGGCGGATCGTTCACGGTGGAACGGCGCGCGGGCTTGGCGCGCAGGCGATCGCGGCCTATGACGCGCCCTTTCCCGACCCCGCCTATCTTGCGGGTGCGCGGCAGTTTCCGATGCTGGTTCCCACCACGCCCGACGACCCGGCAAGCGATGCCAACCGCGCGGCGTGGACGGTCCTGCAAGGTCTGGACCTGCCCGTGCTGACCGCATTTGGCGCCGATGACAGAATCATGGCGGGTCTCGATCGCGTGTTCCAGGCGCGGATGCCCGGCGCACGGGGCCAGCCCCATGTCCTGTTGCCCCAAGCGGGCCATTTCCTGCAGGAAGACGTCGGACCGGAGCTTGCGGAACGGATCTGCGATTTCATCGCGGCCACGTCCTGAGACGATGACGGCATGCCATCGTCATGCGCCGGTGCGAGGCTGGCTCAGTCGCGCAGCTCCGTTGGCCCGACCCCCCAAAGCCGCACCTTGGGTGCCCAGCCCTTGAACCCGCCAGAGCGTACGAAACACCACTCGGGCCCGCATTCGCCCAGGCGCCCGATCACGCCCACCTCAAGCGCGGCGGCGATGGGGGCCGTCGGATCGGGCCGCACATGCAGGCTCAGCATGTCCTGCTCGACGATCACGGTGCGCACACCCGACAGCAGCGAATAATGCACCCAGCCGCCTTGCCCCTCGCGGTCCTCGACCCGGCGCCAGTGACCATGCTCGGCGGTGATCTGAAGCGGCATGTCGCGGCGCGTGAACACCCAATCGATGCGGTGCGTCAACGATGGGCCACGCCGCACGTTGCCCTCCGACGCCTTCATGGACACATAGCGCGGCAGCGGCATGTTGGTCACCGGCCCCAGGGTTTCGGCCCGCGTCGCCTGCGCCAGCATGCACACCACAATCAACACGCCCCAGCGCACCGATCTTGAAATCCGGGTCATGATTTGCCTGTTCTTTTTCAAATTGCCGTTTTGCGGTCCGAGGTTCTTGTGCCTCGTCGCCACATCCGCCACCATGCCATGCAAAGGGCGCACGCGCCAAGACTGGGAAGGACCAATATGTCAAAGCATCGCTTGAGTGTTGTCGTTACGCGACGGTTGCCGGAGGTCGTCGAGACGCGGCTGTCGGAACTCTTCGACGTGACCCTGCGCGAAGATGACACACCGATGACCCGCGCCGAATTGGCCGAGGCGATGAAGGCCGCGGATGTTCTCGTGCCGACCCTCACGGACGAGATCGACAACGCGCTGATCGGGCAGGCGGGAGACCGGCTCAAGCTGATCGCGAACTACGGGGCGGGGGTCGATCATATCGACGTTGCGACCGCCCGACAACGCGGGATCCTGGTGTCCAACACCCCCGGCGTGCTGACCGACGATACCGCCGACATGACGATGGCGCTGATTCTGGCCGTGACCCGGCGCATTCCCGAAGGGCTGGCCGTGATGCAGCGCGGCGAGTGGCAAGGCTGGGCGCCGACGGCGCTTCTGGGCGGACGCGTCGGCGGGCGGCGGCTCGGCATCCTCGGGATGGGCCGCATCGGGCAGGCCGTGGCGCGCCGTGCGGCGGCCTTTGGCATGCAGGTGCATTACCACAACCGCCGCCGCCTGCGCGCCGAGACGGAAAAGGCGCTCGACGCGACCTATTGGGAAAGCCTCGACCAGATGACCGCGCGCATGGATGTGCTGAGCATCAACTGCCCGCATACGCCCTCTACGTTTCACCTGATGAACGCGCGGCGGCTCAAGCTGATGAAACCCGACGCGGTGATCGTGAACACGTCGCGCGGCGAAGTGATCGACGAAAACGCGCTGACGCGGATGCTGGCGGCGGGCGAATTGTCCGGTGCGGGCCTGGATGTCTACGAACATGGCACCGACGTGAACCCGCGCCTGCGCGAACTGCGCAATGTCGTCTTGCTGCCGCACATGGGGTCCGCCACCGTCGAGGGACGGATCGAGATGGGCGAAAAGGTCATCATCAACATCAAGACCTTCGACGATGGACACAGGCCGCCCGATCAGGTCGTTCCATCCATGCTGTAGATCCCTTCCGGACCGAACGAGGAGTGACGTGATGCGCAAGATCCTGACCCTTCTGGCCCTTGGGCTGGCCAGTGCCGCGGGGGCTCAGCAGGCCGCCGACGCGATTGCCCCCGAGGCTGCAACCAGCGGTGTGTTCGACGCGATTTCCCCCGCTGTTGCCGCCGCGCTCGAGGCCAAGGCCGCAGGCACACCGGTCGAGGCGACCGAGTGGATGGTCGCGGCCGCGAACCCCTGGGCGGTCCAGGCGGGTGCGGACGTACTGGCGCGCGGTGGCACGGCGGCCGATGCGCTGGTGGCCGTGCAGGCGATGCTGGGCCTGGTGGAGCCGCAGTCCTCCGGTTTGGGCGGCGGGGCCTTTTTGGTCTATTACGACGCCGCCGCGGGCGAACTGACAACGCTGGACGGGCGCGAAACCGCCCCCCTGGCCGCAACGCCGCGCCTGTTTCAGGACGATGCGGGCGCGCCGCTCAAGTTCTTTGATGCCGTGGTGGGCGGGCTGTCGGTGGGCACGCCCGGAACGCCCGCGTTGCTGGCGGCGGTGCACACCCGCTGGGGCAATCAGGACTGGGCCGGCTTGCTGGCCCCCGCCATCGCCCGCGCCGACGAAGGCTTCGCCGTCTCGCCCCGGCTGGCGGGGCTTGTCGCCGACGACGCCGAGCGTCTGTCGCGCTTTGCCGCCACGGCGGCCTATTTCCTGCCCGGCGGCACGCCGCTGGCGGCGGGCGACAGGCTGACCAATCCCGCCTATGCCGACACCCTTCGGGTGCTGGCCAAAGACGGCGTCGCGGCCTTCTACACCGGCGATATTGCCGCCGATATCGTGGCCACGGTGCAGGGCGCGCCGGGCAACCCCGGCGTGCTGTCGCAGATGGATCTGAGCCTTTACGCGGTCAAGGAACGCGCGCCGGTCTGCGCCACCTACCGCGCGCATGATGTCTGCGGCATGGGCCCGCCGTCCTCGGGGGCGCTGACCGTCGGGCAGATCCTGGGGATGCTCGATGGCTACGACCTGAGCGCGGGGCCCGCGGACCCCGAGGTGCGCCGCCTGATCGGTGACGCGTCGCGGCTCGCCTTTGCGGACCGGGGGCGGTACATGGCCGACAGCGATTACGTGCCCATGCCGACCGCCGGGCTGGTCGATCCGGCCTATCTGAAGGCGCGCGCCGCCCTGCTGGCCGGTGACGATGCGCTGCCCGAGGTCGCGCCCGGTACGCCCGCCTTCGATCACGCGCTGAACTGGGCCGATGACGTGTCGATCGAATTTCCCTCGACCTCGCATATTTCGATCGTGGATGGCGCGGGAAACGTGGCCTCGATGACGACCACGATCGAGAACGGGTTCGGCAGCCGTCTGATGGTAGGGGGCTTTCTGCTCAACAACGAGCTGACGGATTTCTCCTTTCGCTCGCATGACGACGGCGTGCCCATCGCCAACAGGGTCGAGCCGGGCAAACGGCCGCGGTCGTCGATGGCGCCCACCGTGGTGATGAAGGACGGCGCGCCGGTGCTGGCCATCGGGTCGCCCGGCGGCAGCCGGATCATCGGCTACGTGGCCGAGGCGATCATCGCGCATCTGGATTGGGACATGGACGTTCAGCAGGCGGTGTCGGTGCCGCATGCGGTCAACCGCTTCGGCACCTACGACGTCGAGGAAGGCACCGCCGCCGAGGCGCTGGCGGAGCCGCTGGCGGCGCTGGGCTACGAGGTCGGCGCGCGCAGCCTGACATCGGGCCTGCACGCGATTTCGCTGGGCGGGGTGCTGCTGGGCGGCGCCGATCCGCGCCGCGAGGGGATCGCGCTGGGCAACTGAGCCCGGCGCCCTGGGAAACGAGTGAGAGGACGCACAATGGTGCAGACCACGGCATTGCCGCGCAACGAGGACGGGATCAAGACGGCGCTGGGGGTGCTGAAACAGCAGTTCGGCGACCGGTTCCAGACCGGGCAGGCCGTCCGCGATCAGCACGGTCACACCACGACCTGGATCGAAACGCAGGCCCCGGACGCAGTGGTGTTTCCCGCCACGACCGCGGAGGTGTCGGAGATCGTCAAGGTCTGTGCCGCGCATAGGGTGCCGGTCATCCCCTTCGGCACCGGGACCTCGCTGGAAGGGCATGTGAATGCGCCCGCGGGCGGCATCTGTGTCGACCTCAGCCAGATGAACGCCGTGCTGCGGGTCAACGCGGGCGATCTGGATTGCACGGTCCAGCCCGGTGTGACGCGCGAGCAGCTCAACACGCATCTGCGCGACCAGGGGCTGTTCTTTCCCATCGATCCCGGCGCCAACGCGTCGTTGGGGGGCATGGCCTCCACCCGTGCCAGCGGCACCAACGCGGTGCGCTACGGCACGATGAAGGACAATGTGCTGGCGGTCGAGGCGGTGATGCCCGATGGGCAGATCATCCGCACCGGGCAGCGGGCGCGCAAATCCTCCGCCGGGTATGACCTGACGCGGCTGATGGTGGGGGCCGAGGGCACGCTGGGGCTGATCACGGAACTCACGCTCAAGCTGCAGGGCATACCGGAGGCGATCAGTTCGGCGCGCTGTTCGTTCCCGAGTGTCGCGGCGGCCTGCGAGGCGGTCATGGCGGTGATACAGTATGGCTTGCCGGTGGCACGGATCGAGTTGCTGGATGCGCTGACGGTGCGGGCGGTGAATGCCTATTCCAAGCTGACGCTGCCCGAAACGCCGCTCTTGCTGCTGGAATTCCACGGCACGCAGGCCGGCGTGGTGGAGCAGGCCGATACCTTTGGCACGCTGGCGGGTGAATTCGGCGGCGAGGGATTCGAGGCGGTGACCACTGCGGAGGAACGCAGCGCGCTGTGGCAGGCGCGGCACGACGCGTATTGGGCGACGCTGCAGCTGCGCCCCGGCGCCAAGGGAATTTCCACCGATGTCTGCGTGCCGATCTCGCGGCTGGCCGATTGCGTCGGCGCCGCGCAGGCCCGGCTGGACGAGCTGGGCTTTATCGCGCCCATCGTGGGCCATGCGGGCGACGGCAATTTCCACGCGCTGCTGCTGGTGGACATGGAGAACCCGCAGGAGTTGGAGAAAGCCGACGCCTTTGTCGGATGGTTGAACGACATGGCGATTTCGATGGATGGCACCTGCACCGGGGAGCATGGCATCGGACAGGGCAAGCGGCCCTACCTCGTCAAGGAACTGGGGCCGGCGACGCGGGTGATGGCGGCGATCAAGGCGGCGCTGGATCCCGATGGCATCATGAACCCCGGCAAGGTCCTGACACCGGGGTCGTGACCCGAATGACGCGCTGACGCGCGACATGATGTTTGCAGCCGCGTCCCGCGTCTGCGTCTGTGCGCTCCGCGCGGCGGTATTTTTATCCATTTGGAAGGAGGCGCGCGAGGCCGGGAGGTCGGTTTTTTGCCATGAGTCGTCGGCGGTTGTGCGCGGCGTTTCGCGTCTGCGACTAAAAGGGGCGCAGGTCAGGTTCGTGAAGGAGAGTCGCGCCATGAAAACGCAAGTGAAGGCACTGGTCGTGGGTGGCGGCGCGGTAGGCACGTCGATCGCCTATCATCTGGCCCGCGCGGGGTGGGACGATGTGATGCTGCTGGAGCGCGACGAGCTGACCTCCGGCTCGACATGGCACGCGGCGGGGCTGCTGCCGTATTTCAACATGTCCTTTGCGACGACGCATATCCACGACTATTCGATCCGCTTTTACAAGACGCTGGAGGAGGAGACGGGGCTGAACGCGGGCTTTGCGGTGGTGGGAAACCTGCGCATGGCGCAGACCGACGCGCGCATGGACGAGTACATGCTTTATGCCTCGACCGCGGAGACCTGCGGCGTGCCCTACCAGTGGATGACGCCCGACGAGATCAAGGCGAAATGGCCGCTCATTCGCACCGAGGACCTGAAAGGCGCGCTTTATCATCATACCGACGGCTATATTAACCCCGCCGATGTGACGATGGCGATGGCCAAGGGCGCGCGTCAGCGCGGGGTCGCGATCGAGCGCAAGTGGCAGGCGGATGCGTTCCACTGGACCGGCAGCCATTGGGAGGTCACGGCGACCAAGATGGTCGAACGGGGCGGCAACCTTGTGCCTGGCGACGAGCAGGTCGTCATCACGGCCGAGCATGTGGTGACCGCCAGTGGCAACCATGCGCAGCGCACCGCAAAAATGCTGGGGATCAAGATCCCGGCCATTCCGGTGGAGCATCAGTTCATCGTGATGGACCAGGACCCCGAACTGGTCGCGTTCCGCAAGGCGGGCAATGCCGAGCACCCGGTGATCCGCGACGCCGACGCGCAGTCCTATGTGCGCGAGGAGCGCGGCGGCTGGATCCTGGGTGTCTATGAGCGGGGCGCGCCCGCGCGGTTCGAATACGGTGTGCCCGACAGTTTCCGCGCCGATCTGTTCCAGCTTGATCTGGACCGGATCGAGGACCAGTACATGGCGATGAACCACCGCATTCCGTCGGCCGAGAATTGCGGGTTGAAGGACGATTTCAACGGGCCGATCTGCTATACGCCCGATGGCAACCCGCTGGTCGGTCCCGCGCCGGGGCTGCGCAACATGTGGCTGGCCGAAGGCTTCAGCTTTGGCATCACCGCGGCGGGGGGCACCGGCCATTACCTGGCGCAACTGATGACCCAAGGCGAGGCCGAGATCGACATGGCGAGCCTTGACCCCAAGCGCTACGGCGACTGGATGACGACGGAATATGCCGCGCGCAAGAACGAGGAAGCCTACGAGCACGTCTATATCCTGCACCACCCGGACGAGGAGCGGCCCGCGTGCCGGCCCTTGCGGACCTCGCCCGCCTATGACCGGCAGGCGGCCCGCGGGGCGCAGTTCGGCCACGTGAACGGGTGGGAGCGGCCGAATTATTTCGCAGCCGCCGGGTTCGACGATCACGACAGCCGCAGTTTCCGGCGTGGTGGCTGGTGGCCCCATGCGGTGGACGAGGCGAAGGCGATCCGCGAGGGTGTCGGGCTTATCGATGCGACAGCCTTTACCAAGCACCTGGTGCGGGGGCCCGGCGCGACGCAGTTCCTGGATTGGTTCACCTGCAACAAGCTGCCCAGCGTGGGCCGTATCAATCTGACCTATGCGCTGACCGCGCATGGCACCACGCGCACCGAATACACCATCGTGCGGCTGGCGCAGGATGAATACTATCTCGTGTCCGCCGGTGCCTGGACCGCATACGACAGCGATTACCTGCGCAAGGCGATCGCGGACAAGGCGCCGGAGTTCGGCTATGTCGAATGCCATGACGTGACGACGCAATGGGGTGTGTTCGCCATTGCCGGGCCCAGGTCGCGCGATGTCCTGAACGCGCTGGTCAAGGATGCCGACCCCGCCAGCGTGCTGGGCAACAAGCGGTTCCCCTGGCTGACGATGCGCAACATCGAGCTTGGCATGGTTCCGGTGCGTGCGATCCGCGTCGCCTATACCGGCGAATTGGGTTGGGAATTGCACCACCCCATCGAGATGCAGAACCATCTTTTCGATCAGCTGATCAAGGCGGGTGAGCCGCATGGCATGAAGCTGGTGGGTGCGCGGGCGCAGAACTGGCTGCGGCAGGAAAAGAGCTACCGCGCCTTTGGCACGGAACTTGGCCGCGATGCCACCCCGCTCGAGGCCGATCTGCCGCGGTTCGTGGACTTGTCGAAGGACTTTCACGGAAAGGACGCGATGCAGGCGCATGGCATCCGTGCAAAATGCGTGACGCTGCTGATCGACGGGCCCGAGGATGCCGACCCCTGGGGGCGCGAGGCGCTCTACGATGGCGACACGCGGGTGGGTCGCCTGACATCGGGGGGGTATTCGGTCGCCTTTGGGAAATCCATCGGCATGGGCTATGTCACGCCTGAGGTGGCGGTGCCGGGGACCAGGTTGCAGGTCAAGATGTTCGACCGGTTGTGGGATGCCGAAGTGACCGAGGACAGCCCCTATGACCCCAAGAACACGACCATCCGCGTAGACGGATAGCACCGGTGCGGGCGGCGCGTCTCAGCGATGCTGGCGCGCCGCGACCCAGGCCGCCCAGTGGGCCTTGCTGCCCTGAAAGACGTTGAGGTCGATCGCGCCGCTGGCCCCCGGCACCGTGCCCGTGCCGGTGTATTGCCAGAACGACCATCGGGTTCCGGGATAGGCTTCGGACGGGAGCTTGGCCGTTGAGCGCAGCCAGAATTCGACGCCGCGCAGGCGGCCCAGATCGGTGTCGCGGAAAAACTGCGGCGTCGTATAGACGATGGGTGTCTGACCGTAGTGCGCCGCCAGCGCATCGATGAAGGTCCGCGCCTCGCGGCGCACGGTCGCCCCGTCGGGCCGAAGGCGGCAACTGGGCGAATAGGCGTTCCATTCCAGATCGAGAACCGGCGGCAGCATGCCGCGTGTGCGGGGCACATTTTCGATGAACCAACGGGCCTGCACCGCCGCGGGGGTGCAGAAGTAATAGAAATGATAGGCGCCGCGCGGCAGGCCGACATCCCCCGCGCCGCGCCAGTGGTCCTTGAACATCGGGTCCAGGCGGTCGCCGCCCTCGGTCGCCTTTATGAAGGCAAAGCTGACCCCGCCGCGCCGGGCCTCGCGCCAGTCGATCGCATCCTGATAGCGCGCCACGTCGATCCCGTGCACCGGGTGCGCGCGTGGTCCGGGCCCCGGCCAGTCCACCGGGCTTGTGTCGCCAAAGGCGAGCACGCCAGCGGTGCCTATGGTCGGCGGCTGCGGCGCGCCGCAGGCGGCAAGGACAAGCAGGGTGGCGCAGAGAAGGCCGCGCGATCGTGTCATGTCGTGATCTCCCTTCGGGCGACGAACGCCAGGTTGTTGGCCGGCATTTCAACGGTGTCGATCCGGTTCAGACCGCTGTCGGTCAGCCAGTCGCGCAGCAGCGCATCGTCGGTATAGCCGATGGCGGGATCGGCGCGGCGCAGCTCGGCGTCGAAACGGGCGTCGCCGTCGCTGGTGAACCGCCCGCCGCGTGTGAACGGACCATAGAGGATAACGACACCGCCCGGCGCGAGGGCGGTCGCGGCTTCGGTGACAAGCACGGCGGCACGGGCATCGGGAATGAGGTGCAGCAGGTTGACCAGCACGATCAGATCCCTGGGGTGATGCGCCACGCCCCAACCCGGCGCCGTGGCATCCAGCGCCACGGCGGGCCGAATGTTGGCGGCCCCGGCGGCGTAGGCGTCGATGCTGGCGCGGCGTATGGGGTCGGGATCGGTCGGCTGCCAATCCAGCCCGGGCAGGGCGGCGGCAAAGACCGCGACATGCTGTCCGGTGCCGCTTGCGATCTCGAGCGCGGCACCGTGCGCGGGCGCATGGGCCAGCAACAGATCGCACAGGGCGGGTGCGTTCCGCTCGGCCGAGGGCGCGTGCAGCCGTGCGCCGTCCAACGGGGTGGCCACGCTGGCCGTGGGGGGCAGCTTGCCGGTCATCGCAGCCGCGCCGGATCAAGCGCCGCGACCGTCGCGGCATCCAGCGCGGGCTGGCGGCCCAGCATCACGTCGGCCAGCAGTTGCGAGGCGGCGGGCGCGGTTTGGAACCCATAGCCGCCTTGCCCGGCGCACCAGACGAATTCGGGCGTGCCGGGGTCCCGGCCCAGAACCAGCGTGCGGTCGGGCGCAAAGCTGCGCAAGCCCGCCCAGGTGGCCAGCGGCCTGGTGACAGGATGGGTGACCATGACCTCGTAGCGGGCCAGCCCTTCGGCCAGGACCATGTCGTCGGCCCAGGCGTCCTGCGGCTCTGCCGGGTCCTCGTCGGCGGGCGATACCAGCAGCGCACCGGCGTCGGGTTTGGCATACCAAGTCTCGCCCACGCCGAAGAACATCGGCCAGCGGGTCACGTCATGCCCGCCCGGCGCCGCCAACCGCGCCATCGACCGGCGGTGCGGCACGATGCCGAGCGGGGCAACGCCTGCCATGCCCGCCACATGATCGGCCCAGGCGCCGGCGGCATTGACCAGCGTCGGCGCGCGATGGGTCTGCGCGCCGCAGGCGACATGCCATTGGCCCGCGTCGCGGCGCACCGCGTCCACGCGCTGCCCGGTCAGCACGGCGCCGCCATTGCCGCGCACCTGCCGCGCGAAATCCTGCATCATGCGGTCGGTGTCGATGTCATACGCCGCCTCGTGGAACCCCGCGAAGGCCAGCTTGCGAGGATCGAGGATCGGCACCATCGCCAGCGCGTCGCCGGGCGTGATCTGCTCGACGCCCATCACGGCCAGGTCGCTGGCGAAGGCATCGGCCTCGTGCGCCTGCGCCAGGATCAGCAGCCCCCGCGGGCTGAGGTATCCGCCGTTGGCGGTGCGGTGATAGGGGGCGCTTGCCTTGTTCAGCGCGATGGTCGTGGGCTTGCCGTAGTTCTGTTCGAACAGGGCCGCCGACCGGCCCGAAGCGTGATAGCCAAGCGCGCCTTCCGCTTCGAGGACGGTGACATGTGCATGATCCGACAGGCGGGCCGCCGCGGACAGGCCGGCGATGCCGCCGCCGACGATGAGGATGTCGCTCATGCCTGCTCCTCGCTGCGGTCGGTGGCGGGGGGCGGTGTCGGGCTGAGCGCGGACAGCCTTTGGTACAGATCGGGCGTCATTTTGTACGTCATGGCAGCGAGCGAGGGCGCCAGTTGCTCGGTCGTGCGGGCCGAGATGATGGGCATCGGCCCCATCGGGTGCGCAGCGGCCCAGGCCACGGCCAGTGTCGCGGGGTCTTCGCCGCGTTCAGCGGCCAGATCGCACAGCCCGCGTGCCGCGTCGTGCATCCAGTCCGATCCGTATCGACGCCCGTATCGGTCATCCTCGGTCAGCCGCCCGGCCTTGCCGCGGGCGTATTTTCCGGTCAGCAGACCACCCCCGAGTGGCGAATAGGGGGCGCAGGCGATACGCTGATCGGCGCACATCGGCAGAATTTCGACTTCGACCTGACGTTTCACCAGGTTGTACATCGGCTGGACGATATCGATCGCCAGATCGAATTTCGCCGCGATATGGACCGCCTTGACCACCTGCCACGCGGCAAAGTTCGACACGCCGACATAGCGGATCCGCCCCTGCTGCTTCAGGTCGGCCAGTGCCTCCATGCTTTCGTGCAGGTCGGTCGCGGCGTCAAAGCGGTGCATGTAGAGCAGATCGACCATGTCCATCCCCAGCCTCTGGCGCGAGACCTCGAAGGAGCCGAGGATGTTGTCGCGCCCGCCACCGCCCGAATAGGCCGCCTTGGTCGCGATCAGAAGGCGATCGCGGTGCGGACCCGCCATCGCGCCGAGCAGAGTTTCGGACGCGCCGTCGTTATAGACATGGGCGGTGTCGAAATGGGTGATCCCGGCGCCAAGGCAGGCATCGAACATCGCGCGCGATTGCGCCGCGTCGGCGCGCCCGCCGAATTGCATGGTGCCAAAGGCAAGGCGGCTGGCGGGGGTGCCGTCGGGGCTGGAAAGGGGGCGTGTCATGGCGCAATTGGTGGCATGGTGCCCGCGCCCGCGCAACGTTTATCGCGGGGCGCGCGGGCGGCTGCGGGCAACAAGACGCCTAGGCGTCTATCGTGCCGTCACCCATCGCGGTCGCCCGGGCGTAGGCCGGCCGGGCATGGATCATCTCGACGAATTTGGCAAGCTCGGGGAAATCGGCCTGCCGCCCTTGCCGCATCGCGATCTCTGCGGGAAAGCTCAGCATGATGTCGGCGGCCGACAAGTCATCCAGCACGAAATGTCCCGACGGGCGCAGCGCATCGTTCATGTAACGGTAATGGCTGTCAAGTTCCGACCGGATGCGCGGATGCAGCGGAGCGCCCGCATCGCCAAGCCTGCTGACATAGAGGTTCAGCAGAATGGGCGTCATCGCCGACCCTTCGGCAAAATGCATCAGCTCCAGATGGCGGATATGCGCGTCGCTGCCCGCCTGCGGGATCATCTGCGGCCCGAAGCGCGTACAGAGCACCTCGACGATGGCGGCGCTTTCCGCGATCAGCTTGCCGTCGAGTTCGATCATCGGGGATTTGCCCAAGGGATGCACGTCGAGCAACTCTGGCGGCGCGAGGTTGGTCTTGGCATCGCGCGCGTAGGGTTTGACCGAATAGGGCTGGTTCAACTCTTCGAGAAGCCACAGGATCCGGTGGGAGCGGGAGCGGTTGAGGTGGTGAACGGTAATCATGTGCGGCCTCGCGTGGGGGGAGAGAGGGTGAAGGATCAGACGGCCACCTTACAGTGTGCGGCGGGCAAGGAAAGAGATGGCTGGCGCGATAGGCGCATCCGGCCCTACACTGAAGCCACACCAATTTGCGGAGGGGGGTCAACATGATCATCGTGGATAAATCAGATATCGCCGGGACGATGCGCGATGCCGCCGGGCCGGGCTGGAACAGCCTGCGTTTGCTGGTGCGCGATGACGGCATGGGGTTTTCGATGACCGAAACCACCATCGACCCCGGCGCGGTGCTGAGCTTGCAGTACAAGCACCACATCGAGGCCTGCTACTGCATATCCGGTGTCGGGACGGTGACCGAACTTGACAGTGGCGCGCAGCACGCAATTCACGCCGGAATTCTGTATGCCCCAGATGCCCATGACCGGCACGAGGTCAGGGTGACGGGCAATCAGCCGCTGCATCTGATCTGTGTGTTTTCGCCCGCCCTGCAGGGCGACGAGGTACACGGCCCGGACGGCAGTTATGCCGCGCCGTCGTGATCCGTTTTCAACCGCGTCCGCGGTATGGCGGTACGCCCTGATCGGGAATCCAGACGCCGTCGGGCATCGGCCCCGTCTGGTAGAACACGTCGATCGGAATGCCGCCGCGCGGATACCAGTAGCCGCCGATGCGCAGCCATTGCGGATCGAGGAAATCGACCAGCCGCCGCGCGATGGACACGGTGCAATCCTCGTGGAAGGCGCCGTGGTTGCGGAACGATCCGAGGTAGAGTTTCAGGGATTTGCTTTCGACCAGCCATTGGCCGGGCACGTAGTCGATCACCAGATGCGCGAAATCGGGCTGGCCGGTCATCGGGCAGAGCGAGGTGAATTCGGGTGCGGTGAAGCGCACGTTATAGGCAACATCCGCCTGCGGGTTTTGCACGCGCTCAAGCTCTGCGGCCTCGGGGGAGGCGGGCAGCGCGGTGGCGCCACCAAGCTGGGTGAGGTTGGAATAGATGTCGTCCTGCGGCATGGTCGTGATCCTTCTGGAGCGTGGTGTGCAGGGCATTTAACCGATGCGCCTGCGCCCTTCCAGTGGCGGTTTGGCCCGAATGTCGGTCAGCAGTACCGCTCCACCGATTGCATCTGCGTGTCGGAATAGCGGTCACCGTGGGCGAACCCCACCGGCAACAGGCGTTCTATCTCCGCCATGTCCTCGGGCGGGAGGGCGACCGCGTCGGCGTTGATCCACTCCGCCAGGTGCGCGGCGGTGCGGGTGCCGGGGATCGGGATCAGGTGATCGCCCCGGTTCAGAACCCAGGCCATCGCCAGTTCGGCCACGGCCTGTCCGCGATCGGCTGCATAGGATTTGAACCGGTCGATGATCGCCTTGTTGCGGGGATAATTCCGATCCGAAAAACGCGGGATGGGCAGGCGGAAATCGCCCGGCGCCATGCTGGTGGTGTCGGGGTATCCCTGTCCGAACACCCCCCGCGCCAGCGGCGAGAACGGCACGAAGGCCACGCCAAGGTCTGCGCAGGTCTGGATCATCCCGAGCTCGGGCAGGCGGGTCCAGAGCGAATATTCGCTTTGCACCGCGGTGCAGGGGTGGATGGCATGCGCCAGCCGGACGGTTTGGGGGGCGACTTCGGACAGGCCGTAGCCGCCGATCTTTCCCTCCGCCACGAAATCCGACAGGGTGCCGATCACATCCTCCAGCGGCACGGTCTGGTCGCGGCGGTGGATGTAGTACAACCCGACATGATCGACCCCAAGCCGCTTGAGCGAGCCTTCGAGCTCGCGGCGCAGGTGGTTGGCCTCGTTGTTGGCGCGGCGGTTCGGGTCGCGCACGATCCCGCCCTTGGTCGCGATGGTGACATCCGGCTTGCGCGACGCCAGCCACGCGCCAAGCACGTTTTCGGACCGCCCCATGCCATAGACATTGGCGGTGTCGTAAAAGGTGATCCCGCCGTCATGGGCGGCGTCGAGGCACCGCAGGCTCGTGGCCTCGTCGGTCTCGCCAAAGGCTCCGGCAAAGCTCATGCAGCCCAGACCGATGGCAGAGACCGAAGGACCGCCCGCGCCGAGTTTACGTTGTTTCATGGGCCTCTGTCACCTCAATGGAAATGGCCCGCGCAGGCCCGTATCGGACAGCAGTCTTGCAGGGCGGAAGGCGAATGAAAAGGAGGAGTCTGTGGAACGGGTTGCTCGGCTGCGTGGATTTTTTTGTTCGTGCGCCGCTGTGGCGTGTCAGGGTGTGTTGAAAAAACCGTCGGCCATTTTGTGTACTTCGTGCACAGCGCAGCATTTGGTGGCTGGTGCAACGGGTCGAGACCGTGATCCTTAACACAGCAGTAATCAGAAAAATCACATATGCTTCTTAGGATTGGCTTGGGCAATGACGATACTGGGTGTGACAGCACAGGCAGAAGAAGTGTCTTTTCTTTTTTGCGAATACGAAAGCCTACGGGAAATCTGGCATGGGGTTTGCACGAGCCATAACGAAGCTCGATTCTGACAAATAGCCCGGGCCAGCGTGCATATCGTGAAACAGGGTTTTCGTTTTCCGTCGGTGCGTTCAGCGGCTGTCTTGGCGCAGTTTGGATTTGATTGAGCCAGACGGCCTTCGATAATTAATATCGGTGGCGTCGGCAAAGCCGCTTCGGCCTCAAACCCTGCCAGCCCATTTCCCGCCGCTGCCGCACGAAAAAGGCCCCGCGCGTCGGCGGGGCCTTGGACATTCTCGACGCCAATTCGCTTATTGCGGAATGTCGCCCTCGATGCCTTCGACGTAGAAGTTCATGCCGGCGAGCGTGCCGTCGTCGGCCACTTCACCATCCGCCAGCCAGACCGATCCGTCCTGCTTGTTGATCGGGCCGGTGAAGGGGTGGTATGCGCCGCTCGCGATGCTCTCCTTGAGCGCCAGCGCCTCGGCCTTGACGTCCGCCGGAACCGCATCGGTGATCTCGCCGATGCCGACCATGCCGGCGCCGATGCCGTCCCATGTGTCGGTCGATTCCCAGGTGCCTTCCATCACGGCCTTGGTGCGCGCGATGTAGTAGGGCGCCCAGTCATCGATGATCGAGCTGACGCGCGGCATCGGTGCGTATTGTGCCATGTCCGAGGCCTGACCGAAGGTGATCACGTTGCCCGCTTCCTGGGCCGCGGCCTGCGGCGCTGTGGAATCGGTGTGCTGCAGCACCACATCGGCGCCCTGTTCGATCAGCACCTTCGCGGCGTCCGCCTCTTTCGCGGGATCGAACCAGGTATAGGCCCAGACGATCTTGAATTGCACGTCCGGGTTGGCCTTGCGCGCGTGGATGAACGCGGAGTTGATGCCCCGGATCACTTCGGGGATCGGATAGGAGCCGATGTAGCCCACGATGTTGGACTTGGTCATCTTGCCCGCGATATGACCCTGGATCGCGCGTCCCTCGTAGAAACGGGCGGAATAGGTCGAGACGTTGTCGGCGCGCTTGTAGCCGGTGGCGTGCTCGAACTTCACGTCCGGGAACTTCTTGGCGACGTTGATCGTCGGGTCCATGTAGCCGAAGGAGGTGGTAAAGATCAGGTCGGCCCCATCCAGCGCCATCTGCGTCATCACCCGCTCCGCATCCGGGCCTTCGGGCACGTTTTCCACAAATACAGTCTCGACCGCGTCGCCGAACTCTTCCTCGACGGCCAGGCGGCCCTTGTTGTGCTCATAGGTCCAGCCGCCGTCGCCCACGGGGCCGACATAGACAAAGCCGACCTTGGTTTTTTCATGGCCCGCGGCAAAGGCCGCAGTGGCCAGCCCCAGCGCCATCGCGGCAGAGGTCAATAGGGTGGTGAGTTTCATATTCAGGTCTTCCCCGGTTGGTGACGCCCCTTGGTCGGGGCTTGTTTGGCCCCTAGCTTGAGGCGTGGAAAATACGGCCAAGCGAGGCAGGCGCCCGGCTTTTGTCCGCAGAGAGGATCACCAGCACGAGGATGGTGACAAGGTAGGGTGACATTGCCAGATATTCGACCGGAATGGCAACGCCCGCACCCTGCAGATTAAGCTGCAATTGAGTGATGCCGCCAAAAAGATAGGCACCCAGCAAGACGCGCCAGGGCTTCCAGCTGGCAAAGACCACCAGCGCCAGCGCGATCCAGCCCACACCGGCGGTCATGCCTTCGGTCCATTGCGGTACGCGGATCAGGCTGATGTAGGCACCGCCCAGGCCCGCGCAGGCACCGCCGAACAAGATCGCCAGCACCCGGATGCGCACGACCTTGAGCCCCAGCGCATGGGCGGCGTCGTGGTTTTCGCCCACCGCCCGCAGGATGAGCCCCGCGCGGGTGAATTTCAGCAACGCCCAGACCGCCGCCACCAGCGCCAGCCCGAAGTACAGCACCGGATCATGGCTGAACAGGATCCGCCCGAGGATAGGAATATCGGCCAGCGCCCCGAAATTCACGTCCGGCATGCTGGGCGGCTTCACCCCCACATAGCCTTGGCCCAGCAGCGCCGAAAGCCCCAGTCCGAACAACGTCAGCGCAAGCCCGGAGGCGACCTGGTTGGCCAGCGTGACCTGCGTCAGGAACGCGAACAGCAGGCTGAGAAGCGCGCCGCCCGCCGCCGCCGCGACAAAGCCGAGCGCCGGCGATCCGCTTTCCACCGCGACCGCAAAGCCGCAAATCGCACCCACGATCATCATCCCCTCGACGCCAAGGTTCAGAACGCCGGCCCTCTCGGCCACCAACTCGCCCGTGGCCGCCAGCAGGATCGGGGTCGCCGCGCTCATCAGCGCGGCGATCAGAAGAACGGGATTGATGACCGACAGATCCACTTACGCAACCTCCACCCGGCCCAGCCGCAGCCGGAAATTCGTGAACAGATCAAAGGCCAGCAGGAAAAACAGCAGCATGCCCTGGAACACCTGGATCGCGGCGGCAGGCAGGCCCATCTGGCTTTGCGCGATGTCGCCGCCGATATACGTCAGTGCCATCAGCAGCCCCGCCAGCAGGATGCCGACAGGATGCAAGCGCCCCAGAAAGGCCACGATGATCGCGGTAAAGCCATAGCCCACGTTGAAATCGATGCTGACCACGCCCGACGGTCCCGACACTTCGAACAGCCCCGCAAGCCCGGCCAGCATGCCCGAGGTCCCCAGGCAGAACAGGATCAGCCGCGACGGGTTCACCCCCGAAAACCGGGCGGCGCGCGGCGCGTCGCCGGTGACGCGGATGGCAAAGCCCAGCCTGTGCCGCGCCAGCAGCACATAGGCGAAGATCACCGCGATGATTGCCGCCACCACTCCCCAATGCATGCCGGTGTCGGCAACGATCTCGGCATTATGGGCACTCGCGTATTGCTGCAGGTTGCGGCTGCCCGGAAAGCCGAAACCTTCGGGGTTCTTCATCAGCCCCAGCGACATCGACGCCAGAAACTGCTCGGCCACATAGACCAGCATCAGCGACACCAGGATCTCGTTGGTGCCGAATTTCACCTTCAGCACAGCGGGGATCATCGCCCAGACCCAGCCGCCGAACGCCCCGGCCAACACCATCAGCGGAAAGACCATGGCGCTCTGTGCCGGGTAGAAGGCCAGGCCCACGCCCGCGCCAAAGAGCGCGCCCATGATATACTGTCCCTCGGCCCCGATATTCCAGATCCCCGCTTTGAACCCAAGGCTCAGCCCGATCGCGATCAACACCAAGGGCGCCCCCTTGATGAGCAGTTGCGGGCGATAGTAGAACGCGAATTCCCCGAACAGCGGCTGCCAGAAAATCGTGACGATGGATTGCACCGGGTCCTTGCCCAGAAAGGCAAACAGCAGCCCGCCGAAAAAGAAGGTCGCGATCACCGCCAGTATGGGGGCCGCCCAGGCAAATCCCCGACTGGGCTCGGGGCGCTTCTCCAGCCGGATCACAGGCGCACCTGCCTGGCTTCCAAATGGATGAAAATACCGCCGCCGGAGGCCAGAAAACTCTTTTGGTGCAATCGCCTAGACATGCGCCACCTCCATGCCGTGCGCGCCCCCCATCATCAGCCCGATCTCCTCCACCGAAAGCCCCTGCGCGGGGCGCGGATCCGACAGGCGGCCCTCGTTCAGCGCGGCGAACCGGTCCGATATCTCCATCAACTCGTCCAGATCCTGGCTGATCGCGATCACCGCCGCGCCGCCCGTCGCCAGATCCAGCAGCGCCTGGCGAATGGCCGCGGCGGCAGAGGCATCGACCCCCCAGGTCGGCTGGTTGACGACCAGCACGTCGGGCCGCTGCAAGACCTCGCGGCCGATCACGAACTTCTGCAGATTGCCCCCCGACAGCGACCGCGCGGCATTTCCGGGGCCCGGCGTACGCACGTCGAATTCCGCGATGATGCGCTTGGCGAAGCTGCGCGCCGCGGCCCAATCCAACATCCCCCGCCGCTCCAGCCCCTCGCGCGCGGCGCCGGTCAGCATGGCGTTTTCTGTCAACGACATGTCGGGTGCGGCGGCATGGCCCAGCCGTTCCTCGGGCGCGGACAAAAGCCCGCGGACCCGTCGCGCCGTGGGTCCCAGCCGCCCGATATCCTCGCCCTTGAGCGCGATCATCCCCGGTCCGGCCGTCATTTCGCCCGACAATGCGGCGAGCAATTCGTCCTGACCGTTGCCCGCGACGCCGCCGATGCCAAGCACCTCGCCCGCGCGCAGCGTGACATGGATGTCGCGCAACGGCATGCCAAAGGCGTGCGGGGAGGGCAGCGACAGCCCGTTCAGCGACAGCACCACATCGCCCAGTTGCGACGTGGCGCGTGTCGGCGTCGCCAAGACCTTGCCCACCATCATCTCGGCCATGTCGCGCGCCGTGGTCTCGCGCGGGACACAGGTGCCGACAACACGGCCCAGCCGCAGGATCGTCGCGCTGTCGCACAGCGACCGGATTTCCTCCAACTTGTGCGAGATATACAGGATCGCGGTGCCCTCGGCACTCAGCTTGCGCAGGGTCTGGAACAGGATTTCGACTTCCTGCGGGGTCAGCACGCTGGTGGGTTCGTCCATGATCAGCAGCTTGGGATCCTGCAGCAGGCAGCGGATGATCTCGACCCGCTGACGTTCGCCCGCCGACAGGTCGCCGACGATCCTGTCCGGTGACAGCGGCAGGCCATAGGTGTCCGACACCTCGCGAATCCGGCGCGACAGTTCGCGCATCTTGGGCGCGTGCTCCATGCCGAGCGCGATGTTTTCCGCCACGCTCAGCGCATCGAAGAGCGAAAAGTGCTGGAACACCATGCCGACGCCGGCGGCCCGCGCCGCGCGCGGTTCTGCCGGGGCATAGGGCGCGCCGTTCATCGCCATGCTGCCCGTGTCCGGCATGACCAACCCATAGATCATCTTGACCAGCGTGGATTTGCCCGCGCCGTTCTCGCCCAGAAGTGCGTGCACCTCGCCCGCCGCGATGTCGAGCGATACGTCATCGTTGGCTATCACGCCGGGGTAGGCCTTGGTCAGACCGGACAGGGACAAAAGGGCGGTCATGCAAGGCTACTCATGTTGCGCTGGGGCGTTTGTGCCAATGACAGCAGGTCTTGGGCAACCCCTATTGCGATGATATGCGGGTGTTTTCCCAGTTCCGGGTGTCCGATGGGGCAGGTGATGCGCGCGATCTGCGCGTCTGAGTGGCCAAGATCACGCAAGCGGTTCCGGAACCGCGCCCATTTGGTCGCTGATCCGATCAGCCCCGCAAAGCCGAAGCCATGCCCCAGCAGCGCATGACACAGCGCGAGGTCGAGAGCGTGGGAATAGGTCACGATCAGATGCTCGGCTTGCGCCGGTGCATGGCGGACCAGCATCGCGGGGTCGGCGGCGGGCAGTTGCGTCACGCCGTGGGGGATCGTTTCGGGATACCGGGCGGAATCGCTGTCGATCCAGGTGATCGCCACGTCCGGCAGCGGCGCCAGCACATCGACCAGGGCCCGGCCCACATGGCCCGCGCCCCAGATCCAGATCGCGCGGTCGCGCCGTGCGACCGGCTCGACCATCCAGCCATCGATCAGGCGCGGGTCGGGCAACTGCCCGGTGCCGCGCGCCTGCGCCCTGATCCGCGTCACCGCCAGCGGCTCGGGGCCCGGTCCGCGCGCGATCAGATCGGCGGCAAGCGCCTGCGCGCGCTCCAGATCGTAGACTTCCGTCAGCACCTGCACCGCACCGCCGCAGCATTGGCCCATGTCCGGACCCAGAGCATGGCGGGTCAGCCGGTCGCCGCCTGTGCCCAGCAGGGCGCGCGCGGCCAGGGTCAGGTCGTGCTCCAGCGTGCCGCCGCCGATCGTGCCCGATTGCCCGTCCGCCCAGACCAGCATCGCGGCACCCACCTCGCGCGGGGCCGATCCGCGCACCTGCGCCACCACGACGCGCGCCACGCGGGGCCGTGCGCGGCAGGCCGCGATCAGGGCGTCGCGATCAAACCCCATTGCGCGCCCGCCCGATGGCGGCCAGGACCGCCTCTGCCGTGGCGGGGGCCTGCAAATCACCGTAGGCCGGCCCGCAGGACCGCACCGCGTCCGCCAGGGCGGCAAAGGCGGAAATGCCCAACATCAGCGGCGGCTCGCCCACGGCCTTGGACCGATAGACGGTGTCCTCGCGGTTGGGCGCGTCCCACAGCGCGACGTTGAACACGTCGGGCCGATCCGAAAACGCCGGGATCTTGTAGGTCGATGGCGCGTGGGTGCGCAGCCGGCCCGCGTCGTCCCACACCAGTTCCTCGGTCGTCAGCCATCCCGCGCCCTGAACATAGCCGCCTTCGATCTGGCCGATGTCGATGGCGGGGTTCAACGATGCGCCTGCGTCATGCAGGATGTCGGCGCGCAGGATGCGGTTCTCGCCCGTCAGGGTGTCGATCACGACCTCTGTCACCGCCGCGCCATAGGCGAAATAGAAAAACGGCCGGCCGCGGCCCTTGATCCGGTCCCATTCGATGCCGGGCGTCCGGTAGAACCCGGTGGCGGACAGGCTGATCCGGTTCTCGTAGGCCGAGCGCGCCGCTTCGGCAAAGGAGTAATCGCCACCCGCCGTCGTCACGCGCCCTTCGGCAAAGCGGACGTCGGACGGGTCCGCCTGGTGACGCTCGGCCAGGTGCGCCGCGATCCGGTCGCGAATCGTGTCGCAGGCGGCCTGCACCGCCATGCCGTTCAGATCGCTGCCCGACGAGGCCGCGGTCGCTGAGGTGTTGGGCACCTTGCCGGTGTCGGTCGCGGTGATCCGCACCTGCGCCACATCGACGCCAAAGCGCGCGGCGGCGACCTGCGCGACCTTCTGGAACAGGCCTTGGCCCATCTCGGTGCCGCCGTGATTGAGATGGATCGAACCGTCCTGATAGACATGCACCAGCGCCCCGGCCTGATTGAGATGCGTCAGCGTGAAGGAGATCCCGAATTTCACCGGCGTCAGCGCGATGCCACGTTTCAGCAGCGGGTTTGCCGCGTTCCAGTCCGCGACCGCGCGGCGGCGCGTGTCGTAGTCGGCTGTCTGCGCCAGCTTTCGCGTCAGCGCGCCGATGATGCAGTCGGTGACGGCCTGATGATAGGGCGTGGTCTGTGTGCCGGCGGGGGGCGCGGGCACATGGGCGGGGGCGTCGGGCGGCGCGCCCCGGCTGGCCAGATCGCGGTCGGTCCGCGGTGGATCGCGCGGCGGGATGTCCTGCGGCGGATAGTCCGGCCCCTGCGCGTCGCGGTAGAAGTTCGCGCGCCGCACATCCAGCGGATCGCGGCCCAGGTGGGTTGCGATATGGTCCATCACCCGTTCGATCCCCAGCATCCCCTGCGGCCCGCCGAAACCGCGAAAGGCGGTGGCGCTTTGGGTGTGGGTGCGCAAGCGGTGCGACGTGATGCGCACATTCGGCAGATGATAGGCATTGTCGGCATGCAGCATGGCGCGGTCGGCCACCGGCAGCGACAGATCCTGCGCCCAGCCGCAGCGCGCGTAATGGGTGAACTCGATCCCCTGCACCACGCCATCCGCGTCGAACCCGACGGCATAATCGATGCGGAAATCATGCCGCTTGCCGGTCACGGTCATGTCGTCGTCGCGGTCGTACCGCATCTTGCAGGGCCGCCCGGTCCGGTGTGCCGCCACCGCGCAGGCCACGGCCAGCGCGTTGCCCTGGCTTTCCTTGCCGCCGAACCCTCCCCCCATGCGCCGTGTCTCGACCCGGACGCCATGCATCGGCAGGCCAAGCGCCTCGGCCACCTTGTGCTGGATCTCGGTGGGGTGCTGGGTCGAGCTGTGCACCACCATGTCGCCGCCTTCCTGCGGCAGGGCAAGGGCGGCCTGCCCTTCGAGATAGAAATGCTCCTGCCCGCCGATGTGCAGGCGGCCGGACACCTTGTGCGGGGCGCCGGCGATCGCGGCCTCCGGCGCGCCGCGGCCATAGACGCGGGGGCCGTCCTCGAACCGCGCATCCGCCGCCAGCGCGTCGTCGATCCCGAGGATCGGATCGGTGGCGGTGATGCGGATCTCGCCCAGCCGCGCCGCCCGGCGGGCGGCCAGGTGCGAGGTCGCCACCACAAGAAACACCGGCTGGCCCGCGTAATGCACCCGGTCGGTGGCCAGGAGCGGTTCATCATGCGCAGATGCGGATACATCGTTGGCAAAGGGCAGATCGGCGGCGGTCAGCACGGCCACCACGCCGGCGGCGGCGCGCACCGGCTCAAGGTCCATCGCGTCCAGCGTGCCGGCGGCGACCGTGCTGAGCCCAAAGGCCAGATGCAGGGTGCCCCGGGGGGTGGGGATGTCATCGACATAGTGCGCGGCGCCGGTGACATGCAGGGCGGCGGCGTCATGGGCCAGGGACCTCGTGACGCTCATGCCGAGATCCCCTGCACCGAAACGGGCGCGCCGCCGGCGTCGTGGAAATAGCGCAACAGCATGTTCCGCGCGGTCTGCATCCGGTAGGCGGCGCTGGCGCGCATGTCCGACAGGGGCGTGAAATCGCGTGTCAGCCCGTCCATCGCGGCGCGTATCGTCGCCTCGGACCACGGCTGGCCGATCATCGCGGCCTCGGCGTGGGCGGCGCGTCTGGGCGTGGCCGCCATCCCGCCAAAGGCAAGGCGCGCGCCGGTGATCGTGGTGCCGTCGCCGGTGATCGACAGGCCGCCGCAGACCGCCGAGATGTCCTGATCGAAGCGTTTGGACAGCTTGTAGCAGCGCAGGCTGTCGCGCTGGCGCGGGATCGCGATCGCCTCGACGAATTCGCCCGGCGCGCGGTCCTGTCTGCCGTAGTCGAGAAAGAAATCCTCGAGCGGCATCCGTCGGCGGGTGTCGCCCCGGCGCAGGTGCAGCGTGGCGCCAAGCGCGATCAGCGCGGGCGGCCCGTCACCGATGGGGGATCCGTTGGCGATATTGCCGCCGATGGTGGCGGCGTTGCGCACCTGCACCGACCCGTAGCGCCGGATCATCGCGGCAAAGGAAGGATGCAGCGGCGCCATCGCGACCTCAAGTTCGGTGAGGGTGGTCATCGCACCGATGCGGATTGTGTCGTCGTCCTGCGTGATCCCGCGCAGGTCGACGCAGCGGTTGAGAAAGGCGAGGGGGCCGAGGTCGCGGAACTCCTTGGTCACCCACAGGCCGACGTCGGTGGCGCCCGCGACCAGCGTGGCGTCGGGGTGGTCGGCGTACCAGCGCGCCAATTCGTCGGAATTCGCGGGGTGGAGGTGTCGGGGGGGCTGCCCGCCCCGGCCGCCTGCGGCGTCCCCCCCGGCGGTATTTTGTCCATTTGGAAGGGGGGCGTCGCGCATGTGGGCGGGAACCGGCGCGCCTTGGGCGGCCCGGGCGGCGCGCAGGATGGGGGCGTATCCGGTGCAGCGGCAGAGATTGCCGGCCAGTTGCACGTCATGATCTGTGGCGCCGTTGAGATGCGCGGTGGCCATGGCGACGATGAAGCCCGGCGTGCAGAAGCCGCATTGCGAGCCGTGGTGGTCGATCATCTGTCTTTGCACCGGATGCAGGGTGCCGTCGGGGGCCGCGATGCCTTCGACGGTGCGCACCGCCTTGCCGTCAAGCTGCGGCAGGAACAGGATGCAGGCGTTGAGCGCGCGCGCGCCGTCCGCGTCGGTGATCATGACGGTGCACGCGCCGCAGTCGCCCTCGTTGCAGCCTTCCTTGGTGCCCGTGAGGCCGCGGTCCTCGCGCAGCCAGTCGAGCAGGGTTGTGGTGGGCGCCACATCGTGCAGCTCCACGGTTTCTCCGTTCAGGCGAAACGCAATGTCCATAGATCAGATCCGCCGCGGTACCGGATGGCCCTTTGGGATGCCCCGCGTTCGATGCGGCGTAGAAGGCGGGGCGGGCAAGTGTCGCTGAAAAGGCTATGCGCGCCGTGCCGCGTTTGGCAAGGGGGAACTGGCCACGGGGCGCCGGGGAAGGTGGGGCATGGCGAAAATCGGGGACGCGATTGCGTCGGCTCTGGCGGGGGCGGGCGCGGCAGCCTAGGATGGCGGCATGACACAAGATCCGCGATTCATTCACCTGCGCACCCATTCGGAATATTCGTTGCTGGAAGGGGCGCTGCGGCTGAAAAAGCTGCCCGATCTGTGCCGCAGGGCCGGCATGCCCGCGATGGCGCTTACCGACAGCAACAACATGTTCGCGGCGCTGGAATATTCGGTCGCCATGTCCGGGGCGGGTGTGCAGCCGATCCTGGGGTGCCAGGTCGATCTGGAGTATGTCGAGACACGGCCCGGCGAGCGACCGCGCGACCCGGCGCCGCTGGTTCTGCTGGCGCAGACCGAGGTCGGCTACATGAACCTGATGAAGCTGAATTCCTGCCTGTACATCGACAAGGCGGGCGCGCTGCCGCAGGTCACGGCGGAGGAGCTCGAGCAGTATTCCGGCGGCCTGATCTGCCTGACGGGCGGGCCGGAGGGGCCGGTGGGGCAGTTGTTGCAGGGCGGCCAGCAGCCCGCGGCGCAGGCGCTGATGGACCGGCTCAAGGCGGCCTTTGGCGACCGGCTTTACGTCGAGTTGCAGCGCCATCCCGGCGAGGATGGCCAACCCGAGGCCGAGCGCCTGACCGAACGCCCCTTTGTCGAGATGGCCTATGCGATGGATCTGCCGCTGGTCGCCACCAACGACGTCTATTTCCCCGACGCGAAGATGTACGAGGCGCATGACGCGCTGATCTGCATCGCCGAGGGGGCCTATGTCGATCAGCAGGATCCGCGCCGGCGCCTGACCGCGCAGCATTACTTCAAGTCGCAGTCGGAAATGATCACGCTGTTCGCCGACCTGCCGGAGGCCATTGCCAATACCGTGGAGATCGCGAAACGCTGCGCCTTTCAGGCCTATCGCCGCGATCCGATCCTGCCCAGGTTCGCCGATGACGAGATCGAGGAATTGCGCCGGCAGGCGCATGAAGGATTGACCAACCGGTTGGCCGTGATCCCCCATGCCGTGAGCGTCGAGGAGTACGAAAAGCGGCTCGATTTCGAGCTGGGGATCATCGAGGGAATGGGCTTTCCGGGCTATTTCCTGATCGTGGCCGATTTCATCAAGTGGGCCAAGGATCACGACATTCCGGTCGGGCCGGGGCGCGGGTCGGGCGCGGGTAGCCTGGTGGCCTATGCGCTGACGATCACCGATCTGGATCCGCTGCGCTACAACCTGCTGTTCGAGCGGTTCCTGAACCCCGAACGCGTGTCGATGCCCGACTTCGACATCGACTTTTGCATGGATCGCCGCGAGGAGGTCATTCAATACGTGCAGGGCAAATATGGGCGCGACAAGGTGGGCCAGATCATCACCTTCGGCGCGTTGCTGTCCAAGGCCGCGGTGCGCGACATCGGGCGCGTGCTGCAGATGCCTTACGGGCAGGTGGACCGCCTGAGCAAGATGATCCCGGTGGAGGGTGTGAAACCCGTCAGCATCGAAAAGGCGCTGGCGGACGAGCCGCGCCTGCGCGAGGAGGCCCGCAACGAGGAGGTCGTCGCCCGCCTGCTGGAGTATGGCCAGCAGGTCGAGGGGCTGTTGCGCAACGCCTCGACCCATGCCGCCGGTGTCGTGATCGGCGACCGGCCGCTGGATGCCCTGGTGCCGCTCTACCAGGACCCGCGGTCGGACATGCCCGCGACGCAGTTCAACATGAAATGGGTTGAACAGGCCGGGCTGGTGAAGTTCGATTTCCTGGGTCTGAAAACGCTGACGGTCATCCAGAACGCGGTGGATCAGATCAAGGCGGCGGGGCGGCATCTGCACATTGCCGCCGACGGCACCGAATTGTTCGCGCCGCCCGAGGACCTGATCGACGACATCGGGGCGATTCCGCTGGATGACGAGGCGTCCTACAAACTTTACGCCAGCGCCAGGACGGTCGCGGTGTTCCAGGTGGAAAGCTCGGGCATGATGGATGCCCTGAAGCGGATGAAACCCACCTGCATCGAGGATATCGTGGCGCTTGTGGCGCTGTACCGTCCCGGCCCCATGGAGAACATCCCGACCTATTGCGAGGTCAAGAACGGGCTGCGCGAACGTGAAAGCGTGCACCCGCTGATCGATCACATCCTCGAGGAAACCCAGGGCATCATCGTCTACCAGGAACAGGTGATGCAGATCGCGCAGGTGATGGCGGGCTACAGCCTGGGCGGCGCCGACCTGCTGCGCCGCGCGATGGGCAAGAAGATCGCCGAGGAGATGGCCAAGGAGCGCCCCAAGTTCGAAAAGGGCGCGATGGAGAACGGCGTCGACAAGAAAAAGGCGTCGGAGGTGTTCGACCTTCTGGAGAAGTTCGCCAACTACGGCTTCAACAAATCGCACGCCGCGGCCTATGCGGTCGTAAGTTACCAGACGGCCTGGCTGAAGGCGAACCACCCGGTTGAATTCATGGCCGGGGTGATGAATTGCGATATCCATCTGACCGACAAGCTGGCGACGTATTTCGAAGAGGTCCGCAAACGGTTGGAACTGCCCTGGGTGCCGCCCTGCGTGAACCGCTCGGACGCGACATTCAAGGTGGTCGACGGCGCGCTTGTCTATGCGCTGGGCGCCCTCAAGAACGTCGGCGTTGAGGCGATGAAGCTGATCACCGAGGGCCGCAAGGTCGAGGGGCGCGACAAGCCGTTCGCCACGCTCTTTGACCTGGCGCGCCGCGTCGATCTGAAACGGGTGGGCAAGCGTCCGCTGGAAATGCTGGCCCGCTCGGGTGCGTTCGATGCGCTCGATCCCAACCGCCGCCGCGTCTTTGGCGCGCTGGACGCGCTGGTGAACTACTCCGCCGCGATCCACGAACAAAAGTCCAGCAGCCAGGTGTCGCTGTTCGGTGAGGCGGGCGACGACCTGCCCGAACCGCGCCTGCATCCGATGGACGACTGGCTGCCGGCGGAACGGCTGAGCGAGGAATTCAAGGCGGTGGGCTTTTACCTGTCGGGCCATCCGCTCGACGACTACATGGGGCCGCTGAAACGCAAGGGCGTCATGACGCTGGACGAGGTGAACGCCAGGGCCGAGCGCGGGCCGCTGGTGGCAAAACTTGCGGGTGTGGTGGCCGGGCGGCAGGAACGCAAGTCGGCGCGCGGCAACCGCTTTGCCTTTGCGCAACTCTCCGACACGACGGGCGCCTACGAGGTCACGATCTTTTCCGACACGCTCGAGAAATGTCGCGATCACCTGGAAACCGGGGCCAAGGTCGTCGTCGGCGTCGAGGCGACGATGGAGAGCGATCAGCTTAAGCTGCTGGCGCGGTCGGTGGCGCCCATCGACATGGCGGTGGCCGACGTGGGCGGCATCGGCCTCAGGATTTTCGTTGATCAGCCGGGCGCCATCGCGGCGGTGGCCAGCGTGCTGGACGGCGCGGCCCATGCCGCCAAGGCCGCCGGGCGCGGGCCGATCCAGTTCTGCCTGATGGACGCCAGCCTTCCCGGCGAGGTCGAGGTCGATCTGGGGCAGGAATTTCCGGTCACGCCACAGATAAAGGGCGCGATCAAATCGCTGTCTGGCGTGCTCGAGGTCGAGGAAATCTGATGCGCCGCGCGCCGCCGCGTCAGCGTGTCGGCGCCGATCCGGTGGACCTTGGCGCGCAAGCACGCTAAGACCGTCTCTCCAATCGCTTGGGGAGGCTCTTGGAATGAAACAACCTGTCGCCGCGCTGTGCGCACTGGGCTTTTTGACCGCCTGCGGGGATCCGCTGGCCGGCGTGGACCGAATTTCGGATGTCGATCTGGCCGAAACCGACCCGGTGGCCAACGCCGTCCCCGACGCGCAGGAGATCGCGCGCGAGGGGTATTTTTCCGGCCTGTTCGGCGGTGTCGACGCGCGTCGCGCCGAGGGCGACGTGCCACCGGGCACGGTTCTGCCCTATGGCACCGTGGCGCGCGTCTGCGGTGCCAGGGGCGCCAAACTGGGCAAGAAGGTCGAAAAATTCCCGACCCGCGGGCGCGGTTATACCTTGCACGACACATTCCCCAACAGCACCGCGCCGCGGACGTTTTACGTGACCGGCTTTTCCGACGGCTGTCCGCGCCAGTTCACGGCATCGCTCGCGCTTTTCGGGGCGCCGTCGATGCATGAGAAACTGCGTTACGGCCGGCCCGGCGATGCCTACCCCTACAGCGCGACGGACAGCGCCTATGAGGATATCAAGCGCGATGTGTGCGGCGCGGCAAAGCGCAAGCCCTGCGGATCGCGGATCAAGCGGCTGGAGCGCAACACCGTCTTCATCAGCACCTACGAGCGTTTTGGCGGCACCTCGCGCTGGTCCGATATCCTGCTGCACGACGGAGAGGTCATGGCCAGCGCGATCAAGGCGCAGCCCTGAGAGTGGTCAGTAATGCGGCGGGCGTTCGTCGCCCATGACCACGCCGCCCGACTGCGAGGCCTCGCGTTCGCCCTCGCGCCGCATCAGCATCTCGACCCGGCGCGTCAGGATCGCAATTTCGCTTTCCTGCCGCGCGACGATATCCGACAGGTCATCGACCGCGCGGGTCAGGTGGGCTATCTGCTCTTCAAGCTGATCGGTCCGGGCCATGAAGGGCTCCTTTTTGGGCGCGCCATGAGGTAAGATGGCACTGGATGCAAGCGACCGAAAGGCTTTGCCATGACACTTCGGATTACGCAACAGGGGCGGGTCGCGGTGATTTCCATCGACCGGCCCGAGGCGCGTGGCGCCGTCAACCCCGCCACCGCGCAGGCGCTGTACGATGCGATGCTCGCGGCGGACCGGGACGACGAATGCGACGTCATCATCCTGACCGGCACCGAAGAGTCGTTCTGCGCGGGCTTCGATCTGAAAACCGCCGCCGATGGCAGCGCCACCGACTGGATCGCCGGACTGGACATCCCGCAGGGTTGGAGCGATCCGATGGCGCAGCCGTTGCCGGGGCCGATGGGGCCAAGCCGGTTGATGCTGCGCAAGCCCGTCATCGCGGCCATCGAAGGGCCCGCCGTGGCGGGGGGCATGGAATTGGCGATGTGGTGTGACATGCGGGTGATGGCCGAAGGCGCCGTGATGGGTGTCTATTGCCGTCGATGGGGCGTGCCGCTGATCGACGGCGGAACGGTGCGCCTGCCGCGCCTCGTGGGGCAGGGCCGCGCCAACGACCTGATCCTGACGGGCCGCCGGGTGACCGCGGCCGAGGCGCTGACGATGGGCTTGGCCGACCGCGTCACCACGTGGGGCACGGCAGTGACCGTGGCGATGGCGCTGGCGCAGGATCTGACCCGCTTTCCCCAGGGCTGCCTGCGCGCCGATCACCTGAGCGCGCGCATGGCGCCCGCCGACCTGGCCGAAGCGCTGCGCCGCGAATGGCGCTCCTCGGCGCTGTTTCATGCCGAAGGGCAGGCGGGCGCCGCGCGCTTTGCCGCCGGGCGCGGCCGGGGCGGCGATTTCGACGTCATCTGACGCCCCGTGCGATCCGGGCCGCGCGACCTTGCCCCGCAGCGGCCCTTGGGCTATGCCGCGCGCAATGTCAGACCCGCGAGGAGCCGCCAGCATGGCCAAGCCAAAGAAGACCCCGCGCCCCAAGGCGGATACGCCCAAGGGGTTCCGCGATTATTTCGGCGCGGAAGTGACCCAGCGCGCCGAAATGCTGCGCAAGATCGCGGCGGTCTATCATCGCTATGGCTTTGACGCGCTGGAAAGTGCGGCAGTCGAGACGGTCGAGGCGCTGGGCAAGTTCCTGCCCGACGTGGACCGCCCCAACGCCGGCGTGTTTGCCTGGCAGGAGGATGCCGAGGGCGACAAGCCGGGCGACTGGCTGGCGCTGCGTTATGACCTGACCGCCCCGCTGGCGCGGGTCTATGCCCAGCACCGCAACGATCTGCCCACGCCCTATCGCCGCTATGCGATGGGCCCCGTCTGGCGCAACGAAAAGCCGGGTCCGGGGCGGTTTCGGCAGTTCTATCAATGCGATGCCGATACCGTGGGCGCGCCCAGCGTGGCCGCCGATGCCGAGATTTGCGCGATGCTCTGCGACTGTCTCGAAGAGGTGGGAATTCCGCGTGGGGATTACGTGGTGCGGGTGAACAACCGCAAGGTGCTGGACGGGGTGATGGAGGTGGCGGGCCTGTCCGGGGAGGACAAGGCGGCCAAGCGAGGGATCGTGTTGCGTGCGGTCGACAAGCTGGACCGGTTGGGGGTCGAAGGCGTACGCGCGCTATTAGGCGAAGGACGCAAGGATGAGAGTGGGGATTTTGCGGCAGGGGCTGGGTTGAGTGCAGAACAGGCTGATGTGGTGATGGGTTTTCTTACTTCCAAAGAACGAGCAAGGGCAAAAACCCTTGATGACTTAAGGAACGCTGCGAAACGGGAAGATGGATTGCTAGCTAGTTGGATCGCGACGGAACTCGACTACCACGAAGAACCTTGGAAGCTTATTGAGGAACGGTTCAACGCGGGGCGCTACGCGGGCCTGTTAGTATTGGAAGAACTCAGCAAGCTCGTTGGCGACTCTCTAGTTGGCAACCAAGGAATTGATGAGCTTGAAATGATCACAGCACTCCTCGATGCCCAAGGCTACGGCCCTGACCGCATCGTCATCGACCCTTCCGTCGTGCGCGGCCTGGGCTATTACACCGGCCCGGTGTTCGAGGCCGAGCTGACCTTCGAGATCACCGACGAAAAAGGCCGTCCGCGCAACTTCGGCTCGGTTGCCGGCGGTGGGCGCTATGACGATCTGGTCAAGCGTTTTACCGGGCAGGAAGTGCCCGCCACAGGCATCTCCATCGGGGTGGACCGGCTGCTGGCCGCGCTGCACGCCAAGGGCCGGATGCAACAGACCGAAGCAGGCCCCGTCGTGGTGACGGTGATGGATAAGGCGCGTATGGCCGACTATCAGGCCATGGTGGCCGAGTTGCGCCAGGCGGGCATCCGCGCCGAGGTCTACCTGGGCAATCCCAAGAACTTCGGCAACCAGCTCAAGTACGCCGACAAGCGCGGCAGCCCGGTCGCGGTGATCGCGGGGGGCGACGAGTTCGACAAGGGCGTGGTGCAGATCAAGGACCTGATCCTCGGAGCGAAGATCGCCGAGAGCGCGACGCTCGAGGAATGGAAAGACCGCCCCAGCCAATACGAGGTGCCGCGCGACCAGATGGTGGCCAAGGTCCGCGAAATCCTGGACGCGCACCGCTGATGCCCAACCGGTCCCAGACCCTGGCGCGCGCCGGCGCGCTGCGCGCGATGTTCGAGGCGCAGGGCGCCGTTCCGGTCGAGCCGCCGATCCTGCAACCGGCGGGCGCGCTGCTGGATCTGTACGGCGAGGACATTCGCGCGCGCGCCTATGTCACCAGCGATGCGTTGCGCGGCGAACAGATGCTGCGCCCGGATTTCACCGTTCCCGTGGTGCAGATGCACATGAGCCACGGCGCCGAGCCTGCGCGCTATACCTACGCGGGCGAGGTGTTCCGCCGCCAGGAACATGACCCCGACCGGCCCAATGAATACGTGCAGGTGGGATACGAGGTGTTCGACCGTGCCGACCCGGCGGGCGCGGATGCGGAGGTGTTCGCGCTGATCGGCGACGCGCTGGCGCATCTCGATCTGCGCGCGGCCACAGGCGATATCGGCGTGCTGATGGCTGCCGTCGCGGGGCTGCGGACAACCGATGCGCGGCGCGCGGCATTGATGCGCCACATCTGGCGGCCCCGGCGGTTTCGGGCCCTGCTGGATCGCTACGCGGGCCGGACCCGGATGCCGGGCGCGCGGCGCAACCTGCTGGCCGGTGATCCGCCAAAGTCGCCCGCCCCGATGATCGGCCTGCGCCGGCAGGACGAGATCGACGCGCGCATCGCCGCCCTGCGCGAGGATGCCAGCGCAGCCCCCCTCGGCGCGCATGAAGTCGAACTGATCGAAGCGCTGCTCGCGGTGCGCGAAACCATGCCCTTTGCCCTGCAGCAGTTGCGCGATCTCGCGGTGGACCTGCCCGCGATCGCCGAAGCCGTGGACCGTATCGCGCGGCGCGCCGACGCCATGGCCGCGCGCGGCGTCGACGTCGGCGCGCTGCCGTTCGAGACAAGCTATGGCCGCACGTCGATGGAATACTACGACGGTTTCGTCTTTGGCTTTCACAGCGTCACGCGCCCCGACCTGCCCGCGATCGCCAGCGGGGGGCGGTATGATGCGCTGACCCGCCGGCTTGGCGATGGCGGCGAAATTCCGGCGGTGGGCGGCGTGATGCGCCCCGGTCTGATGCTCGATCTGGAGGGCGTGGCATGACCCTGAAGCTTGGTGTGCCGTCCAAGGGGCGGCTGATGGAAAAGACGTTCGAGTGGTTCGCGCAGCACGGCATCACCCTGTCGCGCAATGGATCGGAGCGTGAATACGCGGGCTCCGTCGAGGGGATCGACGGTATGTCGCTGGTGCTTCTGTCGGCGGGGGAAATTCCGCGCGAACTTGCCGCCGGGCGCATTCATCTGGGGGTGACGGGCACCGATCTGGTGCAGGAAAAGCTGCCGCTTTGGGAGCAGCAGGTCTGCCCCATGGAGGAGCTTGCCTTTGGTCATGCCGATCTGATCCTGGCGGTGCCGAGGGCCTGGGTCGATGTCGATACGCTCGACGATCTGGACGCGGTCGCGGCGGCCTTTCGGGCGCGCCACGGGTTCCGGCTGCGGATCGCCACGAAATATCACCGCCTGGTGCGCGAATACCTGCGTCAGGGCGGCGTGGCGGATTATGCGCTGGTCGACAGTCAGGGCGCGACCGAAGGCACGGTGGCCAACGAGACCGCCGAGGCGATTGCCGATATCACCTCGAGCGGCGAGACCCTGCGCGCCAACCATCTGAAAGTGCTGAGCGATGGACCGATCCTGCGCAGTCAGGCGACGCTTTGGCGCAGCCGGGTGGCCGAGCTGGAGGACGCCGACCGCGCCACGCTGGCCACCTTTACCGCCCGGCTGGGCTAGGCCCCGCTGCTGACGCAGCGTTAGACCTTTTGGTCCAATGACGCTACGGCATGCCGGGGATTTCAGTAATGAAATCATCCGGTTGGGCCGTCAGTGCGGCGGGCGTGCGGCGAAAGCGCCGCTGCGCAACAAAAAGAAACATTATTCGCCCATTGCGACACATTCCGCCAAATGCAACGGTGCGCGCCAAAGGCGATCCGGCCCGCGCAACCGCTCATCCGCTGCGGTGCGGTCGGACAGGAAAAGTCGACCGGGCGTGTCACACCGGGCGGACGGTTTGGGAGGACCGCACCACGTGCTGAAAATCGAAAACCTGCATCTGTCTTTTGGCGGGATCAAGGCGCTGCAAGGCGTGAATTTCGAGGCCCGCGAAGGCGAGATCACAGGCGTTATCGGCCCCAATGGCGCGGGCAAGACCTCGCTTTTCAACTCGATCTCGGGCTTCTACACCCCCGACCAGGGCAGCGTCAGTTTCGAGGGCAATGACATCACGGGCCTGAGCCCGGACAAGCGGGCGGAGCTTGGCCTTGCCCGCACGTTCCAGAACATCGCGTTGTTTCGCGGCATGACCGTTCTCGACAACATCAAGCTGGGCGGCCACACCCGCCTGAAGACCGGCGTCTGGCAGGCGTTGCGCTATTTCGGCGCGGCCCGGCGCGAAGAACTGGAGCTGCGGCGCGACATCGAGGAACGCGTGATCGATTTCCTCGAGATCGACCACATCCGCAAGTATCCGATCACAATGCTGCCCTACGGCCTGCAAAAGCGGGTCGAACTGGGCCGCGCGCTGGCGATGCGGCCCAAGGTGTTGCTGCTGGACGAACCCGTCGCGGGCATGAACCGCGAGGAAACCGCCGACATGGCGCGTTTCATCCTGGATGTGCAGGACGAATTCGGAACGACCGTTCTGCTGGTGGAACATGACATGCACATGGTCATGGACATCTGCAGCCAGATCGTGGTGCTGAACTTTGGCCAGCAGATCGCCAGCGGCACCCCCGCCGAGGTCAGCCGCAACGACGCGGTGATCGAAGCCTACCTGGGGGCCGCGGCATGACCCACGGGGTGCGGAGAACCCAAGCCCGGTCAGCGCGCCGGTTTTCTCGAAATGACCGGGCCGGAGTTTTCGAAAACTTCGGGTCGCGGCGGCGATCTTTCGCGCCGGCTTCAACAAGGGGGTGCTGATGGGACAGATCGCACAATATGCCATCAACGGCCTGATGAGCGGCGCGATCTATGCGCTGATCGCCGTCGGGATCGTGTCGGTCTACAAGGCCACCAAGGTGGTGAATTTCGCGCATGGCTACCTGATCATGTTCGGGGCCTATTTCTACTACACCTTCGCGGTGATCTTCCCGGGGATGGATTGGGCGCCCGCTTGGCTGGCCAGCTGGCAACCGGGGTGGATGACCGAAATGCGCGAAGGGCTGACGATGTTCTCGCCCATGGGCGCGGTGCTGGACTGGGCAGCGAACCTGCCGCGGATCGTGTTCGGTCTGGCCGGTGCGCTGGTGTGCAACGCCATTCTGGGCCGCATCATCGAACGGGTGCTGATGCGCCCGCTGATGGGGCAGTCGGTTTTCGCGATGATCATGGTGACCGTGGGCCTGATCTCGATCCTGTCGGGCGGCGCGCAGCTGATCTGGACGGCGGATGCGGATTTCGTGCCGACCATCGCCCCCAACACGCCGCTGCGGTTCGAGATGTTCGGGACGATGATCTTTCTCTTCGGGGCGGATCTGGTGAACATGGTGATCGCGCTCTTGATGTTCGGCGGTATCGTTCTGTGGGTGCGCTACACCAAGGGCGGCATCGCCATCCGCGCCACCGCAGAGGATCAGTCGACCGCCTATTCGATGGGAATTTCGGTGCCCAAGGTGTTCAGCCGCGCCTGGGTTCTGGCCTCGACCACCGGGGCCATCGCGGGGGCGATCCTGGCTACGCGAAACGGCATCTCGCCCTCGCTTGGCCTGTTCGGGTTTTCGGTGCTGGCGATCGTGCTGATGGGGGGCCTCGACAGCTATGTGGGCGTCTTCATCGCCGCGATGTCGGTCGGCGTGCTCGAAGCGATGACGCAATGGAAAATGGGCGGCGACTGGGCCGAGATCGTGCCTTACGTCACCGTGCTGGTGGTGCTGATCTGGCGCCCGCATGGCCTGTTCGGACAAAAAGAGGTTGAACGGATATGATCAACGCAAACCTCAAGGCCAGCTATGGCGCCGACGAGCGGGTGCTCGACAATCGCTACAAGCAAGGGTTCGTCTATGGCATGATCGTGCTTCTGGCGCTGTTCACGATGGGCGCCAACGACTATGCGATCCTGATCGCGTCCAAGATGGGGCTGCTGCTGATCGCGGTGGTGGGGATCAACGTTCTGACGGGCTATACCGGGCTGGTGTCACTGGGGCATGGGGCCTTTGTCGCGATCGGTGCCTATGCCGTGACGATCTTCAACAACGTGTTCACCGGCACGCTGCCCGCCGGGATCATGCCGTTTCTGTCGGTGCCCTTTGCCGTGGCGCTGGCTGCGGGCATCGGCATCGTGGTGGGCCTGCCGTCGCTGCGGGTCAAGGGGCTGTACCTGGCTGTCACCACGCTCAGCGCGAACTTCATCGTCATCTTCCTGATCGAGCAGGAGGTCTTTGCCCCCTGGACAGGCGGGATGGTGGGCCTGACCACGAATGTGCCGAACATCCTCGGCTGGGAGCTGGATACCAAGCGCGAGATGTTCGGCCTGATCGCGGTCGTGGGCCTGGCCACGATCCTGATGGCGCAGAACCTGATCCGCACCCGGGTGGGCCGGGCGTTCATCGCGATCCGCGACCGGGATTATTCGGCGGAAATCCTCGGTATTTCGCTGTTGCGCTACAAGCTGACCAGCTTTGCCATCTCGGCGGCGTTCTGCGGGTTGTCGGGCGCGCTCTTCGCATTCTTCTATGCCCGCATCCTGCCAGAGCAGTTCGAGCTGAACCTCAGCCTCGAGCTTGTCGCCGCGCTTATCATCGGGGGCATGGGCCGCACCATGGGGCCGGTGTTCGGCGTCATCATCATCGTGATGGTGCCCGAGGTGATCAAGATCACCTTTGGCGCGATCACCGGCGACGCGGCCGGCATGGCGCAGTTGCGCGCGCCGCTGCAGGAAATCGCCTTTGGCCTGTTGCTCGTGGTGTTCCTGCTGAAGGAACCGCTTGGCATCAATCAGATCACCGACAGACTTCTGCGTGCTGCAAACCGTTGGCCGTTTGCCCGTGGATAATTCAATCAACAAGGCCACACTCAGGGAGCTTTACACATGAAACTCAACCGACGTTCTTTCCTAGCCTCCTCTGCGGCGGCGACCGCCGTGATGGGCACACCGATGATCCTGCGCGCGCAGCCCAGCGAATATGTCGTGGCCTCGTCGCTGCCTCTGACGGGTCCCTTCGCCACCGCGGGCCAGCTGGTATCGCCCGCGCTCAAGATGTTCGAGGCGCTGGTGAACGAGGATGGCGGCATCGGCGGTGTGCCGATCCGCACCACGATCGAGGACAGCGGCTACGTACCCGCCAAGGCGCTTGCAAACTACCAGCGCGCGCTGGCGACAGAGCCGAACATGGTGATGTACTACGGCGACAGCACCGGCTTCATGAAGCTGGTGGCGCCCGAGCTGAAGGGCGAGAACGCGACGCTCATGGGCTCGACCTCCTTTGCCTCCGACCTCGCCAATCCGGCGGAAAACCCCTACCAGTACCTGCCGGGCCCCTCCTACGAGGATCAGGTCGACATCCTGCTTCAGAACATCAAGGATGCGGGCGGCACCACGGTGGCGTTCATCTTCTCCAACACCGAATTCGGGCGTGACCCGATCGAGCATGGCCGCAAGCGCGCAGAGGAACTGGGCATCAAGGTCGTGCTGGAGGAAAGCACCAAACCGCAGGGCGCCGATATTCCCACGCACGTCACCAAGCTGGCGCAATCGGGGGCCGAGCACTGCATCCTGCAAGGTTATGTCACCGGCGTCTGGCCGCAACTGATCGGCGGCGCGCGCCAGTTCGGCCTGCCGACGCAGTTCCACGGCACGTTCTGGGGTATGGAAAAGCTGATCGCGGACCGCGTGACCGCCGAAGCCGGGCCGTTCCTCAGCGGCTATTCCGGTGTCATGCCCTACCGCTATTCCTACGACAGCGCGGATGCACCGGCCTACCAGCGCTATGCTGCGTTCCAGAAAAAGGCATTCGCGGGTACGCCGCTGGAAAACTACATGCCGACCTGGGGCCTGCAGTCGCTGGCGTCGCTCAACCTCGGGATCGAGGCGCTGCGCCGCGTGGCCAACAAGGGCGAGGAAATCACCGCGGACCGCGCGGCGGAAGAACTTGCCGGCATCAGCGATTTCGACATGGGCGGCTTTTTCGGCGGCCCGGTCACCATGAAGGACAACAAGATCGGCACGGGCCGCGTCTATACCTACGATGCGGAAACGACGCTGTTCACGCCGTCCTCGGACTGGCTGACCGTCTGATCCCACACGACTGTCACGTCCCGGCCCGATGCGGCCGGGGCGCGGCCCCCCTGACCGACCGGAGCCCCCAATGCTGACGATTGAAAACATCGAAGTCACCTATCACCACACGGTGCAGGCCCTGCGCGGCCTGTCGCTCGAGGTTCCGGATGGCAAGATCGTCACGCTGCTGGGCACCAACGGCGCGGGAAAGACCACGACGCTCAAGGCCGCGAGCAACCTTCTGGCGCTGGAGAACGGCGAAGTGGGCGAGGGGCGGATTTCGTTCAACGGCCAGTCGATCATGTCGATCCAGCCCGACCGACTGGTGCAGCAGGGGTTGTTCCATGTCCGCGAAGGGCGCCGGGTGTTCACCGAGATGACGGTCGAGGACAACCTGATCGCGGCCTCATACGCGCTCGATCAGCGCAAGGTGAAGCCGGACTACGACAAGGTTTACGACTTCTTTCCCCGGCTCAAGGAACGCCGCCGCCAGGTCGCGGGCTACCTGTCGGGCGGCGAGCAACAGATGCTGGCCTTTGGCCGGGCCATGATCGCGCGGCCCGAACTGATCCTGATGGACGAGCCGAGCCTGGGCCTTGCCCCCAAGATCGTCGAGGAGATCTTCGACACCATCAAGCGGCTCAACACCGAGGACGGCACCTCTATCCTGCTGGTGGAGCAGAACGCGGGCGTGGCGTTCGGGGTCGCGGATTACGGCTATATCATGGAAAGCGGCCAGATCGTCATGGAAGGCGACGTGGCCAAGCTGCGCAACGACAAGGACATCCAGTCATTCTATCTCGGGATGTCCGACGATGGCAGCGACGCGCGGCAATCGTTCCGCGACGTGAAACACTACAAGCGCCGCAAGCGCTGGCTGAGCTGAGGGAGGACGCCATGCCGTTCGATCAGAAAGACGAAAGCTTTGCATCGCTGGTGCAGATGGTGGCCGATCACGCCACCGCGCGCCCCGATGGCGTTGCCATGCGGCAAAAGGAATTCGGCATCTGGAACGAGGTGACATGGGCCGGCCTGCAGGAGATCATGCAAGCGACCGCCGCCGGGCTGATGGATCTTGGACTGGAAGCGGGCGGTCACGTCGGCATCCTGTCGGAAAACCGAGCCGAATGGGTGCAGGCGCAGTTTGGCATCGCGGCGGCCGGTGGCGTCGTCGTGGGCATGTACCCCACCAGCCCCGCGGCCGAGGTCGAACATTTGGTCAATGCCTCCGACACCACGATCCTGTTCATCGAGGATCAGGAACAGCTCGACAAGATCGTGGATCTGGAAGGCAAGCTGCCCAACCTGCGCCAGTTGGTGGTGTTCAACCCCAAGGGCACGCGCGGGCAGGACACGCTCGGCCTGCTGAGCTTTGACGACCTGTTGACGCGCGGGCGCCGCGCGCTGCAGGGCCCGATCGCGGATGACCTGCGCGCACGCGGCGCCGCGATCGCCCCGCAGGATACCGCGATGATGGTCTTTACCTCCGGGTCGACCGGCTTGCCCAAGGCGGCGGAGATTTCATACGGCAACATCCACGCCGGCAGCCGCAACGCGGCGGATGTGTTTGGCGACTACGGGCCCGGCACCGACGTGCTGAGTTATCTGCCGCTGTGCCACATCGCCGAGCAGGCGGTGACGGTGATCAACGCGCTGAGCCGCCAGTTCGTGATGAATTTCGGCGAAAGCCTGCGGACCATCACGCTGGACTTGCGCGAGGTCGCGCCGCAGGTGTTTTTCGGGGTGCCGCGCATCTGGGAAAAGATGCAGGCGGGCGTGATCGTGCAGGCGCAGACCGCCGGGCGGGTCCGCCGCCCGCTGGTGCAGATGGCGTTGAAGGGCGCGCAGGCGCGCGGCGCGAAACGCCGCGACCGCTGGAGTGCGGGCGACAGGGCGGCGCATGCGTTCTGGGACACCCTGGTCTATCGCCATATCCGCAGCTACCTGGGCCTTGGCCGCACGACGTTCGCCATTTCCGCCGCAGCCCCGATTTCGGCCGATCTGCTGGCGTTCTTCCGTGGTATCGGCGTGAACATCCGCGAAGCCTGGGGCATGTCGGAGACCACTGGCGTGGGCACGATCCAGCCCGCCTGGGGCAACTGCGACGGGCGCATCGGATACGCCGTACCTGGGGTCGAGACCAAGATCGCCGAGGACGGCGAGGTGTTGTTCCGGGGCGATACGATCTTCAAGGGGTACTACAAGAACCCCAAGGCCACCGCCGAGACGATCATCGACGGCTGGCTGCACACCGGCGACGTGGGAAAGATCGCCGACGACGGATCGCTGAGCCTGGTGGACCGCAAGAAGGACATCATGATCAACGCGGCCGGCAAGAACCTGTCGCCCGCGCTGATCGAGAACGTGATCAAGGCCAGCAATTTCATCAAGGAAGTGATCGTCATCGCCGACAAGCGCCCCTATGTCAGCGCGCTTGTGCAGATCGACATGGATACTGTGCGGCTTTGGGCCGAGGGGCAGGGGATCGCCTATACCACCTTCCGGTCGCTGGCCGAGAACCCCAAGGTGCAGGCGCTGATCGATGCCGAGGTCAACACCCAGAACCAGAACCTTGCCCGCGTGGAGCAGATCAAGAAAGTGTATCTGCTGCCCAAGGAACTGGACCACGACGATGGCGAGGTGACTGCGACGATGAAAGTGCGCCGCGCCAAGATCTACGAGATTTATTCCGATCAGATCGAAAGCCTCTACGCCTAACTGTTTTCCTGCATAGAAAACGAACCGCAACATTCGAATTTTGCGGTCACCGGGCCGTGAGGTCCGTGCCTGTATGCGAAAGGGGAGTAACGTCACCCGCGCGGACAGGCTGCGGACAGGCTGTGGTCAGGGGGTTCCGTGCCGCGACACGAGGCAGTCGGTCAGAGCACGCCGATTTCCGCCAGCGCCCTGTTCAGGTCGGCGGGCAATGGCTCTTCGCTCTCGCGGCCCTTGGGCAGGTCGGGCGGTGCGTCGGCGACCGGCAGGTAACGCCAGCCCTGGAACGGGCGCTTGACGCTGCCCTGGGTCCGGACAAGCTCGGGGTCCAGCACCACGGCGCAGCGGCGGATGCCGTCCGTGCCGATGTATTCATCCAGCCGCAGCACCGTTTGCCGGCATTGCACGACCCCCTTGATCACCCAATAGATCGACCCCCCGTTCAGGATCTCCGCCTCGCGTTTGGGCCACATGCGCGTGACGTGGCGCGGCAGCCCGTCGGGGGTCTGTGCGCGCCTCGACGACTGCCACGCGGCAAGATCGTCTATGGTCTCGGTTCCCACCGACAGCTTGATCAGATTCACGGTTTTTGTCATCGTATCCACCCCACGGGCGCGACACTATTACGCCCTCGCATCCGAAGCTAGTGCCCATGCCGTCGCACACAAGGTGTTGAAGCCTACCCGCGTTTGGGGCTATCTGTTGTGCCTGCCCTCAACCCAAGGAATCGTCGCATGACCCGATTTGCCGCCCCAATTGCCGAACAGATCTGGGATATGAAATACCGCTTCAAGGCGGCGGACGGCACACCGAAGGATGTCACGGTCGAAGACACCTGGCGCCGCATCGCGCGTGACCTGGCGCAGGTCGAGAATGACCCGAAGCTGTGGGAAGACCGGTTCTTCGCCGCGCTGGAAGATTTCAAGTACCTGCCCGCCGGTCGGATCACCGCAGGTGCCGGCACCGCGCGGCGCGTGACGCTGTTCAACTGCTTCGTGATGGGCACGATTCCCGATAGCATGGCGGGCATCTTCGACATGCTGAAAGAGGCCGCGTTGACCATGCAGCAGGGCGGCGGCATCGGGTATGATTTCTCGACCATCCGGCCCAAGGGCGCGGATGTGCTGGGCGTGTCGGCGGATGCGTCGGGGCCGTTGTCGTTCATGGATGTCTGGGATGCGATGTGCCGCACGATCATGTCCGCAGGGTCGCGTCGCGGCGCGATGATGGCCACGATGCGCTGCGATCATCCGGACGTCGAGGATTTCATCACTGCGAAATCCGATGCGGCGCGCCTGCGGATGTTCAACATGTCGGTGCTGATCACCGATCCCTTCATGGATGCGGTCAAGGCCGATGGCCCGTGGGACCTTGTGTTCGGCGACAGGGTCTATCGCACGGTGCAGGCGCGCGATCTGTGGAACAAGATCATGCAGGCGACTTATGATTACGCCGAGCCGGGTGTGATTTTCATCGACCGGATCAATGCGGCCAACAACCTGAGCTACTGCGAGACCATCGCCGCCACCAACCCCTGCGGCGAACAGCCGCTGCCGCCCTATGGCGCCTGCCTTCTGGGGTCGATCAACCTTGCGCGGCTGGTCAGCGATCCGTTCGGCGATGCCGCCCGGCTGGACGAAGCGGCGCTGAACGATCTGGTCGCGGTGGCCGTGCGGATGATGGACAACGTGGTCGATGTCTCGCAATTCCCGCTCGAGGCGCAGGCGCGCGAGGCGCAGGCCAAGCGGCGCATCGGGCTGGGCGTCACCGGGCTGGCCGATGCCCTGCTGATGCTGGGCCTGCGCTATGGCTCCGACGCGGCCGCCGCACAGACGGAAAGCTGGCTCAAGGCGATCGCGCGCGCGTCCTATTTGGCCTCGGTCGATCTGGCCCGCGAAAAAGGGGCTTTTCCGCTGTTCGATGCCGATGCCTACCTCGCGTCCGGCACGATGAAGAACATGGATGACGACGTGCGCGAGGCGATCCGCGAACATGGCATCCGCAACGCGCTTTTGACCTCCATCGCGCCCACGGGCACGATCAGCCTGTATGCCGGCAACGTCAGTTCCGGAATCGAGCCGGTGTTCGCCTATGCCTATACCCGCAAGGTTCTGCAAAAGGACGGCAGCCGGACCGAGGAGGAGGTGGTGGACTACGCGGTGCAGATGTGGCGCGACCTGAAGGGCGATGCGCCTCTGCCGGATTATTTTGTCAACGCCCAGACGCTGGCGCCGCTTGATCACGTCAAGATGCAGGCCGCGGCGCAGAAATGGGTGGACAGTTCGATCTCCAAGACGATCAATTGCCCCGAGGACATCAGCTTTGACGCGTTCAAGAGCGTCTACATGGAAGCCTGGGATTCCGGCTGCAAAGGGTGCACGACCTATCGGCCCAACGATGTCACCGGATCGGTTCTGACGGTCAGCGAAACCACCGATACAGCGCCAGGAGAGGCACCGGCCCAGGTGCAGGGCGTCGACGAGACCGGCGAGGTCGTTTACATGTCCGAGCCGCTGGACCGCCCCGAGCAGCTTGAGGGCAATACCTACAAGATCAAGTGGCCGGACAGCGAGCACGCGATTTACATCACCATCAACGATCTGGTGGTGGGCGGCCATCGCCGCCCCTTCGAGGTCTTCATCAACTCCAAGAACATGGAGCATTTCGCCTGGACCGTGGCGCTGACGCGGATGATCTCGGCGGTGTTCCGTCGGGGCGGCGACGTATCGTTTGTGGTCGAAGAGCTGAAAGCGGTCTTTGACCCGCGCGGCGGCGCGTGGATGCAGGGAAGATACATCCCTTCGATCCTCGCTGGTATCGGCGGCGTGATCGAACAACATATGATCGCCACCGGTTTCATCGCGGGCGAGGGCATGGGCCTGAAATCGGATCCGCAAGCCAAGGTGGTCGGTCTCGACGCGCCTCGCGGCAAAGCATGCAGCAGCTGCGGGCAGTATGATCTGCGCATGGTCGAGGGATGCATGACCTGCGGAAGCTGCGGATACTCCAAATGCGGTTGAGCCTTTGGGCGTGGCTGTTTGATCTGACCACCAGTTAGTGGCCAATGGCGGGCCCAAAATGGCCATTTCGCAAGCATATGCAGTCAATCGGGCGGAAACGCCCGATTTCGCTTATCTGATCGCATGTGTTGCGCGGATGCAGGTTTGCCTCTGTCCTTGGAAACATCGGGCACAGATTGCAGGGCCCAGCACCAGTTTCAAATGTCTCTTGCTCAGCTTCCCAAGGCGTGAAGTTTTCTACCGTCAACCCTTCATGGGGTCTGAGGCAATTGAGATGACAGGCCTCTCGAAGCTGAGCGCGAGATCTGAAGCATAAATATTCGCCTTGAGTGCGTAGAGATGCCGACGCGAGCTGATGATGTGTAGACACAAAATTGGGCAGCTCGCGCCACCGGCCGTCAGTGTTTTTCGATACCCTAAAGAGCTTGTCGGCGGCGCGAGGCGTCCCCGGTGCGAGCGCAGGGCGTCGTGCGTCTATTCATTGCTGTCAGAGCGCGTGTAACCGTGGGTGCCCGGGCAAGCGTTCCGGCGCTCGTTGTCCAAAGCCATGAATCCCCCACTGGCTGCTGGGATCCTCGCAAAAGGGACACCCTGCACGCGACGCCGCAAGGCAGGACGTGTTCGACTGCATCGCGATGTTCTACAACCCGAACCGCAAGCCCACAAACAACGGCACGCTGTCGCCCGTTGACTACGACGCAAGACAGCAGAAACTGAATTAGGCAGGTGTCTTGGAAACCAGGGGCACCTCATGGCCGAGGACGGGGAAGAGGACGAGATCTCCGGCTCTACCTCCGACCGTCGCTGGAGGGTAGCGCAGCGCAACAGATCAAAGGCGGGGCGCAGGATCAAGGCAGCATGAGGACCGTTTCGAGGCAGGCGACCGCGTGAAAGTCTGGACTGTTGCGCCGCTGCACTAGGCGGCGCGCCGCGCAGACTTTAGTCAGGAAAGGCCGGGGGGCCATACCGCAGGAAAGATCTTGATGTTTCGGAGTGTTTTAGCGTCGGCATGTGCCGTGTGTCTTGCCGTCACCGGTGCCCAGGCCGAAGAACGCACACGCCTTGGATACGGTCGGTTGGTGACCAATGATTTCTTCGGCGATGGCAAAGACCGCTGGCGCACCGGTTCGATCACCTCTTCGCGGATTTGGGGGCGGCGGGCGCCCGAGGGCGCGCGCGGGTTTGGGGATCTGATCGAACTGCGGCTGGGGGCCGAGATCATGGCCCCCGGACACCTTGGCGGGCGGCCCGATCCGACGGATCGCCCCTATGCCGGGACATTGTCGGTCGGGGCGCATACGCATTTCGCGTGGCACGGGTTCGAGATGTCCACCGGCGCCGATCTGGTGTTTGTCGGCCCGGCCACCGGACTTGGGTCGTTTCAACGGGAGATGCACGATCTGCTGGGCATGCCGCGTCCCTCGGAAGCGCAACTGGACGCGCAGATCGAAAATGCGGTCCGGCCCACTGTCGTCGTCGAGATGGGGCGCAGCTTTGCTTTCGGCGATCGGATCACGCTGCGTCCTTTCGTCGAGGCGCGCGTTGGGGCCGAGACATTGCTGCGGGCGGGCGCCGACCTGACCCTGGGCCGTGTGGGGCAGGGTGAACTGCTGATCCGCGAGACCGCGACCGGCCAGCGATACCGAACGGTCCAGGCTGCCGATCCGGGCTTTTCGCTGGTTCTGGGCGGCGACATGGCGGTGGTCGAGGACAGCGTCTATCTGCCGGAGGATCGCGGCTACGACCTGACCGACAGTCGCGACAGGGTCCGCGCGGGCGTGCATTGGCAAGGCGAAAGCGCATCGGCTTTCTATGGCCTGACCTGGCTTGGAGAAGAGTTCAGGACCCAAGGTAGCGACCAGATCGTGGGATCGGTGCGCATCAACCTGCAGTTCTGATGGCGGGAGGGATCCGACGCCTGTGAGGCCGCCACATGAAGGTCTAATTGCAACACTCTGAATCCCTGCACTAATCAGGCTTCCCACGGGCTGCCGCCTTTGCTAAGCTCACGGCAATAAAAAAAGACAATGGCAGGCATACAGGCAATGAAGACGGGCTTTCGTGGCACGTTTGTCATCTCCTGGTCGCAGACAGAAGTAGACGGCCTAGAGGCCGCGCCGGTGCAGTCGCTCAGTGTGGGCGCGGCGTGGTCCTGGCGCGGGGACGCTATCCGCGTGGATGGGCCGTCGGATATTTTGCGACTGGATCGGGCAGACGGCGCCGACAATCTGCGCAAGCGCGCGGCACGCATGGTGCACCGCCTTGTGGGCGCGGCGCTGGATCCGCAGTCCAAGCCCCTGGTGATGGATGAACCGCAGCGCGATGCCCCGTTGATGGACAGCAGTTTCGTCGTCACGGACGGCGCCCAAAGCTATACGGTGACATTGATCGAGGTGGGCCGCGGGTCACAGCCCCTGCTGATGTTCCTGGACGAAATGCCGCCCCGAAACTGCGATCTGTGGATCGTGCATCACACGTTGGGGGCTGGGCCCGCCAACGTGATGGGCCCCGAAAGCGGCGGCGTGATCTGCTTTACACCCGGCACCTTCATCCAGACGCCCGATGGCCCGCGCCGGATCGAGGAGCTTTGCGTGGGCGACCGGGTGCAGACCAAGGACAATGGCCCCCAACTCATCGAATGGGTGGGCAGCCGGCGGATGACGGGGGCGCGGTTGTTCGCGATGCCGCGCTTGCGCCCTGTGCGCATCCGCACCGGCGCGCTGGGGGTCGACCGGCCCGAGCACGAATTGCTGGTCTCTCCCGAGCATCGGTTGCTGGTGAAGGGCGCGGTGGCGCAGTCGCTGTTCAATACCGCTGAGGTTCTGGTGACGGCCAAGGACCTGGTCAACGGCACCACGATCACCGTCGATCTGAAAGTGCCGCAGGTGACGTATATTCACCTATTGTTGCCCAGCCACCAGGTGCTCTGGGCCAACGGGGTCGAGACCGAAAGCTTTCATCCGGCGAATGCCGCGCTCAGTACGCTGGATGATTTCGACCGCGCGCGTCTGTTGGCCGAGCATCCCGACCTGGAGTTCGACCCGCACACCTACGGCGGCTATGCCCGCCGCAATCTCTCGGCATCGGAAGCGGCGATCCTCAACCACGCGGCGTAGTCGTTTTCAGCTCGGAAACCGGACCGGCATGTTCGGAAATTCCGCCAGCGCCGGTCGTATCCGGTGCTAGTCTGAAAACCCCTCCGTGCCCGTGTCTTGCGGATTTCGGGCCAGATGCTTGGCCTTGATGGCTTGCGTGGTGTCGCGGCTGCCATCGTGGCTGTAGCCGGGCGGGCCAAACGCATAGCCAAGCCGCGCACGCAAGCCGATGCCCGGTTGCAGCGCGTCGCGCATCAGGGCGATCCATTCGTGAAACGCCACGCGGACGGGATTGAACGTGCCGATGTTCTGCACCAGCCCGTAATCGGGTTTCTCTGTCGCCTGTTCGGGCACGAAGGTGCCGAACATCCTGTCCCAGATGATGAAGACCCCCGCATAATTGGCATCGAGATACCGTGCGTTGCGCCCGTGGTGCACCCGGTGATGGCTGGGCGTGTTCATCACGGCCTCGAACCACCGGGGCATCCGGCCAATGGCCTCGGTGTGGATCCAGAACTGATAGATCAGGTTCAGGCCGCCCACGAACAGCACCATCGCCGGATGAAACCCCAGCAGGATGAGCGGCGCGCGGACCACCATCATCAGGGTGAATGTGCCGGTCCAGGTCTGGCGCAGCGCCGTGGTCAGGTTGTAGTGCTGGCTGGAATGGTGGTTGACGTGGCTGGCCCAGACCCAGCGGACACGATGCCCGAAACGGTGCACCCAGTAGTAGCGCAGATCGTCCAGCACGAAGCACACCAGCACGACCCAGACGGACGTGCCCAGATCCAGCGGCGTCACCGCCCAGAGCGCCATGAAAAAACCGTAGGCCACAAAGCCCAGCACGATCCCCGCCGCGACATTGCCCGCCCCCATCAGCAGCGAGGTCACCGCGTCGCGCGTCTCGTACCGGCCACCGCGCCTCCTCAGCACGATCCAGCCCAGTTCGACCAGGATGGCCAGGATGAAGAAAGGAACGGCCAATTGCACCACGTCGGGATAGGTCAGGTCGCTCATGCGGCAGTCTCCAGCCTTTTGGCCCACACCGGGCGTTCATCATGTCCAAGGGTCAGCGTGACGCGCGGCGCCCCGTCATCGGCAAAGCGCAGGGACAGCCCACGCCGGTGCGGTGTCACCCGTGGCGCCGTCAGGACGCGCGCCACCGTATCGGCGCCAAAGCACCACACCAGGCCCGTGCCCCGGTCCAGCGCGATCAGCGCGGCGCGACGATCGTCGCTCAGCAGAATGTCGGCAGGAGGGTCGTCGGGATAGGCGCGCAGCCACGCCCTGCGCGCGCTGTCGCGCGTCAACGGCGTCACGCGCGACAGCCCCAGCAGATGCAATAGCCCCGCGATGACGGCGATACCGCCGATCACGAGAATGAGCAGGATGTGCAATGGCATGTATCCGGTCCTCCGCCCCGCCGACATTTCAGAGCCAGCGGCGGTGCGCCGTCAAGGGTGACGCGGGGACATGAAGTCTTCGGGGTCAAGGTCCAGCCGCGACCAGTCCCGCCAGGGGACCTGCAAGAACCGCAGCGCGTCGTTGGCGGTGTCAAAGCGTTCGGCCCTGAGCTTGGGCGTCGGGGCCAGCACGCCAGCCATGAACCGCTGGGCGATCTCGCGCCCCGGCGCGCGGGGTGCATAGCAGGCGATACGCGGGGACATATCGTTGCGGGCATACATGCCTCTGATCAGCGCGATCAACCCATCGACCTGATCGTCGGAGATGTCTAAATGGGTCAGTTTCGAAAAATCGGTCAACTCCCGCACCAGCGCAGAGCCCCGGTCCAGATTTTCGATCCGATCGAAAAACGTCGTCACATCCTGCACCGCGACACCGCCCTTGATGGCGGTGTGCAGCAAGCCGATATCTTCGTAGAAACGATATTCGATTGGCACGGTAACATCGTGAACGACCAGGACAAGACCCGACCGTAACGGGTTTTTCACGACCTGTCGATCCGTCGTGCCGACCAGCAAGATCCGCGATGCCCGGCCCGAGAGCGGCGAACGGCCCCGGCCGTTGGCTCAGGTGCCGGTACTGGCAATCAGGGCCGCCACGATGGCCCGCGCGCTTTCGCTGTTCCAGTCCGCATCGCCGCGCAGCCGAGCGATTTCGCGGCCTTCGGGGTCCAGGATCACGCTGATCGGCAGGCCGAAGATGCCCATCTGACTTGCCAGTTGCTGCTGGGGGTCCTGATGGCGCGGCAGATTCGTCACGCCGATCTCGTCAAAGAACTTGGCGATGCCCTGCGGAGAATTGCGCCCCGTGGCGATGGTCAGAACTTCGAAATCATCGCCACCGAAATCGGCCTGCAGGGCGGAAAGCTGCGGCATTTCCTTGCGGCAGGGTGCGCACCACGTGGCCCAGAAATTCAACAGGATGTACTTTCCGCGATATGCATCCAAGCTTGTCTCGCCCGCGTCGTCGGCCAGTTGAAACGGCGCCGAGGACGTCGCCTCGGGGGTGGCATGCACCACCAGCTTTTTCATGTCGCCGTCGCGCAGACCCTCGATTGCGGCGGTATCGGCCCAGGCGCCGCCCGCGCCCCAGATTGCACCCAAGGTCAGGGCCGTATACACGAACGCGGCGAACAAAACTTTCATATCCCCTCCGAAGGGCTGGATTACATGACCGACACGACCTCGAACAAAATGTGGGGCGGCCGTTTCGCCGCCGGGCCCGATGCGATCATGGAGGCGATCAACGCCTCGATCGGGTTCGACAAACGCATGGCCGCCCAGGATATCGCCGGGTCGCGCGCCCACGCCGCGATGTTGGCCGCGACGGGTATCATTCAAGCTAGCGATGCCGACGCCATCAGGGAAGGGCTGCTCACGGTCTTGTCAGAGATCGACGGCGGTACGTTTCAATTCTCCGCCGCGCTGGAGGACATCCACATGAACGTCGAGGCGCGCCTGAAGGAGGTGATCGGGGAACCCGCGGGCCGCCTGCACACGGGCCGCAGCCGCAACGACCAGGTCGCGACGGACTTCAAGCTCTGGACCCGCGATCAACTGGACGCGGCGGATGCGGGGCTCGTGGCGTTGATCGGCGCGCTGCTGACGCAGGCAGAGGCGGGCGCGGAGTGGGTGATGCCGGGGTTCACCCATCTGCAAACCGCGCAGCCGGTGACATGGGGCCATCACATGATGGCCTATGTCGAAATGTTCAGCCGCGATCTGGGCCGGTTCCGCGACGCCAGGGCGCGCATGAACGAATGTCCGCTGGGCGCCGCCGCGCTGGCCGGCACCAGCTTTCCCATCGACCGCGACATGACGGCGCAGGCGCTTGGGTTCGATCGCCCGTCGGCCAACAGCCTGGATGCGGTCAGCGACCGCGACTTTGCGCTGGAGTTTCTGGGCGCGGCCAGCATCTGCGCCATGCACCTCAGCCGCTTTGCCGAGGAACTGGTGATCTGGTCGTCGGCGCAGTTCCGGTTCGTCACGCTGAGCGATCGGTTTTCCACCGGGTCGTCGATCATGCCGCAGAAAAAGAACCCCGACGCCGCCGAGCTGATCCGCGCCAAGGTGGGCCGCATTTTTGGCGCGAACACGGCACTGATGATGGTGATGAAGGGGCTGCCGCTGGCCTACTCCAAGGACATGCAGGAGGACAAGGAACAGGTCTTTGACGCGGCCGACAACCTGATGCTGGCGCTGGCCGCGATGGAGGGGATGGTGCGCGACATGACCGCCAACCGCGACCATCTTGCCGCCGCCGCCGGATCGGGGTTTTCGACTGCCACGGATCTGGCCGACTGGCTGGTGCGCGTGCTGGGCATGCCGTTCCGCGACGCGCATCACGTGACCGGGACATTGGTGGCGCGGGCGGAAACGAAGGGCTGCGACCTGCCGGACCTGACGCTGGACGACATGCAGGCGGTGCACCCCGAGATCACAAATGCCGTGTTCGACGTGTTGGGAGTGGAAAATTCCGTCAATTCGCGTACATCTTATGGTGGGACGGCACCCGCACAGGTGCGCGCCCAGATCGCCCGCTGGAAGGACAATCTGAAATGAAACCGCTGCTCGCCGCGCTCGGCCTGATGACCCTCGCCGCCTGCGGCGCGGATGGCGAACCGGTGCGGCCCACGGCGAACGGCACCGTCACCATTTCAAGCAGCGGGGTGCATGCGGGCGTGGGCGTCGGCCTCCACAAGGGGCCGTTTTCGGTCTTTCTGGGGCTGTGACGATGACACGCTTGCTGATCCTGGCCGCGGCGCTGGCGCTGGCGGGCTGCACCGGGCCGGACGGGGCGCGCGATACGGCGCCGCGCGCCACCTCGGGCGCGGCGGACCGCGCAGTGTCGGAGTACCGCCCCGGCGTTCACGTCAGCGGAACCGCCAGCGTCGGCGTCGTGAAGAGGTACTGATATGTCCCCCCTGCGCATGATCTACCTGGCCCTCGCCATCTGGGGCGCGATCCATCCGATGTATTATTTCGTGACGTGGTTTGCCGCCAACGGCGTCAGCCTGCCGGGCATGGTCGCGGCATGGCATGTCAACGCCGCCAGCAGCGGCCTGGTCTGGGATCTGACGATCGCCGCCGTCACCCTGACTGTCTGGATCCTGGCCGAGGTCGCCGTGCGGCGCAACTGGCTGGCGCTGATCGCCATCCCGGCGACGTTCGGTATCGGAGTGAGCTGCGGCTTGCCGCTGTATCTGTTCCTGCGCAGCCGTCAGCCCGGCTAGCGCCATTTGACGCACCCATGCGCGGGGCGGTACACTGCGCCCCATGCCCCATGTCACCGCCGTGCTGGAAACTGTGCTATACGTGGCCGACCTGGACCGCGCGGCGACGTTTTACCGCGAGGTGATGCAGCTTGAACCGCTGTTCGCCGACGGTCGGATGCGCGCCTTCGACGTTGCGGGGCGCGGTGTCTTGCTGCTTTTCGTCGAGCGGGGCACACTGGACCCGGTCACCACCCCCGGCGGGGTGATCCCACCGCATGACGGCGCGGGGCCGATGCACCTCGCCTTTTCCATCGCCAAGGACGACACGCAGGCCTGGCGCGATCACCTTGCGCGGCACGCCATCGCGATCGAAGGCACGGTGGACTGGCCGCGCGGGGCGCACAGCCTGTATTTTCGCGATCCCGACAATCATCTGCTCGAACTGGCGACGCCGGGGCTTTGGCAAGGATACTAGCAGGACGCGGAATTGCATTCGCGCGCCGCTCTGCTATGTCGCGCCTGAATACGTTCAGGCCCCGAGGACCAGCATGGATCATTTTCTGTACCGCGACGGCGCACTTTTTGCCGAAGACGTGCCTGTGGCCGAGATTGCCGCGGCTGTGGGAACGCCGTTCTACGTCTACTCCACCGCGACGCTTCTGCGCCATTTCCGCCTGTTCGACGAGGCGTTGGAAGGCATGGAGCACCTTGTCTGCTTCGCGATGAAGGCGGCCAGCAATCAGGCGATCCTCAAGACGCTTGCGCAGGCGGGCGCGGGCATGGACGTTGTATCGGAGGGCGAATATCTGCGCGCACGCGCCGCCGGTGTGCCGGGCGAACGGATCGTGTTTTCCGGCGTGGGCAAGACCGCGCGCGAGATCCGTACCGCGCTTGAGGGCGGCATTCGTCAATTCAACGTCGAAAGCGAGCCGGAAATGGAGGTGCTGAATGCCGTTGCGCTGTCCTTGGGCACAGTGGCCCCCATCACGATCCGCGTAAATCCGGACGTGGATGCCAAGACACACGCCAAGATCGCCACCGGCAAGTCCGAGAACAAGTTCGGCATCCCGATCGCCCGCGCGCGCGAGGTCTATGCGATGGCCGGCGCGATGGAGGGGATCGACGTCATCGGCATCGACGTGCACATCGGCAGTCAGCTCACCGACCTGGCGCCGTTCGAGGCGGCCTTCACCAAGGTGGCGGAACTGACCGAGGTTCTGCGCGCCGACGGTCACGACATCCGCCGGCTCGACCTGGGCGGCGGTCTGGGCATTCCTTATTCGCACAGCAATCAGGCACCGCCGCTGCCCACCGATTTCGGCGCGTTGATCAAGCGCACCGTGGGCCACCTGGGCTGCGAGATCGAAATCGAACCTGGCCGCCTGATCGCGGGCAACGCCGGGCTGATGGTCAGCCAGGTGATCTATGTGAAATCGGGCGAGGGGCGCGACTTTCTGATCCTCGATGGTGCCATGAACGACCTGATCCGCCCCGCGATGTATGATGCGCACCACGACATCGTCCCGGTGATCGAACCCGCGCCTGGCACCGAGGAACGCCCCTATGACATCGTCGGCCCGGTCTGCGAATCCGGCGACACCTTTGCGAAGCAGCGCATGATGCCGCCCTTGGCCGCCGGCGATCTGGTGGCCTTTCGGTCGGCGGGTGCCTATGGCGCGGTGATGAGCAGCGAATACAACACGCGCCCCCTCATTCCGGAAGTTTTGGTGAAAGACGATCAATTTGCGGTTATTCGCCGACGCCCGACCTTTGACGAAATGATAAATCGCGATACCATCCCCGAATGGCTTTAAGGCGTATACCCGCCCGACAGGCCTTGTCGGAGACGGTACATGGCTTCTTTTTCCAGATATGACGCGGCCCGCGGGCTGACTTCCGTGCGCTGGCCGCTGCGCCTGACGTGGGTGGGGCTTTTGGCCGAAGCGGTGGTGCGCAGCCTCTGGCCGCTCATGGCGGTCTGTCTGGTCGTGTTGGCCGCGCTGATGCTAGGCCTGCATGATATCGTCTCCGTCGAGGTCGTCTGGGTGGCGGCGGTGGCCAGCGCGCTTGGCGTGGCTATCGCGCTTTTCCATGCCTTTCGCCGGTTTCGCATCCCCAGCCGCGGCGATGCGCTGTTACGGTTGGACGCCAGCCTGCCGGGGCGACCGCTGCAAGCGTTGATCGACACCCAGGCCATCGGTGGCGGTGATGCGCAATCCAGCGCCGTGTGGCGCGCGCATCAGGCGCGGATGGCACAGCGCGCGGCAACCGCGAAACCGGTGCCCGCCGACCTGCGCGTGTCCTCGCGCGATCCCTTTGCCCTGCGCTATGTGGCGCTGCTGGCCTTTGCCGTGGCGCTGTTGTTCGGATCGATTTGGCGGGTGGGGTCGGTGGCCGACATGGCGCCGGGGGCCTCGGGCCTTGCCTCGGGTCCGGTCTGGGAGGGCTGGGCCGAAAGCCCGCGCTACACCGGTCGGCCCACGATCTATCTCAATGACATTCCTGCCGGGGCGCTGAAGGTTCCGGCCGGCAGCCTGATCACCCTGCGGCTCTACGGTGAAGTGGGCGCGCTCACGCTGGCGGAAACGGTGTCGGGCCGGGTGGGCGACGTGCCCGCCGCCTCTGCGCTGGCGCAGGATTTCACCGTGGTCCAGGACGGCACGATCGCCATCGACGGCCCCGGCGGCCGGACATGGGATGTGGCCGTGATCCCCGATCGTGCGCCCGGCATCGCCATCCTTGACGATCCGACCGCTGCCGCGCTGGGCGAGATGTCGTTGCCGTTCTCGGCCCGTGATGATTACGGCGTGGAAGCGGGCGAGGCCCGCATCAGCCTTGATCTGACGCGCGTCAGCCGCAGGCATGGCCTGACCATCGACCCCGACGCAAGGCCCGCGATCGTCGTGCCGCTGCCGATGCCGATTTCCGGCGACCGTGCCGACTTCGAGGAAAACCTGATCGAGGATTTCTCGGAGCATGCCTGGGCCAACCTGCCGGTCGATATCACGCTGACCGCCCTTGATGCCGCCGAACAGCAAACCGAGACGCCGCCGCGCGCCATCGTGTTGCCGGGCCGTCGGTTTTTCGATCCGATGGCGGCGGCGGTGATCGAACAGCGGCGCGATTTGCTGTGGTCGCGCGCCAATGGTCGCCGCGTCGGCCAGATTTTGCGCGCGGTGTCGAACCTGCCGGAGGACGTGTTCCGCAACCAGACCGATTACCTGCGCCTGCGCCAGCTGACCAAGCGGCTTGAGCTTTTTGCCAGATACGGGCTTGAGGAAGACGCGCAGAACGGGTTGGCCAAGGACCTTTGGGATCTTGCGATCACACTGGAGGAAGGCGATCTGGCCGATGCGTTGGAGCGGATGCGGCGTGCGCAGGACCGCTTGACCGAAGCGATGAAGAACGGCGCCACCGACGCCGAGATCGCCGAGTTGATGGACGAGTTGCGCCGCGCCACCGAGGATTACATCCAGCAGTTGTCGCGTCAGGCGCAGCGCGACCAGCAAGAGGGTCAGGATGGCGAGCAAGGCCAGCAGGGCAGCCCTGAAAACTCCATGCAGATGACCCAGGACGATTTGCAGCGCATGATGGACCGCATTCAGGAGTTGATGGAGCAAGGCCGCATGGCCGAGGCGCAGCAAGCCCTGCAGGAACTGCAACAGATGATGGAAAACATGCGCGTCACCCAAGGCCAGGGCCAGCAGGGCCAGTCGCCGGGCGAACAGGCGATGGAGGGCCTTGCCGATACGCTGCGCCAGCAGCAGGGGCTGAGCGACCAGGCGTTCCGCGACTTGCAGGAGCAGTTCAACCCCGGCGCGCAGGCCGGCGAGAACCAGGGCAACGAAGGGCGCAACGGCGGTCAGGGCCGGGGTCAAAGCCACGAAGGCCAGAACGGTCAGGGTGACGGGCGGCAGCCTGGTCAGGATGGCGAGCCCGGCGAGGGGGATCAAAGCGCGCAGGGTGATGCCGAGGGCAGTATCGCCGACCGCCAGCGCGCGCTGCGCAACGAACTGTCGCGCCAGCAGGGGCGCCTGCCGGGGACGGGATCCCCCGAAGGTGAAGCGGCCCGCGACGCCCTGGACCGTGCTGGCCGTGCGATGGACGGCGCCGAAGAGGCGCTGCGCCGTGACGATCTGGCCGATGCCATCGACAACCAGTCGCAGGCGATGGAGGCATTGCGCGAAGGGATGCGCAGCCTGGGCGAGGCGATGGCACAGCAAGAGCAGCAGAACCAGCCCGGCCAAGGCACATCACAGTCCGACCGCCGCGCCAATTCCCGCGATCCGCTGGGCCGCGATTCCGGAAATTCCGGTGCTGACGGCGACGACGGGCCGCTTGCTTTGAACGATGACGGGTATGGCCGGGCGCGCGAACTCCTGGATGAAATCCGCCGCCGGTCGGGCGAAACCAGCCGGCCGGAGGTCGAGCGTGACTACCTCAAACGGCTGCTGGACCGGTTCTGATCAGATCCGGTCCACTGGCCAGCACTGGCCAGATTTGGCCGCCCTCGGGGGGGGCGGTGCTACGTGGGCTCTGACTGGCTGGCGACGGTATCGAGCCAGGTCAGGAAGCTCGCCAGATGGGAATCGACCCACATCCGCGCCTGATCGACCTTGCCGACATAGGCGCTGATCCACGGATCCACCTGCGGCGCCGCGCGGGCAAGTTCCGGCGCGTAGATATACAAAAGCACCAAGGTGACGGTCAAAAGCGCCGCTAACGCGACGCCAAGGCTGAACCCGCGCTTGCGGTCCGTTTCTTCATGTGCGGTCTCTTGCTCTGACAGCGCCGCGCTGGCGGCTGTCCGATCGCTGGTCGAACGGAGCGTGGAATTGATTTCCTCGATGTCCGGCAACAGATCCCGGCGCGACCCGACGGCCGCGGCCGTGGCTGCCGCGTCGGTGGCCCCGGTCGTGGGTTCTTCGCCACGCATCCGGGCCATGCGGTCGCGCGCTTCGCGTGCGCGTCGGGCGGCGGCGTCATCGGTTGCGCCATGATCGTCCAGTCCCAGGTCGGGCTGGCTTTCCATCGGCGCGGGTGTCTCCTTGCGGCGCACCTGCGCCTCGTGCTCTGCCTCCTGGCGCAGGATATCCGCCACGTCGGGGTCCAGCGACTTGCGAATGCGCTGCTCCGGCTTTTGCTGCGGCTCGGGTTCCGGTTCCGCTTCGGGCGCGGTAATCACCTCTTCATCCGGGTCTTCGGGGCCGCTGTGCGGCTCATCGAACGCGTCCCGATCGGCGGTCTCTTCCGCCGGCGCGTGGTCGGGGTGATGCTGAAACCATGTCTGCCCACAATTGGAGCACTGCACATCGCGACCGGTCTCCGGCATGACCTCGTCAGGTACTTCGTACTGCGCATCGCAATTTGGACATATCAGCCGCATGTCGTGTCCTGCTATTATTTTTTCTATCTGCCTTACCTATTGAAACAGCATATGCCTTGGAAAGCACATCGAAAAGTGCAATTTGGGCCGGGGCGACGCCAAGCTGCGCATTGAAACCCAAACGGTGCTGAGGCACAACAGATCCAACCAATGCGGGGACGACGGTGATCGAGCTTGAAAACGTGGCCTATAGTTATGGCGGGGGGGAGCTGTTGTCCGATATATCGGTCAAACTGGCGCCCGGATCGTTTCACTTTCTGACCGGTCCGTCGGGGGCGGGGAAAACCACGCTGCTCAAGCTGTGCTACGGTGCGCTGCTGCCGACGGCGGGCGTCGTGCGGATTTTTGGGGCGGACGTGCGCGCGATGCAGCGCGACGATGTCGCGCATCTGCGCCGGCGGATGGGCGTGGTGCACCAGGATTGCCAGTTTCTCAACCATCTGCCCGTCGCTGAAAACATCGCATTGCCGCTGACCGCGTCGGGCCGCGACGCCAAGGCCGCCGAGGCCGATCTGGACGACCTGATGGCCTGGGTCGGCCTGACCGAGCGGGCGCAGGCCCTGCCGCCGGAACTGTCGGGCGGCGAACGGCAGCGCGCGGCGCTGGCCCGCGCGGTGATCATGTCGCCCGATGTGGTGCTTGCGGACGAACCGACCGGCAACGTCGATTGGGACATGTCGCAGCGGCTACTGCGTTTGCTGGTCGAGCTGAACAAGATGGGCAAGACGGTGCTGATCGCCACCCATGACCTGAGCCTGATCCGTGCAGCCAAGGTGCATGTCCAGGCGCGCGTGCTGCGCATCGCCAACCGGCGGGTGCAACTGGCGGGGGCCGATCTGTGAACCTCGGGCTGGGAAACCTGGGCGCGCTGGCGGCCGGCGACACACAGGCCGACCGCGTCGTGCCGCGTACCGGCTTTACCGCGCAGCTGACGCTGTTCGCGGCCGCGACGATGGCCTTTCTGGCGGTCTTCACGCTGGCGCTGTCGCTGGCGTCGGGGCGGTTGGCCGCGCGATGGGGTGACGAATTGGCGCGCTCCTCGACGATCCGGATCGTGGCGCCGCAGGATCAGCGCGCCGCCCAGACAGAAGCCGCCCTGCGCCTTTTGGAGACGACGCGCGGCGTGCAATCCGCCCGCGCCCTGACGGATGCGGAGCAACAAGCGCTGCTCGCGCCGTGGCTGGGCCCGGATCTGGCGCTCGATGCCCTGCCGGTGCCCCGCCTGATCGAGGTGATCGAGGCGCCGGACGGGTTTGACGCCACCGGGCTGCGCTTGCGGCTGCAGGCCGAAGTGCCTGGTGCCGTGCTTGACGATCACACCCGCTGGCGCGCGCCGCTGGTGCAGGCCGCCCACCGGTTGCGGGCGCTTGGGTGGCTGTCCACGCTGCTCATTGCCCTGACAATGGGGGCGATGGTCACGCTTGCGGCCCATGCGGCCCTTGCCGCAAATGCGCAGGTGATCGCGGTGCTGCGCCTGGTGGGCGCGACCGACACCTACATCGCGCGCGCCTTTGTGCGGCGCTTTACCCTGCGCGCGCTTGGGGGGGCGGCGATCGGCACGGCGCTTGGCATGGCGGCGATGTTGGCCCTGCCGCGCGCATCCGACGCCGGCAGCGTCCTGACCGGGATAGGGTTCCAGGGCTGGCACTGGGCGATCCCGCTGCTGGTTCCGCTGCTGGCGGCCATCGTCGCCTTTGCCGCCACGGGTGCCGCCGCGCGCCGCACTCTGAGGGAGCTTGCCTGATGTCGTTTCAATGGATCCGGTCGCTGATTTTCGTGGGTCAGATCTATCTCGCGATGGCCGTCATCGGGCTGGCGTTCATGCCCTGGGCGCTTTTCAGCCGCAAGGGCGCCTATGCGGCCTGCAAGACGTGGTGCCGCTGGGTGATGTGGAGTGCGCGCTGGATGGTCGGCATCCGCTGCGAGGTGCGCGGAGAGGTGCCGCAACACGAGGCGCTGATCGCCTCGAAACACCAGTCGTTTCTGGATATCATCATGATTTTCAATGCGCTTCCGGCGGGCAAGTTCATCATGAAAAAGGAAATCCTCTATCTGCCGATCATCGGTCAATACGCCAAGCGGATCGGCTGTGTCCCGGTCGATCGCGGCAAGCGCGGCAGTGCGATCGAAAAGATGGTGCGCGATGTCGATGCCGGGCGGATCGAGCCGGGGCAACTGATCATCTACAGCCAGGGCACCCGCGTCGCGCCGGGACAGCGGCTGCCCTACAAGGTGGGCACGGCGATCTTGTATGACCAGCTTGGTCAGCCCTGCGTGCCGGTGGCCACGAATGTCGGGCTGCTGTGGCCGCGCAAGGGGATCATCCGCCGCCCCGGCGTGGCGGTTGTCGAATTCCTGCCCGAGATGAAGACCGGACTGAGCCGGGCGGAGTTCATGTCAGAGCTCGAGGCCTCGGTCGAAGGGCGCTCCGATGCGCTGATGGCGGACTTGGGATATGTGAGGAAGGTCGATGCGCTGGATTGAGGATCAGACCGAATTGGAGGTGCATTACGGTTCGCCCGGAGCGCCGTCGCTACGCAAGGTCGCACGGCATCTGACACCGCTGTACCGCGACTGGATCATGGCGTCGAAGTTCTGCGTTCTGACCACCGTCGGCACAGAGGGCACCGACGGTAGCCCGCGCGGCGACGACGGCCCCGTGGTGCTGGAACTTGACCCAGGCACGCTGGCGCTGCCCGACTGGCGCGGCAACAACCGTCTGGACAGCCTGCGCAACATCGTGACCGATGGGCGCGTGTCGCTGATGTTCATGGTGGCGGGATCGAACACGGTGGTACGGGTCAATGGCCGCGCGCGGCTGACCGACGATGCCGGACTGCGCGCGCGGTTCGACAAGGACGGCCGACAGCCCGCGACCGTCATCGTGATCCGGATCGCCGAGGTCTACACCCAATGCGCCCGGGCGCTGATACGGTCCGGCCTGTGGACCGCAGCACAGGGCCGCACCGCCGATCTGCCGACGCCGGGCCAGATCCTGGCCGAGGTGACATCGGGCGAGGAAGGCGGAGCGGCGTATGACGGCGCGTGGGGGGAGCGCGCCGCCAAGACGATGTGGTAAGGGGCCGGTTCCGCGTCAGGGCCGGGCGAGCCGACGGGCCCGCCGCCGCGGGGTGACGATCAGGGCAACAGCACCTGGTCGATGATATGCACCACACCGTTCGACGCGATGATGTCGGCGGTGATGACGTTGGCGCCGTTCACGCGCACGCCGCTGCCGAATTTCCCCACGATTCCGTTCACATCCAGGGTGCCACCCTGCACGGTCGCGACATCCAGCCGTTGGCCCAGCACCTCGCCGGAGGTGATGGCACCGGGCACGACGTGATAGGTCAGGACGCTGACGAGCTGGTCCTTGTTCTCGGGCAGCAGAAGGTTTTCGACGGTGCCCGCGGGCAGGGCCGCGAAGGCCGCGTTCGTCGGCGCGAACACGGTGAAGGGGCCGGGCCCGCGCAGTGTGTCCACCAGGTCGGCGGCCTGAAGCGCGGTGACAAGCGTGCTCAACTCGGGTGTGGCGATGGCCAGATCGACGATATCGGGCGCCGTCTCTGGCTGGGCGCAGGCGGTCAGGGTCAGGAGCGCGGCAGCGCCTCCGATGAGTTTCAATGCGGATCGACGTTCCATGCGTAGTCCTCTTTCAAGTCCGGGGCCGCGGCACCACGCCGCACGCCAGTGATTGAAAGACTAGAGCCGCTTGGGAAAACGACGAAATTTTCGGCAATAATCCGCCAGCGCCCTTGCCCGGCGGCACCGTGGCGGATCATCGGTGTTGGCAATCGTCGCAGCTGCCCACCGAAAGAAAGGGGGGGCACGGCGCGCTGGGGAGGGCGCGCGCCGTGCCCAAGGGCATCACATGTGGATCGCGCCGTCGCCGCAGGCCAGCGCGGCCTCGCGCACCGCTTCGGAGTAGGTGGGATGCGCGTGGCAGGTCATTGCCAGATCCTGCGCCGACGCGCCGAATTCCATCGCGACGCAGATTTCATGAATGAGATCGCCCGCCGCTGGGCCGATGATATGCGCGCCCAGAATGCGGTCGGTGTCCTTGTCCGCGAGAATTTTGACAAAGCCGTCCCCGGCAAAGTTCGCCTTGGCGCGGCCGTTGCCCATGAAGCTGAACTTGCCGACCTTGTAGGCGCGGCCCGCTTCCTTCAACGCGTCCTCGGTCATGCCGACATTGGCGACCTCGGGGTGGGTGTAGATCACGCCGGGGATAACGCCGTAATTCACGTGCCCATGTCTGCCCGCGATCTGCTCGGCCGCGGCCATGCCCTCGTCCTCGGCCTTGTGCGCGAGCATCGGCCCTTCGATCGCGTCGCCGATGGCATAGATGCCGGGCACGGATGTCTGCCAGTGATCGTTGACCTGGATCTGACCGCGCTTGGTCATCTGCATGTCGAGCTTGTCGAGGCCCAGGCCCTCCGTGAAGGGCTTGCGGCCGGTCGCGACCAGCACGACATCGGCGTCGATCACATGCTCGCTGTCGTCTTTGCGCAGCTTGTAATGGACCTTGGCCTTGGTCTTGGTGGCTTCGGTCTTTTGCACCGCAGCGCCCATGACGAAGCTCAGACCCTGCTTCTTGAGGAGCCGCTGGAAGTTTTTCTGCACCTCGCCGTCCATGCCCGGCGTGATGGCATCGAGGAATTCGACCACCGTCACCTCGGAGCCGAGGCGCGCATAGACCGAGCCCAGTTCAAGCCCGATGACGCCGGCACCGATCACCACCATCTTCTTGGGCACCTTGCCCAGTTCCAGCGCGCCGGTGGAGGTCACGACAACCTTTTCGTCCACTTCGACGCCGGGAAGGGACGATGGTTCGGAGCCCGATGCGATGATGATGTTCTTGGCCTCGTGAATGTCGTCACCGACCTTGACGCGCCCGGCCTCGGGGATCGACGCCCAGCCCTTGATCCAGTCGATCTTGTTCTTCTTGAACAGGAATTCGATGCCCTTTGTGTTCGTTTCGATCGTTTCGGATTTGTACTTCAGCATCTTCGTCCAGTCGACCGACGGCGATTTGCCCTTGAGACCCATGGCGGCGAAATTGTGCTCTGCCTCGTGCAGCATGTGGCTGGCGTGCAGGAGCGCCTTGGAGGGGATGCAACCGACGTTGAGGCAGGTGCCGCCCAGGGTGTCGCGCCCTTCGACGCATGCGGTCTTCAGGCCGAGCTGCGCGCAGCGGATCGCGGCGACATATCCGCCGGGGCCGGAGCCGATGATGATGACGTCATAATTTGCCATTGTCTGTCCTTTCTCGATCGGGGTCAGGGGGCGCTGCCCCCCGGTGCCAAGGCACCGTCCCCCGCGGTATTTTTATCCATTTGGAAGCCTCAGATAAGGGCGGCCGCCAGCATGGAGAGGGTGGCCAACAGGCCGATGAACCAGATGTAGGAGCGCCAGGGCGTCCAGCCGAACGCGTAGGCGGGAACGTAGAGCACGCGCGCCGCGAGGTAGGTCCAGGCGCAGGCGGCGGTGAAAGCGGTCGACTGACCGCTCAGGTGGATCACGACGGCGGCGATGGTGAAGAGGATCAGCGCCTCGAAATGGTTGTTCATGGCGCGGATCAGGCGCGCGGTGCGCGTGCTGACCATGTCGATCATGTCGCCGCCCAACCGGTCGCGGTCGCGCGGGCTGAGTGTCTTTGCCGGACCGAGTTCGAGGTTGGCGGGCACCGCCATCAGCACGAATTGGCCGATCTGCAACAGCCCGGCGAGTGCGAGGACCGTGAGTTCCGGCGTCATCACAGGGCCATCAGGTAAAGGATTATGGTGGTGGCGAAGCCAAAGAGCCAGGCCAGGGTTCGCACGCCGACGATGCCGAAGATGTAGGCGGGCAGGTAGACGACCCGCGCCAGCAGGAAGACCTGGGTCGCGAGCAGCGAGCCGTTGCCGGTCTTGTCGGTGGCCACCAGCAGCAGCACGGCGGGCGCAAACAGCGCCATGGCGACGACCGAGTTGTCGAGTGCGCGGCCCAGACGGGCGGTCATGCCCTTGACGGTGCGATGTTCGTCCCGGCTGGACATCAGGTACCCCATGCCGAGCTGCTGCATGGCGCCCGTGGCCTGGAGAAGGATCGTCAGCAGCACCAGAAGGCCGTAGAGGGCGAGGACGGTTGTTTCGGTCATTGTGTTGTCTGTCCTTGTTGGCGTTGGATCGATGCGCCCACCCTACACACAAGGGGGCGGGCGTGCGCAAGCAATTGGTGCTCAGAGATCCATCAGCAGGCGGCGCGGATCCTCGAGCGCTTCCTTGACGCGGACGAGGAAGGTGACCGCGCCCTTCCCGTCGACGATGCGGTGGTCGTAGCTGAGGGCGAGATACATCATCGGACGGATCTCGACCTTGCCGTTCACGGCCATGGGACGGTCCTGGATCTTGTGCATGCCGAGAATGCCCGATTGCGGCGGGTTCAGGATCGGCGAGGACATCAGCGAGCCGTAGACGCCACCGTTGGAGATGGTGAAGGTGCCGCCCTGCATTTCCGCCATCGAGAGCTTGCCGTCGCGCGCACGGGCGCCTTTCTCGGCGATCGCCTTCTCGATATCGGCAAAGCTCATCTGGTCGGTGTCGCGAATGACCGGCACCACGAGCCCCGTGGGCGTGCCCGCGGCGATGCCCATATGCACGAAGTTCTTGTAGACGATGTCGGTGCCGTCAATCTCGGCATTGACCTCGGGCACCTCGCGCAGGGCATGCACGCAGGCCTTGGTGAAAAAGGACATGAAGCCCAGCTTGACGCCGTGCTTCTTCAAGAAAAGGTCCTTGTATTCGTTGCGGAGCGCCATGACCTCGGTCATGTCCACCTCGTTGTAGGTGGTCAGCATCGCGGCGGTGTTCTGGCTGTCTTTCAGACGCTTGGCGATGGTCTGGCGCAGGCGGGTCATCTTGACCCGCTCCTCGCGGCTGGCGTCATCGGCGCTGACCGGCGCGCGGGGCGCTGCCGCCGCTGCCGGCGCCGGCGCGGCGGCCTTGCCGGCCTCCAGCGCGCGGGCGACGTCTTCCTTCATCACGCGGCCATCGCGGCCCGATGCGGTGACCTGATCGCGGCTGAGGCCGGCCTCGGCCATCGCTTTCCTGGCCGAGGGCGCGTCCTCTATGTCCTTGCCGCTGCCGGTCCCGGATTTTTGCGCGGCGGGGGCGGGGGCTTCTTCCTGCGCGGGGGCCGACGCGGCGGCACCCTCGCCCGAGGTGATCACGGCAAGTCTGGCGGAGGCCTCAACCGTGCTGCCTTCCTCGGCGAGGATCTCGGTCAGGGTGCCTGCCGCGGGGCTTGGCACTTCGACGCTGACCTTGTCGGTCTCAAGCTCGCAGAGCATCTCATCCTGCGCCACGGTATCGCCGACTTTCTTGAACCATGTGCTGACCGTGGCTTCGGACACGCTTTCGCCCAGCGTGGGAACCATCACATCGACCGATGCACCGCCGCCGGACTTGGGCGCGGGGCTGTCTTCGGGGGCGGCGTCGGCCTTGGGCTCGGGCGCCTTCTCGGACTTGGCCGCGCTGCCGGGCTTGGCATCGCCTTCGGCGATCGTGGCCAACAGCGCGTCAACGCCCACGGTTTCGCCTTCGGCCGCGACGATGTCGCCCATCGTGCCGGCCGCGGGGCTGGGCACTTCGACGGTCACCTTGTCGGTTTCCAGTTCGCAGAGCATTTCATCGACCGCAACGGCGTCGCCGGGTTTCTTGAACCAGGTCGCCACGGTTGCTTCGGTCACGGATTCGCCCAGCGTGGGCACACGTACTTCGGTTGTCATCGTCACTTTCCTTCAATCGTCAGTGCTTCGTCGACGAGCGCTGCTTGTTGGGCTTTGTGTTGGCTGGCCAACCCGGTCGCGGGCGAGGCGGATGTCGCGCGGCCGACGTAGTGCGGCCGCTTGTGGGTGGCGTCGATGCGGCCCAGAACCCATTCGATATTGGGCTCGATAAAGGTCCAGGCCCCCTGGTTCTTGGGCTCTTCCTGGCACCAGAACATTTCGGCGCCCTTGAAACGCTCGAGCTCCTTGACGAGGCTCATCGCGGGGAAGGGGTAGTATTGTTCGATCCGCAGCAGATAGACATCGTCGATGCCGCGGGCGTCGCGTTCCTCGAGCAGGTCGTAGTAAACCTTGCCCGAACACATCACCACGCGCCTGATCTTGTCGTCGGCCGCCAGCTTGGTGTCGGAATTGCCATGCTGGGCGTCGTCCCACAACACCCGGTGAAAGCTGGACCCGGTGGTGAATTCATCCGCCGTGCTGACCGCGAGCTTGTGACGCAACAGCGATTTCGGGGTCATCAGGATCAGCGGCTTGCGGAACGAGCGGTGCAACTGCCGGCGCAGGATGTGGAAATAGTTGGCCGGCGTCGTGCAGTTGGCGACGATCCAGTTGTCCTGTCCGCACATCTGCAGGAACCTCTCGAGCCGGGCGGAGGAGTGTTCGGGGCCCTGCCCCTCGAAGCCGTGCGGCAACAGACACACGAGGCCCGACATCCGCAGCCACTTGCTTTCGCCCGAGCTGACGAACTGGTCGAACATGATCTGCGCGCCATTGGCAAAGTCGCCGAACTGCGCTTCCCACAGGGTCAGGGCATTGGGTTCGGCCAGCGAATAGCCGTATTCGAACCCGAGGACGGCATATTCCGACAGCATCGAATCGATCGCCTCGTAATGGGCCTGTTCGTCGCGGATATGGTTCAGCGGATAGAAGCGTTCCTCGGTGTCCTGGTTGATCAGCCCCGAGTGACGCTGCGAAAACGTGCCGCGGGTGCTGTCCTGGCCCGACAGGCGCACAGGGTAGCCTTCGGTCAGCAGCGATCCGAAGGCCAGCGCCTCGCCCGTGGCCCAGTCGAAGCCCTTGCCGGTCTCGAACATCTCGCGCTTGGCGTCCAGCAGTCGCCCGATGGTCTTGTGCATCGGGAAATCGTCCGGTGCGGTGGTCAGTGCGCGACCGACATCCTTGAGGGTCTTCTTGTCGATGGCGGTCTTGCCGCGCTGGTATCGCTTTTCCTTCATCCGGTCGAGGTGCGACCACTTGCCATCCAGCCAGTCGGCCTTGTTGGGGCGGTATTCCTTGCCGGATTCGAACTCTTCGTTCAGATGCGCCTGGAAGGCGGCCTTCATGTCCTCGATCTCGCCTTCGGGGATCAGCCCATCCTTGACCAGCCGTTCGGTGTAAAGGCTGAGCGTGGTCTTCTGGCCCTTGATCTTCTTGTACATCACCGGGTTGGTGAACATCGGCTCGTCGCCTTCGTTGTGACCGAAGCGGCGGTAGCAGAAGATGTCGATCACCACGTCCTTGTGGAATTTCTGGCGGAACTCGGTGGCGACCTTGGCGGCGTGAACCACGGCTTCGGGATCGTCGCCGTTGACGTGAAAGATCGGTGCCTCGACCACAAGCGCATTGTCGGTCGGATAGGGCGAGGAGCGCGAGAAATGCGGCGCGGTGGTGAACCCGATCTGGTTGTTGACCACCAGGTGCATTGTGCCGCCCGTCCGGTGACCCCGCAGACCCGAAAGCGCGAAACATTCCGCCACGACGCCCTGACCGGCAAAGGCGGCGTCGCCGTGCAGCAGGATCGGCATGACCTTGGTGCGTTCCGCATCCTTGAGCTGGTCCTGCTTGGCGCGGGCCTTGCCCAGAACGACGGGGTTCACGGCTTCAAGGTGGCTGGGGTTGGCGGTCAGCGACAGGTGCACGATGTTGCCATCGAATTCGCGATCCGAACTGGCGCCAAGGTGGTATTTCACGTCGCCCGATCCATCGACGTCCTCGGGCTTGAAGCTGCCGCCCTGGAATTCGTTGAAAATCGCGCGGTAGGGCTTTGCCATCACGTTGGCGAGCACCGACAGGCGGCCGCGGTGGGGCATGCCGATCACGATGTCCTGCAGCCCGAGGTTGCCGCCGCGCTTGATGATCTGCTCCATCGCGGGGATCAGGCTTTCGCCACCATCAAGGCCGAACCGTTTGGTGCCCATGTATTTGACGTGCAGGAACTTCTCGAAGCCTTCGGCCTCGACCAGCTTGTTGAGGATCGCGCGGCGGCCTTCGCGAGTAAACGAGATTTCCTTGCCCAGGCCCTCGATCCGCTCTTTCAGCCAGGCCGACTGCTCGGGGTCGGAAATGTGCATGTACTGCAACGCGAAGGTGCCGCAGTAGGTGCGCTTCACGATGTCGATGATCTCGCGCATGCTGGCAATATCCAGCCCGAGCACCTGATCGATGAAGATCGGCCGGTCCATGTCGCTTTCGGTGAAGCCGTAGGATTTCGGGTCCAGTTCCGGATGGGGCGTCGTCTCGCGCATGCCCAGCGGGTCCAGATCGGCGACCAGGTGCCCCCGGATCCGGTAGGCGCGGATGATCATCAGCGCACGAATGCTGTCCAGAACGGCGCGCTTGACCTGATCGTCGGTGACGGCGACGCCCTGCTCGCCGGCCTTCGCCTTGATCTTGTCGCCTGCCGCGCGCACCTCTGCCTGGGGCACGGGCCATTCGCCGGTCAGGGCGGCGGTCATCTCGTCGGCGGGCTGCGGCGGCCAATCCGGCCGGGCCCAGGACGGGCCCGACGCCTCCTTCTTGACGCTGACCTCGTCATCACCAAGCGCCTTGAAGAACGCCTGCCATGCCTCATCCACCGCGCCGGGGTCGTTGGCATAGCGCGCGTACATCTGCTCGAGGTATTCCGCATTGTGCCCCTGCATGAAGCTGGAGGCGTGGAACTGGTCGTTGGCGGGATGGTCGGTCATGGGGATACCTCGTGTGGGTTGGGACCGTAAGCGTTCTGGCCGGGGTGCGAGGGGCGCGTCAGCCACCACAGCACAATCAGGGGAGACAGCACCAAGATGATGGTCGCCATCGCAAGTACAAGGCCGCCGGCACCGGCAATGATCGCGCCAAGGTCCCCGGTCAGCACAGCGGTGAAGCCGCCAAGCAGGCCCAGGAACATCGTCACGCCGATCATCACGATGATCGGATAGAGCAGATACAGGCCGGATCGCCCGGTGTCATGCATCCTGCGCCAGCCTGCCGACAGCGACGGGATCAGCGTGGCCAGCGAAAACAGGCCCGACACCGGGCCGTTGCCGGCGTCCACCGCCGCCGCGCCGGGCGCCGTGGCGATCTGGCCGAACCCGAAGACGGCGCTGTCGACGACATTGGCGACAACGCCCCCCAAAAGAAGAAACAGAATGAACCACCAGTATTCGGACCGCGAGGCGCGGCCCGAAAAGGTGAAGTACTTGCGAAAGCAGGTTCTGACTGACTTGGTGAATGTCATTCCGTATCCTTCAACCGCGACGCGGCGGGTGTTCGGGGCCGATGATCAGCCCTTGTCGATGGCTTCCTGCACGGCCTCGCCCAGGGTTGCGGGGCTGTCGGCCACCACGATGCCCGCGGCGCGCATCGCTTCGATCTTGTCCTCGGCGCCGCCCTTGCCACCGGCGACGATTGCGCCCGCGTGGCCCATGCGGCGGCCCGGAGGGGCGGTGCGCCCGGCGATGAACCCGGCGGTGGGCTTCCAGCGGCCCTTCTTCTTCTCATCGGCCAGGAACTGTGCCGCGTCTTCCTCGGCAGAGCCGCCGATCTCGCCGATCATGATGATCGACTGCGTTTCCGGGTCCGCGAGGAACATCTCGAGCACGTCGATATGTTCGGTGCCCTTGATCGGGTCGCCGCCGATACCCACGGCCGACGATTGCCCCAGACCCATGTCGGTGGTCTGCTTGACCGCCTCGTAGGTCAGCGTGCCCGAGCGCGAAACGACCCCGCAGGAGCCGCGCTTGTGGATATGGCCCGGCATGATGCCGATCTTGCAGGCGTCGGGCGTGATCACGCCGGGGCAGTTCGGCCCGATCAGCCGCGACTTGGAGCCTTCGAGCGCGCGCGCCACGCGCATCATGTCCAGCACCGGGATGCCTTCGGTGATGCAGACGATCAGCTCCATCTCGGCGTCGATGGCTTCCAGAATGGAATCGGCGGCAAAGGGGGGCGGGACATAGATGACCGACGCGTTGGCCTCGGTCACGTGCTTGGCCTCGTGGACCGAGTTGAAGACGGGCAGGTCAAGATGCGTGCTGCCGCCCTTGCCCGGGGTCACGCCGCCGACCATCTTGGTGCCATAGGCGATCGCCTGTTCGGTGTGGAACGTCCCCTGCGAGCCGGTGAGGCCCTGGCAGATGACTTTGGTGTTTTCGTCGATAAGTACGGCCATGTGTGGCTCCTTGGTCAGTTCGGTCTTTATGGCGGGTCCGGCCCGCCCTGAATTCGGTTCGGTCAGAAAATCGTGTCGTCCTCGTCCACCAGCAGATCCAGCGCGCGCAGAGCCAAAAGCCCCGCGCCCATGACGATCAGCGATCGCCCGATGGCCCCGGTCATGTTGTCCGGCAACACGGTGGCCACGCCGTCCCGGCCTTTACGTGCGACGCGCTGGGCCGGGGTGCCGGCGTCGCTGGCCCCCTCGGCCCGTTCGGGCATGTCCAGCAGCCGGGGCTGCCAGCGACGCAGCACCAAGCCCGTTCCCAGCAGGGCAAGCCCTGCCAGTATCGGCGATGTGCGCGGGGTTTCGGTCATCGGGTCCAGTCCTTGATCGGTGGCAGAGGCAGCCGCCGGGGACCAGGCCCCCGGCACCGCCATGTCAGCCCTTGACCGCTTTCACGATCTTCTGGGCGCCATCCTTGAGGTCGTCCGCCGCGATGACGTCCAGACCCGAGGTGTTGATGATCTTCTTGCCCGCGTCCACGTTCGTACCCTCCAGGCGCACGACGAGCGGCACCTTGAGGCCCACTTCCTTGACTGCGGCGACCACGCCCTCGGCGATCACATCGCAGCGCATGATGCCGCCGAAGATATTGACCAGGATGCCTTTGACCTGCGGATCCGACGTGATGATCTTGAACGCTTCGGTGACCTTTTCCTTGGTCGCGCCGCCGCCGACGTCAAGAAAGTTGGCAGGTTCGGCGCCGTACAGCTTGATGATGTCCATCGTGGCCATCGCAAGGCCCGCACCGTTGACCATGCATCCAATCTCGCCATCCAGCGCGATATAGTTGAGGTCGTACTTGGAGGCTTCCAGTTCCTTGGGGTCCTCCTCGGTGGTGTCGCGCAGTTCCGCGATATCGGCGTGGCGGTACATCGCGTTGCCGTCAAAGCTGACCTTAGCGTCCAGCACCTTGAGTTCGCCGCCGTCGGTGACGATCAGCGGGTTGATCTCAAGCATCTCCATGTCTTTTTCGATGAAGGCGGAATAGAGGATGCCCATCAGGTTCACGCATTGCTTGACCTGCTTTCCGGTCAGTCCCAGCGAAAACGCGATGCGGCGGCCGTGAAAGGCCTGGTATCCGGTTGCGGGATCGACGCTGAAGCTCAGGATCTTTTCCGGCGTGGCGGCGGCCACCTCCTCGATGTCCATGCCGCCCTCGGTCGAACAGACGAAGGACACGCGGCTTGTCTGGCGGTCCACCAGCAGCGCGAGGTACATCTCGGTTTCGATGCCCGATCCGTCTTCTATATAGATGCGGTTGACCTGTTTGCCGGCGGGGCCGGTCTGGTGCGTGACCAGCGTGCGGCCGAGCATGCGCTTGGCCTCTTCGGCGGCTTCTTCCACGGATTTCGTCAGCCGGACACCGCCCTTTTCGCCGGCGTCGGCCTCTTTGAAGCTTCCCTTGCCGCGTCCGCCCGCGTGGATCTGGGCCTTGACCACCCACAATGGGCCATCCAGTTCTCCTGCGGCGTTCTTGGCGTCTTCGGCTTTCAGCACCACGCGCCCGTCGGACACAGGGGCGCCAAAGCTGCGCAGCAGGGCTTTGGCCTGGTATTCGTGGATATTCATAAAATGGATCCCGTTCAGTTTCGGTTCAGATCGCGGTATACGCCCTCTAGCGAAGGCTCCGAAAACACTATTTGGAAGTTGGGGGCCTTATGCCAGCGAAAACCGACATTTGTGATCACACCCCAAAATGCTGTGATCACAAAATATCTCTCGAAAACGACTTTGCAGGCCGAATCCCGGAATTATTCAAAAAATCGCTGAAAATGGTCGCATTGGCGGCGAAAAGCCCACCGATCCGTGGCCTGAAAGCAAATCGGCGCGCCGCAAAGGGCGCGCCGATTCACCTGTCTGGTCAGACGTGATTACTTGAGGGTCTCGTCGATGCCCTTGCACGCCTCGACAAGGCCTTTGACGGCCTTGACGGAATTGTCGAACATCGCCTGCTCGTCCTTGTTCATCGAAATCTCGACCACGCGTTCGATTCCGCCTGCGCCGATCACCGTGGGCACGCCGACGTAGAAGCCGTTGAGGCCATAGGCGCCATCCACATGCGCGGCGCAGGGCAGCACGCGCTTTTGGTCCTTGAGGTAGGCCTCGGCCATCTCGATGGCCGATGTCGCGGGCGCATAGAAGGCGGAGCCGGTTTTCAGCAGGCCGACGATTTCGGCGCCGCCGTCACGGGTGCGCTGCACGATCGCGTCAAGCTTTTCCTGGGTGGTCCAGCCCATCTTTACCAGATCGGGCAGGGGGATACCCGCGACCGTGGAATAGCGCACCAGCGGCACCATCGTGTCGCCGTGCCCGCCCAGCACAAAGGCCGTGACGTCACGCATCGACACCTTGAATTCCTCGGCAAGGAAGTGGCGGAAGCGCGCGGAGTCGAGAACACCCGCCATGCCGCAGACCTTTTCGTGCGGCAGGCCGGAAAATTCGCGCAGCGCCCAGACCATCGCGTCGAGAGGGTTGGTGATGCAGATGACGAATGCGTCGGGCGCATGGGCTTTGATGCCTTCGCCCACGGATTTCATGACCTTGAGGTTGATGCCCAACAGGTCGTCGCGGCTCATTCCCGGCTTGCGGGCGACCCCGGCGGTGACGATGCACACGTCCGCGCCCGCGATATCGGCATAGGACTGGGTGCCGGACATGGCCGCGTCAAAACCTTCGGCCGGGCCGCTTTCCGCGATGTCGAGCGCCTTGCCCTCCGGAATGCCTTCGGCGATGTCGAACAGGACAACGTCGCCCAGTTCCTTGATGGCTGCCAGATGGGCAAGCGTGCCGCCGATCTGACCTGCGCCGATGAGGGCGATTTTGGGTCTGGCCATGAAAAATATCCTCGCGATGGGTTAAATTTGCGCCTGTGCTATCCCGTCGGGACGCGCGGCGCAAGCGCGTGGAAACCGACCACGATGTCGTGCCACACGAAAATGGGCCGCTCCGATCGGGAGCGGCCCGGCTTTCGACCGGCCTGGGGCCAGATGCGCTTATCCCTCGTATTCGGGCAGAGCTTCCAGCGCCTCCTCGGTGCTGTCGATGTAGATGCGCGTGTCGTCGCCCTCGACGTTGCGCAGCACTCGCAGTTCCGGGAAGGTGACCGCGACCTGCTTTTCGCCCAATCCCAGGAAGCCGCCGACGTTGATCACGACTTTTTCGATCATGCCGCCGTCATTCAGGACCAAGCTGTCGATTTCGCCTACCGTCTCGTCATCGGGGCCGTAAACGTACGACCCTTGCAGTTCTTCCGCGGTCAGGGCGTCGATCTTGGCCCTGTCCAATTCGGCATAGCCGTCGCGCTCGACCGTGGGCGGCGTCAGCATGGTGCGGTCCGCGCTGTCGGACATAGCGGTTTCGGTCGCCTCGCTGGATTGCTCCATCGCGGCGCTGTCGTTCATGTCGCGCTCAAAGGCCGGCGCGGCCTCCAGCATTTCCTTGCTGGTCGTCACGACGAGAAACCGATCGCCCGCGTCGCCTTCTTCGGTCATGATCTTGATGCTGTCCATGGAAATGGCGACGTCACGCTCCCCCAGACCGAGGAAGCCGCCGACACCCAGGATCACCGCCTTCACCTCACCCTCGGGCGACACGATCAGATCATTGATCTCGCCGATGTCGTCCCATTCCAATTCCGCGCCGTCCGCCACGGGCGCCATGGCGTCAAGTTCGACCTCGGAATTGTAGATGCGCATTCCGATCAGGTCAGACGCAAAGAAATCGCTTGATTCCATTTGCGTCATGGCGCCAATTCCGTTGGAATGACCGGCCGCGTGGGCCGAGGTTGCAACAACGATGGCCAAAGCTGTAGTGCTCAGAAAACGTTTCATTTTCTTCCCTTTCGAAGTTTTGATTTCGCATGGTTACGTACTGGAAAAAGAACGTTTGATCGGACCTGACGTTCCGCGATGATCGAAATTAATTTCAACCCGGCGAAAGACCGCTTGCATGATCGTTCTTGATGCGGCGTTCTTCATGGTTGCCGGGCCTGCGGTGATTTTCGCCGGCATTTCCAAGGGCGGATTCGGGTCGGGTGCGGCGTTTGCGGCGGCGTCGGTGCTGGCGCTGGTGATCGAACCGGGGCAGGCGCTGGGCGTCATGCTGCCGCTGCTGATGCTGATCGATGTCAGCACTTTGCGCCCTTACTGGCAAAAATGGAGCATCCGCGACGCGGCGCTGCTGGTGGCGGGCGGCCTGCCGGGCGTGGCCCTGGGCGCGGCGCTCTACACCGTGGCGGAGGCCGACGTTTTCCGCTTGTTGATCGGGGGGATCTCGATTGCGTTCGTCGCCTGGCAGATCGCGGTCGCCCGCGGGCTGGTGCGTGCCGCGACACAGGCGCTGCCGACATGGGCGGGGGCGCTGTCGGGGGTCGTGGCGGGCTTCACCAGTTTCGTGAGCCACGCGGGCGGACCGCCTGCCGCCGTCTACCTGCTCTCGCGCAGGCTGTCGAAAACACAGTTTCAGGCGACCACGGTTCTGGTCTTCTGGGTGCTCAATATCGCCAAGTTCGTGCCCTATGCCGCCTTGGGCATGTTCACCTGGCAGACGGCGACGGCCAACCTGGCGCTGGCGCCTTTTGCGCTTTTGGGGGCGTGGCTGGGCGTTCGGGCCCACCGTGTCGTGCCCGAACGCCTGTTCTTTGCGCTGACGTATGTCCTGCTTGGTGTGACGGGGGTCAAGCTGATCTGGGACGGGCTGTTTTGACGCCCGCGCGTTATGACGGGATGCCGCGGGCGGGCAAGGGCTCGCTCAGCGCCTCATAGGACTGCCCCGACGCCATCAGGCAGGTCAGCCCGCCGGGCAGCGTCACCGTGATCGTCCAGCTTCCCGTCTCGGTCGAGGCAAAGATCTCCATCAATGCGGCGTTGGCCGCCAGCCCGATGGCCTGGCGCGTTTCGCCGTACCCTTCCGCCAGCCGGGTCACGACCACCTCGCGCGGTCCGCAGTTGCGCGGCGATTGCGCCAGCGCATCCGTCGTGGTGACAATCACAAGGGCGGCGGCGGTGGTCAGCGCGCCCAGGTGAAACATCTTTGAATAACGTGTCATTCGCGTCTGCCTTTCGATGCAAAGGCGACACCCGCTGTCATCCGTTGGGCCCGGTTTCCCGGCGATGACCGGGCGGCCCGGTTCAGGATCAATAACGGTCGCGGGCCCCCGCCCGGATGGTCCGGCGATATGCCGGGATGGCCCTATGCAGGATGCCGCGACCTCCCGATCATCCGTCCTAAGCCTTGAAATATTGGTTAACGGGTCGGTCGCGCCCGCCGCCCGGATGGTTTTTGCTGCGATGCGGCGCGATTGCCCTTGAAAGCTTCGCAAAAAAATGCCCCTCTCCGCGCAACTTTATAACCGGAGGTTTTGCCATGTCGTCGCTGTCTCGCCCGCTGCGGTCTGTCCTTTATATTCCCGGCTCCAAGCCGCGCGCGCTGGACAAGGCGCGGGGGCTGCCGGTGGATGCGATCATATTCGACCTGGAGGACGCGGTGACGGTCGAGGAAAAGCGCGCCGCGCGCGACACGCTGGCCGAAGCGCTGGCGCAGGGCGGCTATGGTGCACGGATGAAGATCATTCGCATCAACGGGCTGGATACCGAATGGGGGGCGCAGGACGCCGAGGCGGCCGCCGGCATGGGGGCGGACGCGATTCTGCTGCCCAAGGTCGGCGCGCCGGGTGATCTGGATGCGCTTGCGGCCCTGACCGGCGATATGCCGCTTTGGGCGATGATGGAAACGCCCGCCGGCATGCTGAACGCCGCCGCGATCGCCGCCCACCCGAAATTGCAGGGCATGGTCATGGGCACGAACGATCTGGCCAAGGAGTTGCAGGTGCGCGCCCGCCCCGACCGCCTGCCGATGATGACGGGTCTGGGCCTGTGCGTGCTGGCGGCCAAGGCGCATGGCATCGCGATCGTCGATGGCGTCTATAACGCGTTCAAGGATGAAGAGGGGCTGGCCGCCGAATGCGAACAGGGCCGCGACATGGGCTTCGATGGCAAGACGTTGATCCATCCCGCGCAGATCGACGTGGCCAACACCGCCTTTTCCCCGTCCGATGCCGAGGTCGATCTGGCCCGCCGCCAGATCGCCGCCTTCGACGAGGTGATGGCGACGGGGCAGGGGGTCGCTGTGGTCGATGGCCGCATCGTCGAGAACCTTCACGTTGCCACGGCCCGTGAAACTCTGGCAAAGGTAGAGGCGATCAACGCCCTCAAAACGGAGTAACCCCGCATGGCCCTCATGATTCTCGGTCTTGTCCTCTGGGCCGGTGCCCATCTTTTCAAACGGCTGATGCCCGCGCAGCGCGCCGCGATGGGCACGGCCGGCAAGGGGGTCGTGGCGCTGGTGCTGGGCGCGTCGGTCGTGGCGATGGTGCTGGGCTATCGCTGGGCCGATTTCGTGCCTGTCTGGTCGCCGCCCGCCGTCATGGTGCATGTCAACAACGCGGCGATGCTGCTGGCGTTTTGGGTCTACGGGTCGTCCGCGGCCAAGGGGGCCAAGGCCTGGCCCGCAAGCACGATCCGACACCCGCAACTGACGGCGGTCAAGATCTGGGCGGTGGCGCATTTGCTGGTCAACGGCGATCTGGCATCGATCATCCTGTTCGGCGGTATGCTGGCCTGGGCCGTGGCCGAGGTCATCGTGATCAACCGCGCCGAACCGGGCTGGGCCGCGCCGCTGCATGCGGGCCGCGCCACCTATATCCGCCTGTCGGTGATCACGGTGGTCATCTTTGCCATCGTCACCGCAATTCACACGTGGGCAGGTGTCTGGCCCTTCCCCTCCTGATCCTTCGGAGCACGACCATGAAACTTTATCGCTTCCTCTCGGAAGAGGACACATCCGCCTTTTGCCACAAGGTGACCGACGCGCTGAACAAGGGCTGGGAGCTTTACGGTACGCCGACGCAGACCTGGGACCACGCCGCGGGCGTCATGCGCTGCGGTCAGGCGGTGGTAAAGGACGCCGACGGCACCTATCACCCCGACATCAAGCTGGGGGCGCAGTGATGACCGCGACGCACACCGGCGCCAAGACCAACCCGGGCCGCTTTTTCGAGGATTACACCCTGGGCGAGACGATCACCCACGCGGTGCCGCGCACGGTAAAGGTGGGTGAACGCGCGCTTTACCACATGCTCTATCCCGCGCGTCACGCGCTGTATTCATCGGATCAATTCGCGCAGAACTGCGGTCTGCCGTTCAGCCCGCTGGACGATATGATCGCCTTTCACGTGGTGTTCGGCAAAACCGTTCCCGACGTGTCGCTGAACGCGGTGGCCAACCTCGGCTATGCCGAAGGCCGCTGGCACAAGCCGGTCTGGCCCGGCGATACCCTGCGCAGCACCTCCGAAGTCATCGGTCTCAAGCAGAATTCCAACGGCAAGACCGGCGTCGTCTATGTCCGGACCACCGGGGTGAACCAGCATGATGAAGCGGTGCTGGAGTATGTCCGCTGGGTGATGGTGCGCAAACGCGACATCGACGCGCCGGCGCCCGACCCGGTCGTGCCAAAGCTGGCGGCGGCGCTGGATGCCGGGCAACTGGTGATTCCCGAGGGCCTTGATTTCAGCGAGTACGATTTCGCCCTCGCGGGCGAGCCGCACCGCTGGGGCGATTACGCGGTGGGCGATAAGATCGACCACGTCGATGGCGTGACCGTCGAAGAGGCCGAACACATGATGGCCACGCGCCTGTGGCAGAACACCGCCAAGGTTCATTTCGACACGTCCGCCCGGCCTGATGGCAGCCGCCTGATCTATGGCGGGCACGTGATCTCGATGGCGCGCGCGCTGTCGTTCAACGGCTTGGCCAACGCGCAGATGGTCGTGGGGCTGAACGGGGGCGCGCATGCCAATCCCTGCCTTGCGGGCGATACGGTGCGCGCCTGGTCCGAAGTTCTGGACAAGGCCGAAACCGCGGCCCCGGGCGTGGGCGCGATCCGGCTGCGGCTGGTGGCGACCAAGGGGGGCGATGCGTTCACGCTCAGGGGTGCGGACGGCAAGTACCTGCCGCATGTTTTGCTGGACCTGGATTATTGGGCGCTGATGCCGATGTAGCCGCGCGATCGGGGTAACCGGGGGCGACGCGGCGGTGAATTCGCGCTAGTCTGTGCCGCATGATCCTGCGGTTTCTGATCCTCTGCCTCGGCCTCGCCACCGGTCCCGCCCGTGCCTGCGATCTGGCGCTGGTGCTGGCGGTCGATGTGTCGGGATCCGTGGATAGCCGCGAATACGACGTGCAGATGAGCGGGCTGGCCGCCGCCCTGCGCGACGGGATCGTGATCGACGCGCTGATCGAGCAAGCGGCACATATCACCCTGATCCAATGGACCGGCGCCACCCGCCAGCGCCAGACGATCCCCTGGACCGCCATCGCATCGGCCGCCGATGTCGCCGCGCTGGCTGACGCCATCGATGGCAACCGGCGCGTCTGGCGCAATTACTCGACCGCGATCGGCGAGGCGTTGATCACGGCGCGCGCCGCCTTTGACGGCGTGCCGCAGTGCAAGCGCCGGGTCATCGACGTCTCGGGCGACGGCATATCGAACGAAGGCGTCGCGCCGCAGGATCAGCGCGGGGCGCTGCGCGCGGCGGGGATCACCGTGAATGCGCTTGCGATCGAGACGGACGACACCGATCTGACCGGGTATTTTTACGAGAACATGATTACCGGCGAGGGCGCTTTTGTCATCACGGCCAATGGCTTTGACGATTATCCCGCACAGATCCGCCGCAAATTGCAGCGCGAAACCCTGCGGCAGCTCAGCGATCTTGACCGCGCGACGGTGCAGTGATCACAGCAATTTAAAGCGTGATCACAAAACAGGCCCTTTCGGCGGCATTTTATGCCAACCGCGCCAATTAACCGCGCCTGATCGCGCCACAGACCCGTGACAGTCGCGTCAGAAGCGTTAGAAAGAGCAGCAAGAGATTGCAAAAAGGGAATCCCTCATGGCCGATGTGAACCGGGGCAACCGCCCCCTGTCACCGCATATAACGATCTATCGCCCGCAACTGACGTCGATGACCTCGATCCTGACGCGGATCACGGGGAACGCCATGCTGATCTCGGCGCTGCTGGTGGTGTGGTGGTTCCTGGCCGCGGCGACATCCGCCGACGCCTATGCGACGGCCAACGGCGTGCTGACAAGCTGGTTCGGCGATCTGGTGATGACCCTGTCGCTGTGGGGGCTGTGGTATCACACCCTCGCGGGCGTGCGGCATCTCATCTGGGATCAGGGCGTCGGCCTCGACCTCGATACGGCCTACAAGATGGGCTACGCGGTCATCGGCGGCTCGTTCGTTCTGACCATCCTGACCATCCTCGTGATCTGAAAAGGGCGCTGACATGCAATATCTGACAGACCGCAAACGGGCCGCTGGCCTTGGATCGGCCAAATCCGGCACCGCGCATTTCTGGTCCATGACCGTCAGTTCCGGCGCGCTGCTGGTTCTTATCCCCCTTTTCGTCTTTACCTTCGGGCCGATGCTGGGCGCGCCGCATGCCGATGTGGTCGCCTATTTCGGGCGCCCCTTCCCGGCGATCGTGGCCACGCTGACGATCGTTGTGACGTTCAAACACTTCAACGACGGTGTGCAGACCCTGATCGAGGACTATGTTCACGGATTGGCACAAAAGGTCAGCATCGTCGTGATGACCTGCATCAGCTTTGCCGCAGCCGCGACCGGCCTTTTCGCCATCGCGCGCCTTGCGCTTTAACGCATCCACTCAGGAGACCGACACATGGCTTCTTACGATTACGAGACACATGAATACGACGTCGTCGTCGTCGGCGCCGGCGGTGCCGGCCTGCGCGCGACACTGGGTATGGCCGAACAGGGCCTGCGCACGGCCTGCGTGACCAAGGTGTTCCCGACCCGCAGCCACACCGTCGCGGCGCAGGGCGGCATCGCCGCGTCACTGTCTAACATGGGTCCGGACAACTGGCAGTGGCACATGTACGACACCGTCAAGGGCTCCGACTGGTTGGGCGATACGGATGCGATGGAATACCTTGCCCGCGAAGCGCCCAAGGCGGTGTACGAGCTTGAACACTACGGCGTGCCGTTTTCGCGCACCGAAGAGGGCAAGATATACCAGCGGCCCTTTGGCGGTCACACCACGCAATTCGGCGAAGGCCCGCCGGTTCAGCGCACCTGTGCCGCCGCCGACCGCACCGGCCACGCGATCCTGCACACGCTCTATGGCCAGAGTCTCAAGAACAACGCGGAATTCTACATCGAATATTTCGCCATCGACCTGATCATGTCGGACGATGGCGTGTGCCAGGGCGTGCTGTGCTGGAAGCTCGATGACGGCACGATGCACTTGTTTTCGGCCAAGATGGTCGTGTTGGCCACCGGCGGCTATGGCCGCGCGTATTTCAGCGCCACCAGCGCGCATACCTGCACCGGTGACGGCGGCGGCATGACCGCGCGTGCCGGTCTGCCCCTGCAAGACATGGAATTCGTGCAGTTCCACCCCACCGGGATCTACGGCGCGGGCTGCCTGATCACCGAAGGCGCGCGGGGCGAGGGCGGATACCTGACCAACTCCGAAGGCGAGCGGTTCATGGAACGCTACGCGCCGACCTACAAGGATCTGGCCTCGCGCGATGTGGTGTCGCGCTGCATGACCATGGAAATCCGCGAGGGCCGCGGCGTCGGCGAAAAGAAAGACCATATCCACCTGCACCTCAATCACCTGCCCAAGGAAACGCTGGACCTGCGCCTGCCGGGCATCAGTGAAAGCGCCCGGATCTTTGCGGGGGTGGACCTGACCAAGGAGCCGATCCCGGTGCTGCCGACCGTTCACTACAACATGGGCGGCATCCCCACGAACTACTGGGGCGAAGTTCTGGCACCGACCAAGGACGACCCCGACAACGTCGCACCCGGCCTGATGGCCGTGGGCGAGGCGGGGTGCGCCTCGGTGCACGGGGCCAACCGCCTGGGCTCGAATTCGCTCATCGATCTTGTGGTGTTCGGTCGTGCCGCCGCGATCCGCGCCAAGGAAACCGTGGACCCGGCGGCCCCCGTGCCGACGCCCAACAAACGATCGGTCGAGGCCGCGTTCAGCCGCTTTGACGGGCTGCGCTATGCCAAGGGGCATGTGCCCACTGCAGAGCTGCGCCTCGAGATGCAGCAGACGATGCAGGCCGACGCCGCTGTCTTCCGGACCGACAAGACGCTGGCCGAGGGCGAAGAGAAAATGAAGTCCGTGGCGGGCAAGATCTCGGACCTCAAGGTCACGGATACCTCGCTGGTCTGGAACTCCGACCTGATGGAGACGCTGGAACTGACGAACCTGATGCCCAACGCGGTGGCCACAATCACCGCAGCCGCCGCGCGCAAGGAAAGCCGGGGCGCACATGCGCACGAGGACTACCCCGACCGCGATGACGAGAACTGGCGCAAGCACAGCCTTGTCTGGTTCAAGGGCAACGAGGCCAGCCTTGGCTTTCGCGGCGTTCACCTGCAGCCGCTCACGAGCCACAACGAGGGCGGCATCGACCTGAAAAAGATCGCGCCCAAGGCACGGGTGTACTGATCGCGATGCGTGGTCGCTGTCTGACAGAACCCAAACGGCAGGGCGGCGTCGCCGCCGCGCGCTTGGCGCTTGGGCTATGCGCGGGGCTGATCCTGTCGGCCTGTGTCGAAATCCAGCAGGCCGCGGACCGAACGGGGCGCACCGCGGCCAAATCCGCCGTGACCGAAGCGATTTACACCCGTTTCCCGCAGGTGCCCAAGGAATTGGTCGCGCCCTTCACCGACTGCATCGTCGACAATGCGACGGGTCCCGAAATCGCAGCGCTGGCGCAGGACGCCATTGTCGGCGTCGATGGCGAAAGCGCCGAGATGATCCGCACCATCCTATCCCGGCCCGCAACGGCTCGCTGCCTGACAGCGGTGCCGTTGAAGCCCGGCCAGACCATTTAAGGAGACGCGACATGGTTCAACTGACCCTGCCCAAGAATTCCCGCATGACCAAGGGCAAGACATGGCCCAAGCCCGAAGGGGCCACAAACCTGCGCAAGTTCCAGATCTATCGCTGGAACCCCGATGACGGAAAGAACCCGCGCGTCGACACTTATTTCGTCGATCTGGATGACTGCGGCCCGATGATCCTGGACGCGCTGATCAAGATCAAGAACGAGATCGATCCCACACTGACCTTCCGCCGGTCCTGCCGCGAGGGGATCTGCGGGTCTTGTGCGATGAACATCGACGGGATCAACACGCTGGCCTGTATCTATGGCATGGACGAGGTGAAGGGCGACGTGAAGATCTATCCGCTGCCGCACATGCCGGTGGTCAAGGACCTGATCCCCGATCTCACGCATTTCTACGCGCAGCACGCGTCGATCATGCCGTGGCTCGAGACCAAGACGAACCGCCCCGCCAAGGAGTGGCGCCAGTCGATCGAAGACCGCAAGAAGCTTGATGGTCTGTATGAATGCGTGATGTGCGCGTCGTGTTCCACCGCGTGCCCCAGCTACTGGTGGAACGGCGATCGCTACCTCGGGCCAGCCGCCCTGTTGCATGCGTATCGCTGGATCATCGACAGCCGCGACGAGGCGACCGGCGAACGCCTGGACGAGTTGGAGGATCCCTTCAAGCTTTATCGCTGCCACACGATCATGAACTGCGCCAAGACCTGCCCAAAGGGATTGAACCCGGCGGAGGCGATTTCGAACATCAAGAAGATGATGGTCGAACGTACGGTCTGATCCCGGTGCACACCGGGGGCTATCCCCCCGGACCCTACGGGGTATTTGACGTCGGAAGAAACGGCAGGGCGGGGACCGGTTGCACGGTTCCCGCTTTTGTTTGACCATGCGTCAGGTTGGACAGGTCGCGGCGCAATGGCTTAGCGTTCCGGCACGGCCGGGGAGGGCAGAATGGCGGATGCGGATATCATCATCGTGGGGGCGGGGCTGTCGGGGCTCGTCGCCGCGCACGAGGCCATAGGGCGCGGGCGCAGTGTGCTGATGCTCGACATGGAGGGGCCGCAAAGCCTTGGCGGGCAGGCGTTCTGGTCGCTGGGCGGACTGTTCATGATCGACACGCCGGAGCAGCGCCGGATGGGGATCCGCGACAGCCGCGACCTGGCCGCCGCCGACTGGATGGGGTCGGCGCAATTCGACCGCCCAGAGGATGCCAACCCCCGCGCCTGGGCAGAGGCCTATCTGGACTGGGCCGCGGGCGGCAAGCGCAGCTACCTTGCCGGTGTCGGCATGCGCTGGTTTCCGGTGGTCGGCTGGGCCGAACGGGGCGGGGCGCTGGCGGACGGACATGGCAATTCGGTGCCGCGGTTTCATATCACCTGGGGCGTGGGCGAAGGCATCGTCGCGCCATTCGCCGACCTGGCGCGGTCCTACGTGGCGGCGGGCAAGCTGCGCATCGCCTATCGCCACCGGGTGACAACGCTCGACGTGGTGGATGGCCGCGTGACGGGTGTCGCGGGCGAGGTTCTGGCCGACGACGATGCCCTGCGCGGCGCGCCCACCACCCGCGACGTGGCGGGCGAATTCCGCTATTCGGCCGAGAACGTGATCCTCGCCTCCGGGGGCATCGGCGGCAACCACGACCTGGTGCGCGCGCAGTGGCCGGTGGGGCGGCTCGGCACACCGCCGGCGCATATGATCTCCGGCGTACCGGATTTCGTCGATGGGCAGATGGGGCAGGTGGCCGAAGCGGCCGGCGCCCATGCGATCAACGGCGACCGGATGTGGCACTATACCGAGGGCGTGCACAACTGGGATCCGATCTGGCCCCGCCACGGTATCCGCATCTTGCCGGGGCCGTCGTCGATATGGTTCGATGCAAACGGTGTCCGGATGCAGGCGCCCTGTCTGCCGGGGTTCGACACGCTTTCGACGCTCAGGCGCATCTTGCAGACCGGGCATGGGCACAGTTGGTTCATTCTGACGCAAAAGATCATTGAAAAGGAATTCGCGCTTTCCGGATCCGAACAGAACCCGGATCTGGTTTCGGGCAAATGGGCAAATGTTCTGCGTGAGCGGTTGGCAAAAGGGGCGACGCGCGCGGTCGAGGCGTTCAAGACCAAGGGCGAGGATTTCGTCGTCGCCACCACGCTTGAGAAACTTGTTGCGGGTATGAATGCGCTTGCCCCCGATACACCGCTGGATGCCTCTGCCCTGCGTGCACAGATCGAAGCGCGTGACCGCCAGATCGACAACCCGTTTTCCAAGGATGCGCAGGTAACGGCGATCCGCGGCGCGCGGGCATACCGGGGCGACCGGTTGATCCGGACTGCCAAACCGCACCGCATACTGGATGCCGCACATGGGCCGCTGATCGCCGTGCGCCTCAACGTGCTCACCCGCAAATCGCTGGGCGGGTTGCATACCGACCTTGATGCGCGTGTGCTGCGCCCCGACGGACGCCTGTTCGAAGGGCTTTATGCCGTGGGCGAGGTGTCGGGGTTCGGCGGGGGCGGCTACCACGGCTACAACGCGCTCGAGGGAACGTTTCTGGGTGGGTGCATCTTTTCCGGCAGGCAGGCGGGCCGTCACGCGTGATCGTCGTCATCGGCCTGATCGTCGCATTCGTTCTCGTCGTGATATTCTCGCGGCGCGGCACACGGGCATGCCGGTGGCGGGCGGATCGAACCGGCGACAAGGGTGCGCTGCGGAAATACCGTTGTGCCGCCTGCGGCGCCGAAGCCTTCACCGCCACGGACGGGCCGCCGCGCGACTGCAAGGCCGATGTGAACCGCCCCAGACTGTGATGCCTTGCACCCCTGCCGCAAGGGTATAGCTTGGTCGCAGTGAAACCGACCGAAGGCCCGCCACCATGACACCACCCCCAGACGCCGACGCCCGCCGCGCGGTCTTGCCCGTCATCTGCTATCCGGTGGAAACCCTGCCGCAAGCGGACATGGCGCTATACGCAAACGCGCGCGAGACCCTGACAAAAACCGGCGAAACCGTGGTTCCGCCCCGCGATGCCGCCTGTTTTACCGTGCCGGCAGGACATTTTTTCCGTATCACCTCTGTCGATGGGCCTCAGGTGGGCGACCTGAACCTGTGGAACGCCGCCGACCTGTCGGAACGATTTTACTCCGGCAAGACCCGCGCGCTGCACGGGACGCATGTCACACGGGGCGACAGGGTGTGGTCCGCTTTTCCGCATCTACGCCCGATGGCCACCATCACGCACGACAGCCTTGACTGGTACGGCATCGATGCATTCGGGGGATCCGTCCACGATGTGATCGGCACCCGCTGCGACCCTTACACCCACAATCTCCTCTCCGGCGGCCAGTACCATCACTGCTGCCACTCCAACCTCACGCGCGCGCTGGCGTCACATCTGGGGGTGCCGGTGGAGGTTGCAGAACCGCATGTCCACGATGTGCTGAACGTGTTCATGTGCACGGGGTTCACGCGCGACACGGGCCAGTATTTCATGAAGGCCAGCCCGGTACGGCCCGGTGACAGCCTGGAATTCTTCGCCGAGATCGATCTCCTCGGCTGCCTCAGCGCCTGTCCCGGCGGCGATTGCTCCACCGTTCATTCCAGCGATGCCGCGGCCTGCCATCCCCTGCTTGTCGAAGTGTTCGCACCACGGCCCGAAACCCTCCAAGGGTGGCGGCAGCCCGCCCGCAACGGATACGACCGCGGTCACGGCGCCTGATCTTCTTTGGGTCGGAAATACTCCCGCCGGAGGCCCTCTCAAAACCACCGGCACGCCGTCCCGATCTCAGGCAAAGGCCGCCTCGAGTGCAATCTCCACCATATCGCCAAAGCTGCGCTCGCGTTGATCGGCGGGCAGGGCCTCGCCGGTCTGCAAATGGTCGCTGACGGTCAGCACCGCCAGCGCGCGGCGTTTGTGACGGGCCGCAAGCGTGTACAGTTCCGCCGCTTCCATCTCGACTCCCAGGATGCCGTGGCGCACCATCTGTTCATCCAGGTCCGGCCGCTCGGCATAGAACACGTCCGAGGAATAGATACCGCCCACATGGGTTTTCGTGCCGCGGGCCTCGGCTGCATCCACCGCGGCGCGCAACAGGGTCCAATCGGCGCAAGGCGCGAAGTTCAGCTCGCGCAGGATCCCCGACGAAGGCGAGGTGATCGTGCTGGCCGTCATCGCGATGATCACATCGCGGATCCCCACATGGGGTTGCATTCCGCCACACGACCCGATCCGAACGAGCGTCTGTGCGCCGTATTCGGCCATCAGTTCGTTGGCGTAGATCGACAAGGATGGCATTCCCATCCCCGAACCCTGGATCGTCACCCGGTGCCCGCGCCATGTGCCGGTAAAGCCCAACATGCCGCGGACTTCGTTGACAAGCTGGGCATCCTCCAGAAAGGTCTCCGCCGCCCATTTGGCGCGATAGGGATCGCCCGGCATCAACACGGTTTCGGCGATATCGCCCGGTTTCGCACCGATATGAACTGTCATGGCATGTCTCTCCTGTCGGACAGCGCCGCCGATCCATTGGCGCGCGTCTTGGTCCGTCTTGGCGTGAAACCGCGCGCGGATCAACCCCGCCACGACAGGGCGCGCGTCTTGACGGTCGCTGAATGACTGCCGATACGACTGCCGCCTGCCGCGCAATTGCCGCGTGCCGCAGATTATTCGGCCCGTCGGAATCGGGGCAAGGAAAGGCTGGAAACGAAACCAGCGAAACCCGCCAGGATCAATCCGTCAGCGGGCCGGGCTGGATCGGCGGCAAGCGTCTGGCGACGAAATCAAATCGCCATGTCTTCGGGGGCAACGCCCTTTGCAACCGCGTCCCGGTACCAATTCGGCTGGCGGCCCTTGCCGGTCCAGGTCTGGGATGCGTCAGCCGGGTTGGCGAATTTCGCCTTTGATTTCGGCTTTGCGGGTTTCGCCTTTTTCGCGGATTTTGCGGGTTTTTCGCCGCCTTCCAATTCCGCCAGCGAAAACCCGAATTCCGCAGCCGCCTTTTCCGCGGCCTTGCGCGCGTCGCGCCGGTCACGTGCCTGTGCCGCGGCAAGCGCCTTTTTGGTGTCGAACAAGAGCTTTTCAAGCTCTTTTCGCGACATGGATTTCAAATCGGCCATCATTGCATATCTCCGGAATGTGCAGGATTATGCAACTTTTACACAATAGCCGATTACAATTGCAATTCCAAAATCGATTGCAGGCAATATTCAACCATATGCGGAAATCCCTATTCCGCCGCAACCGAGCGAGGATCGACCAATGTGACGATATCTTGCATAATGGTATTCAGCTCGAAATCCTTTGGCGTATAGACCCGCGCCACGCCCATGCGACGCAGGCGTTCGGCGTCGTCTTCGGGAATGATCCCGCCCACGATCACCGGCACATCGCCCAATCCGGCCGCGCGCATCTGGGCCAAGAGATCCTCGACCAGCGGAATGTGACTGCCTGACAGGATCGAAAGCCCCACCACATGCGCGCCATCCTGCTGTGCGGCCGCGACGATTTCGGCCGGGGTAAGCCGGATACCCTCATAGGCGATGTCCATGCCGCAATCGCGCGCCCGCACGGCGATCTGTTCGGCCCCGTTGGAGTGCCCGTCAAGGCCGGGCTTGCCGACCAGAAAGCTGAGCCTGCGGCCAAGCCGGTCGCTGACCGCGTCCACTTGCGCGCGCAATTCGTCCAGCCCCTCGGTACGGTTCGACCGCGACGCGGAGACGCCCGTCGGTCCGCGATATTCGCCATGCACGGCACGCATCTGCGCGGCCCATTCGCCGGTTGTCACACCTGCCTTGGCCGCGGCGATCGACGGCTCCATGACGTTGCGGCCTTCGGCGGCGGCGGCCCGCAGATCCGCCAGCGCCTTTTCGACTGCATCGGCGTCGCGGTCAGCCCGCCATTCGGTGAGCCGGCCAATCTGCTCGGCTTCGACGGCCGGATCGACGACCATGATCCCGCCGTCGCCGGTCATCAAGGGCGAAGGCTCGCCCTTGGTCCATTTGTTGACTCCAACGACCACGGTCTCGCCCGCTTCGATCCGGTTCAGGCGCTCGGCATTGCTGTCCACAAGGCGGCTTTTCATGTAGTCGATTGCCGAAATCGCCCCGCCCATTCCGTCGAGGTTGGCCAATTCGGCGCGCGCGCCTTCTTTCAATTCCTCGACCTTGGCATCCACGGCCGGGTTGCCATCGAACAGATCGTCGAATTCCAGCAAATCGGTTTCATAGGCCAGGATTTGCTGCATCCGCATCGACCACTGCTGATCCCAGGGGCGCGGCAGGCCAAGCGCCTCGTTCCAGGCGGGCAATTGCACCGCACGCGCGCGCGCCTTTTTGCTCAGCGTCACCGCCAGCATTTCTATCAGGATCCGGTAGACGTTGTTTTCCGGCTGCTGTTCGGTCAAACCCAGCGAATTGACTTGCACGCCATACCGGAACCGGCGGTATTTCGGGTCGGCCACGCCATAGCGCGTCTCGCAAATCTCGTCCCACAAATCGACAAAGGCGCGCATTTTGCACATCTCGGTCACGAACCGAATTCCGGCATTCACGAAAAACGAAATACGCCCGACAAGCACCGGGAAATCGGCATCGGGCACGCGCGGCTTCAGGGCGTCCAGAACGGCGGTGGCGGTCGCCAGCGCAAAGGCCAGTTCCTGCTCCGGCGTCGCACCCGCTTCCTGCAGGTGATAGGAACACACGTTCATCGGGTTCCATTTCGGCACATTCGTATAGCAATACTCGGCCACGTCGGCGATCATCTTCAGCGACGGCTCGGGCGGGCAGATATAGGTGCCTCGGCTCAGGTATTCCTTGATCAGATCGTTCTGCACCGTGCCCTGCAGGGTCGACACATCGGCGCCCTGTTCTTCGGCCACCGCGATATACAGCGCCAGCAGCCACGGCGCGGTCGCATTGATCGTCATGGAGGTGTTCATCTGCTCCAGCGGAATGTCCTGAAACAGCGCGCGCATGTCGCCCAGGTGCGCAACGGGAACGCCCACCTTGCCAACCTCGCCGCGGGCCAGGATGTGATCGCTGTCATAGCCGGTCTGGGTCGGCAGATCGAAAGCGACGGAAAGGCCGGTCTGACCCTTTTCCAGGTTCGAGCGGTAAAGCGCGTTGGACGCGGCCGCGGTGGAATGGCCCGCATAGGTACGGATCAGCCAGGGGCGATCTTTTTGGGTCTGGGTCATGGGCGGCCTCGTTGAGTAGGTTCGGTAAGATTGTTGCGTCCGGTGTCTAATACTTGGAACTTTATGTCAATGCGATAGACGCTGCAATGCGGCATTTCTATCGAGCGCGGGAACGCGGCGGCATTTGCATATTTACCTGGGCGCGTCACCCTGCAAGGGTTCTTGGCATGAATACCGTCGTTCAACTTCCGCTCTGGCTGTTCGTGCTGATCGTGCTGTTCGCGGCCGTGACATTCGCGTCGCACTTCCTGTTTCCGTCGGTGCGCTGGTTTTTCCGCCGTCGGCTGGAAAAGGCGGTCAAACAGCTCAACACGCGGCTGACGCGACCCATCGAGCCCTTCAAGCTGGCGCGGCGCTACGACATGATCCAGCGGCTGATCTATGATCCCGAGGTCACCCGCGAAATCGTCAACTACGCACGTGAAAATCATGTGCCCGAAAACGTCGCGTTTCAAAAGGCCCGCACCTACGCGCGCGAAATCGTGCCCAGCTTCAGTGCGTTTGCGTATTTCAGCTTTGGCATCCGGCTGGCGCGGCTTTTGGCGAATTCGCTTTACGTGATCCGCACCGGACCGCGCAACGACGACATCCTGCGCGCAATTCCCAAGGATGCGACGGTCGTCTTCATCATGAACCACCGCAGCAACATGGATTACATGCTGGTGACCTATCTTGCCGCTCGCGCCTCCGCGCTCAGCTATGCGGTGGGGGAATGGGCGCGTGTCTGGCCGCTGAGCCGGCTGATCAAATCGATGGGCGCCTATTTCATCCGGCGCCGGTCGCGCGGGGCCCTCTATCGCCGGGTGCTCGCGCGCTACGTGCAGATGGCCACGGCGGGCGGCGTCACCCAGGCGATCTTTCCCGAAGGGGGGCTGAGCCTGAATGGCCGCTTGATGCCGCCGAAAATGGGGCTGCTGGCCTATGTCGTCGAAGGGTATCAGGCCGATGGCCGTGACGTGGTGTTCGTGCCTGTCGCCATCAATTATGACCGCGTGCTCGAGGATTCAGTGCTGATCGCGGCGGCGGCCCGTGGTGACAGGCGGTTCGGTGCACGCATTTCGGTGGTCGTGCGGTTCATCCTGCGCAAGCTCTGGCAGTTCCTGCGTGGGCGCTACAAGCGCTTCGGAACGGCGGCGGTCGCCTTTGGCGAACCCGTGTCGCTGCGCGACTTTGGCCCCGATCGCCCGTTGGAGGATTTGTCGCGCACCCTGATGACCCGGATCGAAGCCGCGATGCCGGTGCTGTTCGTCCCGCTGACCTCGTGGGTCTTGCAGCAGGCCGGTGGCCCGCTATCCGACGCCGACCTGCTGGCCCGGACCGACGCCGAGGCGCGCAAGCTGCCGGCACGGTCGCTGTTGATCGCGCCCGAGGCCCGTCACGCCGCCATCGAGGAGGCGCGGGACCTGATGGTCAAGCATGCCATGATCGAGCAAGGGGCAGGCGGTTGGCGGATCGCGCCCGGAAAGCAGGCCACCGTCGCGTTCTATGCCAATTCAATCGCACATTATTTCGCTGAGGATGCTGCGGCCGCAGAATAAAATGCTGCAATTGCGGGGTTATAAAATTTCAAAAAATTGGCGATCAAGGTTGCAATGTTGCGCAACGGGCAATATTCCATCCTCAGTCCGTCGCGATTCTGCAGCGCGGCACAACCCAAAGACGGCAGGAGGCTGGCATGGCACTGGACACGACCATCGCACAATACGATGCACCCGAAAAGGACCTCTACGAGGTTGGAGAAATGCCCCCGATGGGCCATGTCCCAAAGCAGATGTATGCTTGGGCAATTCGCCGCGAACGTCACGGCGAGCCGGACAAGGCGATGCTGCAGGAAGTCGTGGATGTGCCGCACCTCGACAGCCACGACGTGCTGGTCCTCGTCATGGCGGCGGGCGTCAACTATAACGGTGTCTGGGCGGCGCTCGGCGTGCCGATCAGCCCCTTTGACGGTCACAAGCAGCCCTATCACATCGCCGGTTCGGACGCGTCGGGCATCGTCTGGGCCGTGGGCGACAAGGTCAAGCGCTGGAAAGTCGGCGACGAGGTCGTGATCCACTGCAACCAGGACGACGGCGACGACGAGGAATGCAATGGCGGCGATCCGATGTATTCCCCCAGCCAGCGGATCTGGGGCTACGAGACACCCGACGGGTCGTTCAGCCAGTTCACCCGCGTTCAGGCGCAACAGCTCATGCCGCGCCCCAAGCACCTGACCTGGGAGGAAAGCGCCTGCTACACGCTCACGCTGGCCACCGCCTACCGGATGCTGTTCGGCCACGAGCCGCATGACCTGAAGCCCGGGCAGAACGTGCTCGTCTGGGGCGCGTCCGGCGGTCTGGGGTCCTATGCGATCCAGTTGATCAACACAGCGGGCGCAAATGCCATCGGCGTCATCAGCGACGAAAGCAAGCGTCAGTTCGTGCTGGACCTGGGGGCCAAGGGCGTTCTGAACCGCAAGGATTTCAACTGCTGGGGCCAGTTGCCCACCGTCAACACGCCCGAATACAAGGCGTGGTTCGACGAAACCCGCAAGTTCGGCAAGGCGATCTGGGACATCACCGGCAAGGGTGTGAACGTCGACATGGTGTTCGAACACCCCGGCGAGGCGACCTTCCCGGTTTCCACCTTCGTGGTGAAAAAGGGTGGCATGGTGGTGATCTGCGCGGGCACCTCCGGCTTCAACCTGACGTTCGACGTGCGCTACATGTGGATGCACCAGAAGCGTTTGCAAGGCAGCCACTTCGCCCACCTCAAGCAGGCATCGTCGGCCAACAAGCTGATGCTGGAACGGCGCCTCGATCCCTGCATGTCCGAGGTCTTCACCTGGGCCGACCTGCCGCAGGCGCACATGAAAATGATGCGCAACGAGCACAAGCCGGGCAACATGTCGGTGCTGGTGCAGGCCCCCAAGACGGGTCTGCGCACGCTTGAGGACGCGCTGGAGGCGCGTCAGTAAGCCAAGGCGGCAATCGGCGTCGCCAAAGCACGCCCGCGAGTCGGCCAAGGCCGGTCGCGGGCGTGCTGCGTTTTGGGGACCATCCTGTCAGATCAATCGCTTATAAGCGGCCGGTTCCCCGTTTCTGGGGAGTGATTTCAGGCGAGTTGGCAGAATTCTTGACGCCCCTTATGCTTGTGTTTACCAATTGTTAACATCTTTAGGGAGAGTCTGTGTTGAAACGCGACTGGATGCTGGACGTTCTGACGGACTTGAAAACCTTTGCACGTGAAAACGGGATGCCCGCCCTGGCAGAGCATCTGGATGACACTGCAATCGTGGCCCTGGCCGAGATCGCCGCCCTTGAGGATAGGACGCAAGATCAGCCCGATGGCAGTGGACGCTCGCCTGCAGACCATTCTGGACCAATTGGATCAGACCGACACGCTTGACGATCTGCAGGTCACGATAGAGGCGTTGCGCGACCATTACCGGGTCGATCACATGGTCTATCATTGGGTCGGGTCCGCCGGCGAACAATACGGCTGCGGCACCTATGACCGCGCCTGGGCAGCCGTGTACCAAGATCGGAACTACCTGCGGATCGATCCGGTCGTGATCGGCTGCTTTCAACGATTTCACCCCGTCGACTGGAAGCAACTGGACTGGTCGGCCAAGGCATCGCGCGCCTTTCTGGCCGAAGCGATGCGTTTCGGCATCGGAAATCAGGGGTTTTCGGTGCCTATCCGCGGGCCCAACGGGCAATTCGCGCTCTATACGGTGAACCACACCTGCGACGATGCCGACTGGGCCGCCTTTACCGACCTCAACCGGCGCGCGCTGATCCTGATCGCGCATGATTTCAACCAAAAGGCGCTTGAGCTGGAGCCGGGGCGCGCGCCAGTGGCGGTGCCTGCGTTGTCGCCGCGCGAAGTGGACGCAATTACATTGCTGGCCATCGGCTACAATCGCGCACAGGTCGCCAACACTCTTTCCATTTCTGAGCATACCCTGCGCGTCTATATCGAAAGCGCGCGGTTCAAGCTGGGGGCGATGAACACCACCCACGCCGTCGCCCGTGCGCTCAGCCGGGGATTGATCGTGATCTGACCCGTTGCGCGGCCCGCAAAAGCATCGCGCGCCCTGCTGAACCTGCCTTAACGCGCGCGCCGCTACGCCTTTTTCCGACGTCAGTCAGGGAAAAAGGACCGCCGACATGCTTCGTTATCTCTATGCCGACCAACTGAAGACACGTCCCGATCTTGCCCGCGCGATGTTTGCCGACCGCGCGCACCAGTTCAAGACGCGGCAGGGGTGGGATGTGACCGTCGATGCCGATGGGGCCGAACGCGACAGTTACGATGCGATGAACCCGCTCTATGTCATCTGGGAAACGCCGCAAGGGGCGCACGGCGGATCGATGCGGTTCCTGCCCACCACCGGCGCGGTGATGGTCAACGACCATTTTGGCCATCTGACGGGGGGCGTGACGATCAGCAGCCCGCTGATCTGGGAATGTACGCGCTTTTGCCTCGCTCCGGGGGCCGGTGCGCATGTCGCGGCGGCGCTGATGCTGGCCGGCGGCGAGATCATGCAAGGTTTTGCCATCGACCATTTCGTCGGCGTCTTTGACGCACGCATGGAACGGATCTATCGCCGGATCGGCGCCGCGCCAGAGGTCTTGGGGACCGAAGGCGAAGGACGGGACAGGATCAGCGTCGGATTATGGGCCTTTGACCGTGCGTCGCAGGCCCGCGTGGCCGCGCGGGCCGGGATCGCACCCGCGCTTTCGCGGATGTGGTTCGACCGGGCCTTTGGCGCGGACGCGGCGCGCGGCGAATACCACGCCAAAACCGGCTGACGCCGTCAGGTCGTCACTGGCACCCGGACGCGCGCGCAGGTAGGGTCGCGCCATGACACTGCCCGCCCTCACATTCTCCGACGATCAGGCCGCCGCCTACGATGCGGTGGCCGACCTGTTGCGCAGCGCGGGCATTGATCTGGACGACCAGCTTCTGACCCCGCCGCGCGGCACTGCGGCCTCGGTCATGGCCGTCACGGGCAAGGCCGGATCGGGCAAGACGCTGCTCTTGGCCGAACTGTACAAGGCGCTCGAAGCTGCCGGGGTCGAGATCGTGTCGGGCGATTACGAATCGCGCAAACGCCGCGACAAACGTTCGCTGGCGATCCTTGCGCCCACCAACAAGGCGGCCTCGGTGCTGCGGCTGCGCGGTGTGCCCGCGACGACCATCCACCGCATCCTCTATACGCCCGTCTATGATCCCGAATACGAACGCATCGCCGAATGGCTGGCGGGCAACGGCGACCGCCCCGATATCGCGGGCATGAGCGATCTGGCGCTGGACCGGGCCGAGGCGTTTTACGCCAACAACAAATCCATCCCCGGCGCATTGGCGGCGGCCGGTCTGCGCGGATCGGATTTCATCACCGGCTGGAAACGCCGCGAGGAACCGCTTGATATCGGCTTCGTCGATGAATCCTCGATGCTGGACGACAAGCAGTTCGAAGACCTCAAGGAGATTTTTCCGACCCTCTTGCTGTTTGGCGATCCGGCGCAGTTGGCCCCGGTGAACCAGTCGGGAACGATGGTTTTCGAAAAGCTGCCCGACCCGCGGATCCTCACGCTCAACCGGATTCACCGGCAGGACGCCGACAACCCGATCCTTGATCTGGCCCATGCGCTGGCCGACCCCGACCTGGGGTTCGACGCGTTCGAGAGGATGGTCGAGGACGCCGCAAAGCGTGATGACCGCGTTGTCTGGGGCCAGCGGGTCGAGGTCGATCTGATGGCGCGCAGTCCGGTTCTGGTGTGGCGCAACGCCACGCGCATCCGTCTGATCAACGCCTTCCGCGCGGTCCACGGCGCCCCCCAGGATGCGCTGCTCGAGGGCGAGCCGCTGATTTGCGACGGGCTGGAACTGCCGCTCAAGCACCGCAAGAAGCGGCTGGACCTCGAGGCGCGGGGCCTGATCAAGGGCGCGCAGGTGATCTATCTGGGCGAGGGGCGCAAGCCAGGCTTTTCGCGCCTACACGTCATGGGCGCGGAGGATCCGCAGGTCAGCGCCGCGTCGATCGTCAAGATCGAAAAGCCGGACGAGGAAGAACCCTTTATCCCCTTTGCCGCGCGCATGGGGGCCACGTTTCTGCACGGTGCTGCGGTGACCATCCACAAGGCACAGGGCAGCCAATGGGACACGGTTCAGGTCTTTGCGCCTGATCTCTATGCCGCGGCGCGCATGGGCCGCAGCGAGGCGGGCCAACCCCTTTGGAAACGCCTGGCCTATGTGGCGATCACCCGCGCGCAGAACCGCCTGATCTGGGTGGTGCGCAACCGGCTGTCGAAACCGACGGAGGGCCTGCGCGTCGATGATCTGCGCCGTGTGCCTGCCGCCCCACTTAGCCTGTCGGAACCCGAACCGGAGGAACAGACATGAAAAGCATTATCGTCACCGGCGCCAGTTCCGGCATCGGACGCGCAACGGCCGAGCTGTTTCTGACCGAGGGCTGGCGCGTCGGCCTGATCGCACGCCGCGCCGACCGACTTGAAGACATCGCGCAGGCCCACGCCAATGCCGTCGCACTGCCTGCCGACGTGACCGACGCAGGTGCGATGCAGGCGGCCTTCGATGCTTTCGGCCCGCTCGATGTGCTGTTCAACAATGCAGGTGCCTTTGGCCCGTCGGCACCCATCGACGAGGTCGCGCTGGAGGATTGGGTCGAAGTTCTGTCGGTCAACCTGACAGGCATGTTCATCGCGGCACGGCTGGCCTTTGGCCAGATGCGGCGGCAAACCCCGCAGGGCGGGCGCATCATCAACAACGGATCGCTGTCCGCCCATGCCCCGCGCCCTGGATCGGTCTGCTATACCACGACCAAACATGCGATCACCGGGCTGACGAAATCGCTGTCGTTGGACGGTCGCGCCTTTGACATCGCCTGTGGCCAGATCGACATCGGCAACGCCGAAAGCGAACTTGTCGCGGGGCTGAAGGCGGCCAATCCGGGGATGGATACGATGGATGTCACCCATGCCGCGCGGTCGGTGCTGCACATGGCGGCCATGCCACCAGAGGCGAACGTACAGTTCCTGACCGTAATGGCGACCAAGATGCCCTATATCGGGCGCGGCTGAACCGTCAGGTCCGCAGCATCCGGAACGCCGCCGACGCCAGCCAGCCCGCGGCGATGGCGATGGCCAGCGACATGAGCCCGTAGATCAGCGGTTGGCCGCGCGACAATTCGAAGAGCCATCGCTCCAACCCGACTTTCTGCACGTCGATCGTGGTCTGGTACTGTGACACGATCTGCCCGCCGCGGGTCAGGAAGATACGTGTGGCATAATCCCCTTCAGTCAGCGCCGCGGGCAGTTGAACCGAAGTGCGGAACAGCGTCTGCTCGTCCACGCTCACGGCACTTTCGCGCAACTGATACAGGTCGGAACGTGACCGGATGCGGATCAGCGCATCCGTGAACAGCGTCGCATCGCTGATCGATTGTGGCGCCCCCACCGACCGGATCGCGCGTGGCACGGAGATCTTGTGGCGAAGGTCTTCGATATCCCTGAGCACCGTTCTCAGGGGCCCGCTTGTCACGACGGCGTAAAAGCTGGGCGCGCGGTCCACTTCGACAGCATCGACGTTGACCCAGATGCCGAACCGCTTTTCCTTGCGCCGCACGATCAGCGGCGCGCTGGGGCCGGCCACCGTCACGATCACCTCGAGCGGAGGGCCCTCCGGGATGGGCGTCTCGCGCTTGACCGCGCCAAAGATCAGGATCTCCGAGCCCTCGAAACTGGTCGTGATCGACACCTTGTCGGCGCTCAGGCCCAGAACGACCTCTTCGGTCTGCGCGGGGTGGGCCCACAGCAGCGCCAGACCGGCCGCCAGGTGGATCGCCCAACGCCGCATCAATGCCCCCCCGCCGTGCCGATCGCATACAGCTCGGTCGGCATCAGCAAAAGGTCGAGCGCCAGCTTGCCGCAGACCGCAAGCACCAGCATCGCCAGCAGGATGCGCAACTGCTCGGCCTTCATCTTGACGCCGATGCGTGTGCCGATCTGGGCGCCTATCACACCGCCCACCAGCAACAGAACCGCCAGCACGATATCGACCGTGTAGTTGGTCGTGGCATGCAACAGCGTGGTAAAGGCGGTGACAAAGATGATCTGGAACAACGAGGTGCCGACCACGACCTTCGTGGGCATCCCCAAAAGATAGATCATGGCCGGCACCATGATAAACCCGCCGCCCACGCCCATGATCGCCGCCAGAATGCCGACGCTGACCCCCACCAGCAGGGGCGGAATGACCGAGATGTAGAGCCCCGACACCCGGAACCGCATCTTGAACGGCAAGCCGTGGATCCAGTTGTGCTTTTTGCGCGGCGCGGGCTTGCCGCCCCTGGTCTTGCGGATGGCATTCAGCGATTCGATGAACATCAGCCCGCCGATCACGCCCAGAAAGACCACGTAGCACAGCCGCACCAGCAGATCGACCTGACCCTGCGCACGCAGGTAGTTGAACACCACAACGCCCAACGCGGCCCCGACCAGGCCACCGATCAGCAGCACGACACCCATCCTCAGATCGACGGTTTTGCGCTTGAAATGCGCCAGAACGCCGGAAAAGGACGAGGCGACGATCTGGTTCGCTTCGGTGGCCACGGCCACGGCGGGCGGGATGCCGATGAAAAACAGCAGCGGCGTCATCAGGAACCCGCCACCGACGCCGAACATGCCCGACAGAACGCCCACGATCCCGCCCAACCCCAGAAGGAGGAACGCATTGACCGACACTTCGGCGATGGGCAGGTAGATTTGCATGGCACCAGTTAGACCGTGGCCCGCGCGGAAATCAACATATCTCGCTGCTGCGCAGCGTCGAACCCGAAACTTATACTCGGATACGGCCTTTTTGCGGCCCGCCGCGGCCCCGCCTAGCGTTCCTTGACGTAGGGCGCGCCGCCCGCGCGGGGCGGAATGGCCTTGCCGACGAACCCTGCAAGGATCACCACGGTCAGGATATAGGGCAGCGCATCGAGCAGTTGCACCTGCACCTGAAAGCCAAGCGCGCCTTCGATGATGTCGGGGCGCAGGGCGATGGCCTGAAGGTAGCCGAACAAAAGGGTCGCCCACAGCGCATGCCAGGGCCGCCACTTGGCGAAGATCAGCGCGGCCAATGCGATGAACCCCCGGCCGGCGGTCATGTCCTTGACGAACCCGGCCTGAAGGCCGGTGGCCAGATACGCACCCGCGATGCCACATAGAATGCCGCAGATGCCCACGGCGGCAAAGCGCAGGCCCACCACCGACACGCCCGCGGTATCGACCGCCGCGGGGTTTTCGCCCACCGCCCGCAGGCGCAGGCCAAAGCGGGTGCGAAACAGGATCCACCAGGTGCCCGGAACCATCGCAAAGGCGACATAGACAAGGATCGAATGCCCCGAGATCAGCTCGTAGTAGAGCGGGCCGAAAAACGGCACCGCGCGCAACGTCTCGGCGAAGGGCAGGGTGATGCCCTCGAACCGGCCCCCGCCGAACAGTGACGGCGTGCGCCCGCCCTGGCTGAACCAGTCCTGCGCGATCAGCACCGTCAGGCCCGCGGCCAGAAAGTTGATCGCCACGCCCGAGATAAGCTGATTGCCGCGAAAGGTGATCGACGCCAGCCCGTGCAGACCGCTGAGCGCCAGCGACGCGGCGATGCCTGCCAGCAGCCCCAGCCAGACCGACCCGGTGATGGCGGCGACGGCGGCGGAAAAGAACGCGGCGGCCAGCATCTTGCCTTCAAGCCCGATGTCGAAGATCCCCGCCCGCTCCGAGAAGAGGCCCGCGAGGCAGGCCAGCAAAAGCGGCGTGGCCAGTCGCACGGTGCTGTCGAGAACCGACAGGTCGATCAGTGCCAGAAAATCCATCAGATCCGTCCTATCGTCATTGCGCGGGCGTGGTGGGTTTGCGGTCGGGCTTGGGCGCGCGGCGCATCCGCGCGGCCAGGAACATCCGCTCAAGCGGCATCCGCACCATGTTGTCGAGCGCTCCGGTGAACAGGATGACCAGCGCTTGGATGACCACGATCAATTCGCGCGGGATAGATGTCCAGAGTGCCAGTTCGGCCCCGCCCTGATAGAGAAACCCGAACAGAATCGCGGCCAGGAACACGCCCAAGGGGTGACTGCGCCCCATCAGCGCAACGGCGATTCCGATAAAGCCGGCGCCCTCGACCGCGTTGAGCACCAGCCGCTCTGCCTCGCCCATGACGTTGTTGATCGCCATCATCCCCGCCAGCGCACCGGATATCAGCATCGCCACCATCGTGATCTTGACGGGCGAGATGCCGGCGTATTTCGCCGCACTTTCGGAATGGCCATAGGCGCGGATCTCATAGCCCAGCTTGGTGCGCCAGATCAGCACCCACAGCAGGATGCAGGCTCCGACAGCGACCAGCAGCGACACGTTGGCGGGCGCCGCCTTGGAAAACGAAATGCCCAGTGGCGTCAGCATGTCGTGCAGCGTGGGCAGATGCGCCGCCTCGGGAAAACGGGCCGTGGCGGGGTCCATGCTGCCCGCCGGGCGCATCAGGTTGACCAGCACATAGTTCAGCACGGCGGCGGCGATGAAGTTGAACATGATCGTCGTGATCACGATATGGCTGCCGCGCTTGGCCTGCAAAAAGGCCGGCACCGCGGCCCAGGCCGCGCCGAATAGCCCGGCCATCACCGTCGCGCCGACCAATGCCAGCGACCAATGCGGCCAGGGAATGTACAGGCATGCCAGCGCCACGCCCAAGCCGCCCAGCGTCGCCTGGCCTTCGCCGCCGATGTTGAACAGCCGGGCGTGAAAGGCGATCGCCACGGCCAGGCCGGTGAACATGAAGTTCGTCGCGTAATACAGCGTATAGCCCCAGCCATAGGTGCTGCCCAGCGCACCCGACACCATCAGCTTGACCGCCGCCACCGGGTCTTCGCCGATGGCAAGGATCACCAGCGCGGACAGGATCGCGGCCAGCAGCAGCGAAATCAGCGGCACGAGGATGACCTCGGCCCATTTCGGCATCACATCCATCTGTTACGCTCCCACCCCGGCCATCAGCAGGCCCAGTTCTTTCTCGTCCGTCTCGGCGGACAGGCGTGTGCCCATGATATGCCCGTCGAACATCACCGCCACCCGGTCCGACAGGGCCAGGATCTCTTCGAGCTCGACGCTGACCAGCAGGATCGCCTTGCCCTGGTCGCGCAGGGCGACGATTTGCTGGTGGATGAATTCGATCGCACCGATATCCACGCCGCGCGTCGGCTGCCCTACCAGCAACAGGTCCGGGTTGCGCTCGATCTCGCGGGCCAGAACGATCTTTTGCTGGTTGCCGCCGCTGAAATTCTTGGCGGCAAGGTTGGGGTCGGGCGGGCGCACGTCAAAGCGTTCCATCTTGCCCACCGTGTCGCGCCGGATGGCGGCGTTGTCCATCAGCAGACCCTTGGAATAGGCCGGATCGCGGTGATAGCCGAAGGCGGTGTTTTCCCATGCGTGATAGTCCATGATCAGACCCTCGCGCTGGCGGTCCTCGGGGACGTGCGCGATGCCGCTGCGGCGCCGCGACTGCCCGTCGGAATGTTTGCCTGACAGATCGAGCGGCTGACCGCTGACCACGATGTCGCCCGTGCCCACCGCATAGCCGCCCAACACCTCGAGCAATTCCGACTGCCCGTTGCCCGCCACGCCCGCGATGCCCACGATCTCGCCCGCGCGCACCTGCAGGTCGATGCCCTTGACGCGCTCGACGCCCTGTTCGTCGATCACCCGAAGGCCCTTGATGTCCAGCACCACCTCGCCGGGGGTCGCTGGCTTTTTATCGACCCGCAACAACACCTTGCGCCCCACCATCAGCTCCGCCAGTTCGGCGGGCGAGGTCTCGGCGGTCTTGACGGTCGCCGTCATTTCGCCGCGGCGCATGACGCTGACGGTATCGGTCGTCTCCATGATCTCGCGCAGCTTGTGGGTGATCAGGATGATCGTCTTGCCCTCTTCGCGCAGGCGGCCAAGGATGCGGAACAGCTGGTCGGCCTCGGCCGGGGTCAGCACGCCTGTCGGTTCGTCCAGGATCAGGATATCGGCCTGCCGATACAGCGCCTTGAGGATCTCGACCCGTTGCTGCATGCCGACGCCGAGGTCCTGGATGACCGCGTCGGGATCGACGTTCAGCCCGTATTCCTGCTCGAGCTCGACCAGCGTCTTGCGCGCCTTGGACAGCGAGGGCTTCAAAAGGCCCCCGTCTTCGGCGCCCAGAATGATGTTCTCCAGCACCGTGAAATTCTCGACCAGCTTGAAATGCTGGAACACCATCCCGATGCCGGCGGCGATCGCGGCCTGGCTGTCGGGGATGTCAGTTTTTCGCCCGGCGATGAAAATTTCGCCCGCGTCGGCCTTGTAAAAGCCGTAGAGGATCGACATCAGCGTCGATTTGCCCGCGCCGTTTTCCCCGATGATCCCGTGGATCGTGCCGGGCTGCACACGGATCGAGATGTCCTTGTTGGCCTGAACCGGACCGAAGGCCTTGGAAATCCCCTTCAGTTCAATAGCCGGGGCGGCAGTTTCCTGCCGCCCCAAAGTGTCGCTCGCGGTCATGTTCAGAAGCTCAGAACAGGGCAGCTGTCGTCGGACATGTAATCATGCACGGTGATCTCGCCGCTGGCGATCTTGGCCGCGGCCTCGTCCACCATCGCCTGCATCTCGGCGTTGACCAGCTCGGCGTTGTTCTCGTCCATCGCATAGCCGACGCCGCCGTTCGCCAGACCCATGACGTTAAAGCCCTTTTCCATGCCGGGGCCGTCCTTCATCGCCTGGTAGACGGCGTTGTCGACGCGCTTGAGCATGGAGGTCAGGACCTTGCCGGGGTGCAGGTAGTTCTGGTTGCTGTCCACGCCGATCGACAGGATGTTCTCGTCGGCGGCCGTCTGCAGCACGCCCACGCCGGTGCCGCCCGCCGCGGCATAGACCACGTCGGCGCCCTGGCTGATCTGCGCCTTGGTCAGCTCGGATCCCTTGACGGGGTCGTTCCACGCGGCAGGTGTCGTGCCGGTCATGTTGGCAACCACGTTCGCGTCGGGGTTCACAGCCTTCACGCCCTGGGCATAGCCGCATGCGAATTTGCGGATCAGCGGGATGTCCATACCGCCGATGAAGCCGACCGTGTCGTTCTCGGAGGCCATCGCGGCCATCATGCCCACCAGATACGACCCCTCGTGTTCGTTGAAGACGACGGACCGGACGTTGGGCGCATCGACCACCATGTCGATGATCACGAAATCGGTGTCGGGGTAATCGCCCGCGACCTGACCCAGTGCGTCGCCAAAGGCAAAGCCGGTCATGATGATCGGGTTCGATCCGGCCTCGGCAAAGCGGCGCAGCGCCTGCTCACGCTGGGCTTCGGACTGAAGCTCGATCTCGCGGAACGACTCGCCTGTCTCCTCGGCCCAACGCTGCGCGCCGTTGAATGCCGCCTCGTTGAAGGATTTGTCGAACTTGCCGCCAAGGTCAAAGATCAGTGCGGGTTCGGCAAGGGCCGCCCCGGCGCTCAGCGCCAGCGTGGCGGTCGCGCCGAGGAATTTTTGCATAAGGGTCATGTGGTGTCTCCCAGTTTTCATATGTTGGGGCAAAGACGCAGGCCTGCGGGCCGCGCATCGCCGCCCGGGGTCGAGCAGATCGGATGTGATCCGGCGCAATTTAGCGCGCAGCCACAGGGTAGGGTCAACCGCTTTCTGCCGTGCCCGGCTTGGTTTACGCTTCGTGACCCCGCGTGAGCGTCGCGCGCATCAGCAGCGCATCGACCGGAGCGGTGTCTTTGCGCGTATAATAGCCGGTCCTGCGGCCGGCCGGCGCGAATCCATGCGCCGCATAAAGCGAAATCGCGGGCGCATTGTCGGCGGCGACCTCCAGAAAGGCTTCATCGGCATCCGCGGCGGACATCCAGATGCGCATGAGTTTGCGCGCGTGGCCCTGCCGATGGTGGTCGGGGTCGACCGCAAGGGTCAAAAGCTCTGCCTCGCCCGCCACGGCGCGGATCAGCGCAAAGCCCTGCGGCGTGGCATATGTGCTGACGTGCGGCCCTGCGATCAGCGCCTTGAACTCGTCCTCGCTCCAGCTTCGGTCATGCGGAAAGGCGCGCGCATGAATCCGCGCCATCGCCGCCGGTGTCACGACAGGATCACTGGCGGGGCATCGCGCGCCGGCGCCGCGTCGGCGGGCCGAAGATAGAGCGGCGCAGGCCGGGTCGTGGTCGTGGAAAACCGGGACGCGGTCAGACGTGCGATCGCCTCGGCCACGGGCAGCGCGGGCGGCCGGCCATGCGCGCCGATCAGCGGGCCGTCATGGGCGGGAAGTTGGGACAGCGAATGCAGGCCGGGCGCATCTGCAAGGCCGGTGGCGCCAAAGACCTGGACGAACACCTGATCGCGTCGAGCATCCACCGCGCAGGCGCAGGCGCCCTCTGTGCCAAAGCGCAGCGCGTCAAAGGCGCTGACGCCCACCGCCGGAATACCCAGCCCCAAAGCCAGCCCGCGCGCCGCCGACACCGCGATGCGGATGCCGGTGAAATTGCCCGGCCCGATGCCCACGCCCACCGCCGCAAGGTCGCCGGCCCCGTGTCCGTGGTCGGCCATGATGTCGTTGCACAGACCCAATAGGCGCTCGGCCTGGCCTTTGGCCATCGGCTCGACCACGCTGGCAAGCAATCGGTCACCCGACAGCAAAGCGGCCGCGCAATGCGCGGCCGATGTGTCAAACGCCAGAATAAGCGGTGGCTTACTGGGCAACCGGGCGCACCTCTGTCACCTCTGGGATGTAGTGGCGCAGCAGGTTCTCGATCCCCATCTTCAACGTCAGGGTCGAGGACGGGCAGCCCGCGCAGGCCCCCTGCATGTGCAGGTAAACCACACCGCGGTCAAAACCGTGGAAGGTGATGTCGCCGCCATCCTGCGCCACGGCGGGGCGCACGCGGCTGTCCAGCAACTCCTTGATCTGGCCCACGATCACGCCGTCTTCGCCATCATGCTCGGCATGGCCGGACACGGGCGTATGATCGCCTGCCATCACCGGTTGGCCGGATTGGAAATGCTCCATGATGGCCCCCAGAAGGGCGGGCTTGATATGGTCCCACTCGATCGCGTCATCCTTGGTCACGGTCACGAAGTCGGTGCCAAAGAAAACGCCGGTCACGCCGTCAACCGTGTAAAGGCGCGTCGCAAGCGGCGACTTGTCCGCCGTATCCGCGCTGGGAAAATCGGCGGTGCCCATTTCAAGCACGGTCTGACCCGGCAGAAACTTGAGCGTGGCGGGGTTGGGCGTGGATTCGGTCTGGATGAACATGAGAGGCCTCCTGAGGTTACCGCAGATATGCGGATGCGAGCGCAAACTGTCAAGGTTTGGAACCATTCTAAAGCCGAATGCCCGCCATGAAAATACTGCGCGGCGGATCACTATTCCTCTTCGCAGGTGGCCGGGTTGGGCGTATATCGTCGCGCATTGGTGCATGAGTCGCCCGCCCCGGAGAGGACGCTGCGATTGCGCTGCACCCTTTCTTGGAGACTGAAATGGATTTTCTGTCGGGTGTCAGTTGTCTGGCGGCTGGACTGCTTGTGTATGCCTTTGGGTATGGGGCGCACCGCCGCCCCGTGCCATCGCGCTGGACCCGTTTGCCGGGCGCGACGATGGCGGTCTGCCTGATCGCGATCTACCTCGTGCCTGTTGGGCTAGGCCTGATCGGGCTGGCGGCGGTCCACCCGCTCGAGGAATTGGCGTCGATGACCGCAGCCATGACGCTTGTGACCGTCGGAATCGTCGCGCTTGCTGTTGTCGGGGTGCCGCTGGCCCTGCGCCCGGCCAAGGGGGCGATGATTTACGGGGCCGGACAACGCCCCGCGCTTGTGGCGGATCACCCCGCCGCCGCGCCTGCGGGGCCGGCACACGCCGCATAGGCAATGCCGCACCTGACCCGGCGCGCCGGGTCAGGTGATCGCTTCGAGCTTTTCCTTGCTGAGATCACCGGGCACGATCGTGATCGGAATGGGCAGACCGCCCGCGTTGCGCGTCAGATGCGAGATGATGGGGCCGGGGCCCTTCTTGTCGGTGCCCGCGCCCAGCACCAGCACGCCGATTTCGGGGTTGTCGCGGATCTGTGCCAGGATTTCCGTCACCGGCTGTCCTTCGCGGATGACCAGATTGGGGTCCACGCCCTGCTTGTCGCGCATCCACTTGGCGAAGACCTCGAAATGGGCGTGGATGCGCTCGCGCGCCTCTTCGCGCATCACCTCGCCGACGCCGATCCAGTGGTTGAACTCCTCCGGCGGGATGATCGACAGGATTTCCACGCCCGCGCCGGTCTTGGCCGCGCGCATCGCGGCAAACCGCATGGCGTTCAGGCATTCGCGGCTGTCATCCAGAACGACAAGAAACTTACGCATGGTCTTGGGTCTCCCTCAGGGCGGGATCATGGCGACAGATCCGGTGCCGCGCAATCGCAATCTGGCGGCCCCCCGACAGCGCTGGACAGCCCCGCGCCAAGCGCGCATCCTCGCACGACCTGCCACCGGATAGGACGCCGCCGCATGAGCCTGCACAGACTGATCTATGCCTCGCGCCCCTTCGGCTTCGACGCGGGTGTTCTGGCGGGCATACTGATCACGGCGCGGGCGCACAATGCCCGCAACGACATCACCGGGGCGTTGATCTGCCGGTCGGATATCTACCTGCAACTGCTCGAAGGGCCCGGTGACGCCGTGCACGCGACCTTCGACCGGATCAAGCAGGACGACCGGCACGTCGAGGTGAAGACCCTGCACGATGCGCCGAGTGGCGAGCGGATATTCGGGCGATGGGCCATGCGGCACGACCCCTTCACCTCATGGATGTGGACCCGCCAGGAGTTGCAGGACGGGGCCGTCCAGGGCGCAAGCGCGCTTGAGGCGCAGGCCATCTTTACGCGGATCGCCAGTCAGCCGGATTAGACCCGTTCGCTTGCGGCCCAGTCCCAATACATCTCGCGCACCCGCCGGGTGACCGGGCCGATCTGGTACTGCGTGTCATCCAGTGCCTTGACCGGTGTGACTTTCATCATGTTGCCCGACAGGAACACCTCGTCGGCGTCATGGAAATCGGCAAACCCCAGCACGGTTTCATGCACCTTGATGCCATCTGCACGCATGTTTGCCATGTGGCGCGCGCGGGTGATGCCCGCCAGGAACGTGCCGTTGGGAATGGGGGTAAACACCTCACCGTCCTTGACCATAAAGACATTCGCGGTTGCCGTTTCGGCGACATTGCCAAGCGCGTCGGCCACCAGCGCGTTGCCAAACCCCTTGGAGCGCGCTTCGGCCAGCATCCGGGCGTTGTTGGGATACAGGCAGCCTGCCTTGGCGTTCACCACGTTGTCGTCCAGCACGGGACGGCGGAACCGCGTGGTGGTCAGCGTCGTCGCGGCCTCCGGCGGGGCCATCGGGATCGCCTCCAGGCAGATGGCGAACCCGGTGGCGTTCTCGCGCGGAACGATGCCCAGCTCGTCGCCCTCGAGCGCCCAGTACATCGGCCGGATATAGACCGCGTCGTCGGATCCGTAGCTGCGCAGCCCCTCGCGGGCGATCTCGATCATCTGGTCGGTCTCGACCGTGGGCGTGATCATCAGCGCGGCGGCGGACCGGTTGACCCGTGCGCAATGCGCCGCAAGATCCGGCGCCAGCCCACCGAACAACCGCGCCCCGTCGAAAACCGTCGTGCCCAGCCAAGAGCCGTGGTCGGCGGCCTTCATCACGGGCACGTCGCCATCATGCCAGCGGCCTTCGAAATAGGTTTTGATCTTGGTGCCGGTCGCCATGTTCGCCCCTCCTGGTTGATCGGCGCAGCCTAGGCGCGGTTAGGTCAGTCGTCCAGACCTAAGTTAGCGCCGCACGGTGCGGTAAATGCCTTCGGGCAGGTTCAGCGCGGCCTGCAAGTCCGACAATTGCTCGGGCGACAGGCGGATGGTGAGCACGCTGTCGGTGCGCGGATCGTATTGGTTGATCAGCACCGCGCTTTCGGTGGCGTGTACGCTCACGTCCTCCTGCAAGGGGCTGTGACCCTCGTCCACGAGGGTGATCACGGTGGCGTCGAATTCATGCTCGATGGTAAACATGAGGTCAGACTACGCCATAGGCGGAGCTTTGCAAGCTGCAACAAAGCTGCGTGATCGGGGCTGGCAGCGCCGCGGCGGCGTGGTACAACAAGCGCCAAAACGTTGGTTCCGCAAAGGACGTCGCCCATGATTTCAAGACTTTTGGCCGCAACCGCCGCCGCCCTCGCGCTGGCGGCCTGCGATGTCACCACATCCACCTACAGCGGGCCGATCCCCTCCGCTCCGGCCAGCACGCCGACCGCAAGCGGGCCGACCCTGTCCGCCAATCAGGCCGCCCGCGCCTTCGTGCAGGTGGTCAGCACGGTGGAGCCGGTGGCCGAACGCGAATGCCGGGCCCGCACGACAAGCGTCAACTGCGATTTCAACATCGTGGTCGATGACCGCCCCGGCCAGCCCGCCAACGCCTACCAGACGCTGGACCGCAGCGGCCGCCCGGTGATCGCCTTCACCCTGCCGCTGATCGCGGATGCGCGCAACGCCGACGAACTGGCCTTTGTGATGAGCCATGAGGCCGCGCACCATATCCAGGGCCATATCGCCCGCCAACAACAGAATGCCGTGGCCGGTGCGGTGATCTTTGCCGGGCTGGCAACCCTGTCGGGCGGCAACACCGACGCGGTGCAGACGGCGCAGCGTGTCGGCGCGCAGGTGGGCGCACGCAGCTATTCCAAGAATTTCGAGCTTGAGGCCGACGCGCTGGGCACGATCATCAGCGCGCGTGCAGGCTACAACCCGGTCAGGGGCGCGCAGTTCTTTACCCGCATTCCCGATCCGGGCGACAAGTTCCTCGGCACGCACCCGCCAAATGCCGACCGCCTCGACACCGTGCGGCGGACTGCTGCGGGCCTGTGAGCCCGAAGGCCCCGCAGGTCATCCGACTGGGGCAGGTGCTCAAGGATCGCGGGTCGAAATACGCGGTGTCCGGCACGCCGGTGACGGGCCGTGCGGATATCGACGCGGCGCTGAAATCGCTGTTGCGTGACCGCGCCTATGCCAAGGCCACGCACAACACCTGGGGGGCCGTCCTGACCGACGGCGGCCCGGTCAAGGGCGACGACGGCGAAACCGGCGCGGGCATGGTGATCCTGCGGATGCTGGAGCGGGAAGGGCTGACCGATCATCTGATCGTCGTCACGCGCTGGTACGGCGGCAAACATCTGGGCGGCGACCGGTTTCGCCATGTCCAGACCTGCGTGCGCGACTATCTCGATGCGCTCGCGCCGTAGCCGTCAGGCGGACAACGACGTGACCCCGACGGCAATGGCGCCGTAGAAACACGCCGACGCCCCCAGCACGAAGGCATGCCAGATGGCGTTCTGATAGCGCATCGCCTTGGCCGCAAAGACCACCGTTCCAACGGTATAAAGCGCACCGCCCGCACAGATCAGCGCGATCGCCGTGCCGGGCAAGGCCTGCCACATCGGCCAGATCAACAGCACGCTGGCCCACCCCAGCGCCAGGTAAAGCGCCAGCGACCCACGTGCGTCGGTCGCCCAGATCGACAGCTTGGCAACCGCGCCGGCCAGGGCCACCAGCCACACCAGTGCCAGCACCACATACCCAAAGGCCGACCCGATCAAAACGACCAGCGGCGTGTAGGTGCCCGCGATCTTGAGGTAGATCGCGGCGTGATCGATCCGGTGCAAAAGAGGACGGGTGCGATCCCAGGGCAGCAGATGATAGGCGGCCGACGCGCCAAACGACAGCAGCATCATCGCGGCATATAGGATGACGGCCGTTGTCGTACCCGCCTGTGCCGCTGGCGCCGTCTGCATCAGCAGCGCCACGACGGCGATGATCGACGCACCAAGGGCGAGCGCATGCACCGTACCGTCCGCAATCGTCTCTTCGCGTGAATAGGGATAAGCCATATTCACGAACTTAGAAGCGTTCAGGCGTTTGCCAAAGCGTTTCGTGGGGTCAATCCTGTGTGGCGCAGGCGGTTCATCGCCTAGGCCTTGCCGCGTTTCAACCGTGACTTGTGCCATGCGAACAGCAGCGGCGCGAGAACGTGATCATAGGCCAGAACCGCAGTACCATGCAGGATCGGAAGGCTGACGACACGGGCCAGCCAGCGATAGCGCGGCATGTCTTTCCACAAGGCGATGAACGCGGGGATGCCATCGAAAATCTGTCCGTCCTTGCGCACATGCAGGCGCCGTGCGGCCTGCGCCGGGGTCAGCCCCCAAGCCTCAAGCTCTGCCGTGGTCAGATCCTCGTAGACGACCGGCAGGTCACGCGCTTCGGTATAGCGCTGATAATGCTCGATTTCGCGGCTGCAGACCGGGCAGCTTGCATTGTAAAGAACGGTGGTCGGTTGTTGATGATTCATAAGTAGAGAAATAGGCCGCCCGGACCCTGCATCGAAGCGCCGTTTCGTCGCAGCCGCTCAACGCGGTTTGTTTCCGTCGATCCAGCGTGCCATCAGCGTCTTGTCCTGAAAGCACTCGCGCGGAATATCGCGGCGTTTTATCCGCGCGATCCGCTCGGCAAAGGCGACCTGCCGCGACGATGGATAGCTGGTAAATCGCCCCTCCGGCACTTTCGGTCTGTGCGCCTCTATCCATTTCGACAGAGCCGCGCGGTCCGTGGCCCCGGGCATCGCATCCCCGGTCCTGAGCGCCAATTGCCGCGCGTAAAGCATCTGCTTGTGCGTGGGCGGCAGGGCGGGCTCAACGGCCTCGGCACCCTGCCGATGGCTGAATAATCCGGGGAATTCTGGTTGCAGGGACATGCTCTGCCCTCCTTGTGACGACTTATCCACAAGATAGAACAAAATGAGAACATTATCAACAGGCGTTCCGAATGGCGCTCAGCCCTGTGCGGACCGGATTGTCATCGCCGGGTCAGAGCCTGGAATGAGATCCGTCGCACAGCGGCGCATTTCCGGTAGCCTTGCAACCACACAAGAACACGCGTTTGTCCGCTTCGGCGGTGTATTTCACCGGCGCAAGCCCGGTGTCCTTGTGCGATCCGTCGCAGAACGGCTGATTGGCGGATTTACCGCAGGCGCACCAGAAATAGGTCTTTCCGGCGGTCACCTCGACCGGAAAGGGCGACCTCTGGGCGATAATCGGGGTGTCGGGCATCGGGGTCTCCTGCAAGTTGCCAGCGCCCAAGCCTACCGTGCCCGCGCGCGAAAGGACAGCGTTGCAGTACCCGGCGGGCAGCCCTCAGGCCAGCCGCCCCCAAAGATCGTATTCGCCCGCTTCGTCCACGTCGACCGTGACGATATCGCCGACGCTCAGCGCTTCGAACCCCTCGTCGATAAACAGGTTCCCGTCGATTTCGGGCGCGTCGGCCTTGGTGCGGCAGGTGGCGGCATCCTCGTCGATCTCGTCCACGATCACATCCATGCGCCGACCGACCTTGGCGGCCAGCTTGGCCTCGGAAATGCCCTGGGCCTTTTCCATGAAGCGGTCCCAGCGCTCCTGCTTGACCTCGGGGGCAACATGATCCGGCAGGGCGTTGGACCGCGCACCGGCGACGTTCTCGTACTGAAAACATCCCACCCTGTCCAATTGCGCCTCGTCCAGCCAATCAAGCAGGGTCTGGAACTCCTCCTCCGTCTCTCCGGGATAACCGACGATAAAGGTCGATCGCAGGGTGATATCGGGGCAATCGCGCCGCCACGCCGCGATCTCATCCAGCGTGCGGGCCGCGGCGGCGGGCCGGGCCATGCGTTTCAGGACATCGGGATGCGCGTGCTGGAACGGGATGTCGAGGTACGGCAGCACCAGCCCGTCGGCCATCAGCGGGATCAGGTTGCGCACATGCGGATAGGGATAGACGTAATGCAACCGCACCCAGGCGCCCAACGACCCGAGGTCGCGCGCCAGATCGGTAATATGCGCCCGGTGGCCGCGATCTGTCGCATGTTTGATATCGACGCCATAGGCCGAGGTGTCCTGCGAGATGACCAGCAGTTCCTTGACGCCGTTCTCGACCAGCTTTTCCGCTTCGCGCAGCACGGCATGCGCCGGGCGCGATTGCAGCCGTCCCCGCATGTCGGGAATGATGCAGAACTTGCACTTGTGATTGCAGCCCTCGGAAATCTTGAGATAGCTGAAATGGCGCGGTGTCAGGCTGACGCCCGAGGCAGGGAGCAGATCGACGAACGGATCGGGGCTTGGCGGTACGGCGGCATGGACCGCATCCAGCACCTGTTCGTACTGATGCGGCCCCGTCACCGCCAGGATGCGGGGGTGATGCGCGCGGATATACTCCGGCTCCGCTCCAAGACAGCCGGTGACGATGACACGGCCATTCTCCGCCAGCGCCTCGCCGATGGCCTCAAGGCTTTCGGCCTTGGCGCTGTCGAGGAATCCGCAGGTGTTGACGATAACCGCATCGGCGCCGGCGTAATCGGGCGACACGCCGTATCCTTCGGCCCGCAGCCGCGTCAGAATACGCTCTGAATCGACCAGCGCCTTGGGGCAGCCAAGGCTGACCATGCCGATGGTCGGCTGGCCCGCGCGGGACGGATCGGCGCGCCCCGGCGTGGCGGCGGCATCGTCAAACTGCGCTTTTGGCGCAAGGTCGGGACGGAGGGTTGGTGGGTTTGTGCTCATGGCCTGCCTATACGCGATGTCTGCGACGTCGGAAAGGCTTGAGCACACCTGTCCGAGCCCCTAGCGTCAAGGAGGCCAGTACCGGGAAAAGGGGACCGACATGAAGTGGATTTTGCGGGGGATCGGGCTGATCCTGTTTGTCGTCCTCGTGGCGGTCGTGTCGCTGATGTTCCTGCCCGCCGACCGCATCGCGCGCATTGCCGCCGATCAGCTGCGAAGCTTCACCGGGCGCGACGTGACGATCACCGGCGACGTGTCGATGACATTCTGGCCGGTGCTGGGCGTCAGCGCCGGCGGGCTCGAGGTCGGCAATGCCAGCTGGACCGACAAGGGCCCGATGCTGACGGCGGCCAATGCCGCGATCGGCGTCGATGCCATGAGCCTGCTGCGCGGCGATATCCGCATCACCAACATCGAGGCCACGAGCCCCACGATCCGGCTCGAACTGCGCCGGGATGGCCGGGCAAGCTGGCAGTTCACCGACGCCAGCGGTGCGGCGCAGATCGAAACCGCAACCACCCCCGCGCGGCCCGCGCGCCCGATCGGGATAGAACGGCTCAAGGTCACGGATGCGCGGCTGATCTATGACGCCGAAGGCAGCGATCTTGTGGCCTATGAAGGTGTGGACCTGACACTGGACTGGCCCGAACGGCTGGGCACGGCAGAGATCACCGCGACGCTGCGCCCGGCGGGCGAGGCCGTCACCGTAACGGCGACGATTGACCGTTTCGCCAGCTTCATCACCGGCGCGGTCCAGCCCGTGGTGGCCGAACTCGCCACCGGCGGCGACACCCTCGGCTTTGACGGGCGCGCCAGCACTTCGGGCGCGGTCGCGGGCGCCTTGCGCTTGGCCACCACCGACACCGGCGTCTTCCTGCGCAACATCGGCCTAAGCGGCGCGGACCTGCCGCAGGGCCTGGGCCGGAGCATCGACATGCGCACGGATCTGACGCTGACCCCCGACCGGCGACTGGCCCTGCGCGATCTGGTGGCGGATCTGGGTGGGAACCGGGTGACGGGGGCCGCCGACATCACGCTGCGCGGCGTCCCGCAGGTCAATGCGCAACTGAACGCCGGGGCGCTGGATCTGACGGGGGCCACGGGCGGCAACACGGGCGGCGCGGGCGGCGGCAACGGCAACGTGGCCCCGGCTGGCAGCGGCTGGCCCACCGACCGCATCGACGCCGGCGGCCTTGCTGCGTTCAACGGCGAAATCGCGCTGCGGGCAGACAGCATCGACCTGGGCGGATTGCGGGTTGGCGCGACGCGGGCGCTGGTGCGCAACGACCGGTCGCGCATGGTCATCGAATTGCGCGAGGTCGCGGCCTATGCGGGTCAGGTGACTGGCGAATTCGTGATGAACAACCGCTCCGGCCTGTCGGTCGGTGGCACGCTCAACGCCCGCGGGATTGAAATGCAGCCGCTCTTGACCGATGCCGCCGGTCTTGAACGGTTCAACGGCAGGGGCGATGCAGATCTCAGTTTCCTGGGCAGCGGCGCTTCGGTGGATGCGATCCTGAAATCGCTGTCGGGCAAGGGGGCGATCAAGGTCGGCCGCGGCACGATCACCGGCATCGATCTGGACCGGCTGATGCGCGCGGGCGATGCGGGCGGCGGAACGACGGTGTTCGACAGTCTGGGGGCAAGTTTCGACATCGCGGGCGGCGTGCTGCAAAACGATGACCTGTTGCTGTTGCTGCCCAATTACCGCGCGACCGGCACCGGCGTGATCGACATCGGTGCGCAGACCCTCGACTACCTCGTCACGCCCACGGCGCTGCGCGCCAACGCGGGGCGCGGCGTTGCGATCCCGGTGCGGATCGTCGGGCCCTGGTCCGCACCGCGCATCAAGCCGGACCTGCAGGCGGTGATCGACCTGAACTTCGCCGCCGAGAAACAGGCGGTCGAGGCGCGCGCCAAGGACAAGCTGCGCGAAACGCTCCAGCAAGAGCTGGGCGTGTCGCAGCAGGACGGTCAGACGGTCGAGGACGCGGTCAGGGACAAGGTCGAGGACAAGCTCAGGAAAAAGCTGTTCAAACTCCTGGAATGAACCGGCTTTGATGTCCTTTGGCTGCAAACACCTCCGCCGGAGGCAATAAATCTTTTCGGGTGCTCCGAAAAACTTTCTTGCCTTCGGCGACGGTATTTTTGTCCATTTGGAATGGAACGTGGCGGATCAGAACGTCTGGTCGTAGTCGCCGACATTGGCCTCGGTGCGGATGACGGCGTCCAGATCCTCGAAAATGGCGCGCAGTTCATCCTCGGAGGCGGGGCTTTCGCAGACCACGACGAGGTTGGGTGTGTTGGACGACGCGCGCACCAGGCCCCAGGCGCCGTTGTCGAGGATGACACGGGCGCCGTTCACGGTGACCACCTCCTTGATCGGGCGGCCCCCCAGTGTCTCTCCCGCGGCGTGCCTGGCCACCAGCTTGTCCACGATCCGAGCCAGCGTGTCGTATTTCTCGGTGTCGGGGCAGAATGGCGACATGGTGGGCGTCGACCAGGTTCTGGGCAAGGCGCGGCGCAGATCGGACATGGATTTCGTCGGGTTGCGGTCCATCAGCTTGCAGATTTCGACCGCGACGCGCATCCCGCAATCATATCCGCGCCCGATCGGTTCGGCGAGAAAGTAGTGCCCCGATTTCTCGAACCCCGCCAGCGCGCCGATCTCCTTGACGCGTCGTTTCATGTGGCTGTGACCGGTCTTCCAGTAGTCCGCCTTGGCACCATGCGCCTGCAACTCCGGATCGGAGGCGAACAGCCCGGTCGATTTGACATCCGCAACGAAGGTCGAGCCGGGGTAGAGCCTGGCAAGGTCGCGCGCCATGATGACGCCCATCTTGTCGGCAAAAATCTCCTCTCCCTCGTCGTCGACCACGCCGCAGCGATCGCCGTCGCCGTCGAAGCCCAGTGCGAAATCCGCGCCCGAGGCTTTGACCGAGGCCGACATGTCGTGCAACATCTCCATCGCTTCTGGGTTCGGGTTGTAGTTGGGAAAGGTGTAGTCGAGCCGGTTGTGGCTATCGACCACCTCGACGCCGAGCCGTTCGAAGAGTTCGGGCGCGAAGGCCGACGCGGTGCCGTTGCCAGTCGCGCACACGACCTTGAGCTTGCGGGTCATCTTGAAGTCGCCGACGAGGTCATCGAGGTAGGCCTCGCGCACGCCGTGGATGAACTCGTACCCGCCGCCCGCGCGCGTCTCGCCCGCACCGGACAAAACGATCTCGCGCAGCTCGTCCATTTCGTCGGGGCCGTGGGTCAGGGGGCGCTCGAAGCCCATCTTGACACCGGTCCAGCCGTTGGGGTTGTGGCTGGCCGTGACCATCGCCACCGCGGGCGCATCAAGATGAAACTGTGCGAAATAGGCCATCGGCGACAGTGCCGGGCCGATGTCCTTGACCGTGATCCCGGCCTGCATCAGCCCCAGCATAAGCGCGTTCTTGATCGACAGCGAATAGTCGCGATAATCGTTGCCCACCGCGATCACCGGTGCGATCCCGCGGCGGTGCATCTGCGTGCCAAGCCCCAGGCCAAGCGCCGTCACGCCAGGCAGGTTGATTTCGTCGGGATATTTCCAGCGGGCGTCATATTCGCGAAACCCTGTCGGAGCGATCATCGGGTCGCGCAGGAATTCCCAAGTGTTCTGGGCAACGGTCGTCTTCGGTTTGGTCACGGGTAAATCGCCTTTGTATCACATCAGAACGTCAGGGGGTGCGCCTTGGCCAGGGCGTCGAATTGCATCAGCGTCCTGATCAGGCCGGGCATCTGATCGAGGTAGATCATGTTGGGCCCGTCCGAGGGCGCGCGATCCGGGTCTTCGTGGGTTTCGATGAACACCGCGGCCACACCGACCGCCACGGCGGCGCGGGCCATCACGGGTGCGAATTCACGCTGCCCGCCCGATGATCCGCCCTGTCCGCCCGGTTGCTGCACGGAATGGGTGGCGTCCATCACCACCGGATAGCCGGTCGCGGCCATCTGCGGCAGGCTGCGCATGTCCGCGACCAATGTGTTATAGCCAAATGACGTGCCGCGCTCTGTCAGCAGGATGCGCCTGTTGCCGGTGGATTCGATCTTGGCCACCACGTTGGGCATGTCCCAGGGGGCCAGGAACTGCCCCTTCTTGACGTTGATCGCGGCCCCTGTTTCGCCGGCCGCCAGCAGCATGTCGGTCTGGCGGCACAAAAACGCAGGGATCTGCAGGATGTCGGCGGCTTCTGCCGCCACCGCGCATTGCGCCTCGTTGTGGACGTCCGTCAGCACCGGCACACCGATGGAGTGGCCCACCGATTGCAGGATCTTGAGCCCCTCGTCGAGCCCAAGGCCCCTAACACCCTTGAGCGATGTGCGGTTCGCCTTGTCGTAGGATGCCTTGAACACGAACTGCGCGCCCGCCGCGTCGCAGGCTTCCTTCATCTGACCCGCGATCATCTGTGCGTGATCGAGGCTTTCCAATTGGCAGGGCCCTGCGATCACGGTCAAGGGGCGGTCGTTGCCAATGACCAGATCGCCGACGGTTACGTGTGTCATGTTAGGATGTTACCTGTTCCCGGAGAATGGACGCGGTGAGCGAGATCATGAGGTATATGCCCGCGAAGATAAGAAAGGCCAGTATCGTGTTCTCGAAGCTCCTGGGATAGGTGGCTTCCTGGCTGGGCACCGGCTCGACGCTGGTCGTCAGATAGCGCACTTGCCGGTTGGCTTCCATACGGGTCTGTTCCATCTGCTGCAAGGCCGATTGCAGCAGCATGTCGCGGGTGGCCAGATCGGCCTGCGCCATCTGGATGTTCACGCTCAGCTGTGCCAGCGAATTCTCGCCCTGGCTGACGTCCGTCATGCGCGCGTTCAGATCTTCGAGTTGCGCGTTGAGGCGGCGGATATCGCCGCGAACGCCATCGACGCGCGATTGGTTGGGACGCGGGTTGTCCAGCAGCGCCGCCAATTGCAGATCCTTGTCCAGAAGCTGCAATTCCACGCTGTTGATCTGGCTGCGCAGCCCCGCGATCACGGCCTCGGGGTCCAGCGTCGCACCCTGCAATTGCAGGTTCACAAGCTGCTCCTGCGCCATCCTGCGCTCGGCTTCGGCGTTCTTGAAACTCGCCTCGGCGTCGGCCATCTGGTCGCCGCGCTTTTGCTGGCTCAGGCTGTTCACCCGGTCCTCGGCATAGCCGATCAGGCTGCGGGAGAATTGCGCGCTGACATCGGGATCGGCGGCCACGACTTCCATGCGCAGCACGCCTTCGGTCGGATCATAACCGACCTTGATGTTCTTTTTGTACAGCTTGTAGGCCTGTTCGTTGGTCGGGGTGTCCTCCAGCCGCTGAATGGGGTCGATGAAATCCTGGGTGAAATGCGACTTGAACCCGACATCCCTGTCCAGTCGCAGCATCGCATCCTTGGATTGCAGATAGGACTGCACCGCGATGCTGTCCTGGCTGGTGGCGAATTGGGTGCCGGTCAGCAACCCACCAAGGCCCGAGCCCCCCTGGTTGTCGGCCTGCAGGATCAGGAATTCGGACTTGGTGCCATACATCGGCGTGGCGATCTGGTAGAAGTAGTAGCCCGCCAGAAACGTCGGCAGCATGACGAAGAACGCCAGCCGGGTCAGCAGCAGCCCCAGTTTCTTTTGCCGCCGGCGGGTGATCTCGCGCTGGATTTCGGAAATTTCGCGCGTGCGCCGCTCGGTCGGGCTGAGCTTGGTGGAGGGCAGCGTTTCGCGCCCCAGCGGCACGGTCTGTGGCAGTTTGACATCATCGCCCTTGCCCTGGTCGGTGCGCGCGGGCAGGCCGCCGATGCCGCTCTCGATCGGTTCCTCGTCGTTATGGGGGACCACCAGTTCCAGCATGTTCGAGCGCTGGAACGGATCGATGCCCTGCGCGCGCAGCAGCCGCACGGCGTCGAAATCGGAGGTCGGCGCCAGCCCGTGCTTTTGCGCCACGCGGCGCGCCATTCGCAATTGGCGTCCCGTCAGTCCTTCGCGGCGGATCGCGTCGATATCCAGCTCTCCTTCGACCTCGCGGGCAGAGGATACATCGCCGTCGCGGGCGCGCGGTGCGGGCGGTTCTGCGGGGGCGGCCGGCTTTGGCTGCGCGGCCTGCTCCGGGCGCGGGCGGGGCGGTTGTGGCGCGTCCGCAGTGTCGCGGCGCGCAGAGACAGAGGGCTCGGACGGGTGCGGCGCGGGTGCCGCGTCCACCTTCCGCTCGCTGGGATTGGCATTCTCGGCGCTGGGCGCGGGCGTGCTGCGCTTGATGCGAAACTTCCTAGCCTTGGGTTTGGTAATCATAGAGCTCTTTCGCTTCTTCCAAGGTGTCGAACATGTGAAACTGCCCATCGACCAGCACCGCCGCCGAGCGGGCGAATTTCTCGAGGGTGCTGGGGGAATGGGACACGATGACGATGGTCGTGGTGCGCAGGCGTTCCTGCAGGATTTCACCTGCCTTGCGATTGAATTCGACGTCGGTGCTGCCGGGCATGCCTTCGTCGATCAGGTACATGTCGAAATCCAGCGCCAGCATCAGTGCAAAGGAAAACCGCGACCGCATGCCCGACGAATAGGTGCCAAGCGGCTGGTCGAAATATTCGCCAAGGTTGCACAGCCATCGGCAGTAGCTTTCGACGTAATCGGGATCGAGCCCGTAGAGGCGCGCGATATAGCGGCAATTCTCCATCGCCGACACCTTGGACACCACCCCGCCCATGAACCCCAGCGGAAAGGAGATGTTGCAGCCCCGGCGGATTTCGCCTTCGTCGGGTTTCTCCAGCCCCGCCATCATGTTGATCAGCGTCGTCTTGCCCGTGCCGTTCGGTGCCAGAATGCCCAGGGACCTGCCGAGTTCGACCTTGAACGACACATGATCCAGGATCACCTTGTGCTGTGATCCGGTCCAGAAGGACTTGGAGACATTCTCAAATTCCAGCATCGACTGCTCCGGTTCTGCGGATTGATCCGTGTCGGATCGCGGCCCTCTTTTAGCAGAGGTGTATTAAGCGTCTATCCACCGAATTTGGCCATAGTATGTCGCATCTGGAAACAATTGTACAACACCTATCGGTGCGGATTGCGCGGGCGGCGCGGGCGGGATTGCGGACCCGATCGGCCCGCGGTGCGGTGCCGTGCTCAGTGCCCGATCTCGGTCGGCTCGGCACAGGCGTCGCCGCCGTTTTCGGTCTCCAGCGTCGTGTGGCGGATGTCGTAGCGGTCCGCCACGATCCGACGGATGGCGCGGCGCACCTCGTCTGCGGCGGCGCCGTCGTCCAGCACCACATGCGCGTCCAGCGCCGGTTCATGTTCGCCCATCATCCAGACATGCACATGATGCAGCGATGCGACACCCGGCACGCGCGATACGGCATCGATCACCTGCCGCGTGTCGATGTCCGGCGGGCTGCCCAGCATCAGGATCCGCACCACGCCCGGCATCTCGCGCAGCGATTGCCACAGGATGTACCCCGCGATCAGCAGTGTCGCCGCCGGATCGACCCAGGTCCAGCCCCACAGCAGCACGATCGTGCCCGCCAGGATTACCGCGACCGACCCCAGCGCATCGGCCAGGTTGTGCAGGAACGCGGCGCGGATGTTGGTGCTCGACCGGCTCAGCCGCCAGGTCAGCGCGGCGGTGCCCAGATCGACGGCCAGTGCGACGCCGGCGACCAGCACGATGATCCACCCCGCGACCGGCGCGGGGTTGGCCAGGCGCAGCACGGCCTCGTAGATCAGGTAAAGACCGATCACGACCAGCGTGGTGTAATTGACAAGCGCTGCGACCGGCTCGATCCGGCCATAGCCAAAGGTCATCCGGCCGTCCGCCGGCTGACGTGCGATGCGCCGTGCGAGATAGGCAATGATCAGCGCGACCGCATCCGAGAAATTATGCAGCGCGTCTGCGATCAGCGCCAGGCTGCCCGCTAGGACACCGCCCGCGACCTGCGCGACCGTCAGGCCCATGTTGATCGCAATGGCCCATGCGACCCGCGTGTCGCCGCGCCTCGCGTCGGCGTGAGAGTGAAGTCCGTGCGCCATGGCCGCGTCACCTCTGGACAAAGGCTATCCAAGGCGCGTGCGGGGCACAAGCCGAAGCGGCACGCCCGAGCCTGCGTTCGGCAAACCGGGGCAGTGCAAATCATGGCCGTCCACTTGGCCCCGGGCCGCTGCTGATCTAGATACCCCACGATGACCAGCGTTGCCCCCGATATCCGCCCGCGTTTGCGCGACTGCACGATCTGCGCCGACCGCTTTGCCGCGACGGCCACGCAGCATCGGCCCAATCCGGTGGTGTGGTTCCAGCCCGGCGCGCGGATCCTGATCGCCAGCCAGGCGCCAGGCCTGAAGGTGCACCGCGCCAACACGCCGTTCTGGGATGCCTCGGGCGTGCGCCTGCGCGACTGGCTGGGCGTTGACGAGAACACGTTTTACGACCGCAGCCGCATCGCCATCGTGCCGATGGCGTTCTGCTTTCCGGGCTATGACGCCAAGGGCAGCGATCTGCCGCCGCCGCCGGTCTGCGCCCGCACCTGGCGCGGCGACGCGCTGGCGATGCTGCCCGACATCGCGCTGACGGTGGTGATTGGCGGCCATGCGATGAAATACCACCTGGGCAGGATCGCATCGGTGACCGACGCTGTGCGCAACTGGCGCGACCACGGTCCGGACACCTTTGCCTTGCCTCACCCGTCGTGGCGCAATACCGGGTGGATCAGGAAAAACCCGTGGTTCGAGGCCGATGTGTTGCCCCAACTGCGCGCCCGCGTGAAAGAGGCCCTGAGATGACCCAAGAGACACCGCTCGATGCCGCCCATGCCGCGATGCAGGCCGCGCCCGACGACGATGCGATCCGCCTGCGCTTTTATGAGCGTCTGGCCGAGACGGAATTGTTCATGCTGCTCGAAGCCGAGGCGGAGGAGGACGACGACACGATCACGCCGGAATTGTTCGATCTTGGCGCGGAATCCTGCGTGCTGGTATTTGACCGCGAGGAGCGGTTGGCGGCCTTTGTCGGTCGCGTGGCCCCCTATGTCGCGCTGTCGGGCCGGGTGATCGCGGGCACGCTGGCCGGGCAGGGGATCGGGCTGGGCGTCAATCTCGATGTGGCGCCCTCGTCGATCCTGCTGCCAGGGTCCGCCGTGGACTGGCTGCACCAGACCCTTGGCAATACCCCCGACGAGGTCGAGGCCCGCATCGCCGAGGTGCACCCCCCCAAGGGCCTGCCGGAAACCCTGATCGGCGCCATCGACAGCAAGCTGGCCACTGCCGCCGGACTGGCGCAACGGGCCTATCTGGTGGGCGTCACCTATGACAGCGGCGCGCGGGGGCACATGCTGGGCTTCGTCGGCGCCGTGCCCGAGGCGCAGGGCGCGCTAAGCCGTGCGGCGGGCGAGGCGCTCACGTTTTCGGGCATCGAGGCGGGCGCGATGGACATCGGATTTTTCGATGCCGCCGACAGCGTCGCCGAGCGGCTGGACCGTGTCGGCTTGCGGTTTGATCTGCCGCAGCCCGAGACATTGCAGGCGGTGCGCGCGGCGCCCGGCAGCGATCCGGACAAGCCACCGCTCTTGAAATAATCGCGGGCGCTTCGGGCGCGGATCCTCACGAAACGATCACGCGCCAGCCTTGCGCGGTCACACCTGCGGGAGGTCACGCCATTGCGAGATGCGCGCAGGCCGGCGCCGCGCCTATGCTCGGATCACCGTACCTTCACGTGCCGCACCCGCGCCCGCGCTCCCCGCTGGCAGGGGCGGCCATAGTCTCAGGAGCATTCATGACCCGCTTTCACACCTTTGTCGCCGCCACCGCGGCGGCCCTGACCCTGACCACCGCCGCCCGTGCGGGCGAGCAATACATCGATCCCAACGGCTTTGCGGTCTCGGGCTACGACGTGGTGGCCTATTTCGACCTGCCGCAGTCGCCCGTCGGCACGTCGCAATCGCCCGGCGTGCCCGGCGACAAGGATTTCACCGCCACCTACAACGGCGCGCGGTTTGCCTTTTCCAGCGCCGAAAACAAGGCGCGGTTCGAGGCGGATCCGGCGGCATTCGTGCCGCAATACGACGGCCACTGCGCCTTTGGCGTGGCCAAGGGCGGCAAGGTGCCGGGCAATCCGAACCTGTGGCGGATCATAGACGACAAGCTGTATCTCAACATCACCAAAACTGTGGTGGGCTTCTGGGAGGAGGACATTTCCGGCAACCTGACGCTGAGCGAGGCCAACTGGGTCGACATCGAGCCGCAGGCGGCGTCCAGGTCGGTCATTCCGCAGTTCCGGAGCGCGGCCCCCACAGACTGATCCGTCGCGTCCCGTGGCATGGCCCGAATGCGCGGCCGCGCCGCACGACATGCGTTTGACGGCTGCCGCCCGCAGCCGTCAAACGCGGCCTCCGGCGGAGGTGCTTTCAGCCCAAAGAAACCGGGCCGGCGCCGATCAGTGCGTGGTGTCGAGCAGGCTACGCAGGCGTGACCGTTCGGCGCGGGCATGGGAGACGATGGCCGGCTCGCGCAGCGTGAGCGGGCTGTCCATGCGCAGACCCGCCATCCCGCGCGACAGATCGACCGCGCTGAGCGCCGACAGCGGCACGGCAAGGCACAGGCTGCCGACGATGGGTATCAGCCAGAGCGAGACCAGCCCGGAGACCAGTCCCGCGAGCAGCAGCAGGCCCAGCAGCGTTTCCACCCAGTGGAACGCGGCAAGGGTGCGCAGCGGATAGGCGCGCGCGGTGCGCGCCTGCGGGGTCCAGGGGTCGGGCCGGCCCGAGAGCGAGCGCAGCACGGCGCGGGTCTGCTGGATCATCAGGATGGGTGCGTAGGCAATGGACAGCGCGATCTCGACCGCGAAGGCCGCCACGAAGGCGGCGCGCCCGCCATAGGGGCGCGTCGCCTTGGGGTGGGCCGCGATGATCGCCGCGCCGGCGATCTTGGGCGTGAGCAGCATCGCGTACATGATCGCCAGAAACACCGCGCTGTCGATATGGCTCATGGCGGGGGGCCAGTCGGGGAACAGCGGGTTGGTTTCATTGAAGTAGCGGATCACGTTGGTGTCCGCGTCCTTGCCCAGAAGCGCCCATATCACCAGCAGCACGAACCAGGCGGGCGACAACAGGTAGGCCACCGCCCCGTGAAGCAGGTGGAACCGCGATACCGGGTGCAACCCCTTGGTGGCCAGCAGGCGCAGGTGTTGCAGGTTGCCCCGGCACCAGCGCCGGTCGCGCAGCACATAGTCGATCAGCGTGCCGGGGGTTTCCTCGTAGCTGCCCGAGACGCGCGGGAGAAACCGCACGCGCCAGCCCGCGCGCCGCAACAGCCCCGCCTCGACGAAGTCGTGGCTCAGGATCAGCTGATCGTCTCCTCGGCGCGAGCGCAGGTGCGGCAGGCCTGCCGACTGTGCAAAGGCGCGGGTGCGGATGATGGCATTGTGGCCCCAGTAGTTGCCTTCGCCCCGCGCCCAGATCGCCAGGCCTTCGGCCAGCAGCCAGCCATAGGCGATGGAGGAAAACTGTTGCAGCCGGGCAAAGACCGTGGTCGCGCCGATCGGCACCGGAAAGCTCTGGATCAGGCCCGCGTCGGGGTCGACCGAGAGTTCGCTGGCCAGCCGTTCGATGGCGCGGCCTGTCATCAGGCTGTCGGCGTCCAGCACCAGCATCGCCTCGAAGGCGGCGCCCCAACCGGTGATCCAGTCGAGCAGGTTGCCGACCTTTTTGTCGGTGTTTTCCGCCCGGCGGCGGTAATGTACGGACACGCCCGCGGGCGCGCTGTGGCGCAGGGTCTGGAAGGCGCGCCATTCCTGATCGGCGATGGCATCGTCGCGCGTGTCGGACAACACGAAAAGCGTATAGCCGTGCGGCCCGTTGCGGCGCGCCAGATCATCCAGCATCGCGGCCGCATTGCCGAAGACGTCCCAGGGCACCTCGTTGTAGATCGGCACCAGCAACGCGACATCCAGCGCAGGCGCGTTTTCGGGGCCGCGCGCGGTGCTGTCCTCGCGCGCCAGAAGCCCGGCGATCGCCACGCCTACCGTGCTGACCGACAGCGTGACCCAGACGAAGGTTGCACCGATCATGGTCAGCAAGGCCCATTCGAGGCCCGTCATGCCAGTCTCTGCCAGCCAGCCGAACAGCCCGTAGATCAGCAAGCCGGTGCCCAGAAGCGCCGGTGCGAACACCGCAATCCGCCAGCCCAGTGACCTTTGGCTGCCGTGCGATGCCGCCGTGCGGTGCTGGACGCGTGCGGGCGACGACAGATCTTGGGGCGCCATTTCGAGCGGGGCAGGCGGCGGCATCGCGTCTGATACTGCGCCGGGATCGTGTGCGGGGCGGGTCATGTCCGGGTCCACCTGTAGAGCCAAACTTCGCTGAGCGCGGCCCCGTCCAAGCGCAATTGCGCGCGCAGTTCCGACAGGGGGGCATCGCCTGGCTGGAACGTGAACGCAAGACGCGGCCCATCGGTTTCGGGATTGCGTTGCACGATGCCGGGGGTCAGCGACCCTTCGCTGGATTGCAGGTCGATGGTGATCCGGTCCAGGTCTTGCGGCACCGGCGCGCCGGCTTCGAAATCGATCGCAAAAACGAGGCCGCCTTCGGGTCTTCCGCCCGACGCGGTGTCGATGACGCGCAGCGCGCGTTCGCGCCGGGGCGCCGGGTCGCGCCCCCAGTCGAGCGTATAGCTCAGACTGTGGTCCGTTCCGGCCAGGATCGGTGCGGCGGGCCGCCAGTAGGCGACGATATTGTCGTAGATCTCAAGGTCTGCGGGGATTTCGACCAGCGTCACGGCGCCGCGGCCCCAGCCTTCGCCGGGGGTGATCCAGGCCGATGGGCGCTGGTGATAAAGCGCCTCCAGATCAGCGAAATCCCTGAACGCGCGCGGACGCTGCATCAGGCCGAAGCCGCGTGGGTTTTCGTCGGCAAAGGCGCTGATCTGGAGCGAGGTCGGGTTGGCGAGCGGCCGCCACAGGGCCTCGCCCGCGCCATTGTGGATCGCAAGCCCGTCGCTGTCGTGTACCGCGGGGCGGAAATCCGAGAACCGATGCCGCATCGTGGCGTCGAACAGGAACATCGACGTCAGCGGCGCCAGCCCGACGTTCACCAAGTCGTCGCGGGCGAAAAGCCGTGCGCTGACGGCCATGTGCAACGCGTCGCCGGGCGTGATCTCGAACCGGTAGGCGCCCGTGCAGCTTGGGCTGTCGAGCAGCGCATGCACCACGACGGATGCGGCGCCGGGGGCCGGGCGTTCCAGCCAGAATGCCGTGAAATCGGGGAATTCTTCGCCCATCGGGTCGCCGGTTTTCAGCGCCAGACCTCGTGCGGACAGCCCATATGTCTGGCCCGTGCCGATACCGCGAAAATAGCTTGCGCCCTGAAAGACCGCGTATTCCTGAAAGATGCCCTGCGCTTCAAGCTCGGCGCGCAGGCGCAGACCGGAATAGCCCAGCGTGTCATCGACGGGCAGATCGGGAAAGCCGTCGGTGGTGTCGAACACACCCAGATCAAAACGCAGGGGCCGGGCCATGCCGTCCTCGACCGCGTTGATGGCGACGGCGCGCGGGAAATACAGACCAGGAGGAAACACATCGACGCGCTGCGGCGTGTCCGTTCCGTTCCAAAGCGCGTTGCGCCCATCGAACCAGATCTGGCGGTACTGGTCATAGCTCAGCGCGCGCCATGGCTGCGGGATCGTGGGGCGGGGCGCGTAAGGGGCGGCGGCGCGGTCGCGCGCCAGATCGACGACATGCCCGGCGTCGAAGGGAACGGGTGTTCCGCGGTCCAGCCCGCTGTCCCCGGCCCAGGCCGCGGCAGGGACGGCGGCCAGCGCCGCAAGGGTCTTGAGAGCATCGCGGCGCAGCATCACGTGGCCGCCTTATGCTTGCGCCAGGGATGCGATTTGAACCAGCCGACGCCGTAGGCCACCGCCACGAGCACCGCGGCTCCGGCGGCATTCACCAAAAGCTGCGCGCCCAATCCGCGCGGCAGCACGTCAAGCGCCACGCCCAGAAGCCGCGCGGTGAACATCGACGTGATGAAGACCGCCAGCGACTGCTGTCCGACCTTCATGATGACCGCCAGGATCCTGCGCCACAGCCGCGCGGCCAGGCCACCGGTCTGCGGCGGCAGGATGCGCCGCCCCGCTTCGCCCACAGCGATCCAGGCGACATAGGCGAGCGCCAGAAAATGCACATAGCGCAGTATGCCGAAATCGGTCTTGGCGATCAGCAGGGTGTTGGCCTGTCGCCATGCCTGGATTTCGGGAACCTCGCGGATGATGCGGAAATAGGCCAGCGGCACGATCACCACCACGGTGGCCAGCGCCGCCAGCACCAGCGCCCGGTGACGCGGCGGCGCGGGGATCCAGCCGGACATCAGCGCAAAGCCGGTGAAGAACACCAGTTGCCAGCCGAAGGGGTTGAAGAACCATTCGCGGCTCGACCACGGCTCGGCGGGCAAGGCAAAGCGCCCGGTCTGCGCGCCGGCCCAGACCGCCAGCACCAGCGCCAGGGCAACCAGCGGATGCACGCGGTGGCACGCAACCACCAGCGGCATCATCGCCAGCACCACCAGGTACATCGGCAGGATGTCGAAATAGTTGGGGACATAGGTCAGCGTCAGCAGACCCGGCAGGTTGCGCATCGGGTCATTGAAAAACGGGTGCAGGTTCAGTTGACCAACGTAGTCCGTGGTGAACAGACCCGAGCCGTTCAGCGCGACCATGGTCACCGCGATCGCGAGAAACAGGCAGACATGCGCCCAATAGACCTGCCAGCAGCGGAACGCGACGCGCGCCGCGCCCATCAACAGCCCCTGATCGCGAAACACCGATCCAAAGGCAATGGCCGATGCCATCCCCGAGCAGAACACGAAAACTTCGGTCGCGTCGGAAAAGCCAAAGCGCGCGGGGATCCACAGCGTCGCCCAGTTGCCGGGCGTGTGCGCGATCAGGATGATGAACATCACGATGCCGCGAAAGAAATCCAGCCGCGGATCGCGCGTGCGCACGGCGGACCGCGCACCAAGCGCGGTCACGGTGCGGGCGGGCATCTGGCTGGGATCTGCATATGTCATGCGCGGCCTTTAGGCTTTATTTTCAATGCTGTCACCGGTGTCGCGGGTCACTGCGCGGGAATGCGCCGGGCATGGTCGAGGGTCGCAAACCGGCTGGCGGTAAATCGGTCCTCGGTGCCCGCGCGCAGGGCCATGCGCTGCATCAGGATGTCATGCGCGGCATCCGAGCGCCCGGCGCGCAGCGCGGCGTCGATGGTCATGCGTTCGAACACGTCGCGCTGGGCGTGGCTGCCGCCGATCTCCTGCATGCGGGGCCGCGCCGCATTGAGCTGCACAAAGGCCGCGTCGTATCGTCCTTCGGCAAAGGCATTGAGACCGTCGAGCGCGGCCACCCCGGGGTCGGCCACCCGCGCCGCCATGTCGCCCTGCCGCACCGCATCGCGGGCAAAGCGCGCGGTCAGACGGGCCTTTGCCTCGGGTCGGTCGGCACCGCATAACGCCAGCATGTAATGCAGATCGGCAAACACCAGGCAGCCGTCTTCGGTGCGCCGTTCGGCCAGATCGGCCAGTTCTTCCCAGCGAGGGCCAACGTCCAGTCCCTCCAGCGCGAGCCGCATCAACAGCGACGTGGCGTTGGCGATGTCGCGGTAATCGTCGGTCTTGTCGGCGCGGATCTGCGCATCGTAGAGCCCAAGGGCCACGTCCAGTTCGCCGCGGTCCATGTGCAACAGCGCCTTGTGCCACCACACATGATAGCGAAAGTTGTTGGACTGGCCCCAGGCGGCGGTGTTGCTTTCGATCAGGTCGATGCCCTGGCTTGGGCGCGCGGTCATGTCATAGACATGCGCCACCGCGTGAAGCCCCCATGCGTCGTCGGGCGCATGGACCAGCCCCGCACGCCCGACGGCCTCGGCCCGGTCGTACTCTCCGGTTTCCTCGAGCGTGAAGGCATGGCAGCCCATCGCAAAGCCGCGACAGGCGTGATCGGCCCCATGCGCCGGCAAGACACGTTCGATCGACGCGCGCATGCCCGCCGCATCCCCGAGGATGAAGCGGATGCCGTGGACCAGCTTGGCGGTCAGCGTGTCGGCGGGGGTTTCTGCCAGGATGTCTTCAAGCCTTTGGACGGCGGCGGCGGGGCGACCCGCCAGCCAGTGATCCAGCGCCGCGATCCACCCCGCCGCACGCGCGTCCGGGGCGGTGGCCGTCGCGGCGGCATGGGCGGCGTCGCCGGCCTCGCGCGCCGTCACGACCAGTTCGGCCCGGCCCATCATCAGCGAAAACAGCCCGCGTGCGGCATGCCCCATGGCAAACTGCGGCTCGTGCCGCAGAACCGCGCCCAGATGCACTGGGGTCTGGCTGCCATGTGCCAGAAACGCCAGGATCATCGCGTTCCAGTCGCTCAGGGCCTGGGGCGAGGTTAGCATTACCGGACTGTCGCAGACATCATACATCATTTCATTGTCACCTTTCGGATGAACCTTGCCGTCAATGGTTTACCCGAATAAAGGCGGCCGCGAACCGTTGGCACCCCCGGTCACACGCCAACGTGAAGCTCCGTGTCGGATTCCCAGCGTTATTCAGCGAATTGTTGCACATCCGGCAGGATTTCGCGCGAAAGCGTGCGGAAAATCAGCCCTTTTCGACCGGGGCGCTGGCAAGTGTTGCAAGCACCTGTGCCGTGTCCTGCCCGAACCGCGGCGGCGGACGGCGGTAGCGCACGGGCGTGCGCGACAGCTTGAGCGGATTGGCCAGCAGCCGCAGCCTGCCGTGCGCCAGGTCCGGCGTGTCCATCGTCAGCACCGCGCCGCGCGCCGCCGCCTGATCCGAGGTCAGGGCCTGCTCCACGGTGTTGATCGGACCGGCGGGCACCTTGACGGCGTGCAGCCGGCGCAGGATCTCGTCCTTGGGCAGCGCGGCCAGCAAAGGCGCCAGCACATCGCCAAGCGCGGTGCGGTTTTCGATCCGCGCAAGGTTGGTGGCAAACCGCGCGTCGTCGCCCAGGTCCGGTCGACCGAGAGCATCGCAGAAGCGGACGAACTGCGCGTCGTTGCCCACCGCGATCAGCACATGGCCATCCGCGGCGGCAAAGGCATCGTAGGGCACGATATTGGGGTGCGCATTGCCGCGCCGTTCGGGCAATTGCCCCGACGTCAAATAATTCACGCCCTCGTTCACCAGCCACGCCATCTGCGCGTCCACCAGCGCCAGGTCGATATGCTGGCCCTCTCCGGTGGCGTCGCGGTGGCGCAAGGCCGCGAGGATCCCCACGCAGGCATACATCCCGCACATCACGTCGGCGATGCCCACGCCGACCTTCATCGGCGGGCCGTCGGGCGCGCCGGTCAGCGACATGATCCCACCAAAGCCCTGCGCCATCAGGTCGTAGCCCGGCTGATCCCGGTGCGGCCCGGTCTGTCCGAAACCCGAGATCGAGCAATACACCAGTCCGGGATGCGCCGCCCGCAGCGTCGCATGATCAAGCCCGTATTTCACCAGCCCGCCGGGTTTGAAGTTTTCCACCACCACATCGGCGCGCGCGGCCAGCCGGCGCAGCGTCTGCTGCCCTTCGGATGTCGAAATATCCACCGCGACAGAGTGTTTGTTACGATTGGCGGCCATGAAATACGCGCTGAGATCGGTCGGCGCGCCGCTGGCGTCGCGGGCATAATGCGGCCCCCATCCGCGTGTGTCGTCGCCGCCCGTTCTGGGGTTTTCCACCTTGATCACCGTGGCCCCCAGATCGCCCAGCAACTGCGTCGCCGTCGGCCCCGCAAGGATCCGGCTGAGGTCCAGCACCACAAGCCCGGACAGGGCCATCGGCGTGTCAGATGCGGCCATCGTAGCCTCCCTTGTCGATCTGCGCGGCGATCACGGTAAAGGTCGGGCAGGCCAGCGCGGCCTCAAGCGCCGCGCTCAACTCACCCCGGTTTGACACGCTGTGCCCCGCACCGCCAAAGGCCCGTCCCATCGCGGCAAAGTCGTGCCGGGCGAAATCGACGCCCGCGTTGGGCAATTGCCGTCCGCGCTGTTTCAGGTCGATCAGCGCAAGTGACGCATCCACGAAAACCACGAAAATCGGCGCGATCCCAAGCTCGGCCGCCGTGGCCAGTTCGCCCGCGACCATCAGGAACCCGGCATCGCCCGAAAAGGACACCACCGGTGTATCGCCCGCTGCCAGCTTTGTGCCCATCGCCAGCGGCACCGCGCAGCCCATCGTGCAGAGGCCCGAGGATTGCACCAGCCCGCGCGGCGCGTCGCAGGCCCACATCTGGCTGAGCAGGATGCGGTGCGCGCCGCTGTCGGCGCTGGCGATCGTGCCGCGTGGCAGGATGCGGCGGCAGGTGTCGATGACCGCCGCCGGTCCCCAGTCGTCGGTCCGCGGGAAAGCCTGGGCAAGGGATGACCTCAGGGCTTCGATCTCGCCGCCGGTCCAGGTGTCGCGCGGTGTGACGCCGTCGCCGATGGCCGCCAGCGAGGCCGAGCAGTCGGCGACGATGTTCAGGGTGGATTGGTGCATGTAATGGTGGTTCGGCTCTGCCGTGATGTCGATGACGGTCTGCCGGTCCGGCGACCACGCGTCGCGCCACCCGGTGCGCATTTCGATCGGATCGTAGCCCACGCCGAGGATCAGGTCGGCGGACTGCACGAAAGGCAGCAGGTGGCTGTCGGCCAGCGGCGACAGCCCCGCGCCGCCAAGCGACAGGGCGTGATTCTCGGGGATCAGGCCCTTGGCCTTGTAGGTGGTGATCACCGGGATGTTGAACCGCTCTGCCATCGCGCGAACGGCGCCACCGGCCCCTTGGGTCATGGCATCGACGCCGACGATCATCACCGGCCGGTGTGATGCCGCCAGCCATTCGCGCGCCGATGCCAGGGCCTTGCCCGCCGGGGCGGTGGCGGCGGCGGGCGCGCGGCGCGGGCCGGACGCGTCGGGCAGGCGGGCATCGGCGACGGCGATCGGCACGTCGATGTGCACCGGTCCGGGTCGGCCTTCGGTGGCGATGGCCAGCGCCTTGTCGGCGATCACGTGCGCGGCACCGGCGGTCAGCGAGAACGTCGCCTTAGTGATCGGGCGGAAGACCGCCTGCTGGTCCAGTACCTGATGGGTATAGGTCTGCGCCTCGTCGGCATCGACGGCTCCGGTCAGCACGATTATCGGCACCCGGTCCTGATGCGCATTGGCGACCGCGTTGACGCCGTTGAGCGCACCGGGCCCCACCGTCGCCACGAGAATGCCCGGTGCGCCGGTGCGGTGATGCACCCCTTCTGCCATGAAGGCGGCGGCGTTCTCATGCTTGGCCAGCACAAATCGTATTCCGGCCGCTTGGAGCGCGTCGACGAGAGTCAGGACCTCGCCGCCCGGCATCCCGAACGCATACCGGCAGCCCGCATCGTGAAGCCGCCGGGCGATCACGTCGGCGGCGCGCAGGGTCGGAGAGGGGACGGTTGGGGCGGGCATCGGCGGCTCCTTGTCGGCGGCATCTGGGGCAGCAGAACCACGCGGGCGACAGGCTGGCAACTCATCTTTGCGTGCGCTTTGTGACAGCCGGGCTCCTTGATCCAGATCATACCGGCCAAACCCCTGCACCGATAGGCTGACTGCGACCGGCGCGGCCGGACAAGCAGGAGAATGCGATGAAACGGATGATGCAAAGCGCGGCGACAGCCGGACCGATCGCTTGGATGACGGCCGCCGCGGCCGAGGCCCAAGGGGTGCGCGGCGAAGGCTACCACGACCACATGTGGGCGGGCGGCCACGGTGCGGGCCACGGTTTCCTGTGGCTGGGGCTGGCCATCATCTTCTGGATCGCCGTGGTCGTGCTGGCCGGTGTCGCCCTGCGATGGCTGATCGGGTCCGGCGTGCTGGGCGTGGAGCGGAACGACGCGATGAGGATCCTCAAGGAACGCTTTGCACGCGGCGAGATCGACGCCGAGGAATTCAGCCAGCGCCGCAAGGCGCTTGAGGACTGAGCCGGGCAATCCGGCGGCTCGATCCCCGCTTTTGGTCATTTCCCGTGGAATTGCCCAATACAAAAGCCCCGGACGCGATCCGGGGTCATTCGGGAATCAACAGGCGGTGCCGCGCGGTCAGCGGCGGCGATCCCGGCGCGACGACATCGGCTGAAACGCAACGCCCACATGGGCCTCGCAATAGGGTTTGCCCTGTTGCACGGGCAGGCCGCAGAACCAGAAATCCTCCGTCGCCGGGTCGCCGACCGGCCATTTGCAGGTCCGCTCGGTCAATTCCATCAGCGACAACCGCTTTGCCTTCTTCTCGATCTCGCTCACCTTGGCCAGGGCCTCGGGGCTGATCTCGTTGGCCGACGGCTGCGGCGGCAAGGGTTGGCCCGCCGGGATGATCGCCTTGCGCGCGGGCAGGTTGGGCTTGGGCGCCGGCTGCGTCTCTTCGGCTTCCGGCTCCGGATCGGCGGCTTTGGGCGCGGGCTTGACCTTGGGCTCCGCCTTGGGGGCGGCGGCTGCGGGTTTGGCCTTGGGTTCCGCCTTAGGGGCGGCGCCGGACGTCGCGGCCCGGTTCGACAGGCCAAGCCGGTGCACCTTGCCGATCACGGCGTTGCGGGTCACACCGCCCAGTTCCTTGGCGATCTGGCTCGCGGATTGGCCTTCGCCCCACATCTTCTTGAGCAGTTCCACGCGGTCGTCAGTCCAGGACATCAGTATTCCCCAGTTAAAAAGCGGCCCGGATGGCTGGACCGCTTTGTTCATTCCGTCAGCAGCCTATACTAATCACCACACGCGGAGTTACAAGCGCGGAACGCAGAGAGCCCGCCGCGCATCGGCGCGGCGCGGCCAAAACCGCACATGCTGCGGGCCCGGAACGCCAAAGGCGGCAGGGCGCAAAAACAGCTTTGCGACGCGGTCGTGATCGGTTATGTCGTGGTGCATGATCAATGGCACCCATATCCCGACCCGACGACGCCTGCGCACCCGCGCCTGACGTCGCACGCCCTGATCCAACGGTCCGGCCCTGGACCATCCCCAAAAATTGTTGACCAATCCGCACCGCTCATGCACCTGTTGTGCCCTTGATGCGGTGTTTACCCAAAGGAAGCTCTCCGATGATCCCTGCCCTGTTGCCGACCTACGCGCGCGCCCCCATGACCTTCGTAAAGGGCGAAGGTTCCTGGCTGATCGAGGCGGACGGGCGACGTTTCCTGGATCTGGGCGCGGGCATCGCCGTCAACGCGCTGGGCCATGCGCATCCCGCGCTGGTCAAGGCGCTGACAGACCAGGCCGGGGCGCTGTGGCACACCTCCAACCTCTACCAGATCCCGCAGCAGCAGGCGCTCGCCGAAAAGCTGATCGAACATACCTTTGCCGACACCGCGTTTTTTACCAACTCGGGCACCGAAGCCTGCGAACTGGCGGTCAAGATGGCGCGCAAGTACTGGTACGACAAGGGCCAGCCCGAGCGCACCGACATCATCGCCTTCTCTGGCTCGTTTCACGGCCGGTCTTCGGCCGGCATCGCGGCAGCGGGGTCGGAAAAGATGACCAAGGGCTTCGGCCCGCTGCTGCCGGGGTTCGTGCATGTCGACTTTGGCGACCATGACGCGCTGCACGCGGCCATCACCGATACCACCGGCGCGATCCTGATCGAACCGGTGCAGGGCGAGGGCGGCATCCGCACCGTGCCCGACCAGTGCCTCAAGGGGGTGCGCGACCTGTGTGACGAACACGGCATCCTGCTGATCTTCGACGAGGTGCAATGCGGCGTCGCGCGCACCGGCAAGCTCTTTGCGCATGAATGGGCGGGCATCGCGCCCGACATCATAATGGTGGCCAAGGGCATCGGCGGTGGCTTTCCGCTGGGCGCGGTGCTGGCCACCGAAAACGCGGCGTCGGGCATGACCGCGGGCACGCATGGCTCGACCTATGGCGGCAACCCGCTGGGCTGTGCCGTGGGCTGCGCGGTCATGGATCACGTGACCGACCCCGCCTTCCTGGCAGAGGTCAACCGCAAGGCGGCCCTGATGCGCCAGAAACTCGAAGGTCTGGTGGCCGCGCACCCCGACGTATTCGACAGCGTGCGCGGAACGGGCCTGATGATGGGGCTGAAATGCAAGGCGGCGAACACCGATGTCGTCACGGCGGGGTATGGCGCGCTGGTGATCACCGTTCCGGCCGCCGACAACGTGATCCGCCTGCTGCCGCCGCTCACCATTTCCGACGACGAACTGGCCGAGGCGATCGACCGTCTCGACGCCGCCGCCACATCGCTGGCTGCCGCCTGATCTTCCAAATGGACCCAAATACCGCGGGGGTCTGGGGGCAGCGCCCCCATGCGCCGCGTGCAAAAGGCACTTAAAGATGACTCATTTTCTCGATATCCACACCACCGACCCCACCGACTTGCGGCGGATCATCGACGATGCGGCAGCGATGAAATCGTCGCGCGCGGGGCGCCCGCGCGGCGCGCCCGACGACGTCCAGCCGCTCAAGGATCACATGGTCGCATTGATCTTCGAAAAACCCTCGACCCGGACCCGCGTCAGCTTTGACGTCGGCGTGCGCCAGATGGGCGGGCAGACGATGGTGCTTTCGGGCGCCGACATGCAACTTGGCCACGGCGAAACGATCGCCGACACCGCCCGCGTGCTGTCGCGCTATGTCGATCTGATCATGATCCGCACCTTCGAGGAACAGACCCTGCTCGACATGGCCGAATACGCCAGCGTGCCGGTGATCAACGGGCTCACCAATCGCAGCCATCCCTGCCAGATCATGGCCGACGTGATGACCTTCGAGGAAAGAAGCGGCCCCATCGCGGGCAAGAAAGTGGTCTGGTCGGGCGATGGCAACAACGTCTTCGCCAGCTTCGCCCATGCCGCGAAGGGGTTCGGCTTCGATCTGACCTTCACCGGCCCTCCGCCGCTCGATCCAGAACCGTCGCTCGACGGGCTCTACAGCATCGAACGCGACCCGCAAAAGGCCGTGGAGGGCGCCGATCTGGTGGTCACCGATACATGGGTGTCCATGCATGATCCGCAATCCGCGCGCGAACGGCGTCACAACCAGTTGCGCGGATACCAGGTCAACGAGGCGCTGATGGCGCGCGCCAAGCCGGATGCGCTGTTCATGCACTGCCTGCCAGCGCACCGCGACGACGAGGCGACCAGCGCCGTGATGGACGGCCCCCATTCGGTGATCTTCGACGAGGCCGAGAACCGCCTGCACGCGCAAAAGGCCATTATGCGCTGGTGCCTTGGCGTCTGATCCGGACACGGGCGGATCCCGCGGCCCGCATATCGTGGTGGCGGGGGCCGGAGCTGTCGGGTGTTTCTCGGGCGGGCTGCTGGCGGCGGCCGGGCGGCGCGTGACCCTGCTGGGGCGTCCCGCCGTGCTGACCCCGATTAACGCGCAGGGCGCGCTACGCCTTACCGATTATACCGGGCTGGATCTCGTGGTTGCCGCCGACAATCTGGCGCTGAGCGATGATCCCGTCTGCCTTGGCGCCGCCGATCTGGTGCTGGTCACGGTGAAAAGCGGCGCCACCGCCGGCATCGCGTCCGAGATCGCGCGCCACGCACCCGCGCATGCCCCGGTCGTCAGCCTTCAGAACGGGGTGGACAACCGCGCGATGCTTGCCGATGCCTTGCCGGGGCGCGATGTCCGGGCGGGCATGGTGCCCTTCAACGTGATCCCCAAGGCGCCGGCCCATTTCCACCGCGCGACAAGCGGCGACATCCGGATCGGCGCGGGGCCGGGGGGGCTCTCGGCATGGCTGAGCGCGCCGCACCTGAAGGTCGGGCAGACCCCCGACATCGATGCGGTGCAATGGGGCAAGCTGCTGGTGAACCTTGCCAATGCGCTCAACGCTCTATCGGGGCTGACATTGCACGAACAGCTCTTGAACCGCGACTGGCGCCGCCTGATGGCCGACCAGATGGCCGAGGCGCTGACGGTGCTGCGCGCGCAGGGTCTGCGCGCGGTTTCCACCACGCCGCTGCCGGTCTGGACCACGCCGCATATCCTTCGCCTGCCGACGCCGGTGTTCCGGCGGCTTGCGGCGTCCATGCTGACGATCGATGCCACCGCCCGCACGTCGATGGCCTATGATCTGATGGCGCGCCGCAAGACCGAGATCGACGCGCTTCAGGGGCGGATCGTTGCGATGGGCGCGGCGGCGGGCGTGGCGACGCCGATCGCCGCCGCGGTTCTGGCCGCGATGCGCGATGCCGAAGCGGAGGAGGGGCCGCGCCGCCCGCGCGCACCGCAGGACCTGCGCCGCTAGCCGGGGGTCACGCCAGCACGCCGTACAGCACCAGAAAGATCAGCGCCGACAGGCCTGCCGTCGCGGGCACGGTGATGATCCAGGCGGCCACGATGGTCATGAAATGCGACCGGCGCACCAGCTTGCGGCGTCGGCGTTCCTCGACCGCGATGTGTTTGACCGGGCTGCGCGCCGATTTCGTTTGCCGCAGGCGCCGTTCCATGTGCCATTCGCGGTAAAACCCGACGCCGAATACCCCGCCCACGGCGATATGGGTGGAACTGACCGGAAGGCCCAGCCCAGAGGCGACGATGACGGTGATCGCCGCCGAGAGGGCCACGCAATAGGCCCGCATCGGGTTGAGCTTGGTGATCTGGCTGCCGACCATGCGAATGAGCTTTGGTCCGAACAGGAACAGGCCGAAGGAAATCCCCAACGCCCCGATCACCATCACCCAGAGCGGTATGGCCACCGTGTCCGCGAATGTGCCCACCTCCAGCGCGTGCACGATGGCCGCCAGCGGGCCCACCGCATTGGCCACGTCATTGGCGCCATGCGCAAAACTCAAAAGCGCGGCGGACAAGACCAGCGGCAGCGAGAACAGCACCTTGATGGATTTTGTGCGGTTGGCCATGCCGCGGGACTGGCGGCGGATCATCGGCCGGGTGACCAGATGGCTGAGCACACCCGTAACCGCGCCGATCGTCAGGGCGGTCGGCATCCCGACCGGGATCACATGCGACAGCCCCTTGATCGCGAGGTAGGCCGAAAACACCCCCACCATGACCGACACCAGGATGGGCACCCACAGGCGCGCGGCGGCGATCTTGTCGCTTCGGTAAAGGATCCTGGCCTTGATCAGTGCCAGAAACCCTGCCGCGATCGCACCGCCCAGGACCGGCGATATGACCCAGCTTGCCGCGATCATCGCCATCGACGACCAGTTCACCGCGCTCAGGCCGGCCGCGGCGATGCCCGCGCCCATCACGCCCCCCACCACCGAATGGGTGGTGGACACCGGCGCGCCCGCCCACGAAGCCAGGTTGACCCAGACCGCAGAGGACACCAGCGCCGCCATCATGGCCCAGACGAACACCTGCGGCGATGCCATGGCGGCAGGGTCGATGATGTCCTTGGAGATGGTCGAGACGACATCGCCGCCCGCCAGAAGCGCCCCCGCGCTTTCGCAGATGGCGGCGATGACGATGGCGCCGGTCATGGTCAGCGCGTTCGCCCCGACCGCCGGGCCCATGTTGTTGGCGACATCGTTTGCGCCGATGTTGAGCGCCATGTAGGCCCCGAACGTGGCCGCGGCGACGATGATGAAGTTGGACCCCGATGCCTCGAAAAAGACCGCCGCCGCCAGCCCGGCCAGCACCATGAAGGCCAGCGCGATCCCCGGCGCGACAAGCGGCCGTGCCACCAGCGACCCCGCCAGTTCGACCCGCGAAATGCGGTCCAGATCGGTATCCAGCGTTTTCCAGGGGCTGCCCATGGGTGATCTTGCCATGCCTGACTAGCGCCCCCCGCCGCCGCTCATGGCGGCACCCTTGGGCGCGCGGGTCGCCCTGTGGCCCAGCGGGAGGGGCAGGCCAGGGCGTTGCACGCGGCCGGTCACAGGTCTCTCAGAATGGCTTTCAGGTCCGGCTCGTCGACCAACTCGGCCGCGTCTTGCGGACTGACCCAGCGACGGCTGCGTTCGTCGGCTTCGGGATAGTCGTCTTCAAGGCTGCGGACCTTGGTCAGGTACACTTGCGTCACCACGGGAACGGACATGCCGTGATCCAGCCCCTTTTGGTATTCGTAGATACCGATGGGGTCGGCCTCGATGTCGGCCTTCGACACCCCGGCTTCCTCCCAGGCCTCCTGCAGCGCGCTTTCGGGTCCATCGAGCCCGTCGATCGGCCAGCCCTTGGGCACGATCCAGCGTCCCGTGTCGCGGCTGGTGATCAGCAGCACCTGCTTGCCCGCCTTGCCCTCGCGCGTGCAGAGCGCTGCAACTTGCAGGTGTTTGGGCCGTTGCAGGATGGGACGGAGCATATCCGTCCAGGCACGTCTGAAAACGTCAGTCATTCTAAAAAACTCGCCTCGGAATATTTTGAACGTCTTTTGTTAAATATAATAAGCACTTTAACCGGAATGTCCAATCAACTCGTGTGTCGGTTGCGCCAAGGCGCCCCTTCGGTCCCCTGAACCCGATCCGCGCGCGCGGCGCTTGTAACATGGGGGCGCTGCCCTCAAGATATGGTGAATGCGGTCGGGATGCGGCGGGCCGCGCGGTAAACGGTGGGGCAGGTGCAGCAATGACGGGCGCGCGGATCGGTGTGTATGGCTTGGGTACGATGGGCAGTGCGCTGGCGCTGAACCTGGCCGAGCATGGCTTTGACGTGGCGGTGTCGAACCGCGAAACGGAATGGATCGCGCCCTTTGTCGCGGGGGCCGGCGCGTTGCGGGACCGGTTGACCGGGGCGGAAACGCTGGCCGATTTCGTGGCGGCGCTGGCCTCGCCGCGCACAGTTTTGTTCATGATCCCCTCGGGGCCGCCGCTGGACGCGATGATTGACGCGATCCTGCCGCTCCTGTCGCCCGGCGACACGGTGATCGACGGCGGCAACGCCGATTTCAACGATACCCGCCGCCGGTCCGAGACCCTTGAGCGGGCAGGCCTGCATTTCGTGGGGCTGGGCGTGTCCGGCGGGGCGGAGGGTGCGCGGCATGGTCCCTCGATGATGTTCGGCGGCTCCGGTCAAAGCTGGGCGCAGGTCCACCCCATGCTCGAAGCGATTGCAGCGAAGTTCGACGGGGATCCTTGCGTGGCGCATCTTGGGCCCGACGGCGCGGGTCATTTCGTGAAAACAGTTCACAACGGCATCGAATATGCCGACATGCAGATCATTGCCGAACTCTACGGCCTGATGCGCGACGGCGCGGGGTGGCCCGCGCCCGCGATCGGCGCCGTCTTCGATCGCTGGGCCACGGGGCCGCTCGATTCCTTCCTGGTCGAAGCCGCGGCGCAGGTCCTGCGGGCCGCCGATGCCAGGACCGGTCTGCCGATGGTCGATGTGATCCGCGACGCGGCGGGGCAAAAGGGCACCGGCCGCTGGACCCTGATCGAGGCGCTCAAGCTGGGCCAGTCCGCCAACACCATCGAGGCCGCCGTGGGCGCACGCGCCTGGTCGAGCGAGACCGCCACCCGCGAAGAGGCCGCCACGCTGTTGGCGGGCGGCACGCAATCCGCCGCCGCCCTGCCCGAAGACACGCTGCAACAGGCGTTTCTTGCCGCGCGCATCATTGCCCATGCCCAGGGGTTCCGCATCCTGTCCGCCGCGTCGGTCGAATATGACTGGTCGCTCGATCTGGCGCGCATCGCCGAGATCTGGCGTGCGGGCTGCATCATTCGCTCGGCGCTGCTGGATACGGTCGCGGAGGCCTTCCGGGGCGATCTGCCCCACGATCACCTGATCCTCGCCCCGGCCATTCGCGACCGGCTTGCGGGCAGCATCGGCGGGTTGCGGCAGGTCGTGGCCCATGCGGCGGGCGCGGGCTGTCCCGTGCCATGCCTGGGTGCGGCGCTGGCGTGGTACGATACGATGCGGCAGGCGCGCGGAAGCGCCAACTTGATCCAGGGCCTGCGCGACTACTTCGGTGCCCACGGATTTGCCCGCACCGATGACGCGGGCGATCATCACGGCGACTGGTAGGCCGGCCGCGCAGGGGTGCCGCGGGCCATTGCCCCCGCCGCGACATCGCGCGTGACCACCGCACCGGCGGCGATGATCGCACCGTCGCCGATGGTCACGCCGGGCAGGATCACCGCCGCCCCGCCGATCCAGACCTGCGCCCCGATTGTCACCGGCAGGCCGCGTTCGATCCCGGCGCTGCGGTGGGCGGGGTCGCGGTGGTGGTCGGCGCAATAGATCTGTGCGGCGGGCCCGATCATCGTCCGGTCGCCGACAGTCACCGCGGCACTGTCGAGGATCGTGACACCCGCGTTCAGATAGACCCCCGCGCCGAGATGGATGTTGCATCCGTAGGACGCATGAAACGGCGCTTCGATGAAACAGTCCGGCCCGACGCTGCCCAAAAGTGCTTTCAGGTCCGGCGCCATCGCGCCACGGGTCTCCGGCGGCAGGCTGCGGTGCGCATGCATGGCGCGCCGGGCGGTGGCGCGCAGCGCCTCCAGCGCGGGGTCGCGCCCGTCGTACCACGCCCCGCGCATCATCTGGTCAAAGGCACTGTCGGTCATCGGCGCATGGCTCCGGTCTCTGCGAGGGTGGTCTTGTCGGGCGGTCTTATTTGCGCGGCTTGGCGCGCAGCGTCGGGTCGGCTTGGGTCGGATCCTCGGGCCAGGGGTGGCGCGGATACCGTCCGCGCATGTCGCGGCGCACATCCGCATAGGAACTGGCCCAAAATCCCGGCAGGTCGTCGGTTACCTGCACCGGGCGCTGCGCCGGCGACAGCAGCGTCATCTGCACGGGAGTGCCTGCGACGGTGGGGTGCTCGGTCACGCCGAACACTTCTTGCAGGCGCAGCGACACCTGTGGCTGCGTCCCATCGTAGTCGATCGGGATCTTGCGGCCCAGCGGCGTGACGAAATGCGCGGGTGCCTCCCGGTCGAGGGCCTGCATCTGGGTCCAGTCGAGACGCGCGCGCAGCGCCTCCGTCATGTCAAAGCGCTTCCAGTCCGCCGCGCTGCGCACACCGGCCAGATGCGGCAGCAACCATGCCTCGAGGCTGTCCATCAACGCGTCTTCCGAAAAATCGGGAAATTCGGGGTGTGCGGCATGCATCAGCCCGGCGCGCCGCATCAGCCGCGCGGCGGAGGGGGAGGGGAGCAGACCCAGTTGGCGCACGCCCTCCAGCATCGCCTGCGCCACGGCCTGCGGGGGGGCGTCGGTCCAGATGCGATCCTCGAGCACCAGCGCGCCGAACCGTTTCTGCCGGCGCGCCAGAACGCGCCCCTCGCGCCGCGACCACAGGCAGACGTCATGCCACGCGATCTGGTCGGCAAAGGTCGCGCGCAGGTCGGCCTCGCTGATCCGCGCGGCCTGCCGTATGCGGGCCTCGCGCGGGTCGCCGTCCAGATCCGTGGCGACCAGCAACCGGTCGCCCGCCATCGGATCGCCCTGCGGCATCACCGCGCCCTTGCCGCCGGCCAGCACATAGCGCGGTGCGTCGCCCGCGCGGCGCAGGCCGACGCGGTCGGGATAGGCCAGCGCGGCCAGCACGCCGGTATCGTCGGGGCCGGTTCCCGCCGTGCCGGCGGCCAGTCGCTTGGCGTCCTGCCGGATGCGTGCCAGCGTCGGGCGGTGCGGCTCGCCCCCATGCGCGCGCTGGAACGCCTGCGGATCGGTGCAGGCGGCGACGCGCAGGGCCAGATCGGCGGGCGCACCGCGCAGCACGTCGCGTTCCGACAGGATGGCCGCCAGCAGCGGTGCGCCACGTCCGCCATGCGCCACCATATGGCCCAGCCGCGGGTGCAGCGGCAGCGCCGACAACGTGCGGCCATGCTCGGTGATCCGGCCCTGCGCATCCAGCGCGCCAAGCATCCGCAAGACGCCGCGCGCCTCGGCCAGACGGCCCTCGTGCGGAGGTGTGACAAAGGCCAGTTCGTCCGCGCCCGCGCCCCAGTTGGCCAGTTCCAGCGCGAAACCGGTCAGATCGCCGGCCTCGATCTCGGCGGGCGGATAGGCCGACAGCGCGCCATCCTCGCCGCGGGTCCAGAGCTTGTAACACGCCCCCGGCGCAACCCGCCCCGCCCGGCCCGCGCGCTGCGTCGCCTCGGCGCGGGTGACGCGGGTGGTGATCAGCCGCGACATGCCCGATCCGGGGTCGAATTCCGCGCGCCGCGACAGCCCGCCATCGACCACGACCCGGATGCCTTCGATGGTCAGCGACGTCTCGGCGATGGAGGTCGCGAGCACGACCTTGCGGCCGGTGCGCGCGGGGGCGATGGCGGCCTGCTGGGCCTTGAACTCCATCGCGCCGAACAGCGGGTGCAGGGTCACGTCATCGGGCAGGTGCGGGCGCAGGGCGGCTTCGGTGCGGCGGATCTCGCCCTCGCCGGGCAGAAAGGCCAGAACGCTGCCCTGCGCCCCGGCCAGCGCCGTCAGCACCAGATCGGCCAGGCCCTGTTCGAACCGCTGCGCCTTGGGGCGGGGTTTGGGCAGCCAGTGCTCCGCCACCTCGAAGCTGCGCCCCTGGGAGGTGACCACGGGCGCGCCCATGATCGCGGCGACGGGCGCGGCATCGAGCGTGGCGGACATCGCCACCAGCAACAGGTCATCGCGCAGCGCCCCCGCAACATCCAGGCACAGCGCAAGCCCCAGATCGGCATTCAGCGAACGTTCGTGGAATTCGTCGAAAATGACCGCGCCGATGCCGGGCAGGTCGGGGCGATCCTGCACCATGCGCGTCAGGATTCCTTCGGTGACGACCTCGATCCGGGTGGAATTGCCGACCTGGGACGCGCCGCGCACGCGAAAGCCCACGGTCTGCCCCACGGGTTCGCCCAGCGTCTGCGCCATCCGTTCGGCGGCCGCGCGTGCGGCGAGGCGGCGCGGCTCCAGCATCACGATCTTGCCGGGCGTCACGCCCGCGTCCAGCATCGCCAGCGGCACGCGCGTCGTCTTGCCCGCGCCCGGCGGCGCTTGCAGCACCACGCGGGCGCGGCTGCGCAGCGCGGCGATCACTTGCGGCATGACGGCGTCGATAGGCAATGCAAAGGCGTCTTGGGTCATGGCCGATGCTTACTGCGGAACGGCGGCAGCGCCAAGGGACTGGACATTCGCGCGGGGCTGCCGGAAAAACGGGGCCAATCACGGGGGCAGGGCAATGGACATCGACGATCTGGCACAGCGGGTCATATCCGGCGAACGGCGCGCATTGGCCCGTGCGATCACGCTCGTCGAAAGCGGTCGGCCCGATCACCGCGCGCAGGCCGCCAAATTGCTGGACGCAATGCCACGCGACCGCCAGGCGCTGCGCATCGGGCTGTCCGGTACGCCCGGCGTGGGCAAGTCGACCTTCATCGAAAGCTTCGGTCTGATGCTGACGGGGCAGGGTCTGCGGGTGGCGGTGCTGGCGGTGGACCCAAGTTCCGCGCGGTCGGGCGGTTCGATCCTGGGCGACAAGACGCGCATGGATCTGCTGTCGCGCGACCCGAACGCCTATATCCGCCCCTCGCCCAGCCAGACGCACCTGGGCGGTGTCGCCCGCCGCACCCGCGAGGCCGTGAGCCTGTGCGAGGGCGCGGGCTTTGACGTGATCCTGATCGAAACCGTGGGCGTGGGCCAATCCGAAACGGTCGTGGCGGAAATGGCCGACGCCTTTCTGCTGCTGCTGGCGCCGGCGGGCGGGGACGAATTGCAGGGGGTCAAGCGCGGCATCATGGAGATCGCGGATATCATCGTGATCAACAAGGCCGATGGCGATCTGAAGGCGGCGGCGACCCGAACCTGTGCCGATTACGCCGGCGCGCTGCGGCTGTTGCGCAAGCGCCCCCAGGATCCCGCGGGATTTCCAAAGGCGATGATGGTCTCGGCGCTGGAGGATCGGGGCCTGAGCGAGGTCTGGGACAGCCTGCAGGAGCTTGTCGCGTGGCGCCGCGCCGAAGGATTCTGGGACCGCACGCGCGCGGAGCAGGCAAAATACTGGTTCCGGCAGGACGTGCGCGCGGCCCTTCTGGCGCAGCTTGACGCGCCCCCTGTCCGGGCCGCGCTCGAGGATCTGAGCGGGCAAGTCGCCGCCGGGGATCAGGACCCCGCCGCCGCCGCGCAGCAGTTCCTGGCACAATTGCGCGACGGGCTGGCGGGAAAGTCGTGATTTGCCGCTTGGGGCGGGTTGACCCCTGCCGCGATTCCCACTAAAGCCAGCGAACGAAATTCCGGGGCGCGGCCTTTGGCTGCCCCCTTTTGTCGTTACACCGGACCGCCGGTCACGACCCGAAACAAGAGGATGATCCTATGTCGCGTGTGTGCGAATTGACCGGAAAAGGCCCGATGACTGGCAACAACGTCAGCCACGCCAACAACAAGACACGCCGCCGGTTCCTGCCGAACCTCAACGACGTGTCCCTGCAGTCCGAAGCGCTGGGTCGTGCGTTCAAGTTCCGCATCTCGGCGGCCGCGCTGCGCAGCGTCGATCACCGCGGCGGTCTGGACAAGTACCTGGCCAAGGCCAAGGACATCGAACTGTCGGCCAACGCGCTGAAGGTCAAGAAAGCCATCGCCAAGTCGAGCGCGACAGCGGATGCGCTGAGCTAACCATCGCCTGCCACCCGGCACGTGATCGCGACCCTGCCCCTAATCGGGCGGGGTTTTGTCGTTTTTCCATGGTGCCGCGGCACGGCGGTGATGTAGGACGGCGCGGATGATGCGCGCGCGACGCCCGATGATGGCCTTTGGCCTTGCCCTGTGTCTGGCCCTGACCGGCCAAAGCATGGCCGTTGCGCGCGGTGCCGCCGCCGCGACGGGGCAGATGGTGCTGTGCCGGGGCACGGGATCGGCCATCGTCCATACCGACAAGGACGGTCGGCCGACCTCCGCCCCCCATGTCTGCCCCGAGTGTGCGCTGATATTGCTGTCGGCGGTCTTGCCGCCCGATGCCCTGCCCACGCCCGACCTTGCGACCGTGCTGCGGGCCATGCCCGCGACGACCGCGCGGCGGCAGGCTGCGCGGCGGATCGCCGACCGGACGCGTGCGCCGCCGTTGTCGGTTGCCGCCTGACCGACCCGATCCCATCTATGACCGATACCGACTGAACAGGAGAACCTCCATGTCTGTCCCGATGTTTCGCGCGACGGCCTTTGCCGCCGCAATCGTGCTTTGTGCCCCGGCCATGGCCTTTGCCACGGGCATCACCATCACCGACCCCTATGCGCGCAGTTCCACCCCGACGTCCCCGACGGGCGCGGCATTTCTGCTGATCGAAAACAACACGGATACCGACGACAGGCTGATCGCGGCAAGGTCGGACGTGGCCGATAAGGTCATGCTCCACACCCATGTCGAGGACGCAAACGGCGTGGCCCGGATGACCATGATCGAGGGCGGCATCGAAATCCCCGCGGGCCAAGCCCACGTGATGAAGCGAGGTGGCGATCACGTGATGATGATGGGCCTGACCCGGCCGATGGTGCAGGGTGAGGAGATCACGATCACCCTGACGTTCGAGAGCGCGGGCGACATCAAGATCGCCGTTCCGATCGACCATGACCGCGTCTCCGACCCGATCGCCGTTTCAGTGGACGCAACCAACTAGCCCCGTCTGAAAGGGCAGTCTAAAAGGGCAGTTTCGGGCGGGGTGCGGCATGGCCCAGCATCTCGTCCACCCAGCGCGGCAGCGTCCAGCTTGCCGATCCTTCGCGGTAGTCTTCGAACAGGTTACCCACGGCGGAGCGTTCGAGGTTGAATTCGATCGTGCGCGCGCCAAAACGACGGGCCTCGGCGACGAAGCCCGCCGCCGGGTACACGTTGCCCGATGTGCCGACTGCGGCGAACACGTCGGCCTCCGCCAGGTGGTCGAAAATCTCGTCCATATGATAGGGCATCTCGCCGAACCACACGATGTCGGGCCGGGCGGTGCCGCGCCCGCAGGCCGGGCAGGCATCGCCCGGCGCCATCACACGCGGCGCATCCCAGCGATGATCGCAGGCCCCGCAAAGCGCCCCTGACAACGCCCCATGCATATGGATCACCCGCCGCATCCCGGCCTTTTCGTGCAGATCATCCACGTTTTGCGTGACCAAAACGACCTCGCCGTCATACTCCGCTTCCAGCCGCGCCAGCGCCATGTGTCCTTCGTTCGGGGCGGCATCGGCGGCCTGTGCGCGGCGCGCGTTGTAGAAATCGACCACCAGCTTGGGGTCGCGGGCAAAGCCCTCGGGCGTGGCCACGTCCTCCACCCGGTGCTGTGCCCAAAGCCCGTTTTCGGCGCGAAAGGTGCCCAAGCCGCTTTCGGCGGAAATGCCCGCTCCGGTCAGGATGACGATCTTGCTCATGTGTTTGCTCCTGCGTCCTGGCTGTCGAGGATCCGCAATTCGCCGGCAAGCCACGGCAGCCGGATCAGCGCGGGGTCGATCATATGCGCTTGCATCAAGCGCCGCATCGTCTGGGCGACATCCCTGGGCACGCGACCGGCCCAGTCGGCACTGGCAAAGAGCGAAATCTGCCGTGCAAATGGCGCGAAGGGCAGGGGGTGGGCATCGACCTGATCGTGGAACCGCGCCGCCCGCATGAAGCCAAGCGGCGTCGTCACCGACCACCCGATCCCGCGGGCGACCATCGCCATCAGCGCCAGATGGCTGCCGATCTCGAACCGCTCGGCGCAAACGATCTGCTGGCGGGCCAGATGCGCTTCGATCTGGCGGCCGATCAACTGTTCCTTTTCGTAGCGCAGGAACGGCAGGTCGCCCAATTGGCCCATTGTGTCGCCGCCCTGCCGCACACGGTCGCGCGGCGTGACAAGGATAAAGGGATCGCGGGCCAGGGGATATTCCACAACCCCGTCCAACACCGCACCGGAACTGGCCGAGATCGCCAGATGCAGCCGTTTTTCCGCCATCGCCTCGGACAATTCATGGCTGGGCGCAGTGATCATCTTGAACCGGCACCGTGTCAGGCTGTCGGCCAGAACCGTCGCCAGCCGTGGCGTCAGGTCGTTGTCGAAATCGTCGATGATCCCGATGCTGAGCGCGCTCAGATGCGCAAGATCCATCACAGTAAGTTCGCTTTGCGCCAGTCGCAGTTCCGCCAGCGCCGCCTCGGTCCGGACCAGAAAGCTGACACCGGCGGGCGTCAGCCGCATGGGCCGCTTTGCGTGATCGACCAGCGCGGTATCCAACGCGGTCTCAAGATTGCGCAACTGCTGGCTGACGGCAGGCTGGCTCAACCCGGTCAACGCCGAGGCCTGCGCCACTGATCCGCTGCTGGCCAATGCCTCGAAGACCTCGAGCCCGCGCAGGGTGACCCCCTTCATCAGCATGTTCGCCTCTCCTTTGTATTCTGCTTTTGTGAAACCAGTGGCCCGTTTCGTCAATAGAACCTGCAAGTCCGCGGCTTCGCCCTGTCGCTTTGCTTATGTTTCTTTCGGCCAAATACACCTTCGCCGGAGGCCTCCGGCCTTGCCGCGCGTACGCCATCCCCGCATCGCGGGCCGTCATGGCGCATCACCACCACGCCATTTCCCGCCTCTCGTTGAATAGCCCTTGAAAATATCGACAAATGCGCCCATTTAAGCCTGCGCTCACATGTGGTGGGCTTTGCATGCAAGGAGAGACCATGGCCAAGGAAGATACGCTCGAATTTCCCGGTGTCGTGAAGGAACTCCTGCCCAATGCGACATTTCGGGTCGAGCTTGAAAACGGCCATGAGATCATCGCGCATACGGCAGGCAAGATGCGCAAGAACCGCATCCGTGTTCTGGCTGGCGACAAGGTACAGGTCGAGATGACCCCATATGATCTGACCAAGGGTCGGATCAACTACCGCTTCAAGTAAACCGTTGTTTATACTCGGGTCGGCAAGTCCGCGCCGCAAGGAATTGCTGGCGCAAATCGGCGTTGTGCCCGATGCGGTGCGCGCGCCGGACATTGATGAATCCCCCCTCAGGGCGGAGTTGCCGCGCCCCTATTGCACGCGCATCACCCGCGCCAAGGTGGCCGCGGTGACCGCAGGCCCCGACGATATCGTGCTGTGCGCGGATACCACCGTCGCCGTGGGCCGCCGGATCCTGGGCAAGCCCGAGGATGCGCAGGACGCGGAGCGGTTTCTGCGGATGCTGTCGGGGCGGCGTCACAAGGTCGTCACGGCGGTGGCCGTGCGCCGGGGCGACCGGATATGGGAACGCGACGTTCAAAGCACCGTGCGCATGAAATCCCTCTCGGACGACGAACTGGCCGCCTACCTCGCCACCGGAGACTGGCGGGGCAAGGCCGGCGGATATGCGATCCAGGGCCCGGCGGCCGTGCTGATCCCGTGGATCAGCGGGTCGTTCACGGGCATCGTCGGCCTGCCCCTGGCCGAAACCGCGACCCTGCTGCGCGCAGCGGGTTACCCCTTGAACGGAGGCGCCGCATGAAGGGCCGCAGCATCATTTTGGACCATCTTGGCGACCGCGAGGCGGCGGCGCTGATCGTGGATGGGCAGCTCGATGACCTTTTGGTCGATGCCGACGCCCCGCGCCCCGGCACGGTGTACCGCGCGATCGCGGACCGGCCCGTCAAGGGGCAGGGCGGCATGTTCCTCAAGACTCCCGATGGCCCTGCTTTTCTGCGTCAGATCAAGGGCCTGTCGCCCGGACAGGCCATTCTTGTGCAGGTCACGGGCCACGCCGAGACGGGCAAGGCGCTGCCGGTGACCGAAAAGCTGCTGTTCAAGAGCCGCTATGCGATCGTCACGCCCGATGCGCCGGGGTTGAACATCTCGCGCAGCATCAAGGACGAGGCTGAACGCGACCGCCTGCTGGAGATCGCGCACGACTCGCTGGGCGACACGCCGGGCGTCGGGCTGATTTTGCGGTCGTGTTGCGCGGGCGCCGGCGCGGAGGACATCGCTGAAGACATCGCCGCGATGGCCGATCTGGCCGCGACCGTGGCCGAAGACAGCGGCACCGGTCCGGAAACCCTGATCGAAGGGGACGGCCCGCATGTGCTGGCCTGGCGCGACTGGGTGGAGCCCGCGGATGTGGTGACGGACCCTGGCGGGTTCGAGGCGCAGGGCGTGATGGAGGCGATCGACACCGCGCGTGGCCCGGCGGTATCGCTGGGCGGTGGCGCGATGATGTACGTCGAAGTCACCCGTGCGCTGATCGCCGTGGATGTGAACACCGGCTCGGACGCATCGCTGGCGGCAGGGGTCAAGGCCAACATGGCCTGCGCGCGCGCCTTGCCCCGCGCATTGCGGGTGCGGGGCCTTGGTGGGCAGATCACGCTGGATCTGGCGCCGATGCCGAAGAAGGACCGCCGCCCGTTCGAGACGGCGCTGCGCCAGGCGTTTCGCCGCGATGACGTGGATACGGCGCTGGTCGGCTGGACCCCGCTGGGCCATTTCGAACTGCAACGCAAACGCGCGAGGATTCCGCTGGCGGAGGCGCTGACATGACCTGCCCGATGTGCGACCGCGAGACGGTGCAGAAATACCGCCCGTTTTGTTCCAGGCGATGCGCCGATCTGGATCTGGCGAAATGGTTCAACGGCGGTTACGCGGCGCCATCCAATGATCCCGACGACATGGACGATCTGGAACAGGCAATGGACCGCGCCGCACGCGACGCGGACAGGCCCGAAAAGCCGCATTAGAGGCTCGGGTCAAAGATCGAAGGTCGGCAACTGCTCGAACGCGCTGCGCAGCGCGTCGCCCCAACCGGTCGAGATGCTTTGATAAACGGCGTCCGACTGCTCGATCCGGCGTTCCAGAAGCGGCTGGAAACTGTCGTTGCGATACACCAGCAGGTCAAACGGCAGCCCCACCGACAGGTTCGACCGTACCGTGGAATCGAACGACACCAGCAGCAGTTTCACCGCGTCCTCGAAGCGCATGTGCGCGTCATAGGCCCGCACGAGGATGGGCTTGCCGTATTTGGTCTCGCCGATCTGAAAGAACGGCGTTTCCTCGGTCACTTCGACGAAATTGCCTTCTGGGTAGATCATGAACATCGTGGGCTTGCCGCCCCGGATCTGACCGCCCAGGATCACCGTCGCCTGAAACGCCGCGTCAGAGGTCTGTCCGGTGGTGGAGCTGCCCGCGATCACCTCTTTCAGGATGGCGCCGACCATGCGGGCCACCTGGAACATCGAGGGCGCGCGCAGGATCGACGGGTCGCGGTCGCCCACCGCCTTGATGCGCTCGTCGATCAGGCTGACCAGCGATTGCGTGGTCGCCAGGTTGCCGGCGGTCATCAGCGTGATGTGCCGCTCGTCCGGGACCGACCAGGTGAACATCTTGCGGGTCTTGGAAAAGTTGTCGACGCCCGCGTTCGTGCGCGTGTCGGACATGAAGACAAGACCTTGATCAAGGCGCAGGCCAACGCAATAGGTCATCTGTCGGGGTCCATGTGAAAAAGGGGCGGCGCGGCGCGCTCGGAGTCGTTTAGGACAGCTTTACTGCTGTATTTGAAGCGATACAATCATGGATTCGTTAGCATCTCCCATACGCATTCCCGAAAGCGGCGCGGCCTCGCGGTAATCGAGGCCGACGGCAAGCCGAACATAGCGGGCGTCCGGACTGATCCCGTTGGAAATATCAAATCCGACCCATCCAAGACCGTCGACATGCGCTTCGGCCCAGGCGTGGCTTGCGTCCTGATCCACGCGGTCGTTCATCATCAGGTATCCGCTGACATAGCGGGCAGGCACCCCGGCGGCGCGGGCGGCGGCCACAAAGATCTGCGCGTGGTCCTGGCAGACGCCGCTGCCACCGGTCAGGGCCGCCTCCGCCGATGTCGCGCTGTAGGTCTCTCCGATGCGGTAGGGCGCGGCCGACAGGATCGCCGCCGACAGCGCGTGCAGCCCTTCAAGAAGGCTGTCATGGCGAGCGACCTGTCGGGATATGTCGCCGATCGCATCGCCCGCCTCGGTCAGCGCGGTGGATTTCAGAAAGTACCACAAGGGCGTGCGCCCATAGGCTTGACCCAGCACACCGGCGGTATCCTGTGTCTCGACCGTGCCATGCGCGGTGATGGCGATTTCGGTTCCGCCGGGGGTGACGCTGACCAGATCGGTCAACGTGCCGTGCTGATCGGTATAGGCGGTTTCCTTTTTCCCGCCGTCCAGCGTGATTACCCAGTCGCGAACGATCTGCTGGCGGGTGTCGCGGGGCGTCAGGCGCACCTGTTGCAGCGCATAGACCACCGGCTGATCGTAGGTGTATCGCGTCGTGTGCGTGATGCGCAGCAGCATGTGCCTGTCCTCGCTCTGGGTCCACGGGATCAACCGTTGAACCGAAAATCCCGTTCGATCTGCGCGCCGAGCGCGTTGTTGTCCCTGATAAAGTCCGTGATGAAATCATGCAGCCCCTCATCGAAGACCGTGCTGATCGTCGCCGTCTTGAGCTTTGCGCGCAGGGCGTCGGCCAGATCGTGACAGATGTGGCGGGTGCCGTATTCCTGTTCGAGATAGGTCAGGTTCTCCACCGTCTGCTTGGCCGAGTAAGCCAGCGACCGGGGCAGGCGCTTGTCGAAGATCAGGAATTCCGCGATGGCGGTCGCGGTCATGTCCTTTTCGTCCAGCCAGCGGAACGACCGATGCGCCGAGACGCTGCGCAGGATCATCTCCCACTGCACGTTGTCCAGCGACGACCCCACCGCACTGGCCGAGGGCAGCAGCGTGTAGTATTTCACGTCGATGATCCGCGCCGTGTTGTCCGCCCGTTCCACAAACGTGCCAAGCCGCGCGAAATCGTAAATGTCGTTGCGCAGCATCGTGCCGTAAAGCGCCCCGCGCACCAGCGCGCTTTGCTGGCGGACCACGGCCAACGTTTCGGGCAATTCCACCTGTGTCACCGGATGATCCAGCAGATCGCGCAGGGTCATCCAGTTGTCGTTCACGGCCTCCCACACTTCGGTGGTCAGCGCGGTGCGCACGATGCGGGCATTGTCGCGCGCGGCCTTTGTCACCGACATCACGCTGGACGGATTTTCGATGTCGCGCAGCAGATAATCCATCACCTGCGTGTCGGTGAAGCCGTCGTATTTCGCGCTGTAGCCCTGCAACGCCCCTGAGGTCGTGACGACCGATTCCCATTCCGCGGCGGTGTCCGAGGACCGGGTCAGCGCCATGCGAAACCCCGCCTCCAGCAAGCGTGCGGTATTCTCGCTCCGCTCCAGAAAGCGGAACATCCAGTAAAGTCCTCCTGCGGTTTTTCCAAGCATATCAGTCCTCCAGCACCCAGGTGTCCTTGGTGCCGCCCCCCTGGCTCGAATTCACGACCAGCGACCCTTCGGTCAGGGCCACACGGGTCAGTCCGCCGGGCGTGATGTTGACCCCCTGCGGCGAGACGAGCGCGAAGGGCCGCAGATCGACGTGGCGCGGTGCCAGCCCTTCGTCCACGAAAATGGGCACCGTGGAGAGCGACAGCGTGGGCTGCGCAATGTAATTGGCGGGCCGTGCGATCAGCTTGGCGCGAAACGCCTCAAGCTCGTCGCGGCTGGCCGCGGGGCCGACGAGCATGCCGTAGCCCCCCGATCCGTGCACTTCCTTGACCACCAGCTCCGACAGGTGATCCAGAACATATTGCAGCGCGTCCGGCTCCGCGCAGCGATGCGTTTCAACATTTTTCAGGATCGCCTTCTCGCCGGTATAGAATTCGATGATGTCTGGCATGTAGGAATAGATCGCCTTGTCGTCGGCAATCCCCGATCCGGGCGCGTTGGCGATGGTGATGCCGCCCGCGCGGTAGATATCCATGATGCCCGGCACGCCCAACATGCTGTCCGGGTTGAAGGTCATCGGATCGAGGTAGTCATCGTCGACCCGGCGATACAGCACGTCGATCACCTTGTACCCGCGCGTCGTGCGCATCGCGATGCGCCCGTCCACGACGCGCAGGTCATGCCCTTCGACCAGTTCCGCGCCCATCTGGTCGGCCAGAAACGAATGTTCGAAATAGGCCGAGTTGTAGATGCCCGGCGTCAGCACCGCGACCGTCGGCTTGCCGTCGCAGGTCGGCGGGGCGCAGGCGGCCAGCGACCGCCGCAGGTTCTTGGGGTAATCGCTGACCGGCTGCACCTTGATCTGTGAAAACAGCTCGGGAAACATCTGCAGCATGGTTTCGCGGTTTTCCAGCATGTAGGACACGCCCGAGGGCGTGCGCGCGTTGTCCTCGAGGACAAAGAAGTCGTCCTCTCCGGTGCGCACGATATCGGTGCCCACGATATGGGTGTAGACGCTGCCGGGCGGTGTCATTCCCATCATCTGCGGCAGGAATGCCTCGTTGTTGGCAATCAACGCCTGCGGCACTCGCCCGGCCTTGAGGATCTCCTGGCGGTTGTAGATGTCCCACAAGAACGCGTTGATGGCGCGCACGCGCTGCTCGATGCCCTTCGACAGGCGGGTCCATTCGCGGTTCGACAGCACCCGAGGCACCAGATCGAAGGGGATCAGCCGTTCCTGCGCGTCCGTCTGTCCATAGACATTGAAGGTGATGCCGGTGCGCCGAAAGAACGCTTCGGCCTCTGCCGATTTCCGCGCCAGCCGCGCGGCATCCTGTTCTTTGAACCAGGCGCTGTAGGGGGCATAGGGGTCGCGGATGGACGCGTCGGCGCGGATCATTTCATCGTAGGTGTCGGAATTTTGTGTCATGCGATCAGCCTAGCGGCCTGCCCGGACAAGGCAATCGAAACCGCCGAAACCCGCCCGGCAGGGCCTGAAAATGCGGCGAAAGCACTATTTTTAAGCGGTATCGCAAGTGGCGCTGCCCCCGGTCGACCCGGCCCGCGCCATCGCCGCGCGCGGCTTGGGATGTGCCGTGAGAATGGATGGCGGGCACGCAACTCGAATGGCGGTGTGGCGCGATTGGATTTGGGTCAAAAAGACACTGGACAGCCCCGCCTCAACCTCCTAGAACCCGCTCACCTGACCAGGCGACTGGTCCCGTGCCCGGGTAGCTCAGGGGTAGAGCAGTGGATTGAAAATCCTCGTGTCGGTGGTTCGATTCCGCCCCCGGGCACCATTTAAATATAATTACATCAGGCACTTATGTGGCATTAAGTTGAAGTTTCACAGCTAGAGATTTGTGCTGGGTGTCGTATGGGTGCAGTCTAGTTTTGTCAATTCACTCCCCAAATCGACTTTTGGCCAAAGGCTGAAAAGTATGAGTTCGTTGAACTTGCGAGACTACTGGCCCCGAATGATATGATCGGCTCTACGTTGGCGTTGTTTCAACTTCGCTTGTTGGGGGCGTTTCAACGTTTAGATTCGAGAACGCATCTGAGACTGTTTGCGATTTATGCCGAACATGGGCGCGCACAATAGCTTTCCTCACACGTTCTTTCATTTGCTCTTTGAAGTTGCGAGCTTGCGGCAAGATGCGGTTGCCTTTAGGACCAAATGTTTGCACGGCGCGTTTTAATTAACTGTAGAAGGTCCAGCTTTTGTAGTCATCGGTCAGCTCCCCCTTTTTGACGCGACTGAACTTCTGGCTGAACAGCGAGTAATTGAAGCTTCCGATCAGTGTTGCGCTATCTGCCGAGGGGTTGGAAAGGACATGCATGGTCCCATCACGCTTTGCCGCGACCGACACCTTTCGATAGAGGCGAGAAATGGTACTTTCTCTGACATATACCTTCCTGCCATCGTACCTAAAGCCAAGGTATTCCAAGCCGTTCTTGCCTTGTGAGCCGGTCAAGTGCTCAAAGGACAGGTCTTCTCCCGAGCGTGTGAATCTGACGACACATGTTTTGGCGGCCTTTATTTCAAGCGCCTCCCCGTGGTTCTTGATCTCATCTGTCGCAAATGAGGTTGCTGCCGCAGCCTCTGTATCGCCGCCTGGGATGATCAGCAAAATGTCGTCTGAATAGCGCATGTATTTGCCGCCGCGTTCACGTGCGTACTGGTCCAGCTTCGCGTCAAAGTCGATGAGGTAGAAGTTGGCAATAAGGTCAGAAATTGGAGCGCCTTGCGGGACGCCGTGCGGCAGTGCGTTCTTTTGGACTAGGGAGGGTTTGGTTGGGTCCCCGCCGCAAATCTTAGCGCGAAAGTCGTCCGGTGAGCATAACTGCTTGGGCATCTCACGGTACGGGACCGTGAAGCCTTCAATGGTGTGCTTGCCGCGTTGAATCAGCCCAAGGTAGCCAAGCCGTCTGTAGACCGAGCGCTGGTCAACAAAGCGGTACTTGGTGATGTTCTTGAAGACAGCATAGTGGTCAGCCGGAAGCTCGTCGGCGCCCAGCAGGTCGCACCAGATTGCCTTGATCCGTGAATGGGACAAGTTCTCAAAGTAACCCTTGATGTCCAAGGCAACCGCCACGCAGTCGCCCAAGCGGTCAACCTCGTCAAACGCGTCCTTGGCGAAGTCGATGTTGCATTTCCCGCCATTCGTGCCGGGTTTTGGTATCTGTCGATATGCTATTGGGCAGTCAGATATGCCCATGTCGGCTAACCGCTGCTCATAGGGGGCGGACAGTTTGCGGCGGTAATGGGCAAAGATGTATGCGTCTCGCCTTGCCCCGTATCGAATGGGGCGCGATTTCTTTTCCGGTTTTACTGCATTTGCAGATCGGTAAGGCTGCCATTCTTCATGGTATAGGAAAAAGGGATAGAATTTGTTGGACGCTACCCGCTGTTCATCGGTCACCAACCGTTCAATCTCTTTCAGAGATATTGGGGCGTCAAAATGAGGGTAGTGTTTTAGGTCGGAATTGGTGAGTGAAAAATCGTCGGTCATATGTCCCCGCGAGTGGGGACGGAACCTCGGGTCAACGCACTTACCCTTGTCATTCCCGCCCCCGCCGTTCTGCGATGTGCGTTCGTCTACGACGTGATAGTGTATACTGTAGTAAAGCTGACAATCTGGTATTGTCGGATTACCTACAAGATGCGCTGCGCACTGGCGGAAGGAGCCCCGATTATGGAACAAGCAATCTGCACTGGCCTAACAACGAGCCTTGACAGTTTAAACACATAACTGCGGCATCCCAATCGATGCCGATACATGTCATGTGGGGATTGCGCCAACGGATCGCAAGATGTGGTCACACAAAAAAGTGAAGCAGCGACCGCATTGTTCCCGCCTGATATCTTTTGCTCTGATCATCAAGATACCGCCACTCAGATAGGTGGTTGCCAGATAGTCAGGTTTGAAGAGACTTCTTTGCGGCACCCAACCTGATGTTTTCAATATCCAGAACGGGCCTCTTTGATTGAGCTAAGCGACCACATTGCCGAGTGTTTCAGTTCTTGTCTCCGTCATCCTTACAAGTCCTGAGCGCCGAGGTCAGACGCGCTCTCGATGACTTGAGCAAGGTCTGTGAGGTAGGCCTTGTTGAACCACGCAAAGTCATCAAAAGGGCGAAACTGGGTATCGATTCCGCCTCCACGTGACACCAGCGTCTTCGAGTTATCCAACAATTTGAAAACCACTGGGATCAGCCCATGCATCGCCATGGTGTCCTGATCGGAAACCCATTCCGCGCTGCTAAAAGCCTGCAACAGTGTCGGTGATACGCCCCCATACGCATCATCCATATTGTTTGCCGCGTCTCTTGGAAACGTTTTCCCGTCCCAATAGTAAGCACCGACCAATCCTGCAGTTGGCACCTTATTGTCAGACACGATAATCTGGAAGGAAGCGAGTTGTGACACGCCACGTCGCTTTGAGAGATAGAGATCCATGAATGTATTTCGACCTCGATTGGCCTCAAATGCAACTTCGACATTCTCGGACTGGAGCGATGCGAGATAAGTCTCTGCAGCAGATCTAAAAACACTTGAAAATGACAAAAAATCTAGGAAATCCGACACCTCACGCGCGAAGTTCTTTTCCAATTGGGGCTTTGCTAATGATGTATATGTGTATTGGTTCTGTTTCGCGCCACCCGTCATCGGAGAGAAGCTAGTCATTTGTGACAGAAGCTTTTCATCTGTATTGATCAGATCCTTTGCTGACCACCGGCCAACTTTCTTGATACTTTCAAAATCAAAACGTCCTAGTAGGTTTGTCACCTTTTCGGGTGTTCCAGACCGGGCTGAGCCAGAATAGAAGGTCGACAGAACGTCTTCCTGCTCAAATATCCAGAACAATGCATCCGTTTCTGCCTTGGCGTTTGGGTGTAAATATGGCTCGAGCCAGCCGACTTTGTTTCCAACAACACTCTCGAGGTCAGGGTGAAACTCAGCTGGGATTTTCCAAATGTAGGCGACCACCAAATGGTCTACGAACTTGGAATTGGGCCTAGGATTGAGGAGCAGCAGAGCACTGCGTATGAACGGAAGTTTAGCCGCACGTTCCACCACACGATGCAAATATTGCTGTCGCGCTGGTTCGTCTTTGAAGTACATTACACAAATTTCCGGACTGATCCGGGGTGAAAATGAGATTATTTGCAATGCTTGGCGGTCCAAAACAAGCTCGCCATTCCTCATGTGGGCTTTGTAGCCACTTACATCCGCACCACAAGTCACTGCAAAAGCAGATAAAGGCAGAAGAACTTCATGCCAGTCCGTCGACACTAGGACGCATCGTACCCTTTCTTTTTGAACATCATGCTCCTGACAAAACAGGACAAGGTACTTGCTAAGTTCATTGAGTGTTGCCCTTGCGCTATTGTCGCTGCGTTTGACTTCGATGCAGACGTAATTCCCCAAAGCGTCCATCGCCAAAATGTCCACTCTCCCTCCAGCGCCAAGAGCGTTGGGCAAAGTGTGCTCAATTTCTACCAATGTCAGGTCCGGTTCGAGTATCTCCAGATGCTTTGCAATATGATCCCGAAGACCACCCTCATTTTCCCATCGACCAAGAACTGGAAGTTTCATGTATCACGCCATCCCTTATTTGGTTCACGCTGCTCAATCGTGGAAGATAACTCTGCCACATGCGTTAACTCAGGCTTAGAAGGCTATTATCGCAAATCGTCGCTTGGTGCATCTGGGTCCTACGCGAAATGCATCCAAGCATTTCAAGATGGTCAAGAGAGCCTTAAACCCGCCGTTCGGTAGAGCTTAGTCGTCTACAGAAAAGCTGGAGCAGTGTGAATGCGATCCGCCACAGATGCAGCGAACGGCAGGCTTGACAGGTCGGGTGCTACATGACCGAAGTTGCTCCAATGCCTGCAAAGTGCTGCCTCTATTTGGCCAAAACCTTTCTCGCATCATTTTCCGCGGTTGATCCTTTGACCCACTGCCAAGGTGTGCGGGGTTTGCGTGCCTTCGCCAGCTCAGGGTTCGCCTTCGCGTCACTTACAGCAGCGCGTAGCTTTTCTCGGGCCTCGCGTGGGTCGATCTTGAGTTCTTCGCAGAGGGCTTTGAGCGTGATGATTTCGGTCATGTCGATCTCCTAGGTTTCTGATGCAGATCGATAAGACGAGGTCAGCAGGCATGTCAGGGACAACCCCAAAAAAGCCAGAGCATATGGTGTTAGTCCAAATCTACATTCCAGAACCTAAGTACGTCTTTTACCTCAGCCCTTGGGTAATGAACAAAGTCATTATTAGCTAAGGCCGCCCGAAACTTCGACTTGCGCTTCTCAATTTCGGACACGATTTCAGCTGCGAATGGGGCCGTTCCCGCTGGCAATGCGCTGGGACGATCAGGACTAGGCCAGCTATGCGGATAGTGGGTTGGAATCCAACCTGAGCGTACCTTCTTAGCCTGTTCTAGAACGGAATCATGCTCGCATGCCCAACCGTAGAGATAGAATGAACAGACACGAAGAATGTCCTTTATCTCTGGGACGGTGTCCGTGAAACCTTTCAGCGGTGTCGGCAACCAGACCATATTAGCAACACAGGAGAAGTAGCGTGGGTCTTGGACAACGCTGCTTTGCTTTGCAAACGACGGATCGTCATAGCCCCAGATGTGGCAGACGGTCCAATTTTTCGGTTTAGGCGACGCAACACCAAGCGCGGCAACTAGGGATTTTAGCGCTGCTACATTTCCCTCAAACTTGTCGGCAGTAACGCCTGTCGCCTTACGCTTGTTTGTGTACTGACGCGTCCAGCCAGCGTCATAAAGAGGTCGACCTCGCGCTGTTTCGGGTGCCCAAACAGGCAACGCCTTGAACGTGTCAGGATGAACCCAACGCGCGCTCCGTTCGATCAATTCAACAATTGCAGGAATATCGCCCCTGAGCACGTCATTGCCATCAGGTACATGAAATCTACTCGCCACAACTATTCTGCCCTTAATCATTCTATCCAAGTTGCTATCTATTCATGCGAACCTCAACCCCGCAACAAATCCCTAGTGCATACGGCTTTAAGCGCGCGTGGCCGCATTACATTAAGCCAGAGGGCCTCGTGGCCGGACGTAACGACGTGATGCGACGAAAGAGCCGCTGACGCCAGTGCTGGCCCCTGTGCGCTGCGCAGACGCTCAATGATTTAGGAAATACCCTGACGTCCACCACCACTCAATCTTATTGCGCTGTTGCAACTGCAATCAGCAAAGGAGACCGCGATGGTCATTCGGGCAACATGGAAATTCAACGGGCAAGAGAAGGTCATTCTCGGAAACTGGCACAGGCTGTGGTGGCTGCTATTCGGCCCGCTTTACTATCTATTCAAGGGAATGTTCCTGTGGTCGATCTTGTCACTGATCACAGCCAACGGCCTGTGGATTGGCTTCCCGCTCTACAACCGCGCAATCGTCACGCGACACTTCCACAAAAAGGGATGGATGCAAAATGACGCTTTGGATGCCCCAACCAATGAGTAAACCCACCCATGCGGCACCCAAATCAATGATCGTAGATTGTCGTAAATACGGACCACTTGAAAAGACTCAGATATTTTGTTCCGTCCCGCTTCCAACAGCCTGATCAATAGTCCGCGTGTCGGTCTCGGGTGCATCTGGCCACCACGACCAAGGCGAAGACAATAGGCGACCACAGGGGGATGGGGGAGGCGTTTTTTTATGAAGGTGATCCCGATGAACAGACAAGTGCTGATGTGCATTTCCGAGTTTTTTGGATCGTGAGCCGATTTTGTGAAACCCGAGCACCGTTGATAACCTCGATAACCTAGTAACCTTCGCGCTTACAAAGGTTATTAAGTTACCAAAGTTATCGTTGATGTCAGGATTTCGGGAGTATGTAGCGTCCACGGCTCTGTTTCTTCACCTCGTTGGAAATCGACATCTTTCGAAGCAACTGTTTGATGTTGTTCTCTTCCTTCTCCAGCGCATCAGAGATTTGTTTGGGGCCAAGTGGTTTTTTGGCATCGGTCATGACCTTGATGATTGCATTTCGTTCGTCGGATCGTCGAACCGCTGAAGGCTCACCTAAGATTTTCCAAGCCCCGTCCGTTAGCTCGAGTGCGACTTCGATCTCCTCTATTTCCCTACCTCGGCCATAAAGGGTTGGTCCGTCTACGCCGCGTTGTAGAACCAGTGCAGCGTCGACTGCGCCAGTTAGGCCTGTGGTTCCCGAAATCATGTCAAACGGGTCATCACCGTGCATTTTGCGCAAGTGGTGAATAAGGACGATAGCAATACCGAGTTCACCCGCCAGCACCTGCAAGGGGCCGAGCGCCGCGTAATCTGCGCTATAACCAGATTCCTTTTTGCTCTGTGGTTTGATACAGGCCAAAGTATCAATTATGATCAGTCTTGGCTCGTATTCCCCGATCCAATCCCGAAGATCGTCAAGCAAGCCTTCGTCCAACCGTTTCATTGAGGTCGTAAAATGAAAGGACTTTGGCCAACGATCTGTGGTCCCATAAAGCTTGCGCATGCGCCGCTGTAAGCGGCGGTGATTGTCTTCCAGAGCGCAATACAAAACGGGGCCTTGCTCACAATTTATCGACCCAAGCGCCACTCCACCCGTCGCGATGGCCATTGCGAAATCAAGCGCCATCCAAGACTTGCCAATTTTCGGTTTGCCCGCGAGCAACGTCAGACCTTCCGCGATGTAGCCCTGTACAGCGAACCGAAGTGGTGGAAAATCCATGTGTTGCAGGTCGCGCGCCGTAAACGTCTCAATACCGTCTTTCCGGGATTTCCGCACACTTGCCTCCCTCTTTGGCCTGCTTGTCTTTGATGCAGTTCGAATTGACTTAGGATTGGTCATTTGACGTCCCCCAACTTCGAAATGATGCGTGACACCTCAGTTTCGAGCGCGGCATGGTCGTCGCCGTGCTTGCTAAGGAAATATGGGTTGTGCCAAAGCACACTGGCAATTTCGTCGCGCGTTGCTCCAGCTTCGTGAAGCCCAGAAACGATAGCGTAAATCCGATTGGATCGGTTTCCCGCTTGAACAGAACTATGTCGAATGAGATGTGCCGTTGAGGTGCTCAGTTTTCGGCGATACCGCTTTAAGACGTCGAGCGGTTTGTGCGCAAAGGGATTTAATTCCAACCTTTGTGATTTGACAGCGCGTCTTCCGCCGTTCTCCGTCAACAACTGTGGTCTCTTGGCAATCAACGCAGGATCATGGTGTATAAGGCGAACGAACGGTTTGCGGTAATCAGGTTTGTGATTGTATGAGCCGGGCAATCTCAGGAATTTCGTGACAGACCAGCCACCGACGTCTCCACCATGACGATATGTAAGTGCCTTTGAGTAGGCCTCCGATTTTTGTGGAGAATGCATTTTGTCCCAGTACCACAGTGCCTGTGACCGCCCTTCAGAGGTTTGCCAAACTACAGACGGATCAGGGGAAAACTTGAATGGGTCTGCATCATCAACGTCGCACCACCCAAGCCTTGATAAATAGGCGTGCTCTGCCGACCGATTTGGGCGCAAGAAAACATTGGGACAGAAAAACAGTTCCCAAGAATGACGGTCGCGATTTTCTAGGAAGTATTTGACGGTGTGGCGGCCTTGCAGGTTTGCAAATTGCGTGAGCATTCTTGAAGAACCTTTTTGCCGGAAACCCAATGCAACGAATAGCTCTGCGCGTGATCTGTGATGCTTGTCCCAAAGCTCGAAAAGAAAATCACATTGATCAGTTATGGTGGCGCTATCTGATGCGCCTTCTTCCCAAAGGGTCGGGAACTCAGTCTTATTGATAGACGGCTTCATTGTTTGGCCTTTCATTAGGCACAACTTCTCCGTTCACGCGATTAAGCGAGTGGCAGGTCGGTTGCGAAATTTTGGAGGTGGTGGGCGGTATTAGAACTCGGCGTAATGCGTGTGAGAGCGTTCTTCAGCGCGCTCAGCGAGCCAATGTTCGAGTTCATTCAGCAACCATGCGACGCTTGTGCCCGCAAGGCGGACACGGCGTGGAAATCGTCCACGTGCCTCCCAGCGCAATAGCGTGCTGTTGCTTACGGTAATACCAAGGCGCTTGAGATCAGCGCGTGTTGCAAGGGCCTTTTGGCCATCCGAAATATTCATTGTCTTTCCTTCTACATGTTTGCGTTTGTGAAAGAGCGCTCCGACAAGAATGAAGATGACGCGGATTGGGACGCATTGCGAGCTAAGGTCCTGAAGGTCTCAACTCGATTTGAAGTGGGGTTTTCAAAAGGCTTACATGTTCGCCTGCATTGGCCCATCTAGCTGCTCAAGCTGCCCTGTGGTTTCGAGAAAAATGCGACGCACAAAATCTGGGATCGCACCTGTAGCTATCTTGATTTCCTTGTCCCAGTTACCCCTTGAAAGCTTGAGGTTTGGGTAGCATTCGCGCAGTTCAGACAAGCAGACGTGGACAATGTAATATCTGATCTCGTGTGTGTGCGTTACTTTGCCAGCCTTTTCGCCAGTGATTTCATCTTCGAGTTCGGCCTGCAAACGTTTGGCCCTGTTCTTCAGTTCAGCTAAGCTGGCGAGAAGCGTTTCGTCGGCAACAGGCACGACTTCGCCATATCGTTCCCAATGTGCGAAATGTGGACCGTTTTCGTCGGTTAGAGCGGCTTCCAGTGTCACAATAGGGTTGATAATTTTTCGTTGGAGCCACGTGCTGCGCTGCGTCAGGGACATATCGAAAGGAGCCAATCGAAACCCATTTGGCGAAGCTTCCACGCCACGCCGAACTTTCAGGCATTCTTCTCGCAGTCTATTCCAGAAGTGGGAAAAGGTTTCGTCATCGGCAACGTTTAAGATATCTAGGATTTCTTTTCTGCACTGGTCGCCGAAGGGTTCTGCACAATCTTCGTCAGTTCGTTTGCCCATTGTTCCAGCGCCTCACGTTTCTCGTTCAAATACGTGTAGCGATTGTATGTCGCGCCGACGCCTGAGACGACCCCTGATTTATGGTTGGTCACTGCGTCGATCACATGGGGCATCACGCCAATCTTCGCCATGCCTGTGGAGGCGGTGCGCCTGAAATCATGGAAGCGCCAATCCTGTGTGTTCTCAGGTAACGTCGCTTCGATCCGATCTTTCAGACGACCAAACCCAGAAATCCCTGAACGCCCTGTCGTGGTGAAAACAAAGTCGCTGTTGAGGAACCTATGCAGTGAACGCAGGATCGCCACCGCCTGTGCAGGCAGGGGAACAATATGCAGGCGAGCGTTCTTCACACGGCTTGCTGGCAGTTCCCAAACGCCCTCATCAAGATTGAGTTCTGACCAGCGCATTCCCGACACCTCGCTTCTGCGTTGCCCTGTGATCATCAACAATTTGAGAAATGGCCCGAAAGGGTAGTGCTCAGTTTCGCTGTGCCGCCATATTGCACGAATTTCGTCATCGATGAGCACGCGATCACGTTGGATTTCGCGTGTCGGCGGCCTGAGCAGAGCCACAGGTGACGTTTCGATGGTGCCGCGCATGACACACCAGTTCATCAGCTTTTTGATTGCTGAGAGCGCCCGGTTTGCGCGTGTCGGCGTCCCGTTGGCGATAATACCGTCCAAGACCTTGGTGACGTCCTGTCGCTTGATTTGATCAAGGGGCCTGTCTTTCAAGCCATCAAACTTGCGCAGTACGCTTGCGGTGCGTTTCCAATCCTTGGTGTTGGGCTTGGCGTGGAGCTCGATAAACTGCGGGATGACTGTACCGAGGGTGGGCGCAGCATCCTCGGGGATTTCCGGCGCTACATCGTATTCACCCAGTTCGATGGAACGGGCGATCTCCATCGCGCGGCGTCTCGCGTCGGCCAAAGAGAGCACAGGGTATGGACCGATTTTGATGCGCCTGCGTTTTCCATTGGCGCGGGACATCGTGTAAAACATCCTCGCACCTGTGGTCGACACACGCACATGCAGGCCGGGTGCTTTCGCATCTTGAACCTCGTACCGCTTAACGGCGGCAGGCTTCATAGCGTCGAGTGATTTGGTTGTCAGGGTCTGTGTCATGAGAACACTGTAAGACACCCAGAATCCGCGTGTCAGGGTATGGTTTGAAAAGAACTGACTTTATCTAAGAAGGATTGGGGCAATTTGCATAGGTCTTCTTGCGATTTAATCGAAAATTGTTTCGAAACACTTGATGAAGATACTCTCATCAATCAGCTTTTAGAACTAGGTGCAGCTGAGAATCCCCCTCGCTATCCAAAGGGCTGTTTCCCAAACCATCATACCAAAAAAGGCCGAGCAGCCCCAGCAGAAATACTATGCCCAGCAGAATGACCCTCTTAGTCCAGACAAAAACACTTTCTCCCCTTTTCACTCTAGTCCATTCAAATTTCAATAGTTCTTTAGCCGCTAGAACGAAGCGGCCTTCGACTTCCTTGATCTTCTCGGGGGTCAAAGAGTTGTTGTCCTGCGCCAACTTTTCGAACTCGTTCATTGAAGTCAGAAGTGCTTTTGCAGGCTTCTCCGTATCATTGACGCGAAGGGTGATGCCGTGGCTCGCCTCGTTCAACAACTTGTAGTTGGTAAGTAGAGCTGAGTTGTCAGCTTCTTCCCCTGATTTCCTGAGGCTCAAGATGTCACACACCGCGTTGATGCTGACGAGATAATCTACGACACATTTTCGCAGTTGATCGATCCAGACTTGCCGAAATTCGGATACTTTCTGTTCTTTCCCGATGATTAGCCCAAGCATCGATACTAGACCGGCAATCGCGGCGGCACCAACCGCACCAATACTGATTTCGTTCATTGTCGGTTTCCTTAAGTGACTGCAGGCCACACGCTGGGATTGAAAACGGAAATGGACATGACTATCAAGGGCCAACTTCACCGTGTGCGTATTGATCTAGCCATAGGTTACACGCCGAGCAAGGAACTATCATAGATGTCTGAAAAACTAACGTTTCACTTTGAAGGCGCCCTTGCCGATGAGCACCGCATGAATTTTTATGAGTCGGCGCGGTTTCAATATGCCGCTGCTCGTCTTCTTGTTAAGCTATCTCAGTTTCGAAACGCTGGAAAATTCAATAAAAAGATTTCCAGCAAGTCGAACTTTGACGTCAGGCTAGCCAGCCAATCAGATGGCTCATTCAACATCAATGTTGAAGATGCTGGCAGGGGTAAATCCGAAGATCAGTTTGTGGATGTGTCGTTGGGTGATTTGGTGGCTTATGTCAGCGAGCGTGTCATCGAAAAAATCGACGAAGACTCTCTGAAAGACGCTGGGATGATTGGCCGTCAGACAGACGCAGACCAAGCTCAGTCTCAAGTTGATGAGATCGCTGAAAGCGTAAACTTGGGTGACACAACACTTGACGCAGTGCCCGTGAAAATTCGTGACGTAATTAAGCGCCGTCTCGCTGAGGTTTCTAGAGAAGAAAGGATGAACGATAATTCGGATGCAATAAAGAAAATTGACTTTGCGCGTAGCCAGAAGTTGATTGCTATGTCTGCTCCATTGATAGGTGAAATGGCAACCGCCCTGCGGCGAAGCGCAGACACTCTGGAGGTATCTTCTTCGATATCTGGAAGCGCGAAACCAGTCTTATTTCTAGATCAAAATATGGCCGCAGAAATTGAAACATCCATTGTTGACAAAGAGATTACTGCACTCCTATGTGATGTAGTTCAATTTAATAAGGATAACGGCTGGGGAAAGGTGAGGATTGAAAACGGGGCAGTAACTGTAAGTTTTAGTATTCCTTATGACATCTTACCTCGTATCAAACAGACCTTAATTGATACGATGAAAAAAGATCAGGTCTATCTACAGACCTATTTTGTTCGTGATAGAGCCGGTGAAGTTATTCGTCTCATAGTTGCCGGAATTTTGCCGACCCCTGCAAACTGAAGTCAGCTCTTGTAACAAGGGTTCTAGATTTTTGGTTTGTGGTTAACTGCCCGCTAGATTTCACTTGGGAACCAATATCGTTGAGCTTGTCTGAAAAAGCCTAAAACATAGAAGTTGTCATCTATTCCGCTACAAATTGCGCGTCCTTTGTCTTAATCAACTTTGGGGGCTGAAATCTTCGCCTTTCCTTTGCAGCGTGGGTAGCTGACACAACCAAGAAACGGACCATATCTGCCCCTTCTTTCGACCAGCCACCCATCCTTGCAATTAGGACAGCTTGGGTACTCAGCGCCACAAGAGCATTTTCTCAAACCAGCAATTTCTTTCCGAACGGGCAAGCCTGTGCCGCAGGCGGTACACGCGTTCAACGAATTTCCGCAAAGGCTCGCATGTTCGCACCTGTACCAAGTACGCCCATCCTTCGTTGGGACGGGGACCAAATGCCCACCACATTCTCCGCATGGATGGTTGAATTCTTCTTTCTGGTGAGCGCCGACTGCACCGTATTCAGGATCATCCATCAACTCGGAAACAAAAGCTGATTGTTTCGACGCTGACCCCATCAAGGTGACTGATTTACGTGCACGGGTGAGAGCAACATACATAACGCGGCGTTCTTCGGCGTTTTCAAATGGCTCTGCTTCTGGCGAGACGAGACTTAGGAGCGGGTCATCAACGATTTCGGACGGAAAGCCTGTGCGTCCTCGAAACATATTCAGGATCACCACATGATCGGCTTCAAGCCCTTTAGATGCATGGATGGTGCGAAACGAAATTTCCAAGTCAGGGAACTCGCGACGCAACTGCGAGAGATTAGACGGAGCCAAATGCCGATATCGCCCTAGCAGCAATACTGATGCCCGTTTGCCTTGCTCTGCTGCGCCTTGCAAAGACTGAAGTACCTGCTTCAGCTTGCTTTTCTCATCGGTTTTGATCGTCGAGACAACTTTCAACGCGGGCACATCAGACGTGCCAGCTGGTATCACTGTCTTGTTCAACTGGGCCGGGTTTTGTAACACAAACCTCTTCGCAGCATGTGCAATCTGATCGACTGAGCGGAATGTTCTTCCCAGATCCACAGTGCGATGAACTCCTGATTGCCCGTCAAAGGCGCCCCCAAACTTGTCGCCGAAATTTCGCATGAGGTTGATGTCGGACCCGGCAAATCGGTAGATCGACTGCCAGTCATCGCCAACTGCGAAAATGCGTGCATCACTGTGTTGGGCTTTTAGAGCTTTGACCAAGCGCCCTCGGCTACGGGATATATCCTGAAACTCATCTACCAAGATGTGCTTGAACGGGCTGATATACTCCCCCGTCTCGGCATACTTGGTTGCCCGAAAGATCATATCTTCAAAGTCGATCCGTCCGTCTAACTGGTTTTGGTATTCCAAATAGACGGGCTCAAAGATGGACAGAAACGCCTTGGCTCGCTTGCCAAGTTTCAAGGTCCGCCCCTTTTCGGCGCATTCACTCAGTTGGTATCCACCTCCTTTGTAATGCTTCAAGAAGGTTCCAAGAAGCTGCACAAAACTGTCTGCTTGGTTTAGCTCCACCACCTTGTCAAAGAGCGTTTCTGGTGACCTTGGACTGACGGTCTCAAAGGGCGCAATTTTCTCCGCAAGCGCCTCAAGCAGCTGACCGTCTTCACGCTCATAACTGAACGTCTCGATCAAAGTTGTTTCATGTTCAGCGTGGACGCCACGTTTCCACTCCATACCCTCGAGATATTCTTCGCGATCAACGAATGGCGCTGTCGTCAGACGATAGGTTCCGTCTGCCGTTTTCGTACGACGAACCCCGAAATGCTCAAGGTAGATGCCGCTTTTTGATAAGCGGAAATCTGGGCAGTAATCACTGAAGCCACCTTCAGAAACCTTGTGCTCGTAGTTGGGTTCATACTCATACGCGATGCCGTTCTCATATAGCCAATTGGCAATCATCAACTCTTCTAAACTCTTGACCTGTTCGCCTTGAAGGGTACGAAGATCGAGCTTCTCAATGTAGGTGTAGTAGCTGTGCTTTTTCTTGAAATCCCACTCACTTCTCTCATCGAGCCGGGTGTGGGAGAACCAGCCAACAATGGACTTTGACACCTCAGAAGCCGTCTTGACCAAGGCCCTCAGAATATCTCGGATCAAGGCCAGATACGCCTTATCGTCGGTGGCATGTGCGGCCAGCGCTGGCTTGCTTCCTTCAACTGTTCCTATGATGTCATAGGCCAACGAATGAAACGTTCTGGCCTCCAACGGCTCACCGCACTTTGCCTCAATCCGTTCACTCATCTCTTTGGCGGCAGCACTTGCAAACGCCAACAGCAGAACCTCCTCAGGTCTGCGTGCACCAGACTTTAACAGGTAACCAGCTTTGGCCGTTATGACGCTGGTTTTTCCTGAGCCTGCGCCTGCCAAAACCAGTGTTGCATCTTCATCCGAAACGATTGATTCTCGCTGTTCTGGTGTCAGTGGGTTGCTTTCAAATGTTTCAAAGAAGTCAGACCACTCAAACAGTTGGCGTTCCTCGAATGCTGAGATCGCTTGCTGCCTAATCTGCTGGGCATGTTGCACAAACGACTGAGTTTTTTTGATTTGATCTCGATGGACATCCTCTAGAGCCTCCTGTGGTAGCTTTGAAAGAAGGCGCTGATCGAGACCACGAGCGCGTTCCAGTATTGGAGCCACCACGCAGGCAGCCGGATAGGCTACTGTGTTCGCAAGCCCTTCAATTTCCAAAAGTAACGCATCGATGGCCCTTCGGCTGATTTCAAATTCGGCTTGGTTGGCCGCTTCCCAGTCCGAGCGAATGCTATCCGAGAAGTCTACCGCATCTTTGAACCGCGCACCTTTGAGCAAATGAATAGGTTCGTCATCAAATTGGAGCCTTAGTGTAGCCCCCCAAAACCCACTCTCAACTGTTGGAGCCGAAGAAAGCTCTCTCAGCGTGCCAGTGGCCGCACGGCTAGCTTGGATGACAATCTCATTGCCATCATACCTCATGACTTTGGCATGCCTGCCAAAGGGGTTAAGAAGGAAGCCCACCAACGGTTTTGGCTGTAAACGGTTCAATATTAGGGAACTTTCAAATAAATAGAACAGAAGAGCTAGGTTCTCAGGATATCGACCAATGAGAGGACCTTAAAGCCGAAACCGGGAAATTTCCGACTAGCTTTATCTGATCGTACAGACGTTAGAATTGACCGCTGGGTGCGTTATGGGTGCCAAAAGCAGTGGGCTAGAGTGAATTGGGTTGGTTTACTCTGCGATTGATTGGAGACCACAGGGCATTGAAGCTAAAGACATTTAACGTCAGCTTGAAGCGGTTTGGGAAGAGATGCGCGGGAACCTAGGAAAATTGAAAATCCTCGTGTCGGTGGTTCGATTCCGCCCCCCGGGCACCATTTTTATAAATAAGAACCGTATGTTGCTGGTAGTCGCCGTTCCTCGGCGTTGTGTCAATTTTGAGATGGGTGTCGTATGGGTGCCATATTGCAGGTTTTGCAAATTTCATCCGTGCTATCGCAGTTTTGCAGAATGAGGTTTGGAGGCAAACTATTGAAAGTAATTAGGTAGTTCAGACTTCAAGCGGCCTAGGCTCAGGACCTATTAATCGGCTTGAGGCTACGCGGCCTGCATGATTCACCGTCCCCGAACCCAAAGGGGCTTGATGAGTAATTGATATTGGCTATTGGCTGAGCGAAGCTCAGATGGAGCGGCTGCGGCCCTATTTTCCGAAGAGCCATGGCGTACCACGCGTTGATGATCGGCGTGTCTTGATCGGCATTATCTTCGTCAATCGCAATGGTTTGCGCTGGCGCGATGCGCCGCGAGAGTATGGCCCTCACAAGACGCTCTACAACCGATGGAAAAGGTGGAGCGACATGGGCGTGTTTGCGCGGATCATGATCGGGTTGTCGGCAGAAGCCCCCGACAACAAGACGATCTCCATCGATGCGACTTACCTCAAAGCACACCGGATGGCCTCAAGCCTCGGGGTTAAAAAGGGGGGGCGTGGACGTCTGATCGGGCGAACTAAGGGCGGTATGAACACCAAGCTGCATGCTGTAACCGATGCACGTGGGCGGACCCATCCGGTTCTTCATGACGGCCGGTCAGGTCAGTGACTATACTGGGGCAAGAGCATTGCTGAGCAGTCTTCCGACCGCTGACTGGCTCCTGGGCGACCGGGGATATGACGCGGACTGGTTCCGCGAAGCCCTTGTCGACAAAAAGATAACGCCTTGCATCCCGGGTCGAAAGTCACGCGACAAGCCCGTCAAATAAGACAAGCGCCGCTACAGGAAGCGCAACCGGATCGAAATCATGTTCGGACGTCTGAAAGACTGGAGGCGCGTGGCAACCCGTTACGACCGAAGCCCAAAGGTCTTTCTCTCAGCAATAGCACTCGCTGCGACCGTGATCTTTTGGTTATGAGTCCAGAGCCTACGTTGAAGATGGGCTGCGGGTTTTTGTGGCCCAACTTTTCAAGTTTCCTCGGAACAAGTCTCTTTCGGTTATCTACTCTGGAACAGAGGTGGTATTTGCTGCCGATGGGACCGTTAATTTGTCAGATACTCCCTATGCTTATCTCTAAGATGCTGTAACCGAGAGCGACAAGGAGAGATTGACTAGAGATAAGCTTCGTCGAGACGCGCCGTTTGATCCCGAGACCATCAGGGATCGGGAGCAAAACGATCTGCAAACTGCAACCAAGTGCGTGGCAATAGCTATGTCTCTTGCAGGGCTACATGGTCGGCCAGAAATTACTTATCATGAACTGCTCCCCATTGAGTCCGCTAATTTAGGTTAGCTCTGTTCAGGTTTTGGTCTTCCTTTTACCGGTTAACATATTCCGTCGGTGTCATTCCAGCGAGGCTAGAATGCGGACGGTGGTGGTTGTAATCAGTGCGCCATGCGACCAATAACTTGCGGGCATGGCTTAGGCTGTCGAAGAGATGCTCATTCAAGCATTCGTCGCGCATCCTGCCGTTGAAGCTTTCGACGAACCCGTTCTGCATTGGCTTGCCTGGCGCGATGTAGTGCCAATCGACCTTGCGGTCTTCCTGCCATTTCAGGATGGCGTTTGAAGTCAGTTCGGTTCCGTTATCGCTGACCACCATGCAAGGGTAGCCGCGCATCTCTGCAATCCGATCAAGTTCACGAGCAACGCGTTCACCTGACAATGACGTGTCGACCACAGCGGCCAGACATTCGCGACTGAAGTCATCAATCACGTTGAGAATGCGGAACCGGCGGCCACAGGACAGGCTGTCAGACACGAAGTCGAGCGACCAACGCTGGTTTGGCCCCTGTGGGATTGCCATTGGGGATCTGGTACCCACCGCCCGCTTGCGACCGCTGCGTTTACGGACTGTTAACCCTTGTTCGCGGTAGATCCGGTATAGCTTCTTCCAGTTCACATGCCAGCCTTCTCGCTTGAGCAAGATGTGCAGACGGCGGTATCCAAAACGCCGTCGTTCAGATGACAACTCCTTCAATCGGTCTCGCAGATCAATATCCGCTGGGCGCTTCGACACACGCCGATAAACACGCGGGTCGATCCCAGCCAGGGCGCAGGCCCGCTTTTGATTGTATTGCTTCTCTTTCATGGCCCAGGTCGCAGCATTGCGTCGCGATCCGGGCCTCAAAAGTTTTTTCCCAGCATTTCCTTGAGCGTCGACACATCCATCATATGCTCGGCCAGCAACTTCTTCAGCTTGGCGTTCTCAGCTTCAAGCGCCTTCAAACGCCGTGCGTCGGACACTTCCATGCCGCCATACTTCGATCGCCATTTGTAGACTGTCGCATCGCTGATCCCGTGCTTGCGACACAGATTAGACGCGGCCATGCCCGCCTGGTGCTCTTTCAGGATGCCAATGATCTGCGCTTCGCTGAAACGGCTTCTCTTCATTGTCTGTCTCCTTCGTTGGAGAACAGGCTAACCTCAAATCGAGGACTTTTTAGGGGAGCAGGTCAGTAGACCCACACGCTCTGGGATAAAACAGTGCAACCTCTGTATTTTTTGTCTGCGACAGCAATTAGGTTGTAGGTTCCCCGCTACGATTGAAAATTGCGGCCTGAAGAAACGGAGGTTCAGGGCCGGTTTCCAAAAGATCATGCCGCTCCCTGTGGGTTTGCGAAGGACGTTGCGGCGTGAGGTTTGGCTTCAAAGATGACGGTCACTCGGCTGAGGATGTCTACCGGTTGCCCCTCTGACATTGCCGTGCATCGAGCCGAGAGTTCCTGCATCCTTTCCTGTACAGCTTCGCGCACATCGTCTGGCTGCTCTTGGAATGCCCGGTAGATCGCATCGATCCCCAGATAGTCTGGGATTTCGGCACCGGATGCACTTCTTTGGCTCACGGTTTCTTTTGCCTCAATCCAGAAAACATCAAGTTCATGCGCCCAGGCTTCTGCCAGCTTTTCCAAAGCCGGCAAGGTCAAGGAACCGAAGAGCTCTTGACCAGCGTAAGTAGTATCTTGTCCCGTCAGGAAGCTCGCGAGAGACGCAAGCAGTGAGACTGTTCGAGCAGGGCGGATATCCCAGTGCGTCAGGTGCGCAAGGGTGCTGCCAAGCCGGCTGAATGTCGCGGATATCTCAGTCAGGGCTGGGCGGTGGCCCTGCATATCCCGGCGCCGCGTCTCAGCATATGCGCTGGAAAGGAGGCGGGTTGCTTCGGTCTGGTCACCAATGATCTCTGCGCGCCCATCGATGTCACGCACTGCTAACAGGCGGGGCGGCAGGATGGTTGGGTCTTGCGGGGCTCCGGTGCGGCCCCCCAGAAGCAAGATTGTGGCTGGTTCAAGGGAGGATAGCAGGCATAGGTCGGCCCCCCAAAGGCCAAGCGGGTTTGCGGTTTGAATGCGTTCAAGAATATCTGTAGGCACCGAACGTCGGAGATTTTCAAGCAGGTCGAAATAGTTATTTGATCGGAGGATGCGAGGTTTCTTGATCTGTTCGAGCACCAGATCTGTCAGATCACCTGCAGAAAACTCGACCAGTTCCGAGGGCAGATCATCCGCACCGACACCCGACAAGAGTGCGATGCTGGCAACGCGTGCGCGTGCCTTGTGATCTGACGACAAAACAAGACCGGGAAGGTCGAATGTGTAGTAGTGAATGCGGGAGTTCGGGCTATCGATACGGTCGATCCGTCCCAGGCCTTGGATCAAGCTCTTCACATCGGAGGTGACACCGATGATCCCAAGCGCAGAGGCGATCTGGAGGTTAATACCCTCAGCCATCTGGAAGGTCAGGAACATGGCTCGTGGTTTCATCGGGTCGACGTGCCTACCGTCGATCCCGAAATACTCCTGCGCATCTGCACCGGATCGAATGTGGTGCAGCTTTTTTCCAGTCTGGATCCGCGCACCAGGCGCGACGACGAAAACCTCTGGCCCACGGCCTCGGTGCCCCGCAAGAAGCCTGGCATAGACCTCGAGCACGCCCACTCGCTCAGCAAGGAAGATCGCGTGACCATGCTTTCGAAGGATATCACGCATGACGCCAGCCCGCACTTCATCCATGCTGTCAAGGCTGGGGTGGTTCAGAAGCCGAGTGATCCGATCGCAAATTGGTGTTTGGCTGTCTTCGACTTCGCTGTCGACTTCTTCCGGCAGCGCGCCATCCGGCACTGCGATACGACGGGTGTTCTGCTTCTCTGCCCGTCGAAGATTTTCACCGATTGAAGCTCGCCCTCTTTGGTCAGCTTCGCTGTCGCGCTCACGTGCCCATTCCTCCCTTGCAAACGTTACCGATGCGCGCAACAGCGCGAGGAAGTTCCGTATGTGGATGCGCGACTTGTCGTGAAACTTGATCTCGGTTTGGCCCGCGCGTTGAGGATCGGCCGAAACGAGTGTGATCCCTGTCGTGATGCATTCGGCCAGCGCCTTGATCCGCTCGATGATCCGGCGCTGTTGATCGCTCAGCGCCGTATCTTTTCGGTGGCTTCGGATCGTTGGATATACGAAAGCGCCGGTCTTTCTGTCTGGACTTTCCCCGATGCAGTCGCGCTGGCGCCGGATAACGTATGGCGCGAGGGCGTCGGCCAAACCCTCCTGAAGCGCACTGATCTGCAGGCCGCCGGTCTCCAACTGGCGTTCGATGCTGTTGACCTCGACCTGAAGCGCTTCGGCGCTGTCAAACAGATCGTCCTGGACAGTCTGATCTTCGATCCGGCGGTTCACTTGGTCCAGGTGGCGCACGAGTTTTCCACGCTTTCGGACCTTCGCCATGTGTTGGTTGATCTGATCCGTGATAGCCGGAGGCACATAGATCGAGGCACGCTTTTCATGAAAGGCGAGCAAGCCGTCGAGACCTTGATTGCCCATGAGCGTAGCCGACAAACAGGCAGTCCAGATTGCCGGGCTCCGCTCGAAAACGAGCGACCGCGCTGAAGGGGCAAGATATCTGGAGCTCAGCCGGTGGCTTTCATCAACGATCATTGACGCAGACGAGCGAACCGCCCGGTTGATTTCTTGGAGTTCCGCGGCCTCTTCCTTAACCCGGCGTGACAGGTGGCTGTGCTTGATGGGTTTGAAGTTGGCCGGCGCATTCGTCGTCCAGTTTTTCAGAACACTGGCCGGTATCAGGGCAAGCGATCCAAGCCGCTGTTGATCCGCGCGCTCTCCCCAGGAAAAGACTGTCTGCCCATGGCTGACAGGCAAAACAGTTGCGAGGTGTTTCCCGATGTCTGTCTTGCCGGCACCCGTTGGCGCTTCGACAAAGGCAAAGCCGTGCTCATAGACCGTGCCTGCTGCCTCATAGACAAGATCGGCCTGGAAGGGTTGAGGGGGACGTCCTGCGCTGGTTTCGCCGGCGACTTGCCAGGACGTGAAGTTGGTGGCCTCGTGGACCGTTCTGGCTATAGCTTCTTCAGGCGTCACGAGGCGGATGAGTGAGCGCAGGATTTCCAACGCAGTTTCAGTCCAGTTGCGCCCCATTTCCCAATATTGCTCGGCGGCCGCGCGCCGCACGTTGGCAAGGTCGGGCCAGGTATTGGCATCGTCCATGAATTCCAGGTTGCGGCGAAGACCATTAATCGAGAAATTAGCGCTTCCCGAAAGCGCAGTTTGCTCGCCCACAAAGAGCTTCGCGTGAAGCATCGATGGCCTGCGTCCCAATTTTTTTTCAGCGAGTTCTGGATCGAAAATTCGGAATTGGATAATTCCACGCTCGATTGCGTCCATTGCAAGAACCGCGCGCAGGTCTGCCAAATCAACAACCGAAAAACCCCTTGCGCCAAGAAAATGCTGGCGTGCTTCTTCGGCCACTGACCGGCCGCCGCCACCTAAAACCTGTCGTGTTTCAGTATTGGAACCAAAGACAATGCGAATGCTGCCCTCTGGTCGTTTGCCAAGGTCATCGACCGTTTTGAGCAAGATAGTCAGAGAGGATAGGAAGTCCTGATAACCTGTCACGATCAAGCAGCGCGGTTCCTCTAGGACGGACTTGACCAGGCCATTAACAGAGCGGGTTGCATTGTCACCCCAGGCTTCATGTTCGTGCGGGGACGGCGCTTCAGACGTCTTCTCTTCTCGATCGGCATCGCCGGTTCGGGAGAAAAATCGGGAAATCAGTCCTTGCCGCTCCGTGTTTGTCATATGCCGATGTCTTCCTGTGCCTGAGCGGCAACGCTAAAATGGGCTTCTTCTAGGCAATTAATCCCGATTTGGAATTCCGAGCTCGGCCCAAAGCTCTCGCGGCGCTGGCGAAGTCAAATCCCATTGCACCTCAATCGGTTTTTCATCTTCCCAACTGACAAACTCTGGCTGTCCGCAATAGATAAACGGATTGACCTTTCCATTCACCTTATTACCGCGCCGGATGAATAAATGCACTTCATGACCTTCCTCACCGCTGATAATCCTGCCGTGTTTGCTGTCCTGTCGCGACTGGTTCTGGCTAAACCATTTCAGCCGTGACGGGCTGAGGAATGCATTTTCGTAGGTCAGGTCCTGGGTCGAGACATTGGCGAGAAGGATCATGATCTTCTTTTCGGGCAGCGCCTTCATCCCGGTGCGCCAGACGTTTTGTTTGTACTCTTCGCCAAAGAACTCGGCGATGTCAGGCACGTAATAGCGCTGCCAAAGCTCCAGAGTCTGTGGCTTGCCGACAAAGTTCACGGACGCCTCGGCGGCCTCGCGCACGATGGGCGTTTCCGCCAATCGCCATTCGACCAACTCGCGCACAAGCGGTCCCAACTCGCCGGAGGCGTCACGTCGCACCAGTCGAAAGCCGTCGCTGCCCTGCGCCAAGTGCGGGTTCAAGGTCAGCTCTGACGCTCCTTCGCTCGGCTGCCGTCCGGCTACCACGTCGCGCAAGCCGGTCAAGGCGGCGCGGGACAAAACCTTGGGCCGTTCCAACTCGCGTAACAAGCGCCCGTGGGTGGCGAAGGGACGTTCCGGCAATGGGTCGCCCATGTCCCGTACGAAGTCGAACCAGCCGCCGTGGCCGGAATCGCGGGGATCGAAACCGTTACGGAAAACTTCGACCGCGGTGGGACGGATACCGTTCCGGTCCCGGAAGTCGATATAGAAGGCTTCGAGCTCAACCGAGCCCTCTTTCGGGCGGAGGAGATTGCGCAAGATGTCGATGACCTCGAGCTCATAGGTAATCTCGCAGCCTTGGGGAATCTGGAATTCGCCGGTTTGAAGCGCCTCCAACTTGGTCGAGATCGAGCGATCCCCTGCGCCGGCCTGCAGAAGGGTCGCGACCTTGGTCAGAAAGCTGCGGTGGTTGCCGATATAGTCGATCACCTGAAGTACCTTGCCTTCGACACGGCGCAGGCCACGGCCGAGTTGCTGCAGCCAGATGATCGCGCTTTCGGTGGGGCGCAGCATCAGAACGGTACCAATTTCCGGCACGTCCACGCCTTCGTTGAACATGTCGACCGCGAAGAGGATATCGATCTCGTCGCGACCGAGCGCTGCCAGGGAACTCGCCCGCGGTGCTGAGCTTTTGCCCGAATGGACCGAAACGGCTTTCAGCCCGGCGGCGCGGAAATAGTCCGCCATATAGTCGGCGTGGCGCATGGAGCAGCAGAACCCGATTGCGGGGCCCCTTGCGCGATTACGGTATTGCTCCAGCGCGTTCAGCGCCCGCGCTTCGGTCGCTAAGGCTGCGTTCAGCGCAGCCGGGTCGAACTGACCGGATCGCCAGGGGATCTGCGCGTAATCCACATCGTCGGGCACGCCGAAGTAGTGAAACGGCGCAAGGTGGCCCGAGTCGATCCCGCGAAAGAGGTCGCATTCATAGACGAGGTTTTCGTCGCAAAGGCCAAGGAGGTCCGCGCCGTCTGTCCGGTCGGGAGTGGCGGTCAGGCCCAGAAGGAAACCAGGCGTGAAATGCTCGATCAGGTTCTGGTAGGTGCGGGCGGCAGCGTGATGGAACTCATCAACCACGATGTAATCGAAATGATCCCGGTCGAACTGGCGCAGATGCCCGACGCGGCCCAAAGTTTGGACCGACGCGAACAAAATTTCTGCGTCGGCTTCTTTCTCGGTGCCCGTGTAACGGCCCAGCTTGGCTTCAGGCCGAACCCTGCGAAAGGCTGCCATGGCTTGGGTCAGGATTTCGTCGCGGTGGGCGACGAACAGGATTCGGTCCGCCTTGGTATGGATCGTGTCGAAGGCCGCCAGCCAGGTCTTGCCGAGCCCTGTGGCCAGAACGACAAGCCCCGCGCGGTGGCCGTTGGATCGGCTCAACTCAAGCGCCTCCAGCGCCTCTTTCTGGACCGTGTGCGGTTCCAGTGGCGGGCCTTCCTCAGCCACAACGCGGGCGGTGAATTCGGGCATTGGCCGGGCCCGGCGGCGCTTGGAATAAGCATCGATCCACTCAGCCGTAAGTGGTTTCACTTCCGGACGTGCGAGAAGATCCTTATAGGCGGCGGCCACGCTGTCAGCCGCGTCCTCAGAATGAAGGTTCCATTCCACACCATCCGTCAGCGCTGATTGCGACAGGTTCGAGCTGCCGACAATCGCCGCCCCGCGCGCATCGGCGGCGCGGAATAGCCAGGCTTTCGGATGAAAGCTGAGGCCGCACGTCTCAAACACGAATAGCTCCGCACCCTCCAGGTCCAGCAGACGCGCCAAGGCTGTCGGGTCGGTGGTGTCGAGATAGTCGCCAACGACGACCCTGAGCTGTCCGCCGCGCGCCAGCAGCTCGCGGAACCAGGGCTCAAGCAGGGCCACGCCGCTGTCCATGGCAAAGGCAATCGCAAGATCGACCGATTGCGCGGTATCCAGTCGTTCGGCGAGCAGAGGCAAAAGCGGATCGCGGCCGCCGGTGGTCAGGCTGGCACCGGATGCTTCCCGCAGATGGAGATGGTCGTGATCGGACGAAGCGACGAAACCGGCTGTGCCTCGGCCAAGTGCCGCACCCACCTCGGCCAACATTGCCATCTGTTCCGGGCGGGTCAGGTCATCCCACGCGGGCACATGCCGAGGGGCGGGGATCAGTCCGGCCTCGCTGTGCATGCAGATCGGGCAGGTGAGGCGCGGGTCGGTCACACTCGTCCAAATCGTTCTTGTCTACTCAATCCAGTGGTAAGGATTGCCGCTGGCATGTCCAGGCGCCGGACATCGTGGCGCTGGCTCGAGCTGTTATTTTTGGCCTTAGTCTCCCCTCAAAAAAGTGGGACACAAATCCGAAAAGATCCAATAAACTTGGTGAAAGAAAAAAGTCCAGTCGGCTTTTAAGTTGTTGCAATAGAAATAACAAGTTATGCCGCCCCCGGGCACCACTATCTAAAGACAAGCTTATGTTTTTCTTCGGTTTTCATTGCTGAGAGCTGGAGGCGTAGACCATGCTGGAGAGCAAATCTGTCCCTTGTCCATTTGTAAAACAGGGCATCTTCTGTTTCTCGCGACGGGTCCCAATCGACCTTTCTCACCACTACAACGCAAGTCGGATCATTTATTCGCTTCGCACGAGGTCGGCAGGACTAAGGACGCGGCCACTAGGTAGCTCAACTCAGCCTATGCGGCGGCCGCCGCCGAATTACGCAGCGCTCTTCCATTTTGCGGGAGTAATGTAGACGATGCTATCGTCAACACTGACCATCACATCGCCATCCTGAATATTGATCTGGAGCTTCATCGCGCGGCTTGCCAGTTTTGCCAGCGCGGCTGTATCGGTCTCGGAAAAATTGATGACCTGAAGGTTGTCAAAGCGGGTGGTGCTGTTTTTGCTCTTCTCCCACCACATCTCCGCAGTCCTGCCGCCATAGGGATAGACAATCACTTTGGCGGCTTTGTTGCAGGATTGACGCATGACCTTTTCGCTTGGAAGTCCTAGTGCCACCCACACATCAAGCTCACCGCTCAGGCTTTTTTGCCAAATGTCTGGCTCGTCATCCGCTGAAAGCCCCTTGGTCATTTCCAGATGCTCATGGGCATTCAACCCAAAAGCGACCAGGCGCACCATCAGCCGTTCATCCGTCTCGGATGGATGCTTGGCAACGGTCAGTTTGTGGGTCGCATAATAGTGGCGATCCATGTCTGAGACTGAAAGTTCGACTTTATGAATGGTGGCATTTTGCGCCATGATTTGTCCCAAAACTTCAAAGATTACGATGCCTACTCCCTCCGGTGGCTTTTGGAAAGCACATACAAAGGCCATAAACGACAGGGGCCATACGAGCCAACCTTGATGCTGGTCGCATCGAACGGTCCAAGGCGCGTGCCAATCGCCAAGAGAACCCTGGAGTGGCCTGAGGCGCCGCCTATGAAAACGCTCCTGGCGTTAGAGAGCGGGGACAGTCAGGGACGTAACCGTCGAGAGCACATCCGCATAGCCGAAGCCCTACGTCTCGCGTCGGGCGTTCAATACCTGATCGACCAGATCTGGCAGCCGACAGATGAGTTGCCGTTGCAAGATAAAAATTTCGCGCCTGTGTGCTGCTTTTCAGTTTGCACAAATTGGACAAAATCCAAAGGCCGCGTCGGCCTCCCGTCCGTTCAATGCCGGTCAATATGCTTGTCCGCCGGACCAAATTGTGGTGGCCCGAGATGGTGCGAATAAAGCTTGCCTAATCTGGCGTGAGGTTCTATCCAGCCCGAGTTACGTTACCTCTATCGATGAATCTGCTCCTTACGGCTCAGTGTCCCGATCTAGCACTGACATAGCCGAACTGCCGCATTTCGTGGGCAGCATAAAGGAGAACTACGATGGCCAATGGCACCGTAAAATGGTTTAACTCTACTAAAGGTTTTGGATTCATCGCCCCTGAAGGTGGTAGCAAGGATGTGTTCGTGCACATCTCTTCGGTCGAACGCGCTGGTCTGACCGGACTGAATGATGACCAAAAAGTCACCTTCGATATCGAGTCCGGCCGCGATGGTCGCGAAAGCGCTACAAATCTAGCCTTGGCTTAAGGCTGTTCCGTTCACGGAACAAAGCGGACAGTTTGCGGCGGGCGGATCGGAAACGATGCGCCCGCTTTTTAACGTCCATGCAGGGGGTCAAGCTGTCCGCGCGCAATATTTCGCGCTTGACCTCAAACTATATCCGGTAGCACGCCGGGTGATCGCGAAGACTGGTCTCCTGATCCATCGCAATGACTCCTCATGTGGGTTGGGAGGACACCCGTTCGGATCGCCAGATGCCTGCACTAGCCGTCGTCCATCGATGCGGCGCGCACTCACCCTAGTCCCTGCACCACACACACGTGAGCAAAAAAACATATGAAGAATTCGGATCGAGATCGCTTTGACGGGCGCCTTATGACGGCGTCCAAAGCCAAACAGGACAGGCTTGAACGTTTCCAATCAGCAGCTGGTGACCCAGAGAGACTGGCAAAGCGCGCTAGAAGAGTTGAAGCAACTGTTACCCGCGAAGCGGAACGAAAGCTTAAAGCAACACAGTTGCGACAAGAAAAAGAAGACCTAGAGCGGCAGCAATCCGAGGATGACAAGCGCGAAACAGAGCAAGCCGCGGTACGCGAAGCGAAGCATGAAGCACAACTTGCTGAGACGGCCGATCAAATTGTCGCGCAAAATTCGGCACGTGAGGCGGAGCGCAAGGCAGAACGGGACCGACGCTATGCCGCGAGACGAAACCGCAAGCGCTAAACGGACCTGAAGGGCCCCGTTTCGGCGAAATAGATCGCCTTCTATTGGGCTGGCAACGGTTCGTCGCTTCGAAGGCCGTGAAGGTCATGAAGGTCGGCAGTGGGCCGTCACCGGAATGCTGGACCGTGCGCCCAAACAGTCATTGAATGCCGAGTGCCGCTTTTGACTGGCGTTACCTGATGAAGCGTGAAGCTTGGAAAAATGCTGACGCCCCCCTGAGCGCGACTGGCGGAGAGGATTTGTGCCCCGGGCATGATTTCCAGATTGCCGCCTTCGTAGGCCTCGGCATCGCTCAACTGCAGCACGAGGGTGAGCTTTCGCCTTTTGGAGGCCGGGCCGCCGCCGATATCGGAGTGCCACGAAAAATGCCCGCTTTCTGAGGACTTGTAGATCGCCACCTGAGGGCTTTCGGCAAACTCGCGCAAATCGAATTCAAACTGATCCCTGTTGGATCTCCGGACAAGATCAATCAGGCGCTCCATCACCCACTCCATACCAGCCACCTCATCAGTCCAGACCAGCTCTGATTTGCGAAGATTGTGATCTCTGTTTTGGCCGACCAGGAAAGCTTCATCCGTAGGCGCTTCGGAAATTTTCGTAATGATCAGCTCACACTCACTTTTGGTGAATGCATCTGGAACCGCGAATAGTGAAAGCATTCCGTCCATCCTCTGGATCTGCAAAAAGCCTTCTTCGGAGAGCGCGCAGGGTTGTGATAATTCTGCCAGCCGAAAGACGCTCGATCCAATCTCTTAGCATGCTTCCGTCGCCAATATGCGAAAGATTAATCAAATGATCTCTATGTGCTGCACGCTGTAGCTATGGCGGCTTGTGGTACGTCACACTGTAGCGGTGCTCGGCTCAATGGATGTCTGGTGTCTGTGGTGTGGTTTCTTCATTGTCCCTGCGATGCCGCTTCGAGTTGACCGTAGAAATACGGATTGGTGATTGCTGCGCCACCTGCGATGAAGGTGCATGACGTCTTCAAGCGCGCGCACCTTCTGGCGATACCTCGGGTCATGGGCTCTTGCCGCCACGGTTGCGCTGTGTGGGTTGGCGCTTGTCGAACGACAAAGTCTGGTGCGCGAACTGACCACAAAAAGTGCCACGCTCCACCGCCTGGCCTCTCAGCGCGCGGATCAGCATGATGCGCATTTGACGTCATTGTCCGCGATTTTCGTGGCGGGAGGGCGTGCGCGTCAGGATTTGTTGTTGGACGTAGCCGCGACGATCATGCGGTTTTATCCGCGCATTGCCTCGGTGAATGTGATCCCGTTTGACCCGTCAGACCCAATGATCCAAACGCTGCCCGGCCTTTCGGGCGCGGACGCGGCATTGGTGGTTCAACTGGCGCGCGGCTCTACCGGAGCCTTGCAGGTGCAGCAGATGCCGACCGCGCCTGATCACTATATCGTCGTGAAGCGCACGCCCAATACCGATGCCGCGCGGCACGGGCTGGCGCTGGTCGTCGATGCGCGCGCGTTGCTGGCGACCGATGATCCGTTTTGGCAAAAGCCGTCTGTGTCCCTGCGCTTGCTGACACCGGATGGCAAGACTGCCCTCGTGGGTCGCCCGGCACCGGACGCGGCAGGGTTTTCAAAGCTCCTTGGCAGCCAGTCGCAGCCTTTCATTTTTGAAACCGCCCTTGCCATTCGTCTTGCTGACCTGCTGCCCGTCGGGAAAGTCCTGACTGCAATCATAGCGGTCTCAGGTTTGTTTCTTCTGTCCGTCCTCGGCCTGAAGCAGCGCGCACGCACCAAAGACGCCGAAAGCCGCGCCAGGCTGAGCGCGCAGGAAACCCGGCTGGCCCATGCGTCGCGGGTCAATGCAATGGGTGAGATGGCAAGCGGCATGGCGCATGAATTGGCGCAACCGTTGACGGCCATCCTCAGCCAGGCGCAGGCCGGGCGGCATTTGGTGCGACGGGGGGATGTCAAACGCCTGGGCACGGTGCTTGATGACACCGTCGCGCAGGCGCAGCGGGCAGCGGATATCCTTGATCGTCTGCGGCGTTGGAGCAAACCGAACCGTGCACCGTCAAAACCATGCGCCCTGCATGATGCGGCAGGGTCCGTGCAGCGCCTGCTGGCCTTGGAAGCCAAAAGCCGCGATGCCACGATCACGCTGTCGCTTCACGCGGCACCGCTGTTCGTCGATGCCGATCCGGTCGAGCTTGAGCAGGTCGTATTCAACCTTGTCCGCAATGCGCTGGATGCCTCGGACGGGGCGTGGATCACGATCCGCACGGCGGTTGATGGCGGGATGGCGATCGTGGATGTCACCGACACCGGGCCGGGCGTGCCCGATGACATCAAGGCACGCATTTTCGAGCCCTTCGTGACCGGCAAGCCTGACGGTACGGGGCTTGGCTTGGCCCTGTGTCAACGCCTGGTCGAGGAAATGGGCGGCGATATCGTTCATCTGGCCGATGCGGCCCAGACGACATTCCGGTTGTCCCTGCCACTTTCAACCCGGGCGGTGGCACCATGAACAACCATGTTTATCTGGTCGATGACGACGAGGCGGTCCGCAGTGCCCTGACGCTGTTGCTTGAGACGGTCGGGCTGGATGTGCGCAGCTTTGCCTCGCCTGAAACGTTTCTGAACCAAGCGTCGGGCCTGACGCCGGGATGCCTGGTCCTTGATATCCGGATGCCCGCGATCTCGGGCCTGAAATTGCAAGAGAAACTGAACGCCCAAGGGATGACGTGGCCCACGGTCATCATCAGTGGCCATGGCGACATCGAAGCCTGCAGGCGGGCGTTTCGCAACGGTGCGATTGATTTCCTGAGCAAACCCGTCGACGAGCAGGATTTGATCGACGCGATCCAAAAGGGCCATGCGGAACTTGAGCGGCAACAACAAGCCCTGGCGGAACGCGCGGAGGCCGTGGCCTTGGTTGCGCAACTCTCAACCCGTGAACGAGAGGTCCTCGAGATGATCGCGAAGGGGCTGACCACAAGGCAGATCGCCGACGCGCTCGGCCTGTCGCCGCGCACGGTTGAAAGCCACCGCGCAGCGATTGCGGCCAAGGCAGGCACGTCTTCGGCGGCCGAGCTGACGCGATATTGGCTGGAGGCACAGGCCGACCCGTAGAACTACGGATATCCTTGCGGGGGCTACGAATGTCGCGACCCGGCGACCGGGGTTAGAACAGGCGCATCACTTCAGCAAAAGGAAATATCCGATGATCCGTACAGTGACACTTGCCGCCGCACTTCTGGCCCCCGTCGCGACGTTCGCGCAGGATTTGCCAACCGCCCCTTACCTTCCGCTGAGTATGGCGACACAAGCGGCACAGGCCGCCGTCGATGCCTGCGCCGCCGAAGGGCACAACGTCAGCGTCGCGATTGTCGCCCGCTCTGGCGTGACCAAAACGATCCTGCGCGCTGACAACGCAGGCCCGCACACCGTGGGATCAAGCACCGGCAAAGCCTTTACCTCTGCCAGCATGGGCCGCGACACCGCCGGATTGGCCGGTTTCATCGGGGCCAACCCTGAAAACGGTGGCCTGCGTGATATGGACAGCCGTCTTGTCATTCAGGCCGGTGGTCTGCCGATCAAAATCGGCGGGGCATTGGTGGGTGGCATCGGCGTCGGCGGCGCACCATCAGGTGCCATTGACGAGACTTGCGCGCGCGCGGGTCTTGACGTCATCGGCGCTGAGTAAATCAACCATGACCCGCCTCGTGATGGGGCGGGTCACCGCAATTGAAAGGTGGCCCCCTATGCTTCGTTCCTTGATCATCACAGCCACTTTGGCTGTCTGCGGCGCGGCCCATGCACAGACCGCACCTTCCGCATCCGACATTGCGCACTATTCGGGCCTGCATCTTGCCGCTCACGAAGGCCGGGTGGACGAGATTGACCGCCTGATCGCGGCAGGTGCCGACCTGAATGCCCGCGACAACGCAGGCCGGACACCCGCCCATGTGGCGGCCTTTGCCTCGCATGACGAGGCGGTCGCGGCGCTTGCCAAAGGTGGCGCAGACATGAATGCGCTCGAAAACCGGGTCTACGATGTTCTGACCATTGCTGCGGTGGCCAACGATCCTGAACTCGTGTCTTTGGCCATGGAACTGGGCAACAAACCGGACCTCATCACCAGCGTATATGACGGCACCGCCCTGATTGCGGCCGCGCATCTTGGCCATCACGAAGTCGTTGCCCGCCTCGTGGCAGGCGGCGCGCCGCTGGATCACGTCAACAACCTGGCATGGACAGCGCTGATCGAGGCTGTGATCTTGGGGGATGGCGGGCCAGACCACGTCAAGACGATTGAAATTCTTGTCGAGGCCGGAGCAGACAAAACCATCGGAGATCGCGACGGCGTCACCCCGCTTCAGCATGCGACGGAGCGTGGCTACGCAGACATCGTCAAGCTTCTCGACTGACCTTCAGCCATACGCGCCAATGCCGCGAAAGCGGCTGGGTCCGACCGCCCAAGGTGTCGAATGCTGCACGATGGAAGACCATCCGCGTTTCATGGGGTGATCGAGGCAAGGACGGGATCAAGTCGTGCCATGCTCCAAGCCTCGGGCTCCATGGGCGGCTGCTGAAGTCGAAGGCGCGACAAGGAAGTCGTTCCATCCTTTACAAAACTAGTTTTGTAGTTATATTTGCGTCATGACGACTCAAACATCTCACGCTCGTGCTCTTGCAGCTCTCGGTCATGACGCTCGCCTCGCGATTTTTCGGTTGCTTGTGAAGTTCGGGCCAGATGGCCTGCGAGTTGGTGAGATTGGCCAGCATCTCGAAATGGCTCCATCAACACTTGCTCATCATCTCAGCACGCTGGTGGACGCCGGGTTGGTTGTTCAGGAAAAAATCGGACGCGAAGTCTTCAACAAGGCTGATTTCGCAGCAGCGTCAAGACTTGCGGAATTCATCACATCGGAATGCTGCCAAGGCGTCTCACTTACTCGAAAGGAAGATGCAGCGTGATTTCACGATCGCTTTTTTCTTACCCAATAGAAACTATAAAACTGGATATATAGAAATGTCACTCGCATCACATCTACCCGAAAGACCACGTGCTGCTCTTATGCGGTTCGCGTCAGATCAACGCATCTGGCTGATCTCTGTGCTGATCCTGCTTCTGCTCGCCGTCTTCAGCCCACAACAGGCCATTCAAAGCGGGCAATTCGCCATTGCCGCCGTCTTCCATATTGCACCCTATCTCGTCTTCTCTATTGGCGTTGCTGCTTATGCAAATGCCTCGGGGGCCGACAATCTCATAGCCCGGGCCTTTACGGGTGCTCCGGCGGTCATGATCCTTCTGGGGGCGTTCGCTGGTGGCTTGTCGCCCTTTTGTTCTTGTGGAGTTATTCCGTTGATCGCGGCGCTCTTGACGATGGGTGTACCCCTCTCAGCTGTGATGGCCTTCTGGCTTGCTTCACCTATCATGGATCCATCGATGTTCTTCCTGACCTCCGGTGTCTTGGGCCTCGAGTTTGCAGTCGCCAAAACGCTGGCGGCAATTGGCCTTGGGCTTTTTGGCGGTACGGTCGTACATATGCTCAGTCGTAGCGGATCCTTGTCCGACCCACTGCGGGACGGGATCGGCAACGGCGGTTGCGGCGGCGCCAAGATACGCGCTCCCCACCCAGTCGCCTGGAGATTTTGGCTCGAAGAGCAGCGCCGCGGGAAATTCGTAGCGACAGCGCGGGACACGACCCTGTTTCTCGCCAAATGGTTGCTGCTGGCCTTTATCCTGGAAAGCCTGATGTTGGCCTGGATTCCGGCCGAGACAGTCAGCCGAGTTCTGGGCGGAACAGGCCTCGGCCCAATCATGACCGCAACCCTGGTCGGAGTTCCCGCATACCTCAACGGTTATGCCGCCTTACCGTTGGTTGGAGGCTTGATCGAACAGGGCATGTCGCCTGGTGCCGGCCTGGCATTCCTTGTCGCCGGTGGTGTAACCTCGGTCCCGGCGGCCATGGCTGTGTGGGCCTTGGCTAAAGCCCGTGTTTTCTTGCTCTACATCGGGCTGTCGCTCAGTGGCGCGTTTGCCACCGGACTGGTGTTTCAGCTTTGGCAAGCCGTCTGACCGGACAAGCGCCCAGGCAACTTGGATTGCCTGGGCTCAGACCTGCGATCAGCTATCAAGGCAATTGGCCCAGACATCAGAGCCAACTGACCACGACACCGATGGCACCCGGGGCCCGCACTTGTCTGCGCATTGAAAGGCAGACAGTGGTGCAGCCGCAGCGCAATGGCGGTTTGTCCCGCAATTCAGCCCCTGCACCGCTCAACCGGCTTGCCGTGCCGTCCCACCTTGAGGACCGCGTCGGCGAGGTCCATGCCTGACGGCACCGCTTTTCAGCGGCCTCGCCCATGCCTGTCCGCAGGCTTCGATCACAGCAGATCATACGGCGAATTGCAGTATCTCCGCGGCCCGTTGTACGGCTGGAATGTCTTGCTGACACGGCTGTAGCTGCGGTAGCGCCGATCGCACCAATTGTCGTGTGCGTTCATGTTGCCGGCGGGGATGTGATCCCAACTGCTGTAGCTCTGATCGTAGGGTCGTCTTTGCTTCTGTTGCTCCAGCAGCACGGCCCCAAGCGCGAAGGCTGCCAACGGAAACCACCAGCCGTCATTGTCTCGGCGATACCCGTGGCGGTATTTTCGTGACCCGCGATACCCGCGTTTGTAAGGATGACCTTTGTAATGGTGACGATCCCAGTCGCGATCCGCCCGGCGGCGATACCTGTCGCGCTCGGCGTGCCGACGTTTCCAATCACGCTCAGCGTGCCGGCCGCGCCAATCGCGATCGGCGCGGTATCCGTGGCGATGATCGGCCAGGATGATGTCCGGGTCGGCGAGGTCGGCGGCCTGACGAACCGAGATTCCCGCGGATAGGGACGGCGGTGGAACAAGGTTTGCGGCAGTGGCATCGGGCGCAATCATGGACAGAGCGATGAGGATTGCGGCGATGATTCGTGCCGTTTGGAACTTGGTTCGCATCTTGAAAGCTCCTCTTGATGAGACAGATTTCGGCGCCCTGGTTCCGGAGCAGTTCGATCTTTGGCCCCGTCGTTCGTGCAGTCTTTATCCGTACCCCGGACCGCACATTCGGAAGCCGGGCTCGCGACTGCATGGCCGCATCATAACGGGCCGCGTTTGGTGGCCGAGTGATGAATCTCAAAATCACCCGCCTGTTATTTCTGGTGACAACGACCGGACAGCATGGCTGACGCATCGATGTGAACGGCGCAACCCCGTAGGACGAGGGGGCAGGTCCGGACATCCGACATGGCATCGACCGCTCGGGTGCTCACGGAAATGTTGCCCCCCAACCGCAGCGGACCGATTGACATGCTGCGGGGCGTCAGACACTCCTTGCGGCATGGCACGAACAAGACCCTTGGACGCTTTGATGCGGACGATGACCAGCGTGGTCCTCGCCCTTGCCATAGTTCTGTTCCCGGCATCCGCATCGCATGGCCAAGCGGATGCGGGCGTGTCCCATCATGCCGCGTCGATCATGGCTCATGCCGAAGCGGGCATGGATCACGCCGCCGGGTCAGACGCGACAGGGCACGCCGCGGATATTCATGCCGCAGAGACGCCGGATCGCCAGACCGGCGATCGGTGTTGCCAGGACATGTGCTTTTCGATCGCGCTGATGGCCGCACCCGGCGCTGCGCCAAAGCGTGCGGCAAACCTGCACGAGATGCGCCCCGCGCGGCAAATGGTCTCTGCCAGGCCGTCGGGTTTTCTGCGCCCCCCAAATACCTGATCTGACCGCGGGCCGGTGACCGGCCTTTTCGTCGCGCCTTGACCTGCGCGAGCCAAGCAACCGCATTTTCAGGTATATCCCATGAAACCGATCCTTTTTGCCGGGGCATTGCCCTTGCTGCTGGGGGCGTGCGCATCCACGCCGACCCCGCTGCCCGACGTGGCTGGCCTGCAAGCGCCCGCCTTCGACCAGGGCGCCGTCACCCCGGTCGCCTACCGAAATCCGCTGGAGGGCTTCGAGAACCGTGCCGTCACCGGCCCAGAGGACTGGCGCCGTCTCAATCAGCGACAGGCACCCGGGCAGGGGGGGAACTGATGCCGCGTCGTCTCCTCCCGCTTGCCCTCATGCTGCCCGCCGTTCTGGCCGCCTGCGCCACGGCGGTGCCGCCCGAATTCACCGACCGCGATGCGGGGTTCGCCGTCGTCCAGTCGCGCACCACGCAGGCGATCGGAAAGCGCACCGCCTGGGCACAGTCGCAGGACCAGACCGAAGCCCTGTCGAAAGAGGTCCGCGCGCTGGTGCATCGCAAGACCATCAGCGCCGAAACCGCGGTTCAGGTCGCCCTGCTCAACAACAAGGGCTTGCAGGCCGCGTATACCGCCATCGGGCTGTCAGCCGCCGAGGCATGGCAGCAATCCACACCGGAAAACCCGGTGGTGTCGCTGGGCCTGATGGGCATCGGCGCGCCCGAGCTTGGCCTCTACCGGGCGCTGGAAAGCACCATCGCGGTGAACCTCCTGGACGCCCGCACCCGCAAACAGCGCGTGGCCCTGGCCCAGGCGCAGTTTCAGCAGGCGCAGCTCGAGGCGGTCAACGACACGCTGAGGCTTGCCAATGACACCCGCCAAGCCTGGATCAACGCCGTCGCCGCCTTCGAGACCCTGAGTTATCTCAGGCGCGCTGCCGAAACGGCGGATGCGGCCTCTGAACTGGCGGCGCAACTTGGCCGTACCGGGGCGCTGGGCAAGGCCGGACAGGCCAGGGAGCAGGCCTTCAACGCGGAACTGGCCGGTCAGGTCGCCAAGGCGCGGCTCGAGGCGCAGATGGCCAAGGAACGGCTGACCATGCTCATGGGGCTGTGGGGGGCGGACACGGATTACCGTGTTCCCGATGCCTTGCCCGGTCTGCCCGCAACGGCCCGCTTGAACGGCCCCGTCGAAGCCAGGGCCCTGTCGAGCCGGGTCGATCTTGAGGTGGCCAAACTGGCGCTGGCCGCCACCGCCAAGGCCTACGGCCTGACGGATGCCACCCGCATGGTCACGGATCTCGAGGTGATCGGCGGCGTCGAGGTCGAACGCGAAGCCGAAGACGGAGCGACCGAAACCGACGCCACCCCGCAGATCGAGCTGGAATTCGCGATCCCGATCTTCGACAGCGGCAAGGCGCGGCTGCGCAAGGCGGAACTGGCCTATTTGCAGGCGGCCAACGTGCTGGCCGAACGGGCGGTCAACGTCCGCTCCGAGGCGCGCGCGGCCGAAGCGGCCTATCGTTCGACCCATGCGATCGCACGCCACTACCGCGACGTGGTGCTGCCCCTGCGCCGCACCATCGAAGAGGAGGCCCTGCTGAGCAACAACGGCATGATCACCAACACCTTCGACCTGCTGACCGACACCCGCGACAAGCTGGGCAGCGAAATGCAGGCGGCCAATGCCAAGCGCGACTTCTGGCTGGCCGCGGCCAACCTGACGGCTGCGATCTACGGCGGCGGCAGCGGTGCCGGCGGCGCAGGCGGCGACATCGCCATCGCCGCTGGCGGCGGTGCGGGACACTGATGAAAAGGACATTTGAAATGATGAACAGACGTCAACTTTTGGGGGCCGGTGCGGCGGGGGCGACCACGCTCGTGTCAAGCCGGGCCTGGGGCCAGACCCTGAACATGGGGCTGCCCGAAGCGGCACAGATGGACAGCGCGGCGACCCAACCGCCGGTCCGACCGTCCAGCGGGCCGGATTACAATCCGGTCGTCACGCTGAACGGCTGGACCTTGCCCCACAGGATGAACAACGGGGTCAAGGAATTCCATCTTGTCGCCGAACCGGTGGAGCGCGAACTGGCCGATGGCATGACCGCCTACCTGTGGGGCTATAACGGCCAGTCCACGGGTCCGACCATCGAAGCGGTGGAGGGCGACCGGGTGCGGATCTTCGTCACCAACCGGCTGCCGGAACATACCACCGTGCATTGGCACGGCATGATCCTTCCCTCGGGCATGGACGGGGTTGGCGGGCTCAGCCATCCCGGCATCCCGCCGGGCAAGACCTATGTCTACGAATTCGACCTGATCAAATCGGGCACCTTCATGTATCACCCGCACGGCGACGAGATGGTGCAGATGGCGATGGGCATGATGGGCATGTTCGTGGTCCACCCCAGGGACCCGGCCTTTCGGCCCGTGGACCGCGATTTCCTGATCATGCTGAACGCCTTCGACATCGATCCGGGCACATATGTGCCGCGTGTCATGACGATGACGGATTTCAACCTCTGGACGTGGAACAGCCGGATCTTTCCCGATATCGATCCGCTGGTCGTCAATCGCGGCGACCGGGTGCGCGTGCGGGTCGGCAACCTGACCATGACCAACCACCCGATCCACATGCACGGCTATGATTTCAAGGTCAGCTGCACCGACGGCGGCTGGGTGCCGGAGGCCGCGCAATGGCCCGAGGTGTCCATCGATATCCCCGTGGGCGCGATGCGGGCCTTCGATTTCACCGCCGATCACCTGGGCGACTGGGCGATCCACTGTCACAAGTCGCACCACACGATGAACGCGATGGGCCACGACGTGCCGACCTTCATCGGCGCCGACAAGACCGCTCTGACCGCCAAGATCCGCAAACACCAGCCCGAATACATGCCCATGGGTACGGCGGGTATGGCCGACATGGGCACGATGGAGATGCCGCTGCCCGACAACACCATCCCGATGATGACCGGCTGGGGCCCCCACGGCCCGATTGAAATGGGCGGCATGTTCTCGGTCGTGAAGGTGCGCGAGGGCATCGGCGCGGAGGATTACAGCGATCCCGGCTGGTACGAAAACCCGCCGGGCGAGCAGGCCTACGAATGGACCGGCAAGCTGCCTGATTTCGCCTCGAACGACAGTCCCGAAACACGGCTCACGCCAAGACCCGCCTCAAAGGGCTGACCGCCCCGGGGGCGGCTCCGAACCACAATTGTCAAACCAAACAGGAAAGAAACAACATGAAACATCTTCTTATGACAACAACCGCCACCCTTGCGCTGGTCCTCGCGGCGCCCGTCTTTGCCGTCGGGGCGCACGATGCCGGCCACGACAAGGCCGGGGACCACGGCGCGGACCACATGGCGATGATGGTCGGCCAGCCTGGCACGGCGCAGGACGTGGACCGCACCATCGAGGTCGCGATGCGCGAGACAGACGACGGACGGATGATCTTCGAGCCGGCAATGTTCGACATCGAACCGGGCGAGACGATCCGTTTCGCGGTCGAAAACAGGGGCGAGCTTGAGCACGAGTTCGCCATCGACACGATGGCGCGCAATGTCGAGCACAAGGCGATGATGGCCGAGATGGACATGGAACACGACGATCCGAACTCCGTCCGGCTTGACCCCGGTGCCTCCGGCGAGGTGATCTGGACCTTTGCGAACGAAGGCGCCTTCGAAGTCGCCTGCCTGATCCCCGGCCATTATGAAAGCGGCATGCACGGGCCGATCACCGTCGGACACGGCATGCCCCACTCCGACGGCGCGACGCAGGTGTCGCTGACGTATTCGACCGGAACCGTCAAGAAAATCGACGCCAAGGCCGGCAAGGTGACCGTGATCCACGGTCCCTTGGCCAACCTCGACATGCCGGCGATGACCATGGTTTTCCGCGCCGACGAAACGGTTCTGGCCAAGCTGGCAGAGGGGCAGGAGATCGAATTCGTCGCGGATCGCGTCAAGGGCAAGCTGACCATTACAGCCGTCAAATGAAACCTGTTCGCCGGGCGCTGTTTCGCGCCCGGCGATCCGGAAACCGGCACAAGGCAGGACAGGACATGACGCAGAAACCCAAGACCCGGAGACACGTACCGGGATGGATGATCTTGATCGCCCTGTTCGGGCTTGTCGCCCTTGCGGGGTGGTTGATGCTGGGGGTTCGGGACATCACCGGCCACAAGAGCGCGCGCGCCGCCGCGGCGAACGGCGAGCCGTGGGCCGTCGTCGCACGACCCCAACCGATCGGCCCGGCGGCACGGCCCGGCGCTGTGGTCTGCAACGGCCCTTGCGCCGCGTGCCGGACAGGGGCGGCCTGAGCCGACCCGCGCCGGCGTCGCCGCCGGCCCGATCGGTACATGCGGCAGATCGACGGGCTCGCGCGGTGGGACGCGGGCACCAAAGCGGACTTTTCATTGCGCCACCGGGACAGCGCGACGCCGCGCCCGCCGCTGGCAGATCATGCATCCGTCGTACCGCGTGGGGCGGCGGCGGCCTCAGGCGACGCTGGCGCGATAGCCTCCGTCCTGCAGCGCCGCGATCAGCGCGGCATCCGTCAGTGCGCTTTCGACCGACACCTGGCGCGCGGCCAGATCGACAGAGACCGTCGCCGCCGGGTCTTGTCCGGCGATGGCCTTTTCGACGGCCGCCTTGCAGTGCCCGCAGCTCATGTCGGGGACGTTGAATGTGCTCATGATGCGCTCCTTGCCTTGACTCCACCGCCAGATGCGCCCGCTCCTGCGGCAAGGTCAAGCGCCGTCGCGCGGCGAAATCGGCCCTTTTCGGCAAAAATCGGAACCTTCCACGGCTGGAAGGGCGTTTTAACCATGGAACCCCTGCCGCGACGCCAAAAGCCGAAAAAGGATGATCAGATGACCGGATACACACGTTTCTTTGCCATGATCGCGACCTCGACGGTCGTGATGTACGGGCTGATGTACCTCAACACCTACGCGTTGGATCATGTCTTCTTTAGTCAGACCCGGATGTGGATGGCGATCTACATGGGGGCGGCGATGGCGATCGTCATGTTGTCCTACATGCTGGGCATGTACGCCAATCGCGGCCTGAACATCGCGATCTTCGGCGGTGCGGCGGTGGTGTTCGCCGTGTCTCTCTACCTGGTGCGCAGTCAGGACACGGTGGCCGATGTCGCGTGGATGAAGGCGATGATCCCGCATCATTCCATCGCCATCCTGACCAGCGAGCGCGCAACCCTCACCGATCCGCGCGTGCAAAGCCTGGCGCAGGATATCATCGATGCGCAGCGGCTTGAGATCGACGAGATGAAGGCCCTGATCGCCGATCTTGGGGGTGGACCCAGCGCCACGCCCGAAGTCGACGGCAAGTAACCCACACGTCCCGAGGAGACGCCGATGAAGGATACCCCCGCGAAGACCGCCACCCTCTACCGGATGGCGACGCCCGATCACACCTGTCCCTACGGTCTCAAATCCCTCGATCTGCTTCGGCGCGAGGGCTTTGATGTCGAAGATCATCCGCTGGAAAGCCGCGAGGCCACCGATGCGTTCATGGCGGAGCGCGGCGTGAATACGACGCCTCAGACCTACATCGACGGCGCGCGGATCGGCGGTTATGAGGCCCTGCAAAGACACCTCGGTCACGCGGTCAAGGACCCGGACGCCACCTCCTACCGGCCGGTTGTCGCCATCTTCGCCGTGGCGCTCGCCATGGCGCTGGCGACCAGCTGGGCGGCATACGGGACCCTGTTCACGGTTCGCGCGCTGGAATGGTTCATCGCCATCTCGATGTGCATTCTCGGCATCCAGAAGTTGCAGGATGTCGAAGGGTTCAGCACGATGTTTCTCAACTACGACCTGCTGGCGCAGCGCGTGGTCCGCTATGGCTACGTCTATCCCTTTGCCGAGGCATTTGCCGGTGTGCTGATGATCGCGGGCGCGCTCGTCTGGATCGCGGCGCCGGTGGCATTGTTCATCGGGACGATCGGCGCGGTGTCGGTCATCAAGGCGGTCTATGTGGACAGGCGCGAGTTGAAATGCGCCTGTGTCGGCGGATCGTCAAACGTGCCGCTGGGGTTCATTTCGCTGACCGAGAACCTGATGATGGTGGCGATGGCGGTCTGGATGCTGGCGAAATAGCGAAGGGGGCATCTGTTCGGCGGGTCCGGCGCCTGTGGTGTTGTCATGACGGCTCTGATGCCTCGGTCCGTGCCACCGGGCCGTCACACCGCCCGGTCAACGGGCCTGCTGAACGCAAGCCGCCCTTGGCTGATCACCCTGCAACCCGGTCGCCGAAACACGTTGCCGTGAATGCCGTCCTGCGGTCGGACCGCATGATCCACGTCAAAGGCCGCAGCCGCGGGTTGGGTATATTTCCCATCCCGGCGCATCGCCGGTCCATTACCGGAGAGACGACATGACATACTTGAAAAAACGCAGCTTTTCAGCCATCGCAGCAGCCTGCATTGCCGCAATCGCGGTGCCGGCGGCGGCGCATCCGACGCATATGCGGCATGGCCAGATGATGGGCGGCCCAATGGGAATGATGGAGGGTCACTACGGGATGATGGGCCCGCACGGAATGGGCATGGGCATGGCGCGCAGCTATGCCATGACCACCTTTGATGCGGATGGCGATGGCATGCTCAGCGCCGAAGAAATCACTTCGGGGATGCAAGCGGAACTCAAGACCTACGACGCTGACGGGGACGGCGCATTGTCCTTGGAGGAGTTCGCGACGATGCACGCGGCGCATACGCGGCCGATGACCGTGCGCGCCTTTCAGATGCACGATGCCGACGGTGACGCCAAGATCTCCGAAGCGGAGATCGCAGCAAGCGCCGCGATGATGCAACGCCGCATGAGCGAACGGCCGGTCGATATGCGCGGCATGGGCATGGGTGCGGTGGACGACGATTGAAGAGGATTTGCGTCTGGCGACCGCACCGCGCGCGCGGGACGGAAGGATCCTGCCTCATTCCATGCGCAAGCGCGCGGAAATAGGCATTCCGTTGTTGGTGGGGCCATCTCGGGATGACTGCCCGCTGCCGCCTTTGGCGTGATCGCGGCACGTCTCATGATCCTCGCCGCCGCACACCATGCTCTCTGCATAGGACTGCGTGTGGAACGGGGCGTCGGACCCGGCGCCGACCGTCACTGGCGCGGCGCCACCGTCCCGCCAAAGATCTGTCTGCCGGGGTCATCGGCGCGATCCGTCTGAGCAGGGCGCGTTCGACGGTGCGGTCCTGCGACGGTGCTCCGGCAGTCAGGCTGATTGAAATCCGGGCACCGGAGGCCGGTACTGCGGTGTGTAGCGCTGGCCCGCTGTTGGCCTTGGATGGCGGCGCACTGCGCCTGACCGCCGGTCCCCGTTCCTCGTATCCTTGCGGCGCACAGGACGTGCAGGACTGAACCCATCCGGGACGCGGCCGCGACGCATTCCAGGTCCGTCCATCGCATGTGCGGCTCGCGCGGTCATGTGCGGCATGGGCGGCGCGACTGGCCCGTCAACCGGCGATCCGCCTCGCAGACGCTCCGGTTTGTTGATCTATTACCGGTATCAGACCACTATGAAGGGGTATTCTTGCACATCGATCAGAGGGTTTCAGCGGCGGCCATCCGGGGGCTCGGGTGCTTTGGTGAGTGGTGACAGCAATGCACGGCCTCGGGAGCATGCCGCCGGAGTGGGGAGAGTCTATGGTGGGGGATGACCCTGGTGCGGCGCCGAAAGAAGCCGCGCCATCTTTCGGGGGTGCGGATTTCGTCTGGACACAGACGCACGGTCTGGCCGCCGAAAAGCTTGGCTTTGCCATCAGGAGCCGATTACCGGTCATCCTGATGATCGGCGCAGACGGGGCTGGCAAGACTCGGCTGGCGAGGGAGGTCGTCGAACATGGCCCCGAGGATCGGCAGGTTTTGTTCATCGCCGATCCGGCTGCGCTGGGGGATGATCCGGAGAGGTACATCCGTACCGTGATGCCAGGGGTGCCGGCGGCGCCGGTGAACGGCGGTCCGGGCCTGCCGGTTCTGGTGATCGACGACGCGCACCGGCTCGACCCGGCGACGCTGGTGCGGCTTGTCGATCTGGCGGAACCGGAGACCGGCGCGCCCGGATCCCTTCGGCTTGTCCTGATCGGTCCGCGCGCGTTCAGCGACACCCTGAGCGCGGTGCGCCCGCACGCGGTCGGCCCGATGATCGACCTTCCGGAACTTGGCAAGGCGGACATCGAGACGTTCGTCAGGGCGCTGATGCGGCAGCCCGGCAATGACAAACCACCGCCCGACAAGGAGGAGATGGAGCGGATCGCCAAGATGTCGCTGGGCAATCCGCGCCGCATTCTGCGTCTTATGGGGCGTCGGGGTGTGGACGAGGCGGCCGCGACCCCGGTCCGGGGGCCTGATCGCGCCGGGCCCTCTGTGCGCTCTGGTGGGGCAGCGACGGCCAAGGCGCGGCTGTTTCATCCTCTGGTCGTTGTGGCGGGTCTGAGCCTTTTGGGGATGCTGGGCGTCGGCGGTGCCTATACCTATTTCGGGCTTGGCGGCATGGCCCCCCCGGCAATGGCGCCCCCGACACCGGCCGATCGCGCCGCCCGCGACCTTGCCCAAAGGCCCGTGGCCGTCCCCCCCGCGCCACAAGGCGAAACCGCCGCGCCGCGCGCCCTGATCGCCCCGGTCCAGGCGATACCGCCCTCCACCGACACGGCAAGGCTGTTCTATCGTGCGGGCGTCGAACTGGCCGCGAGGGACAGTGCGGCATCGGTCGCGGCCTTCGCCCATGCCGCGTTGCTGGGGCATGAAAAGGCGGCATATTTCCTGGGCCAGATGTACCAGACGGGCGAGGGCGTGCCGCGCAACGAGGTTTTGGCGCGGGCCTGGTATGCCAGCATCGCCGACAGCATGCCGCGCGCCGCGCAGGCGCTCGCGGCGCTGCCCTTGGTCGATGGTGTGCCACGCTCGGACACGGCCCCCGCCGTGTTGCATGCCGAACTGCGCGGGTCTGCGCAATTCGTCGTGGTGTGGTCGGATGCGGCGGTCGTGCCGGGGGCGCGATATGCCGTCGAATTCGCGGATCGAAACCGCTCGGTCCTGGAAACCGTGACGGCCACGGTGCCCGCCCTGCGCCTGCGGACGCATTTCGCCGCCGACGCGTTCCGCGTCGTGCGCAGCCTTGGCGACACGCGCCATGCCTCCGACTGGTTTGTCGTGCCCAAGCTGGTCAACAGATAGATCCGCCGCCCGGCGCGCGCCCGTCCCGGCGATGATCCAACGGGCTGATCGATGGGGTCAGCACCCGCCCATGGCTTCGCAGATCCTCTGCCGATAGACGGCGTTCGCCTCGCTCTCCATCGGCGATTGCCGGGCTTGCTGCGCCACCGCCGGCGGTCTGCATTCAAGCGCATATGCGGGGTCCAACCCTTGGTTGACACACTCAGATATGTCCCAGCCCGGCGGAATGTCGGTCAGTTCGACGGTTTTCCATTTCGGATGACCCGTCGTCTGAAGTCGGTCGAAATTGGTCAGGACGATATTGACCAGATCCGACACCGCCTTGCAGCTTTCGCGGTGGTAGGCGTTGCGCTGCGGCGTGTAGTCGAAGGTCATCATCACCGCCTTGACCGCGACGAGATCGACTTTCTCTTGCTGAAACGGATAGGTCCCGGCGGGAATTTCGCTCTCGACATAGACCGCTCTCAGGGTGCTGTCCGTCAATGGCAGAAGGTGAAAGCGGCTGCTGTCGATCTCGTCGGTTTGAAACAGTTTGGTGGGGGCGCCCGCGACATAAAAGAACGCATCGATCTGACCGTCGAGAAGGGCCGCGAGCGAGGCCGTCGCGTCAATCGTCAAGCGCTCCGCGGGGCGGACCTCCGCAAGGTCGAGAACCAGCGAAGAGGTGAGGAAGGTGCCGCTGTTTTCACTGCCGATGGCGACCTTGCGGCCATTCAGGTCGTTCAGCGAGGTGATCTCGCGCCTGGCCAGCACGTGCACCTCTTCGTTGTAGAGCGGAAACGCGATGCGAACGCCGAAGATCGCGCGCGCGATTTCAGGATCGTTCTGCGAGAAGGTGCGCAGGTATTCCAGCACGTCGCTCTGGACGATACCGAACTGCGTGTTGACCCGGTTTCGCACGCCCAGAAAATTCTCGAGCGATCCCGCACTTTCGTTGATCGTATAGGTCAGGCCGCATTCGCCCGCGATTTGGCTGATGTCGCGCCCGATCTGGATATAGGTGCCCGACGGACCACCCGTCAGCACGTTCTTTTTGAATTCCTGCGCGGTCGCCACCCCCGTCAGCAGGATCGCAGCCAGACACACGGTGGATACCCATCTGAAAAACCGTTCCATATCTTCCCCCATCCTAAGAAATCTGCTTCAGCAGCCGCCAAATTCGCGCACCAGATAGACCAGCGTTTGCCGGTTGATCCGGTCCGACACCGTACGCAGCGCATCGACCGGGCAGGCCCCGTTGCTGAGCGCCTGCGCCACCTTTTGCCGGTCGCCCGCGGGTGCATCGCGCAACACCGGGGCCGCATCGACAATGGCCAGGTACACGGCCAGATCGGTCTCGCTTGCCACGGGCGCCGTCGACGGCGCGCCGGTGCCGGGGCTCGCCTGCGCGGCGGGCGACGCCTCGGACTGATCCGCCAGTGACGGACTGTCCGACCGCAGCGCCGCGCGTTGCTCGGCAAGGATGCTCACCGCGCTTTCCAGATCGGTCTTTTGCCCGGTCAGCGCCGCAATCTGCCTGTTGATCGCGTCGCGCATGTCGGTCAGCTCACCCAGCGTCTCACGCAGCGCTTCGACCCGGGTCTGATTGTCCTCGAGCGTCGCATCCAATGCGTCGATCCTGCCGCTGGCCTCGGTTATCCGCTGCTCAAGCGCACTTTGCTCCTGGGCCTTCTCAGCGACCGTTCGGTCCAGGGTGCGGCGCCTGTCTTCCAGGGATGCGATTTCGGTCAATAGCGATTGTTGCCGCGCCGCCAGGGCTTGTGTTTCGGATGTGAGTTCGCCCCGCCGCGATTCCTGTTCCTGCGCGGCCTGCGTGTTTCGTGCCGTCAGATCGGACTGCTCCTCTTTGGCGGCTTCGATGTCCTGTCTGATCCGGGCAAGGGCCGTTTCGGCATCCGATCGTGCCGCCTCGATCGCTGCAACGTCGGAATTCGCGCGCTCCAGCGCGGTCCGTTTGGCGGCGATCGCCTTTTCAAGCTTGTCCAGATCGTGCAACGCGGCCTGCGCCTGATCTATCTCGCCGGTCTTGGCCGCCAGTGTCTTCTCGGCCTGTGCGATTTGTTCGGACACGGCGCGCAGGCGGTCTTCGTCGGCGGCGATCTGCCGCTTCAGCGCCGCGGCGCGGGGGGCCGCCTGCGCCGTGATCTCGTCTGCCTTGCTCCCGGCCGATGCGATGATCTCTTCAGCCTGTTGCAGGTCCGCCTGTTTTGCCGCAAGCGCTGCGTCGAGCGCGTCCGCTTTCGCCCGCCGCTCCGCGAGGGCCGCTTCCGCCTCGCGCGTGCGGGTCAGCATATCCCCCAACGCGGCCTGTCGCATGCTCAATTCGGAGGAAAGCGCCGCGATGCGTTCCTCGACCTTCAGGGTCTTCTCGGCGGCCTGTGCGATGCGGGCGGACAGGGTCTGATCCTCCTGACGCAGGCGCGCGATCTTGGTCTCGAACGTCGTGTGTGCGGCGGTAACCCGGTCCAGTTCGGCACGCCGGGCGGCCAATGCTTCCGTCGCGGTGCGGGCTACCGATTGGGCCGTGTCGCGCTCTGCCATGGCGGCATCGCGCGCGGTTTTCAGGGCGGCAAGCTCCTGTTGGACGGCCTCGACCTCGGCCTGCGCCATTGCCTTGGCCTTGTCCATCGCGGCGAGGGTCGTTCGCCTTTCGGCATCGAGCGCGTTGACGACGCCCGCTAGCTCCCGTTGGCGGGCCGCCGCCTCATCGATCGCCTGTTGCAGATCGGCGAGTTCCGCGCGGCGCGCAGCCAGCGTCGTCTCGGTCTGCGCGATCTTCGCCTTCAGATCGTCGAGAAGTTCCGACGCCTCGACCGGTGCCTGCCGCTCGGCGGTAATCTTGTCGCGCAAGGTCTGCAACTCCGCGCTCAAAGCCTGCTTGCGGGCGGCGAGCCTGTCCACTTCGGCGCGGTCCGCCTCCTGTGCGGCGCGCAACGTCTCTGCCTCGGACCGGATGTCGTCCAACTGCGCGCCGGCATCGTCGAGGGCGGCCTCGAGACCGGATTTCTGCGCGCGCAGTTCGTCGATTTCGTCTTCGAGCGACAGGATCACCTGGCGCAGCCCCGCGGGGTCCGACGCGGGCACGTCGGAGAGGCTTGTCTGAGCTTGCGAGGCGGTTGGTTCTGCGGAGAGTAGAGCCGTAACAATAACTAACAACGCAGATACCTTGAAAATCTGCATATCCAGTGCCCTTGGAAGGGAAAAACGTGATCGCTACATGGTTTGAATCTACCAAAATCGGCGGCTTCTGTCGAGCGGCGCGGCAAAGCGGACACCCGTGGCATCCGCCTGCCGGGCCGGTCGCGGGCGCGCGCGCAGCGGTCGTCGTCGCCCGGCGGCAAGTGCGCGCGGCTTGGGCGAAACCCTGCAACGCCTGACCCTCAGACGATGAAATACGATGTGACCTTGCCGATGCCCTTGACGGTGTGTTCGCGTTCTTCCACCGTCTCGAGGTAGGTTCCCAGCGCGTCTTTCGTCGCTTTCGAGATCTGGATCTTTCCGGCGATCCCGGTGGATTCAAGCCTGCTGGCCAGATTGACGGTCTCGCCCCACACGTCATAGATCGAACGCTTTCGGCCGATCAGCCCTGCGATCACCGGACCGGAATGGACACCGATGCGAATTTGCAGTCCTTCCTTGCTGACTGCGCCGTCCGACATGGTTTTCAGGATGTCGCGGGCGAAATCCACGGCGATCCTCGCATGGTCCTCGCGCTGCGCGGGAATGCCGGACACCGCCATGTAGGCATCGCCGATGGTCTTGATCTTTTCGATGCTGTGCCGGGTGGCCAGATCGTCGAAGGCGGTAAAGATGTTCGACAATTCCCGCACCAGATCGCCCGCCTCCATCCGGGCGACCAGCGGGGTGAAATCGACGATATCGGCGAACACGATGGTCGCGCCGACGAACCGATCCGCGATCTGGGCCTCGCCCGCGTTCAGGCGCTGGATGATCGGGGCGGGCAGCATGGCATGCAGCAACGCATCCGCGCGGTCCTTTTCGAACTTGATCTCCTTGGTGAAGGCGCGTTCACGGGCGCGCCAGTGCGATCGTTCCAGACATGAATCGACCCGGGCGTGCAGCAGAACGGGGTCGATGGGTTTGGGCAGATAGTCATCGGCCCCGATGCTGATGCACCTCGCGATGGCGCCCGTCTCGTTCAGGCCCGACACCATGACCACGGGAATTTCGCGCCAATCGGGGTCGGCCTTGATCCGCTCCAGAACTTCGATGCCGTTCGTGTCGGGCATCAGGATGTCTAGCAGCACAAGATCGAACCGCTCCTCGCGCAGCGCGATGTAGGTTTCCCTTGCCGATCCGACGGCGCGCACGCTGCGGCCCCTGCGCTCCAGCAGGCGGGTCAGGATATCGCGGTTCGCCGGCTCGTCGTCGATGACGAGGATATGGCCCGTCAGATGCTGCCGGCCCGTATCGGAAATCGACAGGCTTTTCTCCAGACCGGCGGCGATCTGCTCCTCCTCGCCAAGGCTCAGGGCATCGTCGGTGCCCGCCTCGGGGTCGAACACCGCGTCGATCTGCACGGGCAGGCGGCGTGCCTCGTTCACCATCGCCCTGATGTCGCTGAGCGCCGAGGCGGGCAGGGCCCTCTCGAAATCCTCGAGCACCATTTCGCTATAGCCCAGGATCGCATTGATCGGCGACCGCAGTTCGTGGCGCAGCCTGGCCTGCGAGGCCTCGTCGGTGGCAATATCGTTCGACCGTGCGCTGAGCGATTGCACCATCTCGACCAGCCGGGCCGCCGCCAGTCCGATCCTGTCGAGATCGGCCAGGGCCTCTGCCGGGCCGACGCGGCGCACCTCTTCGATCAGCAGGGCGTGATAGCCTGAAATCGCCTCTGACGGTCCCATCAGCTTTTGGGAAATCCGTGTGGCGAGTGCCAGCTTATCTCTGTGTCGCTGCGGTGCCATGCATCCCTATCTGCCCAGCAGCCTGGTCATGATCTCCAGCAGGCCGGGCAATTCGATCGGTTTGGTGTAGAAATCGTCGCATCCGGCGGCCAAGGCCTTTTCGCGGTCGCTTGCCATCGCATGCGCGGTCAGCGCGACCACGGGAATGCCGCCGGTGTCCTCATGCGCCTTGATCTGGCGCGTGGCCTCCCATCCATCCATCACCGGCAGGCTCATATCCATCAGGATCAGGTCGGGCCTGATCGCGACGGCCTGTTCGAATCCCGCCTGGCCATCGCGCGCGACCGCGATTTCATAGCCTTTCCGCTTGAGCCGGCGCGACAGCATGTCGAGGTTCATGTCGTTGTCTTCCACGATCAGGATCGTTGCCATTCCGAAGTGTCCAATCTGTGTTAGGTCGCGTGCTGAATGTGCCGCTTGAGCGCGTCGAGCAGATCGCTGCGACCGGTTTCCCCCTTGCTGATCACCTCGCCGGCATGGGTCTTGAGCCATCCCATTTCCTCGCGCGTGAGGTCCTTGGACGTGAGGACGATCACCGGTAGATCCACCAGATCGTCCATCGCACGCACCGCCTTGAGGACATCGAAGCCATCGACATTTGGCATCATGATATCGAGCAGCATCAGGGTGGGCCGGTTCGTCCTGAGCAGGGCCAGCGCGCGTTTGCCGTCGGCGGCTTCGCTCACGCTCCACCCCTCGCGCGTCAGGATCCGTCGCAGCAGGTTCCGCGTGGCGGCGTCGTCATCTACGATCAGGACGTTCTTGTCGCGCGACCCGGCAACGCTTTCGAGTGTCCGGATCAGGGTCTCCGGCTCAACCGGTTTGGTCAGATGTTCGACCGCGCCAAAGGCCAGCCCCATGTCGCGATCGGCCAGAATCGTGGCAAGGATCACGGGCGTTTCGCACAGCACCGGGTCGGATTTTATTTCCCTGAGCACGGACCAGCCATCCCGCTCGGGCATGATGATGTCGAGCAGGATCGCATCGGGCGCATGGTCACGCGCCATCCTGAGGCCGGTCGCGGCGTTTTCGGCCATAAGGACGTCGTAGCCGCCGCTGCGCACAATGCGGGCCAGTTCCGCGCGCGACGCGGCCTCGTCATCCACGATCAGGATCCGCCCGAGCCCCGAACCGCCGGGTGCCGCGTCCTGCGCGCGTGCGGCGGCGTCCCGCGATCCGAACGCCGCAGGAATTTCGAACGAAAAGGTCGATCCGACGCCTTGCTTGCTTTCGACCGTGATCTGACCGCCCATCATCCGGGTGAATTGCTGGGCAATCGCAAGGCCAAGCCCGGTGCCGCCGAAATTCCGTGTCGTCGATTGATCGGCCTGCACGAACGCCTGGAACAGCTTCTCGCTCTGCTTTGGCGTCATCCCGATGCCGTTGTCGCGCACCGCGAAACTGAAACAATCGGTCTGCGCCCGGCGCACCCGTGACACGCTCAGTTCGATCCTGCCGTTCGTCGTGAACTTGGCCGCGTTGGACAAGAGGTTGAACAGGTTCTGCCGCAGCTTCGTCTTGTCGGTCTCGATGATGTCGTCCTTCAGGTCGATGGTCAGGACAAGTTCGTTGCCGTTCTTGGCCACCAGGGGCATGACGGTGCTGCCCACCTCCTCCAGCAACGGGCGCAGCGCGAAGGTCTCGGCGAAGACCTCCATCTTGCCGGCTTCGATCTTCGACAGGTCCAGCACGTCGTTGATCAAGGTCAGCAGGTGCCGGCCCGAACTCATGATCTTTTCAAGATCTTCCGTAGCGTTTTCCAATCCCATGTCCTGCGCGTCTTCGGACAGCATTTCGCTGTAGCCGATGATGGCATTCAGCGGGGTGCGCAATTCGTGGCTCATCGAGGCGAGGAACTGGCTCTTGGCGGAACTGGCCGCGATGGCCTGTTCATTGGCGGCCTCCAGTTGCGACTGCTTTTCCTTCAGGTCGGAAATGTCGCTGTAGACGCCGACGGTGCCGCCATCGGGCGTCTTGCGCTTTGACACCTGTATCCACGCGCCGCCGATCCGCACCTCCTGCCGGCTTCCGTCCAGAACCCTGTGGCGATCCATCTTGTCGCGGATCCACGCCTCACCGTCCATGCCTTGGGTGTCCACCACCCCTCGGGCCACCTGAAGTTCGAGGATCTGCCGGAACCCGGTACCGGGTTCGAGGATGTCGGCGACATGGGAAAAGATGTGGCGAAACCGCTCGTTGACCAGCACCAGCCGGTCTTGGGCATCGAACAGCGCAAAGCCGTCGGGGATCGTTTCGATCGCGGTCAGGATGGTGTTGCGCTGCGCGCGGGCTTCCTCCTCCAGAACCCGCCGCTCCTCCTGGCTGTCGCGCAGCGCCCGCAGCGCCTGCGACATCCGGCCCAGTTCATCCCGGCCTTCGGGCGGCAGATCGACATCGCGATTGCCCCGGATCAGGCCGGTGATCGCGGTGTTGATCGCATGCATCGGCACAACGATCGACCGCAGCGCCCGCCAGGTCAGCAGCGCGCCCGCGATGACGATGACGGCGCAGGCGGCGATGGCGCGGTTCAGCGCCGACCGCGCGGCCTCGGTCGCCTCTTTGCTGGTCTGGTCCGCCCGGCTCGACAGATCCGCGACAAGGCGCGTCAGCGTCTCGTCCACCGCGTCGCTGGCCGACCGCGCCTGCGCCAGCCGCGTGTTGCCCAGCACCCTGTTGCCGTCGGTATAGGCATCCGCCGCCTTCAGCGCGGTGGTATAGTAGGCCTCGGTCTGGTCGCGGACGGTCGCGGCCGCCTCGGGCGCGAAGTCCTCCAGCGCCTCGAGGCTCCGGTCCAACTTGGCCCTCGCCTCGTTGGCGCGCCGCTCCGACAGGGTTAGCAAACTGACCGACAGATCCGTCATCCAATAGCGCATTTCGCCAAAGTGGCGATCGGCGGCGCCCGCGATCTCGAGCCTGTGGAACCCTTCGTTGGCGCCCTGGATCCGGCTTTGGTTGCGGATCAGATCATAGGCCATCACCATCGTGCTTGCGACCAGCGTCAACAGCAGCGCCGCCGACAGCGACCCGATGCGCACCGGGATCGTGTTCTCCGACAGCCATCGCCAGCGCGTCTTGACGTCGGCCTGATCGGTCATTTGTACAAGGTGATGCTGATGGCCCCGGCAAGTTCTCCCAGGCGTCCGCCTTCCTTTGGAAAGCCGGTGACGTCGGTTTCCCCGGCGGGCGACCCGTGACAGACAAGACAGGATTGGGAATAATATTCGGGGATGAGCATTCGGAACGCCGGTTGCCCCGACACGGTCGTTTCCTCGAAAAAGGCGTCGCCTACCGGCCAGCCGGGTGTCTTGAACTTGTCCTCGATCACCCCGTTCTCCCAATCGTCGGGACGCGCCTTGCGGTTGCGCACAAGCGCCTTCGGGGCCGTGACTTTGACCACCGCCTCGGTCGCCATGTCGGCGGCGAATTTCTCGTTCACCAGGCGCGCGAACACCGCCGGGATGAACCCCTTGAATTCCAGACCTTCGGCGTTGATGATTTCCTGGTTCTCCTCGATGACCTCGATCATCGCGTTCAATTGCGTCTCGATCAGCCTGCGGGTCTCGGGGTCCGATGCTTCCTCCAGCGGCGGCTCGCCGTTCTTCTGGACGTAGGTGGCGATCACCTGGCGATAGAATTCCTCGCCGGTCAGGCCCTTGTCGCCGATCCCCGCGTTGTTGATCAGCGACTGATTGTTGGACACAACATTGCGCCCCGCGCGCAAGACGGCGGCCAGACGATTGCCCGTCTCGACATCCTGCGCGCTTTGCGCATGCCCCGGATCGGGACTGCCGAACCACAGCGCGGCAAGAATGACGGGCAAGACACCCCCAAAGACCTTCATGGCAAATACCCCCTGCGACAAATCTTCAAATAAAAATGGATGCGCAAGGATAGCAAAATGAGGGCGATCTGTCTGGATCAATCGAAGACTGGCACGACAGCCGCGCAAGACTTTGCAGACCTTGGGAAAAACACGTGACGGCGGGCGGCGTGCCGGGGGCCACGGACCCGCATTGCGCGCAAAACCCATGCCATTCGCGCGCCCACGCGCGCCCGGATCGGCCTGACCGCGCGATCACAAAGTTGTGGGGCCCGTCGCGCCCCGCGTCACTTGCCCAAGGACCGCACCCGGATAGATATTGATATGGACTGTGCAGCTAGGGCCGGGATCGGCCCCAGGTGCAAGATGGTTTCAACAGTTCACACAGGAGAGACCGACATGATCCCACACCCAATCACACGCCGCCGCCTGTTGGTCGCGGGCGCAGCCACCGCGGGGGCCGCCTTGGTCACCGGCGGCTCGGGTCTGTTTGCCCCGGCACGCGCGCAGGGCGTCGCGCCGACGCCGACGATGCGCGGCGGATCGAACAACTACCGTCCCGGCGCGCCGATCGTCGACCGCATCGGCGGCGGCGGCTTTTGGATGACCGGCAGGGTGCGCCGCGCGGGCGACGGTGCCCCGTTGCAGGGCGTGCGCATCCAGATCTGGGCTCACACGACCGAAGGGCACGAACGCGATCCGCACAGCCACGGCGCCACACTCACCGGTGCGGACGGCGTGTTCCGGCTGGAGATGCCGCAGATCGTTCCCGCCTTTGGCCAGCCGCATGGTCATCTTGCCTATGACGGGGACGGAGAGCCGTTTCAGACCGTGTTCCTGCGCCCCGTGATGCCGCGCGCAAGCGATACGACCCTGCATGCGGATTTCGTGCTTCAGCCGGCCTGATCATGAAGCCGGCCATCCGCGCGATCCTGATCTGGGCCGTCCTCGGGGGGGCCATCGCCGTGCCGATGGCGGTCGCCATGACCAGTCCGCTGCTGGCGTGGCGGGACCCGATCTATATCGGGGCCGGGGTGGCGGGGGTGGTCGCGCTGGCCCTGATCCTCGTGCAGCCTCTGCTGGCGGGCGGGTATCTGCCGGGGCTGCCCCTGCGGCGCGGACGGCACGTGCATCGTTGGACCGGCAGCCTGCTGGTGGCGGCCGTGGTGGCGCATGTCGCGGGCCTGTGGCTGACCAGTCCGCCCGATGTGATCGACGCGCTTCTGTTCACGTCGCCAACGCCGTTTTCGGCCTGGGGCGTCGTCGCGATGTGGGCGCTCTTCGCTGCCGCCCTGCTGGCCGGGCTGCGTTGGCCGCTGCGCATCCGGCCACGGTTTTGGCGGCTCGGTCATTCCGCACTCGTGGCGGTTGTCGTCCTGGGCAGCGTCGCGCATGCGATGCTGGTCGAAGGCACGATGGGCACGGCATCCAAGGCGGTGCTGTGCGTGCTCGCGCTGATGGCCACGGCCAAGGCATTGATCGATCTGCGCGCCTGGGTACTGGTGCGGCGACTGCGAAGCTGAGCGCCGCGCGCCGCCTCTGAACAGGGCGGCCATGGGTCAGGGCGCGGCGTGAGGGCGGCGTTCATTCGCCAAAAGGCCGCAGATCACGATGATCCCTGCGCCGGCCAGCTCGCGGGGGGTCGCGACCTCGGCAAAGACGACGTAACCGATCGTCAGCGCAAACAGGATCCGCGCATAGGGAAACGTGGCAAGCCCGGACACTTCGCCAAAGCGATAGGCCTCGACGGTCAGCAGCATCCCCAGCGTGGCAAGAGACCCCGCCACGAGCAGCAGCGCCACATCGCCCATCGGCAGGTTGGTCCAGCCCGCCACCGCGCCTGGCAGCGTCCCGAGACTTGCCACCAGACCGATCCAGACCATGATGGTCGCGGTGTGTTCGGTGCGCGCCAGCACCCGGTTCTGAAAAATCAGGATCGCCGCCGCCAGTGCCGAGCCAAGACCCAAGAGCACACCCGGCTTTACATCGAAGCTTTGCGCGCCGCTGGCGAGGACCACGCCCAGAAACCCGAAAGCCGTGGTCGCCGCGCGCATCATCCCGATCTTTTCGCCAAGAACGACGGGGGCCATGACGACCACGAAAAGCGATGTGCTGAAGGTCAACGTCGTCGCAAGCGCCAGGTCGAGGGTCTGAAAGCTGGCATAGTAAAGCCACCAGCAGACCAGGCTGGTCAGCCCGCGCAGCACCAGCATCGGCCAGTTGCCCGAGCGAAACAGCGTCGGGCGGCGGCATCCGATCCACAGCGCGACGATGACCAGCTGACAGGCGGAGCGGAAAAAGATGATCTGGGCAAAGGCGACCTCCGGCGACAGGAACCGCAAAACGCTCACGTCCGCCGTGAACACGGCCGCGGCCAAGAGCAGCAGAGCCGCGCCGTAGCGGTTGTCGACAGGGGCCTGTCCGCTCATGCGCGGCGATACGGGGCAAAGTCGGCGACCTGCGAAAGCGCGATCTGCCGCAGGATCTGCACCCAGGCGGCAAGGCCCTCCGCGATCGAGGAAACCCTGAAGAATTCATTGGGCGCATGAAAGTTTTCGTCCGACAGCGCGAAGGAGAACATCACCGTATCGAGACCCAGCACACGGTCCACGATCTCGGTCAGCGGCAAGGAGGCGCCGATCCGGACCCTGAGCGGGGTCTGGCCCGTGGTATGGCGCAAGGCGGCGATGGCCGCGGCCAACAAGGGGTGATCGGGCGGCAGGGTGTAGGCGCCGGTCGCACCGGTGTCGCCAGATACCTCCAGCGTGGCATGGGCCGGAAGCAGTGCCTCGAGGTGCGCGATGACCGCCTGCTTCGCGGCCTCCGGATCCTGCCCCGGAACCAGGCGCATCGTCAGCTTGGCAAAGGCTTCGTGCGGGATCACGGTCTTGGAGCCGGCCCCGGTGTAGCCGCCCCACATGCCATTCACATCCAGCGTTGGCCGCATCCAGAGCCGTTCGAGGGTCGAATACCCGGCCTCGCCGTGCGGCTGCGCCGATAGCGGCGTGAAAAAGCCGGGGTCGCTGAACGGGATCGCGTCCAGGCCGTCGCGTTCGGCCGCTGTCGGCTCTGCCACGCCGTCGTAGAATCCCGCCGCCGCGATGCGCCCATCGGGGTGGTGCAGGCCGGCCACGAGCGTGGACAGCACATGCAACGGATTGGCGACGATCCCGCCGTACCGCCCCGAGTGCAGATCCGGCCCGGCGGTCCGGACCCGGATTTCGAAACCGGCGTTTCCGCGCGATCCGACATTCACCGCCAGCAGGTCGGGCCGCCACCGCGCGCCATCGGCCGACAACACCGCATCCGCGGCCAGAAGCGCGCGGTGCCTGTCCAGAATGCCGGGCAGGGATGGCGAACCGGTTTCCTCTTCGCCTTCGATCAGCAGCTTGACGTTTACGGGCAGCTTGCCCTCGACCGCGACAAAGGCGGCCAGCGCCTCGAGCGCGATCAGCATCGGCCCCTTGTCGTCCGACACGCCCCGGCCATAGATCCGGCCATCCCGTTCCTCCGGCTCGAAAGCGGGTGACTGCCATTCGTCCATCGGATCGGGCGGTTGCACGTCGTAATGGGCATAGACCAGGATGGTGGGCTTGCCGGGGGCGTCCTGGCGTTGCGCGAAAATTGCCGGCTGTCCGGTTCGTGTGGCCGGCGTCAGTCGCTGGCGGTCTTTGAACCCCATCGCGTCGAGCCGGGCCTCGATGATCCGGCGCGCGTCCTCCATGCCCTGTGCCATGGCCGGGTCCGCGCCGACGGACGGGCAGGCGGCCAGTGCCTTCAGCGCATCGACGAGATGTCTCTGGCGATCAAGCGCATGCGCGAGGACTTGGTCGGTCATGGCGTGTCTCTTCAGGTTATGCCGCCATCGACGCCGAGGATCTGGCCGGTGATCCAGCCGGCGTCGTCGGAGGTCAGAAAGGCGGCGGCGGCGGCGATGTCTTCGGGCGTGCCCAGCCTGCGGGTATGGATGCGGCCGATCAGCTGTGCCTGGCCATCCGGGCCGTAGGCTTCCCACTGGCGGCGCGTGGCGGGGTTGGACAGGACAAACCCCGGCGCGATGGAATTCACCGTGATCCCGTGGCGGCCCAACTCAAGGCTCAGCTGTTTGGTCAGCCCGACCAGCGCGTGCTTGGCCGCGGTATAGGCGTGAATACCCGTCAGGCTGGGCCGCAGCCCCGCGCCGGAGCTGATCGTAACGATCCGGCCCCAGCCCGCGGCTTTCATCGCCGGCACCAGCGCCTGCGTCAGATAGAGCGTCGCATCCACGTTGACGGCGAAAATGCGGTGCCAGGCATCTGGCTCGACGTCCTCCAGCGGGGTGCCGACCTGGTTGCACACGCCGCCTGCCGCATTGACCAGCATCGCGGGCGCGCCGTGATCGGTGACAAGGCGGTCGCGCAGCGCCCGCACGGCCCCCGGATCGCCAAGATCGGCGGCGATGGCTGGCAGGCCCAGCCGGTCGGCCGCCGCGTCGAGCGCGCCGCCCGGCAGATCGGTCACGACGACCCGCGCGCCGTCCGCCGCCAGGCGTGCGGCGATGGCCGCCCCGATGCCGCCGATGACGCCGGTGACCAGGGCGGTGCGGGCGCTCATCCCAACACCCTGGTCAGTTCGTGGAAGGTTTCTTGCGACATTTCGCGGCGCCCGTCCTCGATGTCGTGGATGAGGTCGACCAGCCTGCGCAGAAGCGGCGTGTCGATGCCGTGGCCCGCCGCGATCTGCGCCACCGCGCCGACCTGCGGGTCGACTTCGGTCTTGCGTTTGCGCACCGCCAGATCGCGATAGATACCGGTATGGGTCTTGGCGGTCGTGGAATTGAACAGCGCCAGATCGGCAAGGCACTGGCGGGCGGCGGCGTCCTCCGAACCCGGCAGGAAGGCGGAGGGCTCAAAGCCGTTGAAGGGCCGCGGGGTGACACCTTCGGCCACGGCGGTGCGCATCACCTCGCGCGCCAGACCGATCAAGGCAGGACCCCGCGCCGGATCGGCGAAATTGACGGTCATGCTGTCGTGGGTCAACGCCGTGGCGAACAGCATCGCGCCATACCCCAGCTTGCCCCAGAGATAGGCCCAGATGTCGTCGGTCAGGACGGCGTCGGGCTCGAAGATCTGCAGCAGGTCGAACATCTCGGTGGTGCGTGGCCGCGGGCTGCCGTCGATCTCTCCCACCACGACGGCGCCGCGGTTGCCGAACAGGATACGGCCCGGCCCGATCCAGTCGGCCCCGTAGTTGACGAAGGCGCCCATGGTGCGCCCGGCGCCGACGGCGTGGGCGATCACCCGTTCGTTCAACCCGTTCTGCGCCGACAGCACGAAACCATCCTCGGCCAGGTGCGGCATCAGCTGCGCCAGCGCCGCTTCGGTCGCCTGCGCTTTGACGGCAAGCACGATCCGGCCATAGCGCCCCTCGAGCTGGTCGGGCGTGACGCAAGGCACGGTCTGGGTGAACGTCTCCACGGGTCCTTCGATGGACAAGCCGTCGGTCGAGCAGGCCTGCGCATGGTCGGCCACGATATCGACCATCTGCACCGGCACACCGGCCCGCGCCCAGTAGGCGCCCAGAATGCCGCCGATGGCGCCCGCGCCCCAGATCAGAACCGGTTCAGCCATTGCCAAGCTCCGGCCAGGGGCCTTCTAGCGCGGCGCGAGTCTCCGCCACGCCGGTGTCCCATATCGCCTGCATGTCCTCGTTGGGACGCTGCCAGCGGCCGCCGAACGATCCGTCGCCAAGCACCTCGCGCGCCAGCGCGGGCGCAGAGGCCTTCATCAACGCCATGTCCACCATCGGTTTCTCGCCCTCCGGAGCAGGGGCATGCGCAAGCCGCGTCCAGGGGAAATTCTCCATCCAGTTGGCGTGCGATCCGGTCGTGTCGATGGATTGCGCGGTGGCCCAGGTCTGGGGCGCGTTCCACCAATTGTGAAACTTGATCGAAAGATCGCCATGCTCCGCCATCAGTTCCTGCGCCAGGGCGCCCACCGGGTTGTTCCCGCCGTGCCCGTTGACGATCAGGATGCGGCGGAAGCCGGCGCGCCGCAGCGACGCGACGATGTCGCGGATCACCGCCATCAGCGTCTCGACCCGCAGGCAGATCGTACCGGGATAGGCGTTGAAGTAGGGCGCAAGCCCGTAAGGCATGACCGGAAAGACCGGAACATCGAGCGGCCGCGCCGCGTCGCCGGCGACCTTTTCGGCCAAAATCATGTCGACACAGAGCGACAGTTGCGCATGTTGTTCGGTCGAGCCGATGGGAAGGATGCAGCGCGGATCGCGGGCGGCGGCCGCCTCGACGTCGCGCCAGTTCATATCGGCCACATTCATGTCACTGTCCTTTCCGTTCGTTCAGTTTGTGGGTCCTGCTTCGGGCGGCAGACCGCCGGCCCAGTCGTTTGCGGCGATGACGACCTTCGACATCAGCTCAAAGAGCATCTGGCGTTCGCCCTGCGACAGGGCCGTCAGCATCCGCTGCTCCTGCGCCGCAAAGGCGGGCAGCGTCTCGTTGAACAGCGCCCGGCCCTTGTCCGACAGATGCAGCGCCTGCTTGCGCCCGCCGCCAGGGGTCTTGCTGCGCGCCTCGATCAAGCCCATCAACTCAAGCCGCTTGATCGCACGGCTGAGCGTGTTCTTGGGAAACCCCGATGTGCGCGAGATATCACGCGCGCTGCCGCCATCCGCCAACGCCAGCGAATACAGCACGACATACTCGGGCCGCTTGAGCCCGTAGGTGTCATGTATCCAGTTGTAGAGCGGCGTGTTGTAAAGCAGCGCCAGGTAGTTGATGCGAAACGTGAAGGGGCAGGGGTTGTCCCATAACTTCGCCTCCAGCATGTCGGGGCCCGGCCCGTTGTCGGGTTTGCCGAAGTCTTGATCACACGCGGTCTGCGGGCCCGACATATCTGCGCTAATCCCCTGCTTCAGCAACATTAGTTCCAAAATGAACTTGACTGACACAATATCTAACCACAATCTGGAAAAGCAAGTTCCAAATGGAACTGTATGCAAGATTGAAAAATTTGGGATGGGGTCAAGGCCTCTTCCATCAACGGGAAGGGAAAATTATGAAACACCAGAAATTCCTTGCGCCTCTTGCGTTCGCGCTGGGCCTGACGTCGGCGGGCGCTGTGACGGCGCAGACCTTGACGATGGGCGTGCGCGGCGGACCTGAATCGATGGATCCGCATTTCTCGGCCCTGGGGCCCCATGCCGAAGCCGCCAAGCATATTTTCGACACACTGGTCTGGTCGGGCGACGACCTGCAGATCGAGCCGGGGCTGGCGACCAGTTGGGAGGCGGTGGACGAAGACACCTGGGAGTTCAAGCTGCGCGAAGGCGTGACATTCCACGACGGGTCCGCCTTTGACGCCGAGGACGTGAAATTCTCGATCGAGCGGATCCCGGTCGTCACCGGCCCGACGACCACGGCGATCTACGTGCGCCGCGTCTCCGACGTCGAGATCATCGACCCCTACACGTTGCATATTCATACCGACGGCCAGGCGGCGACCCTGCCGAACGACTTCATCCGCCTGTTCATCGTCTCGTCCGAAGCGGCGGCGGACTATTCCACGCCCGAGACGGCCGCGGAGGGCTTCAACTCAGGCGCGGCCACCATCGGCACCGGGCCCTACAAATACGTCAGCTGGGAGCCGAAGGGCGATCTGGTCCTGGCGCGCAACGACGATTACTGGCGCGGCATGGGTGCGTGGGAGACGGTGGTGCGCAAGGAGATCCCCAACGACAGCTCGCGGCTTGCGGCGCTCAAGGCGGGGCAGGTGGATGTGATCAACTACGTCTCGTCGGTGGATTACCTTGCGCTGGAACGCGATCCCGACATCGATGCCATCAAGGGCGACAGCGTCTATATCATGAATCTGCAACTCGATCAGCGCGAAGACACCCCGTTGGTGCGTGCCAAGGACGGATCGGACCTGGATGAAAACCCGTTCCGCGACCTGCGTGTCCGGCAGGCCATCGACCATGCGATCGACCGCGAAACCATGGTCGACATCGTGCTCGAAGGTCTGGGCAAACCGGCGAACCAGATGATGCCCGCGGGCTTTTTCGGCTCGTCCGAGGACATTGCCATGCCTGCCTACGATCCGGCGATGGCACAGGAGCTGCTGGCGGACGCGGGCTATCCGGATGGCTTCGAGGTCGATCTTTATTGCACCGCCGACCGCCTGCCGGGTGATGGCGCGATCTGCCAGGGACTGGGCCAGATGCTGACCCAGGTCGGTATCAAGACCAACGTGAACGCGGTGTCCAAGACCGTGTATTTCCCCGCGCAGGCGCGGCTTGAATATTCGATGTTCATGAACGGCTGGGGCACGCTGACCGGAGAGGCGTCCTACACCCTTGGCGGCCTCGCACATTCCAACAACCCGGAGGTCAAGCTGGGCGCCTACAACCGCATCGAGTACAAGAACGACGATGTGGACACCCTGCTGCAGACCGGCGCCAAGATGATGAACCCGGACGAACGCCGCGCGACCTACGAGGAGGCGATGGAAAAGGTGATGGCGGACAAGGCCTACATCTCCATCGTGCAGCTTCAGACGGTCTGGGGGTCCAAGGCGGGCACGGTCGAATTCACGCCACGCTTCGACGAGGACACGCTGGCGTTCTTCATCAAGCCGGCATCCTGATCCACCACATGACCATCTCTCCGGGCGGCCGCTGAACGCCGCCCGGACGTCGTTTGCCCCAAGGGAGAACCGATGCTCGGTTTCGTCATCCAGCGATTCATTCAGGCCGTGGGCGTCATGGCCGTGATGTCGGTGATCGTGTTCTGCGGTGTCTATGCCATCGGCAACCCGATTGACATCGTGATCCCGCCAGAGGCCACGCAGGACATCCGCGAGGACGCCATTCGCAGGCTGGGATTGGATCAGCCGCTCTACCGGCAGTACTTCATCTTCATGTCCAACCTTCTGCAGGGCGACCTGGGCCGTTCCTTCGTCTACAACATTCCGGTTCTCGACCTGATCGGCGGGCGCCTGCCCGCGACGCTGGAACTGGTGCTGATTTCGGTCATTTCGGCGACGTTCATCGGCGTGACCCTCGGGATCTATGCGGGGTATCGGCCCGAAAGCTGGTTGGCCAGAACGATCATGGCCGTCTCCGTCCTCGGGTTTTCGGTGCCGTCCTTCTGGGTCGGTCTGATCCTGATCCTGACATTCGCGGTGAACCTGGGCTGGCTGCCGGCCGGCGGACGCGGTGACACGGTCATGATCGCCGGAATCGAATGGTCCTTTCCGACGCTGAACGGGCTTTCGCATATCCTGCTTCCGGCCATCAATCTTGCGCTCTTCAAACTTGCGATGATGATCCGTCTTGCGCGGGCGGGCACGCGCGAGATCATGCTGACGGACACCATCAAGTTCGCCCGTGCCGCGGGCCTGTCCGAAGCCACGATCCTGCGTCGCCATCTGCTCAAGCTTATCTCCATCCCGATCATCACCGTCTTCGGGCTCGAACTGGGATCGACCCTTGCCTTTGCCGTGGTGACCGAAACGATTTTCAGCTGGCCGGGGGTGGGCAAATTGATCATCGACAGCATTGCCGTGCTCGACCGGCCTGTCATGGTCGCCTACCTGATCCTGGTCGCGTTCCTGTTCGTGACGATCAATTTCGTGATCGACCTGGTGTTCGCCCTGATCGACCCGCGCGTGCGCAACGGGGTGTCGGCGTGAACGACGCAAGCACCCCCCTGCGCCGGTTCTGGGCCGAATTTCGCGAGAACAGGATCGCGGTGGTCGCGCTGGCCGTCGTGGTCCTGATGATCCTGCTGGCGATCTTTGCATCGCTGGTGTCGCCGCAGAACCCCTATGATCTGGCGAACCTGTCGCTGATGGATTCGCGCCGACCGCCGGGCTTTGTCGGCTCGGGCGGATACACGCATCTTCTGGGCACCGATCCGCAGGGGCGCGACCTGCTGTCTGCGATCTTCTACGGGCTTCGGATTTCCATTCAGATCGGGCTTGCCGCGGGCTTCGTATCCCTCACGATCGGGACCGCGCTGGGCATTCTCGCCGCCTACAAGGGCGGCCGGATAGAGGCGCTGGTCATGCGGCTGGTCGATCTGCAACTTTCGTTTCCGGCGATCTTGCTTGCCCTGGTGATCGTGGCGCTTCTGGGGCAGGGCAAGGTCCAGCTCATCGGGGCGCTGGTGGCCGCGCAGTACGCGTATTTCGCGCGCACCGCCTATGGCGCCGCCAAGGCAGAGCGCGGCAAGGACTATATCGAGGCGGCGCTGGCCACCCCGCTGAGCGCGCGGCTGGTGGTCATGCGCCACCTGCTGCCCAACTGCACCCCGCCGCTGATCGTGGTGGCGACGGTGCAGATTGCCAATTCGATCTCACTCGAGGCCACGCTGAGCTTTCTGGGGCTTGGCCTGCCGGTGACGGAGCCGTCGCTGGGCATGCTCATTTCCAACGGCTTTCCCTACATGATGAGCGGTCGCTACTGGATATCGGTCTATCCCGGCGTGGCGCTGATCATCCTGATCGTCGCGATCAATATCGTCGGCGACCAGGTGCGCGATCAATTCAATCCGAGGCTTCGCAAATGACCGATCCCGTCTTGAGCGTCGAAAACCTGTGCACGCATTTCTTCACCCGCGCGGGGGTGGTCAAGGCGGTCGACGGCGTGTCCTTCGATCTCGCGCGCGGCGAGATCATGGGCCTGGTGGGTGAAAGCGGCTCCGGCAAGACGGTGACAGGCTTTTCGCTGCTCGGACTGGTCGATCCGCCGGGGCGCATCGTGCGGGGATCGGTGCGTCTGGCGGGAACCGAACTGACGACCCTGCCGGACGCCCGGTTGCGCGCCCTGCGGGGGCGCGAGATTTCGATGATCTTCCAGGATCCGATCGCGACGCTGAACCCGATGCTGACCATCGGCCAGCAGATGAAGCTGGCCATCGACGCCCACGAACGGCTGAGCCGGCGGGCCGCCACGGCCCGCTCCACCGAATTGCTGACCCAAGTGGGCATTCCCTCTGCCGCGGCGCGGCTGCGGGCCTATCCACACGAGTTTTCCGGCGGCATGCGGCAGCGCGTGGCGATCGCGATCGCCCTGTTGCACCGCCCCGCTGTGATCGTCGCGGATGAACCGACCACGGCGCTCGACGTCTCCATCCAGGCGCAGATCCTGCTGCAGATGCGCGACCTGGCCCGCGAAACCGGAACCGCGATGATCTGGATCAGCCACGACCTTGCCGTGGTGTCCAGTCTCGCCAGCAAACTTGCGGTGATGTACGCGGGCCGGATCGTCGAGCAGGGCCCCACCGCGACGCTTTTGCGCGATCCGCGTCATCCCTATACGGCGGGTCTGATCGCGTCGCTGCCTGCGATGACCAAGCCGGGAACACCGTTGACGCAGATCCGCGGCACCACGCCGTCGCTGCTGTCCCTGCCGCCGGGATGCCCGTTTGCGCCCCGCTGCGGCAAAACCACGGATCGCTGCCGCGAAGAGCCCGCCCTGACCGAGGAGAACGGGCGCGGATGGCGCTGTTTTCACCCCGAAGGCAGCAATCAGGAGGTCCCGGCGTGACTGACTTTCTGAGTGTGGACGACGTGAGCCGGATCTTCGGACCCAACCTGTCGCTTGGCGAAAGGATCGCGGCCAGATTGGGCGGCAAGGTCGAAACCCGGTCGGTCCGGGCGGTGTCGGATGTATCGCTGTCGGTCCGGAAGGGCGAAACCCTCGGGCTGGTTGGTGAATCGGGTTGCGGAAAATCGACGCTCGGTCGGGTGATCGCCGGAATCCTGCCGCCGACGACGGGCCGTGTTGCCATCGACGGCGCGCCGGTCATGGAAAACGGCACCAAGGTGACGACGCGCGTGCAGACCGTGTTCCAGGACCCTTTCGCCAGCCTCGATCCGCGGATGAAGGTCGGCGATACCGTGTCCGAGGGGCCGATCGCGCACGGGCTGACCACCCGGGGCGGCGCGCGGGCCTATGTCGCGCAGTGGTTCGAGCGGGTGGGCCTTGATCCGGTATGGGTGGATCGCTATCCGCACCAGTTCTCGGGCGGGCAGCGCCAAAGAATCGCAATCGCCCGCGCGTTGGCGATGCAGCCCGACGTGCTGATCTGCGATGAACCCGTCGCATCGCTGGACGTGTCGATCCAGGCACAGATCATCAACCTGTTTTTGGAACTGACGCGCGATCTTGGGCTGACATCGGTTTTCATCAGCCACGACCTGTCGGTCGTGCAGCATGTGAGCGACCGTGTCGCGGTCATGTACCTGGGGCGCATCGTCGAACTCGGGCCCGTGGCGCAGGTCTTTGGGACACCGGCGCATCCCTATACGGCGGCCTTGTTCGGCAGCGTGCCGAAGCTGGTCCTGGACGCGGATGAACTGGTGCGCTTCAACGCCATCGACGGCGAGGTGCCGTCGCCGCTCGCGCCGCCATCGGGCTGCTATTATCACCCGCGCTGTCCGCTCGCGACCCGCACATGCCGCGAAACGCAGCCGCGCACGCAGCCGGTGTCAGACCTGCGCGCGGTTGCCTGCCACCATTTCGACGCGCATCTGAAGGCACGGTCTTCGGACGCGCAGGCGGGCCGCGCGGTCAAGACATAGGCCAGGCGGTGCCCGGGCGGTCGGGTCGCGGGCCGTGCCGCTGTGCGTCACCGCCTTTTACGTCCGGGCGGCGGCCTGGGCACGCCGCGTCTTTACGACAAGATGAACGCCGCGGGGCCGGTGGATCCGGTCGACGCAGCCCGGAGTGCGCAGCCCCTGGGCTGGCTACCGGCCCGTGAACTTCGGCGTGCGGCCCTCGGCGAAGGCGCTGACCGCTTCGCTGTGATCCGAAGTCGCGTTCGACATGTTCTCCATCGCGAGGCAGGCATCCATGATGCTGGCGGCAAGTTGCTTCAGGCCGATGTTGATCGACACCTTGGTTGTCCTGATGGCCACGCCCGCGCCGCCGGCCAGTCGTTCGGCAAAGGCGTTCACGCGGTCATCGAGGTCTTCGGCCGGGACGGCATGGTTGATCAACCCGATGCGTGCGGCCTCGGACGCGGTCATCAGATCGCCCGTCATCAGGTATTCCTTGGCCCGTGCGTATCCGATCAGTTGCGGCCAGATCACGGCACCGCCGTCGCCCGCGGTGAATCCGACGCTGACGTGGGGGTCGCCGATCTTGGCGGTCTCGGCGGCAAAGATGACATCGCAAAACAGCGCCAGTGTCGCCCCGAACCCGGTGGCATGGCCGTTGAGCTTGGCAATGACGGGCTTCTCGCAATCCAGCAGCGCGTTGATGATGCGCTTGGCTTCGCGTGCGGTCTGGCCAAAACCTGTGTCGATCATTTCCTGCATCCACACGATGTCGCCGCCAGAGGAAAACGCGCGCCCCGCGCCGGTGAACACGATCACGTCCGAATGCGGATCGTCGGCCGCGTCGTGGAACACCGTGCACAGTTCGCGGTGCATGAGCTTGTCCACCGCGTTCAGCTTGTCTGGCCGGTTCAGCGTCAGCGTGAGGATGCGGCCCTGGCGGGTGGCCTGGATCGTCTGATACGGGGGGAAATCGGTCATCGGAGGAAGCTCCTGTTACATCGCGGCGGAAATGTCGCGGGCCATGTCCTTGAGCGCGGTGCCTGCGATGGGGGTGATGTGTGGCAGGGAAATGAACGCATGGATCATGCCCTTGTAGACCCTGAGCCGTGTCGGCACGCCCGCGGCGCCCAGCCGGTCGTGCAGGTCCGCGCCTTCGTCATGCAGGATGTCGCATTCCGCAAGCCCGATGCTGGTTGGGGGCAGGCGCGACAGTTCCTTGTCCGCAAGCGATGGCGCTGCGGCGTCGCCCAGATAGCAGGTCCAGAACCAGAGCATGCCGTCACGGGTCAGCAGGTGGTTGTCGGCATATGCGTGCTGCGACGCGCTGGCGCAGGCCGGGTCGAGCGGCGGATAGAACAGGCCCAGGTGGCGCAGCGGCAGGTCCGTGGCCAGGGCGGTCATCAGGGCGAGATGTGCGCCCGAGCTGTCGCCGCAAACCGCGATCCGCGCCGGATCCAGCCCCTCTTCGGCGCCGTGGCGGTGAACCCAGTCCAGCGCGCAAGAGCAGTCGTCCGGTGCGGCGGGATAGGGTGTCTCGGGCGACAGCCGGTAGGCCACCGACAGGACCGCGCACCCCGAATCGAGCGCCAGCGACCGGCAGATGCTGTCATGGCTATCGAGGCTGCCCCAGACCCAGCCGCCGCCGTGAAAGAAGACGACCACGGGCAAATCGCCCCCGGCGCGCGGCACATAAAGCCGGCAGGCGATGTCACGGTCGCCCGCGGGTATCCGCAGGTCGCGCAACTCATGGACCTGGCGTTTCGGGGCCAGTGCAAGGCGGTCGTCGGCGGCCGCCCGCGCTTGGTCCAGCACCGCGCGCGGCAGCGGCCGTACATGGTTGCGCGGATCGGACAGCAACTCGGCAAAGCAGGGATCGACGGTCATCTCGGGCTCTCAGTGCTTCCTTGGGGTGCGCGTCTCGGACGTACGCGGCGTCTTGAGGACAATGAAATACGCGCTAGTAGGTTTTTCTTGCTTTGAGGAAAGGTAGCTGGCAATCTGTCCCAAGTAAAGCCTTGTTGCAGGTCGCCCGATATGCGGTCGGCAAGGCATTCGGGCCAGAAAGGAGTGCTGCGATGCTGGAATCTGTCGCGGATCGTCGTGCGGCGACGCTGGAGAGAGTTCCCCACTGGACGCCCCGCTGTCTGCATATGCTTCTGGACGAGGCCGCGCGGGAATTCGGCGCGCGCCCCTACGTCGTGACCGACGACGCGACCCAAAGCTATAGCGACATCGCCGCACGGTCCAAGGCGGTTGCCGGCGGGCTGCTGGCCTGTGGCGTGAAGCCGGGCGACCATGTGGCCGTGATCATGGCGAACTTCGCGGAATTCGTGGTGTTGAAATACGCGATCTCGCGGGTCGGCGCCGTTTGCGTACCGATCAACTTTCTGAACCGGCGCGACGAAATCGGCTATGTGCTGACGCAATCCGATGCCGCGTACCTGGTCACGATGGACCGGTTTCGCGGCCTCGATTACCTGACGGCGCTGGACGAATTGGCGCCGGGCTGGGATGTGCAGGGCGGTGGCAGCGATTTCCCGCAGCTGCGACAGGTCATCGTGATGCCGACCGGCGATGGCCCTTCGGCCAGCGATGCGACCCTGTTTTCGGCGCTCGAATCCGATCACCCGCCGTTCGACGGCATCTCCGATCCCGACCCGCAGTCGGTCAGCGACATCATCTACACCTCCGGCACCACCGGATCGCCCAAGGGCGTGCTGATGACGCACGAGATGTTGTTGCGCGCGGCCTTCGGAAGCGTCTATGCCCGCGCTTTCGACGATGGCTGGCGTGTCACCTTTTCGCTGCCGATGTATCACGTCTACGGCTATGTCGAAGGGATGCTGACCGTTCCCTTCGTCGGCGGCGTGATTGTTCCGCAACTGGCCTTCGACCCGGTGGCCACCCTGGACGCCATCGACCGGCACAAGGCCGACGACGTGCTGTTGGTGCCCACGATGACGGTTGCGTTGCTCGATGTGCTGCGCAAGGCGCCGCGCGCCCTGTCCAGCCTGCGCGCGGTGATTTCCTCCGGCCAACGCTCGCCCGCGTGGATCTGGGAGGATATCGACAGGCTGCTGACCCCGCAGGAGGTCACGACGGGCTACGGCATGACCGAAGTGACCGCGACCATGGCGATGACCCGGCCCGAAGACCCCAAGAGCCGCCGGACCTCTACCAATGGCCGCATGCGTGACGTGGGCCCGGCGGGCGACCCGGCGACCGGGCGGCTGACCGAATTCCGCATCACGGACCCCGATACGGGCAAGGCCCTGCCCGATGGCGAGGTGGGCGAGATCATGGCCCGTGGCCTGTGCGTGACGGCGGGATACTACAACAAGCCGGACGAAACCAAAGCCGCATTCGACGCGGATGGCTGGCTTCATACCGGCGATCTGGGGAAATTCGATGGCGACGGTTACATGTTGCTCGTCGGGCGGCTGAAGGAGACCTACCGCTGCGGCGGCGAACAGGTGATGCCCACCGAGATCGAGGATCTGCTGGTCACTCATCCATCGGTGCTGCAGGCGCATGTCGTGCCGGTTCCCGACGACCGCATGGGGGAAACCGGGGCGGCATTCGTCGTGTTGCGGGACGCGCCCGCGGTGACCCCGGACGCGCTGACCGCCTTCTGCATGGACCGGCTCGCGCGGTTCAAGGTGCCGAAATACATGCTGCCCATCTCTGCTGACGACCTACCGACGACCCCATCGGGGCGTGCTCGCAAATTTCTGCTGAGCAAGCGCGCGATCGCCGATCTGGGATTGAGCGAGCAATGATACAAAGGACCAGAAACATGCCTCAGGACATCCGCATCACCCGCGACACACCGATCGGTTTCGAACTGACCGGGGTCAAGAAGAAGGCCGCGATCCAGCTTATGGGCTCACGGCTCTGGGGCCGGTTCAACCCCAACCACTGGGACCCCGTCTATGCCGCCGAAACCGGCCTCGACGCGCCGATCCAGACCGGCGAGATGTCATCGGCCTACCTTGCCGAGATGTGCGTCAACTATTTCGGCCCGTCGGTGTTCACCGGGGCGCGGATGCAGTGCAAATACGTCGCGTCCACCTATGCCAACGAGGTCATCACAACCTACGGCGTGGTGCGCGAAAAGACCCCGAAGGGCGATGGATTTCGGTTCAGGGTCGAAATCTGGGCGCAAAACGAGGCGGAAGAGAAAAAGACGACCGGCTTCATCGAAGCCGATGTCGATGTCTGAAAAAAGGAAAACACCATGACGCCGACCCCCAAGACAGACAGCCTGCGGCCCATGACGCAGGTGCAGATCGACCAGGAACGCGCCTTTGTCAAAAGCCTGGAAGAAGAATGTGAAACCTATTGGGACATGGTCAGCATCGGCGACGTTCTGTCGCGCGATCTGGAAGTCACACCCGAGCTCGTCATCCTTTATGCCGACGCGGTCGAAGACTATAATCCCTGGTACGAAGGCTGGCGCATGAACGAATGGCGCATCACGGGCGCGTCACCCTTTGGCGGGGCCATCGTGCCGCCGCTGATGATTTCGCATTTCGTGCTGTCGGTGCAGTTCGATCACACCAAGCCGTTCGCCATCGGGTCGATCCACACCTACCACGACACCGAAATTCTTGCGCCGATCCCGATCGGTGCGACCATCCGGATCACGACGACGGCGACAGACAAGTTCATCAAGCGCGATCGCCGGTATGTCCGCCATGAGGTCAGCGTCAGCGATGTGCGTGACGACACGCTCTACATGCGCGAAGTCCGCGATATCCTTTCGCTCTAGGCACCCGGCGTCATTCATGTCACTAGACCTTCACAGCAAGATCCAACCCGGACAGGACACTGCATGGTCATTGCCAAGAAACCCATGAAAATCCGCGAAGAGGTTGCCGCGCTCAAGCGCGAACGGACCTTGGACACGGCAGTCGACCTGTTTTACGAGAAGGGCTATGTGAACGCCACGCTCGACGATGTCGCCGACCGGCTGAGCGTGACCAAGCCGTTCATCTACGCGAATTTCGGATCAAAGAACGAGCTTTTGTCGGAAATCTGCCTGCGCGGCGTCATGGCCGCAAAACAGGCGCTGGACGATGTGCTGGAATTCGATCTCGGACCCGGAGAAACGCTGCGCCTGTTCATCACGCGATATGTCGCCGCGATCCTCGAGCATCAGAAGAACATCGCGGTCTACACCCGCGAGGAAAAGAACCTCGGCACCGCCGAGGCGCAAAAGCTCGCGGCGCTGCGCAAGGCCTTCGTGGCCAAGCTGACATCCATCCTGGAGCAGGGCGTCGCGTCGGGCGAATTCGATGTCAGGGACCCGAACATGGCGGCGCTTGCGATCATCGGATCCGTCAGTTGGTCAACCTTCTGGTATCATCCCGACGGCCGGCTGACGATCGCTGACATCACCCAGAATATGACTCACCTGCTGATGGGGCTTGCCGGTCTGAAACGCGCCTGAGCCTTTGACCGGCAAAAACGGCACGACAGAATTTTGTTGAAAAATACTGACCAGTATAATAACGTAATTGCAAGGACCAATAAGGACTGGCGCGTTCGCTTCGTGCCGCCGAAGTCACGGGGAGGGTGCTTCGTTGCAAAAGTTTGACGCGATTATCGTTGGTGCCGGCTTTGCCGGATTGCGAGCGCTGTACCGCCTGCGAGAGATGGGCAAATCCGTGCGCGTGCTCGAGGCTTCGGGCGGCATCGGCGGCGTTTGGTACCACAACGGTTATCCCGGCGCGCGGTGCGACGTCGAAAGCTACGACTACTCCTACAGTTTTTCGCCAGAGCTCGAGAAGGAGTGGCGCTGGTCCGAGCGCTACGCGACCCAGCCCGAGATCCTGCGCTATATCAATCACGTCGCCGACCGATTCGACTTGCGCAAGGACATCGACCTGAACACCCGGATGGACCGCGCGACCTATGACGAGGACACCGCGCGCTGGACGATCGAGACCGGCAAGGGCGAGACGATCTCGGCGCAATACCTGATCATGTGCGTCGGGCAATTGTCGACGACCAAGGCGCCGGAATTCCCCGGACAGGACGACTTCGCCGGTGAGATCATCCACTCGGGTGTCTGGCCCGACCGCGAGGTGACATTCGAGGGCAAGCGCGTCGGCATCATCGGGACCGGCAGTTCGGGCATGCAGATGACGCCCGTGGTCGCACGCGCCGCGGACCACCTGACCGTGTTTCAGCGCACCGCGAACTTCAGCGTTCCGGCGGCCAATGCGCCCGTGTCGGACGAGGAGGACCGGAAGGTCAAGGCAAACTATGCCGAGCGCCGTCAGCAGGCGTTGAATTCGCCGACCGGGCTTGGGTTCAAGCCCAACCGCCAGTCCGCCCTGGACGTAGACGATGCCGAACGCGAAAAGGTCTACGAAGCGGCCTATCACCGGCTCGGCTTCGGCTTTGCGCTGGCCTATCACGACATCCTTCTGTCCAAGCCCGCCAATGACACGGCGGCGGAGTTTCTGCGCCGCAAGATCGGCGCGCTGATCGACGACCCCGAAACGCGCGACAAGCTGGTGCCAAAGGACCACGCCTTTGCCGCGCGGCGGCCATCGGTCGACAGCGGCTATTTCCAGGCGTTCAACCGCGACAATGTCGAACTTGCCGATATCCGTGCGCATCCGATCGTGGAATTCACGCCCGAAGGCCTGCGCACCGAGGACAAGCTGCACAAGCTCGACATGGTGATCTTTGCAACCGGGTTCGACGCTTTCACCGGATCGTTGCTCAAGCCCGAGATCAAGGGCCGGGGCGGTATGCAGCTCCGCGAAAAGTGGGCGGCGGGACCGGTCACGCAGCTTGGCATCGGCGTCGCCGACTTCCCCAACCTCCTGATCGTGGTGGGCCCGGGCAGCCCGTCGCTGCTGAGCAACGTGATGGTGTCCATCGAGGAACAGATCGACTGGATGTCCGATCTGGTCGCCCATGCGGACGCGCAAGGCATCGTCGAAATCGAGGCCGAGCGCGCGGCGGAGCAGGCCTGGGTCGCGCATGTCAACGAGCGGGCGCAAGAGACGCTCTACATGACGGCGGCGTCCTATTACAACGGCGCCGAAGTCGCCGGAAAGCCACGGGTTTTCATGCCGTATTCGGGTGGTATCCGAAACTACCGCCGGATCCTCCAGCAGTGCGCCGACGACGGCTACAGCGGGTTCGCCTTGCGGCGCGCGCCGCAAAAACAGGCGCGCGGACAGGTGGGCGCATGAGTTTCGATTTCACCGGCAAGACGGCTGTCGTCACCGGGGCGGCGGGTGGCATCGGGCGCGCGGTGTGCCTGTCGCTGGCGCGCGCCGGTGCGCGCGTCGTCGCGGTGGATCTGTCGGCGCAGGCCGGAGAGCAGACCGCCGCCTCGGTCCGCGACGCGGGTGGAGAGGCGATCTTTGTCGCGGGCGACGTGGCGCGGCCCGATGATCACGCCGCCTATGTCGCGGCCGCGACGCAAGCCTGGGGCGGCATCGACATCTTCATGAACAACGCCGGCTGGCAGGGCGACATCAAGCCCGTCATCGATTACCCGGTCGAGGTCTTCGACAAGGTCATGGCGATCAACGTGCGCGGCGTGTTCCTGGGGTTGCAGAATGTGCTGCCCGTGATGATCGCCCAGGGCTCGGGCGCGGTGGTCAATACCGCCTCGCTGGGCTCCTACATCGGGACACGCAACCTTGCCCCCTATTCGGCCAGCAAACACGCCGTGATGGGCCTGACCAAATCCGCCGCGCTGGAGGTCGCCCGCAAGGGCGTGCGGATCAATGCGATATGCCCCGGCCCCGTCGATACCGAAATGCTGCGCGATATCGAGGCGGGCCAGTCACCGCAGGACGCCGAGGCGCTGCGCGCCAAGCGGGCCGCCTCTATCCCCGATGGCCGCTATGCGGAGGCCGAAGAGGTCGCGGACCTGATGCTGTACCTTGTGTCCGATCACGCCCGCCACATCACCGGCCAGGGCATTCACGTCAACGGAGGAGCATATGCCATCTGAGCGTGGATCAGTCGCCATCGTCGGCGGCGGCACGATGGGTGTCGGGCTGCTGTATGTCTTTGCCGCCGCGGGATACGACATGATACTGGTCGAGCCCGACACGGCCAAGGCCGCGGCCGCGGCCCGCCGCCTGCAAGACGCCGTCGAAATCGGTCTGGCGCGTGGCAAGCTGACCGAGGCGCAGGCACGGGCGATCACCCAGGGGTATCGCCGCATCGACGCGGCAAAGGCGCTGCCCGAGAATGCCGCGCTGGTGGTCGAAACCGTGCCCGAGCGGCTGGAGCTGAAGCACGCCGTGCTGGCCGATATCGCCGCGCGCCGTCCTCGGATCATCGCGACCAACACCAGCGCCCTGTCCATCGACATGCTCGCCGCGGCGGTGTCCGATCCGACGACTTTCGTGGGCATGCACTTCTTCAACCCGGTCTGGTCGCTGCCGCTGGTCGAGATCGTGCGCGGCGCCGCCACGAGCGAGGCGACCCTGGATGCCGCGCGCGCCTTTGCCGGAACCATCGGCAAGTCGGCGATCACCGTGACGGACACGCCGGGCTTTGCGACCAGCAGGCTGGACCTCATCGCCGCGATGGAGGCGATCCGCATGGTTGAGGCGGGGGTCGCATCGGCCGAGGACATAGACCGCGCGATGGTGGTGGCCTACCGGCACCCCATCGGGCCGCTGCGCTTGAGCGATATCGTCGGACTGGACGTCCGGCTCGACATCGCCCGCAGCCTGAGCGCGTCGCTTGGCCCGCGCTATGCCCCGCCGCGCCTGCTCGAGGAAATGGTGGAACGGGGCGAGCTGGGTCAGAAGACCGGGCGTGGATTTTTCGATTGGACAGAGGCGGCATGACATGGATGGTGGACACAACATGGGTTTGACCCTTTTTCAAGGCACACTGGTGGATACGCAGGAGCACCACGCGATGCTTCGCGAGAATGTCGCCAAGCTGGCCGGCGGTTTTGGCCGCAAGTATTTTCAGGACGCCGTGAAGGAGAACCGCAAACCGACGGAGCTTTGGGATGCGCTGGCCGAGGGCGGGTTCCTCGGTGTGCATGTCGCCGAAGAATACGGCGGCAGCGGCGGCGGGCTTGCCGATTACAACGTTATCGTCGAGGAAGTGGCCGCGCAGGGGTGCCCGATCCTGTCGCTGGTCATCGGATCGATCTGCGCGCCGATCATCGAACAGCATGGCTCCGAGGCGCTGAAACAGGAATGGCTGCCCGGTCTGGCCAGCGGCCAGAAGCGTCTGGCCTTTGCCATCACCGAACCCGATGCCGGAACCAACACGCACAAGATCACGACCACCGCAAAACGCGATGGCGACGGCTGGTCGATTTCGGGAACCAAATACTGGACCTCCGCGGTGGACGAAAGCGAGGCCATCCTGGTGGTCGCGCGCGGTGAGGAACGGGACGACAAGGGACGCGGCAAACTGTCGTTGTTCATCGTGCCCGCGGATGCCAAAGGCCTGACCCGGACGCCGATCGAGACGGCCTTGCAGGTGCCGGAGACGCAATTCACCATGTTCTTCGATGATGTGAAAATTCCCGCCGACGCGATCATCGGTCAGGAGGGGCAGGGCATGCGCCATCTTTTCGCGGGGCTGAACCCCGAACGGGTCTGTGCCGCCGCGATCAACAACGGCATCGCACGCTATGCCTTGCAGAAGGCCGCGCAATACGCGACCGACCGCAAGGTCTGGGACGTGCCGATCGGCGCGCATCAGGGCGTGTCGCACCCGCTGGCCAAGGCCTATGTGGCGGTGCAGCAGGCCCGCCTGATGACGGCGCGCGCGGCGGAGCTGTTCGACCAGGGGTCGCCCGAGGCGGGAGAAGCCGCCAACATGGCCAAATTCGCCGCCGCCGATGCGTCGCTGGAAGCGCTGGATCAGGCGATCCAGACACATGGCGGCAATGGCATGGCGCTGGAATACGGGCTGGCGGACCTGTGGTTTATCGCCCGTCTGCACAAGACGGCCCCGGTCAGCCGCGAGATGATTCTCAATTTTCTTGCCCAGCACAGCCTCGGGCTGCCCAAGAGCTATTGATGATGCACTCCGCGCAGGACCATAGCACGGAGATGGGCACCTTTGCCGAGGTGATCCGAACCCATGCCGCAACGCGCGGAGATGCCCCCGCGCTCAGCTTCGAGGGCCGCACCCAGACCTTTGCCGAGCTTGATGCCGCAAGCTCGCGGGCGGCGAACATGCTGCTGGCTCAGGGCGTGGTCAAAGGCGACCGCGTCGCGATCCTGACCCGGAACCGACCGGAATATTTCGAACTGATCCTGGCCTGTTCCAAGATCGGCGCCATCGTGGCCGGGCTGAACTGGCGCCTGGCGCCGGTCGAAATCGCCGCAATCCTGAAAGGCTGCGCGCCCAGGGTCGTTCTGACCAGCAGCCAGGACGCCGGATTGCTGGTCAAGGCGCCCGGCCACGTGGTGGTGAGCCTCGACACCGATTACCCCGCCCTGCGCGATGCGGCCCCGGCCGACGATCCCGGCCACCGCGGTGCGCCCGAAGAGCCTGTCCTGCTGCTCTACACATCTGGAACCACGGGCCTGCCCAAGGGCGTGACGCTGACCAATCGAAACATGTCCTATACCTACAGGCTTGCCACCGAAAGCTGGGGCATGTCGCCCGACAGCGTCAACCTGGTGGCGATGCCGATGTTTCACATCGGCGGCTGTGGCTATGGGTCGTCCACCTTCATGGCGGGCGGGCACACCGTATTGATGGCCGAAGTCGATGTCGCCCGCGCCATCGAACTGGTCGCCGCGCATGGCGTGACGCACACGTTCCTCGTGCCCACGGTGGTGCAGTCGCTGTTGAACGTACCTGGGATCGAGCAAGCGGACCTGTCCAGCATGCAACTGCTGATGTACGGTGCCGCCCCCATCGGCGACGTGCTGCTGAGCCGCGCGATGGAAGTGCTGCGATGCCAGTTCATGCACGCCTACGGCATGACCGAAGCGGCGGGAACCGTCGTCGTGTTGCGCCCCGAGGATCACGCGCTCACGGGGCCCAAGGCCGCCTTGCTGAAATCCTGCGGGCGCGCCCTGCCGTGGGTGGATTTGCGCGTGATCGACCCCGATACGCAGACCGACGCCGGCGTGGGCAAGCCCGGAGAGATCTGGCTGCGCTCGCCGATGATGACGCGGGGCTACTGGAACGCGCCCGACGCCACCCGCGAGGCGATCACGCCGGACGGTTGGTTTCGCACGGGCGACGCCGCCTATCTGGACGGCGACGGCTATGTCTACCTGTTCGACCGCTTCAAGGACATGATCATTTCGGGCGGGGAAAACATCTATCCCGCCGAGATCGAAAACGTGCTGAACGCCCACGAAGGCATCCGCGAGTGCGGTGTCATCGGCGTGGCGCATGAAAAATGGGGGGAAACCCCGCTGGCGGTGGTTGTCCCGAAGGACGGCGCTCAGGTCAGCGCGGAAGGGATCATCGCCTTCTGCCGCGATCGGCTGGCGCATTACAAATGCCCCACGCGGGTGGAATTCGCCGACACCTTGCCCCGCAACGCCTCTGGAAAGCTGCTCAAGCACGAGATGCGCAAGGCATACAAGGGGCCGGCCGATGCTTGATAACGCGCAGCCACCGACGGCCCTTGGCCTCTTGCGCCGCTGGGTGGTGGATTACTTCAACCGCCATGACGCCGCGGCCTGCGCCGACTTCATCGTGCCGGACTACAGCCTGCACATCGGCGATACCGTGTTTCGCGGGCGTGATACCGAATGGCTGCCGGCGGTGGACGTGCAGATGAAACTGTTTCCCGGTCTTGCGATGACGGTGCATCAGACCCTGTCCGGCCCGGACTGGGCGGCGGCCTATTTCAGCGAGCATGGCGCAAGCAAGGGCCGCGCGGCGGTCTGGTCCGGCATCGCCATCTACCGCACCGACGGGACGCGGCTGGTCTCCTGTGTCGCGCAGGAAGACTACATGACGCGCCAGCGCCAGTTGAAATCGGGCCTCGCCGATCCGGCGGAGCCGCCCGCCGTGGCCCCCTGGGACGGCGCGGAAGGCACGCCCGATCCGGACGCCGAAGCCGTCGTGCGGGATTGGCTCGGCGCCGATTGGCCGTTGGATCATCCCGCGATCCGGGTCGATGACGAACACATCACCGGCACGCCGCTGCGGTTCGCCACGAGGTCGGTCGATGTCCGGTCGCTGCACTCCGCAGATGGCCATGTGGTGTTTCACGCGGTGTATCACGGCCAGTACCAGGGCGGCTTGCCCAAGGTCGATCCGACCGGGCAGGCGGCGCATCTGCATTGCAACGGCATGTTGCGCGTCGAGGATGGCAAGGTATCGTCGGGCCGGATCATCCGCGACCGGCTCGCCCTTCGGGTGCTTTTGCGCGAAAGAGGCGGCCAATGACCGATGCTCCCGTTCTGATCGCGACCGAAGGTGCCACGCTGATCATCACGATCAACCGGCCTGCGGCCCGCAACGCCATCGACCGCGCCACCACGCTGGCCATCGCCGAGGCCATCGACACGCTGGAGACGGACGACAGGCTGCGCGTCGGGATCCTGACCGGTGCGGGCGATCATTTCTGCGCCGGGATGGACCTCAAGGCGTTCCTAAAGGGCGAGCGGGTGGAGATCGAGGGCCGGGGACTTGCCGGTCTGACCGAGCGGCCGCCGCGCAAACCGCTGATCGCCGCCGTGGAAGGCTACGCACTGGCCGGCGGTTTCGAGATCGCATTGGCCTGCGACATGACCGTGGCCTCGCAAACCGCGATGTTCGGCATTCCCGAGGTGCGTCGCGGGTTGATCGCGGGGTCCGGCGGACTGCTGCGCCTGCCGCAGCGGATTCCGCGGCAGATCGCGCTGGAATACGCGCTGACGGGCAATTTGATGGACGCGGCCACCGCGCACCGCTGGGGGCTGATCAATCGCCTGACCGAAAGGGGCGGTGCGCTGGACGCGGCGCGCGCGCTGGCGGCCGAGGTCACCGCCAACGCGCCGCTGGCCGTGGTCGCCACGAAGCAGATCATGGCATCGGCACACAATTGGCCGGCACAGGACGTCTGGCCGCGCCAGAATGCGATCCTCGAGGCCGTCATCGCGTCGGACGACGCAACCGAAGGGGCCCGCGCCTTCGCCGAGAAACGCAAACCCGATTGGAGTGGCAGATGATTGTGCGCCTGTTTTCACTGATTGCCGGATCGCTGGCGGCGCTTGCGCTGCTGGGCATGGCCTTGCTGACGCTGTTCGACGTCGTGGGGCGCAACCTGCTGCGCCAGCCCGTGCCCGGGGCGACCGAACTGACGGAAATCGGGTTGGTTGCGGTGACCTTCCTGCTTTATCCGCTGATCGCCTATCGGCAATCCCATATCTCTGTCGATCTGTTCGATGACTTCATGAGCCCCGCCGTGCGGCGCATCCTCGGCGTTATCGGCAACCTGCTGGGCGGCGCGGTGTTCGCGGTCTTTGCCTGGCAATTGTGGAAACAGGCCGACCGGTTGATGGGCTACGGCGACGTCACGTCCTACCTGCGCCTGCCGCTGGGGCCCTTCGTCTATTTCATGGCGATCGCCAGCGGTGCCACCGTGATCGGGTTTGCCGTGGCGGCCATCGCCACGGCCCTCGGGCGCGACACCACCGACGACACGGGCCAGATCAAATCGCCGGGGTACGAATGATGCTGAGCGCGGGTTTGGGATTTCTCGCGGCGCTCGTCCTGATCTTTCTCAGGGTGCCGATCGCCATTGCGCTCGCCGTTGTCGGGTTCACCGGCTACGCGATGCTCAACGATGTGGCGCCGGCCTTCAGCGTCATGGGGCTGACCGCGATGGGATCGACGATGTCCTACAATCTTGCGGTGGTGCCGTTGTTCATCCTGATGGGCAACCTCGTCGCCGGCGCGGGGATCAGCCAGGAACTTTACCGCGCGGCCCAGGTCTATGTCGGGCACCGGCGCGGCGGCCTGGGGATCGCCACGATCCTGTCATGCGGGGGCTTTGCCGCCGTCTGCGGGTCAAGTGTGGCGACGGCCGTCACGATGGGGCGGGTGGCGATCCCGTCGATGCGGTCCTACGGCTATGCCGACAGTCTGAGCACCGCAACCGTCGCCGCCGGCGGCACGCTGGGCATCCTGATCCCGCCCAGCATCATCATGGTGATCTACGGCATCACCACCGAAACCCATATCGGCAAGCTGTTCGCGGCGGGCATCGTTCCCGGACTGATCGGCATCGCGGGCTACGCCGCCGCGGTCAACTGGGTGGCGCGCCGCCATCCCGACCGCGCGCCGCGCGCCGATACCGCGACGCGGGCCGAACGCCTGGACGCGCTGAAAAACGTCTGGGCCGTCTGCGCGCTGTTCGCGCTGGTGCTGGGCGGCATCTACGGCGGTTTCTTCACCGCGACCGAGGCGTCGGGCATCGGCGCCTGCGGGGCCCTTGCCTTTGCGCTGATGCGGCGGACGCCCCTGCGCGAACTCGTCGAGATCATGCGGGTGTCGGCGGAAACGACGGCGGTGCTTTTCGCGCTGATCATCGGCGCGTCGATCTTTTCGGAATTCGTCAACCTCACCGGCGCGCACCAGGGGATCCTGTCGGTGGTGCGCGATGGCGCGCTGTCGCCGGTGATGGTGATGGTGGTGATTTGCCTGATCTACGTGCTGCTGGGCTGCGTACTCGACAGCCTCGCGATGATGCTGCTGACGCTGCCGATGTTCTTTCCCATCGTGGTCGGCCTCGGGTTCGATCCGATCTGGTTCGGCATTCTCGTCGTGATGCTGGTGGAGATCGGCCTGATCACGCCCCCCATCGGAATGAACCTCTTCGTGCTGAAATCCATCCTGCCCGACGTGCGGCTCATGACCATCATCCGCGGCGTCGTGCCCTTCATTGCCGTCGATATCCTGCGCATTTTGCTGATCGCGCTGATACCGGCGCTCACGCTCTTTCTTCCGGGATTGTTCTTTGGCTCCGGTTGAAACCCATGTGCAGGCCCGCACGGGATCACGGCCTGCAACGGATGACGAACGATCCTATTCAGACTGGGAGGAATGAAATGCTACACACCACACTGAAAAGCCTGACGGCGGGCGTTTTCGCGGCGACCTGCGCTTTTGCGTCCAGCGCCACGGCGCAGGACACCGTGCTGAAATATTCGTCGTGGTTCCCCGAGAGCCATTCGACGAACACCGTGCTGAAGGCATGGATCGAAGACGTCGAAGCGGCGACCGAGGGCCGCGTCACCGTCGAATACCTGCCGAAGACCGTGCAGACCCCGCGCGACCAGTTCGACGTGGTCGTCGATGGGCTTGCCGATATCGTCATCGTGCTTCCGGGCTATACTCCCGGTCGTTTCCCGGTGCTCGAAATCGGTGAACTGCCACTGCTCGTGTCCACCGACGAGGCGACGCTGGCGCCGGCGTTCTACACGCTCTACGAGACGGAAATCGCACCGGCCGAGCCCTTCAAGGGCGCGCAGGTTCTGACGACCTGGGCCTCCGCCCCGACGCATATCGCGACCAAGCCCGGCCCGATCACGTCGATGGAGCAGATGAAGGGCCTGAAAATCCGCGCACCTTCGGCCACGGCGGGTCTGGTGGTGGATGCAATGGGCGCGGTGACCGTGCAAAAGCCCGTGACGGAAATCTACGAGCTTGCCTCCAGCGGGATCGTGGACGGCACATTCTTCAGCTACGGGCCGATGATCTCCTGGAAGACCAAGGACATCTTTCAGAACGTCACCGTGATGCCCGGCGGCATGGGTCAATCCGTGATCGCGGTGCTGATGAACCAGGGCAAATTCGACAGCCTGTCCGAAGCTGACCGGACCGCCATCATGGAGGTCTCGGGCGAGAAGCTGGCGCGCGCGTTCGGCGCCGCGTGGCAGAATGACGAGGACGTAGCGCTTGCCGATCTGGGTAACCTGACGGTGGTCGAGGCGTCGGATGAATTCCTGGCCGAGTTCAAGCAGGCCATCGAGCCCGTGGAGGCCGCCTGGGTGGAAAAGGCCAAGGCAGCCGGCTTGGCGGATCCTGCGTCGACGCTTGCCAACTTCCGCGCGTTGCTGGAAGCCGCGCAAACCAACTGAGGCCCGTCGCCTTTGTGACGCGTGGCGCGGTTTTGGCCGCGCCACATGCGTTTGTGGCAGCCCGCGTGCGTGACAGCGCGCACAGACCCTGGTCTGCGGATCGCCGCGCCCGGTCAGCGGGCCGCTCGGCGACAATCGCCCACCCTACAGGATTTCCATCACCACCGCGGCCAGCACAAGATACCGCGTCCCCTTGGCAAGGGTGACGAGGCAGAGAAACGGCACAAGGGGTTCGCGCATCAGCCCCGCGACGACGGTTATCGGATCGCCCACCACGGGCAACCAGCTGCCCAGAAGCGACCACCGTCCGTACCGCCGATACCACCCTTGGGCGCGGTCCAGCTGACGCTCCGATCCGGGGAACCACCACCTGTCCCTGTAGCGCAGAACATACCGCCCCATGGACCAATTGATCACGGAGCCAAGAACATTTCCGACCGTCGCGACAAGGATCAGCAGGGATGCGGGATGCTGCGCGGCGGCCAGCAACCCCGCCAGGACGGCTTCGGACTGCATCGGCAGCAGGGTCGCCGCGACCAGGGCGGAAGCGAAGAGACCGATATAGGCGATCATGGGCCACTCATGCCGCGAATTGTCCCTCGTGTCAGAATGACCCGCAGCGGCGGCGTCTGTTGCGTGGGCGTGCAGACGGCGACAGCCGCTGATCTCCGCACGTCATATCCTGCGGATGGCCCGACATGACAAGCCCAAAGACCTCATCGCGCCCCGGCGCCCCTGGCCCTGGCCGCGCCGGAACGGTGCATCCCAACCCGTCGGATCGCCGGGGTCCGGTGGCTTTGCCGTCCGGCGTTGGCTGGCAAGGGTGGTTGCAGCCACGGGCGGTTGGGGCGATCGCAAGGCCGCATCGCTGCCGTTGCATTTCGTCCTTTCCAAGGCGATCGGGACGACCCATATCTGTTGTATGCGCCACGACCTCCACCATTTCGAAAGGATCGCTCGCGAAACCGTCGCATCGTTGCCGGACGCGTTCCGGCCCGCGGCGGAGCATGTCCTTTTGCGCATCGCCGACTGGCCCGAGCCGGGAATCCTGGCCGACCTCGGTATCGAGGACGCCCGCGATTTGACGGGCCTGTACGAGGGTATCCCGATGACCGAGAAATCGGTGTTCGACATGGCCCCGCAGCCGGACGTCGTATGGCTTTTCCGCAAACCGATCCTGGCCGAGTGGCGCGAGCGCGGCGATGTCGATCTGAACGATTTGATCGCCCATGTGGTGATCCATGAATTCGCCCACCACTTCGGGTGGACCGACGAGCAGATCGGCGTCATCGACCAGTGGTGGCTTTGACCCCCGGCAGGGTCGCGGCGCGGTTCATCACTCCCGAATGCTGCCATGTCAACGCGGGCACCGGAAATCCTCGTGGTTCTGCCTTTCGGCTGGTGCGTCCGGGTGCGATGATGTTTGGTCCTTGCGATGATCAAAGGGCGAAAGGCCGGCAGAATGGATATTCCCGGAGCACGGGCACTTGGATTGGCCGCGGCGCTTGCCACGGTCACGATCTGGGCGGCGTTTATGCTGGTCACGCGATTCGCCGTGCAGGGCAGTTTCACCGTCGAGGAGCTCTTGATCCTGCGTCTCGTGCCCGGCGCCGTGGTCATGGCCCCGGTGATGTGGCGGTTGGGCGTGATGCCCAAGGGCCTGTCGTGGCCACGCGCCGCCATGCTGATGGTTGGCGCCAGCGCGGTCTTTCCCTACGTCGTGTCAAAGGGGCTGGCCTATGCGCCCGCGTCCGACGGCGGCGCGCTGGCGCCGGGAATGCTGCCGTTCTGGACGGCGCTGGCCGCCTATGCCCTGGCAGGCGAAGTTCCCGGTCCGCGGCGCAGGCTGGGGCTGGCGATCATTCTGGCCGGTGCGATGGTCGTGAGCCTGTGGCAGATCTTTCTCGGGGCGGCGGACGGCGCGTGGAAGGGCCATTTGATGTTTCTCACCGGGTCGGGCTTCTGGGCCGTCTATTCCGTCATCTTCCGCCAAAGCGGGCTCAGCCCCTTGCGGGGGCTTGTGATCGGCTTGTTCTGGGGCACGCTGCTGGGCTCTCCGTTGCTGCTTGCGACGGGAAACGTGCGCTTTGCCGGTGTCAGCGCGGGCGATATCATCGTGATGACCGTGATCCAGAGTTTCGTCATCGGTATTCTGGCCATGTTCCTGTTCGGCTATGCCGTGCAACGCCTGGGTGCCGCGCAGACCGCCGCCTTCGGCGCATTGACCCCGATCCTCGCGTTGTTGGGGGGCGTGGCGTTCCTCGGCGAAACCGTCACCCCGCTCAAGGTGCTTGGCGTCTCGCTGGTGGCCGCGGGGGTCTTTCTGGCGTCAGGTGTGCTGAGCAAGCGACCGTCGGCGCTGGCATCGTGACACCTTGCGAGGTCGCTGACCCGAAGCGCGGTCAGCACCGGCGGGGTGCGCCGCGCGGCATGTGACGCTTGGCTGGCGGCGGGCGGCATCACACGCGCTGCACCACCCAATCGGATATTGCCGGCAACAGCGCATTCAGAACCGCCTGGAAGGCGGCGACGATGCTGGCGGGATCATCACCCGCGGCCGGCACGGACTGGGAAAAGCCGCGCGTGGCGACCACCCGCTGATCGCGGTCATTGACGACGGTCAGGGTCATGTTCACCTCAGCCACAAGGGCGTCATCGGCCCCTGCGTTCACCTGAAAGGCGTCGATCCGGACCAGCAGGGCGCTGTCGGGCACCGGCCCGCCGTCGCTGCGCCCGACATAGCCCACGCGGCCGGTGCCGGAAATGCTGCGCACCAGCAGGGATTGCAGGACCAGCGGCAACTCGTCGCTCCATCTGGCGTCGGGCAGATAGGTGACGGACACGGCATCGGGCTTGACCATGATCCGGTCCGTGGCGATGGCGGCGGTCGCCTCGGGGCGCGCCACCAGCACCGTGCGACCGGTGCGCCGCCCGTTCGTGGCACCCGGCGCCGGCGCAAGGTCATAGGTGTCGAGCGGGCGTGCGGCCGTGTTCAAGGCCGAGACCGCGCCGCACCCGCCAAGGGCGGATAAGGCCCCGGCAAGGGCGGCACGGCGGGTCAGGTGAAGGCTGCGCATGGCATTATCTCCGATATTCGGGCACACGATTGTCGAGCAGGAAGCGCGCGGGATCGCGTTCGATCCGACGCACCAGCGCGTTAAGGGCGCTGACCAGGTTGCGCGCGTCGCTTCCGAACCGGGTCAGCTCGGGCAGCCCGGTCTGGGCGAAGGTTCCGATCGCGGGCGCACTGGCGGCGACCGCGCCCTCGATCTGCGCCACGACGCCGTCAGCGCGGTTGATCAGGGCGCGCAGGTCGGCGGCGATGGCCGGGACATCGCGGGTCACGTCCTCGATCGCCAGGCTGATCCGGTCCGACGCGGTGCGGATATCGGACAGGACCGGCCCCAGGTCCGTGTCGATCGCATCCGTGGTCGCATCGAAGGCCGCTTCTGCCGATGCCAACGCGGTTTCCGATGCGGTCAGCGCGCGATCGACGGTGTCGAGGGTCGTTTGCGCCCTCTGGAACAACGCACTGGCCGAGGTCAGCGCCTGCTGTGCATCGGTCGCCAGCGGATCGAACCGGCCTGTCAGCCCGGTCAGATCCTGTGCCACCCGATCCACCGCGGCAGAGGCGGTCGCCACGCCAGTGCGAATATCGCTGACGACGTTCGGAACATCGTCGCGCATCACCGCCTCGATCCGGGCGAGCGTCGATTTCGCATCGCTCAGCACCGCGCGGGCTTCGGCCACCAGAAGGGTGCCGTCACCGTCCACCAGCGTGTCGAAACTGTCGGAGGCTTCGGTCACGGCATCGAAGGCCTGGTTCGCCTCCACCAGCGTTTGCTCCAACTCAGCCAGCCGCGCATTCAACAGATCGGCGGTTTGCGAAAAACCGTCCAGCGTGGCGCCCGATCTTTGCCGGATATCCGTGACAGCCGCATTGATCGACGTCACCGATTGCGACACCCGCGCCAGTATAACGGGCAGTTGTTCGCGCAGGATGATCTCGGCCTGCCGGAACGCCCCGCCGGCATTGTCCATCGCCGTGGTCGAGGTCGTCAGCGCGGTATCGGCCGTATCAAAGGCTTGCCGGGCCGAGGCCAGCATCTCGTCCGCGCGCGTCAGCGTCGTCGAAACAGCCGCCCCGATACCGTCGAGCCTGTCGGTGAAGCGGGTGATCTGCACAGTGGCATCCCTGACCGTTTCGGTCACGGTCGAGAAATCGGTCAGCGCCTCGTCCAGCCGCCCCGAGGAGTTGGCAAGATTCCGCAGGATGTCAGCAACGTAAGCCTGGTTTTCCGGCCCCGTCAGCGCCTGGAACTGATCCAGCAGGCGGGTCGCCTCGTTCAGGAGGTCGGGCGCCTCTTCGACCAGTGTCTGCACCGTCGATCGGCGGGATGCGATGATCGGCAGGCCCCCGTCGGGCGCCGTCAGTTCCGGCGACCCTGGCGTGCCCCCCGACAATGAGATGGAGGCGACCCCGGTCACCCCCTGCGATTGCAGTTGTGCGACCGTGTTTTCGCGGATCGGCGTCGTCGCGTCGATCTCGACGGTGGTGAACACCTTCGACGGGTCTTCCTCGTAGATCCGCAACCCGATCACCTTGCCGACCGAAATGCCGTTGAACAGCACGTCCCCCGACGGGTCCAGCCCCGAGACATCGTCGAACAGGATGCCGTAGGTCGCGTATTGGCGGTCGATCTCGACACTGGCGAGCCAGATGAAAAACCCCAGCGTCCCGAGGATACCCATCAGGGTGAATGCGCCGATCAGGATGAAATTGGCCCGCGTTTCCATTACGCCCTCCCATCCGGGCGTGCCGAAGCCGTGGCCGCGCGGGCACGGGGCCCATGGAAATATTCCTTTACCCAGGGGTGATCGACATCCAGCATGTCGCGCATCGTCCCAACCGCGAGCACTCGTTTGTCGGCCAGTACCGCGACCCGGTCGCAGATGGCGTGCAGGCTGTCCAGATCATGCGTCACCAGAAAGACGGTCAGCCCAAGCGCCGCCTGAAGCTGTTTGATCAGCGTGTCGAATGCCGCCGCCCCGATTGGGTCAAGCCCGGCCGTGGGTTCGTCGAGGAACACGATCTCGGGGTCGAGCGCGATGGACCGTGCGAACCCGGCGCGTTTGCGCATCCCGCCCGACAGTTCCGACGGATATTTTACCTGCGCGTTTTCAGGCAGGCCGACCATGCGCACCTTTATCCCCGCCAGCGTTTCGCGCAGCGCGTCGTCCAGGTGCAACTGCTCGCGCATCGGGGCCTCGACGTTCTGGCGCACGGTCAGCGAGGAAAACAGCGCACCGTCCTGGAACATCACGCCCCAGCGGCGTCGCAGCCGTCGGTAGTCGTCATCCGAGGTGTCGCGCACGCTCTGGCCCAGCACCTCGATCTGGCCCTCGGCGGGGTTGAGCAACCCGACGATGGCACGCAGCAGCACCGACTTGCCGGTGCCCGATCCGCCCACTACGCCGATGATCTCTCCGCGCCGCACATCCAGGTCCAGACCGTCATGCACGGTATGGGTGTCAAACCGGGTCACAAGGCCGCGCACCCTGATGATGGTCTCGGGCGCGGGGGGCGGGGTCGTTTGGGCATCGGGTTCGGGCATCATACCCCCACAATTGCGAAAAAGATCGAAAACAGCGCGTCCATCACGATCACCATGAAAATCGACAGCACGACGGATGTCGAGGTCAGCCGCCCCAGCGATTCCGCGTTGCCGCCCACTTTCATCCCCTCGTAGCACCCGATGATCCCGATGATCAGCGCAAAGAACGGCGCCTTGATCATGCCGACCCCGAAGTGCCAGACATCGGTGTTGGACACCAATCGCGACTGGAACACCGCAGGCGATACGCCAAGTTCGACCCATGACATCGCCGCGCCGCCGATCAGCCCGGAGATATCCGCGATGAACCCCAGAACAGGCAGCATCAGGATCAGGGCCAGCACCCGCGGCACCACGAGGATGGTAACAGGGTCGAGCCCCAATGTCCGCATGGCGTCGATTTCCTCGCGCATTTTCATGGAGCCGATGGCGGCGGTAAAGGCCGACCCGGAGCGCCCCGCGACGATGATCGCGGTCAGTAGGATGCCCAGTTCGCGCAGAACCGAGATCGCGATCAGATCGACGACAAAGACCTCTGCGCCGAACTGGCGAAGCTGCGCCGCCCCCTGAAACGCAAGCACCACGCCGATGAGGAACGCCATCAGCGCCACGATGGGCACCGCGTTCAGCCCGACCTCCTGGCAATGGTGCACCAGCGAGGTGAGCCGCAACCGGCGAGGCCGTATCACGATGCCCGCAATCGTGGCGACCGTCTGACCCAGAAACGAGGTCAGTTCGACGAAGGTGCGCCACCCGCGAACCACCATCCGCCCGAAGGCCTCCAGGCGGTCGGCCAGCGTGCGCGGCGGAAGCACGGCGGCCTCTTCGGGTGGCATGTTGCGGCGCACCGTCTCGATCAATTGCGCCTGCGCGTCGCTCGCGCCCTCGATCTCGACCGTGGTCCCCGCCGCCGCCGCAATGCCGCGCTGCATGTCGATCAGGAACCATGCGCCTGCTGTATCGACATGGCTCAGCGCCGATATGTCGATGACCGAAGCCCCGCGCGCACTGTCAAGGATGGCGGCCCGGTCAAGGCCCTCGACCGCATCGATCCGCAATTCGCCCGACATCGACACCCGTGCGCCCGATGCGACCACGTCAAGGGACTTCCGTGCTATGTGGGCGTCATCATTCAATCGATATCACCACGGGCAAAATGGGTGGTCGTGCCGGACTATCGAACATATTCGACAGGTCCTCAAGCAGACCGATCGGTTATCGGGTCCTGCGCAACCTGGCCGTCCGTCTTGGCGAATGCGCTGGGCGATGGCACCGCGCTGCTCGCGGCCCTCGCGCAGGGCGGGCTTGGATCGTCCGGGATCGCGCATATATCGGTGATGGACGATCGGGGAGCGTGAGAATGGCTGGACTGAAGCTGACGTGTCTGCACTGCGGTCAGGTGAACCGCACACCGAAGGAGCGGCTGGATGCCGCGAAATGCGCGACTTGCGGCGCCCGGCTGGCGACGGGAAAGGCGATCGACGTCGATCTGGCCACCCTGCAAAAGGCCGCGCGCAACGACGATCTTGCACTGGTCGTGGACTTCTGGGCGCCCTGGTGTGGTCCTTGCAAGATGATGGCCCCGCAGTTCACGCAGGCGGCGGGACAGCTCAGGGGGCAGGCCCGGCTGGTGAAAGTGAACACCGAAGACCACCCAAAGGCCAGCGCGACATACGGCATCCGCGGCATTCCGACCCTGATCGCATTCAAGGGCGGCCGCGAGGTCAAGCGGCAGGCCGGGGCGCTGCAAGCGCCGCAAATCATCGGTTGGGTGCCTGTCTGAGGGGCTGCGCAGGGCATCGCGGCGCGGGCCTTGCCCGATCGCAGCCGTGCCGGTCAGGCAGGTTAGGGTCCTGCGGATGGGCCCCGAACCGAACACCTTGACGTCCCGGCGGGCGGTCGGGGCCGCGCAAGCCCGGCACGAACGCCCCGTCACCCGGCGCGGCGTCGTGACGGAACGGTGGCTTGCATTGATATCTCTCAACACCTGCGATCACGAACGCGCCTAGGGTGCCGACCTTGCGGGCGACCACGGCGGCCCCGCGTGGCAGGACATGACCATGACCCCCACACCGCGATCCAGGGCGTTCGACTTTCGGCGGCACAGCGGTGCGGCGCCGGATCGCCGATGCGCAGGGCGGACCCCGGCGCGACCGGGGGCCCCTGTGCGGGGCGATGCGGCATCGCCCCCGCCGGGCACAGGGTGATGGGATTGCCCAAGGTTTTCGCGCTCGGCGCCACGCGCGGCCTTGGCGAGGCGGTGTCCGCAGCGCTGGGCCAGCCGCTTGCGCCGCTCGAAGAGCGCGGTTTCGAGGATGGCGAGCACAAGGCCCGCCCGATGGTCAGCGTGCGCGGCGTCGATGCCTATGTCATCCAAAGCCTGCATGGTGGCCCGGACGAAAGCCCGAATGACAAACTTGCCCGGCTGCTGTTCTTCATTGCCGCGCTCAAGACGAACGGGGCGGCGCGGGTGACGGCCGTGGTTCCCTATCTGGCCTATGCGCGCAAGGACCGCCAGACCAAGCCGCGCGACCCCCTGACCGCCCGCTACGTGGCCCAGTTGATCGAAGCGGTGCACACCGACCGCGTGTTGACGCTCGAGGTGCACAACCCGGTGGCCTTTCAGAACGCGTTTCGCTGCGAGGCGGTCGCGCTGGATTGCCGGGGCGTGCTGCTGGAGCGTGCCGCGGCGCTGGCGGGGGAGGGGGCGGTCACGGTGGCCTCACCGGATCCCGGCGGGGTCAAACGGGCGCAACTGTTCCGCGAGGCGCTCGAGACGCGGATCGGTCGTTCGGTGGGGTTCGCCCTGATGGAAAAGCGCCGCAGCGCCGGCGTGGTCAGTGGCAGCCTTCTGGCGGGCGACGTGCAGGGCGCGCGGGTGCTGGTCGTCGATGACATGATCGCCTCCGGCGGCACCATGGTCCGCGCGGCGCAGGCGGTGCGGGCGGCGGGCGCGCGCGATGCCTGGGCCCTGGCCGCGCACGGGCTATTCACCCAGGGCGCGCAAGCGGCGATCGCCGACCAGGCGGTCGCGGGCTGGATCGTCACCGACACGGTGCCGCCCTTTCGTCTGCGGGGCGATCCCGTCGCCGACCGGATCGAGACGATCAGCGCGGCGCCGCTCTTTGCCGATGCGATCCGCCGGTTGAACGGCAATCTGCCGATCATCGATCTTCCGGCCGCCGGGTCCTGAGGTCGGCCTGATCGGCCAAGGCAAGATACCGCCGGGCCAGCGGGAGCCACCTGTGGGGCGTTCGCACGACGGCTTCGGTCCGGTGCAGAAGCGCCAGCCGCGCCCTCAACAACGCCCGGTAGCGCCAGTAGAACGCCAGCACCGCGTGGGGCGGCGCATCCGCCAACGCCGTCGAAACCAGATCGTGCAGCGCGCCGTATATCCAATGCGCACCCTTTTGCGCGCATTCCAGTCCCAGAAAGGCGATCTCGTCGAAGGGGTCCACCATGCGCAGCGCACGGTTGAATTCAAGACAGTCGATGATCGCGGGCGGGGCGGTCAGAAACACATGCTCGGGGCGCAGATCGCCGTGGCCCTCGACGATCCGGCCGGCATCGACGCGGGCGCGCAGGGCGGGACGGACGGCCTTGAGCGCGCGATCAAAGCCGCGCAGCGCCCCGGCCGCGCGCTCGGGGTCAAGCCCCAGCGCCGGATCCGCGAGCACGGCGCAGGTGCGCGCATGCTGCGCCTCGAACCGGTCTATGTAATCCGAAGCTGACAGCCGCTCGGACGGCAGCGCGCGGTAGAACAGGCTCAGCGCGTCGGCCACGCGCCTGATGTCGCCCGGCTTGACCCCGTCCCTGGCGATCATCGCGCTGAGTGTACGGTCCGCGGGCAATTGGCGCATCTCGACCAGCCAGTCGACGATGCGGCCCGCGCCCGACAGCGTCAGCTCCCCGCCCGGTGCCATCCGCAAGGCGCGCGCGCCAAGATAGACATCCCGAGCAAGACGCCGGTTCAGCCGGACCTCCTGCGCGACCATCCGGGCGCGCTTGTCCAGCGTGCTGAAATCCAGGAAATCCTCCCTGATCGGTTTTTTCAGCTTGAACACCCGCTCCCCGGTCAGAAACACCCAGGACATATGCGTCTCGACCGTCTCGATGGTGGCGGGCAGGGGCGCATGGATCGCAGGATCGGCCAGGCTGCGAACCTTCTGCTCGAGTGTCGGAGTACCCTGCAAGTCTGCGGCGCGCGTTTGCATCTGGCTCGGCCCTGTCTTTGCGGCGATTAGACAGGATCGCGCGCCCGCCGTCCTTGACGCGGGTCAACGCGCGCACGCGGGCGGGGGGTAATCTTTGCGGGATGGAAACGGATGCGGATTTACCGGACGATGGGCCATCTTGCGGCGCGGCGATTGCGGTGTCGGGCGATGGCGCATGCCGTGACGGGCCCCGGTGCCGCGCGACCGGCGCGCCGGGCTGCGGCCTTGCGGGCCCCGTATCGGCGTCGGCGCGATGATCGGTGCGGCAAAGGATGCAGCGCGGTCGTTGCGCATGTTCCTTGCGGGCGACGTGATGACGGGCCGCGGCATCGACCAGGTGTTGCCGCATCCCGGCGATCCCCGGATCCACGAGGAGTTCATGACCTCGGCAGAGGGCTACGTCCACCTGGCCGAGCGCCGGTCGGGGCCTCTTCCGCGCCCGGTTCCCTATGCCCATGTCTGGGGGGACCTGCGCGATGAACTTGCCCGCCGCAGATGCGATCTGCGCCTGATTAACCTTGAAACAGCGATCACCCGCGACGGCGTTCCGGCCCCCAAGGGCATCAACTACCGGATGCATCCGGACAATATAGGGGTCCTGACCCTTGCCGGTATCGACGGCTGCATCCTTGCCAACAATCATGTGATGGACTGGGGGCGGGCGGGGCTCGTGGATACGCTCGACGCGCTCGGCGATGCCGGGATCGGCACTGTCGGCGCGGGCCGCAATTCTCAACATGCGGCCGCGCCCCTGGTTGTGGACTGCGCAGGGCGGGGCCGTGTCATCACCGTTGCCTTCGGCGCCGAAACCAGCGGCGTGCCGGGTGACTGGGCGGCGGGCGATACCCTGCCGGGGATCGAGGTGCTGCCCCAAGACCCCGAGGAGACAGTGGCGCGTGTCCGCGACCGGGTCGCGCCACTGCGCGGGCCGGGCGACGTGCTCATCGTCTCGATCCACTGGGGCGGGAATTGGGGCTTCGAGGTGCCCGACGATCAGCGCGCGTTGGCGCATGCGCTGATCGACCACGCCGTAACCGACGTGGTTTTCGGCCATTCGTCGCATCATCCCAAGGGCATCGAGATCTATCGTGGCAAGCTGATCCTTTATGGCGCCGGCGATCTGATCAACGACTACGAGGGGATCGAGGGCTACGAGCAATTCCGCGGCGACCTCGCGCTGGCCTATTTCGCGGAGGTGAACGCCGGTGACGGCCGCTTGGCCGGGCTCGACATGGTGCCATATCGCCGGCGCGGTTTCCGGCTTTGTCGGGCCAAGGGCGAAGCGGCCGCGTGGCTGGCTGATGCGATTGGGCGCCGCTCTGTCGTGCCGGCACCGGGCCTGACCCGCAGCGCGGACGATGTGCTGCGCATCGGGCTCGCGCCGGGGGCCGGATCGGCGCGCTCGGTCGAAAGCCGATGATGCCGGCCCGCGGGCGCACCAATGCCGCCGGCCGCGACGAGGCGCGCCGCCCAGACCCGCGCAGGGCCACATGACACCGGAAATCGCTCTGCTGCTGGTGCTTTTTGTGGGCGTGGTCGTCATGTTGGCGAGAGAGACGCTGCCGGTTGAGCAGGTCTCGCTGCTGCTGGTGGCGGTTCTGGCGGCCAGCGGCGTGCTGGATGCCGACGTGGCGTTGCAAGGGTTCGCCAGCGAAACCGTGGTGATGTTGGCCTGCGTCATGGTGCTGTCGCGGCGGCTTGCTGATTCGGGGTTGATCGGGTTGATGTCGGAACGTCTGGCACGGGGCGCGGGCATGGGGCAGCGGCGCACGCTTGCGTGGCTGATGACCGTATCCGCAGGGGTGTCGAGCATCCTGACCAATACCAGCACGACGGCGGTTCTGATCCCGGCGGTGTCCGACATCGCGCGGCGGGCGGGGGTCCATCCGGGGCGCTTTCTGATGCCGGTGGCCTTTGCGTCCATGATGGGCGGATCGGCGACATTGATCGGAACCTCCACCAACCTTGCGGGCAGCGGCGCGATGGCCCGGCTCGGGCTTGAGCCGTTTGGCGTGTTCGAATTCGCCGCCGTCGGAGTTGCCATCAGCCTGGCGGGGATCGCCGCGATGACGCTGCTGGGCCACTGGCTGTTGCCGCGCGTGTCCGACACGCAAGACAGCGCCGCCGAAGGGGGTAAGGCGTTCATGGCCACGCTGGCCGTGCCCGACGGCGCGTCCAGCATCGGCAAGACGATCGGCGATCTTGGTCTTGGCGGCTTTCGGGTCAACGCCCTGGCGGTCAGCCGCGAAGGCGGTCGGGTGTCGGCCGATTCCAGGCGGAAATTGCGGGCGGCGGACCGGATCATCGTGCGCGCGCCGCGCGGCGCGCTGATCGACGCGGCCAGCGACCCGCATCTGGGTCTGATCCTGGCCGACACGACGCCTGGGCAGATCCGCGCGCCCAACATTCTGGTCGAGGCGATCCTGATGCCGGGCGCACGCTGGATCGGTCAAAGCCTCAGGTCCATGCGCAGGAGCCTCCGGCCCGACCTGCACGTTCTCGCGCTGCACCGGAGGGACCAGACCGCCCCAGCGCTGATCGGTTGGATGCGGCTCAGGACGGGCGATGTGGTGTTGCTGTCGGGTCCGCGCGACGCGATCGATGCGCTGGACCGGGATCCGGACCTGTCGTTGCTGGAGCAGCCGGAGCCCGCCCCCCCGACGCAGGCCGAGGGCAAGTGGACGCTGGTGGCCCTGATCCTTGCCATCGTGGCGGGAACCACCGGGCTGCTGCCGCTGTCGGTGGCGCTGCTGCTGGCTGTGCTGACGCTGGTATTGTCGGGGCGCATGTCGCTGGCCGACACCTTCGGGATGATAAGCTGGCGTGTGCTGATCCTGATCGGAGGCATGTCCAGCTTCGGGGTGGCGATGCTCACGTCCGGCACCGCGTCGTGGCTGGCTGGGTCCGTGCTGTTGGCGCTGGGCGGGCTGGGCCCGGTGGCGCTGCTTCTGGGGCTGGGGCTGCTGACGGTCGTCTTGACGCAGCCGATGTCGAACGCCGCCGCGGCGCTGACGGTGCTCCCGGTGGCGATCGAGGTGGCCAGCCAGTCGGGCGCCGACCCGCGGCCCTTTGCCGTCATGGTGACGCTGTCGGCGTCGCTGTCCTTCATCGCACCGTTCGAACCTGCGCTGCTTTTGGTCTATGGGCCGGGGAGTTACGCATTTCGCGACTTCCTGCGCGCGGGTATTCCGCTGACTCTGCTGTCGCTGGCGATCCTGCTGCTGCTCGTCCCGGTCTTCTGGCCGCTGGAGGGGGTCGCCCCCTGAGTGGTCGGCCCAACCGGCCCGCGCCAACCGGGAACGCTTGCGGCGGGGCGCAGGGCGGCCACGGCGGCGCGCGAAGGCGATATTGTCTTTCGTTTCTGCGACCGATCAACCCGCGGCACCGCCCCGAGTGGTACAATGCCCCGGACGGCACCCGCCGACATCCGGTGCCTGCCACATCCAGGAGGGTCCCATGGCGACTGTCGATCCTGCCGCCGATCTCGGCACGCACGAGGTGCGAAACCAGCCGCCCGACGCCGGTGACCGCGACCTATGGAACACCGACCCGGCCCTGCGGGACATGGCGGCCGCCGTCGGTGCGCAAGGCGATCTGCTGGCGGGCTACGGCAAGTCCCTGGGACAGGCGTCGCTGCGCCGGGCGGCGCGCGATGCCAACCGCTACCCGCCCGAACTGTGCCTGTTCGATCGCGGCGGGCGGCGGTTGGACGAGGTCCGGTTTCACCCGGCCTACCACCGGTTCATGCAGATGTCGGTCGCCGCCGGGTATGCGGCGGTTCCCTGGGAGCAGGTGCCGGGCGGTCACGCGACCCATGCCGCGATGGTGTACCTCGCCAGCCAGGTGGAGCCGGGCCATTGCTGTCCGCTGACCATGACCTATGCGTCGGTCCCGGTCATTTCGGCGGCGGACGGGCTTGCCGGCGAGTGGCGGCCACGGCTGCTGTCGCGGCGCTACGACCCGTCGGTCCGGCAGGTGACCGAAAAACAGGGCGCGACGCTGGGCATGGCGATGACCGAAAAACAAGGCGGCTCCGACGTCCGCACCAATACCACCCGCGCCGATCGGGACGGCGCCGCATGGCGGTTGACGGGGCACAAGTGGTTCTGCTCCGCGCCCATGTCCGACGGGTTCCTGACGCTTGCGCAGACCGGCAGGGGGCTTACGTGCTTTCTCGTGCCAAGGTGGCTTGACGGGGCGCGCAACGGCATCCGTCTGCAACGGCTCAAGGACAAGCTCGGCAATAGATCCAACGCCTCTGCCGAGATCGAGTACGATCGCGCATATGCCCACAGGATCGGCGCGGACGGGCAGGGCGTGCGCACGATTGTCGAGATGATCCACCACACGCGGCTCGACACCGCGATGGCACCCGCGGGCCTGATGCGGGCGGCCCTGACGGAGGCGCATCATTGGGTCTCGCATCGCACCGCCTTTCAGAAACGCCTGATCGACCAACCGCTGATGCGCACGGTGCTGGCCGATCTGGTGCTTGACTGGAACGGATCGCTGGCGCTGGGCCTGCGGGTCGCGGGCGCGTTCGACGGCACGACCGCGCAGGACCGGGCCTTTGCCCGGATCGGGGTCGCGCTGGCGAAATTTCTGGCCAACAAGCTGTGTCCGGTGGTCGTGTGCGAAGCGATGGAGATCATGGGGGGCATGGGCTACGTCACCGACACGCCGCTGCCTCTTTTGTACCGCGAAGCGCCGCTGAACGGGATCTGGGAGGGGTCGGGCAATGTCATATGCCTCGACGTTCTGCGCACGCTTGCCAAGGATCCTTTGGCGGGCGCGGCCCTGACCGCGGAACTGGACGCGGCCAAGGGGGGCGATGCGCGATACGATGCGGCGCGTGAGCGCCATCGTGGGCGCTGGCCAACCGTGCCGCCAGAGGCCGAGGCCCGCTGGTTCGTGGAGGCCACGGCGCTGCTGCTGACCGCATCGGTCCTGATCCGTCATGCGCCCGCCGACATCGCCGAGGCCTTTGTCGCAACGCGGCTCGCCGATGACAGGGGGCGCGTGTGCGGGGCCGTGGGCGCCATCGACGCGTCCGGCATCCTGGCGCGGATCGCCCCAGGGGTGTGACGCATGGCCCAAGGGACAGGCGGGCGCATCGGCGCGGTGCCGGCCCCCGGCCAGGCCGCGCGGCAATTGGCATGACGTGGATCAACACCGCTGCGCCGCAAACATGAAATCATGCGCTCACACCTGTGGGCGACAACCCAGGCACTTACGCCGGTGGGCGACGCGGCTTTGGGCGGCAGGATTGAGGATCAAGCGGATGGCACCGAGACAGATCGCTGTTGGCGCCTTGACGATATTGATCGTGATCGCGGGTTTTTTCTACTGGAATTCCCGGAATTCGGACACGCTGCCGGACGGGATCGCTGCCGGAAACGGCCGGATCGAGGCGGCGCAGGTCGATATCGCGACGAAATTCGCGGGCCGCGTTCACCGCGTGCCGGTCCGCGAAGGCGATCTGGTCGATCCCGGTCAAGTGGTCGCGGAAATCGAGATTTCCCAGCTTCGGGCGCAATTGCACCGCGCCGAGGCCGAAGTGGCCAGCGCCCAAAGCCGTGTTGCGGCCGCCAAGGCGCAGGTGACGATGAGCAAGGCGCAGCTTTCGCTGGCCGAACAGGAGCTGAACCGCACGGCGAGCCTGCTCGACCGGGGGCACGCCACACAGGAATCCTATGACATCCGCCTGACCGAGCGCACTGTCGCCATGTCGAATGTGGCGTCGGCGACGGCCAATCTCACCGCTGCCGAACGAGGCGTCGATGCCGCGCAGGCCGCGGTCGAAGAGATCGAGACGCAGATCCAGGACAGCGTTCTGACCTCGCCCGTTCTGGGCCGCGTGCTCTACCGTCTGGCGGAGCCCGGAGAGGTGCTGCCGGCGGGTGGCAAGGTCATGACCGTCGTCGACCACGGCGATATCTTCATGGAGGTCTTTCTGCCGTCATCGCAGGCCCATCTGGTCACCGTCGGCAGCGAGGCACGGGTAAAGCTGGACATTTCCGAGTTCGGCATTCCCGCCACGGTCAGCTTCGTGTCGCCGGACTCGCAATTCACGCCCAAGCAGGTCGAGACCCGCACCGAACGCGACAAGCTGATGTTCCGGGTCAAGGTCCGCATCGTGCCCGGGCTCGTGCGCCACAATATCGAGCGCGTGAAGACCGGGCTGCGCGGTGTCGCCTACGTCCCCCTGGACGGCTGGCCCGAACCGGACTGGTCCACGCTTCTGCCGCCCTTGCCGCCAGAGGCGCTGCCCGATGAGGCATTGTCCGATGGCACCTGAACCGACAGGGCAGGGACCGGCGATGGTGGCGCGGATACGCGGCCTCAGCCACAGCTACAAGACCGTGACGCCGCTTGACAACATCTCGCTCGATCTGGTCCGGGGGCAGATGATCGGGCTGGTCGGGCCGGACGGGGTTGGCAAATCCACGCTGCTCAGCCTGATCGCGGGGGCGCGCAAGCTTCAGACAGGCCGGCTCGAGGTGCTGGGCGGCGATATGGCGTCGCGGGCCCACCGCAAGCGCATCAGCCCGCGGATCGCCTACATGCCGCAGGGGTTGGGGCGCAATCTCTACGAGCCGCTGAGCATCGCGGAAAACCTGGAGTTCTTCGGCAAGCTCTTCGGTCTCGGGGCCGCCGAGCGGACATCGCGGATCGACCGACTGACCGAAGCCACCGGTCTGCGCCGCTATCTGTCGCGACCGGCGGGCAAGCTTTCGGGCGGCATGAAGCAGAAGCTGGGGCTGTGCTGTGCGCTGATCCACGACCCCGAACTGATGATCCTCGACGAACCGACGACCGGCGTCGACCCCCTGTCGCGCCGCCAGTTGTGGGAACTGATCGACGCGATCAAGGCCAAGACCGCGGACATGACGGTCCTTGTCTCGACCGCCTACATGGACGAAGCCGAACGGTTCGACCGGCTGATCGCGATGGATCTTGGGCGGATCCTGGCGGAGGACACCCCTGCCGGGTTGAAAGCCCGCACCGGATCTGAAAGCATCGAACACGCCTTCGTGCAACTGCTGCCTGCCAGCGCGCGCGCTCAACACAAGGCGCTGACGATACCGCCGCTCAGGACCGGCGACGACGACACCGCCATCGTGGCCGAAGGCCTGACACGGCGGTTCGGCGATTTCACCGCCGTCGACAACGTCAGTTTCCGCATTCGCGTGGGCGAGATTTTCGGGTTTCTGGGCTCGAACGGCTGCGGCAAGACGACGACGATGAAGATGCTGACCGGCCTTTTGCCCGCGTCGGAGGGGCAGGCCTTCGTCTTTGGCAGGCCAATCGCATCGAGCACGAATGAAACCCGCAAGCGGGTCGGGTTCATGTCGCAGTCCTTTTCGCTCTATGGTGAGTTGACGGTGACGCAAAACCTGCGGCTGCATGGCCGCCTGTTCCACCTGACACCCGAACGGACCCAGGCCCGGACCCGCGAGCTGATCGCACGTTTCGGGTTGGACAGCTACCGCGACACGCTGGCTTCCTCTTTGCCGCTTGGCATTCGCCAGCGGTTGTCGCTGGCCGTGGCGATCATCCACGAGCCCGAAATGCTGATCCTCGACGAGCCGACATCCGGCGTGGACCCCGTGGCGCGGGATCAGTTCTGGGAGCTGTTGGCCGAATTGTCGCGCCGTGACGGGGTGACGATCTTCATCTCGACCCATTTCATGACCGAGGCCATGCGTTGCGACCGGATTTCACTGATGCACGACGGCCGCGTTCTGGTCCAGGACACCCCCGCCCGTCTGGTGGAGCGCATGGGCGCGCCCGATCTCGAGGCTGCGTTCATCAGCTACATCGAAGAGGACATGGGCAAGACCGGCGATCCCCGCGACACCGTCAAAATCGGCGACCGCGCGCACGAGGCATTGGGGGCGACCGCCATTGGCCCCGCGCGGCCCCGGGTGGCCGGACCGGGCGCGACGATGCGCAGCCTGAACCGGACGTTGGCCTTCAGCCACCGCGAGGTTGTCGAGGTCCTGCGCGATCCCGTCCGCCTTGGCTTTGCCTTTCTGGGCAGCATGTTCCTGCTGCTGATGATCGCGTTCGGCATTTCGCATGACGTCGAAGACCTGAAATTTGCCGCGCTCGACCTGGATCAGACCCCAGAAAGCCGGGCGTATCTCACGCATTACTCCGGCTCGCGCTATTTCGTCGAATGGCCCGAGTTGCGCAGTCAGGAGGACCTGGAAACCCATCTGGCGGCCAACGACATCACGCTGGCGCTGGAAATTCCGCCGGGATTTGGCAGGGATGTCAAGACATCGTCCAGACCCGAAATTTCCGCCTGGATCGACGGTGCGAACACTCAGCGCGCCGGAACCATCGAAGGCTATGTATCCGGCGCGCATTCAAGGTATCTCGACCAGCTGATGCGCGATAGCGGGCGGGCGCTGCCGGACTTCGAACTGGTCGAGGTCGAGCCCAGATACCGCTACAACCCGTCGTTCGAGAGCATCTTCGCGGTGGGCCCATCGGTGCCCGCCATCCTGCTCATGCTGTTCCCCGCGATCCTCATGGCGGTCAGCATCGTGCGCGAAAAGGAGATTGGCACGATCACCAACTTTTATGTCACGCCCACCAGCCGGGCCGAATTCCTGATTGGCAAGCAACTGCCCTATGTCCTGATCGGACTGGTCAATTTTTTGTTCATGTCCCTGCTGGTGGTGCTTGTCCTGCAGGTGCCGCTGAAGGGCAGCATGGCGGCGCTCACGCTGGGGGCGCTGCTCTATGTTACCTCTGCCACGGGGTTTGGCCTGATCGTGTCGACTTTCACCCGGACCCAGGTCGCCGCGGTGTTCGCGACGGCGATCCTGTCCTTGCTGCCGTCCACGCAGTTTTCGGGAATGATGCAGCCGATTTCCACGCTGGAGGGCGGTGCCCGCGTGATCGGGATGCTTTGGCCGACGGGCTATTTCGTCCATCTCAGCGTCGGGGCCTTCACCAAGGGCCTGATGCTGGGCGATCTGCTGCGCGATCTGGTCTTCTTGCTGATCTATGCACCGGTGTTCACCATTTTCGCGGCCCTCCTGCTCAAGAAACAAATGGATTAGGCGATGCGCCAGCTTACCAATATCTTCTGGCTCGGCAGCAAGGAATTGCGCAGCTTCTTCAGCGACATGGTGATGTTCGTCTTTCTCATCTGGTCGTTCACCTTTTCGATCTACAGCGAAGCCACGGGCAGCGCCGAGGACGTCAACAACGCCTCGATAGCAGTTGTTGACGAAGACCGCTCTGCCTTGTCGCGCCAGATCGCCACGGCGTTCTATCCGCCCTATTTCCGCCCCGCAGAGGAGATCGCCGCGCGCGACGTCGATGTCAGCATGGATCAAAGTCGGTACATGTTCGTGCTGGTCATACCGCCCGGTTTCGAGCGCGATGTCAGGCTGGGGCGCAAACCCGCGTTGCAACTCAATATCGATGCCACGGCGGTCGCGCAGGCGGCGCAGGGCGCAGGCTACCTGCAATCGATCATCGAAGGCGAGATCATCCATTTCACCCAGCACTTCGGAGAGGAGTTTGAGCCGCCGGTGGCCCTGACGATGCGGCGGGCGTTCAACCCCAACGGGGCCGACGAATGGTTCCTGGCGATCAATGCGTTGCTCAACAACCTGTCGATCCTGACCATCGTGCTGACCGGGGCCGCCTTGTTGCGGGAACGCGAACACGGCACGATCGAACATCTGCTGGTGATGCCCCTGACGTCATTCCAGATCGCGATGGCCAAGGTCTGGGCCAATGGCCTGGTCATCCTGACGGCCTTTACCCTGTCGTTGCTTTTCGTCGTCGAAGGTCTGCTGGAGGTCCGGATCGCGGGGTCGCGCGCGCTGCTGCTCCTTGGTGTGACCACCTATCTGTTTGCCGCCGCGGCCATCGGGATCCTGCTGGGCACGGTGGCGCGCACGATGGCGCAATTCGCGCTGCTGATCCTGTTGACGATCGTGCCGATGATGATGCTGTCGGGCGGCATGAGCCCGATCGAGAGCCAGCCAGATTTCATCCGGCCTTTCACCTGGCTGCTGCCGTCGCGCCATTTCATGGAATTCGCCCAGGCGGTCGTTTTCCGGGGCGCCACGTTCGCGGTCGTCTGGCCGGTGCTTATGAACATGGCCGTTCTTGGGGCGGCCTTCTTTCTGGTCAGCTTGCTGTTGTTCCGCCGCTCCATTACCGCGCAGCGGTAGCGAACGAACCCAGCGCCGGACAGGCCGCCGCGCCCGCCAGTGTGCGCCGCCGACATTGGGCCGTCGCATCGGGCCCGGCGTTAAGGGGCTGTGCAGACACCCGGCGATGCTTTAAAACTGGGGTGGATCACCCGATGGGGGGTATTCCGCGACAATGGGCATGACGATCGACACCTGGCTGGACGGCCTCGGTCTTGGCCAGTATTCCGAGCCCTTTCGCACGCATGACATCGACCTGCGCGCCTTGCCCCACCTCACCGAAGAAGACCTGCGCGAGATGCAGATCAGCCTTGGGCACAGGCGGATCATTCTGGCCGCCATCGAAGCCTTCGCGCAGACCGTCACGGCGCAATCCGTCGCGGGCGGACAGACGCATTCCCCGGTCCGCACCGATGCGGAGGCGCCGCAAACCTCCCCTGCCGAACGCCGCCACCTGACGGTGCTCTTTGCCGATCTGGTCGGCTTCACCGAAATGACCAACCGCTTCGACCCCGAGGAAATGCGGACCCTGCTGCAGCGGTATCAAGATACCGTGGCGGGCGAGGTGTCGCGCTATGGCGGCTATGTGGCGAAATACCTCGGCGATGGGCTGTTGGTGTTCTTCGGCTGGCCGACGGCCTACGAGGATCACCTGTACCGCGCGGTGAAATCCGCACTCGAGGCGATCAAGCGCGTGCAGCAGATCCTTGGGCCCGATGGCCGCCCGCTGGCCTCTCGCATCGGCGTGGCCAGCGGTCCTGTCGTGGTCGGGGATTTCATCGGCAGCAACTCCTTCGAGGAAGGCGCCGCCACCGGGCGGGTTCTGAACCTTGCGGCGCGGATACAGGCACATGCTGATGCGAACACGGTCGTTCTGCCTGCCGAGACCCGGCAGCTCATCGCGTCGGCGTTTGAATTTTCGGACCTGGGGCCGGTCGAATTGAAAGGCTTTGACGAGGTGCAGCCGCTGGTTCAGGTGGTGGCCGAACGCGACGCGGAAAGCCGGTTTCGCACGATCTACGGCGATGCCGACCGCGAGATCGTGGGCCGGCAGACCGAACGGGATCTGTTGCAGCAGGCCTGGGCCCGCGCCCGTTCGGGGGCCGGCGAAGCGGTGGTGCTGGTGGGCGAAGCCGGCATCGGAAAATCGCGGCTTGCCGAAGAGTTCCTGGCCAAGGACGTCGATGCCGACGCCGCCCATGTCATCCGTTGGAATTGCTCGCCCTATTTTTCGAACAGCCCGTTTCACCCGGTGGCGGATCGAATGTCGCGCGATGCCGGGATCGGCCCGGGCGATGACGACACCAGGATCGCCGACCGGCTGAGCCGGGCATTGGCCGAGCGCGGCGTGATCGACACCAAGATGCTGCCCGTCTTTGCGGCGCTGGTGACGCCGGCGTCGGATCTGGCGCGGCCGGTGACCTCGCTGGCGCCGCAGGAGCAGAAAGACCTCACGACCCAGACCCTTGTCGAGGCCATCAGGGCACAGACGCAGATCAAACCCGTCTTGCTGGTGGTCGAGGACGCCCATTGCATCGACCCGTCAACCCAGCGCGTGATCGAACGCGTGATCGCGACCTGTTCCGACATCCCGCTTCTGGTGCTCGCGACCCACCGCCCGGAATGGGTCAACACCTGGGCCGACATGACCGCCGTTGTCTCGACCCTGCAACTGCGAAAACTGAGCCAGGACCACGTGAGCGACCTGATCGCAGCCATTCTGGGGCAAGTGCCGGACAAGGCGATGGTGGATACGGTCCTTGCGCGCACCGATGGCGTGCCGCTGTTCGTCGAGGAAGTCGTCCGGGCGATGCAGTCTTCGGGCGATCTGGCCGCGGCCGAGGTGCCCTCGACGCTGCAAGGGGCCATGATGGCGCGCCTCGATGCGGTGCCGCCCGCCGCCAAGCAGGTGGCCCTGACGGCGTCGGTGCTGGGGCGGGAATTCGAACCGGCCGTCCTGTGCGCGGCGATGGGCATGCCGAGGCCGCAGATCGCGGGCCACCTCGAAGAGCTGCGTCGCGCCGGGCTGGTGTTCGAAAGCGGTCAGGCCGGCGATGTCTATGTCTTTCGCCACGCCCTGATCCGCGACACGGCCTATCAGTCGATGATGACGGCGACGCGCAGGGACCAGCACGCCCTCGTGGCGCAGGCGCTGCTGACCGTTCGGCCGGCCGAAATCGAACGCGCGCCCGAACTCGTCGCGCGCCACCTGACCGAAGCCGATGACCATGCGGCGGCGTTCGCGCACTGGCGGGCGGCCGCGGAAAAGGCGCTGGCACGCTCCGCCAGCGAGGAAGCCGTCTCGCATGCGCAGGAACTGCTGAACGGCAGCGCGCACCTGGGCGACGACGCGCTGGAGCAACGTGTGATCGCGCATATCCTCGTCGGCCGCAGTTATGAAAGCATCGGTCGCTTGCCGGAGTCGCTCAAGGCGCTGTCCTGGGCGGCGGAGGCCGCCCGCGATGAATTGCGGGATACGCTTTTCGCCGAGGCCGCCTACAGGTTTACCGAAGCGGCCCTGATCGCGGGCGAGCGTGTCGAGCTGGCGGACACGCTGTGCCAGCAGGCCATCGAGCATCTGTCGCCCGATGATGAAAGGCTGCGGTGCAGGCTGCTGAGCCAACTGGCGCGCTGCGCGATGCACCGGGGCCATTTCTCGGACGGGGCGCGCTACAGCCGGGAGGCGGTGGCGCTGGCTGAAAGGCTGGGCGATCTCAAGGCGCAGTTCGCGGTCCGGATGTCGCGGTTCTTTGCCCCGTTGAAGGCACGCGACCCCCAGGAGGTGCGCGACTGGAAGCAGCAGTTGGCCGAGATGCAGGCCATCGCCGACAAGCTGGACGACATCGACCAGGGGCGCGACCGGTCGATCAATTTCTATATCTGCGCGGAAATGGGCGACCGGGCAGGCGCCGAAGAGGCGCTGGACCGACTGGACGAGGTCGGACAGGCGCGCAACCACCTGCAACTGCATTGGGTAGAACGCCACGGGCGGGCGATGATGGCGATCCTGGATGGTGACTTCGCGGCGGCGGAGGCGTTCGCGCAGGAGGCGCTCAAGGTCGGGCGGATGACGCATGGTGCGCATGTCGAGGGCGTCTATGGCGTGCAGTTGTTCACCATCCGCCGCGAACAGGCCCGCCTGCACGAAGTGGCCCCGATCATCAAGCGGCTGATGGACGACATGCCCGGCGATCCGGCGTGGAAGCCCGGTTTCGCGGTCATCGCCTGCGAACTGGGGTATCACGATGCCGCGCGCCGGATCCTTGGCGAATTCGACGAGGCGGGGTTCAACCTGCCCATGGACGCGATGTATTCCACGACGCTGACCTACCTGTCGGAGGTCTGCATCGGCACGCGGGACGACCGGCTGGCGGCGCGCATCTACGATCTGTTGCTGCCCTACAGGGACATCACGATCACGGCGGGGGTGGCCACCGTCTGCAATGGCGCCGCGGCCCGGCGGCTTGGCGGGCTTGCGGCGATGCTGGGCGATTGGGACACCGCGCGCGAGCATTTCGAAGCCGCGCTGCAACTGGACAGCCGGATGCGCGCCAGCCCCTGGATCGCGCACACCAAAGCCGACTACGCCCGCGGATTGCGTGCGCAGGGCCGCGCGGCGGATATCACCCTGGCAGAGCGGCTTGAAACGGAAGCGTTGGAGATTGCCGCCAAATCGGGTATGGTCGCGTTGACGTCAAAGTTGGTGGGGCATCTTCACTGACTGCGGCAACCAGTCTCAGACGGGGTCGGAATGCCAAGATTTATCATTGAGCGCCAGTTTGCCGAGCAGCTTGACCTCGACGACGAGGCCAGGCTGAGCATCAAGGCGATTAACGATGCAGAAGGGGTCGAGTGGATTTACTCGTTCCTGAGCGCGGACAAGCGCAAGACATACTGTCTTTACGAAGCGCCCGACGAAGCGTCGCTGCAGCGTGCGGCGCGCAAGCTGAACATCCCGGCCGATGTCATCACTCCTGTCGACCGGATCGATCCCGGCGTCTTCGCCTAAGCCTTTCTGCCGGGTATTGCCCGGGTTTCGAACCAGTTCCGATCGCGTTCCGATTGCTTCAGCCAGCGGTTTTCAAGCTGGATTTTTCGTTTACGGGCAAGTCAGGCAAGAATCCTCAATTTCAAATTGAAGGATATCGCTATGTTTCGCATTAAAATACTGGACGGTGGCCATTCCGATATGTCGTCGGCCGAGATCGAGCCGCTTGACGCAGCACTTCGGGGCGCGATCCATGCGCCGGGCTCGGCCGAGTATGAGACCGCCCGAACCCTGTGGAATGGGATGGTCGACCGCAAGCCCGGGCTTGTCGTCCGGGCCATGGGTGCAAGCGATGTGCAGCTTGTCGTGAATTTCGCGCGCGATCACAACCTGCTGCTGGCGGTCCGCTCCGGCGGCCACCAGATTGCGGGCCATGCCGTTGCCGACGGTGCGCTGCTGCTGGATCTGTCGCGCATGTCCTCGGTGCGGGTCGCCCCGAGCGAGCGGACAGCGGTCGTGGAACCGGGCGCGCTGCTTTCGGACGTGGACAAGGAAACCCAGGCCCATGCCCTGACCGTACCGCTGGGCATCAATTCGACGACCGGGATCGCCGGTCTGACGCTGGGCGGCGGGTTCGGCTGGACCACCCGGAAATTCGGCATGACCGTCGACAACCTGCGCGCGGCCGACGTGGTCACAGCCGATGGCGCCATCGTCACATGCAGCGCCGACGACCACGCGGATCTGTTCTGGGCGATCCGCGGCGGCGGTGGCAATTTCGGCGTCGTGACCGCGTTCGAATTCGATCTGCACCCGCTTGGGCCGCAGGTTCTGTCCGGTCTCATCGTGCACCCTCTGGACCAGGCGCCGGACCTGTTGGCCGCCTTTGCCAAGCTGACCGACACCGCCGAGGATGACCTGACGGTCTGGGCGGTGCTGCGCAAGGCGCCGCCCTTGCCGTTCATTCCCGAGGACTGGCACGGCAAGGAGGTGCTGATCTTTGCCGCCTGCTATGCGGGCGACATGGCCGAGGGCGAACGCGCCATGGCCGAACTGCGATCGCTGGGCGATCCGATCGCCGACGTCATCGGCCCGCATCCCTTTGTCGGATGGCAGGCCGCTTTCGATCCTCTGCTGGTTTCCGGTCAGCGCAACTATTGGAAAAGCCATGACTTCGAAAGCCTGCCGCAGGCCGCGATACGCGAACTGGTGGCGGCCGCCAACAACCTGCCCGACCCCGCGACAGAGATTTTCATCGCCCATGTGGGCGGCGCGATGGCGCGGGTTGCGGCATCGGATACCGCCTATCCGCAACGCGCTTCGCATTTCATCATGAACGTGCACACCCGCTGGGCCGAGCCGGAGAAGGACGCAACCTGCATTGGCTGGGCGCGGGACTTGTTCGACACGATGGCGCAGTATTCGACCGGGGGCGTCTATGTGAATTTCATGCCCGAGGACGAGACCGCGCGCCTGCCAAATGCCTATGGCGGCAACATCGACCGGCTGGCGCGGATCAAGGCGCATTACGACCCCGGTAACCTCTTCCGGCTCAACCACAACATCCAGCCCGCGAGCGTACCGCAAGCCGCGGAATGATGGCATCATCCCGCCGCTTGCACCCGCCCGGACCCGTGCCGCGCCGCGTGTGATTTCTACCGCGCCGCTGCCGGGCCGGGCCTGGCCCGGACTAATTCGTGCTCTGCGCGCTCAACGCCGCTTCGCGCATCTGGGTCAGGGTGACCCGCGGGGTCAGCACTTCGGGCGATATGTCGAGGTCGAGCAGCGCACCGCTGTCCGAGGCCAGCGCGCGGTCGAACGCGGCGGCAAAATCCTCGGTCGCGCCGACGCGCTCGGCGTGGAAGCCGTAGGCCTTGGCCAGGGCCACGAAGTCCGGGTTCACCATCGTGGTGCCGGACACGCGCGCCGGGTAATGCCGTTCCTGATGCGCACGGATCGTGCCATAGATTCCGTTGTTGAGCACCAGTATGATCGGCTGCGCACCGGCCTGCCGCGCGGTGGCGAGTTCCTGGCAGGTCATCTGGAAATCACCGTCGCCCGCGAAACACACCACCGTTCGGTCCGGGCAGGCGACCTTGGCCGCGATCGCGGCCGGCACGCCATAGCCCATCGCCCCCGACTGCGGGGCGAGCAGCCGCGCCTTGGACCCGTAGGAAAAGAACTTGTTGGGCCAGACGGTGAAATTGCCGGCGCCATTCGTCACGATCACGTCCTCGGGCAGCACCGCGCGCAGATGGGCGGTGACCTTGCCCATGTCCACCGGCGAAGTCAGATCCGGCAGGTCGAACCCGGCCTCGTAGGCCGCGCGCGCATCCGCCCGCCAGCCCGACCAGCCGCCCGTGACCGGCGCCATCTCGGCAAGGGCGGCGGCAAAGGCGTTGGGCCCGGCCTGGATCCCCAGTTCGGGCTGGTACACCTTGCCCAGCTCCAGATCCGAGCCATGCACGTGGATCAGCCGCTGTTTGGGCAGCGGTACGTCCAGCAGCGTGTAGCCTTCGGTCGAGTTTTCGCCAAAGCGGTTGTTGACGGCAAGGATCACATCCGCATCCGCCAGCAGCGTCCTGACCGATGCCACCATGCCGACCCCGGCCTCGCCGCAGAAGGTGGGCGAGGTGTTGTCGAACTGGTCCTGATAGCGGAACACCGACACAACGGGAATGTCCGAGCCTTCGGCGAACTGCTGCAACGCCAGGCTGCCCGCCTGCGTCCAGTTGCAGCCGCCATAGAGGATCACGGGGCGCTGGGCCTGTGCGAGGACGGCGCGCATCTTGTCCAGCGCGGCGGGGGCCGGGGCGGGCTCCGCGATCTCCGCCGGACCGCGCAGCGGCGCGGCGTCGGTCCGGCTGGTCAGCACGTCCTCGGGCAGGGCGACGACCACCGGGCCGGGCCGCCCGGTCGTGGCGGTTTTCCACGCCCGCGCCATGATTTCGGGAATCCGGTCCACGTCGTCGATCTCGACCGCCCATTTCGCCATCGTGCCGAACACGGCGCGATAGTCGATTTCCTGAAACGCCTCTCGGCCCTTCATATCGGTGCCGACCTGTCCCACGAACAGGATCATCGGCGTGCTGTCCTGCATCGCGGTGTGCACCCCGATGGAGGCATTGGTGACACCCGGCCCGCGCGTCACCATGCAGATGCCGGGCGTGCCCGTCAGCTTGCCGTAGGCGGTGGCCATGAAAGACGCCCCGCCCTCGTTGCGGCAAAGTACGAAATCAAGCGTTCCTCGGGTGTCGTGCAGGGCATCCAGAACCGCGAGATAGCTCTCGCCCGGCACGCCAAAGCTTTTCCGGGCCCCGAGCGCCACGAGACAGTCGACAATGAGTTGCCCCCCATTGCGCATCATGTCCGCGCCCCGGTGATGATGCGTCCTTGTGCCAGGGCAAAGCCGCTGGCCGCTGGCGTGACATGCGTCGGTGTCATGTGGTGTATCTCCTGACTGTGGGTGGATGTGCTGTCGGGTCTGGGTGTGAGACACCACGAAACGCGTGCGGATGGCAAGGGATGCCTGTCCGGTGGTGCGGGCGCCGCCCGCGCGGCGAAATGCGCCGATATGACCGCAATCATATGTGCGGCGCAATTTGTCGCCTAGTGTCCGCCAAAAAGGAGACAACGATGAAAAGATTTTTCCTGACCAGTCTCGCGACCTGCGCCGTGTTGATCTTGGGCCCCGACCCGTCGCGGGCACAAAGCTCCGGCCACGGAGCCCATGCGCATGTGGCGCAGGCCCCCGGGACCGGTCTGAGCGAGCCGGGACAGGGCGCGTTCGCCGCGCTGGCCGAGGTGATCGCGGAGCTGCGCCGCGACCCCGACACGCAGTGGGACCGCGTCGATATCGGGGCGCTACGCGATCATCTGGTCGATATGGATATGCTGGTGACGGCGGCCGAGGTCACGCAGGCCGGCATCGTCGGCGGGCTGGAAATGCGGATCTCGTCCCTCGGGGCCGGGGGCGCGGCCGCCGGGCGCATGGTGCCCGCCCATGCCCCTGTTCTGGCCGCTGAAACCGGGTGGCTGTCGCAGGTCGCGGCGCAGGGCGACGCGATTGTCTGGCGCGTCACGGGCGACGCGCGCCAGATCCGTGCGTTGGGCTTTTTCGGGCTGATGGCCCTGGGCGATCACCACCGCGCGCATCATCTTGCGTTGGCGTCGGGGCGTCCGGGCCACTGATCCTGGCCCGCCCCCTCCCGCGCGCGCGCGGGCCTGAGCCGGATCAGTCGCGCAGCGCGCCTTCCGCGTCCATGCGCATCCGCCGCTTCATCGCCTTGCCGACAACGATCGGCAGGACGAACCCGATGGCCGCAATCGTCCAGAGCGCGATCGACAGGGGCGAATCGATGAGCGTGCCCCAGTTGCCGTTGTCGATGGTGATGGCGCGACGCAGGTTGGATTCCATCGCGTTGCCCAGCAGCGTGCCAAGGATGACCGGCACCAGCGGCACATCGAGCTTGCGCAGCACCCAGCCCAGAACCCCGAATCCGATCATGACCAGCAGATCGAAGCTGGAGCCCGAAATGCCGTAGATACCGACGAAGGACACCATCGCCACCACCGGCATCAGAATGCGGGGCGGCACCAGCAATACGCGGGTAAAAAGCCCCACCATCGGTATGTTCATCGCCAGCAGCATCACGTTGGCGATGAACAGGGCCGCGATCAGCCCCCAGACGACATCGGGGTTTTGCGTGAACAGCAGCGGCCCCGGCGTGATGTTGAGCGACAAAAGCACCGCGAGCAGCACCGCCGTGGTGCCCGACCCCGGCACCCCCAGCGCCAGCATCGGCACCAGCGCACCGCCCGCGGCGGCATTGTTGCCCGCCTCGGGTGCGGCCACCCCGCGCGGGTCGCCGGTGCCAAAGGTGCCCGCCTTGTCGACCAGGCGCTTTTCCACCGAATAGGAGATGAAGGAGCCAAGCGAGGCGCCCGCACCCGGCAGCACGCCTGCCAGGAACCCAAGTCCGGTGGACCGGATCATCGTCGGCAAGCAGGACCGGATCAGGCCGAGGCTGGGCGTGATGCGGCCGATCTTGACCTTTGGCGGGGCCGCGTCGGCATCGGTGCTGCGGTGCTCAAGAAAGATGAACACCTCCGACAGGGCGAACAGCCCGACGATCGCCACCAGGAAATCGATTCCGTCATACAGGTGCACCTCGCCGAAGGTGAAGCGCGGCACACCGGTCTGCGTGTCCACGCCCACCATGGCCAGCCCCAGACCCAGCGCCGCGGCAAAGGCCGACTTCGCCTGGTTGGTCGATGACACCCCGCCAAGGGTGGCAAAGGCCAGCGTGAACAGGGCGAAATATTCCGCCGGGCCAAAGAGCAGCGCCACCTTGACCAGTTGCGGCGCCAGAAGGACCAGCCCCCATGTCGCGAAGAACGCGCCGAAGAAGGACGCGACGCCCGACAGCGCCAGCGCCTCGCCCGCGCGTCCCTGCTGCGCCATCGGGTAGCCATCGAGGCAGGTCATCATCGCGGGTTCGTCGCCCGGAATGTTGAGCAGGATCGAGCTGATCCTGCCGCCATACATCGCGCCGTAATAGACCGACGTCAGCAGGATCAGCGCGGGCGTCGCCCCCAGCCCCAGCGTAAAGGCCAGCGGGATCAGGATCGCCACCCCGTTGGACGGCCCAAGACCGGGCAGGGCGCCCATGACCGTGCCCAGAAAACAGCCCAATACCGCCAGCAGCAGGTTCTGCCAGGTCAGCGCGATGAAAAATCCGTCGCCCAATGCCGAAAGCGTATCCATGTCGGGTGGCTCCTAAAATCCCAGGGGGCCCCGGGCCAGCGACAGGCCGAGGATCAGGTGAAACACGGTGTAGATACCGCCGGAGGTCAGAACGCCCACGACCACCGACCACAGCGGCGCGGTGCCAAGCCGCCACGTCAGGTAGGTCGCGGCCAAGGCGGTGGCGATGACGAACCCCAGTTCGGGAAGGGCCACCGCATAGACACATAACACCGCCACGGCCATCCCGATCTCGGCCAGCCGCCCGACCGGGGGCCAGCGCGGATCGGGGTCGGGGCGGACCACGAAATACAGCGAGGACAGCGCCAGAACCACCGCGATGATCAGCGGAAACGCCTTTGGCCCGACCGCATCGCTGAGAAAGCTTTCCTGGATCAACGTCGCGCGCCAGGCAAAGATCGCCGCGACGCAAAGCCCGACGAGACCGAAAATCCTGTCGCTCATGCCTGTGTCCTTTTGACGGGGTGCGCACGCCCGGTGCCCTGGTGCCGCAGGGCACAGGGCGTGCGACCGGGGTCTACTGGATGATGCCGATCTGGCGCGAGATTGCTTCGATCTGGGCGACGGAGTCGGCCACGAAGGCTTCGAATTCGGCCCCCTGCAGGCTCAGCGGCGCCAGGCCGTTCGCCTCCATGATCGCCTTCCAGTCGTCCGAGGCGTAAAGCGTTCCGATCCTGTCCACCCAATAGTCGTAGGCGGCGTCTGACATGCCGCCGGGCGCATAGAACCCGCGCCAGTTCGCGCCGATCGCGTCCACGCCCTGTTCCGTCGCCGTAGGGATATCGGCGAATTGACCGCCCAACCGTTCTGGCGCCAGCACCGCGAGCACCTTGACGTCGCCGCTGTCCATGAACCCCTTGGCTTCGGACAGGTCGCCCGTAAAGGCCTGCACCGATCCGGCCAAAAGCTGGGTCACGGCCTCGCCTCCGCCGTCGAAGGCGATGTATTTGACGACGCGCACGTCATCGATGCCATAGGCGTTGGTCGCGATGAGCACCTTGAGGTGATCCCAACCGCCCACCGCCGACCCGCCCGCGACCGAGATCGAAGTGGGGTCGATCTTGATCTTCTCCAGCAGTTCGGGCAGCGTCGAAATCTCGCTGTCGGCGGCGACGGCGATCACGCCGTAATCCGCCCCCACGGACGCCAGCCAGCGGACCTGGTCCATCGTGTTGCCGGGATAGGCGCCCTGCGCCAGCCGGGTGGCCGTGGCCGAAGACGCCGCCACGATCAGATCGTTTTCGTCGTTGCGCTTGTTGACGACTTCGGCAAAGGCCACACCGCCGCCGCCGCCCGCAAGGTTCACGACCTGCATGGTGGACGGAATGAGCCCCTGATCCTGGAGCGATTTGCCGACCTGGCGACAGGTGAAGTCCCATCCGCCGCCGGGGTTGGCGGGTGCGATGCATTCGGGGTTTTCGGGCGTAAAGCCCTGCGCCTGCGCGCTGAACGCGCCGCAGGTCACGATCGCGGCGACGGCAAGGGCGCGGCGGGTTAAAGTCAGTGTCATGAAATATCCTCCCGGTGGTGAATGCCGCGCGCAGACCAATCCGTCCGTCACGGTCCCGAACCTACAGGCTACGCGGCTCTGGCCGACCTGTCACCAAATCTGTGTGGGAGATCGCGAGAAAACGCGTGCCGCTCAGAGCGGCGGCACGGCGGCGCAATGCGCGCCCCCGGCGGCCTGGCCTGACCCCAGCGCCAGGGCGGGTGGGGCCTTGTAGGGATTGAGGGCCGCGCTGACCGAGAGATCCGCGAAGACCAGGGCCAGCACGAAGAGAAACACCATCAGCGCGACGGGCTTGCGGGTCATGCGCGCGCCTCCAGCCCAAGGGCGGGGCGCATCCGCACGCCCCAATACGACCCCGCAAACGCCGCGACGAACCAGACCCAGCCGTGCAGACTGCCGGTGGACACCCCGCTGAAGAATGCGCCGACGTTGCAGCCAAAGGCCAGCCGCGACGAATAGCCAAGCAGGAATCCCGCGACGATCGTCACGCCCCAGGCCAGGGCAGGCAAGCGGGGCAGGCCGGCGGACAGGCCGCCGCGCCACAGGCTGACCAGCAGCGCACCGCCGATGAGGCCGAGGTTGGTCAGCGAGGTCACGTCGGTCAGGATGCTTTGGCCGAGGCGTTCGACATTGGTCGGCGCGGCCCAGAAAGCCGACGCCGACAGATCCGCCCCCAACGCCTGCGCGCCTTTGGCGGCCCAGAGCCCGAGACCATAGACCACGCCCCAGGGCTGCCCCGAGATCACGAGGTTTCCGACCGCGAAGAGCGCGACGAAGATCGCGGCAAGCCACAGCCGGCGCGGGATACGCGCCGCGCCGGGCGCCGCGAGCCAGATCGCCATGCCCGCGACGGCTGCCAGCCCCAGCAACGTGATGGCAAGCCCCGATGTGCCCGAAAAGGCCACCACCGGCGCGGTGCCAAGGCCGATCCACCAGTCGATGTGATAGGCCCCGGCAAAGCTGCCGATGGCGAAAAACGGCAAGGCCACGGCCCCCACCGGATTGCCCGAGCCCGCGTTGATCAGCGTGCCCGACCCGCAGCCCAGAACAAGCTGCATGCAGATGCCAAAGACAAAGGCGCCGCCGATCATCGCCACGCCGACGGGGGCATGGGCGCCGGTCAGTTCGCTCGTGTTGGCCGCCAGCAACGGAAAGGCCACAACCGCCACAAGGCCGATGGACACAAGCTGCGCCAGCAGGCCCGCGGGCTCGCGCCGCACGATCATTGCGCGCCACGGCCCGGCAAAGCCGAACCGCAGCCCCTCGAGCGTGATGCCAAAGCCCAGACCCACCAGAAGCAACGCGCCGAACCGCGCACCCGCCGCCAGTGCCACCGCCATCACGACCGCAAGGCCGACGGCGATCAGTGCTCCGCGTTCGAGAACGGCGGATCTTTGGACGGGTGCGGTGTCGGTCGTCGGAGTCATTGCGTCACGCGGTCCTCAAAAGATGCTCTTGACCTGATTCCACAGGTTGCGCAGCGGGCCGGGAACATTGGCCATCTCGTGACCCGCATTCGACCAGCCGACCATCGATTCCGGAAACAGCTTCACGTCGTCGATGCCGGCCAGTTCGCTCAGCGCGAACCAGTTGGTCGCCGCCCAATGCCCGGTGTTGCAGAACGATACCAGACGATCGCCATCCTGGAACCCGTTGTCACGCGCAAGCGACGCGGCAGCAGAGGCGTCGATCAGCGTGGGGTCGTCCGAGAACCAGTTCGAGTGGGTGAAATACTGCGATTGCGGCAGCGTTCCGGGGCGGGCGGCCGCCGGATGCGCCTGATTGCCCGACCAGAAGGATTCCGGGCGGGCATCGACAAGCTTGGCCTCGCGGTCGCCGTTCACGATGGCCAGAACGTCGTCGGTCGTGGCAAGCCATTGGTCTGAAAAGCTGACGGTGATGGTGCTGGGCGTGGGGGCGGGCGCGTCAACGGTGGTGGCCAGCTTGGCCTGCGTCCAGCCGTTCATGCCGCCGTTCAGAATGGCAAGCTGGCTGACGCCGCTGGATTTCAGCGTCCAGTAGACGCGCGCGGCGGCGCCGAAGTCAGTCTCGTTGCTGCCTTGGTGCACGATGACCGTCGGGCGGTCGGTGGTCACGCCAAGACTGCGCAGCACCTCGGTCAGCTTGTCTTCGGAGGGCAGTTGACCGGGGTTGTCCTGCGGTCCGCGAAACAGGCCGTAGGGGGCGGAGACGGCACCGGGAATATGGCCATCCTTGTAAGCGTCGCCGCGGATGTCCAGCACCAGCGGCGCGGTGCCGTCGAACTGCCCGGACAGCGCGTCAGGCGTGATCAGCGGGCCAAAAGGCGCATGACCATCGGCCGCGGCAGGAGCGGCCAGCGCGACCATCGTGGCGCAGGCGGCGATCAGGGAGACGTGTTTCATGTTCAGAACCTTTCGCTAGGTTGATGTCGAGCAGCGTCCTGACCCGATCGGGCCGGGGGTTCAAGGGGGTATCCCGCGCTGCGGTCTGAGCCTGATCTAGGGGCCAGCGCCGCGAAATCATCGGCAATCGCGCAATCGGAACCGGGTGTTCGCCCCTGCGACCGAAACATGGAACAACGTTCTGCCGCGCCCCGCCCGCACGGAACGCTGTTCGGGCGTGTTTCGCCTCCTGGCGCGCGCGTGAAATCCGCGTGTCAGACGGTTTTTGTCGTTTCGTTTTCGGCGCTTGTGATAAAAAAGTTGCGATAGGGTGACTTTGCGTTAATCTGGTCGAGCCTTTTGGTGGGGGACCAACGGCATACAAATATTCAAAGTCGTCTGTATTTAAGCACTTAGTGATTGCGCGTTGGGCCCTCCAACCCTCGATATTATGCGGGAGATCACCGTGAGCGGACAACCCAAGAAGATTGCGATCCTCGGAGGTGGCGTCGGTGCGATGACCGCTGCATTCGAATTGACGTCCACACCGGAACGCCGCGCGGCGTATGACGTGACGGTCTATCAGATGGGGTGGCGGCTGGGCGGCAAGGGCGCAAGCGGGCGCAGGATGGACGACGGCGCGCGCATCGAGGAACACGGCCTGCATGTCTGGTCGGGATTCTACGACAACGCCATCAAGCAGATGAAGGACTGCCTGGCCGAGTTGAAGGACGCCAACGAGGAGGCGGTGTATCACAGCTTCGAGGAGGCGTTCATCGCGCACAACAACATCGTGCTGGGCGAGGACGAGCAGGGCGGCTGGTCGTTCTGGCCGCTGGACGTGGAAACGAACCCCGCCACGCCCGGCAGCGACGGCGTGGCGCTGAGCGCGTGGGACTATTTCCTGGAATTGTCCAGGTATATCCGGGATCTCCTGGCCAAGGGCCCCGGCACCCTGTCGCAGTCGCGTCATCCCACGGCGGTCCTGCCCAAGCATGTGGCCACCCATGTGGCGGCCCAGACCAACGTCGATCCCGAGCATCCCGCCGCCAAGGTGCCCGAGCTTCTGCACCATCTGGCCCATCAGTTGCCGCGCCAGCCGCACAAGCATTCCGGCAAGGATCTGGAGGCCCTGCGCACGATGACCCGCGCGCTGCACACCGACGTGAAAACCGCGCGCGCCAAGGCCGTCGGTGGCGGAGAGGCGCTTTCGGCCGACAAGGAGCGGATGCAGCTGGTGCTCGACCTCGGGGTGACGGCGATGCGTGGGATGATCACCGACGAGGTGGCGCTCTACGGGTTTGACGGCATCGACGACCGTGAAATCTCGGAATGGCTGACGATGCACGGCGCGCGGCCCGAAACCGTCAACAGCCCGCTGGTGCGCGCGGTCTACGACTATGCCTTTGGCTTTCGCAACGGCATCACGGATCCGGCGCATCGTGGCATCGGCGCGGGCACTTTCCTGCACGGATCGCTGCGGCTGTTTTTCACCTACAAGGGCTCGATCTTTTTCAAGATGCGCGCCGGCATGGGCGACACGATCTTCACGCCCTATTACAAGGCGCTCAGGAACCGGGGCGTGAAGTTCAAGTTCTTCCACAAGGTGCGCGATCTCAAGCTTGACGGCGCCGGCAGGCTGATCGACGAGATCGTCGTGGACCAGCAGGCCACGTTGAAGAACGCGGACTACGACCCTTTCGTGCGGGCGGCGAATTACGACTGCTGGCCCAGCGAGCCGCTTTATGACCAGTTGGAGGAAGGCGACGCGCTCAAGTCGCAGAAGGTGCGGCTTGAAAGCTCGTGGAGCGATTGGGCCCCGGTGGCGACCCATACCCTCAAGCGCGGCACCGATTTCGACGAGGTCGTCTTGGGGATCAGCCTCGGGGCGCTGCCGCATGTGGCGGGTGATCTGATCGCGGCCGATCCGGCATGGCGCAAGATGGTCGAGCGGGTGGAAACCGTCGCGACGCAAGCCATGCAGCTATGGCTCAAACCCACCTCGGAAGAACTTGGCTGGGATCATGGCGACCGGATCCTGACGGCCTATGCCGACGCGATGAATACCTGGGCCGACATGACCCACTTGGACGCGGCCGAGGAATGGCCGGCCACCGACAAGCCCGGCAGCATCGCGTATTTCTGCGGCCCCCTGCCGGATGTCGATCCCCTGCCGCCCTTCACCGACACCGGGTTCCCCGCCCGCGCCGATGCGGATGTGCGCGAGAATGCCCTCAAGTGGATGAACGACCACGGGCCCGAACTTTGGCCCAATGTCTTCAAGCAGGACGGCTCGGGCTTTGATGAAAGCAAGTTGATCAGCCTGCAGACCCCCGCATCGGGCAAGATGTGGGACACGCAGTATTTCCGCGCCAATTTCGAACCGACCGAGCGCTATGTCCTGTCGGTTCCGGGATCGACCGATGCGCGCCTGCGTGCGGACCGCTCCGGCTTTGACAACCTGTGGCTTGCGGGCGACTGGACCTATACCGGCATCAATGCGGGCTGCGTCGAAGCGGCCGCCATGTCGGGTCTGCGCGCGGCAGCCGGGTTGACCCGGTCGCCGGTCGACATCATCGGCGAAGTGGCCAACCCGGTGCCGGGCCATGGTCATCATGGCAGCGCTCCGGACGTTCCGATGGCGCCGGTGCTGAAAACCATCCGTCCCCAGAATTCGGCCTGGCCGTGGAGTTCGGTCTACGGCATGGCGCAAACCACCGGGGCCACCGTCATGGTGCCCTTCGCGCGCCAGACCGTCGCCGCGATGCTGCCCAAGGGGCTGCAACTCGCGCCGCAAACGCTGACCGGGCCGCAGGAACACCCGGTGATCCTGCTGTTCGCGCGCCAGCGCGATGTGCGGCCCAATCAACTGCCTTTCGGGATGAATTACAGCGAATTCATCTGTGCGGTGCCCTGGGTCCAACACACTGATCCCGCGTTGCAGGATCTGCCGCCGCTGATCGTGCCGACCAGGCTCTACCTCGACAGCTTGCCGCCCATCCTGCTGGGCATCTATGGCTATGGGTTTCCCAAGGTGCGCGCCGCGATGACGGTGGATATGGACACCTACGTCATCCGCGACCCGAAAACCGACGAAGAGATCATCTCGTGTTCGTTCGACCGCACGGGGCCGCAGGACGCCGCCTATAAATTCGAGATGTTCAATCAGGCGCGGCCGGGTTATGAAATGGCAATGGTGACGCGAAACCGCGTCGGTCAGTGGCAGTATTCGGTTTACGATTTTTCGCTGGGTCAATCGCTGCTTGAGCCATTGGACATGCAAATCCGCATCTCGTCGGATCACCTGGGACTGCCGCGCGGCACCATCAAGCCGCCCAGCATTGCCGCCTCGCCCTTCGGGGCCGTGTTCCTGACCAGCGATGCGACGATCAATAACCCGTTGCAGTCTTATCACCTGCGCCAGGTTCTCAGAGAAAAGGCCACCTAGATGACGATCGACTGTTCGGGATGTGGCGAAACGCTGCCAGACACGGCGCGGTTCTGCAGCAGTTGCGGTGCCCGGGTCGTCGAACGCAGCGCCGTGCATTCGCGGTTCATGTCGGTCCTGTTTTGCGATCTGGTCGCCTCGACCAACCTGACGTCCACGCTGGGTGACGAGGTCATGTTCGACATCGTCACCCGCTACCAGACCATATGCAACGACGTGACCGCGGAATTCGGCGGTTACGTGGCCAAGTACATGGGCGACGGGATGCTGGCCTATTTCGGCTACCCGGAGGCGATGAAGAACAGCGCCGCCGCCGCGGTACGCGCCGGTCAGGAAATCATCGCGCGGACCCAGGCCCTGACACTTCCTGGCGGGCGCGAACTGTCGGCCAATGCAGGTGTGGCCACCGGTTGGATGGTGGTCGGAGAGGCCAACGCGGGGTCGCCCGCGGCCGAAACGATGGCCATCGGCGGCACCGTGAACCTTGCCGCGCGGCTTCAGGCCGAGGCAGGAACGGGCGAGGTCATCGTCTCTGCCGAGACCGGCCAGCGGCTTGATCCGTCCCGTTTCGAATTGTTCCCGCTGGGGGCCCGCAGCGTGCGCGGCTTTGATGCCCCGATCGAGATCTGGCGCGCCGCGGAAGCGGACGAGGATGCGCCCAATGCCGTCTTTGTCGGGCGCACGATGATGCGCGCGCAACTGGACGCAGCCTGGCGGCACACCCTTGAGCATGGCGTGACAGTCGTCGAGATCGTCGCCCCCGGCGGCTTTGGCAAAACCGCGCTGGCCCAAAGCTTTCTCGAGGCGACAGGCAGCGAAAACAACGTCTTTGTCCTGCGGTGCGAACAACACCGCCGCGACCAGAGCTATGCCAGCTTTCGCCCCTTCGTGATGACGCTGGCCGGGCTGAACCGGGCCGCGCCCAAGGATGCGCAAAAGCAGCGGCTGACCGACTGGGCGCGTCCCGAGGCGGCGGCGGGCCTGTCATTGCTGTGCGATCTCGACCCGAGCCCGATGCCGCCGCTGGTGCGCAACGAGACGATCAAACAAGCCCTGCGCGGGATGCTGGACAAGGTCCTGCCCGAGGGCCCGTCGATTCTGCTGGTCGAGGATGCGCATTGGCTGGACGCGGAAAGCGCGCAGCTTCTGGCGGAACTGCCCGACCGTTCGAGCCACCGAAATCTGATGCTGCTTTCGACCCGCCGGCCCGAAGGGGCGCGCATCGACTACCCCGACACGACCCGCATCGAACTGGGCCCGATCACGGACGCGGACGCGATGGGCATCGTCGCGACCATCGACAGCGCCAACACGATCAGCGACGAGCTGCGCGCCACCATCGTCGAGCGGGCGGGCGGTGTGCCGCTCTATCTCGAACACATCACGCGCGCGGTCGTGGAGCGCCCCGACAGCGCCCCTGCCGACGCGATCCCGCTGACCATGATCGAAGCCCTGATCGAACGTTTCGATCATCTGGGCGATGCCAGCGATCTGGTGGAATCCGCCGCCGTCCTGGGGGCCGAGGTCCGCCTCGACGTTCTGGCCTCGATGCTGGGGCTGACGGCGGAGCGGGTCTCCGAACAGGTGGCCAAGCTGATTTCACGCGGTCTTTTCTCGCCCGGCGGCGATGGGACCGTTGTCTTCGATCACGCGCTCATTCGCGATGCGGTGATCGAGACATTGCTGAAATCGCAGGTCACAAAGCTGCATCAGCGCGCCCTGACGGCCTATCGAAACGCCGCGCCGGAGCGGCTCGCCTCCGATCCGGTGACCGAGGCCACGCACCTGATGGGGGCGGGCCAGCCGGCCGAGGCGATCCCGAAGCTCGTGACCGCCGCGCAATCGGCGTTGATGCGCGGCGAGATCGCCGAGGCCGTGCGCCTGCTGAAATGGGCCGAAACCGGGCTGGACACGCTGGCGGCGGGGTCGGACCTGCGCAACGAGCTGGAGATCATGGTGAAGTTTTCACTGGGCCTGGCACTGGTGCAGCACCGCGGATTTTCGGACGCCGCCGTGGCAGAGGCCTACGAGCGCGCGCTCGATCTGTGTCTGGCCACCGACAAGACCGGCGAGGCGGAATTCCAGATCGCCTGGGGCATCTGGGCGCATTACGTCGTGACCGGCGATGTCGACCGGGCCGAAAGCCTTGTGCACCGCATGGACGAATTGGCGCGGGCGGAACCGGCGCTCGAGGTGCTGGCCGCCTCGGCGCGGTCGATGTACCAATGGAACCGTGGCCGCCTGGCCGATCAGCTCAAGACGGCCGAGCAGGTCAGGGCGCTTTATCAACCCGATCTGCACCGCATGCATGCGGTCACCTATTCGATGGACAGCCTCGAGATGTCGCTCCTGTTCCTGACCCACGGGCGCTTCATCGCCGGCGATCTGCCCGGCTGGCAGGCGACCTACACGGCCGCGATGGAGCATGAGGCCTTTCTCGATCTGCCGGTTCTTGCGCCCTACGTGCAGATCTATTCGACAGCGCCGAATACCTACGCGTTGGCCGATCACGACTATCGCCCCAAGTTGCAGCGCGCCGTGGAACTGGCCGCCGAGATGGGGCAGCCCTTCTGGATCGTCGCGGGCGGCATCTGGATGGCGCATGAACGGTTCCGTACCGCGGGCGCGGAGGCCGCGATCGACGATCTGGAGGCCGCCGCGGCCCAGATGCACGGCATCGGTCTTGAACTTGGCCGGGCCTATCACGAGGTGGTTCTGGCGCAGGCCCGCGCCGAGGTGGGGCGCCACGACGACGCAGCCGACGCGCTGGCGCTGGCGCGGGCCACGATCGACGCGGGCCGCGACCGGATCTATGCGCCCGAGGTGATGCGCATCGGTGCGGAAATCAGGCTACTGCGCGACCCGGACGCCACGGAGGCGGTCGCGGCGGAGCTTGCACAGGCCGCAAGCATGGCCGCTGAAATCGGCGCGGGGGCGTGGTCCGCGCTGATCGCGGCCTCGCAGGCGCGGCTGCGTGCCCGTACGGATGGCCGCCCGGCGGCCGAGGCGTGGCTGACCCGCAGGCTGGATCAGCTGACCCCCTCGGGGTCGACCGATCACCCGGCCTTTGTCAGCGCGCGGCAAGCTTTTGACAGGCCGATCTAACGCCGCCGCCCGCAGGGCGGCCCGCAACACGGCACCGGGCCTGGTCCGGTGCCAGGGACGAAAGGGGAAAGGATGGCGATAGAGCAGTCCTTGTTTGCGTTCATCTGGACCCATTCCAAGAAGGCCCAGCTTGGTCTCTTGGCGGTTACGGCGGCGCTTTTCCCGCTGCTCTACCTGACGCTGGAACTGCCCAAGCGCATCATCAACGACGCCATCGGCGCCAGCGGGACTCCGACCGAAATCGCGGGGGTGCAATTTGGCCAGGTCACGCTGCTGGCGATCTTGTGTACCGCGTTTCTGCTGGCGGTGATCGCGCACGGCCTTTTGAAGATGCGGATCAACACGATGAAGGGCGTCGTGGCCGAACGGTTGCTGCGTCGGTTCCGCTATGCGCTGATCGGTCGGATCATCCGGTTCCCGCGGCCCTACTTTCAGCGCACGTCGCAGGGCGAGCTTGTGTCGATGGTCACCTCCGAAGCCGAGCCGCTGGGCGGTATGATGGGGGACGCGCTGGCGCAGCCGGTGCTGCAGGCCGGTCAGATGCTGACCATCCTGGGGTTCCTGTTCATCCAGAGCCTGTGGTTCGGGCTGGCGGCGATGGCGCTGATCCCGGTGCAGGCCTGGGCGATCCCGCGCCTGCAACGGCGGATCAACGTGCTCAACAAGGCGCGGGTGCAACAGGTGCGCCGGCTTGCCTCGCAGATCGGAGAGACGGCGGCAGGCGCGGACACCCTGCGCCGCAACGGGGGCTGGCGCAACCGCATGGCGATCATCTCGGCCCGCCTGGGGCGTCTTTTCGAGATCCGGCTGGCGATCTATCGCAAGAAATTCTTCATGAAGTTCCTCAACAACTTCCTAACACAGATCACGCCCTTCATGTTCTTTTCCATCGGCGGCTACCTGGTGATCCGGGGGAATGTGTCGCTTGGCGCGCTGGTCGCGGCGCTGGCCGCTTACAAGGATCTCAGCTCGCCGTGGAAAGAGCTTTTGACCTATTACACCCAGGCACAGGAAATGTCGCAGCGCTGGTCGATCATCACCGAACGCTTTGCGCCGCGCGGAATGATCGACGAAACCCTGTTCGATGACCCGGACACCGCCGCCGACGCGGCCACCGACGAGGCCCTGACCGGGGACATCGTTCTTGAAAACGTCTCGGTGCATGACGCCAACGGCGCGGCGGTGCTCAAGGATCTGTCGCTGCGACTGCCGGGGGGGCGCAGCATCGGCATCGCGGCACCCAGTGCCGAAGACCGCCGCGCCCTCGCCGAGCTTGTCACCCGCGAGATCACGCCGACCGAAGGCACGCTCAAGCTGGGCGAGCGTCCGATGAATTCGATCCGCCAAAGCGTGATCGCCGCGCGTATCGGCTATGTCGATTCGCGGCCTTTCGTGTTCCAGGGCAGCTTTGGCGACAACGTGCTGATGCCCCTGAAATCAAAGCCCGCGACCCCGGCGCCCGCCCCCTTTGCACGCGAAGCGGCCCTGTCCGGCAACAGCATCGACCCGGTGGCGGCAAGCTGGCTTGACCCGGCGCGCGGCGATCTGGCCACGCAGGAGGCGGTCCGGGCGCGCTGGCTTGCGCTGATCGAGGAGATCGGCTCGGCCGAGGCGCTTTTCAACCGCGGGCTGGACCTGAGCTTCAATGCCGAAAGGCATCCCGACCTGGCCGCGCGGCTGGTGGCGCTGCGCCCCAAGCTGCTGTCCCTGCTGCGCGAGGAAGGTCTGACCGACCAGATGATGCGCTTCGACGTCACGCAATACGCGCCCGCCCTGCCGGTCATGGACAACCTGCTGTTTGCCGTACCGCGGTCGAAATCGACGCTGGCCGCCCTGACCGGACAAGAGGGGTTTCAGGATCTTTTGCGCCAACTGGGGCTGCATGACACCATGCTGAGCCTGTCGCGCGACGTGATGAACATGCTGCGCCAGACTTTCGGGATGGACGGCACCGACCACCCGCTGTTTCGCAAGCTGGGGCTTGAACCCGCGCTCTATGAAATGCTGGTGGAGCTGTCCCAGCGCCCCGTGGCGAACGGGTCGTCACGCCGGCGCACGCCCGACCTGGGGCTGCTCATGTCGGTGCCCTTCCGCATTTCGGCGCAACAGATCGGGCCCGCCTTCTCGGACGAGATCAAGCAGCGCATCCTGACCCTGCGCGCCGCGCATGCCGAGGATTTGCAAGCGCGGCTGATCGACGAATACGTGCCGCTGGACCCGGACGAGTTCGCGCCGGGGCTCACGGTTCTGGAAAACGCGATGTTCGGCAAGGCCGCCGACACCGTGGGCACCCGCGCCGACCGGATGCGCGGCCTGATCGCCCAGACCCTGCGCGAGTCCGGGCTGGCGCCCGCGGTGACGGCATTGATCTACGATCTGCCGACGGAATTGGGCGGTGCGAACCTGCCCAGTGTCTTTGCCGAGGCGCTGTCGCTGAGCCGGGCGGCGATCAAGGCCCCCGATATCCTCGTGCTTGATACTGCGCTGGCCACCCATGATGCAGATGTGCGGCGCAGCGCGCACAGCCGGTTGCGCCGCCTGTTGCCCGACGCCACCATTCTGGTGCTGGAGCCGCAGATCGACGACATCGACGCCTTCGATGCCTATGTCGAGATCGAGCAGGGCCGCGTCGTCGACAGCGATATCGTCCAGTCCGACGATCACGACAACGCCGCCAGCGCCGATCTGGCGCGCAAGCTTCAGGCGCTGGAAAAGACGCAGCTGTTCTCGGGGCTGGACCGCAAGCAGTTGCGCCTCTTGGCGTTTGGCGCGCGGTGGTACACCGCCAAGGCGGGCGATGTGATCTTTCACAAGGGCGACGATGCCGCCGATGGCGCCTATCTGCTGCTGGAGGGCGCGGCGGCGCTCTATCGTCCGGGGCCGCGCGGCGCACAGGTCGAGGTCGCCAAGGTCGCTCCCGGTACGGTGGTGGGCGAACTGGGTCTGATCACGGACGAGCCGCGCCGCCTGGCGTTCCGTGCCAACAGCGATCTGACGATCCTGCGCATCGGCGCGTCGGAATTCCTGGCGGTGGTCGAAAACGATGCGGCCACGGCGCTCAAGCTGCTGAGGGTGGCGGCCGGGTATCTGTCGGATCGCTCGGCGCGCCGCCAGGAGCGGACCGATACAGCCCCTGCGCCACAAACCCCGCCGCCGCCCGGCCATGCGACCGACCGTGCGCCGGCGTCGCACGACAGCGAGTGACGCCGCCGTCGCGGTCGATCAGAAGCGGATGACCATCCCCTCGAAGGCCCGCTCGACCATCGGTGTATCGGTGGCCGAGATCATGTCGGGACCAAGATGCGTCACGATCAGCCGCTTGGTGTCCAGCCGCGACAACTGGCGGCACAGCGTGTCATAGCTCAGGTGGCCATCAAAGCTCTGGTCGTGGCGGTCATTGCAGTCGCAGATGAACAGGTCCGAACCCGCGCTGATATCGATCAACGCATCGGTCCAGCCGGTATCGCCCGAATAGGCAATGACGATTCCTCCGCCACTGATCCGAAGCGCCGTCGCGGGTTCCGGCCCGGCGGAGTGCCTGACCTTTTCCGAGCGGACGGTCCGGCCGGCGATCTGACACTCCTCGCCGGGTGGAATTTCGACCAACTGCAGGTCCAGCCCCCATCCATCGGCCCAGATGTCGGGAAAGACGCAGTCCGACAAGGCGCGCAGCCGCTCGGAAAAGCCAGGCGGCCCCGCGATCGTCAGCGGTGTCTCTGGGTTCGAGATAAACCGGCGATGCGACAGCAGGTAGGGCAAGCCGCCAAAGTGGTCGCCGTGCAGATGCGTCAGATAGACTGCATCGATGCTGGCCGGGTCGACGTTCTGGGCCTTGAGGGCCGTCATGCTGGAGGCGCCGAAATCGACGACAAAGCGCCCCTGCGCGTCATCGATCATGAAGCACGTCTGATATCGACCGCCGCTGCCGAAAGCGTCGCCACAGCCGATTACGCGAAGTTCTGTTTTTCGCACTGAAATGAGGTCACCCCCCAAAATAAAGAAAATCCAAAACGAATATAATCACAGGTTGTATCTTGAGCGAGGTCAGTCAGGCAAGTCACATGACGCGGCTTGGGCGGCATTTTCTGGTCGGACCGTGTCGTTCCGGCCATTCTGGTCATCGGCCGTCCGGTCATGTCAAGCGCTGCGGCGCGGTTGGGCCGTGTCCAGCAGGTCGATAAAGGTCTGTCCGGCGCCGTCGAAGTTTCGCACCAGCGGCGCGGTCAGTGCGGATTGCGCAGCGAAATATGCGCCCACCCGGCACATCTGAAGCGCGAATTCTGGGTGCACGCCGGCGTCGTCGTATTTGCGGATCCGCTCCTTGGACAGCCAGCCGCGCTTGCGGGCCTCCTTGGTGATCAGCTTGATGCGTTGCACGCAGTGAAACGTCAGATAGACCGAGAGGTAATCGAGGTAGTCAGCCAGATCATGCCCGCACGCGGGGTCGAATGCGTCGATCACCACGTCGACCATCGTGTCGGGTGCGATCGGCCAGGCTTCGTCCCCGATAAGCCAGGCCAGGTCCTCGGCGCCGTGCCGCAGGCCGGAGTATTCGAAATCGAACCAGCGCAGACGATCGTCGTCGCCAATCGCGGCGTTGCCGGACCGGCAGTCCCATTTGACGAACTGGCGTCCGGGATCTGCGATGCGCAGATAGGCCGCCCCCCTGTCGAACCGCGACGAGATCCCGCCGCCGTAGGGGGCGAGAAAATCCACCGCATCAACGAAATTCGAAACCCAGTCCACGTTCGATCCCAGTTGCGGCATCATCTGCGCCAACGTCGTCTTGCGCGCGGCGGACTGGATCCGGAATATCGCGGCGACGGCCTGCGCGGCCAGATCGATCTGACCCTCGCGGGAATGATTGACGATGTCCTGGTTCAGGCGCCGCCCGCCCACATCGGCCTGGAACATGATCTCTCCCACCACGCCCAGGCACTCGGGCAGGTCGCTGCAATGCGCGCCCAGGCTTTTCAGCACGTGAGCCTCCAGATGGGTGCGGCGGAAGTTGGGGCGCAGGGTGGCGATGACATTGCGGTCGGGGAAATGCAGCCGAAAGCTTGACCGGCCTTCGCCGCCGGGGGCGGTCACACGGTCCACCGGTTGCGCGAAATGATCCTCTGCGGCGGCAAGTATCTTTTTCAGGCGGGTCTCGTTCTTGGATTTGCTCACGGCGTGGTGCTCTTTTCGGTTTGGTCTTGCCTTGGCGGCCATCGGGCGCTGACATCTGGGGTTGCGAGCGCCGATATGCCTGATCGCTGTGTCAGAAATTGGGCGGCAATGGGAAAACCAAAAGGGCATATGGCGCGCGGCCTTGGTCATTGGGTGGCACGAATCGTAAAGCCGGCACCGCCGGGCGGGACAAGAGCACTTGCCGCGTTTCGATGACAGTGCGCGCAGGACGCCGACACTGTTTCTCCGATCCGTACCGACATGCAGCGAATACGGCAAAAATGCGTAATTAATTTGTCTGGATTCCCACCACCCCGTAATTTCAGGCTCTGTTGAAAAAGCCATCCCGGCACCACAGGGGGCATGTGGCTTTTGGTTCGATTTTGGCCACGGTTTTTGGCCGCCCTGTCTTTGCGAGGAGCGAAATTATGACTGAACTCTCATTCGAGGCGAACACCCAGAGTGGATACCAATGGGGCGGCACGTCATACAGCGCAACCGGGGCGAGCACGACGAAATCATACCATAACGGCGGCGTCGAAGGCGACAGCTTCGCCAGTTGGTACGACGACAACCTCGCACATATGTTCGACGGCTCGAGCCCTTCGACCGAATTTGACGCACCCACAGGCTCCGGCTCGGGCGGCACCCAAGGCTCCGGCTCCGGCGGTACGAAGGGCTCCGGCTCTGGCGGCACGCAGGATTCCGGCTCTGGCGGCACGAAGGGCTCCGGCTCGGGCGGCACGAAGGGCTCCGGCTCGGGCGGCACGCAGGGCTCCGGCTCCGGCGGCACACAGGGCTCCGGATCGGGTGGCACCAAGGGCTCCGGCTCGGGCGGCACGAAGGGCTCCGGCTCTGGCGGCACGCAGGGCTCCGGCTCCGGCGGCACGAAAGGCTCAGGATCGGGCGGCACCGAAGGCGGCAACGCGCCGCATGATCCCGAGATCTGCGATACACCTCCGGCTGGTCCCGACGATGGCAAGACCACCCAAACCTTTGAGCTTGGCGCGCCGGGCAAGGTCTTGATTTCGGTTACGCAAACGCCGACGGGAACGCTGTTTTTCAACCTGACGCCCGCGTCCTTCGAGCAGGGTCTGTCGGACATCGACGGCATCTTTCTGAACGTGGCGGGCACCAGCGCGGTGCAGTCGATCAATTTCTTCCCCGAGGCGAATTCAGGCGGTCAACCCGTTACGGACATTCAGGCGCGCGCCGATGATGTGACCGGGCTGACCAACGGTGCGGCGCCGGGTGGTGTCTTTGATATCGCGCTGCAATTCGGCACAACGCCCGGATCGACCCAAGGCGCCGTGAATTCGGTGAATTTCACGCTGTGGTCAGACGACGGGCCACTGACGCTCGCGGACGTCGACTTGCAGGGCATGACGCTGCTGACCGATACGGATACGGCCGCTGGCGAGGTTCTGTCCGTGACCGGCATCGCCGGCGAAAACGCCGCGCTTGATCCGCAAGCAGACGACGATACCTGCGACACGCATGACGGCTCCGGCGGTACAAAAGGCTCCGGCTCGGGCGGTACGAAGGGCTCCGGATCGGGTGGCACGAAGGGCTCCGGTTCTGGCGGCACGCAGGGCTCCGGATCGGGTGGCACGAAAGGCTCCGGCTCTGGCGGTACGAAGGGCTCCGGCTCGGGCGGCACGCAGGGCTCCGGCTCTGGCGGCACGAAAGGCTCCGGCTCGGGCGGCACCAAGGGCTCYGGTTCCGGTGGCACGCAGGGCTCCGGATCGGGTGGCACGAAGGGCTCYGGTTCCGGTGGCACGAAGGGCTCCGGCTCTGGCGGTACGCAGGGCTCCGGCTCCGGCGGTACGAAGGGCTCCGGCTCGGGCGGCACGAARGGCTCCGGCTCCGGCGGCACGAAGGGCTCCGGCTCGGGCGGCACGCAGGGCTCCGGCTCCGGCGGCACGAAGGGCTCCGGCTCGGGCGGCACGAARGGCTCCGGCTCTGGCGGCACGAAGGGCTCCGGCTCGGGCGGCACGAAGGGCTCCGGCTCGGGCGGCACGCAGGGYTCCGGCTCGGGCGGCACGAAGGGCTCCGGCTCTGGCGGYACGCAGGGCTCCGGCTCGGGYGGYACGAAGGGCTCCGGCTCGGGCGGCACGCAGGGCTCCGGCTCGGGTGGTACGCAGGGCTCCGGCTCGGGCGGCACGAARGGCTCCGGCTCGGGCGGTACGAAGGGCTCCGGCTCGGGCGGCACGCAGGGCTCCGGMTCGGGCGGCACGAAAGGCTCCGGMTCGGGTGGCACCAAGGGCTCTGGTTCCGGTGGCACGAAGGGCTCCGGTTCTGGCGGCACGCAGGGCTCCGGCTCGGGCGGCACGCAGGGCTCCGGCTCCGGCGGCACCAAGGGCTCCGGCTCCGGTGGCACCAAGGGCTACGGCTCTGGCAGTGTCCAGGTGCACAGCACGGTCGCGGCATGGCCGGCCTTTACCGGTGACGAGGGTGATCGGGAGCAGGATGACGAAGAGGACGTGATCTATGCCAGCGGCTCTGGTGGATCGGGCGGGACGTCCGGCATGACCACGGCGCAGAAGGTCTCGGTCGAGGACGTGATGGCGCTGATGAGCCAGCCGGACCCTGAGGGCTATGCGGCGGAGCAAAGCGAAGAAATAGATGACGAGGAAGTCGACGACGGGATCCTGATCTGATCCGGATCCGACCGGCGGGCCGCGCCCCCGCATCGCACACCGACACGACACCCGCGCCGGGAACACCGGCGCGGGTGTCTTGCCTTTGCCTGCTGGCCCGTCAGGATGCGCGCGAATACTGCACGTCGCCCAACGGATAGGCGTCGAACAGGCTGGCGATCAGCCGCACCAGCGCATGCGCCTCGGGGCGCAAGGTCAGCGTGGTCGCGCCGACATCCAGCACATCGCCAAACAGGTTCTGCACGAGTTCCAGCGCGGGTGCGATCGCCGACAGGTCATCGTGTCGCAACTGCAACTGCACCGTGTCGATCTTGAACCGGCACATCAGCATCTCGATCACCTCACCGCGCAGCCGGTCCTCGGCACTCAGCCGGTGCCCGCGGCACCCGGCAAGCGTGCCCGCTTCGATCCGTTTGACATAGGCGTTTGTCTGCGGCGCGTTCTGCACATGGCCGCCGCGAAAGCTCGACATCGCCGATGCACCGATCCCGATCAGGGTTGGGCAGTCATCGGTGGTGTAGCCTTGAAAATTCCGCCGCAGCCTTCCGGTTCTGGCCGCCAGGCTCAGGTCATCGTGCCTGCGCGCGAAATGGTCGATGCCGATCTTTTGCATCCCCGCCGCCGTGAAATGATCGGCGGCCATGGTGTTCAAGGCGTGGCGCGCCCGGTCGCCGGGCAGTACGTCCACCGGGATCAGAACCTGTCGCTTGGCCATATGCGGCACATGCGCGTAGCCGAACAGCGCCACGCGGTCGGCGCCCAGCGTATCGACCAGTTCCAGCGTGCGGCGGAACCGCGCGCGTGTCTGGTAGGGCAGGCCATAGACCAAATCGACATTGACCGACCCGATCCCCGCTTGCCTGAGCAGGTCGACGCAAGCGCGCGTCTGGCCAAAGCTTTGGCGGCGGCCGATGGCGTCCTGCACCATGTCGTCGAAATCCTGCACCCCGATGCTGGCGCGGGTCATGCCGGCGGTGCGCAGGGCGACGATCTTGGCGGCGCTAACCAGCGTCGGGTCGATCTCGACCGAAAACTCGAACCTGTCGCTGCGGGCGAACACCCGGTCGATCAGGCCGATCAACCGGTCGATCATCTGCGGCGGCAGGATGGTGGGCGTGCCGCCACCCCAGTGCAGGCGCCCCATCGTCAGCCCTTTGGGCGTGAGCGCCTTGATCTGGTCCAACTCCCGCTCCAGCGTGTCCAGATACCGCTCGACCGGGGCGAGGCTTTGCACCCCTTGCGTGCGGCAGGCGCAGAACCAGCAGAGCCGCTCGCAGAACGGCAGGTGGACATAGACCGATACCGGATCGACGGGATCCAGCGCCTGCAGTTCGCTGGCCTGGAACGACGCACCCACGGCGGGCGAAAAGACCGGCGCGGTAGGGTAGCTGGTGTAGCGGGGCAAGCCGGTGTCGAATAGACCGCGGGCATTCAATGCATCATAGCTCATCATGGGGCGTTTTTGCCGAACGGGGGGCGAGGGGGCCTTGATCCAGATCATCTTGGTCGATCAAAAGTCGCCATGCCGCGCCATCCAGATCGTCGTATTGCCCCTGGCGCAGGGTCCAGACGAAGCCCGCCAGCCCCAGGGCGCCCAATGACAGCGAGGCGGGAATGAGCCAGACTAGGACGTTCATCGCAACGCCCCCCGGCGCGGCGCGATTCGCAGCGCGTTCAGCAGCACCATGATCGACGAGGCGGACATCGCGATGGCGGCCATCAGCGGCGTGGCCAACCCCGCCAGCGCCAGCGGCACGGCGACCGCGTTATAGCCGGCGGCAATGGCGAAGTTCTCGATCACCCTGCGCCGCGCGCTGCGTGCCGTGCCGACAAGGCCGGGCAGGGCGGCAAGGCTGTCGCCCAGCAAGACCACATCCGAAGCGGCGCGCGCGGCATCCGAGGCTTTGGCGGGGGCGGCCGACGCCCAGGCCGCAGCCAGCGCGCCGGTGTCGTTCAGCCCGTCACCCACCATCAGCACGCGCGCGCCGGTTGCGGCCAGCGCATGCAGCCGCGCGATCTTGTCCTGCGGGGACAGATCGCCCATGGCGGTGTCGATGCCCAGATCCGCCGCCACCCCCGCGGTCAGCGCGGCGCTGTCGCCCGACATCACCTGCACCTTGATCCCGGCGGATTTCAGCGCCGCCACTGCCGCGCGCGCGCCCGGGCGCAGGTGGCTGGTCAGGGGCACGAACACCGCCGCGCGGTCCGCGATCCGCAGGTAGGTGCCCGGCAGGTCGCGCGGCGCGGCCCCCGTCCACCGCGCGGAGCCGAGCCGGACGGTGCTGCCGTTCCAGCGCGCCTCGATCCCTTCACCGGGATGTTCGCGAACCTGCGTGATGGTGGCGGTGGTGACATCGGACGGGTCCAGCCCCACCGCGATCACCCGTGCCACGGGATGCGAGGACGCGGCGGCCAGTGCGGCCAGAACCGACAGGTCGCGGGGGGCGATCCCGGCCAGATCGGCAAGCCGCAGCTGGCCGTCGGTCAGGGTTCCGGTCTTGTCGAAGACGACCGTATCGACCTCAGCCAGCCGTTCCAGCGCGGTGCCGTCCTTGACCAGCACGCCGCGCCGGAAAAGGTGGCCCGCCGCCGCCGTGCTGACCGCCGGCACCGCCAGCCCCAAGGCGCAGGGGCAGGTGATGATCAGCACCGCAATCGCGATATTCAGCGAGAGCCGCGCATCGCCACTGGCCAGCAACCAGCCCGCGAAAGCCGCCGCCGCCAGCACATGCACGGCCGGGGCATAGATGCGCGCCGCCCGGTCCGCCAGCGCCGTATAGCGGTTGCTCGCACTTTCCGCGGCGTCGATCATCGTGGCCATGCGGCGCAGCGTCGTTGCCTCGCCCACCGCGGTCGCGCGCAGCGTCAACGCGCCCGAAAGGTTCACCTCGCCGGCGCTCAGCCCGTCGCCGGGGCCGCGCGCCACCGGCAGGCTTTCGCCGGTCAGCAGCGACCGGTCCACGTCCGAGCGCCCTTCGGTCACGGTGCCGTCGACCGGCACGCGGGCGCCGGGGCGCACCAGCACCAGATCGCCCACCGTCACCTCGCGCAGGGGCACCGTCTGTTGCCCCGCTGAGGTCAGCCGCGTGACCCGCGGCACCTCGAGCGCCGACAGATGCGCGGCGGCGGAGCGGGCGGCGGCCCGGCTGCGGTGGTCGAGATAGCGACCCGCCAGCAAAAAGAAGGTGAGCGACAGCGCCGCGTCGAAATAGGCATGCGCGCCGCCGGCCATCGTCTCGGACAGCGACATCGCGGTGGCGAGCGCGATCGCCAGCGAAATCGGAACATCCATGTTCAACCGGCCGGCCCGCAGCGCGGCGTAGGCGTTGAGAAAGAAGGGCTGCGCGGCAAAGGCCACCGTCGGCAGCGCGATCAGCGCCGAGATCCAGTGAAACAATGCGCGCGTCGCATCCTGCGCACCCGACCAGATCGCCACCGACAGCAGCATGACGTTCATCATCGCGAACCCCGCTACCGCCGTGCGCATCAAAAGCGCCCGGCCCGCGTCATCGCGCGCGGCGTTCAACGTGTCGCTGTCAAGCACTTCGGCCACGATTCCGACATCTGCCAGATGGTCGATCAGCTCCTCGGGCGGCAGGTCGCGGACAAGGTCGATCCGCACGCGTTTCTGACCAAGGTTGACGCGTGCGGCGGCTACATCCTCGTGTGCCGACAGGCTGCGCTCGACCGTCGCGATGCAGGCCGCGCAGTGGATCATCGGCAGGAACAGATCGACATGATGATCCGTCATCACCGCCGCCCCATCGACGCGGGGCGCGGGCAGGGCCAGGCAGCCGGGGCAGGCGGCGGGCGCGGGGTATTCGGCCAGTGTCATGCCCCCGGCTCCGCCACGATCAGCGGAATCCGGCGGCGGAACGGCGTACCATCGGCCGCCTGCATGACCAGGCGCAGGTTCCAGTATCCCGGCACCACGTCGGTCGGCGCGACCATCGCCTCGCCGGTCCATGCAAAGCCCGGCGTGCTGTCCTCGCCCACGTGGGTGGCGCGCCCCAGCGTCGCCGAGATCTCGGCCGGGCGCACCGGGCGGCCGTTCTCGTCGGTGACAGCCACCGTCAGACGGCCATCCTCGATCCTGGCCAGCACGGTCCACCCCAGCGCATCCTGCGCGGCGCGCGCGGCGTTGAATTGCTGGCTCGCGACGTAGCTGTTGCGTGTCTCAAGGCCGGGAAAGGTGGCGATGGCCTGCACCGCAAGCGTCAGGTTCACGGCGATGATGACGCCAAAGCCGGCGACGAACATCGCAAACACGTGCCAGCCGGTCAGGCGGCGCTCGGAACTGGGGGTCATGGTGTGGCCTTTCCGTTGAAGGTGGTGGAACTGCTGGCGCGGTCTCCGGTCTCGGTATCCTCGACCCAGAGCCGCAGGGGCGTGCGGTCGCGTGTCGCCGCGGGATCCTGCGGGCGGGCGGTGACATAGACGCGCTGCAACTTTGTGCTGTCGGCGGGCACGTTGACCGAAAGCGTCTCCGAGCCCTGCAGGTCGATGCGCAGCGGCGTGTCGGCGGTCAGCGACATGCGGAAATCGCGATCGTCGCCCGACTTGTTGCGCAGGCGCACGTCATAGATGTTGCGGATGGACCCGTCGCTTTGCGTGACGAACGTGGGGTTGCGCACCGGCGAGACCGTCAGTTCGATATCCGACCGGATGAACAGCGCGAACATCAGCCCAAGCCCGATCGCGCCCCACATCGCGGTATACAGCAGGGTCCGGGGCCGCAGGACGTGCTTCCACACCGGGATCGGCGGCTGCCCCGCGCGTTCGCGCGGCGCGTCCGACAGGGCCAGGTAATCGATCAGACCGCGCGGTTTGCCGATCTTGTCCATCACCTCGTCGCAGGCGTCGATGCACAGCGCGCAGGTGATGCATTCCATCTGCTGTCCGTCGCGGATGTCGATCCCCGCCGGGCAGACGTTGACGCAGGCCATGCAGTCGATGCAATCGCCAAGGTTCGCCGTGGCCGCATCCTTTGGCAGGGCGTTGGCCTGGCCGGTGTCATAGGCGGTCGCGGTGCCTGTGGTTGCGGCCGCGCGCGCGCCCTTGCGGTGCTTGCCGCGCGGTTCGCCGCGCCAGTCGCGATAGGCCACGGTGATCGTGTCCGCATCCATCATTGTCGCCTGGATCCGCGGCCAGGGGCACATGTAGTTGCAGACCTGTTCGCGCATGAAGCCGCCAAAGATGAAGGTCGTCGCCGTCAACACCCCGATCGAGGCATAGGCGACGGAGGCCGCCTGTCCGGTCACCAGATCGACGGCCAGCCTCGGCGCATCCGTGAAGTAGAACACCCAGGCCCCGCCGGTTGCCACCGCGATCAGCAGCCAGACCGCCCACTTGGTGATCCGAAGCCGCCATTTGCGGGCATCCCACGGGGCCTTCCAGAGGCGCAGCCGCGCGTTCCGGTCGCCTTCGATCCACCGCTCGACCAGGATGAACAGGTCGGTCCACACCGTCTGCGGACAGGTATAGCCGCACCAGACCCGGCCCAGTGCCGAGGTGAACAGGAACAGGCCCAGCCCCGCCATGATCAGCAGCCCTGCGATGAAGTAGAATTCATGCGGCCAGATCTCGATCCAGAAAAAGAAGAAGCGGCGCCCGGCAAGATCGGCCAGAACGGCCTGATCGGGCAGGTTCGGCCCCCGGTCCCAGCGCAGCCAGGGCAGCAGGTAGTAGATGCCCAGCGTCACCCCCATGATCCACCACTTGAGACGGCGGAACGGCCCCGTGACCCGGCGCGGAAAGATTGGCTCGCGCGGGGCGAAAAGGGCAGGTGTTTGCGGTGCATCGGTCATCTGCAGTCATGTCCTGTCGGGGGCGTCCCTGCCTCAATGCGGCAGCGATGCTTTGGCTGCCTTGATGCAGATCAACGGGGCGCGGGCCCCGTGCCGAAAGAGCTTGAGAGCCCCCCCTTTCCCCCAAAAGGGAGGGCTCCCTCACGAAACGGCGCAGTCCATGACGGTGCTGCGCCGCTCCGGTCTCAGTTGGCGGGCACGTCCGATGCTTCGGACGCCTCTCCGCCGCCAAGTTGGTGCACATATGCGGCCACCGCCTGAACCTGCGCCTCGCTCAGTCGGGGCGGGCCCCAGGGCGGCATGACGCCAAAGCGCGCGTTGGCGATGGTTGCGGTCAGCGCCTCACGGTCTCCGCCGTAAAGCCAGATCGCATCGGTCAGGTTCGGCGCGCCCATCTCACGCATGCCGGTGCCGGCTTCGCCATGGCAGGCGCTGCACTGATCGGCAAAGATCTCCGCGCCCTGCGCGGCCTGCGCGGTCTCATGCGGCCGATCCGACAGCGACACCACGTATTCGACGGTCTGGGCGATCTCGTCGGGCGTCAGCAGGTCGCGGTAGGCGGGCATCTGCGACCAGCGGGCATCCGGGTCCTGTTCGTTGCGGATGCCGTGGCGCACGGTATAGGCGATCTGCTCGACCGTGCCGCCCCAAAGCCAGTCGTCATCCAGCAGGTTCGGGTATCCCCTGGCGCCCGCCGCGCCGGAGCCGTGGCATTGCGAACAGTTGGTGCGGAACACCGCCGCGCCCGACGACACGGCATAGCGGTGCAGCGGATCGTCCGGCTCCAGCGCGGTCAGGTCGGCGCGGGCGAGTTGCGCCGACAATTCCGCGGTCGCGTCCTCGAAGGCGGCGATGTCCGCGGCCACCTCCGCGCGGGTGGAATACCCCAGAATCCCCGTCGTCGCCCGGTCGATCATCGGCCAGGCGGGGTAGGCCACGGTATAGGCGATGCCCCAGATCACGGTGGCGTAGAACGTCCAGAGCCACCAGCGCGGCAAGGGGCTGTTGAGTTCTTCGATCCCGTCCCAGCTGTGGCCGGTGGTCTCGATCCCGGTGACGTCATCCACAGGGGGCTTGGCGGGCTTCGGATCGTTCGGATCGGCGGTCATTTCGGCTCTCCACTTGTGGGGGCGTCGTCGTTGCGAAAGGGGATCTGCGCGGTGTCCGCGTGGGTGCTGCGGCTGCCGGGGCGAAAGGCCCAGACGATGACGCCCAGGAAAAACACCGTCATCGCCAGCAAGACCCAGCTGTCGGCGATCTGGCGCAAAAGGGAGTAGGTATCCATGGTCGTCGCTCCTTTAGCGGCTGGCGTCGGGCGTGAAGGTCGAGAAATCGACCAGCGTGCCCAGCATTTGCAGGTAGGCCACCATCGCATCCATTTCCGAGATCCCCTCCAGCCCGTCGAAATTGCGCACCTGCGCGCCCGGATAGCGCTCCAGCAGACCGTCGAAATCGCCATCGGGATCGGCCTGCGCGTTGAAATCGGCGCGCGCGGTCTCGATCATCTCGTCGGTATAGGGAACGCCCACTGCGCGGTGCGCGGCCAGCAGGTCGCCTATGTATTCCGCGTCGATCTGCGTGTTGGCCAGAAACGCATAGCCCGGCATGATGGATTCCGGCACCACCGACTGCGGATCGATCAGGTGATCCACATGCCAGGCGTCCGAATATCGCCCGCCCACGCGGGCCAGATCCGGCCCCGTGCGTTTGGACCCCCACTGGAACGGGTGGTCGTACATGGATTCGGCAGCCAGCGAATAATGGCCATAGCGGTCCACCTCGTCGCGCATCGGCCGGATCATCTGGCTATGGCAGGTATAGCAGCCCTCGCGCACGTAGATCTCGCGGCCGGTCAGTTCGAGCGGCGAATAGGGGCGCATGCCGTCCACCTCCTCGATCGTGTTCTCCAGGTAGAACAGCGGCGCGATTTCCACGATGCCGCCCACGGTGACGACAAGCAGCGACAAGACCAGAAGCAGCGTCGCGTTGCGCTCGATCTTGGCATGGCGTTTGAGGACTGCGGCGGTGGTTTTCGACATATTGGCCATGACGGTCCCTTTCATTCAGCAACGACGGAGGCGGCGGGCACAGGGGCGGTGACGCGTACCCCGCCACGGATGGTCATCCACATGTTCCAGGCCATGATCACCCCGCCCGTCAGGTACAGGACCCCGCCCAGACCGCGCACGATATACATCGGGAACTTGGCGCTGACGGTGTCGGCAAAGGCATTCACCAGGAACCCCTGATCATCGACCTCGCGCCACATCAGCCCCTCCATGATGCCGGTGACCCACATCGACGCGGCGTAGAGGATGATGCCAATCGTGGCCAACCAGAAGTGCCAGTTGATCGCCGCCATCGAATGCATCTGCGCGCGGCCCCAAAGCCGGGGTGTCAGGAAATACAGCGCGGCAAAGGTGATCATGCCGTTCCACCCCAGCGCACCGGAATGCACGTGGCCGATTGTCCAGTCGGTGTAATGCGACAGCGAATTGACCGCGCGGATCGACATCATCGGCCCCTCGAAGGTGGACATGCCGTAGAAGGCCAGCGAAATCACCATCATGCGGATGATCGGATCGGTGCGCAGCTTGTCCCACGCGCCCTGCAGCGTCATCAGGCCGTTGATCATGCCGCCCCAGCTTGGCATCCACAGGATGATTGAAAACACCATGCCCAGGGTCGAGGCCCAGTCGGGGAGCGCGGTATAGTGCAGATGGTGCGGACCGGCCCAGATATACAAGAAAATCAGCGCCCAGAAGTGGATGATGCTGAGCTTGTAGGAATAGATCGGGCGGCCCGCCTGCTTGGGCACGAAATAATACATCATGCCCAGAAACCCCGCGGTCAGGAAAAAGCCGACGGCGTTGTGGCCGTACCACCACTGCGTCATCGCATCCTGCACGCCCGCGAAAAGCTGGACGGAACGCGAGCCGAAAATGCTGACCGGCAGGCTGAGGTTGTTGATCACGTGCAGCATCGCGACGGTCACGATGAACGACAGCAGGAACCAGTTGGCGACATAGATATGCCGCTCGCGCCGCTTGATCAGCGTGCCCATGAACACCGCCAGGAACGCGACCCACACCAGCGTCAGCCAGATGTCGACGTACCATTCCGGCTCGGCGTATTCCTTGGACTGCGTGGCGCCCAACAGATAGCCGGTGGCGGCCAGCACGATGAACAGGTTGTAGCCCCAGAACACGAACCACGCGAGGTTGCCGCCCCAAAGCCGCGCGGCGCAGGTGCGCTGCACGATATAAAAGCTCGACATGATGAGCGCGTTGCCGCCAAAGGCGAAGATGACGGCCGAGGTATGCAGCGGGCGCAGGCGGCCAAAGTTGCCGTAGGGCTGCGCCCAGTCGAAGTTGAGCGCGGGAAAGGCAAGCTGAAACGCGATGTAGGTGCCCACGAGAAAACCCACGACGCCCCAGAACCCGGTGGCGATCACGCCCGCGCGCACCACGTCGTCCATGTAGCCGGTGGCGGTGACCTGCGGCACGGGTTCGTCCGTCTGCCGCAGCACCCAGATGAACAGGCCCGCCGCGATCAGCATGATCAGCACGGCGTGCACCTGGTAGGCCAGATCGCGCGCCCAGTTGGCGCCGATCGCCGCGGCCAGGGCAATCAGCGCCAGTGCAATCAGCTTGATATAGTTTTGCATGTCCCACGTCCCTTTTTCTTTTCGCGGCTCGGAACCGTCATCCGCCACAGGTAGGGGAGGCCCGCGGCGCGCTCCTTGATCTGGGTCAAGCGCCTCGGGGAAATCGCCTGACATGGGTCAAGGCGGACGGGCAAGCGTCGGGTATTTCCTCGGAGGATCAGGCGATTGCGCCGACAACAGGGAGGGGCGCCATGACGTTCGGCACGATCGGGACACTGTTGCACGATCCCAGCCGCGCCGCGTCGCAGGCGGATGCGGTCATCGAAACCGCGCGCCGTCTGGGGGCGGGGCTGCGCATCGTCGCGCTTGAGGTTTTCGCGTCGGACCCAGGCTTTGCCTTTGCCGGGCTGGGACAGGCCAACAGGCCCGATGACGCACCCGCCGACAGCAGCGCCTGCGACAGCATTCGCCATGCGGTCGAACCGCGCCTGGTGTCCGGCGGCATGGCGGCAAGCGCAAGCGTGCATTGCGTTCGCACGTCGCAGGTGGCGCTGTCACAGGTGGTGCAGGAACAGATGCGCTTTTGCGATCTCGTGGTGCAGGACCGCCCCTTTGGGCTGACCCGGCTCGAGATCGAGGCGGTGACCGCCCAGACCACGCTTTTCACGTTGCGCCTGCCGTTGCTGATACTGCCCCACAGCCTGCCGTTGGCACATGCGGATGCAAAGGTCATGCTGGCCTGGGACGACAGTGCCGCCGCGCTGAATGCCGTGCGCGTCGCGCTGCCGCTGCTGCAACGCGCGGTGGCGGTCCATATCGCCATGATCGACCCGCCGCGCAACGCCGTCGACCGGTCCGATCCGGGCGGCAAGCTGGTGCGGTTTCTGGCCGAACACGACGTGACCTGCGATGTCATGGTCATGGGGCGCGAGCAGCCCAACACCGGGCAGGAATTGCTGCGCCGGGCGCGGGATGCGAAATGCGATCTTCTGGTGATGGGGGCCTATGGCCACAGCCGCCTGCGACAGGCCGTCTTTGGCGGCACGACGCGCTATGTCCTGTCCCACGCCGACATGCCGGTCCTGATGGCCCACTGACCCCGGACCCGACCCGCACCTGTCAGAGCAGCGCCGTTCCGTCGGCATCGTCGCCAGTCTCGAGCATCAGGGCGGCGAGGTCGGGCACCGCCACCCCGCGATTGCCCGCCATCGTGATCAGGCCCTCGCGTTTGAGCGCCGTCATCTGTCGGCTGACGGTCTCGATCGTCAGGCCGAGATAATTCGCCATGGTTTCGCGCGAAATCGGCAGCTCGAACGACATGCCGTCCGACAGCGGATGCTGCACAAGGGCGGCATTTCGCCGTGCGATCAGGGCCAGCAGGCTGGTGATCTTCTCGCGCGCGGTCTTGCGCCCCAGCAGCATCATCCATTCGCGCGCCACGTCCAGTTCATCCAGCGACATCTCAAGCAGGCGCTGGCCGATGTGCGGGGTGGTGGCGATCAGTTGCTCGAACGGATGGCGGCGAAAGCAGCACAGGGTGACGTCGCTGGTCGCGGTCACGTCGTAGCTGACGATCTCGCGGCCCGGACGGCCGATGAAATCCGACGGAAGCAGCAGGCCGACCATCTGGATCCGGCCATCGGGCAGGGTCTGCGTCATCGTGGCCACGCCCGACACGACCGAAGCCACGAATTGCAGCGGATCGCCGGAAAAGAGAATGGGCTGACCCGCATCGAAACTGCGGTAATACTTGATGTTCTCCAACAGCCCAAGTTCGTCCGCATCACATTTTGAGCAGACCGCCCGGTACTTGATCGGGCAGTCAGAGCAGCTTTGAAACCCGTGTCGCGACTGAATTTTTGTCATATCGATAAACCAATGCCGGAGAGGTCATTGGTACCATCCCATCCCGAATCTATCCAGCCCCTTGCGCAGCGCCTTGGCCGGTTTCGGCTGGCGCACCGGATGCGGTGTCAGCAATCAGGGCCTGACGCAGGTCCGCGACTTGCGCCCGCACCGTCTCGGCTGCGGTCTCGCGCACCGGGCCATATCCGCGGATGTCCATCGGGGCGCGCAGAATCGCCAGGATGTCGTCGGCGCGGGACGGATCATACAGCGACGGCACCTCTGCCAGAAGCGTTTCGTACCAATCCAGCAGCGCCAGGTCGAGCGTGCGGTCGGCGCTGCGCGCAAAGGGGTCGGCCCATGTGCCGCGCACGCCCCTGAGCCGCGCCAGGACACCGAACGCCGCCCCCATCCACGCCCCGAAGCGGCGTTTGTTGGGCCGCCCGCGCGCATCGCGCCCCAGCGGCAGAAGCGGTGGCGCCAGGTGATAGTTCAGCTTGAAATCGCCCTCGAAATCCTCCGCGAGCCGCGCGTGGAATTTTGGGTCCCGGTGCAAGCGAGCGACCTCGTATTCATCCTTGAACGCCATCAGCTTGAACAGGGATTTGGCCGCCGCGCGGATCAATGCGTCACCCGCGTCGTCGGGCAGGGACGTCTTGAGCGTGGCGATCGTGGCGCGAAAGCGCGCCGCATACGCGTCGTCGCGCGATTGGGCCAGAACATCCGCGCGCCGGTCGATCAGGTCCGCGAGCGTCTGATCCCTGGGGGCGTCCGGGGCCACGGCGGTGCGCAGCGCTTCGGGGTCGGCGGCCATGATCCGGCCATAGGAAAACGCCATCTGGTTGCGCTCCACCGCGACGCCGTTCAGCACCAGCGCCTGGTGCAGCGCCTCGAGGCTGACCGGGACGAGGCCCTTCTGCCAGGCAAAGCCCATCATCATCACATTGGCGAAAACGCTGTCGCCCAGCAACGCCTCGGCCATCTTGTTGGCGTCGAAGGCATGCAGGTTGTCAGCCCCCACGGCCTGCGCGATCACCGTCTCGCGGTCGTCCATGCGCAGGTCGGCATCGCGGTTCAGCACCAGATCGCCGGTCGGCATTTCGGCACGGTTGATCACCATGCGCGTACCCCGCCGGTAATGTGCCGACGCCTTGGGCGAGGACGACACAACCATGTCGCAGCCGATCACCGCATCGGCGCCGGCCTCGTCGATGCGCACCTGGTGCACGTCGCCGGGCGTCGCGGCCAGCCGCACATAGCCCAGCACGGTGCCGAATTTCTGTGCGAACCCGGTGAAGTCCAGCACGCTCGACCCGCGCCCTTCGAGATGTGCGGCCATCGAGATCACGGCCCCCACGGTAATCACGCCCGTGCCGCCGACGCCCGTGACCAGCAGGTCATAGGGCTTGGCAAGGTCGGGCAGGTCGGGCCGGGGCAGATCGGCGGTAAGGGCCGCGACATCGAACCCGGCCCCCTGCTTGCGGCGCCGCGTGGCGCCCTCGACGGTGACGAAGCTGGGGCAAAATCCGTTCAGGCACGAAAAATCCTTGTTGCAGCTCGACTGGTTGATCTGCCGCTTTGTGCCAAATTCGGTCTCCTTCGGTTCCACGCTCAGACAGTTGCTTTCGACCGAGCAATCGCCGCAGCCCTCGCAGACGAGATCGTTGATCACGACGAACCGCTTCGGGTCGGGTATCTCGCCGCGTTTGCGGCGGCGGCGTTTTTCCGTGGCGCAGGTCTGCTCGTAGATCAGGACCGTGACGCCCGGAATGTCGCGCAGTTCGCGTTGCACGGTGTCCAGCGCCGCGCGGTCGTCGAAGGTGGTGCCGGCGGGGAAATCGCCATGCGCGAACTTGCCGATGTCATCCGACACCAGCGCGATCCGCTCCACCCCTTCGGCGCGGCAGGCCTGCGCGATGGCCGCCGCGCTGACGGGCCCGTCGACGGGTTGCCCGCCGGTCATCGCCACCGCGTCGTTATACAGGATCTTGTAGGTGATGTTGGTGCGCGCCGCGACCGCCTGCCGGATGGCCAGCGCGCCGGAATGATACCAGGTGCCTTCGCCGAGGTTCTGAAAGATGTGCTTGCCGCCGTTGAACATCGACGTGGCGATCCACGGCACGCCCTCGCCGCCCATTTGCGCATAGCCCACGGTGTTGCGGTTCATCCAGCTTGCCATCACGTGACAGCCGATTCCGCTGGCGGCCCTTGACCCGTCGGGCACCTTGGTCGAGGTGTTGTGCGGGCAGCCCGAACAGAAATAGGGCGTGCGCGTGGCCCCTTCTACGCGCAAAAGCTGCGGCACGGTGTCGGTCAGCGCGCGGGCCTTTTCGACGAAGTTTTCATCGGGGAAAAACGCGTTCAGGCGCGCGGCGACGATGGGCAGCAGGCGGCGCGGGGACAATTCGCCCGTCCAGGGCACCAGTTCGTTCATGTTCTCGTCGTGTTTGCCGACCATCCGTTCCGGCTTGCGGCCCGGCCAGTCATAGAAATGTTCCTTGAACTGGCTTTCGATGATGCCGCGTTTTTCCTCGATCACCAGCACTTCGCGCTTGCCGGTGACAAAGTTCAACGCGTCGCGGTGGCCCAGCGGCCAGACCATGCCGACCTTGTAGATGTCGATGCCAAGGCGGCGGCAGGCGGCCTCGTCCACGCCCAGCAGGCGCAGCGTCTCCATCAGGTCCAGATGCCCCTTGCCGGTGCTGACAAAGCCGAACTTGGCGGTCTCGATGCCATAGACCGCGTGGTCGATCGGGTTCGCCTCGACAAAGGCCTCGACCGCTTTCAGCTTGGCCTTGATCCGGGTCTCGATCTCGGGCGAGGGCAGATCGGCCTCGCGGACATGCAGGCCACCGGGCGGGGCGGTGAAATCGGGCTGCACGAAGCTGCGGTCATCGTGCAACTCGACCGACCGGCCGCTTTCCACAGTCTCGGAAATCGCCTTGAACCCGACCCATGTGCCGGAGAACCGCGACAGCGCGATGCCATATTCGCCATAGGCCTGGTATTCCGCGACCGACGCAGGGTTCAGCGTCGGCATGAACCACGACATGAAGGCGACGTCGGACTGGTGCGGCATCGACGAGCTGACGCAGCCATGATCGTCGCCCGCAACCACCAGAACACCACCCCGGGGTGCGGAGCCATAGGCATTGCCGTGCTTGAACGCATCACCCGACCGGTCCACGCCCGGCCCCTTGCCGTACCACATGGAAAATACGCCCTCGACCTCGCACTGCGGATCGAGGCTGGCCTGCTGCGCGCCCAGGACGGCGGTCGCGCCGAGGTCTTCGTTCACCGCCGGCAGAAAGGAGATTTTCGCCTCCCGCAGCAGTTTCTCGCTGCGCCACATCTCCTGATCGACGCCGCCCAGAGGGCTGCCGCGGTAGCCCGATACGAAACCGGCGGTGTTCATCCCTGCCGCCCGGTCGCGCCGCGCCTGGTCCAGCATGATCCGGACCAGGGCTTGCGTGCCGGTCATGAACACCCGGCCGCCTGTCCGGGTATAGCGGTCTTGCAGGGCGTAGGTGTCAAAGCGGCGGGCGTGCTGGGTCATGGCGGGTCCTTTGGCGCTAGGTGTCGCAGGGAACACTAGCTTGAATGCAGCGGCAAGGCTTGGTCTGTATTGCGGCCTTGGTGAAAATACAGATCAAATAATTCCGCAAAATTCACTTATCAGGAAGAAAATCCCAATCCGGCCAGTTGTGCAAGCCACAAGACTGCGAAGCTGGCGCAGAGCCAGGGACCGAACGCGATGCGCCGCGCGGTGTCGCGCCGTGTGACCAGCGCAAACACCAGCGCGGGCAGCGCAGCGCCCAGAACGACCAGCGGCAAGGCGGCCCAACCCAGCCACGCCCCCGCCGCAGCCAGCAGCTTGGCATCGCCCAGACCCAGCCCGTCGATCCCGCGCCGCCGGAAATACGCCCATCCGATCGCCGCAAAGCTGCCGTAGCCCACAACCGCTCCGACCACGGCGCCGACCGGAAAGCCCCCCGCCTGCCACCCCGCCGCGATCAGCCCCAGCGCGATCAGCGGCAGCGTCAGCGCGTCGGGTAGCCTGAAGTCGCGCAGGTCATGCCAACACAGCGCAGCCAACGCGCCGAACAGCACGACGGAAAGCGCCATCGCGGGGCCGACTGGCAGCGTCGCGGCGAGCGCGGCAGGATCGGTCAGCATCGGCGGTTCGCCCTCGATTGGAAAAAAGATCGGATAATCGTATCCGGCGGTGAAACTTCTCGGTGCCCGCTGCCGTGAGTGTCAATAGCTTCTTCAAAGAAGGGGCTGTGGGGGTGCGGGTGTTGCGCCGTCGCGATAACTATTATGGAGGTTACTTTATGACACCTGTCAAACGACAGATCGGCCTGGGCGTTCTTGCATCGCTGCTGGCCGCAACGGCGCCTGCCGCCTGGGCGTCTTCGCACCGCGAGGCACCGGGCATCACCAAAACCCCCAAGGTCGATGCAACCGACTTTTACATGTTCAAGAGCTACGAGGCCGGTCGCGGCGACTATGTGACCTTCATCGCGAACTACCAGCCGGTGCAGGCGCCCTATGGCGGCCCGAACTACTTCACGATGGATGCGGATGCGATTTACGAAATCCACATCGACAATGATGGCGACGCCATCGAGGACATCACCTACCAGTTCGATTTCGCCAACACGCTGTCGAATGACGGCAAGGGCATCACGCTCCAGATCGGCGATGAGACCGTGGCCATCCCGCTGCGCCAGGCCGGTGCGATTTCCGCCGGCGACAGTTCGTTGCTCAACGAGACGGAAACCTACACCCTGACCCAGATCGACGGCGACCGCCGGTCGGGCACACGTGCGCCCATCACCCAGAACGGCGGTGGGGCGACCTTTGTCAAGCCGGTGGACAATATCGGCACCAAGACGCTGGCCAACTACGACGCCTACGCCAATCAGTACATCTATCCGATCGCGATCCCCAACTGCGGCACGGGCCGCGTGTTCGTGGGTCAGCGCAAGGATGCCTTTGCCGTGAACCTGGGCCCGATTTTCGATCTGGTGAATTTCGTGCCGCTCGAAGGGTCGATCGATCAGGATCCGGCGAACGACGATCTGGCCGATGCGAATGTGACATCGCTGGCCATCGAAGTGCCCGTCGAGTGCGTGATCGGCAACGGCAACGGCGTCATCGGCGCCTGGACAACCGCCAGCCTGCCCCAGGCGCAGCTTGAGGATCCGCTGCCCAGCTACGAGCATACCTCGGTCTACGGCGGGGCCTATGTGCAGCAATCGCGCCTGTCCAACCCGCTGGTGAACGAAGTCGTCATCGGTCTGCCCGACAAGGACCTGTTCAATGCCGCGGAGCCGACGCAGGACAGCGCGCTGGCCACTTACGTGACCAACCCGACGCTGCCTGCGCTGCTCGAAGTGCTCTTTGGCGTTTCGGCACCGACCAACCTGCCGCGGACCGACCTCGTGACCGCGTTCCTGACGGGCTTTCCGGGGCTGAACCAGCAGGCGACCGTGACCGCCTCTGAAATGATGCGTCTCAACACCGCCGTTGCCGCAACTCCGGCGGCAAGCCAAAGCAACTTCGGCGTGGTGGGTGAAGACCTCGCAGGCTTCCCCAACGGTCGTCGCCCCGGTGACGACGTTGTCGACATCGCGCTGCGCGTGGTCATGGGCGCCCTGTGCCATCCCGTTCCGCTTGGGGCCGAACTTGGCGTTGAAGGGGCCGAGGAAGACACCGAAAGCGATTTGATCAACCTTGGCTTGTGCTCCGAGGAAGACGCGCCCAGCGGTGATCTGCCCTATACCGATGGCGCACCCGTGTCGGCGGCAAGCGTTCCCGCCGTGTTCCCCTATCTCGCATCGCCGCTGCCCGGCGCGACAAGCAACTAAGGAGCGATCATGACACGTATCAAACTCATCTCGATCCTTGGGGCCGGCGCGGTGGTCCTCGCGGCCTGCGGCGGCGGGTCCGGTGTCCTGAGCGGCGTCGCCGCCTTGGGCGCGGGGTTCGCCAACGCCTTTGGCACCAGCGCCAACGGCGCACCGCTGAGCGACGTGGACAGCGCGGGTCTGACGGTGGACCCCACGGCGGAGCCCTTCGACGTCTGATGCCACCCGACGGTCCGGGCCGGTGGTGCCATCCGGCACACCCGGCCCGGAGCTTCATAAATAACGACGGCGCGCCCCTTCGGTGGCGCGCTTTTTTCATGCCGCCGAAGGGATGGTTATCCGGCGCGCCGCGCTGGGCCCGCCCCGGCCCGGTCCCGCCCGGTCCGACCTCGCAAAGTTCAGGCGACAGCGCGCCCGAAACACGCTAAACTGAGCGAAAAACCACGGCAGGTCTCCTTCAGGTTCCGACACGCATCATCGGCTTTCTGGGAGGACAACGCTATGAATTTGAGACCCGACCCCACTTTTCACGCAACGCCAAAGCTCGCCATGGCGGCGCCGGTCGAGACATTGGCCTTTACGCTCATGCTCAGCCCCGATGGCGCGCAGCCAGACGGGCTTGCCGTGGTCGATGTCGATCCGAAGTCGAAATCCTACGGCCAGATCGTCCATTCGCTGTTCATGCCCAACACCGGCGACGAATTCCATCACTTCGGCTGGAACGCCTGTTCGTCGGCGCTCAGCCCGCTGACCGGACACGCCTTTCTGGAACGCCGCTATCTGATCATACCGGGCATCCGGTCGAGCCGCATCTACGTCATCGACGTCAAGGAACCGCTGAAGGCCAAGATCCACAAGATCATCGAACCCGAGGAGGTGTTCGAGAAGACCGGGTATTCAAGACCGCATACCATTCATTGCGGCCCGGAAGGCATCTACGTCTCGACGCTGGGCGGCGGCGGCAAGGATGGCACCGACGGGCCGCCGGGAATCTTCATCATGGATTGCGAGACCTTCGAGATCCTCGGCCGCTACGAGATGGATCGCGGCATTCAGGACAAGCACTATGATTTCTGGTGGAACCTGCCGCGCGATTACATGGTCAGCTCCGAATGGGGCCTGCCGCCGCAGTTCGAGAACGGCATCGTGGCCGAGGATCTGCTGAGCAACAAATATGGCCACAAGATCCATTTCTGGGATCTGCGCGGGCGGCGCAACATCCAGACCATCGACCTGGGCGAAAACCACCAGATGGCGCTGGAAATCCGGCCCGCCCACGATCCGGCCAAGCAACACGGCTTTTGCGGCGTGGTCGTGGATACCACCAACCTGCAGGGCGCGATCTTTACCTGGTGGCGCAACGACGACGGCAGTTTCGAGGCGAAAAAGACGATCACAATCGATCCGCAACCCGCCTCCGCCGACGATCTGCCCGAGTTGCTGAAAGGCTTCGGCGCGGTGCCGCCGCTGGTCACGGACATCGATCTGAGCCTTGACGACAAGTTTCTGTATGTCGCGTGCTGGGGCACCGGCGAGATGCATCAATACGATGTCTCCGACCCGATGAAGCCGAACCTCGCCGGCAAGGTCGAAATCGGCGGCATCGTCAACAAGACCAAGCATCCCAACGGCAAGGAATTCGGGTACGGCCCGCAAATGGTCGAGATCAGCCGCGATGGCAAACGCGTCTATTGGACCAACTCGCTGTATTCCACGTGGGACGACCAGTTCTATCCCGGCGACCGGGGCGGGGCGATGGTCATGGCCAATGCCGCACCGGCGGGCGGTCTGGACCTGGACAAGGCGTTCTGGGTCGAATTTCCCAAAGGCTACCGCAGCCACCAGATCAGGCTTGAGGGCGGCGACTGTTCCACCGACAGTTTCTGCTATCCCAACACCTGATCATGGGGGATGCGCCCACCATGGTGGCGCTGTGGTGGGCCGTCGTCGCGTCCGGTGTGTATCACGGCGTCAATCCTGGGATGGGGTGGCCGCTGACGGTCTCTGCCGCGCTGATGGAAGGGCGGCGGAGCGCGCTGGCCGCTGCTCTGGCGATGCTCGCGCTGGGGCATTTCCTTGCGATGTCGGCCATTTTGCTGCCCTTCTCGGCGATGATCGCGCTGGTGGAATGGCAGCGCGAGATCCGCATCGCTGCGGGGGGGCTGGTCATGGCCATCGGAGCGTATCTGTTGATCAACCGCCGCCATCCGCGGTTTCTGGCGCGGGTCAAGCCGTCGCGACTGGCGCTTTGGTCGTTTCTGGCGGCCATGGCGCATGGGGCGGGGTTCATGCTGCTGCCGATCTATCTGGGTCTGTGCGGTGTGCAGGAGGCGGACATCGGCCATCGTGCGGCCGCCGACCTGATGGCCGACAGCGTCGACACTGCCCTGACCGTCGCCGCGATCCATACCGCGGCCATGTCCGTGTCGGGCGGGGTGCTGGCCACGGTGGTCTATGCCTGGTTGGGCCTCAGGTTCCTGTCCAAAGCCTGGTTCAACATCGATGTGCTCTGGGCGCTCAGTCTGGTTCTGGTCGGCGGTATCGGGGTCTGGGCGGCGCTCTGAACCGCGTTCGGTGCCTCAAAAGCCCGTGTCTGCCGGCACGGGCGCCGCACCGTCTGGCGGGCCAAAGCGGCGCGCGATCACCGTGGTGGACCGCACCCGTGGATCGGGGTCGCGGGCGATGCGGCTGGTCAGGTGGCGGGTGATCCCGTCCACTTCCGCCGTGACCGAGACATCGAAAAGACCGGAGGTAAAGCCGCTGCCCGCCGGGCGCAGCACGCCCACCTGCGCCAGGTCGTCGCGCGTGATCATGCCGGTGCGCGCGCGGGTGCGCTCCAGCCGTTGGGCGGCGGCCCGGTTCGACAGCAGTGCCTCCAGCACCAGCACGTCGGCGGTGTTGAGGTTCAGCGTGGCGTCGGGGGCGTAGGCATCGACATAAGGCGCCAGCACGGCCATGCTGCGCGGATCGAGCGCCAGATCGGCGGTGGTCCGCAGGGGGCCGTTGCGCGCCACGTCGGCGACGATTTGCGGCGCCAGATCATCCGGCAGATCAAGCGCCGCCAACAGCCGCGCGAGGATCCGGCGCTCTTCCACGCCGTTCCGGCCCAGCCGGTTGACGTTATAGCGCCCCTGCACATCGCGAAGGGTCAGCGAAAAGCGGCCCGTCTCCAGAACCACCGGCTCCTGCAGCACCGCAGTCCACGCTTCGGCGTAGTGATCGACCTGCGGCGCATCCCGCAGATCGCGCGCCAGCGCCGCCACCGCCGAGGCTTCGCCCGACAATGCCAGCGCTTCGGCCTGGGCGGCAGCGGCGACCCGCTGGGCGCCACGGGTGGCCGATTGCTGCGTGGCCAGCATCACGAACACGATGCTTCCCGCCAGGGCCAGAACCACCAGCACATTGATCAGCACCACGCCCTCGTCACGCGCGCGGTTCACTGCGGCGCCCGCGCGGGCAGTTCCACCGTGCGCGTCACGGTCCAGGGGGCATCGCCTTCGCTCTCGGCCAGCCTCAGCGTCATGCGCAAGGCCAGTGGCGGCGGGGCCTCGGCGTCATCCGGGGGCCATGTGGCCTGCCACGTACGCTCCGCATCCAGCGCCTGCCAATCGACGCCGCGCAGATTGTCCAGCATCTGCTGCTCGACCGGCGCATCTGCCCCCCCGGCGGGCCAGATCCGCAACAGGCGGTCGTCGCGCAGGACATAGCGCAGGGCGGCGTCGCCGGTTGCCAGCCTGCGGGTGAACCGGACCTCGTCCGCCGAGACGACGATTGCCGACGGGGCGACCTGTTGCAGGTCGCGCGACACCAGCGACAAGGCGCGGTCGATCTGCGCCAACCGCTCCAGCCGGCCCTCGGTGCCGGCATTGACCCGCAGCACGGTGTTCAGAACGGCAAGCCCCGCAAGCCCGATCAGTGCAAACAGCACCAGCGCCACCAGCATCTCGACCAGGGTCAGCCCGGATTGACCGTGTCGCGGCGGGGGCGGGGTCATACGGAGGTGGCGCCCAGAAGCGTGATCGCGCCGTCGCCCACCTTGAGCACCGCAAGCCCGCGCTGGCAGTCACCCGACGGCAGGAACCGGTAGGGCCCCAGCACGCCGTTGAACCCGTCCTTGCGCAGAAGGCCCTTGCGGTCCTGCATGTCGAGCCGCCCCAGCAGACGGGCCATTTCGGCGCCGTCAAAGGCCAGGCCGGCAAGAATACCCGCAGGTCCGTCGCTCTGGGATTCAAGCAGGTTGGCGAAGGGTTCGAACCGCAGCGGATCGGGGGCGGCGAACCATGCATCGCGAAACACCGGGTCGGTCGTCACATCCAGCGCGGACCATTGCACCGATCCCAGGACCTGCACCGCGCTGCCGCGCAAGGCGGCCAGGTGCCGGGGCAGGGTCGCATCGGCGCTGGGGATATACACCGCATCGGGCAGCCCGTCGCCGCCCGCGCGCAACGCCTGGGCCAGCCCTTCGGCGCTGCTGCGCACCAGCGGCGGACGCAGGGTGATGCCCAGAGGGCCCGCCAAGCTGCGCGCGGCGGCCACCGACCGCTCGCCGAAGGCGCCGGGCGGGACCACCATGCCGATGTCGCGCAACCCGCGCGCGGCAGCCAGGCTCAGGATCGCCTGCGCCGAATGCCTGGGCGTGATGCCGAAGACGAAGAGGTTGCCGCCCGCGACCGAAGTGTCGTTGGTCAGGGCCACGACGGGCACGCGCGCGGGCACCGCGCGGGCCACCGCCGCCGCCTGTTCGGCAAAGAGCGGCCCGATCAGCATCCGCGCGCCCGCCGAGGTGGCGGCCAGGGCGGCCTTGACGGCGCTGTCGGCGGTATCGCCGCTGTCGAGGATCTCCAGTTCGGTCGTAAGCCCGACGCCGCTGCCGCCAAGGCTTGCGGCCTGTCGCATGATCTGGCCTAATCGCGCCCGCGGCCCGGTGAGGGGCGCGAGCAGGGCGGCCCGCCCCTGCGTGCCCGGCGGGACGGATCCCGCGCCGCCCAATTGAAACCCGTCCGCGCAGGCCGACAGACCGGAGACCAACGATGTCGCAGCCAGACCTGTCAGAAACCGCCGCCGCGACCGATGTGACCGCGGGGGCCCGTCGGGGCGGACTGCGCCGTGCGCTATGGGTGATGCTGGGGGCATTGGCTGTCCTTCTGGTCTTTGCGGTGGCGCTGATCGCCACGCTGCCTGTGGCCACTCTTACACGCGTCGCGCCGCTCCCGCCACAGGTGCAGTCGCTCGCGGGCACGCTCTGGCAGGGCCGCGCGGCGTTGCGCGAAGGCTATGTTCTGACCTGGACCACCGACATCGAGTTCGCGGCCCTCACGGCCGACCTGCGGCTGAGCGGCGCGGACACGCAATTGGCCGGGCAGGCGCGCGTGTTCTGGCGCGGGGCGACGGTGGAGGGCCTGACCGGGCGTGCCGGGCCGGGGCTTTTGAACCTGCTCGAGGGCACGGACGGGGCGCGCTGCACGATGGGCGCGCGCTTCGTGGATGTCTCCGGCGGATGGTTGGGCGCGGCCGCCCGCGCGGGCGGCCGCATCGACCTGGCCGATGGGCGGTGCGAGACACGCGCGGTCGGTGCGGATGTGCCGGCGATGACCATTGCGCTGGGCACCCAGGGACGCGATGCCGTCGCGGAAATCACGCGCGCGGACGGCGGCGATCTGCTGGGCGGCCTTCGCGTCACCGGTGACCGGCGTGCGATCCTGCGGGTGGAGCAGGCGGGCGCGGCGCTCGTTCCCGGCATGCCGGCATCGGGGCCGTCGCAGTTGGAATACCCGTTCTGACGCGGTTGTCGCCGACATCACCCGACCAGTGAGTTCAGGTTGACGATGGGCAACAGGATCGCCAGCACCAGCACCATCACGATCCCGCCCATGATCAGCAGCACGCCCGGCTCGACCAGCGCCACCAGCGTGGAGACCAGCGCCTTGAGGTCGCGTGTCTGATCCTCCGCCGCGCGCTCCAGCGCGGGGCCGAGGTTTCCGCTGGCCTCGCCGCTGACGACCATCGCCAGCAGCATCGGCGGAAACACCTCCGCATCGGTCATCGCGCGCGACAGGGCCGCACCTTCGCGGACGCGCGCCGCGACGTCGGACATACGGGCGCGTATGTGGATGTTGGGCACCGTATCCGTTGCCGCCTTGAGCGCATCGGTCAGCGGCACGCGGCTGACCACCAGCGTGGCCAGCGTGCCGGTGAACTGCGCGGCGTTGATCCGCGCGACAAAGCCGCGCGTGCCCGGCGTGCGGGCGAGGAACCGATGCCAGCGCAGGCGGAGCGGAGGATGCCGCAGCGCCCAAAGCCCGGCGCCGCCCGCGGCAAACACAACGCCAAGCGCCGCCAGCCCGAAGCGGTTGACCCCGTCAGACACCGCGATCAACGCCCGCGTGAGGAATGGCAGATCGGCCCCGCGCGAGGTGAAAACCCGCACGATATCGGGCACGACAAAGGTCAGCAGCGCCACGATCACCCCCAGTGACACCAGCGCCAGCAGCGCGGGATAGATCAGCGCAAGTTGCAGGGTCTGCAGGTTCTTGGCCTGCTGTTCCACATGGGTCGCGAGATGTTCCATCACGGCGTCGAGCTGGCCTGATGCCTCGCCCGCGCGCACCGATGCGCGGTAGAATTCGCCAAAGACCTTGGGGTAGTCATCGAGCGCCGCGGCAAGGCTCTGCCCGTCCATGACCGAGGAGCGCAGGTTCAGCATCAGGGATTTCACCCGTGGCGCGCGCGCCTGATCGGCCACGATCCGCAGGGCCTGTTCGATCGGCACCCGCGCGCCGACCAGCGTGGCCAACTGGCGCGTGACCAGCGTGAGCGCCCGTACCCCGATGCCGCGGCCGGCCCCAAGGGCCGCAATCCCGAGGCCGGACGCGGCGGCCTTGGGGCGCTGGCGCGTCGGCTCCACCGAAAGCGGCAGCAGCTTGCGGCCGCGCAACGACTGCCGCGCGGCGGCGGCAGAGGTGGCCTCGACCACGCCCTTGCTCTTGCGGCCGCGGTCGTCCACAGCGTGAAAAACAAACGCTGCCATCTCAGCCCAGGGCCCCGCCGAGGTCTGCCTTGGCATCCTCGCGCACCGCGCGGGCCACTTCCTCGACCGTGGTCTGACCCGCCCGCAACTTGGCCACGCCGTCCTGCAGGATACCCGGGCCCTGCGCCCGCGCCGCCGCCGTCAGCTCAGCCTCTGACGCGCCGGTGTGAACAAGCCCCTCCAACCTCGCGTCGCATTCGATCACCTCGTAGATCGGCAAGCGCCCGCGATACCCTTGCTGGCCGCAGGCCTCGCAGCCCTTGCCGCGCGCCACGACCTCTCCGGCCAGGATCGCCCCCGACAAGAGCCGCGCTTCGCTGTCGGTCACGCGGTGTTCGGTCGCACAGGCGGGGCAGACGCGCCGCACCAGCCGCTGCGCGATCAGCCCGCGCAGCATCGGGGCCAGCAGGAACCGCTCGACCCCCATGTCTACCAGCCGCGACACCGCGCCGATGGCGGTGTTGGTGTGCAGCGTGGACAGCACCAGGTGCCCGGTCATCGCCGATTCCACGCCGATCTTGGCGGTTTCGCCGTCGCGGATTTCGCCCACCATGATCACGTCAGGGTCCTGCCGCAAGATCGCGCGCAGGCCGCGCGCAAAGGTCAGCCCGGTGCGCGCGTTGACCTGCATCTGGCCGACGCCATCCATCGAGTATTCGATCGGGTCCTCGACCGTCATGATGTTGCGGCTGCGGTCGTTGATATGGTCGAGCGCGGCATAAAGCGATGTCGTCTTGCCCGATCCGGTGGGGCCCGTGACCAGCACCAGCCCGTCCGGCCGTGCGATGATCCGCCCGAACGCCTCGCGGTCGCGCGCCGACATGCCAAGGTGGTCGATCCCCATCCGGGTCTGGCCACGGTCGAGCAGACGCAGCACCACACGTTCGCCGAACTGCGACGGCAGGGTCGAGATCCGCACATCCAATTCATAGCCCCCCACCCGCAGGGACACCCTCCCATCCTGTGGCAGCCGCTTTTCCGCGATGTCGAGCTTGCCCATGACCTTGAGCCGGCTCGACAGAAGCGGCGCCAGCGCGCGCCGCGGCTCGATCACGTCGCGCAGGACACCATCGACGCGAAATCGCACGACAAGGCGGCGTTCCTCGGTTTCGATATGCACGTCCGACGCGCCGTCCTTGACCGCCTCGAGCAGCAGCGCGTTGATCAGGCGCACCACCGGCGCGTCGTCGTTCTGATCCAGCAGATCGTCGACGGCGGCGGCGGTTTCGGCAAGCGCGGCCAGGTCGTCGTCCTCGCCTCCGGCGGCCATCTCCGCCGCCTCGCTGGCGCTGTCGCGGTACTGCGTGCCCAACGCGGCCTCGAAGACCTCGGCGCTGGCGGGCGCGAACCGCAGCAATTGACCGCAGGCGCGCTGCGCCTCGATCAGCGCGTCGAGCGGGGCGGTGTCAAGATGCAGGCAGGTCGGTGCGCCATCCTCGGCGCGTTGCAGCAGCACGCCGTTCGCCTTGGCGAACCCGTAGGACAGGCGCGGCAATGCGGCACGGGGCGTCTCGGTTTCGGCTTGCATCATGCGTCGGGCTCCAGTGTCAGGCGCAGGGAAACGGTGCCGGGCTCGGGTCTGCGGTCCATCTCGACCGCCGCGATCCGCAGCCCCTGATCGCGTTCGAGCGTCATCAGCCAGTCCACCACGGCCACGAACGGCGCCGTGTCGACCGACACGCGCAACAGGTCGCCCTCCGGCTCCAGTCGGCTGAGGCTGAGGTTCGCGGCCTCTGCGCTGCGGGTGACCCGTGTGGTGACGGGCGGCAGATCGCGCCGTGCCGCCTGTACGGTCGGCGCGCCCTGCGGTGTCGCGTCAAGCAGGGCGCGGATCGTCTTGGTCTCGACAATGTCGGCCCGCAGCGCGGCGCGCCCGGACTGCACCGGCAACCAGGCAAAGTGAAACAGCGCCGCGCCGGCCAGCACCGGCAGCGCCACGCCGACTAGCAGACGTTCGCGGCGAGAAAGCGATGAAAACCGGATCACGGCTGGCCTCCGCTCAGGGTCAATTCGGCGCGGGCGGCGCCATCGCTGGCGGTGGCAACGCCGCTTGTCACCTCGAGCCCGGCGTCGCCGAGTAACCGTTCGATCTGTTGCAGGTCTTGCAGCCCCGATGCTTCGACCTGCATCCGCAGCAGCCCGTCCGCCGCCGACCATGTCAAACGGCGCAACGTGACGGGGGGCGCGTCGATGAGCAACGGATCGGCCGCGCGCGCGAGCAGCGGAAGAAACCCGCTGCCCTGTCCGGTGGCGGTGGGTGGCGCAAGCCTTGCGCCGATCGCTTGCGCCCCGGCGGATAGGGAAACGCCCGGCACCCTCCGCGACAGCTCCGCCTGTGTCTGCTGCGTGACGTCGCGCGCAATGTCGCGCAACGCGGCAAGGTCGGCGACCGCCAGTCCAAGGTGCGCCAGCGCGCCCAACACCGCCATGGCCGCCACCGCGCGCAGGGGGCGCGCCCAGCCCGCGCCCTGCGGCGCGAAGTCGCCCTGCCGCAGATCGACCGCCAGATCGCGGGCCTCCGGCGGCGGCGGCGCGGCGGAGCGATCCTGCGCCCCCAACGCCTTGGGCAGCGCGGCGCCGTAGCTGATCACCGCAGGTTGTCCCGCACGGCTCCAGGCCATCTCCAGCATATCGGCGCGCAGGCCGAACCCGCTGCCATCCGACTGTCGGATCACCGCCTTGGAACCGTCGCGCCAGACGGCCCAGACCGGTCGCCCTGACGCATCGGGCAGTGGTGCGGGGATGGCGAGGGTCTCAGGCAGAACGGGCACCACCGGCGCGCCCAGACGCGCCATCGCATCGCGGTCCACCACCGCCGCAAGCACCGCACCGGTGCCGGTCGACTGGCACAGCGCCACATGCGCGCGCTCGATCGGGATCGAAATCCGATCCTCGACCGCAAAGGGCAATGCGGCGATCCGCGCCCGCCGTCCGGTGACCGGCAGATCGACATGCAGCAGCCGCACCGTCTCGGCGGGCAGGACGATGGCGGCGTCTTGCGCGTGCTGTGTGTGCGATGTTTTTTGCATCTCGGCCAGTTTCGCCATGATCCGGTCGGCAAAAATGCCGGTGCCGGACAAGGAGGCCCCCCCCGCCGGAAAGGCGACGAGCGTCCTTGATCCCGCGGTATCCACGGCCCGTTCGGCCGCGGCATCAGCGGCAAAAACAGAGGTAACTCTCTGATTTATCAAAATAAAAAGCCTTTACCTGCTATGTTTTCCGTGCTAGATGTTCGATATCCCGTGTTCAGGTTTCGCGTTGATCTGCTGAAAGCCACGGACACAGGATATGGAAAGTTTCATGACCCACGACATTAACAAGCCCGGACGCCGCACGCCGCGGGTGCACGATGCGGGCGTCACCCTGATCGAGATGATGGTGGTTCTGGTCATCATCGCCGTCGTTGCCGCGATGGTGGTGCCGAATGTCATCGGCCGCCCGGACGAGGCCCGCGCGACCGTTGCCCAGACCGACATCCGCGCGATCTCCTCCGCGCTCGAACTCTACCGGCTGGACAATCGCGGCTATCCCACCACGACCCAGGGGCTGGACGCGCTGGTGCGCGAACCCGTGGCGCCGCCCAAGCCCGCGAATTGGGTCAGCGGCGGATATCTCGATGCGGTGCCTCAGGACCCTTGGGGCAACTCCTATCTGTACCGCGCACCGGGGGACGACGCGCCGTTTGACCTGCTGAGCCTGGGGGCGGACGGCGTGCCGGGCGGCGATGGCACGAGCGCCGATATCTCCTCCAACGGTCGCATCGTCGCCGGGCGCTAGGAACATGGTGATGCCCCCAGCCATTCGCACCCGCGACGCCGGGCTTACACTGGTCGAAGTGCTGGTGGTGCTGGTCATCATCGGGACACTGACCGGGGCCGCGGCGCTGTCGTTCGGGGCGCGCGGCGGCGCGACCGACGTGGCGCAGCAGGCCGAACTTTTGGCCGCACGAATCGGGCGCGCGGCTCAGGATGCGCTGATTGCGGACCGTGCCGCGCGGATGGAGTGGGACAGTGACGGTTACCGCTTTGCGATCTGGGACGGCGCGGCGTGGCAGGATCATCCCGATGCGGTTCTGGCCCCGGCCTACGGGCTGGCCGGTGCGGTGTCGCTCGGCACTGCCGGGGCCGCGCGCGGCACGGTGCGTTTCGACGCCGATATGACGCCACCCGCCGGCCGGGCACTCAGGCTGCGCCTGTCGCGCGGTGACGCGCGCCGGGTGGTGGTCTTTGACGGCATCACCGCCCGCGTGGCGGAGGAGGAGACATGACCGCCCATGCGCCGCGCCCGGCCTGCGACGCGGGCTTTACCCTGATCGAGGCGCTTGTGGCGATGAGCGTGCTGGCCATCGGCGGGATCACGTTGCTGATCGCGTCCGAAGGGCATGCGCGCCGGATCGGGGACCTGACCGACCGGACCGCCGCGCGGTGGGTGGCGCAGGATGCGCTGACCGGTGTGTCGCTTGGTCTTGATGCGGCAGCGGCGGCCCAGGTGCCGATGATGGGTGCGATGTGGCGTGTCCGACTGGACCGCGACGCCACCCCCGACCCGTTGCTGACACAGATCACTGCCCGCGTCGGGCGCGCACCCGATGCCCCAACCGACACGCTGGTCACGATGACCCGCTTTGTCGCCGATCCCCGGAAAGGTCCGTGATGGTCCGTTTGAACGTAGCGCGCCGCGCCGCCGGCGGGATGCAATTGGTCCGCGCCGTCGGCGGGACGTTCTTATTACGTGCCGTTGGCGGGATGCTCGTGATGGGCAGCCTGGCAGTCGCCGCCGCGCCGCTGGTCTGGCACAGCTTCGGCGAAACCGCCCTGCTGCCCCGCGATCTGCCCGCGCCGCGCGGAGACATCCCCGCACCGGAGCCTGTGAACACTGCGTCGATCATCGCCCTTGCACCTTTCGGCGCGACCGTGCCGGAGCAGGGACGCCCCGCCGCGGCGCAGGAAACCACTCTTGAACTGACCCTTCAGGGCGTGCTGCTGGATCGCGATCCCGCACGCTCGGTTGCGCTGATCCGGGTGGAGGGCACAGCCGCCGCGTATCTGCCCGGCGACACGATCACCACGGCGGCAACCCTGCTGGAGGTGGCGGAGGCGCAGGTGCTGATCGACGTCAACGGCCAGCGCCAGACCCTGTCCTTTCCCGGTCCGGAGGCGCGATCCGCCCCGGCGACGACGGCCGCGCAATCGGGGCTCGACCGGCTGCGCGCGCTGGCGCTGGGCAGCTCATCCGCCGCCGCGGCACCTCAGCCCCGGACAACCGACGACTATATCGACATGTGGCGGGAGCGCATCAAACGCAATCCGGGTCAGGTGCTGACCGATATTGGGCTTATCGCCAGCGAGAATGGCTATATCATTGCCGACAAACACGACATCGGTGTCCGGCGCGCCGGGTTGAAGCCGGGCGATCTGGTAACGAGTGTGAATGGACGGCAGGTAGGTGATGTTGAACGCGACCGAAAGCTTTATGACGAGATCGCAGCCTCCGGCAATGCGCGCATCGAAGTCCAACGGGACGGGCGCAGCATCGTCATGTCCTTTCCGTTGCGCTGACGGAAGGATACGCATCATGGCATTGATCCGGTCGCTTGCCCTGATCTTGATGACTGTCTGTGCCGCGCCCCTCGCGGCGCAGGATCTGGCCGAAGATGGCGAGACCTTCATCATCAATCTGCGTGACAGCGATATTTCGGTCCTGACAGAGGAAGTCAGCAAGATCACCGAACGCACCCTGATCGTCGATCCCAACCTCGGCGGCGAGGTCACCGTGGTCTCCGCGCAGCCCTTGTCGCAATCGGGCGTCTGGGCGCTCTTCCAATCCATCCTGCGGGTGCGGGGATTCGTGGCCGTGCAAAGCGGCGTGGTCTGGGAAATCGTGCCCGAGGCCGAAGCCCGCACCAAGAGCGGCAGCGCCGCGTCGGGTACTGCGGGCAGCCAGGATTTCGTCACCCAGCTGATGCCGCTCAACCGTCTGCCATCGGCCGAGGCCGTGCGCGTCCTGCGCCCGCTGGTCGATCCCTCGGGCTATATCGAGGCGCTGTCCGATCCCAACGCCATCGTCATCACCGACACCCAGGCCAACGTCGACCGGATCGCGGCCATCGCGCGCACCTTTGACGGAAACGCCGGGGTCAGCGCGCAGGTGATCCGTTTCAACTTCGCCGATGCAAGCGCGGTGGGGGCGGCCATCGTCGAGGTGCTGGGCGATGCGGGCACCGGGGCGCGGCTGTCGGTCGACGCCAATTCCAACGTGCTTTTGGTGCGCGGCACAGAGGCCGACATCGACCAGATCCGCCGCCTGGCGCAGGCGATGGACGTGGCCCCCCGCCAGAACCCGCGCGCCGCACTCAGCACCTATGTCTACAAGCTCCAGTTCGCCGATGCCGAAGTCGTGGCCGAAATCGTGCGTGGTACGCTTCAGGGCGGTGCCGATCTGACGAACCCGGTGGCCCAGACCATCGGCGAAGGCGACACGGCGCAAGAGGTGCTGTTGCCCGGCGCGCCCGCGCAGGACGTCGCAATCCAGGCCTCGACCGCCACCAACGCGGTGATCGTGCGCGGCACGTCCCGCCAGATCGCCGAGGTGACCTCGCTGATCAAGGCGCTGGACGTGCGCGGCGCGCAGGTGATGATCGAGGCGGCGATCGTGGAAGTGTCGGGCGACGTGGCAGACCGTCTGGGCGTGCAACTGGGGCTGGGCCAGAACCTGCCGCAAGGCGCGCTGGCCGCGACCAGTTTTTCCAACGGCGGTACGTCGGTGCAGGCGGTTCTGTCGGCCTTGGGTCAATCCGTGGGCGGCGCGCTGTCCACCGGCCTGACCGTGGGGGCCAGTTCGGGCGATTTCGGGCTGCTGGTGCAGGCGCTGTCGCAATCCACCTCGGCCAAGCTGTTGTCCACGCCCAGCATCACAACCCTCGACAACAAGCCGGCGACCATCGTGGTGGGCCAGAACGTGCCGTTCCGGACCGGAAGTTTCGCCACCGATGGCAACACCGTCACCCCCTTTACCACGATCGAGCGGCGCGACGTGGGCATCACGATGGAAGTCCTGCCGCGCGTCACCGCGGGCGGTGTCGTTCGGCTTGAGATCAGCCAGGAAGTGTCGTCGCTGGTCAATGCCACGGTCCAGGGGGCGGCCGACCTGATCACCAACCGCCGGGTCATCAACACCACCGTGCAGGCAATGAACGGCGGCACCGTGGTGCTGGGCGGCCTGATCACCGACGATTCGCAGTTTACCGAAAACAAGGTGCCGGGTTTGGGCGACATCCCCGTCGTGGGCGAACTGTTCAAGTCGCGCAGCGGGCAAAAGAACCGCCGCACCCTGTTCGTGTTCATGCGTCCCACGGTGATCGGCGGCCAGCACGATGCCCAGACCGCGGCGCAGCGCAGCTTTCAGCGCCTGCGCCAGGCCGACGCGGCCGAACCGCCCCGGTCGGTCCTGCAGGAACGGAAAGTGCGTAAACTGCCGCTGGAGATCAACGGGCTCTACTGATCCACGGGTGCTGCGCCGGCGCTGCGGCCCAGCACCACCGCGGCCAGCAGCCCGTTGCCCGACAGATAGCCGCTGTCGCTTTTGCCCGACACGCCGCAGGCCGCGCCACCGGCGGCGTAAAGGTTCACAAAGGTGCCGCCATCGCGATGGCGCACCAACCCGTCGCCCTGGGTCTCGAGCCCGCCCTGGGTATGAAACAGCGCCCCGGTCACTCGCACCGCGGCAAAGGGCGGCGACAGCGGCGTGGCGCCGAATGTGCGCCCGAAGCTGTCCGTGCCGCCCGTCGGTATCGCCTTCAACGTGTCCTGCAGCGCCTGTTCCGGCAGGTCCAGCACTTCCGCCAGCTCGGCCAGGGTGTCGGCGGTCCTGATCGCGCCTTGCGCCTCGGCCTGTTTGAAATCCTCGAACTGCCGGGCAATTCCGGCGATGCGGGCGTCGAAAATCGTAAAGGCCACGCCGCCCGGTTGCGCCAGCACGGCGCGGGCAGCCTCCGAATACCCCTGGCTTTCGTCCCAAAAGCGCTGGCCGTCGCGGTTCACCTGGACGCCGCCTTGCGTGATCGTGGCCCAGGTGATCAGGATGCCATGCGGATGCGCCACGTTGCCATGACCCTGGTAGGCCCCCAGATGACGCGTCTTCGCGCCCAATCCGTCGGCCCACAGAACCGCCTCGCCGCGGTTGCCGTCATGGCCGAACCAGACCGCCTTTTCGATCAGTGGCATATGCGCGCCCACCAGATCGCGGTTGCCGCCAAAGCCGTTGCAGGCGAGAATCAGCTTGGCGCAGCCGATGCGCTCGGTGCTGCCGTCGGGCAGGGTGGCCTGCACCCCGGTGACGCGCCGGCCGTCATGATACAGAATCTCGGCACGGCGTTCGCAGATGATGTCGATGCCCCGATCCTCGCAGGTCGCGCGCAGCCTGTCGATCAGCTCTGCGCCGGCGCGGCTGGGCAACCCGTGCATCCGGCGGCGGCTGTGGCCGGGATAGTCGAAATCGGTCACTACCGAAAACGGCAGGTCGAAGCGCTCCGCCAGCCAGTCGATGGCGGGGGCCGCGCCCCTGGCCAGGGCCGTCACGAGGTCGGGATCGTTTTCGTCCTTCGCCTTGGCCTGGATGTCGGCGGCAAAGCGCGCGGCGTCGTCGTCGATCCCCGCCGCACGCTGAAATGACGTGCCCGCCGCCGGGATCAGCCCCGCCGACAAGGCGGTGGAGCCCGCGGGCACCGGGTCCGCCTCCAGCACCAGCACTGCCTGGCCCGCCTCCTGCGCGGCCAGTGCGGCGACCATGCCGCAGGCCCCCGCGCCGATGATCAGCGTCTCGACCTCCAGCGTGAAGCCGCTGTCGGGCGTGGGGGCTGTGTCAGCCATCCGTGGCCTCGTACTTTGCCCCGCGCGCCAGCATGGCGTCGGTGCCGATGCGTGCGTTCAACCCGTCGAAATCGAACATTCGGTCCTTGAAGGGCGTGTTCGACCCGTTGGCATGCAGGCTGGCGTAGTAATCCTGCGCGGTGCGGGCCAGCGCGCGCACGATGCCGCCCGGAAAGATCGCGATGGAAAATCCCATGTCCTGCAGATCGCCCGCCGAGGAAATCGGCGTCGCCCCGCCCTCGACCATATTGGCCAGCAGCGGCACGCGCGTCCGAAAGGTGTCGGTGATGGTGCGCATCTCGCCGCCCGTCCTAGGGGCTTCGATGAACATCACGTCGGCGCCCGCGTCGATGTAGCGGCCCGCGCGGTCCATCGCCGCGGCAAAACCATCCACCGCGATGGCATCGGTCCGCGCCACGATCAGCGTCTCGTCGCTGCGCCGGGCATCGGCCATCGCGGCGATCTTTCCAACCATTTCCGCCGCCGGGATCAGGCTCTTGTCGCTCAGGTGTCCGCAGCGTTTGGGATAGCTCTGGTCCTCGATCTGGAGGGCCGATGCCCCGGCGCGCTCGTATTGGCGCATTGTGCGCTGCGCGTTCAGCGCGTTGCCAAAGCCGGTATCGGCGTCGATGATCACCGGAACGTCCACCCGGTCGGCGATCAGCGCCATCGTGTCGGCCATTTCCGTCACGCTGGTCAGGCCGATGTCGGGTCGTCCCAGCCGGGTATAGGCAACGGCGGCCCCCGACAGGTACAGCGCGCCGAACCCCGCCTCGGCGGCCAGCGCGGCGGTCAGCCCGTCATAGACGCCGGGCGCGACCAGGATGTCGGGTCGGGTCAATCGTTGGCGCAGGCTCATGTCGTCGTCTCCAGCAGCTTGAGCGCCTCGGCGCAGGTCATGGGATGGGTCACGGTGCCCAGCGACAGGATCGTCGCATCGTGCACGTCGTCGCGGAAGGCCGCGCAGCCATCGGTCAGCATCACGGTGTCGATGTTGCGCAGATGCGCGTCCCGCAGGGTGGATGCCACACCGCCGTTGGTGACGATACCGCCGACGATCAGCGTGCCGATGTCGAGGGCGCGCAGGATGTACTCCAGCCGGGTCTGGTAGAACGCGGAATAGGCGACCTTTTCGACCGTGTAATCCGCCGGGGCCAGCGCGTCGACAAGGTTGTGGCCGAATGCGCCGGGCGCGAAGTCGCCCTTGCCGAGGAAGGGGCGCAACGCCTTGAGGTGCGGCGCGATCAGCGGCGCGCCGCCCGGTCCCGGCACAAGCGTGAACTGCGCCGAGACATAGGTGCCGCCCCTGTCGCGCAACGCGTCGCGCAGGGGTGCGATGCGGGCGGGCAGGGCGGCGATGGCGGGTGCGCCTTGCCCCGCGCGGCCGTAGGCGCCGTCGGGGTGCAGAAAATCGTTCTGCAGGTCGATGGTCAGCAGCGCGGTGCGCTTGGGGTCAAGTCGCGGGGCGCTCACGGCGTGGCCTCCTTGGCGGCGATCACGGTGTTGCCGTAGGCGTCCACCGTGCCGCGCAGATGCGGTTCGATCAGCACGGTCGTGTCCGGCTGCTCGAGGATCGCGGGGCCGTCGATCACCGCGCCCACCGGCAGGTCGAGCCGATTGTAGATCGCCGTATCGAACCATTGATCGCCGAAATGCACCCTGCGTTGACCCTTCAGCGCCGCCTCGGCGCTGCCGCCGACGGGCGCCAGCGTGCCAAGGTCGAACTTTGGCCGCTTGCCGGTCACGGCGGAGCGCAGGTTCATCACCCGCCGCACACCGTTCTTCAACAGCCGCCCGTAGGCCCGCAGATAGGCGTCGTCGAAGGCCTTTGCGATCTCAACCTGAGTGGGCGGCGTGACGGTGCCGTGGGTGACCGTGACGTCGATGGGCACCGACACGGTATGCGTCTGCCCGACATAGGCCATGTCCAGTTCGAACGCGATCTCGCGCGCCTGGAACGTCGTCCTCGCGGCATCCAGCAGCGCCAGCCCCCGGTCCACGTGGTCCTGCATGAAGCTGGCCAGCGCGTCCGCGTCCAGCCCGTCCAGCAGGGCGTTGATGGTCTGCACGAAATCCTGCCGCATGTCCGCGATCACGCAACCCATCGCCGATGTCACGCCGGGATAGCGCGGCACGATGGCGCGCCCGATGCCGACCTCGGCCAGCATCGCACCGGTGTGCAGCGCGCCGCCCCCGCCAAAGGGCATGAAGGCAAACCGCTTGGGGTCGAAGCCGCGTTCGATGCTGACCAGCCGGATTGCACCGGCCATGCGCGCGTTGGCCACCCGCAGGATCGCCTCGGCCGCTGCCTCGGGGTCAAGGCCCAGCGGATCGCCCACATGCACCTTGATCGCGGCACGCGCGCCATCGACATCCAGCCGCTCCAGCTTGCCGCCGATGGGGCTTTCGGGGTCGATGCGGCCCAGCACGACGTTGGCATCCGTGACGGTGGGGCGGTCGTTGCCCTGGCCGTAAGCCACCGGGCCGGGCGTCGATCCCGCGCTTTCGGGCCCGATGTTGAGCAGTCCGCCCTTGTCCACCCAGGCGATCGATCCCCCGCCCGCGCCGATGGTCGTGATCTCGATCATCGGGGAGCGCACGACCATGCCGAAGTCGATCGAGGTCTGGGGCGACAGCATCGACTTTCCGCCCGCGATCAGCGACACGTCGAAACTGGTGCCGCCCATGTCGCCGGTGATCACGTCGTCGAACCCCGCCTCGGACGCGATGTAGCCCGCCGCGATGACACCCGCCGCCGGACCGCTGAGCGCCGTGCGCACCGGCAGGCGCGACGCGGTATCGACGGCCATCACGCCGCCGTTCGACTGCACGATCATGAACTCGCCGCCAAACCCGCCGTCCTTGAGCGCCAGTTCCAGCCGGTCGAGGTAGCCCGAGACCTCCGGTTGCAGGTAGGCGTTGAGCGCGGTGGTCGAAAAGCGTTCGAATTCGCGGATCTCGGGCAGGATCTCCGACGAGGCCGAGACGTGGTCGTTGGGCCAGATCTCGCGCAGGGCGGCCACCGCCCGGGCCTCGTTCTCGGCGTTGGCGTAGCTGTTGGCGAACATCACCGCCACGGCAAGGCAGCCCTGATCCAGCAACTCCGCCGCCGCCGCGCGCACTGCGTCCAGATCGACGGGCGTGCGGATCGTGCCGTCGGCCAGCACCCGTTCGGGCACCTCCAGGCGCAGATCGCGCGGCACCACCGGTTCGAAATCGCCGCGCAGGCCCCAGGTGCGGGGCCGGTCGCGACGGCGCATTTCCAGCACGTCGCGCAATCCGGCGGTGGTGATGACGCCGATCCGCGCGCCCTTGCGTTCCAGCAGCGCATTGGTGCCCGCCGTCGTGCCGTGCACCACGACTGAAATCTCGCTCAGGTCGCTGACCCGCTGGCCGATGCCGTCGAGAAAACCGCCCGACTGGTCGGGGCGCGTGGTGGGCACCTTGGCCACCTCCGCCGTGCCCGCCGCCTCGTCCAGCACGAACACATCCGTGAATGTGCCGCCCACATCTACACCGATCATCTTGCTCATGTGCGGGGCTCCTTCGTCCAGGCATCGCCGTAATGTTTGGTGGCCTCGCCCGCGCTCAGCAGGCCCATCGCCACATCGCGCGCCACGGCGGCGGGCGCCCGGCCCGACGCCGCGCCATAGCCGCCGCCGCCCGGTGTCTCCAGCCGTACCGACTGGCCCTGCCGCAGGGCGATGCCACGCATCTTCGACGCCAGCGGGGGGCTGTGCCAGCCGTCGTCCTGCTCGAATTCAAAGCGGTTCATCGCGGCCGCGCCGCCGCCTGCCACGCCTTGCGGCGCGTGCCGGCCCCGTTCGCCGAACAAGAACGCCTCGGCGCCGTTTTCCTCCAGCACCTCGATCTCGTAGACCGCGCCCATGCCGCCGCGATGTGTCCCCGGTCCGGCGCTGTCGGGGCGCAGCGCCCATTGCTTGAACATCACCGGATAGGCGGCCTCCAGAATCTCCATCGGCGGGATCGTCGCGGTGGAAATCGGCGCGTTGCCGTGGTTCAGGCCGTCGCTTTCCGAAGATCCGCCATGCCCGCCGCCGTAGAATGAAAACATCACCCACGGCTGCCCGTTCTTGCGCTTGCCCGCGATCGACAGCGCGTTGATCGTGCCATAGGCATTGGCGACGACGCGGTCGGGTGCGGCCTGCGCCGCAGCGGAAAAGATCACGTCGATCATCCGCAGGATGGTTTCGGTATAACCGCCCACGGGGGCCGGAAACTTCGCCGACAGCATGGATCCTTCGGGGATCAGCACGCTGATGGGGCGCATCACGCCCGCGTTCGCGGGCAGGTCGGGAAAGATATGCTTGATCGCGACATAGGCGGTCGCCACCGCCGTCGGCAGCGCGATGTTCACCGGCCCGGCACACCGCGGCGCGGTGCCCGCGAAATCCAGCGTCATGGTGTCGCCCCGGATCTCGAGCGCGACGGTGATCGGCAGCGCCACGTCGGTGATGCCGTCGTTGTCGAGGTAATCCGTCGCCTCCCAGCGGCCATCGGGCAGCGCCTCAAGCTCTGATCGCATCAGCGTCTCGGCGCGTTCTCCCAGTGCATCGAGCCCCGCGCGCACGGTGTCGGGGCCGTATTCGGCCAGCAATTCATCCATCCGCCGCACACCCAGGTCCAGCGCGCCCAGTTGACCGTTCAGATCGCCCTGCGCCGATTGCGGCAGGCGGGTGTTGCGCATCAGGATGTCGATGATGTCGGTGTTGACTTCGCCGCCGCGCGCCAGCCGCACAGGCGGCAGAACGAAGGCCTCCTGGAACGCGTCCGTCGCGGCGGGGTTGTAGTTGCCCGGAACGGCGCCCCCCACGTCGTGCCAGTGGCCGACGCTTGCCAGATAGCAAAACAGCTTGCCGTCGTGGAAATAGGGCCGCACCAGCCGCATGTCGCTGAGGTGCGTGCCGCCGATATGCGCATCGTTGAAGATATAGATGTCGCCGTCGGCCAGATCGCCATGCTCCGCCGCCTTGTCGATCACCGCCTTCACGGCAAACGACATCACGCCCACGAAAATCGGCAGACCGGATTTTCCCTGCACCAGCGTGTCGCCGCTGGTGGCGTGATACAGCCCGTGGCTGGCGTCATGCGCCTCGGCGATAATCGGGTTGAAGGCGGCGCGAAACAGCGTCGCGTCCATCTCGTCGGCGATCTGCTCCATGCGGCCCGCCAGAACGGCCAGCGTGATCGGGTCAATCTCGGTGCTCATGGGTGTTCTTTTACCTCTGCAATGTCGTTCCAGACGTCCTGTCGCGTGATCTTTCCGCCCGTGACCTCGAACCGGTCGATAAACCGGATGCCCTCGAAGGCGGTGCCATCGGGCCATTCGCCCGACAATGTGCCGCGGGTATAGACGACGGCGCCCTCCGCGCCCTGAAACGCCTCCGTACCGTCATAACTCTTGCGCACGAAGGCATAACGCGGCTTCGACCAGGCGATCAGCGCGTCCAGCGTGGTCATCGGGGCGGCGCCGGGAAAGGTCATGGTGAACCCGTCGGCCAGAAAAGCGCGGGCCGCGTCCAGATCGCGCGCCTCCATCGCATCGAGATACTGGCGCACGATCAACGCGGGATCAGGCAGGGCGGGCGCCGGGCTGCGATGGGTGCCGCCGCGCATGTACTGGCCGGGTTTGCGTTCGTGCAGCATCACGGTGATCGCCTCGGGGGCCGCGGGAACGACAAAGCGAATCGCATCCGTCACCGCCCGGCCAAGCCGCGTTTTTTCCGTGTCGCTGTAGCCCTCTATCAGGTGAATCTCCGCCACCGGCATGATCCGCTCCTCCGCTCAAGTTGTATTTTTTGTAATACAGATAAGCGATTAAGGAAAGATCATATATTTTAGGATTAAAAAATACAGATACTTGCTTTTTGACCGGGGGCGGGTCATCTTCGGGGCATGTTCACAAGGGCTGAAATGGTGCGCGACAACGTCAAGGCAACACTTCCCGAAGGCGGTAAGGCGCGGCGCGTGTACCTTCTGCTGCGCGACGAAATCGCGCAAGGCCAGTACCCCGACGGCGGCTTTCTTCCCGGCGAGACACGTCTGGCCACCGCCTTTGACGTCAGCCGCGTCACCATCCGCCGGGCGCTGGATGCCCTGGAGGGCGACGGGCTGATCGAGCGGCGCGCAGGCAGCGGCACCCTGGTGCGGGCCGGGCGGCCGGGCGGGGCGACCATGTCCGCCGACATCACGACCCTGATCCCGCAGCTGGTCGAGATGGGTCAGTCGACCACGGCGCGGCTTTTGTCGTTCGCCTATGCGACCCCGCCCGACGCGGTCGCGCGCGAGATGCAGCTTGCGCCGGGGGCGCGGGTGCAGACCGCCGTGCGGGTGCGCAGCGCGGACGGGCAGCCGTTTTCCCACCTGACCACCCATGTCCCCGAGGATATCGCGAACAACTATTCCGAAGGCGATCTGGCCACCACGCCGCTGCTGCGTTTGCTGGAGCGGTCGGGGGTGCAGATCGGCGGAGCATCGCAATCGGTGACGGCGACACTTGCCTCGCCAGACGTGGCCGCGGCGCTCGAGGTGTCGGTCGGCTCTGCGCTGTTGTCGCTGACGCGCATCGTGCGGGATGGTGACGGGCGCGGGGTGGAATACCTGTCGGCGCTGTACCGGCCTGACGTGTTCAACCTGCAGATGACGCTGACGCGCGTGGGCAACGGGGCCGCACGGCATTGGGAACCGGTGGTCGGCGGTGCGGCGCCCAGGGGGGCGTGCGAATGAGCGTGCCGCAAACCCTGCTGCAAAAGCTGTGGGCCACGCACGAGATCGTCGCCCGCGAGGATGGCGCATCGCTGCTCTGGGTCGATCGGCACCTGGTGCACGAAGGGTCGCATCACGCTTTTGCCAAGCTCAACGAACGCGGCGCGCGGGTGGCGCACCCCGAACTGACCTTTGGCGTGGTCGATCATTACGCGCCGACGCGGGGCCGCGATGACGTGACCGACCCCAAAATCCGTCGCATGATCGACACCTTGAAAACCAACGCGGCCGATCACGGCATCACGCTCTTCGGGCTGAACGATCCGCGTCAGGGCATCGTGCATGTCCTGGGGCCCGAGCAGGGTCTGACGCTGCCTGGGCTGCTGATCAATTGCGGCGACAGTCACACCTCGACGCATGGTGCCTTCGGGGCGCTTGCCTTTGGCATCGGCGCGACCGAGGTGGCGCATGTGCTGGCCACGCAGTCGATCTGGCAACGCCAGCCCGGATCGATGCGGATCACCGTCAACGGGACGCTCGGCCCCGGTGTCACGGCCAAGGATATCGCCCTGCACTGGATCGCCGGGCTGGGCAGCGACGGGGCGCGCGGCTTTGCCATCGAATATGCCGGCGACGCGGTGCGCGCCCTGTCGATGGAAGGGCGGATGACGCTGTGCAACCTGAGCATCGAAGGCGGTGCGCGGTTCGGCATGGTGGCGCCCGACGCGGTGACCTTCGAGTATCTGGCCGGGCGTCCCTTTGCGCCCGAGGGCGCCGATTGGCAGGACGCCTGCGCTGCCTGGGCAGACCTGCGCAGCGACCCGGACGCCCAATTCGACCGCGAGGTGGCGATCGACGCCGCCGATATCGCGCCGACCGTCACATGGGGCATCACCCCCGCGCAGGCGGTGCCGATCACCGGGGCGGTGCCGCAACCCGACAGCCAGACCGAACGCGAGGCGCTCGACTACATGCATCTCACCCCGGGACATCCCATTGCCGGCACGGCGGTGGATCAGGTGTTCATCGGGTCGTGCACCAACGCGAGGATCGAGGATCTGCGACTGGCCGCCGCCGTGCTGCGCGGCCGCAAGGCCAAAGTGCCCGGCGTCGTGTCGCCCGGATCGACGCTTGTGCGCTTGCAGGCCGAACAGGAGGGTCTGGACAAGGTCTTCACCGACGCGGGCCTGGACTGGGTCGGCGCGGGCTGTTCGATGTGCGTGGGCATGAACGGTGACATCGTCCAGCCCGGCAAACGCTGCGCGTCCTCAACCAACCGCAATTTCCGGGGAAGGCAAGGCCCCGGCGCGCTGACCCATCTGATGTCGCCCGCGATGGTCGCGGCGGCGGCGGTCACGGGCACGCTTGCCGATGTGCGCCCCCTGCTGGACGGACGCGGCGCATGAGCGGCTGGACCACGCATACCGGTCAGGCCGCCGTGCTGGGCGCGGCCAATATCGATACCGATCAGCTGATCCCCGCGCGCTTCATGTCGGCCAGCCGCGCCGAGGGCTACGGCGACTACCTGCTGCATGACGTGCGCGATCGCTACGACCTGAAGGACGGCGACACGATCATCGTCGCGGGTCGCAACTTCGGCAGCGGGTCGTCGCGCGAGGCGGCGGTCTATGCGCTGGCCGATTTCGGTATCCGCGCCGTGATCGCGCCGAGCTTCGGCGATATCTTCGCCTCCAACGCGGTCAACAACGGCCTGCTGCCCGCCCGCGTGGACGCCTCGGACCTGGGCCGGTTGACGGGCACGATCACCGTCGATCTGGACAGCGCCACATTGACATGCGGCGACGCCCGCATACCGTTCGAGCTGGATCCGATCTGGCGGCTCAAACTGATCAAGGGGTGGGATGATATCGATCTGACCGCACAACACGAGGATGACATCGCCAGCTTTGCCAGGGCGCGCCGCGCGGCCCGACCCTGGGCATGGCCGGCGGACAAGGGAACGTGATTGCGCGCGAGGGGGCGTTCCCCTTGGCGCATCGGCAAGCGGGCGCATCCAGGCGCCCGAAACAGGGAGGGGGCCGCAGACCGCGCGCCCCGACAACAAGGAGAAGACCCCAAATGAAGATGACATTTCTGAGCGGCATGCTGGCCGGTGCCACGCTGATGGGCACCACCGCCCTGGCCCAGGACACGCTGACAGCCGTGCATGCCTTTCCCGAAACGCTGATCTATACGCAGTCGTTTCTTGAATTCGTCGACAAGGTGAACGCCGCCGGCGAAGGCGTGGTGCAGATCGAAGTGCGCGGCGGCCCCGAGGCGATCGGCATGTTCCAGCAGCCCGACGCGGTGCGCGACGGGATCGTCGACATGGTCTATACCCCCGGTTCGTTCTACGCCGGCACGGTGCCCGAGAAAGACGCGATGGTCGCCTCCAACCTCACTGCCGTGGATACGCGCGCCAATGGCGGCACCGACCTGATGAACGCCATCCACCAGGAAAAGATGGGCGTCTATTACCTGGGCTGGTTCGACAGCGGCGTCAGCTACAACCTGTGGACCCGCGACGAACCCACGTTCGACGCCGATGGCAACCTGGATGTGCAGGGCCTCAAGCTGCGCGGCAACGCGGTCTATAACGCGTTCTTCACGAACTACCTGGGCGCGCAGGTGATCGACCTGCCGACCGGCGATGTCTATTCGGCGCTGCAGCGCGGTGTGGTGGACGCGACCGGCTGGACCCAGATCGGCCTGATCGACCTCAAGTGGAACGAGTTCCTGAACTACCGGATCGAGCCGAACTTCTTTTCCACCGACCTTGGCGTGATCGTGAACCTCGAGAAGTGGAACAGCCTGAGCGACGAGGCAAGGCAGATCCTGCAGGACGTGGCGATCCAGCACGAGGCCGACAGCGTGGCCGCACTGGCCGAAAAGCGCGAGGCGGATTTCGCGGCGCTGGCCGAGGGCGGCATGAAGGTCGTTTCGCTGGAAGGCGAGGCCAAGGCAAACTACCTGGCCGCCGCGCGCGACAAGACCTGGGAGCGGATGCGCGGCCTGATGGCCGAAAGCCCGCAGGGCGATGCCAACTACGACGCGCTGATCAAGCTCTATTACGATCCCGCGAAGGACAAGTAAGCCCGACAGGGCACGGCACGCAGGCGGCCCGGATTTTCGGGCCGCCTGAACCATGATTGGGGCAGGGACGATGCAAACACTGGTGCGGGCCTACGACGGTCTGGTGAACGTCATGGCGGCGGTGTCGGGGGGCATGCTGCTGTGGCTGATGATCTCGACCATCGTGTCGGTGCTGATGCGCAACCTGGGGATGCAACCCTTTGCGTGGCTGTTCACGTCGTCGGAATACGCGCTTTTGTACATGACCATGCTGGGCGCGCCCTGGCTGGTGCGCCACAAGGGGCATGTGCACATCGAACTGGTGACCGCGGCGCTGCCCGGCGCGATGCGGCGCATCGTCAGCCGTCTTGTCGCGCTGGGCTGCGTGGCGATCTGCGTGATCCTCGCGTGGAAGGGGCTGGACCTGATGCTCACCAATCTCGAGCGCAACGATTTCGACGTGCGTGCCTATTTCTTCCCCCGCTGGATCCTGACCGCATCCTTTCCGCTGAGCTTCGGCATCATGGCGATTGAATTTGCGCGGTTCGTGTTCGGCTCCGAACTGATGCACTCCGGCGAAGCAGGGATACACGAATAATGGAATGGTATGAGGCACTTGGCCTGCTGCTGGGCTCCATCATGGTCTTGATGGCCATCGGCATGCCCGTGGCGCTGGCGTTTCTGGCGGCCAATATCATCGGCGCATGGGTGTTCATGGGCGGCGAGCGCGGCGTGACGCAGCTTTTGTCGAACGGGCTCGGCTCTCTGACCAGTTTCGCGCTGGTGCCCATTCCGCTGTTCCTGCTGATGGGAGAGATCTTCTTTCACACCGGTCTTGGCGGGCGCATGTTCAACGCCATCGACAAGCTGCTGGGCAAGCTGCCGGGCCGTCTGTCCTATGTGACGGTGCTGGGCGGCACCGGGTTTTCGACGCTGTCGGGCTCCTCGATGGGCTCCACCGCGCTGCTGGGCTCGCTCATGGTGCCTGAGATGACGGCGCGCGGCTACAAGAAGTACATGTCCATCGGCCCCATCCTGGGCACCGGGGGGCTGGCGATCATCATCCCGCCGTCGGCGCTGGCGGTGCTGCTGGCGACGCTGGCGCAGATCGACGTGGGCGCCCTGCTGATCGCGGGAATCATTCCGGGCCTGATCCTCGCGGGCTTCTATATCGCGATGATCTACCTGCAGACCCGGCTGGACCCGGACGCGGCCCCCGCCTATGCCGTCACGCCCATGAGCCTTGTCACCAAGGTGTTGCTGCTGCTGCGCGACGTGATCCCGATGCTCAGCGTCATGGTCATCATCGTGGTCGGCATGATCTACGGCCTCGTCACCCCGTCCGAGGCGGCCGCCTTCGGTGCGCTGGGCGTCCTGATCCTCGCGGTGGTGTTCCGCTGCCTGACGATCGAGTCGATGAAGAAATCCATCGTCGGCGCGCTCAAGGTGACGCTGATGGCCTATCTCATCGTCTTCGGATCCGCCACGTTCAGCCAGCTTCTGGCCTTTTCCGGCGCGTCGTCGGGCCTGATCCGCTGGGCCACCGGGTTCGAACTGGCGCCCGTGGCGATGCTTTTGGTGATGTTCGGCGTGCTCTTGATCCTCGGCATGTTCATGGAACAGATTTCGATGATGCTGCTCACCGTGCCGATCTTTTTCCCGCTGGCGATCTCGCTGGGCTTCGATCCGATCTGGTTCGGCCTCATCATGTTGCTCGCGCTCGAGATCAGCTTTACCACGCCGCCCTTCGGATTGCTCTTGTTCGTGATGAAGGGCGTGTCGCCGCCCGACACCACGATGCGCGACATCTACATGTCCGCGATGCCCTATATTGCCTGTTCGCTCTGTGTCGTCGCACTGCTGATCGTGTTCCCGCAACTGGCTCTTTGGCTGGTGGGCTAGGGGGCAACGGCTTGACATCACGGCCGATGCCTTATCTCTGGACTGCAACCGTTTCAGCAAAAGGACCGATGCCATGATGAAAACCCGTGCCGCCGTCGCCGTGGAAGCCGGAAAACCGCTCGAGATCATGGAGGTGAACCTCGAAGGCCCGAAAAAGGGCGAGGTGCTGGTCGAGATCAAGGCGACCGGCCTGTGCCACACCGATGAGTTCACCCGCTCCGGCGACGACCCCGAAGGCATCTTTCCCGCCATCCTCGGCCACGAGGGCGCGGGCGTCGTGCTGGAGGTGGGCGAGGGCGTGACGACGCTGGAGCCGGGCGACCACGTGATCCCGCTCTACACCCCGGAATGCCGCCAGTGCGAATACTGCCTGTCGGGCAAGACCAACCTCTGCCAGGCGATCCGCGTCACGCAGGGCCAGGGCCTGCTGCCCGACGGCTCGACCCGGTTTTCGATGCTCGACGGCACGCCGATCCACCACTACATGGGCTGTTCGACCTTCGCCAATCATACGGTCGTGCCCGAAATCGCGCTGGCCAAGGTCCGCAAGGATGCGCCGTTCGACAAGATCTGCTACATCGGCTGCGGCGTGACCACCGGCATCGGCGCGGTCATCAACACCGCCAAGGTCGAGATCGGCGCGCGTTGCGTGGTCTTCGGGCTGGGCGGCATCGGTTTGAATGTCATTCAGGGCCTGCGGCTGGCCGGGGCGGACCAGATCGTGGGCGTCGATCTGAATGACGACAAGGCCGAGATCGCGCGCCACTTCGGCATGACGGATTTCGTCAATCCCAACGACGTCGAGGGCGATATGGTGGCCCATCTGGTCGAACTGACCAAGGGCGGCGCCGATTACACCTTTGACGCCACCGGCAACACCAAGGTCATGCGCACGGCGCTCGAGGCCGCGCACAAGGGCTGGGGCGAGAGCATCATCATCGGCGTGGCGCCTGCCGGGGCCGAAATCTCCACCCGTCCGTTCCAGCTTGTCACCGGTCGGGTCTGGCGCGGCACCGCGTTCGGCGGGGCCAAGGGGCGCACGGATGTGCCACGGATCGTCGATTGGTACATGTCCGGCAAGATCGAAATCGACCCGATGATCACGCACAAGCTCAAGCTCGAAGAGATCAACCACGGCTTCGAGCTTATGCATCAGGGCAAATCGATCCGCGCCGTGATCGAATTCTGACCCGGACGCGCGACACGACCCCGCCCGCGCCAGGGACGGCGCGGGCGACCCTTTTCCGTTCAGGGCCCCGCACATGCCAGCATCCGACCCCACAGGCGGCGCGCGGCGCAACATCGCGCTGTACCCGTGGTTCAAGTTTTTTCAAAACCTGATCTTCTGGCAGGCGATCTGGTTCCTGTACTTTCAAGACACCCTCTCCGCGGCGGCGGCGATCCTGCTCTATGTGGTCTATGACGTCACCACGACCGTGCTCGAGGTGCCGTCGGGCTACATGTCGGACCGGCTGGGGCGGCGCATCACCCTGATCGCGGCCACGCTCTGCGGTGCCCTCGGTTCGGCGCTTCTGGCATTTGGCGACAGCTTTGCCACTTTCGCGCTGGCGCAGGCGCTGCTGGGGTCGGCGGCGGCCCTTGCCTCCGGCACCGACAGCGCGATCCTCTATGAAAGCCTGTCCGCCGATGGGCGCGAAGACGACGTCGAGGCGCAGGAGCTGCGCGCCTGGCGGTTCACGTTCTCGGCGCTTGCGCTGTCGGCGGTGACAGGCGGCGCGATGGCGCTGGTGTCGGGTGTCCTGCCCTTTGTCGCGGCGACGCTGGCCTTTGTCGGCGCGCTGATCGTCAGCCTGCGCCTGACAGAGCCCGCCCATGCCGGCACCGAGCTGCCGCAGGGCGCGGAACTGGTGCGGCTCGGGTCGCTGCGCGCGGCCCTGACAGAGCCGGTTCTGGTCTGGCTGTTCGCGCTGAGCGTGGTGATGTACGGCTTCAGCCACCTGCCGTTCATTTTCGGTCAGCCCTTCATCCTCGAGGCGCTGGGCGCGGCCGGGCTTGCCGCCGAGGCGCCGCTGGTCAGCGGTGCGGTCTCGTCGGTGATGATGCTCTTGTCGGTGGCCGCGTCGCTGGTGGCGCTGCGATTGCGCAGCTGGATGGGTCTGCCCGCGATTCTGCTGCTGGCCTTTGGCATGCAGATCGCGCTCGCGGGGGTGCTGGCGCTGACCGACAGCGCCGTCGCGATCGCCTTCCTGTTCCTGCGCATGGTTCCCGACAGCCTGTCGCGGCCCTTCATCCTCGCGCGGATCCAGCCGATGCTGCGCAACGACAGCCGCGCCACCTATCTGTCCCTGCAAAGCCTCGTGGGGCGGCTGTTGTTCGCGGCCACGCTTTATGCGGCGGCAGGGGCGACGACGGACACCGGCGCGATGCCCCATGCCGAGATCCGCCAGATTCTCGGCTGGTACGTGGCGGGGGGCATGGCGATCCTGGCGATGCTGGCCCTGGCCGCGCGGCGGGTGACGATCGACCGGCCCGCACGCCGCGGCGACGCCGATGCCTCGCACAAAGGTGACGCGACGGCGCAGGATCCAAGGTAGCTTTCGGCCCCTGACACCTGATACCATGCCGCAGCGATCCAGCGACGCCCCCCGACCCCCACCAAGGAGCACGACAGATGAAACTGACCGTCAACGGCACGACACATGATGTGGACGTCGAAGAGGACATGCCCCTGCTCTGGGTCCTGCGGGACGAGTTGAACATCAAGGGGGTGAAATACGGCTGTGGCATCGCGCAATGCGGGGCCTGCACGGTGCATGTGGACGGTGTCGCGGTGCGGTCGTGCCAGTTGGCGGCGGCGGACGTGGATGGCGAAGTGACCACCATCGAAGGCCTGGGCACCCCCGACAGCCTGCACGCGGTGCAGGCGGCCTGGGTCGAACATCAGGTGGCGCAATGCGGCTACTGCCAGTCGGGGCAGATCATGCAGGCGGCCTCGTTTCTGGATCTGAACCCCGCGCCGACCGACGACCAGATCGACGCGGCGATGAGCGCGAACCTCTGTCGCTGCGGGACATACCCGCGCATCCGCGCCGCGGTGAAGACCGCGGCCCAGACCCTGAACGGAGCGTAAGATCATGGCAAGTATCGGTAAAATCGCCCGCCGCACATTTCTGATCGGGTCGGCCGCCATCGCAGGCGGTGTCGCCTTCGGCATCTACAAGGTCCGCCAGGATCCTGCCAACCCGCTGGCCGATGACCTGGCGCAGGGGGCCGCGACCTTCAACCCCTGGGTCAGGATCGACGCCACCGGCATCACGCTGATCACACCGCATCCCGATCTGGGGCAGGGCGCCACATCGATGCAGGCCGCCCTCATCGCCGAGGAAATGGACCTCGACTTCGGCCAGTTCGCGACCGACATCGGCGTGCCCAGTGCCGCCTATTACAACCGCGCGCTGGCCGATGACGGCGTGCCCTTCATGTCCACCGACGACAGCTTCGTCGCCGAGGCCGCCCGCGGTGTCATGGGCGGCCTGGTCAAGCTGATGGGCGCGCAGGTCACCGGCGGATCGACCTCGGTGCCCGACAGTTTCGACAAGCTGCGCGAGGCGGGCGCCGTGGCGCGCGAAACGCTCAAGGCCGCGGCGTCGCAGCAGACGGGCATCGCCGTGGGCGAGCTAACCACCGCCAGCGCCGCCGTCGTCCTGCCCGACGGGACGCGCATCGCCTATGCCGACCTGGCGCAGACCGCCGCCGGAATCGAGCCGGTGCGCGATGTCGCCCTGCGTGGGCCGTCGCAGTGGCGGCTGATCGGCAAGCCCATGCAGCGGCTCGACATCCTCGCCAAATCCACCGGCACCCAGATGTACGGCATCGACATCGAGATGGACGGCATGGTCCATGCCACCACCAAATGCAATCCGCGCAAGGGCGGCGCGATGCTGGGCTATGACGCCTCTGCCGCTGAAACCATGCGCGGCGTGAAAAAGATCCTGCCGGTCACGAACGGTGTCGCGGTCGTGGCCGACAACACCTGGCGCGCCTTCCGCGCCGCCGAGGAAATCACCTTCGACTGGGGGCCTGCGCCCTATCCCGCCGAGCAGCAGGGCCACTGGGACGCCGTTGGCGCGGCCTTTACCGACGATCACCTTGACCGCGAGTGGCGCAATGACGGCGATGTGGACGCGGCCCTGTCGGGGGACGTGGTCGAAGCGGAATACCGCGCGCCCTATGTCGCCCACCAGCCGCTTGAGCCGCTGTCGGCCGTGGCGCTGGTGACCGATGACCGCGCCGATGTCTGGGTCTGTCACCAGGGGCCCCGGTTCGTGCAGGACCGCGTTGCGGCGATGACCGGGCTGGCCGCCGACCAGGTGCATGTCCACAACCAGTACGCGGGGGGCAGTTTCGGCCACCGGCTCGAATTCGAGAACATCGACCGCACGGTCGAGATCGCGATGCAGATGCCCGGCACGCCGGTCAAGATGACCTTCCGCCGCGAAGAGGATTTCGCCCAGAACATCACCCGCCACATCGGCATGAGCCGCGCGCGCGGCGCGGTCGCGGAGGGCCGGGTGGTGGCCTGCGATCTTGGCATCGCCACGCCGTCGGTGCTGCGCAGCCAGATGAAACGCCTGGGCCAGTCGCTGCCCGGTCCCGACAACCAGATCCCGGCGGGGGCCTGGAACCTGCCCTATGACCTGCCCAATTTCCGGGTCCGCGGCTATGCCGTGCCGGAACTGGCCCCGGTCAGTTCCTGGCGCTCTGTGGGCGCATCGACCGCAGGTTTCTTTGCCGACAGCTTTCTGGACGAGCTGATCCACGCCGCGGGTGCCGACCCGATGGCGGAGCGTCTGCGCCTGTGCAACGACGATGTCGCCCGCAAGGTGCTCGAGGCAGTGGCCGAGATGTCGGACTGGGGCGGCGACATGGGCCCCGACCGCGGGCGCGGAGTGGCGCTGGTCAATTCCTTTGGCGTTCCGGTGGCCGAAGTCGTCGAGGTTACCAACACCGACCGCGGCATTCGCATCGACCGCGTGTTCGTCGCCGCCGACGTGGGCCGGATCGTCGATCCGGTCAATTTCGAAAACAACGTGCAGGGCGCGGTCATCTGGGGCCTGGGCCACGCGATGAATTCGGAAATCACCTATGCCGATGGCATGGCCGAGCAAGACAATTACCACATGGCCGAGGGGATGCGGCTGAACCAATGCCCCGAGATCATCGTGCGCGGGCTTGAAAACGCCGAGAAGATCCGTGGCATCGGAGAGCCGCCGGTGCCGCCCGCCGCCCCCGCGCTGGCCAATGCGATCTTTGCCGCCACCGGCATCCGCTTGCGCGAGATGCCGTTCTACAACCACATCGATTTCGCATGAGGTGCGCGCCGGTGCGACGCCTGGCCCGGGTCCTCGCGCTGGTCGCGGCCCCCGCGGCCGCAACCGGCGAAGTGGTGATCGACCCGCCCGCGCCCGGCTCCGTCAGCCGCGCCGAAGGGCTCGCGGCCTGGGACCGGATCTACGAGGTCGCCTCGCACCCGCGCTGCGCAAATTGCCATGTCGGCGCCAGCGATGTGCCGATGTGGTCCGGCCCCGGCTACGGCAGGACGCGGCCTCACGGCATGGCCGTTCGCGCCGGCGACAGCCGGATCGGCGCCGAAACGATCCCCTGCCGCACCTGTCACGTGACCAGCCGCACGGGTGGCATCGACCGGCCCCACGCCGCGCCGCAGGTGGCTGACGCCTGGCGGCTGGCCCCGCCCGAGGCGGCGTGGTTCGGGCGCAGCAGCGATCAGATCTGCGCGCAACTGCGCGATCCGGCGCGCACCGACGGGCGCACGGCCCTGCAGATCGCCGAACACCTGGGGCATGACGTGATCCTGCATTGGGCCTGGACGCCCGGCAGCGGCCGCGAACCGGCGCCCTATTCCCTGCAAGAGCATGTGAACGACGTGCTGGCCTGGGGCGTCGCGGGGCAACCCTGCGCCTTTGACTGACCGGACAAGCCGCTTGACGCGGCGCGGCGCAGGATGTCCGGTAGGACATGGATATTTTGCACAACCCCTTCCGCGCCGCCGGCACCGACATGCCCGACCTGCAAGACGTGCCGTGGCCATCGGTCGATGCCCGCGCCGCGCAGGCGCTGGTGGCGCGCTGCCCCGTGGCCGGGGAAACGCCGCTGGTCGATGCCGAAGCGCTTGCGGTCGAGGCGGGCGTAACATCGCTTTGGGTCAAGGACGAACGCGGCCGCATGGGGCTGGGCAGCTTCAAGGCGCTGGGGGCGGCCTATGTCGTGGCCTGCGACGCGGAACGCGGTCAGGCACGCGGGCGCACCTATGTCACGGCGAGCGCGGGCAATCACGGCATGTCGGTGGCCGCCGGGGCCGCGGCCTTTGGGGCGCAGTCGGTGGTCTACATCGCGCAAAGCGTGCCGCAAAGTTTCGCCGCCCGGCTCGAGAAGCAGGGCGCCAGGGTCCTGCGCGAGGGCGAGACCTACGAGGACAGCATGGCCGCCGCCGCACGCGCGGCCGATGACAACGGCTGGGTGCTTTTGTCCGACAGCTCCTGGCCTGGATATTTCGACCGGCCGCACCGCCTGATGGAAGGCTACCTGATCCTGATGGCCGAGGCGATTGCCCGGATCCCGACCGTGCCGAGCCATATTTTCCTGCAGGCGGGCGTGGGCGGGCTGGCCGCATCCTGCGCCGCCCTGGCGCGGCAGGCCTGGGGCGACGCCCCGCGCATCGTGGTGGTCGAACCGGAGGCCGCCGCCGCCCTTCACGGGTCCGTGGCCGCAGGGCGCTTTACCGTCAGCACCGGTCCGGTCTCGGACATGGGGCGGCTCGATTGCAAGGCGCCGTCGCTGATCGCGCTCAAGGGGCTGGCGCGCGACGCCGATGACTTCGTGCTGATCTCCGAGGGCGAAGGCCAGGCGGGGGCTGGGGCCGCGATGGTGCAGGGTCTGACCTCCACGCCGTCGGGGGCCACGGGGATCGCCGCGCTGCTGGCCGCGGGGCCGCACCGCACCGCCCTTGGCCTTGGCGCGCACGCAACTGCCTTGTGCATCCTCAGCGAAGGACCCGAGGCATGACACGCGGGTTCGACCGGTCCGAATACGTTGACCGCGTCGCCCGCGCCCAAGGCCGGATGGCCGACGCGGGGCTGGCCGCATTGTTGCTGACCACCGAACCGGAGGTGCGGTATTTCACCGGCTTCCTGACCCGCTTTTGGGAAAGCCCGACGCGGCCATGGTTCGTGGTGGTGCCCGCCAGCGGCCCGCCGATCGCGGTCATACCGAGTATCGGACAGGCGTTGATGGCGCGCACCTGGATCACCGACATCCGGACATGGCGCGCGCCCGACCTGGCCGATGACGGCATCGGCCTGCTGGCCGACACGCTGAACGAGGTGGCCGCCACCGGCGCCATCGGACTGCCCGATGGACACGAGACGCACCTGCGCCTGCCGTGGTCGGACATGCAGCGGCTGATCGGCTTGACGCGCGGGGCCATCACCGGAGACAGCGGCATCCTGCGCGCGCTTCGCATGGTGAAATCCGACGCCGAGATCGGCAAGATCGGCACGATTTGCGCGATCGCCGCCCGCGCCTTTGACCGCGTGCCCGACATCGCGCAACAGGGCGTGCCGCTCGATACCATATTTCGCCGGTTCCAGATGCTCGGCCTACAAGAAGGGGCCGACTGGGTGCCCTATCTGGCCGGGGCCGCCGATGCGGGCGGATATTCCGACGTGATTTCGCCCGCGAGCGGCGCGCCGTTGCAGGCGGGAGACGTGCTGATGCTTGACACAGGCATGGTCTGGGACGGGTATTTTTGCGATTTCGACCGCAACTTCAGCATCGGCCCTCCGGCGCCGGAGGTCCGCAGCGCCCACGCCACGCTGATCGACGCCACCGAGGCCGCCGCAGAAATCGCGCGCCCCGGTGCGACGGCGGCGGACGTGTTTCACGCGATGGACCGGATCGTGACGGGGGGCGCGGGCGGGTCGGACGCGGGGCGGCTGGGCCACGGGCTGGGCATGCAACTGACCGAATGGCCATCGCTCATGGCGGGCGATCACACGGTGCTGGAACCGGGCATGGTGCTGACGCTGGAGCCGGGTATCGCGGTGCCCGGCGGCACCCTGGTGCACGAGGAAAACATCGTCATCACCACTGGTGCAAGCCGCTTTCTGACCCCGCTGGCGAACCGCGAGATCCCGGTGATATGACCCGCTACCACTATACGCGCGATGCCGCCACCGGACCCGCGCTGGGCCTGATCGTGTTGCAGGTCGACGAAACCATTGAGACCGAATTCCGCCGGATGTTCCCGCCCGCCCAACGGCTCCATGTCAGCCGGGTGCCAAGCGGGGCCGAAGTGTCGCCCGACAGCCTGCAGGCGATGGCCGGACACCTGACGCAGGCCGCCGCGCTGTTCCCGCCCCCGGTAAGCTTTGCCGCCGTGGGCTATGGATGCACCTCCGGCACCGCGCAGATCGGGGCGGAGCAGGTCGCCGCGCTGGTCGGGCAGGGCGCGCGGACACAGGCGGTGACGCAGCCGGTCAGCGCGCTGATCGCTGCCTGTCGCGCATTGGGCCTGCGCCGGATCGGAATGCTGTCGCCCTATGTCGCGGCGGTCTCGGCGCGCCTGCGCGGCGTGCTGGATGCCGCGGGCGTCGCCACCCCTGTGTTCGGCAGTTTCGACGAGGCCGAGGAAGCCGCCGTCGCCCGGATCGATACAGGTTCAGTCGTCGCGGCGGCGCGCGATCTGGTCGGTCAGGGTGGGGTCGACGGGCTGTTCCTGTCTTGCACGAACCTGCGCACCCTGCCGCTGATCGACGGTCTCGAGGCCGAATTGGACCTGCCCGTGCTGTCAAGCAATCAGGTGCTGGCCTGGCACATGGCGCGGCTTGCGGATGTGCCCGTCTCAGGCCCCGGTCGTCTGTTCCAGACCCAGCCCTGAGACCGCGCGCAGCGCCTCCACGATCTCCTTTATCCCGGTGCCGTGCCGCAGGGCGGCAAAGAAGAACGGCAGCGCTCCGCGCATCTGCCGGGCATCGCGGGCCATCACCTCCAGCGACGCACCGACATGCGGCGCAAGGTCGGTCTTGTTGATGATCAGCAGGTCCGAGCGCGTGATCGCGGGGCCGCCCTTGCGGGGAATGTCCTCGCCCGCGGCCACGTCGATCACGTAAAGCGTCACATCGGCCAGTTCCGGGCTGAACGTGGCGCTCAGGTTGTCGCCGCCGCTCTCGATCAGGATCGCTTCGATCTCCGGATGGCGGGCGCGCATCTCGGCCACAGCGGCAAGGTTGATCGATGCATCCTCACGAATGGCAGTATGCGGGCAACCGCCGGTCTCGACCCCGATCACCCGGTCACGCGGCAGGATCTGCAACCGCATCAGCGCCTCGGCGTCTTCCTGGGTGTAGATGTCATTGGTGATCACGCCGATCGAATGATCGGGCGACAGTGCACGGGCCAGGGCAGCGGTCAGCGTTGTCTTGCCCGCGCCGACCGGGCCGCCGATCCCGATGCGCAGGGGGCCGTTCATCTGGGTCATGTGCGAAATACCTTCGAGCGTTGGGTTTCATGGCGCATCGCCGCGATATCGGCGGCAAAGCAAGCGGATGTCAGATCATCTAGCGGGGTGTCCATCGCCTCTGCGGCGGTCGTGCGGATCAGCGGTGCCAGGGCCGCCAGCAGGCGTTGCCCGTCGGTCTGGCCCAGCGGCACAAGGCGTACGGCGGCGGAAATCAGGTTGGCCGCAAAGGCATGAAGATACACCTCAACAGTGTCCGCCAGCGCAAGATCGCGGGCACGGGCGGCCCGGCCAACGGCCACCGGATAGGTCAGCCGCCCCAGATCGGTGCCCCAGATCGCATCGACCGTCCGGGCAAAGGCCTCGCCCTGTTGCGCGGTTTCCAGCAAGCGTTCCGACGACGCGGCAAATGCCCGCGCGCTGGCGTCGATCATCGGCACCGCGTCAGGTGCTGCGCGGAAGGCCGCGCAAAGCAGCACCGCATCGGCGCGCCCGCCGCCCTGCGCGATCAGGTCGGTCAGCCAAAGCCCCAGCGCATCGGCATCGCGCAGATCGCCCCGGTCGATGACCCATTCCAGCCCGTGCGAATACGCGAAGGCCCCGACCGGAAACCCCGGCGACAGCCACTGCATCAAGGTCAGCGTGTCAGTGGTCATGGTCATGCGCCGACGCGGGGCTGTGTACATGGCCATGATCGTGCCCCTGCGTCCGCCCGGGGCCATAGGCGCCACCTTCGGGCTTGAAGGGTTCTGTCACGCCCGTCACGTCGGCCCCCAGTTGGATCAGCATCTGTTCGATGACGCGATCGCGCTGGATCAGCAGGCGGTCGGCTTCGATCTGGCAAGGCGTATGCCGGTTGCCGATGTGCCACGCCAGCCGCACCAGATCGGATCCGCGCACCTGCGCCAACTGTTCGGGGGCGGCGACGATGGCGATCTCGGCCCCGTCTTCGGTGATCAGGACACCGCCATGATCCAGCGATGTCACCTGTGGCAGATCCACCAGGAGCCGGGCGCCATCTGGCAGCGTCAACACCTTGCGGCGCAGAAACCGCGCATCATAGCCAAGCGCGATTTCGGCCTGCGGCGCGCCATCTGCGTGCCCGTGATAGCGGCGCGCGGTCAACATGCGCGCACCGTCGCGGCGCGCGCTGCGGGGCCGGTTACGACCAGCGGCCGTTCACCATGATGTCGCGCGCGATATCGCGGCGCTTCATGCCGCGCGCGGACAGTTCCGCATCGCTGAGCCGCGCGACGGCCAGCGCCGGGGCAAGGTCGCGATGCGGCAAGAACGCCGACGCGATGCGGCGCAGAAAGGTGAACGTCGTTGCGGCCTGCGGCGTGTTTGTGGTGGTGGCACCCATGGGATCCCTCCGGGGCAATCGTTATCATTTCATTTCCTCCACTTAGGTAGTGCCGCGGTGCAGCGTCAGCCAGTATCGCAGGTGCATAACCGGGTTGCATCTGGCGCAAGGCGGGGCGGGCGGAAGCCATGGAAGCCACCCTCAAAACAGGAAATACCGCTGCGCCATCGGCAGCACGTCGGCGGGTTGGCAGGTCAGCAATTCACCGTCGGCGCGCACTTCGTAGGTTTCCGGGTCAACCTCGATCCGCGGCAGCGCGTCGTTCAGCACGAGATCGCGTTTGCCGATGCCGCGCGTGCCCTGCACGGCCACCACATCCTTGGCCAGTCCCAACTGCCCGCGGATGCCGTTGGCCTCCGCCGCCGCACTGACAAAGGTGACGGCCGACCGTTCGACCGCGCGCCCCATCGCCCCGAACATCGGGCGCGAATACACCGGCTGCGGCGTCGGGATCGATGCGTTGGGGTCGCCCATCTGCGCACAGACGATCATGCCGGCCATCAGAACCATGTCGGGCTTCACGCCGAAAAACGCCGGGGTCCAAAGCACAAGATCGGCGCGCTTGCCTTCCTCGACACTGCCGATCTCGCGGCTCATGCCATGTGCGATGGCAGGGTTGATGGTGTATTTCGCGATGTACCGGCGCACGCGGAAATTGTCGTTCTCGCCGGTCTCGTCGGGCAATCGCCCGCGCTGCTTGCGCATCTTGTCGGCGGTCTGCCACGTCCGGATCAGAACCTCGCCCACGCGGCCCATCGCCTGGCTGTCGCTGGCGATGATCGAAAACGCGCCCATGTCATGCAGGATATCCTCGGCGGCGATGGTCTCGCGCCGGATCCGGCTTTCGGCAAAGGCCACGTCCTCGGGTATGGATTTGTCGAGGTGATGGCAGACCATCAGCATGTCGAGATGCTCCTCGAGCGTATTGACCGTGAAGGGCCGCGTCGGGTTCGTCGAGGAGGGGATCACATGCGCCTCGCCGCAGATCCGGATGATGTCGGGCGCGTGACCGCCGCCGGCGCCTTCGGTATGAAAGGCATGGATCGTGCGGCCCTTCATGGCGGCGACCGTAGTCTCGACAAAACCGGATTCATTGAGCGTATCGGTGTGGATCATCACCTGCACGTCCATGTCGTCGGCCACCGACAGGCAGCAATCGATGGCACCGGGCGTGGTGCCCCAATCCTCGTGCAGCTTGAGCGCACAGGCCCCGCCATGCACCATCTCGATCAGCGCGCCGGGCTGCGACGCATTGCCCTTGCCCGACAGGCCGATGTTCATCGGCAACCCGTCGACCGCCTGCATCATGCGCGCGATATGCCAGGGGCCGGGCGTGCAGGTGGTGGCCAGCGTGCCATGCGCCGGTCCCGTGCCGCCGCCCAGCATGGTCGTGACGCCCGAATGCAGCGCGTCTTCCACCTGCTGCGGACAGATGAAGTGGATGTGACTGTCGAACCCGCCGGCGGTCAGGATGCGGCCCTCCCCGGCGATGGCCTCGGTGCCGGGGCCTATGATGATGTCCACGCCGGGCTGCGTGTCGGGGTTGCCCGCTTTGCCGATCTTGTGGATCCGCCCCGATCGCAGGCCCACATCCGCCTTGTAGATACCGCTGTGATCGACAATGAGCGCGTTGGTGATGACCGTATCGACCGCCCCCTCGGCGCGGGTGACCTGGGCCTGGCCCATGCCGTCGCGGATCACCTTGCCGCCGCCGAACTTCACTTCCTCACCATATACGGTCATGTCGCGTTCCACCTCGATGATCAAATCGGTATCGGCCAACCGCACGCGGTCGCCGGTGGTCGGGCCGAACATGGCGGCATAGTCTGGGCGGGATATTCGGGCGGCCATGGTCTAGCTCCTACGCGATCAAAACTGCATGTCCCGGCGGCGGCATCGCATCTGCCGCGCCGCTCTCGTCATCCGACGCCGAACCGGTTGTCCGCCCCCGTTCCGCAGTCTAAATGTCCGGGCGACAGCCACGCGCACCATCACAGATCCCCCATGACCTGCTGGTTGAAGCCGAACACGCGCCGCGCCCCGCCAAGCGCAATAAGCTGCACCTCGCGGCGCTGGCCCGGCTCGAACCGCACCGCCGTGCCCGCCGCAATATCAAGCCGCATCCCCCGCGCCGCCGCGCGATCGAAATCGAGCGCCGCGTTCGCCTCGCCGAAATGATAATGCGACCCGACCTGCACGGGCCGGTCGCCGGTGTTGGCGACCATCAGCGTGACCGCCTGTCTGCCCTCGTTCAGGATGATGTCACCCTCAGCCACAATTACCTCACCGGGGATCATCGCGCGTGGCTCCTGTCTTCTTTGGGTCAAAAATACTCAAGAAAACGACCGGACCGCCCCCGGCGCTACCGGATCGGGTCATGCACCGTCACCAGTTTCGTTCCATCGGGAAAGGTCGCCTCCACCTGCACGTCGCGGATCATCTCCGCCACGCCCTCCATGCACTGATCGCGGCGGATCACCTGTGCGCCCGCCTCCATCATTTCGGCCACGCTGCGCCCGTCGCGCGCACCTTCGACAACCGCGTCGGTGATCAGCGCGATCGCCTCGGGATGGTTGAGCTTCACGCCGCGCGCCAGCCTGCGGCGCGCCACGTCCGCGGCCATCGACACCAGCAGCTTGTCTTTTTCACGGGGGGTCAGTTGCATGACGTCAAAGTCTCCAGCAGCGGGGCAGGCGATGGGCGGTCAGACGGTCCAGCACGGGGAGCAGCGCGGCGCGCAGGTCGAACGCGTCGCGCGCCAGAAGGCGCAGAACCACAAGCGCTTCCTCCAGCAGGCTGACACCGCCCCGGTCGCCGATCAGGTCACGCAGCGCGCCGACATGCGCGCCCGCGTCCGGCGCGGCATAGACCAGGCTTGCCATCGCCCGCGCGCCATGCGCAACCGCCGGACGATCAAGCTCAGCACTCGCATCGCCCCGAAGGCGGATGCCATCGCGGTAAACCTCGCGCCCGGCGCGCGACACCGCGATCCGGTCGTCAAAGCGCAGATCGGCCAGGGTTTCGCCCATCGCCAGCCGCCCGAACACCACCGGCTCCACCATGACCAGCCGCGCCGTGGTGTGCAATTCGACCCGCAATCGCCGCGACAGCGCCGACCCGTCATACAGGATGGTTTCCTGCGGCAGCCAATGCAGGCAGGCGTCCGCACCGACCCGCAGCGTCGTGGTCAGATGCCCAGTCTGCCCCGGTTGCGCGCGGTACACGCGCTCGGCGGCCTGCGTGCTCAGGCTCAGGACACTGCCCGGCCCCGCGGTCGCGTCGATCCGAAAGCGATCGCCGCCGGTGATCCCGCCCGCGGTATTGATCACCGTGGCCTCCACCCGGTCCGCCGCGCGCGGGAACAAGAGCCTCAGCGCCCCCGCCTGGTGCAGCCCGTCCAGACGGGACGCGCCGCCGTGCAGCTTGCTCGACACTCGCGCGCGGCCAATGGCGCGGGGTTGGTCCAACGGGGTAGGCCGGGTCATCAGCATCGCGGTGCGGATCGCTTTCGCAGCAGGGAAATCTGTCGCTGTGATCGTTCCACGTCTGATCCCGCCTGACCAGATCGGAGCCGCCCCCGGACGGTGCAATGCCTGCCGGTTGCACAATTTTTGGGCGGCAGCGCAGGCCCGGGCGGTCGCGCAAGCCTAGGGGGGCGTCGACGCGCCGGGGCGGGGCCGGCGATACGGGCTGGCCTGCGGCCGCGCGGCCTTGTCCGCTTGCAGGGGGGGGGAGGCGATCTTCGAGCTTGACCCGAAATCCGCCATGCCATAATCACCAATCCGTCGAGCGGGCGTTGTGTAATGGTAAGACCTCAGCCTTCCAAGCTGATGATGCGGGTTCGATTCCCGCCGCCCGCTCCAGGCATTCCGCCCCGTTTCCTATCCCCGGTGACATCACGCCGCCGGCCTGTGCGGCAATGCAACGCTTGACCCTCGCCGCGCGGGGCGGCATGACACATTCCAGACATCGAAGGACCACGAATGGCCCGGCCCACGACGCCAGCGCCCACCGCACCGGGCAGCACCGAAGACCGCGAATCCTCCAGACAGATTGGAGCGTTGCGGGCGCTTTTGCCGTTCATGTGGCCGTACCGCCGCCTGATGGCCGCGGCGGTCCTGGCCTTGGTCAGTACCGCGATCATCTCGCTGGCGCTGCCGCTGGCCGTACGCCGGGTGGTGGATAACTTCGGCACCGAGAACGCCGCGATCCTGGATCAGTATTTTACCGCCGCCTTGGGCATCGCCGCGCTTCTGGCGATCGGCACCGGGCTGCGCTATGCGCTGGTCACGCGACTGGGCGAACGGGTGGTGGCCGACATCCGCAAGGCGGTCTTTGACCGGGTGATCGGCATGAGCCCGGCCTTCTACGAAACCATCATGACCGGAGAGGTGCTGAGCCGGATCACCACGGACACCACCCTGATCCTCAGTGTGATCGGATCGTCGGTGTCGATCGCGTTGCGCAACGTCCTGATCTTTCTTGGAGGGCTGGGGTTGATGCTGGTGACCTCGGCCAAGCTGACCGGGCTGGTGCTGCTGATCGTGCCCGCGGTGGTCGTGCCGATTCTCGTGCTGGGGCGGCGTTTGCGGGTGATCAGCCGTGAAAACCAAGACTGGATCGCGGCCAGTTCCGGCAATGCCTCTGAAAGCCTTGGCGCGGTGCAGACGGTGCAGGCCTTCACCCACGAGGCCGCCAGCCGCGCACAGTTCGCCCATGTGACCGAACTGTCGTTCGACGCGGCGCGCCGGCGTATCACCACGCGCGCCGCGATGACGGTGATCGTGATCTTCCTGGTGTTCACCGGCATCGTCGGCGTGCTGTGGATCGGGGCACGCGACGTGCGCGGCGGCGACATGAGCGCGGGCGCGCTGGTGCAATTCGTGATCTACGCGGTGATGGTCGCCGGCGCCGTGGCCGCCCTGTCGGAAATCTGGGGCGAATTGCAGCGCGCGGCGGGCGCCACCGAACGGCTTGTCGAGCTGTTGCAGACCCGCGACAGCGTTCGCGACCCCGACACCGAACGCGCCGCGGCCTTGCCCGATCCGGTCGTCGGGCGGATCTGTTTCGAGGATGTCAGTTTTTCCTATCCCTCGCGCCCGGCCGTACAGGCGCTGGATCACGTCGACCTGACGATCGAACCGGGCGAGACGGTGGCCTTTGTCGGCCCCTCGGGCGCCGGCAAGACGACGATCATCCAGTTGATCCTGAGGTTCTACGATCCCGCTTCGGGGCGGATCACGCTGGACGGTGTCGATCTGGCGGATCTGCACCGCGATGCGTTCCGCCGCGCGGTGGCGCTGGTCCCGCAGGACCCGGTGATCTTTGCCGCCAGCGCGCGCGACAACATCGGCTTTGGCCGCCCCGACGCCACGCTGGCCGAAATCGAGCAGGCCGCGCGCGCGGCGGCGGCGCATGAGTTCATCGCGGCGCTGCCCGATGGCTATGACAGCTACCTGGGCGAACGCGGCGTGATGCTGTCGGGCGGGCAAAAGCAGCGTATCGCGATCGCCCGCGCGATCCTGCGCAATGCGCCCGTGTTGCTGCTGGACGAGGCGACCAGCGCGCTGGATGCGGAAAGCGAACGCGCGGTGCAGGCGGCGGTGGACAGATTGAGCGCGGAACGCACGACGCTGATCGTGGCGCATCGGCTGGCCACCGTGAAAAAGGCGGACCGGATCGTGGTTCTGGACCAAGGCCGCATCGTCGCCACCGGGCCGCATGACCAGCTGGTCGCCGAAGGCGGGCTTTATGCGCGTCTGGCGCGGTTGCAGTTCACGGATGGCCTGGCCGCCGAATAGCGACCGGCCGCCGGGGCGCTGCCCCGGATCCCGAGGTATTTCGAACCAGAAAAAGCATGGCGGCAACGCGCTTTGGCTGCCGCTGCGTCATCGGCTCTGACGCAGCGTCGGAAGCCCGTGCTGCCGATCGTGCATCTTGCGCTGCGCGCCAATCCGCCGCATCCTGCCTGCCAAGGGAAAAACAGGCCCCAGAAGCGGGCGTTTGGGAGGACGACACATGACCTTTGCCGGTATGGATGACCGCAATGCAATCGAAGCGGAGATGCCGTGGGAGGAGCGTGACGTTCCCAAGACGCTCTACAGTCTGCTGACGGGCACCGCGACGAAGTTTCCCGGTCACAACGCGATCAGCTACCAGTTGTTTTCCGGCCCCAAGGACAAGGCCGAGACGCTGAGCTGGAAGCAGTTGCACGGCAAGGTCACGCAGACGGCCAACATGCTGCGCAGTCTGGGCGTCGGGCCGCAGGACGTGGTGGCCTATGTCCTGCCCAACTGCAACGAGACGGTCCTCACCCTGCTGGGCGGCGCCGTGGCGGGGATCGTGAACCCGATCAACCCGTTGCTGGAGGCCGAGCAGATCGGATCCATCCTGCGCGAGACCAAGGCCAAGGTCGTCGTCACCCTGCGCCCGTTTCCCAAGACGGACGTGGCCGACAAGACTGCCGAGGCGGTCAAGCTTGCCCCCAACGTGGAGACCGTTCTGGAGGTGGATCTGCTGCGCTACCTGACGCCGCCGAAGTCGTGGATCGTGCCGCTGGTGCGCCCCAAGCGCGCCGTGCAGAACCATGCCAAGTACTTGGATTTCAACACCGAGATCGCCAAGCACGCCACCAAGCTGGGGTTCGACGATCCGCAGGAAGACCGCGTCGCCTTCTATTTCCATACCGGCGGCACCACCGGCATGCCCAAGGTGGCGCAGCACAAGTATTCCGGAATGGTCTACAACGGCTGGATCGGTCATCGGCTGCTCTATACCGAAGACGACAACATCATGTGCCCGCTGCCACTGTTCCATGTCTTTGCGTGCCACGTGATCCTGATGGCCGCCGTGACCTCGGGCGCGCATGTGGTGTTTCCCACGCCGCAGGGCTATCGCGGCGAGGGCGTGTTCGACAATTTCTGGAAGCTGGTGGAGCGCTGGAAGATCACCTTCATCATCACGGTGCCCACGGCGATCTCGGCCAAGATGCAGCGGCCCATCGATGCCGATGTCAGCACGGTCAAGACCGCCTTTTCCGGCTCCGCTCCGCTGCCGCTCGAACTGTTCCGGCGGTTCGAGAAAGCCACCGGCGTCACGCTGGTCGAAGGCTACGGCCTGACCGAGGCGACCTGCCTCGTGTCGTGCAACCCGACCGATGGCGTCAAGAAGGTGGGCAGCATCGGCATTCCGTTCCCGCATACGTCGGTCAAGATCTACAAGGCCACCAACGACGGCCCGGTCGAGGCGGACGTGGACGAGGTCGGCGAGATCTGTATCTCGAACCCCGGCGTCTATGTCGGGCACACCTATACCGAGGCGGAGAAGAACAAGGATCTCTACTACGGCGACTACCTGCGCACAGGGGATCTGGGCCGGGTGGATGAGGACGGTTATCTGTGGATCACCGGCCGCGCCAAGGACCTGATCATTCGCGGCGGTCACAACATCGACCCCGCCGAGATCGAAGAGGCGCTGCTCCACCACGAGGCGGTGGCCTTTGCGGGCGCGATCGGCCAGCCGGACCGCCACGCGGGCGAGGTGCCCTGCGCCTTTGTCGAACTGGTCGAAGGGGCGAGCGTCACCGAAGAGGAGCTGCTGGAGTTCTGCAAGAGCCACGTTCAGGAACGCGCGGCCCAGCCCAAGCACATGACCATCATGGACGAGCTGCCCAAGACCGCCGTGGGCAAGATCTTCAAGCCCGACCTGCGCAAGCATGCCATCACCCGCGTCTATAACGCGACGCTGGAGGAGGCCGGGCTGGCCGCGCGCGTGGTGTCGGTGATCGACGACAAGAAACGCGGACTGGTGGCGCAGGTCGAATTGAACGGCGACAGCCAGGATCAGGTGGGCACCGTGTTGGGCGATTTCGTGCGACCCTGGGAAATCGCCAGCCAGGCTATCGCGGCGGAGTGATACCGGCCGACTACACACGGCTACTGGATGACGAAATGCAGGCCTATGTCGCCCGGTCGGAACGCTATTATCCGCCGGACGCCGTGGGCCTGTCGATCGCTGCACAACGCGACGTCTACGACGCCATGTGCGCGGCGTTCCGGCAAGAACGCCCGGCGGGCGTTCGGACCCGCGACGAGGACCACGGCGGCGTGCCCTGCCGCCGCTACGAGAGCGGTGGCGCCAGCGACGTGACGGTGATCTATTTCCACGGCGGTGGGTTTGTCGTCGGGGGCCTCGACAGCCACGACGATGTCTGCGCCGAAATCTGCGCCGCGACCGGCTACCGCGTGGTGGCCGTCGATTACGCTTTGGCGCCCGAGCATGTCTTTCCGGCCTGTTTCAACGATGCCTGGGCGGCTGCCGCGGCAATTGCGACCCATTGGCGCGACCGGATCGTGCTGGCGGGCGACAGCGCGGGCGGCAACCTCGCGGCGGCGGTGGCGCATCGCGCGCGGCGCGACATGCCGGGGCGGATCGCCGGACAGATGCTGATCTATCCCGGCCTGGGCGGCGATGACACGCGCGGCAGCTGCATCACCCACGCACAGGCCCCGCAACTGACGGTGGCCGATCTTGGCTTTTACAAGGCGATCCGCGCGGGCAGCAAGGATGCGCCCGATGGCGATCCGCGCTTTGCCCCGCTGCACGATGCCGATTTCACCGGCCTTCCGCCCAGCGTCGTGATCACCGCACAATGCGACCCGCTGTCCAGCGACGGGCAGGCGTACCGCGATGCGCTGCGTGCCGCGGGCGGGCAGGCGGCCTGGCTCGAGGAGCCGGGCCTGGTGCACGGCTACCTGCGGGCGCGGGTGATGTCTGCCCGGGCGCGCGACAGCTTCGACCGGATCGTTGCCGCGATCGCGGCGCTGGGGCGCGGCGACTGGCCCGCGCTGCCGGGCTGATCGCCGCGGCCTATCGCAGGAAAGCGGCGGCTTTCATCGTGTCCGGAACAGGCGCCCCAAGGCGTCCGAGGATGGTGGGTGCCAATTGCAGCTGGTCGATCACATCGTCCTGCCCCGGCCCTTCCGCCGGTCCGAAATAGTAAAGCGCAGCCTCCTGTTGCAGGGGGCTGCGCCCGCCGTGATGGCCGCGTTCGTCTTGACCATGATCCGCCGTCACGATCACCTCGTAACCCGCCGCCAGCCATTTCGGGATGAAGGGGGCAAGCATTTCGTCCATCACCGCGCAGGCATGGTCCATTTCCTGGCAATCATGGAAAAACCGGTGCCCCATGCTGTCCAACGTGCAGGTGTGCAGCATCCCGTAATTCAGCCCGAAGCGCTGGCACAGGTTGGTCAGCGAGGCAAAGAGATCCACGTCGGACGGCGTCATCTGGTTGATCAGCCCATAGCCCGTCATCGTGTGAAACCGTCCGTGGTTGATCGTCGCGCTGTCGGGCTCGTCATATTCGACATCGCGGACCAGGTCGAAAGGATGCCGGTTGAAGAATTCCGACCAGAAGGAATGCGCGACCGCCCCCGTCACGCCCCCGCCCGCGCGGACCTGGCTGAACACGTCGGGCTGGCTCAGGCGGAACACGTTGCCGTTGCCGGTGCAGCCATGCACCGCCGGCGCGACCCCTGTGTGGATCGAGGCATAGCACGAGGCCGAGATCGACGGCAGCACCGACCGGATCTTCCAGACCCGCGCGTCGCCGCTGTCCACCCAGCCCTCCAGGTTGCCGAACAGCCGCCGCCAGTTGCGCCAGGGAACGCCGTCGAGAATGATCAGCAGAAGTTTGCGGTCCATGTCCTGTCCTTTGTCTTCCAAATGGGAAAAATACCGCCGCCGGAGGCATTGAAGTTTTTCTGCCGTCCCTCCGGGCGATCCGGACAACGCCTGACGGGCCGCGGGCGGCGGTATTTTCCTTGATAGGGGCTAGTTGCCGGCGCTTTCCATGCGGCGGTGCTCGATCACCTCTTCCAGCCAGCCGAGTTTCATCTCGGGCACGGAACTGAGCAGCAGGTCGGTATAGGCGTCGAAGGGCGGCGAAAGGACCTGCGACTTGGTGCCATAGCGCACGACCTTGCCCTGGTACATCACCGCGATGCTGTCGGCGATGGCGCGCACCGTGGCAATGTCGTGGGTGATGAAAAGATAGGCCACGTCCTCGATCTTCTGCAGGTTGAGCAGCAGCTTGAGGATACCGTCCGCCACCAGCGGATCCAGCGCGCTCGTGACCTCGTCGCAGATGATCAGCTTGGGCTTGGCCGCCAGCGCGCGCGCGATGCACACACGTTGCTTCTGCCCCCCCGACAGCTCCGCCGGGTAGCGGTCCTGGAACCCGTCGCCCAGTTCGATCTCGTCCAGCAGCTCCTGGATGCGCTCCTGCTTGGCGCGGCCCCTCAGGCCGAAGTAGAATTCAAGCGGGCGGCCGATGATGGTGCCGACGGTCTGCCGGGGGTTCATCGCGGTGTCGGCCATCTGGTAGATCATCTGCAATTCGCGCAGATCGTCCAGCGGGCGCTTGGCCAGTTCGGGGTTCAACTCCCGCCCGTCGAAGGTGATCGTTCCGTCCGATTGCGGCAAGAGCCCGGTGATCACCCGCGCCAGCGTCGATTTGCCGGACCCGCTTTCGCCCACGATGGCCAGCGTCTGGCCGGGGTGCAGATCGACGTTCACATCGCTCAGCACGTCGAAATTGGTGCCGCGATAACGCGCGGTGATAGTCTCGACCCTGAGCATCGGCGTGTCGGTCGGCTTTTTCTCCTCGTGGCGGATCGACCGGACCGACACCAGCGCCTTGGTGTACTCTTGCTGCGGGGCATTGATGATCTGGTCGGTCGTGCCGTATTCCACCATCGACCCGCTTTGCAGCACCATGATGTGGTCGCTGACCTGTGCTACGACAGCCAGGTCATGCGTGATGTAAAGCGCGGCCACCCCGGTGTCGCGGATCGCGTCCTTGATCGCGGCCAGCACGTCGATCTGTGTGGTCACGTCCAGCGCTGTGGTGGGTTCGTCGAACACCACCAGATCGGGCTCCGGGCACAGCGCCAGCGCCGTCATGCAGCGTTGCAGCTGTCCGCCTGACACCTGGTGCGGATAGCGGCTTCCGATCGTCTCGGGATCGGGCAGGCCCAGCTTGCGAAACAGATCGACCGCGCGCTCCTCGGCTTGCCTGCGCGAAAACTTGCCCTGGAACACGGCGGCCTCCGTCACCTGCTCCATGATTTTCTTGGCGGGGTTGAAGGACGCCGCCGCCGACTGGCTGACATATGTCACCTCGGCCCCGCGCAGGCGGCGCTTGTCGCGCAGCGATGTTGAGATCACGTCGCGCCCGTTGACCCAGACCTCGCCGCCGGTGATCTCGACCCCGCCGCGGCCATAGGCCATCGCGGCCAGCCCGATGGTGGACTTGCCCGCGCCGGATTCCCCGATAAGGCCCAGCACCTTGCCTTTCTCCAGGTCGAAATCGACGCCATGCACGATCTCGATGTCATGCGGGCGCTCGCCCGGCGGGTACACGGTCGCCCCGATCTTGAGGCCTCTGACTTTCAGCAACGGCTCACTCATCCGCGGCCTCCTTTCAGGCTGGTCGTGCGCCCCAGCACCCAATCCGCCACCAGGTTGATCGAGATGCAGAGCGCGGCAATCGCATAGGCGGGGTAAAGCGCCGCCTGGATGCCGTAGTTGATGCCTTCCTTGTTCTCTTTCACAATGCCGCCCCAGTCGGCCTGCGGCGGTTGCACGCCAAGGCCAAGGAACGACAGGGTCGAGACGAACAGCACCATGAAGATGAACCGAAGGCCCATTTCCGCAACCAGCGGCGACAGGGCGTTGGGCAGGATTTCGCGAAAGATGATCCAGCCGATCTTTTCGCCGCGCAGGCGGGCCGCCTCGACATAGTCCATCACGGTCACATCGACGGCCACGGCGCGCGCCAGCCGGTAGACCCGCGTGCTGTCCAGCAGCCCCATAAGCAGGATCAGGATGGTGATCGTGGTGGGCATCACCGACAGCACCACCAGCGCAAAGATCAGCGAGGGGATCGACATCACCAGATCGACGAAGCGCGACAGCGTCTGGTCGATCCATCCGCCCGACACGGCGGCGAAAAAGCCCAGCACGGACCCGGTGACAAAGCTGATGACGGTGGCCACGGTTGCGATGAAGATGGTGGTGCGCCCGCCATAGATCATCCGGCTCAGCAGGTCGCGCCCGATACTGTCGGTGCCCAGCAGGTAGTCGTCCGAGGGCGGCTCCCACACGTCGCCCACGACCTCGGCCATGCCGTAGGGCGCGATCAGCGGGGCAAAGATCGCCATCAGGAAAAACACGGCCGTCAGGACCAGGCCGATCAGGGCGGCAATTGGGATATTCTTCATTTCGGATGCCTCAGCCGCGGATTGGCAAGGATCGACACGATATCCGCCACCAGATTGAGCCCGATGTAGACGGCCGCAAAGATCAGTCCGCAAGCCTGCACCACCGGCACGTCGCGTTTGGACACGTGATCGACGAGGTACTGGCCCATGCCCGGATAGGCAAAGACGACCTCGACCACGACGACGCCGACCACCAGGTAGGCGAGGTTCAGCATCACAACGTTGACGATGGGTGCGATGGCGTTGGGAAAGGCATGGCGAAAGATCACCGTCAGGCCCGACAGGCCCTTCAACTCGGCGGTTTCGATGTAGGAGGATTGCATCACGTTGAGGATCGCGGCCCGCGTCATGCGCATCATGTGCGCCAGCACCACAAGCACCAGCACCATGACCGGCAGCGCGATCGCGTCCAGCTTTTGCAGCAGGCTCATGTCGTCGTTGATGATCGCGACCGATGAGAACCAGCGCAGCTTGATCGCGATCCAGTACATCAGCAGATAGCCGATCATGAATTCCGGGATCGAGATCGAGGCGAGCGTCACCCCCGAGATCAGCTTGTCGGGCCAGCGGTCCTTGTAGCGGACGGCCAGAAGCCCGAGGAAAATGGCCAGCGGCACCGCGATGATCGCGGCCCAGAAGGCAAGGAAAAGCGTATTCTTCAGCCGGCCGCCAAGGCTTTCGGCGATGTCGCGGCCATTGGTCAGCGCCGTGCCCAGATCGCCCTGAACGATGCCGCCCAGCCAGGCGAAATACCGGGTTATCGCAGGATCGTTGAGCCCCAGCTCACGCCGCAGGTTGGCCAGTGCCTCTGGCGTCGCGGATTGACCGAGAATGGATTGGGCCACGTCGCCGGGCAGGATCGAAGTGCCCGCAAAGATCAGCGCCGACGCGGCAAGAAGCAGCAGGAAGCCCAGCGCAAGGCGCTGGGCAACCAGTATCAGGATGGGGTGCATGAACCTAAAGGACCCTTATGCGGTCTTCAGCCAGCACTTGATCGGTGCCTTGTTGTTCATCAGTTCCGAGTTGGGGTCTTCGGTCCAGCCGCCGACATCGGTGCTGACGCCATCGACGAAGTCGTTGAACATCGGCAGGATCAGGCCACCCTCGTCGCGCAGCATCCGGCCCATCTGGGAATAGATTTCCTTGCGTTTGGCGGTGTCCAGTTCGCCGCGCGCTTCCAGCAGCATCGCGTCGAATTCGGGCCGCTTCCAGCGCGTGTCGTTCCAGTCCGCGGTGGACAGATAGGCGGTGGAATACATCTGGTCCTGCACCGGACGCCCGCCCCAGTAGCTGGCGCAGAACGGCTGCTTGTTCCAGACCTCCGACCAGTAACCGTCGTTCGGCTCGCGCTTGATCTCGAGCGGGATACCGGCGGCCTGCGCGGACTGCTGGAACAGCGCCGCGGCATCGACCGCACCGGGAAACGCGCCGTCGGCGGTCCGCAGGATGATCGGGCTGCCGTCGTGACCGGACTTCTTGTAGTGCTCGGCGGCTTTTTCCACGTCGTAGGTGCGCTGCGGGATGCTGTCGTCGAACAGCGGATAGCTGGCGTTGATGGGCATGTCGTTGCCGATGCTGCCATAGCCGCGCAGGATCTTGTCGACCATTTCCTGACGGTTGATCGCATATTTCAGCGCCAGCCGCAGGTCGTTGTTGTCAAAGGGCGCCGTGTCGATGTGCATGATGAACACATAGTGACCCCGGCCCGACACGCTCTTGACCTCGATGTTGGGCGCGCGGCCCAGCAGGTCGGCGATCTTGGGATCGACGCGGTTGATCATGTGCACCTGGCCCGACTGCAACGCCGCGGTGCGCGCGGTGGCGTCGTTCAGCACGATCACCTCGTTGAATTCGGTGTGACCCCGGTTGCCCGCGTCCCAGAAGTTCTCGTTGCGCTTGAAGCCGTGGCGCACGCCCGGCTCGTCGAATTCCAGCGTATAGGGGCCGGTGCCGATGCCAGCGCCGGGGTTGTCCATGCCGCCGTCGGGCTGGATCATCAGGTGGTAGTCGGCCATCAGGTACGGCAGGTCGGCGTTGGGTGTGCTCAGCTCCACCACGAAATTGTCGCCATCGACCTTCATGCTCTCGATGCCGCGCATGATGCCCAGTGCGCCCGACTGGCTGTTCTCGTCCGAGTGGCGCTGCATGGTCTTGAGCACGTCTTCGGGGGTCATGGTCTTGCCGTTGTGGAATTCCACGCCCTTGCGGATCTTGAACATCCAGGTCTTCGCGTCCGCCGTCGCCTCGACGCTTTCGGCCATGCGGTTTTCCAGCGTCCCGTCGGGGGCCACTTCGACCAGCGTCTCGTACAGGTGGCGCAGGTTGTCCAACGGCACTTCGGAGGCGGTCAGCGCCGGGTCGAGCGTGTTGGTGCTTTCACCGCCCGAGGAGCCGATCTTGAGCGTGCCACCCTTGACCGGCGCCGCGTGTGCCGCGGCGCGTGCGGGCTGCGCCAGCATCGAGTTGGCGACAGCGGCGGTCACGCCAAGCGCGGCGGCCCGACCGACGAATTCGCGGCGTGTCATCGTGCCGGCGGTCACGCGGGCCTTAAGGTGGTTCAGTTGGTCGTTCATTGGTATCTCCCGGTTGGAATCATGCGTCTGGTGCGCAGTTTTTCTTGATTGATGAGTTAAGTTTGCGCATTTCCGCTTGTGTCGCAAGGGAAATACCCGGTTGACATGACAGACGCGTCACAGGTGATCGCGCGGAATTTCGTCCGACACATCGCGGGCATAGATCAACGTCCCGTTCTCCCAGGCTTCGATCCTCGCGCTCAGATAGAAGGTCGTCGCGTCCGACCACATGCCGCAGCGGGTTTCGGTGCACAGGGCGATGCCGTCGCGTTCAAGCGTGTCGGTCCAGTGGCACTGCCCGCGCGCGCTCAGCGGATCGTCGGGGTGAATGCTCCAGCGTTCGCGCGCGACGGACCCGCCGATCAGCCCGTGGTCGGCATCGCGGACCTTGCCGAAATCGTCCTCGATGATCAGGCTGACGGTCCCGGTGGTCAGATCGGTTTCCTGCCGCCGGGTGCTCGACCCCTCGCGCAGCGTCTCGACCGCCCAGGGCTCGGCGGTGGTGGGCGGCTCGAAAACGTGCTCCGGCCCGGTGGCGGTCTCGCGCAGCGGCAGATCGATCGCCCCCGCGCCTAGCGACACGCCCGCCGCCTCCGGCCCGGGCCAGATCAGCGGCCAATAGGCGGTGGAAATGGCGATGCGCAGGCGGTGCCCCCTGGGCACGCGATAGGCGACATGATCAAGCGCCAGCGCGATCTCCTCGCTCTGGCCCGGCGTCATCGGTTGCGGGTCGGCGGCGCTGCGGCGATGGCTGAGGTTCAGCACGCCATAGGTGATCCGGGTCGAGGCCCCATCGGGATGCACATGGCACAGCCGCACGGCGATCTGCGCCTGCGGGCGGTCGGCGGCCAGTGTCAGCGTCAGGCGCGGCGCGCCGACGATATCCATGTCCTGCGCCAGCGGCCCGGTGTCGAAGCAGGCCGACAGCGCATCGTCGCCGCGCTGGTCGCCGGGCATTTCCGGGCCCAGCCAGATCGCGCAGTATTCGCCCGCCGCCGCCCCGCAGTCCTGCGGCGAGGCCACGTGCCGCGCCAGCGGCCCGGACGTGTGGCCAAGCCCCGCATCCGTCAGATGCAGGCGTTGCGTCGGCAGGTGCGACGTGGCGCCCTGCATCTCCGCGATCCAGCGGCCGGGGCGCTGCGTGTACCAGGTGGCCGGGCGCACCCCGTCCATCAGGTAGGCGCGGTAATCGGGGTCGCGCTCTACGCCGGTATCAGCATCCTTGAGCCAGCGGTCCCACCAGCGCAGCGCCTCTTGCAGGAAACCGATGCGCGGTTCGGGCACGGCGAAATGCGGGTATTTGTGCACCCAGGGACCGACGATCCCCTTGGCGCCGGGCAGCGCCTCGACCAGTTGCGGCACCGCGTTCTTATAAGCATCGCCCCAGCCGCCGACGGCCAGCACCTTGGTCTTGATCGCGGAATAATCCTCGATCACCGAACCATGCCGCCAGTAGGCGTCGCGGCGCTGATGGCGCAGCCAGATCGAGGGCAGGAACGGCTCCGCGTCCAGCCGCTCCAGCCACATCTCGCGCCAGTCGTGCGGGCGCAGGGCGGGGTCGGGCGCACGGCTCGAGAAGCTCCACATCGTGGCGCCCCAGCCAAGGTTTTCGTTCAGCAGGCAGCCGCCCTTGTAGTGGATGTCGTCCGCGAACCTGTCCACGGTCGAGCACAGCGTGATCACCGCCTTCAGCGGATCGGGCGCCAGCGCCGCCACCTGCAGGCCGTTGAATCCGCCCCAGCTGATCCCCATCATGCCGACCCGGCCCGTGCACCACGGCTGCGCGGCCAGCCAGTCGATCACCTCGACCGCGTCGGACAGCTCTTGCGGGGTGTATTCGTCCTCCATCAGCCCTTCGCTGTCGCCGTTGCCGCGCATGTCGACGCGCACGCAGGCATAGCCGCGCGCGGCGAACCACGGATGGGTCAACGCGTCGCGCGCGCAGGTGCCGTCGCGTTTGCGGTAGGGCAGGTATTCCAGGATCACCGGCACCGGATCGTCGCCGGCGTCCGCGGGCTTCCAGACCCGCGCGGACAGGCGGCAGCCGTCGCCGAGAATGATGCCCATATCGGGGTCTTCGGTGATGTCGCGGAGCGTGTTCTGACCTGTGTTCATACGCGCGACGATCAAAGGCGCCGCGGCACTTGTCAACCGCCGCGATAGGCGATCAGCAGGTCCATGACATTGGTGCCCGTGGGCCCGCTGCGCAGCAGTGCGCCACGCGCGTCGAGCCAGGTGCCCGCGTCGGCCGCCGCCAGCGCCGCGTCGCCCGAGGTGTCCCACGTGCCGCCGTCGACGATGGCCCCCGCCGCATCGGTGGGCCCGTCGCTGCCATCCGTCCCCGCCACTAGGATCCGCAGATCGGACCGGCCCGCGATTTCACGCGCCAAAAGCAGCGCCAGCGCCTGGTTGCGCCCGCCGCGGCCGGGGCGATCCGGCAGGATCACTGTGGGCTCTCCGCCCAGCACCGTCAGGCCGGGGCCGCCCGTGATCAGGTCGGCGGCGATCCGGGGCGCAAGCGCGGTGATGTCGTCATAGAGCGTTTCAGCCGTGCGCGCGACATGCAGGCCCTGTGCCTGGCCCGCGGCGACGACCGCCTGCCGGGCAATGGCGTTGCTGGCCACGATGCGGGCGTCAAATGCGAACCGGGGCGCGTCGGGCGCGTCGCCCAGCCCCGAGCCGATGACGGCAAGGCTGTCGCCCTCGACATCCGAAATCGCGAGCGTGGTGACGCGCGCGCCGGCGAAGGCCGCCAGCAGCTTGCCGCCCTTGATACGGCTGAGGCCACGGCGCACGGTGTTCATGGTGGCGATGTCGGCCCCCGACCCCAGAAGCGCGCGGGTCCGCGCCGCCAGCGCGTCGAGCCCCATATCGTCCACCGGATATTCCGCCAGCGCAGAGGCGCCGCCCGACACCAGCATCAGCAGATGCGCGCTGCCACCGCCGCAGGCGCGCACGCGGTCGAGCAGGGCCCGCCCCGCGCGCAGGCTGGCTTCATCGGGCACCGGGTGGCCGGCCTCGATCACCTGCGCCTGCACCGGCGCGCCCGCCGCGTGGCCGTGTTTGGTCACGATCAGTGTGGGGGTCTCGGGAAACTCCGCGCAGGCAGCGCGCGCCATCGCGGTGGCGGCCTTGCCCACCGCCAGGATGAGATCGGGGCGCGGCACGGGGCGGACGCGCAGGGCGCGCGCCACGCTGGTCTCTCCCGAGACGGCATCGACGCCCGCCTGCCAGAGTGCGCGCAGATCCGGGTGCGCGGTCATCGCGCCGGGCCCCCGGCCTGGACAGGGTGGCAGGGGCGGGAGCCTCCGGCGGGGATATTTGGAAACAAGAGAAGCATCAGGGGTGCGCGCTGTCCAGCCAGATGGTGACGGGGCCGTCGTTGGTGAGCGTCACCGCCATGTCGGCGCCGAACCGGCCCTTGGCGGTGGGGATGCCGAGGGTCGAGAGATGATGGGCGAAGTGGTCGTAGAGCGCCTCGGCCCGGTCGGGTTTCGCAGCCCCCGAAAAGCCGGGGCGGTTGCCTCGCGCGGTGTCGGCGGCCAGGGTGAACTGGCTGACCACGAGGGCGCCGCCGCCGGTCTGGGCAAGGCTGAGGTTCATCTTGCCGCCCTCGTCCTTGAACAGGCGCAGCTTGGAGACCTTGAGGGCCAGCGCCTCTGCGGTGGCCTGCGTGTCGTCGGGCATGGCGCAGACCAGGATCAGCAGGCCGGGCCCGATCTGGCCCACCGTGTCGCCCCCGACCGCGACCTGGGCGTCGGTCACCCGTTGCAGCAGCGCGCGCATCAGGTGGCCCAGTCGATGATGTCGCCGGGGGCGGCGCGATCGGTGCGAAAGCCGTTGGCGGGATGGTCCGCATCGCCGTAGCCGAAGGAGATCGCGCAGAGCACCAGGCGATCATCGCCCAGACCGAAGTGGCGGCGCACGAGGTCGGAGTAGGAGGCCACCGCCGCCTGTGCCACCGTATCGACCCCGAGCGCCTTGGCCGCGAGGGTGAAAGCGGTGACGAAGCCGCCGCAATCCATCGCGCCGTAGGGGCCCAGTTCGGCCGGGCTGGTGACGATGGCGACATGCGGTGCGTCAAACAGCGCGAAGTTGCGCATCATCTGCGCGCCCGACCCCGCGCGGTCGCCTTTCTGCACGCCCACCGCATCGTAGAGCTGCCAGCCGCAGGCGCGCCGTCGCTCGGCATAGACGCCGGAGTAGCCGCTGGGGCCGTCGATGTCGAATTTCGGTGTCGCGGTCGCGACCTCGGCCTGAAGGGCGTCACGGAATCGGTCGGTGGCGGCGCCTTCGGTCACCGTGACCTGCCAGGGTTGCGCGTTGCACCACGACGGCACGTGCCGCGCGGTACGGACGATACGGTCTATCACATCGCGCGGCACGGGGTCGGGGCGAAAGGCGCGGCACGAATAGCGCGCCTTGAGGATGTCGGTCAGGGTGTCGATCTGGGTCATGGAAAGTGGGCCTTGGGGTTACTGGTTGAGAGCATAGACATAGCCGACCGCCGCCGCCAGCAGCCCGCCCAAAACGATGGCGATGGCGATCTTGACGGCGGACCAGGGGCGTTCGCCCTGCACCTTGCCGGTACGGCCGTTTACGACGAACCTGTATGTTTCGCCACGGTATTTGTACGCCGCCAGCCACACGGGCAACAGGATATGCTTGAACGTCACATCGCCCAGTTGCGTGTCGATTGCGTGCACGCGCTGGCGATCGCCGCCGATGTCAAATTTCACGTCCCGCTCGATCTGGCGGTCCATGATGTGGCGCGCCTCGACAAACCCCTCCTCGAGCGGCACGGCGTAGCCTTCGGCGCGAAACCCGGCGAGGTATTCCGGCGCGTAGGGTTCGAGTGCGGACAGATCCCACGGCTCGAGCGCGTCGGTGAACCGCTTGGGCAGGCTGCGCGAGGCCAGCACGAGCACGTCGTCGAAGAACCGCGCGACCCGGCCCGCTGCCGGTGTCCAGCGCACCTTGGCCACCCTTTGCAGCTGCGGCTTGCCGTCGCGCATCACGGTGCGGTTCTCGTAATAGACGATGCCGCGTTCACCCCTGTAGCGCGAGGTGGTATCGGCGTCGAAGGTCCAGTACGGGACGTAGATGCCCTGCATCCGCCGCCCCTTGCGGGCGTAGTCCTGCAAGCCGTTGGGCGCGAACCATAGACCGCCCAGCCAGTCGGTCATGGCGCTTCGGGCCTGTGTCTCGGACAGGGCAAAGGGCAGAACGCCGCGCGGCTTGATATGGCGGTGGGTGCCGGTATCGGCCACCACCGGGGTGGCGCAGAACGGGCATTCGGTGGCGTGCACGGCGGGATCGAATTCGACCTCTGCCGCGCAGTTGGGGCATCTGGAGACGCGGGTGACCTCCATCTCGGCCTGGGGCAGGGTGGCGTTCAGGGCCGCGTCGAAGTCAAGCTCTGTCAGCGGCGCGTGCCATGGGCCGGGTGTGGCCAGATCCTGGGTATTGCCGCAATGATCGCAGACCAGGCGCCCCTGGCCGGGGTCAAAGCGCAGGTCGGCGCCGCAGCTGTCGCAGGGAAAGCGGTGTTCGGTGCGCGGCGCGGGCGGGGGGGCGGTATCGGTCATCGCTCACGGCAGCCCATGCATCGCGCGCGGCGTCATCGCACCGCGCGCCGCGGCCAGTGCACACATCGCGGCACCGCACAGGCCAAACGCCAGCGCCACGCCGGTGCCTTGCACCCCGTCGGCCAGCAGCACCGCCAGCAGCACCGCGACCGACCAGTGCAGCGCGATCGTGGCGCGACGGCGGGTCATCGGAGCGGCAGGGACGGGCAGACGGCGCATGGGATCACAAAAACCGATGGAGCGCCTTGGGCGCCATGATCCGCAGCGCGTTGTCGCGCAGTTTCAGGTGTCGCCAGACGTGAAACCCGGCATGGGCGATGGCGATCACGCCCAGCAGGTAGAATTCATAAATATGCACAAGACCGATCAGGTCGTTGGCCTTTGGCATGTTGAGCGGCGGCGCCACCGGCACCACGCCGCCGGCCTTGAGCAGGCGCGCAGAGGTCAGGCCAAGCCCGAACCCGGTCAGCGCCACGCCGAACAGGCCCCAGATCAGCGCGACATGCAGCCAGCGATGCACCCGCCGCGCCCAGGGCGGCAGTTTCGGGCCGGGGCGGCTGGCCAATCCGCGGCGCATGTAATCGGCCGTCCACAGCAACGAAAACGTCACGAAGATCAGCCCGAGAACCGAATGAAACTGAAACGCGGCCGGCCCCAGCGGCACCACGTCCGAGGGGGTGACCAGCACAAACCAGATCAACAGCGGCACCATCGACCAATGCAATGCCTTGAGCGCGGTGCGGCGGCGTGGCAGGCGGTCGCGCAGCGAGGTTATCACGGTCTTCACGGGCATGGGCGCACGCTCCCTCAGACGCCGGGCGGAGGCGGGGGCGGCAGCACGGTGAAAAGCTGCGCCAGCTCCGCCACGTCCTCGGCCCGCATCCAGCCATCCTGACCCGGGGTCCAGACGAACGTGTCGCGGGTGATGTCGCCATCGGCGGCCATGCGGCCCAGCCGCGCCTTGGAAAAGGGGCCCGTCGTCGCGCCGTCCCTGGCGATGTGCCAGACGTGCTCGATGGGCGGGGGCGGGGGCGCGATCTGCGCCGGCGAAGGCGCGGGCGCCGTGGTCGCGGGGCGCGCGCCCCAGGGCCCCGATTGCGCCGCCGCGTGACCGATCTGCATGCCCAACCCCGCGCCCAGCCCGGCCTGGAGGGCCGCCGCACCGCCGCCGTCGCGGCCAAGCGCTTCGGCGGCCTGGAATTGCATGTACTCGCCAAGGTTCCCGATCACCCCCATCGACGATCGTTTGTCCAGCACCGCCTCGACCGCCGGCGGTAGCGAGATATTCTCGATGTAGAGTTCCGGCATGCTCAGTCCGTAGTCGGCCAGTTGCCCCGCGATTTCACCGCCGATGAGCTTGCCCAGCTCGCGGGTGTTTGCGGCCATGTCGAGCACCGGGATATTGGCCCGCGCCAGCGTGCGCGATACTTCCTGCACCAGGATGTTGCGGATCTGAAAGCTGATCTCGTCCATGGTGAATTCGCCGTCGGTGCCGACGATTTCGCGCAGGAATTTCGCCGGGTCGCTGACCCGGATGCTGTAGGTGCCGAAGGCACGCAGGCGCACCGGGCCGAATTCCGGGTCGCGCACGATGATGGGGTTCTTGGTGCCCCACTTGAGGTCGTTGAACCGGGTCGTGTTGACGAAATAGACCTCGGATTTGAAGGGACTTTTGAAACCGTGATCCCAGTGTTGCAGGGTCGTCATCACCGGCATGTTGTTGGTCTCGAGCATGTAGAGGCCCGGCGTGAACACATCGGCAAGCTGGCCTTCGTGCACAAAGACGGCGGCCTGCCCCTCGCGCACGGTCAGCTTGGCGCCGTACTTGATCTCGTGGCCCTCGCGCTCGAACCGCCAGACCATCGTGTCGCGGGTGTCGTCGGTCCAGTGGATGACGTCGATGAATTCGCCCGACAGGAAATCGAAAATGCCCATGTCAGTGGTCCTTTTTGTTGGGGTCCGGCCCGGTCACAGCGGGCCCGTGGTCAATTCGCGCGCCAGGATGCGGACGATCGGCGCGGCCTCCTGCGCGGTCATGCCGGGGCGCAGGCGCGGATCATACAGCATTTTCAGCAGCATTTCGTCATGTGTGGTCAGCAGCGCGAATTCGTCATCGTCATTGAAGATCGACGGCCGCGCGGCGGGGCTGTCATTGGCCAGCCCAAGGCCCTGCGCCAATTCCTCGTGAATGCAGCTGAGCCGCAGCAGATCGGGGTTTTCCGCGCGAATGACGGCGACGGCGGCGGTATAGGTGCTGGCGTCGGGCCCGGCGGCAAAGGCGGCCACGACGCAATAGGTGTCGCGGCGCAGGCTGCGCAGGGCGTTCAGGCTCTTGTCGCTGATCTCCGGGATCCGGCGCGGCACCTCTTCCAGGGCCGCGGCGCGATCGTCTTCGCCCGCGATGATGACCAGGAAATTCGGCTCTCCGGTGGTGGCGATCTGGTGACCGGTGGCGCGCGACAGGCGGTTGGCGTACTGGCGGACGTCGTAATCGTCGTTGTCGCGCTGCGAGGGGGGGATGCTGTCGCCGAAGATGATCTTCATCCGCACCGGCCCGGTCCAGCGGCGCAGCGGGCTTTGGCCGCCGCGCCCTTTGAAATCGCTGTCATATTCGTTGTAGAACACGATCTGTTCGAAATTCCGCGCCAGCATGTCGGCGGTAAAGGGCGTGTCGGGCCCGCCGCCGTCGCGCCGCAGCAGACCCTGCGACACCTGCGCGCGCTGGACCTCGTTGAGGTAGCTGCGCAACATCGCGCTCTTGATCGAGGTGGGCTGCGCGACCACCACCGGCTTGGCGATGCCCGCGGGCCGGGCCCGCGGCGTCAGCACCGGATCCACCGGCGGCAAGGCGCCGCAGGCCGCCAGTGTCGCGGCCGCGGCGCACAAGCCACCCAATACGCGGCCGCGTCTGATATTCGCTGTCAGGCGCCCCATGCCCGGATCAGCGCGGCACGGACGTGGCGGCGGTGTCGCCGGTCCCGGTCGCGCGCGCCTTGGCCGAGGCCAGCGTGTCGCGCAGCCTGGCTTCCATCTCGCGCAGTTCGGTCTCGGCGACGGCGCGTTTCGCCTTGCCCTCGTCCGCGATCTGCAGGCTTTCCTCGATCGTCCCGATCAGGTCCGCATTGGCCTGCTTGACCGCCTCTATGTCGAACACGCCGCGCTCCATCTCCTGGCGGATCATCTTGTTGCTGTCGCGCAGGTTCTTGGCGTTGGCGGTCAGCAACTCGTTGGTCAGGTCATTGGCCTCGCGCACCGCGCCCGCCGCTTCGGCCGAGCGTTGGATGGTCACGGCCTGCGCCAGTTGAGTCTCCCAAAGCGGGACGGTGTTGACCAGCGTCGAATTGATCTTGGTCACCAGCGACTTGTCGTTTTCCTGCACCAGGCGGATGGAGGGCAGCGACTGCATCGTGACCTGCCGGGTCAGCTTCAGGTCATGCACCCGACGCTCCAGATCGTCGCGCGCGGCGCGCAGGTCGCGCAACTGCTGGGCCACCATGACCTGCTTGTCCTCGGGGGCCTTCTCGACCTCGGCGGCCTTGGCGGGAATCGCCTTGGCATCGAGCTGCGCGAGCTTTTCCGTCCCGGCCGCGATATAAAGCGCCAGTTCGTCGTAGAATTGCAGCGTCTTTTCATAAAGCAGATCAAGCGACTTGATGTCCTTGAGCAGCGTATGTTCATGCCCCAGCAGATTGTCCGTGATCCGGTCGATCTGTCCCTGCACTTCCTCGAACTTGGCGGTGAACTTGGCAAAGGGCGCGGCGCGGCCCATCAGGCGTTCCCACCAGCTGCGTTCGCGGCGCACGTCCAGTTCGGACACCGAAAAGCCGCGGATCGTGGTCACGATGTCGCGCAGGCTGTCGCCGGCGGGGCCGACGTCCTTGTTGCGCACGTCCGCCAGCATGGCCTGGCTGATCTCCTGCAATTCGGCCTGGGCCGCGGATCCGAAGGACACGATGGAATTGGTGTCCTCCATGTCGATCTCGTCCATGCGGCGGGAAATCTCGGCCTTGAGCGGCGCGTCGGCGTCCTTGAGGGGCACGATGGCATTGGCATCCGCCGGTTCCGGCAGCAGCGTTCCTGTGACTTTCTCAACCTCTGCGAGGTCTTGTGCGGCTTGGGTGCGAACGGTGTCGGACATGGGTCAAGTTCCTTGGATGGCAATACGTGTCAAAGGCTGGGCGTCAGTCTAGGCGCACGCCCTCGCGCTGCAACCGGTCGCGCAGCACTTCTATCTCAATATTCAGGTCACTGCGATCGTCGAGCAGCAATTTCCGGGTGCGCGCGGTAAAGTTCCGGTCCAGATCGTCCAAAAGCGCGGCATAATCGCTTCGGGCCTGCGGGCTGCGGCTGCGGATATAGATGTCGGCGAACTTCACCGTCGCGTCACGCGCGCCCATCAGGTAGACGCCCAGGTACTTGCGCGCCGCCGTCAGGTCGCGGGGGTCTTCCTCCACCGTGCGGATCAGGTCGCGGGCGGTGGACTGGAACTGCGCCATGCGGGTGTCCAGCGCGCGATCGCCGACCGCCGCCAGCGCCTCGGACATGGCGGCGAGGTATTTCTCGGCGTCGTCGACAACCCGCGCCACGCGGTCGTGCTGAAAACCGTCGCGCCCCTCCATGCCCTTGCTGCGCAGGGGGTCGATGCCAAAGGCCGCAAGGTGCAGCGCCGCCGCCGCCACGCCATAGATCATCGGCGCGACCAGCCCCGGTTCCGTCTTGTAGGCGGCAATCGCGACCCCGACGCCGGTCAGCCCCGAGGCGATCATCTTGCGCGGCAGCGCGGGCCGGCGCGCGACCTTGCGCACGGCAAAGGCGGCTTCGGCCTGCAACCCGCCGCGCAGCAGCCAGGCGGCGCCCGTCAGCACCGCCGCCGATACAAGCCCCAAGGCCAGCCCGATCGCCCCATCGTCGAGTGAAGTCAGGGCCACGAGTGCTGCGGGAAGGAACAAGAGATTGGCCCGTGCGCCCACCGGATCGACCCGCGCGCCGGCAAAGGCACTGCGCCGCGGCGTGTCCTCGGGGGAGGAATCCGAGGGCGCGGCCCCATCGGGACTGTATTTCCCACCGTAGCGTTTGGCCATCGGCCTAGAGCCCCCCAAGCCAGCCGGTCGTCACACCCACCAACAGCAGCAAGAGCGCCAGATAGGCGATTTTCTGAAATCCCGTCGGCGTCATCGCTCCTCCCGTGCCGCTGGCAAAGATCGGACGCAGGGCCGCGCGCCCGGCATCATACGCGGTGACCCAGATTGATACCAGAACCGCGGAAATGGCAACGACCACGACCAGAAGCGCCAGAAATAGAAACAATCGCGTCATTCGCCCTCTCCCTGCGTGCAACATAGTTGCTCTGGGCGCGCTGTGCTAGGTCAGCGCGCCCAGATCGCCGCATCGGATCGGCCGGGCGGTGGCCGGCGATCAGCGCGCGCGGGGCGGCTTGCGCGGCCCGCGCGCCGGGGCGGGCCTGTCGCCCGGACCCGGTTTCGCCGGACGGGCGGAGGCCTTGGAGGAGGTGAAGGTCCTGGCGGGGGCCGCGCCTGTGCTCTCGGGGCGCTTGGGCGCGCCGGGTTTGCCCGCTTGCGATTTGGCCCCTCGCCGGGACCCGCTGTGCTTGACGCCGGCGGGTTTCTTCTTTTGCGCGGTGCCTTCGGGGTCGTCGCCCAGGCCAAGCTGGTCGCGCACCACCTTGCGGCGCAGTTCCTCGACCTCGCCGGGCTTGAGTTCGCCCAGTTGGAAAGGGCCATAGCTGATGCGGATCAGCCGGTTCACCGTCAACCCCACCTCGGCCAGCGCGCGGCGGATTTCGCGGTTCTTGCCTTCGCGCACGCCGATGGTCAGCCAGGCGTTGGCGCCCTGCTGGCGGTCCAGCGTCACGGTCATCGGCTGAAACGTCTCGCCATCCGCGACGACACCCCGGCGCAGCGGCTCCAGCATCTCGTCGGTGGGGCGGCCGTTGACGCGCACGCGGTAGCGCCGAAGCCATCCGGTGCTGGGCAGTTCCAGCCGCCGTTTCACGCCCCCGTCGTTGGTCAAAAGCAGCAACCCTTCGGAATTGATGTCGAGCCGGCCGATGCTCATCACGCGCGGCATGTCGTCGGGCAGGGCGTCGTAGATCGTGCCGCGTCCTTTTTCGTCGCGGTCCGTCGTCACCAGGTCCAGCGGCTTGTGATAGAGCCAGATGCGCGGCGGCTCCGGTTCGCCCACCTGCTTGCCATCGACCGTGATCCGGTCCGACGGCGTCACGTTGAGCGCGGGGCTGGTGATCTGCTTGCCGTTAACGCTGACGCGGCCGGCCTCGATCATGCGCTCGGCCTCGCGGCGGCTGGCGATGCCCGCGCGGCTGAGCACCTTGGCGATGCGGTCGCCGTCGGGGGTGTCGTTGGGCGTGCCGGTCGGAGTGTCGTTGGGTGTGTTGGCTGTCATGCGCCGCGTTTAGCCTGTTTCAATGGCTTGCGAAAGGGCACGCTTTGCCCGCATGTGGGGGCATGAATTTCCGATCCTACATGCAAGACGCGCTGGATGCCGCGCGCGCCGCCGGCAAGCGCGGCGAAGTGCCGGTGGGCGCGGTGGTGGTCGGCCCGGGCGGCGATGTCGTCGCCAAGGCAGGCAACCGCACCCGCGAGTTGAGCGATCCCACCGCCCATGCCGAGGTCCTGGCCATCCGCGCGGCCTGTGCGGCGCTGGGCAGCGAACGGTTGCCGGGCCATGATCTCTACGTGACGCTCGAGCCGTGCCCGATGTGCGCCGCGGTGATCTCCTTTGCGCGGATCGGGCGGCTGTATTATGGCGCGAGCGATCCGAAATCCGGCGGGGTCGCGCATGGCGCGCGGGTGTTTTCGCATCCGCAATGCCATCACGCGCCCGAAGTCTATGACGGTATCGCCGCCGCGGAGGGCGAGGCCCTGCTGCGGGGATTTTTCGCCTACAAGCGCGGCGGCGGCGGATCAGATCCCGAACAGTTCTGACGCGACCGCGGCGGGGGAGGAGGCGGAGGGCGCCTCGAGCCGGGCGATGGCGGGGGTCTGGCGCAGCCAGTCTTGGGTTTCGGCCAGCCGCACCATGAAATGCGCCAGATCCGCATGGCGGGTGCGGATCATGTCGCTGGGAATCACATCGGGCTGGACGACGTAATCGCCGGTTTCGACCCCCTCCATGAGCCATCCGGGCCGCACCGCCGTCCACAGGATCGCGGGATGATCGTGCAACTCGGCCTCCATCTCGGCCATCTGGTCGAACACCCGCGCGAGCCCCGCCATCGCGGGCAGCTTGAACCACAGGGGCCCGCGATTCGCCGTCGCGACGAAGCTTGCCGAGATGACGACTAGCCGGGCGACGCCCTCGGCCTCCATCGCCGCGCAGATCGCGCGGGTTCCCTGCGTGTAGAGCGGCGGTGGCGACAGCAGCGTCTTGGCGTCACGGCCCACGCCCAGACACGACAGGACGGCATCCGCACCCCTGACGTGGACACGCAGATCGTCGGTCAGCACATCGGCCGCGATACGGGTCACCTGCGGATCATCGGTGGGATAGGCGGGCAGGCTGTGATCCACGGCCCGCACCCTGTGGCCGCGCGCGCGGGCCTGCCGGACCGCCGCCTTGCCGGTGGCACCGGAGGCGCCGAAGATGACGAGCGTCAGCGGCTCGGGCGCGGGGGGGATGTCAGTGGTCACGGGCGCGGGCTCCTTTGCGGTGGTCCTGCCGGGTCAACGCAAGAGCCACGCGCCGTGTTCCGCCGCGACGACCGCGACCCTTGTCGCGCGCGCGCTTCAGAGGCTGATCGCTTTCATCACCTGCGGTTCGATCACATCGACGCCGGGCAGTCCGTCCACCAGCGTCTGCGCCGACTGTTCGAGCAGCGGAAAGGTCCGGTAATGGCAGGGGATCACGGTCTTGAAGTCGAAAAATCGCTTGGCGGCATAGACGGCCTCGGCCATGCCCATGGTGAAGTGGCCGCCCGCGCTGAGGATGCCGATGTCGGGTTTGTAGTAGTCCCCGATCCAGTCCATGTCGGCCATGATCCCGGTATCGCCCGAAACGTAGATGCAGTGCCCCTCGCCGCGCAGGATGAACCCGGTTTCCCGGCCAGCCGCGAGGTTGGGCGCCTGCTTGAGCGAATTGGAATGCATCGCGGGAACGATCGAGATCGCCAGCTTGCCCGCGCGGATCGTGCCGCCGATGTTGAAGCCCGTCGCCTCGAGCCCGTGTTCGTCGGCGAAATAGCCCATCAGTTCGACCATGCCCGCGACCGGTGCGCCGGTGGTCCTGGAGACGTGCACGATATCCGTGGCGTGATCGAAATGCCCATGCGTCAGCAGGATCTGCGTGGCGCCCGTCAACGCCGCGTCGTGCTGGTCCTCGGTCAGCATCGGGTTGCCGGTCAGCCAGGGGTCGATCAAGACCACCTGGTCTTCGATCTCGATCCGGAAACTGCCGTGTCCCAGCCAGATGATGTTCATTGTCCTTTTCCCCTGTTTTGGTCTTGTGATGTCCCAGACTAGCGCAGATCGCGCGCGTTGGAATGCCTCGGGCAGAGGTATTTTTCGCCAAAAGAAGCGGCAAGCCGGGGCAAAGCCGTCGGTTTGGCGGATTTGAGGAGGCGGGAGGCTTGCGAGCCACAGGCCGGAGCGGTAAACGGCGGGTCGAGGATACGAGGATATGCCCATGTCGATTGACGAAAGCACCGCCGCCCGGGTGGCGAAACTGGCCCGGATCAAGGTCGAGCCGCAGGCGCTGCCGGCGCTTGCCGCAGAGTTCAACACCATCCTCGGCTTTATCGAGCAGCTGTCGGAAGTGGATGTGGAGGGTGTGGAGCCGATGACCTCCGTGACGCCGCAGGTGTTGCGCCGACGCGCCGACGAGGTGACGGACGGCAACCAGCAAGACAAGATCCTGTCGAATGCGCCCGATGCGCGCGAAGGCTTTTTCGCGGTTCCGAAGGTGATGGAATGATGACCGATCTCAATTCGCTTGGCCTGTCGGGCGCGCGCGATGCGCTGCGCAAGGGCGACACGACCTCGAAGGAGCTGACCGAAGCCTGCCTGGCCGCGATCGAGGGGGCCGGTGCGCTCAATGCTTTCGTGCATCACACGCCGCAGATCGCGATGGACGCGGCGGCCGCGGCGGACGCGCGGATCGCGGGTGGCGATGCGCCCGCGATGTGCGGCCTGCCCATCGGCATCAAGGACCTGTTTTGCACAAGGGGCGTTCCCAGCCAGGCCGGCAGCCGGATCCTCGAGGGGTTCTTGCCCGAGTACGAATCAACGGTGAGCCAGAAGCTCGCCGATGCGGGCGCCGTGATGCTGGGCAAGCTCAACATGGACGAGTTCGCCATGGGCTCGTCGAACGAGACATCGGTTTACGGCAACGCGGTGAACCCCTGGCGACGCGGCAACGACGATGCGGCCCTGACCCCCGGCGGGTCGTCGGGCGGATCGGCGGCGGCCGTGGCGGCGGACCTGTGCCTTGCGGCCACGGGCACGGATACCGGCGGGTCGATCCGCCAGCCCGCGGCCTTTACCGGCACGGTGGGGATCAAGCCGACCTACGGGCGCTGTTCGCGCTGGGGCGTGGTGGCCTTTGCCTCCTCGCTCGACCAGGCGGGGCCGATGACCAAATCGGTGCGCGACGCGGCCATCATGCTTGAGGCGATGGCGGGGTTTGACCCCAAGGACAGCACCAGCGCCGAGCGCGCGGTGCCCGATTTCGAAGCGGCGATGACCGGTGACATCCGCGGCAAGACCATCGGCATTCCGCGGGAATACCGGATGGACGGGATGCCCGACGAGATCGAAGCGCTGTGGCAGGACGGCATCGCGATGATGAAGGACGCCGGCGCCAAGATCGTCGACATCAGCCTGCCGCACACCAAATACGCGCTGCCGGCCTATTACGTGATCGCGCCCGCCGAGGCCTCGTCGAACCTCGCGCGGTATGACGGTGTGCGCTATGGCCACCGCGCCAAGCTGCACCAGGGCGACGGCATCACCGAGATGTACGAAAAGACCCGCGCCGAGGGTTTCGGACCCGAGGTGCAGCGCCGGGTGATGATCGGCACCTACGTGTTGTCGGCGGGGTTCTACGACGCCTATTACAACCGCGCGCGCAAGGTGCGGACGCTGATCAAGCGCGATTTCGAGCAGGTGTTCGACCAGGGCATCGACGCGATCCTGACGCCCGCCACGCCCTCGGCGGCCTTCGGTCTGGGCGAGATGACGGATGCGGATCCGGTGGCGATGTATCTCAACGACGTGTTTACCGTGACGGTGAACCTTGCCGGTCTGCCGGGGATCTCGGTGCCCGCGGGGCTGGACAAGCAGGGGCTGCCGCTTGGCCTGCAACTGATCGGTCGCCCGTGGGAGGAAGCGGATCTGCTGTCTTCCGCTTATGCGCTGGAACAGGCGGCGGGCTTTGTGGCCAAACCGGGCAAATGGTGGTAGGCGCGCGGCACGATATGGATCCCAAGCACAGGCAGTTTGACCGATGATGACCCGTTTTGCCCTGACATTCTGCGCATTTGGCGTGCTCGCGGCCTGCCAGCCGGCCATCCCGGACAGCGGGGTGGGGTTTGACAATTCGGTGCTGGCGCAAAACCGCCGCGATGCCGCGCTGGGCGCCGGTGCGGCGATTCCGCAGGCGCCGTCGGTCGCCGAGAGCAGCCTTGCGTCCGCCGGGTTCGACGATGGCTCAGCCGAGGCGACGGCGGCGGAAACGGCGCGTGTTCTGGCCGCGACCCGGACGCCCGCCTCGGATACCGCGGCGGCCAATTCGGGGGTGGAGCCGGTGCAGGCCAGCCCCTCCAACCCGGCCCCACAGCAGTACGGCAGCGCCGGCATCTCGGACGAGAACAGCTTTGAGGCCGTTTCGGGCCGGGAGACCATCCAGAGCGACAAGGCCCGGATCGCCGCCAATCGGGCGCAATACGAGGTCATCGAGCCGGAGGCCCTGCCCAGCCGATCGGAGACGGGGCAGCCCAACATCGTGGCCTATGCCCTCAAAAGCCGTAATCCGCGCGGGCAGCAGATCTATCCGCGGCGCGGGTTCAACCTCGAATCCAAATCGGTGCGCAACTGCGCGCAGTTCGCCTCGCCCGATCAGGCGCAGATCGACTTTCTGGCGCGGGGCGGCCCTGAGCGGGACCGCAAGGCGCTCGATCCCGATGGCGACGGCTATGCCTGCGACTGGGATCCGACCCCCTTCCGGCGGGCGACCGAAGGCTGAGCGTCGTGCCGGCCGGCAGAGTGATCCGCCAGCGGCCCTCGCCGAATTTCGGTCCGCGCCGTGACGGGCTTTGCCCCAGCCTGATCGTGATCCACTACACCGCGATGGACAGTGCCGAGGCGGCCTGCGACCGGCTGTGCGATCCCGCGACGGAGGTCTCGGCGCATTACCTGGTCGCTGGCGACGGCGGTGTGACGCAGTTGGTGGATGAGGCGCAGCGCGCGTGGCACGCCGGGGCAGGGTCCTGGGCCGGGCAGGGCGACGTCAACTCGCGGTCCATCGGGATCGAGCTCGACAATCGCGGGACGCATCCCTTTGCCGCGCCCCAGATGGCCGCGCTCGAATGGCTTTTGCGGGGCATCATGGCGCGCTGGCGAATCCCGCCCGAGGGGGTGATCGGACATTCGGATATGGCGCCGGGCCGCAAGGCCGATCCCGGTCCGCGGTTCGATTGGGCGCGCCTTGCACGGCAGGGGCTTGCGGGCCACGCGGCCGGGCCAGCGGCCGCACCGGGCGAGATCACGGTCGATGCCTTTCACGCCGCTGCGCGCGACCTTGGCTTTCCCGCCGAAGTCGACACCCGGACGCTGCTAAGCGCCACGCGGCTGCGCTTTGCGCCCTGGCGCAGCGGGCCGTTGCAGCCTGCCGATTTCGCGCTCCACCACGGGCTGCGGCACGGCGCGCAGCCGGATACCGCCCCGTGACCGTCCGCCCCCGGCCCATTGGCGACAGACCCCCATTGACGTTGCGGCCATTAGGGCCCATTTGCATCGGTGCGCGGAAGGCTGGATGACCGCGGTCGCCGGGGCAACCCGAAGGTCGAGGAAAGTCCGGACTCCAGGAAGATACGGTGCCGGGTAACACCCGGGCGGGGCAACCCGACGGACAGCGCCACAGAAATGAAACCGCCGGTCGCGAAAGGTCGGGCAACCGAAACCACGCGGCAGGTAAGGGTGAAACGGTGGGGTAAGAGCCCACCGCGCCGCTGGCAACAGGGGCGGCACGGCAAGCCCCACCGGGAGCAATGCCAAATAGGGACCGCGCGCGCCGCCGCAAGGCGGGGCAGGGCCGCTTCTGCCCCAGCAGGTCCGGGTTGGCAGCTACAGCCGCGCAGGCAACTGCGCGGTCAGAGGAATGGTCATCGATGGGGGCAACCCCGGGACAGAATCCGGCTTACAGGCCTTCCGCGCGTTCATGGCCGTCCGGTGCGGTTTTCCTTCGAAGAAAACGGACCGGAATTTTCAGAAATTCCGGCTACAGGGGGCGAAGGCCGTCAAATTGCGGTTGACTCGGCACCACACATCACTAGAACCCAAAACTCAGGATTTCACGAGCCACCCCGGCGCGGGGTCATGCTTGTTTCAGGAGAAGTACCATGGCGAAGCCAACCACGATCAAGATCCGTCTGAACTCGTCCGCGGGCACAGGCCATTTCTACGTCACCAAAAAGAACGCGCGCACCATGACCGAAAAGATGGTCATCCGGAAATATGACCCCGTTGCGCGCAAGCATGTCGAATACAAGGAAGGCAAGATCAAGTAAGATCGCCTTCTGCCGCAGACACCGAAAGGCCGCGCATCACGCGCGGCCTTTTGCGTTTTGCCGCCACCCGAACACCCCGCGCAGGAGCAGACCCGCCCGATGCAGATACGCGCATCGACCCTTGCCGATCTGGCCGCCGTCGACGCCCTTCTGGCGCGGGTCTATCCGCGGCTGCTCAAGGCCGATTATCCGCCGTCGGTCCTGGTCACCGCACTGCCCCTCATCAGCCGCGCACAGCCCGCTTTGTTGCGCTGCGGCACCCACTACGTGGTCGAGGAGGAGGGCCGGATCCTTGGCGCAGGCGGCTGGACGCCAGACGCAGCGGACGGCGCCAGGGCGCATATCCGGCACCTTGTCGTGGATGACCGTGAGCAGCGCCGGGGCATTGCGCGCCGCATCGTCACGCGATGCGCCGCGCAGGCCCGCGCGGGGGGCGCTGCCGTGCTTGAATGCTGGTCCACCCGCACCGCCGTGCCCTTCTATGCCGCACTGGGATTCGAGACCTGCGGGCCCCTCAACGTGCCGTTGCGGGCGGGCATCGTCTTTCCCTCGGTGCGGATGATCCGTGCGCTCTGAACGGTGTCGGGTCGGCGGGCCACAAAAAAAACCGGCCCCCTTTCAGGAGCCGGCCACGAGACGTGTTGCGGGCTGTGCCGCTTATTCGCGATTGCCGAACAGTTGCAGCAGCATCATGAACATGTTGATGAAGTCCAGGTAGAGCCGCAGCGACCCCATGATCGCGGACTTGCCAAGCCACTCCGTGTCACCCTGACCGGCATGCGCCAGATACTCGTTCTTGATCTGCTGCGTGTCATAGGCGGTCAGACCGGCAAAGATCAGCACACCAAGAGCCGAGATCGCGAACATGATCGCGGGCGAGCCCAGGAAGATGTTGACGATCGATGCGACGATCAGGCCGACAACACCCATGATCAGGAAGCTGCCCCAGCCCGAGATGTCTTTTTTCGTGGTGTAGCCCCACAGCGACAGGCTGGCGAAGGCGATCGACGTGATCAGGAAGATCTGCGCGATCGAATAGCCGGTAAACACCAGGAAGATCGAGCTGATCGAGATGCCCATCACGGCTGCAAACACATAGAACAGCAACTGTGCGGTCGCCGCCGAAATGCGGTTGATGCCTGCACCAAGGCCGAACACGAAGGCCAGCGGCGCGAACATTACCACCCACTTGAGCGGCGACATATAAAGCGCCGCGCCAAGGCTGGTCAGGTATTTGTCGCTGCCGATCTGTGCCGCGGCCAGCGCGGGATCGGTCGTCACCGCAAGGCCGGAAATCGCCCAGGCGGCGGCAAAGGTGATCAGCATGCCCACGGACATCGTGCCGTAGACCTTGTTCATGTGGGCGCGCAGACCCTCGTCAATCTGGGCGGCGCGGGATCCGGCCGTTGTCCGGATTGTATTCACGTCTGCCATCTAGAACCTCCAATAGAAAACCAGTGCGCAGCAGACAAGCCTACTGCGCTCGAGTTGAATATCGGGGTCTCTCCGCGTCATTTCAAGGGTTTTCACTGCGCAAAGCGCCGCAGGCCGCCGAAAAGCGATTCCGGGCCCGTGCGCCGGACGCCAAAGCGGCGAAACGCTGCTGACAAATGCGTTTTTTGCAAACGATCACGCCGGTTTGCCACTGGCGGCGCGATGCCGCGCGGATCAGCGCGTCCAGGTCTGCGGCGCGTCCCAGAAGGGTCGGCTGGCTTCGGCCTTGGCCTGTGCGGCGGTCACGCCGATGTCATCGAGCGCCGTGGCGTCCAGACGGGCCAGCGCGCGGCGCGACCGCCACAGCGCCAGCCGCTGCGACAAGGACAGCGCAGGGACGGCAGGATGCACAAGGCGGGTGGGGCGGGCGAATAGGTCAAGCAGGGCCATGGGGCGTCTCCTATGGTGAGGTGTGATGCGTGATGCACTTTTCATCAAATTGCTTGATGTATATGGCGGTCTGTGATCTATTACAAAAACGAATATTTGTGACCTTTTACATTCCGGGTGGTGATATGCGAAATCTGGACGTGACGACGCTGCGCTCTTTCATGGCGGTTGCCGATTCCGGGGGCGTGACCCGCGCCGCCGGGTTCTTGCACCTGACGCAGTCGGCCGTGTCGATGCAACTCAAGCGGTTGGAGGAGACATTGGGCCTCGATCTGCTGGACCGGTCGGGGCGGGGCATCGCCCTGACTGCCAACGGCGAGCAGTTGCTGGTCTATGCCCGCCGTATGGTGGCCCTGAACGACGAGGTGATCGCCAAGTTGACCGATCAGGCCTACGAGGGCGAAATCACCCTCGGCGTGCCGCATGACATCGTCTATCCGTCGATTCCCCAGGTTCTCAAGCAATTCAACGCGGCGTTCCCGCGGGTGCGCGTGCATCTGGTGTCGTCCTACACACGGGCGCTGCGCGACCAGTTCGCGCGCGGCGAATGCGACCTGATCCTGACCACCGAAACCGACGCCGCCCCCGAGGCGGAAACACTGGCCCTGCGTCCGCTGTGCTGGATCGGCGCGCCGGGCGGCACCGCATGGCGGCAGCGTCCGTTGCGGCTGGCGTTTTGCCGCTATTGCACGTTCCGGCCCAAGGTGGTCGAGGCGCTGGAGGCCGCCGGAATCTCGTGGGACATGGCGGTCGAGACGGAATCAGACCGCACCGTCGAGGCCACGGTCAGCGCGGATCTGGCCGTGCACACGATGATCGAAGGCACCGAACCGCCACACCTTGAGCGGATCGACCACAACGGCGCCTTGCCGGATCTGCCGCTTCAGCACATCAACCTCTACGGCGCGCAGACCTCGCGCGGGGTGGTGACCGACACGTTGGCGGATTTCCTGCGCCGCGCCTTTGCGGGTGCCGGGGTCAGCCGGCTCAAGGCGGGCTGAGCACGCCGGCGTGGCGCGCGCAGGAGTCCCGCAATGCGTGCATTTTCACAAAGTTGACCAGGCCCCGCTCCGTATCGGCGGCAATTGGCCGACCGATGTCTTGCCGTGCCGCAGACGGGGATCATCGCGCGGGGTCGGGGTGCGCTACCGGACCCGGTCAGAGAATCACACGACCCCGCGCCCGGCGGCGCGCGGAGACCAACGCATTGAAAAACAATCCTAAGTTGATTCCGGTCCGGAAATGTGCGATCATCTAGAAATTGGTAAACGGACTCTCTGGATTGGTCGAACATGACACCGCCCGTTGATTTCATGGTTCTGTGATGACCTGCCTTCGCGCATGTCGCCCTGAGGTTGAAGCGCTTTGTTTTATTAGCGGTTGATCGATTCCATGGTTCCCGTACATTGGTCTTGGCCGCAAATTTCAGGGCTACAAAGAATTATCTGGCCGACCGATGACGCGTAATTTCACGCTGGCCATCACGGCACGACAAAAAGGAAACCGTATCATGGCCCATGAGGTGGATGTTCATGTTGGACAGCGCATTCGTCAGCGTCGATGGCTGATCGGCATGACCCAGCAAAAGCTTGCTGAGATGGTCGGGATCAAGTTCCAGCAGATTCAGAAGTACGAAACCGGGGCGAACCGGGTCAGCGCGTCGCGTCTTTGGGATATTGCCGATGCGCTTTCGGTGGATGTGGCGTTCTTTTTCGAGGGGTTGAAAGCCGAAGGCAAGGGGCCCGCGCCGTCGTCGGACCTGCCGATGGACACGATGGCCGACAAGGAGGCGATGGACCTCGTGCGGTCGTACTATGCCATTCCCGAACATCAGCGCCGACGCCTGTTCGAATTGGCCCGCGTTCTGAGCGACGTCGCCTAAAGACGCGGCGGTGCTCCCCGGCGTCGGCACCACTGCCGCGATGTGACTTGCGACGTTGTGCCGAACATGGCATGCGTCGTTATGTCCAGTCTCACACGACAATTTCCCCCCGATATCGACCGCGTGGCGCAGGCGATGGCCGATGCTGCCCGCGAGGCGATCCTGCCGTGGTTTCGCCACGCCACGCTTGCCGCCGACAACAAGCTCGACACCGGGTACGACCCCGTCACCCAAGCGGATCGCGCGGGTGAAAAAGCCATGCGCGCCGTGCTGGCGCGGTATCGGCCCGACGACGCGATCGTGGGCGAGGAATTCGGCCACAGCCCCGGCACCAGCGGCTACACCTGGGTGCTGGACCCGATCGACGGGACACGCGGCTTTGTGTCCGGCACACCGACGTGGGGGGTGCTGATCGCGTTGTCGGATGCGTCCGGGCCGGTCTATGGCATGATCGATCAGCCCTATATCGGCGAACGGTTCGTCGGGCATTCGGGGGCCGCGCATCTGACCGGCCCGCGCGGCCACGGCCCGATCACGACCCGCGCCGCCCGCGATCTGGGCGACGCGACCCTCTTCACCACATTCCCCGAGGTCGGCACGGCGGAGGATGGCCGCGCCTTTCACGCCGTCGCCGCCCGGGCGCGGCTGACCCGCTATGGCATGGATTGCTACGCCTATGCGCTGCTGGCGTCCGGCCAGATCGACCTGGTGATCGAGGCGGGACTGAACGCCTACGACATCCAGGCGCCCATCGCCCTGATCGAGGCCGCGGGCGGGATCGTGACGGATTGGCAGGGCGGCCCGGCGCATGAGGGCGGTCGCGCTATCGCCGCGGCAAACCGCCAGATCCATGCGCAGGCGCTGGCGTTGCTGCAATCCAGCCTGACATGACCGAAACCCTGATCCGCGGCGCGGACACCCTGCTGACGATGGACGACAGCCGCCGCGAACTGGCGGGCGCCGACGTGCTGATCCGCGATGGCGCGATCGCGGGCGTGGGCGCTGGGCTTGCCACCACCGGCGACGTGATCGACGCGGCGGGCTGCATCGTCACGCCGGGGCTGGTCAACACCCATCACCACCTCTTTCAATCGCTCACGCGCGCGGTGCCCGGCGGGCAGGACGCGCTCTTGTTCGGGTGGCTCAAGGCGCTCTACCCGATCTGGGCGCGGTTCACGCCCGATCATGTGCACACCTCGGCGCAGGTGGGATTGGCGGAACTCGCGTTGTCGGGGTGCAGCCTCAGCGCCGATCACCTCTATCTCTATCCCGGCGCTGTCCGGCTCGAGGACACGATTCACGCCGCCGCCGAACTGGGCCTGCGATTCCATCCGACGCGTGGCGCGATGAGCATCGGTGTCTCGAACGGCGGCCTGCCCCCGGATGCGCTCGTCGAATCCGAAACCGCGATCCTCGACGACTGCCTGCGCGTGATCGACGCGTTTCACGATCCCGCCGAGGGGGCGATGTGCCGCGTGGGTGTGGCACCCTGTTCGCCCTTTTCGGTCAGCCCCGATCTGATGCGCGACTCCGCCCTGCTGGCGCGGGACAAGGGGGTGATGATGCACACCCACTTGGCCGAAAACGACGAGGACGTCGCCTATTCGCTGGCGCAATTCGGCTGCCGTCCGGGGCAATACGCCGAAAGCCTGGGCTGGGTCGGGCGCGATGTCTGGCATGCCCATTGCGTCAAGCTGGCTCCGGATGAAATCGCGCTGTTTGCGGCGACGGGAACCGGCGTCGCGCATTGTCCCTGCTCCAACTGCCGCCTGGGCAGCGGGATTGCCCCGGTGCAGGCGATGCAGCGTGCTGGCGTGCGCGTCGGCCTTGGGGTCGATGGATCGGCCAGCAACGACGCGGGCAACCTGATGGCAGAGGCGCGCCAGGCGATGCTGCTGCAGCGCGTGGCGCTGGGGGCCGACGCGATGGGCGCGCGCGCCGCCCTCGAGCTTGCGACGCGGGGCGGGGCGGACCTGCTGGGGCGGCCCGACTGCGGCCGGATCAGCATCGGCGCACGCGGCGACATCGCGATCTGGGATGTGCGCGGCATCGAAAGCGCGGGCAGCTGGGATCCCGCGGCGCTGCTTCTGGCGGGCCCGACGACGGTGCGCGATCTGCTGGTGGAGGGACGGCGGATTGTCGCGGACGGACAGGTGGCCACCGTTGACATGGCCGCCCTGATTGCCCGACAAAATGCCATGGCGCGCGACCTTCGAACCACCCTGTGACCCGTCTTGCCCTGGCCTTGGCGCTCTGGGCCTGCCTGCCGGCGATGGCCGTGGCCGATCGCGCCGCCCTGTCCGCGGTGAACGGCTACCGTGCACAGCAGGGGCGCGCGCCGCTGTCCTATTCCACGGCGCTGGACCGTGCCGCACAGGCCCATGCCGACGACATGGCGCGGCGCGGGTATTTTTCGCATGACGGTGCGGACGGTTCGACCGTGGGCAGCCGTGTTGCGGCGCAGGGTTACGGCTGGTGCGTGGTGGCCGAAAACATCGCCAAGGGCCAGCGCGACCTTGCCGCTGTGATGCAGGCCTGGATCGCGTCGCCCGGCCATCGCCGCAACCTGCGCAACCGGGATGTCACGCAATTCGCGCTAGCCCAAGGGGCGGGGCGGGTTTGGGTCATGATCCTGGCGGCGCCGGGATGCTGAACGCGCCCCATACTCCGGGCCGGGTGCATCGCTGATCAGTCGGCGGCGTCCGCAGGCGTGTAGGTCACGATGGGCCATTCTTCCTGCCGCAACGCCGTCATGGCCAGCCACACGGTGCCGTCACCGAACCGCGCGCGGCACCATGGCCCGTCGGATGTGGACAGGCACTGGTTCACACGCACGTTGGTTCCGGCGGCGATGCTGCCAAGGATCGGGGCGTCGCGCCGCGGTTGCGCGCGGGCGTTCAACGTCGCCAGCGTCGTGACCTCGGCAAAGCCCGCGTCGGCGTCGATCTCGGGCAGGCCAAGATCGGATTGATCCGCGCAGTCCTGCGTGAAGCCAAGATAGAAACACCGATGCTTGCGCAATGCCGCCGCGATCTTGACGCTGTTGCCGTCGCCCTGCGCACGCTCGACCACAAGGCTGTCGCCGCTCTGACTGAAATCACCGGTCACGCGGAACTGGTTGCCGCCCAACACGGCGATCTCGCCACCCTCGGCGGCCAGAATGATGCGCCCTTCGTCGATCGACCACGTCGAAACGGTATCAAGCGGCATGGCGCAGCCGGCGGTGCTGGCGGTGGGGGCGCTGTCGGTCGCATCCGCGTTCAGGTTCAGTTTGCAGGTCTGGCTGCCATCGCGCATCGCGGCGTCAAAGACGTACCATTCGCCCGAAAACGCCTCGATGAAATCGCTTTCCGACTGGGCGAACGCAGGGGTGGAAACCGCGATCCCGGCACATAGAAACGCAAGCGCGCGCAATGATTTAGTCATGAATGTCGTCCTGTCTTGAAGTCAAAGAATTATTTCGTCGCGGGCATGACCGTGGTGCTTGCCGATCCGATTTCGACGCCCTGCGACACCAGCGTCAAGGTGACCGTCAGCGACAGATCCGGTTGTGCGGACAGTGTGGTGGTGGCGACGATATCCTCGCTGCCCGCAGTGACGGAAATATCGCGGCTCTGGCTGGTTCTTGTGCGCCCGGCGCTGTCGGATTTGTCGATTTCCAGTCTGGCCGTGACCTTGCCGGCGTCCATCCCCCGCACCCGGCCCGAGATTTCCAGCGCGCCGCCGGCGGGACGGATGTCGATATCTGCAAGGGCCAGGGGCGCCGCATCGGCAGGCGTGGCCGCCCCAAGGGCCGCCGCGGCAAACAGGCCGAGGATCGCGGAACGCGTCATCGGGCGGTCCTTCAGTTGCTGAACTGGTTGATAATCACAGTGCCGCCGTTCGATGCGACCGTCGGGGCGGCGGTGATGTTGCTGCCGGTCTGCGTCAGCGTGACATTCGTGTTGGCCCCGGTGACGACAAGGCCGGTGTTGTTGTTGTTCCCGGTCTGCACAAGGCGTCCGAACGCATCGGTGCCCGAAACCTCGACCGATCCGACGTTTCCGTTGCCGGTCTGTTCGAGAAGACCAGAGGCCCGGAGGCCATCGACGGTGATGCCGCCGCTGTTGGAAATTCCGGTCTGCGTGATGACCCCCGTCGCCAGCAAGCCACCCAGATCGACGTTGGCGCTGTTGCCGTTCTGGGGCAGGTACACCGAGGACGTCTGGTTCAGGGCGACCTGACCCTGAGACCCGCTGATCCGGATATCGGCGGCGTTGCCGGGCCCGGTCTGGGTTGCGGAGGTCGATGTCGACCCAAGGGCACCGGACACGATCGATCCGTCGGCGCGGGACTGGTCCACGAAAAGCGTGTTGCCGACCGCCCCGGCAAGGCTGCTGTCTTGCGTGATGAACAGTTTGTTTCCGTCCGCGAAACTGGCGCCGGCCATCAAAAGAACCGCTGCGCTGGCAAGAAACGTGAGACCGGATCGCTGAAGCATGTGACTATCCAAAATTGCTAAAATATTGGCGATTTTGTATCACATGCTCTGGCTTATGACTATCATATTGTTCTGGCCGGTCTGGCTGAACACGGCACGGTTGCCGTGGCCCGCCTGCGCCACGCTGGCTTGGTTGGACGTGCCGGTGATGCGGCCTTGCGCGATGTTCATCGACCCTGACTGGCGCACTGCAAACAGGTTGTCATTGCCAAAGACCGCGAGCGACACGGTCTGCGCGCGGCCCGATTGTTCGATCCGGCCGGGCGTCAGCGGGCCGAACCAATCGGTTGCCGACAGGGGCGCCTCGCGCAGGCCGCCATTGCGGTTGCCGGCGATGGTGATCGTGGCCACATGGCCCTGATCCGGCGTCTGCAGGATCGACAGAAGGTTATCCGTGCCGGTATCGACGATGCTGAGCAGGTTGGCGGGGTTGATCGCCGATGACGGGGCCACCGGCTCGGCCAGCGCCATTGGCGATGCCAGCGCCACCGCCAGCGTCATGGCCCATTTGGCCGCCTGAAGGGATTTGGGAAAATGATTGGTCATAAATGCCTCATTGGTCTTGCTCGGTCGTCATTGCGACAGATGAACAGTGACCCATGAAACAGGCGTATTGATGATGGCTTTGTGGCCATTCGCACCGGAACGCGGCACGATTGTGGCAACACGCCCTGCGGCGCGCATGAAAAAGGCGGCCCGCGGCCGCCTTCTGGTCAGGTGATCGTCAGGGCTGCTGTGCGTGGGTTAACCGACGGTTTCGCCGGTCACCGGCCCGACGGGCGGCAGCGGCGGCGCGGCTGGCTGCGGCGCGGACTGGCGCGGCGCCAACTGACGTTCCTGCACCGTCGACCGCGCGGCGCTGGACCGGCGAATCGGGCGCGTGTCAACCGTGCGGGCCGGGTTGGCGGTGTCGGGGCGCGGGATCGACCGGGCCGTGCTCGGGATGTTGCCCTGATATTTCTGCAACCGGTAGTTGGAGACATACTGGCTTCCGGCGGACGTGTTCTCGAACGACCAGATGCCAAGCTCGGTGCCTTCGGCGATCAGCGCCATCACCGCTTTTTCGATGGCCTGCTCCACCGCGACCTGGCGCGGCTCGTTGGTGGCGATACCGGCTTCGGCCTCAAGCAGTTCATCCAGCGCCACATAGCGGAAGATCGATCCGCGGTCGGCCACCGATGCGATGGGCTTGCGCACCACGACGCTGGCCAGCACCTCGCCGGAATCGGTGGAGATCGCGCGCAGCGACACGGTCACCATGTCCAGTTTCCACTTGCGATCGCCGCCGATGCCAAGGTAGCGCGCCCCGAAGCCGCCGGTCACGGTGTTGCTGTCATAGCCGATGATCCCGCCCTGCAAAATGATGCCCGAATGGTCCAGCGGCGCCAGCGCGTTGGGGTTCACATCCTGTTCGCCGCGATAGATCCGGCGCATTTCGGTGACGATCTGGCGTTCGCGGATCAACGATTCGAGGTTGGAGCGGTCAAGAACCGAAAACCACCGCCGCTCGCCCGCGTCCTGAAGCGCCTTGATCAGCATTGGCGCGCCACCCTGTGTGACCGCCCGCGACAACGACTGCACGTTGGTCGGCTCCTCGTACTGGCCGGTGAGGTCGGGGAAATCATAGACCGACACCGTCACGCGGCGCTGCGGCGCGGGAACCTCGCGCAGGGCGCGGTTTTGCGATGTGATCATGCTGAATTCGGCGCGATACTGGCTTTCGGTCAGATCGTTGATGTCGGCGCATGCACCCAGGCCCAGCATCAGGCTGCCTGCGGTGAACATTTTTAGAATACGGCCACTGAACATTTCTTACGTCCTTACAAATTCACGAAAATACCTGTCGTCACGATGCGGCGGCACTACGACCCTGTCGTGACCAATTGCGGCACGATGATTTCCGTGACCGTTCCGTCAAGCGAGTCGGTGATGAGCAACGTGATGCTTTCGAGGGTGCGGTTGAACTGCACCGTGGTGGTGCCGAACGTCACCAGCCCGGCCTCCTGCGGGGAGTTGCCAAAGATCGCGTCGGTGACCTGTCCTGCCAAGGCGGAGAGGAGCCGCCCTTCGAGCTGGCGCACGAAGAGGTCCGCGTCGGACGTGCCGGTCGCTTCGTCCTCGCCGCCGAAAAGCCCGCCGCCCGTGCCGTCGTTGGCATCGCGCGCGGTCGCGTCACGTTGTGCGTTGGCGATCGACAAAAGATGGCCGGAATTTAGCGGGTTGCCGCCAAAGGACGGATTGATGGGCGTATAGACGAGATCCTGCGCTCCGACGGGTCCGCTCAATACAAGGCACAACATCGCTCCGCCAAAATGCCTTGTTTTCAGGCCTGTGTAAAAATCAAACATATCATCCTCATCTGTGCCAGTCGCGTTTTCGCCCGTGAACTGTCGGCTTAAATTAGGTCCGTCTACAATGGATCGGGCCGCGAAAAATGCCGCAGCCGCCCGTCGGATAACATCAATTCCTTGAAACGCAAACGTCGGTAATCATTGAATAATGACCTGTTGCCCCTGCGCCACGCAGCCTTGTCGCCGGGTCAAACCCGGTCATTGTTTCCGATCCCGGCGTGAAAGCGGCTGAAATGTGAGCATCGTTTCACGCGTGAATTGAAACAAGGCTAAAATGTGGCAAAATCCGGCAAAACATTTGCCACCTGCGAATTGAATCAGTACCAGTCTAAGTGGGGGACTGTTTATTTCGGAATAATTACTCAGACATATCAAGATCGTAGTGATCCCCGGAATTGGGCGGTCGCACGGATGTCCCGGACGCGCGGTGTGCCCATCGCGTCGGGCGCGATTTACGTCGGACGACCATTCTGCCCTCGGGACCAAGATTTTCGGTCCGGTGATTTGAAATTGAATAATGAGGTCGATCATGTTTTTTCGCTCCATTGCACTGTCGTGCGCCGTTATCACAGCCTGTGGCGGCGCCGCGTCCATGGCGGCTGCGCAAAGTAGCATCGACAACGATGTCGTCATCGACCAGATCGGCCTCGACAACTCCGCCGTGCTGACCCAAAGCGGCCAGCGCAACTTTGCCGGTTCCGACGCGCTGCCGTTGGTCCAGGACGGAATCTACAACGACCTCGAAATCACGCAGCGCGGGCGCGACAACACGGTCGGTGTCACCGGGACGGGGCTGTTTCAATTCGGTCGCCTGAACAACCGCGACACCTTCAACACGATCGTCATCCTGCAGCAGTCCGACGAGAACCGGATCGGTTCGGTGCGGCAATCGTCGCTGGGGTCGGTCGTCAACGGGGCCAATTCCCTGTCGATCACGCAACAGTCCGGCGACCGCAACAGCGTCCGGTCGGTGCGCCAGATCCAGGAGGCCGGGCAGGCGCCGCAGCAGATTTCGGTGGTGCAGACCGGGCGCGACAACGTCATCGACAGGATCGAGCAACGGTCCAACAGCGTCGGGCGCGACGGGTCCAATTTCATCGATGTGTCCATTCTCGGCGCGGGAAACGGCGGTATCCGCCTGTCCGGCTTCGCCAGCGAGCCGAACGTCGCGGACAGCTCGATCCTGCAAGAGGCCGACACGGTCGATCCCGGCATCTATGGCAACAAGATCGTGCTCAGCATCATTGGCGACGACAACCGCTTCGGCCTGCGGCAGGGCGGGCGGATGAACGACATGGGGCGTCTGGCGATCACCGGAAACCAGAACCAGCTTGGCCTGCGACAGGACGGAACCGAGAACAACATCCAGATGTCCGTGATCGAAGGCGACGGCAACGAGATCGGCATCGACCAGATCGTGACCAACATCGCCGAGGTGAACCTGATCGGCGACAGCGACGACAACCGCGTCTATGCCTTTCAGCAGGGCACCAACACGCTGCTGGCCAGGATCGAGGGCGACACCAACACACTGCGCGTGCGGCAGGATTACCTGAGCGGGCTGGGCGGCGAGAACACGGCGGCGCTGACGGTTCTGGGCGACGACAACTTTGCCGACCTCGAACAGGTCGGCAGCAATGACTTCGTGCTCGGCATCACCGGCGACCGCAACAACGCCGGCGGCCCGTTTACCGGTGTCGCGGCGCGCGGCGGTCTGACGCCCGGCGTCTTTCGCCAGACCGGTTTCCGCAACGACATGGCCATCGCGGTGACGGGCAACGACAACCTGACCGCCGCAACGCAGGCCGGGGTGGCGAACGTGATCGTCGCGGTGATCAGCGGCAATGCCAACCAGGCGGCGATCGTGCAGTCGAGCAACGCAAACATCGCCAACCTGGTCCAGAGCGGCTCTGACAACCGCGCGGGCATCTACCAGAACTGACGCCGCGCTAATCGAAGGAGCGGGCGTAGATCGCCTCCGCCACCTCGTCGGCGGTCTTGAGGGTGCGCACGACCAGCGGCACCAGCACCGCCGAGAGGTTGCGATCCAGGCCGCGCGCCTGCTGCGCCTGCCGGATCTCGGCCAGGACGGACCGCACCAGCGGGATGAACCGCAGGCACAGCGAAATCGCCAGCGCGATGCGCCGTTTTGGCACCCAGCGGGGGGCAAAGTGCAATGCGGCAAGAATGCCATCGACCAGCTCGCTGCTGCGGGTGGTCAGCGTGACCAATGCGGCGGCCAGGATCAGCACGCCAAAGCGCCCCACGACGAATCCGGCGGCGGCGGGGCCCGCGATCCAGACCTGCGCCGCAAAGATCGCCGCCAGCACCCACAGGGCAGGGCGCAGCGCAGCCCAGGCATGGCGCGCCGCCAGCCCGGCCAGCGCGTAACCCGCCAGCACAACTGCGCCAAGGGCGCCCACCAGCCAGCCTGCGTCGACAAGAAACACGCCCGTGCACAGCCCCATCAGGCCCAGGATCTTGGCCAGCGGCCGCACCCGGTGCAGCGGGCTGTCGCCCGGAACATGCAGATCCGTCAGCATTGCGAGCGTGCGATGTAGTCGTCGATCACCGCGCCGGCCGAACCATCCCCGACGATCGCGCCGTCTTCGACATGCACGACACGGTCGAACCCGCGCAGCAGGTCAAGGTCGTGCGACACGACGACCACCCGGTGCGCCAGCGCGTCGATGGCGGCCATGAACGCGCGTTTGTTCCACAGATCCAGCAGCGTGGTCGGCTCGTCCAGCACGATCATGCGCGGATCCATCACCAGCACCCCGGCCAGCGCGATCATCTGCTTTTCGCCGCCGCTCAGCTGATGGGTCAGGCAGGTGCGCAACGGCGTCAGGGCAAAGCGCTCCAGCACCGCGTCGATGCGCGCCGCGATCTCGGCCTTGGGCAGCCCGAGGTTCTTGAGACCGAAGGCAAGGTCCTCCTCCACGATGGGATAGACGATCTGGTTGTCGGGGTTCTGAAACACAAAGCCCACGGCCCGGCGCAGCGCCTTGCGGTCGCATGCCCCGTCCAGTTCGACCGTGCCGCGGGTCGGCGTCTCGATCCCGTTCAGCAGTCGCGCGAGCGTGCTTTTGCCCGATCCGTTGCGCCCGATGATGCCGATCCGGTGCTGGGTCAGGTCAAGGTCGATGCCCCGCAGGATCGGCACGCCGTCCTTTTCGACGTGAACATCGCGCAGCCGGATCATCGCGCGGCGCGATCAGCGCTGCGCGATGATCGGGTAGGACCGCTTGGCCATCACGATCACCCCGGCGGCGATGGCGCATTTCACGAGGTCCCCCGGCACGAAAGGCAGCGACCCTGTCAGCGCCGTGCCCAGCGGAATATCCGCGACCGCCGCCACCCAGGGCACGCCGATGGCATAAAGCACCACCACGCCGCCGACAAAGCAGATCGCAAAGGCCACGGCAAAATTCAGCCGGGTCCAGAACCGTTCGGTCAGGTCGCCGATGACAAAGGCCGCCACGATCCAGCCCAGCAAGAAGCCGCCCGTCGGCCCCAGGAACACGCCGAATCCGCCGCGCCCGCCGGGCAGAAGCGGCAGCCCAATGGCCACCAGCCCCAGAAAGAGCACCAGCGCCAGCGCGCCGCGCCGCGCCCCAAGAACGCCCCCCGCCAGCATGACGCCCAGCGACTGTGCGGTGATCGGCACCGCAATCACCGGCAATGTGATCGGCGGAAACACGGCAAGTGCGGCGACGATCGCGGCAAAAAGGGCAATGAAAACGGTGTCGCGGGTGTCCATGGGGGAAACTCCTTGGGGGGAAGGGGATGGCGTTGGGTTGCGCGGGTTCTATCCACAAACCCCGCCGGGCCGCAAGACGCCGCAGCGCAGCACCCTCAACCGCGCCCAAACGCCTGCGACATCTGCGGCGCGGCAAAGCTTTGCAGGAAATAGTCATGGATCACCTGCATCGGCGCGCTGAATACGCTGGCCTTGCGCCACGCAAGACCCACGTCCATCGTCGGCGGTTCGATGTCGGTGCTGACGGTCTCCAGCCGTTTGCCCTCGAGCGACCAGGGACGATAGACCATGTCCGACAGGATCGTCACACCCTGTCCGTTCGCCACCATCGACCGTACCGCCTCGACCGATGTGGTCCGCAGGATGACATCGGGGCGATAGACCGTCTGGCTCCAGTATTTCATCGTCGTATGCGCGGCCTCGTCCACGGTCAGCATGATATAGGGCTCCTGCGCGATGGCCCCGAACCGCGCCTTGCCCCCCTTGGACAGCGCATGCCCCGTCGGCACCCATAGCCGCCGGGGCGAGCGAAACAGCGTCTCGGTCTCGATATCGGGATTGGCGAGGTTCGAGGTCAGCACCAGCGCCATGTCGAACCGGTCCGACAGCAGCCCTTCTTCGATGCTTTCGCGGTTCAGTTCGTGCAGCCGGATGTCGAGGCCGGGAAACCGCTGTGCGATCCGGTCGAGATGCGACGGCAGGAAATACCCCATCACCGTATAGGTCGCCGCGATGGAGATCCTGCCCTGCACTTCGGCCTGCCGATGCGTCAGCTTGCCCGCCGCATCGACCTTTTCGAGGATCTCCTGCGCGGCGGCCAGCAGCTTGCGCCCCGGCTCGGTCAGCTCCATCCCCTGGGAGGAGCGGTGAAACAGCTCCGCGTCCAGTTCATGTTCAAGATCCTTGATCGCACCCGTCACGGAGGATTGCGAGATCGACAGCACGTTGGCGGCGCGACTCACCTGGCCGGTCTCGGCCGTTGCAATGAAATACTTCAACTGTCGCAGGTTCATCATGCGGGCGACCTTTCCCCTTGTTTTGACTGATCTTTGCGTTCGTAAACTGCCGGAAATTCACGCATAACGAGAATTATCTCGGCGCAACAATCTGAAAAGCTTATATAATATTTTATCCCTCGCCGTATCGGAAAAACCGATAATGCTTCTGCGGAAATAAGAAATATCAATCTGCATATATCTTTGTGATCCTCTGGCCAAGCTTTGGACGGGCCAACTGCGGGGATGAAGCAATGCTGGAAAAAGTCGATCTGAACTGTGACATGGGCGAAGGGTTCGGCCAGTGGACGCTGAGCGAGGCACCCGACGACGAGATCATGGCGCTGATCACCTCGGCCAATGTCGCGACCGGTTTCCATGCGGGCGATCCGATGACGATGGACCGGGTCGTGCGGCTGGCGCAGGAACACGGCGTCGGCCTCGGGGCGCATCCCGCCTACCGCGACCTGCAAGGGTTCGGGCGTCGCTTCATGAAGATGAACGCCGACGAACTGGTCAACGACATCATCTACCAGGTCGGCGCACTGCGCGAATTCGGCCGCCTGCACGGGATCGGCCTGCAACACGTCAAACCCCACGGCGCCCTCTACATGGAGGCGGCGGTCAACGAGGAACTCTCGCAGCTTCTGGTTGACACGATGGCCAGGTCGAGCCCCGACACGATCCTGTTCTGCATGGGCGTCTCGAAAACCTACGAGGTCGCCCGGCGCAGCGGTCATCCGGTGGTGCGCGAATTCTACGCCGACCGGGACTATGACAAGAGCGGCTCCATCGTGTTCGCGCGCAAGGTGGCCCGCCCCAGCGCCGAGGCCATCGCCGAGAAATGCGTGCGCGCCTGCACCCAAGGCAAGGTCAGCACCGTGGACGGCGTCGATATCGACATCGCGTTCGAATCCATCTGCTTTCACTCCGACACGCCCGGCGCGCTGGAGATCGGCAAATCCATCCGCAACGGCCTAACGGAGGCGGGGATCACGATAGCCCCCGCCGCGACCGTCATCGGCACCTGACCCCATTTCACCGAACGGAGGCCAACATGGCTCAGATACTCTCTTCCCTTCCCGGCACATTCTACATGAAACCCGCGCCCGACCAGGACCCCTACAAGGTCAAGGGCGACAGCGTCGAGGTGGGCGACACCATCGCGCTGGTCGAGGTGATGAAAACCTTCGTCGAGATCAAGGCCGAGAGCGCAGGCACCTTTGCGCGTTACGTGGCCGAGGATGGCAAGCCGGTGACCGCCGGCGCCGTCCTGGCGGAGCTGGAGGACTGATCGCGTGAATATCGACCGCCTTTTCATCGCCAACCGGGGCGAAATCGCCGTGCGCATCGTGAAGGCCGCCAAGGCGCTTGGCGTGACCAGCATCCAGGCCTATTCCGAGGCGGATGCCGACATGCTGGCGGTGCGCGAGGCGGACGAGGCTGTCTGCGTCGGCCCGGCGGCGGCGCGCGAAAGCTATCTCGACATCGACGGCATCGTCGCCGCGGCCAAGGCGGCCAAGGCCGACGCCGTGCACCCCGGCTATGGCTTTCTGGCCGAAAGCGCCAGCTTCGCGCGCGCCGTGACAGAGGCGGGGATGATCTTTGTCGGGCCAAGCGCCGGCACGATCGAACGGATGGGCGACAAGGTCGCGGCCCGCGAGGCGGCGATCGCGGCAGGCGTGCCCGTGGTGCCCGGATCGAAGGGCCGCATCGACAGCATCGATGCCGCGGCAGAGGTCGCGAACGAGATCGGCTATCCGGTGATGATCAAGGCCGCCGCCGGGGGCGGGGGCAAGGGTATCCGCATCGCGGACACCGAGGCGGAGTTCCGCAAGCTGGCCCCGCAGGCCAGGGCCGAGGCCGAAGCCGCCTTTGGCGATGGCGGCCTGTATCTGGAGCGCGCGGTGCAAAAGCCACGCCATATCGAGGTGCAGATCATGGGTGACGGCACGCGCGCCGTGCATTTCTTCGAACGCGAATGTTCGCTGCAACGCCGCCGGCAAAAGGTCTGGGAGGAGGCGGGCGCCACCTGCCTTGACGACGCCACCCGCGACAAGCTGTGCGACAGCGCCGTGGCGCTGGCGCGTGCGGTGGACTACTGCGGCGCGGGCACGCTGGAATACCTCTACGACAGCGCCCGCAACGAATTCTACTTCATCGAGATGAACACCCGCATCCAGGTCGAACACCCGGTGACGGAGATGATCACCGGCTTCGATCTGGTGCAGGAAATGATCCGGGTCTGCGGCGGCGACGCCCTGAGCGTGACGCAGGACCAGATCACCCGCAGCGGCCACGCCATCGAAGTGCGGCTGAACGCCGAGGATCCGATGATGCAGTTCATGCCCTTTCCGGGGCAGGTCACATCGCTCAAGATCCCGCAGGGCGACGGCATCCGCTTCGATCATTTTCTCTACGAAGGCTACCAGATCCCGCCCTTCTACGATTCCCTGATCGGCAAACTGATCGTGCATGGCGCCGACCGCGCCGACGCCATCGCGCGCCTGTCGGCGGCGCTGGACGACCTGGAAATCGGCGGCCTGAAAACCACCGCCGCGCTGCACAAGGCGCTGGCGGGCGACCCCACGGTCGCATCGGGCGACTTTCACACCCAGTGGCTCGAGCCGTGGCTGGACGCCGGACACCTGAGCAAAGCAACAGGAGACGCATGATGAAGACCCGCTACACCAATGGGGGCGACGAGCATATCTACGTCGAAATGGACGACGAGATGTCGCTGGACGCCTTTTTCAAATCCCTGTCGATGAGCAACGCCGTTCGCGAGGCGAATATCGAGGGCGTGACCGAAATCTGTCCCGCGAACGCATCGTTCCAGGTGCGCTTTGATCCGGATGTCATTCACCCCGACAAGATGATGGAAAAGGTCAAGGAGCTCGAGCACCGGGCCGAGGACGCGGAAAAGCGTCTGACCACGCGCATCGTCGAAATCCCGGTCTACTACCAGGACCCCTGGACGCACGAGACGCTGATGCGCTTTCGCGAGCGGCACCAGGATCCGACGGGCACCGATCTCGACTATGCGGCGCGGATCAACGGTTACGACAGTGCCGAGGATTTCATCGTGGCGCACCACAGCCAGCCGTGGTTCGTGTCCATGGTGGGCTTTGTCGCGGGGCTGCCGTTTCTCTATCAGCTGGTGGAGCGCGACAAGCAGATCCAGGTTCCCAAGTACCTGAGCCCGCGCACCGATACGCCCAAACAGACCGTGGGCTATGGCGGCAGTTTCTCTTGCATCTATTCGGTGCGCGGCGCGGGCGGCTACCAGATGTTCGGGATCACCCCGATGCCGATCTACGACCCCACGCAGACCACCAGCTACCTCAAGGATTTCCTGGTCTATTTCAAACCGGGCGACATCGTGAAGTGGAAGCCCATCGACCGCGCCGAATACGACGAGATCCTGGCGCAGGTCGAGGCCAATACCTACACCCCGCGCACCGCCGAGGTCGATTTCGACCTCGACGCGTGGAACGCGGACGTTGCCGGCACCAATGCCAAGCTTCTGGAGGCCCTCGACAATGCTTAAGATCATCAATCCCGGCCTTTCGACATCGATCCAGGACCTTGGCCGCCCCGGCTATTTCCACCTCGGCATCCCGATGAGCGGCGCGATGGACCGCTTCGCGCTGCGCGCCGCCAACATGCTGGTGGGCAACCCCGAGGATGCGGCGGGCCTCGAGGCGGTGTTCATGGGCCCCGAGATCGAGTTCACCCAGGACGCCATCGTCGCCGTCACCGGCGCCGACCTGCCCGCCAAGATCGACGGCGACATCCGCGAACCCTGGACCTCGTTCGAGGTGCGTAAGGGGCAGGTTCTCAAATTCGACTACCTAAAGGGGGGCGCGCGCGCCTATATCGCCATCAGCGGCGGCATCGCGACCGAACCCAACCTTGGCAGCCGTGCGACCTATCCCATCGGGGCGCTCGGGGGGATCGACGGTCGCGCGCTGATCGCGGGCGACACCGTGCCCGTGGGCGATCAAGGCAGCACCGCCAGGGCGGGCCGCCGCATCGCCGACGATCTGCGCCGCGGGCCCGGGACACCGGCACGCCTGCGGGTTCTGCCGGGGCTCTACTGGCACCGCCTGACCGAAGCCGCGGGGCAGGGGTTCTTCGACGACGAATGGACCGTCGCCGCCGAAGCCGACCGCATGGGATACCGCTTCAAGGGCGGTCGCAAACTCGAATTCGTGGAGCGCGAACAACCCTTCGGCGCGGGCGCGGACCCCTCCAACATCGTGGATGGATGCTATTCCTACGGGTCGATCCAGGTGCCCGGCGGCACGGAGCCGATCGTGCTGCACCGCGACGCGGTGTCGGGCGGCGGGTATTTCACGCTGGGTGCGATCATTTCCGCCGACATGGACCTGATCGGCCAGTTGCAGCCGCATACGCCGGTCAAGTTCGAAAAGGTCGACATGCCGACCGCACTTGCCGCACGCGCCGACCGCAAGGCGATGCTGCAAAGAATGAGACAAGAGCTCGGCTAAGAGCCCGACAAGACAGAGCAATCAACGTCAACCTTGCCTGACATGGAGGTCAGAACATGAGATACGTCACGACAGTCGCAACCGCAGTGAGTGCAGCCGCATTCCTGCCGCTCGCCGCATCCGCACAGGACGCGTGGTTTCCCTACGACGCGCAGGAGATGACGCCGGCCTTCGCCGCCGACGCCACCCCCGGCAGCATCAGCTACGAGGCCTTGGACAAGGCCGAGAAAGCGTGGAACATCTGCGTGTCCTTCCCGCACATGAAAGACGCCTACTGGCTTGGCGTGGACTACGGCGTGGTGGACGAGGCCAAGCGCCTTGGCGTCAACCTCAACGTGCTTGAGGCGGGCGGCTATACCGAGCTGAACAACCAGATCGGCCAGATCGAGGATTGCGTCGCCGCCGGGGCCGATGCGGTCATCATCGGCGCGATTTCCGCCGACGGCCTGAACAACGTGATCGCGGAAATCTCCGGTCAGGGGATCCCGGTGATCGATCTTGTCAACGGCATCTCCTCGCCCGATCTGGCGGCCAAATCGCTGGTGTCGTTCAAGACGATGGGCGCCGAAATCGGCACCTACCTCGCCGAAAAGCATCCCGCGGGATCAGAGCCGGTCAAGGTCGGCTGGTTCCCCGGACCGGCGGGCGCGGGCTGGGTCGAGGCGGCCAATACCGGCTTTCTCGAAGCGGTCGAAGGATCGGCTGTCGAGGTGCTGGAGCCGCGCTATGGCGACACCGGCAAGGAAACCCAGTTGAAGCTGGTCGAGGATGTGCTGCAGGCCAACCCCGAAGTGCGCTATCTGGCGGGCACCGCCGTGACGGCCGAAGCCGCCCAAGGGCTGATCCGCGAACGCGGGCTGCAGGGCAAGACCGATCTGCTGGCCTTCTACATGACGCCGGGCGTCTATACCGGCATCCAGCGCGGCTTCATCCTGGCCGCGCCGGCCGACAGCATGGTCATCCAGGGCCGCATCGCCGTCGATCAGGCCGTGCGCATCCTTGAGGGCAAGGATTACGTCAAGCATGTCGGCCCCAAGATCTTCGTGGTGGATCCCGACAACATCGACGACGTGGCGCGCACCAACATCCTGCCGCCCGAAGGCTTCTCGCCCGTCTTCACGGTCAGCAACTAAGCCGCTGACCCGGTTCACTTAAATCATACGGGCCGGATCGCTCCGGCCCGTATTTCCGGAGCCCCCCATGTCCTTGATCGAAACCAGGAAACTGACGAAACGCTACCCCGGTGTCGTGGCGCTCGACGCGGTCGATTTCGATCTGGCCGAGGGTGAGGTTCACGTGCTTTTCGGGGAAAACGGCGCGGGCAAATCCACGCTGATCTCTATGCTTGCCGGGGCCAAAGCGCCGACCTCGGGCGACATCTTGCTGAACGGTCAGCCGGTGGCCTTCGCCAGCGTCGCCGACGCCCAGGCCAAGGGCATCTATACCGTCTTCCAGGAATTTTCCCTGATCCCCACGCTGACCGTGGCGCAGAATATCTTTCTCGGCTGGGAGCCCTGCCGCGGCCCCTTTGTCGATCACCGCGCGATGCGTCGCCGCGCCGCCGGGATGCTGGGCGAGCTTGGCTTTGACATCGACCCCAACGCCGTCGTCGCCGGCCTGTCGCGCGCCCAGCAGCAGATGGTTGAGATCACCAAGGCGTTCCACGGCGACCTCAAGGTGCTGATCCTCGACGAGCCGACCGCATCGCTGACCGATCGCGAGGTCGATCACCTGTTCAAGTTCGTCCTGTCGCTGAAGCGGCGCGGCATCGGCATCGTCTATATCTCGCACCGCATCCAGGAATTCATCCGCATCGCCGACCGCATCACCGTGCTGCGCGACGGGGCCAAGGTGGGCACCGTGCCCATGGCCGACACCGACGATGCCGCGCTGGTCGAGATGATGACCGGCCGCGCCATCGACGAGATCTATCCCAGGATCGACGCGGCGCCGGGAGCGGAGGTTCTGAAGGTCGAGGGCCTGCGATCGAAGGGCCTCCATAGCGCGTCGTTCACCCTGCGCGCGGGCGAGGTGCTGGGCGTCGCGGGGCTGGTCGGGTCGGGCAAATCCCGGCTGTTCCGCACGATCATGGGGCTGCTGCCGCGCCACGGCGGGCGGGTGGAGTTGCTGGGCAATGACATCAGCGACGCCAGCACGGCGCAGATCATCACATCGGGGCTCTATTACCTGTCGCCGGACCGCAAGGCAGAGGGGCTCGACCTGGCCAAGACCTCCAACGACAACCTCGGGCTGAACCTCGTGATGGGGGACAAGCTGGGCAAGGGCGGCTGGTTCGTGAACTGGGGCGCCGTGCGCCGCGAGACACAGGCGATTTCCGACCACGTGGAATTGCAGCCCTCCTATCGCACCAAACCCGTGTCGCAACTGTCGGGCGGCAACCAGCAAAAGGTGCTGTTCGGCAAATGCTTCGGTCAGAACGCCGAAGTCTACATCTTCGACGAACCCACGGTGGGGGTCGACATGGGCACCCGTTCGGCACTGTATCTTCTGATCAAGGAACTGGCGGAAGCGGGCAAGGCGGTCGTGGTGATCTCTTCGGACCTGCCCGAGGTGCTGAACCTCGCCAACCGGATCCTGGTCATGGCGCAGGGGCGTCTGAGCGCGGAGCTGACCGGGGCGGACATGACCGAAGAACAGGTTCTCAGATTTTTCTTTGACGAAAGCGGAGCAGTGGTATGACGAGCGAAGTGAAACGCAACGGCGCGGTGCACGCGCTGCGGACCGTGTTTGTCAGGGTCGGCGTCCTGCCGTTTTTCCTTGTCGGCGCGCTGGTGATCTTCACCGCGCTGTCGTCGAAGTTCCTCACGGGGCAGAACCTGGTCAACGTGGCGCGGCAGTCGGTGTACCTGGTGCTGGTGTCGATGGGGCAGATGCTGGTGTTGATTTCCGGCGGCTTCGATCTGTCGGTGGGAACGGCGATCGCCCTGACCTCCGTCGTGTCGGCGCTGGGCATGGTCTGGGCGGCGGGCATTTTTCCCGATGCGGTGTGGATCGCGATCCTGATCGGGACATTCATGGGCTTCGGCGCCGCGCTGATGGTCGGGCTGGTGAACGGTCTGGGCGTCGCCTTTTTCAACGTCTCGCCCTTCATCATGACGCTGGGCGTGTCGTCGGTGGGCGCGGGCTTTGCGCTGTTCCTGACGGGGGGTGTGCCGGTGTCGGGCCTGCCCTTCGCCTTTGCCGATACCTTCGGGTTCGGCAGGCTTTGGGGCGTACCCGTGCCGGTGCTGGTGGCCCTGGCGTGCATCGTGCTGATGTGGCTGTTCATGTCGCGAACGCGGCTGGGCACCCAGGTCTATGCCGTGGGTGGCAACATCAAGGCCGCGCATCTGTCGGCGATCAACACCCGCCGCACGCTGACGCTGGCCTATGTGATCTGCGCGCTCATCGCCTCGCTGACGGGGCTGCTTTTGACCGCGCGGGTGGAATCCGGCGAGGCAAACCTCGGCGGCTCGATCGCGCTGGAATCGATCGCGGCCTGCGTCATCGCCGGGGTGTCCCTGCGCGGCGGCATCGGGCGGGTGGAAAACGTGGTACTGGGCGCGTTCTTCATCGCGCTCTTGCAAAACGGCATGAACCTCGCGCAGGTCAGTTCCTACATGCAGATGGTGTTGCTGGGCTCGCTGCTGATCCTTGCCGTGATCTTCGATCAGCTTCGTTACCGCCTGATCCTCAGCGGCGACTGACGCGGCCCTGACGGGCGGCGACGCGGCGCTGCCCGGCGATCCAGACGTCTTTGACGGCGCGGTCGTCGCCCATCATCAGTGTCGCGAACACCTGTTCCCAGACATCGCGCGCCTCGGCGCTGCGCTGGGCGATGGCGGGGGTCGAGGCCAGGTTGAGCACCACCAGATCCGCTTCCATCCCCGGTGCCAGCGTGCCGATGCAATCCTGCAGATGCAGGCTGCGGGCCGATCCGGCGGTCGCCAGGTACATCAGGTGCGCCGCGTGCAGGGGCGTGCCGCGCAACTGCCCGATCTCATAGGCGGCGGCCATCGTGCGCAACATCGAAAACGACGACCCGCCGCCGGTATCCGTGGCCAGCCCCGCCGGGATGCCGCGCGCCGCCAGCGCCGCCAGATCCATCAGCCCCGACCCGATGAAGGTGTTCGAGGTCGGGCAATGCACCACCGCCGCGCCGACCTCGGCCAGCCGGTCCACTTCGCGCGGCTCCAGGTGGATGGCATGGCCATAGACGCCGCGCGCGCCCAGCAGGCCATGCGCCTCGTAGGTGTCGAGGTAGTCGCGCGCCTGCGGGAAAAGATCGCGCACCCATGCGATTTCGTCGGTCTGCTCGCTCAGATGGGTCTGCATCAGGCAATCGGGGTATTCGGCCCAGAGCGCGCCCAGGGCCTCGAGCTGGTCGGGCGTGGAGGTGGGCGAGAACCGCGGCGTGATCGCATAGCCCAACCGCCCCCGACCCTGCCAACGCGCGATCAGGGCGCGACTGTCGTCATAGGCCGACTGCGCGGTGTCGCGCAGGCCGTCGGGCGCGTTGCGGTCCATGCAGGTCTTGCCCGTCACCGCGCGCAGACCGCGCGACAGGGCCGCGTCGAAAAACGCGTCCACGCTACCGGGGTGGATGGTGGCGAAGGAACTCATCGTGGTGGTGCCGTGATCCAGCGCCAGATCGAGATAGCGGTCCGCGATGCGCGCGGCATAGGCCGGATCGGCCAGCCGCATTTCTTCGGGGAAGGTGTAGATGTTCAGCCAGTCGATCAGCCGTTTGCCCCAGCTCGCGATCATCGCGGTCTGCGGATAATGCACATGCGCATCGATGAACCCCGGAGAGATCAGCGCATCGCCGTAATCCGTCACGGCCACGTTCGGATGGTCGCGCCGCAGCGCCGCGCCGTCGCCCACCGCCGCGATCACCCCGTTCTGAACCAGCACCCCGCCGCCCGACCGGATGCGCGCGACCTCCTCCCAGGGGCGGGTCAGCGGGTTGCCCCATGTCTCGAATGTCTGGCCAAGGATCAGCGTGCTGTGTGTCATGGCCCGTCTTTAGGCCGACGCGCGGCCGCGGTAAATCGAAGCCTGCGCAAAAAACGCATCAGGCGGCGGATTGTAACCGCTCCGGCGCCCGACTAAGGTCCGGCCCAAAGCGAAAGGGTGTGTGATGAGCGACCAGTCAACCGAAGCCGAGCAGGATCGCGACGCGCGCGAGGACGAGGCATATACCCTGTCGCAAAAGGACATCAGCGCGATCCTCTATGCGGTGGAGATCGACGACGCCGCCAAGCTGACGGAACTGATGGAGCCGCTGCACGCCGCCGACATCGCCGACCTTCTGGAGCAGATCAGCGGCTATGACCGGTCGCGGCTGATCCGGCTCTACGATCGTGAATTCGACGGCGAAATCCTGTCCGAACTCGACGAATCGATCCGCGAGGAAGTCATCGCGATCCTGACCCCGCAGGTGCTGGCCGAAGCGGTCCGCGACATGGACAGCGACGATGTCGTCGATCTGGTCGAAGACCTCGACGACACGCAGCAGGCCGCGGTTCTGGATGCGCTCGAGGACAGCGACCGGGTGGCGGTGCAGCAGGCGCTGTCCTATCCGGAATATTCCGCCGGCCGCCTGATGCAGCGCGAGGTCGTGATGGCGCCCGAGCACTGGACCGTGGGCCAGGCCATCGATTACCTGCGCGCCACCCCCGAAGAGGAACTGCCCGACCAGTTCTATCACGTCATCATGATCGATCCGCGCCTGCACCCCATCGGCAACGTGACGCTGGGCAAGCTGATGCGCACCAAGCGCGCCACCCGCCTGATCGACATCATGGAGGACACCTTCAAGGTCTTTACCGCGACCCAGCCCGAAGCCGACGTCGCCTATGCGTTCAACCAGTATCACCTGATTTCCGCGCCGGTCGTCGACGACGAGGGGCGGCTGATCGGCGTCATCACCATCGACGACGCGATGTCGGTGCTGGACGAGGAACACGAGGAGGACATCCTGCGCCTTGCCGGCGTCGGCGAAGGCTCGCTGTCGGACCGCGTGATGGAAACCACCAAGCAGCGCCTGCCGTGGCTGGCCGTGAACCTTGTGACCGCGATTGCCGCGTCGATGGTCATCTCGCAGTTCGAGGCGGCGATCGCGCAGCTTGTCGCGCTGGCCGTCCTGATGCCGATCGTGGCGTCGATGGGCGGCAACGCGGGCACCCAATCGCTGACCGTGGCGGTGCGCGCCATCGCCACGCGCGACCTGACGGGCGCCAACGTCTGGCGGGTGATCCGGCGCGAAGTGCTGGTGGGGCTGGTCAACGGTATCATTTTCGCGGTGATCATGGGCATTGTCGGTGTCGTCTGGTTCGGCTCGCCCAGCCTGGGTTACGTGATCGCCGCGGCGATGGTGATCAATCTCGTGGTCGCGGGGCTTGCGGGCACGGCGATCCCGGTCATCCTCGAACGCGTGGGCGTGGACCCGGCGCTGGCCTCGGGGGCCTTCGTGACGACGGTCACGGACGTGGTGGGCTTCTTCGCCTTCCTGGGCCTTGCGGCGGCTGTCTTGCTATGAGCCCGCTGGCCCTGCGCAAATCCGCCGCCCGCGCGGCGGCGCTGGACCGGCGCAGGCTGGCGCATGCCGCAGCCTCGCGCGATACCGCGGCGGGCGTCCTGTCCGAAGTGCTGGCGGGATACCGCGGCGTGCCCGTGTCGGGCTACATGCCGATGCGGTGCGAAATCGACCCGCTGCCCGCGATGGCCGAAGCGGCGGCCCACGGTCCCGTCGGCGTGCCCGTGATCATGGCCAAGGCGTCACCGCTCCAATTCGCCCGCTGGGAACCGGACATGCCGATGGTCACAGGCACCTTCGGCGCGCAGGTTCCGGCCGCGCCCGAGTTTTTCGAACCCGAACTGCTGATCGTGCCGCTGATGGCGTTCGACCGCGCAGGCGGGCGGCTGGGCTATGGCGGCGGCTTCTATGACCGGACGCTGGAACTCCTGCGCGCACGGCGGCCGACGCTGGCCATCGGCTTCGCCTTTGCCGCGCAGGAAATGGACGACCTGCCGCAAGAGGCGACGGATCAGCTTCTGGACATGATCGTGACCGAAAGCGGCGTGATCGAGATCGACCGGACTTCGGCAAAGGGTTAGGCGGCCCGCGGCGACACCGCGCCCGCCGCCCCCATGACCTCATGGCACAGAAAATGTCGATCCGCCCTTGCCGCGGGGCGCGGCGCGCCCTACCCATCACGCCATGAGATTATTGTTTCTGGGCGATGTCATGGGCCGCGCAGGTCGCCGCGCGATTACCGAGAACCTGGCCCGCTTGCGGACCGGGTGGAAGCTCGACTTCATCGTGGTCAACGGTGAGAACGCCACCTCGGGCGCGGGGTTGTCGGGGGCGCATGCGAAAACCCTGCTGGACGCGGGCGCCGATTGCCTGACGCTGGGCGATCATGCCTTCGATCAAAAGGACATGCTGCGTTTTATCGAACAAGAGCCGCGCGTGATCCGCCCGCTGAATTTCTCGAAAACCGCGCCGGGCAAGGGCGCGCGGATGTTCACCACCAAGACCGGGAAAAAAGTGCTGGTGGCCCAGGCGTTGGGCCAGGTCTTCATGAAACGGCCCTTCGACGATCCGTTCTCGGCGCTGGACCCGGTGCTGAAAACGCATCCCCTGGGCGGACTGGCCAACGCGGTAATCGTCGACATGCACTGCGAGGCGACTTCGGAGAAGATGGCGATGGGCCATTTCTGCGACGGCCGCGCCAGCCTGGTGGTGGGCACCCATACCCATGTGCCGACCTCGGACGCGATGATCCTGCCCGGCGGCACCGGCTACCTGACCGATGCGGGCATGTGCGGCGACTACAATTCGGTGATCGGCATGGACAAGGCCGAACCCCTGCGCCGGTTCATCACCGGCATGCCCAAGGAACGGTTCACCCCCGCCAACGGCGAGGCGACCCTGTCGGGCGTCTATGTCGAGACCGACGACCGCACCGGCCGCGCCACGCGCATCGCGATGGTGCGCGACGGCGGGCTGCTGCAAGCGGCGGCGCCCTGAGGCCATGACGCGGCGCGAGGTCGTGATCTTTTGCGCCGTGCTCGTGGTGCTGGGCGCGGGGTGGGGCATCACGCAGCCCCTGACCAAGATCGCCGTCAGCACCGGCTACGGACACTTCGGGCTGGTGTTCTGGCAACTGGCGATCGGCGCGGCGCTGATGGCGGCGATCTGCGCGCTGCGCGGCATCTCGCTGCCGTTTGCGCGGCGCCACCTGCGGCTATACCTGCTGCTGGCGATGATCGGCACCATCCTGCCCAACACCGCGTCGTACCAGGCCGCGGTGCATGTTCCCTCCGGCATCCTGTCGATCCTGCTGTCGATGATCCCGATGTTCGCCTTTCCCATCGCTCTGGCCCTGGGGCTTGACCGGTTCAGCCTGCGGCGTCTGGCGGGGTTGCTGGCCGGGCTGTGCGGCGTGCTGCTGATCGTGGCGCCGGGGGTGGCGCTGCCCGGTGACGTCGCGGTGTTCTGGGTGTTCGTCGCGCTCATCGCCGGGGCTTTCTATGCCGTCGAGGGCAACGTGGTCGCCAAGTGGGGCACCGAGGGGCTGAACCCCATCCAGGTGCTTTATGGCGCGTCGCTGGTGGGGGCCGTGATCATGGCCCCGGTGGCCTGGGTGTCAGGCCAATGGATCGATCCGCGCCCGCCGCTCGACCCGCAGCAATGGGCGCTGGTGGGGTCGTCGGTGGCGCATGTTCTGGTCTATGCGGGCTATGTCTGGCTGGTTGGGCGCGCCGGCCCGGTCTTTGCGGTGCAGGTCAGCTACTTCGTCACCGGCTTCGGCATCCTCTGGGCCAAGCTCATCCTGGGCGAGGCCTATTCGCCCTTTGTCTGGGCCGCGCTGGCGATGATGTTCGCGGGGCTCTACCTCGTGCAGCCGCGCCCGCACGCCACGCTTGCCCAAGGCAGGGCGATCGGCGACACTGCGCCCTGAGTTCACCGAAGACAGAGCGAGCACCCCCCGGACATGCCCTTTATCGAGCTATCGCCCATGGTTGGCGCAGTCGCCTCGCTTGTCGTGGTGGTGGTCATGTTCACGCTCTTCGTGCGCGAGACCTTTCCCACCGAGGTCGTGGCCATCGCCGGTGTCGCGCTGATGCTGGGCCTTGGCGTGCTGCCCTATGACGATGCGCTGGTGGTCCTCAGCAATCCGGCACCCTGGACCATTGCGGCGATGTTCATCGTGATGGGCGCGCTGGTGCGCACCGGCGCGCTGGATGTGCTGACGCGAATGGCCGAACGCTATGCCAAGACCCATCCGCGCTCTGCCGTGGCGGGCGTGATCCTGACGGTGATGGCCGCATCGGCCATCATGAACAATACCCCCGTGGTGGTGGTGATGATCCCGGTGGTCGTGCAACTGAGCCAGACGCTGGAGACCAAGGCGTCGCGGCTGCTCATTCCGCTCAGCTATGCGGCGATCATGGGGGGCTCGCTCACGCTGATCGGCACCTCGACCAACCTGCTGGTCGACGGCGTCGCGCGCGGCCAGGGGCTCGATCCCTTCGGCATCTTCGAAATCCTTCCGATCGGCCTCGTGGTCTGTGTCTGGGGGCTGATCTACATGACCGTTCTGGGGCCCAAACTGCTGCCCGAGCGCGACAGCATGGCCAACATGCTCAGCGACAAGTCCAAGATGAAGTTCTTCACCGAGGCGGTGATCCCCCCCGACAGCAACCTGATCGGGCGCGAGGTGACGGGGGTGCAGCTTTTCAAGCGCGACGGCGTGCGGCTGATCGACGTGGTGCGCGGCGATCAGTCGCTGCGCCGCAACCTGGCGGATGTCAGGTTGCAGGTCGGCGACCGCGTGGTGCTGCGCACGCAGATGACCGAACTTCTGAGCCTGCAATCCAACAAGGAACTCAAGCGCGTCGATCAGGTTTCGGCGGTGGAGACGACGACCGTCGAGGTGCTGATCACGCCCGGCTGCAAGATGGTGGGCCGAAGCCTCGGGTCGCTGCGCCTGCGGCGGCGCTACGGGGTTTATCCGCTGGCCGTGCACCGCCGGAACCAGAACATCGGCCGGCAGCTTGACGACCTGGTGGTCAAGATCGGCGACACGCTGCTGCTGGAAGGCGCGCCGGAGGACATCCAGCGGCTGGCGGCCGACATGGACATGGTCGATGTCTCGCATCCCTCGAGCCGCGCGTTTCGCCGCGGCCATGCGCCGATCGCCATCGGCGCGCTGGTGGGGATCGTGGCGCTGGCGGCGCTGAACGTGGCGCCGATCCTGTTGCTGGCGGTGCTGGCGGTGGCGATCGTGCTGGTCACCCGCTGCATCGACGCGGACGAGGCGTTTTCCTTTATCGACGGGCGCTTGCTGGCGTTGATCTTTTCGATGCTCGCGGTGGGTGCCGGGTTGCAGAGTTCGGGGGCCATCGCGCTGGTGGTGGACTCCATCTCGCCCGGGCTCGAGACGATGCCGCCGGCGCTGGTGGTCTTCGTGGTGTTCCTGTTGACGACGATCCTGACCGAGATCGTCAGCAACAACGCGGTGGCCGTGATCATGACGCCCCTGGCCATCGGGCTGGGAATGGCGCTCGGCCTTGATCCGCGCCCGCTGGTGGTGGCGGTGATGATCGCCGCCTCCTGCGCCTTTGCCACCCCGATCGGATACCAGACCAACACGCTGGTCTATGGCCCGGGTGGGTACAAGTTCACCGATTTCATGCGCATCGGCATCCCGCTGAACCTGACGATGTCGATCCTTGTGTCGGTGATCATCCCGTTCATTTGGCCGCTCTAGGCCGGTCTGGACAGGCGCGGCTGCGCCGCAAGACATGCCCCGTCCAAATGGCTCCGCCATTTCTCCGGCAGGGCCCCAGTGCGGCGGATCGGCCTACAAGGGCCAGACGACAAGAATGGTGGGAATGGACACCGCGATCACGATCACTTCGAGCGGCAGGCCCATGCGCCAGTAGTCGCCGAAGCCGTAGCCGCCCGGCCCGAGGATCAGGGTGTTGTTCTTGTGACCGATCGGGGTGAGGAACGCGCTGGAGGCGGCCACCGCCACCGCCATCAGGAAAGGGTCGGGCGACACGCCCAATGATTGCGCCATCTGGATGCCGACGGGGGCCGCGACGATGGTCGTCGCGGTGTTGTTGAGCACATCCGACAGTGACATCGTCACCACCATCAGCACCGTGAGCACGGCCCAGGCCGGCAATCCGCCGGTCCAGCGCACCAGCGCACCGGCGATGAGTTCCGTGCCCCCCGAGGTTTCGAGCGCCGCGCCCAGCGGGATCATCGACCCGAGAAGGACGATGACGGGCCATTCGATATGGCTGTAGAGTTCCGACAGGGGCACGATCCGGGCCAGGACATAGGCGACAACCACCAGACCCAGCGCGACGGGCAGGTACACCAGGCCGAAACTGGCCGCCGCCACCGCCGCGCCGAAGAGGCCGATGGCCAGCCAGACCTTGCGGTTTTCGGTGACCGCCAGCCCGCGATCGGCCAGCGGCAGCACGCCCAGCCAGTCGGTCACGTCCGGCGCGGTGTCGCGCGGCACCAGCAGCAGCAGGATGTCGCCGGGCTGCAACACGGTGCGCCGCAGGCCTTGGGTGATGTTCTGGCCCCTGCGCGACAGCCCCATGAGCACGGTCCGCTGCCGCCAGGCCAGCCCCACCGCCTGGGCCGTCTTGCCGTTCAGGCGCGAGGTTTCGGTCACCACGACCTCGATGATCTCGACCCCTTCGCCGTCCGCATGCAGTTGTTCCTCGCGGCGGGCGTCGGCCATCGCGAGGTCCAGCGCGGTACGGAATTCGTCGAGCGCATCCGGCGTTGCCTCGAGAACCAGCGCATCGCCGGCCTTGAGCGGGACGTTGCGCGCTTGGCCGTAGCGCCGGTTGCCGTCGCGGATCAGACCGATGATCGCGACGTCCGACTTCTCTGCGGTGTCGGAGAGTTCGGCCAGCCGTTTGCCGATGGCGCGGTTGCCTTCGGGCACGGTGAGTTCGGCGATATAGGGCGACAGGTCTTCGGGTTGCAGGAAGGCATCGCCGCGCAGCGGGATGAGCCGCCACCCGATCAATGCGACGAAGACCAGGCCGGCCAGCGCCGCCGCACCGCCGACCGGGGCGAAATCGAACATCGAGAACGGCGCGCCGAGGGCGTCTTCGCGGATCGCGGCGATGATTATGTTGGGCGGCGTTCCGATCAGCGTCACCATTCCGCCGAGGATCGTGGCAAAGCTGAGCGGCATGAGCGTAAGCCCCGGCACCCGGCCCGCCTTGCGGGCGGTCTGCAGGTCCACGGGCATCAACAGCGCCAGCGCCGCGACGTTGTTCATGAACGCCGAGAGCACGCCGCCGATGGCGCCCATCAGCGTGATATGCCCGGCAAGGCTGCGGCTGCTGTCGATAATCGTCCGGGTGATCAGCAGCACCGCGCCCGACCGCACCAGCCCCGCCGACACCACCAGCACCAGCGCCACCACCAGCGTCGCGGGGTGGCCAAAGCCGGAAAAGGCGTCCTTGGTCGGGACCACGCCCAGAACGACACCGGCCATCAGAGCCGAGAACGCAACGATATCGTAGCGAAATCGTCCCCAGATCAGAAAGACGAAAACCGCGCCGAAAAGCGAAAAAAGGATGATCTGGTCCTGGGTCATGCCCATGCGCTTACACCCATTGCGGCGGGCCGTCATCGACAATTCTTGCCCTGGGCCTGCGGGGGGCGCGCGGGCGGGCCCGGTGCCAGGGCGGGCGACTGTGGGCACCGGCCGCAGGACGCGGCCGCGCCAATGGCCCAGCGCGACGCAGACGCTTGCGGCTTGTGCGCGGGCTGGATATGACAAGGCCAAATTTTCGCAGATCGGAGCGTCCAATGGCCGGCCATTCAAAATGGGCAAATATCCAGCACCGCAAGAACCGTCAGGATTCGGTGCGATCCAAGCTGTTTTCCAAGCTTGCCAAGGAAATCACCGTGGCCGCCAAGATGGGCGACCCCGACCCCGACAAGAACCCGCGCCTGCGCCTTGCGGTGAAGGAGGCGAAATCGCAATCCGTGCCCAAGGACGTGATCGACCGCGCGATCAAGAAGTCGCAGGTCGGCGAGGGCGAGGATTACGAGGAGATCCGCTACGAGGGCTATGGGCCGAACGGGGTCGCGGTGATCGTCGAGGCGATGACCGACAACCGCAACCGGACTGCGTCGAACGTGCGCTCGACCTTCACCAAGAACGGCGGCAACCTGGGCGAGACCGGCAGCGTCGGGTTCATGTTCGACCGCAAGGGCGAAATCGAATATCCCGCCGAGGTGGGCGATGCCGACACCGTCCTGATGGCCGCCATCGAGGCGGGGGCCGAGGATGTCGAGAGCACGGAGGAAGGCCACACGATCTGGTGCGCGGATACCGACCTCAACGAGGTGGCAACGGCGCTCGAGGCGGAGCTGGGCGAGAGTAACTCGACCAAGCTGGTGTGGAAGCCGACGACCACGACCGAGATGGACCTGGAGAACATGGAAAAGCTGATGAAGCTGGTCGATGCACTGGAAGACGACGATGACGTGCAGCGCGTGACGACCAATTTCGAGGCCTCCGACGAGGTGATGGCGCAACTTTGACACACCCCCCCCCCGGCCCGGTCCGTTGGCAAGGGGGGGCAGGGCCAGCGGCACGCCGGACGGCGCTTGCGTCTAGCCCGGCTGCATGCGGAATATGCGCGACAGGATGATCGGGCTGACCACGGTTGTGACGACCGACATCACCACCACCGCCGAAAAGATATGCGGAACGACGCCGCCGCCGGTCGCGAAAAGACCGGCGTCCAGGGCGATGCCCGCGATCACCAGTTCGACCGCGCCGCGCGGGCTCATCCCGACGCCGATGCAGGTCGCCTCTACCCTTGAAAAGCCAAAGGCCCTGGCCGCGATACCCGACCCCGCGATCTTGCCCACGAAGGCGCAAACGATCAGCAGGGTGACGAACAGCGGGGCGTCGAGGACCGAGGAAAAGTCGATCTCCATCCCGATCGACGCAAAGAAGATCGGGGCGAGAAACCCGAATGTTATGGCCGAAATGGACTTTTCCAACCGGTCATAGCTTGCCTCGTCGATTGTGTTCCGGCCAAAGAAAAGCCCCGCGACGAAGGCGCCGACGATGAAGTGGAGATGCAGCAGCTCTGCCAGCACCGCAAAGGCAAAGGCCCCCACCAGCATCGCGCTCATCTCGATTTCATGCACCTTGAGGCGGGTCATCAGGCGACCGCCCCAGGGAAAGATATAGACGCCCGTCAGAATGGTAATCACGAAAAACAGCACGACCTGCCCGGACAGAATCGCGAGCGTGGCCAGATCGGGCAGGCCGCCGGCCTCGATCATCCCGGTCAGGGAGGCGAGCAGGACAAGGCTGAACACGTCGTCGAACACGGCTGCGGACACGATCGTCTCGCCGAAGGGCGTGTCGAGCTTGCCCAGATCGGCGAGGATGCGCACCGTGGCCGGAACCGCCGTGATTGCCAATGCGGTTCCAAGAAACAGGCACTGCGCCGCACGCAGCGGCGTGTCGGGCAGGAACGCCACGCCCAGAAGCAGGCCAAGCCCGAGCGGCAGCACCATGCCGCCGATCGCGATGACCACCGAGGCCGCCGAGCGCTCCGCCATCTTCTTGGGCTGCATCTCGATCCCGGCGAACAGCATCAGAAAGAACATGCCCAGATCGGTGATCGACGCAAAGACCGTGTTGTCCGCGATGACGGCGATGGCGGCGAAATCGTCGGGAAACGTGGCGACGATCGAACCCAGCCCGACCCCGGCGATCAATTCGCCGACAAGCGACGGCTGGCTGAGGCGCTCCGCCAGTTCGCCGAAGGCCCGTGTCAGGACAAGCAACACCAACAGGATGTAGAAGAAATCCATCGCATCCCTCTTAGGTCGGAACCTCGATTGACGCGGGTCGAATATACACCACATGCCGATGCGCGGCAATTTGCCAAAGTGGTTTGGTCGTTGCGAAGGGATCGGATCGCGGCCCGAGGAATGCGGATGTGTGCGCGGAAAACGTGATTCCGGGGCCGGGCGGCCGACCGACAGGGTCGTCGCCCTCGGGAATGCACAGCGCGGAACAAAGGCTCGCCGGCGGTGATTGGTCGGGATCAGTGCCGTCGCCCCGCAGACACAAGGCACGGACACAAGGCACGGACTTGTGCCGAAACGGTGTCGTTGGGGTCAGATGCCGCCCGTGTCCGGTCGCCGCGCGCGCATCATCGCCGGGTGCGCAGTAGGGGCGTCAGCAAAAAAGCGAACGCGCCATCTGGCTCCAGCTGACGGTGCTGCCGCCGCGGTTTTCCGCCCGTTCTTCGGGTGTCTGCTGGCGCAGGCGGCGCAGCAATTGCTTGAGGTCGGTCAGCCGGCTCTTGGCCTCGGCGCCACCGGCCCGGCTCTGCATCGACAGGATCTTTTGTTGGGTGTGCAAAGCATCTTCGATCAAGGACAGGTCCTTGGAGCTCAAATCCAGTTTTTGGGTGTCGTCAAACATCTTGCGCGTGTCCTTTTTGCGTTCCCGTCATATGGGGTAGTCATAGCAGATACGCCAGAGCGCCCGGATAAGTTTTCCGAGAGATGTTTGTGAGCGTTCACAAAGCCGTGAAGTCGCGGATCAGGTGCTGCCGCGCCGCCCGCGCGCACAAGGCCGGTCAGGGACGCCAGCGCGACACGGCGCCCCGGGTCCAGATGATCTCGATCCCGCGATGCCGGGTTCATGCCCCAGGCCATGCCGGCAAGTGCCGCATCGACAAAAGCGTGGGCCGGGCGCAGCAGGTGGACCGGCGGGGCCACCCACGCCCGGTCAGGTCCTGCGCCCGGCGGTTTTGCAAGCGGTCCTTGGCGGTGAGCGCCATCATCGGCGCCTCGCCCAGGGTCCGCGCGGTGATCGCGCCGGCGAACCACCGCGCGGTGAAACCGGGGCTGGCCGTCGCGATGCAGCGCAAGCCGCGCAGGATGACGGTGAGGATGGCAAGCTGCTGTGGGTCGATCTGCATTGGCCGCGCTTCACTGCCATTGCATGATTTTATTTGAGAAATCTCCATGCTGCCGCTAGTCAACGCGGGCACAACCCCCGGAGCCCGCCCATGACCACCGCCTTCGTGCCCGGCTTCCTGCTGGGGTTTTCGCTGATCCTGGCGATCGGCGCGCAGAATGCCTTTGTCCTGCGGCAGGGGCTGCGGCGGCATCACGTGTTCTGGGTCTGCCTGACCTGCGCGCTGTCGGATGCGGTTCTGATCGGCGCGGGCGTGGCGGGGTTCGGCGCACTGGCGCTTGCGGCGCCCTGGCTCGAGGCGGCGATGCGCTGGGGCGGGGCGGCGTTCCTGATCTGGTACGGGGCGCGGAACGCGCGGGCGGCATGGCGCGGCGGCGAGGCGCTGCATGCCACGGGGGCCGCGGCACAGCCGCTGATGCCGACGCTGCTGACCCTGCTGGCGCTGACCTGGCTGAACCCGCATGTGTATCTCGACACGGTTGTTCTGCTCGGCTCGATCTCGGCGCAATACGACAGCCGCCTTGCCTTTGGCGCGGGCGCCGTCCTATCCAGCTTCGCGTTCTTTTTCGGGCTGGGCTACGGCGCGCGGGGGCTGGCGCCGCTCTTTGCCCGTCCGCGCAGCTGGCAGGTGCTCGACGGCATCGTCGCGCTGACGATGTGGGCCATCGCGGCCAAGCTTATTCTGGGCTAAGCGCTTGCATCGCCGGGCGAAATACTGTGCAGATGACGCCATGACAACAGCGCTCCCCCACCGCCCGGCAGCCGGGATTTTCTGGATGCTCGTGACCGGGGTGTGCTTTATCGGCGTGACGGCCCTGGTCAAGACCATGGGCCCGCGGATGCCCCCCGCCGAGATGGCGTTCCTGCGCTACGGCATGGGGCTGGTGTTCTTGCTGCCTGCCATCGGGTCCCTGCGCGCGGCACAGCTGACGGCGCGGCAGTGGCGGCTGTTCGGGGTGCGCGGGCTCTGTCACGGGGTGGGCGTCATCCTGTGGTTCTATGCCATGGTGCGTATCCCCATCGCGGATGTGACCGCGATGAATTACCTCGCGCCGGTCTATGTCACCGTGGGGGCGGCCCTGTTTCTGGGTGAAACCCTGGCCTTTCGGCGCATCGCGGCGGTGATCGCGGCGCTGGCGGGGGCGGCGATCATCCTGCGCCCCGGCTTTCGCGAGGTCAGCAGCGGCCACCTGGCGATGCTGCTGGCGGCGGTGGTCTTTGCCGGCTCCTACCTCTCCGCCAAGGTGCTCGCCGACGAGGTGAAGCCGGCGGTCGTGGTGGCCATGCTGTCGATCTTCGTCACGATCACGCTGGCACCCTTCGCGCTGGCCAACTGGGTCACGCCCGGACCCGGCGATCTGGCGCTGCTGTTCTGCGTCGCCTGCCTGGCCACCGCGGGGCATTACACCATGACACTGGCCTTTGCCGCTGCCCCGGTGACCGTGACCCAGCCTGTGACCTTTACCCAGCTGATCTGGGCCGTGCTGCTGGGCGCGGTGGTGTTCGACGAACAGGTGGACATCTGGGTCGTCCTGGGCGGGGTGATGATTCTCGCCTCCGTGACCTTCATCACCTGGCGCGAGGCGGTGATCAATCGAAAGCCGGTCACTCCGCCGACCAATGCGACCAAGTTGTAGCACCCAAGCATCTGATCACAAAGATTATTTTTATTGATTGACGGGTCAATAAAAAGCAACCACCCTGCAGGCCACTCGCAGGGGAGCGGTACGCAATGCCAAAAGTCGGAATGGAGCCTATTCGCCGCTCGGCCCTGGTCGAGGCGACGATCGCCGAGATCGGCGCGAGGGGGTCGCTGGATGTGACCGTCGGCCAGATCGCGCGCCGCGCGGGCATGTCCACGGCGCTGGCGCATCACTATTTCGGCGGCAAGGACCAGATTTTCCTGGCCGCGATGCGCCACATCCTGCGCGATTTCGGCGATGAAGTGCGCCGCGCGCTGAAAGGCACCGTGTCGCCGCGCGACCGGGCCACCGCGATCATCTCGGCCAGTTTCGCGCCCTCGTGCTTTGCGCCCGCGACGATCAGCGCATGGATGACGCTCTATGCGCAGGCCCAGACCAACTCCGAGACCCGGCGGCTGCTGATGCTCTACCAAAAGCGTCTGCGCTCGAACCTGACGCATGCGCTGCGCCCGATCAGCCGGTCGCCCGACGCCGATGCCGAAACGCTCGCGGCGCTGATCGACGGGCTCTATCTGCGCGCGGCGCTGTCGCGGGCGACCACGGCGCAGGATGCCCGCGCCGCCGCCCTGTCCACCCTGAACACCCTATTGGATCGCACCGCATGACGCAGCCCAACATCCTCATCCTGATGGTCGATCAGCTTACTGGCACGCTGTTTCCCGACGGCCCCGCCGACTGGCTGCATGCGCCCAACCTCAAGCGGTTGGCGGCCCGGTCCACCCGGTTCCGCAACGCCTATACCGCCAGCCCGCTCTGCGCGCCGGGGCGGGCGGCCTTCATGTCGGGGCAGTTGCCCTCGCAAACGGGCGTCTATGACAACGCGGCTGAATTCGCGTCCTCCATTCCCACCTACGCCCACCACCTGCGGCGCGCGGGCTACCAGACCTGCCTGTCGGGCAAGATGCATTTCGTCGGCCCCGACCAACTGCACGGCTTCGAGGAACGGCTGACCACCGATATCTATCCCGCCGATTTCGGCTGGACCCCGGATTACCGCAAACCGGGCGAGCGGATCGACTGGTGGTATCACAACATGGGCTCGGTCACCGGGGCGGGCGTGGCCGAGACCTCCAACCAGATGGAATACGACGACGACGTGGCCTATAACGCCACCCGCAAGCTCTATGACCTGAGCCGCGGCGGCGATGCGCGGCCCTGGTGCCTGACCGTCAGCTTCACCCATCCGCACGATCCCTACGTGGCGCGGCGCAAGTACTGGGATCTCTACGCGGAGTGCGACCACCTGCTGCCAATGGTGCCCGCCATGGCCTACGACGATCAGGACTGCCATTCCAGGCGCATCTTCGATGCCAACGACTGGCGCAGCTTCGACATCACCGAAAACGACATCCGCCGGTCGCGCCGCGCCTATTTCGCCAACATCAGCTATCTCGACGACAAGGTGGGCGAGATTTTGCAGACGCTGGAAGACACCCGGCAAGAGGCGATCGTCGTCTTCGTGTCGGATCATGGCGACATGCTGGGCGAACGGGGCCTGTGGTTCAAGATGTCGTTCTACGAGGGATCGAGCCGCGTGCCGCTGATGATCGCCGCGCCGCAGATGGACCCGGGATTGCAGACCACGCCGGTCAGCACCATCGACGTCTGTCCGACGCTCTGCGATCTGGCGGGCGTGTCGATGGACGACGTGATGCCCTGGACTTCGGGGCAGTCGCTGGTGCCGATGGGGCGGGGCGAGGAGCGCACCGCGCCGGTGGCGATGGAATACGCCGCCGAGGCGTCCTACGCGCCGATGGTGTCGCTGCGCTACGGCAAGTGGAAGCTGAATCTCTGCACGCTCGACCCCGACCAGCTTTTCGATCTGGACGCGGATCCGCACGAGCGAACCAACCTGGCGCAGGTGCCGGCCCACCAGGGCACCTTGCGGACGCTCAGGGCCAAGGCCGAAGCGCGCTGGGATCTGGAGGCTTTCGACGCCGACGTGCGCCAAAGCCAGGCCCGGCGCTGGGTCGTCTATGACGCGCTGCGGCAGGGCGGATACTACCCGTGGGATTACCAGCCCCTGCGCGACGCGTCTGAACAATACATGCGCAACCACATGGACCTGAACACGCTGGAAGACCGAAAACGCTTTCCCCGCGGCGAATGACGCCGCCCGCCAGCCCCTTTGACCGCCGCGCGCGGCCCGAAACCAGACCGAGGACATCATGACCACACAACCCAAGGCAAGCCACTTCATCAACGGCGAATATGTAGAAGACACCAACGGCACGGAGATCGACGTGATCTATCCCGCCACCGGCGAGACGATCGCGACCGTCTATGCCGCGACCCCCGCCATCGTCGAGCACGCGATCACATCCGCGCGCGCGGCGCAGGCCGCATGGGCCGCGATGACAGGGACCGAGCGGGGGCGCATCCTGCGCCGCGCGGCGCAGATCATGCGCGAACGCAACCACGACCTGTCGGTGCTTGAGACCTACGACACCGGCAAGCCCTACCAGGAAACCAGCGTGGCGGATGCCACCAGCGGCGCGGATGCGCTGGAATATTTCGGCGGCATCGCGGCCTCGCTCACCGGCGAGCATATCCAGCTGGGCGAGGACTGGGTCTATACCCGGCGCGAACCGCTGGGCCTGTGCGTCGGCATAGGCGCGTGGAACTATCCCACCCAGATCGCCTGCTGGAAGGGCGCGCCGGCGCTGGCCTGCGGCAACGCCGTGATCTTCAAGCCGTCCGAGACGACGCCGCTCTGCGCGCTGAAGGTGGCCGAGATCCTGCACGAGGCGGGCCTGCCTGCCGGACTGTACAACGTGGTGCAGGGCATGGGCGACGTGGGCGCGTCGCTGGTCACGGACGCGCGGGTGGACAAGGTGTCGCTGACCGGGTCGGTGCCCACGGGCCGCAAGGTCTATGCCGCCGCCGCCGAAGGCATCAAGCACGTCACGATGGAGTTGGGCGGCAAGAGCCCGATGATCGTTTTCGAGGATGCCGATATCGACAACGCGGTCAGCGGCGCGATCCTCGGCAACTTCTATTCCTCGGGGCAGGTCTGCTCCAACGGGACGCGGGTCTTTGTGCACAGCGACATCAAAGACGTGTTCCTCGAGCGTCTGGCAGAGCGGCTGGACAAGGCCGTGATCGGCGATCCGATGGATCCCGCCACCAGTTTTGGCCCGATGGTGTCGCAGCGCCAGTTGGACATCGTGCTGGGCTACATCGCCAAGGGCAAGGCCGAGGGCGCGCGGCTGGTGACGGGGGGCGGGCGGCTCGACCGCGAGGGGTTCTACCTGCAACCGACGGTTTTCGCGGATGTGACCGACGACATGGCGATCGCGCGCGAAGAGATCTTCGGCCCGGTGATGGCGGTGCTGGAGTTCGACGACGAGGCCGACGTGATGGCGCGCGCCAATGCCACCGAATTCGGGCTGGCGGCGGGGGTGTTCACCAACGACCTGCGCCGCGCGCACCGCGTGGCCGCCGGGTTCGAGGCCGGGACCTGCTATATCAACACCTACAACGACGCGCCGGTCGAGGCACCCTTTGGCGGCATGAAATCCTCGGGCGTGGGCCGCGAGAATTCGCGCGCCGCGATCGAGCATTACAGCCAGTTGAAGTCGGTCTATGTGCGCATGGGCGATGTGGAGGCGCCATTCTGAGCGGTGGTGTGATCCCGCGGCGCGGCTGACGCCGCACGACATGCCGGCGGCGGCTGCCCCGCGATATCGGGGCCAGCGGACGGCACCCGCGGCGGACGAATGAAAAGGAAAGACAAGCGATGGAAGCGGATTTTGTGATCGTGGGTGCGGGCAGCGCGGGGTGCGCGATGGCCTACCGGCTGAGCGAGGCGGGAGCCTCGGTGCTGGTGATCGAGCATGGTGGCACGGATGCCGGTCCGTTCATCCAGATGCCGGCGGCGCTCAGCTATCCGATGAACATGAAGCGCTACGACTGGGGCTTTCAGTCCGAGCCCGAGCCGCACCTGGGCAACCGGCGGCTTGCCTGTCCGCGCGGCAAGGTCATCGGCGGATCGTCGAGCATCAACGGCATGGTCTATGTGCGCGGTCACCCGATGGATTTCGACCATTGGGAGCAGGCCGGCGCGGCCGGATGGTCCTATGCCGATGTGCTGCCCTACTACAAGCGGATGGAGAGCTGGCACGACGGCGGCCACGGCGGCGATCCGGACTGGAGAGGCACCGACGGGCCGCTGCACGTCAGCCGCGGACCCCGCGACAACCCGCTGTTCAAGGCCTTTGTCGATGCAGGGCAGCAGGCGGGCTACGAGGTGACGGGCGATTACAACGGGCAAAAGCAGGAAGGCTTCGGCCCGATGGAGCAGACGGTGTGGAAGGGCCGGCGCTGGTCGGCGGCCAATGCCTACCTGCACCCCGCGCTGCGGCGCGACACCTGCGACGTGGTGCGCGCGCTGGCGCAGCGCGTGGTCATCGAGGACGGGCGCGCGGTGGGCGTCGAGGTGCGGCGCGGCGACAAGCTCGAGATCATCCGCGCGCGCCGTGAGGTGGTGATCGCCGCCTCCTCGATCAACTCGCCCAAGCTGCTGATGCTGTCGGGCGTGGGCCCCGCAGCACATCTGGCCGAGCACGGCATCGAGGTGGTGGCCGACCGCCCCGGCGTGGGCCGCAACCTGCAGGACCACCTGGAACTGTACATCCAATACGCCTCGAAAGTGCCGATCACGCTCTATCGGTACTGGAACCTTATGTCCAAGGCGCGGATCGGGGCGCAGTGGCTGTTCACGAAAACCGGCATGGGCGCATCGAACCAGTTCGAGAGCGCGGCCTTCATCCGCAGCCGTGCGGGTATACCCTATCCCGACATCCAGTATCATTTTCTGCCGATCGCCGTGCGCTACGATGGCAAGGTCGCGGCCGAGGGGCATGGGTTTCAGGCGCATGTCGGGCCGATGCGGTCGGCCTCGCGCGGGGCGGTCACGCTGCGTTCGGCCGATCCGGCCGACGATCCGCGCATCGCGTTCAACTACATGTCCGACCCGCAGGACTGGGAAGATTTCCGCACCTGCATCCGCCTGACGCGAGAGGTCTTCGGGCAGCAGGCCTTTTCGCCCTTCGTGAAACACGAAATCCAGCCGGGTGCCGCCGTGCAATCGGACGCGGAGCTTGACGCCTTCATCACCGAACATGCCGAGAGCGCCTATCACCCCTGCGGCACCTGCCGGATGGGGGCGGCGGACGACCCCGGCGCGGTGGTCGATCCGCAGACTCGGGTCATCGGCGTCGATGCCCTGCGCGTGGCCGACAGCAGCATCTTTCCGCGCATCACCAACGGCAATCTGAATGCGCCGTCGATCATGGTGGGCGAAAAGGCCAGCGACCTGCTGCTGGGCCGCGACCCGCTTGCGCGGGCCAATGACGCGCCGTGGGTGCATCCCGACTGGGAGACGGCACAGCGATAGGTCCGCCCGCGCCGCCGGTGTTAACGATTTGTTAACCTTCGTTAACGAATTGCATTGATCCGGCCGCGCCACCCGCTCACACAGGGGGGATGACGGGTAAACATTCATTCGCGACCGGGTGGTGGCTGCGGCTGTGGCTTGGCGCGTGGCTGGCGGTCTTGGCCGCGCCGGCCATCGCCGCCGATGTCACCGGCGTGATCCGCGTGGTCGATGGCGATACATTCGACGTGGGCGCGATCCGGGTGCGGTTGCATGGCATCGACGCCCCCGAAAGCGACCAGACATGCGCGCGACCCGATGGTACGCCCTGGGCCTGCGGCGCATGGGTCAACGCGCAGGTGGCGGCACGCTACGGCGGGCGCCAGGCACGCTGCACCGCGGTCGACACAGACCGCTATGGGCGCGTCGTCGCCCGCTGCAAGACCGCCGGCGCGGACATCGGCCAGGCGCTGGTGTCTGACGGGCTGGCCTTTGCCTACAGGCGT
>NZ_VANS01000004.1 GCF_005887615.1 Sulfitobacter sabulilitoris
CGAGCAAAACACCCGATCCCATCCCGAACTCGGCAGTTAAGTGCCGCCGCGCCGATGGTACTGCGTCTTAAGGCGTGGGAGAGTAGGTCACCGCCAAACCTAGTAAAACCTCTGCAAAACCGTATCTCTCGATCGATGACACACACAGCGACACAACGCGCGATCCAAACGATCCGCACACAGGGCCAAAACTCGCAAAGCGCGACAACCGGCCATAAGCGTCGCGGGATGGAGCAGCCCGGTAGCTCGTCAGGCTCATAACCTGAAGGTCGTAGGTTCAAATCCTACTCCCGCAACCAAAATTACCAAACAATACCAAAGCCTTAGGCCTCGCATCACGCGGGGCTTTTTGCTTGTCCGCATTCCATGTCAACGCCACGTCAACGTTTGGCGAGTCTGTCGCGGTCCGGTGTCAGGCGAACCTCCGACAGCAAGCTGCGAAGGATCTCCGCCGCTTCCGTCTTGGCATCTGGAGCGTTCAAGGCCTCCGCGAGGTTGGCGACCTTGCCGCGAGACACGTCAGACAGGCCACGTCGCATCATTGTCCGAGAGGAGTAGCGAAGGTGACCTCAAGCCTTCAAGACGCCAGCCCGCGCACCCGTGCGCAATGTGCCGCAATTTCGGTGCGGGTTGTCACCCAGAGCGATCCATCTTGACGGCAGATCTTTGCGATATCTTCGATAGCCCAAGCCGCAGCGGGACGACCGTAGCAATGACCATGCGCAAAGACGTCGAAGATGACCGTTTCCGCCGGTTGGGCTTGGACCCCGACAAGAGCCTCGCGGAAAAGATCGACAAATTGTCCTGGCGTGCGCCCAAAGCGCATGGCGTGCGGCAGATCGTTGAATTCGACAGACATAGGGATGGCAAGAATCTCGCCCTTATCGAAGCGCTGGACGTAGGGTTGGTCGCCATCCAGGGCATCGCCGTGCCAGGTGTAACCCTGTGCGGACAACATGGCCTGTATTTGCGGCGACGATGTGACCCGGGGGCTGATCCAGCCTGTCGGCCGCTGCCCAGTCGCAGTTTCGATCAATGCCGTGCTGCGGGTGATCGAATGACGTGCATCATCGGCCGAAAGCGTCGGAAATACCAAGTTCTGCGCCAGCCCGTGGCCCACGATATCATGTCCCTGTTCCGCGTAGGCGCGCAGTTGATCTGGATAGGCTTCTGCCACTAACCCCGAGGTCATGAGGGTGGCCGGGATGCCGTGCCGTTCGAGAATGGACACCAATCGCGGTATCCCATGGGTGGCGTTGTAGCGTCCGTAACTATCTGCGTTGGGATCGAAAAGACCGTCGGTCAGTACATTGCCCATCGGCCCGACACCGGACGTGACGCCGGGCGACCACATCTCGTAGGCGAGGTTGAAGACGACGGCGATCCGGCGGTTGTCGGGCCAACACAAATCCTGTGCTACAGAATGTTTTTCGTACTGAATTTCTTCCATGATGTCTTGGCCCCGGTCATGCTCAAATCGCATTTGTCGTCGGGCCAACCTATCGCCGAGGGCGTCCTGAGCAAACTTCATTCCTTTCACGTCGTGCTGCACCGTATTCATCAGGCGTGCTGCATGATATGCATGTCACCGTGCGGTTTATGCACTGTTTGCATCGGTCGTCGCATGTTTAGGCTGTGCGTGGACCTTTCGGGCCTACGAGTACTCTGGGCTCCGAAGGATCATTTTAGGGAGGATACCTGATGACCATGACTTTCACGCGCAGGCTGTTCGGAGCATTGCTGACGACGGCCGCGTTGACCGGAACGGCCCATGCTGCAGAAATCGAGCTTAAACTGGCTTGGCTGACAGCTGACAGTCCCACCGATCCGTATGCAATCACCGCCCACGCCTTCAAGAAAGAGCTTGAAGCCGCGCTGCCCGGACGGGTCGAAGTGCAGCTTTTCCCCAACCGTCAGTTGGGCGACGACAAGGAGATCCTGGAGGGTCTGCAATTCGGCACCATAGACATGGGCGTGATTACCAATGCCGTGGTGGCCAACCTGGAACCGACCTATCAGCTTGTCGATCTGCCCTTCCTCTTCGGCAGCGCCGAGCAGGCGCACGAGGTGCTGGATGGCGACGTTGGTCAACAGCTCGCCGCCAACCTGCGCGATGATGGCGTCGTCTCTCTTGGGGCCGCCGAAGGCGGGTTCCGCAACATGATCAACAACACCCGGCCTGTCCGCACGCCTGCGGATGTTGAAGGTGTGAAATATCGCACCATGCAAAACCCCGTGTTCATCGAGATGTTTTCATCGCTTGGTGGCAGCCCGGTGCCGATGGCCTGGGGCGAGGTCTTTACCGCCATGCAGCAGGGCACCGTGGACGGGCTTGAAATCCCAGCCTCCGTGGTGAACTCCAACAATTACGCCGACGTGACGAAGTACCTGAGTTTTACCCGCCACACCTATTCGGCGATCCACCTCCTGATGTCCGAGCGAAGCTTCGAGGGTCTGCCTGCGGACGTGCAGCAGGCGGTGCAGGATGCCGGCCGAGCGGCGATTGCCGAGCAGCGCCGGACCGTTGCCGCCGCAGAGGCCGATATTGTCGCCGCGCTGACGGAAAAGGGGATGGAGATCAACGACATTGAAGACGTCGGCGCCTTTCGCGCCAAGGTCGGCCCAGTCTATGAGCGGTTCGAGCCGACCATCGGTGCGGATCTGCTTGAGCGCGCGCTTCAAGCCGTCTCGTCCAACTGACGCGCAGGAGTCTTCTTGCAACAGATCGTCTCACTGATTTCCACCACAAGCCGCGTGACATCGCGGCTTGTGGCGAACCTGTGTGTCGGGTTGATCTTCGTCATGCTGGGGCTTTTGGTGACGCAGGTCTTGATGCGTTACTTTCTCGGCGCCCCGCCCAGTTGGACCGAAGAACTGGCCATCATTCTCTTTGCCTGGCTTGTTCTGCTCTATGCCACGGTCGGTCTGCGCGAAGGCTTCCATGTCGCCGTTGAATCGATCCCAGCCCGCTTTGACCGTCTGCACCGCTGGGCCGATCGCTGGGTTGCCGGATTGGCCGTCGTCTTTGGCGCCGTCACGCTGACCGCCGGCATCGCTTATGTGGGCCGCACCGCCGGGCAAAAGACCGCCGCGCTGCAAATGCCCATCGAGGCGCTGTACCTCTGTGTACCGGTCTGCGGTGCGCTGTTCATCCTGCACGGGGTGGCGCGGATTCTCGGGCCGAATGACCCCGACAAGGGTGCCCGATGAACACGACCCTTCTTGTCCTGACGCTTGGCCTGCCGGTGATGCTTTTGCTGCGCGTCCCGCTGGCCTTTGCCATCGGCCTTGCCACGATCGGCGCGCTCTGGACGGCCGACATCGACATGATGATTTTCGCGCAGCGTATGGTGTCCGGGACCCAGTCCTTCAGCCTTCTGGCGATTCCCTTTTTCATCCTGGCCGGTGACTTGATGACCGCGGGTGGAATCTCACGCCGCTTGGTCGCTTTCGCTGATGTCCTGGTTCGTCATCGTACAGGCGGCTTGGGCATGGTTGCGGTTCTGGCGGCAGCGTTCTTTGCTGCACTCTCGGGGTCGGCCCCCGCGACCACGGCGGCCATTGGCGCAATCATGATCCCCGAAATGGAAAAGCGGGGCTACTCGCGTCCCTTCGCGACGGCGCTCGCGGTCGCCGGGGGAATTATCGGGCCGATGCTTCCGCCCTCGATCCCCATGGTGGTCTGGGGGGTCATGTCCGAAACCTCCATCAGCGAGCTCTTTCTGGCGGGAGTCGTGCCTGGGATACTTCTGGCCCTCGGACTCATGGCGCTTTGCTGGATGCACGCGCGCAAGCACGACATTGAACCCCAGCCAAAGGCGACCCGCGCCGAGGTCTGGACCGCCTTCAATTCAGCAAAATGGGCCCTGTGCGGTCCAATCCTTGTGCTGGGCGGAATCTATGGCGGCATCGTCACGCCAACCGAAGCCGCCATCGTCGCCGCAGTCTTTGCGCTGGTGCTGGGCTTTGGCGCGTACCGGGAACTGACGCTGAGGAACATCGTCCCTGTCACGCGTGGATCGCTCAAGACCATGACCATCGTCATGTTCATCATTGCGCTGGCCAATGGTTTCGGCTGGGTGATGGCGTTCGAACGTATCCCCGGACAGGTCACGCAGGCGTTGGAAGGCTTTGCCGACACGCCGGCGCTGTATCTTCTGATGATGAATTTGCTGCTGCTGGTGATCGGCTGCGTGATGGACAACCTCGCGGCCATGATCATCCTCGCTTCGTTTCTCGTGCCCATCGGTGAACAGCTTGGCATGGATCCAGTCCAGTTCGGTGCCATGGTCGCGATCAATTTCACCATCGGAATGGCCACGCCGCCTTTCGGCTACACGATCTTCGTCGGGGCTGCGATCAGTGGACTGAGAATTGGCCAGATCGCCCGGCCCTTGATGCCCATGTTGGCGGTGATGATCGGAGTTTTGCTGCTGGTGGCCTTCGTGCCGCAGGTAACGCTGTCTATCGTGGGGCTTTTGCGGTGACGCGATGGTGAATTTGCGTCGTTTCGACCTCAACCTTCTGGTCATTTTTCGGGCCATCATGAACCGTGGCTCCATTGCGGGTGCCGCCGAGGAGATCGGATTGTCGCCCTCCGCCGTCAGTCACGCGCTCGCCCGGTTGCGCGTGATGCTCAACGACGAGCTGTTCTTCCGGACTGCTGACGGGGTCAGCCCAACCGATCGCGCCCGTGACCTCAATGCCGATATCGAACGCGGCCTCGGCTTCATCTCAACGGCGATCTCACTGCAGCACGAGTTTGTCCCGGCGCAGACCGAGCGGGTCTTTACGATACAGGTCGCTGACTATGTCTCGGGGTTTCTTCTCCCGCGGTTGGCCGAGCGGCTGCAGATCGAAGCCCCCGGCGTATCCATAGATATCCTGCCCTTTTCCATCTCGCACGAGAGCGTCTGGGACCGGGTGGACATGCAGGTGCGCCTGACACCGGGGCGGCTGCAACCGGAAATGGTGCGGTCCCGACGCCTGCTGGCTGACGAGATTGTTGTGTTGATGCGGCGCGACCACCCGCGGGCGTGTGAACCGATGACGGCCGAACTCTATGCCGATTTGCCCCACGTGAAGCTGTCACAATCGGCCACGGGCACGACGGTCATCGACGACGCACTGGCGGCGCGTGGGCTCAAGCGCCACATGGCAATGACCGTTGCAAGCTGGTTCGAGATACCCGACATCGTGGCGAATTCCGACCTGATCGCCATCGCGCCTCGACGTCTGTTTTCGCTGGACCCACGACTGAACAACCTGCGGGCCGCCCCTTTGCCGCTGGAGGAAGTGGTGTTTTCGTTCGATCTTTGCTGGGATCTCAGAACCGAGCGCGAGCCGGGGCAAAAATGGCTGCGCCAGGTGATCTCGGATGTGTTCAAAGAGATGCGCGCCTGAGCGGCCAGCATAGCGGTCCGAGCGGGGTCATCGGAGTGAGACGAGGTTTGAATACAAACCTCTGCACGGATGGAAGCGGCTATCCGCGTCGATTGTGGTGAAGCACCGTTTTGGGCCGTCGAGGAAGAACGGTCCGGCTGATCACGTCCGTGGTGGTGAGGACGCGGTCGCTTCTGCCCGACGACGCGCCCTTTGTCCCAACCTGACGCAGGCGCCTTGGCATATCACGATTTCTTGGAGCAGCAGCGAAAGCCCGGAGCGGGCCCAACCCTTCCGCCCCAATGATGCAGCGCTTGTCACGCAACACCGTGCCGTGAGTTTCTTCTACTCGGCAAATCTCAACTGTGGTGGCGCGGGTGCACGGCGTTTGCGGGCGAACCGGCTGAAGGCTGCTGGTCGCGGATATGCGGAATTGCTGTGCCACGCGACAGGCGTTATTCAAGCGTCATGCGAACCATCATCAACATCATCGCGATCCTGAGTGGCCTGACCGCCACCTCACTCGCGGCGCATCCGCATATCTTTGTCGATACCGGGTTTGAACTGGTCACGAACGACGCGGGCCAGCTGACCCATGTGCGGGTCACGTGGGAATACGATGAATTCTATTCACTGCTGATCACCGAGGACTTGGCGCTGGATGGTGACGGCGATGGCGTGCTGACCAAAGCCGAACTTGAGACACTGACAGGCTTTGATATGAAATGGATTGATGGGTTCAATGGTGATCTGATGCTCACCGTGCAAGACGGGGCCATCGCGATGTCAAAGCCTCGGGAGGTCACCGCCAGCTATTCCGGCGGGCGCATCACCACAACCCATCTCCGCGCGCTTGAAAAGCCAGTACCGGCAGGTGAAGCCCTGGTCATAAAAGCCTATGATCCGACCTATTATACCGCATATGAATTATCCCGTCCTGTGACAGTGAGCGGCGGCGGCAAGTGCGATGCGCAGCTTAAGGCACCGGAGATGGACGACGGGTTGAAAGCGCTTCAACAGCAGCTTTCGGCGTTGGATGCCGGGTCTGAACCGCAGGATGTCGGTCTGCCCAACATTGGGGCGCAGTTGGCCGGCAGCGTAGATGTGACATGCGTCGCATCCTGACACTGACGACGATCACCGTCCTGATCGGCCTGATCCTGATGTGGTGGGGCGGCAGCTTTGACCGTATCGGCTATTGGGCCGCTGGCCAGCAGCGTGCATTTCAGAACACCATCGCCAGCAGCCTGCGCGCCGCACGCGCAGGTCAACCGGGCGCGGTCATTGCCCTCCTCTCCGCCTGCTTTGCCTATGGCCTGGCCCATGCAGCCGGACCGGGTCATGGCAAGCTGTTGATCGGGGGCTATGGTATGGCGCGGGGCGTGTCGATGCTGCGCTTGTCGCTCATCGCGCTGGCATCCGCGCTGGGTCAGGCAGTGACAGCGGTGGCGCTGGTCTATGGTGGAATAACCTTGTTGAACCTCGGACGTGAGGCGATGGTTGGCGTGACAGAAGACATCATGGCCCCGGTGAGCTATGCCGCCATTGCGCTGATCGGTGGCTGGCTGGTCACGCGCGGGCTGCGCCATCTGCGACCTGTGGCAGAGCATGATTCTGACCGTGCGGTCTGCGCCAGCTGCGGCCATACACACGGGCCAACGCTGGCTCAGGTTCAAAAGACCGGAACACTGCGAGAGGCATTGGTACTGATCGCAGGCATCGCTGTGCGCCCCTGCACCGGCGCGCTGTTCGTGCTGATCATCACCTGGCAGATGGGGATCGGAGTGTTGGGGGTCGGTGGCGCATTCGCCATGGCGCTTGGTACGGCAGCGATCACCATCGCGTTCGGGCTTGGCGCGGGTGCATTGCGCAAAGGTGTGCTTGCCGGGGTCGTTGGATCACCTCGCGCGGCAACGCTCGCCGCAGTGGTGGAAATATCCGCTGGTGGAATTGTCGTTGTGCTCGCAGGTGGATTGCTCCTGCGCGCGGTGTAGGACGCCAACGGGCCGCAGTTCGTGACGCACTGCAAGCTGCGTGTCTTCGGCTTGCGCTGCGCAAGCGGTATTCGGCTTTTTTGATCTTGTCACCCTGGGACCAGACCGATTACCGTTTTTCACTCTGCGAATATTAGGCAGTACAGTGAAAGCGTGCGGCTTTGAAAATGGCGAGGCGGATTTTGTGGCACCGGACCTGAGCTTCGATCACCTTGGTCTTGTCTGCTCGGACCTTTCTCTTGGGCGGTCGTTTTTATCCCGGACCATCAGCGTCGGAGATTGGACAGCAAGCTTCACCGATCCTATTCAAAAGGTGCACGTGCAATTCGGCCGTGATCGGGGGGGGATGGTGTATGAACTCATCGCGCCAAGCGAGACCGGATCACCGATCGCAAAGTCTTTGAAATCCCGCCAGAACATCCTCAATCACGTCGCCTATCGCACCAATGATCTTGCCGCGGCTGCTGCACATCTCGAAGCAGCGGGTTGCCTTGCGGTGTCGATGCCCGATCCGGCTGTGGCCTTTGGCGGTGCCCTGATCCAGTTTTTTTACTCGCCGTTGGATTTCATCATCGAACTCATCGAACAGGATCAATCACGCCATATTTTCGAACCCCTGCCGCAGGATTGATCGCCGCGACCCTGTGGTCGAAGCACGCGTGCGGATCAAAGATATTGAAAAAAAGGCAAAAATCGGCGAAGCTGTCCCGAACCAGATTACAGGCCGTGTTCCCGATCGTCGAAGCTGGTGACACGCGTTCAGAGCTTTTTGACTGTCCGCCCTTCAACAGGGCAACCGTTTTTCCAAACGGTAGAAGATTTGATACCCCGCGCGCCGTTGTCGTTAGGCGTGACAAGATTGCGGAAGTGGTCTTTTTGCCATGTCTTTGTTTTCACACGTGTTCATTTTATTCGCCGTTGTATTCGTGCTGATGTTTCGATTGCGTTCGGACTACGTGTGGCGTGCCTCGGTGCTTTTGGCGGCAAACCTTCTGTTCGTGTCGGGCTTTTTCGCGTCGGTTGCGGGCGCGGTGCCGTTGGTCGGGTTCGTTGTATTGGGTTACCTGGCCGTCGTGTCGGTGCAAGCGATGCCGCACCGCGCATTGAGTTGGTCGTGGGTGGTGCTGTTCGTCGGGCTTCTGGCATGGTTTCAGGGCTACAGCCTGATCGCATTCGTGCCCGGCCTGCCCGTGGCCATATCGACCATCGGCCTGTCCTATATCCTGTTTCGGATCCTGCACATGGTTTTCGACGCCCGCGAAGGTGCCTTGCCGGATCGGATCAGCCCAGTCGATTATCTTAACTACACGGTCAATTTCCTTGCCTTCGTGTCAGGCCCGATTGACCGGTTTCAAACCTTCCGGGACAATTTCATGATCCCCGCTCCGGCCGACCCCACGGCGGTGCGCGCGGCGCTGGGGCGGGTGACGATCGGCTATGGCAAGGTGCTCATCCTGTCGGCCATTGCACTCTACGTCTTTGACAACATCGCGCCGCAGCTATTGGATGACGGAATGGCGGCAGGCCCCAAGCTGGTGGGCTTTTACTGCATCGCAGCGGCTGCCTATACCTTCTACCTCTATATGAACTTTTCGGGGTACATGGATATCGTGATCGGCATCGCGCGGCTTGCCGGGTTGGACCTGCCGGAAAATTTCAACAAACCTTTCGCCTCGCGCGGCATGATCGAATTCTGGAGCAGGTGGCACATCACCCTGTCGAACTGGTTCAAGCAGTATTCTTTCATCCCGATCCTGCAAGCTCTGATGATGCGGTGGCCCTCGGCCGGTGCCGCGCCCTTTTTCGGCGTCTTCACCTATTTCGTAGTCTTCATGGTGCTGGGCATCTGGCATGGCTCGACGCCGGTCTTCGTGGCCTACGGCTTTGTGCTGGGCCTTGGCGTAAGCCTCAACAAGCTGTGGCAGGTCTTGTTGACCGCGCGGTTGGGCCACAAGCGGTTCCGTGGATTGTCGGCCAATCGCGTCTATACCTATGCGGCACGCGGGTTGACCATCGGATATTTCGCCATCGCGTTGACAGCCTTCTGGTTCGACCACGCCGAGGTCGCGGCGCTGACCGAACGCTTCCGGCTGACCGGATGGCTTCTGGCGCTCGGGCTGCTTAGCCTTGGATGGGCGATGATCGCGCTGCTGATGGACATGGCGTCGGGGCTGACGCGCTGGCGGTGGGATTGGCAATCGGCGCCCGCCGGGCTGGCCTTTGGCGGCATGGCCGGCATCCTCTATACCTGCATCACCGCGCAGGCCATCCTCAACAAGGGGGCTGGGTTTGTCTATGCGGATTTCTGATCTGAAAACCGTACTGTGGCAAATGCTGCTGCTGGTGATGAGCTTTGTCGCGCTCAGCGCCGTTTTGCTGGGGCTGTCGTTGCTGGTCTTGCCGCCGCCCGATCGGATCACCCCGATCGATACCTTTCGCGCCGGCGCCACCGTCTATTCCACGCCGCCGCGTCTGATCTATTATGGCCGGAAAAGCCTGCGAAACGAAGGCCCCAAGGTCATTCTTTTGGGGTCCAGCAACACGCAGGTCGGATTCGACCGGCAGGCGCTTGCCGACAGGATGGAAGGAATGGCGGTTCACAACCTGGGCATCGGCGATGCCAACATCACCGAGATTGCACAGATTGCCGATCTGGCGCTGTCCTCAATCGGGTCCGACCGGATCAAGGATCAGGTCTTTGTTATCGGCATCTGGTACGCGACCTTCGTGGATAATGCCAATCGCTGGTCCTCGGGCGATGCGCTCCGTTTTGAGACGGATATCGACCGGGAGCGGTATCGCTACGGTTTTCAGCGCGGTGGCGTGAACGGTCCGAAGGTATGGATCTCGGACCGCGATGCCGACATCGCAGCGGTCCTTGTCCATCCCTTGATTGCGCTGGAAAAGGGCATCCGGATCGTGACAGCGGATTTGCGCAGCCTGTTTTTCGTGCGCCCGCCCCGGATAGACACGCAGACGCGCAACACGATGACACCAAGCAAGGCGCAGAAAGCCGCCGCGCTGGCCTATCGGGCAGGCTACATGAAATCGGAACGGCTTTCGGGCGAACAGTATGATGTTCTTGATCGTCTCGTGCGTGACCTGACGGGGCAGGGCGCGCATGTGGTCGTGGCCGACCTTCCGATCCCTGACTGGCATGCGCAGGGCCTGCCCTATCACGCCGACCACCGGGAGAGGATCGCCCAGGTCGTGGCGGGCCTGACCGGGGTGGAGCGTTTCGACTACGTCGATCTGCGCCATCTCGATGATCCCGACAGTTTCTACGACGATGCGCATGTCCGGCCGCGCGATTTGGGGCCGTGGGTCGATGCGCTTGCCGCGCGTCTCGAAACTTTCGCGCCGACTCGCATCACCTCAGCAACCGATTGAAGGGACAATGACATGGACGACACGCAGGTTTCCGAGACCCTCTACGAGATTTTCAACGACTTCTTCGAACTTGACCGCTCCGAATTCGGTCCCGATCTGACAGCGGACCAGGTGGATGGCTGGGACAGTCTCAACCACATCCGTCTGATGCTGAACATCCAGCAGAATTTCGGGGTCAAGTTTTCGTCCGGTGAAATCAGTGATCTCAAGAACGTCGGCCAGCTTGCCAGCCTGATCGCCGCGAAAACCTGAGGGAGCCTGCGCGTATGAGCCTCGACCTGTACCTTGACCTGGGCTGGCTTCCCCGACCGCCGTCCGATCTGAACAAGATCATCAAATCGGTGCGCGACGCGGGCCCGGCCACCGCAGAGGCATTGCGCGGGCTGGCTCAATTCGGGCTGAACGAACTGCAGTTGAACAAGGTCGCGCGCGCCCTGTCGGACGCACGCGACGGTGGCGTCGACCTCAAACCGCTGATCCCGCTCAAGGTCGCGCTGCTGAGCAATACAACCACCGAATTCCTTAGTCCTGCGATGATGGCGACGGGGTTACGGTACGGGTTCGCGACCGACCTTGTCCTGGCGCCCTATGGACAGGTGGTTCAGGAACTGCTTGATCCCCAGTCCATGACCTATGCCGCGGATCCGGATGTGATCGTGATATCGCTGGATCACCGTGGGCTGAACCTGACGGCGGTGCCGGGCGACGTCGATGCGGCGGCTGCCGGGCTCGCGGCGTCGCTTGACCAGATAGAGACCCTGAAGGCTGCGATCGAACAGAATTCCCGCGCGGTCGCTATGTTCCAGACCGTCGCTCGCCCGGCAGAGCCGGACCTGGGTTCGCTCGATCTTGGCGTGCCCGGAACGTGGCGCCAATTGACCCATGACTTCAACCGCGCGTTGGCCGACATGCTGACCGGAACGCCGCATCTGCTGCTCGATACCGCCGGTCTGGCCGACACTGTGGGGCTTGCCACCTGGCACGATCCGGGGCTGTGGCACATGGCGCGGGTTCCCTTTTCCAACCGTGTGCTGCCGCTTTATGCCGATCACATCATGCGGGTGATCGCGGCATGGCGCGGCAAAAGCCGGCGCTGTCTCGTGCTGGATCTGGACAATACGCTTTGGCACGGGGTGATCGGCGACGATGGGCTGGACGGAATTCGCCTGGCGGAAGGCGACCCGGTCGGAGAGGCGCACAGGGATGTTCAGGACCGCGCGCTGCAATTCCGCAGTCAGGGCGTGGTTCTGGCCGTGTCGTCAAAGAACGACGACGCCGTTGCCCGAACCGCCTTTCGCGATCATGCTGAAATGGTCTTGAAGGAAGATCACATCGCCGTTTTCCAGGCAAACTGGCGCGACAAGGCGACCAATATCCAGGCGATCAGCGATGATCTGGCCTTGGGGCTGGAATCGCTGGCGTTTCTTGACGACAATCCCGCCGAACGCGGCTTGATCCGCGAGGCCCTGCCGCGTGTCGGTGTGCCCGAATTGCCGGAGGATCCGGCGCTATACGTGCGCACCCTCGTGGCCAGCGGTCTTTTCGAGGCGACAACGTTTTCAGACGAGGATCGCCGACGGGCCGAGGATTACCAAAGCAACTCCAAGCGCGTGGCGTTGCAGGCGTCAGTCACCGACATCGGGGAATACCTGCGCTCTCTGGACATGGAGTTCGCGGTTCTTCCCTTTGACGCGCCGGGGCGCGCGCGGATCGCGCAACTGATCAACAAGTCCAACCAGTTCAACTTGACCACGCGGCGCTATTCCGAGGCCGATGTCGCCGCGATGGAGGATGATTCAGGGCTCTTGACCCTCCAGATACGGCTCAGGGATCGGTTCGCCGATAACGGCATGATCAGCGTCGTCATCTGCCGGACCGACGGCGCGACATGGGAGATCGACACCTGGCTGATGAGTTGCCGCGTCTTGGGCCGCCGGGTCGAGCGGGCCATCCTGCAGGTTCTGAAGGACGCGGCGCAGGCGGCAGGCATCACGACGCTGCGCGGGCGCTACATTCCGACGGACCGCAATGGCATGGTGGCGCAGCACTACGCGCAGCTGGGCTTTGGCCTCGTGGAAACCAGAGAGGACGGCACGACCCTGTGGTCGGTCGAGGTTGCCGATCTTCCCGATCAGGAGGTCATCGGGACGATATCCCGTCAAACGGCACCCTCGGCCTGAGCCGGAACGCCACCTTTGGGCCGCAAGGGGCGCGGCATATCGTGACCGGGCCGATGCCATCTCCGGGATCTGGCGGTCAAAGCCCGGACCCGTCAGGCGCTATCGGTCGTTGACCCCTGTCGCGACGTCACCAAAGCAAGACCGGGAACGCCCTTGGTCGCTTCTGGCCGGTGTTTCGTCAGATAGTCGAAATTCGTCAGCGCAAGGCGCGCGTGTTCGCGCGTCAAAGCCTCGGCGCGACTGCCCTCACGGTTCGTGATCGCTTCCAGGATCGCACGGTGTTGCCGCTGTGCATAGCGCAGCGACTCCTGAAAATCCGGGATGCCGGCCTGTTCGATCAGAAACGCCGAAGGCGAAGCCAATGGCAAGCGGTTCATCCGTTCCAATTCCCGTTCGATCAGACCGCTGCCAGCGAGCCGTCCCAGCAAATTGTGAAACCGGGCGTTTTGCCGGACGTATAGATCAAAGTCGATCCGGCCACGCGGCGCGAGCGCGATGTCGATCCGGTCCAGCGCATCGTTGGCCTGCGCGGTCAAAAGCGGATCGGCGCCTCGTTCCGCCGCCATTTTCGCGGCGGTTCCTTCCATGACGCCCCGGATCTCGATCGCGTCCGTGATGTCTTGCTTGGTAAAGATCGCCACCCGGCACCCACCGGTCTCGATCCGTTCCAGCAACCCTTCCGACACCAGCCGGTCCATCGCCTGACGGAGCGGTGTTCTCGACACGCCCAACTGCTTGGCGACGGCCACTTCGGACAGTCGTTTGTCGCCCAGAAACGCGCCGCCCAGGACCAGCGAACGCAGGCCAAAGAGCGCTTTGTCGAACTGGCTCAGACGATCAGGCAAGCCTTTGGCCCCTTCGATGTCGCAGGCGCGGTCGCTGCCTGGGTGAAATAATGTATACACAACCTCTGGCTGGTAGCGCGTTCAGGCGGATGACACGACGATTCGTGGCAATTTTGTTCGATACCGACTAAAGTTGTATACAGAAATCGCGTTTCCAAGAAATCTTTCGAGTTTTTTCCAACGAATTCAAACTGCGCCAATTGGCTGGCATCACTCAGACGCGTCGGCCAAAGGGCCCCGCAGCGTTCGCGCGGGCAGGTCACGGCGACGAGGTAAAAGGCAGGAATACCAATGACTTGAATCGGGTCAGGGCAAAATTCGGATGGTCTGCAACCAAAACGGTTGCCAGTGCAATGCAGCCATCCGAGCGAAATCACGGCGTTCTGGAGCGGCCCCACGGGCCAAGATGCGCTTGCCAGAACGCACACTTCTTCTAAAGTTTGCGTGGATCACGTGCAACTGGCGGCCGCGCTCCCGGTCAACTGGTTTGCCCGGAACGCACAACAAAGCCTGACTGCGTGATCCAGAAAATGAAGCTACCAGTGCTGGCTCAAGACGTCTGGCGCGCTTACATTCCTTGGGAGGAAAAATGACAGATAATCTTAACCGCAGGAAATTCCTGCGTGGCTCCGCTGTCGTCGGTGCTGCCGCTCTTGCTACGCCAGCAATTGCCGCGAACCACACGACAACACTGAAAATGCAAGCGGCCTGGGGGGGCGGTATCTTTCTCGAGAATGCGCAATCCTATGTGGACCGCGTTCATGCGATGGCCGGCGATTCACTGAAGATCGACCTGTTGGCGGTCGACTCGGTCGTGAAGACCTCCCAGATGCAGGATGCCGTTCACCGCGGCGTTCTGGACGCGGCGCATTACGTGCCCGCCTATTGGTATTCCAAGTCCAAGACGGCATCGCTGTTCGGCACCGGCCCCTGCTTTGGCTGGTCCTCGCAAGAGGTTCTGGGCTGGGTCAACTATGGCGGCGGTCAGGAACTGTTCGACGAACTGATGGGCTCGCTGGGCCTGAATGTCGTGTCGTTCTTCAACTCGCCGATGCCGGCGCAGCCGCTGGGCTGGTTCAAAGAGCAGATCACCGACGCGGCCCAGATGAAGGGCCTCAAGTACCGGACCGTCGGTCTGGCGGCCGACGTTCTGCTGGAAATGGGCATGTCCGTCGTGCAGTTGCCCGGTGGCGAAATTCAGCCCGCGATGAAATCCGGCCTGATCGACGCGGCCGAGTTCAACAACCCGACATCCGACCGCGATTTCGGGATGCAGGACGTGTCCAAGCACTATCACCTTGCGTCGTTCCACCAGTCGCAGGAATTCTTTGAGGTGACGTTCAACAAGAACAAGTTTGAATCGCTGCCGTCCGAGCTTCAGGCGATCCTGCGTTATGCGTCCGAGGCCGAGAATTCGAACTTCTACTGGCACAACACCAAGCGCTACGCGGACGATCTGAACACGCTGCGCGAAGAGCAGGGCGTCAACGTCTATCGCACGCCCGACAGCGTGATGGCCGACCAGCTCGCCGCCTGGGATGTGGTGGTCGAGCGCATCGCGGGAGAGGATGAATTCTTTGCCAAGGTGATCGAAAGCCAGAAGGCTTATGCCAAGAACGTCATGGGCTATCTGAACCTGAACCAGCCTGACTACAAACTGGCCTACAACCACTACTTCGGTTGAACTGACCAGACACGACACGATCCGGGGACCTGTCAGGCCCCCGGATCGGCTGTGCCAGAAGGAGAGGCAAATTGATCAAACTCGTGCATGGAATTGAAGGGCTGAGCCTTTGGGTCGGGAGGGCGTTCGGATGGTGTATCCTGATCCTGACGCTGTCGGTCTCGTACGAAGTGTTCGTGCGCTATGCGCTCAATGCGCCCACGGTCTGGGCCTTTGACATGATGGTGCAGATGTACGGCGCCCTTTTCCTGATGGCAGGCCCCTATGCGCTGGCGCAGGACAGCCACGTGCGCGGCGATGTGCTTTATCGTCTGTTTCCGGTGCGTTGGCAGGCTCGGATCGACTTCCTTCTGTATCTGATCTTCTTCTTTCCGGGCATTCTCGCGCTGTTCTGGTACGGTTGGGAAATCGCGTCGGACAGTTGGCGCTACAAGGAAGTGAGCTGGAACAGCCCCGCACGCATCCAGATCTATTTTTTCAAGACACTGATCCCATTGGCGGGCGGTCTGTTGCTGCTGCAAGGGTTTGCCGAATTGCTTCGGTGTTGGAACGCGATGCGGACAGGTGTCTGGTTGGAGCGTCTCGATGACGTCCGAGAGACCGAGGACATGCTGATGCACATGGACAAAACGGCGATCCCGGTCCCTTTGCCCGGTGACAATCACATCGACCGCAAGACCAAATAGGCCCTGGCCGCTTCCTGAAAGATAAAAACAATGTCAAATCCCGAAGTCGCCATCCTGATGCTGTGCATGTTCATCGTGCTGGTTCTCCTTGGCTTTCCGATCGCTTTCACTCTCATCGCCATGGGCGTCGCTTTTGGCTACTACGCCTATTACCAGGGTCCGCCCGAGGCGATTTCCGACGTTTTCAACAACAACATCTTCTACCTGCTGAACCAGAACACCTATTCGGTGATGGAGAACGACACCCTGGTCGCCATCCCGCTGTTCTTGTTCATGGGCTATGTTGTCGAACGCGCGAATATCGTCGATCGGCTTTTCTTTTCGCTCTACATGGCCGCGCGAAACCTGCCCGGCTCGCTTGCGATTGCGGCGCTGCTGACCTGTGCCGTTTTCTCGACCGCTTCTGGCATCGTCGGCGCGGTCGTCACCTTGATGGGCTTGCTGGCCTATCCCGCGATGGCCAATGCCAACTACAACAAAAGTTTTGCGTCCGGCGTGATTTGCGCGGGCGGTACGTTGGGTATCCTGATCCCGCCGTCGATCATGCTGATCGTCTATGCCGCCATCGGCAACCTGTCGCCTCTGCGTCTGTATGCTGCGGCGGTCTTTCCGGGGCTGCTGCTTGCGGGATTGTATATCGTCTATGTGATCGTCCGCGTCTGGATCAATCCTTCCATCGCGCCAAAACCTAACCTCGAAGACGTGCCGCCGCCCTCCAAGATCTACAAGGATCTGCTGATTTCCTTCGTTCCGCTGACGGTGCTGATCGCGTTGGTGCTGGGGTCCATCCTCGGGGGGCTGGCCACCCCGGCCGAAGCCGCCGCGATGGGTGCGTTGGGCGGGATGGTGCTGGCGGTCATCTACCGCTCGATGACCTGGCAAAAGCTGAAGGAAAGCGTTTTCCTGACCGCCAAGGCCACGGCGATGGTGTGCTGGCTGTTCGTCGGATCCTGGACCTTTGCGTCGGTGTTCTCGTACCTCGGGGGGCATGACCTGATTTCGGATTGGGTGATCGGGATGAACCTCACGACGATCCAGTTCCTGATCATGGCGCAGCTCATCATCTTTGTCCTGGGCTGGCCGCTCGAATGGTCGGAAATCCTGATCATCTTCGTGCCGATTTTCCTGCCCCTGCTGGAGCCCTTCGGCGTGAACCCGTATTTCTTCGCGATGCTCGTCGCGCTCAACCTGCAGACATCGTTCCTCACGCCGCCAATGGCCATGTCGGCCTACTATCTGAAGGGGGTGCTGAAGAAACAGATCGAACTGATCGAGATCTTCAAGGGCATCATGCCCTATCTGGGGATCGTGATCCTGACGATGGTGCTGATGTATACCTTCCCCGGTATTGCGCTTTGGTTTCCTGACTTCCTCTTTGGCGAATACGTCCCGTGACGGCCGCGCCCCATACCCTGACAGCTACCGAGGCGGTGGCGGCCATCGCCTCGGGCCGCCTCAGTTCCGTCGATCTGGTGAAATCCTGCCTTGGCCGAATTGCCACGACCGACGGCGAAATCAAGGCCTGGGCCCATCTGGACGCCGACGCCGCCCTGGCGCAGGCGGCGGAATGCGACCGCATTCGCAAGGCCGGATATGCGACCGGGCCCTTGCACGGTGTTCCGGTCGGCCTGAAAGACATCATCGACACCGCCGACATGCCCACGCAGCGTGGCACGCCGATATTTGCCGGTCGCAGGCCGGATGCGGATGCGCGGATCGTCGAGCACCTGCGCGAGGCGGGCGCGGTGATCTTGGGCAAGACGGTGACGACCGAACTGGCCTTCGTTCACGCCAACGAGACGCGCAATCCTCATGATACCGGTCGCAGCCCCGGCGGGTCATCCAGCGGATCCGCCGCCGCCGTCGCCGCGTGCCATGTTCCGCTTGCCATCGGCACGCAGACCAACGGGTCGGTGATCCGCCCGGCGTCCTTTTGCGGCACATTCGGGTTCAAACCGACGCGGGGCACGATCAGCCGCAGCGGCGTGTTGCAGACCTCCGCCTCACTGGACCAGATCGGCAGCTTCGGCAGAACGCTGGCCGATGTCGCCCTGTTGACGGACGCGATCGGCAGCTACGATCAACGCGATCCTGCAAGCTTTGCCCGGCCGCGGGCGTCGATGCTGCGCGGCGCGAACGCCGACGTGCCGGTCACGCCCGACCTGGCGTGGTTGGATCTGCCGTTCTACGACCGGCTGGCCGAGGATGCGCGCGCCGGGCTGGAAACGGTGCTCGAAGCCCTGGGGCCTCAGGTCACGAGGATGAGCGCCGCCGACACCCTGTCAAACCTGGTGGCCGTGCAGGCCCGGATTCACGAATATGAAATCTGCCTGCATCAGGCAGAGGTGTTCGATACGCATTGGGATCAGATCAGCGACACCCTTAAACCCATCGTCACGCGTGGTCGCCAGATCAGCAAGGCCGAATACGACGATGCGCTCGCCGTCAAGGCATCGGCGGAAAGCTTCTTTGCCGATTTCTTTACGGAATTCGACGCGATCGTGGCCCCCTCCGCGGCTGGTGAAGCCCCACGGTTCGGCGAGGGCACGGGCGATCCGATCTTCTGCACGCTCTGGACCCTGGCCGGCCTGCCGTGCGTGACACTGCCCTTGCTTCTGGGCGATAATGACCTTCCGATCGGGGTGCAATTGATCGGGCCTGCCGAAAAGGACGACCGGCTTTTGCGCACCGCGCATTGGCTGCAAAGCCACCTCGCGGCTGCGGCGGAATAGCAAAGGATATACAATGTCTTACACTGTCAAACTGATCACGGGATTCATCGGAACCGCCTTGTTGCTGGTCTTTATCGGCGGCCTGTCGCACAGCGTGTCGTCCGGGTTCGCGGGGTTCATGGGCGGTCTGCCGTTCATGATCATCGCCATAATCGTCTGCGCTGCCGCGGTCTATGATTTCTGGGATGAATGTGTTCGCAAGAAATGACCAAGCCGCGTCTCTGGATCACACGCCGTCTGTCCGATGCCACGCTGGAACGCGCCGCGCGCGACTATGATGTCGTGATCAACCATGCCGATCTGCCAGGTACGGCGGACGACATCATCGCGGCCAGCCATGCCTTCGACGCAATCATCCCCTGCCACTCGGAGCATTTCACGGCACCGGTCGTCGCGGCGCTTGGCGACCGTCTCAAGATCGTTGCGAACCATTCGGTCGGTGTCGATCACTGCGATCTGCCCGCCTTGAAAGCGCGCGGTATCACGGTCACGAACACGCCCGACGTTCTGTCGGATGCGACCGCAGAACTGGCCATGCTGCTGATGTTGGGCGCGGCCCGTCACGCTGTCGCGGGGGACCGGATCGTGCGCAGCGGCGCGTGGGATACCTGGTCGCCATCCTTCATGGTCGGCAAGCAAGTCACCGGTGCACGGCTGGGGATCGTCGGAATGGGCCGCGTCGGACGCGCGTTTGCCGCCAAGGCGCGCGGTTTCGACATGGATATCCACTATTACAACCGCTCCGAACTGCCCGCCGATCAGGCAGGGGGCGCGACCTATCATGACAGCATCGAAAGCCTGCTTGGCGTCGCGGATTTCCTGTCGCTGCATTGCCCGGCCACGCCCGAAACCACGGATCTGATGAATGCGGAACGGCTGGCGCTTTTGCCCAAGGGGGCCGTCGTGGTGAATTCCGCACGCGGCGCGCTGGTGGACGAAGACGCGCTGATGGCCGCGCTTGACGCCGGCCACCTGTCGGGCGCAGGGCTTGATTGTTTCAAGGTCGAACCCGGCGGGAACCCCGCTTTCGCACGCTATGACACGATCTTCATGCTGCCGCATATCGGCAGCGCCACGCGGAAAACCCGTGATGCGATGGGGTTTCGGGCGCTCGACAACCTCGATGCCTTTTTCGCGGGGCAAACCCCGCTGGATATGCTGTAGCGTCACCCGCCCCGGCGATACCCGTTCGGATTTTGTTGGCTGGATTAGCGTGCGGCAGGCCGGTCAAGAATGTCGCCATAAAGACCCAACAGCGCGTCGCACCACGTCTCGTCGCTGAGCGACAGATCGCGGGCGTTCGACCGGGCGGTTCGCGAAAGCCGGGCCACAAGCCCGTCGTCATGGGCAAGAGTGACGAGCGCCCTTGCCAGATCATCGCGGTCGCCCGCCGCAAAGCGCAGGCCCATGCCGCCGGTGTCGATGTCGCCGGCCAGCAGCATACTGTCCGAGATCAGCACCGGTATCCCTGACATCAGTGCTTCGGCGGGGGCCAGCCCGTAGGGCTCTGGCCCCAAGGTCGGCGCAACCAGAATCCGGGCATCGGCCATGATACGGCACAGCCCGGCGCGGTCCTGCCAGCCATCGAAGCGGTGCTCGGGATAGTCCCGTGCCAAAGCCTCCTTGTCCTGACCATCGCCGACAAAACGGATCTGCACCCCGGCCTGTCGCCCCGCACATGCGAGTAACCGAACGCCCTTGTAGCTGTGAATGTCGCCGACATAGATGAGATCGCTGTTGCGTTCCGCCGCGACCGGAGAAGCCAGAAAGGCCTGCGCCGGGTTGGGAATGACGCGGATGCCGCCGGGCGATCGCCGCGCAAACAGGCGCGCTTGCATAGCGTCATGCAGCAGGATGGTTGTTACCCCGGGGGCCAGTTGTCGGCGCGCGGTATTCTGCACTGTCTGCCGGGCCACCCGCCAGAGTTTGTGGCCATAGTTCCGCTTGTCGCAATTTCGCATGACGCAGGAAAAGGAGAGCGGAGCGCGTCCACAGGTCTGACCCGAGCGGAAGTCGAAGAAAGCGCCATTGGGGCAGGCAAGGAAGTAGTCATGCGCATGCATCACGCTGCGCGATCGAACCCGCCGCAGCGGCGCCAGCACCGACGGCGACAACGTCTGATGATAACCGTGAAGGTGATAGATCGTGGCGGCGGTATCGTTTTGCGCGATCCAGTCCGCAAGCAACGTCGATGACGCCCGGTTCCAAAGCCCCGCAAGGGCCGCCGAGACACGCCCTCCCTCCAGCAGCCTTTGGCCGCCGACCGCGACCTGGCTCACCCCCTTTGGCAGGTCGTGTGTGGCGTCGCCGCTGAAAAAGGTGACGGGCACGCCGCGCGCCGACAAAAGCGCCGCCTGCGATACCGCCAGTTGCGACGCGCCGCCCCGCACCGTCGAAAAATCGCTGATGATGACAACCCTGTCCGGACAGGACGGTTTCATTTGAATTCGAGCAGGCGTTCTGGCGACATCCGGCCACGGACAAGATCGGCCAGCGCGGTCAGATTGCCCTTGAGCCTGCCCCAGCGGTCTATCTCGGGTTCCGGCTTTAGCGATTTCACCAAATTGCTGATCAGGTTCCGCGACAGGATCGTCAGCACGCGGCGCAAGCTCATGGTCCCCTTGGACAACAGATACAGCGGATTGGCGACCTGGGCATAGCCCAGTGGCACGCCCTTGCTGCGTCCGATTTTCGTGCCCAGATGAACGCCGCGCAGTTCCGGCGATTTCACGATCCGGCCATGGGCCGCCATCTGCCGCGAGAAATCGACATCTTCAAGCCATGCATACAGCTTGAGCCGCTCATCAAGCCGGATTTCGTGATCGACAAGAGGACGCGCCCTGACGGCCATGTTGCATCCGTAGCAATTATAGATGTCTTCAAGCGCCGGGTCAGCGGGGGCAGATGGTTCGGCAAGCCGCCGCTGTGCATGACCAAAGTCCAGCCCGGGCCCGTGAATCCCGTCCTCGAGCACGGTTCCGGTCACCATCACGACATCGGGGTTCTGTGCCAACAGCCGTTCAAGGGTTTGCAGGTAATCGGGAGCCATCAGGAAATCGTCATCGAGAAACAAGAGCACGTCATCACGGCCCAGGTGCTGCAAGGCGGTATTGCGTTGAAGCACGAGTCCCCGCTCGCTTGGGATGACCCGGACAGGAAACGGCAAGTCTTTCAGCGCGGCGGGGTCGATGTCGGTGTCGCTGGCGACGACGACAAGCATGAGATCGGGCAGACGTGTCTGGCGGGCAATATCCCTGACGGTCGACGCCACGACCAGCGGCCTGTTCGTCGTCGGAATGGATACGACCAGGCCCATCATGCAGTACCCCGCCGCATGGCCGCAGTCATGCCGAAACACGCCGACTGCAATCTCTGCAATTGACCGGGAATGCCGGGCGGAGTAGTTTCGACGCCAAAGCTGACATGAAAAACAACAAGAGCAGAACTCATGTTTTTTGACCTACAGGACAACGCCTCCCGGTGTCGCCGGGTGTTGAACGCAGTCTCGCCCGCGATACTTCGGTCCACCGTGATCGGTGCATGCGCACTCAGCTGGCTGGCTGTCATCTGGCTCCTCGCATTCTGATCCGGCGAATGGGTGTGGCTAGCGGGCGCCGTCACCGAGCAGCATTACTTTTATAGTTTTCAGAATAATACCGAGATCTTTCCCGAAGGTGCGGGTCCGGACGTACTCGACGTCCATCGCAACCCGTCTCTCATAGGTCGTCAGGCTTCGACCGTTGACCTGCCAGTAACCGGTGATCCCCGGCTTGATGGAGTGATAATCCGACAGGTATTCGCCGTAGTGGTGTGTCTCTGACGCGACGATGGGCCGGGGCCCCACAATCGCCATGTCGCCAATCAGGACGTTCCAGAACTGGGGCAATTCATCCAGGCTGGTCTTGCGAAAGAACTCGCCGATGCAGGTGATCCGGGGATCGTTGTCCAGCTTCTGGTTGGCGCGCCACTGCGCGGCGGCCTCGCGGTCATTCTCAAGAAGCGCGGCAAGCCGTTCTTCGGCATCCACGGCCATCGTCCTAAATTTCAGACAATTGAATTCCCGGCCATCTTTTCCGACACGCTTGTGCGCGAAAAACACCGGACCGCCTTCCGAAATAAGGATCGCCAGAGCGATGACGGCAATAAACGGCGCAAAAAACAGGAGTGCCAAAACGGCAAACCCTTTATCAAATGACGATCTCGCAAAACTCTTGAGAATGTTAACCTGACGTACCTTCGATGGCAGTGCAGGGACACAAAAAACCCTGGTTTTGGAATCGCCCGCTCGGAGGTGAATATCAGATTCCATGATGTAAGCATCTAGTTTCATTAAAAAAAAGAACGCCAAAAACGCCAAAATGCGAATCGGACGCATTCGATGAGTATAGCTTAAAACCCCTCACGTTTCGGCAAAAACTTTACAAAGTGTTAACTTGCCCCCCTCTTGTCCCCGGTTTGGAGACAATCATCGGGCTTATTCTTGAAAACCCCAGAAAATCGCCTTGAAAAAAACACAATTCCGTCTGGGGGCGATTCAATCTCTGATTATTTTGGGCGGCGGTGGGACACTTGGCAATCACCACGTCGGTGCCTGCGATGTTCCTGCCGTGAACCCGGCTGTTGCAGACCCCGCACGAGGTCTTTGGGTCCGGGCGGCCGTTTCGCGGGCCACCACGCAGATGGACGCAAACGCGACCAGGAACAGGGTCGGGTCGGGCACCGTAGCCGACACCAGCATCGAGGCAAACAACGTGAGCGCGCCGATACGGGCCGCGTAGAATGCCTTTTTCGTGTCCCTTGGCGCAGGGCCGATACCTCTGCCGAAGGCCAATGTCAGAAACCCGGCAAACGCCAAGGTTCCCGGAACGCCGACGCTGCCCAGAAGAACCGTGGCAAACCCGTTCGCACGCAGCGATCCCACCCCGGCGCCCATCCCCCAGGTGTTGAAGAATGCGTCGATGCCGCTTTGTGCCCATGCGCCGCGTTCCAGCCCCGAGAGTGAATCGCCCTTGGACAGCACCAGGCGATCCAGGATATCCGATGTCAGGTCCGCCGCTGGTGTGAGCAGGAAAACCAGACAGCCGACAAGCGCCGCCACAGCCAGCGCGATAATGAAAACGTGACCGAACACGCGCGACATTCCGGTGCTCAGATAAACGGGGGCGTGCAGAACGATCAACAGCAACGCCGCCGCGAGCGACAACATCGCGGTGCTGGACAGCGCCATGAGCGCGCACGCCAGGCTGGCGAACGCCAGTACCCCATCGCGAAACCCATGACCGACCAAAAAGGACATGGCAAAGAAGCCGAAGAACGCGGAGGATGCGGCCCCGAAACCGGAGGCTTCGGCAAATCCGCCGATGATGCGGGCAAACCCCGATACGGTGTGATGATTGTTGAGGTTGTAATCCGCGGTTCGGATCAGTGCCAGAAGCGGGTCGAGCTGCGCGAAATCCGCCAGTCCCAGGACAAGGTTGATGACCCCAGCCGCGACGAGGCCGGACAACACAAAGCCAAGGCCGCGCCGGCGCATGACGAATACGCAGGTCAGAAAGAAGCCGGTAGAGAGCAGAATGTAGAAGGACTGCGCGATGTTCGAATTGCCGGGGGACAGCGGCCACATGGTGGACGGGTAGAAGACGCTGACCTGGGTGCCCTTCGAGGACACGCTCATCGGGAAGACCAGGAACTGGCCTTCGAACAGGCGGACCAGGACGAACCCCGAAAACAACGCGTAGCCGGAAAAGAGCAACAGGCACAGCCCGGCGGTCGGCAACCCCTCTTGCGGGACGCCGCGGCGCTGGCTGACCCAGCGCACGAGCAGCAGGCCGATCGTCAGGATCGCCAGCAGGTTGGCGATGATGATCGACAGCCCGCCCGCCACCAGAGCCGCGAACATGCCAAAGGGCAGCATGGCGACCGTAACCGGCACGCCGTTGTCGGCATTGCGCATGCACAGCGCCAGCCACAATAGCACAAAGGCTGCCGCCAGAGGATAAACGACCATCGGTTTTCCCGTTCCTTTGCCTGCCAGTGTACACCATGCGCCCGCGCCGCCAACAAATCTGCGCCGGCGGTGGGAAAATCACTTTGTTCGGGGCCGGACCTGCACAATACTCGGCGGGACCGGAGCCATTTCGAGTGGAGACCTGAAACCATGCGACCGCGTCAAATGGCCAAGTCCGCGCTGACCGTGGCGCGGCGCACAGTTGGATTGCCGGCGGCGACGTTCTGGGGGCGTCTGATGGCCAGCGGCATCCGCCCTCCCGCCTTTGTCGGGGCCTATCCCGATTTCGACACCGCGCGGGCCAACGCGCCGAAAACCGCGCCCAATACCTATGATGACGACACTGTCGCACCGCTCAATTTCAAGGTGATGTGCGAGGTCCACATCTGGGATTATCCAGTCATTTTCTGGCTCGAACGTCTGTTGAAACCGGATATGCACGTGCTCGACGCGGGCGGGCATTTCGGCACGAAATATATCGCTTTCCAACATATTCTGGCGCTTGGTGCCATTCGGTGGACCGTTCAGGATTTGCCCGCAACGATACGTGGCGCGCGCGCGGGACAGCGGCGCGGGGATGTGCCCGGTGAAATCAGGTTTCTGGATGACGTCACCCAGGCGGAAAGCGCCGATATCCTGCTCATGTCCGGCTTGCTGCAATACCTCGACAGACCGATCGCGGAACTTGTCTCGGCGTTACCTGCCCGGCCGCCGCATATCGTTCTCAACAAGGTCGCGACCCGCGATGGTCCGACTGTCGTCACCCTCGAAAAGATCGGAACGGCGCGTGTGCCCTACCAGATACGCAACCGCGAGGCGTTCGAAGCCGACCTGAGAGCGATGGGCTATGTGATCCGTGACAGCTGGACGATCCCGTCGCTGGCGCGGGTGATCGCAACGCATCCCGCACTCGGGGCCAGCACCAGCCGCGGATACTACCTGGAGCGGGCGGCATGACAGTCCCGCCGGGGCGGTGGGCCGAATGAAACGACCGATTGCCATAGCTGCCGTGGTGGTGGCCGCCGCTGCGGTCGGGCTGGCGCTGGGTGCGCCCTGGCGCGACCTTCTTGGCACGGCCAGGGATGTGGTGGCCTGGCAGGTGCAGGCAGGACAACCGGATCACGCCGACGCGATGATCGCCATGCCCGACGGGGTGCGGCTGGCGACGGATGTGTATCTGCCGGGGGAAACCGGCAGGCGTCCGACTGTTCTCATGCGGCTTCCTTACGGAAAAAGATCCTACGGCGAGGTCAGGTTCTGGGTCGATCAATTGACCCGCCGGGGCTTTGCCGTGGTCGCGCAGGACATGCGCGGGCGGCATGCATCCGAGGGGGTGTTCGCACCCTATCCCAACGCCGGGCGGGACGGCGCGGCAACGCTCGACTGGATCGTCGCGCAGCCGTGGTCGAACGGGCGGGTGGGCACGCTCGGGTGTTCCGCGCTGGGCGAGGCGCAGTTGATGCTGGCCGCCCAGGGTCATCCCGCACATCGCGCAATGGTCCCGATCGCTGCGGGCGGGGCGATTGGCTCTGCCGGGGGCAATCGCGACTACTTCAGCGTATTCGAGGGCGGAATTTTCGCCCTGGCCACCGGTGCGGGCTGGTTCGGGGCACAGGGCGGCAAGACGCCCGCGCGCTCCGGTCCTCATCCGATCGATCCCGCGTCCACGCTGGACCACCTGCCGATCATCGACATCGTCCGGCAGATGCGGCCCGACCCGACCGACTACGAGGCGTTCTTGCGCAATTTCGATGTGCCCGGCTATTGGCGCGATGCGGGCTATGTCACCGGCAAGGAACGTTTTGCCACGCCGTCGCTTCTTGTCGATACCTGGCACGACCCCGGCATCCGGTCCACCCTCGACCTGGCCGAGACATTGGCCCGCGGCGGGGCGCCGGTCAGTACGATCATCGCCGCAGGGACGCATTGTGGGTATCTGGGCAGCGACGGTGATACCGTGGTGGGCGATCTGGCGGTCAGTCCGGAAACAACTTTCGGCTTTGTCGATGCGATCGTCGGGTTTCTTGACCATCACCTGGCCGATGGCCCGGCACCGCAGTTGCCGCCGCTCAGCTATTACTCGCTGGTCGAAGACCGTTGGCGCAGCGCGACACGCTGGCCACCGCAGGCCGCGACCCTCACACGCTTGTATCTGACCGGGGATGCAGCGCTAAGCCCTGCGCGACCGACAGGGCCCGCCGCACCGCGCCGGTTGCGGTCCGATCCCGCGGATCCGGTGCCAAGCATCGGCGGCGCCCTGTGTTGCACCGGCGATCCGGAGGCGCGCAGCGGGCCGGTCTTCCAGAATGCGATCGAGGGGCGCGATGATCTGCTGCTCTATTCGTCCGAGCCGCTGCGCGCACCCTTGTTGGTTGCGGGCCCCATCCGCGCCCGGCTTCGGATTTCAGCGGATGTTCCCGATACCGATGTGGTCCTGCGCCTGACGGACGTCGATCCGGAGGGTCGCTCCCTGCTTGTTCAGGAAGGCGCGCTCAGGCTGCGCTACCGCGATGGCTTTGACCGGCCCAGGCTGATGAAGCCGGGCGAGATCTATGACGTGACCATCGAAATCCGCGATATCGCCTACCTGTTCCGCGCCGGCCATCGCTTGCGGCTTCATGTTGCGGGCAGCAGTTTTCCCCGCCTGGCGCGCAATCTGAATACCGGCGGGACGAACCATTCCGAAACGGCGATGACCGTGGCCAATATCGCCGTGCACAGCGACACTGCGCAGGCGTCCGAACTGATCCTTTATGCGTTGCCCGACTGATCGGCCAGCACGTCTTCGACGACGCGCGCGAAGTCGCGGCGAAACCGCTCCGCCCCGAACCCGGCCGCGTGGTCGCTGATCCCGACGGGATCGAAATCTGCCGCGCGGCGTTCGAAGCGGGCCACCACCTCGCGGATGGCGGTCGTATCCTGACGGTCAAAAAACAAGCCCGTCTTGCCGTCAACGACGCTGTCACACACACCGCCGCGCCCATAGGCCAGCACCGGCGTGCCGCAGGCCATCGCTTCGACCGGGACAATGCCGAAATCCTCCTCCGCCGGGAAAATCAGCGCTTTGGCCCCTTGGTAGAGGGCGGGCAGATTCTCGCCCGCGACCCGGCCTAGAAGCTCGACGTTGGAGGGCAGATTGCGTTCGAGCTCGGCACGCTGGCTGCCATCCCCGACGACCAGCAGGCGATGATCCAGATCGCGAAACGCTTCGATCACCAGATCCGCGCGCTTGTATGGCACCAACTGCGACACGAAGAGATAATAGTCGCGCGTGCCCGCGTCGCGGGGCAGGCGGTAGGCCTCAAGATCGACCGGCGGATGCACGACGGTCGCATCCCTGTTGTAAAACCGCCGTATCCGCCGTGCGATAAAGGTGGAATTGGCGACAAAGCGGTCCACCCGCGCGGCCGAGGTTACATCCCAGACCCGCAAACGGTGGGCCAGCCCCGAGAAATACATCCGGCCCAGCCACCCCAGTCGGTCGCGGTAAGGTCCGTAATGATCCCAGATATAGCGCATCGGCGTATGAACATAGCATACGTGGGCGGCATCCGGCGGCACGATCACCCCTTTGGCGGGGCCGCTCTCGGAAGAGATTACCAGATCGTACCCGGTCAGGTCCAACTCCTCCAACGCGCGGGGCATAAAGCCCAGGTACTTTTGGTAGTGCTTGCGGGCACCGGGCAGACGGGCGATGAATGTCTCGGTGATCGGGCGGCTGTTCAACACATCGGACAAAGAGGCACGATCGGCGACATGAGTGTAGATATCGGCCTGCGGATAGAGCCGGACAAGTTCTTCCAGAACACGCTCGCCGCCGCGCATTCCGACCAGCCAATAGTGAACGATGGCAACCTTCACGGCGTGTCCATTCCGTCAGTACCCGTAGGAATACATATCGACTTCGCGAGAGGCGGCGTCCTTGCGGCGCACCATCGTCAGCACGGTGCCGGCAACGTTCACGCCGCCCTCTTCAAGCCTGCGCAGCGCGTCGCGCGCCACAGAGGCCCGCGTCTTGCCGCACTGAACTGCAAACAGCGTGGCGTCCGCCTGCTTGGCCAGCAAAACGGAATCCGCGAGGTTCAGCACGGGCGGGGCATTAACCACGATATAGTCATACTGCGACGACATGCGATTGAGCAGGCCCTCGAACAAGGGCGACAGGAGCAGGTTCGTCGGATCCTGCGTCGCCCGGCAGGGCGTTATGACATCCGCGCCAAGCACATCGGAATGCACGGTCAGATCCTTCAGCTTTTCGCCGCCCTGAAGATAGCTGGCCAGGCAATTCCCCTCGGACGGCAGCTCAAGCGCCTTGCGGATATCGGGTCGCCGCAAGTCGGCGTCGATCAGCAGGACCGATTTCTTGGGCTGGATCATCACCTTGGCCAGCGCGCAAGACAGGGAGGTCTTGCCCTCGTTCGGGACGGAGGAGGTGACAACGACTATTCGCGGTGTCCTTGTGCGAGCGACATCGAACAGATGTGTGCGGATGGCGCGCACGTGATCCATGTAATTTGTCCTGCTCTTCCCGGTCAGTTCCTTGCGCAACCACTTGAAGGATTTGCCGAATGTCCGGACATAGGGAACGGTCGCGACATTGGGTTTCTGGCTGATCGCGCGCAATTCGTCGGTCGTGGATACCGGCGCATGCACGAGGTTGCGCAAGAATATGAATGCAATTGCCGCTGACATTCCCAGAACCATCGCGGAGAGCATGAAGATCGTCTTGCGCGGACCCGACGGCACGACCGGAACCGACGCGTATCCAATGACGCGCGCCTCGGGGGTCTGAAAATCGGCCTGCGCGCTGGTTTCCTTGAACCGCGACAGGAAATTTTCATAGACAAGGCGGGTCGCCTGCGCGGTGCGTTCAAGCTGGCTCAGCCGGACGGAGGCCTTGGCAAGCGAATCCGCGCGCTGCGACACGACAGCAATTTGTTCGCTCAGCGCATCCTCGCGGTTTCGCGTCACGATGACATCGCTGCGCATGGCTTCCAACCGCCGCCGCAATTCATCCTCGATGCTGCGGTCGATATCGCCAAGCTGGGCGCTGATCCGTATCATTTCGGGGTGCTTTCGCCCCAGCGTGCTGGCCAGTTGCGCCTGCGCGGCGGCCAGTTCGGCGCGCTGCCGCTGAAGTGTCTCGAGCAGCGGCGAGGTCACGACATCGGCCACCGCGCCCAGCCCGCCGGCCTGCTCGAGCATTTCGACCTGGCTCAGCCGCACTTCGGCATCGGCGCGCTCGGTGGAACTGCCGACCAGCTTGGTGTTCAATTCCGCCAGCAACTGGTTGATGCTCACCTCGCTGCCATTGGCGATCTCGATCATGTTGGCCTTGAAATCCACGACCTCCCGGTCGGCGGTCTCGACCTGGTCGCTCAGCTCCAGCAAGCGGTCCGACAGCCAGGCGTTGGCCCGCAGTGTCGCGGCCATCTTGGCGTCAAGTTGGCTTTCGATATATTGATCCGCAACGGCGTTCGCGATCTCTGCCGCCAGTTTCGGGTTGGTGCTGCGAAAGCTGATGCCGATGCCATAGGAAACCCCGATCTGCGACACGCCAAGGTCGCGACGCACCGCGCCGATCACCCAGGACCGCAACGTGTCAAACGGCAGGCGCGCCGCGATGACATGAGGTTTTTCGCCACCACGCGCGATTCTCTTCAAATACGACACGACGCTTTCGGGCCGCGGCAGCCGCGGGTCGAATTCCGGCGCATCGACAAGATCAAGCCGATCCACGACCTCGCCGATCAGGACATTGGACCGGATCGTGATCACCTCGCCGGCCATCACCGACTGCGAGACGTCAAGGTTTGACACGACCTCCTCGACCGGCGTCACCCGTTCCTTTCGGGTGTCGAGGATCACTTGCGAATAGGCGGTAAAGACCGGTGGTACGAATTGCAGATAGACGAACATGGCGACAAGGCTGGCAAATGTCGTCAGCGCGATCAGCCGCGCATTGGAGCGTAGCACGGAAAAGAGATACATCAGGTCGATCGAATGGATCGCGTTGTGCCCCTCGCCGGTGCCATGTACCGGTGCGTCGCTTCCGCCTGGGTGCCTGTTGGCCGTGGGACGGTTCATCATTTATCGTCCAAGGATTCAGGGGATTTCACGACGATGACCAGCAGGTCGCCGGGCAACAATTCGTCACTGGGCGTTATGGTCAGGGTGCTGATCCCCGCGCCATCGCGCCTGCGAACCTGGTATTGCAGCAGCAATTCGGTCTGCAATCCGGAGGCTGCGTTCATCCATTGCTGCAACAGGCGCATCCGATCCTGAAGCGATGCGCGCGTCGACAGCGCCTTCTTGATTTCGCTCAGAAACCTTTGCTGTTCGGTCAACAGCTGTTTTTCGCGTTCGGCGTCGAACTGTGACAATCGCCCGGACAATTCGGCCAGTTGCACCCGCGCGGCAGAGCGTTCTTCGCGCAGCTGCAAAAGCTGGTTGTCGGCCTGGGAGGCCCGAAGTTCGGTCGTGGTGACCTCGTTCTTGGGGATCAACCCGCGATCGGCCAGCGTTCGCACGCGTGTGACCTCGCCTCGGGTGATGGTCAACACCTCGGTCAGAACGACCTCTTGCTGCTCCAGCAACGAGATCCGGTTTTCCGACTCCGATACCGCGTCGGTCAGCAGCTTGCGGCGGGTGGTCGCGTCCTGCGCCTCAAGGGCGATGATCCTGTCTTCCTCGATCCTGTGTTCATCGAACAATTCGCGGTCTATGCCGGGGCGGATCGTCTGCGGCACGTCGGTCCAGACCGCGCTGTCGTTGCCCTTGAGTTGCGCCTGAGCGCGGGCGAATTGCGCGGCCAGCAGAGCGAGATCAAACTCGATCGTATTGAGAGACCCCTCAAGGCTGCGCCGCTCCAGAACCCGCGCTTCCTCGTTGTTCGCTGAAATCGATGGTCCGCCGGCCATGCCCACCGCCTGCTCGGCCGTCATGAAGGGCTGGTAATCGTAGTTGCCCGGCGTTCTGACATCGCCCAGCACCGAGATGGGGCGGAAGCTGGCAATCGACAATTCAATCAGCGGATCCACGAAGATCTCTCGATCGACATAGGCGGCCTGGATCATCCGGCGGGCGTCGCTGACCGTGTTCGACACCACTTCGAGGCCGCCGATAAAGGGCAACTGCACGGCACCGTCGCGGCCTACCGTAAACCGTTGGGGGGGGTCGTTGTCATCCAGTATGTCAAGCTCAAGCTCGTCGCCCACGTTGATCAGGTAGGCGTCCAACGTTGCCGCCGATGCGGGCATGGCCGCGCCGAGGGTCGCGACCAACATGCATGCCGCCCAAACCCAGTTGCGCACCGGGGCGATAAAAAAAGGATGACTTCTCGCTATCAAAAACATGACGAATCGCTGGGTAAAAAATTCATTACTTACTATAGCAACTTAACCCCGCCGCAGGCTTGATATTCACCAAAGCGCCGGACGTGGACGGTTGCGGGCCATCAACCGACAGCCCAAAGGGCAGGGTGGCGCAGGCCAGCACATATGCCAGGCCATTTCGTGTGCACACGTCGGCTCTGCCGTGCCGGCACTGCGAATCGGCGCAATGGGGTGCGTAGGCTTCGTGCACGGGACAGGCGAAAGCCGACCGGTTTTGCCGCCGGACGCCTCGCCTTTTGCGTGAAACTGGCACAGGAGGCCGCGGCGAATTCGATTTTGTTTTGACTCGCCGCGACGCATGGCGCGAAACTATGTATTATTATCAGTTGCGCGCATGCGCCCGTTTCCGGCGAATTTTTTCCGTATTGCCTGATTTGCCGATGGTTTTTTTCGACCAATGGGGCGTGAAAGGGAATTGAAATGAAAGCTTTGCAAGAAGGGAACGTCGTTGCGTCGTTTCCAACCTCGGTCACTCAACAACGCTGCTGGTTCATGGAACAGATCCACCCCGGAAACCGCGGGCTGAACATTGCGGTGCGGTGGGAACTGCGGGGGCCCGCAACCAGCGAAATGGTCGAAACGGCGTTCCGCCAGATCGTGGCCCGACACGAAATCCTGCGGACCTGTTTCATGGAGCGGGACGGGGAGCCGGTTCAGCAGATCGTCGATCATGTCGATTTCCGGCTGAACCGTGTCGATGTCCGCAATGTTCCCGAAGCCGCGCGGGCCGAAAAAATCAATGAAATCGCCAGGGCACATGCCGAAGAGCCCTTCGATCTGGGCGTGCCCTGCCTGATGCGTGTTGCAATGATCCAGATCGAACCGCAGCGCGCGGCGCTGTTGATCGCGGTGCACAACGCGGTGTTCGACGGCTATTCCATTGGCGTGTTGGGGCACGAATTGGGTACCAGGCTTGCGGCATTGGCCGCGGGCACCGCGCCGGATCTGCCCGATCTCGAACTGCAATACGGCGATTACGCCATGTGGCTGGCCGAATACGAGGCCAGTGGCGCAATGGCCGAAGAAGAGGCCTATTGGGTGCGCACGCTGCACGGCATGCCCTATTTCGAACTGCCCGCCGACCACCCGAGGGTGGCCGAGGAACCCGAGACCAAGGCCTGCGCCACGGACCTGCCCGCAGATTTCGAAGAGCGCATGGCGGCGACCGCAAAGGCGTTGGAGACGTCCGTATTCGCGCTGGGCACGGCAGCCTTCAGCATCGCGCTCGAGCGGTTTTCCGGCCGGACCGATATCAGTTTTGCGGTGCAGGTCGCGGGCCGCAACGACATCGACCTCGAACCGCTCATCGGGATTTTCACCAATCCGCTTGTCTTGCGGTTCGACGTCGATCCGCGGGGGTCGTTGGCCCGGCATGCGCAGGCGTCCCGCGATGTGGTCAACGGGGCGCTGGCCCATCAGACCCTGCCGTTCGACAAGCTTGTACAGGTCTTGAACCCGCCGCGCGATCCGCTGCGCATCCCGCTGGTGTCGGTGATGTTCAATCTGCAGCGGGCGTTCCTGAAAGAGCGCGGCTATGGCCCCTTTGAGCTGGTGTCGGTGCAATCGCATTCACCGGGCACGCTTTACGATCTCAACGTCAATATCGTCGGGCGCAATGCCGGATGGCGTATGGTGATCGACTACAACGCCCGTCTGTTCGATGCGGACACGATGCGCCGGTTCTCGGATCTGCTGACCAAGGTGTTCGAGGCCATGATGCACCGCGCCGAGACGCCGATCGGCGACATCGCCGCGCCGTCGGCCCCTGCGCCCGCGGTTCTGGCCGCGTCGACGGCGCTGGCCGAACAGCCGCCTGACCCCACCCCACGCCCCGAGACGGCGACCCGGCTCAGGGCGATCTGGGCCGATGTCCTGGGCCTTCCGGAGACCGAGGTGGAGGGCAATTTCTTTGATCTGGGCGGGCATTCGGCGCTGGCGCTGCGAATGCTGGCAAAGGTCGGGGATCAGTTCGATCACCGTCCGGGAATTTACGCCTTCCTGGGCGATCCGACGCTGGCGGGGCTGGCGCGGCTGCTCGGGCAGGCGGACTTTCCCAAGGGACAGATCTCCGCCCCCGCGCCGCAGCAGGAGCGATCCGCTGCACAGGCCATCTGGCAATTGATCGAATTGCGCGCCGCGCGCCCCGACGCACCGGTGCTGCTGACGATGAACCAACCGTTCATGTATCAGGCGCTGGCGCGGGACATGTCGGCGCAGTGCACGGTCGCCAACTTGGGCGTTGCCGGGCGCGATCACCTTGCGGCGCTGACGGACGCGGGCTTTGACGCGGCACTGGATGCGGGACTTGCGGTGGTCCGCGCGCGATACGCGGGCCGGCCGCTTTTGCTGTGCGGTTTGTGCGTCGATGGCCGGGTCGCGCTGCGCCTTGCCCAGCGTCTGAAGGACAGCGGGGAAGCCGTGCAACTGGTGGCCATGATAGACACCTGGGCACCCGGAGCGATCCAGGCGTTTTCGGCCAATGCCAGACTGCGGGATCGCTGGCGGATCCGGTTGCGGCGCCTGCGCTACTACCTGGGACTTAAAGCTCAGGGCCAGATCGGCTGGATCGATCTGCTGCGGCAGAACGATTTCGCGGCGCGTCTCCTGCCCCGCTCCGGTCAGGCGGCGGCCACCACCGAAACCGAGGCGCTTGTCGATGACACGGTGGACCTGCTGGTGGCGCAGACCCGCGACTACCGTTTCGCGCCCTACGACGGGGAAGCGGCGCTTTTCATCACCCGGTCGCAGGGGCTCGTGCCGCGCGACGGCGTTTTGGGGTGGTCGGGTATCCTGGCCAGTGACACGGCGGTCTATCCGGTCAACGGCTGGCATGGCGATGTCCTGATGCGTTCGGGGTTCGACCGCATCATCGGCGTGCTCGATGCCAAGGCCCGGCGGATGGTGCCCGCCGACCGTCGCGATGACTGAAAATGCCCGCGCGGCGGTGCGCATCGTGCTGGTCACGCCCAGGGGGCAATCCCTTCAGGACTGGCAGGCCCGCCTGATCGACAGGATCGCGGCGGACCCCAGGTTCGATTTTGTGGGACAGATCGAAGGAGAGGGCCGACGCGCCGATCCCGCGCCGTCGCCGGTACTGCGGATGGTGCTGGCGGGCGAACGCGCGCTGATGCATCGCCGCATCAGGCCCTATGACACGGGCCCGGCGCGACGTCTCCTGGACAGTCTTGTCAATCGCGCACCGGCGCAGGCCGATCTGGCGCTGGCGCTGAGTACCGGCGCGCTGTCCGATGGGCAATTGGCGGCAGTCGGGCACGGGGAATGGTCCGTGACCTTTTCCGGCGCGGCAGACCCCTCGTGGATCGGGGCGGCGCGGGATATCCACGGGGCGGAGACCGTTGACGTCGATATCATTGCGCGGTCTGCCGATCATCCGTCGGCAAGGGTGGTGCGTCGTGCGGGTTACAACCCCAAACCGGGCGCCGTTCTGACAGGGGCCTTCGTCGCGGAAAAATCTGTTCTTCTGATGCTGCGCGCCTTGTGGGATCTGGCGGCTGGCAGGGCGCCCGACCGGCCCGCGCCATTGCCCCTGGCCGCGCCTGCGGTTCCGGGTGTCACCGCGTCGCTGGGCTATGCCGCGCAGTTTGCACGGATCGCCCTGCGCAAGCTGAGGGAAGAGAGCCGGACCCGGCAGGGCCGCGCGCGCGTCTATTGGCGCCTTGCCAGCGGCACGGGCGCGCTGGCGGACCTGTCCCTGACGTCGGCGGCACGCCTGCCCGCGCTCACGCATACGATGGCCGACCCTTTCCTGTTCCACGACGACGGGTCTGATTGGCTGTTCTACGAGGCGATGAATGCTGATGACGGCGACGGGTGGATCGCCGCTGCCCGGTTGGTCGGGGATGGGCTTGAAACCCCGGTGACAGCGCTGGCGCGCCCCTATCACCTGTCGTTTCCCTTCGTGTTTCGCGACGGGGGCGACATTTACATGATGCCGGAAACCTGCCAGTCGCAACGGCTGGAGGTCTGGCGCGCAACGCGTTTTCCGACCGACTGGGTCTTGCACGCCACGGCCTTCGAAGGGCAGCACCTTGCGGATTCAAGCCTGTTCAAGGCGCAGGACGGACAGTGGTGGCTGCTGACGAATCTGTCGGACCACCATGCGTTCCAGGACCACTCAAGCGAGCTTTATCTGTTTGCCGTGGATGGGCCGGACCTGACATCCATCGTGGCACATCCCGACAACCCCGTTGCAATCGGCGCCGACCACGCGCGCAACGCCGGCGCGATCATCCGTCAGGACGGTCGTCTGTTCCGGCCCTCGCAGAACAACAGCTTCGGCGTTTACGGCTATGGTTTGAACCTGATGGAAATCTCGCGGCTGGATGCGACGGCCTTTGACGAAAGCCTGATCCGGCGTTTCACACCCGCCGACCGCCCGGGCATTACCGGAATTCACCATCTGAGCGTCGCGGGCGACCGTTATGTCTTTGATTGGAGCGGGCAATGAGACCCTTGGCCACGACATGCTGCGCGGTGATCGTGGCATGGGCGTCGGGTGCGGCCGCGCAGCACCGTGTCGACGCGTTTCGCCTGGGCGTTCAGACCCATTTCGAGCAGGGCTGGTCAACCGACCTGATCGAGACCGCAAAGCGCCTCGGCGCGCCCGCGGTTCGGGATGAAATCGGCTGGAGCGAGGTCGAGACCGCGCCCGGCGTCTATGACTTTTCGGTCGCGGATGCGTACATGCACCCGCTGATCCGGGCCGGCATCATGCCTTTCATCGTCATCAACGACACCAACCCGCTTTACGATGGGGGAAAGACACCACACAGCACGGATGGCCGGGCCGCCTTTGCCCGCTATGTCAGCGCCATCCTGTCGCACTACGGCGCGGATGCGGTGCGGATCGAAATCGGCAACGAGGTGAATTCGGGCGATTTCGTGAACGGTCCTTTCGCCACGGATCAGCCGCGCTATTTCGCGGCGACGGTGCGGGCGGTAAAGGAAAGGCTGCAACAGGACCATCCGCAGGCGGGCATCATCTGCTCGGGCCTGAACACCGTTGCCATCGGGTTCTACCGGTCGTTCTTTCGCCGTGGCGGTTTGGTGGCCTGCGATGCGATCTCGGTGCATCCCTACCGCGACAATCCTGACAGCCTGATGGGCGATCTGGCGCGTCTGCGGGCCTTGATGCGCGAGTACGGTGGCGAAAAACCGATCTACGTGACCGAATTCGGCAACTGGTTCGAAAACCCGGACAATGCGCCCGATTACATGGTCAAGATGGTGACGCAACTGGCGGCCGCCGGGGTGGAGGAGGCCTATTGGTACGCGCTTTTGGACGAGGAATGGTGGCCCAATATGGGCCTGATGGATCGCGGGGGCAAAGCGCGCAAGCCCGCCGCGGAAACCTTCCAGATGTTGCAGACCCGGCTGATCCCGCTCGGTCGGCCCCGCACGCTCAGCGACGATGCGACTGTCCGCGTGTTCGAATTCGGCACCAGCGGAGAGGCCTATGTGCTTTGGGGCAGCGGCGCCACCGTCGCCATCACGGGCGCGGCGAGCTTTCTCGACACACGCGGGCGAGACATCGCGCCCGTGACACGGTTGACGGACAGCCCCGTGATTGTCGTGGGCCGGGGGATCGAGGTGCAGGTCGCCGCTTCGGAAATCGTCGCCGACAGCTTGTACCAATATGGTCAGCCGCCCTGGAGCTATTATGCGCTGCGGCCCGACATTGGCCTTGTCCCGCTGGAGATCATCGACTGGGACTGGACCAGCTACCGGGGTGCGCCCGACCTGTCACCGCTGGCCGTTCGCGACGACTGGATCACGACCGCGCGGTTCGGCGACAAGCCCTATCACGCGATCGAGCGATTCACCGCGCGGGCGGGCGGGCGCTACCGTGTAAGCGGCTGGTGGGAAGCATCGCCCAAGACCGAAGCCTCGCAGCTTCTGATCCGGCACAATCGGCAGACGATTTCCCAAGCCACGATCACGCCGGACAGGTTTTCGCTTTCGGGGGTGTCGTTGCAACTGGCGCCGGGCGATACGGTTGATTTCGAAATCGCGCCCGGCGGCCCCGGCGGCAACGGCTCGGTCCGCCGCCGGATCCAGATCGCCGGCCCGCTGACCGGCGGGTGACGCCGCCGGGTTGGCGCCCGGGCTCACACCCCGCGCCGCGCCCCGCGCCGAAAGGATTTGAGCGATGGCTTCTTGGGTGCCGCCGGATCGTCCTGCCGGCTGTCGGCAAAGGCGGCCAGTCGCGCGATTGACGGATATTCCAGCAGGTGCCGCGCTTCGAGATTCATCCCAGCATCGATCAGCCGTGCAGCTATCCGAAAGACGGTCAGCGAATCCGCACCCAGCGCGAACAGGGTTTGCGAGGTGCTGATGCCATCCATCCCCAGAACGGATTCCCAGATCTCGGCCATCCTGGTTTCGGTTGCGGTGCCCGGTGCGGTATGCAGCGCGGTGATCGTGGCGACACTCTGGGCATCGGGTAGCGCCTTGCGGTCCAGCTTGCCATTGGCGTTTGACGGCAGCTTGCTCAGGAACACCCAGGCGGTCGGCACCATGTAGGCGGGCAGGGCCTCGCCGACCGCGGTGGCCAAGGCGCCGGGCTGCGGATCACGGCCCCCGCGGGCCACGACGTAGCCGACAAGCTGATCGCCGCCGCGCGGTGTGGGTTTCAGCGCAACAGCCGCCGCCGCGACCCCCTCCAGCCCGCGCAGGGCGCTTTCGATCTCGCCCAACTCGATCCGAAAGCCGCGCAGCTTGACCTGCCCGTCCTCGCGGCCGAGCACTTCGATGGATCCATCGGCCAGCCGCCGCGCGCGATCTCCGGTCCTGTACAGACGCCGGGCCGTGCCGTTCAGGGTCACGTCGCGAAACGCAGCGCGGGTCAGTTCCGCGTTGCGGAAATACCCCTTGGCCAGTCCGGCGCCACCGATATTCAGCACGCCCACCGCCCCGATCGGCAAAAGCTGATCCGCCTCTCCCAGCACATGCAGTTGGGTGTTCGCGATCGGATGCCCGATGGTCACGCTGTCGCCGGGGCGCATGCGGGCAATCGCGGACCATATCGTGGTTTCGGTCGGCCCATAGACATTCCAGACATCCGCGCCGTTCTCCGTCAGACGGTCGGCAAGATCCTGCGGCAGAGGCTCGCCACCGGCCAGCATGGTCAGCCCATTGCGGGGTTTGAACCCGGCTTCCAGCGCCATCGCCCAGAGGGTGGGGGTGGCCTGCATGTGGGTGATGTCGCCCCGGCCCAGACGCTCGACCAGCCGAAAGCCGTCAAGCACGTCTTCGTGCGGGGCGATCACGCAGCGCCCGCCGACGGTCAGCGGCAAGAACATCTCGAGCACGGAGATGTCGAACATCGTCGTGGTCACGGCCAGCAAAACGTCGTTCTGGTCAAATCCAGGCTCCTGCGCCATCGATCCAAGCAGGTTCACGACCGAGCGATGACTGATCTCGACCCCTTTCGGGACGCCGGTCGAGCCGGAGGTGAACATCACGTAGGCCGAGGCATCGCCGGTCGCCTGGCAGGCCTCGGGCGTGCCCGACTGCGGGCAATCGCCAATCCCGAGCGCGGTCAGCCCAAGCCCGGATGCGCACTCCGGCAGTTCGGCGTGATCGTGCAGGATTGCGGCCACATCGGCAGTCTCAAGGATCATGCGAAGTCTTGCCGGCGGTTGCGTCACGTCGAGCGGCACATAGGCATTGCCGGTCTTCATCACCGCCAGCAGCGCCGCGATGCCCTCTGCCGAGCGGGGCACCGCCACCGCGATGCGGCCGTCGCGGCCGACACCCTGCGCCTGCAAGGCCGCGGCAATCGCGTCGCTGCGCCGCTCAAGCCGGCCATAGGTCATCTGGCCCGCGCTGTCCTCGATGGCGATGGCATCAGGGTGCGCGGTGGCGGCGCGCGCCACCATCGCATCGACGGTTTGCGGCGCGGGCAGCGGGGCAGCGGTGTCGTTCAGCGTCTCGAGCATCCAGGCGCGTTCCCCGGCGGACTGGACCGGAACCTGCGCAATCGGGCGCGCGGTGTCCGCGGCCATTTCCGACAGCACGGTTTCAAGATGGCCGATCCAGCGTTCGACCGTGGACTTGTCGAACACATCCGTATTGTAATCGACATCCACCCGCAGCCCGTCGCGCCGCTCCACGATGTTGAAGAACAGGTCGAAATTGACCGCGGCCTTGGGATTGGGCGCCATCGTCGCGCGCACCGGCCCCATGTCGACGCTTTCGCCCAGCCGTTCGAGGTTGAACTGGATCTCGGTCAGCGGCAACCGGTTGAGCGAGCGGTCGATGTCGAGATCGCGCACCAGTGTTCCGTAGGTGTATTCCTGATGCTCGAAGGCATCCATCACCCGGTCGCGCACCTGCGCCAGTGTCTCGGCCACCGAGGCCGTGGGGGTCCAGGTGCTGCGGATCGGCAGGAAATTGACGCAGTGCCCGACAAGGGCGCTGTCGGCAAGATTGGCCTGGCCACCGGCGGGGACGCCAAGGACTATGTCGTCAGAGCCCGACAGCCGCCCGATCACGATCTGCAGCGCGGCAAAGAGCGTGGCAAAGAGCGTACAGCCTTGCGCCGCCCCCGCCTTGCGCGCGCCGCGCATCACGTCACCCGGAATATGCGCCGTGCAGGTCGATCCGGAAAAGGACTTCATCGCGGGGCGCGGCCGATCCGTCGGAAGGTCCGGCAATTCCGGCAGGTCGGCGAATTGCGCCTGCCAATAGCTGCGCGTGGCGTCCGATGTCTTGGTCCCGGCGCGGTCCATCGCGTACCGGGCAAACGATGGCGCGGGCGGCAGGTCTGCCGTGGTGCCGGTCACCTCCTGCGCATAGCAGGCCGCCAGGTCGCTGCCGATTACGTTGTAGGACCAGCCGTCGCAGACGATGTGATGCGCATTGATCACAAGAACATGCTTGTCCGTCGCCTTGCGCACCAAGAACGCGCGCAGTGGCGGGCCTTCGACGATATCGATCTCGGTGGCGGCGTCGCGGGCCAGAAGGTCGGCCAGTGCGGCGTCCGCATCGGCGTGATTGCCGAGGTCGTGCAGGTCGAGCGGCAGCGAGAACGGATCGAGGATGTCAAAGGTTTCGCCGGCGCGGTCAAAGACCTGCCGCAGGCCGTCGTGCCGCGCGATCACCCGGTCGAACGCGCGCTGCAGTGCATCCCGGTCCAGCGGTCCGTCCAGCTCGATCGACGCGCTTTCGTTAAAGCAGCACGAGGCCGCCTTGCCCAGTTGCGCGGTCATCCAGATTTCTCGCTGCGCCTCTGTCAGCGGAATGTCCCGTGTCGGCGCCTGTTCCGCCGGGCGCGTGGCCGACGCCGCGGTGGTGTCCGACGCCAGAATGCCCACGCTGCGCAGCGCATCGACCGACTGTTCGAAGACGGCGACGACCTTGTCTGCCTCTGCCTGGCCATGGGCGGTGGTGAAGATGCAAGGATAGCCGATCTGCACATGCACCCCGCCCAGCCGCATCAACGGAAACAACAGGGCCGCATTCGGGTCCTGATCCGTGACCTGCGGGACGAACCAACTTGAGTATGTCTCGACCATGCGCGGCAGGCCGCGTTGCTCCAGGATGTCGTTCATCCGGCCCACGGCGCTTGCGGTCAGCGCGGCGGTCGCCTGCCACAGGTCGGCGCCGTTCCTCTCCATGTGGTCGAGGGTCGCCTCTATCGCGGCAAGCACCAGCGGATGCCGCACGAATGTACCCGCAAAGAAGGTTGGAGAGGCCTCGGGCACGGACGCATCGCCGAAGTGCCACATACCGCCATCGAGCGCATCCATGAACCGGGCAGATCCGGCCAGCATTCCCACGGGCATACCGCCCCCCATGACCTTGCCATAGGTCGCCATGTCGGCCTGAATGTCCCATTCCCCCTGCATCCCGCGCGGCCCGACGCGAAAGCCGGTCACGACCTCGTCCATCACCATTGCGGCCCCCCCGGCCTGCGTCAGGTCGCGAATGGTCTGCACAAAGGCGCGGGGGCGCAGATCGGGATGGCGGCTTTGCACCGGCTCGACGACCACGGCGGCGACGTGCGCGATGTTGTCGCGCAGCCAGTCAAGACTGTCCTGCTCGGCATAGGGCAGCACGATCATGTTCGACAGGCTGGACCGGGGTATGCCCGGCGCGATCGGCAAGGCGGTCGGGTCGCCACCGCGCTTCTTGCCTTTGACCAGCACCTCGTCGAACTGGCCGTGGTAGTCGTTTCCGAAAACCACGATCTTTTCGCGCCCGGTCACGGTCCTGGCGATCCGCATCGCCGCCATAACGGCCTCTGACCCGGTGTTGCAGAACGCGGCGCGTTCGTGGCCCACGAAGCGCGCGAAACGCTCTGCGACGGGGCCGGCCAGGTCGCTTTGCGGTCCGATGGCAAAGCCACGTTTCATCTGGCGGGTGACGGCATCGATCACGAAGTCGGGCGAATGGCCAAAGGCGGTCTGGCCGAAGCCGTTGACCAGATCGACGTATTGATTGCCGTCGATGTCCCACAGGTGCGCGCCCTTGGATGTGTCGCAGACCATCGGGAACACCAGTTCCTTCCACTCCGCGCGAAATCCTGACGCGGTGCGCGGATCGGCCATGACGGACCGATATTTTTGCACATAGGCCTTGGATTTCGGGCTGCGCGCACTGTAGCGATCGGCCAGATCGCGGGCAAAGCGCAATTGCTCCTCCGTCAGGTCGCCACCGCTCGCGTTGGTCGCCCGCCCGATCGAGAAGTTCGGCTTTGCGTCCTCGCGTGGCGCATCGTCGGTCGGTGCGGTCGGGGCCGCAGCCACGGGTGCTGCGGCCTGCGATGGCGCGACAGTGTCCCGTGACGGCGCAACAGGAACCGCCGCTGCGGCGGGCTGGGCCCCTGAAATCGTCTGGAGTTGTTGCGAAAACAGTGACTGCATCGCGGATATCTGCGCTTGCATCAGGGCGGCGGCGGAGCTGTCGGCACCGACCGGGGCGGTTGCGGGTGCTGTCGGGACCGGTGCTGCGGCCGGGACGACTGCCGGGGCGGCGGCCGTGGTGCCGGTCGGGGCTGCACCGTCCTGGGCGGGCAGGGCCTCGGCGACTTCGGGCGGCAGGGTCGCATCCAGATAGGCCGCGACCGCCTCTGCGGTGGGATAGTTCGCAAGCAACTGGCGAAACGTAAGGTCAATTCCGTATTCCGATCCCAGCTTTTGTGCGACCTGTCCAAGAAACAACGAGTCGAAACCCAGATCGAGGAACGAGGCGCCCGCGTCGTCGGGACCGAGGTCTTCGCCCGAGACATCGCTGAGCATCGCCAGCACGTCGCTGATCAGTCGGGGTGTGCGGTCGATGACCGGTGCAGTCGATGGGTCGGCCATTGGGGCAACCTCCTGTTGGCGTATGGGATTGGGGGCTGCGACGGCGGCCGCAGGCGGCGTGGCTTGGTCGGTTGCGAAATCGGGCGCCGGTGCGTCGATCCAGTGAAGCTTTCGCTCGAAGGGATAGGTGGGCAGAGAAACGCGCCGGTTGCCACGCGGGCCCAGCTTGTCCCACGCCACCTCGGCCCCCGCAGCCCAGAGCCGACCGAACCCTTCGGCCATTGTCACCTCGTCGCTGTCGGGTCGGGTGTGATCGGGCAGCGATTGGACAATTGCCACCTGCGCGTCGCGCGGCAGGGTCTGCGCGCAGAATGCGCTGAGCGTATTGCCCGCCCCGACCTCGAGCAGGATCGCAGGATCCGGCCCGGCGAGTTCGGTCACGGCATCGGCAAAGTTCACCGCCGCGCGGGCCTGCCGTGCCCAATAGGCCGGATCGGTACACTCGGCTTGGGTGATCCACGTGCCGGTGACACAACTGACATAGGGAATGTGCGCCGGGGTCAGGGCGATACCTGCCAGGGCCTCGGTCAGGCCGTCACAGACAGGGTCCATCATCCGCGAATGAAAGGCATGCGAGGTATGCAGCCGGGCGCAGGCGATGCCCGCCGACTTGAGACGCTCTTCCAATTGCGCGACCGCGTCGAAGGCACCGGCGACCACGTTCAGTTTCGGCGCGTTCCGCGCGGCGATATCGACGCTGGCGTCAAGGTGCGGTTCAAGCACATCCAGCGGCGCGCGCACCGACAGCATAGCGCCTTCGGGCTGGTCCTGCATCAGTTGACCACGTGTCGCGATGATCCCCAGGCCGGTCTCGAAGCTCATCACACCCGCCAGCGCGGCGGCGGTGAATTCGCCCACGGAATGCCCGATCATCGCGGCAGGCACCACGCCGCGGGCCATCCACAGCTTTGCGCAGGCATATTGCGTGAGGAAAAGCGCCGGTTGCGTCAACCGGGTCTCGCGCAACGCGCGCGCCGCGTCCTTGTCCGACGAATCGCCAAAGCACAGCATGGTTTTCACGTCGAGCCCAAGGATCGGGCGCAGGATTTCGGCACCCTCGTCGATCCAGCGGGCGAACTCCGGTTCGCTGTGGTAAAGTCCGCTGCCCATGCCGGGATATTGCGACCCCTGGCCGGGGAACATGAACGAAACCGCCGGTGTGCCGGACAGGGCCGGCTTGCGCACGGCAGGCGCACGGCGCAGCCTGGCCGCCACTTCGGCGGTCTGTGTGCCCGCCACGGCCAGTCGGTATGCGAACGCGCTGCGCCCTTCCTGAAGCGTGAATGCCACGTCGCACAGATCCGGCGGATCGTTTGCCTCCATCGCATCGGCGAGCCGGGTCTGCATCTGCACCAGCGCGTCCGGCGTCCTGGCGGACAGAACCACCGTCTGAACGTTGTCTGGTATCTCCCGCCGGCGCTGCGGTGGGGCTTCCTCCAGAACCACATGCACGTTCGTGCCGCCGACACCAAAGGAACTGACCCCGGCCCGCAGCGGCCCGTCCGCGCGCCAGTCCGACAGTTCGGTCTGAATGCGGAAAGGAGAGCCGGACAGGTCGATCCGGTCATTCAGGGTCTTGAAATTGGCAACTGGCGGGATTTCGCGATGCGTCATCATCAGCGCCGTCTTGATCACGCTGACCACGCCTGCGCCGGCATCCAGATGGCCGATATTGCCTTTGACAGAGCCGAGTGCGCACTGCCCTTCATCGAGGTCGGAGCCGAATGCCTGCCGCAGCCCGCTGACCTCGATCGGGTCGCCCAGCGGAGTCGCGGTGCCGTGGCATTCCACGTAGGAAATCGTCTTGGGCGCGACACCGGCGTCGGCGTGGGCCATGCGAATGGCCGCAGCCTGACCCAGAACCGTGGGCGCGGTGTAGGAAATCTTGTCGGCGCCGTCATTGTTCACCCCGACACCGCGGATCACGGCATAGATCTGATCGCCATCCGCGACCGCGTCCGCCAGACGGCGCAGAACGACAACCCCGCCACCATGCGAAAACACGGTGCCCGTTGCCTGCGCGTCAAACGGGCGGCAGGTGCCGTCATCCGACGCCAGCCCGCCGTCTTGGGTGAAGTAGCCGCGCCTTTGCGGGAAAGTGATGGAAACGCCCCCGGCCAGCGCCATGTCGCACAGGCCTGACCGCAGGTTCAGCACCGCCTGTGAAATAGCCGTCAGCGAGGTTGAACAGGCGGTCTGCACCGTCATCGCCGGGCCCTGCAGGTTCAGCTTGAACGACACGCGCGTCGCCAGGCAATCGCCGAGGTTGCCGGTCAGTTCCGAATATTTTCCGGTCTGGTAGTTCGAGGTGAAGGCCTCGGCCTCGGCGCGGTTTCCCAGCACGTTGTGGATCAGGTAGGTGTTCATCGACGACCCGGCAAAAACGCCCGTGCTCATCTTGGTGTGTTTGGGGTCGTGGCCGCTGTCCTCCAGGGCCTCGTAGCACATTTCCATGAAGATCCGGGCCTGCGGGTCGGTGACCGCCGCTTCGCGCGGGTACATCGAAAAGAACTTGGCGTCGAAAAGGCCGGCGTCCGGCAGATGAGGCCGGGTCGGGACATAATTGCCCGCGGCGCGTTCTTGCGGGGTGAAGCTGTCCTCCAGTTCGTCGGGGGCAAAGGGGCGGATCAGGTTCGTGCCCTGCCGCAGATGGTCCCAGAATTCGGCGATGGACCCCGACGCAGGGGTACGGGCCGACAGGCCCACGATTGCGATGGCCGCGTCGGGAAGCTCCGTCACCCCTGTCGGGTGCGCGTCCGGCGCGGCATCGCGAACAGGGGCTTGATCGGGCTCTTGCTGCGCTATGATCTCGGCCAGCCGGGCCGAGAGCTGCGCAAGCTTCGGTGCCTCGAACAAGAGGGTGATGTCGAAACCGATGCGGAAGTGTTTCTTGAGTTCGGCATGCACGTCGACCAGTTGCAAGGACGTGCCGCCCGCCTCGAAAAATGTCATGTCGTCCGCGACGGGACCACATTTCAGGGACTGATCCCAAATCGTCGCGATCTGGCGCGATACGTCATTGACCGAGACGGATTTCGCCACAGTTGCCTTGGGCGCGGGTGGGTCCGGTTCGCGGGTGGCCGGGGTCTCTTCAAGGCTGCGCAGCAGTGCCTTTCGGTCGATCTTGCTGTTCACGGTCAGGGGGAACTCGGGCAGGACGCGATTGACGCGGGGCAGCATGCCGTCGGGCAGGCTGTTCGCCAGCGCAGCCATGACCGCGCGGATGAACGCGGTATGATCCTGAGGCATCCCGCCTTGGGGTTTCAGAAACGACGCGATCCGCTTATCCCCCGATGGGGTGGTGACCAACGCGACCGCCGCGTCGGTCAGCATGGGCAATTCGCGCAGGTGATGTTCGACCTCGTCCAGCTCGATCCGGCGACCGCCCAACTTGACCTGCCGGTCCACGCGGCCGGAGAATTCGTAAATGCCGGTATCGCGCCGCCGCACCAGGTCGCCGGTCAGATAGACCAGGCCGCTGTGCCCGGGCCGCGGATCGGCGATAAAGGACACCGCGCTGCGATCGGGTTGATTGAGGTATCCCAGCGCCACGCTCGGCCCCGCCGCAACAAGCTGGCCCAACTCTCCATCGCCCAGTTCGGCGTGGTCGTCGTCGATGACAAAGCAGTCGCAATGCCCCGTTGGCACCCCGATCGGGATCGAGCCGCCCTCAACATCTGCGCGGCACAGCAGGTGAATGGTGGTGAACACGGAATTTTCGGTCGGGCCATAGCCGTTGATAATCTCGACATCTGGGTAGGTGTCCATCAAGCGCCGCATGTGAGAGGAGGACATGACATCGCCGCCAGCCCTGAATTGCCGCAGCCCACCAAGCGCATCGAGGTGGTGTTCGATCATCAGGTGTGCCAGCCCGGTATAGAAAAAGGCCACGGTGACCTGTTCGTCGCGGATGACGCGGGCCAGCACGTCCAATGCCGGTTTGGTTTGGGTCACGACCGCGACCGACGCCCCGTTGAGCAGCGGCGCCCAGATTTCCCACGTCGAAGCATCGCAGGCGATCGTTGAATTCGCGAGAGACACGTCACTGGGCGTGAACTGCCCGACGGGCTGATCGTACCCCAGCCGCGTGATGGCGCGATGGGGCAGCACGACACCCTTGGGTTTGCCGGTCGATCCCGAGGTGTACATGATGTAGCAGGGATCGTCGCCACTACGGCGGGGAAAGCCGGGGCGCGCGTCCGGCGCGTCTTGCAACAGGTTCTGGATATTCAGCAAGGGCGTGCCCGCCGGGGCCAGCCCTTTCGCCAGATTGCCGTAGGGCGCATCCCACAGGATCGACGCTGGGGTGCAGTCGTCGATGACATAGCCGAGCTGCTTGGAGTCGTAGGCCGGATCGAGCGGCACATATACCGCCCCGGCGCGCATGATCCCCGCCATCACGAGCACGGAATGCAGCGTGCGGTCGGTGATCATGGCGACTTGGCTGCCCGGCCCGACGCCATTCGCCATCAGATGCCAGGCAATCCGATCGGCGGCGGCACCCATTTGGGAATACGTGAAGCTGTGTCCACCACCGCGCAATGCAATGGCATCGGGCACGATGTCGGCGACGTTCAGGACTTGGTCGATCAGAGTTGCATCGGCGTCATATTGCAATTCCGCCAACGCGTTTCTTGCAGCATCGTCAAGCATGTCATCCCCCACGCAAACGGGGAGCACAATCCTTTTGGTGCAGTCACGAAATAGTGCTGCGAAAAATATCTACAAAGGAAGTTCGGCCCCCACCAAACTGAAATCACACTAATTTCGTGATCCAATTTTTTCAGGGTAAATCATCGACTTGCGAAAATCGACTCTTCTTTGCGCCAGCGTCAGCTTTCACCGGGTCGGTGGAATTCGATCCTGCTGGCGGATACGTCGCGGCGCCCCCGGACGCCGCAGAAATTGTAGCCGCTGCGCTCAAAGCCACCAAATACTGTGGCCGCGCACAAGTTTTCCCAAGGGTGTCAATCTCAAGGCAGTCGTCCGAGATTGTTTCCATTTCGGCGACAGATACGCACCTGGCGCCCTATCAAACCAGAATCATCCAAATCGCCACGCCCCAGAACACCGCGCAGGCCACGACGACGATCGTTCGCAGAACCGATCCTCGAAGCCGGTGGGGACGGGACCGGGGCATCGTTTTCGTGCGAATTTTCGATTGATGTTCCAGTGGGGGCAACACCTCTTTGTTCATGCCATGAGAGTAGCAAGAAAACAGCGTCCGAAGACAAATGATTTTCAACCGATAAGTGTGTGGGCGAAATCAAGCCGTTTTCCGGGAGCGCATCGCTGATTCTGGCCGATGTATCCTTTGTCCCGCCTGCCGCGCGCTCAAATTTCCGCCGACCCAGAAACCGAAGTGCAAACCTGCAATTCTGCCGTGAAAGGCTTTATCGCAGCCTGATCCGCGGCGGACAGGCCGCCGCGCCGCGAAACAGTTCGCTAACCGGCCAATGATCGTATCTTGCGCCCGATGGCAGACCGCAGTGACCTGTCACAAATCGCGATCACCGGGGCATAGACTGCCAACATGCACAGACCCAGACCGACAAACCGCACAAGCGGGTGCAGATGTGCGACCGGGCCAGTGCCGATCAGCAGGTACGGAACCGGCAACGCAGCCAGGACCGCGGGCAGCACCGGCCAGCAACCGGCAAGAATGGCCGGCCATCGCACATCGGCATGGATGCGCATCACCCGCGCATTGATGACGAACACGATCACCGCGGCAATGACTTCGGACAGGGCGGTCGCGATAACGCCGAACACCGCGCCCACGGATATGCACGCGATGGAAATGAGTGAGTACAAAAGCACGTAGCGTGGCAGCAGGCCGACCTTGCCCACCAGCGACAAGATGGGCGTGGAGGCCGAACTTGACGCGCGGATAAATGCCGCGATCGCCAGAACCTGAACCACGGGCACCGCCGCGGTCCAGTCCGCGCCCAGCATCCCGCGGATCAGATCGTCGGCCATCACCGCAATCCCGGTGAACAGCGGGACGGCACAATAGATCAGCATCGGAAAGTATCGCCGCGCCGCCTCGTCGAAACCTTGGTCCGGGGTTGCGGTGGTATGGAACTTGCGAAAATGGCTCCATGCCAGGATACGCGCGGGTTCGCTCAGGATTTCTTCGAAAGCGCCGACAACGCGCTGCCCGGCGCGATAGATGCCAACCGCCGCCGGCCCCATGAAACCGCCGATCATCAGGGTCGCCGCGTAGCTGCGAAAGGTCACGAGCAGCCGTGTCGCCATGATATTCCACGAGAAAACCGCTATTTCGGCAATCAAGGATAGCTGCGTGGTGACGACCGGCCGCAGGTGCGACGCCGCCATCGATGCGCCGCAGGTGACGATTGCGCCGGCAAGTCGGCCATAGGCCAGCGCCATGATGCCCTGACCCTGCAAAAGCGATGTAACCGCGACGGCGAAATTGGCCATCTCTCCGGTCAGGATGCAGATCGCCGACACGGAAATCCTGCCCTGCCATATCAGCACGCCGGAATAGGTTGCCCCGACCGCGGTGAAAACGACGCTCGCCGACAGAACCCGCGCCAGCCAAGCGACGACGGGGTCATCGCTAAACATATGCGCGAAGAACGACAAAGACACCCCCAGCGCCGATCCGACAAGACCGGCGACCAGCGCAAGAAAGAGGGTTTGCCGCAGCCGGTCCTCCGCCCCTTTCCAATGCAGTATGTATTCCGACCAACCCGCCGTCGCCATCTGGTTGAGAAACAAGATAAGTGCCGCGACCAGTGCGAAGATCCCGAATTCCTCGGGCCGCATCACACGGACGGCCACCATGAAGATCCCGAACTGGATGACCTGCACCAAGACCCGCGATACCGTCGTCCAGATACCGCCGCGCAACGCGGTCTCGGACGGGCCTTTGCTGGTTGATGTCCCTTTGATGTCGAACACCTCTCGATCCGTCCGCGTACTGCCGGCCGGGATCCAAACTTGAAAAATATCACGTCCGCCAGCCCCCCTGTCAGGGTCATGCAAGCGCGCCGAAATTCGGCGATGTGCCTCAAGTCATGGTGAATTTCCCACGGTTGGCAAGGGAAATGCAGTCGCGCGGCATAGTGCCGGGGCGCCGCGAAAAGGAGCCTGGCCTTTGACCGCGCGGTTCCGCGGGCCTTTGGTTGCTGGCCCGTCGAAACAGGCCCCCGCCGGCGGTCGGGGCACCGGCGCGCCGTGACGCTGATCTAGTCCAGCAGCTCGTGCAGCGACTGGGCAAGCTCCTGCAGGCTGTAGGGTTTGCGCAGCATCTTGTGGGGCGTCGCCGGCTCGCCGTTGCCCGGTCGCTCCGATTTCGCGTATCCGGTCGCAAGCAGGACCTTCAGGTCGGGATTGATCTCGAGCGCCTTTTCCGCGACCTCGAACCCCGACATGCCGCCGGGCATAACCACATCGGAAAGGATCAGGTCGATGTCACCGTTTTTCCTGAGCACCTCGATCGCGGTCGGGCCGTCCTCGGCGGCGATGACCTGGTAGCCCAATTCGTTGAGGCGCATGACGGTCAGCCTGCGGACACATGGGTCGTCCTCCACCACGAGGATGGTTTCATCGGATGATCTGGCCACCATATCGGGCGTGACATCGGCGAACTCGGCCTCGCCTTCCGACGCGACCGGCAGAAACAGGGTGATTTTCGTGCCCACGCCGGGGGTGCTGTCAATTGCGACGTGGCCGCCCGACTGTTTGGCAAAGCCATAGACCATACTCAGCCCCAGCCCCGAACCTGCACCGGGCCCCTTGGTGGTAAAGAACGGCTCGAACACGCGGTTGATCACATCCGGCGTCATTCCGTGCCCGGTATCGGTGACCGCCAGCGCGACATACACCCCGGGCGTCACGTCGACCTGCGTGGCGGCGTAATCCTCGTCCAGAATGGCGTTCCATGTCGCAATGCCGAGGGTGCCGCCATCGGGCATGGCATCGCGCGCGTTGAGTGCGAGGTTCAGGATGGCGCTTTCGATCTGCCCCGGATCGGTCAGGGTCATGCGCAGATCGTCGGCAAGCTCGGTTTCGATGGTGATCTGCTCGCCCAGGGTGCGCGTCAGCATCGGGCGCAGCGATCGCACCAGCGTATTCAGCGCCACGATTTCCGGGGTCAGCGCCTGGTTCCGCGAAAAGGCCAGCATCTGCGCCGTCAGTTGCGCCCCCAGGTTCGACGCCTCCAGCGCCTCGACAAGCAGGTCGCGCTTGGGATGGTCGCCAAGGTGCATGTCCAGCAGTTCGAGATTGCCGATGATTACGGTCAGCAGATTGTTGAAATCATGCGCAAGTCCGCCGGTCAGTTGCCCGACGGCCTCCATCTTTTGCACCCGGTTCAAGGCGTCTCGGCGCTGCATGTCTTCTGTCAGGTCGTGGATGATGCCGGTGAAATAGCGTTTGCCCTCGATCCACCATTCCGCAACGGTCAGGCGGATCGGGATGATCGTGCCATCCCTCCGGCAGGCGTTCATCTCGCGGCCGATGCCGATAATCCGTTTTTCGCCGGTCCTGATGTAGTGCGAAATATAGGAATCGTGCTTGTCCCTGTCGGGCGCGGGCATCAGCATGCTGACATTCTTGCCGATGACCTCGTTGGCGGGAAATCCCAGAAGGCTCTCCGCCGCGGGGCTGTAGCTGCCCACGATGCCATGTTCGTCGATGGTGATGATCGCCTCGGGCGCGGCGTCCAGGATCGCGCGCAACCGCGCCTCGCGTTCCTCCAGGTCGGCCTGGATCCTCTTGCGCTCCGTCACGTCCTCGAGCGCGAGCAGGATCATGGTGCCGTGGTCGTTTTCACCCTCGAGCGTGCGGGCGTTCAACAGCATCGTCCGCTTGCCCAACCGTGCGGTGTCGATCTTGATCTCGTAGTCTTCGACGGTCGTCTTGTTCGGCAGGATACGTTCCAGCAACTGTCGCAGGCGGGGCCGGTCCCACTGCTGCCCCTGAAGATCGAAAAGAACCTGGCCTTCGATCTGCTCGGGCGAGGTCTGGAACAACTTGTGGAAGGACAGGCTTGCCCGGACGATCGCCAGGGTGTTGTCGAGAACAAGCATCGGCTCGCGCACCGTCGAGACGATATTCTCGGCAAAGCGCTGGGCCTGTTTATGTGCCTCCTGCATGTTCTTGATGTCCGACACATCCGTGAACGTGACCACCACGCCGTTGATCTGCCCGGATTGCGTCCGGTAGGGCAGAAGCCGGCGAATGAACCAACGACCGTCGGTCGCCTGCACTTCGACCTCGATCGCCGTCAGTTCGGAAATGACCCGGCGCGCGTCGTTCAGAAGGTCGGGATCGTCGATCTTGCCGGTGATGTCGCTGAACGGACGTCCGACATCGTTCGTGATCAGGTTGAAAAGGTCACGGGTCGCCGGTGTGAAACGTTTGATGTTGAGGTCCGGATCGAGAAACAGCGTGGCGACACCCGAGCTGGACAGGAGATTGTTCAGATCGTCCGACAGGCGCCGCTCGTCATCGACTTTTTGTTGAAGCTGGCTGTTGAGGGTCGTGAGTTCCTCGTTCAGCGACTGCAATTCCTCCTTGGACGTTTCCAGTTCTTCGTTGGTCGACTGGAACTCCTCGTTCATCGACATGGCTTCTTCGTTGGCGGCCTTCAGTTCTTCTGTCGATAACTCGAAATCCCGGATCGTGTTCTGAAGATCGAGCCGCGTCGTCTCCAGTTCCTTTTCCAACTGCTGGTAGGCCGCGCTGCCTTTGGACACGTCGTCAAGGCTTGGCGCGGGTTCCGTCACCGGCTGATCGGTAAAGGTCACGAGGTAGAGCTGCGCGTCCTCGACCCGCATGGGGTGCACCTTGATCGTCACGGCCACGCTGACCCCGTCGCGGGTCACCGTTCCGGTGCGCGCGACCTCTTTGTTTTGCTGGATGGTCTTGCGTACGGCGCTGCCCAGTTGCGCGCGCATGCCGTCGCGCGCCATCGCCAGCAAATCTTGGCTTGCCTCGCCCAGCGGCACCTTGAGGTAGCGATCCGCCGGACCCTGCACGAACAGGGCTTCCATCTGTCCGTTGATCAGAACGGCCGCAGGCGCGTAATGCTCGATCAGGACCTTCTGGCTCAGATCGGCCAGGGGCACGCCTTTCGGGGCGTCGGCCGCGCGCAACGCCGGCGCAAGGTGCCCCAAGTACGATCTTTGCGGCGAGGGAAAATTGATCGGGCGGTTCCGAACCCCGCCGGCGCGTCGATACACGCGGTATTTCTTGGAAACGGGACGGAAATACATCTCTTGGGCATTCGCCGTCTCGGACGAGCCGAGAAACAGGATGCCGTCCTCGTTCAGGGCGAAATGAAACATGTGGATGATGCGCTCTTGCGCGTCGGCATTGAGATAGATCAGCAGATTCCGGCAGGAGATCAGATCAAGCTTGGAAAACGGCGCATCGGCGAGGATGTTCTGACTGGCAAAGACGACCGTGTCGCGCAGTTCGGGCACGACGCGGTAGGTGTGATCCTCGTGGATGAAGAACCGTTCCAGCCGTTCGGGCGATACCGTTTCCTCGATCGCGTCGGGGTAGACGCCCGAGCGGGCCACCGACAACGCGGTTTCGTCCACGTCCGACGCAAAGACCTGAAGCTTGACGTCCTTACGCAACGCAGAGATTTTTTCGATCAGCAGGATCGCCAGGGAATAGGCTTCCTCGCCCGTCGCGCAGGCCGGAACCCAGACGCGGATCGGTTGGCCCGAGGTCTGATTTTCCACCATGTCATGAAGAACGTTTCCGGACAGGTATTCAAACGCCTCCGGGTCGCGGAAAAACGATGTCACGCTGATCAGCAGGTCACTGCAAAGCCTGGCCGCTTCTTCCGGGCTGTCTTGCAGCAACGCAAGATAGTCGGCTGAGTTCTCCATGTGCCGCAGGGCCATCCGCCGTTCGATCCGCCGCAGCAGGGTGCCTTCCTTGTAGAGATCGAAGTTGATCGGCGAATAGGCCTTGAGCGCGGCGATGATATCGTAAAGCGACCCGCGCGCATTGTCGCCCAGGACCTTGGGCGCCCTGGCTTTGTCGACATAGGGGTGCTTGGCGTATTTCAGGATGATCGCGGGCATGTCCTTGACTGACACGATGTAATCCACCGACCCGGTCGCGATGGCGCTGCGGGGCATCCCGTCATGGGCCGCGTCCTTCGGTTTCTGAACCAGAACCACTCCGCCCTGGGCCTTGATGTTGCGAACACCCGCCGCACCGTCGCTGCCGGTGCCGGACAGGATGATCGCCACCGCCTTTTGCTGTTGGTCCTCGGCAAGCGAGCGCAGGAAGAAATCGATGGGAAGCCGCAGGCCGCGACGCTCTGCCGGCTCGGTCAGCCGCAAGACGCCGTTGTCCATGCTCAGAAACCGGTTGGGCGGAATTACATACACATTGTCGGGAACGATGCGCGTATCGTCCTTTGCCAGCGTCACGGTCATCCTGGTGTGCTTGGCCAGAAGATCGGCCATCAGGCTTTCATGGTCGGGGTCGGCATGGTGAATGACGACAAAGGCCATGCCGCCCGCGTCGGGCATCGCCTCGAAGAAATCCGACAAGGCCTGCAACCCGCCGGCCGACGCGCCAAGCCCCACGACCGGCACGACACCTGTCGGCGCCGGCGCCAGGCGCTCCGTCGCCTTGGAGGGGGCCTTGGCAATGGCGCGCTTTTTCCGTGCCGCCGACGACGGTTTTGCGCGTTTGCCAGTGGGTCCTTTAGGGGGAGCTTTCGCCATTCCGCCTGCCTTTTCTGTCGCGAACCTGCACGGGAAGGATATTTTGATTTTGCGGCAGACGCCAGTTGTCAGATGCAAAGGATGTCCTGCGGCGGCCGATCCTCCTTCCGGGGTCAAATCGGGCCGCGCATGGGCACACCCGGCGCGCCACAAAAAACAAAGCGCCGCCCCGGGTTGGGGCGGCGCTGTTTCAGTTCGGGGGTGGGTCGGGCCTGCGCGCAGGCCCGACCGGATCGCGGCGTTGCGCCTAGCCCTTGAGCAGGGCCGTCACGGCATCGGGACGGATCGGCAGATCGGTGACCCTGACGCCCAGCGCCTCGCGGATCGCGTTGCCGATCGCGGGGGCAATCGCCACCGTTCCCGGCTCTCCCAGGCCGACAGGCATTTCCGTGCTCTCGACGAATTCGATCTCGAGCTCGGGCACCTGGTTCATCCGCAGCGGCGTGTAGGTGTCGAGGTTGCGATCGGCCACGACACCGTTTTCGATCTGCGTGGCCTCGTGCAAGGCCATCGACAGCCCCCACAGGATGGACCCTTCGGCCTGTGCCATCGCGCCGTCCGGATGCACGACCGTGCCCGCGTCGATCGCCATCGTGATCTTCTCGACCTTGACCTCGCCACTGTCGCGATCGACCTTGGCGCGGACCACGCAGGCGATCCATGTCGGCATGGACCGTTCCTGTCCGAAGGCCGTGGCCAGGCCCAGCGCAGTGCCGTCGGGCAGCGCATCGCGCGCGTCCCAGTCCGACATCTCGCGCACCCGCTCAAGCACGCCCGCCAGCCTCGCAGCCCCGCCGACGCTGACCGGGGCCTCGCCCGCATTGCGGCCTTCGGCCTTGAGCAGCGACAGGCGGTATTCCAGCGGATCGGCCCCGGCGGCGCGGGCGACCTCGTCCATGTGGCTTTCCAGCGCCCAGGTGATCCAGCCCACACCCACCGACCGCAGCCAGCCCGGCGTGAACGTCTCGCGCACAAGCGGCACGTCGATGGCACGGATGCGCTGATCGGGAATGGCATACCAGTGGTCCGCACCATTGGCGGAAAACGCGTCGAGCTTTTCGCCGTTCACGCCCTGGGCAAGACCGCCCGGGAAAATGGCCGTCGTCGGCCACCCCGCCGCCGCGGCATGATCCCATGCGACGGGCGCACCACCTTCATCCAGCGCCGTCGTCAGCGTCTGAACCGATGGCGAGCGCGCACAGTCAAGCCATGCGTCATCCTCGCGGGTGAACACCATCTTGACGGGCTTGCCCACCGCCTTGGCGGTCAGCGCGGCTGGCACGAAGTAGTCACCGAAAAGCCGCCGGCCGAACCCGCCGCCCAGATAATACTGGTGCAGGGTGATATTGCTCTGTTCCACCCCAAGGGCGGAGGCCAGGACAGGCAGGACCAGCGATTGCCACTGGTTGCCGCCATGCAGGTGCCAATGGCCGTCTTCCTCCATCGCCACCGCGTTCACCGGCTCCAGCTGAAAGTGCAGCACGCTCGATGTGCGGTAGGTGCCCTTGACCAGCCGTTCGGGCGCCGTCGCGTCGATGGTGGCCCGTGCGTCCCCCTGCGACACGAAAAGCGCGCCGCTGTCGGGATCGTTCGCAAGGCGGGCCGCCTCTTCCACCAGTTGCGCTTCGCTCACATCGGCATTGGGGCCGGGTGTCCAGTCCACGCTCAGGGCGTCGGCGGCCTTGATCGCGGCGGGATAGGTCTCTGCCACCACGGCAAGCCAGCCCTGGCAGGTGCCGGACGGATCGTCGATCTCGACCGTTTGCAGATAGCCGGGAATGTCCCTGGCCTTGCTGTCGTCGAACCCGTTGACCACGGCGCCGAACCGCGAGGGCGGCAGCACCGGGCGGGCATAGACCATACCGTCGACTTCGGCGTCGATGCCGAACGTCGCGGTGCCGGTCGATTTCGCCGGGATGTCCAGCGCCTGGGCGCTGGTGTTGAGGATCCGGCGCTCGCTTGCGGGTTTGAGGGTGATCGCGCCCAACTCCTCGGATGAAAAGCTGCGGAACTCCGGCCCGGCTGCGACGATGTCGCCATAGCTCACGGATGCCTCGCCGTGCTTGACCATGCCGCCGCGCGCGGTGCAATCCGCCGGATCGGCATCCAGCATCCGTGCGCCCGCCTCGATCAGCGCGATGCGGCCCGCGGCCCCCGCTTGCGACAGCATGAACCATGTGTGATTGACCGACCACGACCCGCCCGTGACCATGTAACCCCATTTCGGATCGCTATCGACATGCACGATCTCGATGTCGTCCCAGTTCGCCTCAAGCTCTTCGGCGACGACCCGTGCAAGGGCGGTGCCGACGTGCTGGCCCATCTCGGCCTTGGCGATATTGACGACGATGTGCCCATCGGGATGAATGACGTACCAGACGGTCGGCTCGAAGCCGCCGTTCGCGATCTGGTGTTCGGCCGCCAGACCCGATGACGGATTGGCGAATGCCAGCGTCAGCGCGGACCCGGACAGCCCGACCAGAAAGCCGCGGCGCGTAAGATCTGAGAAATTGCCATCGGCCATCAGTTTGCCTCCCGTGCTTCGGCGGCGGCCATTTTGATCGCCTTGCGGATGCGTGTGTAGGACATGCAGCGGCACAGATTGCCCGACATGACCGCATTGATGTCTTCATCGGTCGGATCGGGCGTATCGGCCAGCAACGTCGCGGCCTGCATGATCTGGCCCGACTGGCAGTACCCGCACTGCGGCACCTGCGCTTCGATCCACGCCTTTTGCAGCGGGTGGTCGTTGTTTTCCGCCAAACCTTCGATGGTTGTGACCTCGGCGCCTTCGACCACCGAAATCGGTGTCGAACACGACCGCGCGGCGTATCCGTCCAGGTGCACGGTGCAGGCGCCGCATTGCGCGATGCCGCAGCCGAATTTCGTGCCCTTCAGGCCCAGTTCGTCGCGGATCACCCACAGCAGGGGCGTATCCTCAGGCGCGTTCGTTTCAACCACCTGTCCGTTCAATGTGAATTTCATGTTGTCCTTTCCGACAGGGCGCGGGGGCGCCTGTTCGTTCCGCCAATGATGTTCCGCCGCCCGCGCCAAAGCGCGTGTCAGGGCCGGATCAGCCCAACAGCGGCGGTGAAAAGAAAGAGTAGTGCAATCTCGCGGCGTCTCAACCCCGGGTTCCGCGGGGGCAGGCGTGACGGCACGGATCGGCCTAGCCGTGGATCCGCGTGTCGAACCGGCCATCCTGCGTGACCGTGCCGCGATACATGCCTTCGCAGTTGAACGGAAGCGACAGATTTCCGTCGGCATCGACCGCAATCAGACCGCCGCTGCCATCGTTCAGGGCAAGATCATGCATCACCACGTGATCCGCCGCCTGCGCCAGCGATTGACCCGCGTGCCGCATCCGCGCCGCGATTTCCGAGGCCGCGCACCAGCGGATGAAGACCTCGCCATGTCCGGTGCCGGACACCGCGCAGGTGGCATTGTCGGCAAAGGTGCCCGCGCCGATCAGGGGGGTGTCACCGACCCGTCCCGGCGATTTCGCGGTCATGCCGCCGGTCGATGTGGCGGCGGCCAGATGGCCTGCCGCATCGCGCGCGACGGCCCCCACGGTGCCGTGCCGCCGGGCGGGATCGTCGTCTTCCTTGCCCTCCGCGCGCATCGCCAGCGTGCTTTGCAGCGCGTCCCAGCGGGCCTGAGTAAAGAAATAGTCCGTGTCCTCGAACGGCAGTCCTGCATCGCGCGCCACGTTCAGCGCGTTCGGACCGATCAGCATGACGTGATCCGTCGCGTCCATCACCGCGCGGGCGGCGCGGATCGGATTGCGCGGGCCGAATATGCCTCCCACTGCACCCGCCGCGCGGGTTGTCCCGTCCATGATGGCCGCATCCATTTCCTGCTTGCCCTCGCTGGTGAACACAGCGCCGCGCCCTGCATTGAACAACGGCTCGTCCTCCAGTGCGCACACGGCTGCGGTGACGGCATCGATCGCCGTGCCGTGCCCGGCCAGCACATCATGTCCCGCCTCGAGCGCGCGGCGCAGGGCCGCGTGATACTCCGCCTCCAGCGCCGGCGTGAGGCTGGATTTCCGGATCGTCCCGGCCCCGCCATGCACGGCAAGCGAAAATTTGGTCATCGTGTCGTCTCCATTCCTTTGCGCGCCAGCACCAGGGGCACGCCCGAAACCGGACCACCACCGACCGGTGCGCGTGTTTCGGTCCGTTGAGGGGGCAAGGCGAAAGCGGTGCTGCCAAGAATTGACCGGATGCACCAGCAGATGCAACCGGTCCGCCGCATCATCCTGCGGTGAAGGCGCTGTGAAAACCCCGGATGAGAAACCCGCGCGCGGGCACCGGGCGGCCCGGATTCAGGTATCGGTGGCGGGTTGGGCGGCGCGCAGATCCGCGTCGTAGCTGCGAAGCAACGACACGACCTCGTCATCCGAAAGCTGATCGAAGCGGCGGTAATGCGCGCCGATGGCATGGAAGGGCTCCGGCGTCTCGAGACAGACGACCGTGTCCACATCGCGCTCCAGCAGTCGCACCGTCGTCTCGGGCGCGACCGGAATGGCCAGCACCAGCTTGCGCGGATGCTGGCGGCGCACGGCCAGCAGGGCGGCGCGGGTCGTGGCCCCCGTGGCGATGCCGTCATCGACGACGATCGCGGTCTTGCCCCTGAGCGGCACATGCGGCCGCCCCGGCAGATAGACTTCGCGGCGGCGGCGGATTTCTTCGAGCTGGACCTGCGACAGACGCTCAAGATCCGCACGGTTCAGACCGACCATGTCGCAGATATGATCGTTCACCACCATTTCGGGGTTCGCGCCGTCGACGATGGCGCCCGCCGCCAGTTCGGGCTGGTTGGGCACTCCGATCTTGCGCACCATGACCAGATCCAGCGGCGCTCCCAGCGCGCGGGCGACATGCACGGCGACCGGTACGCCGCCGCGTGGCAACGCCAGCACGACCGGATCGACAAAATCGAATTCGGCCAGGGCCTCGGCCAGGGCCGTTCCGGCGGCGTCGCGGTCGGAAAAGGCGATCATCGGGCGATCTTTCGCGCGAAATGGGTCTTGAACCAGCCCGTGGCCAGGGCAATCACCTGCTCCAGCGTTCCGGGCTCTTCGAACAGGTGCGTGGCCCCCGGTACGATTTCGACACGCGGGGCGCACATCATCGCGCGGGCGGCGCTTTTGTTGAGGTCGATCACAACATGGTCCGCGCCCCCCACGATCAGAAGCGTCGGCGCGGACACCAGCGGCAGCGCGGTGCCAGCCAGATCGGGCCGCCCGCCGCGCGACACGACCGCCGCAACCCTATCGCGCCGCCGGGCCGCGGCGACAAGGGCCGCGGCGGCCCCCGTGCTTGACCCGAACAGCCCGATCGGCAAATCCCCCAGATCGGGATGCGCGCGCGCCCAGTCGATCGCGTCAACCACCCGTGCGCTCAGCAGGGGAATATCGAACACCCGGGCGCGATTGGCGGCCTCGATTTCAGTCAGCAGATCCAGCAGCAGCGTGGCCATCCCGGCCTTGCCCAGATGTTCGGCGACCTGTGTGTTGCGCGGGCTGAACCGGCTGCTGCCTGCGCCATGCGCAAAGATGACCAGCCCCACAGGATCGTCCGGCACCCGCAGTATCGCATCAAGCCTGCGGGGGCCGACCCCGACCGTCTGTGTGGCGCTGGCTGTATCGGCCATCCTGTGCGTCCCCTGTCAGCCCGCGCTCGACGAATCGTCCAGGACAAAGCTGATCTTGCCGTTGACGCGGTATTTGGTGATGGCGCTGCCATCGACCGTGGCGGTCATGTCGCTGATGTAGATCGACTTGATGTTGTGAACCGATTTCGCCGCGGTCTGCACCGCGACTTTGGCCGCGTCTTCGAAGCTTTTTTCGGATTCGGCGAGAACCTCAATGACTTTGAGCATGGACATTGGACAGATCCTTTTGACTGTAAGAAGCAAGATAGGTCAGGGCCATACCCCGACAGGCGGCGCAATCCGCGGTCGCTGTAGGGCAGTCTAGGCGGGGTGTGTCAGGGCCGTGTTGAGAAGGATCAATTCGCCCAGTCGAGGGTCGCGCGCCCTGGGAGGCGTCACACGCCGAAAGGATAGGTGTCCGGCAACCCTTCAAGGGTCGCGGTCGAGAGCGGCGTGACGGCGCGGGTTTTGTCGATCCAGACGTAGTCGTCGAACTGCTGCGGCAGGTCGGCCTCGAAATAGTGGCTCTCCAGTTCGGATTCGGGGCGGTAGATCACCCCGATCGCCCGCTCCAGCCGGGGATAGGACAGCGCCGTCGCCACATCCAGTTCCTGGCCCGCCCGCATCGGCAGGATCAGCCCCGGAAGCCGGGTCAGGTGAAATTGCCGCTCATAGCTTTGCGGGTGGGCCGGGCGCACCTGCATGGCCCGCATCGGACCGTCCCAGTCGCTGGCCGCCGCCACCGTGCCATGATCGGTGCCAAAGCCGACGCGGTAACAGTCGCCGCCGAACCCCCGCGTGCACAACTCGCCCAGATTGTGTTCGCCGCGGCGCGACATCTCGGTCGCACGGGCGTCGCCGACATGCGAATTATGCGCCCAGACGACAGCGCGCGACGCCGGACCGTGAAACAGCATGACGTTTTGAAGGGTTTCGAACATATGGCTGTCGCGCAGGTTCCATGACGCCCGCGAGCCATAGTACATGATCCGGTAGTATTGCTCGGCATTGGCCACCAGTGTCGCGTTCTGGGCGGCATCCAGGAACCGCGCGCCGTCGCGCCGGGACAGATCGTGGCGCTTTTTGTACAACGCCACCAACATGCGGGTCACGTCCTCGGCGCAAGAGGCATAAGCCCCGGTCAGGGCCGCGCGCCCGTAGGCGGCGGGATCGGCCTGCCACGGGGTCAGGCAGGCATAGCGCTGGCGCGCGAGTGCGGCGAGCTCGAGGTCCACGCCGTCCAGATATTCCAGGATCGCCTGGGTGGAGGTGTAGAGGCTATAGAGATCGAGCCCGTAAAACCCGGTGCGCCGGGCGGGCGCGCGCGTGGCATTGTGGCGGTGCAGCCAGTCGATGAAGGCGCGTGTCTCCTCGTTGCGCCACATCCAGGTGGGGAACCGGCTGAAGGCCTGCCAGGCGGCGGGTTCGACATCGACATGGCGCACATAGTCGTCGATGCGCGCCGCATCCGGCCAGTCGGCTTCGATGGCGACGATACCGAACCCCTTGTCCCGGATCAGGCGCTGGGTGATGCGCGCCCGCATCCGGTAGAACTCCGCGGTGCCGTGCGTTGCCTCGCCCAGCAGCACCACGCGGGCGTCGCCGATGCGGTCCATCAGCGGATCGAGATCGGCATCGTCCACGGTGTCGAACCGCTCGGCATGGCGGACGATCAGGCCGGGCAGGGCGTCGTCGGTGCGCGGACGTGTCTGGATCATCCGGGGTGCCGTCGCGATGTCCAGGCGCGCGGCCCGTGTGGCGGCGCCGGGGTCGTCGACCGGCGGGACATAGCGCAGATCGGCCAGATCCTCGCGGTCGAACTGGCCTTTTTCACGGCGGGTGATGCGAACCAGCTCCTGGGCATGCGGGTCGGTGCCCACCACCGCCACCAGCCGGCCACCCAGCGCCAGTTGCGATTTCAGCGCCTCGGGCACCTCCGCGACCGCCATTTCGATCAGGATCGCATCGAACGGGGCCTCTTCCTGCCAGGCACGCAGATCGTCGTCATGCAGCATGTGCACGTTGGACAGGCCCGCGTCGATGATCGCGGCGGCGGCTTTCTCGGCGACCTCGGCCTTGGGTTCGATTACGTGGATAGTGCGCACGATGCGCCCCAGCACCGCAGCCCCGTAGCCCGCGCCGGCGCCCCAGACCAGCACTTTGTCGTCACGCTCCAGGGTCAACGCTTCGGCCATGTAGGCAAAGACATATGGCGCAGGCAGAACGACGTCCTGCGCGACCGTGAGCGGGCCGTCGTCATAGGCGTGATCGCGCAGATGTGCGGGCACGAACCGTTCGCGCGGCACGCGGCGCAGGGCCTGCAATACGGACGGGTCGCGCACCCCGCGCGCCACGATGTGCCGGGCAACCATGTGGTTGCGTTTCTCGGCGAGGGTTACCCGATCGTCCATTGCGATGTCCCCCCGCCGCGCGTCATTTCACGATGGTCACGCTGCAGGGGGCGTGTTGGGCGACCTTGTGCGACACGCTGCCCAGGACCGCGCTGCGCAACCGGCCCAACCCGCGACAGCCGACGACGATCATGTCCACGTCGTCGGCCTCGGCCACTTCGAGGATTTCATCGGCGACATCGCCGGCGCACATGTGGGTGGTCACGTCATCGATGCCCACCGACACCGCGTAGCGCTTGGCGTCGCCCAGCACCTTTTCCCCGATGGCGGTGATCACCGCGCTCATGCGGGCGGCCTTGTCGGCCTCGCGCAGCACATCGACCATCGTCACCGGCACGTCGCCGCGCGCCCCGTCGGAACTTGCTCGGGCATGGGAAATCATGTGCTCGACCTCGGCCATCCGCTGCAACTCCAGCGACGGGCGGCCATGCAGCAGCACATGCGCGATGCTCAGGCCGGCACCGACGCCCTTGGCCAGATCGGTGGCCAGCGACAGCGCCCGGCCGGCATGGGGCGACCCGTCGGTTGCGACAAGGATGCGATTGATCATGGTCTGTTCCTTCTGCGCGGCCCCGCCCGTGGTGGCGCCCCATTCCGCGCGCCGGTCGTGGGCGGTTGCCGTCGGTTGATCTTCCGGCGGTGTCTGGCCGGTTCAGCTTTCCTGAATCGACTGAAGATAATAGGTCAGCTCTAGAATGCGGTTGCGCACGCGATATTCGTTCAGTTCGTCGGGTCCATAGCGGCTCATCTCCCGGCGCATGTAGCGGTCGCCCCAGACCGGCATCCGGCGCTCTCCGTGGGCCGCGACATCGGCGCGGCCGTCGATCACGGCGAACACCCGGTCAAAGGGAAATTCGCCATCGTTGTTGGCCGCCAGCTTGGTCAGGTCGCCCGGCTCGATCCCGCGAAAGAGCCGCGTCAGGAACCCGGCGCCCTTGCCGTCGCGCCCGTGGCACGAGGCGCAGGAATTCAGGAACTCCAGATCGCTGGGCTGGAACGGCAGGCTGGCCGCCGCGCTTGCCGAGCGGTCGTCATCGTCGCTCCCGCTGCTTGCGGTATCGTCCGACGCCCGCACGACCGCGGCGCCGGTCATCATCAAGGCCGTGCAGGCCACCAAAGCGATAAAGCGCACGTGATCTCTCATCGGAACGGTCCCCCTTGCCCGTGACTGGGCGTGCCAATCCTAGGCGGCGGCGCCCCTGGCGCCGTTGATCTTTGTCAAGCTTCCGGTGCGCGCCCGGTCGCCCGGGGCCGGGGCGCGCCTGGGTTTGACAAATGTCAACGGACACGGGCCGCCCGGGCCCTAGAAAGAGCAGGGGCGTACCGGGGGGAATTGAACGCACCAGGCCATGCAGATCGTCGATTTGCACTCCGCGACCAACCGGCGCTCTGCCGGGGTCGCGGAACCTGCCCGTTCGGGATGATCCGTCATCGAATCCGGCGCCGGCCTGTGCGCCACGGCGGGCAGGGTGCGCCGCCCGCTACATATTCCCGATGACATGATCCTAGCCAGAAAGGTGGGCCCGAAATGATCGCCAAGACCGGAGAACAGAACCAGACACAGACCGACCGGTCACGCGGGGTGCTGCCGGAGATCGCGGAATTCCGCCACGTTCTGGCCTGCGTCGATACCTCGCCCATGGCGGACACCGTCGCCGCCTATGCCTGCGCCATGGCACAGGCGATGCACGCGCCCCTGACCGTGCTGCACGCACAGGACACGATGCGCCCCTTCGAGGCGCCGGTGGACCCGGTCGCGTGGGAACTGTCGCGCCGCGACACCCAGGACCGGCTGACCGCGCTGGTCGATGCCCTGGGCGAAGGTCTGCCGCGCGTCGATCTCAAGCTGGTGGATGGGCCGGTCGCGGATTGCATCTGCCGGGTGGCGCAGGACCGCCAGGCCGATCTGATCGTGATGGGCGCGCGCAGCGGCGCGGGTGCGGCGCCCTGGGGCCTGGGCGGCAACGTGCACAAAATCCTCGAGGGATATTCCGGATCCATGATGGTCGTGCAGGTGCCGCCCGACATGGACCACAAACCGCTCGCAGGGGCGGGTGCCCTGCCGCAGCCCCAGAGGGTGATGGTGCCGCTGGACTGCTCGCGCCGCGCGGAAACCGCGCTGGGTGTCGCGCAACGGATCGCGCGGGTCTATGGCGCCGACCTGGTGCTGGCGCACGCGCTGCCACGGATCGAAATGACATCGGGCGATGCGCTGGACGCACAGGATATGGACCTGCGCGAACAGATCACCCGCCGCAACGAGCGTGTCGCGCGCGCCTATCTTGACCGGATCCGCGCCCGGACCGCCACGCACGAACACATACCCCGGATCAAGATCCTGCGTGACGGGCCGCCGCGCCCCGCGCTTTTGCGCGCCATCGACGAGGAACACGCCGATCTTCTGGTGCTCAGCGGATGCGGCGAAGGCGGGCACACCGGCGCCGGGGTCGGCAGCACCGCCGAATACCTGATCGCGCATACCACCGTCCCGGTGCTCCTGGTGCGCAACATCTCCAACGGCGCACGGCGCAACCATCACGAGCCGGTGCCGCCCTCAAGACAGCCGCGTCCCTCGCTCTCATGACGGCGGCGGAGGGGCTGACGACAGCGCCGGAGCCTGACACCGGTCGCGGCGATGCGCTGGCGGAAGCGGGCCGGAGCCTTGCCGCCACGATGGCGACCGCCCCGGAGCCGCCCGCGCAGATCGGGCTCCTGCGTGAACTGGACCGGGTCCGCGCCTTCGCCGAAGCCGCACGGCTGCGTTTCGCCGAACCGCCGACTGGCGCGGGCAAGGCGGCGGAATGGGTGCTCGACAACCAGTTTTCGATCCGCCGCACGATCGCGCAGGTGGCCGAAGACATCCCGCCCGCCTTTTACCGCAGGTTGCCGCGTCTGGCCGACCCCGAAACAGGCGGCGTGCCGCGCGTTTTCATGCTGGCCAAGGCGGCGCTAGAGGCCAGCCATCTGCAGGTCAGCCGCGACGGGATCCAACGCTTCGTGCAGGGCGCGCAGGCCCATGACCCGCTCAGCATCGCCGAACTCTGGGCGCTGCCCACGATGCTGCGGCTGGCCTGCCTCGAGACGATCTGCGCGGCGATGGCCGACCTGCTCGATGGGCTGACGTTGCCCTTCGAGGTCTCGGCCCCGGCGCCGAATTCAGTCGCCCGCGACGAGACAGAGGCGATTTCGCGCGGCATCTGTGCGCTGGCCGACCTGTCGCGTATCCCGTGGCGCGAGGTGTTCGAGACGCTGAGCCACGTGGAGCGTCTGCTGCGGCAGGATCCGGCGGGCGTCTATGACCGGATGGATTTCGAAACCCGCGACCGATACCGCAAGGCGGTCGAACACCTTGCCCGCCGCGCGGCCAAAAGCGAACCCGACGTGGCGCATCGCGCGCGCAGCCTGGCCCGCTCGCACAAGGGCGCGCCCGTGCTGGGCCATGTCGGCTGGTGGCTCGTGGATGACGGACGATCCGAGCTTGAGGCCGCGCTGGGATGGCGCCCGGGACCGGGCACGCGCCTGTCGCGCTGGCTGGCCGATCATCCGGGGCCTTGGTTTGCGGGCCTGCTGTTGTGTCTGGGTCTGGTTTCGATGGCTGTCCCCGTCGCGGTTCTGTGGATGTTTCAGGCGGGTGCGTTCGACTGGATTGCGGGTCTGGCCCTGTCGCTGGCCCCTGCGTCGATCATCGCGGTGACACTGACCCATTGGATCGTGACGGCCCTGCATCCCCCGCGGGTGCTGCCCAAGCTCGATTTCGAGGACGGCATCGCGGCCGACGCAAGGACTGCCGTGATCGTGCCCGTGATCCTGCGCCGTGCGGCGGATGCAAGGGCGGCACTGGACCGGGTGGAGCGGCAATGGCTGCTGAACCCGGATCCGAACCTGCGCATGGTCCTGCTGAGTGATCTGTTCGACGCGCCGACCCAGACCACCCCGCAGGATGCCGCCATCGAAGCCGCACTGACCGGGCGTATCGCACAACTGAACGCGGCCCATGCACCTGCCTCGCCTTTCGTCCTGTTGCACCGCGCGCGCCGCTATGCCGCCGCCGACGGCACGTGGAGAGGGTGGGAGCGCAAGCGCGGCAAGATCCAGCAGTTCAACGCCCTGATCGTGTCGGGTGCGCAGGATGCGCAGGCGCAGGGCTTCGATCTGGTCATGGGCGCGGTTTCTGATCTGAAGACGGTGCGGTTCGCCGTCACGCTGGATCTGGATACCATCGCGCCGCTGGGCGCTGTCTATCGCATGATCGGGGCCCTTGCCCATCCGTTGAACCGGCCGGAGTTCACCGAAGGCACCCCGCGCCCGATCCGCGGCTACAGCTTTGTCCAGCCGCGCGTCGAGATATCGCCCCAGGCGGGCAGCCGGTCGCTGTTTGCAAGGCTCTATACCGGCGATACCGCGATCGACATCTATTCGCGCGCCGTTTCGGACGTGTATCAGGATCTCTTTGGCGAGGGCATCTTTATCGGCAAGGGGGCGTATTGCATCGCCGCGATGCACCGTGCACTGGCCGGGGCGGTGCCGGAAAACACGCTGGTCAGCCATGACCTTTTCGAAGGCGCGCACGGGCGAACCGCGCTGGCCAGCGACATCGTGGTCTACGAGGATTTCCCCGCCACCTACCTGGGATACGCCGCTCGGGCGCATCGTTGGATCAGGGGAGATTGGCAGTTGCTGCCGTGGATGCGGCGGCAGGTGCCCGACAGCGCGGGTGGACGTCGCAGGAACCCGATGTCGCGGCTGGATCTGTGGAAGATCTTCGACAACCTGCGCCGCAGCCTGCTGTCGCCCGCGCTGGTTCTCTTGGCTGTCGTGGGGTGGTTCTGGCTGCCTGGCGGGGCCTGGCTTTGGACCGGGCTGGTGATGCTGGCGCCGGGCATCTATCTGCTGACCGATCTGGTCAGCGGTGTGGCCGGGGGGCGGCGGCGCGACACGGTGCGCGAATGGCATCGCCATTTCGCGGATCATTCCGGCAGGTGGCTGCTGGCGGTGGTTTTCATGGCGCATGACGCCTTGAACGCGCTGGATGCGATTGCGCGGACCCTGTGGCGGATCGCGGTCAGCAAACGCAAGCTGCTGGAGTGGGTGTCCTTCGGGCATGCCACGCCGGCTGGCCTTCCGGGGCGCGCGGCGCATTGGCGGGTGATGTGGCCGACGGTCGCGATGCTGGCGGTGCTGGGCGCCGTCATGGCCTACGTTGATCCGGTGGCCCTGGCGGGGGCCGCACCGCTGCTGGTGCTGTGGCTGGCCGCGCCCGAGGTCGCGTATTACACCGCGCGACCGCACAAGGACCGGACCGCACCGCTGGCCCCGTCCGACCGCGATTACCTGCGCCGCGTCGCGCGCCGGACTTGGCTTTACTTCGAACGCTTCGCCGGACCCGAGGACAACTGGCTGCCGCCCGACAACTTCCAGACTGATCCGCACGACGAAATCGCGCACCGCACATCGCCCACCAATGTCGGGATGCTCCTGACCTCGGCGCTGGTGGCGCGTGACCTCGGCCACATCGGTTTGCAGGATTTCGCCGTGCGCATCGACCAGACGCTGTCCACGCTGGACCGGCTGGACCGGCATCACGGACACTTCCTGAACTGGATCGACACCCGCACGCTCGACCCGCTGGAGCCGCGCTATATCTCGACCGTGGACAGCGGCAACCTTGCGGTGTCGCTGGTCACGCTGGCCGAAGGGTGCCGCGATTATGCGCGCGGGCCGGTGGTGTCCATGGCGCTGTGGCAAGGCGTGACGGACCTGCTGGGCCTGCTCGACACGGCGCTGCCCAAGACCGCCAGGCAGGGCGACGGAACGGGGGATGCGGCGTCGCTGGCGGCGATCCGCGCCACCGTGGATGCCGCGCAGGAGCAACCGGAGTGCTGGCGCGCGACGCTCGACACTCTGCGTATCCGGCTGTGGCCGACCTTCGAAGCGCAGCTGCTGGCCCGATATGACCCGGCCGCGCGCTCCGGCGCGGGCGAACTGCAGCTTTGGCTTGAGCGGATCACGCACCATCTTGACGCGATGGCGGCCGAACTCGATCGCCTGGCCCCCTGGTGCGGACGGGTCGACCCGGTTCCAAGCGGCGCCGCCGACACGGCCGAACTGCTGCGCCATCACCTGGCGCTTACGGCCCCGCTGGACAGCGTCGACAACCGATGCGCCGCCGCGCGCGCCGCACTGGCGCCGCTCGAGACCCACGCACAAAGCGATGTCCGCGACTGGGCGCGCTCGTTGCTGGCGCGCCTTGAGCGCGGCCACCGGGCGCAGTCGGACCTGCTTGCGCGGCTGCACCGCATCGGCGACCGGGCAGGCGAAATGGCCCTGGAGATGGATTTCGCGCCGCTGTTCGACACGCAGACGGGCACGTTTTTTCTGGGCTACAACCTCAGCGCCGACAGGATCGACGAACACCGGTATGACCTGTTGCTGTCGGAAGCGCGGCTGGCCAGCTTTTTCGCCATCGCCAAACACGATGTGCCCATCAAGCACTGGTTCCAGTTGGGTCGACCGATGTCGGGGCGCGGGCGCAGCCTGGCGGTCCTGTCGTGGAACGGGTCGATGTTCGAGTTCCTGATGCCGCGGCTGTTTCTGCAGACAGACGCGACCCGGCTGATCGGGAAAAGCGAAATCGCCGCCGTGCACCGCCAGCAGGCCGTCGGGGCGGCCCTTGGGCGGCCCTGGGGCGTGTCGGAATCCGCCTTTGCCGCGCGCGATCCGGCCCAGAATTATCAGTACCGCGCATTTGGTGTCGCGGGGCTCGGGCTCAAGCGGGGTCTGGCCGAGGATTACGTGGTCGCCCCCTATGCCAGCGGGCTGGCCCTGGCCGTCGATCCCGGCGGCGCCGTGAAAAACCTGCGGCGGCTCGAGGCGATGGGCGCCACCGGGCGCTATGGTTTCTACGACGCGCTGGACTTCACCACCTCGGCGCTGGCCGGTCGTCGCGACGCGGTTCCGGTCAAGACCTACATGGCGCATCACCAGGGAATGCTGCTGGGCGCCATCGGCAACGCGCTGCTGGATGACATCCTTGTTGCGCGATTTGCCCGGAACCGCAGCATGCAGGATGTGAAACTGCTGCTGGAGGAACGCGTGCCATGGGAATTCAAGCCGGTGGAACTGCCGCCCGAACATGGCGACCCGCCGCTGCCCGCCGGCAAGGAGGCGCACACGCCGCAGCTTTTCGGCTGGGCCGCGCCGATCACGCCGCTGCCGCAGATGCAGGTGATCGGCAACGGGCGCATGTCGGCATGGGTGTCGGAGACGGGTGCGAGTGCCTTGTGGTGGCAAGACAGTTGCCTGACCCGCTGGACCGGCGATCCGGTCAGCGAGGACGGCTTGACGCAGCTTTACCTGCGCGATCTGGAGACCGGCGACCTGGCGGCGCTGGGCCGCGCGGGGGCGATCGACGGCGCCGCGCCGCGGCAGGCCGCGCCCGAGGCCGTCTTCCACGCGCACAAGACCGAAGTGCACGAGCGGATCAACGGCCTGACGCTCAGCCTGCACCAGGTGATGTCACCCACCGACGATGTGCATATCAGGCGCATCACGGTCACCAATCAGTCCAGCCGGCCGCGCCATGTCGAACTGTCGGACTATGCCGAGGTGGTGCTGGCGCCGCGGGCCGGCCATGACCGTCATCCGGCGTTCAGCAAGCTGTTCGTGCGAAGCGACTGGAACGCCGCGCTGGGCGCGCTGGTGTTCAAGCGCCGCCCCCACACGGCAGAAGACCGCCCGCCGGTGCTGCTGCAACGCCTGATCTGCGGCGCGGGCGCCGAGCCGGCGGGCTACGACAGCGACCGTCGGGCGGTGTTGGGGCGCTACGGGCGGTATTCGGCACCCGAAGGGCTGCGCGGCGACGCGGGGCAATCGCACGGCTGGACCCTTGATCCCGTTGCCTGCCTGCGCGCGCGGATGCGGCTCGATCCGGGAGAGCACGGCGAGATCGCGGTGCTGTCCATCGCCGCCGGATCGCGCCGCAGCGCCACCGAACTGGCCGAGCGCTACGAGACCTTGAGCGCGCTTGACTGGGCCGAAGAGGACCAGCGCAGGACAACGGCGCTTGAGGCGCGGCATCTCGGGATGGGTCAACGCGACTTTCAGGATGCGCAGGCGCTGTGTCGCGACCTGGTGTATCCGTGCCGCGCGCCGTCGGGGATCGACGCGGCCCTTCCCGCACAACCCGACCTGTGGCCGATGGGCATATCCGGGGACCTGCCCATCGTGGTGCTGCATCCGGCGTTCGAGGGCGAAGAGACCCTGTTGCGCGAAACGGTGCGCGCGCACCACTGGCTACGCACACGCGGCCTGCCCAGCGACCTGGTCGTTCTGGGCCATGCGGTTTCGGGGTACGAGGAACCCGTGCGCGACCGCATCGTCGATATCCTGGGCGATCTTGGCGGGGTCGTGGCCGGACTGGGCGGTGACGGCGGCGTGCATTTCTTCAACCGCGATCAGTTGCTTCCGCTGCAGAACCGCGCCTTGGAGGGTGCGGCGTGCCTGATGCTCGACGCGGGGGCCGCATCGCTTGGCGAGGCCCGTCGCGGGGCCGTGTTCACGCCGCGCGAAATCCTCCGCTTTCCGTCCCGGCACAGACCCGAGCCTGAGCCGCGCATCTCGGCGGTGTCGCATGCGGCGCGTCAATTCGACAATACGATCGGTGGCTTCGTGGACGAGGGCCGGGCGTATCAGATCACCCTTGAACCCCGCCACGCCACGCCGATGCCATGGTGCAATATCCTGGCCAACGACGGATTCGGGTCCATCGTCACCGAGGCCGGGCTTGGGTTCAGTTGGGCGCAAAACAGCGGCGAGCATCGTCTTACCCCGTGGTCCAACGATCCGCTGACCGACGCCCCCGGCGAGGCGATGTACCTGCGCGATGAGGATTCCGCGCTGGTCTGGAGCCCGACGCCGCTGCCTGCGGGCCGCGATGTCGCATTCGAGATCGAGCACCGCGCCGGCCGCACCGCATGGTCCGGCGCGCGCGCAGGTCTGCACCACCGCCTCGAAGCCTGGGTCGCCGATGACGCCCCGGTCAAGCTGATGCACCTCGCGGTGCGAAACACGACCGGGCGGACCCGCATCGTGACCGCGACCTATTATGCGCAATGGCTGCTCGGCGCGATGCCGGGGCCGGGGCGGGGCATCGTGGCCACCGGATTCGACGCCGCCTGCGGGGCCTTGGTGGCGCGCAACGGATGGCAGGCCGACACGTCGGCGCGCGTGGCCTTCGTGACCGCGACGATGCCGCCGCACTCCTACAGTTCGGAGCGGGCGGACGTGATCGGCCGGGCCGGTGACGCCTTGCGCCCCGAGGGGCTTTATTGTTGGGATCTGGGGCAAAGGGGCACTGCCGAAGTTTCGCCCTGTGCGGCCTATCAGGTGCTGCTCGAGATCCCGCCCGGGGCCACGCGCGACGTGACATTCGCGCTGGGCGAGGGGGCCGATCAAGGCGAGGCGCGCCGCCTTGCGCGCCGCTGGTCGAGCCCCGGCGCCGCCGCTGACACCCTGCCGCAGGTCGACGCGGCCTGGGAGCGGCGGTTGGGCGCGGTCGAGGTCAAGACCCCGGACCCCGCGTTAGACGTGATGGTCAACCACTGGCTGCTCTACCAGACATATGCCTCGCGGTTGATGGCGCGGGCGGGGTTCTACCAGGCCGGCGGCGCGCTTGGGTTTCGTGATCAGTTGCAGGACGTGATGGCGGTTCTGATGTCCCGCCCGGGACGCGCTCGCGCTCATATCCTCGAGGCCGCCGCGCGCCAGTTCGAGGAGGGTGACGTGCTGCACTGGTGGCATCCCCCCGACAATCGCGGTGTGCGCACCCGCTGTTCGGACGATTACCTGTGGCTGGTCTACGCCACCGCCAGATACGTCGAGGCGACGGGCGACACCGGGATACTCGACGAGGAGATCCCGTATCTGTCGGCACGACCCCTGGCAGAGGGTGAACACGACCGTTACGTCGCCTTCGGGCATGGCCGCGACCGTGGCAGCCTGCTGGAACACTGCCGCAGGGCGATGGACCGCTCGACCCTGCGGGGCGGTCACGGTTTGCCGCTGATCGGATCGGGGGACTGGAACGACGGGATGGACCGGGTGGGCATCAAGGGGCGCGGCGAAAGCGTCTGGCTGGCGTGGTTCCTGTCTGCCGTGTCGGACGATTTCGCGCAGATTTGCCGCCGTGTGGGGCGCGACGATCTGGCCGGGCTGTGGTCGACGCGCGGCGGCGACCTGCGGGCCTGCGCCGACACCGCCGCGTGGGACGGTGCGTGGTTCATCCGTGCCTTCGACGACGACGGCCTTACGTGGGGGGCGCGCGCATCCGAGGAATGCAAGATCGACAACATCGCGCAGTCCTGGTCGGTCTTGTGCCGCCCACCGGACGCCGATGTGCCCGAACATGCCACGCAGGCGGTGGCACAGGCAGAAGCACACCTGGTCGATCCCGTGCACCGGCTGATCCGATTGCTGACGCCACCCTTCGACAAGACGCCCCGCAATCCCGGCTATATCCGGGCCTATCCCCCCGGAATTCGCGAAAACGGCGGCCAGTATACCCATGCGGCGACCTGGCTGGGGCTGGCGCACGCGCGGCTGGGCGACGGGGACGCCGCATACCGCGTTTTCGACCTGATCAACCCGATCAAACGCACCTCGAGCGCCGCCGGGGCCGACCATTACCGGGGGGAGCCTTATGTCGTGGCGGCCGATGTGGGCGGCGCGGGCGCGGGCCTGGGGCGCGCGGGGTGGACATGGTACACAGGTGCGGCCGCATGGACCTGGCGGCTGGCGGTCGAGGGGGTGCTGGGCCTGAGCCTGCGGGACGGCGCGGTGCGGATTGCCCCCTGCCTGCCGCGCGCATGGGAGGGGTACACCGCGCGGCTGCGCGGCGCGACGGGCGATCTTGAACTGCGGATCGACAATTCCGCCGGCGTCGGACAGGGCGCCGTGGCGCTGACGGTGGATGGTGTCGCGGTCGAGGGCAACGTCGTGGCGTTTCCGAAAAACGGCGCCCGGGCCAAGGTGACGGTGAAACTGCTGGCCCGCACGGATGCGCACACGACGTGACAGGGCGCGGGGTGGCCGAACCGGCCCGGTGCGAAATCTAACACCGGCTGGGCCATTGCCTTCACCGCAAAAGCGATCCAAAACCGGGGCGCAGTCAAACGGATACCGGGATACGCGGATCAGATGAACGATATCGGCGAAGGGATTGTCGCGGCTCTGGGGCTGTTGGTCACGCTGGACCCCGATTTGATCGACATCAGCCTGCGGTCGCTTCAGGTCAGCCTGAGCGCGCTGGTGATCGCCTGTGCCATCGCGATCCCCTTCGGCACCTTTCTGGCGGTCCAGCGGTTCCGTTTCCGGCGCACGGTGATTTCCGTGCTCAACGCGCTCATGGGCCTGCCGCCCGTGGTGGTCGGCCTGGTCGTGTACCTGCTGTTGTCGCGTTCGGGGCCCTTCGGCGTGCTGGGACTGCTGTTCACACCGACGGCGATGATCATCGCGCAGGTCGTCATCATCACGCCGCTGATCGCATCGATCACGCATCAGGCGATGCGCGATCTCTGGGCCGAATACCACGATCTGCTGATTTCGCTCAACACCACCAAGGTGCAGCGCGTCGGGACCCTCATGTGGGACGGCCGCCGCACCCTGCTGACGGCGGCCCTCGCGGGGTTCGGCCGCGCCATCGGAGAAGTCGGGGCCATCATGATCGTCGGCGGCAACATCGACAACGTGACCCGCGTGCTGACCACGGCCATCGCGCTGGAGACCGGCAAGGGCGATTTCGCATTGGCGCTGGGGCTTGGCTTTGTCCTGATCATGCTGGCGCTGTTGGTCAATTTCGCAATCCACGGCCTGTCGGGCACCGAACGGGAGGGGCGCTGGTGAGCGATATGCTGCCGCTGGAGCTGTCGGGCGCGACGGTGCGCCGCAAGGGCAAGACCGTGCTGGGACCGGTGGACCTGACGCTGGCGCAACAGGGTCTGACGATCGTGATCGGCCCCAACGGATCGGGCAAGACCACGCTGCTGCGCGTGATGCATGGGGTCGAACGGCTGAGTGCGGGATCGGCGGAATGGAGTGTGCCGCACAGCGAGGCGCGCCGCCGCCAGTCCTATGTGTTCCAGTCGCCCATCGTGCTGCGCCGCTCGGTGCTCGACAACCTGTGCTACCCGCTCAAGCTGATGAAGGTGGCGCGCCGCGACCGCGTCGCGACGGCCCGCGACTGGGCTGCGCGGATCGGGTTGGGCGATGCGCTGGCCACGCCCGCCACCCGTTTGTCCGGAGGCGAACGGCAGAAACTGGCGCTGGCGCGCGCGCTCATTCGCAAACCCGATGTCCTGTTCCTCGATGAACCATGCGCCAATCTCGACGGGCGTGCGACCCGCGATATCGAGGCGCTGCTTCTGGGAGCGCGCGCGGCGGGCACGCGGATCGTGATGGCCACGCACGACATGGGGCAGGCGCGCCGCCTGGCGACCGATCTGATCTTCATGGTGTCGGGCCGCGTGCACGAAACGGGCCACGCCGGACACATCTTTACCCATCCTGAGACGCCGGAACTGACGGCGTTCTACAACGGAGACATCGTGGAATGAGACGTCACCTGATTGCCTGCTTCGCCGCCGTTTTCGCGAGCCATGCCGCATGGGCCGACGACATGCGCATGGCGGTCACGACCTCCTTCGAAAACTCCGGTCTGGCCGATGTTCTCCTGCCGGAGATCAAGACCGATCTCGATCTCGATGTGCAGCTTCTTGTCGTGGGCACCGGGCAGGCGCTGCGGCTGGGAGAGGCGGGCGATGTCGATGCGATCCTTGTCCATTCGCGCGCGGCGGAGGAGGCCTTTGTCAATGACGGATACGGCACGCACCGTCGCGAGATCATGTATAACGATTTCGTCGTCATCGGCCCGCAGGAGGATCCGGCGGACGTGGCACAGGCCGCCACCATAACCGCGGCGATGACGGCCATCGCCGACACCCGCGCCGCATTTGTCAGCCGCGGCGACGACAGCGGCACCCACAAGGCCGAGTTGAAGCTGTGGTCCGAGGCGGGGCTCGATCCCGCCGCGTTTGGCGGTTGGTATCGCTCGGTGGGCGCGGGCATGGGGGCCGCGCTGAATACAGCGTCGGGCATGAACGCCTATATCATCGCCGACCGGGCAAGCTGGCTGAACTTCGGCAATCCCGGCGATCTGGCGCTGCTGTTTTCCGGCGATCCGGCACTGTTCAATCAATACGCCTATATTCCGGTGAATCCGGCGCGGCACGCGCACGTGAGGAACGATGCCGCAATGCGGCTCGAGGCATGGCTGACCGGCGACCGGGCGCGCGCGTTGATCGACGGCTATGCCATCAACGGCCAGACGCTCTTTGTGTTCAACGCGACACCGGAGTGACGGCTAGTGCTGGTGCGGTTCGTCGTCCAGCGATCCGTGGATCGCGAATTGCTCAAGCCCCGCGTCCTGCGGTTCGATCACCCGGTAGCTTTCGCGGACGCCCGCGTCGGTCAGCTCGCGCGCGACCGTCAGCAGGGTATTGGCGGTCTGGTCGTCGCACAGCTCGATCATCTGATCGACTTCCCGTTCGGCCACGCCGCGTGCGGCCTCGACTGACGGCGCGCCGTAGATATCGACGAAATGCTGCGCCAGCGCGACGATGATGCCCTCGCGTTCGACCGGCTGGATCTGGGTCACGGCGACGAAACTCACCCGGCCAAAGGTTTCGACCCCCATCCAGCCATTCGAAAACGCCTGTTTGGCCTTGCCGGCAAGATCGCCCTGCGACCAGTTGGAAAACTCGAACCCGCCCGAGATGCACCATTCGCCGGTGCGGGCGGGGTTGTGAAAGACGCGCGTGTCGCTGTCGTCGAAGTGGATGGCGCGGGCGAGGTTCATGTCGGTTCCTTCAATAGATCGGTCAGCGGGATCAGCGCCGTGGTCTGATCGGTTTTCAGCAGCAGGCCAAACCGTTCGTCAACCCCGGTGAAGGTGCCGGTGAGGCCCTGCACCACAGTATCCTCGCCCATGCCATGTGCAAGGCCGCTCCAGTCACGGTGCAGGGACGCAAGGCCCGCATCGTCCCATGTGTTGAGGCCCACGAGCGTGTGACGCACCCAGGCCTCCAGCAGGTCTTGCGGGGCGACGTCGGCGCAGCCCTCGGCATAAAGCGCGGTCTGATCGGGTGTGTGGCCCGTGTCTTCGTCCTGCGGCCAAAGCGCGAGGTCAAGCGCCACCACGAGCCAGTCGATGTCGGCCGCCGGATCGGTGCCCGACGCGGCGATCCGCAATTGCCCGCATAGCCCGCCATTGAGGCGCAGCCCGCCGTCCCATTGCAGGTGCACGCCCACTTCGGGCGGGGCCAGCGCCCCCAGCGCGTTCTGAAACCCCACGCCGCACAGCGGCAGCATCACGACCGCATCGCGCAAGGGAACTTCGGGCGCGAACACGAGGGCCGCGCGCAGGCGGGTGGCGCCCAGATCATAGAGCACCGTGCCCGCATCGCAGCCCGCCCGCGCCATCGCGCAGGCGCGCTGAAACGGGTCGGCCTGCCCGGTCACGTCCACCGGGTCAAACAGTGGCGGCAGGCTCACGGTCATCAGGCGTGGCCCTTGGCGATCAGGCCGCGCGCCAGGTCGCGAAAGGCGGCGGCCTGCGTGCTGTCGGGTTTGCTGACGACGATCGGCGCGCCGCCGTCGGCGGCCAGCCGGATATCCAGATGCAGCGGGATTTCCGACAGCAGCGGCAGACCCAGCTTCGCGGCCTCGGCCGCGACGCCGCCGTGGCCGAACACGTGCTCTTCGTGACCGCAATTGGAACAGATATGCGTGGACATGTTCTCGATCATGCCGATGATCGGCGTGCCCAACTGCTTGAACATGTCGATCCCCTTGCGCGCATCCAGCAGGGCCACGTCCTGCGGCGTCGAGACGATGATCGCGCCATCGACCTGCGCCTTTTGCGCCAGCGTCATCTGCACGTCGCCGGTGCCGGGCGGCAGATCGACGATCAGCACGTCGAGCGCGCCCCATTGCACCTGGCTCATCATCTGCTGCAACGCGCCCATCAGCATCGGGCCGCGCCAGACGACCGCCTGATCGTCGTTGGTCATCAGACCGATGGACATCATCGTCACGCCGAAATTGCGCATCGGCAGAATCGTTTTGCCGTCGGGCGACGAGGGCCGCCCGCTGACGCCCAGCATCCGGGGCTGGCTGGGGCCATAGACATCCGCATCCAGCAGCCCGACGCGGCGCCCTTCGGCGGCCAGCGCGCAGGCCAGGTTCGACGCCACGGTGGATTTGCCGACGCCGCCCTTGCCCGAGGCCACGGCGAGGATCCGGTCGATTCCCGGGATCTTCTGCGGGCCCTTGGGCTCTGCCGAGCGGCCCGGCTTCAGGTCGGGCGGCGGTTTCGGCGTGCTGTGCGCGGTCATCACCACGCTGGCCTGCGCCACGCCGGGCAGGCCCCTGACCAGAGTCTCGGCCTCGTCGCGCAGGGTGGTATAGGCCTGCGCATGGGTTCCGCTGACCTCGAGCACAAAGCGCACCGCGCCGTCGTCCACGGTCAGCGCCTTGACCAGGCCGGCATCCAGAATGGGGGTGTCGCTGACCGGGTCGATCAGCGACCGCAGGGCGGTCAGGACATCATCACGGGTTACCGACACGTCAGGATTGCCCGTCGATCTTGCCGGTGACGACGTGTTCAAGGTCAAGCCCGTCGATGGTCAGCACCATTTTGGCCTCGAAGGTCTTGCCGCCGGTATCGCCCGCCTTGCGCATCGCTTCTTCGATGGCTTGCTGCGACGTGACGCCGACCTGTTTGAGAAATTTTCGCATCGACATGTTGAAGTCTTCGCTCATGGTTGGATTTCCTTGGATCTGGTGAAAAGATGTAGGCTCATGGCCGATCCCGACACGCGGGAGACGGCGCTATTCTAGAGAGTATTCAAGCAGGGGAAAGCAGCTATGCGCAGGATCATGATGCTCATCACGTTGCTGTGGCCGTTGGCCGCGCTGGGGCAGGACGGCCCGATGCGCATCCACGCGCCCGAAGCCCTGCGCGACAGCGGGCTGCTCGACTACCTGCTGCCCCGTTTCGCGCTCAAGTACGGGCTGCGCGCCACGGTCGTGGACGACCCCGGCGCGGCGATCGCATTCGGCGCGGACGGCGTGCCCGTCTTTACCGGACCCTCGCAGGCATGGCACCTGTCGCACGACGGATCGCAGACCGCGCAAAAGTTCGAAGACTGGCTGCGGTCCGACATCGGGCGCCGCGCCATCGCGGCCTTCGCGGCGGATGGTGACGCGCCCTTCACCGCGCAGATCGCTGTCGCCGCCCCGGTGCGCGAGCTGACGTTCCGCGGCGATCCGGCACTGGGCGAGCGGTTGTCGCTGCTGCACTGCGGTCGCTGCCACGTGATCAACGAAACCAACCGCATGAAAGGCATGGGCGCGACGCCGTCCTTTGGCGTCCTTCGGACCTTGGGAGACTGGCAGCGCCGGTTTTCCACCTTCTACGTGTTGAACCCGCACCCCAGTTTCACCCAGATCAAGGATCTGACGCCGCCCTTCGACGTGATGCGCCCGCCGCCCATCGTGCCGCTGTCGATGACCGAGGACGATCTGGATGCGATCCTGGCCTATGTGGCGACGGTGCCGCCGGCCGATCTGGGCGCGCCGATCCAATCTCAGTGATCCTTGCGCTTGCTCAGGTAATCGTCGGTGGTGCGCGGCCGCGGCCGTTCGCCGCCGGCAAAGGGATTGTTCTGCGAATGATACTGCGCATTGATCCGGCAGTTGTCACACATCTGGATCATTCGCGCGGCCTCTGAATTGGCGAACATCGCGTGTTTGCCCGCCAGTTTCTCGGTGATCTTCTCGACCGTCGATTTCACGCCGAACAGCGACCCGCATTCGATGCAGGCAAAGGGGTCCTCCTCGTGCACGACGACCTGGGTAAAGGCCGCGTCGGTCAGGTTCAGGCGCGGTTCCAGCGTGATGGCGTTTTCGGGGCAGATATTGGCGCAAAGCCCGCACTGCAGGCAGGCGTCCTCCTGAAACCGCAATTGCGGCAGGTCGGGGTTGTCGCCCAGCGCGCCCGAGGGGCACAACGACACGCACGACAGACACAGCGTGCAGGCATCGGTATCGACCAGCACCGCGCCATAGGGGGCGGCGGCGGGCAGGTCGATGATCTGCGCCTGAGGTTGCAGGGTCTTTCCCGCCAGCCGCGCCACCTGCCGCCGGGTGCCGATGGGCAGGACCGGGGTGATGGCCGCAGGCGTGACCACGGCGGCATAAAGGTGATCGCTCAGGGCATCTGGATCGCCGATATCCAGCAGGTGCACGGCGTCGCGGCCCGCAATCGCGCAGGCCAGCGCACACTCTGGATCCAGCGCGTCGCGCTCGGTGCGCGGGCCCAGCAGGACATCGACGGACGCGAATCCCGCCGACAGGGCCGCGAGCATTTCCGCATGCCCGAAGCCGGACAGCGCCGCGACCTCGAGCGGGATCACATCCGCCGGAAGCCCACGGCCAAATCGCGCGGCCAGCGCGATCATCTCGGTGCCGTGTGCTGCGTCATGAACCAGCAGGCGGGGCGCGTCGCCGCCCGCCTTGCGATAGGTCGAGGCCAGCGTCTGGATCCGGCGGAACACCGTGTCGACGGTCGGGGCGTCATAGCTGATCGCGCCCGAAGGGCAGGCGGCGGAACACGCCCCGCAGCCCGCGCAGATCATCGGATCGATCGCCACATGATCGCCCGCCGAACTGATCGCGCCCGTGGGACACAGGTTCAGGCAGTTTGAGCAGGCGGCCTGCCCGGCCCGCGAATGGGCGCAAAGCGACGGCTCAAGCCGGACATAAAGCGGTTGCTCGAAGGTGCCGGTCAACTGCACCGCGGCCATTTTCGCCGCCGCAAGGGCGGGTTGGCTGCCCGGATCGGCGCGCAGATAGCCTTCGCGCTTTTCAGGGGCGGGAAACATCGGCTGGCCGCCGGTGAGATCCAGGATGATGTCGCAGGCTGACCGCGCGCCGTTCTGCGGCGCGGTCAGCCGCGGCGTGCCGCGCCCGCCGGGAATGACCTGCTGCAAGGCGTCGAGGCGCAGTTCGAACTGGCCCAGCGATCCGCTGGCCTGCTTGATCCGGCCGACGACGATGTCGAAGGCGCTGGTGTGCTCGGCGTCCTGCGGGTCCGCCAGCAGAACCGTCACCGCAAGCGTGTCGGACAGATCGCGCGCCGCCTGCAACGCCACCTCTGCCGGGCCGAGGATCAGGCAGGTGCCCTCGGACGTGACGTCGATCGTTTTGGGCAAGGGCACCGGCAGCGCCGCCTCCGCCACGAGGGCGGCCATCTTGGGCGTCGGGTTCTCGCCGGCCTCGGTCCAGCCCGCGCGGTCGCGAATATCCACGAACCCGGGCACGTCGCAGCCCAACTCCTCGGCCAGGGCGGCAAAGCGGGGCGCTTCTTGCTGGCAGGCGATCGTCACCGGGCCATCGGCCATCGCCTTGGCCGCCAGATCGATCTGATCCGTACACAGGCTGGAATAAAGCCGCGAACACGCGCGCCCCGTTGCGCGGGTCAGCCCATCGGCATCGACGGTCTGCGAGCCCATGCAATCACAAATCAGCAGCTTGTCAGTCATCTCATCCGCTTTCCCGGGCGACGGGCGCCGCCCCTGTTTCACTGTCTTACGTGGTGTCTGAAACGGCAGGTAGTCAGGAAATCGTGTCGCCGTAAACCGCTATTGCGCTGCCTGGCCGCGCCAAAAAAGTGATTGTCGGATATGTGAAATATACGACATCGAATTCCCCAAGGAAAGACATACGGTTAGGCGAAAACAATTGCGCGTTGCACAGGTGGGATGCCCGGTTGTGCACAGTTGCATACAAAATTTCCTTTGTACCCCGTCGGATTTTAGGGCAGCATTACAACAACGTAGCCAACTTTATCTACATTCAGTCCTACAGGAGCGGCCTTGGCCTACAGCTTTCCAAACGCCCAATCCATCCCCTTGGGGGTCGTGATCCGGAAGTCTCCGGGCGTGACCGCTTGGGCGAAATGGGCGTGGAAGGCCGTGGCGGTGCTGCCCGGCGCGGCCAAGGCCGACTGGAAAGTGCTGCGCCGCGAAGGCGACGCCGTGGAATTTCACGCCGCGACGCTGCCGCTGGAATTATACGTGTCCGACACCGAGGCTTACGTGCACGAGCTCGGCACGCAGGTACCGTCGATCTATGTCGTGCTGCGGGCCGATCCCGCGCGTCCGGAGACGCCCTTTCACGTCGCGGTGGTGACCGCCTCGCCCTACGAGGCGCAGGACTATGCCGATTCGGGCGAGGAAATTGTCGAGAAGGTTCCGATGCCCCGCGGTATGCTTGAGTGGGTGGAGGCTTTTGTCGCCCGGCACCACGAGGAAGAAGTTTTCGTCAAGCGCCGCCGCAAGAACGCGCGGATCGACCGGGTCGAGGACGGCAAGGGAGATGCGCGCATCGCACAGGTGAGCGATGTCTACCGTGCGCCGACCGCGCGCGTCAAAAAGACGGAAGGCGCGGCATGACCCAGGCACCGTCTTTCTGGGATCGTCGCCGTGCGGCTGTCCGCGCCGAGGCAGATGCCGAAGCGCAGAGGCAGACACATCTTGCGCAGACCGAAGCGGAGGCCACGCAGGCCGACCTGACGGATGACGAACTGCTCGAGGCGCTTGACCTGCCCGATCCCGACACCCTTGGGGCAGGCGACGATTTCACGGCCTTCATGGCCAAGGCCGTGCCGCACCATCTGCGCAACCGGGCGCTGCGCAAGCTTTGGCGCAGCAATCCCGTGCTGGCCTGCGTCGATGGCTTGAACGATTACGACGACGACTATCTGACCGGGTCGTTCGGCAATGCGCCGATCAAGACCGGCTACCAGGTCGGCAAGGGCATGATGGCGCATCTGATCGAGATGCAGCGCCAGGCCGAAGCCGCCGCCGCCGCCGCAAGCGACGACCCCGACACCACGCCGGACCCCGCAGTGCAGGCCGAGCCCTTGCCCGCCGTCACGGCGCCGGAGCCGTCGGAGCAGCACATGGCGGAGGCCGAAGTGATCGATGAGCCGGACGAGGACGAGGACGAGCATGTGTCGGTGATCGTGCCGCGCCGGATGCAATTCACCTTTGAGGAAGACCGCGCATGAGCCAACCCGCCGCAATCGCCGAAGTGTCCGCAGAGGACCGGCTGCGCGCTGATCTCTATAATTTCCTGGGCCTGATCCTGTCGGGCCCGCCCGACCAGATGCTGCTGGACCAGACCGCCGCGCTGGAGGGTGACGACAGCGACCTGGGTCAGGCCATCGCGGGGCTGGCCCGTGTCGCGCGTGTCACCTCGCCGCGCGGCGTGACCAAGGAATTCAACACGTTGTTCATCGGCCTGGGTCGGGGCGAACTGCTGCCCTATGCCAGCTATTACCTGACCGGGTTCCTGAACGAAAAACCACTGGCGCGGCTGCGCAGCGACATGGGCGCGCTGGGCATGACCCGCGCCGAGAACAAATTCGAGCCCGAAGACAACATCGCATCGCTGATGGAGATGATGGGCGGAATGATCGTGGGCCGCTTTGGCGCGCCCGCGTTGCTGGAACGTCAAAAGACGTTTTTCAACACACATGTCGGCCCATGGGCCGCGCATTTCTTTTCCGATCTTGAATCGGCGAAATCCTCGGTGCTTTATGGATCGGTGGGCGCTGTCGGGCGCACATTCATGGATATCGAACGCGAATCTTATCGTCTGGCGGCAGGCTAGCCTGCCACTCAACCGGCGGGGATGCCCGCCAAACTAGGAAGGGGAGACATCCCATGAGCAACAAGAGCGAAAGCAAGGCAAGCCGCCGTGATTTCCTGAAACTCGCGGGCACCGCAGCGCCCGCCGCCGTTGCGGCCGTCGCCGTCGGCGCACCCGACACGGCAGCGGCGTCGCCGGTCGACCTGTCGTCCGACCGGATGCAGGACACCGAACATACCCGCGCCTATCTGGAAAGCACCCGATTCTGACGCGACACGACTTTACGACAGGGCCGCGGTTGGCCCGGACCCATCAAGACACGCTGTCTGACGCCGGAAAGAAGCGGCGCATCGCAGCAAGGGAGGAAGACAATGCTTAGAAAAAAGACCAACGGGGTCACCAGACGTGCCGCACGCACCGGTGTGATTTCAACGATTGCCGCCACGACCGTGGATCGACGCGCTTTCCTGCGCGGCTCCGGTCTGGCGATCGGCGGGCTTGCCGCGATCGCGGCCACCGGTGGGTCGGTCACGCAGGCCAGCGCCCAAAGCGCCGCGACCCGCGCGGTTGAAACCGTCAAATCCGTCTGCACGCACTGTTCGGTCGGCTGTACCGTCGTGGCCGAGGTCGACAACGGCGTCTGGACCGGTCAGGAACCCGGATGGGACAGCCCCTTCAACCTGGGCGCGCATTGCGCCAAGGGGGCCGCGGTTCGCGAGCACGCCCACGGCGAGCGTCGCCTGAAGTACCCGATGAAGAAAGAGGGTGGCGAATGGGTCCGGATCTCCTGGGAGCAGGCGATCAACGAGATCGGCGACCAGATGATGACGATCCGCGACGAGAGCGGCCCGGATTCGGTCTATTGGCTGGGTTCTGCCAAGAGCAACAACGAACAGGCCTACCTGTTCCGCAAGTTCGCCGCCTATTGGGGCACCAACAACGTCGATCACCAGGCGCGGATCTGCCACTCGACGACCGTGGCGGGCGTGGCCAACACATGGGGCTACGGCGCCATGACCAACAGCTACAACGACATCCACAATTCCAAGGCGATCTTCCTGATCGGCGGCAACCCCGCCGAAGCGCACCCCGTGTCGCTGCTCCACATGCTCAAGGCCAAGGAGCAGAACAATGCGCCGCTGATCGTCTGCGATCCGCGCTTTACCCGCACGGCGGCCCATGCCGACGAATACGTGCGGTTCCGTCCGGGTGCGGACGTGGCGCTTGTCTGGGGCATCCTGTGGCACATCTTCGAGAACGGCTGGGAGGACAAGGAGTTCATCCGCACCCGCGTCTGGGGCATGGACCAGATCAGGACCGAGGTGGCCAAGTGGACACCCGAGGAAGTCGAGCGCGTCAGCGGCGCACCTGGCAAGCAGCTTGAGCGCGTTGCACGGACGCTGGCCAACAACCGCCCCGGCACCGTGATCTGGTGCATGGGTGGCACGCAGCACACCAACGGCAACAACAACACCCGCGCCTACTGCATCCTGCAGCTTGCGCTGGGCAACATGGGCACCGCCGGTGGCGGCACCAACATCTTCCGCGGCCACGACAACGTGCAGGGGGCCACGGACCTTGGCGTTCTGGCCGACACGCTGCCGGGCTACTACGGGCTGTCCGCGGGCAGCTGGGCCCACTGGGCCCGTGTGTGGGAGGAAGACCTCGACTGGCTCAAGGGCCGCTTCTCGGATGCGACCTATGGCGATACGTCGATGATGAACCTGACCGGTATTCCGGTCAGCCGCTGGATCGACGGTGTGCTCGAGGACAAGGAAAACCTCGACCAGCCCGACAACACCCGCGCCATGGTGCTTTGGGGCCATGCTCCGAACTCGCAGACCCGTCAGAAAGAGATGAAGACGGCGATGGAAAAGCTCGACCTGATGGTGGTGGTCGATCCGTATCCGACCGTCTCTGCCGTGTTGCAGGACCGCACCGATGGCGTCTATCTGCTGCCGGCGTGCACGCAGTTCGAAACCCGCGGGTCCGTCACCGCGTCCAACCGTTCGCTGCAATGGCGCGACAAGGTCGTCGAACCCCTGTTCGAGAGCAAGCCCGATCACACGATCATCGCCATGTTCGCCAAGAAGTTCGGCTTTGACGAAAAGATCTTCCGCAATATCGCGATGGACGGCGAAGAGCCCAACGTCGAGGACATCACCCGCGAATTCAACCGCGGCATGTGGACCATCGGATATACCGGCCAGAGCCCTGAGCGCATGAAGATGCACATGGCCAACCAGCATACCTTTGACCGCACCACGCTGCGCGCCAACGGCGGCCCGGCCGATGGCGATTTCTACGGCCTGCCCTGGCCGGCGTGGGGCAACCCGGAAATGAACCACCCCGGCACGGCGAACCTGTATGACATGTCGCTGCCGGTGGCCGAAGGCGGCCTGACCTTCCGCGCCCGGTTCGGCGTCGAACGCGACGGGGAAAACCTGCTGGCCGAAGGGGTCTTTTCCAAGGGCTCCGAGATCGAGGACGGCTATCCCGAGTTCACCATGCAGATGCTGATCGACCTGGGTTGGGACAGTGACCTGACCGGCTATGAGCGGCGGATGATCGAATGGGTTTCGGGTTTCTCCGACACCCGTCCGGGCGCCGAAGAGGTTGGCGAGACATCCCAGCAGGGCGAATTGCCGTCTGATTATGCCGCCAAGGTGGGCGGTGTGAACTGGAAGACCGACCTGTCGGGCGGCATTCAGCGTGTGGCGATTGCCCATGGCTGCGCCCCCTTCGGCAACGCCAAGGCACGCGCCGTGGTCTGGACCTTCCCCGATCCTGTCCCGCTGCACCGCGAGCCGCTGTATTCCAACCGCCGCGACCTGGTGGCCGATTATCCCACCTACGAGGACAAGAAGTTCTGGCGCGTGCCGACGATGTATGCCTCGATCCAGGAAAAGGATTTCTCGGAAGACTACCCGATCATCCTGACCTCGGGCCGACTGGTGGAATACGAGGGCGGCGGCGACGAGACACGCTCGAACCCGTGGCTGGCCGAATTGCAGCAGGACATGTTCGTCGAAGTGAACCCGCGCGATGCCAACAACCTTGGCATTCGCGATGGCGAACAGGTCTGGGTCGAAGGCCCCGAGGGCGGCAAGGTCAAGGTGATGGCGATGGTCACCGAGCGTGTGGAATCGGGCGTGGCCTTCATGCCCTTCCACTTTGGCGGCCACCTGGAAGGCGTCGACCTGCGGGACAAGTACCCCGAAGGCGCCGATCCGATCGTCTTGGGCGAAAGCTCGAACACCGCCCAAACCTATGGCTATGACAGCGTAACCCAGATGCAAGAGACCAAAGCGACCCTCTGCAAAATCTGGGCAGCATAAGGAGTTAAGAACAATGGCAAGAGCAAAGTTTCTCGTCGACGCTGAACGCTGCATCGAATGCAACGCCTGTGTGACGGCCTGTAAGAACGAACATGAAGTGCCGTGGGGCATCAACCGCCGCAAGGTTGTCACCATCAACGATGGCCAACCCGGCGAACGGTCGATTTCCGTGGCCTGCATGCACTGTTCTGACGCGCCCTGCATGGCGGTGTGCCCGGTGGATTGCTTCTACCAGACCGACGACGGTGTGGTGCTGCACTCCAAGGACCTGTGCATCGGTTGCGGCTACTGCTTCTACGCGTGCCCCTTCGGTGCGCCGCAGTACCCGCAGGCCGGCAACTTCGGCAGCCGCGGCAAGATGGACAAGTGCACCTTCTGCGCCGGTGGTCCGGAGGAAAACAACTCCACCGCCGAGTTCCAGAAATACGGCCGCAACCGGATTGCCGAAGGCAAGCTGCCCATCTGCGCCGAGATGTGCGCCACCAAGGCCCTTCTGGCCGGTGACGGCGACGTCGTATCGAGCATCTACCGCGAGCGCGTCGTCGCCCGTGGCTTCGGCTCGGGCGCATGGGGCTGGGGCACGGCCTACGAGCAGAAGGGCGGCTAACCCCGCCTCGGATGGATGAAACCAAGGGGCGGCTCTTTTCGGGCCGCCTCTTTTCGGTGATACACAAGGGAACTGTAATGGCGCGCCTGATCGCACTTTTCTTCATGGTTTTTGCACTGCCCGTTCTGGCGCAGAGCGTTGACCGCCCCGACCCCAATACCGCGACGACAGGCCCTGCGACCCAGTCGCTGGACGACATCCTGCGGCGGCAGGACAACCTGAAGGTCGACGATTCAGAGCGCCGCGCCATCATCGGCGGGCCGGAATACGCGCCGTCCGTGGACAGCCCGCTGGGTACGCGCGGCGGGGCGTCGGATTCCGATCTATGGCGGGCGATGCGTTTCAACAACGGCGATATCAGCACACAGAATACTGGCCCCGCCGCGACCGTCCTGATGCAGGATGCCGGCATGTGGTGGCTGGATATCCGCCGCGGCCCGTTGCAGACCTATGGCGCGTATCTTTTGGGTGGCACGCTGCTGTTGCTCGCGCTGTTCCTGCTGATCCGGGGCCGCATCCGGATCGAGGGCGAAAAGACCGGGCGGACGATTGAACGCTTCAAGGCCTTCGAACGGTTCGGCCATTGGCTGCTGGCGTCGTCTTTCATCGTGCTGGCGATTACCGGGCTGATTTCGCTGTTTGGCCGCAAGGTGCTGATCCCGGCCTTTGGGCATGATGCGTTCTCCACCGTGGCGATTGGCACGAAATGGGTGCACAACAACATCTCCTGGGCCTTCATGGTGGCGCTGGTGATGATCTTTTTCTTCTGGGTGATGCACAACCTGCCCGACAAGACCGACCTGAAGTGGCTGGCCAAGGGCGGTGGCATCTTTGGCGGTGGCCACCCGCCTGCCAAGAAGTTCAACGCCGGTCAAAAACTGATTTTCTGGGCGGTGATCGTGCTGGGCGGGTCGATCTCGATTTCCGGTCTGTCGCTTCTCTTCCCGTTCGAGATCAATCTTTTCGCGCATACCTTCGATCTGCTCAACGGTCTGGGTGCGCCGGGATGGGTCGGGATGGAAAACCTGCCCTCCGACCTGAGCCCACAAGAGGAAATGCAATATGCGCAGCTTTGGCACGCCATCATCAGCTTTGTTCTGACGGCGATCATTTTCGCGCATATCTATCTTGGCTCCGTCGGGATGGAAGGCGCGTTCGACGCGATGGGCAAGGGCGAGGTCGAGGAACAGTGGGCGCGTGAGCATCACAGCCTCTGGGTCGAGGAAGTCAAAGCCAAACAACGCGTGCAGCCGGGGGAATGAACCGATGAAAGCCTTTGTTCTGGCCCTGTGTGCGGCCGTCGTTATCACGGTCGGGGCCAATCTGATCCTCAATGAAATCGGGTTCTCGGCGCAAGACACCACCAGCAGTCCCAGCGTGCGGCTCGACAGCGACAGCTGATCCGCGCGCATTTACCGAAAATTCACAGGGTCACGCGCCGTTAAATCGGGCGTGACCCGTCCTGTGCCTTGACTTCCCCGGCGCGGACCGTTGTATCTGCCCAAAATTTTGCCCAAGCCAAAGGGCCAGTCAAAGGGATCGTGATCCATGCATGCCTACCGCACCCATACCTGTGCCGATCTGACCGCCGCCGACGTCGGCGACACCATCCGCCTGTCGGGCTGGGTGCACCGGGTTCGCGATCACGGCGGGGTTCTGTTCATCGACCTGCGCGACCACTATGGCATGACGCAGGTGATCTGCGACCCTGACAGCCCGGTTTTTGCCCAGGTCGAAGCGGTGCGCGCCGAGTGGTGCATCCGGATCGACGGCACCGTCAAGGCGCGCGCCGAAAGCCTGGTGAACCCAAAGCTGCCCACCGGAGAGATCGAGGTTTACGCCCGCGACATCGAGGTGCTGGGCCACGCCAGCGAATTGCCGTTGCAGGTGTTCGGCGATCAGGAATACCCCGAGGAGACGCGCTTGCGCTATCGCTACCTCGATCTGCGCCGCGAAAAGATGCAGGCCAACATGATGCTGCGCTCTGACGTGGTGGCGTCGATGCGCCGCCGCATGTGGGATGCCAAATTCCGCGAATTCCAGACGCCGATCATCACCGCGTCCAGCCCAGAAGGCGCGCGCGATTTTCTGGTGCCATCGCGTCTGCATCCGGGCAAATTCTATGCCCTGCCGCAGGCCCCGCAGCAGTTCAAGCAACTGCTGATGGTGTCGGGCTTTGATCGGTATTTCCAGATTGCGCCCTGTTTCCGCGACGAAGATCCGCGCGCCGACCGGTCGCCCACCGATTTCTACCAACTCGACATGGAGATGTCGTTTGTCACCCAGCAGGATGTCTTTGACACGATCCAGCCGGTGCTGGCCGGTGTCTTCAAGGAATTCGGCGGCGGCAAGGTCGTCGATCAGGACTGGCCGCAGATTTCCTACAAGGACGCGGCCCTTTGGTACGGATCCGACAAGCCGGACCTCAGGAACCCGATCAAGATGCAGGTGGTAAGCGACCATTTCGCCGGATCCGGTTTTGCCATCTTCGCCAAGCTGTTGGAGCAGGAGGGCACCGAGATCCGTGCCATCCCCGCGCCAACGGGCGGCAGCCGCAAGTTCTGCGACCGGATGAATGCCTTTGCCCAAAAGGAAGGATTGCCGGGAATGGGGTACATCTTCTGGCGCGATCAGGGCGACGGTATGGAAGCCGCCGGCCCCCTTGCCAAGAACATCGGGCCCGAGCGGACCGAGGCGATCCGTCAGCAGCTTGGTCTTGGCGTGGGCGACGCGGCGTTCTTTCTTGGTGGCAAGCCAAAGACCTTTGAGGCCGTGGCAGGGCGCGCGCGCAACGCCATCGGGCTGGAGCTTGGCCTGACGGATCTGAACCGCTTTGCCTTTGCGTGGATCGTCGATTTCCCGATCTACGAAAAGGATGCGGAAACCGGCAAGATCGACTTTGAGCACAACCCGTTTTCCATGCCCCAGGGCGGGATGGAAGCGCTGCAAGGCGACCCGTTGGAGGTTCTGGGCTATCAGTACGACCTGTCGTGCAATGGCTATGAACTGGTGTCTGGGGCCATTCGGAACCACAAACCCGAGGTCATGTTCAAGGCGTTCGAGATCGCGGGTTATGGCGAAGAAGAGGTGCGCAAGCGCTTTGGCGGCCTGGTCAACGCGTTCCAGTACGGCGCGCCGCCCCACGGCGGATGTGCGGCGGGCATCGACCGGATCGTCATGCTGCTGGCCGAAGAGAGCAACATCCGCGAGGTGATCCTCTTTCCGATGAACCAGCGCGCCGAAGACCTGATGATGAACGCGCCGTCGGATCCGACCAGCGATCAATTGATGGAGCTTGGCTTGCGGGTCATTCCGCGCGAGCATTGAAACCACGGTGCGCCGGATCGCATCCGGCGCGCCGCTGGTCGGTCAGTCCTCGAGACTGTCTTGCACCTTTTCATCGACCAGCTTGCGCTCCTGAACCTTCCGGTCTTCGAACGCGCGGCCAAAACTGTCGTTCTGCTCTTCGCCGATGACCTCCCTGGCGCGGGCGAACACCTCGTTTTCTTCTTCTTCCATGTGGTGTTCGTAATCGTGCTTGAGCGTCTTGAACCGCGCGAGCCAGCCGGGCGATGACATGTCGGTGGTGTTCAGTTCTTCCATGATATCATCAAGCTGCTGATGTTCGTGCACCGAATGACGCGCGGCGTCCTGGCCCCAGGTTTCGGCCATCAGCTTGGAATAGAACGTCTCTTCCTCGGCCGCGGCATGGGATTTGACGTCGTGATAAAACCGGTTCCACGCATCGCGACGGGCGGCGCTGTCACCGGATGTTTCGGCGATTTCGCGAAGCAGCGCGCGGTGTGTGGCGTGGTCCTGCATGATGGCGTCATAGATGGATGGCATGGGCTCGTTTCCTCCTGAAAAGTTCGAAAAGAAACGCGCGGTCGGGCCATGCCGTTCCCGATGGGCGTGTAAAATCGGCTGTGGCGCCGCGCCGCCCTGCGATGTCACGCGATCACAGGCCGTGTGCGATCCCGCCCGTCACCGGGTATCCGTGAAGTGGAATCGAAAACCCTACCCGACGGTCACGCCGGAATCGCCGATCAGAACTCCAGTCCGACGATGTAATCGCCTGTGTTTTTCGCGAGGGTGTCGGCACCGGTCTGCACCGAGGTAATCGCGGCGACGGCCAGCATCACCACTGAGGCGCACAAAACCACCCAGTCCACGGTGACCGCGCCGTTGGTGTCTTTCCAAAATCTGCTCAATACGGTCTTCATGCCCAACTCCTCGGACGGGGATATACGATGGCCCCGGTGTGGCGGTCGATTGCGGCGGCAATGCGGAGCGATCTGGCGGAACGCGGTGTTAAATAAAGGCATTTTGACGCTAATTAGCCCTGTCCGACCAATCCGGCAGATCGTAACCTTCCGAACATGACGCAAGACACAACAAGACCGCTTGGCCATCCGGTGCCCGATTGGGCCCCACCGACGTTGCCCGCCGCAATGGCTCTGACTGGAAAATACGCCCATCTTGCCCCGCTCGATGCAAAGGCGCACGCCGCCTTGCTGTACCGCGCGTACCAAGGGCATGACGCCGTGTGGGATTACATGCCATACGGGCCGTTTTCCTCGGCCTCGCAGTATCATCGTTGGGTCCGCGATACGGTGGCGAACCCCGCGCATCTGTTTTTCGCGATCCAGAATCTCGATACCGGGGCATGGGAAGGGGTCGCCAGCTTTCTGCGCATGGACCCTGCCGCCGGATCGATCGAGGTGGGCAACATCAACTATGCGCCCGCGCTGCAACGCACACGGGCGGCCACCGACGCCATGTACCTGATGATGGACTGGGCGTTTTCGAACGGCTACCGGCGATACGAATGGAAATGCAACGCGCTGAACCACGCCTCGCGCCGCAGTGCGCAACGCCTGGGGTTCAGTTTCGAGGGCGTGTTCCGGCAGGCGGCTGTGGTCAAGGGGCGCAACCGCGACACCGCGTGGTTCGCCGCGATCGACACCGAATGGCCGGCGTTGAAGGAAGCCTATCTGGCGTGGCTGTCGCCCGATAATTTCAATGCGCAAGGCGTTCAGCGCGAAAAGCTGGGTGATCTGACGCGGCTTGTCCGGGTGGCGGGCGATCCGGCGCTGTAGGGCAGGGACCGCGGCCTGACCCGATGTCGGTCAGATCGCGATCTTGCGTGTCAGACGCTCCTGTATCATCCCTGCCAGAATGGCAGTTTCCGACCGGGCCGACCGCCCGCAGGCGCGCTGCCGGGCCAATGCGAGAGCAGCCGTTTCCAGCCCTTGATCCTTTGCGGACCGGGCCACACCGCCCAGAAACTGCGCCACGTAGTCCAATGCGTGTTCGTTCGGCGGGTCTTCCAGAACTTCGGCGATATGCGCCATGTCGTCCTGGAACGCGATCAGATCGGGGTGGATTTCCTCGTCCTCGACAAGGCGTAGGCCGCAGGGCTGGCGGTCTGCCGGCATGTTGGACAGGACGATCTGCTGAAATGCGCCAAGCGATGTGATCGGTTTGGGAATGAACCCGTCCGCGCCCGCGGCGCGGGCCGCGCTTTCCCCGCCCGGATCGCCCGAGGTGCCAAGCAGGACACCGACCCGCGGCGAGGCGACGTTCAATTCCGCAATCAGGTCGGCACCGTTGCCGTCGGGTAGGCCCAGGTCGGCAATCACCACCGATGGACGATAGACCTGAAGATGCCGCCGTGCGGAGCGCAGGCAATCGGCGCGGCGGATGCGCGCGCCGCTGCGCAGGCTTAAAAGGCGCATCGCCTCGCAGGCGAAACGGCTGTCTTCGACGACCAGAATTGTCAGACCCATCAAGGGCCGCGCGGCAGTCGGTGCAGGGATCGTCGATGCAAATGGGTCTAGGTCGTCCATGGTCGCCTCCTGATGGATTCGCGGTGAATGATCCAACGCTAGGGCGGGATGGCTAACAGCGTCTTAACGCGACGGCGTTGCACCCGAAAATCCGCTTGCCGGATGCCCCCCTGCGGCGGCACGTCCCTTGCAAGCGCCGGGCGTACGCCTCATAACGCCCCGGTCACGTCTGATTTTTCCATACCCGGAGGTTCGCCATGATCGGCCGCCTGAACCATGTCGCCATTGCCGTTCCAGATCTTGAAGCGGCGGCGGATCAATATCGCACCACGCTTGGGGCCGTCGTCGGCGCACCGCAGGACGAGCCGGACCACGGCGTCACGGTGATCTTTATCGAATTGCCCAACACCAAGATCGAATTGCTGTATCCCTTGGGTGATGACAGCCCGATCAAGGGGTTTCTCGACAAGAACCCGTCGGGCGGCATTCATCACATGTGCTACGAGGTCGACGACATCCTGGCCGCGCGCGACAGGCTTCAGGCGTCGGGCGCGCGGGTTCTGGGTACGGGCGAGCCCAAGATCGGCGCGCACGGCAAGCCGGTTCTGTTTTTGCATCCCAAGGATTTCAACGGCTGCCTGATCGAGCTGGAACAGGTCTGAGTCACGACAAGGAGCCTATGACATGGGTATCACATCCGCTCTCGTCCTGTTCGCCGTGATCTGGTTCATGACGTTCCTGATCGTCTTGCCCATCCGGGTCCAGACGCAGGGCGACCTGGGGGAAATCGTACCCGGCACGCACGCGGGCGCGCCCGAGGTTCACAACCTCAAGAAAAAGGCGTGGATCACAACGGGCGTCAGTGTCGTGCTGTGGCTCGTCATTTCGGGGATCATCCTGTCCGAGGTCATCACCCTGCGCGATCTGGACTGGTTCAACCGGCTGGGGCCCGAGACGTCAGCCGGTGAAACAAATGGGTAAAGGTCGCCGCCCCTAGGATCGGCACCACGAGGTTCAGCAACGGCACCGTCAATGGCACGGCCATCACCGTGCCGGCGATCCAGATCGTCGTCATGTGCCGGCGACGCAGCTCCTTGGCCCGCACCCGACCGACACGCCGGATCGCGGCGAGCGTGAAATATTCCCGTCCCAACAAGAACCCGTTGAGCCCCCAGAAGATGAACGGCGCGGCGGGCGCGAAGATCACGTAAAGCACAAGCGCCAGCAGGTTCGCCCCGACAAGCACGCCCAGGAACCCGACGGTATCGCGCAGCGCGTCGCCCCAGGGAACGGCGTCGATGGGCGGCAGACCGGGATAGTGCAGGTCCTCGACCGCATCGGCCACGGTGTCCAGCAACATCGAGGTGATCGCCGACGCGACGGGGATCATCAGGAACACGGACAGCACCATCAGCAGCAGCGCCGACCCCCAGCTTACCACATCGTCTATCCAGCGAACCTCGCCGAAGATCGGCAAGGATACGCTGTCGCCCACCAGCCAGCCGAAAAACCATACCAATCCGGTCGAGGCTGCGATCAGCAGCGCCAGCGACATCGCCACCCCTGTCCAGAAGACACGCCGGAACCTCGGGTCCGACAGTTGCCCGATGGCATCGAGGATCGACGACAGGATCATGCGCTGACCCATGTGGTGATGGCGTCTATGTCCGGGCGCGGACGGTCCGGCGGCTGGGAGGTTTCGGTCCCGATATGGATGAACCCCGCGATCCGTTCGTGCGGCGCCAGCCCCAGCGCGTCGGTCATGAAGCCTCGGTCATGGCTTGGCCAGCCGCTGAGCCAATTTGCGCCCCAGCCCGCCGCAAGCGCCGCGTTCAGCAGCGCGAGGCACACGGCCCCGGCGGAGTAGGTCTGCTCGAGGGCCGGAATTTTCGCGGAAGGTTTCTGCACCTCGATCACGGCCACCGCCAGGTGCCCCTGGTCGAATTGCGCACGGCCTTTGCCGATCTGCTCTGCCTCAAGGTTCAGGGCGATGCCCCGCGCCTCCGCCACGGCGGCAAGTCGGGGCATCGCGGAGGTTTCGATCACGATGAACCGCCACGGCTCAAGCTTGCCATGATCGGGCGTGCGCGCCGCGGCCGTCAGCAGCGGCACCAGCGCGGCGCGTGTGGGCACGGGTGCGGCCAGCGTCTTGGCGGGGCGCGACCGGCGGGTCAGCAGAAATTCAAGGGCGTCGGGCACAGGCGTGGGCATGAGGGTCTTTCACAGGTTCAGGTGGTGGGCCATGTCGTCGATCGTACGGCGCAGAAACGCATCGACATGGGGTTTGGGTTGGCGGATGCCAAGGGCCTCGGCCAACGGGTCGGGTGCGGTAATGGAACTGCCCGACAGTGCCTCGATCGTGGCATGACCGCAGAACGGCACATAGACCTCTGAATAGCCGCCCTCGTGCACCAGAACCAACCGCCCGTCGCACAGACGCTCCGCCGCCGCCTTGATCCGCAGGGTCATCTGGCGGAACGTGTCGGCGGTGGCCAGCATTTGCGCCAGCGGATCAAGCGCGGACGCGTCGTAGCCGCAGGCGACCACGATCAGATCGGGCTGAAACGCCTCGAGCTGCGGGATCACAACGGTATCCATGGCATGCAGATAGGCACTGTGCCCGGTGCCCGCGGGCAGGGGCAGGTTGAGGTTGCAGCCTTTGCCTGCCCCGCGCCCCCGGTCGTCGAGCGCGCCACTGTCGAGCGGGTAATTGCCGTCCTGATGCAGCGAAATCGTCAGCACGTCGTCGCGATCGTAAAAGATCGCCTCGGTGCCGTTGCCGTGGTGCACGTCCCAGTCCAGCACGGCGACGCGTCGCGCGCGCCCCTTGGCCTGTGCCGCCTCGATCGCGATCGCGATATTGGCCAGAAGGCAAAACCCGTTGGGGAAATCCGGCAGGCAGTGATGCCCGGGCGGTCGCGACAGCGCATAGGCGTTGGTCAGCGTGCCATCCGTCACGGCATCGACGGCGGCGATGGCCAGCCCCGCCGACAGCGCCGACACCTCGTACCCGCCTTTGGCGAACGGCGTGCGTCGCCCCAATTCACCGCCACCCGCATCCGACAGGCGCTTGAATTCGGCCAGGTAGCTTTCGGGATGGACGCGCGCCAGATCCTCGTCGGTTGCCATCTCGGCGCTGCGCACATCCAGATCGCGGATCAGCCCGGTCACATCCATCAGGTTCTTGAGGCGGCGTTTCGTCTCGGGGCTTTCCGGCAGGCCGCCGGCGGCCAATGGCTGCACCAGGCCGCCGATGGGCAGCGTGAAGGCATAGTTTCCGCCCGCGTGCCAAAAGGTGCGCTCGTCCCAGAAGAGCCCTGTGGTCGGTGATGTCATCGTGTCCTCCGTTGCGTCGCGGTCAACGTGACGGAGCGGTGCGCGATTGTCCATCGGCCGGTTCGGTCTGGTGACAGGTCAGCGCGCGGCCTCGGCCAGAAGGGCGGGTACATCCAGCGGGGTGTTGATCATCGCCAGCCTGCCGTCCGCATCGCGTGGCCATTCCTCGGGGGCGCGATCGCGGTACAATTCCACCCCGTTGCCATCGGGATCGCGCAGATACACCGCCTCGCTCACCCCGTGATCCGCCGCACCGTCAAGCTCTATCCCGGCGTCCAGCACCCGCGCCAGCGCCGCGCCAAGGCTTTTCCGGTCCGGATACAGGATCGCGGCATGATAGAGGCCGGTGTGCCCCTCGGGCGGCGGGGTGCCGCCCTTGCTGTGCCATGTGTTCAGGCCGATGTGGTGGTGGTAGCCGCCCGCGCCCAGGAACGCGGCCCGGTCGCCGTAGCGTTGCGTGACCTCGAACCCCAGCAGATCGCGGTAGAACCCGATCGCGCGGTCGATATCCGCAACCTTGAGGTGGACGTGCCCGATGGTGGGGTGCGTGGCGGAGGTGTTCGACATGCAAGGCGTCCTTTCACGATGGCGCAGCGTCCGGCTGGCCAATTTACCATGTCGCGCATTCCCGCAAAAAGCAAAGGCGCCAAAACACACCGCGACTGTGCGGTTTTGCAGGCAAACGCTTGAGCGCGGTGCGGTCCGTGATAAAGACTGACAGATGACACATGCCCCGACACCCCGTGCCGAGCAAGGCCGGTTGCGTGACCTGATGCTGGTGATGCTGGCCGCGGTGATGTTCGGCACGGTGCCCTATTTCGCGCTGTCCCTGACACGCGACGGGATGGCGCCGCAGGCGGTCGCCTTCTACCGCTACCTGATCGCGGCGCTCGTGTTTCTGCCCGCACTCTGGGGTGCGCGCGCGCAGGGTCGGGTCGTGATCTGGGGCGTTGCGACCGGCGGGGTGATGGCGCTGGGCTGGGTCGGCTACGTGCGTGCACTGGGGGCGCTTCCGGTGTCGACCGTGGGCGTGATCTACATGAGCTATCCGATATTCACCCTGATCATCGGCTGGGTGCTGTGGCGCGACCGGCCCACACTGCGCGCTCTGCTGGCCGGAGGGCTTGTCCTGGTGGCGGCGGCGCTGGCGACGGGCGTGGCGGCGGTTCGCGCCGATCAATGGGTGTGGGTGCTGGGCGCCTTTGCGGCACCTGCGGGCTTTGGCTTTGGCATCACCGTGCTTGTGCACAAGTTGGTCGAGATCCCGCCGATGGCCCGGATTTCAGCGGTCTCGCTGGGCTCGATGCTGGGGCTTTTGCCGCTGATGGCCGCGCTGACGCCCGCGCAGGCTTTGCCGGTAACGCTCCAGGGGTGGGGCTGGGTCGCGGGGATCGCGCTGGTCACGGCCAGCGTGCCACAGCTTATCTACACCTATTTCGCGCCTCGGGTCGGCGCGGCGGGGACGGCCGTAGCGGGCAGTATCGAATTGCCGACCATGTTCGTCGTGGGCTGGCTGGCCTTTGACGAGCGGATCGGCCTGGCGCAGACCGCCGCCTGCGCGTTGATCCTGGCATCCGTAATGTTGGTTCAGGCCCGGGTCACGCGCCCGTTCTTCGGGCGGGTCGCGACCGAAGACCCGCGCGACACACGGTTTTCTTCAACTAGAACGGGCCGGAAACTTTGAAAACTTCGCTGCCCGCGGCGGCACGGTCAGCGCACCATGCCGATGATGTCGTAGGTCTTTTGCAGGATCGGGGCGGTGATCTCGCGCGCTTGCGCGGCCCCGCGGGCCAAGATCTTGTCGATCTCGTCGGGTTCGGCCATCAGCCGCGCCATTTCGGTCGAAATGGGTGACAGTTTCGCCACAGCCAGATCCGCAAGCATCGGCTTGAAGGCGCCGAATTGCTGTCCACCGACCTCGGCCAGGACCTGATCGACGGATTGATCGCTCAGCGCGGCGTAGATATTCACGAGGTTGCGTGCCTCGGGTCGCTGCTCCAGGCCTTTTGCCTCGGAAGGCAGTGCATCGGGGTCGGTCTTGGCCTTGCGGATCTTCTTGGCGATGGCGTCGGCGTCGTCGGTCATGTTGATGCGGCTGGCGTCTGACGGGTCGGATTTCGACATCTTCTTGGTGCCATCGCGCAGCGACATCACACGCGTCGCCGCGCCTTCGATCACCGGCTCCGTCAGGGGGAAAAAATCCACCCCGTAGTCGTGGTTGAACTTGGCGGCGATGTCGCGGGTCAGTTCCAGGTGCTGTTTCTGGTCCTCGCCCACGGGAACATGCGTGGCGTGGTAGATCAGGATGTCGGCGGCCATCAGCGCCGGATAGGCGAAGAGGCCCAGCGACGCCTTCTCGGCGTTCTTGCCCGCCTTGTCCTTGAATTGTGTCATCCGCTGCATCCAGCCCATCCGCGCCACGCAGTTGAAGATCCAGGCCAATTGCGCGTGCTCGGGCACCTGGCTTTGATTGATCAGGATGGATTTCTCGGGGCTGAGGCCGCTTGCGATGAAGCCCGCCGCCAATTCGCGGGTGCTGTGCGCCAGTTCCTTCGGATCCTGCCAGACCGTGATTGCGTGCAGATCGACCATGCAGAACACCGTCTGCTCATAGGCCTCGTCCTGCATCCGCACGAAACGCTGCAACGCGCCAAGGTAATTGCCAAGGTGCAGATCGCCCGACGGCTGGATACCCGAAAACACGCGCGGGGGGAATGTGGGGGTGGTCATGGGGGCGGGCTCCTGATCGGGCTGGCAATGCACTGTCGGAGGGCTTACCCATGGGGGCAAACCGCGTCAAGGAAATGCCCATGTCAGACCCGAGCCACCGCTTCGACCACCGCCATCCGGACGATTCCTCTCCGGTGAACCCCTTGCCGCCCGTGGTCGTCGTGCTGTTTATGGCCATCGCGTTGCCAGAGGCGGCGTTTTCGCTCGGGGCGGCGGGCCTGATCGGCGGACCGGAGGCCGTCGGCTGGCGGCTGGCCGCCATCCAGAGCTACGGATTTTCGGGCGATATCTTTGACTGGATGCTGGCCAACGGTCGCTGGGTGCCGCAACATCTGCTGCGGTTTCTCAGCTATCCGTTCGTGCACCTGGGGGTGACACATGCGCTCTTTGCGGCGGTCCTGCTGCTCGCGCTGGGCAAGCTGGTGGGCGAAGCGATGGGGCAGTTGGCCGTCCTGGTGATCTTTTTCGGATCCGGCATCTTTGGCGCGCTGGTCTATGCGCTTTTGCTCGATGATCCCGCGTGGGTGGCGGGGGCCTATCCGCCTGTCTATGGGCTGATCGGGGGATATTCCTTTGTGATGTGGCAGCAGCTTGCCGGACGCGGGGCCGAGCAGTACCGCGCGTTTTCGCTGATCGCGGTGCTGATGGGGCTGCAACTGATCTGGGGGGTCTTCTTTGACGTGGGCCTTGGCTGGGTCTCGGATCTTGCGGGGTTCGTCTTTGGCCTTTGTGCGTCGGTGGTGCTGGTGCCGGGTGGGATGGCGCGGCTGCTGGCGTCGCTGCGCCGGTCCTGAGCGACCCCGGCGCCGCGATCAGGCGCCGCGTCGCATGGCAGAGCGGAATTCCGCGATCCGGAATGCGCCGATCATGTGACCCAGACCGAAATAGCTGACCATGCCGACACCGACCAGCAGAGCGAGCGCCAATGCGCGCCACCAGGGCAGCCCCAGCATCGGTCCCAGCACGACATTGGCCGCCCAGAGTGCGACCCCCATCAGCATCGAGGCCAGGATGATCCGCCAGATCCGCCGACGGAACCGGGGATCGAACCGGGCCACGTCGCCATAGCGTTTCGCGCCCACGCCCAACAGGGCGACCATGCCCCAGGCGGCGATCGTGGTGGCAATGGCGGGGGCGATCCAGCCCACGACAGGCGCCAATCCGATGGCGAGGCCCGCATTCATCACCATCGACACCACGGCATAGTGAAACGGCCGCCTCGTGTCTTCACGCGCAAAATACAATGGTTGCAGGATCTTTTGCAGCACGAAAGCCGGCAGACCCAGCCCGTAGATCGCGACCGCCACGGCGATTGCGGCGCTGTCATCGACCGTGGCCGCCCCACGCTGGAACAGTACCGACACCAGCGGCAGCGGCACCACGATCAGCGCCACGGCTGACGGGATCGTCAGCGCCAGCGCCACCTCCGCCGCCCGGCTGAGCGCCGACTTCGCGCCATCGTCGTCCTGCGCCTTGAGCCGCCGCGACAGGTCGGGCAACAACACCACGCCCACGGCAATACCCACCACCCCAAGCGGCAGTTGATAGAGCCGGTCCGCCGCGTAAAGCCAGCCGACCGCCTTGTCGAAATAGCTCGCGACCTGCTGACCGACCAGCAGGTTGACCTGGACCACGCCACCCGCAAGCGCGGCGGGGACCGCGATGCGGACAAGCCGCCGCATGTCGGGCGTCAGGCGCGGACGTGTGAACGCGATGGAAAACCCCGTGCGCCGCGCTGCGACCCAGAGCAGCGAAAGCTGCACCAGGCCCGCCACCGGGATCGCCCAGATAAGGGCGCGCGCAACGTCGCCACCGACCCATGCCGCCAGCGCCATGACGCTGACCAAAAGGACGTTCAGCAGCACCGGCGCCGCCGCGGCGGCGGCAAAGCGTCCGGCGGCATTCAGCATTCCCGAAAGCAGCGCGGCGAGCGAGATGAAAAGAATGTAGGGAAAGGCGATACGCCCGAATTCCACCGACAGCGCGAATTGTTCCTGGCCCGCAAAGCCGCTGGCGAGCGCGAAGATCAGCCACGGCATGAAGGCCAGTGCAAGCAGCGTCAGCCCGATCAGGATCGTGGCCAGCCCGGCAAAGGCGTCCGAAGCAAAGCCATCCGCGTCCTCACCCCCCTCCAGCCGCTTGGAAAACATCGGCACGAATGCCATGTTGAACGCGCCCTCGGCGAAGAACCGGCGGAACATGTTGGGCAGGCGAAAGGCCACGACATAGGCCTCGTAGAGCGGCCCGGTGCCCAGAAACGCCAGGATCATCGCATCGCGCAGAAACCCCAGAACACGGCTGAGCAGGGTCCAGATCCCGACCGTGAAGAAACCGGACATGAGGCGAATGGGGGTCACGGGAAGTGTCAGACCTCTCGACAGGCGAAGCGACGGCGCTTGGCGTGGCCTAGCCAAAGGCGGCGGTCTGCGCAAATGGTATCTCGGGGGAAGGGCGGCAAGGTATCGGACTGTTGCCGTTTTCTTTCAAGGGAATCGGACCGGAATCTTCGAAAATCCCGGCCGCCCGGTCGCACCGTGGTTCAGTCGTCCGCACGCTCTACGCCGGCGGTGATCGCTTCGCGCAGGCGCTTTTCCAACAGCCGCTGCTTTGCCTCGGTATGGTATTTCAGCCCGAACATATCCTTGACATAGAAAGTATCGACCACCTGCTCTCCGAAGGTCGCGATCACCGCGTTGGCGATATAGACGTTGTTGGCGGCCAGCGTCCGCGCCAGATCGTACAGCAGGCCCGGCCGGTCGCGGGTATCGACCTCGATGATGGTGTAGATTTCGGACCCTTCGTTGTCGAAGGTGATGTGCGTCGGCACCTTGAAGGCCCGCTCGCGCTTCTTGATCTTGTCGCGCGACTTGAACGCCTCGCGCGCCACGACCTCGCCGCGCAGGGTCTTTTCGATCATCTGCCGCATCCGCGGCAGTCGCGATGCTTCGAAGGGCGCGCCATCGGCATCCTGTATCCAGAAGGCATCGGTCACCAGGCCGTCCTTGGTGGTATAGCTGCGGGCATCGACCACGTTGGCCCCCACAAGGGCAAGGGCGCCCGCCAGACGGGCGAAAATGCCCGGATGATCGTCCATGACGAAGCAGGCGCGGGTGGCGTCGCGATCCTCGTCGGGGTGCAGGTCGATGCGGATCTCGCCGGGTTGGATGTCGCGCAGCATCTCGGCAAAGGTCAGATGCGCGGTGACATGCAGGCCTTGCCAATACGGATCGTAATGCCGCGCGATTTCGGTCTGCAGATCCTTGCGCGGCCAGTCCTTCAACGCCTCGCGCAGGGTGCGCTTGGCCTCGGCCCCGCGGTTTTCGCGGTTCAGATCCTCCAGCCCGGTCTCCAACGCGCGCTTGGTCTGGCGGTACAGCCCGCGGATCAGAACGGCCTTCCAGTTGTTCCAGGTGTTCGGGCCCACACCGCGAATGTCGCAGACCGTGAGCACGCAAAGCAGGTCCAGCCGCTTGACCGTCTGCACCGCCTTGGCGAAATCACGCACCGTGCGCGGGTCGGCGATATCGCGTTTCTGCGCCATGTCCGACATCAGCAGGTGATAGCGCACCAGCCATTCCACCGTGTCGGTATCGGCCTTCGACAGACCCAGCCTGGGCGCGACCTTGCGCGCGATCTGTGCGCCCAGGATCGAATGATCTTCGGGCCGGCCCTTGCCGATATCATGCAGCAGCAGCGCGACGTAGAGCACCTTGCGGTCCACTCCACGCTTGAGGATCGACGACGCGATGGGAAGCTCCTCTTCCTGCTCGCCCTTCTCGATCTCGGCCAGATGCGTGATGCACTGGATGATATGCTCGTCCACCGTATAGCTGTGATACATGTTGAACTGCATCATCGCGACGATGGGTTCGAATTCGGGGATGAAGGCGGCCAGCACGCCAAGTTCGTTCATCCGGCGAAGCGCGCGTTCGGGATTGCCATGCTTGAGCAGCAGATCGAGGAAGATGCGCCGCGCTTCGGGCGTGTTGCGCATGTCGTCGTCGATGCGGTGCAGGTTCGACTTGATCAGGCGCATCGCGTCGGGGTGGATCAGCATGCCGGTGCGAAGTGCCTCTTCGAATATGCGCAGCAGGTTCAGCTTGTCGGACAGGAACGCCTGGTTGTCGAGAATTCCGATCCGGTTGTTGACCACCTCGAACCCGGCGCGGACACGCGGGCGGCGGCGGAACATCCGCTCGAGCAGCGGCTCGGCCTTGACGTGTGCGGCTTCCATCTTGGTCAGGAAGATCCGGGTGAGATCGCCGACGGCGGTCGCGTGCAGAAAGAAATCCTGCATGAAGACCTCGACCGCGCGCCGGCCCCTGGTGTCCGTGTAGCCCATCGCCTGGGCCACCTGCACCTGCATGTCAAAGGTCAGCTGTTCGGTCGCCCGGTTGGTGAGCAGATGCAAATGCCCGCGCACCGCCCAGAGAAAATCCTCCGCCGCCACGAATTCGCGGTATTCGTCGGCGGTGAACACGCCCAACGGCACCAGATCGGCGGCCTTCTGGACCCCGTGGATGTATTTCGCGATCCAGTAAAGCGACTGCAAGTCGCGCAAGCCGCCCTTGCCCTCTTTCACGTTCGGCTCGACCATATAGCGCTGGCCCTGCTTCATGTGACGCTGATCGCGCTCCTCTAGCTTGGCCTCGATGAATTCGCGGCCCGTGTTGGCGAACAGCTCGTCTTGCAGGCGTTTCTTGAGGTCCTGCGCCAGCGCGCGGTCGCCCGCCACGTGGCGGTGTTCCAGCAGCGCCGTGCGAATTGTGAAATCCTCGGTGCCAAGGCGGATGCAATCGCGGATGGTGCGGCTTGAATGCCCGACCTTGAGCTTGAGATCCCACAGCATGTAGAGCATCGATTCAATCACGCTCTCGGCCCAGGCTGTGATCTTGTAGGGCGTGAGAAACAACAGATCGACATCCGAAAACGGCGCCATCTCTCCGCGTCCGTAGCCCCCGACGGCAATCACCGATAGCCGCTCGCCGGACGTGGGCGAGGATTTGACGTGCAAGTGGCCCGTGGCGACCTTGAGCGCCGATGTCACCAGGCAATCGGTCAGATAGGTGTAGCCGCGCGTCATGGGGCGAGAGGCGAAAGGCGCCGCCGCAAAGGCTTCGGCAAGGGCGGCGCGGCCGTCTGACTGTGCCTTGCGCAGATGGTCGACGACAGCCGCGCGCAAGGCCGCGTCATCGTGGCCCTGCCTCGACAGATCCTCCAGCACGGCATCGAACGCCCGCTGGTCAAAGATCTTGTCGGCCGCGCAGATCAGGTCGCCGTTGGGCTCCACGCCCAACGGTTTGAGGTCGGTCATCCGATCCGCCCTAGAAACCGGCACCGCCAAAGCTGCGCGGCGCGGGGTCAAGCACGCTGACCTGCTGGTCGCGGATCGTTGCCACCGCGAGGCCCCTCTGGTTCGTGCCATTGCGGTTCAGCCTGAACACGCCCGTCGCACCGCGGAATCCGGCACCCTGCGTCAGCGCCGATGCGGTCAGCGCGTCGGACTTGCCCGCGCTGACAAGCGCGCCGACGGCGGCGATCCCGTCGAACCCAAGCCCGCCGATGGGGTGCGGCGCCTGACCGTAAGCGGCGGAATACCGCGCGCTGAACGCGCCCGAGGCGCCCGGATCGGGCAGCGCGAACCACCCGCCCTGAACACCCGGCAGGCTCAGCGTCTGCGGCGGGATATCCCACCGGGTCAGGCCGATGTACTGGACGGCGTCGGGGCGCACGCCCGCTTCGGGCAGAAGTTGCGACAGCAGCGGCAGCGCACTGGCCGAGGAGGTGGTCAGGAAAAGCGCATTCGCGCCCGAGCCGTCCACGGTCGACTTGACCTGCGACACGGCCGAGACGACACCCTGTTGCGAGGCGACATAGGGCACGCTGCCCACGATCGACGCGCCATTTGCGGCGGCGGCCTGCGAAATCGCGGCACGGCCCTGTTCGCCGGCGACATCCTGCGCATGAACGATCACGATGCGATCACGGCCCTGAGCGGCGGCGTATCCGACCAGCCGGTTGGCGGTGTTCTGGAACGTCGGCCCAAGGACGAACACGTTGCCGCCCGCGATGCTGGTGTTGTTGGAAAACGACAGGACGTTGACGCCGCGGTTGGCGACCGCTGCACCCGCCGCATTGGCCGCTTCGGCATAGACCGGACCAAGAATGATCTTGGCCCCGTCATTGACCGCCTGAACCGCCTGCGCCGCCGCCGTTGACGCATTGCCCGCAGTGGCATAGACCCGCAGGTCGATTTCGACGCCCTCGAGGTCACGCATGGCCAAACGTGCCGCGTTCTCAAGGCTTTGCGCCAGAATGTCATCCCCCGCCGACCCCGATCCGCGCGGCACCAGAAGCGCCACCGGCACGGGGGCCTGGGTATCGATCTTGGGGCCGCCGCCACCGGCCAGCCCGGCGATGGAAACCGGTTCGCAGGCGGCCAGCGCCAGTGCCGCGATCGGCAGGACCAGTCGGCGCAATGCCTTGCGGGCGGAACGGAAAACGGCGATCATATGGCTTCACTCCCAAGTACGGAACGGCAGCCGCATCGGCGCCGGGTTTCGCCGCGATAATAAACGTCACGAAAGGCGGGTCCAGCGTTGAATTTCCAAAAGGTCGCCCTTGCCTCCGGGTTGTATTTTGTCGGCGTGCCAATCGGCACCGCACGGGACATCACCCTGCGCGCGCTGGATGTGCTGGCGTCGGCGGATGTGCTGGCGGCCGAAGACACCCGCAGTCTGCGGCGACTGATGGATATCCACGGCGTCCCGCTGGACGGCAGGCCGCTGGTGGCGCTGCACGATCATAGCGGCGCCGGCGCCATGGCGCGCCTGCTGGATGCGGTGTCGGCGGGCAAATCGGTGGCCTATGCCTCGGAGGCGGGCATGCCGCTGATCGCCGATCCTGGCTTTGAGCTGAGCCGTGCCGCGGGCGAGGCGGGGCACATGATGACCTGCGCGCCGGGGCCATCGGCGGTGCTGACGGCGCTGGCGCTGGGCGGGTTGCCGACGGACGCGTTTTTCTTTGCGGGCTTCCTGCCGAACGCCAAGGCGGCCCGTCGCACCGCGCTCGAGGCGTTGCGCGATGTGCCGGGCACCCTCGTCTTCTACGAATCGCCCAAGCGGCTGGGCGCGATGCTGCAGGATGCAGCCGACGTGCTGGGCGCAGACCGCGCGGCGGCCGTGTGCCGCGAGTTGACCAAGAAATTCGAGGAGATCCGCCGCGCCCCCCTGTCCGAACTGGCCGAGGCGTATTCCGGGGCGTCGCCGAAAGGCGAAATCGTGGTGCTGGTGGACCGGAGCCGTTCAGAATCTGTTAACGAACTCGACCTAGAACAGGATCTGCGGCGGACGATGGCGGATCTGTCGATGCGCGACGCGGTCGATATGGTGGCCAAGGCGCACAATCTGCCGCGCCGTCAGGTGTACCAATTGGCGCTGAAGCTGACGAAAGGCACGACATGACGGGAAACGACCGCATCAAGGCGACGAAGGCCGCGATCGGCCGGACCGGGTATCACGCGGGCGTCGCGGCCGAGATGCAGATCGCACGCGACTACGAGCGCCGCGGGTTCACCATTGCCTGCCGCCGCTGGCGCGGGGCCGCGGGCGAGATTGATCTGATCGCGCGCGATGGCGACGCGCTGATCTTTGTCGAGGTGAAAGCCAGCCGCAACTTTGACCGCGCCATCGCGCGGATCGGCGCGCGGCAGCAGGCGCGCATTCGTGCCACTGCCGAGGAATTCGCGGGCACGCAGCCGCATGGCACGCTGACGGATATGCGGTTCGACGTTGCCCTTGTCGACGGTCACGGCACCGTGCGGATCATCGAAAATGCATTCGGCCACGGCTGAACAATCTTTGATAAACCATTGCACCGCCTCATGGGCTGCGCCATTTAAAGGCAGCACATATGGGGACGACCGATGAAAATTGCCTTTCAGATGGACCCGATCGGGGACGTGAACATCAACGCCGACAGCTCCTTTCGGCTGGCCGAGGAGGCGCAGGCGCGCGGGCATACCCTGTTTTACTACACGCCCGACCACCTCGCCTATCAGGAAGGGCGGATCACCGCGCGCGGGCATGACCTGCGGGTGCAACGGGTTCAGGGCGATCATGCGCATCTTGGTCCCGAACGCGAAGTCGATCTGGCGGACTACGACGTCGTCTGGCTGCGGCAGGACCCGCCGTTCGACATGCATTACATCACAGCCACCCACCTGCTTGACCGGCTGGCGCAATCGACGCTTGTGGTCAACAACCCGTTTTGGGTGCGCAACTATCCCGAAAAACTGCTGGTGCTGGATTTCCCAGACCTCACGCCGCCCACCACGATCGCGCGCGACCTGGCGACGATCAAGGCCTTCAAGGCCAAACATGGCGACATCATCCTCAAGCCGCTCTACGGCAATGGCGGCGCGGGCGTGTTCCGGCTGGACCCTGAGGACCGCAACCTGGGATCGCTGCATGAATTGTTTACCGGATTTTCGCGCGAACCGCTGATCGTGCAGAAATTCCTCCCGGCCGTTGCCAAGGGCGACAAGCGCGTCATCCTGGTCGACGGCGAAGCCGCGGGCGCCATCAACCGTGTCCCGGCCGAGGGCGAAACACGCTCCAACATGCATGTCGGCGGCCGCCCCGAGAAGATCGGCCTGACAGACCGCGACCGCGAAATCTGTGCCCGGATCGGGCCGCTGCTGCGCGAAAAGGGGCAGGTGTTCGTGGGCATCGACGTGATCGGCGACTACCTGACCGAAATCAACGTGACGTCGCCCACCGGCATACAGGAGCTTGAGCGTTTTGACGGCACCAATATCGCCGGCCGGATCTGGGACGCGATAGAGGCGCGGCTGGGGTGAGCTGGCAGGCGCGGCTGCTGAACCTGTGGCTGCGGCATGTCGAAAAGCCGCACCTGGCCCGCGTGCCCACGCCCGAGAAACTGCGCCACGGGTTCGAACGCAAGGCGCGCATTTTGTTTCATGCGCCGCGGGGGACAGCCGCACGCCCCTGCCGGTTGAAGGCCGCCGGGACCACGCTGGAGGGCTTGAGCGTCACTCCGCAAGGTGCCGCGCAGGACCGGGTGATCCTGTATCTGCACGGTGGCGGGTTCGTGTTCGGCAGCCCCGAAACCCACGCCGCGATGGTCGCGCGGCTGGCCCAGGAGGTCGGCGTGCGCGCGGTGCTGCCGCGCTACAGGCGGGCGCCCGAGTACCCTTTTCCGGCGGCATCGCAGGATGCCCGCGCCGCCTATGACGCGCTTTTGGCGCAGGGCTACGAGGCATCGCAGATCGTCGTCGGCGGCGATTCCGCGGGCGGGTCGCTGGCCTTGGGGCTCCTGGCGGAGCTTTGTGCGGAGCGTGCGGCGCGGCCCGCCGGCGTGTTCGCCTTGTCGCCCCTGACGGATATGACCCACCAGGGGCGCAGTTTCATGAGCAATCGCCGGGTCGAAGCCCTGCTGCCGTCAGACCGGGCGACGGATATGGGGCGGATGTACCTGGCCGGGCACCCGCCGGAGGATCCCTGCGTCAGCCCGCTGTTTGCGGATTTCACCGGAGCGCCGCCGATCTGGTTGACCGTGGGGGACCGCGAGATCCTGCTGGACGATACGCGCGCCATGGCCGAACGCTTGCGATCGCAGGATGTCGAGGTATCGGAAGTCATCGAGCACGACCTGCCGCATGTCTGGCCGATCTTTCACAATGTCCTGCCCGAGGCACGCCGGACGCTGAGCGACCTGGCGACCTGGATCAAGGCTCTGCCGGGCTGGCAAGGCGAAAGCTGACCGCTTCGGCGAGATGGGCGCGCCCGACGGCATCCGAGCCATCCAGATCGGCTATGGTCCGGGCGACCCGCAACACCCGGTGATACCCCCGTGCCGAAAGCGCGAACCGTTCGGCCACCCGCGACAGCAACGCGCGCGCGTCCGCGTCCAGCGCCGTGACCTGTTCCAGTGCCTCGCCTGCGGCATCGACGTTCAGCGCAATGCCGGGCACATCGACATAGCGGTCGTGTTGCACCGCCCGCGCCGCCGCCACCCGCGCGGCCACGGTGGCGGACCGTTCACCCGTCGCCGGCAGATCGAGATCGGTATAGGCCACGGGCGGCACATCGACGCGCAGATCGAAACGGTCCATCAACGGACCCGAGATGCGGCCGAGGTAATCCTCTCCGCAGTGGGGCACGCGGGCGCAGGCGCGCGCGGGGTCGGTGAGGTAGCCGCATTTGCAGGGGTTGGCGGCGGCGATCAGCATGAACTTGCAGGGGTATTTCACGTGCGCATTGGCGCGCGCGATCATCACCTCGCCGGTCTCGATGGGTTGGCGCAGGGTTTCAAGCACGGTGCGCGGAAACTCGGGGAACTCATCCATGAACAGCACGCCGTTGTGTGCGAGCGACACCTCGCCGGGCTTGGCGCTGCGTCCGCCGCCGATAATCGCGGCCATCGACGCGGTGTGATGCGGTTCCCGAAAAGGGCGCGTCCGCGATATGCCGCCATCGTCCAATAGACCCGAAAGCGAGTGGATCATCGAGGTCTCAAGCGCTTCGGTCGCGGTCAGCGGCGGCAGCAGGCCGGGCAGGCGGGCCGCCAACATGGATTTGCCCGATCCCGGCGTGCCCACGAACATCAGGTGATGACGCCCGGCGGCGGCAATCTCCAGCGCGCGTTTGGCGCGTTCCTGGCCCTTGACCTCCGACAGGTCGCGGCACGCGGGGCCGTCCGACACTTCGCCCGGTTCGGCCGGCGACAGCGGCACCTGACCGGTGTAATGACGCACGACCTCGTGCAGCGAGGCCGCCGCGATCACCTGCGCGCTGCCGACCCAGGCCGCTTCGGCGCCCGAGGCCGCAGGGCACAGCAGGCTGCGGTTGGCAGCCGCGGCGGCCATCGCAGCGGGCAGCGCGCCGATCACGGGCACCAGCGTGCCATCCAACGACAATTCGCCCAAGGCGACGACGGACTGCGCCACATCCTGCGGAATGATGTCGAGCGCCGCGAGCAGGGCGACCGCGATCGGCAGATCGAAATGGCTGCCTTCCTTGGGCAGGTCCGCCGGGCTGAGGTTGATGGTGATCCGTTTCGAGGGCAGCGCGATGGCCATCGCGCTGAGGGCCGCGCGCACGCGGTCGCGCGCCTCGGACACGGCCTTGTCCGGCAGGCCGACGATGGAAAAGGCGGGCAGCCCGGGCGAAACCGCGCATTGCACCTCCACCATGCGCGCCTCGACCCCCTGAAACGCCACGGTGTAGGCGCGTGAAACCATAGATCCTCGCAATTCGAAGAATTTGGTTAAGAGGTAGGCAAGGGGTGTTTAGGAAAGGTTAACGCGTGCTGTTTCCCGACCGCACTCGGGCAGTCCGGCAACATGGATCGCAGGCCCGAACGGACCGCGGCCGCCGGACGGATTTATTGCGGCCACGCACGGACCGTCAGGCCCATGTCATAGGGAAAGGGGTCGTACCGGATCTTCAGCCCATCCGCGCGCCAGCGCCTGAACGCCGGATCGGCAAGAGTTGCATCGCAATAGGCGCGGGCGCTGTCAGAGACGGGCAAATCATAACCGACGATCCGCGCCGCGACGGGCGCAAAGAACACATCGGCAAGGCTATACCGGCCAAAAAGCCATGGGCCATCGGTCTGCGCCATCGCGCGCGCGCCCGACCACAGGGTCTCGATCCGGTCCAGATCTGCGCGAACCTCGGGCACGACCCGAAAGCCGATGTTCACATGCTGCAATTGCATCGGGCAGGACGAGCGCAAGGCGGAAAAGCCGCTGACCATTTCGGCGCAGAGCCATCGTGCCCGGGCACGGCAGGCAGGGTCCGCCGGCCAAAGCCCGGCGTCCGGATGCCGTTCGGCCAGCGTTTCGGCCATTGCCAGCGTCTCTCCGATGATGTCTCCCTCGGGGGTGCGCAGAACCGGAACCAGGCGCGCCGGAGCAAGCGGCGCCAGATCCTGCGCCAGCGTGCCGGAATATAGCCCGACCTCGTGAACCGAGACAGGAAGGTCGAAATTCTCAAGCATCAGCCAACCGCGCAGGGACCAGCTTGAGAACGTGCGATCACCGATGAATAGGTCATATGTCATGGCGGCACGCTACGCCGGGTGCCGCGGCTTGGGCAAATGCGAAAATGTGGGCGACGCCATCACGGGCTATGATTGATCAGCGGCGCGGCCCCCGTGCCGCCCTGCCAGGTGATGCGTGTCACGGACAGGTTGTCGATCTTGTGGGTGAATGCCTCTGTCGCGGGGATGCCGAGCGCGCGTTGAATCTGGGTCAGGATGACACCGAAATGCGCGACGGCAATGACATGCGCATCGCGGTGCGCGCGATTGATGTGATCGACCACTGCATTCACCCGTGCGGCGGTCATGTTCCAACTTTCGCCCTGCGGCGCGCGGATGTCGCCGGGGGTGTCCCAATAGGCGCGCGACAGATCGGGATCGCGGGCCGCGACATCCTTGACATGCATTCCGTCCCAGACGCCGAAATCCAGTTCGCGCAGGTCGGGATGATCGGGCAGGCGGACATGATGTGCGCCCGTGATCGCATCGGCCGTGGCGCTGGCACGTTGCAGATCCGACGCGATGACCACAGCGCGTTCGGGCAAGTGCGCGCGCAGACGGTCGATCTTTGCCTGGTCGCTCAGGTCGGCGGGCACATCACGCCAGCCGACAAAGGTTTTTTCATGTGTGGGCCCGTGGCGAACCCAATGCCAGGTGGTCATGGCGAATGTCCTTTCAAACCCTGCGCCGGTCCTGCGCCGCGAATATCATCAGGCTTGCCGGGCAGAAACCGTATGAAACGTGGTTCCGACCGGAGTCATCCCGCTCGTAGTCAAACTGGCCTTGGTATCGCCAATATCAAGATGTGCCGATCAGTGGCCCGCAAGCGCGACCGATGGTCAAGCCGCCCAGACCGCCAAGACCGCGCGCCCGCAGCCTTCGTGGCCGGGCGTCACGCCTCACCCGCGCAACTTTGGGAACATTCCGGTCGTCGGCGCGAAATTTAATTTCGCCCAAGGCAAACCGGAGCCACAACACCTTGTGCAGCGGATAACCTATTGGCCGACAGCAATATTCCTGCTTCGGAAAATGTTTCGGGTGCGGTGGGGCATAGAGCGATAGCGGAACCCGGCAACTTTTTGTTGGCTTCCGAGTGAACCGGATGGGGGCTTCATGCGTACTCTTACCAAACGCGCACCACAACGTGTGTGCATCATTCAGGGGGAATGACGCCATGGCACTTGCTACCAACAGAGATATGTCCCTGTCGCGGATCGCGATGAAAGCGGAACTTCTGGATGCGGAAACCGAACTCAGGCTGGCCTATGCCTGGCGAGACGAGCGGTGCGAGGAATCGCTTCACCGGCTGATCACCGCCTACATGCGGCTGGCGATTTCGATGGCATCGAAATTCAAACGCTACGGCGCCCCGATGAATGACCTGATCCAGGAAGCCGGCCTTGGCCTGATGAAAGCGGCGGACAAGTTCGACCCCGATCGCGGCGTCCGGTTTTCGACCTATGCCGTCTGGTGGATCAAGGCGTCCATCCAGGATTACGTGATGCGCAACTGGTCGATGGTGCGCACCGGGTCCACGTCGTCGCAAAAGTCGCTGTTTTTCAACATGCGGCGCGTTCAGGCCCGGTTGGAGCGCGAAAGCGCGGCCGCCGGAGAGGCGCTCGACCGTCACCAGCTTCGGCAAATGATCTCGACCGAGATCGGTGTTCCGCTGCATGATGTCGAGATGATGGAGGGGCGGCTCTCGGGGTCCGATTATTCGCTGAACGCGACGCAATCGACCGAGGACGAGGGCCGTGAATGGATCGACGCCCTGCAGGACGACAGCGCCCAGGCCGCGGAAACCGTAGAGCATTCGCACGACACCGAACAATTGCGCGCCTGGCTGCTCGATGCGCTCAATGGGTTGAACGAGCGGGAGCGGTTCATCGTGCGGGAGCGGAAATTGCGCGACGCGCCGAGGACGCTCGAAAGCTTGGGGCAGGAGTTGAGCCTGAGCAAGGAGCGGGTGCGCCAGCTTGAGGCCGCGGCCTTTGGCAAGATGCGCAAGGCGCTTGAGACGCAATCGCGCGAGGTGCATCATTTCCTGATGTGAACCGGATGCAGATGACCGTCAGGACAGGATTTCGGGGTGTGGCCGTTTTGGCCGCACCTTTTCTTTGCGCCGGTACACTCTGGGCGCAGGAAATTCCGCAGGCCGCCCGCGATGCGGATGTCGTCGTGCTGGGCGAGGCGCACGACAATCCCGCGCATCACGCGACACAGGCGCGGTGGGTTGCCGCCCTGCGGCCTGCGGCGCTGGTGTTTGAAATGCTGACCCCGGACCAGGCCGTGCGGGTCACCCCCGCGGTGCGCACAGACCCCGGTGCGCTGGCCGATGCGCTGGAATGGGATGCGTCCGGCTGGCCGGATTTCGCGATGTATTATCCGATCTTCGCGGCGGCGCCCGATGCGGTCGTCCTTGGGGCGGGGCTGCCGCGTGACACGATGCAGACGGTGATGACGGATGGCGCCGACGCGTTGCCGGACGCCGCGCGGTTCGGATTGAACAGCGCCCTGCCCAAGGATCAGCAGGCCGCACGCGAGGATTTGCAGGCCGAGGCGCATTGCGGTGCCCTGCCCGAGACGATGCTGCCCGGCATGGTCAAGGTTCAACGCGCCCGCGATGCGGCCCTGGCGCGCGCCGCGCTGGATGCCATCGCACAGACCGGCGGGCCGGTCGCGGTCATCGCCGGCAACGGCCACGCGCGCCGCGACTGGGGGGTGCCGCATCTGCTGGCGCAGGCGGAGGACAAGATCACGGTCTTTGCGCTTGGCCAGGCCGAGGACGGCCGCGCACCCGAGGGCGGGTTCGATCTTGTGGTGAATGCCGACGCGGTGGAGCGGGGCGATCCCTGTGCCGCATTTCGCTAACCGGGGCTTTTCGTTCGGCCTTGGGGCGCATAAGGTCACGGCAATCACTCCCTGCGCGGAAAAGGGCTGAAATGCTGGCCGGACGACACATTCTCCTGATCATCGGCGGTGGCATCGCCGCGTTCAAATCGCTGGACCTGATCCGCCGCCTGCGCGAACGCGGGGCGACGGTCACACCGGTCCTGACCCGCGCGGGCGAGGAATTCGTGACGCCACTGTCGGTTTCGGCGCTTGCGGGGCGCAAGGTGTACCGCGATCTGTTCGATCTGACCGACGAGGCCGAGATGGGCCACATCCAGTTGAGCCGGGTCGCCGATCTGGTCGTCGTAGCACCCGCGACCGCCGACCTGATGGCAAAGATGGCGCAGGGCATGGCCGGCGATCTGGCCTCTACCCTGTTGCTGGCGACGGACACGCCCGTTCTGATCGCGCCCGCGATGAACGTGCGGATGTGGCACCACGCGGCGACGCAGCGCAACCTCGCGACGCTGAAGGCGGATGGGATCGGCGTCGTGGGGCCGGGTGACGGCGACATGGCCTGCGGCGAATTCGGACCCGGACGCATGGCAGAGCCGCTCGACATCGTCGCGGCGGTCGAGGCGCGGTTCGCGGCGGGCCCGTTGCAGGGCAAGCGCATCCTCGTGACCTCGGGTCCGACGCATGAACCGATCGATCCGGTGCGTTATATCGCCAACCGGTCTTCCGGTGCGCAGGGCACGGCGATTGCCCGTGAATTGGCGGCGCTGGGGGCGCAAGTCGTCTTTGTCACCGGACCGGCGGATGTGCCGCCGCCCGAAGGCGTCGACGTGGTACGCGTCGAGACCGCCGCGCAGATGCACGATGCCGTCACCGCCGCGCTGCCGGTCGATGCGGGCGTTTTTGCCGCCGCCGTGGCCGATTGGCGCGTGTCCGGTGCCAGCGACCGCAAGCTCAAGAAATCGCAGGACGGTCTGCCGGTGCTGGAATTCGCGGAAAACAACGATATTCTCAGGGGTGTCGCGCAGATGGGCGCGGGGCGGCCGAAACTGGTCGTGGGCTTTGCCGCCGAGACGCATGACCTGGTGGCCAACGCCACGGCCAAGCGCGCGCGCAAGGGCTGTGACTGGATCGTGGCCAACGACGTGTCGGCGGCCACCGGTATCATGGGCGGGTCCGAGAACGCGGTGGTGGTGATTGACGCCGACGGTGCCGAGGAATGGCCGCGTCTGCCCAAGGCCGAAGTCGCCAGGCGGCTGGCGGCGCGCATCGCGCAGGCAATCGGGGAATAAGAGATTTCTTGCCTCCGGCGGCGGTATTTTTCTCCATTTGGAAGGGATGAAGGTTTGGTTCAGGTGAGGCTGATGTGGGACGAAGGTGCAGACCGGTCCGTGCCGCTACCGGAGTATGCGACGGCGGGGGCTGCGGGGGCGGACGTGCGCGCGAACCTGCCGGGGGGCGTATCGGTGACGCTGGCGCCGGGGGCGCGGGCGCTGATCCCCACGGGCCTGCGCGTAGCTGTGCCGGACGGGTTCGAACTGCAGGTGCGCCCGCGCTCGGGCCTGGCGCTGAAGCAGGGGCTGATGCTGGTCAATGCGCCGGGCACGATCGACAGCGATTACCGCGGCCCGCTGGGCGTGATCGTGTTGAATGCGGGCGATGCGCCCGTCGTGATCGCGCATGGGATGCGGATCGCGCAACTGATCGTGGCGCCAGTGGTCCAGGCGACGTTCGGGCTGGTCGGGGGTCTGGACGACACAGGCCGCGGCGCGGGCGGTTTCGGCTCTACCGGTGTGATCTGATGCTGTTGGTTCTGGGACTTGTCGCGATACTGTGGGGCGTGGGCGCGATGATGGGCGCGCCGCGCAAGACGCGGCTGACGATGATCGCAGTCTTGTATGTCGCAGTGCTGATGCTGCATCTGGCGTTACCCGATGGGCATCCGCTGCGCGCAAGCACCGGGGAGAGTGCGGCGCTTTGGCTGCTGATCGGCGGGTTCGGCGCACTGGCCTATGGCTACCGGCGTGGATTGGGCGTTTTGCGCAGCCGCGCCAGCACCGCGGAGGCCAGCGCCGAAGCTGCGCGCGGCCCCAAAAAGCTGTTCACCGAGACCGAGCTTAATCGCTATGCGCGCCATATCGTGCTGCGCGAAGTGGGCGGGCCCGGACAAAAGGCGCTGAAACAGGCCCGCGTTCTGGTCGTGGGCGCGGGCGGGCTGGGTGCGCCCGCGTTGCAATATCTTGCGGCGGCGGGTGTGGGCACCATCGGTGTGATCGATGATGACGTGGTGGAAAACGCCAACCTGCAACGGCAAGTGATCCACAAGGATGCGCGCATCGGACTGCCCAAGGTGTTTTCCGCGCAGGCCGAGATGGAGGCGCAGAACCCCTATGTCACCGTGCGGCCCTATCACCGCCGTCTGGAGGCCGACGTGGCTGCCGAGTTGATCGCGGACTATGATCTGGTGCTGGACGGCACCGATAATTTCGAGACCCGTTACCTTGTCAATCGTGCGGCCGTGGCCGCGGGCAAGCCGCTGATTTCCGGCGCATTGAGCCAGTGGGAGGGGCAGCTGAGCGTGTTCGACCCGGCCCGGGGCGCGCCTTGCTATCAATGCGTGTTTCCCCAAGCCCCCGCGCGCGACCTTGCGCCAAGCTGTGCCGAGGCGGGGGTGATCGGCCCGTTGCCCGGTGTGCTGGGCGCGATGATGGCTGTGGAGGCGATCAAGGTCATCACGGGCGCGGGCACGCCGCTGCGCGGGCAGATGGTGATCTATGACGCACTTTACGGCGAAAGCCGCACCATCGGCATCGCGCGGCGCAAGGATTGCCCCACCTGCGGTGCGCGCTAGAGCGTGATGTGGCCGCGCCAGCCGTAGTGTGGTGCAAACCCCAGTAGCCGCTTTGCCTTGGCGTTGGAATAAAAGCTCTGGGTGTCGCCGATCTCGCGGGTCAGTGGCACGTCGGGATAGAACCGCGCGATGATCTCGGGCGTGGTCAGGGCCACGGAATGGTCGTCGTTCGCGACGTTGAACACCTCGTATCCCAGCCCGTCGGTCTGCAGGCACCGCGCGACCATCTGCCCAAGATCGCGGGCGTCGATATAGGCAAAGATATTGCGCCGCCGCAGGGAAGGATCGGCGATATAGGTGGGAAAGTCGCGCGCATATTCGTGCGGTTCGATGACGTTGTTGATGCGCAAACCGTAGATGTCGGTGCCCGTGCGGCGCTGGAACCCGCGGGCGGTTACCTCGTTCGCCACTTTGGACATGGCATAGCTGTCCTCGGGCTCGGTCGGGTGATCCTCGTCCACGGGCAGATATTCGGGCCGGCGCGTGCCATCGGCGAAACAGATGCCATAGGTTGTCTCGGACGAGGCGAAGACGATCTTGGGCACACCGGCCTTGGTCGCGGCGTCGAGCACGTTGTAGGTGCCTATCGTGTTGACGCGAAAGCATTCGTTGTCCGCCCGGATCATCACCCGAGGGATCGCCGCGAAATGCACCACCGCATCAAATCGGGGCACGCCAGTGCCCGGCTCCAACTCTTCAAGGCCCGTGTAATTCTGCATCACGTCGAACATCTGGCCCGCATCGGTGATGTCGGCGATGCGGTTGTGCACGCCCTCCATGTCGAGCGGGTGCAGATCGACATTCAGAACCTGGTGGCCCTGATCCAGCAGGTAGGCGATGACGTGGCGCCCGGCCTTGCCGCTGCCGCCGGTAAAGAGAATACGCATGGGGGGCTCCGATGGGTTGTCCTGCCGCATGACCGCGGCAGGTCGATGGCGCGTTCCGAAATGCGTCAGATGACCTGCGCCAGATCGGCGATCAGATCCTCTGCGTCCTCGAGCCCCACGGACATGCGGAAAATTCCGTCGCCCGCGTAGGCGCGGTAACTGTCGGCGGCGGCCCCCGTCAGGCGGAACGACGTGTCCATCAGCCCTTGGGTTTCCATCCAGAAGATCAGCGAGCGGTGATGGCCCAGCGATACGGCATAATGCACCACTTTCAGCTTTTCGATCATCGCCTGGGCGACGCGTTCGCCATCGGCGACGGACCCCACCTGAAACGACAACATGCCGGAATAGTTCTTCATCTGCCGCCTGGCCAGATCGTGTTGCGGATGCGACGGCAGACCCGGGTACATCACGCCTGTCACGCCGGGGCGCGTTTCCAGCCATTCGGCCACCGCCTGCGCGCCGGCCTGATGCGCCCGCATCCGCAGCGGCAGGGTGGATGCGCCGCGCGCAATCAGCCAGGCGTTGAAGGGCGACAGGATGCCGCCATGGTGGATAGACGCCTCGAGCCGCAACTGCTTGATCAGGTCCGCACGACCCGCCACTGCGCCGCCCACCGCGTCGCCATGCCCGCCGATGAACTTGGTGATCGAATGCATCACCAGATCGACGCCGAGCGCCTGCGTATCCATCCCCAGCGGCGAGGCGAAGGTCGCATCGCATGACACCAGCGCGCCGGCGGCTTGGGCAATCTTCGACACGGCGGCCAGATCGGTCAGACGCATGATCGGGTTTACCGGGCTTTCCACATGCACAAGCCTTGTGTTGGGGCGCACCGCGGCGGCCACGGCGTCCAGATCGGACATGTCGACCGGTGTCACCTCGATCCCCATGCGGGGCAGGGTGTCGCGAGCAAGCTCCGCCACACCGGCATAGGACACGTCAGAGATCAGCAGGTGATCGCCCGACGACAGGAAGGTGAACATGATCGCCGCCGCCGCCGCCATGCCCGACGCCGTGCACAGGCAATCCTCGGTGCCCTGCATCGCGGCGATCTTGCGCTCCAGCAGGGTGACCGAAGGGTTGGCCCAGCGGGCATAGAGATAGGGGCTGTCCTCGGTCAGGTCATGGGCGGAAAACCCCGACACGTCGCGGCTGACAAAGGTCGATGACATATGGATGGCGGGCGCGGATGCACCTGTTGCGGGGTCGGGCACCTCACCGGCGTGGATGGCGCGGGTCATGTCGCCGGAAAACGCGTTGCGGTTGGTCATCGAAATCTCCTTTGGCTGCATCCTGCGCAGGGTTGGGGACAAGGTGCCGGGATTGCAACCCCGGTTGTGCAATCGCCCCCGGCGACCTAGCTATGGGATCAAAGGAGACACGCATGACAAACCCCTTGCTGCAAGACTGGGCGACGCCTTTCGGGATCGCGCCCTTCAACGCCATCGCGGACGAGCATTTCGCACCGGCGCTGGACCAGGCCCTGGCAATTCACCGCGCCGAAATCGCCGCCATCGCGGACGGCGGCGAGGCACCTACATTCGCCAACACCGTCGAAGCGCTGGAAGCCGCAGGCAAGGCGCTTGACCGCGTGCTGAGCGTGTTCTTCACCGTGGCGGGCGCCGACAGCAACCCCGCGCGCGAGGATCTGCAACGGCAGTTCTCGCCCAAACTGGCGGCGCATTTCTCCGACATCTCGAGCAACAAGGCGCTGTTCGGGCGGGTTGCGGCCGTCTGGGATCAGCGCGAGACGCTGAACCTCGACGACGAGCAGGCGCGCGTCCTGATGCTGACCCACCGGGGTTTCGTGCGCGCAGGCGCCGCGTTGGACGGTGCCCAGGACACGCGCATGAAGCAGATCAAGGCGCGGCTTGCGGTGCTGGGAACGCAGTTCACGCAAAACCTGCTTGCGGACGAACGTACGTGGTTCATGGAGTTGGAGGATGGCGACCTGGCCGGCTTGCCCGAATTCGTCATCAAAAGCGCGCGTGCTGCGGGCGCGGAAAAAGGCAGCGATGGACCGGTCATCACCCTGTCGCGGTCGCTGATCGTGCCGTTCCTGCAATTCTCGACACGGCGCGATCTGCGTGAGCGGGCCTACAAGGCCTGGGTGGCGCGCGGCGCAAACGGAGGCGCGACGGACAACCGCGACATTGCCGCCGAAATCCTGGCCCTGCGCGAGGAGCGCGCCAAGCTGTTGGGCTATGACAATTTCGCCGCCTACAAGCTCGAAACCGAGATGGCCAAGACGCCGCAGGCCGTGCGCGACCTGCTGATGGATGTCTGGACGCCCGCGCGCGCGCAGGCCGCTTCGGACGCGCAGGTTTTGGAACAGATGCTGCAGGCAGAGGGCGGCAACGGCCCGCTGGAGCCCTGGGACTGGCGCCACTATGCCGAGGCGCGGCGCGCGGCGGAACATGACCTCGACGAAGCCGCGCTGAAGCCCTACTTCCAGCTCGACCGCATGATAGAGGCTGCGTTTTCCTGCGCGAAACGGCTCTTCGGGCTTGAATTCGCGCCGCTCGGCGTGCCGCTCTATCACGCTGACTGCCGCGCATGGGAGGTGACACGCGAGGGACGCCACGTGGCGGTGTTCATCGGCGACTATTTCGCGCGCGGATCGAAACGCTCGGGTGCGTGGTGCTCCGCCATGCGCAGCCAGGCCAGGTTCCCCGACCCTCAGACGCCGGTGGTCATCAACGTGTGCAATTTCGCCAAGGGCGATCCGGCGCTCCTGTCCTACGACGATGCGCGCACGTTGTTTCACGAATTCGGCCACGCCCTGCACCAGATGCTGTCGGACGTGACTTATGAAAGCGTGTCGGGCACCTCCGTCGCGCGCGATTTCGTGGAGTTGCCCAGCCAGTTGTTCGAACATTGGCTTGAGGTGCCCGAGGTGCTGGCCGAATTTGCCACGCATGCCGAAACCGGTGACCCGATGCCTCGGGACATGCTCGACAAGGTCCTCGGGGCCGCCAATTTCGACATGGGCTTCCAGACCGTGGAGTATGTCGCCTCGGCGCTGGTGGATCTCGAATTTCACGACGGCGCCGCTCCTGCCGACCCGCTGGCGCGGCAAGCGGAGATACTGGAGCGCCTTGGCATGCCGCGCGCGATCGGGATGCGCCATGCGACCCCGCATTTCGCACATGTCTTTGCGGGGGATGGCTACTCCAGCGGCTATTACAGTTACATGTGGTCCGAAGTGATGGACGCGGATGCGTTTCAGGCTTTCGAGGATGCCGGCGGCGCCTTCGACCCGGAGCGCGCCGCGGCGCTGGAGCGGCACATCCTGTCCACCGGCGGCAGCCGGGACGCGGCGGAGCTTTACACGGCGTTCCGGGGTCGGCTGCCCGGTGTCGAGGCGTTGCTTAAGGGGCGCGGGCTGGCCGCCTGAAAAGAAACGATGCCTCCGGCGGGAGTATTTGGAACCCAAAGAAGTTGAGGCGGCGCCCTCGCTTCTTTGGGTCATAAATACTCAAATCCGGCAGTCGGCGCACAGGGCGCCGTCAGTAGCCTTGCGTGCGATCGACCAGATGCAGGAACGGCGCGCCCGCTTCGCCGCGCCGGATGTTTTCGACGATGATTTCGCTGGCGGTGCGAGGCCGGGTCTCCGCCGCGACATGCGGGGTGACGGTGACGCCCGGATGCGCCCAGAAGGGGTGGTCGCGTGGCAAGGGTTCGGTGCGAAAGACATCCAGCGTGGCATGCGCGATATGGCCAGCGTCCAGCGCGGCCAGCAGCGCATCGTCGTCGATCAGCGTTCCGCGGCCGGGGTTCACGATGAACGCGCCTTTGGGCATCAGCGCCAGCGTTTCGGCGGAGAGCGTGTTTTCGGTGGCGGGCGTATCGGGCAGAAGCAACACCGCTATATCGGCGTTGCGCAAGGCCTCGCGCAGGCCGTCGGAGCCGTGAAGCGTCGCGATGCCATCCACCGATTTGGGGCCGCGGCTCCAGCCGGTGACCGGAAAGCCCAGACCGGTGAGCGCCCGCGCCGCGGCGAGGCCCAGCGTGCCGAGGCCGAGGATGCTGACCCGGCGTTGCGTGGCCAGGGGCGGTGCGTCGGGTGTCCAGCGACCGTCCTGCCCCATGATATCGCGGTCCATCCCAAGGTGGTGGCGCATCACGTGGCCGACGACGTATTCCGTCATGCTGGCCGTCATTCCGGGATCGACCATGCGTGCCAGAGGGATGCGCAGCGTCTTGTTGCCTGTGATCGCTTCCACCCCGGCCCAGAGATTCAGGACCGCCTTGGCGCGGGTGTAGGGCGTGAAATCCTGCAGATCGGAGTTGGGCGCGTAGACGATGTAATCAACCTTCTCCGGCGCGATGTCCTGTGCCAGATGTGCCTGCCTCAGCCCGGCCGCGTCAAGGGCGGTGCGCAGGGGGGCACGGTAGGTGTCCCACCGCTCCGGGCGTGCGGCGAAAAGGATGTTGGGGGGCATGGGAAGACCTTTGGTTCGGGGTTATCTGGGCCGGTGGACATGCGCGCTTTGCATCAGGCCAAAGGCCAGCATCAGCACCAGCATGGCCGATCCGCCGTAGCTGACCAGGGGCAGAGGCACGCCGACGACCGGGGCAAGGCCCATTACCATCGACATGTTCACGGCAAAGAACAGGAAGAAGTTAAGCGCGATTCCGAGCGTCAGAAGCGAGGAAAACCGGTCCTTGTTGAGCATCGCGGACCAGACGCAGAACACGATGATCAGCGCGTATAGCGCCAGCAGCGACACGCCGCCGACAAAGCCGAATTCCTCGGCCAGCGTGGTGAAGATGAAATCGGTGTGTTTTTCGGGCAGGAAGTTCAGCCGGCTTTGCGTGCCCTGCATGAAACCCCGGCCCGTCCAGCCGCCCGAGCCGAGCGCGATCTTGGACTGCGTGATGTGATAGCCTGCGCCCAGGGGATCGGTCGATGGATCGAGAAACGTGTCGATGCGGCGGTATTGATAGTCCTTGATCATCTGCCACGGCGTGCCGCGCGACTGGAACACCGCAGCGATAAGCCCGATGCCGCTGGCCAGCACGGCCGCGAAATACGCCCAGTGGACCCCTGCCAGAAACATCAGCCCGCCCCCCGCCGCAAGCAACAGGATCGACGTTCCCAGATCCGGTTGACGCAGAACCAGAAACACCGGCAACAGGATGAAAGCGAGGGGCAGCAGCACCCAGAACGGTCGCGATGTCCGCTTGGCCGGAAGCCAGTCGTAATAGGCGGCCAGCAGCATCACCAGCGTGATCTTCATCAACTCTGACGGTTGCAGCCGCATGAAGCCCAGGTCGATCCAACGCTGGGCCCCCATGCCGACGGTGCCAAAAAGCTCGACCGCGACCAGCAGAACGACCGTGGCCAGATAGGCGGCCCCGGCGAGGCTGCGCCAGAACCAGATCGGCACGAGGCCGACCATGAGCATCAGCCCGAAGCCAAGCGCGAAGCGCTTCATCTGCGGTTCGGCCCAAGGGGTAAAGGTGCCTCCGGCGACGGAATAGAGCATCAAGAACCCGACGCCCGCGACCGACGCCAGCAGAATGGCCACGGGCCAGTTCAGAAACAGGACCTTGCGCAGGCCCGAGGGGACGGATTTGACCGTATATTCAAGATAGCTCATGCTTGATCTTTCCCGTCCACGTCGGCCTGGGGGCGCGTGTTGCGCAGACGGTCTTGTTGTTCGGCGACGCGGTCGCGGTCCTTGGGGGGATAGACTTCTAGCGGGGGCGCGCCGCCAAACAACGCCTGCAGCGTGATGTCGCGCGCCACCGGAGCCGCCGCGGACGACCCGCCGCCGCCATGTTCGACCACCACCGACACAGCGTATTTCGGGGCATCGAACGGGGCGAAGTTGACGAAAAGCGCATGATCGCGACGTTCCCACGGCAGGTCCGAATTGCGGATGACGCCCGCCCGCCGCTCTGCCGCCGTGATGTTGCGCACCTGGCTGGTGCCGGTCTTGCCCGCCATGCGCAGCGTTTCCGAGATGATCCGCGAGCCATAGGCCGTGCCGCGCCGGTCGTTGACCACGTCAAACATGCCGCGCCGCATCTTGCGCAGGTTGTTTTCGTTCATGCCCAGGCTTTCGCCCGCGCCGGACGGCTGTTCCACCCCGTCGATGGATTTGATCAGCCGCGGCGTGACGGCGCGGCCCGTGGCCAGACGCGCCGTCATCACCGCCAGTTGCAGCGGCGAGGTCAGCGTGAAGCCCTGCCCGATGGAGGAGTTGACGGTATCACCGATCACCCACGGCTCACCGTAGGTCGCGGCCTTCCAGTCCTTGGTGGGCGCAAGCCCGCCCGCGACCGCGGACATCGGCAGATCATGGCGGATCCCCAGTCCGAAGCGTTCGGCCATCGCCGAGATCTTTTCGATGCCGACCTTCAGCGCCAGATCGTAGTAATAGACATCGCAGCTTTGCTTGAGCGATTGTTGCAGATCGACCCAGCCGTGGCCCGCGCGTTTCCAGCAATGAAAGCGACGGCCCGACACCTCGAGATGGCCGGGGCAATAGACGGTGTCGTCGGGGCGCATCAACCTTTCCTCAAGCGCGGCCATCGCCGTCATCATCTTGAAGGTCGATCCGGGCGGATAGGTGCCCTGCACCGATTTGTTGGCCAGGGGGCGATACTTGTTGTCCGTCAGGGCACGGTAATCGGCCACCGATATGCCGCGCACGAACAGGTTGGGGTCGAACGTCGGCGCAGAGGAGCAGGCGACCAGATCGCCGGTTTCGCAATCGATGACCACGGCGCTGGCGCTTTCGCCATCCAGACGCGCCTGCACATAGTTCTGCAGATCGGCGTCGATCGTCAGTTGCAGGTCCGACCCGGCGTGTCCTTCCTGCCGGTCCAGTTCGCGCATCACCCGCCCCGTGGCGTTGACCTCGACGCGTTTGGCGCCCGCCTTGCCGCGCAACCGGGCTTCTTCCTTTGCCTCGACGCCGACCTTGCCGATCTGGAATCGCGGGATCCGCAGCAACTGGTCCGGGTCTTCCAGCTTGGACAGGTCGTAATCGCTGACCGGGCCCACATAGCCCAGCACGTGCGCGAAATCCGAGCCTTGCGGATAGACGCGGGTCAGGCCGACTTCGGGTGTGATGCCGGGCAGGGCGGGGGCGTTGACCGACACGCGGCTCAGGTCGTTCCAGCCGACGTTCTCGGCCACGGTCACAGGCAGGAACGGAGCCGATCGTTTCATCTCGGCCAGCGCGCGCTCGATGTCATCCTCGTCCAGGGTGACAAGGCGGCCGAGGCGGGCAAGAACGTCGTCGATATTGCCTGCGTCCTCGCGCACCAGGACGATGCGGTAGCTGGGCACATTCTGCGCGAGCCGTTTGCCGTTGCGGTCGAAGACCTCGCCACGTGCGGGCGGGATCAGGCGGATGTTGATGCGGTTTTCTTCGGCCAGCAGACGGAACTGATCGGCCTGGTCGACCTGCAGATACCGCATCCGGGCCGCCAGCCCGCCGATAAACAGCAACTGCGCGCCGCCCAGCAGCGCCGCACGTCGCGAAATCTTGCGATGGCTTGCGTCGGTATCGGCGCGGGTGCGTCTCATGCGGGCCTCCGGGGCAAAGCGGGCGCGACGAGGGGGGCGACAGGCATCATGCGCGCTGCCCCAGGGCGTCAAGATCGCCGGGGGCCGATTTGCGCACGCCCATGCCCCATTGGGTGATCGCCACGACTGCCGGATAGAATAGCAGCGTCATGCACAATTCGAAAAGGGTCAAGCCGATGCGCGGCAAATCGACCAGCGTCATCGTCAGCACCGCCCAATTGGACAGCGTGATCGCCACGATCACGACGCAGACGGTCAGCCATTCCGCCGCGAATCCGCCGTCGCGCAGGCCGCGCACCCGCGTCTTGAGGTTTTCGCAGCCCAGCAACGCCAGCAGCGCCCATAGGCCGGGGGGGCGCTGCAAAAGCAGGTCGGCCAGCAGGAACAACCCCGCAAGGCTCCATGCCGGAACGTATTCGGGCCGGCGCAGACACCAGGCGCAGGCAAAGCCGAGAATGAGATCCGGCCCGGCCCAGTGGCGCGGCGTGGTGTCGAGCGGCAGCAGGTGAAAGAACACGATCACCAGCACCAGAACCGCAAAGCCGGCGCGCATGCCCCAAAGCCGTGTGAGCGACAGGTCGGTCATTGGCTGACCTCCGCGGCGGGGGCGTCGGAGGCGACCTCGGGCCGCACCGGGCCGATGATCTGCGCGCTGTCCGATACGGGCGGTGTGCCGTAGTGGCGCAGCACCCGCAGAAACTCCAGCCGTTCCTGATCGGCGGCCAGCCGCACCCGCAGACGCCCGCCGGGATCGGCGGCCACCTGCCCGATCAGCAGGCCGGCCGGAAACACGCCGCCATCGCCGGAACTGACCACACGGTCGCCGGGCCGCACCAGATCGGGGTTTTCCAGGAAATCGATCGGCGGCGCCGCCGAATTATCGCCCGCCACGATCGCGCGCTGGCCCGAAGGCTGGATCACCGCCGGAATGCGGCTGGACGCATCGGTGAGCAGGATGACCCGCGCCGTGTTTTCCGCCACGCCCGAGATGCGCCCCACCAACCCGATGCCGTCCATCGTGGCCCATCCGTCTTGCAGCCCGTCGCGCGCCCCCACGTTCAGCAGCACCGATTGCCGAAAGGGAGAGCCCGAATCCGCCAGCACCACACCGGTGATATACGTCAGCCGCGGATCCAGCCGCACATTGTTGAGGTCCAGCAGGCGCGCGTTTTCCTGCTCAAGCTGAAGGGCCGCTTCCTTCCACGCCTGCATCTGGCGCAATTCGCTGCGCAATTCGCTGTTTTGCTGGGCAAGGCGGCTGTAGCTTTGGAAATCGCGCAGCAGGTTCACGGTGCCGGTGACGGGCGCCATCGCCCAGTCGAGGTTGGGCACGATGGCATCCGTGACCTGCGCGCGAAACCGTTCGACCCGCGGGCTGTCGATGCGCCAGATCAGGAACACCGCCGCCAGGATCAGAACCAGCACACCCAGAAGCAACCGTCGCAGCGGGCCTGTGTAATCACTGGAAGTATAGCGGTCCTTTGCCATGCGTGTCGCGGCTCCTGCCCGGCATCAGGCAGGGCAATCCTGCCGCGGCTGGGCTTGGCTTAGTGTGGCCTGTTCAGCTGTCGTAGTCGATGGCGTGGCGCAGCTGTTTTTCGAATTCCAGCGCCTTGCCGGTGCCAAGGGCCACGCAATTCAGGCTCTCGTCGGCGATCGACACGGCGAGACCCGTCTGTTCGCGCAACGCCAGGTCAAGATCGCCCAGAAGCGCGCCACCACCCGTCAGCATCACGCCGCGGTCCACGATGTCGGCGGCCAGATCGGGCGGCGTCGTCTCGAGCGCGGTCATGACCGCTTCGCAGATCTGCTGCACCGGTTCGGCCAGCGCTTCGGCGATCTGGGCCTGGGTGACTTCGATTTCCTTGGGCACGCCATTGAGCAGGTCGCGGCCCCGGATCTGCATCGAAGTGCCGCGCCCGTCGTCGGGCATGCGCGCGGTCCCGATCGAGGTCTTGATGCGTTCGGCGGTGGTTTCGCCCACCAGCAGGTTCTGCTGGCGCCGCAGGTAGCTGATGATCGCCTCGTCCATGCGGTCGCCGCCCACCCGGATCGACCGGGCATAGACGATGTCGCCCAGGCTGAGCACGGCCACCTCGGTGGTGCCGCCGCCGATGTCCACGACCATGTTGCCGGTGGGGTCGGTGATCGGCATGCCCGCGCCGATGGCCGCCGCGATGGGCTCCGCGATCAGGCCGGCGCGGCGTGCGCCCGCGCTCAGCACCGACTGGCGGATCGCGCGCTTTTCGACCGGGGTGGCGCCATGCGGCACGCAGACGATGATCTTGGGCTTGGAAAAGGTCGAACGCTTGTGCACCTTGCGGATGAAATGCTTGATCATTTCCTCGGCGGTGTCGAAATCGGCGATCACGCCTTCGCGCATCGGGCGGATCGCCTCGATGCTGCCGGGGGTGCGACCCAGCATCAGCTTGGCGTCCTCGCCCACGGCCAGAACCTTTTTCACGCCGTCCTTGACGTGATAGGCGACCACGGACGGTTCCGACAGGATGATTCCACGTCCCTTGACGTAGACCAGCGTGTTCGCGGTCCCGAGATCGATCGCCATATCCGATGAAAACAGACCGCGAAATTTATCAAAAAGTGACATGGCGCGCGCAACCTTGCAAATATCCGAATGGTCCCGGCGACTCCCTCCCGGGTGTGGGTTCAGGCGGTTATAGGCGTGACAGCCTTGGGGTTAAAGGGGCATCTCCGGATGTCGTGCGCGTCATTCCGCCATGTCCCGCGCGAGACCTGTGCGATCATGCCGGGTGACCTGCCGCGCTCAGATCCTTATGGTCGTCCGCAAGAGTGCGAACTCATGCAAGGGAGCGACCGCAATGAAGAAAATCCAGGTACTGGGTGTGCATCACATCACGCTGACGGGGGCGGACAGGCAGACCTCCATCGATTTCTGGGAGGGCGTGCTGGGAATGCCCTTCATCTTCGATCAGCCCAACCTTGACGACCCGGACGAGGGGCACTTGTATTTCGATCCCGGCGACGGGCGGCTGATCACGATCTTCACCAACGAGAACCGCAAGGGCAACCGGGACCGCACGCCGACGGATCCGGGGTGCGTGCATCATGTCGCCTTCGAGGTGGACCGCGCGACGTTCTCGCAGATCCCCGGACGGCTGGAGGATCGCGGGGTCGGCCATTCGGGCGTCAAGGACCGGGGGTTCATGGATTCGATCTATTTCAAGGACCCGCTTGGCCTGCTGATCGAATTGGCGTGCTACAAGTTCATCCCGCCGCGCGGGTCGAGCCATGCCGAGGTGATGTTGGAGGCGCACAAGATCCGCGTCGCCGCGGGCGATGGCCACATCCAGGAAGTGCACCTGGCCGAGGCGGTGGCGCTGATCGTGGAACGCGGCCAGGCATCGCTGTCCGCCGATCGCGGGGCGCGCAACCCCTACAGGTGAAAGAAAAAGACGCGAGGGCGGGATGCGATGATCCGCACCCTCGCGGCCATGGCCGTGGCTAGCTGACGACCTTGTAGCTGATCTCGCGTTTGTCCGCGCCGGGGGCGGTCTTTTCGCGGCGCACCAGCAAGCGGTTGAGCGCATGGATATAAGCCAGCACGGAGGCCACGACCGTATCGGTATCCGCCGACTGGCCGGTGACGATGCGCCCGTCTTCCTCCATGCGAACCGACACGGTGGCCTGCGCATCGGTGCCTTCGGTCACGGCATGCACCTGGTACAGCTGCAGCCGCGCTTCGTGCGGGACCAGTGCCTTGACGGCGTTGAACGCGGCATCGACGGGGCCGTCGCCGGTTTGCGTGGTGCTGCGCTCCTCGCCGTCCACGGTCAGAACCATGTCGGCTGTCTGCGGGCCTTTGGTGCCGCAGACGACCTGCAGCGACTTCAACTGAATGCGGTGATCCTCGGGGTCGGTGGATGTGCGCATCAGCGCGATCAGGTCGTCCTCGTAGATCTCCTTTTTCCGGTCGGCCAGATCCTTGAACCGCACGAACACGTCCTTGAGTTGGTTGTCGCCCAACTCGAAGCCCAACTCTTCGAGTTTGGAGCGCAGGGCGGCGCGGCCCGAGTGCTTGCCCATCACCAGGTTGGTCGCGGCAAGGCCGACGTCCTCGGGGCGCATGATCTCGAAGGTTTCGGCGTTTTTCAGCATCCCGTCCTGATGGATGCCGGATTCATGCGCAAAGGCGTTCTTGCCCACGATGGCCTTGTTGAACTGCACCGGAAAGCCCGACACCGTGGCCACCCGGCGCGAGATGTTCATGATCTTGGTCGTGTCGATCGCTGTCTGGAACGGCATGATGTCGTTGCGCACCTTGAGCGCCATCACCACTTCCTCCAGCGCGGTGTTGCCCGCACGTTCGCCCAGGCCGTTGATCGTGCATTCGATCTGGCGCGCGCCGGCCTCGACCGCCGCGAGGGAATTGGCGGTCGCCATGCCCAGGTCGTTGTGGCAGTGCGTGGCAAAGACGATCTGATCGGCGCCCGGCACCCGCTCCAGCAGCATGGCGATCAGGGCCGCGGACTCGCGCGGCGCGGTGTAGCCGACGGTATCGGGGATGTTGATCGTGGTGGCGCCCGCCTTGATCGCGATCTCGACCACACGGCACAGGTAATCAATCTCGGTGCGGGTCGCGTCCATCGGCGACCATTGCACGTTGTCACACAGGTTACGCGCATGGGTCACGGTATCGTGGATGCGGTCGGCCATTTCGTCCATGGTGAGGTTCGGGATGGCACGGTGCAGCGGCGAGGTGCCGATGAAGGTGTGAATGCGCGGCCGGGCCGCGTGTTTCACCGCCTCCCAGCAGCGGTCGATATCGGGCAGTTGCGCGCGCGCAAGGCCGCAGATGACGGAAGTCTTTGATTGCCGGGCAATTTCGGACACCGCCTTGAAATCGCCTTCGGAGGCGATGGGAAAGCCGGCCTCGATGATATCGACGCCCATCTCATCCAGAAGGCCGGCGATTTCGAGTTTTTCGGCGTGGGTCATCGTGGCGCCGGGCGATTGTTCGCCGTCGCGCAGGGTCGTGTCGAAGATCAACACGCGGTCTTGTTGGGCTGTATCGGTCATTTCGGGGTCTCTCTTGTTCTGCTGTGAAAATCCGTGGCGCGCGGCGTGACCCTCTGAGCGGGCGCGCCGGGAATGGCACGCTCAGAGGCGGATTAGCAGCAGCAGGAGGGCGCGCAGGCCGAGGTCGCCCGAAAGGCGGGGCAGGGCCGACATATGTGAAGCGCGTGACATGGCGCTATTTATACGCCCCTCGCACGAAATGGGAAGGCGGTTTTTCCACGGCTCTTTTATTGCCTCTCGCTGACGCGGGCAGTCCCGGACCTTCGGCGGGGGTATTTTTTAAACAAGAGAAGCATTGAAGGGGGGCATCGGGCGACTAGGTCGCTGGGGATGGGACGTATATTGATTATTGGCGCCTCGGGCGGTGTGGGATCGGCGGTCAGCGCCGCCTATGCCACGCGCGGGGACGAGGTTGTGGGTCTGTCGCGATCGGGCGACGGTCTGGATGTGACCGACGAGGCGTCGGTCGCGGCGCACCTGGGCGGATTGGAGGGCACATTCGATGCGGTGTTCGTCGCCACGGGAGCATTGGAGATCGACGGCGCGGAGCCTGAAAAGACGATCAAATCCATCGGGAAAAAGCCGATGATGGATCAGTTCGCGCTGAACGCGGTGGGGCCCGCGCTGGTGCTGCGGCATGCGCCGGACCTGTTGCCGCGCGAGGGGCGGTCGATCTTTGCCGTGCTGTCGGCGCGGGTGGGCAGCATCGGCGACAACGGCATCGGCGGGTGGATCAGCTATCGCTCGGCCAAGGCGGCGGTGAACCAGATCGTGCGCACCGGATCGATCGAGCTGTCGCGCACGCACAAGGGCAGCATCTGCGTGGCGCTGCATCCCGGAACGGTGGCGACGCCCTTTACCGAGAAATACCTTGGACGCCACCCCGCGGTGCAGCCGGACGAGGCCGCGCAGAACCTGCTGTCGGTGATGGACGGGTTGACGCCGCAGGACACCGGGCAGTTTTTCGACTGGGCCGGCAAGAGGGTCGCGTGGTGAGCCGCCTTGTCCTGGTGCTCGGGGATCAATTGAGCCCGGACCTGAGCGCCCTGCGCGAGGCCGACAAGAGCCGCGACATCGTCGTGATGGCCGAGGTCGCGGACGAGGCCGGTTATGTGCGCCACCACCCCAAGAAGATAGCGCTGGTCTTTGCCGCGATGCGGAAATTCGCGGCAAGTCTGCGCGAGCAGGGCTGGGACGTGCGGTATGGTGCGTTCGACGACGATGCGACCGCGGGGTCGATCGTCGGTGAATTGCTGCGCCGGGCCGAGGAAACCGGCGCAGACGGGGTGATCGCCACCGAACCGGGTGAATGGCGGCTGATCAACGCGTTGAAATACGCGCCCATCCCGGTGAATGTGCAGCCCGACGACCGGTTCCTTGCCTCGCATGCCGATTTCGAATCCTGGGCGGAGGGGCGGAAATCCCTCCGGATGGAGTATTTCTATCGCGACATGCGCCGGAAGACGGGGTTGTTGATGGAGGGCGACGAGCCTGCCGGCGACAAGTGGAACTATGACCACGACAACCGCAAACCCGCCCCCGACGAGGTCACTCACGACGGGCCGCTGTGGTTCGAGCCGGACGACGAGGTCGAGGATGTGCTGGATTTGGTCGCGGCGCGGTTCGGCGAAAATTTCGGCGATCTGCGGCCCTTCGGGTTCGCCACCACGCGCGATCAGGCGCTGGAGGCGCTGACGCATTTCGTGCGTCATGCATTGCCCAAGTTCGGCGATTTTCAGGACGCCATGCTGGCGGACAACCGGTTTTTGTATCACGCGATCATATCGCCATACCTCAACCTGGGTCTGTTGGGTCCGCTGGAAGTCTGCGAGGCGGCGGCGCAGGCCTGGCGCGACGGCGACGCGCCGATCAACGCGGTCGAGGGGTTCATCCGGCAGATCATCGGCTGGCGCGAATACGTGCGCGGGATTTATTTCCTCGAAGGCCCGGACTATACGGGCCGCAACGCGCTGGGCCAATCCCGCGACCTGCCCGCGATGTACTGGGGCGGCGAAACTCGGATGGCCTGCGTCGCGCATGCGGTCGAGCAGACGAAGACCGACGCCTATGCCCATCACATCCAGCGGCTGATGGTGACGGGGAATTTCGCGCTGCTGGCGGGGGTCGATCCGGCGCAGGTGCACGAATGGTATCTGGCCGTTTATGCCGATGCCTACGAATGGGTGGAGGCGCCCAACGTGATCGGCATGAGCCAGTTCGCAGACGGCGGCGTCATCGCGTCCAAGCCTTACGTGTCCTCGGGCAGCTACATCAATCGCATGTCGGATTATTGCAAGGGATGCGATTATTCGGTGACCAAGAAGACGGGCGAGGGGGCCTGCCCGTTCAACACGCTGTACTGGCATTTCCTGATCCGGCACCGTGACCGGTTCAAGGACAATCCGCGCATGGGCCAGATGTACGCCACATGGGACAGGATGGACGAGGAGCGCCGCGAGACCGTGCTGGCGGACGCGGATGCGGTCCTCGCCCGGCTGGATGCGGGCGAGGTGGTCTGAGGAGAATTACTCGGCAGCGGTGGCCGCCGGCACGTCAAGGCCGATCTGGTCCAGGAAACGGGTGATCTGGCGCCGCGCAACCTCGGACGGGGCCAGCGCTTCGCCCGCGTCCTTGAAGGTCATGCGCAGCACGGTGCCCGCATCGCCGCCGCGATCCTCGCGCGGGCGCCAGTCGGCATCGAGGTGGTCGGCCAGATGCATCTGCGCCACCAACGCACCATCGCGGTACTGTCGGATCACCGGGTGGATGAAAGCGTCAGGTTCGTCGCCAAAGACGTTGTGCTGGCGCTTCACATGCATCGAATCGCCCCCGAAATCGCCGTATTCCAACGTCACGGCCAAATAGGTGCGCCCCGAAATACCCGGCGCGTCATGCGCCCATTCCACGGGAACATCGTGAAAACTCCGCCCCGGCGCATCGCCATCCAAAAGCACGATGTCGGCCAGGAACCCCGGTTGCAGGAACAGCCCCGATGCCGTGCTGATCCGGTCGATGATGCCGGTGGTCAGGCCCGCCGGATCCAGCGGCGTGATGCGACTGGGATAATCGGACCCGCGCGCGCGCATCGCGACGAATTCGGCAAGGCATTTCACGTTGTGGCGGAACCCGTGCACGAACCCCGACATGGTTTTGCGGTAGTCGCGCGACTGCATGATCGTGCCGGCAAAGAACAGACCTTGGGTCGTTTCGCTTTCCCATTGCGGGGTCATTGCCGGGAACTTGTCAAAATGGCGCAGGGCGGGGCGGATGTCGTCGGCAAAGATCGCATTGTCGAACTGAAACCCGGTGCAGGCGATCACGTGGTCATAGGTCAGCACGATCTCGTGGTCCGCCGCCGCGCTCATCCTGGCGGTCACGGTATACACGCCATCCGCCTTTTCGATGCGCACCACCTTTGCGTCGATCACCGCGTTCTGCGACTTCAGCTGATAGGTATCGAGGAAATTGTTGTTCACCGCGCGCAGGTGTCCGACGAAATGCGTCTGCCAGGCGAACCGCACGGGGTTCGGGCTCATGACATGGATAGACGCGGCGTGTTCGATCAGGGAATCGGCGGTCTCGAACGCTGAATTGCCCTTGCCCATGATCAGCACGCGCTTGTTCTCGTAAATCTCGGGCGCGGTGTCGAAGTCGAAATAGTTGTCCACCAAGTCGAAACCCTCGATGCCGGGGTCCCAGGGTTGCGACACGCCGGTGGCGACGATCACCTGGCGGGCGCGGGTGACGCTACCATCGGCGCAGGTCACTTCGAATATGCCGTCCGTCTTAGCGACGTTCGTCACGTCGCTGTTGCACCGGATGTGATCGGCCATCGGCGCGGCAAAGGCTTCGGCATAGGCGACGAAATCATCGGCGGCGGGGAAATACTTGCGGCTCCAGTCGGCAAACAGCAGCCCGTCGTCATTGAGCAGCGAATTCCAGTCATGGCGCAGGCGGGTCTCGGGGTTGCTGAGCCCGGTGTGGACCTTGTTCACCGAAATGAATTGCCGATGCCGTGGGAAGGTGCGGAAAAAGTCGCTGACCGCGGGCCCGCGTTCCAGAATGGTGAACGACAGCCCCTTCTTTTCCAGGAAATAACCAGCCTGAAGCCCGGCAGGGCCGGAGCCCACAATGCAAACGTCCAATATGTGATCAGAAAGCGCCATCGAAAAATCCCCTTCAACAAAGCACAACCTGAACGAGACAATGCATGGCCGTTCCCTTTGGTCAAGCGAGGACGGGCCTAAAACCTTGGGGTGTGCGCATTTTGTGCGCCGCTACTTTGGGTTGCTGCGGGCCGCGGGCAGGTGGCCGCCGGGAGAACGCGTTAGTTCAGCGCGCCGTTCTCCCAATCGCCCGTGGCCTCTTCTCCGGTGGCATATCGCATGGTGCCGCTGCCCTGCCGCTTGCCGTTCTTGAAGGTGCCTTCGTACACGTCGCCGTTGGCATAGGTGGCGACACCGGTGCCGTTGATTTCGCCGTCCTGCCAGTCGCCTTCGTAGGTAAAGCCGTTGGCCATCGTGATCTTGCCCTGACCGTGGCGCTGGCCGTTCTGGAACATGCCGACATAGACCGTGCCGTCGGGGTAGGTCGCGGTGCCCATGCCGTGGCGCTGCCCGTCGCGCCACGCGCCATCGTATTTGTAGCCATCGGCATAGGTCATCACGCCCTGGCCATGGTTCCGTGCGTTCTTGAATCCGCCTTCATAGACCACTCCGTTGGCATAGACCGCACGTCCTTCGCCGTCGATCACGCCAGCGGACCACGAGCCCTCGTAGGTGGAGCCGTCCGGATAGGTGATCTTGCCCTGACCGTCGGCAAGGTCGTCGCGGAAACTGCCCTCATAGACCGATCCGTCGGGATAGGTGACGCGGCCCTGGCCTTCGATCTCGCCCGCGACCCACGAGCCGGAGTAGACATAGCCATCGGTGCCGGTGAACGTGCCCTGGCCTTCGCGCAGGTCGCTTTTGAATTCGCCTTCATAGACGTCGCCGTTGGCATAGGTGACCTTGCCCACGCCTTCGCGCTGACCGCCCACCAGCTCGCCTTCGTAGACGTCGCCATTGGCCTGCGTCAGCCTTCCGGTGCCGTCGATCTGGCCGTCTTTCCACCGGCCCACGTAGATCAAGCCGTCGGGCATGGTCAGCGTGCCGGTGCCCTCGCGCTTGCCGCCGCGCACTTCTCCGTCATAGACCGCGCCATCGGGATAGGTGATGATCCCGCTGCCGTCCTTGACGCCATCGACCCAGTCGCCCTGGTACTGGTATCCGCCCGGGCTTTGCATGGTGCCCTTGCCGTGGTGCTTGGCATTGCGGAACCCGCCTTCATAGCGCACCCCGTTGGCATAGACCGCGACGCCACGGCCCATGATGGCCCCGGCCAGCCATTCTCCCTCGTAGGTGCCGCCATCGGCAAAGGTGATCTTGCCAAAGCCATCGGGCTTGCCCTTGGCGAAACTGCCCTCGTAGACCGATCCGTTGGGAAAGCGCGCGACGCCCTTGCCGCGAATTTCACCGTCCACCCATTCGCCGATGTATTCATAGCCGTTGGGCAGCCTGTACGATCCCTGCCCATGCTGAAGCCCGCCGCGGAACGTGCCTTCGTAGACGCCGCCATCGTCATATTGCTTGGTCAGGACCTGTCCGTCCTGCGCTGCCACCGAAACAGGAGCAAGCAGCAGGCTGGCGGTAAGGCCCCGGATTAGGCTGGATCGTGTCATGGCGCACCCTTGGATCGGACAAATCACTGCGGGGCACCCGGCCGGCACCCGTCAGGGCATCCCGTCGTGTCGCTCTTTCGCCGCACCCCCGCACGGTCGTGTCTCAAACCTAGGCAAAGCGACGGCGCGGGGCAATGTCTTTTGCGGGAATTCCCGCGTGTCGGCGAACAGATGTGCGGCCCTGTGCCGCCATAGGCTTTTCACGCCGCCACGATCTGCTACATGACTTGCCTAAACAAGGCAGAAAGGCCGCAATCATGGCAGAGCGGTTTCGCATCACACTGGGACAGTTGAACCCGACGGTGGGGGATCTGGCGGGCAATGCCGCGCTGGCGCATCGCGCCTGGGAGGAAGGCCGCGACGCGGGCGCCGACCTCGTGGCCCTGCCCGAGATGTTCCTCACCGGCTACAACGCGCAGGATCTGGTGATGAAGCCGGCCTTTCAGGTCGCGGCCATCGCGCATCTGGAGGCGCTGGCCGAGGTCTGTGCCGACGGTCCGCCGCTGGCCATCGGAAGCCTGTGGATCGAAGGCACCGACCTCTACAACGCCTATGTCATCCTCCGGAACGGCAAGATCGCCAGCCAGGTGCTCAAGCACCATCTGCCCAACGAGGCGGTGTTCGACGAGGTGCGGATCTTTGACGCGGGTCCGCTGGGCGGGCCCTATTCCGTGGGCGGCACCCGCATCGGCAGCCCCATCTGCGAGGACGCCTGGTACGAGGACGTGGCAGAGACGCTGGCCGAGACGGGCGCCGAATTCCTGCTGGTGCCCAACGGATCGCCGTACCATCGCGACAAGTCCGACATCCGGCTCAACCACATGGTGGCCCGCGTGGTGGAAACCGGCCTGCCGCTGATCTACCTCAACATGGTGGGCGGGCAGGACGACCAGGTGTTCGATGGCGCGTCATTCGCGCTCAACCCGGGCGGGCGTCTGGCGGTGCAACTGCCACCCTTTGCCGAAACCGTTGCCCACGTCGATCTGGAACGCGGCGACGCGGGCTGGCGTATCGTCGAGGGCGTCAAGGCGCACCAGCCCGACGCATGGGAACAGGATTACCAGGTGATGGTCCTGGCCCTGCGCGATTACATGCGCAAGACCGGGTTCGCAAAGGTGCTGCTGGGCCTGTCGGGCGGCGTGGACAGCGCGATCGTCGCGGCCATCGCCGTGGATGCGCTTGGCGCGGAAAACGTGCGCTGCGTGATGCTGCCATCCGAATACACGTCCTCCGGATCGCTGGAGGACGCGGAGGCCGTGGCCAAGGCGCTGGGCTGCCGTTACGACTATGTGCCCATCGACGCGGGCCGCGCCGCGATCACCGAAACGCTTGCGCCGCTGTTCGCGGGGCTGGACGAGGATCTGACCGAGGAAAACATCCAAAGCCGCCTGCGGGGGCTGCTGCTGATGGCGATGAGCAACAAGTTCGGTGAAATGCTGCTGACCACCGGCAACAAGTCCGAAGTGGCCGTGGGCTATGCGACGATCTATGGCGACATGGCGGGCGGGTACAATCCGATCAAGGATCTGTACAAGACGCGCGTGTTCGAGACCTGCCGCTGGCGCAACGCCAATCACCGTGACTGGATGATGGGCCCGGAGGGCGAGGTGATTCCCCCCCGTGTGATCGACAAGCCGCCCAGCGCGGAGTTGCGCGCCGATCAAAAGGACAGCGACAGCCTGCCGGACTATCCCGAGCTCGATCTCATCCTCGAGATCCTGGTGGACCGCGACGGATCCATCGCCGACTGCGTCGATGCGGGCATCGACCGTGCCGTGGCGCAGAAGGTCGAAAAGCTGATCTATATCAGCGAATACAAGCGGTTTCAGGCCGCCCCCGGCGCGCGGCTGACGCGCGGGGCATTCTGGCTCGACCGGCGCTATCCCATCGTGAACCGGTGGCGCGACCCAAGCTGACGGCGGCGGCACCCAACGCGCTTGTGACTTGAGCGGTCGCGCCCGTCGCGGCACGGTGCGGTGACACGGATGCGGAGGATGCTGTGCGCCTGATATTGTCGCTGATTGTCATTGCGGTCGGATGGGGCGCGCCCGCGCTGGCGTGCTCTGCGCAAAGCGATTGCATGCTGGGCACGCGCAGCTACCGTATCGCGCTGCCTGAAGGCTACGACCCGCAGCATCCCGTCGGCGCCATCGTCTTTGCCCACGGCTACAGGGGGTCCGCCGCCGGGGTGATGCGCAACATCTCGCTGCGCCGGGTGGCCTCGGATATGGGGCTGGCGCTGATCGCGGCGGATGCGGACGGCGACGGCTGGATCCTGCCCCATGCGCCGCGCCACCCCGAGGCGACCGGCGCGGTCGAATTCGATTATTTCACGGCGCTCGTGCGCGACGCCACCTCCCGCTTTGCGATTGACGGCGACCGCATGATGATGACCGGGTTCAGCGCGGGCGGCATGATGGCCTGGGCGCTTGCCTGCGCGCGGCCCGGGCTTTTCGCGGGTTTTGCGCCGATTTCGGGCACCTATTGGCGCGCGCCGCCCGCCGACTGCGCGGCACCCGCCGCGAGCATCGTGCATATCCACGGCGACGATGACCCGGTGGTGCCGTTGGCCGGGCGGCCCATTGGGCCGACGCGACAGGGCGACGTGGCGCAATCGCTGGCGATGTACCGGGGGTTCGGCGACTTTGGCGCGGCGCGGGCCACGACATCGGGCGATCTGCGATGCGACATCCGCAACAACGCACCCGGCGACGTGCTGGAATTCTGCCTGTTTGCGGGCGGACATTCGTTTCGCAGCGAATTCGTGCGTTTCGCGTGGGGCAGGTTCAGGGCGGCAGGCCAGCTTTAGATCCTGCTTCGTGCCCGGCGCTGGCCCGGCGACGGGGTGCGCGCACGACACGGGAATGTGGTAGGCTTGCCCGCAGCAAGGAGCCGCAGATGACCCAGGCCAACCCACCTGACGCCGCCGCTTTTCTGGCCGCGGTGGCCCCACCGCGCCGCCACGACGAGGCGCGTCGCCTCGATGCCCTGTTTCGCGAGGTGACGGGCTGGCAGCCCCGGCTCTGGCGTGGCGGGATACTGGGCTACGGCACCTATGACTATACCTATGCGTCGGGCCGGTCGGGCACGTACTTCGCCACGGGGTTCGCCCCGCGCCGGGCCAGGCTGTCGATCTACATCTTGCCGGGCTACGCCGATTTCGGACCGATCCTGAACCGGCTGGGCAAACACCGGCTGGGTAAATCCTGTCTCTACCTCAATGCCTTGCAGGATGCCGATCCCGATGTGCTGACGGAATTGATCCGCGCCGGGCTTGCCGATCTGTCCCGGCGCTGGCCGGTGCGGCCCACCTGATGCGGCGTTCACTGGACAAATCCACGGCCCTGTGACAAGCCATCCGCCAACAGGAGACATCCCATGACCATCACCCGTTTCGCCCCTTCGCCCACCGGCTATATCCATGTCGGAAACCTGCGCACGGCGCTGATGAACTACATGATCGCGCGCAAGGCGGGCGGCAAGTTCATCCTGCGCATCGACGACACCGACCCGGTACGCTCCAAGCAGGAATACGTCGATGGGATCAAGCAGGATCTGGAGTGGCTGGGTCTGCACTGGGACCACACCGAGCGGCAATCCGAGCGGCTGGAGAAATACCGGGACGCCGCCGAGACGCTGCGTGAAAACGGGCGCTTCTACGAGGCGTTCGAGACGCCGACCGAGCTGGACCTCAAGCGCAAGAAGCAGCTCAACATGCACAAGCCGCCAGTCTATGACCGCGCCGCGCTGAGCCTGACCGAGGCGCAGAAGGATGCGCTGCGCGCGGAACGGGGCGACGGTGTCTGGCGCTTCAAGCTTATCCAGGACAGGATCGTCTGGCACGACGGCATCCTGGGCGACATCTCGATCGACGCGGCCAGCGTCAGCGACCCGGTGTTGATCCGCGGTGACGGCCAGGTGCTTTATACGCTGGCCAGCGTGGTCGATGACATCGAAATGGGCGTGACCGACATCGTGCGCGGGTCGGACCACGTCACCAACACTGCGACGCAGATCCAGATCATCGAGGCCTTGGGCGGCACGGTGCCGAACTTTGCCCACCACAGCCTGCTGACCGGCCCGCAGGGCGAGGCGCTGAGCAAGCGGCTTGGCACGCTGGCTCTGCGCGATCTGCGCGAGCGAGGGGTGGAGCCGATGGCGCTGCTGAGTCTGATGGCGCGGCTGGGGTCGAGCGATCCGGTCGAGTTGCGCACCGACATGGCGGAGCTGATCGACGGTTTCGATCTGTCGCGCTTTGGGTCGGCCCCGACGAAATTCGACGTCGAGGACCTGTTTCCGCTGACCGGGCGCTACCTGTCGGTGCTGCCGCTCGAGGCGGTGCGGGACCGGATCGCCGATCTGGGCGTGCCGGCGGAGAAGGCGGCGCAGTTCTGGGCGGTCACGCACGAGAACATCACGACGCTGCACGATCTTGGCCCCTGGTGGGAGATGATGCAGCACGGCGCGGATCCGGTCGTCGCCGATGAGGACCGGGAATTTGTCGCGCAGGCGATGGCGTTGCTGCCCGAGGGGCCGTTCGACGAGACCACCTGGTCCAGCTGGACATCGGCGGTCAAGGAGGCGACGGGCCGCAAGGGCAAGGCGTTGTTCATGCCGCTGCGGCTGGCGCTGACGGGGCAGAAGAACGGCCCCGAAATGGCGGCGTTGATGCCCTTGCTGCAAGTGGTCAAGGCCCGCGCCTGACCGACGCTCGGGGGGGGCTTGTGGCGGGTGGCCACGCCTTTTGGCGACCATGCCCTTGCCCGGCAAGGTGACGTGGCACCGCGCCGCGCGTGACCTCAGGCCGGGACGTTGACGATCCGCGTCGGCAGGTTGGACAGGTGCCGGTCCACCAGCGCGCGTTCATCGGGGTGCAGCACCTGGTGGCGGGGATAGAGCGGGGCCGCGCGGTCGTCATGAATGGGCGTGTCCCAATTGTCGGTGGTGGCAAAGAAATCGGCCACGCCATCGGCGCCGAACTCGCGCAGGAAACCCTGCACCACGACATCGAGATAGCTGAGCAGGATGACGTGATCGCCGCTGGTCAGCATGTCGGCGGGTTGCACCGCGTAGACCGCGATGTCGGTGTCGGGGTGCAGATCATGCGCCACGGCGCCCTGTGCGGGAACGCGCGCATAGCCGGTTTCGCGCAGGTCGAGCGTGGTCCAGTCCGCGCCCGGCACCCGCGCGATCAGTCCCGAAATCCGGTGTCCCGGTGCGGGAACACCGGTCAGAAACACGGTCTCGCGCCCCGGCGAGCGGACCCAGGCGCGGCGCCATCCCGACAAGGTGGCGCGGCGCGCATCGGGATAGGCGTGGGTGGCGCGGTTCACGAGGCTGCCGTAGCCAAAGAAATAGGGGTCTGTGATCATGCGGGCCTCTTGTCCTTGCTGCGGCCATCCAATCATTCCGGCGCGGGCGCGACAAGGGTGCTTGACCGCCGCGGCCCACCCGGATTAGCTTGCGCCCATTCCACCACGGGAGAACCGGCGCAACACGCCGGTGCCGAAGGAGCAACCGCCCCGGAAACTCTCAGGCCAAAGGACCGCGGTGGTATGCGAACACTCTGGAGAGAGATGCGGCCCGTCCGCGTCCGCCGAAGGGATAACGATCTCAGGCGAAGAGACAGAGGGGGCATCGGAGCGCGGGATTGGTCCGCGCTTGGGGTGCCGGCGTTGACGCGCAAGACGCAAGTCCGGCCAGAACGGGGAGATGCCAGATGACGGATTTGCAGCATACGCCGCTTTTTGCACTGCACGAGGAATTGGGTGCCAAGATGGTGCCGTTTGCCGGCTATGCCATGCCGGTGCAATATCCGATGGGCGTGATGCAGGAGCATCAGCACACCCGCACGCAGGCCGGCCTGTTCGATGTCAGCCATATGGGCCAGGTGATCCTGTCGGGGGCCGATTGGGACAGCGTTGCGCTGGCCTTCGAGACGCTGGTGCCGATGGATGTGCTGGGGCTTGGCGACGGGCGGCAGCGCTATGGGCTGTTCACCAACGCACAGGGCGGCATCGAGGACGACCTGATGTTCGCGCGCCGGGGCGACGCGCTTTTCGTGGTGGTCAACGCCGCCTGCAAGGACGCCGACATCGCGCGGATGCGCGCCGGACTGCCGGACACGATTTCGGTCGGGCCGCTGGAGGACCGTGCTCTGCTGGCGTTGCAGGGACCGCAGGCCGAAGCGGTGATGGCAGGGCTTGACCCGGCCGCCGCCGCCATGCGGTTCATGGATGTGGCGGATCTGACGCTGGACGGTATCGCGGTCTGGGCCTCGCGGTCGGGGTACACCGGCGAGGACGGTTACGAGATTTCCGTACCGGCGGATCAGGCCGAGGCATTGGCGCGGGTTCTGCTGGCGCATGACGCGGTGGCCCCCATCGGGTTGGGCGCGCGTGATTCGCTGCGGCTGGAGGCCGGTCTGTGCCTTTACGGCAACGACATCGACGCAGGCACCGATCCGGTCGAGGCCGGGCTGGTCTGGGCCATCCAGAAGGTGCGCCGCGAGGGCGGCGCGCGCGCAGGCGGCTTTCCGGGTGCCGAAGCGGTTCTTCACAGCCTGCACGACGGCCCGGCGCGCAAGCGTGTCGGTCTGCGCCCCGAAGGCCGCGCGCCGATGCGCGACGGCGTGGCGCTTTATGCCAGCGAAACCGCCGAGCTGCCGGTCGGGACGATCACCTCGGGCGGGTTCGGGCCGACGGTGGGCGGACCTGTCGCGATGGGCTATGTGCCGGATGCCTGCGCCAATGAAGGCACGCAGCTTTGGGGTGCCTTGCGCGGCAAGCGACTTCCGGTGACGGTGGTCAAGCTGCCGTTCGTACCGGCCAATTTCAAACGTTGATCAAAAAGGGACACACAGGACATGAAATTCACGGAAGAGCACGAATGGTTGCGCGTCGAGGGCGATGAGGTCGTGGTGGGCATCACGATCCACGCTGCCGAACAGTTGGGGGACGTGGTGTTCGTGGAGTTGCCCGACGAGGGCACCACGGTCAGCAAGGACGACGAGGTCGTGGTGATCGAAAGCGTCAAGGCCGCCTCTGATATTCTGGCGCCTGTGGATGGCGAGATCACCGAAGTGAACAGCACGCTCACCGACAACCCGGCCATGGTCAATGACGATCCACAGGGCGAGGCGTGGTTTTTCAAGATGAAGGTCAGCGACCCGTCCCAGATGGACGAATTCATGGATGAAGCGGCCTATCAGAAGTTCATCGGGTAGCGCCCGGTTGCTGCCGCCGGAGCCTCCGGCGGGAGTATTTTTGACCTAAAGAAGCAGGGGGACTCCGTCATGGCGTTCAAGCCAACCGAATATTTGCCATACGATTTCGCCAACCGGCGGCACATCGGACCGTCACCGGTGGAAATGTCGGAGATGCTGAACACCGTCGGCGTGGCCAGCCTGGATGCGCTGATCGACGATACCGTGCCGAAGGCGATCCGCCAGAAAGAGCCGCTCGCTTTTGGCAAGGCGATGTCGGAACGCGAAGTTCTGGAGCACATGCGCATTACCGCGTCACGGAACAAGGTGCTGACCTCGCTGATCGGGCAGGGCTATCACGGCACGGTCACGCCGCCCGCGATCCAGCGCAACATTCTTGAAAACCCGGCGTGGTACACCGCCTATACCCCCTACCAGCCGGAAATCAGCCAGGGCCGGTTGGAGGCGCTGTTGAACTTTCAGACCATGGTCAGCGATCTGACGGGGTTAGAAGTCGCCAATGCGTCGTTGCTGGACGAGGCGACGGCCTGCGCGGAGGCGATGACGATGGCGCAGCGCGTGGCGAAATCCAAAGCGACGGCGTTTTTCGTGGACCGCGATTGCCATCCGCAGAATATCGCGGTGATCAAGACCCGCGCCGCCCCGCTGGGCATCGAGGTGATCGTGGGCGATCCGGCCAAGATGGATGCGAGCGCCGTCTTTGGCGCGATTTTCCAGTATCCCGGCACCTATGGCCATGTCCGCGATTTCACCGACCACATGACCGCCCTGCACGAGGCCAAGGCGGTGGGCATCGTCAGCGCCGACCCGCTGGCGCTGACGCTGCTGAAAGAGCCGGGCGCCATGGGCGCGGATATCGCCGTGGGCAGCACCCAGCGTTTTGGCGTACCCGAAGGCTACGGCGGGCCACACGCGGCCTACATGGCATGCCGCGATGCCTACAAGCGCGCGATGCCGGGCCGGATTGTCGGGGTGTCGATCGACGCGCACGGCAATCGCGCCTACCGGCTGTCGCTTCAGACGCGCGAGCAGCATATCCGTCGCGAGAAGGCCACCAGCAACGTGTGCACCGCGCAGGCGCTGCTGGCCGTCATGGCATCGATGTACGCGGTGTTTCATGGGCCGGAGGGCCTCAAGGCGATCGCCCAGCGGATCCATCGCAAGACCGTGCGCCTGGCCAAGGGGCTCGAGGAGGCGGGGTTCAAGGTGGACCCGCAGGCCTATTTCGACACCATCACGGTCGATGTCGGGCCCTTGCAGGCGGCGGTGATGAAGTCGGCTGTGGACGAGGGCATCAACCTGCGCCGCGTGGGCGAACAGCGCGTCGGCATTTCGCTCGATGAACGTACCCGGCCGCAGACGCTGGAAGCGGTGTGGCGCGCCTTTGGCATCGTGCGCGAGGACCGCGATTTCAAACCCGACTACCGCGTACCCGAGGACATGCTGCGCACCAGCGCGTACCTGACCCATCCGATTTTCCATATGAACCGCGCCGAGACCGAGATGATGCGCTACATGCGCCGGCTTTCGGACCGCGATCTGGCGCTTGACCGGGCGATGATCCCGCTGGGGTCGTGCACGATGAAGCTCAACTCCGCCGCCGAGATGATGCCGGTGAGCTGGCGGGAGTTTTCGCTGCTGCACCCCTATGCCCCCGCGGACCAGGCCCAGGGCTATGCCGACCTCATCGAGGATCTGAGCGCAAAGCTGTGCCAGATCACCGGCTATGATGCGATCTCGATGCAGCCCAACTCGGGTGCCCAGGGCGAATACGCGGGGCTTTTGACCATCGCGGCCTATCACCGAGAACAGGGGCAGGCGCACCGCAACATCTGCCTGATCCCGATGAGCGCGCATGGCACCAATCCGGCATCGGCGCAGATGGTCGGGTGGAAGGTCGTGGTGGTCAAATCCGCCGCCAACGGCGACATCGACCTCGAGGATTTCCGCGCCAAGGCAGAGGCCGCGGGCGACAGCCTGGCGGGCTGCATGATCACGTATCCCTCGACCCACGGCGTGTTCGAGGAAACCGTGACCGAGGTGACGAAGATCACGCACGACCACGGTGGCCAGGTCTATATCGACGGGGCCAACATGAACGCGATGGTGGGCCTCTCGCGGCCCGGCGACATCGGCGGCGACGTGAGCCACCTCAACCTGCACAAGACTTTCTGCATTCCTCATGGCGGCGGCGGTCCCGGAATGGGACCCATCGGGGTGAAATCCCATCTGGTGCCGCATTTGCCGGGGCACCCGCTGGCGGGCGGCGATCACGGCCCGGTGTCGGCGGCCCCCTACGGCTCGCCCTCCTTGCTGCCGATCAGCTGGGCCTATTGCCTGATGATGGGGGGCGATGGGCTGACACAGGCGACGCGGGTCGCGATTCTGAACGCCAACTACATCGCCAAGCGGCTCGAAGGGGCGTATGACGTGCTCTACAAGGGGCCGACAGGGCGCGTCGCGCACGAGTGCATTTTCGACGTGCGTCCCTTTGACGACAGCGCCGGCGTCACGGTCGACGACATCGCCAAGCGCCTGATCGACGCCGGCTTTCATGCGCCGACGATGAGCTTTCCGGTGGCGGGCACACTGATGGTGGAGCCCACCGAGAGCGAGACCAAGGCCGAGCTGGACCGCTTTTGTGACGCGATGCTGGCGATCCGCGAGGAGATCCGCGCGATCGAGGACGGCGAGATGGACCGCGAGAACAACGCGCTCAAGAATGCGCCGCACACGGTCGAGGATCTGGTCGGTGACTGGGACCGTCCCTATAGCCGGGAGCAGGGATGCTTTCCGCCCGGGGCCTTCCGGGTGGACAAATACTGGCCGCCGGTCAACCGCGTGGACAACGTCTATGGCGACCGCCACCTGATTTGTACCTGCCCGCCGATGGAAGACTACGCCGAGGCGGCAGAATAGATCTTGATGCCTCCGGCGGCGGTATTTGACCCATTTGGAAGCGAAAGACTGCGTATTCCAAATGGATGAAAATACCGCCGCCGGAGGCAAAAATCTCTTATTCCCGCGCCCGCAGAACTTGTGCCGGGCGCGCGTTGATGGGACCCCAGGCAAAGGCGAGCCCCGCCAGCAGCGTGGCGACTACGCCTCCTGCCACGATGCTGAGCGCCGACGGCCAGATCACGGCGAAATCGGTTTCCATCACGTAGTGGCTGACCGCCCAGCCACCCAGAATCCCCGCCCCCAGCGCCACCAGCCCCGCACAGAGGCCCAGCAGCGCGGCGCGCAGCGTGAAGCTGATCAGGATTGACCGGCGCGTTGCCCCCAGCGTTTTCAGCACTGCGGCCTCGTAGGTTCGGGCGCTGGTACCGGCGGAAGCGGCCCCGATCAGCACCAGGAAGCCGGTGAGCAACGTGGCCGCCGCGCCATAGGACGTGGCCGCCGCCAGACCGTTGAGCACCTCGGCCACGCGGTCGATGGCGTCGCGCACCCGAATGGCGGTGATATTGGGATACTGGCCAGCCAGATCCCGCAGAATCTGGGCCTCGGCGTCTTCCTCCGCATAGACGGTCGAGATGAAGCTGTGCGGCGCGCCTTGCAACGCGGCCGGGTTCATCGTCAGGATGAAGCCGATGCCGGCTGTCGAAAAATCAACATCGCGGAAGCTTGCGATGGTTCCGGTAATGTCGCGACCCAGCACGTTGATGGTGATCGTATCGCCAAGGTCGAGCCCCATTTCACCGGCTTCTTCGGCGGCAAAGCTGATGAGCGGCGGGCCGTCGTAATTCGCGGGCCACCAGTCGCCGGCGGTCAGGCGGGTATCGTCTGGCAACGCCTCGGCGTAGGTCACGCCGCGGTCGCCCTGCAGCACCCAATGATCGCCACCGACCTCGCGTGCGGGCCGGCCGTTGATCTGGGTCACGACCCCGCGCAGCATCGGCGCGGAATCGATGCGCCGCACGGCAGGGTCGTTTTCGAGCCGTTCAGTATAGCCCGCCATCTGGGATTGCTGGATATCGACGAAGAAGTAACTTGGCGCGACATCTGGCAGGTTGCCGGAAATCGCCTGCCGCAGGTTGCCGTCGATCTGTCCCACGGCGGCCAGTACGGACAGGCCAAGCCCCAGCGACAGCACCACCGATGCCGCCCCTTCGCGCGGGCCGGATATGGCGGCCAATGCCCACCGCAGACGTGGGCGGCCGCGGCTGAACACTCCGCCGCGCCGCGATGCGAAGCGAATCAGCAGCGAGGATGCAGCCAGAAGCAACAATGCCCCGGCGATGCCGCCCGCCGTCCAGAGCGTGAGCCGCCATGCGCCGGAAAACAGGCCCGCCAGTCCGACCAGCGCAACCAGTCCCGCGGCGATCATCGCCAGGTAGCGCGGCGCCGGCAATGCCTTGCCGCCTGACAGAGCGTCGCGAAACAAGGTGGCGGCCCGGACCTCTTCGGCGCGGGCCAGCGGCCAGAGCGTAAAGACGAAGGCAGTCAGAAGGCCGTAGATCGCCGCTTCGGCCAGAGGCGCGGGATAGAGCGCGAAGGCCGCGGGAATGGGCAGGCGCGCTTCGATCAGGGGGGCCAGCAGCAGGGGCGCCACGCCACCCAACAGCAGCCCGATCGCAATGCCCAGGAGCGACAAGGCGCCGATTTGCAGAAAATAGGTCTGGAAAATCAGCCCGCGTTCGGCCCCCAGCGTGCGCAGGGTCGCGATCACGCTGGTCTTGCCCGCGAGATAGGCGCGCACCGCCGCCGAGACGCCGACCCCGCCCACGGCCAGGCCCGACAGCCCCACCAGCACCAGGAACGCGCCCAGACGGTTCACGAATTCCGCAACACCCGGCGCGCCATTGCGCGCGTCGGTCCAGCGCAGTCCGCTGTCGGTGAATGTGGCCCGCGCTTCGGCCTCGAGGGCCGCCAAATCGGCATCCTGCGGCAGGTCGAGGCGGTATTTCGTGGAATAGAGCGTTCCGGGAGCCAGCAGCGAGGAGTTTTCGAGACTGTCGGTCGTCACGATGGTCCTGGGTCCAAGCGCGAACCCGCCCGCGGCGCCGTCGGGTTCGCGGGTCAGGATGGCGCTCAGGTAAAAACCTTGTGTCCCAAGTTTGAACGTGTCGCCAACCGCGAGGCCAAGCCGATCCACCAGGACCCGCTCCATCACGGCGCCGGGCAGGCCATCCTGACCGGCCAGCGCCGCGTCCAGCGTCATCTGGGGCTCAAGCCCGACGGTGCCGATCAGAGGATAGGCTTCGTCGACGGCTTTGATCTGCGTCAGCCCGCGTTCGGCGGTATCGCCGGTGCCTGTGACGGCCATCGACCGGAAATCGACGACTTCGGACAAGGTCAGCGCGGTGTCCGTCATCCAGTCGCGCTCGGCCTGGGTGGCGAAGCGGTAGGTGAATTCAAGTTCGGCATCGCCGCCCAAAAGCGCCGCACCTTCGCGCGACAGTCCTGCTTCGATCGCGGCGCGTACCGATCCCACGGCGGCGATGGCCGCGACACCAAGCGCAAGGCAGGACAGGAAGATGCGAAACCCCTTGAGCCCCCCGCGCAATTCACGGCGGGCAAAGGTGGCGGCCAGTGCGATGCTCATTCCGCGGCCCGGTCCAGTTGCGCAAGCCGTCCATCGGCGAGCCGGATCACGCGGTCGCAGCGATCGGCCAGATCGCGGGCATGGGTGACAAGCACCAGCGTCGCGCCGTGTTGGTCGCGCAGCCCAAACAGCAGGTCCATGATGGCGGACCCGTTCGCCCCGTCCAGATTGCCGGTCGGTTCATCTGCCAGCAGGATGTCGGGGCGCGGAGCGGAGGCACGCGCCAGGGCCACGCGCTGCTGTTCGCCGCCCGACATCTGGCTGGGATAGTGGCCACTGCGATGCGCAAGGCCCACGACCTTCAGTTCCTCTGCGGCGCGGTCGAACGCGTCCCTGTCCCCGGCAAGCTCGAGCGGGGTGGCGACGTTTTCCAGCGCCGTCATCGTCGGAATGAGGTGAAAGGATTGAAAGACCACGCCCATATGATTGCGCCGGAAGCGCGCGAGCGCGTCCTCGTTCATCTGGGTAAGATCCTGACCCAATGCACGCACCGTCCCGCCCGTTGCGCGCTCCAGCCCGCCCATGATCATCAAGAGCGATGACTTGCCTGACCCTGACGGCCCGACAAGGCCGACGGTCTCGCCGCGCGACACCTCCATCGTGATGCCATGCAGGATATCGACCCGTCCGGCATTGCCATCGAGCGATAACGCCGCATCTTGAAGTGAGAAAACTGGATCGGACATGTACGAGCGCCTTTATAGAGAGGTACGTCGTGATATGGAGGTTGGATGCAAATGCGCAAGGTAATCGTCGGAACAGTCTTGATTTTATCGGCAACGGCTGCCCGTGCCGCCTGGGCCGAGGGCATGGTGATCGCCGCGCTGGGCGATAGCCTGACGCAAGGTTACGGCCTGGTGCAGGACGAGGGATTCGTGCCGCAGTTGCAGGCCTGGCTGGATGCGCGGGGTGTCGATGCGCAGGTGATAAATGCGGGCGTGTCCGGCGATACCACCGCCGGCGGGCTCGCGCGTGTTGCGTGGACCCTGACGCCGGATGTGGACGCGATGATCGTGGCGCTGGGGGGCAACGACCTGTTGCGCGGGCTGGATCCGGGCGTCAGCCGGGCGAACCTCGACGGTATCCTGCAGGCTGCCGAGCAGGCCGATGTGGAGGTGCTGCTGGTGGGTATGGACGCGCCGGGCAACTATGGCCCCGAATACAAGCAGGCGTTCGACTCGATTTATCCCGAGTTGGCGGACAGCTATGGCACGCTTTATGCGCCGAGCTTTTTCGAGGGGCTTCAGATGGAGGGCGACGATCCGGCCTCGGTCCGCGCCTATATGCAGCCCGACGGCATTCACCCCAATGCCGAAGGCGTGGCCCTGATCGTCGAGACGCTGGGGCAAAGCGTTCTTGAGTTGATCGCGGCCGCGCAGTCGTCGTGACGGATGGGCGAGGCAATGGAAAATTCGGGTTTTTCGGCCCGCGTTATTGAAAAAGCCGCCACGCGCGGGCGGTGGAAGACATGAAAACGGGCGCCCGTCGCGCCCGCTCAGATCGCAATGTTCATGGTGTCAAAGCCTAGGCAAGCGCTATGTTCGCGGCGCTTTCACGGCCGTCGCGGCCGGCTTCGATGTCGAAGGTCACCTTTTGGTTGTCCGCGAGACCTGTCAGGCCCGCCCGCTCGACTGCGGAGATGTGGACAAAAATGTCCTTTCCGCCGCCATCAGGCGCGATAAAGCCGTATCCTTTGGTGGTGTTGAACCATTTGACGGTGCCAGTTGCCATCGTCATCTCTCCTCTGGTGTGTCTGCCCACGTTATGCGGCAGCGTGGCTCGGTCGAAATCAGATCGAGGGACTGTACCGGAGGCGTCAGGGCCGAAATAGCAGCAGTGGTCGATAATTTGTCGCGTCGCAGGCCGATATTGAAGCGAGTCGTATAAAAATCAAGAAAATTTGGCCGGGTTTCGCGGGGTCTGCTTCGGTCGGCAAATTCCCGCGCGTCGGGCGATCTGCACAGGGATCGGGCAGGGACACCGCGCCGTGACGATTTTCAAATTTTACCAGTTGATAAAAAAATGATTCCGTTGCAGCCTTTTTCCTGACAGATGCATGAACAGGGACATCGGCATGGTACAGGATACATTCACCCCCGGAGTGGTCGCGGGTCGGCTTGACCAGGACACATACGAGGCGCAGTTTTCCGATCTGCACCCGCCGCTGGGCGCGCACGAGGCGCTGGTGGCGGCGGATCGCTGCTATTTCTGCCATGACGCGCCCTGCATCACGGCCTGTCCGACGGATATCGACATTCCGCTGTTCATCCGCCAGATCGCCACTGGCACCCCCGACGCGGCGGCCAAGACGATCCTGAGCCAGAACATCATGGGCGGCATGTGCGCCCGCGTCTGCCCGACCGAACAGCTGTGTGAACAGGCCTGCGTGCGCGAGGCGGCAGAGGGCAAGCCGGTGCTGATCGGCCAGTTGCAACGCTATGCGACGGATAACTTGCAGGCCAGGGGCGAGCATCCGTTCACGCGGGCCGAGGCCACCGGCAAGGCCGTGGCGATTGTCGGCGCAGGGCCGGCGGGGCTTGCCTGTGGGCACCGGCTGGCGATGCTGGGGCACCGCGTCGATGTCTACGATGCGCGGCCCAAGCCTGGTGGGCTGAACGAATACGGGATCGCCACCTACAAGACGCCAGATGGCTTTGCCCAGGCCGAGGTGGACTGGCTGCTGAAGATCGGCGGCATCACGCTTCACCATAACAAGGCCATGGGCCGCGATATCACCTTGGGCGAGTTGCAGGAGGATTACGACGGCGTATTCCTTGCCATGGGGCTGGGCGGGGTCAACGCGCTGGGCACGACGGGCGAGGACAAGGCCGGAGTGTTGAACGCGGTCGATTTCATCGCGGAACTGCGGCAGGCGTCGGACATGGCCGCGGTGCCGGTGGGCCGCGACGTGGTGGTCATCGGCGGCGGCATGACGGCTGTGGATGCCGCGGTTCAGGCCAAGCTGCTGGGCGCGCTGAACGTGACTTTGGTCTATCGCCGGGGCCGTGACCGGATGAATGCGAGCCCGTTCGAGCAGGATCTGGCCGCCTCCAAGGGCGTGCGGATCGTCACCCATGCGGTGCCCGTGGCGGTGCATGGCAACGGCGCGGTCCGCGATGTCGAATTCGAATATGTCGATGACGCGATGAAAGGCACCGGTCAGATGCTGCGGTTGCAGGCTGACCAGGTGTTCAAGGCCATCGGACAGACGCTGGAGGGCGATGGGCTGCCGCAATTGGACGGCGGCAAGATCGCGGTGTCGCAGGGCGGCAGAACCTCGCTCGACGGTGTCTGGGCCGGGGGCGACTGCGCATCGGGCGGCGACGACCTTACGGTCACCGCCGTGGCCGAAGGGCGCGATGCGGCGATGGATATTCACGCAACATTGATGGGGACGGCGGGCTAAGCGCCGCGCCTTGGAGGACAACACTATGGCAAATCTGCAAAGCGACTTCATCGGCATCAAGAGCCCCAACCCCTTTTGGCTGGCCTCTGCGCCGCCCACGGACAAGGAATACAACGTCCGCCGCGCGTTCGAGGCCGGCTGGGGCGGCGTGGTCTGGAAGACCCTGGGGATGGAGGGGCCGCCGGTCGTCAACGTCAACGGACCGCGCTATGGCGCGATCTATGGGGCGGATCGCCGGCTGCTGGGGCTGAACAACATCGAATTGATCACCGACCGTCCGCTGGAAGTGAACCTGCGCGAGATGAAGGCGGTCAAACGCGACTATCCCGACCGCGCGCTGATCGCGTCGATCATGGTCCCCTGCGAGGAAGAGGCCTGGAAGGCGATCCTGCCGCATGTGGAGGACACCGGCGCCGACGGGATCGAGCTGAACTTCGGCTGTCCGCACGGCATGGCCGAACGCGGCATGGGCAGTGCCGTGGGACAGGTGCCGGAATACATCGAAATGGTGACCCGCTGGTGCAAGATGTACACGCGGATGCCGGTCATCGTGAAGCTGACGCCGAACATCACCAACGTGCTGTACCCCGCCGAAGCGGCCAAGCGGGGCGGGGCGGATGCGGTCAGCCTGATCAACACGATCAATTCGATCACATCCGTCGATCTGGATCTGTTTGCTCCCGAGCCGATGATCGACGGCAAGGGCACGCATGGTGGCTATTGCGGCCCGGCGGTGAAACCCATCGCGCTCAACATGGTGGCCGAGATCGCGCGCAATCCCGAGACGGCCGGCCTGCCGATCAGCGGCATCGGCGGCGTGACCACATGGCGCGATGCGGCGGAATTCATGGCGCTGGGCGCAGGGAACGTGCAGGTCTGCACGGCGGCGATGACCTACGGCTTCAAGATCGTGCAGGAGATGATCTCGGGCCTGAGCGAATACATGGACGACAAGGGCTTTACCTCGGTCGATCAGATCGTGCGCCGCGCGGTGCCGAATGTGACGGACTGGAACCAGCTCAACCTCAACTACGTGACGAAGGCCAAGATCGATCAGGATCTGTGCATTTCCTGCGGCCGCTGCTTTGCCGCCTGCGAGGACACGAGCCACCAGGCGATCGCAATGTCCGAAGACCGCACATTTAGCGTGATCGACGAGGAATGCGTGGCTTGCAACCTGTGCGTCAACGTCTGCCCGGTCGAGGATTGCATCACGATGGAGACGATGGCCCCTGGCTCGGTCGATCCGCGCACGGGCCAGACCGTCGCGCCGGAGTATGCCAACTGGACAACCCACCCCAACAACCCGGCGGCCAAGGCCGCCGAGTAGAAGCCGCAGGTCCGGTCGTGCCCTTGGGCGTCACGTTGACGACTTCGACCGGATCAGCACATCTGCCGTCGGCAGCGGGTCGGGCGGTTCCACGTCCGGCAGGTCGCCGGTGAGGAAGGGGGCCTGCACCGGCGTGCGCAGTCCCTCGACCAGTCGTTCAATCCGCGCCGTTTCGACAGCCGCGATCGCGGCGCGGCGCGCCGTGTATTCGCTGCGGCTGACGGACGCGGGATCTGATTGCGCCTGTGCCGCGATCACCGATTTCGGCGCCGCGTTGGCCGGAGGGGAAGTCGTCTGTGACGGCGGCGCCGACAGGCTGCCGGATGTGTCGCCGTCGCCGCCGGTTCCGCCGCCGCTGTAGGTTCCGGTGCCGGATTGGTCGGTCGATGTGCCGCTGTCGCCGCTGGAAGATGTGTCCGAGGGCGGCGGCGTTTCTTCGGTCGGTGCCGTGTTATTGCCGCCGTCCGTTGAGCCCGTGTTCGACGGGACGAAGGGAGTGATACCGGAAATAATGCTCATTCTGTCTGCTCCAGATGTCCATACCAGGAAGGAGCCCGCCACCCGAAGATCAGCTAAGACCGGGAACAATAACCGACCGTTAACGCGTTCCAAAAACAACGGGCTGTGGTTAATGGCGACGACCGGGTCAGGGCGTCAGCAGCTTGGTGAACAGCGTTGTCAGATAGGTCTCCGCCCCGGCGGGATCGTCGGCGGGGGCTGGTTCCAGCAGGACTTCGACCTGTGCCGCGAAATCGGCATAGTGCTGCGTGGTGGCCCAGATCGAGAATATCAGGTGCCGCGGATCGACGGCGGCAAGGTGTCCGTCGTCCATCCAGCCTTGGATCACTGCACATTTTTCATCGAAGAGCGGCTTCAGGCTGGATCTGAGGTGCGGGCCCATGCGCGGCGCGCCCTGCAATATCTCGCCTGCGAACAGGCGGCTTTCACGCGGCAATTCGCGCGCCATGGCCAGTTTGCGCCCGACGTAATCCAGCAATTCCGACATCGGGTCGCCATCGGGATCCAACGCCACGAGCGGGTCCAGCCAAGTCTTCATCAATTGGTTGAGCAAGGTGACGTGGATTTCTTCCTTGCCGTCGAAATAGTAGAGGATGTTGGGCTTGCTCAGCCCGGCCTGTGCCGCGATCTGGTCCAGCGTGGCGCCGCGGTAGCCATGCAACGAGAACACCTCGAGCGCCGCATCGAGGATGAGACGGCGATTGCGTCGCTGGATTCGGCTGGGTTTTTTGTCACTGCCATCGGGCACGGGCGTTCTCCGGTCTTGAGGTGCCGCAAAAACGGGCAGCGGTCAACGGGCGCCAAGCGGCGGTGGACACGCGGCCCAAAGCAGTTCTTGACAGGACCCACCCTAGCCGCAATCGTGGCTTTACCAAATGGTAAAAATTAGCCGTGTGACCGGCGCGACCAAACGGGGCCGCATAGCACGGGACACGACACGAGGAGAGCCGCCATGACCGCACCGGGACAGAACCTGAAGATCAACCCCGACCGCCTGTGGGACAGCCTGATGCAGATGGCAAAGATCGGTCCGGGTGTCGCGGGCGGCAACAACCGCCAGACCCTGACGGACGAGGACGCCGAGGGCCGTGCGCTGTTTCAAGGCTGGTGCGAGGCGGCGGGCTGCACGATGGGGCTCGATCAGATGGGCAACATGTTTGCCCGCCGCGAGGGCACCGACCCCGATGCGCTGCCGGTCTATGTGGGCAGCCACCTGGACACGCAGCCGACGGGCGGGAAATACGATGGCGTCCTGGGCGTTCTGGGCGGGCTCGAGATCATCCGCACGCTCAACGACCTCGGGATCAAGACAAAACACCCCATCGTGGTCACGAATTTCACCAACGAGGAGGGCACGCGCTTTGCGCCCGCAATGCTGTCCTCGGGCGTGTTCGCGGGGATCCACACCCAGGACTGGGCCTATGCCAAGACCGACGCCAAGGGCGCGACATTCGGCGAGGAGTTGAAGCGGATCGGCTGGCGTGGCGAGGAGGAGGTGGGCGCGCGAAGGATGCACGCCTTTTTCGAACTGCACATCGAACAAGGGCCGATACTGGAGGCGGAAGGCAAGCAGATCGGCGTCGTCACGCACGGTCAGGGGCTAAGCTGGACGCAGGTGACAATTACGGGCAAGGATAGCCACACCGGATCGACACCGATGCCGATGCGCAAGAACGCGGGGCTCGGGATGGCGCGGGTGCTGGAGAAGGTGGATGAGATCGCATGGAGCCATGCGCCTCATGCCGTGGGGGCGGCCGGCCATATCGACGTCTATCCCAATTCGCGCAACGTGATTCCGGGCAAGGTCGTCTTTACCGTCGATTTCCGGTCTCCCGAACTGAGCGTCATCGAGGACATGGAGGCGCAGTTGCGCACAGAGGGCCAGAAGATCGCTGATGACATGGGGCTTGGGATCGAGTTTGAAAAGGTCGGCGGCTTTGATCCGGTGGCCTTTGACGAGGGGTGTGTCACGGCCGTGCGCAACGCGGCCGAGCGGCTTGGCTACAGCCATATGAACCTGATTTCGGGCGCAGGGCACGATGCCTGCTGGATCAACCGGGTGGCGCCCACCGCGATGGTGATGTGCCCCTGTGTCGACGGGCTGAGCCACAACGAGGCGGAAGAGATCAGCAAGGACTGGGCAATGGCGGGGGCGGACGTGTTGATGCATGCCGTGGTCGAGACGGCGGAGATTGTGGCGTGAGCGTTTTCTTGACAGGACAGCGGATCGGACTCTTCGAAAAATTCCGTCTGGGTCGCGATGATTGATCCCGACCTCACCGTGCCCGAGCGGATCGCCGCGCTGATCGAGGCCGAACTGGCGGCCGCCGAACTGGGCGACGATCCGATCCTGTGCAGGACGGCGCAGGCCTTTCGCCGGGTCCAGCGGCGTCCGCGCGCGGTGACGGTGAATTTCTCGGGCGGGATCACGCAGACCTGCTGGAGCGTGACCCGCGGCGACGGTGACTACCGGGTGATATACCTGCCCACGGCGGGGTATTTCTCGCTCTGTGTGGAGAGCGATTTCGGGCCTTTGGATATCGGGGTGCATGGACCGGCGCTGGGGTGCTTCGGATCGGTGTGAGGCGGGGGCCGGCCCCCGCACCCCCGGGATATTTGGGAACAAGAGAAGCAGGACACTGCTGTGACATGGGAGAGATAAGATGAGCAAGGTGATCAAGGGCGGCATGGTCTGCACGGCGGACCGGACCTGGAAGGCGGATGTTCTGATCGAGGGCGAGAAGATCGTCCGGATCGGCGAGGACCTGGCGGGCGACGAGTATATCGATGCCGAAGGCGCCTATGTCATCCCCGGCGGCATCGATCCGCATACCCATCTTGAGATGCCTTTCATGGGCACCACGGCGGCGGAGACGTTCGAGAGCGGCACCTGGGCGGCCGCGGTGGGGGGCACGACGATGATCGTGGATTTTTGTCTGCCGGGGGCCGATGGCAGCATCAGGAACGCGATCAATGAATGGCACCGCAAGTCGGCGCCGCAGATCTGTTCGGACGTCGGCTATCACATGGCGATCACCGGCTGGAACGAGAACGTGTTCGACGAGATGAAGGACGCCGTCGACATGGGTGTGAATTCGTTCAAGCATTTCATGGCCTACAAGGGCGCGCTGATGATCGAGGATGACGAGATGTTCGCGTCTTTCAAGCGCTGTGCCGAGTTGGGCGCCTTGCCGATGGTGCATGCCGAGAACGGCGACCTGGTGGCGGAGTTGCAGCAGAAGTATTTCGATCAGGGCATCACCGGGCCGGAGGGCCACGCGTATTCCCGTCCGCCCGAACTGGAGGGCGAGGCCGCAAACCGGGCGATCACGATTGCCGATACCGCGGGGGTGCCGCTTTATATCGTGCATGTGTCCTGTGAGCAGACGCATGAAGCCATCCGGCGGGCGCGGCAGAAGGGCATGCGGGTCTATGGCGAGCCGTTGATCCAGTTCCTGACGCTGGATGAGAGCGAGTATTTCAACAAGGATTGGGACCACGCCGCGCGCCGCGTGATGAGCCCGCCGTTTCGCAGCAAGGATCACCAGGACAGCCTGTGGGCCGGGCTTCAGGCCGGGTCGTTGCAGGTGGTGGCCACGGACCATGCCGCGTTCAGCACCGAACAGAAACGCGCGGGGCGCAACGATTTCCGGATCATCCCCAATGGGTCCAACGGGCTGGAGGAGCGACTGGCCGTGCTTTGGACCGAAGGGGTGGAGACCGGGCGGCTGACGCCGAACGAATTTGTCGCGGCCACCAGCACAAATGTGGCCAAGATCCTAAATATCTATCCGCGCAAGGGCGCCATCGTCGAGGGCGCGGACGCCGATATCGTCGTGTGGGACCCCAAGATCACCAAGACGATCAGCCCGGCGAACCATCACTCGGTGCTGGATTACAACGTGTTCGAGGGGTTCGAGGTCAAGGCGCAGAGCCGTTATACGCTGTCGCGCGGGGAGGTGATCTGGGCTTGGGGACAGAACAGCCAACCCAATCCGGGCCGCGGCAAGTTCATCCCGCGACCTGCGTTCCCATCGGCGAATGTGGCGTTGTCGAAGTGGAAAGAGTTGAACAGCCCCAAGATGATCAAGCGCGATCCGCTGAACATTCCGGCGGGGATTTGATGGCCAACGAGCTGAACAAGCTGCGCCAGACGCAAGCCCCGTCGCCCGCGACGAGCGTGATCCGTGCGCAGAACCTGGACCTGACGTTCCAGACCAATGACGGGCCGGTTCATGCGTTGAAGGATGTCAGCCTGGACATTGGCGCCGGCGACTTTGTCAGTTTCATCGGCCCGTCGGGCTGCGGCAAGACCACGTTTCTGCGCGTCATGGCCGATCTGGAGCAGCCGACGGGTGGGACGGTCACTGTCAACGGGGTGAGCCCGGAGGAGGCGCGGCGCGCGCGGGCCTATGGGTATGTCTTTCAGGCCGCGGGCCTTTATCCGTGGCGTACCATCGGCGGCAACATTCGCCTGCCGCTTGAGATCATGGGGTATTCGCGGGCCGATCAGGATGCGCGGGTCGCGCGGGTGCTGGAGCTTGTGGAGCTTGACGGGTTCGAAAAGAAATACCCATGGCAGTTGTCGGGCGGCATGCAGCAGCGTGCGAGCATCGCGCGCGCGCTGGCCTTCGATGCCGATATTCTGCTGATGGACGAGCCGTTCGGGGCGCTGGACGAAATCGTGCGCGATCACCTCAATGAGCAGTTGCTCAAGCTTTGGGACCGCACGGGCAAGACGATCGCATTCGTGACGCATTCGATTCCGGAGGCGGTATACCTGAGCACGAAGATCGTCGTGATGAGCCCGCGACCCGGACGGATCACCGATGTGATCGACAGCCCGCTGCCGCGCGATCGGCCGCTGGATATTCGCGACACGCCCGAATTTCTGGAGGTGGCGCACCGGGTGCGGGAAGGGTTGCGTGCGGGGCACGGCGATGACTGAGCTTTGCGCCCCGATCCGAGGTGTCGCCCCGCAAGGGAGTATTTTTGACCCAAAGAAGCAGGGGGACGGCGCATGAGACAGAGCGTTGTGCCGGTCCTGACCGTGGTCGGGGCGCTGTTCGTCGTGTGGTATGCGGCGGCTGTTTGGCTGAATGCGCCGTGGGCCCATGACAAGGCCAAGCGGTCGGGCGAGGTGCTGAGCGTGAGTGCCCTGGTCGCGGATACCTGGGCGCAGGACAAGCCGAAGCTGCCCGCGCCGCACCAGGTGGCGATCGAGTTGTGGGAGACCACGGTCGAGAAGAAGATCACCTCGAAACGGTCGCTGGTCTATCATTCCTGGGTGACGCTGAGTGCGACCATTCTGGGGTTCGTCCTGGGGACGGGTCTTGGCACGTTGCTGGCGGTGGGGATCGTGTTCAACCGGACGATGGACATGAGCGTCATGCCCTGGGTGATTGCGAGCCAGACGATCCCGATTCTGGCGATTGCGCCAATGATCATCGTCGTGCTGAACGCAGTTGGCATTTCGGGGCTGCTGCCCAAGGCGATGATCTCGATGTACCTGTCGTTCTTTCCGGTGGTCGTGGGCATGGTCAAGGGGCTGCGCAGCCCCGATGCGATGCAGCTTGACCAGATGCGCACGTGGAACGCGTCCGCGTCGCAGACGTTCTGGCGGCTGCGGCTGCCGTCGTCGATGCCGTATCTCTTCACGTCGCTCAAGATCGGTATGGCGGCGTCGCTGGTGGGCGCCATCGTGGGCGAATTGCCGACAGGTGCCATTGCCGGTCTTGGGGCGCGGTTGCTCGCCGGCAGTTATTACGGTCAGACGATCCAGATCTGGAGCGCGCTGATCATGGCGGCCGCGCTGGCGGCGGCCCTGGTCGGGATCATCGGCATCCTGCAGCGCGTTACCCTGAAACGCATGGGGATGGCGCAATGAGTTGGCTGATCCTTGCGCTGGTGATCTGGGCTGCGGGCTGGACGATCAATGGCTGGCTGGCACGGCGCCCGGCCACGCGGCTGACGTCGCTGGCGGTGCCGTTGATATTCGGCGTGACGCTGGTCGCGGTGTGGGAGGCGCTGGTGTGGGGGCTTGAGATCAGTCCGGTGCTGCTGCCCGCGCCATCGATCATCGCCACACGGTTTGCGGCCTCGACGGGAATCCTCTGGGAGGATTTCGTGCAGACCGTCGTCAAGGGCGCCCTGTCGGGGTATGCGATGGGTTGTGGATCGGCGTTCTTGATCGCGGTGATGATCGACCGTTTTCCCTTCCTGCGACGCGGGCTTTTGCCGGTGGGTAATTTCGTGGCGGCGCTGCCGGTCATCGGAATGGCGCCGATCCTGGTGATGTGGTTCGGCTTTGACTGGCAATCCAAGGCGGCCGTGGTCGTGGTGATGGTGTTCTTTCCGATGCTTGTGAACACGGTGCAGGGATTGCAGGCCACGGACGTGATGCAGCGTGACCTGATGCGGACCTATGCCGCGGGCTATTGGTCCACCCTCTTCAAGCTGCGGCTGCCGGCAGCGATGCCGTTCATCTTCAACGGGCTCAAGATCGCCAGCACGCTGGCCTTGATCGGAGCCATTGTCGCTGAATTTTTCGGCTCTCCGATCCGCGGTATGGGGTTTCGCATCTCCACGTCTGTGGGGCAGCTTGCGCTTGATCTGGTCTGGGCCGAGATTGTCGTGGCGGCGATCGTCGGATCGGCCTTTTACGGCGGGGTTGCGCTGATCGAGCGGGCGGTGACATTCTGGCATCCATCCCAACGAAGATAGACCAACAGACCAACGACAAGAAACGGACAACCAACAAAGGAGAGTATCGATGAAGACAATGACAAAAGTGGCGGCGACCTTTGCCGCGGGGCTTTGGGGGACGCTGGCGCAGGCCGCCGATGACGTCACCCTGCAACTGAAATGGGTCACGCAGGCGCAGTTCGCCGGCTACTATGTCGCGCAGGACAAGGGCTTTTACGAGGAAGAGGGGCTGAACGTCACGATCAAGCCCGGTGGACCCGATATCGCACCCACGCAGGTGCTGGCCGGGGGCGGTGCGGATGTGACCGTCGAATGGATGCCCGCCGCGCTGGCCGCGCGTGAAAAGGGCCTGAACATGGTCAATATCGCGCAGCCCTTCAAGTCGAGCGGCATGATGCTGACCTGCCGCAAGGATGCGGGCATCGAGACCACGGACGATTTCGCGGGCAAGACGCTGGGCGTGTGGTTCTTTGGCAATGAATTCCCGTTCCTGAGCTGGATGAGCAAGCTCGACATTCCCACCGATGGCAGCGACGACGGCGTCACGGTTCTCAAGCAGGGCTTCAACGTCGATCCGCTGCTTCAGGGGCAAGCGGCTTGCGTGTCCACGATGACCTACAACGAATACTGGCAGGTGATCGACGCCGGGCTCACGCCCGAGGACCTTCAGGTGTTCAAATACGAGGATCAGGGCGTCGCAACGCTTGAGGACGGATTGTATGTGCTTGAGGAGAACCTTGACGATCCGGCGTTCGAGGACAAGATGGTGCGCTTTGTGCGCGCGTCGATGAAGGGCTGGAAATACGCTGAGGAAAACCCGGACGAAGCGGCCGAGATCGTGCTGGAAAACGACGCCAGCGGAGCCCAGACGGAAGAGCACCAGAAGCGCATGATGGGCGAAGTGGCCAAGTTGACCGCCGGTAGCAATGGCGCGCTGGTGGTCGAGGATTACGAGCGCACCGTCGCATCGTTGCTTTCGGGCGGATCCGATCCGGTGATCTCCAAGGCGCCCGAGGGTGCGTGGACCCATGCGATCACCGACAAGGCGCTGAACTAAGGCCGCAGCGCCACACGTGAAACCGGGAAAGGGCGAGCCGCGAGGCTGGCCCTTTTTTCATGGTCCGCCGGTCTGGACAATGCGTGATGGTGCCCCATGTCGTGGCACAGTTTGCCCAACGCAAAGAAAGACGAAGTCACAGATGAGCAATTCCGATGTCGCCCAAAGCGAAACAGACCGTCAGGAACAGGTCAATGCGCGCGCGCTTGCCTCCATCCACGCACAGCGGGTTCGGCGTTCGGCCCGTGGGTATGCGGTGATGTCCGGCGCGCTGGGCTTTGGCGAAGGGGTCAATGGCTCTGGACTGATGGCCAAGATCAGTCATGGCGCCAAGCTGTTTTGCATCGGCTTTGCCCTTTTGGTGCCCAGTTTGCTGGTCTGGCAGGTTCTGCTCGATTAAGGCGATTGTGGTTTTCGTGTACGCCGCCATGGGCGCAGATGGTGTCTTGCGCCCGCGCAATTGCGGTGTTTCGACAGACTGCCTACACGACACGTAAGCCGTGCCACCGGGTTCGACGCGCCTGATTGCCGATTGGCGCGTCGCGTGTTCATGGCGGCCGGGCAACAGCGGCGTTGCCCCGCCGCCCGATCAGATCACAGCACGGTCACCTTGGTGCCCACCGGCACGCGTTGGTACAGGTCGATGACATGCTGGTTGATCATCCGGATGCAGCCGTTCGAGACAGAACGCCCGATGCTGCCCGGCTGAGTGGTGCCATGGATCCTGAAATATGTATCGACGCCATTTTGAAACAGGTAGAGCGCCCGCGCGCCCAACGGGTTCTCGGGGCCGCCGGGTTGCGCCTCGGTATTGCCGATGAAGCGTTTGTAAGTCTCGGGCTCGCGTTCGATCATCTCGTCCGTCGGGCGCCACGTCGGCCATTCCTTCTTGACCGAAATCGTCGCCGTTCCGGTGAACTCCAGCCCCGCCTTGCCGACGCCGACGCCGTATCGCATCGCCTCGCCCGGGGCCGTGACGTAATACAAGTAAAAGCTGCGCGGCAAGATCAGAAGCTGGCCGGTCTGGTAGCTTGGCTTGATCTTGACGACCTGCGGCGAGGGGTCGAAGGCCACGCTTGGCGTGTTCGGCAAGGTCTGTGACGTTGCAATGCCTGGCAAGGCCGTTGCGGCACAGGTGGCTGCTAGGAAATCACGTCTGCGCATGGGAAATGCTCCGGGATTGATACTGGGTTGCTCATATGGTCGCCGTCCAAGCCGTTTTTGGCAAGTCCGCAGACGCAAAAAAACCGGGCAACCTCAATGGCGCCCGGTTCGATTCGTCAGGGTCGGAACCCTGTCAGTGGCTTATGCCAGTGCGATGTTTGTCGCGCTTTCGCGACCGTCGCGGCCTGCTTCGATGTCGAAGGTGACCTTCTGGTTGTCGGCCAGACCGGTCAGGCCTGCGCGCTCAACAGCAGAAATGTGAACGAAAACGTCCTTGCTGCCGCCATCGGGTGCGATAAAGCCGAAGCCTTTTGTTGTGTTGAACCATTTCACGGTGCCAGTAGCCATATCCGTGTTCTCCTTGATTTTATGCTATCCGCGTTGGTGCGATAGCCCGGCGTGGTCGGTCTGGATCGAAGACTGAGCGCCGTGGAAGGAGACAGTGGGTCGAAAAAGAATAACGTTTGCAGAGCGCTGTATGACATATGCATTCGCCAACAGCAAGTGAATTCGCATCGCTGGCCGGCCAGGGCGCATGACTGTGGGAAACGCGGCGCGCGGGCTTTGCGTCAAGACTGTGCGCCTGGTGGTTGAATAGGGCCAAAACGTGCCCAAGCGCGGCATTTTCGGCCAAACGGAGCCGCCGCATGGCCGCACTCGTGCCGAGATTTGATGCGACGTTTTCTCGAATCGGGCCAGTGGGGTGTCTTCCCTTTGATTCGTGCCTGACCGAGGAGAATGAAGTACCATGCGAATTCTGGCTGTTGACGATGACCCGCTTATTCTTGACCTTCTGCGCGAAAGCCTGACCGTGAATGGCTATTGCGACCTGACGTGCACCGCCAGCGCCGAAGAGGCGCACACGGCCATGGAACAGGCGACGGAGCCGTTCGACTGTTTCTTGCTGGACATCGTGTTGCCCGAAACGGACGGTATCGCGCTGTGCGCGGACATTCGCGCGATGGACGCCTACAAGATGACGCCGATCATCATGATCACGGCAAGCCGACAGCCCGACATGATGGAGCGTGCCTTTGCCGCCGGGGCCACGGATTTCGTGACCAAGCCTCTGGATGGGCTTGAACTGGGGACGCGGGTCAACATCGCGTCCATGCTGAACGACAGCATGATGCGCGAACGCGAGAGCCGGCACACGTTGGCCGAACTGACCCGCCTGACCCGGATCAGCTTTGAGGAACGCTTTGTCATGGCCGATGTGCCCGGACTAAGCGATTATCTGATGCTCGAAAACCATCTGCTGCGGTTTTCGTCCGGCTGCTATGCGATGACCCTGTTCGCGGTCGAAGTGGAGGGTGCAAAGGCGATCTTCCGCACCGCGTCGGCACCGACGTTTCGTGCCCGCATGGAGGCCGCGGCCCGCGCCGTGGCCGGTCAACTGGACCCAGGGGCCACCCGGATCGCCTATGCCGGGCGCGGTGTGTTCGTGGGCGTGGCACACGGGCGTGGGCGTATGGACTTGCAAAAGATGCAAGACGACGCGCAGGCCTCGCTCGATCAAGGGTGGGACAGCCGGAGCCTTGGCTCCGATGCGGCACCCGATCTGACAGTGCGCGCGATTTCGACCCAGCGGGTCTGGGCCGCGGCTTCGGCTTGCGATGCGTTGCAGTCGTTTCTGGCGCGCATGGACCTGAACACAGCCGCCGATCCGCAGGACGAAGAGGCGCTGTTTGCGGCGCTGGAGCGTAAGCTGGCCCGTCGCGCCTGACGCCCGGATGCCGCAGGGCGATGTGGTGCCGCGCGCGCAGGCCGACGCCCGCGCCCTTGCGGTTTGCGCCCCTCGTCTGTGGGACATCCACGGCCTGACCAGAATGCGACCGGGAACGTGGGGTATCCGAATGCGGGCCGGGCTCCTACTCATTCCATCCGCAACATCGCCGCGATCTGGTCCTTGAGGCGCAGGCGCGTCCTGCGAAGGCACGTCCTCGTGCTCATCGGTCGTGGGCTCTATTTGTGTCTTGGCCAGATGCACGGCGCGGTTGATGGCGTGGTGGTCGTCGGCCAGTTTTCGAAAATGCGAATTGCTGATCCGCAGCGCGCGCACACGAGCGATCTGGTCGGGGAATTCCTCGGCCAGTTCGTGTGGGGTGTGGGACATGCCGGGGCTCCTGTCGGCGGTGTTGCCCCGGGATTTCGCAGGTCCGCCGCGCTTGGTTCTGGATGTGCGTCAAACGGGCTTGCCCGCGCGGGAATTGCTGACTTTTTCGCCGGATCGGAGTACACTGGCTCATGCGATCAAATGGGGGGGAAAGAGCGATGCGGTATGTCACGATCACCACGTGGGAAACGGCGGACGGCAACGATTACGACCTTGTGATGGAAGGCATACGCAAAAAGCGTCTGCCCGCGCTGAAAGAACTGGGCGCGACCCGCGTCACGGTTGTGCGCACCAGCGACCGCACCAGCGCCGCGATCACCGAATGGCCCGACCGTGCCACCCGCGACGCAGCCGAAGGCGCGATCGAGGAGGTCCGCGCCAAGGTCCACCGCGAGGATTACTCGCGCATCACCGGAGAGATGAAGGGCGAGGTCGTCGCGGAGGTGTGAGGGGGCAGTCATGGTGCGTACATGCGCCGGTGCCTGTCACGTCAACCGTGGTGCCGATCTTTTCCGATCCCGAGCGGACCGATGATCGGTGAGACACCCTGATTTCGACCCTTTGGGCCAAGTGCCGCTGCCGTCAGGTCAGCGCGTGCGGCTGCGCCCCCATTCGGGGGCGCGGGCTTGCGGGATTCCTAGCATCGCCTGGCAAGTCATCTCACGAATTTCTTGTGCTTCAGCCGCTTCGGCTCCAGGGCGTCCGCGCCCAGGCGGCGCTTCTTGTCTTCCTCGTAGTCGGTGAAGCCGCCTTCGAACCACTCGACATGCGCTTCGCCCTCGAACGCCAGCATATGCGTGCAGATGCGGTCGAGGAAGAAACGGTCGTGGCTGATGACAACCGCGCATCCGGCGAAATCGACCAGTGCGTCTTCGAGCGCACGCAGGGTTTCCACGTCAAGGTCGTTGGTCGGCTCGTCGAGCAACAGCACGTTGCCGCCTTCCTTGAGCAGGCGCGCCATGTGCACGCGGTTGCGCTCACCGCCTGACAACAGGCCGACTTTCTTCTGCTGGTCGGAGCCCTTGAAGTTGAACGAGGAGCAATAGGCTCGGGAGTTCACTTCGGCGTCGCCAAGCTGAATGAGTTCGGCCCCGCCCGAGATCGCCTGCCAGACGTTGTCGTCGGGGTTCAGGTCGTCGCGGGACTGGTCGACATAAGACAGATCGACCGTATCGCCGTATTCGATCGTGCCCTGATCGGGGGCTTCCTGCCCGGTCATCATCTTGAACAGCGTGGATTTACCCGCGCCGTTGGGGCCGATCACGCCGACGATGCCCCCGGGCGGCAGCGAGAAATCCAGACCGTCGATCAACTGCTTGTCGCCCATGTGCTTTTTCAGGCCGTTGACCTCGATCACCTTGTTGCCGAGGCGCGGACCGTTGGGAATGACGATCTGCGCGCGGCTGAGCTTTTCGCGTTCCGACGTCTCAAGCATGTCGTTGTAGGATTTGATCCGCGCCTTGGACTTGGCCTGCCGGGCCTTGGCGCCCTGACGCATCCATTCCAATTCGCGTTCCAGCGTCTTCTGCTTGGACTTGTCTTCGCGCGATTCCTGCATCAGGCGCTTGGATTTCTGTTCCAGCCATGCGGAATAGTTGCCCTCGTAGGGGATGCCCTTGCCACGGTCCAGTTCGAGGATCCAGCTGGTGATGTCGTCCAGGAAATAACGGTCGTGTGTGACGATCAGGATCGTGCCCTTGTAGTCGATCAGGTGCTGTTGCAGCCATGCGATGGTTTCAGCGTCGAGGTGGTTTGTCGGTTCGTCCAAGAGCAGCATTTCGGGCGCTTCGAGCAGCAGCTTGCACAGCGCGACACGGCGCGCCTCGCCGCCCGACAGATCCTGAATGCGCGCGTCGTCGGCCGGGCAGCGCAGGGCCTCCATGCTGACGTCGATCTGACTGTCGAGATCCCAGAGGTTTTCGGCGTCGATCCGGTCCTGCAGCGCGGCCATCTCGTCGGCGGTCTCGTCCGAGTAGTTCATCGCCAGCTCGTTGTAGCGGTCGAGGATGTCTTTTTTTGACTTGACGCCCAGCATGACGTTTTCGCGCACGGTCAACGACTCGTCCAGCTTGGGCTCCTGCGGGAGGTAGCCGACCTTTGCGCCCTCCGCGACCCAGGCCTCGCCGGTGAAATCGGTGTCAAGGCCGGCCATGATCTTCATCAGGGTGGATTTACCCGCGCCGTTGACGCCGACGACGCCGATCTTGACGCCGGGCAGGAAGTTGAGGTGGATGTTCTCGAAGCATTTCTTGCCACCGGGATAGGCCTTGGAGACACCCTGCATGTGATAGACGTATTGATAGGCGGCCATTGGGGGCTCCTTGGTTGCGAAAAAACGGTTGAAACCTGCAGTATCGCCCCGCAAGGCCAAGATCAAACGGCTTGATGCCCGGCAAGGCACTTTGCAATTGGGGGCACGGTGGCGTGGATGCAAGAGCGGGGCGAAGAAGGATGGCGGTGTGGAGAGGCTGAAGGATCTGATCGCGCGGACCGCGCAGCCAGGGCGCGTGACATGGATCGGCCTGCGGTCGGTGCGGCGCGCGGAAATGGACAGTGTCGCGGCGGCCTGTGTGACGCCGGACGGGGTGCAGGGCGATCACGCGCGCCCCGGCAAGCGCGCCGTGACCCTGATCCAGCACGAGCACCTTTCCGTGATTGGGGCGATGTTGGGCCGTGATCCCGTTGCACCGCAGGTCATGCGGCGCAACATCGTGGTGGCGGGGGTGAACCTGGCCGCGCTGAAGGGCCGGCGCATCGTCATCGGCGGTGCGGTGCTCGAGATTACGACGATCTGCGCGCCGTGCAGCCGCATGGAGGAGGCGTTGGGTGCGGGCGGGTATTCGGCGGTGCGCGGGCATGGAGGATGGTGCGCGCGGGTCATAACGCCGGGCGAGATCGCGTTGGGTGCCGCCGTGCACCCGGATTGATGCGATACCGCAGCGTCAAAAGGAAATCATGATTGCGCGTTATGCGTTCCAAACGCATCACGATATGTCGGGTTTCCGGTTCATTCGACTGACCTGGGGGCAATCTTAGGGCGACATGACTTTTGTGAATGACGTATCATCATGCAAGGTCCGGCGGGAGATCCTGATTTCAAATCATCCCTTCCCGGCCCCGAGTACCAAGCCGCCGACGCATCATTTCGGGTCGCGTCGGATAATAACATCGGACACAGGGACACAATAATGGCACACACAACAATCGTGGTCGGTCTTGATGGGTCGGAGGCGGGCGCGCGCGCGCTGTCCTTTGCCAAGACACAGGCCGGTCGGATCGAGAATTGCAAGATTGCGCTATGTTACGTGATCGAATGGTCGCCCTTCACCTTTCAGACCCCCGAAGAAAACGATCAGCGCCACAAGCGCCGCGAAGAGGAATTGGCGCTGGCGCACGAGCGCATCGTCGATCCGGCGGTCAAGGCGGCCAAGGCTGAAGGTTTCGATGTAACCGGCATCGTCCAGCACGGCGACGTTGCAGACATTCTGGAACGCGTCGCGGTCGAACATGACGCGGCGCAGATCGTCATCGGACGGATCGGCGCGCGTGGACTGCGCGAACGGCTGTTCGGTGGCGTCAGCGGCAGGCTGGTGGCCACCGCGACCGTTCCCGTGACGATCATTCCCTGACCCCCCCCCATCCGAGGAGACACTGATGAATACTCGATTTGTTCAGGCAGCGGCGGCGGCGGCAACGGCCGCGCTGTTCGTGCCCACTGCTGCGGCGGCCCAAGACGCCGTTAGCTTTGACCAGAAGGTCAACGACATCTTTGCCGGTTCGACCGGCTGGTTCGTGAACCTGATTTTCGCGCCCTTGCCGGGCACGGCCTTTCCATGGATCGTGTTGTGGCTGGTGGTCGCGGCCAGCGTGTTCACGCTTTATTTCGGATTTATTCAGGTCAAGGCATTCGGCCATGCGATCAGCCTCGTGAAGGGCGACTACTCCGATCCCAACGACGCGGGCGAGGTCAGCCACTTTCAGGCCCTGACGACGGCGCTGTCGGGCACCGTTGGCCTGGGCAACATCGCGGGTGTCGCGGTGGCCGTGGGCATCGGCGGGCCGGGGGCCACGTTCTGGATGATCCTTGCGGGTCTTCTGGGGATGGCCTCCAAGTTCACCGAATGTACGCTTGGCGTGAAATACCGCAACGAATACCCCGATGGCACCGTATCTGGCGGTCCGATGTACTACATGACCAAGGGCTTTGCCGAACGCGGGCTGCCCGGCGGCAAGGTGCTGGCGGTGGTCTTTGCGATCTTTACCATCGGCGGCGCGCTGGGCGGTGGCAACATGTTCCAGGCCAACCAAGCCCATGCCCAGATCGCAGGTATCTTTGGCGATTTTCCGGGCTGGATCACCGGGCTGGTGTTCGCCGCGGTGGTTTTCATGGTGATCGTCGGCGGGATCAAGTCGATTGCGCGCGTGACTGAAAAAGTGGTGCCGTTCATGGGTATCATGTACGTCGCGGCGGCCCTCGTGATCCTGGCCGTGAACTTCGATCAGATCGGCTGGGCGTTCGGCCAGATATTCGAGGGCGCGTTCACCGGTCTGGGGGTTGCGGGTGGCCTTGTCGGTGCGCTGATCCAGGGGTTCAAGCGGGCGGCGTTCTCGAACGAGGCCGGCGTCGGATCGGCGGCGATCGCGCACTCTGCGGTGCGGACAAAGGAGCCTGTGACCGAAGGCGTGGTATCGCTGCTGGAGCCCTTCATCGATACGGTCGTGATCTGCACGATGACGGCGCTTGTCATCACCATTTCCGGCGTTCTGGTCATGGATCCAGCAACCGGCCGGTTTGTCCTGAACGAGGCGGGGACGATGATCCAGACGGTGGACGGATCCAGCGGCGTGCAACTGACGTCGGCAGCCTTTGCCACGGGATTCAGCTGGTTCCCCTACGTGCTGGCGATCGCGGTGATCCTGTTCGCCTTTTCCACGATGATCAGCTGGTCCTACTATGGCCTGAAGGCCTGGACCTATCTGGTGGGCGAGGGCAAGGCCAAGGAGAACGTGTTCAAGATCATCTTCTGCTTCTTCATCATCGTCGGTGCGGCCGCCAATCTGGGCGCTGTGATCGACTTTTCCGACGCGATGATCTTTGCGATGGCCGTGGTGAACATCACCGCGCTGTACTTCCTGATGCCGATCGTGAAGCGCGAGATGAACAGCTATTTCGCCCGTCTCAAGACCGGCGAAATCATCAAGTTCGCGGGCTAGGCGGGGCGCTGCGACATTGACAACCGGCGCGCGGCGTCCTTCAACGGCCCCCGGTGTATCCATCGGGGGCCGTTTTTTCGTGGCTGAAAGTTTTCCATACGCGCGCCCCGGTCAGGTGGTCGGCCTGCTGGGCGGGTCGTTCGACCCGGCGCACCCGGGCCACGCGCATATCACCCGCGAGGCGATCAAGCGGTTCGGGCTGGACCGGGTCTGGTGGCTGGTCAGTCCGGGAAACCCGCTCAAGGTGAATGGCCCCGCGCCGCTGGCGCAGCGGATGGCGCGGGCCCGGGCCGTCATGCAGCACCCGCGCGTCACGATCACCGATATAGAGGCACAGCTTGGCACCCGCTATACCGCGCAGACACTGGCGCGGTTGCGCGCGCGGTATCGCGGCGTGCGGTTCGTCTGGTTGATGGGGGCGGACAACCTTGCCCAGTTGCATCGCTGGCAGGATTGGCGCGTGATCATGCGCTCGGTGCCGGTTGGGGTGCTGGCCCGGCCCGGTGACCGTATATCGGCGCGGATGAGTCCGGCGGCACGGATTTACCAAAACGCGCGAATCTCCGGCCGGGCCTCGCATTTGCTGGCGCGGGCAGAGGCACCGGCATGGTGCTTCGTCAATGTTCCGTTGGTCGATGCGTCCTCCACCGCGATCCGCGCGGCGGGCATGTGGCACGAGCCGGATTAGAGCCAGTTGCCGCCGGCCGCGGTCGGTGGGCTTGATCCCGCGCGCCATGCAAATGTGATTGAACTTGCAGTTGTGCCCTGTGCGGGTGTCGGGTTAACTCCGCCGTCATGAGAGACCTGATTTCAAGACGCGCGGTCCTTGCGGGGCTGCTGGCCACCGCTGCCACGCCCGCCCTGAGCAATCCGCCCAAAGCCAGTCTGCGCCCCGCGCTGCGCGGCGGCGAACCTGCGGTCATTCCCGGCCCCGAAGAGATCGTGGCCAAGGCCCGGCTTGAGCCGGGGCGTGTCAGCTACATGGTGGCGGATGCGGGCAGCGGCCTGTTGCTTGAGGGCCGAAACGCCCAGGCGGGCATACCGCCCGCAAGTGTCGCCAAGGCGCTTACCGCCTTGTACGCGCTGGACGTTCTGGGCCCCGCGCATCGGTTCGAAACGCAGGTTCTGATCACCGGGGGGATGCGCGACGGCATTGTTCTGGGCGATTTGGTCCTGGTCGGCGGCGGCGATCCGACACTGGACACCACCGCGTTGGCGCAGATGGCCAAAGACCTCAAGTCGGCGGGCGTGCGCGAGGTGCGCGGACGATTCAGGGTGTATGACGGCGCGTTGCCGTTCGAGCGGGTCATCGACGCGGATCAGCCCGATCACGTCGGTTACAACCCGGCGCTGTCGGGGATCGCGCTGAACTACAACCGGGTGCATTTCCAATGGCAGCGCGAGGCAAAGGGCTACAGCGTGACGATGGACGCCCGGTCGGACAGGTTTCGCCCCGATGTCGCCATGGCCCGGATGCGGGTCGAGGACCGCAGCACACCGGTCTATACTTATGCGGATGCAGGCGTGCGGGACGATTGGACCGTGGCCAAGGGCGCACTGGGCAAGACCGGGGCCAGGTGGTTGCCGGTGCGCAAGCCGGCGCTTTATGCCGGCGAAGTGTTCGCCACGCTTGCGCGGTCGCATGGTATCGGCCTGCGCGGGATCGAGGTTATCTCGGAACTGCCCGAGGGGGACATCGTCGTGCGCCATCAAAGCGACGATCTGCGAACGATCCTGAAGGACATGCTGCGGTATTCCACGAACATCACGGCCGAGATGGTCGGGCTGACCGCTTCGGCCAGACGGTTGGGCGGGGTCGGGTCGATTGTCGCCTCGGCGGACGCGATGAACCGATGGGCGCGCGAAACCCTCGGGCTGGAGGCCCCGTCGATGGTGGACCATTCCGGGCTGGGCGACGCGTCGCGGATCAGCGCAACCGACATGGTGCGCGCATTGGTGATGGCGTATGACGACGCGGTGCTACGGCCGATCCTCAAGGATGTCGTGATGCGCGACGGCCGGGGGCGTCCCGACAATAAGCATCCCATCCGCGTCGCGGCCAAGACCGGCACGCTGAATTTCGTGTCGGGACTTGCAGGATACATGACCGCGGGCGACGGCACCGTCCTGGCCTTTGCCATATTCGCGGCAGACGAGGCGACCCGCGCCACGATCCCGCGGGCCCAGCGCGAACGCCCGCCCGGCGCGCGCGGCTGGAACCGGCGGGCCAAGACCTTGCAGCAGGATCTGATAGAACGCTGGGGCGCGCTCTACGGCACCTGAACGTGATTATTTCAGATGGCGCGCCCGTGCTCCACGCTCGATTGCGGCGGCGTGCAGGCGGTCGAGGTTCAGCTCGTAGCGGATTTCCTCGAGCAGGCGCAGTTCGGCCTCGTCAAGGGTGCCGTCGGCGGCGGCCACATCGCAGGCCAGCGCATAGGCGGTTTCGTACAGCCGTTCGGGCAGGGCGTCGCGGATCAGGCCAAAGAGCGCGTCGAGCCCGTCTTCCTGTTCGAAAAGGTCGAACACGGTCTGGCCGATCGTGGTCAGGCGGTCCTCGTCGTATCCGGCAAAGATCGGCAGTTGGTGCACGGCGGACTGGATTTTGACCAGTTCGGTCGTGCGGATATCCTCGTCTGAGGCGGAGACGGCGATCATCAGGGCCACAAGGCTGTCTTGTGCGGTCATCGCGTGGGCGTCGGTGTCTTGCACGGGGCATCCTTTGTGATCCGTCGGGGTGGGGCCAGATTATTGACGCCAATGCTGCGACGCAATAGGGACTGTGGACACCGCGCGCACAGGGCGCCGCGGCCAGAGTTCGGGTGACATATGTCTGAGATGCGCGACGCCGCGATGGCAAGTAAAGCATGGCCTTTCGAGGAGGCGCGCCGCGTGCTCAAACGCTATGCCAAGGCACCGCCGGAAAAGGGGTACGTGCTGTTCGAGACCGGTTACGGACCCAGCGGTTTGCCGCATATCGGCACCTTTGGCGAGGTGGCGCGCACGACGATGATCCGCCGGGCGTTCGAGGCGATCAGCGACATTCCAACACGGCTGATCTGTTTTTCCGACGATCTGGACGGCATGCGCAAGGTGCCGGGCAACGTGCCCAACCCCGAAGCGCTGGCCGAGCATCTGCAAAGACCGCTGACGAGCGTGCCCGATCCGTTCGGAACGCATGAGAGTTTCGGGCATCACAACAACGCCATGCTGCGAAGGTTTCTCGATACCTTCGGGTTCGAGTACGAGTTCATCAGTGCCACCGAGTTCTATCGCTCGGGCCAGTTCGACGAGGTGCTGCTGCGCGCCGCCGAGCGATACGACGAGATCATGGCCGTGATGTTGAAGTCGCTGCGCGAAGAGCGTCGCCAGACCTATTCGATTTTTCTGCCGATCCATCCCGAAACCGGCCGGGTGTTGTATGTGCCTATCAAGCAGGTCAATGCCAAGAACGGCACGATCACCTTTGACGACGAGGACGGGACCGAGATGACGTTGCCGGTGACCGGCGGCAACGTGAAGCTGCAGTGGAAGCCCGATTTCGGGGCGCGCTGGGCGGCCCTGGGTGTCGATTTCGAGATGTATGGCAAGGATCATTCCACCAATACACCGATTTATGATGGAATTTGCCGGATACTGGGGGAGAAGCCGCCAGAACATTTCACCTATGAGTTGTTTCTGGATGAAAACGGTCAGAAAATCTCCAAGTCCAGCGGCAACGGGGTCAGTATCGACGAATGGCTGACCTATGCCAGCACCGAAAGCCTGTCGTATTTCATGTACCTCAAGCCCAAGACCGCCAAGCGGATGTATTTCGACGTGATCCCCAAGGCGGTGGACGAATATCACCAGCAGTTGCGCGCCTACGAGGGTCAGGACCTCAAGGCGCGGCTGAACAACCCGGTGTGGCATATTCACGGGGGCGACGTGCCGCAATCGAACATGGTTGTGCCCTTCTCGATGCTTCTGAACCTTGCGAGCGTGTCCTCGGCCGAGGAGCCATCGCAGTTGTGGGGCTTCATCCAGCGGTATGCGCCGGACACCAGCCCCGAAAGCAACCCTGACATGGACGCCGCCGTGGGCCATGCGCTGCGGTATTTCAATGATTTCGTGAAGCCGACGAAAACCTACCGTCTGCCCAGCGACCTGGAGCGCGCGGCGCTGGAGGATTTGCGCGATCAGTTGAAGGCCTACGAGGGGCCGCGCGACGACGAGGCGTTGCAGAGCATCGTCTATGGCTGCGGCCGCGAGCGGTTCGACCCGCTGCGCGACTGGTTCACCGCGCTTTACGAAGTGCTGCTTGGCGCAAGCCAGGGGCCGCGTTTCGGCGGGTTCATCGCACTCTACGGTGTCGAGGAGACCGTGACGCTGATCGAGCGGGCCCTGGCGGGGGAATTGGCGGCGGGCTGAAACTCTTGCCGTTTGAGCAACGTGACTTACCCTTGAGAGACAGAGACCAGGGGAGAGTTGCAATGCGGACCGGATTTTGGGCAGTCGTGATGTCGGTGATGATGGCTTTTGGGGCGCAGGCCCAGGAGGCCGGCATCAAGGGAACGATCAGCAGCCAGATCGAGGCGTTCGAAGCCGATGATTTCGAAACGGCGTTCGGCTTTGCCAGCCCGAATTTGCAAAAGATGTTCCGCACGCCCGACAATTTCCGCCGGATGGTGACAGAAGGGTATCCGATGGTGTGGCGTCCGGGATCGGTGCGGTATCTCGAGCTGCGGGACATCGCGGGCGACTGGTGGCAGAAGGTGATGATCACCGATCAGGCGGGCAAGGTGCATATCCTCGATTACCGCATGATCGAGACGGACGCCGGGTGGCGCATCGGCGGCGTACAGCTGCTGGACACGGCCGGCGCCAACGTCTGAGCGTGGCCTGATCGAGCGGCTGCGCCGCATTCCATTTCCAGGATATTTTCATCCTGAAAATCTCCTGTGCTTGCCTCAGGCGGAGGTATTTACCGCCAAAGGAAACCCGGAGAGGGGCGTTGCGCGGTGGCCACCGTGCGGTGCCTTGAGCCTGCGGTAACCCGACATTGATATTTCCCTGTCCTGCGCCGGGCGATCCGCCCCGGAACGCGATGGATAGCAATGCGGCGGTCGGCCCCGATGCGGGACCTGCGGCGGCGGGAAAGGGAAGATCGATGAACAAGGCAATTACCGATGGCGTGCTGCTGATGCCGCCTGCATTTGCGAATGGGTTGGATGTCTATTCCAGCGGCGATGGCACACCGGGGTCTGATACCTATGATGCCGACGCGAATGCGGCCTTTGTGCCGGCGGATCAGGATTTCGGCGGCTGTCTGGAATTGTTCAAGACGCAAGGGACGCAAAAGCTGCGCTATACCGGGCAGACGCCCTTGCTGCCGGGGTGTTACCTGCGGATCACCGTCCGGATCAAGGCGGTGAGCGGCAACCTGCCATCGGTGCGCATCGCGGGCTACGCCGCGCTGGGCACCGGGGCCGCGGTTCCGGGGGTTGTGACCACCGGACCCAGCGTCGCGTTGAGCAGCTATGGCGAAGTGGTCGAAGTCAGCGCGATCGTGGGTGCGGGCGCGCGCGGCGGGGTGGATATGGTGTGGGGGGCACAGGCGGTTTACGGCCATTTCGGGCTGGATCTGACCGGCCAGAACGGCGGGGTTGTGCGCATCGACGACATCGTGATCGAGGATATTACCTCGGTCTTCTTGCGCGATATCGTATCGACGGTGGATGTGCGGGACTATGGCGCGGTGGGTGACGGCACGACCGATGACACGGCCGCGTTCGAGGCCGCCAACGCGGCGGCAGGGGGGCGGACGTTTCTGGTGCCCGAGGGCACCTATCGGCTGAACGGTGATGTGACAATCGATGCGCCGACACAGTTCGAAGGCACGGTCACCATGCCCGCGGACGCGATATTGCTGCTGCGCAAGAATTTCGATTTTGCCGCCTATGCGGAGGCCTTCGATGACGAGGAAGAGGCATTCAGGAAGGGCTTTCAGGCGCTGTTGAACAATGCCGATCACGAGGCCTTTGACCTTGGCGGGCGAAAGATCGACATCTTTGGACCGATTGACATGCAGGTCGCAGCACCCGGCAAGTCGAGCTATGCGACCCGCCGGGTGATCCGCAACGGTCAGTTGGAGGCGAAGGGCGAGGCGGCCTGGGCTGCAGGCGTGGTCACGTCGCAGGCAACCTATTCGGCCAGCGACAGCCGCAAGCTGACCGGTGTTATCAACGTCGCCAATATCGAGGTCGGGTCCCTGGTGGAGGGCGCGGGCGTGGGTCGCGAGGTCTATGTGCGCGACAAGAACGTGGGGCGACAGGAAGTCACGCTGAGCGCGCAGCTTTTTGATGCGCAGGGGACGCAGAATTTCACGTTTCGGCGGTTTCGCTACATGCTGGATTTCAGCGGTTTCAACACGCTGAGCAAATTCATCGTGTCGAACATCGAATTTCAGTGCAACAACGTCGCGAGCGCGATCAACCTGGCGCCCGAGGGCCTGATCTTTCAGGTGCAGGATTGCTTTTTCACGCGGCCCCGGGACCGGGCGATCACGTCGATCGGCAACGGGTGTCAGGGCATGCTGATCGATCGCAGTCAATTCCTGTCGGCGGAAGATGCGCTGGATGTGCCGGACCGGGTCAGCATCGCGATCAATACCAACGGAAATGATATCAAGCTGCGGGATTGCCGGGCGACGAAGTTCAAGCACTTTGCCCTGATCGGCGGGGCCAACAGCCTGATCAGCGGCAATCACTTTTTCCAAGGCGACGCGGTGCAAAATGGCATCCGGTCGGCGGGGCTTATCCTGACCAAGACGCACAACAGTTCGACGGTGATGGGCAATTATGTCGACAATTGTTTCATAGAGTGGTCGAACGAGCAGGATTCGGCGCCGGAGTTCAACAGCGAGTTTTCGTTCAGTGCGCTGGGAATTCACAACAACATCTTCCTGTCCGGAGAGGTGGCGCCGTGGTTCAGCTATATCGTGGTCAAGCCGCATGGCGCGGGTCATTTCCTGAGCGGGGTCAGCGTTACCGGCAACCATTTCCGCACGCTCAATGGTCCGATCGACCGGGTGGAGCGGATCGACACCAGTTTTGCGGATCTGAATTACGGCAGGATGAAGAACGTGACGTTTTCCGACAATTCGTTCCACTCCGTCACGACGCCCGCCAATAGCCCGCTGAGCCTGGAGCACGATCAGGCCAGCACCGCGACGACATGGGTGATCGATACGGCGCAGGGCTTGCCCTTCGGTGCGCATGCGCGGTCGGTGGACAGTATCGTGGCCACCCAGCAGATCCGGAATGCGGCTGGGGTGACGCAGTTCGAAATGCCCTACGTCAATGCCGCACAGGGGACCAACCAGGATCAGGTTCAATTGGTATGGAGCAGCCCGATGAGGGGCAGGGTCCAGATCGCCGTGCGCATGGACGCCTGATACGCCCCCGTCGGTCCGGTGCTTCGCTCCGGGCCGGCGACGCCCGCTTTAGAACCGCCGCCAGACTCCCAGTTTCAGAGAGGGGTCACCATAGTCGCCGGCAGGCATTTCGACCCCGACCTGGAGCGAGTAGGTCCCGCGCCCCGGTTCAATCAGCAGCGATGGCGCGTAGGTCGTGGTGCCCACCCCATCGACACTGGCGTAGAAGACCTGCATCATCGCTTTGACGTGATCGCCCAAGGCCAGCCCGACCGTGGTGTCCAGCTTTGCGACGTGTCGCGAATAGGTCAGATCCCAGAACACCGACGCATCCACCGCGATCCAGCCGGCGCGCTGGCGCAGCCTGTAGCCGCGGCCCCACGAAAGCCCTGTCTTGAGATGGGGCAAGACCTCGCCGCCCAGCCAGGCCGCACCGCCACCGACGTCGATGGCCCATTTGTTCGGGCGATCGGTGGACCCAAGCGGCAGCCGCAGAAACAAGGTGCCATAACCGCCCTGATTGCCAAATCGGTCGAACGCAAAAAAGACATCGGCGCCCAGCGTCAGCCGATCGTTCAGCCCGTATTCCAGATAGGTGCTGCTCGAACCATCGCCGGCTTGCGTGGCGGTGATCGAGGAGGAGACGAAACTGCGCCCCGGATCGCGCAGCCACGCACCTGCCTGAGCGGCCTGCGCAGACATCAGGGCGCAGAAAACTGCAATCGTACATCGTTTGATCATCAACACCTTCCGGTGCGGATCATGGTTAATGAAAGTTAACAATTTCTTACCGGGATGGACGCGGCTGTGATTTGGCTTATCTTCGGCCTATGGAATTACCGATCGAGACCGTTCAGGAATATCCGCGGCCTCCGGCGATGGAGCACGTGCCGCACAGATTGCGCATCTGGCTGGCGGGGGAAGTCGTCGCCGACAGCATGGCAGGGTTTCGCGTGCTGGAGACGCACCACGCGCCGACCTACTACATTCCGCCCGATGATATCGCCGCCATGCTGACCCCGGCAGACGGGACGTCGTTCTGTGAATGGAAAGGCACGGCGCGCTATTGGGATGTGACGGCGGGCGGTCGGACAGCCGGGCGCGCCGCGTGGTCCTATGACGCGCCCGAGCAGGGATTTGAGGCACTGGCCGGGCTGGTCGCCTTTTATGCCGGATTGATGGAGGAATGCCGTGTGGGCGACATTGCAGCAATACAGCAACCGGGCGATTTCTATGGTGGCTGGACCACGCCGAACCTGCGCGGCCCGATCAAGGGTGCCGCCGGCACGCGTCACTGGTGATGGCGGCCCAGGCGACGCCCCCCGATCTTGACTTGACGCGCCGCGACGGATTGCCGGACGCGCTGCGCGTTCTGTCAGAGGCTTATCCCCGGCAGACATGGCGCGGGCACGAGAATTTCAACGAGATGATCCGCTTTTGGGTGGACCGCCACATGATGTTTCGACAGTTGTCGGAGATCCTGCGAAAGGATGTCGAAAGATACCTCGACGGTGAGACTGCGTTCGACGACTACGCGCCGCGCCTGTCGCACTATGGCGCGACGCTGCTCAATGAATTGCATGGCCACCATCATATCGAGGACCACCACTATTTTCCAAGACTTATCCAACTGGATGCGCGGTTGGAAAAGGGTTTTGACCTGTTGGAAGCCGATCATGGTGCGATGGATGGCCTGCTGCACGAAATGGCCGAGGGCGCGAACATGGTGCTTGAGGGGGGCGCCAACGGTGCTGCGGCCGGCCCGTTTCTGGAGCGGTTGCAGCGGTTTTCCGGCCTGCTGGAACGTCATCTGACCGACGAGGAAGAGATCGTCGTTCCTGTCGTTCTGCACACCGGGTTTCGGGGCTGACACACGCGCGGGGTCCACGCGTGGATCCAAGGTACCGATTTGAAAACAAACGAAAAAAGGCGGGGTTGCCCCCGCCCTCGTGTTGCCGTGTAGGCGCGTCGGTCAGATGTTGACGGACTTGCCGCGCGGACCGGCGATCAACCAGGCGATGAGGCCCAGCACCGGCAGGACGAGGATCACGACGGTCCAGACGACCTTGGCCCCGGTGGAGGCGCCAGATGTGAATACCTGATAGATCGCGTAGATGTCAGCGATCAGGATGATCAATCCGATAATGCCATATTCCATGTCAAACTTCCTTTGCTTGCGAGTGTCTTGAACGAGTAACGATCATGTGTGCTGCCGTGTTCCCACAAATCTTGAACCAAAAGCGCCGGCGGCATCGACGCGCGATCGGATGGCGCACCAAAAAAGGCCCCCTGGCGAACGCCGGGGGGCCTTGAAACGGACTTGGGGCAGCGCAAGCGGTGGGCGCTATTGCTTTTCGATGCTGTTGACTTTGACAACCCCGTTGTCGCCGTCGCTCTGGAACTCGACCTTGATGGTGTCGCCGGCCATCAATCCCTCGGGAATGACCTCCGGGTTGGGAACGGTGAGAACGGTTTTGTCTTCCATCACGAGGATGTGGTCGACACGGTCGAAGGCAAGGATCGTGCCCGACACCTCGTCGGCAAAAACGGGGGTGGCAGCAAGCATCAGGGCAGGAATTACGAAGCGGCGCATTATGGCCTCCAGGTTAAAGGTAAGAGGGAAATGGGAGCACCGCAGGCCTTTGCAATGCCCGCGATGGCCCTTGGAAAAAATATTTATACCCCCTCGACGGTCGGTGATCGCGGGGGGCGCGTTCAGGACGGTTATCCCGTCCCCGCCGCGCCAGATTGAGCAAGATCAATCCCCCGCCAAACCGTCGTGAGACAGTGGAGCTCTGATCGGATTCGAGGGGGTGATTTTGATGAATGCACGCACGATAGCGGCAATTACGGCCCTGGGTCTGTCTACCGGCGCCGCATGGGCGGATGACGAAGGACAGGAGCTTTACGCCCAGTATTGTGCGACCTGTCATGGCACCGATGCCACGGGTGGCGGGCCGATGACGGATATATTGACGGTCCCTGTGCCCGACCTGACACAGCTTGCGGCCCGCAACGACGGCGTGTTCCCGATGCTGGACGTGATCCACATCATCAACGGTCGTACCGGCGTGCGTGCGCACGGGGGGGCAATGCCGGTCTATGGCGCGGTGTTCTATTCCGAAGCGGAGGAGGCCGAACGGTACGGGCAGGAAATTTATGCCCGCGGCAAGATCCTGTCGATCGCCTATTTCCTCGAAAGCGTGCAAGCGGAATAGATACGGATTTTTCCAGATCGAAATGATTTCATCATCGGCACCCCGGATCGCAAGGTCCGGGGTTATTTCGTGCCGGTGCCCGCACAACGTTTTGTCCGACACCGTCCTGCCCGCGATGATGGCCTGGGTCGCGCGGGCGGCGTTTGACCTGCCCTGTGACGCCGGACGCGGGTCGAGGCATTTATCCAGCCATCTTGATAAACCACGTGATCGCATTGCTGTACCCAGATTGCGCCAGCAGCGTCCTTTTAGACGTCCATGCCGCCGGGCACACCACCAGTATCGCATTGTCTCCGCGGCTGTCGCGCGCGGCCTCCGCCGCGTTGAACAGGGCTGCGGCCCCGGATCCCTCGGCCTCAAGACTTTGCGGGTTCCGCATTTGATCATGAAAGAAATCATCGATCACGCCGACGTCCGAAATGTCATGCGCGGCCGGAAAATGGAACCGAGTCGCCGGCTGCGAAATCGCGTAGCCTTGAATTTTTCCGCCGACGTCCGAGACGAACATATCGCGGTCAGTCAAGGTCAGGCTGCGCCGCATCCAGACGGCAAAGCGGTCGTCCGCCGCGTCGTGCGGCTGCCAGAACCGGGGGGCCAGGCGTTCCAGGATCTCTCGGTTGATGGCGCTCGACGCAACGAGTCCGGGCACATCGTCTGGCGTGGCGGGCCGCACATCGGCGCGGGGGCGGGCCTGACACAGGCCAGCCTTTGCGAAATACATCGTCAGCGGCGCAAACCCCTGCCGGGCATATTCGGGTGCCCACTCTCCCCCTTCCACGCTGGAGGCGAGCAGAACGCGGGCCCCGGCTTTGACCAGATCGTCCTCGGCGGCCTTTAGCAGCCTGCGCCTTGTCTCCGGCGGCGCGCCCGTCGCGACGTGGCAATCCTCCATGATCAGGCCGGGCGGACCGAAGGCCCCGGCATAGATCGGCGGAACGGGCAGAAGAATGGAATGCGTGACGCCGACGATGGCTTGGCCCGCTTGGGCCACCAGCCATTGCTGCCGAAAGGGCGGCGCTTCGGCGTCCATCGACGCCCTGACCGCTGACGCGATCGCCGTGGCCGGATCGCGGACCAACGACCATAGACCGGGATCAAGTGCGCACCGCGCCTTGGCATCGGTCAGCAAGAGGTCAGCAATCGCCCCGAGGTCGGATATGTCTGCGGGTCTTGTGGTGATGGCCATGACATGCCCTTCCTTTTTTGGCGCAGGTCGGGCGCAGAACGCATGCGACGCGGCGCGCCCTTGATCGCAAACCCCTGACGCATTGGCCACGCGTCAATACGGCAGCAGGCATTAGACAAACTATTGCCACTGAAGGCTATGGTCCAACGGGCCAATCCGAATTCGCTTGGCGTCTTTGCCGTCGCCGCGCGGCTTGGGAATGTCCAGCGCGCGGCGTGCCGGATAACCCCGCACCTCGGTCCATTCTTCGCGTCCCGGTCGCACGACCGATGCGGCGCGGGGCGATCCGCCGCTGCGTCTGAGCAGGTTCGCCGTAATACAACCCGCAATTGCCCGGCTCCGACAGGTGGCGCGATATCGAAACGCTGCTGATCTGTCCGCTTTCGCAGGACGCACATCGCTGCTGGAACCGCCTGATCGCCGCAACGGGCCATCATGCGCTGTCCCCCCCCCCCGGCAATGTCCGCCGCGTGCAGTCGGCGGGACCGCCGATGAAGCCGCGATGCCGTCTTGGCGGGCCTGCCGCCCTGGTGTTTACTGGCGCCGCATTTGCCGCAACAGGAGAGCCGTCACACATGACACCGCCCGCCCCCCCCGACGGACGCCGCACTTGCCTACCATCTTGAGGAATACAGATGCGTGCGCGATGAAATCATGCAGACCCTGCGCGACATCGCCCAGACCGAGCGTCTGGCCCTGCTGGCGGTGTCGGTGGTCTATGTTTGGCTGATCAGCCAGGCACTTGACGATCATCGCGCGGTCCTGATCGACCTGGCGTGGTGGCTGCCCGCCGTGATCATCGCAATCGCCTTCAAAAAGACCGAAGACCACATTCTGCGCATCAGGACGCTTGCCGACTACCTGCAACGGATGCAGGCCATCCTGGCGGATCCGCGTATCGCGGGGTGGGAAACCTATGTCCGGTCGCACCGCACCATCACGCTGCGCAACCGGGCGCTGGATGCGACGGGCCGGATCATCTGGGCGTTGACGCTGGTCATTTCAGTGCTGTTGGCCGTCAAGTTCGGCTGGCGACCGGACTAGGCCGCCCGCACGCCCTATCTCTTGCCGCGCCGCTTGACCCCGCCGCGCATGCCGCCGCGGCCCATCGTGCTGCGGCCGCCGGCCTTTTGCGCGTCGTCCACGGCCTTGTCCACCGCATATTGCCGCGCCATCGGGTCGTCGGCAATGGCCAGATCGACCGCTTCGAGCCGTTTCACCTCGTCGCGCAGGCGCGCGGCCTCTTCGAATTCAAGGTTCTCGGCGGCCTTGCGCATGTCGGTGCGCAAGCCTTCCAGCACCGTCTGAAGGTTGCCGCCCGCAAGTGGATTGTCGATCTTGGCGGTGACGCGGTTCATGTCCACGTCGCCCTTGTAGAGCCCCTTCATCACGTCATCGACGTTTTTCTTGATTGTCGTCGGCGTGATACCGTGTTCCTCGTTATAGGCGATCTGCTTGGCGCGGCGGCGGTCGGTTTCGGCCAGCGCGCGCTCCATCGACCCGGTGATCCGGTCGGCGTACATGATGACCCGCCCTTCGGCGTTGCGCGCCGCGCGCCCGATGGTCTGGATCAGCGATGTCTCTGACCGCAGGAAGCCTTCCTTGTCGGCGTCCAGAATGGCCACCAGCCCACATTCGGGAATATCCAGCCCCTCGCGCAGCAGGTTGATCCCGATCAGCACGTCGAACGCGCCCAGCCGCAGGTCGCGCAGGATCTCGATCCGTTCGATCGTGTCGATGTCGGAGTGCATGTAGCGCACGCGAATGCCCTGTTCGTGCATGTATTCGGTCAGGTCCTCGGCCATCCGCTTGGTCAGGGTGGTGCACAGCGTGCGCATCCCCTGATCGGCCACCTTGCGCACCTCGTCGAGCAGATCGTCGACCTGCATTTCGACCGGGCGGATTTCGACCTGCGGGTCCAGCAGGCCGGTGGGGCGGATCACCTGTTCGGTGAACACGCCGCCTGTCTGCTCGATCTCCCAGGCCGCCGGCGTGGCGCTGACAAACACCGACTGCGGGCGCATCGCGTCCCATTCCTCGAATTTCAGCGGGCGGTTGTCCATGCACGACGGCAGGCGGAACCCGTGTTCGGCCAAGGTGAATTTGCGCCGGTAGTCGCCTTTGTACATGCCGCCGATCTGCGGCACGCTGACGTGGCTTTCGTCGGCGAACACGATGGCGTTGTCGGGGATGAATTCGAACAGGGTGGGGGGCGGCTCGCCCGGTGCGCGGCCCGTCAGGTAGCGCGAGTAATTCTCGATCCCGTTGCAGACGCCCGTCGCCTCCAGCATCTCGATGTCGAAGTTGCAGCGCTGCTCGAGCCGCTGCGCCTCCAGCAGCTTGCCCTCCGCCACCAGTTGATCCAGCCGCATCCGCAGCTCTTTCTTGATGCCGATGATGGCCTGGTTCATCGTCGGCTTGGGGGTCACGTAGTGGCTGTTGGCATAGACGCGGATCTGGTCGAAGCTGCCGGTCTTCTCGCCCGTCAGGGGGTCGAACTCCGTGATGCTCTCCAAGTCCTCGCCAAAGAACGACAACCGCCACGCGCGGTCCTCAAGGTGGGCGGGAAAGATTTCGAGGCTGTCGCCGCGCACCCGGAAACTGCCGCGCTGGAATGCCGCGTCGTTGCGCTTGTAGGCCTGCGCGATCAGGTCCGCCATCACCTGCCGCTGGTCATAGGTGCTGCCGACCTTCAGATCCTGCGTCATTGCTCCATAGGTTTCCACCGACCCGATGCCGTAGATGCACGACACCGACGCCACGATGATCACATCGTCCCGCTCCAAAAGCGCGCGGGTGGCGGAGTGGCGCATCCGGTCGATCTGTTCGTTGATCTGGCTTTCCTTCTCGATGAAGGTGTCCGAGCGCGCGACATAGGCCTCGGGCTGGTAATAATCGTAATAGCTGACGAAGTATTCCACCGCGTTTTCGGGAAAGAACCCCTTGAATTCGCCATATAGCTGCGCCGCAAGCGTCTTGTTGGGCGCAAGGATGATGGCCGGGCGCTGGGTTTCCTCGATCACCTTGGCCATGGTGAAGGTCTTGCCGGTGCCGGTGGCGCCCAAAAGCACCTGATCGCGCTCGCCCGACCGCACGCCTTCCGACAATTCCCTGATCGCCGTGGGCTGGTCGCCCGCGGGCGCGTATTCGGTGTTCATCACAAAGGTCTTGCCGCCCTCGAGCTTGGGGCGGCTGCGCACGTCGGGCGCGGGGTTGGCAAGCACCGCCTGCGTCTCTGGCTTGCGTTCGGGCAGGCTGTCGGAATGGGCGTAGGCCATTGGGGGCTCCTTCGTGGTGTGCTTTAGGTGATGCATCCGGCGCGAGGATCAAGACCCGAGCCGCATCTTACCGCAGGCACGTGGCGTGCTCCACAGCGACAAAACGCATCTTGCCCCGCAGCGCCAAACATCCGATACACGAGGCATCGGACAGACAGGAGCCCGCCCATGCGTGCACGCATCTATCAGCCCGCCCGGACCGCAATGTCATCGGGCACGGCCAAGACCCACCATTGGGTTCTGGAATTCTCGCCGGAGTCACCGCGCGAGGTCGATCCGCTGATGGGCTGGACGTCGTCGGATGATACGCAGGCCCAGGTCAGGCTGCGCTTTGACACCAAGCAGGCGGCGGTGGACTACGCCCGCGAGCATGGCATCGACGCGCAGGTGCAGGAGCCGAAAAAGCGCAAGCCCAACATCCGCCCCGGCGGCTACGGCGAGAATTTCGCCACCGGCCGCCGCGGGGCATGGACGCACTAGGGCAAGGCTTCGTCCGGCGGGGGGGCCGCACGCTCGCAGGACGTGTTGCCGCGCCGCGTGTTCAAGGCCCCATCGGACATGACCGCGGCGTATCGAGTGCGCCGATGCGCAGCGCTTGGTGGCCATGCCTGCACGGCGCGAACGATCTTTCCGCAGGCCGCCGTCAGCCCGGAAAACCCCGGCATGACGTGTCTTGCCCAAAAGGAACCGACCGTTTACAGGTCGCGTGGGGATGCTCCCTTAGCTCAACTGGATAGAGCAGTCGACTTCTAATCGACAGGTTGAGGGTTCGAGTCCTTCAGGGAGCGCCACATTTAAGAATCCCCATTGATTTATCACGGTCTTTTGTCGATCTATCGACGCTCGGGGGCGCTCGTTTCCAGGGTGCGCGATGTGTTCGCGCCGCCGGGAATACGTATCTGATCGGCGGCGCGGTTTCGCGGCCGGTCGTCGGCTTGCGCGTCGGACGTCATAGTCCTTTCACTGGGCGGGCCGTCTGCCGTATGGTCCCGATCATATGCAACACGATCCCTTTCACAGGCTTCCAGCCGATGCCGTTACGGTGCTGCCGGTCGGGCAGGGTGCCGTGATCTTTCGTCAGGGCGATCGCGCCACCGGCCTTTTCAGGGTGATCCGGGGCTCCGTCGTTTTGCGGCGCGCGACCGCAACCGGCGCGCCCGTGGTCCTGCATCGCGCCACCACCGGTCAGCTTTTTGCCGAAGCCTCGGTGTTTTCGGCGGAGTATCATTGCGACGCCGTCTGCACCCAGGACGGCGATGTCGCGCGGATCGACAAGGCCGCTGTCGCGCAAGCGCTACGCGCGGACCCGGATTTCGCGGAAAGCTTTGCCCGCCTGCTGGCCGTGCAGGTGCAGCAATACCGCCAGATCCTTGAATTGATGTCGATCCAGTCGGCAAGGGACCGGGTGTTGTCGGCTGTGCATTCGGGGCTTTTGAGCGGATCGGTGGTGGAATTTTCGGCCCGCATCGGATTGACGCACGAGGCCTGCTACCGCGCCCTACGGCGTCTGGTGGACGAGGGGCGACTGGTCAAGACGGCACGCGGCCGCTACGGGCCAAAGCCATAGGCCCCTGCGCGGTCAGGCGCGCGGTTGCCGATCCTGCGCCGGGGGTCAGTGGGGCGGGGTCCGGTCGGCCTGTGCCTTTTGTATGTGCTCGGGCCAGGTGGACCGGATATAGGCAAGGATGGTCCAGATCTCGTCCTCGGCAAGCTGTCCTTCAAAGCCGGGCATGCCGCTGTTGAACCCGTCGATGCCGCGCTGCGCCAACGCCTTGCGCCCGCCAAGCGCGGTGTAGTCGAACAACAGTTGGTTGTCGTGGTGCCAGGTGTGGCCCGTCTCGTCATGCGGCGGTGCGGGCAGGACGCCGTTTTCGTCCGGCGACCGCCAGTCCGGCTGACCTTCCAGATCCGCGCCGTGACAGGATGCACAGTTCCGGTCATAAAGCGTCTGACCGAGCGCGATGTCCCGGCCTGCAAGCTCATGCTCCGCCGATACCGCGGTGGCGCTGGCCAGAAGGGCGCCCAACAGCAGCCTCATGTCACTTCGACCCATGTCTTCATGCCCGCGGCCTGATGGCTGAGCATGTGACAATGCAGCATCCACCGCCCCGGATTGTCGAACACGCAGAGGATATCGCGCGTCTCGCCCGCCGCAACGAGGGAGGTATCGCGCAGATCGCCTGGATCGCCTTCGGGGGTCAGTTCGTGAAAATGGTGGCCGTGCAGGTGGATGCCATGCGGAAAGCGGGTGTCGTTGACCAGGCTGATCCGGGCGGTTTCGCCTTGGGAAAATGACGCGAAAGGTTCGGGCCGCATGCCGGACAGGCCGTTGAACGACCATATGTCGTCACCCCCGTGACGGCCCCCCATCGCACCGCCCGACATGGTCAGCGTCAGCCTTTGCGCGGGCGTGGACGGCGTCGCCACCCGGTTCGGGGCCAGCGCGGCGATGGTCGTGCCCCGTGGCGTCACCTCGCCCGACAGGTCCAGATCACCCAACCGGTAGTCGCCCTGGCGCGTCGCCATGTCGAGTCTGACAGGGCCGGTCACATCGGCAATGATATCGACCCGCTGCGCCGGGGCCAGCACGATGTCGGCCATCGCGCGCGGCGCGGGCACGGGCATCCCGTCCAGCGCGACGACCCGCCCGTCCAGCCCGCCCAGGACAAGCGGAAAGATGCGGTCGGTCGCGCCGTTGATGATCCGCAGGCGGATGCGCTGCCCTGTGGCGACACGCGTCTGCGACAGAAAGGCCTTGGCATAATTACCCATGCGCCCGCCGTGGGCCATGTCATGCATGTTTCCGAAATCGTCCAGCAGGGTGCCGTCTTCGTCCAGCCGCCAGTCGGCCAGAAGGGCCACGATGTCGTGGTCCACGTCGGGCGGGGTGCTGTCCTCGACGATCAGCGGCCCCATCATCCCGCGCGCCACCTGCTCGTGCGACAAGTGGTGCGAATGATACCAATAGGTGCCCGCGTCGGGGGCGACAAAGCCATAGTCGAACGCCTCTCCCGGCGCGACCGGATCCTGCGTCAGGCCGGGCACGCCGTCCATCGGGTTGGGCAGCCTGATGCCGTGCCAGTGTACCGCCGATCCCTGCTGCAGGCGGTTCTCGAAGGCCACGCTCAGCCGTTCACCCTGGCCGACGCGCACTTCGGGGCCGGGCACGGACCCGTTGAACCCAAGCAGTTGGGTCGGGCCGTTGCCCGGCGGCAAAAGAACCTGCTGCACCGGTTGCGCGATCAGCCGCGTCTGTGCCGCCCCCGCACCAAAGCTCGCCCGCGGGATCAGGGTGGTGGCCAGCATGGCCGCGATGAAATCTCGTCTGTGCATGGTGCCTCTCAGGTTGGCAGGCTAAGCGAAGTCGTCAATACGGCCGTGGCCAGAAGAATCGCGCAGACGACGGCCCATTCCAGGGTGATCGACGTCGCCAGATGCGCCGCCGCCCGTTCGTCGCCGCGCATCAGGGCAGGCGCGAACCGCAGCTTGTTGGCCGCCGCAAGTCCCAGCAGCAGGGCGACGAGCCCGACTTTGGCAAGCAGCGACTGCCCATAGCCCGTCCCGACAAGCGCATCCACCGATCCGACCAGATAATAGGACAATGTCCCCCCGGCAACGATCAGCGCGGGCACCACGAGGCTGGCGATCCGACCGAACAGGTGGCTGACGTCGGCGGCCCGGGGCAGATCCATGCGCGTCGTCACCAGCCGCCTGAGCGGTGCAAGGATTCCGATCCAGAAGGCGACGGCCGCGAGGTGAAATATCAGCACCGCGTCCAAGGCAAGGTCATCGCGGGCCGCGATATGGCCCACGTGATTGAACGACCACACCGCAAGCCCGGCCCCGACCACGGCGACCCAAATCCCGACCTGCCCGAGACATGCGCCCAGCACGATCAGCCCGAGCCCGGCAATCCGGTAGCCAAGCGCCACGCCCGGCGAGGTGTCCCACAAGAGGCCCAGCATCTCGGGGTCGGTCATTCCGGAGGCATCGCCGGTCAGCGCGGCGCCTTTGAGTGCGAACGACAGACCCGCCGCCACCAGACCCGTCAGTGCAAAGCCCACCGCCAGACCGCGATACCGATCGAGCCGGAACAGCGCCGCGCAAAGCATCACGCCCGCCGCGGCCAGAACGCCGAGATACAGCGCGAACTGCGTCGCGACGGTCGCCACGTCCCAAAGATCCGGCATCGGCTATTCGACCGTAAAGCCGAAACGCCCGGTCAGCGGGTGACCATCGTCGCCAAGGCCGCGCCACTCGATCACGTAGGTGCCCGGGCCCATGCCCTCCAGCGGCAGCGCGAAACCGGTGGCGAAACTTGTCTGATCGCCCAGGTCCAGATCGACAGGATCGTGATCGGCATGGGTCGCCTGCACCCGCGTCAGTCGGATGTCGCGCATGAAGGTCATCGTCACCTCGGTCGGCACGGCGCCCGCGACGGCCCCGTCGGCGGGCGTTGTCGCCTTGAGCGGGGAATGCGCAAGCACTCCGGTAGCCAAAAGGCTTAATGCAGCCGCGAGAAAATGGTGTTTCATCGTGTAAGTCCCGTCATGTTTTCAGTTGATTCCGTTGGCGCGTTGCAGTTCGCGAATATAGGTGATGATGGTGGCGACGTCCGCGCGCGTCACGCCCTCGACCGGCGGCATGTTGCCGAACGGCCAGTGATGGGCCCGCACACCCTGCGCCGCCGCCATCTGAAAGCTTTCGTCGCCGTGGTGGCCGGGTTCATAGATGACATGCACCAGCGGCGGGGCGATCCCGTCCTGTCCGGCGGCATTGTTCCCGTGACAGGCGGCGCATTTGGCCTCGAACGCCCGCTGCCCGAGGACGGCCTCTTCCGACAGGGTATCGGGCAGCGTCACATCCGCAAGGGGGCCGCCTTGCACCGCGTCCCCCTCCGCCCCGTTCAGGACGGGGGCGGGCGTCGGCCACAGGGCATAGGCCAGCCCGATGGCCACGACGACGACGCCTGCAATTCCCGATGCCTTCATGATTCCCTCGTTTTCCGGTCGTTTCGCGGTATCGTTACACTTTCCAGCAGGGGGAAGGTCAAACGCAAGACCATCACAGCTTTGCGAGGGCCGGAGGGCGGCCCCGACGACCGCCGTGCGCGCGCGTCACGCGCCCGGAGCGGCGCTGACCCGTTGTCGTTGCTTCGGGGATCGGCGGTTCTCGGGCCATAACGTCCTCGACAGTCCGAACGCGGCGGATATTGTGGCCGCATTGATCGCCTTGGCCGGACCGGGCCGTTTTTCGCGAACGGACATCGGGCCCGCCCGACGCGATCGCACACCGCATGACAACCGCCCGGCGCCCAAAGGCCGACCGTGCGGGGAAAAGGATGACGATGCTGACCCTTGATGACCGCGACGCGACAGGCTGGGCCGAGGCCGTGAGATCGGGCGAGGTCACCCCCGACGCCCTGCTGGATGCCGCGCTTGCCCGCGTGGCGGCGGTGAACCCCGCGTTGAACGCCGTGGTGCTGATGCAAGAGGACCGCGCCCGCGCCGCCATCGCCGCCGGGCTGCCCGACGGACCCTTTCGCGGCGTGCCGTTTCTGATCAAGGATCTGGGCGCGGAAGCAAGGGATTTCCCGTCACACAACGGATCGAACCTGACGCGCGACACACGGTATTCCTACGACAGCGAAATCTTTGCGCGGATGCGCGCCACCGGCATGGTGACATTTGGCCGAACCCCCTCGCCCGAGGGCGGCATCGGCCCTGTCACCGAAAGCACGGTCTATGGCGCGCCGGTGCGCAACCCGTGGAATACCGACCACACCCCCGGCGGGTCGTCGGGCGGGGCGGGGGCGGCGGTGGCGGCCGGCATCGTGCCGATGGCGCATGGATCGGACGGCGGCGGATCGGTGCGGATCCCCGCGTCAAGCTCGGGGCTCTTCGGGTTCAAGGCGACGCGCGCACGCTTTCCCGACGGACCCGCCGCCGGCGAAGGCTGGGCCGGCATGGCGATCGACGGGTTCCTGTCGCGCACCGTCCGCGACAGCGCGACGATGATGGATGCCTGCGCGGGGCCGGACCTGGGCGCGCCCTATGTCGCGCCGCCCCTTGGCGCGGGATATGCCGCCGCGATCACGCAGACGCCCGCGCGCCTGCGCATCGGGGTCTGCGACACGCGCTTTACCGGAGAGGCGATACACCCGGACTGCGCGCAGGGCGTGCGCAACACCGCCGCCCTGCTCGAAGGACTTGGCCACCACGTCGCGCCCGCGCGTCCGCAGGCCGACCACCATGGCATGATGCGCGCCTGGACCAGGATCGTCGCCTGCGGCACCGCGCTCAGCATCACCGCGACGCTCAAGGCCAAGGGCCGCGACCTGCGCCAGGGCGATATCGAAGGCGTGTCGCGCGGTGCCATGGCCTTTGCCAGCGGCATTTCGGGCGCGGACTATCTGGCGGCGGTGGGCAAGGTCCACGCCTACGGGCGCGAAATGGCCGCGGCCTTTGCCGATTACGACATCCTGCTGTCATCGACCCTGGCCGAGCCGCCCGCCCGCATCGGCAGGTTCGACCACAGCAGCGAGGATTACGAAGCCTACCGCGTCGGCCCCGAGGGCGTGTTCGCCTATTCGCCCTTCTGCGCCACCTTCAACGCCAGCGGCCAGCCCGCCGCGTCGTTGCCGATGCACTGGACCGACGGCGGTCTGCCCGTGGGCGTTCACCTGGCCGCGCCCTTCGGCCATGACGAGGTCCTGATCGCGCTCTGCGCGGAACTTGAGCAGGCGCAGCCGTGGTTCAACCGCCGCCCGCCCATGATTGCCGATCTGCTTGCCAAACCGGGATGACGCGCCCATCGTAAGACATTGAAAAGGGGATCCCAGGTGACCGACACGCCCGCCGTCGAGGCCCGCAACACCGTCAAGACCTATGGCGTCGGCGCCTCAGCCGTCAACGCGCTGGACGATGTGTCCATCACCATCGCAAAGGGCGAATTCTTTACCCTTCTGGGGCCCTCGGGCTGCGGCAAGACAACGCTGCTGCGCTGCATCGCGGGGTTCGAGACGCCGACCTCCGGCGCGATCCTGCTGTCGGGGCGCGACATCACCGCGACCCCGCCCAACGCGCGGCCCGTCAACACGGTGTTCCAGTCCTACGCGCTGTTTCCGCATCTGACGGTGGCCGCCAACATCGCCTTCGGCCTGCAGATGCTGGGCAAATCCAGGGCCGAGGTCGCGCAGACCGTCGAGCGTGTTCTGGCGCTGGTCCGGCTGGAGAGTTTCGCCGACCGCCTGCCGCAGCAGTTGTCTGGCGGCCAGCAGCAGCGCGTGGCCCTGGCGCGCGCGCTGGCGCCCGCGCCGCAGGTTCTGCTGCTGGACGAGCCGCTGTCGGCGCTGGATCTGAAACTGCGCAAGGAAATGCAAAGCGAACTGAAGCGCCTGCAGACCGAGACCGGGATCACCTTTGTCTTTGTCACCCACGATCAGGAAGAGGCGCTGACCATGTCCAACCGCATCGGTGTGATGTCGGCGGGCAGGCTTTTGCAGGTGGGCACCCCGCGCGAGATCTACGATCGGCCGCGGAACCGTTTTGTCGCGGATTTTATCGGCGAAACGAATTTCCTGGTGGGCACGGTGGTGCCGGGCGGTGTGCGCCTGGCCACCGGCGACACGCTGGCCGTGCCGCTGAACGGCCATTCGGGCGAGGTGACGCTGACCGTGCGCCCCGAACAGATCCGCATCGCGGCCGATGGCACGGGCGGCACGATCCCCGCGCGCGTGACGCAGACGACCTATTTCGGGACCGATACGCATTATCACCTGCAACTGGGCGACGGCAGCGCACTGGTCGCGCGGCTGCAATCGCGGGCCGGCGGCGATGATGCCCATGCACAGGGCGACGCCGTGGGCGTACAGATCGACGCCGGCACCCTGCAGGTTCTGGGGGAGTGATGCGCGCAAAGACACACCGGCGCAGCAAGGGGCTGAACGGCTGGCTGCTGTCGCTGCCGGCGTTGGTGCTGCTGCTGATCGCGGCCAGTGGCCCGCTGCTGATCGTGGTGATCTATTCCTTTCTGGAGCCGGGCGATTATTCCGGGGTGCGCTGGACGTTTTCGACCGATGCGTGGTTCCGCATCCTGTTCCAGCGCGACATCTTTGACGGCACGGTCAGCCTTGCCGACGCCAACCTGTCAATCTTCTGGCGGTCGGTGAAACTGTCGCTGGCCACCACGCTGATCGCCTTTGTGCTTGGCCTTCCGACGGCGTGGTTCATCGCCACGCGCACCCCTGCCGCGCGCGCCGTCTGGCTGTTCCTGATCACCATCCCCTTCTGGACCAACCTGCTGATCCGCACCTTCGCCATCATGGAGGTCATTCGCAATCAGGGTCTGATGAACACCGCGCTGATCAACCTCGGCCTGATCGAGACACCCATTCAGGTGCTCTATACCGATACCGCGGTGCTGATCGGGATGGCCTATGTCTATCTTCCGCTGATGGTGTTGCCACTCTTTGCCGCCATCGACCGCTTCGATTTCAAGCTGATCGAGGCGGGCTACGATCTCTACGCCTCTCGCATGGGGGTGTTGCGGCGCGTTGTGCTGCCGATCATCCGGCCGGGCATCGTGGCGGGCTGCATCCTGGTGTTCGTGCCCAGCCTTGGCGCCTACGTGACGCCGCGCGTTCTGGGCGGGGGCAAGAACATGATGATCGGCAACTTCATCGAATTGCAGTTCGGGCAGGGCCAGAACTGGCCGCTGGGCTCGGCCCTGTCGATGGTGTTGCTGATCGTGGTGTTGGCCGCACTGCTGATCTATACGCGGGTGTCGTCGCGGGATGATCCGAATGGCTAGGCGGCGATCCTTCGACGTGACCCGCCTGCCGGGCTTCACCGCAATCGCGATCCTGGCCTTCGTGCTGCTTTACGCGCCGATCGTGACGCTGGTGATATATTCCTTCAACGGATCAAGCTCGGTCAACCTCTGGGGCGGGTTTTCGCTGCAATGGTATCGCATCGCGTTCGAGAACGAGGCGGTGCAGAGTGCCGCGGTGCGGTCGTTCGTGATCGCCGCCAGCGCGTCGATGATCGCCACGACCGTGGCCACGCTGGCGGCGCTGGGCACCACGCGGCGCGGCAAGTTTCCCGGCCAGACCATCATCTACGTGATGATCAACCAACCCCTGATGGTGCCCGAAATCGTCACCGCCGTGGCGCTGCTGATCTTTTTCGCCTCGATCAAGATCGCCACCGGCTATACCGGGCTGGGCTACCTGATCCTGGCCCATTCCGCGTTTTGCGTGCCCTTCGCCTATCTGCCGATCCGTGCGCGGCTCGAAGGGATGGACAGCGCGATGGAAACCGCCGCAGCCGACCTTTATGCCAGCCCGGTACAGACCTTTCGCCACATCACGCTGCCCCTGTTGATGCCGGGGGTACTGGCGGGTGCGATGCTGGCCTTCGTCATTTCGCTGGATGATGTTATCATCACGGAATTCGTGAAATCCGCGGGGCAGGATACGTTGCCCACCTATATGCTGGGCCAGTTGCGCCGCGCGCTCACTCCCGAGGTCAACGCGATTTCGACCGTACTTCTGGCGGTGACCATCGTGATCCTGACCGCCTTTTTCCTGATGACCAGAAAGCGGGATTGACCCGCGATTTTTCAAACCAAGGAGAGACCGATGAAGACCGTATTGCTTGCGACAACCGCCCTGCTGGCGGGCGCGTTTGGCGCTGCCGCCGATGGGCAACTGAACCTGTACAACTGGGGCAACTACACCTCGCCCGAACTGATCGAGAAATTCACCGCCGAAACCGGGATCGAGGTGACGATCACCGACTACGACAGCAATACGACCGCCCTGGCCAAGGTCGAAGCCGGCGGATCGGGCTTTGACCTGGTGGTGCCCTCGGCCAATTATGTGCCGGTCTTCGTGGAAAAGGGCCTGCTGGCGCCGCTGGACAAGTCCAGGCTGTCCAACTTCGACAACATCGCCGCCGACTGGAAGGACGTCGCCTGGGACCCCAACCGCGATTACACGATCCCCTGGCAGTGGGGCACGACCGGCGTGGCGGTGAACACCTCCGTCTATGACGGCGATATCAACACCTCCGAGATCTTCCTCAATCCGCCGGCGGAACTGGTGGGCAAGGTCAACGTGGTGCCGGAAATGAACGACGTGATCGCGCTCACGATCTTCAACGTCGGCGGCGACGCCTGTACCGAGGACCTGGAGGTGCTCAGAAAGGTGCGCGACAAGCTGATGGCGGCAAAGGACAGCTGGATCTCGATGGATTACGGCACCACCGACAAGCTCAGCTCGAATGACCTTGTGGCGACGGTGAACTGGAATGGATCCACGATGCGCGCGCGGCTCAATAACGCGGACGTGGCCTATGGCTATCCAAAGGAAGGCTACCCGCTGTGGATGGACAGCGTCGGCCTGCTGGCCGATGCGCAAAACGTCGACGAAGCCTACAAGTTCCTCGACTTCATCATGATCCCCGAGAATGCCGCGCTGATCTCGACCTTTGCACGCTACGCCAACGGCATCGCCGGGTCGGACGCGTTCATGCCCGAAGAGATGAAGACCGCGCCGGAAATCGTGATTCCCGCGGAATTCGCGGCGGCGGGCAGGTTCCTGCCCACCTGTCCGCAAAAGGCGACCGAGCTTTATACCGCGATCTGGACGGAACTGCGCAAGTAATCGGCCACTACCAGAAGGCGCGGCTGCGCCGCACGACATGCCCCGCGCATTCATAGGTGAATGCGCGGGAAGTTTGCCTCCGGCGGGGATATTTCGGAACAAGAGAAGCAGGGTGATCTAGCCCTTCTCTTGTTCTGAAATATCCTGGGGTTTGGGGCAAAGCCCCAAGTGTCACCTGCCGAGAAACCCTTCGAGGACATTGACCGTGTTGATGCCCACCGCTTCGATCGCGTAACCGCCCTCCATCACATGCACCGTGGGCAGGTCCATGCGCCCGATCCGCGCCCCGGCATCGGTGAAATCGTCGCTGTCGAGTTTGAAAAAGCTGATCGGGTCGTCCCTGTAGGCGTCCACGCCCAGGGACACGACCAATGCCTCCGCCCCCCAGCCGGCGATCCGGGCGATGGCGCTGTCCAGTGCCTCGGACCAGGTCGAATAGGGGGTGCCCGGGGGCATCGGCAGGTTCAGGTTGGCGCCTTCGCCCGCGCCGCGCCCGGTTTCGTCCGCATAGCCGATGTAATAGGGATAGGTGTCTTGCGGTGCGCCATGCAGCGACGCGAACGGCACGTCCCCCCGGTCGTAAAAGATATCTTGCGTACCATTGCCGTGATGGAAATCGATATCGAGGATGGCCACCCGTGCCGCGCCGCCGTCCCGCAGCATCTGGGCCGCCACGGCGGCGTTGTTGAGAAAGCAGTACCCGCCGTATTGATCGCGGGTGGCGTGGTGCCCCGGCGGGCGGCACAGCGCGAAGGCGCTGCGTGCCCCGCCTATCACCTGCCGCACGGCGGCCTGCGCGCTGGCCATGGACGATTGCGCGGCGGCCCATGTGCCCGCCGTCATCGCGGTTTCAGAGGCGTGGCAGTAGTAGCCGACCTTGCCATCGATGAAATCCGGCACACGGTCCATGTGCATGCCGCGTGCCGGCACGTTGGCCGCTATGATCTCGCCCGCCATGCCGGCGGCTTTCCAGTCGGCCCACGCGGTTTCCAGAAACCGCAGGTAGCCCGGATCCAGCAGGGTCTGAACCGGGTCCATGTCCACCGGTCCCGGATCCTCTATAGCGCCAAGGCCGCGGCTGATCAGCCGGTTGCGGATGTATTCGACGCGGCTCGGGCGCTCGAACGGGGTGACGAATTCGCCGCCCGACAATTCCGCCTGCGGGAAATGCAGGCGGTGATCTTCGCTGAAAAAGGTCTTCATGGATCAAAGGGTCCCGACGGCTGGTGGCTGGATCGTCGCAGCGTTGCACGGATTTGCCCCTGTCGCAAAGCGTGTCCTTTGGCGGCTGCGCGCGGCGGAAAGAAGTTCCGTCGTTGCGTCATTCCCTGCTATGGCAGGTCCTGCGGGCCCTCGCGGCGCTTTCCATCGCACCGCAAAACCACTAGAGGGCAGGGACCAGTTTTCAAAGGGACACCAGCAGCCATGCGTATGCGCGACACGTTTCTGAAACCCATGCACCCGGAAGGCCGTAAATTCGTGGCCATCTTCGCCGCGATCACGCTGGTGTTGTTCCTGATCGCCGATGTCCTGGGGTGGATCGGTGTCGGACTGACGATCTGGTGCTACTACTTCTTTCGCGATCCCCAACGGGTCACGCCGAAACGCGAAGGGCTGATCGTCAGCCCGGCGGACGGCATCGTGTCGTTGATCGAACGTGCCGTTCCGCCGATCGAGCTTGGGGTCGAGGACAAGCCGCTGACCCGCGTGAGCGTGTTCATGAGCGTCTTCAACTGCCACATCAACCGCGCGCCCGTCGGCGGCGAGGTGACTGCGGTCGCCTATCGCCCCGGCAAGTTCTTCAATGCCTCGCTCGACAAGGCCAGCGCGGACAACGAACGCAACAGCCTGTGCATCCGGATGGATGACGGCCGGTCGCTGATCGTGACGCAGATCGCCGGGCTGGTGGCGCGGCGGATCGTCTGCTTTACCCGCGCCGGCGCGCAGTTGCAGACCGCAGAGCGGTTCGGCCTCATCCGGTTCGGCTCCCGGTTGGATGTGTATCTGCCCGAGGGCGTGGAGCCGATGGTCGAGATCGGCCAGACCATGATCGCGGGCGAAACGGTGCTTGCCGATCTGACCGTCTCCGCGCCCGCGCAGGCTGCACCGTAAATGAGCAAGCCCAAGAGCGAGATCTCGATCATTCAGCTGTTGCCCAACATGCTGACCGTCACCGCCATCTGCGCGGGTCTGACGGCGATCCGCTACGGCGTGGCGGGCAACTACGTGCTGGCGGTACAGCTGATCCTGGCGGCCTGCGTGCTGGATGGTCTGGACGGTCGGCTGGCACGGGCGCTGGCCAGCGATTCCAGCATGGGCGCCGAACTTGATTCGCTTGCCGACTTTCTGAATTTCGGGGTCGCGCCGCCGCTGGTGCTCTATTTCTGGGCGTTGCAGGATGTTCACCGGCTGGGCTGGATGGCGGTGCTGGTGTTTGCCGTCTGCTGCGTCGTCCGCCTGGCGCGGTTCAACGTCAGCGCCAAGTCCGACGACCCCGTCACCACCGGTGAATTCTTTACCGGAGTGCCGTCGCCCGCCGGGGCGTTGCTGGTGCTGATGCCGATGTTCGCCGCCTTCGCCTTTCAGGGCGCGGTGATCGTGCCGCCCGTGGTCTTGTGCTTCTACATGGCTGGCGTGGGCCTGCTGCTGATCAGCCGCATACCCACCTGGTCCTTCAAGACCACGCGCATATCGCGCGAGAACGTGAAATACTTTCTCGTGGCCTTTGCACTGGTCGGCACTGCTGTGTTGACCTATGCGTGGATCACGCTTCTGGCGCTGGGTTTCGCCTATGTGATCGTCGTGATCTGGGCGCTGATCGCACGGCGCTAATGCGCCATCAGCACGGGCAGTCCGGTTTGCTGTATCATCGACCGGGTGGTGCCGCCGAACACCGCCTCGCGCATGCGGGCGTGACCGTAGGCGCCCATCACGATCAGATCGGCCCCGGTTTCCTGCGCGCGGTCCTGAATGCAGGCGCCGATCTCCTTGCCGCCGCTGGGGTATTGCTGGACGGTCACCGTACAGCCGTGGTGCGACAGCCATTTGGCAAGGTCCGACCCGGGGTTTTCGCCGTCCCGAAGTTCGGTCATGACAGGATCGAAGCAAGCCACCGTGACCTGTTCCGCCGCCAGCAGCGTCGGCAAGGCGGCGTGCACCGCGCGGGCTGACGGAAGGCTGGTGTTCCACGCAAGAAAGACGTTGCGCGGGAGGAACGAACCATTCGGCGCCATGCCATTGATCACGGCGCCGATGGGCGACGCGAACAACACGCCGCGCAACGCGTGGTCGAACACCGCCGGTGCCGCGCGCAGATCGGGCCCGACATACGCAAGATCGCAGATCTTGGCGCGCCGCCCCACGGCGTCATCCATGGCCGGCGGTTCGCAATAGACCGTGCTGACATCGCCGGATGCGCCATGTGTCTCCAGCAAGGCTTCGATCTCCTCGCCCTTCTGCTTGAGGGCCTCGCCGCCTTCGGCATATTGCTCCTGCCAGACGTCCGACACGGCGATGACGCCGTAATGCGGCGATCCGTAGGAGGCGGCCGGAAACGGCGGGGACGCACCCACGAGCATCATCGCCAAATGCGCGGACACCTCGCGCGCGCGCTCCATCAGGGGGCCAAGCTGCTCTGCGGTGCAGTCCGGGCCGATCAGTGCCAAAACGCTTTGATTGTCCATTGTCGCATCCTCTGGATTGGGCTGCCTCAAGGCGTAACCCATTGGATAAAGGGCCACCTTGAGATGGATCAAATCGCGTCGCGCTGCGTCCGCGTAGGGTTCACCGCAACAGGGCCGGGGATGGCTGCAATGGACTACAAGGATTATTACAAGATACTGGGAGTCGCCCGCGACGCGTCGCAGGACGACATCAAGCGCGCGCACCGCAAACTGACCCGCAAATACCACCCCGACATCAACAAGGAGCCGGAGGCCGAAGCCAGGTTCAAGGACGTGGGCGAAGCCTACGAGGTGCTCAAGGATCCCGAAAAGCGCGCCGCCTACGACCAGCTGGGCCAGAACTGGCAGCAGGGAGAGCAATTCCGCGCACCGCCCGAATGGGACCGCGACTTCTCGTTTTCCGGCGGCGGGTTCTCGGATGCGGATTCGTCGGTGTTTTCGGATTTCTTCGAAAGCCTGTTCGGGCGCGGCGCGCGTGCGGGCGGCGGTGCCGCGCGCAGGACCGGGGCCGATTGGGCGCGTCAGGGTGCGGGCGCTGGACCGTTTCGGTCGACCGGTCAGGATCAGCAGGCCCGCGTGACCATCGACCTGGAGGACGCGATCCAGGGCGCATCGCGCACCCTGACGCTGGGTATGCAGGAGGTGGACCGCGCAGGCCGCGTGCGCACCCGCGACCGCACGATCGCGGTGCGTATCCCCAAGGGCGTCACCGAGGGTCAGCTCATCCGCCTCAAGGGGCAGGGCCAGCCCGGTCTGGGCGGCGGTCCCGCGGGCGATCTCTACCTCGAAGTGGCCTTTGCCCCGCATCCGCATTTCCGGGTCGAGGGGCGCGACATCTATCTCGATCTGCCCGTCACCCCGTGGGAGGCGGCGCTGGGCGGCAAGGTCAAGATGCCCACACCGGGCGGCACCGTCGATATCACGATCCCCGCCAATGCACGTTCGGGCCAGAAACTGCGGCTCAAGGGGCGGGGCATTCCCGGTCCGGGCGGCGGCAAGGCGGGTCACTTGATCGTGGTGCTGACCATCGTCAACCCCCCCGTCAAGACCGAAGAGGCGCGTGCGCTCTATCGCCGGATGGCGCAGGAACTGGCTTTTGACCCACGCGCGAAACTGATGCGCGACATGGCTGGCAAAGTGAAAGGCTGACGCGATGAAAAAGATCTGCCCCAGCGCGATCGAGGCCGAGGTCGTCGAGACCGTCACCTTGACGCAGCTCAGCCGAAGCTGCGCCGTGCCGGCGGACCGCATTCTGGACCTGGTCGAGCACGGGATCCTGGAACCGGCCGAGGGCGCGCCGCGCAGTGGCGCGGACTGGCGGTTCCACGCCGTCAGCCTGACGCGCGCCACCGCCGCGTTGCGGCTCAGCCGGGATCTGGGCGTGAACCTCCGGGGTGTGGCGCTGATCCTCGATCTTCTTGACGACCGCGACCGTCTGGCACGACGCCTGCACCGCTACGAAGCCGGCATGCGCCGCTGACGGCGCCCCGGCGGGCATCACTTGCGCAGCCGTTCCTTGGATTTCCGATACAGCTTGCGGTTCATCTCGACGAATTGGCGAATGGTATGGCCCAAGATGCCGCTGACCTGCCCCTTGAGGTAGAAATATCCCGATACCGCGGCCAAAAGCGCGCCGACAGCGTTGATCATCAGATCGCCCATCGTATCGACCAGCCCGGATTTCTGCATGTTGAGACCAAAGCCGACGTCCATGCCGAATTCGAAGATTTCCCAGATCGCGCCCACGGTCATCGCAAAGCAAAAGGTGATCAGCGCCAGCGCGACGGGCGGCGCCGCCAGCCTGTCGCCTTCGAACAACATGAACACGAACAGGAAACCGATGATCCCGAAGCCCACGGCGGACGACCCGTGCAGCGCCAGGTCCCACCACCAGAAGCGTTCGTAGAAATCGAACGCCTCGCCCATGAAGATGGTGGCGAAGACGAAGCCGGTGATCGCCGCCAGAAACGGCAGCGGCAGCCTGATCTGGAACCTCGAAGCCAGAACCACGGGAATGAGCGACAACACCAGCGTGGCCAGAGAGACGAAGGCCATCGTCCAGCGGCCCACGCCAAGCGCCACCAGAACGGCCAGCACCAACAATAGCCATATTGCCTTTATCATCGGGTTCTGATCGGTCAGCGACAACACGAAATGCGCTCCTTGCGTGGTGGAATGGCGGGTCTGTCTTCCTACATATAAGCCATGACTCCGGAAAAAACCCCCGACGCGTTGCGATTTGCCAGCTACAACATCCGCAAGACCAAGGGTCTTGACCGCCGGTTCGACCCGGCGCGCACCGTGTCGGTGATCAACGCGCTCGATGCCGACATCGTGGCCCTGCAAGAGGTCGATCACCGGCTGGGGGACCGTCCGGCAGCGCTGCAATGCGCCCTGATCGAAGCGGAGACGGATTTCAAGGTGGTGCCCTTTGCGCGCAACGCGGTCAGCCTGGGGTGGCATGGCAATGCCGTTCTGGTGCGCAAGGCGATGCAACTGGGCGAGATCGGCCATGTGGACCTGCCGGGGCTGGAGCCGCGCGGTGCGGTCAGCGTTGATCTGATCCATCCGTATGCGCTGCGCGTCATCGCCACGCATCTGGGCCTGACGCGCTATCACCGCCGCCGCCAGTTGCGCACCATCCTGCACCGCGTGCATACCGATGTCCCCACCATCATCCTGGGCGATTTCAACGAATGGTCCGACCGGCGCGGGCTCGAGCCGCTGGCCGGGCAGTTCGACGTTCACGCGCCGGGCCGGTCGTTTCACGCGGCACGGCCGATCGCGGCGCTGGACCGGATCGCGTTGTCGCCGGGCCTGCGGCTGGAAACCGGCGGCGTGTTGCAGACCCGCGACGCGCGCCGCGCCTCGGACCATCTGCCGGTCTGGGTCGATGTCGCGCAGGCCGCGTTCTAGCGCAGCGGCGCCACCAGAACGTCGCAGGGCGGAAACGACAGAAGTTTTTCCGCGGTACTGCCGATGATCGCTTCGGCGATCCACGCGCGGCTGTGCGCGCCGACCGCCACCAGTTCGGAATGCAGCCTGTGCGCCTCGTCGGTCAGCACCTTGGCGGGGTCGCCTTCGCGCGCCGTCACGCCGGTGCCCCGGTGCGGGGCGTCCAGCGTCGCCACGAATTCCCACATCCGGGTGTGTATCTCGGTCTCGATCAGCTTCTTGTCCTGTGCGGGCGTGACGCGCCGGGCCTGCCTGCGGCGGGCCAATGCGCCGAACGGAATGCGATAGCCGTGCACCAGCGTCAGCGGATGATCCCGCACGAGGGCCGCCGCGGCATTCGCCGCCCGGCGGGCGCAGTCAGAGAAATCGACGCCCACGATGGCCCGCGTGTAAGGGCCGCTCGGCGGTTCGCTCACCATCAGGACAGGGCGCGTACCGGTACAGGCGATCCGGTGCAGGGTGGACCCGCCGAACAACCCGGCGAGCCCGCGATCGCGGTGCAGACCGGCGACGATCAGATCGGCGTCACACTGATCCGCGGCGTCCAGAATGACATCCCAGGGCCGCCCAATTTCGATCAGGATCTGCGGTTTGGCCTCGCGCAGGCGCTGCGCGGCGTCGATCTGCTCCTGCAACGTCTCGCGCGCGTTCTGGTCACAGGCCTGTGCGATCCTCGGCGGCAGCCCGTCGTCGATGACATAGATCAGGTGCAGCGCCGCGCCCAGCTCGCCCGCCAACCGCGCGGCCCGGGCCACCCCCGCGTCGGATCGCTTTGACAGGTCGGTGGCCATGAGGATGGATTTCACCGAACCGCACCCCTGGGCGTGACCGGCGGAAACAGCGTGTCAAAGGGCAGCGCGGGGCGTTCGGACGCGGCACCGAGCACGACCACAGGGCATCGCGCGGCTTCGATCAACTGGCGCAGGTCGTCGTGGGTGCGCAGCGGCCCATGCGCCAGATCGACCACCACCGCCTGCACGTTGGTGCGGGTGATGCGGGCCAGCGCGGTTTCGAAGTCGCGCACGCGCAACGTCGTCTGGTGGCCGACCTCGGCCTGACCGCGCGGCGCGCCGCCGACGTCGATCGCAACCAGATCGGTGCGCAGATCATGCGCCAGCGTCGCCCCCAGACGCATCGCGGCGGCGCCGTCGGGGCGGTCGGGCCGCAGGACCAGAACCTGACCCGGCACCGCATGCACCCGCCGGTAGCCAAAGATCAGAACATCCCACGTCCGCGCCGCTTCGACCGCGCGGTCCACCAGGTCGCCGATCTGCTGTTCGAACGACCACCCGGCGCCGGGCGATCCGGCGATCTCGGCCAGGCGTTCGCGAAAGGCGCGGGCGTCCGCCGCCAGCAGACGCCGCACCTGGCCCAGCGTCGGCGCCATCGCGACCGCGCCGCTGGCCGACACGACAAAGCGGTTGGGTAGCCCGCAAATGGCGATCACCTCGTTTTGCTGCACCAGAAGCCCGCCAAGGTTTCCGGTTCCGCCCATGGCCACGTTGCGGGCCTGCACCAGCCGCCGGGCGATATGCAGCGCGCTGGCCGCATCGGCATAAGAGGTCGCGCCGACAAGGATCCGCGTGACGGTGGGCGCTGGATCGGTCATGTCTCCCGGTCCTCGTCGCCGTGGTGCTCGGTGTCGGCAAAGGCGCGCCGGGTCTGGGCGAACGCACGCAGGCGCGCCTCGACCAATGCATTGACGCTGTCCTTGGGAAAGCGTCCGTTGCGCCCGCGCCGCCCGGCGGGCCGGCCGGTCAATATCTCGATGCCCTCGTCGATGGTCCTGATCGGGATCACGCGAAACTCCTGACCGCGGCTGGCGGCGACCACATCGGCCCGCAGCATCAGGTGATCGACGTTGGAGGCCGGGATCAGCACGCCCTGTTGCCCCGTCAGTCGCCGTGCCTTGCAGGTGTCGAAAAACCCTTCGATCTTTTCGTTGACCCCGCCGATGGCCTGGACCTCGCCCATCTGGTTGACCGACCCCGTGACCGCCAGACCCTGCCGGATGGGCAGGCCCGACAGGGCCGACAGCAGCGCATAAAGCTCGGCCGAAGACGCGCTGTCGCCCTCGACGCCGGAATAGGATTGTTCGAACACGATGCTGGCATGCAGCGACATCGGCACATCCAGCGCATAGGTCGTCGCCAGATACCCGCCAAGGATCAGCACCCCCTTGGAATGCAGCGGCCCGCCAAGTTCGACCTCGCGTTCGATATCCACCAGCTTGCCGGTGCCCATCCGTGCCCGCGCCGTGATGCGCGACGGCCTGCCAAAGCGTTGCGTGCCCACGCCGATGACCGACAGGCCGTTGACCTGCCCCACGGCATGACCCGCGGTGTCGATCAGCAGCGTCTTGCGGGTAACGGCCTCCTGCATCCGGTCCTTGATGCGCGCGGCGCGGCGGTCGGCCTCGGCCACGGCGCGTTCGATATCCACCCGCGCAATCCGCTTCTGCCCGTCGTGTCGCGCGTAGTGATCCGCCTCGCGCATCACATCGGCCAGCGACCCAAGCTCCAGCGTGAACTTCTTCGCGTCATCGGCCAGCCGGACCGCGTGGTCCAAAAGCGCCGCCACCGCGTCGGCGCCCATCGGCAGCAGATCGTCGCGCAGGGCCTGCTTGCCGATCATCTGGGCGAATTGCCGGGTGGTCTTGGCCGACCGTGGCAACGCGTCCTCGAAATCCGCCTGCAGCTTGAACAGCTCGCAGAACTCCGGGTCCAGCATCGTCAGCAGCATGTGAAGCCTGCGGTCCCCGATCAGCACCACCCGCAGGTTCAACGGAATGGGATCCGGTTCCAGCGAAATGGTCGAGGTGATGTTGAGCCGTTCGGCCAGCGACGTGATCGTGATCTCGCCGGCCTGCAGGCACCGCTTGAGCGTGTCCCACGCAAAGGGTTCGGTCAGCACCCGGCGCGCATCGAGCACCAGGTATCCGCCATTGGCCCGGTGCAGCGCGCCCGGCTTGATCAGGGTGAAATTCGTGGCCAGCGTGCCCATCTCGGCGAAATATTCGATCCGGCCGGTCAGATTGTTGAGCGACGGCAGATCCTCGCGCACGATCGGGGCGTGTGGTGCGCGCACGCCGTCGTGCGACACCATGACGTTCACGGCATAGCGGTCAAACCGCCGTTCGCGGTGGTATTTGCGGATGGCCTCGGGAAAGGGCCCGGTCTTGTGATCGTTGCGGTTCTCTAGGAACAGTTCCGCGTTCGAGATCATGTCGCGCCGGACCTCCTCGAGGTAGGCGGCGATGGCGGGCAACCCGTCGAACGATCTGGCCACGTCGCCCACCCGCAACGACACCACACGCTCGGCCATCGACGCATGCAACTCCTCAAGCCGCTGACGATGCTCCTTTTCCAACTGCGGGCCCTGCCGCAGTATGCCGGCCAACTGCTCTTGCAGGGTTTCGATCTTACGGTCGATCTGCTGACGGGTGTCGGCGTCCATCGCCTCGTATTGGTCCGGCGTGATCGGTTTGCCGTCGACCACCGCGGCCAGCATGAACCCCGTGGGCGTGCGCAGCAACGTGACGTCCTGCGCCTTGGCCTGATCGGCGAACTCGGCCAGCGGAACTTCGTGGCGTTCGCCGAATTCCTGCTCGATCGCGCGGCGCTGGGTCTGGTAATCCTCGCTCTCGAACAAGGCCGGAATGTCGACCGCCAGATCGTTGACCAATTCCTGCATCGCGGTGCGTAGTCGCGTGGCCACACCGGGCGGCTGCGGTATCGCATGGGGCTTGTGGCCTGCATCGAAGTTGTTGACATAGACCCAATCGCTGGGCGTGGGCCGATGTTTCGCCGCCGCCTTCAACAGCGATGCGACCGCCCGATGGCGGCCCATGCCCTCGCGGCCCAGCACGTACAGATTGAAATCCTTGTGTCCGATCCGCGCCGACAGGGTGATCGCGTCGATCGCCCGCTCCTGCCCGATGAGCGCGCTGTCGCTGACAAGCTCAGAGGTGCTGTCGAACCCCATCGCCTGCGCGTCGCATTCGTTGCGCAGCGCCTGTGTCGGCAGGCCGGCCGGGATCTCGATCGTGCTCTGGCGTTTGTTCATGCGGTGGGGCCCCCATCCCCGGATGCGTGTTCCCTGGCTTAGCTGCGCCTTGCGCAGTCCCGGCACAGCGGCGCAAAGGGCACGGCGATCAGCCGCTCCTCCGCGATCTCGTTGCCGCAGATCTGGCAGATGCCATAGCTGCCGTCCTCGATCCGCTTCAGCGCCAGTTGCAGCAGGCGCATCTCGCGCTGGCCGGCCCGTCCGACGCCCTCCAGCACCTCGTCGTCCTCCAGCTCGATCGCCTGATCCTCCAGATCGCGGTCAGCGGGTTCGTCCAGTGCGTCCTCGATCGTCGCCAGCCGCCTGGACAGTTCGGTCATGCGCTGTTCAATGATCTGCTTGAATTTCTCGGTCTGCATCTTGGGCCTCCGGTTTGGGGGCGCCCGCAACGGGGCGGTCATTTGGAAAACAGGATCGGCAGGCGGGCCTTGGCCAGCAGATCGCGGGTGGCGGCGCCGATGACGAAATCATAGACCCAGGAGTGCCCGAACGCGCCCGTCGCGATCAGGTCCGCGCCGATTTCGAATGCATCGTGGTGCAGCGAGTCCATCACGCTCTTGCCGGCCCGTTCGCGGTGAATGACCCGCGCGGCATAGCCGTGGCGGGCATACATCTCGGCCAACTCGATCGTGGGATGATCGGTCAGTTCGTCGGTCTCCATATCGCCCACGTGCAACACGCCGATCTCGGCCTTGTCGCGCGCCACCAGCATCACGTCATGCGCCGCGCGCGTGGCCTCGCGGGTGCCGCTCCAGCCCATCAGAACCGTGTTGCCGATCTCGGGGCCGTCGTAGCCCAGCGGGATCATGATCACCGGGCGCCCGCTTTCGCGGATCAGCCGCTGCTGGATATGGCTCTGGTCGACACGGTCGTGTTGCTTGTCGGCCTGCGACAGCAGCACCAGATCCGCCGCCCGCGCGCTTTCGATCATGCGGTCCGCGGCACTGGCGCTTTCGGTTCGGACCAACCGCCATTCCGACACGAAATCCTCCGCACGGGTGTGGCGGTCGAACACGTCCTTGATTTCCTGCGCCTGGTTGTGCTGGCTCTTGTTGAATTCCGCAAAGGCGGGGCCGGGGATATGCATGGCGATGCCGGGATAGACCAGCAGCGCTTCGATGGTGTGCAACCCGATCAGATGCGCCCCGCAGGCGCGCGCCAAGGGCACGGCGGCGCGCATCAGCGTCTGTGCGTTGTCAGGGGTGGTCAGGCAGACAAGAAGTGTTTTCAAGTGCATCGTCTGCCCTTCCATTCATGTGCGAGGATCGCGGCCTCAGGCGTGAGCGATCTTGATCTTCTTCGTGGTCGCGGCGATTTCGGCGGGCTTCTTGATGTTCAGCGTCAGAACCCCGTCGGCAAAGGTCGCCTTGATGTCCTTGTCGTCGGGCGCAAAGCCCAGCGGCACCTGCCGGCGGAAACTTCCGTATTGCCGCTCGATCAGGTGATAGTTCTTTTCGGAGCGTTCGGATTCGGTTGATTTCTCACCCTTGAGAACCAGCGTATTGCCCGTCACGGACACGTCCAGATCGCTTTCCTTGACCCCGGGAATTTCGGCTGTGATCTCGATCGCGTCATCGGTTTCCGACACATCGAGTGCCGGCGTGACATCGGCCTTGATCAGCGGAGTGTCCAGCATCGACCCTTCGGTGAACCGATCGAAGGCGCGGTCGATCTCGTCGTGCAGTGACCGGAAAAACGGGTGCTGGAACGCTTTGCTGGCAAAGCTGGAAGGCAGCAGTTGACGGTTCATTTTCAGTCTCCTCAATGAGCTGTGAATGGGAATGTCATCGGTTTCAGCGTTCTAGCATTGCCCGCCTCGCACGAAATTGATCCGCGTCAAGATCCAAATGATCAAAGTACCTTAGACAGAAAGCGGCCCCGGATTTCGGCGGCTGGACGTGGCATTTCCTGCCCGTCCTTTTCTTTGTGTTGCCCAAATCCGAGTTCCAAAAAAGACATTGCCTGAAAGGATGACCGTCATGTTGCGATCCCTATGCCTTGCCGCGGCGACCGCCTGTGCGCTGGCCCTGCCGGGGGCGGCGGACACCGTGCGCCAGTCCAACGGCGGCGACACCTTCATCGCAGGATCCAGCCTGTCGGAAACCATCGATGCGCCCAATGATGTCTTCATCGCGGGCTCCGCGGTCACGCTCAAGGGGGCGGGGCAGGGCGATGTCCACGCAGCGGGGTTCGACGTCGACATAGAGGCACAGACCGGCGCCGATCTCTATGCGGCCGGGGCCACCGTGACGATGCGCGCGCCCGTGGGTCAGGATCTGACCGCGATGGGCATGTCCGTGCGCACCGCCGAGGCCGCGACCACCGGCGGAAATGCCCGCCTGATGGGGCGCAGCGTGACCATCGACGGCCCCGTCACCGGCGCGCTGACAGCGATGGGGTATGACGTCATCCTGAATTCCCGGATTACCGGTGACGCCTGGATCATCGCGGAAAACATCACCTACGGTCCCGATGCACGTATCGACGGCACCCTGCGCTATGCCATGCGCGCCGAAGCGCCGCCGCCCGAGCGCGTGATCGACGCCAGCCGCGTCACCTTCGAACGGATCACCCCATCCGAGGCGATGCGCGGCGCCCGCGGCGCCCCGTGGGAGGACATGGAATACCCGATGCTGCCCACCTTCATGACCCTGTTGGCCGCCTTTATCGTGACGGTGGCGTTCTTCGTGGTGGTGGGGGCGCTGTTTCTGGCCTTTCTGCCCAAACCCGTCGAACGGTTGCGCCGCTCGATCAGCGACCGTCCGGGGATGATGCTGCTTGGCGGTGTGATCGGGCTGGCCACGCTGCTGGGGCTGATCCCGATCACCGGGATGACCATCATCGGGCTGCCGTTCGTGCCGATCGTGGTGCTGGCCGCCATCGTGGCCTGGACATTGGGCTATGTTCTCGGGGCCTACGCGGTCGGCTTGCGGGTCTGGCAGGCGTTCGGAGCAAGCGAAACGCCGTCGCTGGCGGGGCGGCTCCTGGCGCTGACCCTGGCCGTGGTGGTGGTCGCCGCGCTGAACTTCATCCCCTTTGTCGGCTGGATCGCAAATTACACGCTGGTTCTGCTCGGAATAGGGGCGGTGACCAACATGCTGTTTGAATGGATGCTGGGCAACACCGGTCCTGCGCTCGACGTCGATATGCAACCCGTGGACCGCTGAGCCCGCCGCCCGCCCGCAAGCGTGCTCCGCCGTCACCGACACCAATGGAAAGGATCCCACAATGTCCGCGCAAGGATTGGAAGTCATCGACCACACGGTTCAACTGACCCACGAGTGGATCAACGAACTCAAGGACAGGCTGGACTGGACCAGCGCCCGCGATGCGTTGCGGATGCTGCGCACCACGCTGCACGCAATCCGCGACCATCTGGATACCGGCGAATCCGCCCATCTGGCGGCGCAGCTTCCGCTGCTCATCCGCGGCATGTACTACGAAGGGTGGATGCCGAAATCGACGCCGATCCACAGCCGCAAGGCAAAGGATTTCATTGCCACAATCGAAGCCTCGGTGGGCGACGTGCTGGATTATCGCGGTCCCGAGGATATCGAAGCCGTGTTCCGCGTGATCAACAACAAGATCTCGCGCGGCGAAGTCATGGATATCCGGTCCAACCTGCCGCATGATATTCGCGCGCTTTGGCCCGAACCGTGATCGACCCCAAGGAGGCCCCCCATGACACCGACTGACCGAGACACGGACCCGCAGACCGACGAGACGGACACCGACACCGACGTCATGCCCGAATTGTCGATCAGCTCTGACTACATGCGCCGCCTGATCGAACGGCTGCGCGCGGTGATGGGGCGCGAGGACGAGGTGATGCCGGATCTGGGCGGCAACGCCGGCGACGACGCGCGGCCCGCCACGCTGCAGGAAATCCCGGAGGATCTGCTGCGCGAAGAGCTGCGCGAGGAGATCGACGCGCTCGACGAGGATCAGCGCCACGAGCTTGTCGCGCTCGTCTGGACCGGGCGTGGCGATTTCGACGTCTCCGAATGGGATCAGGCGCTGGAGCTGGCGCAGGACCGCGACGAGGGCCCGACCTCGGCCTACCTGCTGTCGCATCCGCGCGTCGCGGATCAACTGGCCTCAGGCCTGGAAGCGCTGGGCCACGAGCATGTCCTTCAGGACGGGCGCTACTGACCGCGCGGCGGGCCGCAGGCACGGGCAAAACGCCCCGCACCCAATCCAAACCCCTTGCCGGATGTGCTGCGCAGACAAGCTGACGGCGCTGTGCGCCCGGCCCCTCGAAGTCCAGACGCCCTTGAAGATTTCTGCGAGGGCGCAGTCACCTCCAGTGACAGCTAAACGGACGAAGCTGCGGTTCGCGTCACCAATTCGATTGTCCGCTTCGGCAATGACAATGCCAATGATTTCCTCGCCAAATTGCAACCGGCTCAAAAAGAAAAGATCATGGCGATGTCAAGATCCCAGGCACGGCCCTCTACACCTCATTGAGATCCGACGGGATGACGAAAATCCAGGCTGGATCAAAGAGGGGCGGCGCAATGTGCTGCCTTGTTTTCGTGAATTTGAAAAATCTGACATCTTTGACAGGGCATTTTCTCGTGCCCGAACCCTTCGGGACCAATCGCGCGGGTTGTCAGCATGATGTCGCCCTGGTGGCGCTGTCGGACAAATTGGAATTGGTCCGACAGCGCCATTCAGCAGGCGTAGCGTGTCCGGTTCGTCATCTTCGTCTAGGTGCTTTGGTGGCTACCTAAGTGTAACAACCGGTCCGAAAATCCGCGACCAGCTCTCAGCTTGGCGGGACGACTGCTTTATATGTACTGCCATTCTTCTGGAACCCAAGCGTAGGCCCCGTCTTTTTCTTCGACATGACCGATACCAGGGAATGGCAAATGGGTGCCCGCAACGGCGATCTTGTCGGCAACCACCATATCCAAGACGCGGCGGCGCGTCTCGGCGGCCTGCACGCCATCTGCGTCAAAGGCGATACCGGCATCAGGGTGGCTAAACTGCAGCGACGCCAAAGCTGTGCTGTCTCCCCATATGATCAACTGATCAGAGCCATCCGACACACGGACCCCACTGTGTCCTGGGGTATGCCCCGGCATTGCCAAAGTGGTGAGGCCGCCACCAAGATCGGTATTGTCGCCAAACATTTCAGTCCGCTGAGTGTAGGCCTCGCTGACAGCACGTGCCAGGGCAAAGAAACCTTGCGAAGACTCCGGCGCACCCGATGCGATCGTCTCGTCCGTCCAGAAGGCATGATCGGCTTCGCTGACATGCAACGATGCATTCGGGAAGACCGGGCCATTATCTCCGATCAATCCCCCGATGTGATCCGGGTGCATGTGAGTCAACACAATGCGCGTCACGTCTTCAGGTGCAATTCCAAGTGATTCCAGCGATGTGCGCAGCCTGCCTGCTGTTGGTCCAAAGGCGCCGCCTGCACCAGCATCAACCAAGCTGACCTGATCTCCTTGGCGAATGATGTGAGTACTGATTGCCAGCGGAATCGGATTCGCGGGGTCAAGATAGGCCGCCTTCATCCCTTCCGCGATTTTCTCGTCCCCGAGGTTCGTCACAAGATTCTGATCGAGCTTGAAATACCCGTCCAGCAATGTCGTCACGCGCAGATTGCCGACCATACGATCATAGAAGGTTGGAAGTGGTGCCGTTGCATGGGCCGCGGCTTGCAGGGGGTGTGGGCGTCCGGCGGCAAGAAGGGCGGCCCCACCCGCGGCGCCCAGAATCAATCCACGGCGCGAAAGATCTAAAGAAGTCATGAGTTATTCCTTGTTTCATATGCAGAATTTCAATTCTGCGTCTCGTGTGCTTTTAATCATATAGGTCTAAATTTCAGATGACCACTTACCGAGAGCATGGACAGACCAACGGCCCTCGGACGAACAGCGGACATCTTACGAATTTGCGGCACACCACAATCGGGCTCAAACCGGCCATTGCCCAAGACCTGATCGCGGGCGGCGGCGCGACCGGCGACGCAACGGGCAAAAGGCCCCGCGCCCGATCAGGGGGCAGGGCCGTATGGCTGCGTCAGTGCCTGCGGGCGCGCCGCGGTCAGGGGGTCAGTCTTCCTCGCCCCCGGCCAACGTCAGCAAATCGTCGGGTTTCAGAATGATCACCTGGTGCACCGATTCCAGCGCGATGACCCCCGAGCGGCGCAACTGCGTGATCGTCCGGCTGATCGTCTCCGTGGTCAGGCCCAGGAAATCCGCAATGTCGCACCGGCTCATCGGCAGGGCGATCTGGGTGTAGGGCCCCAGCGGCGTGCCCACGCGATCCGCCAGAACACACAGGAAAGACGCCAGCTTTTCGCTGGCCGATTTGCGGCCAAGCATCATGAAATGGTCTTGCATGCTGCTGATCTCGCGCAGGGCCGCCGTAAGCAGTTCGTCATGCAACTCGGCATCGCCCGCGCCGCTTTCCAGCAATTCCCGCCGGTAGGCGACGACACGCGCGGGCGTCAGCACATCGCAGTCGGTGTGATGTTCGGCCCCGTTGGGAAACCCAATGACATCGCCGGGATAGCCAAAGGCAATCACCTGCCTGCGGCCATTTTCCATCACGCGCGTTAGGCGCAGAACGCCACTCAGCACCCGAAAGATATACCGTGCCTCGTCGCCCTCGCGAAACAGGTATCCGCCGGGCTTGAGATCGCGCGCCAGCTTTCGGTCAGCCTTGCGTCTGGTTGCGGAGAACTGCGAGAGGGAAGACTGATCGTTCGGCATGGTCACGTACATGATGGTCTCCTGATGCGTAGGAGGCCAATCTGCCATTCTGCTGTCGCAGTACTCCCGCTATTGTGGTACTGTTATGTATCAATTTGTAACGGCGCGGAGGTTTGTTTCCTCTCGAGGCATATTTTTCAGTCTCCCAGCGCAAGTATCGTTTGCTCAAGCGTATCTCTGAATCGGGGGGCTGGATGAACACGACTCATGTTTTGGTTGTCGACGACGACCCAAAGATCAGAAAACTGCTTTTGCGCTGTTTCGAGGGCGAGGGCTATGCCGTGCACACCGCCGACACCCGCGCCAGCGCCCTGCAGGTCCTGTCCGAGACAGCCATCGACCTGATTACGCTGGATCTTCAGCTTGGCGCCGACGACGGGTTGGAACTGGCGCGCACGATCTGGAAAACCACGCAGGTGCCGATCATCATGTTGACCGGCAAGGACGATGTGATCGACCGGATCGTCGGGCTGGAAATCGGCGCGGATGACTATATCACCAAGCCGTTCCACATCCGCGAGGTGCTGGCGCGCGTGCGCACCGTGTTGCGCCGCAGCGAACGCAGCAACCGGCGCAGTGTTCCGATGTCGGATGCAGATCTGCCCGACCTGCACCCGGAGTGTGCGACGGTGCGATTCGAAGGGCTGGTGGCGGTGCGTGACCGGTTGGAGCTTTGGGGCAGGGACGGGCGGCTGTGCGACCTGACCAGCGGTGACTTTCGGCTGCTCAACGTGTTTCTGGACAACCCCAAGCGGGTCTTGTCGCGCGAGCGGCTGATGGATCTGATCAATGGCCCCGACTGGACGCCGCTGGACCGCACGATCGACAATCAGGTCGCGCGCCTGCGCAAGAAGATCGAACGCGACCCCGCCGATCCCAGGATCATCAAGACGGTGCGCGGCACGGGCTACATGCTGGCCTGCGATATCGAACCGCTCAATTGCTATTCCGGCGAGAAAAGCGCCTGAAGCTTGTGGGCCAGATCGGACTGGCTGTAGGGCTTGCGGATGACGTCGAAGTGCGACAGGGGCACGTCCCGCCCAGAAGCGTGCTGGCGCATGATGTCCTCGGAATATCCCGAGGTCAGCAGGATCTTGATATGCGGATAGTGCGCGCGCACCCGCAGCGCCAGCTCATAGCCGTTCATCGACCCCGGCATGACAAGATCCGAAAACAGCAGATCGAACTGTCCGCCTTGGGTCCTGAGCGCCACGAGCGCCGCATCCGCCGTTTCGGCCTGCTGCGGGACATAGCCCAGATCCAGCAGTCGCTGGCGGGTCAGACGGCGCAGTTGCGCGTTGTCCTCGACCACCAGCACCCGTTCGCCTGCGCCGCGCGGCAGGTCTGCGGCCAGGGCGGCGGCCGCGCCCGTTCTGTGCCCGACCGACCCCGACAAGGCCGGGAAATACAAGCCAAAACTCGTGCCCTGATCCGGTTCGCTGTAAAGCGTGATATAGCCGCCTGACTGTTTCACGAAACCGTAGACCATGGACAGGCCCAGCCCGGTGCCCTTGCCCACCGCCTTGGTGGTGAAAAACGGCTCGAACGCACGGCGGCGCGCCTCGAGCGGCATGCCATGGCCCGTATCGCCGATGGTCAGCCGAACATAACGGCCCATCGCAACGTTGGTTTCCTGGCTGATATAATCGTCGTCGATGTCGATGACCTGGGTCTCGAAACGCAGTACCCCCCCCGACGGCATCGCATCGCGGGCATTCAGAACGATATTCATGATCGAGGTCTGAAGCTGCATCGGATCGACCGAGACCAGCGCGATCGTGTCGTCGAACCGCGTCTCGATCCTGATCATCGAGCCTAGTGCCCGGGTCAGAATCGACAGCGATGCCGCGCAGATCCGGTTCAGATCGACCTGCCTGGGCCGCAGTTCGCTGTTGCTGGCAAAGACCAGCAGCCGCGACGTCAGGTCCGCGCCAAGCTCCGCGGCCTCAAGGGCGTCGCGCGCCAGATCGCGGGCGCCTTCGTCTTTCAGGCGCATCCGCAAAAGCTCCAGGCTGCCGATGATCACCGTCAGGAGGTTGTTGAAATCATGTGCCACGCCGCCCGTCATCTGCCCGATCGCATCAAGCCGTTGCGACCGCGACAGCGCCTCTTCGGCGGCGGCGCGCCGGCTGAGGTCATGCAGGATCGCGACGAACACCGGCTGATCGTCCACCGTGGCCCGCCCGACGGACAGGTGCAGCGGAAAGGCCGTGCCGTTCTTGCGCCAGCCCTCGACTTCGCGGCCGCTGCCGATGATGCGGCGTTCACCGGTGGTCAAGTGGTGGTGCATGAAGGCGTCGTGCAGATCGGCCAGCGCCCGTGGCATCAACATCGACACGTTGCGCCCGATCAGTTCGTCCTCGGTATAGCCGAACATGGCAAGGGCTGCCGCGTTGGCGCGCGTGGTGTTGCCCTGCGCGTCCGACACCAGGATCGCATCCGCCGCCGCATCGAAGACCGCCGTCAACACGGTCGCATCGCTGGCTGCGCCTTGCGGGGGGGCCTGTTCGGGGGGGCGGTCGTCCTGCTGGGCCGCGCGGCCCTTCGCGCGTCGCTCGGATGGCGCGGAGGGCTGCGCGCAAAAGGCCCGGCGTTCCTCGGGCCTTGCTCCGCTACTCATGGGACCGGCGCGCGCGGCTTTGGCGTGGCGGGCCGGCGTTGACGCCAAGATCCTGAAGCACACGCAGGTATTCGAGAAGATCGGCAAGCGTGATCACGCCCAGCAGCCTCTGGCCGTCGATCACCATGAATTTGCGCTGGCCCGCGCGTGACATCCGCTCCAGAACCGCGCTCGCAGGCAGGTTGGGCGGCACGGAATTTCCCGGCCCCACGGCGACGAACACATCGCCGACCTGTGTGCTGGACCAGTTGTCGCGGTCGATATTCCCCAGCACGCTGCCATCCACATACCCCAGAACGACACCATCCTCGACCACCGGCACATAGCTGGTGCGGTGGCGCAGCATGACCAGGTTGACCAGTTCCGCCAGGCTTTGGTCGGGCGACGCGGTATGGGGATCGGGCGTCATCATCGAAGCGACCGTCTTGTTCTTCAGGGCGGCGTTGACCAGCGTCTGCTGATAGGTGCTCTTGGCCGCGATCAGCAGGAACAGCCCGATGAAGATCTGCCACAGACCGCCGACCTGGGAGCCCGAAAACAACCCGAGGATGCCCACACCGATCAGCGCATAGGCGATGTAGCTGCCCAATGTGCTGGCCCGGCGCGTGGCGTCGAGAATGTCGCCGGACCGGTTCCACAGCACCGCGCGGTAGACACGCCCCCCATCCAGCGGAAAGGCGGGCAGCAGGTTGAACACGGCCAGCACTAGGTTGATGATCGCAAGGTAATCCAGAACCGCCACCGCCGCGTCTCCGGCGCGGGCGGCCTCCCCGATCACGCTCAGCGCCCAGAACACCAACGCCAGCGCAAAGCTGGTGGCCGGGCCCACGATGGCGATCCAGAATTCCGATCCGGCGGACTTGGGCTCGCTTTCCAGTTCGGCCACCCCCCCGAAGATGAACAGGGTGATCCCCTTGATATCGACGCCAAACCGGCGCGCGACAAGACTGTGCGCAAGCTCGTGCAGAATGAGCGAGGCAAAAAAGGCAAGCATCCCCAGCAAGGCCATCGTCAGGTAGGTCTCGCGCGTCTCACCCTCGACGATCTGCGGGAAATAGCCGGTCGAAAGGCTCCAGACGATCAACGCCGCGATCAGCACCCAACTGGGATCGATTTTGATATCGAAGCCCAGGAGCGTGAACACCTTGATGGAGTTTGAGAACATGACCGCCTCGGATTGGAAGTGACGTGCAGCCTAGGCCGTCGCGCCGGACTGTCCTTGATCTGTCTCAATACCGCTGCATTCGCGGTGGTGCATGATTTCCGGTCGCGCCGACAAATCAGGCGCGGGACGACACCCCCCGATCAGACATGAAACAGGCGGCCCACGCCAAAAGCGATCGCCGCCGCCACGGCCCCGATCAGCAGCGTCTCGAGCCCCGACCGCCACCACGGCGCCAGCGACCATCGGGATTTCGCGGTGCCGATGGCAAAGAACACCGCCGCCGTCATCGCCGTCGCCCAGGCAAAGGCCGAGCCGATACCCAGCAGGAAGGGGATCAGCGGCACGCTGCCCGCGACGACGAAGGCAAGAAACGTGGCGCCGGCCGCCGACAGCGGGCGCGGATGGGCCGGTGACAGCCCGTATTCGTCGGTCATCATCACGCCGATCCACGTGTCGTTGTCCGATGCGATCTGCGCCGTCGCCTGCTCAAGAACCGGCCCCCGCAGCCCCTTGAGACGCAGGATCTGGCGCAATTCCTCGCGTTCGCCGTCGGGAACGGTCGCGATGTGCTTTTCCTCAACCGCGCGGATGCGGTGGCGGTCGTCCAGTTCGGCCTTGGTGCCGGAATAATTGCTGGCCGCCATCGAAAACCCGTCCGCCAGCATGTTGGCCAGCCCGAGCGCGATGATAACGGTCGTCGGCAGGCCCGCCCCCTCGACGCCCGCCACGATGGCAAAGGTCGTGATCGCCCCGTCGATCGCGCCATAGACAATATCGCGCAGATGCCCGACGCGCGTGCTCGCCAGCCGCTCGGCGATATCTGTGGCGCTGTGCCCGTGCTCCAATGCCATCTGCGGCTCTCCCCGTGCGATCTGGGGAATGCTAACGCGCCGTCTCCGGCCCGCGCGTTGAGCCAGATCAAGCGCGCGCCGGGGCCGGCATTTGCGCCTGTCGCAGGTGCGGGCGGCGCCAATCCGCCGTCACGGGGCATGATTTGTGTCATCTGGCGCCTATGCCGCCGATTGCCCCGCGCGCGTTGAGCCAGATCAATAAAACGCGGCGCACGCGCGGCTAGGGTCGCGCTACCAACCAGATCAGAAAGGACTGTCAGATGGCCGAAAAAAACAAGACGACCGGCGAAGAGAATATCTCCGCGACCTCCGCCATGCAGGCGGTTGCCGAGCTTCAGAAGGTGGGGTTCGGATCGATTGCATGGATGGGGACAGCCTGGCTCGAACAGATGAGCGAGATGGGATCGGAATGGCTGAGCTTTGTGGCCGACCGGATCAAGGAGGACGTCAAGACCCAGCACCAGATCCTGCATTGCCGCAACATCGAGGAGGTGCAGAAGGTGCAGGCGCAGTTCATCCAGACCGCGGTGGAGCAATACCGCGACGAGACCGGAAAGATGGTCGAGATGAGCAGCACGATGATGGAAAAGCTCAAGGAGGCATCGAAGGAGCCGCCCGCCGGAAAGCGGCACGCGACGCCGATCTAGCCAAAGACGTAATGACCCGGAGCGGCCGCGATATGCGGCACGTTCGTCCTGCGGGGTGCCACTGGCGCTCCGCTTTTTTCTGCCAGCCATCTTGTCCAGACCGGCCACCATGACCCGTCGTGGGCCTTTGCGGTTTCGATCCATGCGCCGGCCGATCTGTAGGCATCTCCCTCGGTCTTGTGGATGCGGAAATAATGCCGGCCCTCGTGGCCCGGTTCCGACAGGATGCCGCCATTGTGCCCGCCGTTGGTCAGCACGAAGGTCACGTCGGTATCGGTCAGCAACATCAGGCGGTACACCGACCGCCAGGGCGCGATGTGGTCCTTGGTCGTGGCCACGCAAAAGATCGGCGCGCGGATGTCGGACAGCGCCACCGGCGCGTCATCGACCTGAAACATCCCCTTGGCCAGATCGTTGTGCAGAAAGAGGTGGCGCAGGTATTCGGAATGCATCTTGGCGGGCATCCGCGTGCTGTCGGCGTTCCATGCCATCAGATCGTTCATCTGGGTGCGTTCGCCCAGCAGGTAGTGCCGGATCACCCTGCTCCAGATCAGGTCGTTGGAGCGCAACAGCCGGAACGCGCCGGCCATCTGGTCGGCATCCAGATACCCCTGGGTCGCCATTATGTCCTCCAGGAACGCGACCTGGCTTTCATTGATGAACAGCCCGATCTCGCCCGGTTCGGAAAAATCCACCTGCGAGGCCAGCAGGCTGAGCGTGGCAAACCGGTCGTCCCCGTCGCGCGCCATCGCGGCAGCCGCGATCGACAGCAAGGTCCCGCCAAGGCAATAGCCGACCGCATGCAGCCTTGCGTCCTTGTCGCCCCTGGTGATCTTCTTGATCGCGGCGCGCACGCCAAGATCGACATAGTCCTGCATCGTCAGGTCGGCGTCGTCGGCGTCCGGGTTCTTCCACGAGATGATGAAGACCTCGAACCCCTGTTCGCACAGATAGCGCACCAGCGAATTTTCCGGCGACAGGTCCAGCACGTAGTATTTCATGATCCACGCCGGCACGATCAGGATCGGCTCGGGGCGGACCGTGTCGCTGCGCGGGGTGTAGCGGATAAGCTCGATCAGGCGATTGCGGAACACCACCTCGCCGGGGGTCACCGCGATGTCGCGCCCGACGCAGAAATCCTCGCAATGGGGGCGTCTGCGCTGTCCGATCAACTGGTTGAAATCCTGGATCCAGTTCTGCGCCCCACGCAAGAGGTTTTCTCCATGCTCGTCCCAGGTCCGGCTCAGCACGGTCGGATTGGTGATGGCAAAGTTGCTGGGCGCCGCCATGTCGAGCATCTGGCGCGCGATGAAGTTGACGATCCGCTCGTGTTTCGGGTCCACGCCCGCCAGGTGCGTGGTCGCGGCATTCCACCAGCGTTGCTGCGCGAGAAACGTATCGCGATAGGCCGCGAAGGGCAGGGTGTTCCAGCGTGGATCGGAAAAGCGGCTGTCGCGCCCGTTGCGCTCCTCGCTCCGTTTCCCGCCGGTCATCAGGCGCAGCGCCTCGGTCTGTGCCTTTGCCAGCAGGTCGCCCTGCTTGGTGGGCGATCCGGCAAGGTGCATCGCCCAATCCAGGTAGGCCGTGGCCAGCGCGGTGGGCGACAGCCCTCCGGTCACCCGCCCGATGGCCGAGTGCAGCAATGCATCGGGTGTCCTCGTGTCGTTATGGGTCATCTGGTTGCTCCTTTCATCCTTGTGTCAAAGCGTGTCGCGCTCGCGGATCAGGCTGCCCGCGCTGATGGCGTCACTGGGGTGCACGATCACCCGATCGCCCGGCGACAACCCGTCGAGCACCTGCGCCATGCGGGTGTTGCGCTGCCCGATCTGCACCGGCATTTCCTGCGCGACCCCCTCGATCGCCCGGAACACCGCCCAGCCGTCGCCACGCCGGAACAGCGCGCTGACCGGAACCTGCATCACCTCCTCGGCCTGCCATTCGATGATATGCACAAAGACCGAAAACCCGTCGCCCAGCCCGGGGCGGTCTTTCAGCGGTGTGACCAGGTCAAAGATGGCATCGACGCGCTGTTCCTCGATCCCGAGCGCCGATACCTTGGTGCGCGCGGCGGGCTCGACCCGGTTCAGCACCGCATCCAGCGGCGTGTCGCCACCCCAGCGGGTCACCTTGGCGGGCACGCCCGGGGCCAGCCGCACGGCGTCGTTCGACAAAAGATCGACCACCAGTTCAAGGTCGGTGGGATCGCCGATGGACAACAGCGGCGCACCCGCCAGAACCGGCCGTTCGCTGATCGTCACGACCGACAGGACAACCCCGTCCGACGGCGCAAATATCCGGACGCAGCAGCCTCCGGAGGGATTTTGCGCCGTCGTGGGCTCGATCAGGGCGGCGCGGCTGCGCTCCAGCGATCCGCGCGCCATGTCGATGCGCGCCTGGGCGGCTTCCACCGCGGCGGTGGTCACGGCCAGCCGCTGGGCCGCGTCCTCCAGTTGCGTCACCGACGCCACGCCCCGGTCCATCAGGGTCTGGGTGCGGTCGAACTGGCTCCGGGCAAGGCGCTGATCCTCCTGCGCGCGCAGCAGTTCGGTCTGCGCCACATGCAGCGATGCCTCGGCTTCGCGCACGGCGGCTTCGGCCTGGATTCGGCTGCGGGCGTCCAGCAGGCTGGGGGCCACGGGCTCCACGATTGCGACCACGGTTTCGCCCGCGATCACCCGGTCGCCCACCTCCACCGGCGACCGGCGCGCCGTGCCCGAAATCGGCGCCGACACCTCGTAGAGGTCGCGGATCCGGGTCTTGCCGTCCGCGTCGATGGTCACCGTCATCGGCCCCACGCGCACGTCATGCAGATCGACGGCAACCGGCTCCGGCCGCACGGTGACATAAAGCAGCACCGCCACGATCCCGGCACCCAGCCCCATCAGCCCCAATGTGCGTTTCGACACTGCCATCGCGCGCGTTCCTACTCCCTCGTCTTCATCACGGTCACCAGGTCCAGTCGGTCCAGCCTGCGCCGCACGATCAGCACCGACACCGCCGCCGCCCCCAGCACCACCAGGCTCGCCAGGCTGAAGGTATGCGGCCTGAGCACCAGCGGGATGGTATAAAGATCGCTGGAAAACGCATTCGTCATCGCGGTGGCGATCCATGTGCCGATCAGCCATCCCAGGGGCTGTGCCAGCAGCGCCAGCAGCATCGTCTCGCCCACGAGGATGTAGGACACCTCGGTCCGGGTGAAGCCGAGGATGCGCAGGCTGGCGAGCTCGCGGGCGCGCTCCGACAATTGGATCCGCGCGCCGTTATAGGCCACGCCGACGGTGATCAGCACGGCGATGGTGATGTAGACCGTGTTCATGATGACGATGTTCTGGCGGATCGTGTCCTGAAAGCTTTGCCGCGTGTCGGTCAGCATCGCCAGCCCCATCAGGACGGGCAGTTCGCGCACCCGGGCATGCAACGCCCCGAGCGCCGCCGGATCGACCAGCACATTCGCGCTGCCGATCTGCGGTCTTTGCCGGAAAAGCGTGTTGAGATACCCAAGGTCCACATAGGCCCCGAGGCCGAAGTACTGCTCGACCGTGTCGGTGACGGTGATCGTGTGGGTCTCGCGCCGCCCGGTCAGGAATTCCGCCTCGATCGCGGTGCCGGGGCCGGCGTTCAGATGCTGCGCCAGTCGCTGCGACAGCACGATTCCGCCCGGCGGCGCGTCGACCGCCCTGCCGTCGCGCCCCACGATGCGGGCCAGGTCGGCGCCCGGCGCCCGCGCCTCGATGGCCACGCGCTTCCACCGCGCGCCGTGGCGCAGGATGGCGGGATGGGCCTGCTGCCCCTCGGCGGCCAGCACACCGGGCAGCCGCGCCACATCCGCCAGAGCGGTGTCCGGCAGATCGTCGGAAAACAGCAGCACGGCGTCCTGCCGGTTCGACTGGAAGAACGCGCGGTCGATGATTTCGTCCAGCGCATCGTTGATGAAGAACGCGGCAACCACCGCCGACACCGCAAGCGACAGCCCCAGGATCGTCAAGGCCGACCTGAGCGGCCATCGCGCGAGGCTGCGCAGGATCATGGTGGTCGATTGCCGCACCCTGACGTGTTCCAGCATCCGGTCCAGCAGCGACCGGCGAAACTGCGGCGGGGCGGGGGGCTGCATCGCGACGGCGGGCGCCAGCCGTGCGGCGCGCCACGCCGACCGCGCCGCCCCCAGCGCCGTTGTCGAAAGCGCCAGCAGCCCCGCCCCCGCATAGGCCCCCGGCGAAACGCTGTAGATCAGGAACGGAAAATCGAAGAACTGCGCATATTGAACCGCCAGACCATGCGCCAGCCATGCGCCAAAGATCCAGCCCACGGCGATCCCCACCAAGGCCACCAGTCCCGCCAGCAGCTGGTAATGCAGCATCACTTCGGTGTCGGAATACCCGATCGCCTTGAGCAGGCCGATCTCGCTGCGCTCCAGCGTGACGATGCGGCCCATGACCATGCTGACCAGGAACGCCGAGATGCCGAAAAAGATCGGCGGCAGCACCAGTGCCATGCCACGCAACTGGTTCAGCTCCGCGCTCACGAAACTGTCGGAGGGATGCAGGTCGCGGCCATAGGCACCCAGACCGCCGTAGTCGTCCAGCAGGTCGTCCATCGCGTCGATCACCGCTTCGGCCCGCGCGCCCGGCACGAGTTTGACCGACAGGTGATTGAACGCGCCCGTCATGTCAAAGGCGGCTTCGGCCGTACGTTCGGGCAGCCATACTATACCGTAGGCCGCATTGTCGGGCATCAACTGGCCCGGCCCGATCGAATAGATGAATTCCGGCGACAGGACGGTGCCGGTGATCGTCAGCCGCCTGAGCGTGCCATTGAGGTTCGCATCGAAACTGTCGCCCGGCGCCAGCCCGTGCGCCAGCGCAAAGGCATCGTTGACCATCACGTCATACCGCGCGCCCGGCAGCGGCGCAGCACCGCGCCGCAGCACCGGCACGTTCAACACGTGCTCACCGGTCTCGGGCAGCGACAGGATGTGCCCCACCACGGTCTCGGCATGGCCGGGCACGTCGAGAATGGAATACCCGGTGATCCGCGCCTCCACCGCCTGCACGCCGGCAACACGGCGCAGATCCGGCAGCAGGCTTTGCGGCGCGCGCTTGGCCGCGACGAACACATCGGCAAAGCGGTTGCGCTCGTAATAGGCCTGACGGGTCTCGCCCAACGCACGGTACATGCCAAAGGAGGTCAGCACGATCGCCACCCCGCAGGCCAGCACCATCGCGATTGCCAGAACCTGAACCCACAGGCGCCGGAAATCGCGAAACAGCTTTATGTCAAGCACCTGCATGGCCGCTCACCACGCGATTTCCGACGGCGCAAGGCGCGTCTCGTTCACCTGGACATCGCTGATCCGGCCGTCCTGAAACTGGATCACGCGATGCGCCATGCGGCGGATTTCGGCGTTGTGGGTGATCACGACGGTGGTGGTGCCGAACCGGTCGTTGATGTCGCGCAAGACCTCGAGCACCTGCACGCCCGTCGCACTGTCGAGCGCGCCCGTCGGCTCGTCGCACAGCAAGATCTCGGGACGTTTGGCGATGGCGCGGGCGATGGCGACGCGCTGCTGCTCGCCGCCCGACAGTTCGGCGGGAAAATGGTCCATCCGCGCCCCCAGGCCCACCAGCCTCAGCGCCTCTTCGGGGGGCATCGGGTCGATTGCGACATCGGTCACCAGCCCGACGTTTTCGCGTGCCGTCAGGCTGGGCACCAGGTTGTAGAACTGAAACACGAAGCCGACGTGATCGCGCCGGAACCGCGTCATCTCGCGATCGTTCAGATGGGTCAGCTCGCGGTCGCGGAACCACACCTGCCCGTCCGTGGCCCGATCCAGCCCGCCCAGGATATTGAGCAGCGTCGATTTCCCGCTGCCCGACGGGCCCAGCAACACCGCCAACTCGCCCGCGTAAAGCTCCAGATCGACGCCCGCAAGGGCATAGACCTTGACCGCGCCGGTGTCATAGACCTTGGTCACACCCTGGGTGCGAAATACGATCTCCGGCACGCGGCTCTCCTTTCGCATCCTCTATGCCAGCGCGCGCCACGACTTACGTTGACCTGCGTCAAACGGCTGTTTTCACCAGCGCCTGAAGTGCCGCGCAGAACTCGGTGACGCGCTGTTGGCCGCCCGGGGTCCGCGCCAGCGCATCGGGCAGGTATCCGCGCGCCTGAAAGGAACGGCCCAGATCGGCCTGCGCCATCTCGAACGCCTTGGCCGGTTCGCTGTCGTCGCCGCAGGTCAGGAACAGGCCCACGACGCCCGGCAGCACCGGATGATCGCGCAGGAACCGGCGCATCGGCGTGGCGGGATAGCTGGTCCAGACCGGGGCGCAGAACACGATCGCCTGAAACCCGCGCAGCGCGGGCTGCGGCGAGGTCAGTTGCGGCAGGCGCTGGCGCAGGCTGTCGAACCCCGCGGTCAGATAGCCAAGGCGCGGGCCGTGGTATCGGTCCACGGTCAGGCGAAACCGTTGCGCGCCAAGCGTGTCGGCGATCTCGGTCGCAGCGTCCTTGCTGTGGCCGGTGCGGGAATAATACACCACCGCCGTGGTTTTCACTGTCTGTAGCATGGGTCCATCCAAAGGCTGTGGGCAAGATCGCGAAACGCTGTGCCCAGCTTGCCGCCCGCACGGTGCCGCGCCCTTGAGCAATGTCAAATCCGCACACCGTGACCCGCCGTATGATCGGCACTGCAGCAAAGGAGCGCGCGAAAATGCCACTACATCCCCCGACTGGCCCTCGGGCCGACCCCGTTGACGCCCCCCCGGTCCCGGTTCCGCAAACCGTGATGGCGCAGGCCCAGCACCTGCGCATCGCCGCCGGAAGCAAGGTCTTCGAGCCGCAGAATATTCCCTATATCCTTCTTGTGCTGACGTCGGGTACGCTTCGCATCGAACGCCCGACCGCCACCGGGCACCCGCTGATCACCGATCGCGTCCAAGCGGGCGAGGGCCGCCATATGACAACAGCCTCCCTGATGGCCTGCGCGGGATACCCCGGTAGAGCCGTCGCAGAGACCGACATCGACGTGATCGCGATGCCGCGCCAGGCGTTCGAGCAGCTGATGCGCAACTCGCCCGAGATGCGCCGGTTCGTCCTCGGGGCCTGTACGCGGCGGATCGTGGCGCTCATCGGCGCGCTTGAGACGATGTCGCCGGGGCTGGGCCGGCCCATGAGGCTGCACTAGCGCCTATGCCGCCGCCCGTGCCCGCCGATGCCGGCTTTCCCATCGCCGGGCGCTGCGCGGCATGATCGCTGTCTTGTCCATCGGCTCGTGCGTGATCGCGACGACCATGGTCCTGTCCACGGTGTTCTTCGAAATCGCTTCCGAAGCGCTGGAGGCGCGCATCGGGCGCTACGCTGCGTCCAGACGACGCCTGATCGCGCTGTCGGCCCTGCTGGCGGCACTGTTCTGGATTCTGGTGGTGGTCACGCTCTCGGTCTGGATCTGGGCGCTCGTCTATTACGCGCTTGGCCTGTTCGACACGCTGGAACCGGCGCTTTATTTCGCCATCGTATCGTTCACGACCGTCGGCTACGGCGATCTGGTGCTCGACGCCGAATGGCGGCTTCTGGCGGGAATGACGGCGACCAATGGCTTGCTTGTCTTTGGCCTGTTCACCGCTTTCCTTGTCGACGTGATGAAGGACCTGCGCCGCATCAAGCGGCGGTGATCTGCGTGCCTGCGCCCGGCGCTTGCCGCTTGCGCCCCTGTCGTCCATTGGGCACAAGCGGCAGCAGGTCATCGGGGCGGAGCTATGAGACGACAGGCGGCTTGGGACCGGATCGTGGGCAGCGCGATTGCCGCGATCACGGTGCTTGTGATTTTCCGCGAATGGGGTGTGGCGGGGTGGACGGCACCCGTGGTGCCGGTGCTGGTGCTTGGCGTCATGGCGGTCTTTGCCACGCAGGTCGGCAGATCGCGCAAGGTCTTCATCGCCGTGGCCGTCGGGCTGACCGGCGCGCTGGCGCTGACCGATCCCGACTGGGTCGCCATCACCCTGCGCGCGCTGGGCGCCGCCGCCTTCATCGCGGCGTTCTTCTCGGCGCTGGCCACCCTGCGCAACGTCGCCCAGACCTCGCCCGCGATCCAGCAGGCGGGGCGGTTCCTGTCGGCGCAAAAGCCGGGGCGCCGTTATGCGGCGCTGTCGGTCGGCGGACAGATGTTCGCGCTGCTTCTCAACTACGGTGCGATCCAGCTTTTGGGCGCGCTCGCGATGTCCAGCGCCAAGTCCGAACCCAACGCGGAAATTCGCATGATCCGGACCCGCCGCATGTTGCTGGCGATCCAGCGCGGCTTCATCTCCAGCCTGCCGTGGTCACCGCTGTCTTTCGCGATGGCGATTTCGACCACCATGGTGCCGGGAACGTCCTGGGCACAGGCGGTGGTGCCGGGGCTGATCACCGCGCTGATCGTGTCGGGCATCGGCTGGATCCTCGATACCGCGTTCAAACCACGCCTGACGACCGCGCCTGCCCCGCGCACCGACCCCACGGGCAATTGGTGGGCGATGACCCCGCTGGTCGTGCTCTTGTCGCTGCTGGTGATCGGGGTGTCCACGCTCTACGCGCTGACCAGCGTCCGCATCGTGGGGATCGTGGCGGTGATCGTGCCGGTGATGGCGCTGGTTTGGATGGTGATCCAGCACTGGCGGACGCGCCCGGCGTATCACGTCGCCACGCGGGTGCGCGATTACCTCTTTGCCGAATTGCCCGGCTATCGCGGCGAACTGACGCTCTTGATGATGGCGGGCTACATCGGCACCGTGGGCGCGCAGCTGCTGGCGCCGGTGATGGCGCGGGCGGGCCTCGATCTGGGGGCGCTGCCCACTTGGGTCATTCTGGTATCCTTCGTCTGGATCATCCCGTTGGCGGGACAGGTGGGCATGAACCCGATCCTTGCCGTCACGCTGATCGCGCCGCTCATTCCCGATGCCGCCAGCCTGGGCGTGTCGCCCACCGCGCTGGTGGTTGCGATTACCGCCGGCTGGACCTTGAGCGGCGCAAGCTCGCCCTATACCGCGACGACGCTGCTGATCGGTTCTTTCGGGGGGATCAGCGCACTGCGCGTCGGGCTTGTCTGGAACGGCGCCTACACGCTGATCTGCGCCTGCGTTCTGTCGGTGTGGGTGGTGATCTACGGGCTGCTGCTCTGAACGGCGCGGCGCGGCGTCCGGATCGCTCAGGCGGGGCCGATCCGATATCGGCGGGCGAACTTGACTGCCGCCTCGGAATGAGGGACCGTGCCGTCGGCAGGGCGCGACCGCCGTGCCGAACTTCGCTAACCAAGCTGAATCTGGATGGATCATGAATATCACGAAGCTACTGACCGTAATAGTGTTTGCCGCGTCGGGCGCGGGCCCGGCGATGGCGCAAGACGGCGACGACGGGAAAGAGATCTATCAAAGCGTCTGCAAGAACTGCCATGGCCCCACTGGCAAGGGCATGGCCAGCTTTCCCAAGCTGGTGGGAAAGGGCGAGGAGTACCTCACTCAACGTCTCGAGGCCTACCGCGCGGGCGAAAAGATCGGGCCGAATTCCGCCCTGATGATGCCGCTGGCCGAGGATTTGAGCGACGAGGACATCGCCAGCATCGTGACCTACATCACCACCGAGCTGGAGTGATCCATGCCGGGCCTGTCCGAACGGCGGGCTGACGATCGCGGGATGCGGGTGCCTGCGCGCGCGGCCCTCCGCCGCTGGCCCCATGTATTCGGCGCCGCGGTCTGCCTGATCGCGATCTGGGCAGTGCCCGCGCAGGCCCGGGACGGGATCGCCGCGGACGTGCCGGCCGCACCGCAGGACGGCGGTCCGCGACGATGGGAAGTGGTGGCGCAAGACGGCCTCGCGCTGCACGGCACGCCCTCCGACACGGCGGAGCCGATTGCGGTGCTGCCCGCCGGGACCATCCTCAACAACATGGGCTGCACCCGAAACGCGGGCCGCGTCTGGTGCCTGGTCCGGCCGCTTGGCGACGGTCCGCGCGGTCATGGCGCGGCAGAGGCCCTGCGCCCGGCGCAAAGCCCGGACGGGACGGTGCCCACCGGGCGCGACGACAGCGCGCAGCGGGCGAAGTCCCGCGATTTCGATGCCCGCGGCACGATCCCCTGCGCGCAGGTGCGCGGGCAGAAGATGCAGACCTGCCACATCGAAATCGCACGCGGTGCCGGGGGCGACGCGACAGCGGTGGCGACCTTTTCCAACGGGTTCAGCCGGACGCTCTACTTCGTCAACGGCACGTTCATATCGGCGAATGCGACAATGTCGGGCGTCGGCACCGATGTGGATTGGCGCAAAAGCGGCCCGCTTCACATCATTCGCGTTGACGACCAGCGCTTTGAAATTCCCCATCACCTTATCTTTGGCGATGCCATCCCGCAATGATCCCCGTCGCGGCCCCGTGACAGCCGGGCGACCCCGCTTCGCGGGCGGTTGATCGCGCCGGCAGCGGGCCGGCGCGATCGTGCTCAGGCGAGCGTCAGTTTGTCGGCGTCAGCTTGTGGATCACGCCTTCGTCCACGGCCGTATAAAGGCTGCCGTCCGGCCCGAGGACCAGCGACCGGAAGCGCGCCGATTCCATCGGCAGCGTCATCTCGGTGACGTCGACCACCGACAGGTCGTCGGCCAGTTCGATCACGTCGATGCGCTGGCCGATCGGCGTGCCGCCAAAGCCGATGCCCATCAGTCCGACGACAAGGGCGCCGTCCCAGCTTCCCCATTGCTCACCCTCGAGGAAGGCAGCCGACGAGGTGCCTTGCGACCAGCCGTTGTTGGTCCAGATCGGGGGCATTGCGTCGGGATAGGTCTTGAAGTCGGTCATCGGCATGAAGGCCGCGCGCTCATACCGGTTCATGCCGTCCATCTGGTTGGGCATGTACCCGCAGTAATTGTCCGGGCAATCGCCACGTCCGGCCATGTTGTCGCGCGGATCCCACCCGCCGTTGCCACCATTCTGCAGAACCGTGATCTCGTCCGAATGCCAGGGCCCGTGCTCGGCGACGATGGCCGTCCCGGTCCCCGGGTGAAAGGCGATGCCCTGCACGTTGCGGTGACCATAGGTGTAGGTCCGCGGATCGAAGCCCTCTGGCGGTGCGTTGTCGGGATGCGCGTTGCCGTCGGTATCCATGCGCAGCACCTTGGAGCCCATCAGCGTCGGGCTTTGCGGGATCTCTTCGTTGTGGTTGTCGCCGGTGGTCAGCCACAATGCGCCATCCGGCCCGAACCGCACCCGGCCGCCGTTATGGGCGCCCGGCCCGCCGAACGGATGGTCGCTGGCCGCCATCTTGTAGGGTACGTCGTCAACGATGTCGGTCCGCTCGGACACGCCGGTAAAGTCCTCGTTCACCACCAGCCGCATCAGCCGGTTGGTGTGCGGGTCCGACATGTTCGAAGTGGAGTAAACGTAGATCCGGCGATTCTCGCCAAAGTTCGGGTCGACGGCGACACCCATCATGCCGGCCTGGCCTTCGCAGAACAGGTCGTCGGCGGTGGCGGGATAGCCTTCGGCCCCGCCCATGCCCAGCAGCGCGTTCACCTCGCCGGACGCCATGCGCACCGACAGGCCCTGGCACTTTTCGGTAAAGAACATGGTGCCGTCGTCCAGAAATGCCATGTCCCATGGGTTTTCGAGGTCATCCAGCACGATTTCATGCTGAAGACTGGTCGTGTTCATACCGGCCTGTGCCATCGCCATCGACGATGTCGCACCGATAAGTGCAGCAATGGCAAGCGGTGCAATCCACCGCGGTTGCCCGCCTTGTCCTGAATAAAACATTTAACTCCTCCCTATATCGCTATGTTCATCGAAATGGTGATTCCGAACGCGCGGCTGTGCCGGGCGCGGTCACCGATCGACAGGACTAGCTTAGGGTTGTATCGCTTTCGCATCAACTGTTGACCTGTTGCGGACACCCCGCGCCGAAGTCTTTTTCGGTCTGCCCGGCGTAAACCCGCTGTGTCGGGCGGCCCCGCGGCGCGCCCTGACACCGCCGGACGCAGTGGCACCTGCCGCCCACGTCCGACCTTGGTCGCATAGGGCCGGGCGGGTGCTGGCGGTAATCATGGCCCCATGACACGCCACCCGGTTCAGCGGATGCTTTTGCGCGCCCTTGCCTTTTGGGCCTTCATGACGGCTTCGCTCGCGGCGGCGCCGTTGGAGCGTGACGTGCTCGAGCCGTTTGTCGCCCCGCCGATGTCGCTGGGCCAGCGGATCAACGACGAGGGCGTCTGGCACCTTCTCAATTCCGGCGGCGCCGAAGCGGGCTACGTGTTCGAAACCGAACCCATGGCGCCGCTACCCGGATTTTCCGGCGCGCCGATCAACATGCTCGTCATGCTCGACCTCGATGGCCGGTTTCTGGACGTAAAGCTGATCTCGCACAACGAGCCGATTTTCGTCTCGGGGCTGGGCGAGGCGGCGTTCCACAAGTTCTTCGAGCAGTATCGCGGCCATTCCATTTCCGACAGCCTTGTCGTCGGCACCCCCTATGGCAGCGGGTCGGACGGCAGCGCGCTGATCTATCTCGATGGTGTGACCAAGGCCACGGCATCTGTGCGGATCGCGCATGAAAGCCTGCTGGCCGCGGCCCTCAAGGTCGCCCGCGAGAAGATGAGCGGCGTCGCAACCGGGCCGCCCGCCTATCCCGACATGAGCCATGACGAAGACCTGACATGGGCCAGGCTGGTGGACGAGGGGCTGGTGACGCGCAAACAGGTGCTGAATTCGGAGATGGATGCCGCGTTTGCCGGCACGATCTGGGAACGCGACGATCCCGAGGCGACGGCGGACCCGGATGGCGTCTATCTCGATCTGTGGGTCATCGACATCGGGCCGCCCGCCATCGCCCGCGCCGTCTTATCCAGCGGGAGCCTGAAGGAACTTCAGGGCTTCATGGAAATCTCGACCAGCGATGAGCCGATTCTCGTGGTGGAAACCGCGCGCCACGGGCTCACCACCGACGAATTCATACGCAACACCGCGCCCGATCTGATCAGCGCGGCGCAGGGCGGGTTCCCGATCGCGCTGCGCGACGCGGATATCTATATCGAGTTGAAGGACGACGTGCCGGCCGCGCTGCACGACGGCACGGCGCTGATCCTGCGGACCGACCGGCGGCTTGGCTTCGACCCGACCAGCCCCTGGACGCTGCAGGTCAAGGCGCTGCGCGAACACGGCGTGTTCAAGCCCGAAATCGGGTCGGTGACATTTGCCGCCGAGCACGTGACCGATGCGCGGTTCTTCAAACGGCCCGAAGCCGTCAAGCCGGTGCCGCCCTGGCTGAGCGCGGTCTACAACCGCTCCACCGACCTGATCGTGCTGTGCGTGTTTCTGGCCGGGCTTCTGGCGCTTTTGGGTGCGAATCTGAACCGTCTGGCCGGGCATCGACATTTTACGCCGATCCGTCTGGGCATCCTCGCCTTCGTCACCGGGTTCATCGGCTGGTGGGGCCAGGGGCAATTGTCGATCGCCACGCCGCTGGGGGCGCTGCGCACTTTGACCGAGGGCGGCTCTTTTGCGTTCCTGCTCTACGATCCGTTTTCGCTGGTGATCTGGGCGGTGTCGCTCTTGGGGTTCGTGCTGTGGGGCCGGGGGCTGTTTTGCGGCTGGCTGTGCCCGTTCGGCGCGATGCAGGAATTCGCCCATCACATCGCGCGCGCCCTGCGCATTCCTCAGTTCGAAGTCCCACGGCGCCTTGATAATCAGCTCAAGTGGCTGAAATATATCGTTCTGTTCGCATTGGTCGCCATTTTGTTCACGGTGCCTGCGCGGCTGGACAAGGCGATAGAGGTGGAGCCGTTCAAGACCGCGATCACCACCTTCTTTCTCCGCGAATGGTATTATGTCGCCTATGCGGCGGGGTTGCTTTTGCTGTCGATGGTCGTGTTCAAGGGCTTTTGCCGCTACGTGTGTCCCCTGGGCGCGGTCATGGCGATCGGCGGCCTGCTGCGCACCCGCAAATGGATCGACCGGCGGCCGGAATGCGGGTCGCCCTGCCAGCTGTGCCGCGTGAAATGCGCCTACGGAGCGATCAAGAAAACCGGCGAAATTCAGTATTCCGAATGTTTCCAGTGCCTTGACTGCGTGACGATCCACGATGACCCGACGCAATGCGTGCCACTGCGTCTTGCCGCGCGGCGCGGGCGCGCCCTGCAAAAGGTGGCCGCCGAATGACCCTGTCGCGCCGCCGGTTCCTGTCGATCTCTGCCGCCTGCCTTCTGGCGGGGCCCGCGCGCGCCGAACGCTGGCAGGGCCGGGCCTTCGGCGCCGAGATCGACATCACGATCCGGGGGCCGCGCGATATCGCCGGGCCCGCGGTGCGCGCGGCCCGCGATCTGCTGCGCCGGATCGAGGCGCAGTTCAATCTTTTCGATCCCGGCTCGCAGCTGTCGCGGCTCAATGCGGCGGGGCGGCTGGACACGCCGGACCCGATGTTCCGCACCCTGATGCGGGCCGCCGACCGGGTTCACCGCGCGACAGGCGGGCTGTTCGATCCCACGGTGCAGCCGCTGTGGCGCGCGCTGGCCGATGGCGGCGATCTTGTTGCCGCGCGCCGCCTGATCGGATGGTCGCGGGTCACGCATGGCACACAGGCCGTGGTGCTGGGAACAGGTCAGGCGCTGACCTTCAACGGAATCGCGCAAGGCTTCGCCACCGACCGCGTGGCGGACCTGCTGGCGGCCGCGGGGTTTGGCGATACGCTGGTCAATATCGGTGAATTCCGGGGGAGCGGCGGACCGTGGACGCTGGGCCTGAGCGATCCGCAGTTCGGCCACCTGGGAACGCGCACTTTGACCCAGGGCGCGATCGCGACCTCAAGCCCGCACTCCGTGCCGTTGCAGGGGCGAGGGCACATCCTGCACGCCAGTGCCGCACCGCAATGGTCGACCGTGTCGGTCGAGGCGGCGGATGCCACGACGGCCGACGGCTTTTCCACCGCACTGGCGCTGGCACCGCTGGATATGATCCGTGCGCTGCCCGGTCGCCATGGCATTCGGCGCGTCACGCTGGTGAACACCACCGGCGATCTGATCACCCTGTAGCCTGCCCGCCGTCGACATGAAAAAGGCCCCGGCGCGTGCCGGGGCCTTTGGCCATTTCAGGGGGTGAAACCGGTCTAGCCGGCGGCTTTGACGGCGCGGCCCGTCATGACCTTGACCAGATGCGCGCGGTAGTCGCCGGTGCCGTGCAGATCGCTGATCATGCCGTCCGCGCTGACGCTGAGATCCTTGAGCGCATCTGCCGAGAAATCGGACGACAGCGCCTGCTCGGCCTCGGTCCAGCGGAACACGCCGCCCTCGGACGCGCCTGTCACGGCGACGCGCACGCCGTCGGCGTATTTCGCAACGAACACACCGACCAGCGAAAACCGCGACGCGGGCTGCACGAACTTCTGATAGTTCGCCGCCTGCGGGATCGGAAAGCTGACGGCGGTCACGATCTCGCCCTCCGCCAGCGCGGTCTCGAACATGCCGACAAAGAAATCGTCGGCCGCGATCTCGCGCGTGTCGGTCACGATGGTGGCGCCCGATGCCAGCGCCGCCGCCGGATAGCAGGCCGCCGGATCGTTGTTCGCGATCGACCCGCCGATGGTGCCGCGATTGCGCACCGCCGGATCGCCGATATGCCCGGCAAGCGCGGCAAGACCGGGATAGCTTTGCGCGGCGTCGGACGCGACCGTGGCGTGGGTGGTCGCGCCACCGATGCGCAGGGTGTCACCCGCGACGGACACGCCCTGCATGTCCGCCACCCTGGCCAGCGAGATCAGCTTGGACGGGGCCGCAAGCCGCGCCTTGAGCGTGGGGATCAACGTCTGTCCGCCGCCCAGCGGCTGCGCCTCGTCCGCCTTGAGGGCCGCGACCGCGTCGGCGATGGTGGTTGGGGTCTCGATGTCAAATGCGTACATGGTTGTTCTCCCTCACGCGCTGTTCATGGCCGACCACACGCGGTGCGGGGTCAGCGGCATGTCGATATGGGTGACGTTCTTGCCGCCCGATTGCAGGGCGTCGATCACCGCGTTGACGATTGTCGGCGGCGATCCGATCGCCCCCGCCTCGCCGCAGCCTTTCACGCCCAGCGGATTGTGCGTGCAGGGCGTGCCCTGCGAATGGTCCACCGTGTAGAACGGCAGATCGTCGGCGCGCGGCATCGTGTAATCCATGTAGCTCGCGCTTTCGAGCTGACCGTCGCTGTTGTAGCGCGCGGCCTCCAGCAGGGCCTGACCGATACCCTGGCCCAGGCCCCCGTGCACCTGTCCGGTCACGACCATCGGGTTGATGACGTTGCCGAAATCGTCCACGGCGGCGAAACGGTCCACCCGCACCTTGCCGGTGTCGGGGTCCACTTCGACCTCGCAGCAATAGGCGCCCGACGGATAGGTAAAGTTCGCCGGATCGTAGAACGCGGTCTCCTCCAGCCCCGGTTCGATATCCTCGAGCGGGAAATCATGCGGGATATAGGCCTTGAGCGCGACCTCGCCGAAGGACACCGACTTGTCGGTGCCCGCGATGGTGAACGACCCGTCCTTCAGCTCGATGTCCGTCTCCGACGCCTCGAGCATGTGGGCCGCGATCTTCTTGGCCTTGTTGATGATCTTCTCGGTCGCACGCACCACGGCAGAGCCGCAGACCGCAAGGCTGCGCGACCCATAGGTGCCCATTCCGAACGGGATCTTGGAGGTGTCGCCATGCACGATGTCGATGCTTGAGGCGTCGATGCCAAGCATTTCCGCCACCACCTGCGGGAACACGGTCTCGTGGCCCTGCCCATGGCTGTGCGCGCCGACCATGACGCTGAGGTTGCCGGTCGCGTTCACCCGCACCGTCGCCGCATCGTAAAGACCGACGCGGCTGCCCAGCACACCGACAAGGTTGCTGGGCGCGATGCCGCAGGCCTCGATATAGGCGTTGACCCCAAAGCCGCGCAGCAGGCCCTTGGCTTCGCTTTCGGCCCGACGGGCGGCAAAGCCCTTGATGTCCGCGACCTCTTCCATCTTGTCCATCAGCGCGTCGTAGTTGCCCGCGTCATATTCCAGCCCCGCGGCCGAGGCATAGGGGTACTGGTCGGGCTTGATGAAGTTCTTGCGGCGCAGCTCGATCGGGTCCATGCCCAATTCGCGCGCGCATTTGTCGATCACCCGCTCCAGCGAATAGGTCGCCTCGGGGCGGCCCGCGCCGCGGTAGGCATCGACGGGCGCGGTGTTGGTGAACACCGCTTTGACGTTCACATAGACATTCGGCACCGTATAGTTGCCGGCCATCAACGTGCCGTGCAGGAACGTCGGCGTCGCCGTCGCGAAGTTCGACAGATAGGCGCCGACGTTGGCATAGGTTTCGGTGCGGAAGGCCTGGAAATTGCCCTCGGCGTCGGTCGCCAGTTCGATCTTGGTCACGTGGTCGCGGCCATGCGCGTCCGTCAGGAATGCCTCGGTGCGGTCGGCGGTCCATTTCACCGGACGGCCGATGCGCTTGGCCGCGGCCAGCACCAGCGCCTCTTCGCCGTAGTGATAGATCTTGGAGCCGAACCCGCCGCCCACGTCGGGCGCGATCACGGTCAGCTTGTTTTCGGGAATGCCCATCACGAAAGCCGAGATCAGCAGTCGCGTCAGGTGGGGGTTCTGCGAGGTGGTGTGCAGGATGTATTCGTCGTCGCTGGCCTTGTAGGTCGCCATCGAACACCGCGGCTCCATCGCGTTGGGCACCAGACGGTTGTTGACCAGCTCAAGCGTGGTGACATGCGCCGCGTTCTTGATCGCCTCGTCGGTGGCCGCGCGGTTGTCCTCGATCCAGCCCCAGTCGAAACACTGGTTGGTGCCGATCTCGTCATGGACGAAATTGTCGCCGGTCAGCGCCTCTTTGACGTCGATGATCGCGGGCAGTTCCTCGATCTCGATCTCGATCGCCTCTGCCGCGTCGCGCGCCTCGCGGTCGGTTTCGGCAATCACCGCGGCATAGGCGTCGCCAACGTGGCGCACCTTGCCATGCGCCAGAACCGGGCGCTTGGGCTCTTTCATCGGCTCGCCATCGCGGCTGTTGATCAGCCAGCCGGCGGGGTTGCCGCCAACCTCGGCGAAATCGGCGCCGGTAAAGACCGCCAGAACGCCGGGCATCGCCTCGGCGGCGGAGGTGTCGATGGACTTGATGATCCCGTTGGCCACGGTCGAGCGCGCAAAGACCGCAACCGTCTGGCCGTAGGTCTTGATGTCATCGGTGTATTCGCCGGCGCCCTTGAGAAAGCGAACGTCCTCGCGGCGGCGCGTGGGGGCACCTATTCCGGTGTCTTTAGGCATGAGAAATCTCCCTGAAATGATATGCGGGCCGGGCGCGGAACAGTCCCGCGCGCCGCCGGTTTTATTCTGCGGCGATCGCGCTGACGTCCTGGCCGCTGGCGGCCATGATCGCCTTGACGATGTTGTGATAGCCCGTGCAGCGGCAGATGTTGCCTTCGAGATAGACACGCACCTCCTGCTCTGTGGGCTTGGGGTTTTCCTTGAGCAGCGACGTGGCCGCCATCACCATGCCCGGCGTGCAAAATCCGCACTGCAACCCGTGGTGATCCTGGAACGCCTGCTGGATCACGTTGAGCGACCCGTCCGCATTGGCCATGCCCTCGATGGTCTTGACCTCGGCGCCATCCGCCTCTGCCGCGAACATGGTGCAGGATTTCACGGATTTCCCGTTCACATGCACCGTGCAGGCCCCGCATTGCGACGTGTCGCAGCCGACATGCGTGCCGGTCAGGTGCAAGTCCTCGCGCAGCAGCGACACAAGCAGTGTCTGCCCCTCCACGTCGCGGGACACGGATTTCCCGTTGATGGTCATTGTTACTTTTGTCATGGCGTCCTCCCTTGAGTTTTTGTCGGGCCGTTGGTCAGCTTTTCACAAGCCGCTTGAACCAGCCCTTTTTCTTTTCTTCACCGGTTTCGGTGACGATCGTCTCGTCATCCTCGGTCTGCTCGGGCGTGCCCACTGCATCCTGGAAATTCTGAAAGAACTGATCGGCCATCTTCTTGGCGAAGCCGTCGATGATGCGGCTGCCCAGTTGCGCCAGCTTGCCGCCGACCTTGGCCTCCACCTCGTAGTGCAGGATGGTCCGGTCGCCATCCGCCTCGAGCCGTACATCGGCGCCACCCTTGGCAAAGCCGGCGGCGCCGCCCTTGCCCTCGCCCGAGATGGTCAGGCTTTCGGGTTCGGCCATGTCGGTCAGGGCCACGGCGCCCTTGAATGTCGCCTTGACGGGACCGACCTTCTGGACGACCACGGCCTCGAAGCCGTCTTCGGGCGATCCGGTCATCTCTTGGCATCCCGGCACGCAGGCCTTGAGCACTTCCGGATTCAGCAGCGCGGCCCAGACCGTGGCCCGGTCGGCGTTTATGGTTTTCGAGTCGGTGAGATTCATGGCGATGTCAGCTCCGTTTATGAGGTCAGCATAGTCAAAGGGCGCAGGCCTGGTTATTCGACCAAAGGCGCATGGGTCATCTTTCCGGGGGCTGGAAGCTAAGGCCGTAGGATTGGTAGATTTGCGCGATCCGTCCGTCCGACAGGGCGGCGTTGACGGCGTCGTCCACGGCATAGGACAGGGGGCGATAGCGGAAATTCACCGCGACACCCAAGGTCCAGGTGCTGACCGCGAAGCCCGCCAGCGGGGGCTGGTGGATACCGCCATCCTTCGTCAGGCCGAATTCAAGCTGCCCAAGCGGGCCCATCGCGGCATTGGTCTTACCCTCGGCCATCGCCTGCATGGCCTGCGCCATGGTGGCAAAGCGCTGTACCTTCTGGCGCAACTGCCCCCCGGCGAAGGACGACAGGTAGAAATCGGAAATGGAATCGTTTTCGACGGCCACGGTGTCAAAGCGGAAATAGGCCGGGACCGGCTTGTCATCGGGATAGGCCGCGCTGGTATAGGCGATGGCGATGGATTCGGCGGCATATTGCCCGGTAAAGACAACCTGTTCGACCCGGCACGCAAAGGTGGAATCATACGGGATGCGCATCATGACGTTGGAGACGCGCCCGCCGATCACGCCGCCCTTCCAGACATTCGTCAGCAGATCCGCCTCGAGGTTCTCGCCCGCGGCCACGAATTTGAACCGCGCCTCCACGCCAAGATCCTCGGCGATCAGCCGCGCGATGTCGATGTCCACGCCGCGCGGCTGCCCCGCCTCCTGCCAGCTATAGGGCGCGTAATCCTCGTAGACCGCGAACAGCATGTGCCCCTGCTCGACGATGGTGTCGAGCTCTTGGCCCACCACGTCGCGACCGACGTTCTGCGGGCGTGGTTGCGGTACGTAATCGGCGCAGGGGTCGGCCGCCCACGCCGGACCCGCCAAGGTCAGGCCCGACAGGATGGCGGCGAGGGCGAACGACGCGAGGCGCATGGTTAATTCGCGGCCGACAGACCGATGGTCAGCGTGTCGGCGGCAAGCCGGTAACCCTCGGGGGTGCCGTCGATCATGTAGGCGGCGCGATAGGCAATCGAATCCGCGACCGGCGCACCGGACAGCGTTTCGATTCCGTTGGCGATCTCGGACATGCGCGTCTTCAGCGCATCCGGGTCGGCGCCCGCCGAATCGCTCGCATAGCCTTCGATCTCGTCGCGCAGCGCCTTCAGCTCGTCCGAAACCTCTTCCATCGCCTGCTCGTCGGGCCGGGTTTCGATATAGGTCCGGATCGCCCAGGCCGCGTCCTGTCCCAGAAGCTCGCCAAAGGCCGGCATCTTGGTCGTGCCGTTCTGGGTATAGCCGGAGCGGAACCGCTCGACATACCATTCGTCGCCATATTCCTCCGCCTCGAGGAACCGCAGGTCGGGGGCAAGGCCGCCCGAAATCGCCTCAAGCCCATGACAGCGCGCACAGTTCTGGATGTAACCGGATTCGCCGACGGCCAAAGCCTCGAGCCAAACCGCCTCTCCGGCGGCCTCCGCGCGGTAGGGGTTTTCGGTCAGCCATTCGTCGCCGGTGGGCGGCAGATTGCCGGTATCGACCGTCGAAATGCCCAGTGGCAGCCCGGCGGCCAGCGCGGCGCCGACTGTCCCTGCAAAAATCGCTCCGCTGAGCGTGAGTTTGCCCAAGGCCCGTCTGGTCGTATCGCGTGTCATGTCTTGCTCCCTGATCGTCATGATTTTCTGCTAGGTAACACCCGGCCCCGGTCCGGCGATATAAGACCTTGGTTGCGGGTGCCCGGCGATAGCGACCAAAGTCCTATTCGGCTGGGTTGGGGCCGACGCTAGGGTGAGCGAAAGGAGATCCGGCAGGTGCATCACATGGCGAAGTTTCTGGCGACCTGCGTTGTCATGCAGATGGCCTGCTTTCAGTACGCCTGGGCCGATGTCGCGCTGACCATAGCGTACCTGCGGGTCGAGCAGCCGCGCCCGCCGACCCTGTCGAACCTCGATGCCGTGCCGGATGACATCGGGCTGGCCGGGGCACGGACGGGGCTTGACGACAATATCACCACGGGGCGGTTCCTGGGGCATGGATACACTCTGACCGAGGCGACCGTCGCGCCGAGCGAGGACCCGCTTGCGGGCGCGTCCCGACTGCTGGCGCAGACGCCGTTCCTGATCGTCGATGCCGCCGCCGATGTCATGTTGGCGATCGCCGACCTGCCGCAGGCGCAGGGCGCGGTCGTGTTCAACGTCGCTGCGGGCGACACCGCGTTGCGCGACGGCGACTGCCGCGCCAACCTGCTACATGCGCTGCCATCGGACGCGATGCGCACCGACGCGCTGGCGCAGGTCCTGGTGCAAAAGCGCTGGACCGATCTGGTGATGGTGACGGGCACGCATCCGCAGGATCTGGCCTATGCCGCCGCGATGCGCCGCTCGCTGACGAAATTCGGCCTGACGCTGTCGGCGGAAAAGCCGTGGGTCTTCGACGCCGACATGCGCCGGAACGCATCGCAGGAAGTGCCGCTGTTCACGCAGGGCTTCGGCGATTACGACGCGCTGATCGTCGCGGACGAACTGGGCGATTTCGGGCGCTACCTGTTGTACAACACCTGGGCGGCGCGCCCTGTCGTCGGGTCCGAAGGGCTGGCCGCGCTGACCTGGTCGCCGGTGATCGAGCAATGGGGCGCCGCGCAGTTGCAAGGCCGCTTCACCGACCGGCACGGACGCGCCATGCAGTCGCGCGACTATGCGGCATGGGCGGCCGTGCGCACGCTGGGCGAGGCGGTGACGCGCACAAATGCCGTCGATGCGCCCTCCCTGCGCGGCTATATCCTGTCGGAGGCCTTCGAACTGGCGGGCTTCAAGGGGCGGCCGCTGACCTATCGCGCGTGGAATGGCCAGCTGCGCCAGCCCATCTCCCTCGCGCATCCCCGTGCGCTCGTGGCGCAAGCCCCGCTTGAGGGGTTTCTGCACCAGACCAATGAACTGGACACACTGGGCCTCGATCGCCCGGAAAGCCGCTGCAAGGACTTCGAGTGATGCGACTGAATGCGATACTGGCTCTCGTGATGCTGGCCCCTGCCGCCCAGGCCGGAGAGATCTGGGTGACCAATGAAAAGGACGACACCCTGAGCGTGATCGACACCGACACGCTTGAGGTCGTGCGCACGTATCCCACCGGCGAACGGCCCCGCGGCATCACGTTCTCGCACGACTATTCGCGGGTCTACATCTGCGCCTCCGACAGCGACGCGGTGCAGGTGATGGACCCCGCGACCGGCGAGATCCTTTATAACCTGCCGTCGGGCGAGGACCCCGAACAATTCGTCCTGCACCCCGACGACCGGCACCTCTATATCGCCAACGAGGATGACGCGATCACCACCGTGGTGGATGTCGAGACGCGCAAGGTCGTGGCCCAGATCGACGTCGGCGTGGAGCCGGAGGGCATGGCGGTCTCCGCCGACGGAAAGATCGTCATCACCACCTCCGAGACGACCAACATGGCGCATTGGATCGACACCGCGACCAATGCGCTGTTTGCCAACACGCTGGTGGACAGCCGCCCGCGCCACGCCGAATTCACCAAGGCGGACAAGGAATTGTGGGTCAGCTCGGAAATCGGCGGAACCGTCACCGTGTTCGATACCGCGACGCAGGCCGAAATCGCCAAGATCGTGTTCGAGGTCAAGGGCGTGCACCCCGACCGCGTGCAGCCCGTCGGCTTCGAATTCACGCCCGACGGACGGACCGTTTTCGTCGCGCTCGGCCCTTCCAACCACGTTGCCGTCGTCAATGCCGACACCTATCAGGTCGAGGAGTACATCCTGGTCGGCAGGCGGGTCTGGCACATGGCATTCAACGGCGACCATTCGCGCCTGTTCACCACCAACGGCGTGTCGGGCGACGTGACCGTGATCGACGTGGCCAAGCGCCGGGCGATCAAATCCATCAAGGTCGGGCGCTTTCCCTGGGGCGCGGCGTATCGCCCCTGAGCCCCAGGCCGACACCACAAAAGGAATATAGTCCCGTGATACGCAAGGCCCTCTCGACTGCCCTCGTCCTTTCCGTGTTTCCGCTGGCCGTCGGGCCGGCCCTTGCACAGGGCTTTGGCATGGCCGGCCTGCTGTCCGGCAAGAACAAGCAGGATCTGCCCCCCATCACCCTGTCCGCCGGCGCCCCCATCAGCGACGGCCCCTGGACCCTGAAATCCGGCACCTATTACGAGGTCGAGATCACCGCCGACGGCAGCCAGGAACTGGCCCTCGTCGGGCCGGAATTCTTCCGCGCGATCTGGATCGACGAGATCGTGATCGAAGGGCTGGAAATCCGACCGCTTGGCCTCGACAGCGTGGAATTCGACGAGGCGGGCACGATGGAAATAGGCTTTGTCGCGATCAAGCCGGGGCGCTATGACATGCATATTCCGGGCTCCACCGGGGAAACGCAGCGGATCGAAATCAGCATCGAATGAGCGGCCTTGCCATCGCGAACCTCAGCTATAGCTACGGCGCCAAGACAGCGCTTGAAGATGTGAGCCTTGCGGTGGCGCCGGGCCGGTTCTGCGCGCTTCTGGGGCCGAACGGGGCGGGGAAATCGACGCTGTTCAACCTGCTGACGCGGCTCTTCGTGGCGCCCCGGGGCCGGATCGAGATCGCGGGCTTCGACCTTGCCGGCCAGCCGCGGCAGGCGCTGGCGCATCTTGGCATCGTCTTTCAGCAGACCACGCTGGATCTGGATCTGACGGTTCGCCAGAACCTGGCCTATTTCGCCGCTCTGCACGGCCTGTCGGGCAAGCTGGCGGCGACACGGATCGACACCGCGCTGGACCGGCTCGACATGCTGGAACGCGCGGGCGAGAAGGCGCGCACGCTCAATGGCGGTCACCGCCGCCGGGCGGAAATCGCCCGCGCCCTGCTGCACGCGCCGTCGGTGCTGCTGCTGGACGAACCGACGGTCGGGCTGGATGCCGCCGCGCGGCAGGCCATCACCGCGCATGTGCATGATCTGGCCCAAGAGGGGATCAGCGTGCTGTGGGCGACCCATCTCACCGACGAGGTCCGCGCCGACGATCAACTGGTGGTGCTGCACCGGGCGCGCGTGCTGGCGCAGGGCACCGCGGCCGCGATCGCGGGCGATCTGCCGCTGGCCGATCGGTTCCTGTCGATGACCGGGCACGAGGCCGCGTGACGCCCTATCTCACATCGTTGCGCGCCATCGTTCTGCGCGAGGCGCTGCGCTTTGTGCACCAGCGCGAGCGTTTCATCGCGGCGCTGGTGCGCCCGCTGGTCTGGCTGCTGGTGTTCGCGGCGGGCTTTCGCGCGGCCCTCGGGATCAGCATCATCCCGCCCTACCAGACCTATATCACCTACGAGACCTATATCGTGCCCGGCCTGTGCGGCATGATCTTGCTGTTCAACGGCATGCAATCCTCGCTCAGCCTCGTCTATGACCGCGAAATGGGGTCGATGAAGCTTTTGCTGACCAGCCCGCTGCCGCGCTGGTGGCTGCTGCTGTGCAAGCTTTTGGGCTCCACGGCGATCTCGATCCTGCAAGCCTACGCCTTTCTGGCGATCGCGGCCGGTTTCGGTGTTGTGGCCCCGCCTTGGGGGTATCTGGCGGTGCTGCCCGCCCTGACGCTGGCAGGCGTGATGCTGGGTGCGCTGGGGCTGTTGCTGTCCAGCTTCATCAAGCAGTTGGAGAATTTCGCAGGGGTGATGAACTTCGTCATCTTCCCGATGTTTTTCCTGTCCTCGGCGCTCTATCCCTTGTGGAAGATGGCCGAAAGCTCCGAGCTGCTTTACACGATCTGCGCGGTCAATCCGTTCACCCATGCGGTCGAACTGATCCGCTTCGCGCTCTATGGCGAGGTCAACCTGCCGGCGCTGGGCTGGACGCTGCTGGCGGCGGCGATCTTTTCGGCCTGCGCGATCTGGGGGTACGATCCGGCACGTGGCCAGATAGGTCGTAGACGCTGACATTTTCTACGACCATGGAAGGACTGCACAGCGCGGCGCGATGTGCTAGCGTCTGGTGCATGAAACATATTGCATATGCCCTCACCCTTCTTGTCCTGCCCGCCGCCACCGCCGCCGAAGACACCGGCGCCTTGGGCACGCTCAACCCCGACGAACTGACCTGGCAATCGCAGATCGACAAGATCCGCCGCGGCGAGACGGACATGACGCTCTGCGCCAGCGGCTACATGATGACGAAATCCGGCGATCACGCCACGGCCCGCGCCATCTTCGAAGCCTGCGCGCGCGACGGCTATACCGGCGCGATGACCTGGATGAGCCAGCTCGACAACAACGGACTGGGCGGCGAATACAACCCCGACGCCGCGGCGGAATGGGACCGGCGCGCGGCCGAGGCGGGCGATCCGGTCGGCAAGTTCAACTACGGCATGGACCTGATGCGCGGCCACGGCGTCGCGCAGGACAAGGCGCTTGGCCGCCGCTATGTCGATGACGCGGCCAGCGCGGGGCTGGAAATCGCCCGGCAACTGCAGGGCGCGGACTACGATCTGGACGCGGTCACGCCGGACGCCGACAACTGGAAATACGCCCCGCTGTTCTGATCTGCGCCGCCCGCGATCCGCAGCGGCCCGTCCGCCCGCAGGTGACAGGCCTGTGCCACCGCCCGCGCGCGGCGACCCTGCCGGTTGGCTCGACCGATCCGGCCTATTCGATGATCAGCCGTGGCAGCCAATGGCTGTCGGGATCGCTTTCGACGATGTCCTGCGGGCCAAGCGGGCGCAGGTCGTCCGCGGCGGGGGGCGATGCCAGCAGATCCATGTCCAGTTCGTGCAGGACCCCGCGCAGCGCGTCGCCCGACCGCGCCATCCGGTAATAGACGCCGTTCCACATATTGATCCCGTAATCTCCCTTGCCCTTCCAGACGAACAGGAAATCATACTCCAGATCGGTCAGATCGGTCGAGATATCGCGCCGGATCGTGTAGGGGTAGGGCACGTGGCACCACGTCTTTTCCGGCCCTTCGACGCATTTGAACGGTCGCATCGACAGGAAATGATCGCTGAACGCCCGCTCGGTCATCGTGACGGCATAGGCGCCGTCGGAGGCGATGTCGATGGTGGCGATTTCGATCCGCGCGCCGCTGCCGTCTTCCAGGTAGGCATGCCGCCGTTCGGCCGCCGAAAGCGGCCCGGCCAGAGCCGCAAGAACCGCAAGCTGACTGAATTTCACGTTCATGCGCGCCTCCCTCCGCGCCAGCCTAGCGGTTTGCCGGACGCGGGGCATCGCGACTTTGGTCGTGCCGATCGTGTCTCCCTCACGGCATACGACCAATGTTCAATAGCCGCTTGCCGGGATTGCGCGAATACTGCCGTCGAGTTGGTTGGCGCCGTCGTCGTTGCGCGACCTTCATCGACATAACCAGGGAGGACACAGAATGAACAAATTCATCTTGGCTTTGACAGCATCCATGATGACTGCAAGTCTTGCATATGCGCAGGTCACCGAGGCGGATCTCGCCAATGACACCGCATCGACCAAAGACGTGCTGACCAACGGCATGGGCCGCCACCTGCAGCGGTATTCGCCGCTGGAGCTTCTCAACAAGGAGAACGTGGACAACCTGCTGCCCGCATGGGCGTTCTCGTTGGGAGGCGAGAAGCAGCGCGGCCAGGAGACCCAGCCGATCGTGCATGACGGCGTCATGTACATCACCGGGTCCTATTCGCGGATCTACGCAATCGACGTAAAGACCGGCGCAGAGCTTTGGCAGTACGACGCGCGCCTGCCCGAAGGCATCCTGCCCTGCTGTGACGTGGTCAACCGCGGCGCCGCGATCTATGGCGACAACATCTATTTCGGCACGCTCGATGCGCGCATGGTCGCGCTGAACGCCAAGACGGGCGACGTGGTCTGGAACAAGAAGATCGCCGACTACAAGGCCGGCTACAGCTATACCGCCGCGCCGCTGATCGTGAACGGGCTGATCATCACCGGCAATTCGGGTGGTGAATTCGGCATCGTCGGCGAAGTGCAGGCACGCGACGCCGAAACCGGCGAGATGGTCTGGACCCGTCCCGTGATCGAAGGCCACATGGGCACGCTCAACGGCAACGAATCGACCATGACCGGCACGCTGAACGCGACATGGCCGGGCGATATGTGGAAGACCGGCGGCGGGGCCACATGGCTCGGCGGCTCGTATGACGCAGACACCGATACGCTGGTCTTCGGCACCGGCAACCCGGCCCCGTGGAACAGCCACCTGCGCGACGCAGGCACGCCGACCGAAGGCAACAAGGGCGACAACCTCTATGCCGCCTCGCGCCTGGGCATCGATCCCGCCACGGGCGAGATCAAATGGCACTTCCAGACCACGCCGCGCGAAGGCTGGGACTATGACGGTGTGAACGAGGTCGTGGCCTACGAGGACCGCGCGGGCAACAAGCGCTTCGCCACCGCGGACCGGAACGGCTTTTTCTACGTCCTGAACCGCGAGGACGGCAAGTTCGTCAGCGCGACACCCTTCGTCAAGGACATCACCTGGGCCAGCGGTATCGACGAGAACGGCCGCCCGATCTTCAACGAGGACAACCGCCCCGGCGACCCCGCCGCGGCGGCCGACGGCAACAAGGGCGAGGTCGTCTTCTCGTCGCCGTCCTTCCTCGGCGGCAAGAACTGGATGCCGATGGCGCATTCGCCCAAGACCGGCCTGTTCTACGTGCCCTCCAACGAATGGGGCATGGATATCTGGAACGAGCCGATCACCTACAAGAAGGGCGCGGCCTACCTCGGGTCCGGCTTTACCATCAAGCCGAACTACGAAGACCACATCGGCAGCCTCAAGGCGATCGACCCCGACACCGGTGACATCAAGTGGGAATTCAAGAACGACAGCCCGCTTTGGGGTGGCGTGATGACCACCGCCGGCGGCCTTGTGTTCACCGGAACGCCCGAGGGCAAGTTCATCGCCTTTGATGACGAAACCGGCGAAGAACTGTGGTCGTTCCAGACCGGCTCCGGCATCGTCGGCCAGCCGATCACCTGGGAACAGGACGGCGAGCAGTACGTGACGGTGATCTCCGGCTGGGGCGGCGCGGTTCCGCTCTGGGGCGGCGAAGTGGCCAAGAAGGTGAGCTACCTCAACCAGGGTGGCATGCTCTGGACCTTCCGCCTGCCGCAGCAGCTTGCGTCCAACTGATACGCCACGGATCATGACATCGGAATGCGCTCTCCTCGCGGGGGGCGCATTTTTTTTTTGGGCTATAGGACTTTTCGGCAAGAGACAGAAAGGCCCGCGCGGGGTAGTATCGAATTATGATGCCGCATGAACCACTTCCTTCGGAAACGCTATCCGCCGCACGATCAGGAAACTGGGCGCTGATCGTCGATGACCATCCGCTCTTTTGCGACGCCCTCGAACTCACGCTGCGGTCGGTCGGCGATTTCGCCAGGGTCGAAACCGCTGATTGCCTCGAAAGCGCCTTTACCGTGCTCGAGGGCGCGCCGCCGCCCGAACTGATCCTGCTGGATCTCAATCTGCCGGACGTCAGCGGCCTTGACGGGTTGATCCGTCTCAAACGGCAAGCGGCGGGATCGCATGTGATGATCGTATCGTCGATGACCGATAACGCCATCATCAACAGGGCCATCGTCGCGGGGGCCTCCGGGTTCGTCCCCAAACACAGCCGCCGCTCGGTCTTCAAGGATGCGCTGTGCCAGATCAAGGCCGGCGGCATCTTCAAGCCCACGGGGTTTGTCGAGGACGGCGACGACGATGACGAGGCCGACGATACGCTGACGCGCCTGTCGTCGCTGACCAATCAGCAAGCGCGGATCCTGCAACTGATCTGCGAAGGCAAGCTGAACAAGCAGATCGCCTTCGACCTGTCGATCGCCGAGACCACGGTCAAGGCGCATGTGACGGCGATCATGCGCAAGCTGGGTGTCCAAAGCCGAACACAGGCGGTGCTGGTTGCGCATGACGCGAAGTTCTCGAGCGTATTGCCAAGCGAAGACTAAGTTACGTATCTTGTCTGCCAGGGGAGTTTGAACTTTGGCACAAGTACGCATGCCACTCGGAGCGGGTGCTGTCGGCACTCCGGTGTCGGCCTTGCGCCGGGGCCAGGTCGCCCATACCGCGGAAAACCCGATTGAAGACCTGAAAGCCCAGATCGCGACCGAGCCCCTCGCTCTGGTGGCGCTTTTCGTGTCGGCGGAGGCGGATTTCGACAAGACCATCGCAGAGGCGCAAGAGCAGTTTGCCGGCACGGATGTGGTGGCCTGCACCACCGCCGGTGAAATCGGGATGTCGGGCTACGAGAACGGCCTGATCGTGGGCATCGGGTTTCCCGCCGCGCATTTCGTCAGCACGTCGATTCTGATCGAGGATCTCAAGAACGAAAGCTCGCAGGTCCTGGTGGACCGGATCGCGCTCAGCCAGGTGGCGATGCGCGACGCGAACCCCCGGATGCAGCAGGGCTTTGCGTTTCTGGTCGTGGACGGCCTGTCGCTGCGCGAGGATACCCTGACGGCGGCCATCGCACCGGCGCTGCGGGATCTGCCGTTGTTCGGCGGCTCCGCCGGCGACGGCACGACGTTCGAACGCACGCTGGTGTCGCTCAATGGTCGCGTGCGCAACGACGCGGCCGTGCTGACCCTCGTGCTGACCGATTACCGCACACGCGTCTTCAGCATCGATCACCTGGTGCCGACCGACGCGCAGATGGTCGTGACCGAAGCCGACCCGGCGCGCCGGATCGTGAAGTCGATCAACGCGGAACCCGCCGCCCGCGAATATGCCCGGATCGTCGGCAAGGACCCCGAGCAGCTTGACCAGTTCACTTTTGCCTCTCATCCGGTGGTCGTGCGGTTCGGCGGCACCCACCACGTGCGCGCGATCCAGCAGGTCAACGACAATGGCGAACTGGTCTTTTTCTCCGCCATCGACGAGGGGATGGTCCTGACCGTGGCGCGCCCCGACAACATGGCCGCCCATCTCGAACGCAAGCTTCAGGACCTGGGGCGCGGCGGCCGGCCGGCTGATATTCTGGGCTGCGATTGCATCCTGCGGCGCATCGAGGCCGAGCAGACCCAGTTGACGCACCGGATTTCACAGATTCTGCGTGACCACCGCGTGACCGGGTTTTCCACCTACGGCGAACAGATCGGCACGCTGCACGTCAATCATACCATGACCGGCGTGGCCATCTACGCGGACGAACCCGAGGATTAGACCCAGTGTCCCTGATCAACCCATCCGACACGATCGAACGGCAAAACGCGAAGCTGTTGCAGATCGCGCAGGCGCTGATGCGCAAGGTCGAACAGAAAAACGATCAATCCGGTATCTCCTATGCGCAGTTCGAACGCGCCGCCTTGCTGGAGGTTCAGGTCCGCGAGCGCACCATCGACCTGGAACGCACTCTCGATCTGCTACAGGAATCCAATGCCCAGCTCGAAGCGGCGAACCGCGAAACCGCGACCGCTCAGGACAACCTGAGCGAGGCCATCGAGACGATCAACGAAGGCTTTGCGCTGTTTGACAAGGACGACCGGCTGGTTCTGACCAACTCGCGGTTCTGCCGGTATCTGCGCGACGTGCCCGACAAGCTGCACGAAGGTATGCCGTTCGAGGATTACGTGACCGCGGTCTCGCAAAGCCGCTACCTGGCGCTGCCGCATGGCGTGACCCCGAAATCGTGGTCCGACATCCGATATGACCGCCACCGCGAGGATTACGTCGTCTTCAACGTCAGCCTGTCGCAGGATCGCTGGCTGCAAGTCAGCGAGCACCGCACCGCGAACGGCGGCACCGTCATCCTGCAAACCGATGTGACCGAAATCATCCGCCTGGAACGTCAGGAACGCGACCGGATGCGCGACCAGCAGGCACAGATCCTGCAGGCGACGCTCGATCACCTCGACCAGGGGGTGTGCATCTTCAATCACGAAAGAAACCTCGTGGGCTGGAACAAGCGGATGGACCGGCTGCTGGAACTGCCGCCGCAGCATTCGGCCAAGGGCCTCAGCTTTCTGGCGCTTCTGGACGGACTGGAAAGCGAGCTTGATTTCTCGGTCGGGTTCGACGCCGAAATGCTCAGGCGGTGGGCCAACCAGGGCGCGGGCCGGTCGCCGATAAACTTCGAGGTGACCCGCTCGGGCAACCGCTTCCTGAGCGTGTTCGGTCAGGAAATGCCGGATCGCGGCTTCGTCATAAGCTTTACCGATGTCACCGCCGAACGCGAATCCGCCCGCGCGCTGGCAGACATGAACGAAAGGCTCGAACGCCGGGTGCAGTACCGCACCCAGGAGCTTGGCATCGCGCTGTCCGAGGCACGGCGCGCCAATGCCAGCAAATCGCGGTTTGTCGCCGCCGCAAGCCACGACCTGCTGCAACCGCTGTCGGCGGCCAAGCTCTTTGTCTCGTCGCTGGCCGAACAGCTCGACGGCCCCGATCTGCGGCAGATCGTCGACAAGGCGGAATCCGCCCTGTCCAGTGTCGAGGACATCATCGAGGCGCTGTTGGACATCTCCAAGCTGGACGCCAACCACGCGGTCTTTGACGTCAAGCCGGTGCGCATGTCGGCGATCCTGCGCCCCCTGCGCGACGAACTGACGCCGGTCGCCCTGTCCAAGGGGCTGGATTTGCGGATCCGCGATTGCCCGCTGACGGTGCACAGCGATCCGGGATTTCTGCGGCGGATCGTCCAGAACCTCGTCACCAACGCGATCCGCTACACCGACAGCGGGGGCGTGCTGGTCGGTGTGCGCCGCATCGGTGACCGGGCGCGGGTCGAGGTCTGGGACACCGGCTGCGGGATCGCCGCCGCGGATCAGGAAATCGTGTTCCAGGAATTCAAACGGCTCGGCAAAACGACGTCGCAGGCCGGGCTGGGTCTTGGGCTGGCGATCGTCGAGCGGGCCTGCAAAAGCCTGGACCACCCGCTGCGCCTGCGGTCGGAACCGGGCAAGGGAAGCTGTTTTTCCTTCGACGTGCCAATCCGGCAGGCCCACGAGGTCGCATCAAAGGCGGCAGGCCGCGCCGCGGCCGACGGGACCGCCATCAAGAAGGGGCTGGTGGTCCTGCTTGTGGAAAACGATCCCCAGCTTGCCAATGCGCTCATCATGATGATCGAAAGCTGGGAGGCCCACGTGATCCACGCCGCCAACGGCGAAGACGCGCTGCAACTGTTGTCGGACATTCAACTGACACCCGATGCACTGGTGCTGGACTACCAGTTGGGCCAGGGGCTTTCGGGGATCGAGCTGTTGCACCGTATCCGGGGCGATCTGGGGAATGTCCCCGTGCGCCTGATTTCGGCCGACCGCGGGGCGGACCTGCGTCAGGCCTGCAACGACGCGGGCATCACGCTGCTGACCAAACCGATAGACCGCGAAAAGCTGCACCGGTTCCTTGCCGATGTCGGGCGCTGACGGGCCGGCCGGCCCGCCCGATCAAGGCCCCGCGCGATAGGTCAATTCGGCGTCGTCGTCATGCGAAAACCCATCGGCCAGGGCGCGCATCCGGTCGTGCAGGGGGGATTTGATGCACACCGGGTCGGTGGCGTTCGGGTCGTTCGCGATGGCCATCGCCTGGCAGCGGCATCCGCCGAAATCCAGCTTGCGGCGATCGCACGACCGGCACGGCTCCTGCATCCAGTCCTCGCCGCGATAGGCATTGAACGCCGCGCCCTTGTACCAGATATCGACCAGCGGCCTGTCGCGCACGTTGTCGAACGACAGCCCCGTGATCGTCTCGGCGGCATGACACGGCAGGACCGACCCATCCGGCGTGACATTGAGCCCGGTGGTGCCCCATCCGCCCATGCACCTCTTGGGGTAATCGCTGTGATAATCGGCGGGCACATAGTCGATCACCAGCTTGCCTTTCAAATCCGCACGCGCCTGCGCCACGATCCGGCTGGCCTCCTCGGCCTGCTCGCGGGTGGGCATCATCGCCGCGCGGTTCTTGAGCGCCCAGCCGTGGAACTGCACGATCGCGACCTCGATCCGCCGCGCCTTCATCTCGACCGCCATTTCGATCGCGCGGGGCAGCTGATGCAGGTTCTGACGGTGTACGACCGCATTCAGCGTCAGCGGAAAGCCGACATCGACGATCCAGCCGGCGGCCTGCATCTTGCGCGCAAAGCCGCCCTTGTAGCCGCCGATCCGGTCCGCCATCGCGGCGTCGGTGCCCTGCAGCGACAATTGCACGTGATCCAGCCCGGCCTCGTCAAGCTCCTTCAGCCGCCGTTCCGTCAACCCGATGGCCGATGTGATGAGGTTGGTATAAAGCCCCGCTTCGCGAGCCGCGCGCACCAGGTCGGCCAGATCGCGCCGCGCCGCCGGCTCGCCGCCCGACAGATGCAATTGCAGCACGCCCAGATCGGCGGCCTGCCGGAACACGTCCGCCCACGTTTCGGTCGGCAACTCGCGGTCCTTCTGCGCCAGTTCGATCGGGTTTGAACAATAGGGGCACGACAACGGGCAGCGGTGCGTCAGTTCCGCCAGCATCGCGATGGGCGCAGGCACGGTCATGTGCGCACCTCCAGAATACGGCGCTCCATCAGCCCGGCCAGAAAGTCACGCACATCCGCCGTGATCTGCGGGGCAGGGGCGTCGTATTTCGCCGCCAGCACCTCCGTGATCGCGTCCAGCGTCGCGGTGCCGTCGATCTCGCGCAGGATGGCCAGCCCGACGGGATCGAGGTTGATCGTCCGCTCCGGCGCCAGCAGGACCCACAGATCGCGCACCTTATCGAAATGCAGCCGCACACCCCGCGGGATCACGGGGACGTCGGAGGGTGCGATGCCAACCTGCGCCATCACGATGCCCGTGACCGGGCGGCGATCAGGTGGGTGTCGGGCTGCCAGGCGCCGGGCGGAATGCGCGCGGGCGTGACATAGGCGGCATGCAGCGCGTCCAGCTGTGACCAGAGCACATCGGTCTTGAACACCAGCGCCGCCGCGGCGGCATCCTGCTTTTCGGCCGTATCCGCATGGTCCAGCACCCAGGCCAGCCCAAAGGCCACATCCTTGGGCGCCTCGTTCAGGCGGTTGCGGAAATAGGACAAGCTGCTGTCGTCGGCGAAATCGTAGTTCGCCAGCAGCCCTTCGATGCGGGCCGCATGGATCTTGGGCGCGAACAGCTCCGTCAGGGATGCGGCCACGGCCTCCAGCAGGGTCTTGTCGCGCACGAACCGCACATAGGCATCCACCGCAAAGCGCGTCGCGGGCAGCACTCCGCGCTTGCTCGCGACATAGTCGCGGTCAAGCCCGACCGCATCGGCAAGCCGAAGCCAGCGGGCGATGCCGCCTTCATTCGCGTCGGTCCCGTCGTGGTCCTCGATCCGCGAGCGCCACGCGCGGCGCAGCGCTGGATCCTCGACCCGGCTCATAAAGGCGGCGTCCTTCATCGGGATGCTGGCCTGGTAATAAAACCGGTTGATGACCCAGGCCCGCACCTGGTCGGGTGTGCACCCGCCGGAGTGCAGCAGATGATGAAACGGGTGCTTGTCGTGATACCGCTCGGCGCCGATCTGGCGCAGACGGGCCTCGAACTCCGCAGGCGTCGCGGTCATGATTCGATCTCCATTCCGTCTTGCGCGATGATCCAGCCCGCGGCTTCCGCCTCCGCGCGCTGGCGCGATCCGGGGCGCAGCACGGGGTTGGTGTTGTTCATATGCACATAGACCTTGCGCGCAATATCCATTCCGTCGAAGGCCGCCATCGACCCATCCGCGCCGGACATCGACATATGCCCCATGCGCCGCCCGGTCTTCTGGCTCAGCCCCGCCAGTACCATCTCGTCATCCTGCCACAACGTGCCGTCGAAAAACACCAGGTCCGCCCCGTCAAGCCGCGCGCGCAGATCGTCGCGGAAAGCTGCGCATCCGGGAATGTAGAACGCCCGCTTGCCGCCCGCCTCCAGTGCGACGCCGACGGTCTGTTCCCCCTCCAGATCCGTCTGCACCTCGTCCCCTTCCAGATACAGCGGCACCTTGCCCGGCACGGTGAACAGCGTCGCCGTCAGGCCCGGCGCGATCTCGACCGGCTGATTGAGGGCGATGGTCGCGCGCTGCACGAATTTGGGGTCCAGCGCGTTGAAGATCGGGTTGGCCGCAAGAATGCCGTGGATCTCGGCGGTGGCAAACACCGTGAAAGGCTGCTGTTCTCGCAGCGTCAGCAGGCCCGCCACATGATCTATGTCGCCATTGGTCAACAAAACTGACCGCACCGGCGAACGTCGCAGGTCGGTTGGGTGCAACGCGACCGCTTGCGCCATCTGCGTGCGAATGTCGGGGGAGGCGTTCAGGATCGCCCAATCCGAGCCGTTCGCGCTGAACGCGACCGACGATTGCGTCTGTGGCGGAATGGCTCCCGCCCGCGCAAGTTTGCAGTTTTCGCAACCGCAATTCCACTGGGGCAGTCCGCCACCGGCAGCCGCCCCAAGGATATGCGCGCGGAAACTCAAGTCAGATCCCGCACGCACACTGTCTTCAGAACAATACGCCGCCGGCGTCTTCTTCGCCTTCCGGCCCATACATGTTGATTTCCATGCCGCACTCGATTTCGCGGATCACTGGTTTCGTCCAAGCCATTAATTCGGTCCTCCCTGACCAGGTGAATTCATAGGGCAGAGTATTCCGCCCGGCGGACCGGATGTCTATGAGACGAAGGTCTAACCCCCCGTCACCGGCATGGATCCGCCAGAACCTGAATACGAAAATGCCGGAGCAAAAGCAATAAAAAGAGCCGTGATCACCGCCCCGGCACCCCGCTCGCGGCGTTACCCGTGGCCACCGAACCGGTTGGCGCCGTCACCGTTTGAGGATGTGGTCCGGCTGGTGCTGCTGGAGAGAATTGAACTCTCGACCTCTCCCTTACCAAGGGAGTGCTCTACCTCTGAGCTACAGCAGCGTCCGTGCGCGGCTGATTAGACGCAATCGCATTATGGTGCAAGCCCAATCTGGACGCCTCTTTCGCCTTGCGTTAGACCGTCGGCATGGCAGACAAATCCGCATCCACGCCGCCCGCGAAACCGGGCGCTTCTCGCGATGACCGGCTCAAGGCCGCGCTCAAGGCCAATCTGGCACGGCGCAAGGCCCAAAGCAGGAATCGCGCGCCGAAGGACGGGCAACCCACAGGCACCGCTCCCGATCAGGGGCAGGACAAGGAACACGACTGATGGATTCGATTATCGTGCGGGGGAATGGCCCTCTCTCCGGGCAAATTCCGATCGCTGGCGCCAAGAACGCCTGCCTCACGCTGATGCCCGCCACCCTGCTCAGCGAGGAACCGCTGACGCTGACCAATGCGCCGCGTCTCAGCGATATCCGCACCATGACCGAGTTGTTGCAGTCGCTGGGCGCCGAAGTCACCAGCCTCGCGGGCGGCAAGGTGATCGCGATGTCGAGCCATGACATCAACAACCACACCGCCGATTACGACATCGTCCGCAAGATGCGCGCGTCCATTCTCGTGCTGGGTCCGATGCTGGCGCGCGACGGGCATGCCGTGGTGTCGCTTCCGGGCGGCTGTGCCATCGGCGCGCGGCCCGTCGATCTGCACCTCAAGGCGCTCGAGGCGATGGGCGCGGAACTGGACCTGCGTGACGGCTACGTCCACGCCACCGCGAAAAAGGGGCTCAGGGGCGGCACGGTGGATTTCGAATTTGCCTCCGTCGGGGCCACGGAAAACGCGCTGATGGCGGCGACGCTGGCCAAGGGCACGACCGTGCTGAACAACGCCGCGCGCGAACCGGAAATCGTGGACCTTGCGAAATGTCTGCGCGCGATGGGCGCCCAGATCGACGGCGACGGCACCTCGACCATCACGATCCAGGGGGTCGACCGCCTGAATGGCGCGACGCATCCGGTGGTCACCGACAGGATCGAGCTGGGCACTTATATGCTGGCCCCCGCGATCTGCGGCGGCGAGGTGGAGCTGCTGGGCGGCCGGCTGGATCTGGTCGCCGCCTTCTGCGAGAAGCTAGACGCCGCGGGCGTGGACGTGACCCAGACCGACACCGGTCTCAAGGTTAGGCGCCGTGGCGACCACATCAAGGCCGTCGATGTGGTGACCGAACCCTTCCCCGGCTTTCCCACCGACCTGCAGGCGCAGATGATGGCGCTGCTGTGCACCGCCGAGGGCACTTCGGTGCTGGAGGAAAAGATTTTCGAGAACCGCTTCATGCATGCGCCCGAACTGATCCGCATGGGCGCCAGAATCGAGGTGCACGGCGGGCATGCCAAGGTCACCGGCGTGGACAGGCTCAAGGGGGCGCCGGTGATGGCGACCGATCTGCGCGCCTCCGTCTCGCTGATCCTTGCCGGGCTGGCCGCGATGGGCGAAACGCGCGTCAGCCGTGTCTATCACCTCGACCGCGGCTACGAACACGTCGTGGCCAAGCTGCGCGGCGTCGGCGCCCAGATCGAACGGGTGACCGAATGACCCAAGACGCCCGCTTCGAAGACGCCCGCGAAGCGCCGCTGCACCTTGGCGCGCTCGATGCCGAGGATCTGGCGGTGATGTCCTCGCTGACGCAGGACGCGGTGTTTCCGGCCACCGAAATGAAATGGGACGCGGGGCGGGGCCGCTTCGCCCTCTTGCTCAACCGCTTCCGTTGGGAGGATGGCCCGGCGCGCCGCGCCAGCCCCGAGCGGGTGCAGTCGGTGCTGGCCTTCGACACCGTGCAGCGCGTCGCCACCAGCGGCATCGACCGCCGCGACGCCGATACCGTGCTGTCGCTTCTGTCGGTCACCTTTCAGGAAACCGACGCCCCCGCCGGCCATATCCTGCTGACCCTTGCGGGCGACGGCGCGATCCGCCTCGAAGTCGAGGCGATAGAGGCCACCTTGAAAGACGTGACCAAGCCCTATCTGGCTCCTTCGGGCAAGACGCCGGGCCATCCCGACTGATCTTTCTCCCACCAGACCAATTCCCGCCGGAGGCATGATCCCTCCTCCGGCGCGCCCTGCCGGACCGGACCCTTATGCCTGTTTTCCTCGATGCCACCGCCGCCGATTTCGAAGCCGCCTTTGCCGCCCTGCTGACCGCCAAGCGCGAGGACAGCCCGGACGTGGACCAGATCGTCGGCGACATCATCGCCGATGTCCGCAGCCGTGGCGACGCGGCTGTGATCGACCTGACGGCCCGCTTCGACCGCATCACGCTGACGCCCGGCACGCTGCGGATCACCGACGCCGAAATCGCGCAGGCCGTCACGCAGGTCTCGCCCGAGGACCGCGCCGCCCTCGAACTGGCCGCCGCGCGCATCCGCGCCTACCACGAACGCCAGATGCCGCAGGATGCAAGCTGGACCGACGACGCGGGCGCGACGCTCGGCTGGCGCTGGACGCCGGTGTCGGCGGCCGGGCTCTACGTGCCGGGCGGGCTGGCCAGCTATCCCTCCTCGGTGCTGATGAACGCCATCCCGGCCAAGGTCGCGGGCGTTGCGCGGCTGGCGATCACCGTGCCCACGCCCGACGGCGTGCTCAACCCGCTGGTGCTGGCCGCGGCCCGGATCGCCGGCGTGGACGAGGTCTACCGCATCGGCGGCGCGCAGGCGATCGCGGCGCTGGCCTACGGCACCGACACCATCGCCCCCGTCGACAAGATCACCGGCCCCGGCAATGCCTTCGTCGCGGCGGCCAAACGGCGGGTGTTCGGGCGCGTCGGCATCGACATGATCGCGGGGCCGTCGGAAATCCTGGTGATCGCGGATGGCGACAACGATCCCGATTTCATCGCGCTGGACCTGCTCAGCCAGGCCGAGCATGACGAAAGCGCGCAATCGATCTTGATCACCACGGATCCCGCCTTTGGCCAGGCGGTCAGCGACGCGGTGGACCGCCACCTGCAAACCCTGGAACGCCGCGCCATCGCGGGGGCCAGCTGGCGTGACTTCGGGGCGATCATCACCGTCCCGGACCTCGACACCGCCGCCGCCCTGTCCAATCGCATCGCCCCCGAACACCTCGAACTGTGCGTCGCAGACGCCGATGCCCTGAGCGCGCAAATCACCCACGCCGGCGCGATTTTCCTTGGCCAATGGACGCCCGAGGCGATCGGCGACTACATCGGCGGCCCGAACCACGTCTTGCCCACCGCGCGGTCGGCGCGGTTCTCGTCGGGCCTGTCGGTGATGGACTTCGTGAAACGCACGACGCTGGCGCGCATGACGCCCGAGGCCCTGCGCGCCGTCGGCCCCTCCGCCGAACGGCTTGCCGCCTCGGAAAGCCTGCAAGCGCACGGCCTGTCGGTCACGGCGCGGCTGCGCAAGCTGAACGGATGACGCCCGGCGCGCGCGCAGGGGCAGGGGGCCGCCGCGTCCGCGGTTGCCCAAGCGCGTGCGCTGGGCTAAGCAGGCGCATCCCTTGTCCGCGCCGCGAGTAGCCTGTCCCATGTCCCGCATCACTTATATCGCCCTCGATGACGCGGGCCTTCCGGCCCCCACGCCCGAAATCGAACAGGAACGCAAGGTCGCCATGTTCGACCTGCTGGAAGACAACACATTCGTGCTGCCGCCGCGCGACGACCGCGCCGTGCCCGAAGGCCCCTATCACGTCGGCCTGTCCATCCGCGACAAGCGCCTGGTCTTTGACGTGAACACCGAAGCCGATGAAAAGGCAGCGGAATTTCACCTGTCGCTGGGGCCCTTCCGGCAAGTGGTCAAGGATTACTTCCAGATCTGCGAAAGCTATTTCGACGCGGTCAAGACGCTTCCCCCCTCGCAGATCGAGACGATCGACATGGCCCGCCGCGGCATCCACAACGAAGGCAGCCGGGTGCTTCAGGAACGCCTGTCGGGCAAGGCCGAAGTGGATGTGGATACCGCCCGCCGGCTCTTTACCCTGATCTGCGTGCTGCACTATGGCGGATAAATGACCGGTAAGCTGCCACAATCGGTCTTGTTCTGTTGCGACCACAATGCGGTTCGGTCGCCCATGGCCGAGGGCATCATGAAGAAATTCTACGGCACCGACACCTATGTGCAATCGGTGGGCGTGATGAACGATCTCGAGATCGACGGCTTCTCCATCGCCGTGTGCCAGGAAATGGACGTGGAACTGTCGCGTCACCGCAGTCGCAGCTTCGACGAGATGGAAAACTGGGGCGACGACCTCAGCTCGTTCGATCTTGTCATCGCGCTCAGCCCCGCCAGCCGCGATCGCGCGCTGGAGCTGACGAAATTCTACCACCTGGACGTCGAATACTGGCCCATCATCGATCCCACCGGCCTTGGCGACACCCGCGAGGTCAAGCTGGCCGGCTACCGCAAGGCGCGCGACCAGATCGTCGAGCGGTTGCAGGACCGCTTTGGCCAACCCACCAAGGTGCAGTAGCCGCGGCGATGTCTTTCCGTTTGGGGGCAGGGGCGACCCGCACCGCGGCGGCGGCGGTCAAACCGCGTTCAACCTCGTTTGGCCGGATGTTGCGGGCCCCGGTCCGCGTCGGCGGGGCCATTTCACCGTCAGGTGGCGCGACACAGGTTGGCGGCCTGGTTGCCAAAGGCCTTCCACGCCAGCCAGAACCGCTCGTTCGCGGCATTGCTGGATTGGCGGACCTCCTGCAACTTGCCCGGATCCTCGAAATACCGCGCGCCGCGCCGCTGGTCCGGGCCTGACAGCGCCCGATCCGCCACCGCCTGAACGCAGCCGCAGCGCGCTCGGCTGGCCGCCTTGCGGTTGTCGGCCATGCAGGCCGTCGCAATCGGTCCCGTGGCAAACAGAACCGGAACGACCGTGCCTTGTGCATTGTAGCTGGAATAGCGTGTTCCGCCGCCGCAGGCGGCCAGAACACCGCAGGCCCCGAGGGCCAAAATCAAACGTGTCATCCCGATAAGCCTCATTTTCATGCGCGCGGGGCGGGGTAGACCCCCTTTTGATCCGCGTCGTTGCTGCCGTGAGGCCATTTATGCCGCAGAATGTCCGGCGGGGCAAATCACGAAATGCAATCGGCCCCCACCCCGAACGGCGGGGCAGGGGCCGCAAAAATCCTTGGCCGCGATCAGAATTTCCAGCGCGCCCCGACAAAGGCCACGTCGATATCCTCGACCGGCGTTGCCGTACCGTCCAGATCGTAGGTACGATAGCCCGCGTACACTTCGGTGTCATACGCGTCGAGCTTTTGCACCACGCCGAAACCGACCGCCGTTGAGGACGACCCGGCAAAGCCAATGTCGTCGCCCTCGTAGAGATCGACCGCGATGGACGTCTTGCCCGCCGCGATCAGGTCGCGCGTCATCCCCAGCTTGAGGTAGGCGTAATCGGCCTCGCCCACCTGCTGCCGCCCGGTGGCGAAGGTCGCGTTCAGGCCGGTCGGTTCGTGCAGCAGGGCCACCGACCCGGTCAGCAGCTCCTCGTCGCTGTCGATCCATTGATAGCCGATGCGGCTGGCCACCGTCACCGCGCCGTAATCCATGTCGTAGTTCAGCGCGATGTCATAGAACGCGCGGTCGTCGCCACGGCGCAGAATTTCCTCGCCCGCCGAAGCCGACAGCCCAAAGCCGTTGTACGTGGGCGAATCATAGCGCACCCGGAACCGCCGCGACCCGTCGAACGAATTGAACGTGTCGCCCACGCTTTGCCCCGATCCGATCCCCGCCGCATCGCGGAATTCCACGCCAAAGGCGACGTCGCCGATGCTGGAATAGTTGGTCAGGAACGTGCCCGACAAATCCGCCTCGTTCACGCCGTCCGTGGCGCTGCTGCCCTGACCAAAGGAAAACGTACCGATGCGGGGGGTGGTGTAAACCACCTCGAACTTGCGCAATTCGGTCCGCCGCCATTCAAGGTCAAGATCGTTGTCCAGCGGTGTGACCGCCGCCGATCCGTTGATCCCAAGGCCGGTCTCGAAATGAAACTTGAAGCGCCCGCCGTTGCTCAGCCCGGTCTCGTAGATCAATCCCACGCGGCTGTTGGAGGCGTCGTTGTCGGTCAGGTAGGTGTCGTCGTTGGTTCCGTCATCGACACTGAAGACGCCGAAATTCAGATGCCCGTAAGCGGTGACGTCCGGTGTGCCGCCGCTCTGGGCCAGCGCCGCGCCGGGCAGAGCCAGCAGCGCGGTGCCGACGGCGGACCCGACCAGGCGGGCGAAAAGGGGAGTAGTCATATTCATAAACCTTTCGGTTCGAGTTCATTTCGCCGGCCGCAAGCAGCCGACCTGCGCCTCGACCTAGGCCACCAACGCGCGAAATCACGCATTTCAGCACCATTTTTTCGATCAACCCTCAGTAAATCAAAGGGTTTGCGCGATGCCGCCCGGCCGCGGCGGCATCGCGGGCGGCCACCGTTGCGGGCGGTGCCATCCGCGCCCTTGCACGCAGACCACGCCGCCGCTGTGATCGTGGCGCCGCGCACGCGATATGTCGCGTCCCGCACAGCATTCCCCACCTTGACCACACGCCCAAAGCGCAGCATATGCGCAATATGACACCGCTTTCACACATCCGCAATTTCTCCATCGTGGCGCATATCGACCACGGTAAATCCACGCTGGCAGATCGCCTGATCCAGTCCACGAACACCGTGGCGGATCGCGATATGAAAGAGCAGATGCTCGACAGCATGGATATCGAACGCGAACGCGGCATCACCATCAAGGCGCAGACCGTGCGCATCAACTATACCGCCGACAACGGCGAGGACTACGTTCTCAACCTCATCGACACCCCCGGCCACGTCGATTTCGCCTACGAGGTGTCACGCTCCATGCGCGCGGTCGAAGGGTCGCTGCTGGTCGTGGACAGCACCCAGGGCGTCGAGGCGCAGACGCTCGCCAACGTCTATCACGCGATCGAGGCCGACCACGAGATCGTGCCGGTGCTCAACAAGATCGACCTGCCCGCCGCCGATTGCGACCGCGTCGCCGAACAGATCGAGGACGTGATCGGCATCGACGCCTCCGGCGCCATCCGCGTCAGCGCCAAGACCGGCGTCGGCATCCATGAGACCCTCGAAGCCATCGTCCAGCACCTGCCCGCGCCCAAGGGCGACATCGACGCGCCGCTCAAGGCGATGCTGGTGGATTCGTGGTACGACAGCTATCTCGGCGTGATCGTCCTTGTCCGCATCATGAACGGCAAGCTGAAAAAGGGCGACCGCATCCGCATGATGCAGAACGGGTCGGTCCACCACGTCGACCGCATCGGCGTGTTCCGCCCCGCAATGACCGAAATCGACGAACTCGGCCCGGGCGAAATCGGCTTTCTCACCGCGTCGATCAAGCAGGTCCGGGACACCCGCGTCGGCGACACGATCACCCACGAAAAGAAAGGCTGCGACAAGGCGCTTCCGGGCTTCAAGCCTGCGCAGCCGGTCGTCTTCTGCGGCCTGTTCCCCGTCGATGCGGCCGAATTCGAGGACCTGCGCGACAGCATCGAGAAACTCGCCCTCAACGATGCCTCCTTCTCCTTCGAGATGGAAACCAGCGCCGCCTTGGGCTTCGGCTTTCGCTGCGGCTTCCTGGGGCTCTTGCACCTCGAAGTGATCCGCGACCGGATCGAGCGCGAGTACGACATCGACCTGATCACCACCGCGCCGAGCGTGATCTATCATATCCACATGCGCGACGGCACGATGCAGGACCTGCACAACCCCGCCGACATGCCCGATCTGACGCTGGTGGACCACGTGGAGGAGCCGCGGATCAAGGCCACCATCCTCGTGCCCGACGACTTCCTGGGCGACGTGCTCAAGCTCTGCCAGGACCGGCGCGGCATCCAGCTCGACCTGACCTATGCCGGCGCGCGGGCGATGGTGGTCTATGACCTGCCGCTCAACGAGGTCGTGTTCGATTTCTACGACCGCCTGAAATCGGTGACAAAGGGCTACGCGTCCTTCGATTACCAGATGCTCGGCTATCGCACCGACGCGCTGGTCAAGATGCAGGTGCTGGTCAACGACGAACCGGTCGATGCCCTTTCGACGATGGTTCACCGCGACCGGGCCGAAGCGCGCGGCCGCGCCATGGTCGAAAAGCTGAAAGACCTGATCCCGCGCCATATGTTCAAGATCCCGATCCAGGCGGCCATCGGCGGCAAGGTCATCGCCCGTGAAACGCTCAGCGCCATGCGCAAGGACGTGACCGCCAAATGCTACGGCGGCGACGCCACGCGCAAACGCAAGCTGCTGGACAAGCAGAAGGCGGGCAAAAAGAAGATGCGCCAGTTCGGGAAGGTGGATATCCCGCAGGAAGCCTTCATTTCCGCACTGAAGATGGACAACTGAGGCTGTTCATTTCGAACTGATATTAAAAATTCGGGCTGATGTGGAAAACGTCGGGCGGCAGCGCATTGCGCCTTCCCACCCCGGTCAACATGGCATGCACATTCCCGTCAGGATTGCGCCGCGCCCGAACCGCCCAAGTCGTGCCGAAGCCCCGCCTGCGGCGTGACGCGGGCGCGTGTCGCGCTGCCTTCGGTTCAGGCGCGATGCGCGGCGTGCATCGCGGATTGCAAGCTGCCCGTCACCCCTCACCGCGACGACGGGTACTCCCACGCCTTTCCCGCGATCTCGACCCGCTCGTATTGCGCCTCCACGTCCTTCGCCGCGCGCAGGCGGTCAGCATCCACCTGCAGACGGTGCAAAAGCTCGTGCAGGTCGCGTCCCTGGACCGCCGCCAGCACATGCGCATCCTTCATCGAGATGACGGCGCAGACCGGTTTGCGGTGCCGGGTCAGCCACAGGTTGCCGCCGGTGTGGGTCACGAAACGCAGTTCCGCCGCCGCGTGGGCGCGGAAGTGGGAAAAAGATATCGCATGAATTTGGGGTAACATATCGTCGCATCTCCGCGCTCGGGCTCCAACGGCACAGATGTCGCGGCGGTTTGTACAGATGCGCGTCGGCGTCCCCGACGGGGCGCGTCGTATCTGTACACATCTCCGGTGCGATCTGTCCCGATCCCACCTTGGGGCCGCGCGCCAAAGGCATGGTTAACCCGGCGCGCGCCCTGTTCTCTCAGGCGCTTTCGACCACCATCTTGCCCCGCACGATCAGCGCGAACACCACCGTCGCGGCCACCGCGTAAACGGCATTCACGCCCAGCACGACGCCCCAGGGCGCGGCCACGCCGAACACCGTCTTGGCCAGCAGCGAAGGCACCACCGTCAGCACCGCGATGCCGACGACCCAAGGCTGCCAGCGGCGCATCCGCAGGAAGATCGGAATGAGCAGCAGCGCCACCGCTATGGCTACCGCCTCGCGCCCAAAGCTCAGGATCAGACCCCAGAGCGGCGCGCCCGTCAGGCCGGACACCACCAGCGAATTGGCGATCGTGCCAACGACGCCAGCAATCACGGCAGCAACGATGTTGCGTATTGTAAACATTGGATTTTACCCCTTTTCAAGTTGGGGTATCAACGCGCGGACCGGGCTCCGGGTTCCGCCCTGCGACCAAGCGGCGCGGTCTCAGAACGCGCGCTGGATCCCGCGACCGGCCTTTTCAACGTCGCGCCCGACGCCCTTGGCGGTTTCACAGGCGGACACGGTGACAAGGGCGGCGATCATCAGGGCAAGTCGGAGCATGGCGGAAGGGTCCTCGGGGAAGTGGGTCAGGGGCGTCATAGCACGGGCGGCGCGGGTAATTCCAGAACCTCCGGCAATTGCACCGGCAAAGCGCCGCCACTCAAAAGCTCGGACAGCAGCGCGCGAGAGAACTCCCAAAGCGCCGCGTCATGAACAAGATGGTGAGTCAGGTAGCCAAGCGGTTCTTTTGCATCGGTTTTTCCTGTCCGACGATCGGCGAGAATCGCCACCAGCCGAGCGATCAGAACATCGGCCTCGACCAGCCCGCGCGTGCCGCGCCAATCGATCGGGTCCAGATGGGTGTTGATCTGCGCAAGCCCCGGCACGGGCCATTCCGCGCCGCGCGGTGCAAAGGTCGACACCCCACCGTATCCTGCGGCCACCAGTGCCGGCAGATACCGCGCGTCGATCCGGTTCCAGGGCGGCACGAACACCGGCACCAGCCGCGCGCCGAAAAGGCTCTGCAACCGAACACGCCCCCGCCCCAACGCCTTTGCAGCACCCGGTCTGGGTGCCCCGAATTCCGCTTTCTTGTCGCCCTTGTCCGCGTGGTTGCGATGCGCCCAGCCGTGCACAAGCGGGATCAGACCGGGCTCTGCCGCAACCGCGTCCGCCAACCCTGCACTGGCCGGTTCGGGGATCACGGCGATATGGACGGGCAGCGCCAGGTCCCGCGATACCCGCGCCAAGCGATCCAGCGCGGGCGTGTGCGACACGGCGTCATCGTCGCGCCACCATAGCGGCAGCGCGCGCCCGTCGGCCCGCCAAAGCGCAAGCTCCGCGCGCAGGAGGGGCCAGTCGGGCGTCATCGCAGGGCCGCCAGCAGATCGCGCGCAATCCGCACCGTCTGCGCGGCGCCGTCAAAGCCCTTGGCAGGCGGGCTTTGCCGGGGGCTGAGCAGCAGCCGTTCCACGCCATGCAAAAGGCTGAAGGCGGTCAGCTCGGCGGCAGGCAGGTGCAGGATGCCGGGCAGGCGCGACATCGCATCGGCGCGCAGCCCCTGTTCGACCTCGTCGCCCGCGTCAAAGGGAATGAAAAGCGCGGGTGTGCCCGCCTGCAACACATCCAGCGCCGTGTTGTAGCCGCACATCGACACCGAAACCGCGGCGTGGTGCAGCATCTGGCGAAACTCCGGCCGCGCGGGTTCGATCAATGCGTTGGCCGGTGCCGAAGTCCGGCGGCGGGCGGCCGTCTTGGCGGCGTCGGCCCCGCCGATCAGCAGGCGCCAGCGGATGTCGGGCCGTTGAACGGCGGCCTGCAACGCGGCGTCAAAGATATGGGCCCCCACATCGCCGCCACCCGCGGTAACCAGAACTTCGCCGGCGCCAAGGCACCGATCGTCGCGCGCGGCGGCGGGTGGTGCGACGAACCCGGTATAGCGCAGCTTGCCCGCCAGCGCCGGCGACACCGGCCAGCTTGCCTCAAGCGGGGTAATGGCGGGATCGGAATGCACCAGAACGGCATCGTAGAACCGGGCCACAAGATCGTCGGCCAGTCGCGCCTTGGCGGGCTTTGACGGCGGAGCCAGGATGTCGCGTACCGACGCACAGATGGCCGGGCGGGGGCGCTGCGCGCTGGCGACCTCAAGCAGGTCGGTGAATTCATCCCGCAAGATGCGGCGGCCAAAGGGAAAAAGCTCCGTGATCAGCAGATCGGGCGCGGTCGCCTTGAACGCCCCGAGCAGCTGTTCGCGCCGCGCGGCCATCGTACCCGCATCCGCCGGGTCGCCCGCCGCATCCAGCAGACGCGCGAAATCGACCCCGTCCGAGCGCAGCGGCGCAAGCTGAACCAGCCGGATGCCGGTTGCATCCAGATGCGGCACGGGCCCCCCACCCGACACCACCGTCACCGCATCGCCCGCCGCCGCAAAGGCGCGGCCAAGGGTCAGCGCCCGCGACAGATGCCCGGTGCCCAACAGATGCGTGACCACGATCATCACGCGCATGGCGGACGGGCCTCCAGCCGGATCGGCTCGGGCAGGGCGGTCCACCCCCGGTCCGACAGGGTGATGACATATAGCCTGTTGCGCTTGATCCGGAACGGCGCGGGGCCGTCAAAGCCCCAGCCTGTCGCATGCGCCAACAAGACCCGCATCACGCCGATGTGGCAGATCGCAACGCTGTCGCGTGTCAATCCGCAGGCCCAGGGCACCAGCCGCGCCCGCAGATCGGCGGGGCTTTCACCGCCCGGCGGGCTATAGCCCCAGCCCCAGTGTTCGATGTCGCGGTAGCCGCTGAGCGGGTCGGCGCGCAGGTCGGCGCCGTGCAACCCTTCCCAGTCGCCCCAGTTCATTTCCATCAGTGCCGGTTCGCAGCGCGCGGCGCGACCGGTCAGGTGGGCGGCGGTCTGGGCCGCGCGTTGCATGGGGCTGGCCCACAGGTCGGCATCATGCCACTCCGCAGGCAGGCGCAGCGCCTGCAGGTCCGCCGCGGCCTCCGGGTCCAACGGCATGTCGGTGCGGCCCTGAATCCGGCCCGCGCGGTTCCACGCGGTCGGACCGTGGCGCAGCAGTGCCAGCCGGATCATGCCAGCACCCGGCGCAGACATTGGTGCAACGTCCAGCTGGCCGCGGGCATCAGGTGGTGCTTGGCGACATGGTCGCGCGCGGCGTCCGCCTCCGCGGCCCGATCCGCGGGACGGTCAAGCAGCGCCGCGATGCGTGCGGCCAGCGCCGGCGCGCCGGCCGCCGGGGTGGGATGCGCCGCCGGGGCCAGAACGTCGCGCACACCGGGGCGGTCCTGTGCCACGACCGGCAGCCCATGCGCCTGCGCCTCGAGATAGCTCAGGCCGAAGGCTTCGTTCACGCCGGGCCAGAGCAGCAGGCGCGCGTGCCGGTAGCGCGCCTGCAGGGCGTCGGCGTCAAGCACCCCCAGCAGGCGCACCCGCGCCCCGAATGGCGCCATCATGTCCTCCACCGCCGCGCGGTGCTGGCCGCCGCCCGCGATATCCAGCCGCCAGTCGCGGTTGTCCAGCAGTGCCAGCGTGTCGGCGATCAGGCGATACGACGCCAGCTTGTCCGCGGAACGCATCATGCCGACGCTCAGCATAGGGCCGGACCCGTCAGAGGCCGCAGGCAGGTCCGCACGGGGCAGGAAAGGCCGCAGATGGACCAGCTCTTGCCCGTCGGGCGCGCGATCCCGCAGGGCCACGGCGTCGTGTTGCGTGACATAGCAGATCGCCCTGGCGGCATCGCAGGCATCCTCGGCCGCGCGCGCAAAGCGGTCCCAGGGGCCGCTCAGCCGTTTGCCGGCGCGGGTCGCCTCGACCAGCAGATAGGGGATGTTCAGCGCCCGGGCGACCGGCGGACCGATCAGGTCGGGGGCCTTGTAGTAGTTGTGATAGCTGATCCAGGCCTGCCAGCCCGCCACCCGACCCTCGGCGCTCAGCCGGGCGACCTCCTGGCGCGCGGCGGCGGCCAGCCGGTCCTGTATCGCCGTGTCGCCGTGCCCGTCATAGATCCGCACGTCAGAGGCCAGGTCGACCCGCGCGCCCCCCAGCTTGAGCGCCTGCATCAAGGCGCGCGCCATTGCGCGGTCGCCTGACGGGGTCGGGTGGCAGGGCGGTTTCATCGGGGCATAGAACGCCAGTCGGGTCATGGCGCGCGCTCCAGCAGGTCGCGCAGCCGGCGGTGCAGGCGGGCAATGCCCGGCGCCATCATGAAGTCGGCGCGCAGCCGGTCATAGGCCGCCTCCGCCATCGCGGGGCCGATCGCGGGATCGGCGGCAAACCGGCGGATGGCGGCGGCCAGCGCCTCCGGCGCGTCGTCGCTGAGCAGGCCATGCACGCCGCTGTCGATGAATTCGGGAATGGCGGATACCGGCGTCGAAAGGATCGGAAGCTTCTGGCTCGCCGCTTCCATCAGCACGTTGGGCAGGCCGTCGCGGTCACCGTCGCGGGCCACCCGGCTGGGCAGCACGAACAGGTCGGCGGCGCGCATCGCGGCGATGACCTGTGGCTGATCGCAGGCCCCCTGCCATGCGATCCGGTCCGCGACGCCATGCTCCGCCGCGAGGCCGCGCATCTGCGCATCCAGCGCGCCACCGCCGATGTGGGTGAAATGCCAGTCCAGATCAGCCGGCAGCAGGGCCAGCGCGGCGATCAGCCGGTCAAACCCCTTCTTTTCCACGAGTCGCCCCACCGACATCAGGCGCAGGGGCGCACCGGGCGCGCGCGCCGCGCGGTCGGGCGGCGGCGGAAACCGGTCAAGGTCAAGCCCGTGATAGATCAGGTCGACCCGGTCGCCGTCGCCCGCCAGCTTGCGCAGATGCGCCGCCCCGAACCCGGTGCAGGTCGCGCCGAAGGTCGCGCCATGCGTGTCGGCCGACAGCTTTTCGCGCAGTTCCCACTCCGGCGAGGTCCAGATATCCTTGGCATGGGCCGAATAGGACCACGGCAGCCCGCGCAGGATCGCGGCATACCGCGCGACGGACGCGGGCGTGTGCAGGAAATGCGCATAGATCCCTCGCGTGCCCGGCGGCAATTCCTGTGCCATGACGCAGGCCTGCCCCCAGCGCCGGCGCCGGTTGGGCGTGTCGTCGCGCGCCAGATCGGCGGCATAGATGGCGGCGGCGGCGTCGAACCCCGGCAGGTCGGCGGCAGCCCCCATTGCCCGCGCCACGCGGCGGGGCTCGTCGCGCAGGTATTCGGGCAGATAGCGCAGGTTGGCGCGCAGGCGGTCGTGCAGCGGATGCGTCTTGGTGTCGGTGGGGTGGCGCAGCGACCATATGTCGAACCGCAGGCCGGCCTCTTCCAGCGCGACCAGCTCTTGCGCGATAAAGGTTTCCGACAGGCGCGGCCAACCCTTGACCACCACCGCCAGCGTCGGGTCGGTTGCGGTCATTCCGCCTCCTGACGTGCCATCAAAAGGCCCGCCCGCGCGACCACGTAATCCAACCCGTCCAACAACCCGTCAGAGCCCGCCTGCGACGGTTTGGGCTGCTGCGGCAGGGCGCGGATCGCGTCGATCATCGCTTGCGGCGTCATGCCGTCGCGGGTCTCCTCGAGCATCCTCACAAGGCCCATCTCCTCGGCGCGGGCGGCCCGGATCCATTGCTCCAGCCGGGGCACGGTGCGCGGTACGATCACGGCGGGCTTGTCGAACGACAAGACCTCGCAGAACGTGTTGTAACCGCCCATCGACACGACGCCCAATGCGCCGGCGAACAGCGCCTCGATCCGGCTGTCGAACCCCGTGGCCGTGACCCGCCCGCCAAGCCGGGCGACCCGCGCGTCGAACCTGGCGCGCACCTCGCCCGACAGGAACGGACCATAGACCAGCACCGCGTCCGGCAGATCGGTCGCCGCCTGTTCATAGGCGGACAGCACCAGGTTCACCATCGCCTGGCCGTCGCCGCCCCCACCGGGCGTGATCAGGACATAGGGCGTGGTGGGCGCCGGGGCGGCATCGGTCACTTCGCGCCGCAGATACCCCGTCCAGTGCATCCGCGCGCGCGTGGCATCCGACAAGAGCAGACCGCGCGTGGGGTCGTAAAAGCGTTTCAACCCGTAAACCCAGATTTCATCGTAGAATTGCTCCGTCGCCTCGATCGCGCCCTTGCGCGCCCATTCGGCGGCCAGAACCTCCGGTTGGTCGAGCACATCCCGAAGCCCCAGAACGCAACGCGTCCTGCCGCGGGTGCGCAGCGCATCCAGCGTCGGCAGCAATTCGCCGCGAAACCCGGTGGGTTCCTTGTCCACGATCAGAAGGTCGGGGTCGTATTGCTCGACCGCCGACCGGATCAGCCCTGCGCGCATCGCCGTGGTCTCGTCGATATCAAGGCCCAGCGTCTGGCTGACATAGGTGCCGTCCGGCAGCTTGGTCACGCCCGGCAGGCGCATGTGGTCCACCCGTTCGGGAAAGGTGAATCGCCCCGCGACCGGCGATCCGGTCAGGATGATGGCCGATGCCGTCGGGTCCGAGGCGGTCAGCGCAGAGGCCAGCGCGCGGCTGCGCCGCAGGTGCCCCAACCCGAAGGTGTCATGGCTGTAAAGCACGATCCGGCGTGACCGTTCCGGCGCGGACAGGCTGCGGCCCGCTGTGTCGGCGCGGGTCGCGGCTGGCATGTCGCGGCGCGTGATATCCGTTTGTTGTCGCATGTCAGAGCCTCAGATCGCTGCCCGATACGCCCAAAGACCGCGGCCTGGCAACTCGTCGCGCCACCGCGGTATCCGTTGCGTGAAATGCTCCGGCTGTGGGGGCGAGTATAAAGCGGAATGCCGTGGGCGAACTGACAAATGCCATCCTGAAAACGATAATCCTGTCGCGCGACGGGGGCATTGGCATGGGCTGGTCCTCGGGGTCGTGATGGCAGGCGCGGGCCCAATTCGTACACTGTAAACGCTATGGCACAAAATGTATCGGCTTGCAAAAGGCCGTACCCTGCTGCCTTTGCCCAAATTTCTGTGCAATTGCAATGCACACCGGGCTGTCGTAGCGTTCCGGTCGGACATCCCCAGCCGCGGAGCCTTTGCCAAGATGCGTTTGATCCTTTTGACCCTTGGCCTTGTGGCATGTCTTGTGGCGATCATCGCGGCCCCCGACCGGGCCGGCGCGCAATCGCTTGGGTCGCTGTTTGCCCCCGGTGCATCCGCCACCGCGACCGAAGCGGACGCGGAGGCGGCCCGCGTCGAAGAGATCATGCGCCAGGCGCGGGAAAACGGTGTCGGCGTGGTCGTGATCGACACGCAGGGCAACATGCTGTCGGGTGCCGGCACGCAGGCGCAGACCGGGGCCTTCGTGGATTCCGATGGCCCCGAAAGCAGTCACCTGATGGCGCGTCAGGACAAGCTGCTGCAATTCCGCGCCGCTTTGATCGAGCGGATCCTGCAACTGCCCAATGCCTTCAACGAGGTGATCTATATCCTGCGGGCGGCAAGCCCCGACGGCACGATCTTTGCCTTCGTCAAGGCGATGCTGATCTCGCTGGCGCTGTTTGGCGTCGGCATGGTCGTTGAGGCGCAGATCTACGGCAAGCGCATGGCCAAAAGGTTCGTCGTGGCGCGCACGATGTCGAACCCCCAAGGGTATCGGGAAAAGATGCCGTGGCTGGTGTTCCGGTTCTTCATGGGCGTGATCGGCATCCTGGTGTCGATGGTCGTGGCCTATGTTCTGGGCACTCTGATCTTCGGCCCGCTCGAGGACACGGCGATGCAATTCACGGTCGCCATCGTCAATGCCGCCTACTTCTTCAGCCGCATTACGGCGGGCGTGTGGCGCATGGTGCTCAGCCCCTACATGGAGCAATACCGCATTCCGGTCCTCAGCAACCGCGATGCGAAACGCCTGCACAACTGGCTGTGGATCCTGGCCACCTTCGACATCTGCGCGATCCTGTTCGGCATCTGGATCGGGGAACTGGGCCTGAACTACGATGTCTACGCGTTCCTGTCCTCGCTCTTGTCGGCCCTGATCGTGCTGGTGAATATCCTGATGGTGCTGGTCAACCGGCGCGCCATCACCAACGCCATCCGCGGCGGCAAACCCGTGACCGAGGTCAGCTGGATCGCGCGTGTCCTGTCCAACATATGGGCCCCGGTCGTGATCCTCTACGTGATCTTCGCGTGGTTCGAGCTGACCTACGATCTGGTGCTGGGCAACCCCAGTTCGATCCCCCTGATCGCGGGCGCCTACGGCATCACCATGTCGATCATCGTTGTCTACGGCATCATCAACTACGTCATCGAACGCAGTTTCGAACGTGCGCGCCTGATGCGGCAGATGAACGCCGATGAAAGCTCGGATGGCGGCGACGACGCCCCTGCCGCCGCCGAGGCCGATGCCGACGCCGATCTGACCGCGGCCGAAGCAGAGGCCCGCGCCGCGATGAAGCCGCGTCAAAGCCTGACCACCTTCGAGGCGCTGGCGCGCCGGGTCGCGGCGATCCTTGCCTTTGTCGCGGGCACCTATGCCTTCTTTTTCATCTGGGACAACAACAGCGCGCGCATGGTGGAATCCTTTGCCGACCGGTTGCTGGACGTGATGGTCATCATCTTCATCGGCTATATCGTCTATCACGCCTTTCGCATCTGGATCGACGGCAAGATCGCGGAGGAACAGGGTGACGAGGAGGACGAGGCCGAACTGGGGGACGAGGGCAGCGCCGCCTCCAGCGCCAGCCGGCTGGCGACCCTGCTGCCGCTGTTTCGCAACTTCATCCTGATCCTTGTGCTGGTCACGATCGTGCTGATCATCCTGCTCGAGGTCGGTATCAACGTGGGCCCCTTGTTCGCCGGTGCGGGCGTGATCGGGGTCGCCGTGGGCTTCGGCAGTCAGGCGCTGGTGCGCGACATCTTTTCGGGCGGTTTCTTTTTGTTCGACGATGCGTTTCGCAAGGGCGAATACCTGGATGTGGGCGGTGTCAAAGGCACGGTTGAAAAGATCAGCGTCCGGTCGTTCCAGTTGCGTCACCACCTGGGCGCGCTGCACACCATCCCCTTTGGCGAGATCCAGGTGATGACCAACTATTCGCGCGATTGGGTGATCATGAAGCTGCCCCTGCGCGTGACCTATGACACCGACGTGGAAAAGGTGCGCAAGCTGATCAAGAAGCTGGGCATCGCGCTGTTGGACGATCCGGTGATCGGTGACAATTTCATCCAGCCGCTGAAATCGCAGGGCGTGATCGAAATGCAGGACAGCGCGATGATCATCCGGGTGAAATTCATGACCAAGCCCGGCGATCAATGGCTGGTGCGCAAGAAGGTCTACGAGGAAATCCGCGCCCTGTTCGAGCGCGAAGGCATCCGGTTCGCGCATCGCGAGGTCACGGTGCGGCTGGCCGACGGCAAGGTAGAGGACCTGAGCGAGGAAGAGCGCAATGCCGTCACCGCCGCGGCACAGGCGTCGATCGAGGAAGAGATGCTCGAAGGGCCGGAAAACGCCGGCGGCGACGACCGCTAAGCGGCTACCGCGCGGTCATCGCAGTGGGGTTTGCCCGCGCGGGCCATATCCGCCGCAAGCCCGCGCGGAGCGGCCCGATCCGGCGTTCGAAGATTTGCGCAAAGATCAGGCCGATGGCAAGCGACCCCAGCAATAGCTGCGCATCGCGGGCCAACGCCGTCTCCGGCAGGATCGCGTCCAAGAGGTGCAGCGCGGGATAATGGGTGACATAGACCGAAAAGCTGGCCCCGGCGAGCCAGCGCAGCGCGGGCAGGTCGCCGCGCAGGTTTCCCAGCAGGCGCGACATGCCCAGAAGATGCACCACCGCGAACACGCCGATCAGTGCGTTCCACAGGAATTCGTCGGAAAAGCCCAGCATGCCGTCGATGTGCGCCGCCGCCATACCCTGCGCGGTCAACACGCGCAGCAGGTCGGGCAGCCCGGCCGCAAGGCACGCCAGATAGAGAGCAGGCCCCCCCAGCGCGAGGCGCCAGCCGCCCTGGTGCGCGACATCGCCCTCGGGGCGCGACAGGTGTCGCCACAGCCACGCGCCCATCAGCCATGCAGGCATCAACAGCAGCACCCGTGGCCCCACCAGCAGCGCGCCCGCAATCAGTAAGGCCCATTTGCGCGGCCCCCGCAGGAACACCGCGACCCCGAAGAGCATGTAATACGCCGCTTCGTAGCTGAGCGACCACAGTGGGCCGTTGGTGCCAAGGCGCACGCGTCCGGCGCTTGTCCATTCGTTGCTGAAACTGACCCCGCGCAGGATCATGTCCCACAGGCCCATCGGCTGATAGAAGGGGGCATAATACGTCGACGGGTCGATCGATGCGCCGATCCGGTCGAATGCGAAGGTCAGCACGATCGCGGGAATCAGCACCGACCAAAGCCGCGTCAGCCGATTGAAACCGTAGGTCCCCGGCGCGCCATCGCGCTGCGCCGCATAGGCAATGACAAAGCCCGAAACGACAAAGAAGAGGACAACCGCGTCGCTGCCCAGGTTCAGATCGCGGATCACCAAATAGTCGCCGCGCGTAAAGCGGGGGTATGCGAAATGCGACAGCACAACGACCAGCGTCGCGCCCACGCGCAGCACGTCCAGCCACAACGACAGTCCGCGGTTCATTGGGCGACCGGCCCGTCCGTGGCCTGTGCCTTTGTCTGGCGCGCCGGATCGCGCGAGGTGCCGGCCCACAGCGCCTGCCAGCTTTCGACGAAGGGATGCAGCAGCGCCGCGCGCAGCGTCGGGTGCGGCTGCTCGATCAGCGCGCCGGTCTCGTCGGCCAGGCCGAATGTGATGTCCTCATGGTTGCGCGGGACATAGAGCGTGCCGAACATCAGGTCCCAGATCGCGAAGACCTCGCCGTAGTTCTTGTTGTGGTGCTGCCTGTCCTTGGAATGGTGGATATGGTGCTGCGCGGGCGAAATCAGGATATGTTCGGCCACCCGCCCGTAGCTCAGCCAGATGTGGCTGTGACGCAGGTTCGACCCAAGCATGTTGAAGGCGAAATAGCCGGCATTCACGCTGCCGATGGTCAGGATATCGACCTGGCCGACAAACAGATACAGCATCACGCCCTGCACCGACCCCAGGATCACGCCGCGGATCACGATCCCGATCACGATATACATCGGGTGTTTGCGCTGTACGGTCAGCGGGGTCATCACCTCGGCGGAATGGTGCACCGAATGAAAGGGCCACAGGATGCTCGTCTCGTGGTGCAGCCGGTGGGTCCAGTACACGCAGAAGTCCAGCGTCAGGATGATGATCAGCGTGGCGAGCGCGGCCGTGGCCCATGTCACGTCACCGGCCGCAGGCGGGGTGGCATCGCCTGACAGCGCGGTCAGAACCGCATGCGTCACGGCGGGCGTGGCCGCGATGGCGGTGAACGCGCCGCCCATCGTCAGCAGCGTGTTCAGGGCGAAGATCTTGGCATCCACCAGGTTGGACTTGTGCAGGTAAACCTCGCGCGGCAGCAGCCACGTCAGGAACCTTTGTGGCCGGCCCCGCGCCTGCCAGATGAAAAACGCCAGCACGACCGTGCCGCCAAGATACAGCAGCGCCAGCCGGGAATTCCAGTTGAACAGGAAATCCGCGAACTCGCGCAGGAAATGCAATGCGTCTTGCATGATGGTGCCTCACAACCCTTTTCAACCGGGCTAGCAGCACATTCTGGCGACAAAAAGGCGGTTCAGGGCCGCTTTGACGGCCCATGCTTGGGCTTTTGCAAGGTCAGCTCTTGTAAGGATCGAGCGAGGCGCGCAGCCCGTCGCCCAGAAAGTTGAACGCCAGCACGACGATGATGATCGGCAGCATCGGGATCGCCGTCCAGGGGTAGATTTCGATGGAGGCGAGGTTCTGCGCGTCGTTGAGCATGACGCCCCAGCTGACGGCGGGTGCCCGCAGGCCAAGCCCCAGGAACGACAACGCGGTTTCGCCCAGGATCATCGCCGGGATCGACAGGGTGGCGCTGGCGATCAGGTGCGACATGAAATTGGGCAGCAGGTGCCGCCGGATCACGCGCGCGGGCCGTGCGCCCATCATCTCGGCGGCGCGCACGTATTCCTCTTCGCGCAGGGACAGGAATTTCGACCGGACCGCGCGTGCCAGCCCCGGCCAGTCGAGAATGCCGAGGATGATCGAGATGATGAAGAACACCGAAACCGGCCCCCAGTTCGACGGCACCGCGGCCGATAGCGCCAGCCACAGCGGCAGCTCGGGCAGGCTGCGCAGAATTTCGATCACGCGGTTGATTGCCCAGTCGGTCTTGCCGCCGAAATACCCGGCGATGGAGCCGAAGAAGATGCCCAGGACGAAGCTGACGGTGATCCCGATCAGGCCCACGGTCAGCGACAGTTGCGCGCCATAGAGGATGCGGCTGAACACGTCGCGGCCAAGCCGGTCGGAGCCCCACAGAAAGATCGTGGCCCCCGGTGGCGCGCAGACAAGGTGCGTGTCGGACGGGATGAACCCGAACAGGTTGTAGGTGCCGCCCTCGCAAAAGAATTCCAGCGGCATCGGGCGCGTCGTGTCGGTTTCGTAGGTCCAGCGGTAGTTGACCAGATCGGCGGTCGCCGTCGTCGGATAGACGAAGGGCCCGACAAAGCGCCCCTCGTGCCACAGGTTGATCTCCTGCGGCGGCGAATAGAGGTATTCCGCACTGCGCTCGTTCGGGGTGTAGGGCGCAATGAAGCCCGCGATCGGCAGAATGAGGTAACAGATCAGCAAGAACAGCCCCGCGATCAGCCCCAGCCGGTGCCGCTTGAACCGCCGCCAGATCAAAACCCAGCTTGGCGCGTCGAATTCCTGCCGTTCGGGCGCGCTCAGGTCGGTGGTGTCGATGTAGGGGGCGTCGTCGACATAACGACCATCGGGTAACCACGTCATTGGCCGCGCGCCCCGTACCTGATGCGCGGATCCAAAAGCACCAGCAGCATGTCGGAAATCATCGTGCCGATCAGCGTCAGCAGCGCCACGAACATCAGCACGAAGCCCGCCAGAAACTGATCCTGCGACTTGAGCGCGGCCAGCAGGAACGGCCCGATCGTCTGCAGGCCCAGAACCACCGACACCAGCACCGACCCCGACACCATCGCGGGCAGCAGGTTGCCGATATCGGCCACAAAGGGGTTGAAGGCCATGCGCAACGGATATTTCGCCAGCAGTTTCGCGGGTGCGAGGCCCTTGGCGCGGGCGGTTTCGACATAGGGTTTGCTAAGCTCGTCGAGCATGTTGGCGCGCAGCCGCTGCATCATCGCGGCGGCACCCGACGTGCCGATCACGAAGGTCGGCACGATCATGTGGATGAGGATGGATTTCACCTTGGGCCATGACATCGGCTCGCCCTCGTAGATCGGGTCCATCAGGCCGCCGATGGGCAGATCGAAATACTTGTGCCCATAGTAGAACAGGATCAGCGCAAGCAGGAAGTTCGGCGTGGCAAGGCCGAGATACCCGACGAAGGCGGCGGAATAATCCACCCAGGTTTCTGACCGGGCGGCGGCCACGACCCCGAGGGGAAGCGCCACGACATAGACGAACAGCACCGCGGCCAGATTGACCAGAACCGTCAGCCATAGCGCATCGCCGACGATTTCACCGACCGGCCGGTCGAATTCGAAGGACCAACCGAAATTGCCCTGGATCAGCCCCGAAAACCCCTGCGGGCCCGGCGCGAACCCGGCCCAGATCAGGTATTGTTCCCACAAGGGCCGGTCGAGCGCGTATTCGGTGCGCAGAAATTCGGCCTTGGCCACGCCCTCGGCCTGTCCGGTGGCGCGCAGTTCGGCGATCTGGTTGGACAGGTAATCGCCCGGCGGCAGGTTGATGATCACAAAGACCATGACGGACACGACCACAAGCGTCAGCAGCATGGTCACAAATCGGTAGACCGCGTAGCGCAGGAACATCATTGCGTCACCTGCTGAAGCGGGTCTTGGAAATAGAATTCGTCGATGCGGTGCACTCCGAAATGCGCGCCGGGGTCCCAGGCCCATTTCGCCTGCTCGGGCACGTTGCGCAGGGCGTTGTTGACGACCACCGGCTGCGGCGCTTCCGCCAAGATGCCGATGCCGTATTGCTGATCGGCGTGGATTTCCAGCATTTCGTGCCAGATCGCCCTGCGCTCGGCATCGGTGGCCGAATGGTTCCAGGCGTTCAAAAGCTCCATCAGCCGCTGAGGTTCGGGCATGTTCGGCGGCTGCCCCGCGGCACCGCCGGTCTGATAATACTGCCCCCACATGGGCCAGGCGAAGAACTCCTGCTGGGTGGGCGCAAGGTAGTCGGGCGGGGTCTGGGGCCCGGGCAACCCGTTATCCCAGCCATACCACGTCGCGGCCATCGTCACGCCGGCATAAACCCGGTTGCGCAGGATGTCGCGGTCAAGCGGGCGCATCACCAGCTTGATGCCGATGTCGCGCCATGTGTCGGTGATGATGGCCAGCGCGTTCTCCACCTCCTGCCGCTCGCCGGCGGTTTCGACCACGAATTCCATCGGCCGCCCGTCGGGCAGCTTGCGGATGCCGGCGGGTGTGCGCGCGGTCAGGCCCATTTCGTCAAGCAGCGCATTCGCCTTGGCCGGATAATAGATCGCCCAGGAATAAAGCTGCGTGAGGTCATACAGCGGGCTTTGCGGCAGCGCGGTCATCCCGCCTTCGGTGGCCAGCCCGAAATAAAGCGCGCGGTTGATCATCCGCCGGTCAATGCCCAGGCTGAGCGCGCGGCGAAAGCGCACGTCGCGGATCACGTCGCGCCAGACCGGATCGGCGAAGTTGAGGTTGGGATAGATCGCGATCTGGCTGGCGGCCCCATTGGCCCAGAGCAGCGTATGATAGTTGCCGCCGTCGGTTTCGCCCTTCTTGAGGATCGAGATGTCGCGAAAGTCGATGCCGCGCGCCTGCAGGTCCGCCTCGCCCGCGTTGGCCTTGGCCGCGATCAGCCCGGCGCCCACGACCGTCATTTCCACCACGTCGATATAAGGCAGTTGAACGCCACGGCCGTCGATGCGGTGATAATAGGGGTTGCGCACGAACAACTGGCGCGATCCGTCGCCCGGCGTCGCCTTGATCCACGGTTGCAGGGTCGGCAGCGCGGGATTGTCGAACTTGTACATGTTGTCGACCTTGTTGTGCAGCGCGGCCCACCCGCGCACGCGCGCGGCGCGGATGTGCGCGGCCAGTTCGTCAGGGTCGGCGAATTCGACGTGATACTGTTTGAGGTAATGCGAGGGGCGATAGATGAAGGGCGGGCTGGCCTGCGCCAGTACCTGCAGGAACTGCGGGTTCGGCGCCGGCCATTCGATCACGACCCTGTAGGGATCCGGAAAGCGGATGTCGGCCAGCGTCCCGTCGACGCGCATGAATTCCGGCGGACCGGTCGGGCTCAGCTCCTCGTTCAGGGCGACATGGCGCCACCAGTATTCGAAATCCGCCGAGGTGAACGGCGCGCCATCGGACCAGCGATGCCCGCGGCGCAGGTGCAGGGTGAACTTGCGGCCCTCGACCTCGTCCACGGCGCGCAGGATGTCGGGAACCAGGTCATAGTTGTGATCGTAGCCCACCAGCCGCGCATAACCATAGACAACCATCTGCCGCACGTCCTTGGAGCGCGAGACCATTGTGCGCAGCGTGCCGCCCTGTGTGCCATAGCTGCGGCCCTTGGCGGGCAGGTCGACGATCAACGGATCCATCGGGATGCGCCGTTCGATCGACGGCAGATCGCCGTTCAGCACCTCCATCGCCCAAAAGCTGGTCTCGGAGATCGCCGGGGCCATCGGTTGCGCCGACGCGGGCAGCGCCAGCAGCGCACAGAGGGCGAGGGCGACCAGCCTACGCATGGCACCGCACCAGGTGGCCGGGGTCAAGTTCCATCAGGTCGGGCGCGACCGACCCTTCGAAGCGGTAGGGTTCGGGCCAGGTGTCGGGGGTGCCCGCGCCACGCGCCACGAGCCCCAGGTCGATGGGCCGTGTCACGTCCGGTTCGGGCTGCGCCGCGATCAGCGCCTTGGTGTAGGGGTGGCGGGGGTTGTAGAACAGCGTGTCCGGCGGGGCCTGCTCGACCACCACGCCCTGCCGCATCACCGCGACCTCGTCCGCGATCCGCGCCACCACGGCCAGGTCGTGACTGATGAAGAGGTACGACAGGCCAGCGCGGTCGCGGATATCCTCAAGAAGGGTCAGGATCTGGTCCTGCACCGACACGTCCAGCGCCGAAGTCGGTTCGTCACAGACCAAAAGCACCGGATCGAGCGTCAGCGCGCGGGCTATCGACAGGCGCTGCCGCTGCCCGCCGGAAAACGCGTGCGGAAACCGCCCCAGCATATCGGGCGACAGGCCGACCCAGCGCAGCACTTCAGCGGCCTTGTCGCGACGTTGGGCGCGCGTGCCGATGCCGTGAATCTCCATCGGCTCGGTCAGTGCCTCTTGCACGCGCATCCGCGGCGACAGCGACGAATAGGGATCCTGGAACACCATCTGCGCCTGCCGCTGAAACGCGGTGCGCTGTGCGCGGGTCATGTCGTGCACGTGGATCTGCTCCATGCCCTGTCCCGGGCAGAAGTGCACCGTGCCGCCGGGATCGGGCATCTCGGCGCCCAGGGCGATGCGCGCGCAGGTGGTCTTGCCCGAACCGCTTTCGCCCACGACCGCCAGCGTCTTGCCCCGCGGCAAGGCCAGATCGACGTCGCGACAGGCCGTGACCTGCAAGGGTTTCTTCCAGCCGCCCGCCCGCACCGAGTAGGTCTTGGACACGCCCCGCAGGTCGAGGATGAGATCGGAATGCGTCGGCGCGCGTGCCGGCGCCGCCACCTGGGGGATCATCGGCGCCGCGGCAAAGAGCTTGGCGGTGTAGCCATGCGCGGGCGCGCCCAGCACGGCGGCGGCGGGCCCTTGCTCCATCACGCGGCCCTTGTTCATCACCACCACGGTTTCGGCCATGTTGGCCACCACGCCCAGATCATGCGTCACCAGGATCACGGCCATGCCGGTCTCTTGCTGCAGGTCCTTGATCAGGCCCAGCACCTGCGCCTGCGTGGTGACATCCAGCGCGGTCGTCGGTTCGTCCGCGATCAGCAGATCGGGCTTGGCCACCATCGCCATCGCGATCATAGCGCGCTGGCGCATCCCGCCGGACATCTCGAACGGATAGGCGCGAAACGCGCGCATCGGATCGGCAAAACCGACCCGTTCGAAGGTTTCGAGAACGGCCTGGCGCGCGGCGGGCGGCCGCATCCGGCGGTGCAGGCGCAGCACCTCGGCCACCTGGTCGCCAAGCCGGTGCAGCGGCGAGAGGGACCGCATCGGCTCCTGGAAGATCATCGAGATCCGGTCGCCCCGCACGGCGCGCATCGATCGCGCACTGAGCATGAGCAGATCCTGGCCCGTGTCGCCCGGACCGAACCGTATGCTGCCCGAACGCACCTGTGCCGTGTCCGGCAGGATGCGCAGCACCGACCGACAGGTCAGTGTCTTGCCCGATCCACTTTCGCCGACCAGCGCACAGGTTTGCCCCGGCATGACCTGAAAGCTGACGCCATCGACGACCGGGCCCTGCGTGCCAAAGCCGATGCTTAGGTCCTGAATATCAAGCAGGGGGGTCATGAAACGCCTTTGTGCCAAAGTTGCGGATGCCAGCGCGGTCGGTGCCCGACCCGGACAGTCAACGCCATTTCGCCCCCCGCGTCCAGCGGCATCCGCCAGTTGTGAACGCGCTGTTCATTTGGCCCGGCAAGTGGCATCACTATGCCCAACGCTGCCGCACACAGGAGACCGACCGATGAGCCGACTGGACCATTTTATTGCCCGCATGGTGTCACAACGGGCCTGTCTCGACCATGCCGCCGCGCTGATCGCGGACGTGCCCGGCCCGGTGTTCGAACTGGGCCTGGGCAATGGCCGGACCTATGATCACATGCGCGAGATCATGCCGGAGCGTGACATCTACGTGTTCGAACGCGCCGTGGCCTCGCACCCCTCCAGCACCCCGCCCGACGACCGTCTTCTGCTGGGCGACGTGTTCGATACTCTGCCCGCGGCGCTGGGTCGTTTCGGCCCCACCGCGGCCCTGGTCCATGCCGATCTGGGCGGGCACGATCCGAAAAAGAACGATGCCTTCGCACGCGCCATTTCCCCGCTGGTCGAACCGCTGCTGGCGCCGGGTGGCATCATGGTGGCCAGCGACCGGATGTATTTCGACTCGTTGACCGAGCTGGCCTTGCCGGATGGGGCGATTCCCGACAGGTGCTTTATTTATCGGCGGTGAAAAATCCTTTGGCGTCGCCGGTTTAAGCCCGATCTGCGTAGGATTGGGTAGGAATGGCTTGCGTGGCGTCATGGAAACCCCTACGGTCCGCTGGTAATTTGTGGAACAGAGTTTCACATGATGAAACAACTTATCTTGGGAGGGATAGCATGACACTATTCAAACAGATTTCGCTTGCCTTGGCCGTGGCCATGTCGGGCACCGTTGCCGCGGCAGAGACAGTTCTGATTCACGGCGAAGCAGGCCCCAACCGTGGCGCCCGCGCCGATGCGTTGCAGTGGTTTGCCGACCAGTTGACCGAACGGTCGGATGGCGACATCAAGGTCGACATCCAGTGGGGCGGCGCGCTCTTCAAGGCGAACGCGGCCGTGCAATCCATCGGCGACGGCGTGGCCGACATGGGCTCCGTGATCGCGGTGTACTATCCGCAGGAAATGGTGGGCTACGGCATCGCCGACCTGCCGCTGAACAACCCTGATGCATGGGTGGGAATGCGCGCCACGGACGATCTGATGCGCTCCAGCCCGGAGATCCAGGCACAGCTCAAGGAACAGGGTCTGGTCTATATCGGCACCTGGACCACCAGCCAGGTGAACATCGGCTGCAAGGGCGCGGCGATCCGCACGGCCGACGACATCGCGGGCCTCAAGGTGCGCGGCGTGGGCGCTTACGGCAAGGTCTTTGGCGAGATGGACGCGAACATGGTCAACATGTCGATCTATGATGCCTACCAGGGCCTCGATACCGGCCTGATCGATTGCAGCCAGGGCTACAGCTATGCCGTCGCGGCGCTCAAGCAGGCGGAAGTCATGGACAGCTACACGATCCTCAACTGGGGTCAGGTCGGCGGGCTTGGCATCTTCATGAACGAGTTCACCTACGACAGCCTGAGCGATGAGCAAAAAGCAATCGTGAACCAGACCGGTGCCGATATGGCGGACGAATTCGGTCGGATGATCAACGCGGCCAACGATAAGGCGATCGCGTCGATGAAGGAGGCCGGTGTCGAAGTGATCGAACTGCCTGCGGAAGAGCGTGCCAAGCTGGTCGAGAAGGGTCAGAAGTTCGTCGGTCAATGGGCCGAGACGGCACAGACCGTCGGTCTGCCCGGGCCTGAGCTGCTGGAGCAGTACCAGGCGCTGATCGCGAAATACACCGAAGAGCGTGACACCAAGGGCTACCCCTGGGAGCGCACGACGAACTAAGCGCGACTGTCACGACACAAGACCGTTCAGAGCTTTGAGGGAGGCACGGACATGCAGGTGAAACTGGAACGAATCCTGTTGGGGTTGGGCGCGATCGCGGTCATCCTTCTGGGGATCGTCATCACCGCCAACGTCACGGCGCGCGCAGTCTTCGGGACTGCCGTACCGGACAGCGTGACGATGGTGCGCGAACTGATGGTGGCGGCGATCCTGCTGCCATTGGCCGCCGCCACCGCCGCAAGGGCACATGTCTGTGTCGCCTTCATCTCTGACAGGTTCGGACCGCGCCTGCGGTCCGGGCTGATCGTTCTGGGGTCCTTCATGGGCCTCATTGCGCTTGCTCCTCTGATCTACGCTGGTTGGCGCGAATTCATCGACGTCGTTGAATCGGGCAGCTTTTTCTACGGCGATCTGAACCTGCCGAAATGGCCCGGACGGCTCTTGTTCGTCATCGGCATCGTGGCCTGCTGGCTGCGGTTGGCCGAACTGGTGGTCCGCGACACCCGCACCATCCTGCGCGGCGGCGAAGTGTCGGACGAGCAGGACCATGAAATGACTGCAGGTGGATTTGACTAATGGACGCATCAACGATTGGATTCATCGCCTTCGGGGCGGTTCTTTTTCTGCTGGCCATGCGGGTGCCCATCGCCTTTGCCCTGGCCGCCGTGGCGACCATAGCCACCTTCTTCATTTTCGCGTTCCGCACCGGCACCTTCATGCCCGAACGTGCGATCCGCGCCACGACCTCGATGGTGTTCTCGAATTCCTTCGACCTCATCCACTCCTACGACCTGTCGATGATCCCGCTGTTCGTGGCGCTGGGGCACATCGCCTACCGGGCCAACATCACCACCCGGATCTATGACGCGGCCAAGGTCTGGCTGACGCGCCTGCCGGGCGGTGTCGCGATGGCGTCTGTCATGGGCTGTGGCGGCTTTTCGGCGATCACCGGCAGCTCCATCGCCTGTGCCTCGACGATGGGCCGCATCTGTACCCCGGAAATGCTGCGCATGGGGTATGACCCGCGCCTTGCCACCGCCTCTGTCGCCGCCGGTGGCACGCTGGGGTCGCTCATTCCGCCGTCGGTTCTGTTCATCATCTACGGCATCTTTACCGAGACCTCCATTTCATCGCTGTTTCTGGCGGGCATCCTGCCGGGTCTGCTGACCCTGGCGGGATTCATCCTGGTGATCGCGGTCTGGGTCTGGAAGGACCCCGCTGTCGCGCCGAACACGGACAAGCGGTATTCCTCGGCCGAGCGGATGCAGGCGGCGATTGCCGCCTGGCCGGCGGTGCTGCTGTTCGTTGTCATCATCGGCGGCATCTACGGCGGCATCTTTACCGCGACCGAAGCCGCCGCGGTCTGCGTCTCTGCCGCCGTTCTGATCGGTTTCGTGCAACGCACCCTGACGCTCAGGGGGCTTTGGGACTCCGTCCTTGAAACCTGCGTCCAGACTGCCGCGATCTTCTTCATCGCGGCTGGCGCCAAGATTTTCGTGGCCTTCATCGCGCTGACCGGCGTGGCGGGCGACATCGTGCAGATGGTGACCGATGCCAACCTGTCGCTGATCGTGCTGATGATCGCCATCGCGATCATCTATCTGCTGCTGGGCATGTTCCTCGATCCCATCGGGATCATGGTGCTGACGCTGCCACTGATGATCCCGCTGGTGGAAAGCTATGACCTCAACCTGATCTGGTTCGGCGTCGTGGTGATCAAGCTGCTCGAGATCGGCCTGATCACGCCGCCCGTTGGCCTCAATGTCTTTGTCATCGCCAACGTGGTGGGCAAAGAGGCGCCCATCGACAAGATCTTTGCCGGCATCACGCGGTTCCTCAGCGTCGATATCATCGTGCTGATCCTGATCATGTCTTTCCCGATGCTATCGCTGCTCATTCCGATGGGGGCGCGATGAACCAGCAAAGCTCAGACCGGAAGTTCGCCAACACTCTCGCGCGGGGGCTCAATGTGCTGAGCGTGTTCCGCGCCAGCGACGGCGGCCTGAGCCATGCCCAGATCGCAGAGCGTACCGGGCTGCCGAAACCCACGGTGTCGCGCCTGACCTACACGCTGTGCGAATTGGGATACCTCAGCCACGGCAGCCGCAACGACCGCTTCCGCCTCGGGCCGTCGGCCATCGCGATGGGCTCGGTGGCGGCCGTGTCGGTGTCTTTCGTGGACCTCGCGTCGGACGCGATGCAGGATCTGGCCGATGCGACCGGGACACTGGCGCTGATCGCGGTGCGCGATGGCGACCGGATGATGCTGGTCAAGACATGGCGGCCCGACAGCCAGCCGTCGATCTGGCTGGAGCCGGGGCACCGCATTCCGGTTTTCGGATCCAGTTCCGGACAGGCGATGCTGGCGGCCCTGTCCGACGACCGGTTCGAGCAACTCGCACCCGACCACGACCTGCGCGCGTTCCGGCAGGACGGCTATGCGCAACTGCTGGCGCAGGGATTTACCATCGCGCCGCAGCCGACGCGGTACGCCCGTACCGTCAACGCGGTCAGCGTGCCCTATTTCGCCAGCGAATTCGGCGAGGCGGTGGCGTTTTCCTGCGGGGCGCTGCCCGACACGCTGCCCGATGCGCGGATGCTGGACGAAGTGGGCCCGGCGCTGCGCGACCTGGTCCGCGACCTTGAAAACCGCACCGGCCATGTGCCCGCTCTTGCGCGGCGCGGCTGATGTGCACCGAAATACGAATGGGAGAGATACGATATGACCGACAAGATTGCATATAGCCGCCACGGCGACGTGGCCGTGCTGCGCATCCAGAACCCGCCCGTCAACGCGCTGGGCCATGCCGTGCGCGAAGGGCTTGCCGCCAACATGGATCGCGCCGAGGCCGACGAGGGCGTGCGCGCGGTCGTCATCGTGGGTGACGGCCGGGCGTTCATCGCCGGTGCCGACATCACCGAATTCGGCAAGACCCCGCTGGAGCCGCATCTGCCGGACCTGTGCAACCGGATCGAGGCATCGCCGCTGCTTGTGGTGGCATCGATGCATGGTGTGTCGCTCGGTGGCGGGCTCGAGGTTGCGCTGTCGGCGCACTACCGCATCGCGCAACCGTCGTCGCGCGTCGGGTTGCCCGAGGTGCACCTGGGCCTGATCCCCGGTGCCGGCGGAACCCAGCGCCTGCCGCGCGTTGCGGGCGTGGAAAACGCCATCGACATCATCACGACCGGTCGCCACATCAAGGCCGCCGAAGCCGCTGCGATGGGCCTGCTCGACAAGGTCGAGGAGGGCGACCCGCAAGCCGTGGGCATCGCCTATGCCGAAGGGCTGCTGGCCGCTGGCGCCGCGCGTCGTCCGGTCAGCGAACTGCCCGCGCCCGCGCCGATCGACTGGGATGCGGCCTATGCGGCGGTGCTGAAAAAGGGCCGGGGCCAATTGTCGCCCGCGCAAGCGGTGCGCGCCGTGCAGGCCAGCGTCGAGATGCCCTTCGACGAGGGTCTGAAGGCCGAGCGCAAGATGTTTTCCGACCTGATGAAGACCGACCAGCGCGAAGGCATGATCCACGCCTTCTTTTCGGAGCGTGCGGTCAGCAACCTGCCCGAGTTGAAGGGCGTGGAGCCGCGCGATCTGAAGGCCATCGGCGTGATCGGCGGCGGCACGATGGGCGCGGGCATCGCCACGGCGGCGCTGCTTTCGGGGCTCAGGGTCACACTGCTGGAAATGACGGACGACGCGGCAGAAGCCGCCCGGGGCCGCATCGCGGGCAACCTCTCGGGCGCGCTGAAGCGGGGCAAGATCAGCCAGGACAAGCACGACGCGATGCTGAACGATGCGCTGGTCGTGGCCACGGATTACGACGCGCTGAAGGACGCCGACCTTGTGATCGAGGCGGTGTTCGAGGAGATGGAGGTCAAGAAGAAGGTCTTTACCCAGCTTGACGCCGTATGCAAACCCGGCGCGGTTCTGGCGACCAACACCTCGTATCTGGACGTCAACGAAATCGCGGCGATCACCAATCGCCCCGAGGACGTGATCGGCCTGCACTTCTTTTCGCCCGCGCATGTGATGAAACTGCTCGAGGTCGTCGTCGCCGACAAGACCGCCAAGGATGTCACGGCCACCGGCTTTGCGCTGGGCAAGATGCTGGGCAAGGTCGCGGTGCGCGCGGGCGTCTGCGACGGGTTCATCGGCAACCGCATCCTGTCCACCTACCGCACGGCGGCGGATCACATGATCCTCGACGGCGCGTCGCCCTTCCAGATCGACAAGGCGCTGACCGACTTCGGTTTTGCGATGGGGCCCTATGCCGTGGCCGACCTTGCCGGGCTCGATATCGGCTGGGCCATGCGCAAACGTCTGGCGCCGACGCGTGATCCGCGCGAACGGGTCGGCGAATACCCCGATCGCCTGTGCGAGGCGGGGCATTTCGGCCAGAAGACCGGCAAGGGATTCTACATCTACGAAACGGGCCAGCGCGGCGGCACGCCCAACCCCGAGGTGATGGACCTGATCGAGGCCGAGCGCGCCGAGAAGGGCATCACGCCCAAGGAATTCACCGACGAGCAGATCGTGCGCCGTTACATGGCCGCCATGGTCAACGAGGCTGCCAAGGTCGTGGGCGAGGGCATCGCGCGCCGTCCGCTCGACGTGGATATGACGCTGCTCTTTGGCTATGGCTTCCCGCGCTATCGCGGTGGACCGCTCAAATGGGCCGATCTGACGGGCTTGCCCGAACTGCTCAAGGACATCGAGCGCTACGCCGAGGAAGACGATTATTTCTGGGCGCCCGCGCCGCTCCTCAAGCAGCTCGTGGCCGAGGGGCGCAGCTTTGACGATCTGAACAAGGAGGCCGGCAAATGAGACAGGCGGTCATCGTATCGGCCGCCCGCACCGGGCTGGCCAAGTCCTTTCGCGGGTCGTTCAACCAGACCCACGGTGCCACGATGGGCGGGCACGCGGTGCAACACGCGATCGCCCGCGCGGGCATCGAGGGCAAAGCGATCGAGGATTGCATGATCGGCTGCGGCTTTCCCGAAGCCGCCACAGGCCAGAACATCGCGCGCCAGATCGCCCTGCGCGCGGGCCTGCCGATCACCGCGTCGGGTGTGACCGTCAATCGCTATTGCTCGAGCGGGTTGCAGACCATCGCGATGGCCGCCAATGCCATCGTCGCCGAAGGCACCGGGCCGATGGTCGCGGGCGGGGTGGAAAGCATCAGCATGGTGCAGCCCACCACCAAACCCACGCCCGAAGCCTGGATCGCCGAAAACAAGCCCGCGGTCTACATGACCATGATCGAGACGGCGGACATCGTCGCCGAACGCTATGGCGTGACCCGCGAGGAACAAGACGAATACAGCCTGCGCAGCCAGCAGTTGATTGCGGCGGCCCAGAAGAACGGTGTCTTTGACGATGAAATCGTTCCGATGCAGGCCACCATGGCCGTGCAGGACCGCGAAACCACGGTCGTGTCGATGCACGAGGTCACGGTGGACCGCGACGAATGCAACCGACCGCAGACCACGCTCGAGGGGCTGGGGGGGCTGACCCCGGTGCGCGAAGGCGGCCATGTCACCGCCGGCAACGCCAGCCAGCTGAGCGATGGCGCCGCCGCCGTGGTGCTGATGGACGCCACCGAGGCAGAGCGTCGCGGTCTGGAACCGATGGGCGCGTTCAAGGGTTTTGCGGTTGCCGGATGCGAGCCTGACGAAATGGGCATCGGGCCCGTGTTCGCGGTGCCGCGCCTTCTGGAACGCCACGGTCTGAGCGTCGACGACATCGACCTGTGGGAGTTGAACGAGGCCTTTGCCAGCCAGGCGCTATATTGTCGCGACCGTCTTGGCATCGACCACGACAAGTTTAACGTCAATGGCGGATCCATTGCCATCGGCCACCCCTTTGGCATGACCGGCGCCCGCATGACGGGCCACCTTCTGCGTGAAGGCAAGCGCCGCGGCGCCAAGCTGGGCGTGGTGACAATGTGTATTGGCGGGGGCATGGGTGCCGCCGGCCTTTTTGAAATCTACTGAACCGGGAGACACCGATATGGACCTGAGCTATAGTGACGAAGAACGCGCCTTTCGCGAAGAAGTCCGCGCCTTTCTCGATGAAAAGCTGCCCGAGGCGCTGGCCGACAAGATGCGCCGCGGCGAAGAGCTGACCAAGGACGACCACGAGCAGTGGCATGCCATCCTCAACGAGCAGGGTTGGCTCGCGCCGAACTGGCCCCGCGAATATGGCGGCGCCGAATGGGACGCCGTGCAGCGCCACATCTTCGAAGAGGAAATGGCGGCCTACAATGCCCCGCGCATCGTGCCCTTCGGATTGTCGATGCTGGGGCCGGTGTTGCAGAAATTCGGTTCCAAGGAGCAAAAGGACTATTGGCTGCCGCGTATCCTGTCGGGCGAAGACTGGTGGTGCCAGGGCTATTCCGAGCCGGGTGCCGGATCTGATCTTGCCTCGCTCAAGACCGAGGCCGTGCGCGATGGCGACCATTATATCGTCAACGGTCAGAAGACCTGGACGACGCTGGGCCAGCACGCCAACATGATTTTCTGCCTGGTGCGCACCGACAAGAAGGCCAAGCAGCAGGAGGGCATTTCGTTCCTGCTGATCGACATGGACACGCCCGGCATCGAAGTGCGCCCGATCGTGTTGCTCGATGGCGGCGTCGAGGTGAACGAGGTCTGGTTTTCGGACGTCAAGGTGCCGGTCGAAAACCTCGTGGGCGAGGAAAACAAGGGCTGGACCTATGCCAAGTACCTGCTGACGCATGAGCGCACCAACATCGCCGGCGTCGGCTTTTCCCAAGCCGGTCTGGCGGCGGTCAAGCGTATCGCCAAGGCCGAGATGGCCGGTGGCAAGCCGCTGATCGAAAACCCGCATTTCGCCGCCCGCGTGGCCCAGGTCGAGATCGACCTGATGGCGATGTCGACCACCAACCTGCGCATTGTTTCCAAGGCGGCATCGGGGCAGGCGCCGGGCGTCGAATCCTCGATGCTCAAGGTCAAGGGCACGATCATCCGGCAGGAAATCAACGATCTGGCGCGGCGCGCGGCGGGGGTCTATGCGATGCCCTTCGCCTCCGAAGCGGTGGAGGGCGCCAACGTGGCGCTGCCCGATCCCCATGCCGCAGGCCCCGTGGCCGCGCAATATTTCAACAACCGCAAGCTTTCGATCTTTGGCGGCTCGAACGAGATTCAGCGCCAGATCATTGCCAAGACGATGCTGGGAGGTGCCCAATGAATTTCGACCTGACCGAAGAACGCCAGATGCTGCAGGACAGCCTGCGGCGCTTTCTGCGCGACCGCTACACGACGCCGGTGCGCAACGAAATCCTCGAGAGCGACAGCGGCATGTCCGCGAAGATCTGGGAGGAACTGGCTGAACTGGGCGTCATCGGCGCGCTGTTCACCGAAGAGCAGGGCGGCTTTGGCGGCGCCGGTTTCGACATCGCCGTGGTGTTCGAGGAACTGGGCCGCGCCGGTGTGGTCGAGCCTTTCCTCGATACCGCCGTTTTGGGCGGTGGCCTGATCGCGGCGCTGGGCAACGACGACCAGCAGGCGCATGTCGAAGAGGTCATCGGCGGTGCGCTGCACCTTGCCTTCGCGCATGGCGAACCCGCCAGCCGCTATGACCTCAACCGGGTCGAGACGACGGCCAAGGCCGATGGCGACAGCATCGTCCTCAATGGGCGCAAGGCCGTGGTGGTCAACGCCGAGGCCGCCGGGATGCTGGTGGTGTCCGCGCGCGAAAGCGGCGACGCATACGACACCGATGGCATTTCGCTGTTCCTCGTGCCGGCCGACGCCAAGGGCGTCAGCATGCAGGGCTACGCATTGCTGGCCGGTGGCCGCGCCGCCGAAGTGACGCTGGACGATGTGACCGTGCCGGCCAGCGCCCGTTTGGGCGACGCGGGCAAGGCATTCGATGCGATCGAGGAACGCGTCGCCGCGGCCAACGTGGCGATCTGTGCCGAAACGCTTGGCGCGATGGAAACCGCGACGCATCTGACACGCGAATATCTGGGCACCCGCAAGCAGTTCGGCCGCCCCATCGGCAGCTTCCAGGCGCTGGCGCACCGCATGTCCGACCTGCTGATCGAGATGGAGCAGGCCCGGTCGTCGGTGATCCTCGCGGCGGGCCATCTGGCCGACGACCGCAAGAGCCGCGAAAGCAATGTGTCGGCGGCCAAGAACCTGATGGGCCGCACCGGCCGACTGGTGGCCGAGGACAGCATCCAGATGCACGGCGGCATCGCGATGACGCAGGAATACGAACTTGCCCATATCGCCAAGCGCATCGTCATGGCCGACCACCGTCTGGGCGATACCGATCACCATCTGGAGCGTTTCATTGCCCTCTCCGCAGCGTGATGACGACGACAGCGGCCTGATCCGCGACGAAACCGGAACGCAGACATTGATCGGCTATGTCGTCGATGTCAGCGACCCGGACGGATCGGGCCGCTGCTGGCTCGATATCGGGCCGCAGCATACCAACCGGCATGGCGTATTGCATGGCGGCATCGCCAGCGCCATTCTGGACAATGCCAGCGGCACCACCGGGTCGCTGACCGTCGATGCGACGGGGCGCGCGCCGTTCCTGACCATCTCGCTGACCACGCAGTTCATCGCCCCGGTCAAACAGGGCACACGCGTGACGGCCACCGGGCGCGTCACCGGCGGCGGGCGCAGCATTCTGTATATCAGCGCCGATCTGGTGGACGAGGACGGGCGGCTGATCGCGTCCTCCACCGGCGTTTTCAAACGGGTTCCGCAGGAGCGATTGACATGACCAAGGCACGCATCGAGGACCGGGGCGACCGGCTGATCGTCTGGAACGGCAATGCTGCGCGGCGCGGCGCGCTGACGCCAGAGCTTTACGCGTGCATCGCGCAAGCGATGGAGCAGGCCCGCGATCCGCGCATCCGTGCCGTGATCCTGACGTCGGAGGGCGACTTTTTCTGTGCGGGCGGTGATCTGAACGTGCTGATCGAACGGCGCAGCCTGCCCGAGCCCGAGCGCCGCGACAGGGTCGATGGCCTGCACGACCTGCTGCGCGCCATGCGCGCCTGCCCGGTGCCGCTGATCGCTGCCGTCGAGGGTGGCGCGGCGGGTGCGGGCGCGTCGCTGGCGCTGGCCTGCGACCTGATCGTCGCGGCGGCGGGGGCGAAATTCACGGCCGCCTACGTCAAGGCCGGGCTGGTGCCCGACGGCGGGCTGACCGCGTCGCTTGCGCGGATGCTGCCGCGCCCCCTCGCGATGGAGATGTGTCTTCTGGCGCGTCCGGTCACCGCCGACCGCATGGCCGAACTGGGCGCCATCAACGAGGTCACGGCCCAAGGCGGGGCGATGGCCGGCGCGATGGCGCTGGCCGATGCGCTGGCTGCCGGGCCGCGCAACGCGCAGGGCGTGATCCGCCGGCTTGTCGCGGACGCCTATGAAACCACGGACGCCGCGCAATTGGATGCGGAACGCGACGCGATGGCCCACGCCGCAGGCGCGGACGAGGCCGCCGAGGGCATCGCGGCGTTCCTTGAGAAACGCAAGCCGAGCTTCGGCACGTAATTCGAAATACCCCCGCGCCACCGCATCGGGAGAGCGGCATCGCGGGCATATGGGAGGAGCCATCACATGGCACATATTCAGGATTTTCTGGCGCATCAGGTGGGGTCGCGCCCCGATGCGCTGGCGCTGACCGACAGCATCGGCACCCGCTGGAGCTTTGCCGAGGCCGACCGCGCAAGCACCGACCTCGCCGCCCGGCTGAAGGACGCGGGCGTCGTGCCCGGCGACCGGGTGCTCATGCTGTCGGAAAACTGCGCGCCCGCCGTGGCCGCGCTGTTTGCGGCGTGGAAGCTGGGGGCCACGATCATACCGGTGAACGCCCGCCAGACCGAGGCGGAAGTCAAACGCATCCTCGATCACGCAAGGCCCGCCGCCGCGCTCATGACCTGCGAGGCGTCACGGGATGCCGCCACCCACGCCGAGCGGATGGGCGCGACGGAGATCGCCGGGAGCTTTGGCCGCTTGCATCTGGCCCGGCCCTTCGACAGCAACCCCGACCCCGATCTGGGCGACGTGGCCGTGCTGCTGTATACCACCGGAACGACCGGCGACCCCAAGGGCGTGATGCTGACCCATGACAACGTGCGCTTTGGCGGCATGGCCTCGGCCACGCTGCGCGACATGACGCCCGACGATCTGGTGTATGGCGTGCTGCCGATCACGCATGTGTTCGGCCTTGCCTCTGTGGTGACGGCGGCGACCTATGCGGGTGCCGCCGTGCAGCTTGAGGCGCGGTTTTCCGCGGCCAAGCTTTACGAAGCGCTTCAGGGCGGTGTGACGCTGTTGTCGGCCGTGCCGCAAATGCACGCGCTGCTGATGCAATACACCAAGGAACAGGGCCACACCCAGCTTGGCTCGGACAAGCTGCGCTACGTGTCGTCGGGGGCTGCCCCGCTTGATCCGGCGTGGAAGCGCAAGGCGGAAGCCTTTTACGGCGTCGCGCTGCAAAACGGCTACGGCATGACCGAAAGCACCGCCGGCGTCTGCGCCACACGCAACCCGATGGGAAGCGCCGACATTTCCGTGGGCCCGGTCCTGCCCGGCGTCGAAATCAAGATCGACGACACCGTCGAGGGCGGCGGCGACGGCTCGGGCGAGGTGATGACACGCGGCGCGCATGTGATGAAGGGCTATTACCGCAACCCGGAGGAAACCGCCAAGGTGCTGGACGCCGAGGGCTGGATGCGCACCGGCGATCTGGGCAAGATCGACGCGCAGGGCCATCTGCATATCCTTGGCCGGTCCAAGGAATTGATCATTCACGGCGGCTTCAACGTCTATCCGCCCGAAGTCGAGGCGGCGCTGAACGATCACCCGCAGGTGATCCAGTCGGCCGTGATCGGCCGCATGAAGGATGGCGACGAACAGGTGCTGGCCTTTGTTCAGGTGGCCGAGGGCGACACGGTCGATCCCGCCGACCTCAAGGCTTTCGTGGGCGAACGGCTGGCGGGCTACAAGCGGCCCAGCCGGATCTACCTGGGCACCAGCCTGCCCGCGGCGCCCACCGGCAAGATCCTCAAGCACCGCCTGCTCGAGGCGTTCGCCGATCAGCTCGACTGATCGACGGGCGCCCAGGCGTCGGCGCCCTAGACGTAGGTGCCGGTTGCCGCCGCGCGGATGGCCTTGATGTTGTCGCCATAGACCTGCGGCTGGCCGACCGACCCGCCGCGGAACACGGCGGACCCCGCAACCAGAACATCCGCCCCCGCCTGCGCCACCAGCGGCGCGGTGACCGGGTCCACCCCGCCGTCGATTTCAATATGCACCGGCCTGTCGCCGATCATGGCGCGCAACTGGCGAACCTTGTCGATCTGGCTGTGGATGAACTTCTGTCCGCCGAAGCCGGGGTTGACCGTCATCACGCAGACCAGATCGACCATGTCCAGCAGGTATTCGACCGCCGAGGCGGGTGTGCCGGGATTGAGCGCCACGCCCGCCTTGGCGCCCGCGCCGCGAATGGCCTGCAGCGTGCGGTGAATGTGCGGACCGGCCTCGACGTGGGCGGTGATCACGTCGGCCCCGGCCTGGGCGAAGGCGTCGACGAAGGGATCGACCGGGGTGATCATCAGGTGCACGTCCATGATCCCCCTGATATGCGGACGGATCGCCGCGCAGGTCGCGGGGCCGAAGGTGATGTTGGGCACGAACTGCCCGTCCATCACATCGACATGGACCCAATCCGCGCCCTGCGCCTCGATCGCCTCGCATTCCGCGCCGAAATTGGCGAAATCGGCGGACAGGATGGAGGGCGCGATCTTTAGGGTGCGGTCAAAGGACATGGGTCAGGGGCCTTTCGGGGCAGGTGGCGGGATGCCAAGCGCTATATCGGGGCCGGTGCGCCGGTGGCAAGGGGCGGGAGCCTCCGGCGGAGGTATTTGCGGCCAGAAGAAGCCATATGGCGCCACTATAGATCGATCTCGATCACGCCCTCGGGGTCAGCCGCGCGTGACTGGCAGAGGATGATCTGCGTGTCGCGTTGCGCGCAGGAGAGCACGAAATCGCGATGCTCCACCGTGCCGGCGCGCAAGCCGCACCGGCAGACGCCGCACAGGCCATCGTTGCATTTGATGTCGACCGAGATGCCGGCATCGACAAGCGCGTCGCTGGCGGACTGGTCAGCGCGCACCGGAATATCGCGACCCGATGCAAGGCGCAGCGTGAACGGGTGATTGACCCGCGTGGGCGTGTCGGGGACCGAGAAATATTCAAGGTGCAGCGCATCCCGGGGGATCTGGGCGGCGCGGGCGGCGTCGGCGACGGCCGTCATGTAGCCATCGGGCCCGCAGGTGTAGACATGGCTGCCCAATGGCGCGCGTGCCATGATCCGGGGCAGATCGGCACGGGTGCCGCCGTCGGAGATATGCAGGTGCACGCGGTCGGACCATGGCAGATCGGCCAGAAGGTCGGCAAACGCGACCCGCGCCGTCGTGGAGCAGGAGTAATGCAGGTCGAAGGGCCGGCCCAGCCCGTGCAGGCGGTGCGCGAAGGCGATCATCGGCGTGACGCCGATCCCGCCGCCCATCAGCAGGCTGTGGGGCGCGTCTTCGGCGAGCGGAAAATGATTTTCGGGCTGCGACACGAATACCCGTCGACCGGGCGCGAAGATGCGGTGCACGAGCGCCGATCCGCCGCGGCCGGCGTCCTCGCGCAGGACGGCGATACGGTAGCGGCTGCGGTCCGCCGGGTCACCCATCAGCGAATAGGGACGCAGGTATTCGGGCGCGACCACCAGGTCCAGATGCGCCCCCGCCGACCATGCCGGCAGATCGCCGCCCGTTCGCGCGCAAAGGTCGTACATCATCACCCCGCCCCCCAGATCGGACGCAGTATCGACCACCATGTCGAGGACCGGAGAGTCCCCGGCCGGATCATAGAGATGCAGATGCGCGACCTCGCCCCGCGCCAGCCGCGCCTTGTGATCCTCGGCCGAGACCAATGCGGCATGGGCGACGATCCCTGCCTCGCGGTTCATCGGATCGGGAAAGGGCCAGGGGTGCGGGGCCAGCGGCGCGGGATAGACGGCGAGCGTCTGATCCTCCGCGCGCAGGGCGAGGTCAGGTTGCAGGTTGCGCAGGTTGGGCGGCGCTGCCGGGGCCCCGTAGCCGCCATCGAGCGCCAGTTCGAGGTCCCACCACCATTTCTTGACCGGGTTGAGCGCCCCGCGCCCCGCCGCGTCGTCAAGCCGCGCCAGCAGGGGCGCCGCGCGTGGCACCGTCATGGCGGCCCAGCGGAAGGGGGCTTCGGCAAAGAGCCCCTCGAGGTTCCAGGGGCAGGTCTTCATGCAGCGCCCGCACATCGACCCGCCCTGGTTGGTGATCCGGTAGGTGGCGCATTTCTGGCTGTCGGATTTCCAGATCTCGTAGCCGTTGAACATGCGCTTGGGCCCTGCCGTGATCGCGCCCGACGGGCATTCGCGTGCGCATTTGTTGCAGGATTCGCAGAACCGTTGCAGGCCAAAGTCGATGGGCCGGTCGTGCGCCACGGGCATCGTGGTGGTGACGACGCCGGATTTCAGGCGAGGCCCCAGATAGGGATTGAGGATCACCTCGCCGATGCGGCTGACCTCGCCCAGTCCGGTGAGCAGCAGCAGCGGCGGCTGCAACACATCGCCATCCATCACCGTATGCGCCTTGGCCGGATGACCGAGGTGGCGCAGATGTGCGGCGATCACCCCGCCCAGGATGGAAAACCGCAGGTAGGCGCGCATCGATTGCGCGACGCTGATCCAGTCGTCGCCCGATGCGCCTTCCATCGTGTCAAAACCCTGGTCGATGATCATGCTGAGCGCCTGGTCATGCGGCGGATCAATGGGGGTGCCGGTGGCGTCATGGCTGTACCACGCCCAGTCGGGGCAGCGCGACAGGCCGGCGGCGTCAGCCCCGAGGAAATAGCTCGCGGCCTTGAGCGCGGCGGCGTTCAGGGCCGGATCCTCGCCGCCCGAGGGTCTGTCGGCCACCGGACCGTCCTGCAGCAGGATCAATGCGCCCAACAGGCGTCTTTGCGCGGCGGCGGGCGCCGATTTGGCGATATGGTGCCCGCCGGTCATCGCCTTTTGCACCCTTGGGCCCATGTCGCCGAACTGTCCGCGGGCGAACATGTCCGTGCGTTTGGGAATGCGGGGGATGTTCGGCTCGTCGATGTGGGTGGTGGGGGTGTCGCGTCGGGTCAGCCGCTCGAACGGATGCGCCCCCGCGGCGAAATCGCGCCGGGCATAGGGGTCATGCGTCCGGGCTGACAGCCCGCCGTGCAGGCCAAGCGCCCAGACGGGGCCATGCAGCGCCCCGGCGGGTTGATCCGCGCGCGGAGCCAGCGGGCGGTCGGGGGCCAGCGCCAGATCCGTCGTCACGACCGAGAGGCCAAAGCGCGGCCCGATCCAGGGCGCAACCGCCGCGCCGTCCTGCGCCCATGCAAGCCCGGCCGCCACCGCCAGTTCTGCCAGGTGCACGTCGCTGGCGGTGGCTGAGTGGGCCCGCGCGCCATAGCCCAGCAGGCGGATGTAATCGGCCAGAACGGTGGCGGTTTCGCTGCTGCGCAGCGCGGCGCGCTGGGCCTGCGCATCCATGATCCAGGGGCTGCCCGGTTCATCCACGCGCGGGTCGCGGGGATAGGCCACAAGGATCACGATGGCATGGCTGTGGCCGCCGAACTCCGCCAGCGGCGCGGCGGTGCCACGGCGCAGGTTGTCCATGATCACGTCCACCCCGGCGGCCAGCGTGCTGGTCTGGCGCCGTTGCAGATCGTGCACCAGAGACCGCGTGTCGGGGTTGTCGCGCGCCCGCTCGCGCCGCGCGCTGTCGGGCAGGCCGCACACACCCACCATCGACGCGTCGTTGAAATATCCAAAGGCCTTCAGATGCGCGCTGCGGTTCTGCGGATCGGCGGGAATATCGGCGTGTACCGGGTTTGCCTGCCCGTCGCGCAGCGCGTCCATCATCGCCTGAAAAGGGCGCATGGCGTTGACGATGCTCTGCGGCCTGTCGCCGTGATCGAACGATACCACCGGGTCGCAAAGACGCTCGGACGGGGCGCCGTCGCATCGCCGCAACCGCTCCAGCGGGTAGGGGCCAAAGTGAACGGGGCGCGATCTGGCGGAGAAAAACTTCATCCGGCTAGCGTTGCCATAGTGGATTGCAAAACGCCAGCGCCGCCGCCGCCGCCGCCGGCATGGCGCAACCGGCGTCGGTGCGTGGCCGATCCCGGGCACGGGCGGCGCGTCGCCCGGAAAGCGGCCGCTCGGCGGCGCTTGACTTTGCCGGGGGCCGAGGCCCACTCTTTCGACAGAATTCAGGGAGGATCAGATGACACATTTCAACCGACGTCAGGCGCTTGCCACCATGGGGGCCGCGACCGCCGTAGGTCTGGCCGCACCCGCGATCGCGCAAGGCCGCAAACTCGTGCTGGGGGCGCTGCGCTTCACCAGCCACTCCGGCACCTTCATCGCCTTCGAACGCAACTACTTCGCCGATGCCGGGCTGGATGTGGAAATCCGGTTCTTCGACGCGGCGCAGCCGATGGCGGTCGCGATTGCCAGTGGCGACGTGGACTATGCCGTGACGGCCATTTCGGGCGGGCTCGTGTCGCTTGCGGACAAGGGCGCGATCAAGGTGATCGGCGGCGCGTTGAGCGAGGAGCCGGGAATCGACGGTCAGAAGTTCCTCGTGTCCGACGCGGCGTTCCAGGCGGGCATCACCGCGCCCGCGATGCTGGACGGCAAGAGCTATGGCATGACGACGGCCGGATCGTCGTTCCACTACATGGGCTCCAAGATGGCGCAGGCCGAAGGCATCGGCCTGACTTTCAAGCCGCTGCAAAAAGTGGGCGCGATCATCGGCGCGCTGAAGTCGGGCCAGATCGACGCATGGTCGATCGTGCCGCATATCGCCAAGCCGTTGGCGGGGTCGGGGGCGGTGCATATCATCGGCGATGTATCCACCTATTTGCCCGACTATCAGGTCACCACCGTCTTTACCTCGGCCAGCAACGCCGCGGACGAGCGGAACATGACCGCCGCCTACCTGGCCGCGTATTCCAAGGGCGTGGCCGATTACAACGCCGCGATGATCGACAAGGCGGGCGGCGATGCGGGCGTCGACGAGATGGTCGATCTGATCCACAAGTACGTCTATACAGACCGTCCGCGCGACAAGGCGGCCCCCTCGATCATCAATGGCACCATGCGGCTCAACGAAGGGGCCGCGTTGAATGTCGCGTCGGTGCGCGATCAGCTCGAGTGGTTCCAGTCCGAAGGGCTGGTCGATGCGTCCATCACGATGGACACGCTGGTCGATGCGTCCTACGTCGACACCATCGGCAGCTGACATGCGCAGGGCCGGTGCGCGATGCCGCGGACCGGCCCTGATCTGACGGGAAGGGCGCACAGATGGATATTCAACTGGTGGGCGTAAGTCATTCCTACGGCAAGACTGAGGTTTTGCAGGGAATCGACCTTCATATTCCCTCAGGAAAGATCGTTTGTATCGTCGGCCCCTCCGGTTGCGGGAAGTCCACGCTGTTGCGTTTCATGGGTGGGCTGGAACGCCCGGCGCTGGGCGAGGTGCTGCAAATGGGCGAGCCGCCAGCCGGGTGCCTCAATCCGCTGACCTATATCTTTCAGGATTTCGCGTTGTTGCCGTGGCGCACGGTCGAAGGCAACGTATCGCTGGTGCTGGAGGATCACGGCATCAAGGGGCGCGATGCGCGTGCGATCATCGACGACGTGCTGGCACGAACCAAGCTGCGCGATTTCGCGCGTGCCCTGCCGAAACAATTGTCGGGAGGGATGAAGCAGCGGGTGGCCATCGCGCGTGCCCTGGCGGTCAACCCCGCCGTGATGCTGATGGACGAACCGCTGAGCGCATTGGACAGCCAGACGCGCGAGCTGTTGATGGACGATCTGATTTCGCTGTGGACGCGCACGCCCTTCACCGCCGTCTATGTCACTCACAACCTTGCCGAAGCGGTGCGGCTTGGCCACCGCATCGTCGTGCTGTCACGCCGCCCCGGCCGGATAAGCGAGGTCGTGCACCTCGACAAGCCGCTGGCCGACCGCCGTCATGGCGATGCCGATCTGGACGCGCATCAACAGCACCTGTGGGGCCTGATGCGGGCCGAGGCGGAAGCTGCCGATGCGGAGCTTTTGAATGTCTGATGTCCCCCTGACCACGACGCCGGCGCAGCACGACACCGCCCGGATCCGCCCGGTCGGGTTTCGCGGCGGCGGTTTCGCGCCCGTCTCGCACCGATGGATGGGGGCCGTGGTGTTTGTGCTTTTGCTGCTGCTGGCCGAATGGGGCACACGCACCGGCTTCATTTCGCCCCTGACGCTGCCGCGCCCGTCGGATGTGCTGCTGACGTTTCAGGAACTCTACGTCTCGGGGGCGCTGTTCAAACATCTGATCCCGTCGCTGACACGGCTGTTGGTGGGGGCGGCCATCGGCGCCACGGTGGGGATCAGCGTCGGCGTGCTGATCGGGCTGTTTTCCTATGTCCGCGCCGGTCTGGTGCCGCTGGTTGCCGCGATCTTTCCGATCCCCAAGATCGCGTTGCTGCCGTTGTTCGTAATCTGGTTCGGCATCGACGAGGCCAGCAAATACGCGCTGATCGCGTTCGGCACCTTCACCCCCACGGTCGTGGCGACCTTTGCGGCGGTGGACAACGTGGACCGCACGCTGATCCGCATGGGCCAAAGCTTTGGCCTTTCGTGGTTCAGCATCGTGCGCAAGATCGTTCTTCCCGGCGCGATGCCCGGCATCCTGTCGGGGCTGCGCATCTCGCTGGCGATTGCGATCATCCTGCTGGTGGCCGCCGAGATGCTGGGCGCGCAATACGGTGTCGGCGCTTATATCCTCGAGGCCGGTTCGCTCTATGACCTGGAGAGGCTGTTCGCCGGGGTCGTGATTTTGTCGGTGCTGGGCGTGCTGGTCAGCACGGTGATCGGCTGGGTCGAACGGCGCGTGCTGGACTGGCGGGTCTAGCCGCTCACTCGTCGCCCTTGGCGTGATGCTGGCGGACCGGGCCGCGGTAGCGTTCGGTCAACGCCTCCGGCACCTCGGAGCCATCCACCAGAAACGGTAGGATCCCCCGGCGCAGCGACGACCCGCGCGCCGCGACGATCTGCGCATCCGATTTCGTCACCCTTTGCGACATGCGCCGCCCCCAGACCGCAAGGTGATCGTAGAGCCGCGCAATCTCGGCGTCATGCGCGTCGCCCTTGGCCAGATCGTGAAATTCGTGGCGGTCGTTCGCCAGATCGAACAGCATCGGGCGAAAGCCGCCTTCGGCATGCATCAGTTTGAACCGCCCGTCACAGACCATGAACAACCGGGCATCGCGCGGCGTCAGCCCCAGGGCGGCGCAATGCGGCGTGCCCGAATAGTCATACTCGGAAATCGCGACAGCGCGCCAATCCGGCGTCTCGCCGCGCAGCCAGGGCGCCAGCGACCGCCCCTCGAGGATATGATCCGCAACCGTGCCGCCGGCGGCTTCGACGAAGGTGGGCACCAGGTCGATCGCCTCCACCAGCGCGTCGCAGGTGCTGCCGCGGGTCGCATCCGCCGCCGGGCGCGGGTCATGCACGATCATCGGGATCTTCACCGAGGGCTCGTGAAACAGCTCTTTCTCGCCCATCCAGTGATCGCCAAGGTAATCGCCGTGGTCCGAGGTCAGCACGATCATCGTGTCCTTGATCTCGCCCGTCGCCTCCAGATGGTCGAGGATGCGCCCAAGCTGGTCGTCGCATTGCCGGATCAGGCCCATGTAGGCCGGAATGACCTTGGCGCGCACGTCGTCGCGTTGAAAGGCGGCGGCGATCTTGCCGCGCATATAGGCGCCGAAAACGGGGTGGGGGGCGTCCTGTTCGACGGCGTCGCGCATCGGCGGCAACACGTGCAGCGGCCCGTACATCGCATGATAGGGCGCCGGCACGATATAGGGCCAGTGCGGCTTGATATAGCTGACGTGCGCGCACCAGGGGCCCTTGGCCTGTTGCAGAAACCGCAGCGCCTCGGAGGTGAGCCAGGGGGTTTCGCTGTCCTCTTCGCGGATGTTGGCGGGCTTGTCGGCGTTGTCGAACATCCAGCCCGACGCGATCTGGCCGTCTTCGCCCTCGGCGGCATTGGCATAATCGGCCCAGGGGTTTTCGCCGTCGTAGCCGCGCGATGCCAGGTAGGCGTTGTAGGGCGAGCGGTGCTGGTCGTAATACCCATCCGGGCCATAGGCCCAGAGCCCGTCATCGCGCGCCCAGATGTCAAAGCCGCATTCCGCCTGCCGCGCGCCGATCACGCTGTCGGGTGCGAGGCCCAGCCGCGCCATGCCTTCGGTATCGGCCTTCATGTGGGTCTTGCCGATCAACCAGCAGTCCATGCCGCTGGCGCGCAGGTGGTCACCCATCGTCATCTCGCCCACCCGCAGCGGAAAACCGTTCCACGCCGCGCCGTGGCTGTGCACGTAGCGCCCGGTGTAAAAGCTCATCCGGCTGGCGCCGCAGATCGTGGATTGCGCATAGGCGTTGGTGAACCGCACCCCCATCGCCGCCACCCGGTCAAAATTGGGCGTGTCCAGATGCGGATGCCCCGCGCAGCCGAGATAATCGAACCGCAATTGGTCGTACATGATGAAAAGGATGTTCATGACGGAGGGCTTTCGACGGTGCGCTGACCCGCGCGATAATGTCGCGGGGGGCCGGGGAAGAAAAGGGGGAACCGGATGCGGATGTGCGCGGTTCCTTCCGCGACAAACATCTCACCGGGGACAGCGCAGACAGATGGCCAGCTATGACACAGGCGACACCGTGAAATGGAACTGGGGCGAGGGCACCGGCACAGGGACCGTGCGGAAAATCTATTCCCGCAATGTCACCCGCACGATCAAGGGCACCGAGGTCACGCGCGACGGGTCTGACGATGATCCCGCGCTGCTGATCGAGCAGGAGGACGGCGACGAGGTGCTCAAGCTGGCTTCGGAAGTGACACGCGCCTGATATGTCCACCGCGGTCGCCGATCTGGTCTATTACGCGGATGACAAGCCGGGCATTCAACGCCATCGGCGCGGGCGCGGCTTTACCTATGTCGCCCCCGACGGCACGACGATCGCACGCGGGGCCGAACGGCGGCGGCTCGAGGCGCTGGCGGTGCCGCCCGCCTATGACGACGTGTGGATGTGCCCGCTGCCCAACGGGCACCTGCAGGCGACCGGGCGCGACGCGCGCCGGCGCAAACAGTACCGGTATCATGCCGACTGGGCGGAGGCGCAGGCACGGACCAAGTTCGAGGGGCTGGTCCCCTTCGGACACTGTCTGCCCCGTATCCGCCGCCGCGTGACCCGTGATCTGAACGAGGAGCCGGGCGACAAGGCCTTTGCGCTGGCCAGTGCGGTCGCCATGATCGACCGCCTGTCCGTGCGTGTCGGCAGCGCCGATTATACCCGCGAGAACGGCAGCTACGGCGCGCTGACCCTGCGCCGCAAGCATCTGGCGCTGGACGACAACAAGATCCGTCTCTCCTATACCGCCAAGGGCGGCAAGCGCGTGCGCAAGCACCTGACCGACAAGAAGCTGGCGCAGGCACTGGGCCGGATCAACGACCTGCCGGGGGCGGAGCTGCTGGCCTGGGTCGATGCAAACGGGGACAGCCACGCGCTGAATTCAACCGCGCTGAATGCTTATCTGTCCGAGGCGGCGGGCCTTGAGGACATCAGCGCCAAGACCTTTCGCACATGGGCCGGAACGCTGGCCGCATTCGAGGTCGCCGAGGCCGGAGACGCGACGATCAAGGCGATGGCCGAAGCCGCCGCGGCGCGGTTGCACAACACAGCGACCGTGGCGCGCAACAGCTACATTCATCCGCGCATCATCGATCTGGCGGGGCAGGACCCCCTGCACGTGGATGCGCCCGATCAGCGCGGACTACGCGCCAGCGAACGCCGCCTGCTTCACCTTCTTGAGATCGGCTGAACCGCCGCCGAGCATGGGCCACATGGGCGCGCCCCGCGCATCGCGTCACGATGCGCGGCGTGTCTCCACGCTTGCGTCGTCGTCGGCGTCGTCGTCCTCCGACGCTTCGGTCGCGGGCTGTCCGGCGAAACCGGCCAGGTTCGCCAGCCCGCCGGCCAGCTTTCCGGGTACGGAAATCCTGTCCAGTTCGACAAAGAACGTGGTGCCGGCCCCCTTGTTCTTGGTGTAGTCGATCGTCGCGCCGTGGGCCTCTATGATGCTCTTGGAGATGTTCATGCCCAGGCCGGTGCCGCCCTTGATGCGCTGATCGGTGGAATCCAGTTGGCTGAACTGATCGAAGACCTTGACACGGGACGCTTCGGACAGGCCGATGCCCTCGTCGATGACGTGAATGCGCACCTTGGTCTCCTGTGCATCCACCCGCACGATCACGCGCCCGCCGTCGTTGGAAAACTTGGCGGCATTGGACAGCAGATTGGTCATCACCTGTTCCAACCTGCTCTGATCGCCGTTGACGAACACGCGGCCGGCCGGAATTTCGCTTTCGATGGTCACGTTGCAGCGGTCGGCGAACGGGCGGTTCATTTCGATGGCCTGTTCCACCATCGAACCGATTTCGACGGGCTTGAACTTGAATTCCATCTTGCCCGACTCCGCTTTTTGCAGATCGAGAATTTCATTGATCAGTTGGGTCAGACGCGTGCTGTTGCGTTGTGCGATGGTCAAGACGGCCTTTACCTTTGGCGGCACATCGCCAAGAGCCCCCGAATTGGCAAGATCGAGCGAGCCCTTGATGGATGTCAGCGGCGTGCGCAATTCGTGGCTGACGGTCGACAAGAATTCGCTCTTGACCTTGTAGGCGGCCTTGGTCTTTTCGTGCTCTGCCTTGATCGTATCGATATGACGCAGGTTGCTTTGGTACATGTTCATGAAGACCCGCGAGCAGTCGATGATGAAATACAGCACGAAAAGGCTGGTGAAAAACTGCACCCAAAGCGGGGATGACATCGGGGCGCCGGTGCTGACGATGTCGTAGATCGGAATGAACAGGAACGTCACACCGTAAATCGACAGGCGCAGGGTGAGCACCGACAGCAGGTGATGGTTGTTCATCGCGGCGAATAGCGCGGCGGAAAACAGGAAGAACAACGGCATGAAATGCGTGCTCGGTCCCTGCTCCAGCGCAATGCTGAGCGTAAAGAAACTGATCACCGCAGCACTGAGTACGGTGCCGATGTAGATCCGGTAGAGAAAGCGCTTGGCCTGACGTGCATCGCGCCCGACCCAACGTCGGATCTGCGTGAACAGCATGTAGTCGTAGGTTTCCGACAGGATGATAAGTGCTGCCGTGGTCAGGGAAATCCAGAGTTCAAAGTAGAACCCCGCCAGGATGATCGACGCGGCAAAGCTGATCTGGCGCTGCCAGAAAAGCCGCATTCCGACGCGCGAATAATCGCGCATCTTGCGAATCAGCATGAAGGTGTTTTGCGTTGGGGGCGAAAACATCCCTTTGAATGTGCTGTCTAGCATATGCCGTGTTCTCCGGGTTCCATAGAATGATGGAACAGCTTTCTGTGACCTTCGGTCGTTCGTTTTAAGGCCCATTTGGTTGCCAGGGTCTTATCAATCCCATGTGTGCCCTGGATTACGCCCTGCCGGCTCGTGCGCCGGAAAACGTCCTATGAGACACGTTCAGGCAACTTAATCGCAGGTTAACACGGCAGAACTATGGCCAAACGATGCAACTTGTGGTTCGGTAAAAGTTAAAGAAAAAGAAAAAGACGGAATTGAGTATGGGTTTACATGAGGGTTCAGAGCGGTTGAGCGGAAAGGAAAGCGTGTTTCCTGAACTCGTGCCGCAAGAAAATCTCGGTTCAGCCGCCGATGGCCCTGCCGAACAATTCCGCACAATTGCGCCTGCCGTGCAACCGAAAAAAGATACCGCGCACCTTGATGCCCATGTGCGCGCGACGACCGTTTCTTTCACCAACATGCATCTTTTCGGGGAACTGCTTGTCAGTTTCCTGCGCGCCCGCCACGAGACGTTCGTTGTCAACAAGGGCTGGGATCTGCCCTCTGCGGACGGTATGGAATTCGATCAATACGACACGCCGCTTGCGCGCTGGATCATCATTCACGAATTCGGCGAAATTCTGGCCGGTGTGCGCCTGACCCCGACGACGGCGCAGATCGGCATGCACAGCTACATGATCCGCGACGCGCAGCTTGGCATGTTGCCCGACATCCCCCGCGACGTGCTGTTTTTCGAGGCACCAGTGAAAAAGGAAATCTGGGAGGCGACGCGGCTGTTCCTGACGCCGGTGGTCGCGTCCAATCGCCGGATGCGGATCCAGACGATCCTGTTGCAGCAGATGGCCGCGGCGGGACGCGAGTTGGGTGCGACCCATGTCATCGGCATCGTGCCCGCGGTTTTCAGCCGCTGGATGACACGGCTGGGCATGCTCAGCGCGGTGCCGGTGGGTCCGGTCATGACGATAGACGGTGACCGCACGCAGGCCGCCTTGATGAACGTGATGAACCCCGTGTAGGCCGCGCGCCGGCGGCTACATCCAAGGGGCGATCAGCGGGGCGATGGCCACACGGGCGCGCAACCGGCTTGCCAGCAGGTACATCCCCGCGATCTTGCGCTGCAGGAAAAGCGTATTCATCGGCGGCACGGTGTCGAACTCCCGCTCCATCCCAAAGGCAAGGCCGCGATCGCGCAGCCGGGCCGCCAGATTGCTTGCGCCGAAATCAAAGGCGGTCGGCTTGCGCAGCGGCTCCATCGCCATGTCGAACATGTCCAGCATCGTCTCGGCATGGTCGCGACGGGTGTCGGTGGTGATAAAGCCGATGTCGAGGGCCGCCGCGCGCACCGCCTGGCGATCGCCTGCGACGCCCGCCCGCATCAGGGTGCGGTACTGCGCGGCCATCTGCGGGCCGAACGCGCGGGTCGCCCCGAAATCCAGCAGCACGACCTTGCCGGTCTGCGCGTCATAGCGGTAGTTGGCGAAATTCGGGTCCGTCTGCATCAGGTGAAATTCGAAGAGTTCGCGCAACACCAGGTCGATCAGCAGCCGCACGGCGCGGTCGCGCACCTGCTGGGGGGCGGTGTGCAACTCTTCGATCGGCGTTCCCCTGGCGAAGGACATCGCCAGCACGTCGCGCGTGGTCAGACCGGCGTGCAGGCGAGGCACGTGGTAATCGGGCGCGTCCGACAGCAAGCCGCCAAAACGGGCCAGCGCCTGCCCCTCGCGGTCGTAATCCGCCTCCTCGTGCAATTGTCGGCGCGCTTCGTCCAGCAGGGGGCCGATATCCAGCCCGCGCGGCACCATGCCCGACATGCGCAGCAGCGCGCCCACGTTGCGCAGATCGCTGTCGATGCTGCGCCGCACTCCGGGATACTGCACCTTGATCGCGAGGTCCTGACCCTCTGCCGTGGTGGCGCGGTGCACCTGCCCGATGGACGCGGCGGCGATCGGGCGGACATCGAACCGTTCGAACCGTTGCATGAAATCCGGGCCCCAGGCGTGCACCAGGGTCGTCTTGAGTTGCTTTGGCGGCATGAAATGCGCATCCGACCGCAGGTGCGCCAGCATCTCCGCGACGTCAGGCGGCACCAGATCGCCCGCCTCCATCGAAATCAACTGGCCCACTTTCATCGCCGCGCCGCGCATCTGGGCCAGTTCGTTCGTGATCCGCGCCGCGTTGCCCGGCGTCAGCAGCAGGCGGCCCAGATCGGGGCGCTGGCCGCTGGCGATCTGCCGCCCGCCGCTGACCGCCATCGTCCCCAGCACACGCCCCGTCAGGCCGCCAAAGCGCGCCAGCCGCGACAGGCGACCGCGTGGCACGGGCAGGCCGCGTTGTTCGAACGGGGGTTTGGTCATGGGTCTGGCCTTCGGATGCTTAGGCCTGATCTAGGCCGTGCCCGCGCGGTTGCCATGCCCCGCCGCACCAGCGACCGATTGACGCGCGATGGGTCCAAAGCGGCGGCTGGTGCGTTTAAAGGACAAAGGAGTACACGAATGACCGATTTCGACACGCAACCCACCGTCCTGATCGCAGAGGACGACGACACGTTCCGCGACCGATTGGACAGGGCGATGACCAAGCGTGGCTTTGACGTGCGCGCCGTCGCATCGGTGGCCGATGCGGAGCGGGCGATCGCGGGCGATGCGCCGGATTATGCCGTGATCGATCTGCGGCTGGGCGATGGCAGCGGCCTTGATATCGTCGAGGCGCTGCGCCTGCGCAGGCCCGACGCGCGGGCCCTGATCCTGACCGGGTACGGCGATACGCCTACCGCGGTGGCCGCCGTCAAGCTGGGTGCGGTCGATTACCTTGCCAAACCGGCGGCGGCGGATGAAATCATCGCGGCGCTCGAGGCACCGGATGGCCAGCGCCCGGCGCCACCCGAGGATCCCATCCTGCCCGATGACGCGCGCCGCCAGCACATCGAGCACGTCTTTCAGGAGGTGGGCGAGAATGTGTCGCAGGCCGCGCGGTTGCTCAACATGCACCGCCGAACGTTGCAGCGGAACCTCAAGCGCTACAACGCCGACAGGCCGGTCACCGATTGATCGCTGGTCCGCCGCCCGCCGCGGCCTAAGTGCCACTCCAACCCAACAGCGGAGCACACCCCGATGGCCCAGCCAAGCCGCAACAACCTGGATATCTACGACGACGTCGCCGCGCAGTGGTGGTCGGACGATCTGCGATGGGTGCGAACGTTGAAAAACCTCGTGCCGGGGCGGCTGTCGTGGTTCGACCGGCATATCGACTGGGCGGGGTGCGGGGTTCTCGATCTGGGCTGTGCGGGCGGTTTCATGGCCGAAGCGCTGGCGAGGCGCGGCGCGCAGGTGACCGGCATAGATCCCGCGCGGCAGGCGATCGACGCCGCCCGCCGGCACGCGACACACAATGACCTGAGCATTCGCTATGACGTCGGTAGGGGCGAGGAACTGCCCTATGACGACGGCGCGTTCGACGCGGTGGTCTGTGTCGATGTGCTGGAACACGTGCAGGATCTGGATCGCGTGATGGCCGAGATCGCGCGCGTCCTGCGCCCGGACGGCACGTTGCTGTTCGACACGATCAACCGCAACCCCATCGCCCGCCTCGCGACCATCACCGTGGCCGAGGATTTTCTGCGGCTATTGCCCAAGGGCACGCATGATCCGGCGATGTTCATCAAGCCGGCGGAACTGCGCGCCGCCATGCGCACCGCCGGATTGGTGCCGGGCCGCTTTACCGGTCTGGGGCCGCGCGGCATCGACCGGCGTCTGGACCTGACCTTTGGGCAGTTGCCGTTGCAGACCGTGCTCTACATGGGCACCGCCGTGAAAGGGCCCGCCGCATGACGCTGACCCTCGGCCTGCTGGTCACCGCCCTGCTGTTCGGCGGCATGACCCTGTTCGCGTTCGGCTTTGCCGCGGCACTGTTCAAAACGCTGCCTGTCGCGGAGGCCCGCAAGGTGATCCGGGCGTCCTTTCCGCATTTCTATCTGTTCGTCATCGGCGCGTCGGCCTTGGGTGCGCTGCTGTTGCTCTGGCACGATCTGTCGGGCGCGCTGCTGCTCGCGGCCATCGCGGGAACGACGGTCTGGGCACGGCAGGGCCTGATGCCCGCGATCAATGCCGCGACCGATCGCGGCGAGACCGGCCGCTTCAGGCGGTTGCACGGGCTGTCGGTGGGGGTGACGCTGCTGCACATCGTGGCTGCCGGCTACACGCTTGTTCGCCTGATCTGAGCGACATCAGACCGCGCCCGCCTGTTGCAGCGCCGCTATCGCGTCGGGCGCGTATCCCAGTTCGGACAGGATCGCCTGCGTGTGCTGTCCCAGCGACGGCACCGCGTCCATGCGCGGCTCGGTGTCGCCCAGTCCGCCGGGCGGCAGCAGCGCCTGAAACGATCCGGCGGCGCTTTGAACCTCGCGCCAGCGGTCGCGGGCCCGCAATTGCGGATGCGCCCAAAGACCGGCCATGTCGTTCATCCGCGCGTTGGCGATGCCCGCCGCATCCAGCCTCGCGATCACCTCGGCGGCACTCAGCGAGGCGAATGCGCCTTCGATCTGTGTCCGCAGCGCCGCCGCGTTGGCCGCGCGCCGGGCATTCGTATCGAAGCGCGGATCGTTCGAAAGCTGCGGCTGCCGCAGGACCGTGGCGCAGAAGGCCACCCATTCGCGATCGTTCTGCAAGCCCAGCATCACGTCCTGCCCGTCGCCCGCCCGGTAGGGGCCATAGGGGCAGATCGTGGCATGGGCCGCGGCCGCGCGCGCGGGCGGCGGCGCGCCATCATAGGCGTAATACATCGGGTAACCCATCCATTCGGCCATCGCCTCGAGCATCGAGACGTCGATGTTCGTGCCGCGTCCGGTCTGGCCGCGCTGGATCAGGGCGGCGAGGATATTGGAATAGGCGTACATCCCGGCGGCGATGTCGGCGACGGAAATCCCGGCCTTGGCGGGCGCATCGGGGCTGCCGGTGACCGACAGGAACCCCGCCTCGGACTGGATCAGCAGGTCATAGGCCTTTCGATCCTGATCCGGCCCGCCGGTGCCGTAGCCTGAGATGTTGCACACGATCAGCCGGGGGTGATCGGGCGCCAGCGCCTCGTGCCCGAGGCCCATGCGCGCGGCGGCCCCCGGCGCGAGGTTCTGCACAAGCACATCCGCCCGGTCCAACAGCTTTTGCAGAACGGCACGTCCGTCCGCGTGCTTGAGGTCGAGCGTCAGGCTTTCCTTGCTGCGGTTGGTCCAGACGAAATGCGATGCGAGGCCCTGCACCCGGTCGTCATAGCCGCGCGCGAAATCGCCGGTGCCGGGGCGTTCGACCTTGATCACCCGCGCGCCCAGATCGGCCAGTTGACGGGTGGCGAAGGGGGCCGCGATGGCATGTTCCAGCGCGATCACCGTGATCCCGTCCAGGGGGCGCGGGGCGGTCATGCGCCGCGACCGTCGGTCGTGGCGGTGGCCTGCATCGCCAGCGCGCCGTCGTGCCGGCGCACCCAGAGATCGAATGTCCTGCCATCGCCGCGCGGCGCGCCCTGCACCGAGAACTCATGCGTGTCAAAGACCGGGGCGACCGCGCGGAAGTCGAACCCTTCGATCCCCGCGCCCGGATGCTCGCGGCGCAGTAGGTCCAGCATGAGCGTCGCCAGAAGCGGGCCATGCACGACCAGCCCCTCGTAGCCCTCGGTGCCGGTGCAGAAGGGCTGGTCGTAGTGGATGCGGTGGCCATTGAACGTTAGCGCCGAGTAGCGAAACAGCAGCACCGGGTCAGGGGTGACGCTGCGCGAAAAGGCGGCATGGTCGGGCGCGCGGGGTGGCGTCGGCGCGGGCGCGTCCGCTGCGGGCAGCGCGCGGTACACGATGTCGTGCTCCTCCTCGATGCCCTTCACGTCGCCGTCAAAGACCTCGTGCCGCACGGTGACGAAGACCAGTGCGCCGCTGCGCCCGTCCTTGTGATCCACCGACATGACCGTGGATGTCTTGCGCAGGTCCCGCCCGATCCGCATCGGCGCCGACCATGTCAGCCGGCTGCCCGCCCACATCCGCCGGGGCAGCGGCACAGGCGGCAGGAAGCCCCCCAGCGCGGCGTGGCCGTCGTATCCCGCGTCCGCAAGCTTGAAGACGGGCAGGAAATGCAGCCAGTGCCAAAGCGGCGGCAGCACCGAGCCGTCGGCATAGGCCGGATCGTCGCGATCCAGCGTCGCGGCCAGCGCATTGGCGGGGAAGGGGGCGATGCGTTCCCGCACCGTCCGGGCTTTGCCGACCCACGTCTTCAGGTGGTCGATGTCCATTGCCTGCCTACATCTCCACTTCGATCAGGACCGGCCCCGGCGTGGCGAAACCGGCGGCCAGCGCCTCGCTCAGCGCCTCGGCGGTGCTGACCGCGCTGGCCTCGGCGCCCATCGACCGGGCCATGTCGACCCAGTTGATCGCCGGACGGTCGAGCGACAGCATGTCGATGGCGCGCGGGCCCGCGTTGCCGACGCCCACGTTGGTCAATTCACCGCGCAGGATCTGGTAGCTGCGGTTGGCGAAGATCACCATCGTGATATTCAGCGCCTCGCGGGCCATCGTCCAGATCGCCTGCACCGTGTACATCGCGCTGCCATCGCCGGTCAGCGCCAGCACCGGGCGGTCGGGGCAGGCCACGGCGGCCCCCACCGCGGCGGGCAGGCTGTACCCGATGGAGCCGCCGCAATTGTTGAGCCAGGTGTGCGGCGCGGCCCCTGCCGTCGCCGGGCCAAAGGCGCGCCCGGTGGTGATGCTTTCATCGACCACGATGGCGTTTTCGGGGATCATCTGGCCCAGAACGGCGGCGATCGTATCGGCATCGGCCGGGCCGGTGGGGGTTGCGGGCGCATTGCGTTCGGCGACGTGGGCCGGCGGCGTATCGGTCGCGCCCAGCCGTCCGCACAGCGTATCGAGCGTCGCCGTCAGGTCGTCGCCCGCACCGGCCAGCGGCACGATCCGCGCATCGTCGCGGGTCAGCACTGCGGGTTTGCCGGGATAGGCGAAGAACCCGATGGGCGCCCGCGCGCCGACCAGCACGATGCGGTCGAATGCCTCCAGTACCTTGATCGCGATGTCGATCGGATAGGGCACGCGCCCCACGAAGACCCGGCCCGCGCCCCGCTCCATCCGCGCATTGGACCATTCCGACAGAATCGCGCAGCCGGTCCGCGCCGCGATGCGCCCGGCGGTCTCGAGGTTTTCCGCCGTCAGCGCACCGCCGCCCAGCAACAGCAGGCTGCCGGGACCGTCGAGCGCCTCTGCCGCCTTGGCCAGGGCGTCAGCGTCGGGCATGGCCGGGGCAGGCGGCGCTTCGGCAAAGGCGACCGCGCCGCCCTGTGTCCAGGCCGTTTCGCTGGGCAGGATCAGCGTGGCGATCTGCCCCGGTGCGGTGCGCGCGGCCTGCACGGCCTGCGCCGCATCCGCGCCCACGGTCCGGGCCGCGTGCGAGGTCTTGACCCAATGCGAGACCGGGCCCGCGATCCCTTCGATGTCCGAGGTCAGCGGGGCATCGAGCGCGATATGGCTGGGTGCGTGTTCGCCGACGATGTTGACCACGCCAGAGCCGCCCTTTTTGGCGTTGTGCAGGTTGGCCAGCCCGTTTGCCAGCCCCGGGCCAAGGTGCAGCAGCGTCGAGGCCGGCCGCCCCGCCATCCGGTAATAGCCATCCGCCGCCCCCGTTGCCACGCCTTCGAACAGCGTCAGGATCGACCGCATGCCCGGCACATGGTCCAGTGCCGCGACGAAATGCATCTCGGAGGTGCCGGGATTGGTAAAGCAGGTGTCCACCCCGCTGCCCAGCAGCGTGCGCACGAGGCTTTCCGCGCCGTTCATCTCGTCCGTGCCGGCCGGTGCTGCGTGATCTTCTGCCATCGTGGTTCCCTTGTGATTGAGGCGGCTCAGAAGCCGTAGGTCTGTTTCAGTTTCGCCAGGGCCACCAGCGCGTCGTCGCGCCGGGCGGTCAGCGTCGTCTTGTCGGTCTGTGCCAGTTCCGCCTCGACCCCCGCAACCAGTGTTTCGCGCACCTGCGGGCTCAGGCTCGGGGTGCCGAGCGCCTTCCAGCGCGCCTCTTGCGTGGGGCCGAGGTGATCGAGGTAGTGGCGATAGCCGCCCGCGCCGCCACCCAGGTGATAGATCAGATGCGGCCCCATCAAGGCCCACCGCATTCCGGGGCCATAGGCGATGGCGCGGTCGATGTCCGCGACATCGGCAATACCCTCCGCGGCGATGTGCACCGCCTCGCGGTAGAGGGCCGCGGTCAGGCGGTTGGCCAGATGGCCCGGCAGTTCCTTTTTCACCCGGATGGGCACGCGGTGCAGCGCCAGATACATCTGTTCCGCCGTATCCATCGCCGCCTGCGACGTGGCGCGCCCGGCGACCAGTTCGACCATCGGCACCAGATGCGGAGGGTTCATCGGATGGCCCACGAGGATCCGGTCGGGATGACGCGCCCGGGCCTGTATGTCGCTGGCCATCAGCGATGAGGTGCTGGACGCGATGACGACCTGCGCGCCCACCGCGGCCTCGATCCGGGCGACGATGTCATGCTTGACCCCGATCCGGTCGGGGCCGCATTCCTGCACGAAGCCCGCGTCCGCCAGTGCCGACATGTCGGCGGTCACACGGGCCCGGGGCGGGGTGCCGCCGGTGGCGATGTCCAGTGCGCGCAGGTGCTGCCATGCGGCGGCGATGAAATCGCGGGTCTCGGCCTCGGCCTCGGGTCGTGGGTCCACCACGATCACCTCGGCCCCGCAGGCCAGCGCCAGCGCGGCCCAGCTCATCCCGATAAGCCCGCCGCCGACGATCCCGATCACAGGTAGATCGCTCATGCCTCGGCCTTGTCCCAATAGGGCGCGCGCAGCTCTCGCTTGAGGATCTTGCCGATGGAACTGCGCGGCAGCACATCGCGCACCTCGACCCCTGCAAGCCGCTGGCTCTTGCCCAACCGCGCGTTGGCGGCGTCGCGGATCGCGGCGCCATCGCGGGTCGCGCCCGCGCGCAGCACCACGAGGCCCAGCGGCGTCTCGCCCCAATCGTCGGACGGGATACCGATCACGGCGGCGTCGGTCACGTCCGCATCCTCCAGCAACGCCAGTTCAAGATCGTTGGCATAGATGTTGAGCCCGCCGGAAATGATCATGTCCTTCTTGCGGTCCGACAGGATCAGGAATCCGTCGTCGTCGAAGCGGCCCATGTCGCCCGACCGGAAATAGGCCAGCCCGCCCGCGTCGCGCCAGATGGAATCGGCGGTCAGGTCGTCGCGCCCGAAATACCCCGCCATCATCGTCGGGCTGCGGCCGCAAATCTCGCCGACCTCGCCCTGTGCGACTTCCGCACCGTTGCCGTCGATCAGCTTGATCGTGCAGCCCGGTGCGGGCGTGCCCACGGTATGCAGCTTGTCGGGGTGGTCGTCGGCCACCAGAACGGTGACGCCGCCGCCTTCGGTCAGGCCGTAGTATTCCACCAGCTTGCCGGGAAACCGTGCCAGCACGTCCGCCTTGACATCCGCCCTGAGCGGCGCGGAGGTGGAGAATTTCATCCGCATCGCGGACAGATCGAAGCCGTCGAAATCGGGCACCTCCATGATGCGCTTGTACTGCACCGGCACCAGCATCGTGTGGGTGATCCGCTCGGCCTGCGCGATTTCAAGATACCGGCGGGCGTCGAACCTTGGCATCAGGTGCACGGTCGATCCGCCCACCAGCGTCGGCAGGAAGGCGACGATCGTGGTGTTGGAATACAGCGGCGTGGACAACAACGTGCGCGCGTCGCCGTCATAGCCGTTGGCCGCCACCCGGTCCATCTGCGCGGCGCGCATCGCATGGGCGTGGACGATTCCCTTGGGCGTGCCCGTGGTGCCCGAGGAATAGATCAGGTTCGCGGCGTCCGCCATGTCTATGCCGATCATCGGGTCGGTGTCATCGGCGGTGTCGGTCAGTGTCGCGTAATCGGCAAATCCGGGCTGCGTGAAATCGAACGCGACCCTGTGCAGATCAAGCCGGTCCAGGAAGGGGGCGGCGAGATGCGCATGATCCTGCGCCAGGAACAGCGCCTTGGCGCCGCAGTCCAGCAGCATCTTGTGCAGCGCCTCGGGCGAGGCCATCGTCGAGAGCGGCGTGATGCATGCACCTGCGCGCAACGTGCCAAGAAACACCTCGGCGTAGGCGATGCTGTTGGGCGAGAGCACCGCGACCCGGTCGCCGCGTGTCACGCCCAGACCCAGCAGCGCATTGGCCACCCGGTTGAGGCGCGCGTCGAACCGGGCCCAGCTCAGCCTTTGATCGCCGCAAACGATCGCGTCCCGGTCGGGTGTGCGTCCTGCGGCGGCGCGGATCATCTCGACCACGGTCTGCTGCGGGGGATCGTCGGGCATGGGGGGCGATAGCTCGATCATGGGGCGCATTCGGTCCTGTCACGGTGTGCGCGCTATCGTATGGTCCGCGCGCCAGATGGCAAGCGGAATGGCGGCGGGCCAGCAATCGGGGCGCGACCGCGCCGCAAAACGCCCTGCCCCGGCGCGCCGCATGGGCCCGTGGCGGGGCGGCCGCCGCCACGGTGCGGCGGCCTTTGGCGGTGTGCAGGCTCAGGCGTCCTGCGCGGCCAGGGCACCCACGGTCACGTCGATCGTGACGGTCTCGCCCTTGCGCAGAACCTCGACGGATGCGGTTTCATCGGGTGCGGTTCCGGCCACGGCCAGCGTCAGGTCGCGCAGCTCGGTGATTTCGGTCTTGCCGAATTTCAGCACGATGTCGCCGGTTTGAAGGCCGGCCCGGTCGGCGGGGCTGTCTTGTGTCACTGCCTCGATCATGGCCCCCTTGGGAGCGTCATAGCCTAGCACGTCGGCGATGTCCTGCGACATCGGCTTGATCTGCACGCCCAGCCAGCCACGGGTGATGGTGCCGTCGTCGCCAAGATCCGCGACGATGGTCTGCACCAGATCGGATGGCACGGCAAAGCCGATTCCGACCGATCCCCCGCCGGGAGAAATGATCGCGGTGTTCACGCCGATCACCTCGCCCGCGTTGTTGAAGAGCGGCCCGCCGGAGTTGCCCCGGTTGATCGCGGCATCTGTCTGGATGAAGTCGTCGTAGGGACCCGCGTTGATGTTGCGCGACATGGCCGACACGATGCCCGATGTCACCGTGCCGCCCAGGCCGAAGGGGTTGCCCACGGCCACGACCTCGTCGCCGACGCGAAGGCCGGCGGAGGAGCCGAAGCGCACGGCAGGCAGATCGACATCCGCGTCGATCTTGAGCAGGGCGATATCGGTCATCGGGTCACTGCCCACGACCGAGGCGTCAAAGCTGCGCCCGTCGGCCAGCTTGACCGTGACGGTCTGCGCGCCGTCCACGACGTGGGAATTGGTCACGATCCGCCCGTCGGGCGACACGATGAAGCCGGATCCCAGGCCCTGACGCGGCGCGCCCTGCTGGCCGTCGGGCATCATGTCGCGAAACTGGCGCTTCAGCGCGTCGGGCATGCCCTTGGGTAACCGGCGTTCGAAATCGGCGGGCGATGCCTTGGCCGTGACCTCGATGAACACGACGCTGGGCGAAACCTGCTCGACCAGATCGGCATAGCCGCCCGCCGGAACGGCCAGTGCCGCGGTGGGGGCCATCGCGGTCAGGCCGGTGGTGCCGAGGGCCGCGGCCAGCGCCAGCGCCGCGGCGCGGGAGGTTTTGGAAAGACTGTGTGTCATGTTGCATGCTCCATGCGGGTTTGTGGATTGCGATGGCAGGTATATGGGGCACGGCCCTCACAGGGGCGTCACGGCGGCTATACAATTATGTAAGGTTCGCAGGCGGGGCTGGACGGTGGCCCATACGGCGGCGATAGGCAATGCGCCGGACCGTGATGCCCTTGCGCAAGAGCGTGTGCGGGCACACCTATGACCCAACCGCGCCGAACCGCCCGATCAGGACCGCACCGATGAAACTGCTCGTAGTCGAAGACGACCCCACCACAGGCGATTACATCGCGCGCGGCCTGCGTGAGGAAGGCAATGCCGTCGATCTTGTGGCCGACGGCAAGGACGGTCTGATCCAGGCGACCTCGGGACAGTACGACGTGCTGATCGTGGACCGGATGATGCCGGGTCTGGATGGTCTGAGCCTGGTCAAGGCGCTGCGCGGCGCGGGCAACCAGACGCCGGTGCTGTTTCTGACTTCGCTGGGGTCGGTCGAGGACCGGATCGGCGGGCTGAACGCGGGGGGCGACGACTACCTTGTCAAACCTTTCGCCTTTGGCGAGTTGTCGGCGCGGGTTGCCGCGCTGGGTCGCCGTCAGCCCCCCGCCGAGCAGGAGACGGTGCTGCGGGCGGGCGCGCTCGAAATGGATCTGCTGGCGCGCCGCGTCACCCGCGAGGGCCGAGACATCGACCTTTTGCCGCGCGAGTTCGCGATCCTCGAACATCTGTTGCGCCGCAAGGGGCGGGTCCAGACCCGGACCATGCTGCTGGAGGACGTCTGGGGCATCAGCTTCGATCCAATGACCAACGTGGTCGAGACGCATATCAGCCGGCTGCGCGCCAAGGTCGACAAACCCTTTGACGGCGATCTGATCAAGACGGTGCGTGGCGCGGGCTACAGGATCGACGCATGAGGCGGGGCGGCGGCGTCCTGCGGTCCATGCCGCTGCGTCTGACGCTGGGACTGGTCGCCTTGTTCACGACCGTCAGCCTGATCAGCCTTGCGGCCACGTATGTCGTCACGCAGGCGTCTTTCGATCAGGCGTTGCGCGATGATCTGAAACAGGACATGGCAGGCTTTCGTGCGGCGCCGAATGCCGCCGCCCTTGCGGCGCTGGTCAAGGCCGAGGCGCGCGAAACCGACCCCGACCGCATGGTGCTGAGCTATTTCGCGCCCAACCGGCGGCATTACGGCAACGCGGTCATCGCCCGCGACAGCGACGGCTACCGCATCGTGACGCCCGACCAGACGGAAGCGCGGACAGGGGGGGCCTATCTTGCGCTCACCTCGTCCGAATTCGGCGGGCAACTGACCATCGCGCGCAGCCGGGCCGAGATCGACGCCCTGCGCGGCGTGTTCCTGAATATCCTCGCCCTTAGCCTTTTGCCGACGGTGCTGATCGCTTTGTCGGGCGGGCTCTACCTTGCGCGGCGCGGCGCGACGCATGTTCGCGTGGTCAGCCGCGCGCTGGACCGGCTGACCACCGGCGACCTGGCCGCGCGGGTCGGACCGGTCGTGGGATGGTCCGACGACCTGGCGCAGATCGGCGGCAAGATCGACCAGATGGCGCAGGCGCAGGAACGGTCGGTCGCGGCGATCAAGCAGGTCTCGTCGGACATCGCGCACGACCTCAAGACCCCGATCCAGCGCGTCGCCGTGCATCTGGACGACCTGTCGCGCAGCAAGACCCTCGCGCCCGCGGTCGGCAGCCGCATCGACAAGGCCCGCACGGAGCTGGAGGGCGTGGCGTCGGTATTTCGGTCGCTGTTGCAGATCGCGCAGATCGAAACCGGATCGCCGGCGGCGCGCTTTGCCCCGCTCGACCTGCGCGACGTGGCGTCAAGATGTGCCGAACTGTACGAGCCGACCGCCAGCGACAGCGGTCACGGCCTGCACATCGATCTGGGGCCCGCCGGGGCCGTGCCAGCGACCGTCACGGGGGACCGCGATCTGCTGATGCAACTGTTGGCCAACCTGATCGAAAACGCGTTGCGCCACACGCCGCCGGGAACTAACATTCACCTGTCGCTGACGGCGGCATCCGGTTCTGTGGTGCTTTGCGTGCGCGACACAGGCCCCGGCATTCCCGCGGCCGACCGCAACAAGGTGCTGCAACGTCTCTACCGTCTGGATCGCAGCCGCCGAACCCCCGGCAATGGTCTTGGGCTGAGCTTCGTATCGGTGGTCGCGCGGCTGCATGACGCGGACCTGTCGCTGACCGATGCCGCACCCGGACTGTGCGTGTGTCTGACCTTCGCGGCGTACGCGGGCCAAGACAGCGGCGGTTGAGACGGCTCTGTCCGCCCCCGCCCGCGGAGGGCGCGCGCAGGCCAGGTGTCAGGGCCCTGTCACGTATTCCCGACGGGGGCGCCTGTCACGATCCGTTCGCGGCAAGGATTTCCAGCTTTGCAGGGTCGAGCAGATGGATGCACCCGCGCGCCTGTTCGATCCAGCCGCGCCGCTGGAATTCCTGCAATTGGCGCGAGATCACCTCGCGCGCGGTGCCCAGTTCGAGCGACAGCTTCTGATGCGTGGTGGCGACCGTGTTGCGATCGTCCGACAGCTTGATCAGCTTGTCGGCCAGACGCACGTCGATCCGTTGAAACGCGACTTCGTCGATCATCAGGAACAGGTCGGTGATCCGTTTTGAGAACGCTGCAAAGACAAAGTCGCGAAAGGATTTCGACTGCGCCACCAGATCGTCGAATACGGTGCGCGGCACGGCGGCGGCGCGCACGTCTGTCTCGGCAATGCCTTCGGCGGCGTAGTCCTCATAGGCCAGAAGGCAGGCGGTGGTCAGCACGCAGCTTTGACCGGCGTGGATGCGGTAGAGCACGATTTCCCGCCCGGAGTTGGACACCTGCTGCACCCGGACCGTGCCGTCCAGCAGAAAGAGCATGTTTTCAGGCGACTTGCCCGGACCGAAGATCGTCACGCCGCTGGGCACGTTCACGATAGTGCTGCGGTCGAAAAGCAGTTGCTTGGTGGCGGTCTCCAGCCGGGCGAGGCCGGGAAACCGATCTACCCATTGGTCGCCTTGCGTCGCGCCGGTCATGACGAGGCCCGCGTGCAGGTCACGCACCGCACCGTAGCCCCGGCCGCCTGAGCCATGCGCGCCACATCGTCCGCACCCTTGATGATACGCGCCGCGCCTGCGGCACGCTGCACGTCACGCAGCGCAGAATGGGTAAGGGCCGTCACTGTCATGGAGGATCCTGTTAGCCTGATGAACGCTATATCGGAACTGCGGCGCGCACAATCGACCCCCGATCATCCGATCAGGGTCGAAACAACCAGACACCGGGTAGACGGGGACTGCGCGCTTGCGGACAATCGGCGCTTGCGACAGGGCAGGCGTTTGTCCGATTGGAAGTGTTGAGGGCGGCGAATTCTTGCAACGCCGTCGCCATGCAGCGGCGCCCGTGCGGGGCGTCTGGCGACGGCGGCTCGCCCCTTGGTCACGGGCAGGTCTTAGCTGCTCTGGTCTGCGGGCTGCTCGGCGGCGGGCGCGGTGGTCCGTGCCTCTTCGATCAGGGCTTCGAGCTTGTCCTTGCCCTTGCCCGGAACACGGGCATCGAGGATCGCGTCCGCGTTGCCGAGGTCATCACCGACAACCACCAGCGCGACCATCCCGAGCGCCTGGTGCGGCAGGCACACCACGGCGGTCAGTCCGGGTTCGGTGACCGTGTATTCCACGGCGGCGTTCATCTTGCCCTTGAACGCCTCCTGCCCGTCGGGCAGCGCGCCTTTGACGGACTGCGCATTGTGCGACTTGTCCGTGGGCACGAACCGGATGACATCGCCGACTTCGGCGCGGATCAGTTCCTGACCGAACACCATCCGGTCGCCCGCTTCGTTCTTGTTGAGCATCTCGATCTCGATCGTGTCGGCCAGCGCCGCGAAGGAGGACCCGATCAGCAGGGTGGATGCCAGCAAAATCTTACGCATTGTGATTTCTCCGTTATTTGATTTCGTCTGGGGGTGAGGTAGTCAGCGGACCGCAACCTGCACCTCACGATCCCGAGATCGCGACAGTCTGGCGCAGTGTTCCGGCAGGCGGGCCGACCGCGGGGCAGGGGCTGGCGGGTCGGCGGCGTGGCCGGACCGCCGTCGCGGATGTGAAAACCGTGCACAGGGCCACGCGCCGTTTGAAACGTGGATTTACGCGGGCCGCGCATCGTATACACTCGTGGCAAGGTTTCTTGGTGGCATTGCCCCGCAACTGTTGTGATACTGACCCAAGAGAGGTCGATCACGACGGCCGCTATCGGAAACACTTGAAAAAACGTGCAACGAAAACGGGAGAACACCAATGTACCTTCGAAATACCCTGTCCGTGCTGGCCATGCTGTCGGCGGGCGCCGCCTTTGCCGATTGTGACAAGGTCACCTTCTCCGACGTGGGCTGGACCGACATCACCGCGACGACGGCGGCGACGACCGTTGTCCTCGAGGCGCTGGGCTATGAGACGGAAGTGGAAGTGCTGTCTGTTCCCGTCACCTACATTTCGCTGGCCGAGGGCAACGTCGATGTCTTCCTCGGCAACTGGATGCCGACGATGGAGGCCGACATCGCCCCCTACCGCGAGGCCGGCACCGTCGAGACCGTGCGCACCAACCTGACGGGCGCCAAGTACACGCTGGCCACCAACGCGGCCGGAGCGGCGCTTGGCCTCGACAGCTTCGAGGCGATCGCCGCGAACGCGGAGGCGCTTGACGGTCAGATCTTCGGCATAGAAGCGGGCAACGACGGCAACCGCCTGATCCAGGACATGATCGACGCCGACGCCTTCGGCCTGTCGGGCTTCGAGCTGGTCGAAAGCTCCGAACAGGGGATGCTGGCGCAGGTGGATCGCCTGAGCAAGCGCGACCAGCCCATCGTGTTCCTTGGCTGGGAGCCGCACCCGATGAACGCCAAGTTCGACATGACCTACCTCGAGGGGGGCGACGACTGGTTCGGTCCGAACCTGGGCGGCGCGGAAGTGGCGACCAATGTCACGGCCGGCTACGTCGAGGAATGCCCCAACGTGGGCAAACTGCTTCAGAACCTCGAATTTTCGCTGTCGATGGAAAACGAGATCATGGGCGCCATCCTGAACGACGGCGCCGACCCGCGCGACGCGGCAACCGCGTGGCTTTCGGCCAATCCCGATGCGATCATGGGCTGGCTCGACGGTGTGACCACAAAGGACGGCGGCGACGCGCCCGCCGCGGTGAAAGCCTCCTTGGGTCTTTGACCCCGCCTGCATGCAGGTCCCGCCGACCGGGCGGGGCCTGCGTTTGAATTGACACAGCGCGCATGGCGGATGGCCGATTGCGGGCTTGAACGGAAGGCCGGGCAACATGGAGCCTTTTTTGCGCCTCGAATGGCTCAAGGACTATAAATTTCCGATCGACGACGGGGCCGAACTGGTCTTTGACTGGCTGGAACGGAACATGGTTTGGTTCTTTGACGGGCTGGCCTATCTGCTCGAGGCGATGACCGACGGAATCCTCTGGACCTTCGAGACGATCCCGGCCCTCCTGCTGATCCTCGGTTTCGTCGGCGTGACGTGGATGCTGCAGAAAAACTGGAAGATCTGTCTTCTGGTCGCGCTCGGGTTCCTGTTCATCCTCAATCAGGATTACTGGGAAGAAACGATCGAGACGCTGACGCTGGTCCTGTCGGCCTGCATGGTGTGCATGGCTGCGGGCGTGCCCATCGGTATCGCGATGGCGCACCGGCCCCGGCTTTATGCCTGGGTCCTCCCGATCCTCGACATCATGCAGACGCTGCCGACCTTCGTCTATCTGATCCCCGCCATCGTGTTTTTCGGTCTTGGCGAGGTGCCGGGGCTGGTCGCGACCGTCATCTTCGTGCTGCCCGCGCCCATTCGCCTGACGCATCTGGGCGTGTCGAACACACCCACCGCGCTGGTCGAGGCGGCCGAGGCCTTTGGCGCCACAAAGCGGCAATTGCTTTGGAAAGTCGAACTGCCTTCTGCCTTTCCGCAGATCATGGCGGGTCTGAACCAGACGATCATGCTGTCGCTGTCGATGGTCGTGATTTCGGCGCTTGTGGGCGCCAACGGTCTTGGCAAGCCGGTGGTCAACGCGCTGAACCGCGTGGACAAGGGGCTGGGTTTTGAAAGCGGGCTGGTGATCGTGGTGGTGGCCATCATCCTTGACCGGATGTTGCGGGTGAACCGGACATGAGCGCGGTCGTTTTCGATAACGTATCCATCGTCTTCGGCCAAAAGCCGCAAGCGGCGCTGCCGCTGATGGACGCGGGCCAGAACCGTCCCGAGATCAACGAGGCGACAGGGCAGGTGCTGGGCGTGCACAACTGCTCGCTGACGGTGGAAGAGGGTGAGATCCTTGTTCTCATGGGGCTGTCGGGATCGGGCAAGTCGACGCTGCTGCGCGCGGTCAACGGGCTGAACCCGGTGGTTCGGGGCGATGTGCGGATCAAGGGCCCCGACGGGATGGTCTCGGTCACGCAGGCCAACGCCAAGACCCTGCGCGCCATCCGGCTCAGCCACGTGGCGATGGTGTTTCAGCAATTCGGGTTGCTGCCGTGGCGCACGGTGCGCGACAACGTGGGGCTGGGGCTTGAACTGGGCGGCATGCCGGCCCGGCACCGCATCGCCCGTGTGGATGAGGAACTCGCGCTTGTCGGGCTGGCCGATCGCGCCGATGCGCTTGTGGGCGAGTTGTCGGGCGGGATGCAGCAGCGTGTCGGCCTTGCGCGCGCCTTTGCCACCGACGCGCCGATCCTTTTGATGGACGAGCCGTTTTCGGCGCTGGACCCGCTGATCCGCAGCCGCTTGCAGGACGAGCTTCTTGATCTGCAGGCCAAGCGCAACCGCACGATCATCTTTGTCAGTCACGATCTCGACGAGGCTTTCAAGATCGGCAACCGCATCGCCATCATGGAAGGCGGGCGGATCGTTCAATGCGGCACCCCGCGCGACATCTTCACACATCCCGCGAATGAATATGTCGCGGAATTCGTGGCGCATATGAACCCTCTGGGCGTGCTGACGGCGCGCGATGTCATGGAGCAGGGCAACTGTGCCGGCCCCGCCATCGACGTGGAAACCCCGGTCCGCGACATCCTGCAGCAGATACAGTCAAACGACGCGCTGCTGGTCGAGGAGAACGGCGCACCCGTGGGCCAGGTGTCGCGCGAAAGCCTGCTGCGGCGCATTGCCGAGTGACGCAGCCCCGGCAACAGGGCCGACGACGACCTGCCGTCGCCGGCCCATTCCGCTCACCATAGGATCGCATCCGACCGCAGCCATGCGCGCAGCCGCGCGATGCACCACAGCCATCGACGCCCGGCAGTCGCGGGTCAGCGCCGCGTGACCGTGTAAAGCGCCCCTGCCTGCAACGGACCCTCGATCACCGTGGTCTGGCCGTCGGGCCAGGTGATCTCGGCCCGGGTTGCGGCGTCTTGATCCCCCAGCCCGAAATGCACGCGCGGCGCGTCAAACGACATGAACCCGCCGCCAAGCACGATTTCGCGGGACTGGATGCGCGGACTGTCGTCGGCAAGCCGCAGGTGTGCGCCGATCCCGTCGCGGTTGCCGACGTGGTCGCGCAATTCAAAGGCGATGGCCCCACCTGTCTGGCCCGCGTTCCGAAACAGCACAAGCGGCCCGTTGACCGGATGGGTGACCATGTCCAGATCGCCGTCGTTGTCGATGTCAAAGGCGGTGGCGGCGGCCGTCATCAGGTAATCCTCAAGCCCGAAGGGGCCGGAGGCCTCGGTGAAGGTGCCATCGCCATTGTTATGAAAAAACAGGTTCGAGGGCGAAACCTCGTTCGGGACCCAGGTGCCGTTGACGATATAGACGTCCTGCCAGCCGTCATTGTCGAAATCCGCGATCTTGGTGTCCCAGCTCCAGCCGCCGACCTCAAGCCCGCGGGCCTCGGCCGTGTCGGTGTAGCTGTCGCCGTCGCCCTCCCGCTCCAACAGCACGTTGGACCGCAGGATCTGCGGTACGGCGGCGTCGCTCTCGGCGGCGGTGATCGGGCGCGCGGGCAGGAAGTGCAGGTCGCAATAGCTGCGGGCACGCGGCTCGCCCAGGGGGATCAGCTTGCAAATCGCCGCATCGTTGCGCTGGATCGCCAGATCCTTGACCAGCATCGCCTTGCATTCGGCCTGCGCCCGGCCCGCCAGGGTCTGACACTTGCCGGCGTAGGTCGGGTCGAACTGGTTGCCGGATTTGTACCAGCGCTTGATGTCCATGTTGGCGGCGCAGGTGGCCTTGGCCTGCGCGTCGGCGATCGCGTCGCAATAGTGCGACAGCGGTTGCATCTTGAGCGTATCGGACACGCCCGAAGATCGCCCGGCAATCTGCGCGAAGTACAGGTCGGGCGTGCCGTCGTTCAGCAGGTCCGCGGTCTTGATCGACATGGTGGTCGTCGTGGTGTGGGGCAGGCGCGCGTCGGCATGGGTGATGGCGGTGAACCCGCCCGCACCATCGCCCAAGTAGACATAGTCCGGGACCTCGAAATCGTTGCCGACCAGCAGATCGGCGGTGCCGTTGCCATCGATGTCCGAAAACAGGATCGACAGGGTCTCGCCGGGGATGCCGGGCAGGGCGGTGGTGCGCGTGCCGAATGTGCCGCCCCCGCTGGCGGCGTCGTTCCACAGGATCGCGTTGCGGCTTTCCTCGCCGGGGACACGGCGATACCAGCCAGCGGCCCAGTTTCCCAAGGCGAGATCCAGATCGCCGTCGCGGTCCGCATCCGCGAGACTGAGCGCGAGGCTGAGCACATGATCGTCCGGCATGGCAATGCGGGTCGGCGCGCCCGCGAATTGGCCCAAGCGGTTGCGCCAGACGAAATTGCCTTCGCGGTACGTGGCAAGGATCAGATCGCGCCAGCCGTCATTGTCGACATCGGCCAGCACCGCGTTGAACACCGGCAGTCGGGTCAAGGGGCCAAGATCAAGCGCGACGCGGGAAAATTGGCCCGTGCCGTCGTTTTCGTAAAGATACAGACCCGCTTCGGTCGAGGCGACGACGAGGTCGAGGTCGCCGTCACGGTCGATGTCGCCCGAAGCGAGGCTGCGGCCTTCCCAGAACGGCGGCCACATGTCGGCAAAGGAAAACTCCAAAGGTTTGTCGATGCCAACCTGAAGCGCTTCGATCCGGGTGAAGGGGGTGGCATCGGCAGGCGATCGTGCGGCAAAGGGGGTGGCGGTGACGGTGATCTGCGGTTCGGGATCGGCGGTCGTGGTGGCGGCCTGCGCCGCCCAGGGCATGTGGGCGGAGGGCCGTGCATCGCCCAAGAGCATCCTCAGCGCCCGGTCGCTCTGCCAGGTGTGATAGCCCTGCGCGCCCAGTCCCGCGACAACACCGAGCGCCAGCACCGCGCCGGCCATCATCCAGGCCGCGCGCCCGCCCATGGCCTGTGCAACGATGAAGAACGAGTAGACGCTGAAGCTGCCGAGGGTGAACAGCAGCGCCATCACATAGCCCTGTTCAAGGCCCGCCGTGAGCAATGCGCCGGTCACGACCACGTCAAAGGCGATGGGCACCGGCAGGAACAGCCCGACCACGGCGATGGCCAGCAGCGCCAGCAGCGAGAATTCCAGCCCGAGGATCAGGCCCTGCGGCAGCAGCGTGGCGGCCGTCGCGCCAAGGAGCCCCGCAAGCAGCATCAGCGGCACCGTCATGCGCAGAATGTACCACAGGTTTCGCAGGTAGCTGCCGATCACCGCCCGTGCGGCTTTGACCACGTGTTCGGGGCGCGCGTCATCGGCCGCCGGCGCGCTTTGGGTCAGCGCCGCGCCTAGGGTCCAGTCCTGCGTCGGCAAGGTGATCGCGGGGCCGGGTGCGATTTCGCGCCGCGGCAGAGTCCGGCAGATCAGCGGCACCGCCAGCAGGATCACCACAAGGCTGAACGCGATCTTGGTCAGCGCCATGTAGACCGGCAGCAGCGAAAACAGCATCGTCAGGACGACGACATTGAGCGTAGGCGAGGCGATCATCGCCGCCAGCGTGGTTTCGGCGCGCAATCCGCCAGTGTACATGCCGCGCGCGATCGGTGCGGCGCAGTTGACGCAGACACCCAGCGGCGTGCCGATCACCATCCCCAGCAGCGCGTTGGAAAACCCCCCGCGAAAGCTTTTGGTGCGCAGATAGGACAGCGCGGTCAGGAATGCGGCGGCAAACAGCACGCCAAAGGTCATGCCCTTGAGGTTGGTGTCGATCCAGTTGAGCGTGGTCCAGAAGATCCGCTCGGCCAGACCCATGCCGGCATCGACCGCGAATTTCGCCTCGAAGCTCAGCGAATCCTCAAGCTGGATCGCGCCGGACATGACCGCTTTTTCATCGAGGCTGGGATAGCGCGACCCGGTCCAGAACAGGTAGGCCAGAACGACGATGAGCAGCAGTGCGAGGAAAAAGCGTTTCTGAAAGGGGGGGATGATGAACTTGGTCAAGGGCGCGCCCTTTCCTGGATCTTGGCCCACCAGTATTCGATGCCGAGCCGAGCATGAATTTGCGTCCTGGCCTCGGGCGCGTCGAAACGCGATGCGAGCGCCGAGTGCCAGTCCGCGAGCTTCCGCCGGGTGAGGTCTTCCGGCCTCCAGTCGGGCACAAAGGCAACGGGCAGGTCCGCGTAGGCACTTGCGGTCGGGCTCGACCTTATGATCGGCGCTGATCCATGCAGAAGTGTTTGCCACGCTTTCGGAGAGGGATCGAGCCCACCGCCTTCGGCACAGATGACAAAGGCGTGGTCTTGCATCAGGGCGAGGAAATCGGCCTCGGTGACTTCTTCTTCCAAGACAGTGCACCAATCCGCCCAGTGCTCTCGCGCGGTTTGCGTGATCCGCTTTCGGGCGTCCCACTGCGCCCCGCTTCGAACCCGATGCCCGCACAGAACCCTGATGGGCCGTTCGCTGAACGGTATATGAGGCGGAATCGCGATCCAGTCGGTGGCTTCGGGATCAGGAAAGACCATCCCCAGCGGCAAGGGAGACATCTTCGAATTCGTGGCATCGTCGAGATTTTCGACGAACCAGTGCGTCAGGCCCGGTGCCGCTAGAATGGCGTCAACGGCGCCCGGACAGGTGTCCGCAAAGCTGTTCCAGCGTGCGTCGATCTGGTTGGGCAGCGTGACGTCTTCCGAACCGCTGACCAGAACGAAGCTGTCCTCGAGCAGTGGAAGTACCTGTTCGACGAACCCCTTGAGCGCGACCGCCGGCGATCTCAGGGACAAGTAGACATGCCTGGGTGCCCGCGTTTCGACCCGGCGCACAAGATGCGTTTGCGGTTGCGCCGTATCGCTTAGAAACACCCAGTCGCAGCGCGCGGCGATGCCGGTCAGGACGTAGGCGTCGGCACCGAGGTTCTTTGGAAACAGACGTGTCGACTGGACATTCAGGTGCATGGGGGCTCAAAACTTCTGAAGCAGTGGTACGTCATGCATTGAAAAGGCTTCGGTGCGATGGAGCCTTTGCGCCGGTTTCCAGGGCGTAGCCGAAGCCTTGGGCGATGTCCTTGCACAATGACCAGACCGGCGCGATGCGGGGGTCGTCATCGTCGAAGGCCCGGCGGCGCGCGGGGTCCAGGATGGGCCGGATCAACTGCTCTTGTCCAACGCCGATGAAGCCCGACAGCCTGAACGCAAACCCTGACCAATCATCGAAAATATCCTCGTAGCAGACGGAAAGCACACGACCGGCGATGTCGGGATCGCGCGTCAGGCGGGCAACCGCCCCGACCTGGTAGGCCCACGACACGGCATTGTCGAGCGTGGCTTCGTCGCAGTCGTAGTCCCCGGGCGCGATGTTCAGCGCGTGGTAGGCGGCCTTGAGCACCATCGCCCCGACGCGATGGCGTGGGTCCGAGGTCACGTGCCGGTTGCGCAGACAACAGGTGACCGGATGCCGCAGGAGATGAACGACCCGCGCGTTTGGAAAGGCGTGCAGCACCTCCGGCAGGATGAACATCGTCTCGGGCAGCTTCCAGCCCCAATGCGCGCCAACCTGTCCGCCGGCCCGGTCCAGGATGGCGCGGGCGCAGTCCCGCAGTGTGCTTTCTACGTCTTCGGCCTGCCGCGTGTCGATCGGCGCGCCCGTCGCCATTTTTTCCAACGCGATCTCGTATATCGGGTCGCGCCACTCCATTGAATCGTTGGTCGGGTTGATATCGGTGCCCAGAAAGACCCCGGCATCCATCGCGATCTTGCTGACCAGTCGAGTCCCGCTCCCGCCGCGGCCGACGAAAATCACCGGCGCATCCAGCCGATGATCACTTGAACGCCGAACAGATCCGGTTGCGAGCATTGGACGCGATCCCTGAAGTGACAAGTACACCTTGTATCCCGCCAGAAAACACAAGCGGGATCAAGGGCATTTCATTTGGTCGCAGATCCGCTCTGGCGCGTCGATCAGGTTTCGGTCACTCCAGATTGAGCGCGGTTTCCAGAGTTTCCACTCGCCCGTGCAACTGCTCGATATAGATATGTGCATGTTCCAGTTCGTTGAGCATGCGCAGCATCTTTTCGGTCATGTTGATCGGATCGCCGACCAGGGTCGGTCCAACGGCGGGCAGATGCTTGTTCTGCCACATCTCTTTGGCGTGTTCGGCAATGGACGGTACGGTATAGACCTCCGGATCGAACACCGCGTCGCATGGCGTGCTGGAACAGGCGCCGCTGCCGCCCGTGGTCAAGGACCCCGACAGGATCAGATCGCCATTTGCCGACAGGTCGAACGGAAAATTGGACGTGCTCGAATTCAGGCTGTCGTCGATGATGAAACGCTGGCCAGCGCGCATTTCCCATAGGATCGTAGGAAAGGCCGAGTTCCCCATCTCGATCGCCGGATCGCCCTTATTCTCCATTTTCAGCATCACACGTTTTTGCTGTGTCGCGCTGTTTTCAGAAAGCCTCATCTGTGCCGTGCCATCGGTCGAAGCCAGGTGGACAGAGGCCTGCGGGCTTTGTGTTCCGAACCCGATGTCACCGTTCGTATTCACGAAAAGGCTGTTGGTCGGCGCGCTTGGCTTGATCTTGAACGGCAACCTGGATCCGTTGGTTACATCGCGGACAAAAAAGTTGGTTTCATTGCCGGCGATGTCCCAGGTCTGCGGCGTAAAGCCGGAGGAGCCATCCTGCTCAAGACGGATGGTCGGACTGTCGCCGTCGACGATATGCGCTTCGACCACCGGATTGCTGGTGCCAAGGCCAATTTGCCCCGAGTCTTCGACATAGAGCGAATTGCTGGGTGCGCTCGCTTCGATGGTGAAGGGCGTCCTGCCGCCATCAATATCGTCGATCGAGAACTTGTTTTGCCCGCCGTTCGAGCTGTCGTTGAAGGTCAACTGCCAGTCATTGGTCGGAAAGCTGCCGGTACTGGATGTATCCTGCGCCTTGATGCGCAAGTTGTTTTCCTTGAGCCTCAGGGTGTCGAAGCCAAAGCTTTCGCCGTTCACGCAATCCTGTCCGATACAAGCGCTGCCATCGACGATCAGGTCGTCGAGAATTTGCTGATCGGCCTGCGCCAATGTACCCATCAGGCCAAGGGCCGTGGTGCCAAGCACCTTTGCTGCGGATGAAAGTCTAAAATAATGTGCCATGTCGCACTCTCCCTTTGAAATATGACCCCGTTGGCCGGGGTTCAGCCGTTGTCTTCTTTGATGTCGTCCGGCGTGATGATCGCTCCGCGCGACACTTCGAAATACCCCGATGCATAGAAAGGCACCGCTGCGGTATCGCGCGCGTCGTCGCCGCGGCCGTTGTCGATCTGGTTGACGATCTTGCTTTGCTCTTCGGTCGCCGCGCGCAACTCATAGCGATAAATGCCGTCCAGCGCATCGGCGCGGTCGAGTTCGAACACAGGTGTGCCCGTGGGCGCGTGAATGTCGGTGATCTTGCCGTTGGGCGCGGCCACGACCAGGGTCGCATTGCTCAGCCCGATCCAGTTTTCGAACCAGATGGCGTTGGAATTGTGTTGTTGCACGGGGTCGGCGGCCAGAGCGCCGGATGCGGTTACCACGGACAACAACAAGGTCACAGCCAACGGTTTGAATTGAAACGGCATGGAACCCCCTGCTTGCTGATAACGGCATGGGCGTACCCGAACGGACGCGCAAGATTGCGTCAAAAAATTGCCAATGCACTTCCGCTATTACTACATTTTTCGAAAATCGCTAAGCAGATTATTAACGAATATCGAAAACAATCGCGTCCTCTTGCGCCTTTTGCCAGGCCTGAGTGGCGCGTGACTGGGCCTCGTTGATCTGCTCCGGGGTCATTTTGCGGCGCAGGGCGCTGCTGCTCAGGGTCGCGTCCGGCAGGCCGGCCGTGGCCGCCAGAACCAGCCACATCTGACCCAGAACATAGTCCTGCGGAACGCCCAGCCCGCGCACGTAGAGCAGCCCGAGGTTGGTCATCGACGGTGCATGGCCACGATCGGCTGCCGCCTGGAAAAGACGCGCGGCCTGTGCCCAATGGGGCGGCTGCGGGGCCTCGGCACTGACCAGCGCCCAGCCAAGTTGAAATTGGGCCACCGGGTCGCCTGTCCGCGCCATCCGCGCCACACCGGACAGCATGCCGGGATCCAGCGGTTGCAAGCGGGCATCATAGACAAAGGCCTGCGCCGCGTCGGCCTCTGTCCGTTCCAGTTCCCCCGCCATCCGATAAAGGCGCGCGGCTTCGTCGTCGCTCTGGGGCACGCCAAATCCGTTTTCATACATCACGCCAAGGTTGGTCATGGCCGTGCCAAGCCCCTGATCCGCCGCGGCGGCAAACAGCTTGGCCGCGCGGTCGTAATCCTGCGGCGCGCCGGTGCCGCGGACGTAGAGCAGCCCGAGGTTGTTTTGCGCGCGCGGGTGCCCGACAGCAGCCGGAGCCTCGTAGAGCTGAAGGGCGCGCGCGGTGTCCTGTGTCACGCCGTTGCCGTTCTGGAACAGCACGCCCAGGCTGACGGCGGCATCCATATGGCCGGCGTCGGCGGCTTGCGCATACAACGCGGCGGCCTGTTCGGGATCCGACGGCTCCAGCACTGCCGCGAGGTCGAAGATATGGTCCGGGTCGCCCTGTGCCGCGGCGGCCTCCAGCCAATGACGCGCGCGATCGGGGTCGTGTTCATATCCGAGACCGGAGTGATAATAGCGGCCCAACCTGTTCTGAGCTTCGGCATCGCCGGCCTCTGCGGCGCGTCCGAACCACTGCGCCGCCGTGGCAAAGTTCTGCAAGACGCCGTCGCCGTCATGGTAGCGCTGCCCCAGTTTGCGCTGCGCCAGCGGACCGCCCGCCGTGGCCGCGGCGATCAGGTCGTCCAGCGGCGCGGCCTCCACCACCTGCGCCAGGCCGGCCGGGGCGGGCAGGGTGATCAGCAAGGTCAGGGCCAAGGCACGGGCGCGTGCCAGCCCGGCATTCAGCATCGCGGCCCTCATTCGGTGACGGTCACGGTCTGCGGTGTCCGCGGTGTCTGTGCCGCTTGCGCCGCATAAAGCGCGCGGGCCATCGCCTGCGCATCGGCGATCTGCCCCGGCGTCATCAGCGACGCGATCAGGTCGCGGGTGTCCGCCGCGCTTTGGCTTCCGCCCGCGGCGGCCAGGTTCAGCCAGCCATGCGCGGTGACGTAATCCTGCGCAACCCCGGCGGCGCCGGTGACATATACCTGCCCAAGCGCGGCCTGCGCGTCGGTGGCACCGGCTGTGGCCGCGCGGGTCAGCAGCGCGATGCCCTGCGCATGGCGGGTATCGTCCTCGATCAGCAGCGCGCCCAACCCGGTCTGCGCGGCCCGCAGCCCATCCTCGGCCTGCGCTTCGAGCAGCGACAGGGCGGCGCTGTCTCCGGCACGGGCCGCGGCCAGGACCCAGGGCACCGTCAACTGCGGTGCGACGCGCCCCTCCAGCGCCTGGCTGGCGGCCAGCGATCCCAGCCGTTCGCTGGCGCGTGGGTCGCCCTGCTCCGCGGCCTGCCTGTAGAACGCGACGGCGCGGTCCATGTCCCTGGCGACGCCGCGCCCGGTCTCATGGAAACGGCCCATCACCGTCATGGCGCGGGCCACCCCTGCGCCAGCGGCGCGCTCGTACCAAAGCGCGGCGCGGGCATCGTCGCGGTCCACGCCTTGACCGGTTGCAAAGGCGTGGCCGAGATTGTTCAGCGCGCCGGGATCGCCGGCCTCCGCCGCCTGCAGCAGCCAGCGCAGCGCCTCCGCGCTGTCTTGCACGACGCCATCGCCGGTCAGGTAGGCCATGCCCAACAGGCGCTGCGCGATCGGCAATCCGCCTTCGGCGGCGCGGCGATACCAGCGCAGGGCCCGTGCCCGGTCCGGCGCCGCATCAGTGCCGGTGTCAAGGGCGCGGGCAAGTGTATATTGCGCTTCGGTGTGGCCGGCCTCGGCCGCGGCGGTCAGCCAGCGCTGCATCGCCGCCGGGTCCGCCGTGACGCCGGTCCCGGTGCGGTAGGCACGGGCCAGTTCGAACTGGGCCTGGGTATGCTCCTGCTCGGCGGCGGCGAGGAACCAGTTGAAGGCGGCTTGCGGGTCGCGCGCGACGCCATCGCCGTTCAGGGTCAGCAAGCCCAGGTAATATTGCGCCTGCGCATCGCCGCGTGTGGCGGCGCGCGCCAGCAGCGACGCGGCCCGCGCCGGATCGCGCGGCGCCTCTTCGTAGCCCGTCAGGTAGATCCGCGCCAGCATCGTGGCCGCCTGCGGATGGGTCTGGTCCACCGCGCGTTGCAGCCATGTGATCGCGCCCGCCAGATCGCGCGGGCCGCCACGCCCTTCCAGCAGCACCTGCCCATAGCGGTACTGCGCCAGTGGGGTTCCGGTATCCTGGGCCAGCTGGCGCAGGCCATCGCGTACGGTGACATAATCGCCGCGCTCCCAGGCTTGTTCGATCGACGTCATGTCGGGCAGCGGGCCGGCGCTGTCTTGTGCATGGGTCCAGATCGGCAGCATGGCGATGACGATCGCAAGCGCGGCGCGGGTCGGGGCGAGGATCGGCAGGCGCGGTGGAAACATCATACGGTGCAAGCTTTTCAGGACCAATCAGGACGAACGACAAAAAAGGCCGGTGGCGGCCTGTGCCAAAGCCTAGCGGGCTTTGCCACATGAGGCGAGTATCAAATCGCGCCCACCCAGAAGAGATGCACCAGCGCCGTCGCCGCGCAGAGCGGCGCGCCAAAGGGCAGCGGCTGCGCGGCGTCGAGCGTGTGGCCGGCGCGCGCGCCCAGGATCAGCGCGGCGGCCAGCGCGACAAGCGCGGCCAGCAGGACCATCAGCGGCAGATCCCACGGGCCCGTCAGCGCGCCCAGCGGCGCCATGAGTTTCACGTCTCCCAATCCCAGCCCCTCGCGACCGCGCAGCCTGCGGTAGCCCGCACGCAGCCCCCAGAAGCTTCCGGCCCCGAGTGCCGCGCCCAAGACCGCCGCGCCGGGATCGGCAAACAGGATGACATGCGCCGCGACCAGCAGCCCGAGCGACGCCACCAGCACATCGGGCAGGCGCAACCATTGCAGATCGCTGACCGCCAGCGCCAGCAGCAGCCACAACAGCCCGGCGTTCAGCAACACCTGCAGCGGTCCACCCCCCGCGGCGAGGGCCACAAGGGCGGCCCCGGTCGCCGCCAGTTCGGTATAAAGAAGCCAGGGCGGAATTGCCGCGCCACAGCTTGCGCAGCGACCGCGCCTGGCGACAAAGGACAGCACCGGTACAAGGTCGCGCGGGGCCAGGGGCCGGGCGCAGGCGCGACAGGCGGACCGCCGGGCCACGACGTCTTCGCCGCGCGGCACACGGTCGATCACCACGCCCAGAAACGACCCGACCGCCGGGGCGCAGAGCAGCAGCAATACGGCAAGGGCGATCTCACTGGGCATGGATCCGAGTGATAGGCAGCCGCCCCCGGCTTGTCCATTGTCACGCGGGCGGTGGCGTGGCGGAACGGTGGGGCGCGCGATTGGCAATTGTCACTCCGCTGTGCCCTGCCTATCGTGGTCGCAGTTCCAAGGATCTTTTGCCGCCATGACCAGACCCGCCTCCGCCCGGACCGATGCGACCGCCCCCAGCGCCCCGCCCACTCTGCGCGTCGCCCGCCCGCAGCGTCATCGCGAGGCCGGGTTTTCGCTGTTGGAGCTGATGGTGGTCGTGGTGATCCTGTCGATCCTGGCGTTGGTCATCGTGCCACGGGTGATCGACCGGCCCGATCAGGCCCGCGTGGCCCGTGCGCAGACCGACCTCGCCGCGATCTCGAGCGCGGTCAACCTCTACCGGCTGGACAACTTCCGCTATCCGACGACCGATCAGGGGCTGGCTGCGCTGGTCACCGCCCCTGCCGGAGGGGCCGCCCTGCCGAACTGGACAGGGTACATGGACCGCCTGCCCAACGATCCGTGGGGCCAGCCCTATCACTACCTGCAACCCGGCGTGCATGGCGATTTCGATATCTTCAGTTATGGCGCGGACGCCGTGCCGGGCGGGGCCGGGGCCGACGCGGATATCGGGACATGGATGCTGGAATAACCGTGCGGGGGCAGGCTACGGCCCAGGGCGGCCAGTCGGGGTTCACGCTGATCGAACTGGTGATCGTCATCGCGATTCTGTCGGTGCTTTCGGTCGGCGCATTGCTTGCGGTCGGTCGGGTCGGCGGCGGGGCCTCCGGCGACGCGGCGACGTTCCGGGCCTTGTACGACGCCAACCGGCGCCTTGCGGTGCAGGGCCAGAACTGGCGTGGCCTGAGGGTGGAGCAGGGCGGCACCCGGACCGCGGTACGCGGTGCAGATGGCTGGCAGAGCGCGCCGACCCTTCGGCGCTGGCGCGACCGCGTGGCGTTCCGGCACGCGGTCCCTGTGCCCGGCGACCGGCTGATGCCCGACATCGTGTTCCTGCCCAATGGTCAGACCTCGGCTTTTTCGATTCAGTTCGCGGCGCGGGGGCGTGACCCGTCGCGCCGTTCCCTGCGCTGTGGCAGCGACGGCTGGACGGGGCTCAGATGCGACGCGGAATAGTGCGGGGCGACGGCACCGCCGGGCTGACACTGCTGGAACTGGTTGTGGCGATCGCGGTGCTGAGCATCGGCACGCTGGCCGCGCTGCGCGCGATGGATCAGTCGCGGCTGGTGCTGGGCGGTGCGACGCCGCGACTGATGGCGCAGCTGGTGGCGCAGAACCGGGCCGAGGAGTTGCGGCTTTTCGGGCCGGCGGCGGGCGGATTGCCGGACCGGGTCGTCATGGGGCTGCAAAGCTACCGGGTGACGCATCTGCGCCGCGATACCGCCGCCGGCCTGGTCGAAGTGCAAATCGTCGTGCGCGCCGATACGGGCCCGGGCGCGACCCTCGTCACGGTGCTGCCGCCGCAGGGGAGCGGCCGATGACCCCGCGCTCCCGCCCGCGCGATGCGGGCCTGACCCTGATCGAACTTGTGGTGGCGATGGCGGTTTTCGCGCTGGTGGCTATCATGGGGGTGCAGGCCCTCACGGGCAGCCTGCGCAGCCGTGACAGGCTGGTTGCGCTGGACGCGGAGAGCGCCGAGCTGGGGCTGGCGCTGAGCTTGTTGCGGGCCGACCTGGGCGCCATGGTGCCGATGCTGTTCTACCCGCCCGACGGGCCGCCGCGGGGGGCGCTGGACCTGGGGCCGCGGGGGCGCGAAATCGGCCTGTCGCTCGCGGGGCAGCCGGTGTTGCCCCCGATGGGTGGGCTGGGTCTGCACCGGGCAATCTGGCGTCACGATCCCGTCGCGCGCACCCTGTCGCGCCAGATCTGGCCGGTGTTGAGCCCGGCAGAACCCGGCGGCGCCGCGCCGGAGGTGGTCGTGCTGAACGGTGTCACCGGGCTGACGCTGCGCAGCCACTGGCAGACGGTCGGCTGGGTGCCCGGGGCGCGGGCCGACGGGATCGGCGTGGTGCCCGACGCCCCTGGCCCCGCTGACAGCGACGGCGCGACCGCCACGGTGCCCAGCCGGTACTCCAGCACCCTGCCGCAAGCTGTGGAACTGACGCTCGATACCCTCCGCCATGGTCGGATCGTCGTGATGGAGAGCCTGAAATGAACGCCGCGCCGCGCGACGGCGCACAGGGCTTCGTGCTGGTCAATGCGCTGATCCTGGTCGCGGCGCTGGCGGCGATGGCGGTGCTGGTGCTGGCGCGGGCCGAAGCGGCGCGCGAGCGGCAGGCACAGGCGCAGACCGCGGCGCAACTGGGGCTGTATCTGGACAGTGCCGAGGCATTGGCGATAACCCGGCTGGCGCGGGATCAGTCCGGCGGATCGGTGGATCACACCGGCGAGGACTGGGCCCGCCCGGTTTCGGACGTCGCTCTGGACAGGGGCGCGGTCAGCGCGACGATCGACGATCTGCAGGGCCGGTTCAACATCAACTGGCTGGCCCAGCCCGAGGATGATTTCGCCCGCGAAGGCTTTGACCGCCTGGCCCTTCACCTGGGTCTGGCCCCGGGGCACGTCGCGTCGATCACGGAGTTCCTGCGCCCCGGCGGCGCAGGGGGGGCGGGGACACAGGCGGCTTATGCCCGGCAATCTCCGGCGCTGCGGCCGCTGGGCGGGCCGGTGCTGATGCTTGACCAGTTGCAGGTCGTTCCGGGACTGCGCGCGCGCGATCTGGCGCGGTTGCGCCCGTTCATCGCGGCGTTGCCGGGCGACAGCCTGTTGAACGTGAACACCGCCTCGCCGCAGGTCTTGCAGGCGATGATGCCGGGCCTGACGGCGGCGGCGGCGGACCGGATGCTGCAGATCCGCCGTCGTGACGCCTTCGCATCGGTCGAGGGGTTCGCACGTGCGCTGGGTGCCGCGGCGGGCGTCGCCACGGTGGCCGCGCTGGAGCCCGATCTGGGGCGGCTGTCGATCGGATCGGACTGGTTCGCCCTGCGGGCCACGGCGACGCTGCAGGGACACAGGCGCGAACGATATGCGGTGCTGTCGCGGCAGCCGCTTCCGAAAGGCGTGCAGGTGTCCTATCGTGTAAACCGGGGCGAATGACGCTTCGCGGCAACAGGGGAACAGCGGTGCGCGCCAGAACGTCGCCTGCACATCGGATCGCGGTCGCACCGCTGGATCAGGCGATAACGGCGCCGGCGGGTCACGTGGCGGTGGTGCCGGGTGCCGAGGTGCCGTTGCTGGCGCTCGACCTGCCTGCCGGTCTGCGCGGTCAGGCCCGCGAACAGGTGGCGCGGCGGCAGTTGCGCGACCGGTTGGGCACCGGCGGCGATCACATCGAGATGCGCCCGTTCTTTGCGCCCGGCGACGACGATCGCTGGACCCGCGCGCTGGTGGCCGACGCGGGCGCGCTGGCAGGGTGGCGCGCGCGGGCGGTCGGCGGGTGCCGGGCGGTGCTGCCCGATTACCTGAGCCTGCCAACCGCGCCGGGGCTCTGGAGCCTGGACGTGACCGATGACGCGGTGCGGGTGCGGCTGGGGCCGGAGGACGGCTTCAGCGCCGAACCGGCCCTGGCGGAGGTGATGCTTGCGCAGGCTTTCGACGCGGCCGCCAAGGACATTCTGCCGCAAGCGGTGCTGCTTACCGGCAGGGACACGCCCGCGCGGGCGGCGCTTGAGGCTTTCGCGCAGGCGCGCGGGCTGCGGGTTGTCGGCACGGCGGATCAGGTCGAAGCGCTTGGCCTGGCCCGTCCGCAGTGTTTCGCCCATGGCGAGACCCGCTTTGACCTGCGTGCCGATCCGCGCGCGGCGCGGGCGCGATTGCGGTCGCAACTGCTGCCGTGGCGCTGGCCCGCGGTCCTGTTGCTGCTGGCGCTGGTGCTCTGGTCGGGGGCGCAGGCGATGGCGATCCGCACGCTCGAGGCTGAAACCCGCGCGCTGCGCGCCGGCACCGAAGCGCTGGTGCGTCAGCATTTCCTGCCCCGTGCGCCGCTGCTGGACATGCGGGTGCAGGTGGCGCAGGTGCTGGCACGCCGGCAGGCCGCCGCCGATGCCGCGCGCGGACGGGTGTCGCCGCTGCGGTTCTTTGCCGCCGCGGCGCAGGTGATGACCGATGCCGGCGCGATGCCGGAGGATTTGTCGCTGAGCCCGCAAGACGGGCTCGAAGTGGCGTTGCGGTTGCCGGATTTCGCCAGTTCCGACCGGCTGGTCGCCGATCTGCGCGCGGCGGGCTTCGGCGTGGAGATGGTCGAGGCCCGCGCCGCGCAGGGGACGGTGGGCGTGCGCGCGGAATTGCGCCTGCGTCCGGCGGAGGAGGGGCTGCAATGAACGATCGGCTGATCGACCTGTTGCTGCGGCGCAGCCCGCGCGAACGAGTGCTCTTGGCGCTTCTGGTCGGGGTGGCGGTGCCGGTGGCGCTGGTCATGGGGGTGATGCAGCCGCTGGCGGCCAAGCGCGCCGCGGCCGAAACGGCCTTTGCTGATATTCAAGCCGCGCAGATCTGGGTCGGTGCGCGGGTGGCCGAGCAGGCGGCGCTGGGGCCGGTGGGCGACCGGGGGCCGCGTGCGCCCATCGGCAGCAGCGGCCTTGAGCAGAGCCTGATCGCCGCGCGCCTGCGCGCGCGCCTCTCCGAGTTGTCGAACCGTGTGGACGGCGAGGTCGAATTGCGCTTCGATGCGGTCGCGTTCACCGATCTGATGGGCTGGATCACCGCCACGGACCGGATCTGGGGATATGACATCGCCCGGCTTGATCTGGTGCCGGGCGCGGATCCGGGGCGGGTCGATGCAGCCCTTCGCCTGACCCCGCAACGATGAGGCGCCCATGACCCAGACGCGCATGATCCGACTGCTCGCGGGCCTGGTGGCCCTGCTCGGGCTGGCCGCCGTCGGCCTTGCCGGTCAGCAGGCATGGAACACCTGGCAGGACCCGCTGCCACAGGGGGCGCTGGTCGCCCCGACGGTGACGTCGCCGCGTCCGGTGACGGGCGCCGAACCGCAACCGCCGCCGCGCTGGGCGCCCTTGTTTGGCGCCACGGCCAAGGTGCCGCCCCAACCTCCCGCACCCAAGGCCGAGCCGCAACCGCCCGCCCCGCCCGCGCCGCCGGTGACGAGCCTTGGATACACGCTGAAAGGCACCGTGAGCAGTGGCGAGACCCGCTGGGCGCTGGTGTCGCATCCGACCGGCGACACGCTGCTGCGGGTGGGCGAGGCCCTAACGCCGGATTATACCGTGGTGGCGATCGACGCGGCGGGGATGTGGGTGCAGGCCGGCGCGGATGGCCCGCGCCAATTGCTTGAGGTCGTCAAATAGGCCACAGGTCGCGATTTCCCCGAAAACGCGCGCTCTGACGGATGGCAAAGCGGTGCACTTGGTCTAAGGTTCCGATCAAACGCCCGCGGTGGCGGGCCAGCGGGCGGCGTGGACCCCGAACCCGCTGGACGAGGTGAGGTGGCATCGAACGAAAGAGCGGAGCATGACAGCAGTTTGGTGGATACGGGCGGTACTGGTGGCGCTGCTGCTGGGATCCGCGAGCGCCGTGATCGCCCCCTCGCAGGCGCGCGCGCAGGTGGCACTTGACCTGCGCGATGCCGATCTGCGCAATTTCGTCGAAATCGTGTCGGAAGCCACGGGCCGAAACTTTGTCATCGATCCGCAGGTGCGTGGCACCGTCACGGTTCTGGTGCCGGGCGACATCTCTCCGGCGGCGCTCTACGAGGTGTTTCTCAACGTGCTGGAACTGAACCGGCTGACCATCGTCGATGGCGTGGACAGCGACCGCATCGTGCCAATGGGCGTGGCCCGTGAACTGACGCCCGGTGCGCCGGGGTCGGGTGAATACGAGACCCGGATCATCCGCGTGCGCAACATGCCCGTGGCGGATGTGATCGCGGTCATCCGTCCGCTGCTGCCCGCCGAAGCGGTGGTATCGGCGGTGCCCGGATCGGGCATGCTGATCCTGTCGGACCGCATCGGCAACCACCGGCGGATCGAGGCGCTGATCGCCCAGCTTGACCAACCCCGCGACATCCCGATCGAGATGATCCGCCTGCGCAACGCCGATGCCGCCGAAGTGCTTCAGGTGGTGCAGGCGATGGGGATCCTGCCGGAGGACGCGTCCATCTCCGTGGACCGGCGCTCCAACGCGCTGGTGGTGTCGGGGTCGCAAGACGTGGTGCGCAGCTTGCGGGTGCTGGCCGGGCGCCTGGATGCGCAGCAATCCACCGTAGCCTCGCATGTGGAACAGCTCAATTACGCCGATGCCGGTGCACTGGCGGATGTGATCGTGCGCAGCTTTTCGCGCGAGGACGACACCGGCGCGCAGATCCGCATCGTTCCCGAACCGCAGACCAATTCGTTGCTGATCACCGCCCCGCAGGAGCGCATCAGCGCCGTCATCGAAATGATCCGCCACCTCGACCGCCGGCCGACGCAAGTGCTGGTGGAGGCGGTGATTTTCGAGATGTCGGTCGAAGGGTTCTCTGATCTTTCGGCGCAATTCGGTGTCATTCTCAACAATGCGGTGGTGGGCGGCGTGCAATTCGCGCTCGAGGGGCGGCCCAGCCTGACCAGCCTGGTGTCCAACGTGCTCAAGGGCGAAACCCCCAGCAGCGGCAATGGCGGCGTCCTGGCGGGGCGTGCGGGCGGGCGCGAAGACGGTCTGGCGGCGTTCCTGTCGGCCATCGCGAGCACCCGCAGCACCAAGCTTCTTTCGACGCCGTCGATCCTGACGCTGAACAATCAGGAGGCCGAGATCGTGGTGGCGCAGAACGTGCCCTTCGTGACCGGCAGCTTTGCCACCGTGGGTGACACCGCCTTGCCCGAAAATCCGTTTCAGACCATTGAGCGGCAGGACGTGGGACTGACGTTGAATGTCACGCCCCAGATCAACGCCGACAAGACCGTGCGGCTGGTGATCAAGCAGGAAGTGTCGAACCTGACCAATTCCGCCGCGGCCTCGGGCGGCGAAATCACCAATCGCCGGGCCCTGTCGACCACCGTACTGGTGCGCGATGGCAACGTCATCATGCTGGGCGGACTGCTCGAGGACGGCTCCGGGGCGACCTCGCAAAAGGTGCCGGGGCTGGCGAACATGCCGCTGCTGGGCGGGCTGTTCAAGGGCAAGAACGCATCGCAGAACCAGCGGGTGCTGCTGGTGATGCTGCGCCCGCGCATTATCGACACCGACGCAGAAGCCCGCCGCCTGACCGCCGCGGCCGCGGCCGAAGCGAAAGCGGCGAGCCTTGCCATTCAGCCCCGGGACGGGAAATATCCGACCGCGGCCCCGGGTGCGCTGCCCTACGAGGGCGGCAACCTGGACCAACCCTTTGATGCGGGGATGACCGAAAATGACGCCGAACGACGCCAGGCCCCCGCGCGCTCCCGACAGCGGCAGCAGCCCTCCGGCTACACCTACGAGGGGCGCTGAGGCGCGACTGCCCTTTGGCTTTGCGCGCGATCACCAGGTTGCCATCGAAGCCGGGCGCCTGATCGCCGGACCCCGCGCGACGGCGACGGGCCTGCGCGAGGCGCGCCGCCGGGCGGGGGCGGCGCTGGCGGTCGTCACCCAGCAGCAGGCGGAATTCGAGGCGACGCTGGCGCGGCTTTACCGCGACGACGATACGCCGGACGATGCCGCGCCGCTGCTTTTCGACCTGGAAGATAGCGCATTGCCGCAACGCGAACGCGACCTGCTGGAAGACACCGAGGACGCGCCGGTGATCCAGTTGGTGAACCAGCTCTTGCGCCGCGCGGTTCTGGCGGGGGCGTCGGACCTGCACGTCGAGCCCTACGAGGGGGGGCTGCGCGCCCGGATGCGGGTGGATGGATTTTTGCAGCCCGTGCTGGACCGATCCGACGTGCCGGTCAAACGCATCGTGTCGCGGCTCAAGGTTATGGCCGGGCTCGACATTGCCGAGACGCGGCTGCCGCAGGACGGGCGCATTCCGTTGCGGTTGGGCGGGCGGCTGATCGACACGCGTGTCTCTGCGATGCCGGGCAACTACGGCGAACGGGTGGTGTTGCGGATCCTGGACCGCCAGGCAGGTTTGATGCCGCTGGAGGGCTTGGGCCTCATGCCCGCACAGGTGGCGCAGCTTGAGCGGATGTCGGCGCTGCCCAATGGCATCATCCTGGCCACCGGCCCCACCGGGTCGGGCAAGACGACGACGCTCTATTCGCTGCTCAAGCTGGCAAACCGCGAAGCGCGCAACATCGTCACGGTGGAGGATCCGGTGGAATACGACCTGCCCGGAATAAGCCAGAGCCAGATCAACGCCGAGATCGGAATGACCTTTGCCGCCGGTCTGCGCGCGACGCTGCGCCAGGATCCCGATGTGATCCTCGTGGGCGAAATCCGCGACGGCGAAACCGTGAGCGTGGCGGCGCAGGCGGCGCTGACGGGGCATCTGGTGTTTTCGTCGCTACACGCCAACGGATCGGTGGGCGCCGTGGTGCGGCTGCGCGATCTGGGGCTGGATGATTTCCTGATCGCATCGACCCTGCGGGGGGTGATCGCGCAGCGGCTGTTGCGGCGGTTGTGCCCCGAGTGCCGCCGCGCGCATCCGCCCACCGCGGCAGAGGCGGCGCAGTTCACCCGCCACGATCTGCCGGTGCCCTCCGAAGTTTGCGACGCGCAGGGATGCGTGGCGTGCAGCGGCAGCGGCTATTCCGGGCGTGTGGGCATTTTCGAGATGATCGAAGTCGACGAGGCGCTGCGCGGCGCCATCGACGACGGGTTGCCGGAAACCCGGTTGCGCCACATCGCCCTGAGCGAACGGGACACGCTGATCGGGCACGGGCTGGCGCAGGTGGCGCAGGGCAACACCAGCCTTGCCGAAACGCTGCGCGTGCTGGGCGACGTGGCATGAGAGCCTATGACTACGTGGCCTTTACCGACACCGGAAAGCGCCGCACCGGCAGCGTCGTGGCCGAGACCGAGGCGCATGCCGGCGAGCTGCTGAAGGCGCAGGGGCTGTTCGTATCCGAGGTGCGCGGCAAAACCGTCCGCGGCGGAACCGGGCGACTGCTTGCGCCGCGCCGAACCCGCCTGAGCGCCGATCTGCAAGCCGTCTTTACCCGGCAGATGGCGGTTCTGCTGTCTGCGGAACTGCCCAGCGAGGCGGCGCTGGATGCCGTTCGCGCCGCAGGCGCCAGCCCGGCGATGGACCGGGTCGCCGCCGTGGCCAAGGCCGCGTTGATGCAGGGCGCGCCACTGTCGGACGCGCTTGACTCCAGCGGCGCGGGGTTCGCGCGATATTACCTTGCGGCCCTTCGCGCCGGCGAAGGCGCGGGCGATGTTGCGGTTGTCCTGACCGAACTGGCCGATCACCTCGAAACCCAGGGCACCGACCGTGCACAGATTGGCGCGGCGCTGGTCTATCCGGCGTTCGTCGCGGCGGTATCGCTGCTGGTATGTGCCATCCTGATGGTCAATGTCGCCCCCGAGATCGTGGCGATGTTCGAGATGTCGGGCCGCCCGCTGCCACAGATCACCCGCGTGGTTCTGGGGCTGAGCGACTGGGTGCAGGATCATCTGGCCGTGCTGGGCGCCGGGGCTGCGGCGCTGCTGGCGTTGGCGGTCGCCAGCGGCCGGGTCGCAGCCATCCGCGCGGCCCGCGACCGGGTGGCACTGCGTCTGCCGCTGATCGGGCGGCTGATCCGGTCGGCGGCGGCGGTGCAATATCTGCGGACGCTGGCGCTGGTGCTGACCAGCCGTCATGCCGTGCTCAGCGCGGTGGACAGCGCGGCCGGGGTGCTGACCATTGCACAGTTCCGCGCCGAGGCCGCGGCGGTGTCGCAGGCGGTACGCAGCGGAGAAACGCTGTCGCAGGCGTTGTCGCGGCTGTCCTTCCTGCCGCCGGTCGCGCGCCAGTTGATCGCCGCGGGCGAGGTCTCGGCCCGGCTTGCGCGCATGGCCGACCGCAGCGCGGTGCTGGTGGCCAGCGGCCTCTCGACCGAGCGCAAGCGCATCGCGGCGTTGATCGAGCCGTTGCTGATGATGCTTGTCGGATGTTTTGTGTTGCTGATCGTGCTGGCCGTTCTGCTGCCGATCTTCGACTTGCAATCGGTGGTTGCGGGCTAGACCATACGCCACCGTTGCCAATTCGTGACAGTGCCGAAGTTTATCGCGCCATCGGCAAGAAACTTCCGATGCGAAGCCCTGGTCCGGTCCAAGTTAACGATAATTTGAAGGGCGGTCCCCCGCGACATTGTCGGCGGCGCGGTGCGAGGCATCCTGATACTTTTTGGAGGCGGGAATATGCACAATTTCAACGTGCGCGGCTGGTTTAACTTTGGCGCGGGGCCGGGCGGCCTGATGCTCCTGATGCTTCTGGCCATAATCAGCATCCTCCCGCAGGGCGCCCGCGCGCAATCGAGCCCGCCCGCCTTTACGATCTTCTTTTCGCCGGATCAGATCGGTCCGGGCGGCACGACAGCCCTCACGCATACCATCGACAACGGCGCGGCCCCGACCGCGGCCGGCGACCTGGCCTTTACCCACACGCTGCCTGCCGGGGTGACGCTGGCCAATCCCTCGAACGCAAGCACGACCTGCTCGGGCACCGGAAGCGTATTGCCCGTGGTCAACGCGGCGGCAGGCGGTGACAGCATCAGTTTTTCGAACGGCGGAATTGCTGCGGGAGCAAGCTGCACCGTCACCGTGAACGTCACCTCATCGACGGCTGGCACATCGACATCGGTCACTGGTGATCTGACATCCTCGGCGGGCAACAGCGGCACCGCCACGGACGATTTGACGGTCACGACGGCCAGGCCCGGATTCAGCAAGTCCTTCGCGCCCGACACGGTGTCGCTGGGCGACACGTCCACATTGACTTACGTCATCGACAACAGCGCCAACGCCGGCGCCGTAATCAATCTGGATTTCACTGAAAACCTGCCTGCCGGGATAGAGATCGCATCGCCTGCCAATGTCGCGACAACCTGCGGTACGCCCGCGATCCCCGCGACCCTGACGGCGGATTCCGGAACATCCTTGGTCGTTCTGGATGCCAATGGGACCGCAGGATTTCCGGCCGTCGCTGCGGGGGCCACCTGCACGGTAACGCTGGACGTTACCGCGACGGGCACCGGCGAGCTTGTGGCAATCTCGGGTCAGCTTTCTGCGGATTTCGAAGCGGTGGGGGCTTCTTCGGCAACGCTCACCGTGGCGACGCTGCCGACCGATGCGCCGGTCCTGACCAAGCAGTTCCTGGATGATCCGGCTGGGCCGGGCGGCACCGCCACGATCCGCTTTACCATCCGCAACAACAATCGCGACAACGGCGCGACCGACATTTCCTTTTCCGACGATCTGGATGCGATGCTGTCTGGCGCCGCGAGAAGTGCGTCTGCGGGACTTGTCGATCCTTGCGGGGCCGGGTCCTCTGTGACCGGTACAAGCACGATCAGTTTCAGCAATGGCACCCTTGCGGCCGGCGGCGCATCTTGCAGCTTTGACGTGACCGTGAATATTCCAGCCGGGGCCACCGCGGGCGATTACCTCAACACGACGAGCGTTCTGACATCCACCGTGAACGGCAACACCGTCACATCGGCCGCGGCCAGCGACACATTGGTCGTGACAGACAGCGTTGCGCCCGGACTTGCCTTCGCCTTCACCGATGGCACATCCGGGGGTGAGACGACCGTCACCCTCGATTTCACCAACCGCGATTCTTTCTCCGTGCTGACCGACGGCGCGTTCCAGCTCAAAATAACCGATGTCGTCGGATTTCCCGCGTCCGTGGTCTTGCCGCCGGAAAATGATACCTGTAGCGGCTTAATGGAGCTGGGCTTTGAAGGTTTCAACGGGCAAGCGCTGTCCTACACCGGTGCGACCTTGGCCGCCGGTGCCAGCTGCGCCGTGTCGGTTGTCATCAGGTTGCCCGCAGATATGCCGTCGGGCACCTTTATCCTGACGTCGAGCGCGCCCGTTGCGACAGTCGGCGGCACATCGGTGACAGGCACCGCAGCCACGGGAACGTTGACCGTCAACCCCGGTAGCCTTGGCCTGAGCTTTGCGAAATCCTTTTCCGTCGACACCGCCGTTCCCGGAAGCGAGGTCGGCCTGACCTTCGTCATTTCCGACCCCTCGGACGGAGGCGGAGCGGTCGACATCTCCTTCAGCGACAACCTTGATGCCTTTCAAACCGGTTCGGTACTGACCTCCGTGGTCAGCAACACCTGCGGCGGCACGGTGACCGGCGAGACGACCAGTTCGATCGGCTTTTCAGGCGGCAGCGTGGCCTCTGGAGGGTCTTGCGAGATCGCGACGATCATCACCCTGGGCTCGACCGACACTGGCAGTAAGACCAACACCACCAGCAACCTGACGGCAGCATCTGCATCCGGTGGCGCCGCGAGCGAGCAGGCCGGAACCGCGGCCAGCGATACCTTGACCGTGGATACGGTCCTGCCGGTGCAGTTAGGGATGGAATTCATCGACGATCCGGTCCTTCCGGGGGCACCGGGCACGGTGCGCTACACTCTGACCAACCTCAATGGCGGGGCGTTCGAAGCGACAGGGATCTTTTTCTCTCACAACCTGGCGGACATCCTGCCCGGCACACCTGACTTCACCGTCAGCGGGCTGCCGCAATCGAACGTTTGCGGCGCGGGGTCGACACTGCAAGGCTCGGGCGCGTCCGCTGTCCTTCTGACCGGCGGGTCGCTTCCTGCGGGTGCTTCCTGCACTTTCGATCTGGCCTATGACGTGCCGGCCGGCGCAGGGACGGGCAGGTACAGGAGCACAACCTCCGCGACCTCCGCCACGATTGACGGCGGCTCCAGAACAGGCGCTGCGGCGTCGGATACTGTCACCGTCGGGTCCAGCGTCGAGGGGGAAACGACCCTGACCCTGACCAAGACCTTTGCCAGCGACACGGTTTTGCAGGGCGATACGGCGGCCGTGACGTTCAACATCTCCAACACCGGCGCCGAAGCTGCGAGCGACCTGGCGTTCAGTGATGACCTGGAGGCCTTCCTTGCCGGGACGACACTGGCCAGCACGACCGTCAACACCTGCGGCGGCGCGAGCACCGGCGGGTCTGCCACCAGCTTTGACTATGCCAACGGTACGCTGGCGGCCGGGGCAAGCTGCGACATCTCGATCGTCCTGAACATTTCGGCCACCGCGCCGTTGGGAACCGCGACCAACACCACGTCGGCCATGACCGGCACCGCGGCCGGGAGCGCGGTACTGAACGCCGATGCCGCCACGGACACGATAGAGATCCGGTCGTCGTCGGCACCGACGTTTTCCAAAAGCTTTTCCCCCAGCACCGTCAACACCAACTCCGAAACGGTGCTGACCTATCAGATCAGCAACCCGCCGGGTGCCGCGACCCTGAACGCCCTGCGGTTCAGCGACGATCTGGCCAGCCGGATTCCGGGTGCCGTCGCCAGTGCCGGATCATTGTCGGGTGTCTGTGGAAGTGGCTCCGCCTTGAGCGTCGGCGGCACGGTAAGCCTGTCGGAGGGCGTTTTGGCGGCCGGCGAAAGCTGTACCTTTTCGGTAAGGGTGGCGATCGCGACACCGCCGCCGGGCACTGTGACAAGCACGACCAGCAGTCTGGAAAACGGAGGCCTGACGGTTGCGCCGCCCGCCAGCGCTTCTGTTACCGTCAATCCGGCGCCGCCGACGCTGAGCAAGGCGTTCGGCCCCGCAAGCATCTTCCAGGGCGGTACATCGACCGTGGTCCTGACCATCGACAACAGCGCCAGCGCGGACGCGGCATCGGACATTTCGGTGAACGACGTCTTTCCCGCCGGGGTGCGCATACGATCGGGATCGACGCGGGCGACAACCTGTCTGGGTGGCAGCCTGATCACCACCGCCAACAGCATCGGATACCGCGCGGGCACCGTTCCGGCGGGGGCCACCTGTACCGTTTCGGTCGAGGTCACGGCAGAGGCCGTCGGCAGCTATGTCAACACGACATCCGAATTGTCGACTGCCTTTGGCAACAGCCCGGCCGCCAGCGCGACCCTGGTCGTCACCGCCGCGCCGCCGCCGGTCTTCACCAAGCAATTCAACGCCGCAAGCATTGTTCAAGGCGAAACTTCGCGGCTGACCTTCAGCATCGACAACTCCGGCGCGCTTGTCGACGTGTCCAGCCTTGCCTTTACCGACTCCCTGCCCGCGGGCCTCACGATCGCGCCCACGCCGTCGGCCACCTCCAGTTGCGACGGCGGCACGATAACCGCGACTCCGGGCGCAAGCAGCCTGTCCTACAGCGGCGGGGCGGCGGTCGCGGGCTTGACCTGCGGGATCAGTGTCAACGTGACATCGAGCACGGTCGGAACGGTGGTCAACACCACGGGCGACCTGACGTCGAGCCTTGGCAACAGCGGTTCGGCCAGTGCATCGCTGACCGTGGCCGCGGCGCCCGCGCCGGAATTCAGCCAGCGTTTCGTGGCCGATACGATCGAACAGGGCGCGACATCGAGACTGATCTTCACGCTAATCAACCGCGACGCCTTGATCGACGCCACCGGGCTGGCCTTTACCAACACGTTGCCTGCCGGCATGACACTGTCGACCCTTCCGCAACCCGAGACGAACTGCCTGGGCGCCACCCTGACCGCGCCGGCCGGCAGCAACGCATTGTCGTTCAGCGGCGGCACGCTGCAGCCGGGGCGCGTGTGCAACCTGTCCGTCGTGGTCACCTCCAGCACCATCGGGGCCGCTGTCAACACATCCGGTGATCTGACGTCGAGCCTGGGCAGCAGCGGCACGTCGAGCGCCACCCTCGACGTGACCGCGGCACCTGTGCCGCTCTTCTCCAAGTTCTTCGTGCCCAATACCATCGTTCAGGGCGAAACGACCGTTTTGCGCCTCGAGATCAGCAACTCCCGGGCAAAGATCGACGCCACCGGCGGTGCCTTTACCGATGTCCTGCCAGCAGGCGTGACGCTGGCCGCGAGCCCCGATATCAGCACCACTTGCGCATCGGGTGTCGTGACGGGTGTCGCAGGCGGCGATACGCTCTCGCTCAGCGGCGCGACCATCGCGGCCGAAAGCGCGTGCTCGGTTCAGGCGACCGTGACGTCCTCCACCGTGGGGGCCGCGGTCAACACCGCCGGCGATCTGACGACAAGCCTTGGCAACAGCGCGGGCGCCACGGCCATCCTGACGGTGACGGCGGCGGATGTGCCGACCTTCACCAAGGTCTTCGGCCCAACCACCATCGTGCAGGGCGAAACCTCGACACTGACCTTTACGGTGAACAATGGCACCGCAGCGATCGACGTCGGCAGCCTTAGCTTTACGGACGCCTTTCCGGCCGGAATGACCGTGGCGGCGCCCGCGAATGCGGTCAGCACCTGCACGGGCGGCACATTTGCGGCCAATGCCGGCGATGGGGCGGTGTCCTTCAGCGGCGGCACCGTCGGCGCGCGGGCCACGTGCACCCTTCAGGTCGACGTCACCGCGACGCTCGTGGGCGATGCGGTCAATACCTCCGGCGCATTGACCTCGACCCTGGGCGACAGCGGAACCGCGGCGGCGATCCTATCGGTCACGGCGGCGGATGCCCCGGCCTTTTCCAAGGCGTTCGAACCCGCCTCCATCGTGCAGGGCAGCGTCAGCACGCTGACCTTCACGCTCGACAATGCCCCGGCAGCGGTCGAGGTACGCGACCTCGCGTTCATCGACATCCTGCCCGAAGGAGTGCTGATCGCTACGCCATCGGCGGTGTCCTCGACCTGCACCGGTGCCGCGATTTCGGCGACCGAGGGCGGCAACCGCATCGATCTGACCGGTGGCAGTCTTGCCGCGGGTGCGAATTGCACGCTGTCGGTCAACGTCACGTCCTCGACCGCCGGGGCGGCGGTCAACACCACCGGCAACCTGACGTCGAGCCTCGGCGACAGCGGCACGGCCAGTGCGACGCTGACCGTGACCGGCGCCCCCGCGCCCGGCTTCACCAAGGTATTCAGCCCGGCCACCATCGAACAGGGGGGCACCTCCACGTTGTCCTTCACGCTCGACAACGCCTCAGCGCTGGTCGTTGCAGGCGGGTTGAGCTTCAACGACAGCTTCCCAACGGGCATGACCGTGGCGACGCCTGCCAACGCAACCACCACCTGCACCGCGGGCGCGGTGGCCGCGGCCCCCGGCGACGCCGGCCTCGTCTTTAGCGGCGGCACACTCGATCCGGGCGCGACCTGTAGCGTGCAGGTCGATGTGACCTCGACCACGATCGGCGCTGCGGTCAATACCTCGGGCAGCCTGACGTCAAGCCTCGGCGACAGCGGCACGGCCAGTGCGACGCTGACGGTGACACGCGCTCCGGCACCCGGATTCACCATGGGATTCGTGCCTGGCACCATCGTGCAGGGCGGCATATCTTCGCTGACCTTTACCGTCGACAATGCCGCTTCGCAGATCGCGGCATCCGGCCTGGGGTTTGTCGAAACACTGCCCGCGGGCGTGACCGTGGCGGGTGTGCCGAATGTCTCCAACACCTGCTCGGGCGGCACGATCGGCGCGGAGCCCGGCACCGTTAGCATCAGCTTTGCCGGCGGCAGCGTCGCGGCGGGCGGTCGCTGCGCGGTCACGGTGGATGTCACATCCGTCGTGGTGGGCAGCTACATGGCGGCCGGACCGACGCTCAATGCCTCCACCGGGACCGTCAGCGCCGCGGCCGCGGCGCTGACGGTCGACGTCAATCCGAACGGAAGCGTGATCCTGGTGCAGCAGGGCGACGCGCCGGGCAACTACGTGTTCAGCTCGTCCCTGTCCGCCTTGAACGTCACGCTTGCCACCCTGACGGGTAGCGGGTCGGTCGGACCCATCGAGGTTCCCGCAGGCAATTACACGGTGCTTCAGTCGCGCCCGCAGGGTGTCGGCAACAGCACGGCGCGTTGCGATGACGACGACAGCAGCGTGGATGCCGCGACAGGCACCGTCACATTGGCGGTCGCCCCGTTCGAAACAGTGACCTGTACCTTCACCAGCGTCGAGACGGTGCAGAAGACCGTGGACACGATCAACAATTTCCTGACCCAGCGCAACAACCTGATCCTCAGCAACGGGCCCAGCGACGGCCGCAGGAAAGACCGCCTCAACGGTGGCGGAACGGGCAACTCCACGGTGTCTTTCCAGAATGGCGACCTGACGTCGATGGTGCCCTTCAGTTTCAACCTGCGCTCCGCGTCCGACGGGAATTACCGCTTTGCCACTTCGCTGTCGGCCATGCGCGAGGCGGGCGCGAAGTTCCTGCTCGCGCATGACGGCATCGACGGCAACAGCATGCTGGTGCCGAATTCCAAGTTCGATATGTGGTTCGAGGTCAGCTACAACAAATTCTCGGCGTCGCAGGGATCGGACGGCCATTTTGCGATCGGATATGTCGGGGCGGATTACCTGTTCAGCCCGGACTTGCTCGCGGGGGCGCTGGTGCAGTTCGACGACATGGACAACAGCTCCGACATACAGGGCAGTTCGGTCAGCGGAAATGGCTGGATGATCGGGCCCTATGTCACGACGCGGTTGGCGCCCAACCTGATTTTCGACGGACGCCTGGCCTATGGCAAGTCGACCAACAAGATCAGCCCGTTCAACACCTACACCGACAGCTTCAGGACGGATCGTTTCCTGGTCAGCGCCAGCCTGTCGGGCAGCTATGACTGGAACGATTGGACGGTGTCCCCGAACGCCACGCTGGCCTACATCGAAGAGCGGCAGAAGGGCTATACCGACAGCTTGAACGTCGCCATTCCCGGACAGACCGTGTCGCTGGGCCAACTGAGCATCGGGCCGGATTTCTCGACCAGCTTCGTGGCGGGCAACCAGGTGCTGTACCAGCCGCGGTTTTCGATCAACGGGATCTACAATTTTGGCGACACGGATGGGGTTGTCCTGTCCGACATCGCGCAGGACAGCACGACAGGCTGGCGCGGCCGGATCGAGGCAGGGGTGACAATCTCAAATCGCCACGGCACCCGGCTGGAGATCGGAGCCAATTACGACGGCATCGGTCAAGCCGATTTCGAAAGCTACGGCGCGACGGTAAAGCTGACGATTCCTTTGCAATGAGCATGGGTTTCACCGCGCGGGGGGGGGGGGGCCGCGCGGCGAAATCGTAGCATCGGCGGCGCGAGCTGCCCCCCTGAGGTCCGGATAGCGGCGTTAGCCGCGTTTTGCCGTCCGCGCGGTCTTTGATACGACGAAGGCCTGCGAAAGCGACTTCGGTCGGGTTTTGGGGCCGAAGGGGCGATAGCGGCCTGCAAGGACGGTGCTGCGGGCCATCGCCGCGTCGTATGGCACCGCTGGCTGCGTGACCTTGCTGGCCCCTGCCGGAAATGGCGTTGGGCTAGGTCCGCTGCGTGAAACGCCGCCTAGGCCGCAGATTGCTGCAGATCGACGGCTTGCACCGGGATCGCAACCGAGAATTTGGTGCCTTCGCCCAATTGGCTGTCAACGGTGATGAAGCCATCGAGCCTATCGACGGTGCGCTTGACGATCGCCATCCCAAGACCTGTACCTCCGTATTTCTGTGCGATGCTCGGGTCGGCCTGGCCGAACTCCTCAAAGATCTTGGCTTGGTTTTCGGGCGCAATTCCGATCCCGGTATCGATCACATCGATCACGACCTGACCATAGGAATCTTCGGTCAACGCAATCTTGACCGATCCGGTATCGGTGAATTTGAGCGCATTGCCGATCAAGTTCTGCATGATTGTTCTGACGGCGTTCGTATCGAGAAGATAGGCCTTGTCAGCAAGGTGATCCGCGACCGTGAGGTCCACCGATTTCGACTCCGCAAGATCCGTGAACTCGTTCACGATTTCGCGGACCAAATCGCCGAAGCAGGCCTCATCCTGAGGCACCTCTGAATGACCGGCGTCGATTTTCGCAAGATCCAAGGCATCGTTCACGAAATCCAGAAGCTTGCTCGTTGACCTGTTGAGGACCTGTATCAATTGTCCGGGTGTTCCTTCCAGCTCCATGTGGTCCAGCATTTTGACGGACGCGATGATGCTCGTGAGAGGGGTCCTGATTTCGTGGCTGGCATGTGCGATGTAACCGCTGCGGCTGGCCAGGGTCTCTTGCAGTGCTTCGCGCATCTTGCGTTCTTCCAATGCCAGCGTCCGCGCCTTCACGATGTCATCGACGCATCGCGCGAGCTTTTCCAGGATATCGCGGTCCTTCGGTGTCCAGTCTCTGGGCGCGTGTGTCATGCAGCAAAGCGCGCCGATGACCTTGCCCGAGAGCGTGTGGACCGGGCAGCCGATATAGGATCGCAGCCCATTCTGGATGACGAACTCATTGTCCCGGGTGCGTGGGTCTTCCAGCAGATCGGGGATCGCGACCGTCTGCTGACTGGCCTGCACGTGTTTGCAGATCGAACTCTCGATCGGCATGTCATGCGCCTCCCCGGCGTCGAAAATCGCGCCTTTGGATGCGGCGATGTACTGGCGCCCCTTTTGCTTTTCCAAGACAGACGCGAAAGTGACCGGCGCATCGAAAATGCTGGAGGCGAGATCGATGATGTCGAACAGACTTTCATCGACGCCGTTGTGCAACAATCCGAGGGCTTCGAAACTGTAACTTTTGACCACGGTATCCATTCCATCATTTGCGGAGATTCACAGAGCTTCGAACGATACTTCAATCTCAAGACTTGGGTCTAAGTGTGGCGAAGTCGTGGTGTTCACCCTTCGTCATCGCTCCTCCGCGCTGTCGTTCCGCTGCGCCAACGGTGATGACCGGTCGATGCTCAGGTCAGTGGCCATGCAACCTTCCGCAACCGGTGTGAACGTGACCCGCGACACCCGCATAGGGTGCCGGGGCATAATGGTGGGGCATCCCCGGCTACGGGGGTGTCCCGGGTGCTTGGTTCGATGCTGACGGTGGTGGTGGTGGCTGGGATGATAGGAAGCCGTGTTGACCCATGATCGGCCTCGACTTTTCCCAAGCGTGCCGTAGGTCACCAGAGAAAAGCAGATCGGTGCCCCGTATCCATTGAGAGCGCCAACGGCCCAGAAGGCAAACACCCAAAAGTAGGTTTGGATCGTGTGGGCCGGCAAAAACAGCAGGAACACAAGACACGTCGCCAGTGTCATGCCGCGCACCTAAGCGCCCGGGCGAAACGGCCGCCTGCGGCGCAAGTCCCGGATGGTCAGCGCCGCCACCAGTATACGGATCGCGGCGCAGACCAGGGTCATTGTGCTCCCGAATACGAACTGCAGGACGACCGGCATGTCACTGACGGGCCACCGGATCAAGCCTCCTGAGCCTGGGCGGCGCGCAGGAAAAACAGACGATAGAGCGGCGGGACGAACAGAAGTGTGAGCGGCGAGGCCAAGAGAAGGCCACCGATCATCAAGGCAGCCATGGGCTCGAATAAGGCCCCGCCGAACAGTGCCATGGGGATCAGGCCGAGCACCGTTGTCAGCGATGTCAGCAGCACGGGGTTCAAACGTTTCTTCGCCGCCACGACGATGGCGTCGTCGAGGGGCATGGCCTGTCGTTCAATGTCGATCTGGTCGATCAGCACGATGGCGTTGTTGATGATGATCCCCATCAGTGAGATCAGCCCGAGGATGGCGAAGAACGACAGCGGCTGGCCGGTGATCAGCAGTGCCAATGGCGCGCCCACAAGGATAAGCGGGATCGTCAGGAAGGTGATCGCGACCCGGCGGACCGAGTTGAACTGGAACATGAGCGCTGCAATCATCACCACCAGCGCAAGGGGCATCCCCGCGAGAAGGTTCGCGTTGGCCTCTGCCGCATCGGCGCTTTCGCCGCCGATCGCGACCTCATAGTCCGGTCCCAGATCAAGCGAGTCGAGTGTGGGGGCAATCAGCGCCTCGACCTCTGTCGCCGCCAGCGTACCGCTTTTGCCCGAGATGGTGATCTGGCGGACCTGGTTTTCGCGGCGCAACTGCGACAGGGTCAGGCGCGGCTGGAAGCGGGCGACCTGATCCAGGGAAATCAAGCCGGTGTCGGTGGGGATCGTCAAGTTGGCGAGGTCCTCAAGGCTGTCGCGGAACACCTCCTCGGCGCGCACGACAATGGGGATCTGATCGGTCCCGTCGCGGAACACAGAGTATTCCGCGCCCGAAAAATAGGCCTGCATGACGTTCGAGATGTCGCTGGAGGTCACGCCAAGCTCGCGGGCCTTTTCCTGCAGGATGTCGATCCCGACGGTCAGGCTCTTGTTGCCCCAGTCGTTGGAATTCAGGGTCAGGCCCGGCACGTCGTCGAACCCGGCCTCCACCTCGGCCGCCGCGGCCAGCAGTGTGTCGGCATCGGGGCCGGTGATCTGCACCTCGACAATTCCGCTTTCGCTGCCGCCCATCGACAGGCGGGTAACTCGGCCACGCACGGCGGGATGGTTCGCGATCAACTGCCGCCTTGTGCGTTCGGCCGCGACGACCGCGCCCTCGAAATCATGGGTGTTGACGACGAAGAAGGCGCTGGCGGGGTCGGTGTCGGCGGGGGACAGGGCCAGGTAGAACCGGGGGCCGCCATGACCAACGAAAAGGGTGGTGTTGGCGACCTCTGGGTTGGCGTCCGCGTCGCGCAGCCAGGCGTCGATGGCCCGCGCCTCGTCGCGGGTGGCGGTGATCGAACTGCCCTTGGGCAGATCGATGTAGACCAGAAACTCGGCGCGCTCCGACAGGGGGAACATCTCGGATTTGAGCTGGCCGAAGTTTGTGATGCCGAGGGCGACCAGCAGATAGCACACGGCGACCACCGGAATGCCCAGCCGCAGGCTGCGCCGGGTCAGCCCGCCATAGACGCGTTCCAGCAGGCCCTCGCGCGGCTCTTTCTGCGGTTTCGGACGCAGCAGCGCAGCGGCCAGAAACGGCAGGATGTAATGCGCGGTCAACCAGGAGCCCGCCAACATCAGCGCGACGACGGCGCCCAGCGAGAACGCGAACTCACCCGTCGTACCCTCAAGAACAAGCATCGGCAGGAACGCCGACACGGTTGTGATCGATGCCACGGCCAACGGCACGAAGAACTGCCCGCCCGCGCCAGTAGCGGCCTCGCTGGGCGTCGCGCCGTCTTTGATCCTTCGGTCGATGTCCTCCACCACGACAAGGCCGTTATCGACCAAGAGCCCAAGCGAAATGATCACCGCCGCGATGGAGATCTGTTCGAGGTCGATGCCCCATTGCGACATGCCCAAAAGCGCAAAGGCCACGGTGAATGGCACGATACTGGCGATCACCAGCGCCGGCCGCAGACCGAGGAAGACGAACATGACGACCAGCACCACGGCGAAGGTCTGGGCAACGTTCGACAAGGCCCCGTTGATCGACTTGGTGACGTTGGTTTCTTGAAAGGTCGAGAGGTTGTAGGCGATGCCGATGGGCTGGGTCTGTTCCAACCGCGCGATTTCCCCCCGCAGGGTGCGGCCCAGTTTCTGGATGTCGCGGTCGTCCGACATCTCGACACTGACCAGCACCGCCGGTTCGTCGTTGAAATAGACCGGCTGCCGCGGCGGATCGACATACCCGCGCCGCACCGTCATCAGGTCTCGCAGGCGGACGATGTCGCCGGTTGGCAGCTGGGTCAGCACGCCACCGATCTCTTCGAGAGAGCTTAGGTTGCCGTTCGCTTCGAGCACGATGTTGGTGCCGTCGGCATCGATCCGGCCTGCGGGCAGGATCACGTTCTGGTCGCCCAGGTCGCTCAGCAGCTGCGGCAGCTGAATACCCACAGCGGCCAGGCGGCGGCTGTCGATCTCCAGCCAGATACGTTCTTCCTGATCCCCCGACAGGCTGACCTTGGTGATACCGTCGATGGCGTATAGCCCCGTTTGCAGGTCTTCGGCCGCATCCTCGATCTCGGCATAGGAAAACCCGTCGCCAGTCACGGCAACCGTCGCAACCGCGACATCGCCGTAGTTGGTGTTCACGACGGGGCCAAGCGTGCCTTCGGGCAACTCTCCAGCGGTGCCCTCCATCTGTGTGCGGATGTCGTTGAACACGAGGTCCAGCTCGTCTGACGGCACTCCGTCGGCGACCACGACGTTCAACTGCGCTCGGCCCGTATTCACCAGCGTCGCGATCTCGTCGACCTCGCCGATCTCACGCGCCGCGCGCTCCAGCGGCATGGCGATCAGATCCTCGACGCGTTCCGGCGACATGCCGGGGAACTGCGCGGTCACGATCACCGTGCGGATCGTGATGGCAGGGTTTTCACGTTTTGGCAGAGCCAGATAGGCCAGTGCACCGATGACGATAAGCCCCACCATGATCAGCAGGGTAAAGCGGGATTTCTCGATCCCGAACCGGGCGAGGCCGTCCATAAATCTACCCCCCGGGGTCCAGGAGCTTGACCTCCTGCCCTTCCTTCAGGAACGACACGCCCGCAGACGCGACCAGATCGCCTGGGGCCAGCCCGTCAATCACGACCACCATGTTCTCGCGGATGCCGCCGACGGTCACGGTTTCGCGCCGCACCGTCGAGGTATCGGCATCGTACACATAGACACCCGCCTGCGCCGGGCTCTGCGCATCGCCGGGGCTCCCGCTCAGACCGTCTTTGATCAGCGCCGAGATCGGAAGCGGATAGCCTTCGCGAACGGGCAGCGGAAATTCTATCGCCGTCTCGACCGCCATCCCGGCTTTGAGAAGCGGGTGCGTATCCTTGAGCCGCAGCACGATGGGAAAACTCGACACCGTATCGGCGCGCGAGCCGATTTCACTTACGACTGCGGGCAGCGTGACATCGGGACGGTCCGCCAGCCGGATGGACGCCTCCTTGCCCACGACCAGTTCGCTCGCCGCGTCGAAGCTGACCGAGAACGACACCTCGAATGCGTCGGGCGAATACATGGTCGCAATCGGCGCGCCCGCGCCGAGGGTCGCGAACGCGGTGGCATCGACAGAGTTCACGATGCCCGCGAAGGGCGCGCGCAGGTCCGCTTTTTCAAGGTTCTCCTCGGCCGACTCGAGCGATTTCTGTGCCTGGACCAGTGCCGCAGCAGCCGAGTCGGCCTTGGATTGGGCATCGTCAACAGCCACCCGTGTGGTCGTTCCGCGATCCAATAACTCCTGCTGCCGCTTTAGCGTGTCAGCGGCGTTGCGCGCCGAGGCCTGAGCCTGAACAACTGCGGCCGCGGCGGTTTCGGCCTGAAGGCGCAACGTTTCAGGGTCCAGCCGTGCGACAACCTCGCCCTCGGTCAGTCTTTGTCCGACATCAAGGTCGAATTCCGCCAGTCGCCCGCCGATCTCGAAGGAAAGAACCGTCAGGTTCGACGGTTCCAACACACCCGGAAATCGCCGGGTCTGCGAGCGTTCGGCTTCTGCAACCTCATGCACCTTCAGGCCGCGTATGACCGGTTCCTGCGCGGCCTCTTCCTCGCGACAACCACCGATAACTATGAGTATGACAAGAGCAGTTACAATTCGCTGCATTAGCCAGACCCCCTCCAGGCTCACGAAGAGAGTGCCCTGCAGCGGTCGATTCGTCTATCTCACCCGACCCGGTCACCGTCTTCTTCCGTGCTCGTCGGGCAAGTGAACACCTGGTTTGCGCGGCGGCGGTTGATGTCCTTGTGCGCCCCCCTAATCAAGCGATTGCAAGATCGACCGAGTTGCCGAGCCGAAGCCAAAGGCGTCGACGCGACCGGGAAATGCCGCGCTCCTCACCACATTCGTTGCCTGTCCGCATTGGACACTACGAACGCTGCGGCGTCTTCAGCAACGAAGTTCAAACGGTGCCAGATCACAGTCCATCAGTTCTGCGTATTCGAGGTGTTTCAAGGCAAAGACCGCATTTTCTTCCTTATGGAACATCCATGGCACGAATGGCCGAAAGACGCGCGGCGAATGCCCGGAACGGGTGCTTGCATTGCAGCAGGGGTGACGAACGTTGGGCGGCAGCTCCGGGCCGTCTTTGACGCGACCGCTGCTCTGAGTACGACGGCTTGATGCGCTGCCTCGGGCGTCTGTTTCGAGCCCGGAACGGACAGCGTATTCCGCAGTACCTCCAGCAATTCCCTTGATCTCTGTGGACCTCGGCTGCAGCGTGGACATAGCGGGAATGAGTCCGGAGACCTCAGTTGGAAGATCAGGCATACACACTGCCGGATGTCTGTCAGGAAAAACCGGGATGACGCGGGCATCTCCGGAACTCTTCGCTGTTTCAAGGCGGTGGATCGCCGCAATTCAGTATCGACGAAAGAACGAGCTTCGCGAGCTTATGTCCGACCGTGCCCACCTGCGGTTTGTTGGCAGCGGTGACGGCGAACTCTGGGCAGGCAGCGCCGTGCGAGAGGGGATCGGCGACTTTTTCGGAGCAATCCCGCCGCTCTTGAAACACGAGGAAACATTTGCCGAGGCCTACGAGAATGGCGAAACCGGGTGGTCGTGCTTGACCCACGAAATCGTCTTTTCCAATCAGCCCGACCGGACATTCTGTGTCCGCACGACCTTGATCTTCGCGCTTGAGGACGGTGTCTGGAAAATCGTGCATCGTCACGGCTCGGTTCCTATCCCCAACATGGAGTTCACGGGAACCGAGCAAAACGCAATTGCTGATCTGGTCGCGGCGGCAAAGGAGGATTTTTCGCTGAATCAGCGCGAAGGTTTTGCCTCGATCATGTTCACCGACATCGTCAATTCTTCACGCATCGCGTCGGTTTTGGGTGACCGTCTCTGGTCCTCGGAAGTGGCACGGCACTTTGCCGCTGTGCGAAAGCTTATCGAGGAAGCGGGCGGTCAATTCGTGAAGTCCTTGGGCGATGGTACAATGTCGAGCTTTTCGGAGCCTGCCAAAGCGCTGCGTGCCGCGCGAGGGATCTTGCAGGCCACCGAGCAGTCGGACGGACCTGCCATCGCACTGCGCATCGGCATTCATACTGGCAATGTCGTCCAGACGAGCGATGACTTCTTTGGCACGGTCGTCAACAAGGCTGCCCGAATAGCGGCGCTTGCGGCTCCAGGCGAAATACGCGTCTCTGATGCCACGCGGAAGATGGCTGGCGACACTTGGGATTACCTCTTTTCGGATACTGTTTCCGTACTGTTGGAGGGGTTTGAAGGTGAGCACCTGATTCACCGACTGGAGCAGGGATCCGAGCCGGGAACCCTCTGAGGCACAGGTGTTCGCTTGTGGCCGGTTTGTCCCGCGCTGCCGACCAACACGGTTTACGGACACCCCCAAAAGAAAAGGGCTGCCCGGAGGCAGCCCTGAGATCACACCGACCGCTTGCCATTCGCGTGTGCGAAAACCACAAGGGTGGGTCGGTGCTGTTTCGGTCGGTCCGTCGGGACCGATTATTTTGCGGCCGTGGTCGCTTTCGTGGCGGCAGGCTTGGCCGCCGCGGTGGCTTTTTCGCCAAAGCCCTTGCCCGCGGCCGTCATCAGCTCAAGGCTGTCGGCCTGGGCTTTTTGCGCAACATCGAACAGCGCGCTCATGTGCTCGGTCGCCGATTGGGCGTAGCCCGTCATGAAATCGGACATTGCCGTCATGTAGGCGGTGGGCTCTGCCTTTGCCTTGGAAACCTCTCCCAGGGACTTCAGCGTCTGCTGGGTCCACTTCGAGGAGATCTCGCTCGACTTCTCGACGGCCGTCAGGGTCACGGCGCCAAGCTTTTCATTGAGGTCGGCGGTCGATTTGAAAGCGCCCTCTGCCGCCGATGCGTCGATCGGGAAAGCGGCCATTGTGTCTTTGAGGATGGTTGTCATATCGGGTGTCGCGGTCATGGAATTATCCTTTAAGCTGGCGGGCACAGCCCGCTGTATGTCTCTATCCTCCATATGATTGCTGCGTCGCAGCATTTCAAGGGGGCATTGCCGCGCTGCAGAATTATTTGAAGAGAGGCGCGGCGCCCGGTTGCGCATCGGGACGGCTCACTTTGTTTTTTTATTCGAGCTCTTCACCGTCGCTCCACCACATTATCCCGTCCATCGCCCGACTTGCCGCATCAGACGTACCCTCTGAAGCCCAGTCCCAAAAACCACTTAATGACGTTTGAGTTCCAACGAGGAAACCTGTCCAATCTATATCAGGGACTTCTATTGATTTTATGTCTTCCAGGGTCGGCGTCAGATCTTTTGCCTTGGCCCAGGCTCTTCCGGGTGAACCCTTTGTTGTTTCCCAAATCTCATGTCGTGTTGGCACTCGCATCGAACATACCGTGATGTCCTC
>NZ_VANS01000005.1 GCF_005887615.1 Sulfitobacter sabulilitoris
TATGCCGAACAAAGCTGGCGCCACTCGGCGAGGGCGGCGGCGCGGTTCAGCTTGAAATCGTCACGTGTGTAGAGGTGGCGTTCCTGGTTGAAGTGGTTGCAGACAAAAGCATGAACGGCGGCGAATTTCTGCAGACATCGCATCTGCCGGAAGCGGAGCATCGCGCGTTCCCGTCGTCGGAAAGGTAGATGCGAATTCTCTGCCCGGTTGTTCTGCCAACGGCCTGTTTCCTGTCGACTGGAGTTGCCGATGACCTTCATCGCGGCACCATAGGAGCGGAGCTTATCGGTCACGATCACTTCCGGATTGCCGTACCGCTTCATTGATTTCCTGAGGAATTTCAATGCGGCCTTACGATCCCGGCGCTTCGTGACGTAGCTCTCCAGCACCTCGCCCTCGTGGTCGACGGCCCGCCACAAGTAATGCGTCTGGCCGTTGATCCTCACGAAAACCTCGTCCAGATGCCAACGCCAGTTCGAGTAACACCGCATCTTCTGGACACGTTTGCGGCGGATTTCAGCGGCAAACATCGGGCCAAACTTATTCCACCAGAAACGGATGGTTTCGTGGCTCACATCGATGCCCCGTTCATGCAGCAGATCGTCGACATTTCGAAGTGACAACGGGAAACGAACGTAGAGCATCACTGCCAGGCGGATGATCTCAGGACTGGTTTTGAAGTAGCGAAATGCAGAGCGTTTCGTCATAAGCGGAGGCTACGGGACCGCCCTGCCCGTCTCAAGCCAGTTTCCTCTGATGGTGTGGACGGCTCCACCCGAACGGCATCGCAATGTGCCATGCTGGTGCTGTTTGCAACCAACAGAAAGAAGGAGCCGACCACATGACTATTACAACACTCGGGATCGACATCGCCAAGTCCGTCTTTCAACTCCACGGGGTTGATGCTGATGGCACGATTATTTTGCAAAAGAAGCTACGGCGTGGCGCCGTGCTCAGCTTTCTCGATCAGTTGGATCCCTGCTTGATCGGCATTGAGGCCTGTGCCACATCGCATCATTGGGCGCGTGAGATTGCGGCGCTTGGTCACGAAGTCCGGCTGATCCCTCCGGCGTACGTGAAACCATATGTGAAGCGGCAGAAGAACGATGCGTCCGACGCTGAGGCGATCTGCGAGGCTGTCACCCGGCCGAACATGCGGTTTGGTTCAGTGAAGACCAAGGAACAGCAGAGTGTCCTGGTCCTGCACCGGTCGCGCGATTTGCTGATGCGGCAGCGCACGATGATCCTGAATGCGATCCGGGCACACTTCGCGGAGTTCGGGATCACTGCGCCGCAGGGGCCACGCAAAGTGATCGAACTTGTCACTCGCCTTCGTGATGATGGCAATCTGGGACTGTCGGAGGTCGCCCAGTCGGCGCTCCTCGCCTTGGCGGGTCAACTCGACAATCTGGCTGCCGGGTACTGTCAGACAAATGCGAACCAGTCTCTGTTCTTCAGCAACCTCAATCTGTCAGGCTGCGCAGAGGCCGCGCCACTCGGTAAGAGCAGCGACGCGGTTCAGCTTGAAAATTGATCGGCTGTAGAGATGGCGCTCCGCGTTGGGTGCTGCCAGACGAATTCGAACCAGTCTCCGAATGGACAGTGACGCTGCCTCTTATTTTGCGCAGAGGCCGCGCCACTCGGCAAGAGCGGCGGCACGGTTGAGTTTGAAATTGGGTCGAGTTGAGAGGCTGCGCTCCTGATTAAAGTGATTGTAGACGGAAGCGTGAACGGCGGCGAATTTCTGTAAACTTCGCATGCGCCTGAAACGCAACATCGCCCTCTCCCGTCGTCGAAACGGCAGATGTGAATTCTCCGCCCGATTGTTCAGCCAGCGGCCGGTTTCTTGGCGGTGTTCCGCACCAATTTCCTTCAGCGCCGCTCCGTATGAACGCAGTCGGTCCGTGACGACAACCTCCGGCTGACCATGCTTACGCATTGCTTTCTTTAAGAATTTCAATGCGGCCTTCTTATCGCGCGTCTTTGTCACAAAGCTTTCCAGGACTTCGCCTTCATGATCGACCGCGCGCCATAGGTAGTGTCGCTCACCGTTAATTTTTACAAACACCTCGTCCAGGTGCCAGCGCCAGCGACTGGATTTCATGCTCGCAATTCGGCGCTTTCGGATCTCGGCAGCGAACAGCGGACCGAAACGATGCCACCAGTATCTCACAGCTTCATGGCTCACATCGATGCCGCGCTCATGAAGAAGATCCTCCACATTGCGAAGCGACAGCGGAAACCGCACGTACAGCATCACTGCCAGGCGGATTATCTCACGGCTCGTTTTGAAATAGCGAAATGGATCAGGTTTGGTCATCCATAGAAGCTACGAAACCACCCTGCCCGCCTCAAGCCAGTTTCTTCTGACAATGCCGGGAGGCGCAGTAATGAGCACCAAGCACACCACAGAGCCGTCAATGGCTGTACGTCGCATCATGCGCAAATATGGCATCGCAGAGCCCAGCGCACGCGCCTACGCCTTCCTAGTCTATGGGGAGGTCGCGCTGGATGGCTAGACAAGGCAGCAATAAGGGCAAGCGACCGCAGGACGGGCAGTATATCCCCCTGCCCTACGCCCAACTCAAATCAGCAGCATGGCGGTCCCTTTCGGGGGCCGCTGTCAAAGTATGGCTGGAACTGCACACACGTTTCAATGGCAGCAACAATGGCAACGTGCGGCTATCCATGAATGAGGCAGTGTCGGCGCTGGGAATATCCAAGGGAACCGCCCAGCGAGCATTCATCGAACTTCAAGAAAAGGGATTCATTGCCATGCAAAATCCCGGCAACTGGTATCATCGCCGCGCGCATGAATGGCGACTGACAACCAAGCGAATGCAGACCTCCAAGGGAATGCAGCCTGCCACAGACGATTGGCGGCACTGGCGCAAAAAAACAAAAGACGGACCACCAGAGTACCCGTCGCCATCCCCCATGGGTCCATCAGAAAACCCAAGCCCTTTTGCTGGGTCCACATGAGAACCCGTCAAAGCCGTTTCTACCAAGTCTCTGGGTACTCAGGTGGGACGCTAATACTTACCACTCCAATGAAGGGAATGACACGTGACAGAACACATCACCCCAAAGTCGTCTGGCGTTGATTATCATAAATCCCGCCCAACATTTAAAACCACGGAGGAGGGCGTCGTCCAGATCGTGACCGATCACCCCAATACACTAATAGACCTGTTCAACCTACAAACCTACGAGGCCGCCTCCGGGTTGATGGCGACGGCCTTGAGTGCTCTGGGCAGGAACGGCGAAAACCTCCGAGATCTAATGGCTGCAATGCAGGCAGAATTAAGTCCACGGGATGCAATTGAGGCCATGCTGATTACCCAGATGACGGCAACCCATGTGGCGATGACTTCGCTTTCTCACAAGATGATGGACGCCACCAGTGGGCAAATTCGGGAAAGCTGCGAACGGTCAGTGACACGTCTCAGTCGCACCTATCTGGCTCAGATCGACGCATTCAAGAAGTACCGCGCCAAGGCCCAGCAGACCGTGCGCGTCGAGCGGGTAAACGTGGAGAGCGGCGCACAGGCTATTGTCGGCGATGTCAGCCATGGGGGGGAGAGTTGAGCATGAAATATGCCGCTAACCCCATGCAAAGCGCGCAGGCGTCCCCGCGATGCACTGCGCGGGCCAAGCGCACAGGCTTTCTATGCAAGAATCCTGCCGTTCGTGGCTGGCGCGTCTGTCGGATGCACGGCGCAGGTGGTGGCGCACCTTCTGGTGCATCACACCCGAATTTTGCTCACGGCCTCCGCACCGATTCACACACGGCTATGCGCAGGTCGGTCATGGAACTAATTCGGCAATTCGATGATGATCTAAACGCGCTTGATTGATGGGGGCGGGTTGGATCTCTGGACGACCCGTTTTAGGACCGGCGGCGTTGGACAATTTTCTGCGCCGTCATTTCAAAACAAAAAAGTGCTCACCCCATTCCACACTGCGACAATCAACCCAAAGGCAGGAACGCGTCCAATAGATTGCGGTGACGCTGGTTAGCTGCTTTAGATCATCTTGGAACAACAGAAACCGGGCGGCATGACACCACAGGCATTCATCAAGAAATGGCGCAGCGTAGAACTGAAGGAACGCACGGCGTCGGAGTCACATTTCAACGAACTGTGTCACCTTCTGGAAATCGACGACCCCATAACTGCTGACCCGAAGGGCGAATGGTTCTCGTTCGAAAAAGGCGCGTCCAAGACCAAGGGTGGCGACGACTGGCGCGCGGGCCTGGTGACAGAGGATGAAATCCTGTCGCGCCTGTTCAAGCTGAACCAAGAGCGCGCCGCCAAGGAGACGTCCGCATGACCAAGTTCACCCGGCCCAAGCGCATTTCGCTTCGGAACCATCCCGTCTATTCTGAGAACTGGGTGCAAGACATCATCGCAGAGGACCCCTCCATTCTTGGCCTAGGCGAACTTGTTCTGCGCGACCGCGAACGCATCCATCCGCGCGCGGGAAGACTGGACCTTTTGCTGCAGGACCCTAACACATACAAGCGTTATGAGGTGGAACTCCAACTAGGTGCCACGGATGAGACCCATATCATCCGGACCATCGAATACTGGGATATCGAGCGCAAACGCTATCCCCAGTATGAACACTGTGCCGTCATCGTGGCCGAGGACATCACAAGTCGTTTCCTGAATGTGGTGTCGCTGTTCAACGGCGCGTTGCCCATCATGGCGATACAGATGCAGTCATATCAGGTTGGGGAACACATTACCCTCGTCTTCACCAAGGTTCTGGACGAGGTGCAGCGCGGCCTCGTGGACGAGGACGAAGATGCAATCAGCGCTCCGACCGACCGCGCCTATTGGGAAAAAGACAAAGGCACGGACAAGACCGTTGCACTGATGGATCGCATGTTCGCGTTGGTCAAGGAAGGCGACCCCGACTGCGAACTGAAATACAACAAGTTTTATGTCGGCCTCATCAAAGACGGTCGCGCGAACAACTACGTCAGCTTTCGCCCACAGAAAGCGTCGGTCCTGCTCGAACCCAAGATTCCACGCTCGGACGAAGTTGACGCCTTGCTGGAAGCAGCGGGCATCGAGACGTTGGAGTATGGCGTGCGTTGGGGAAACTATCGAATCCGTGTCACCGACAAAGACCTTAAGGCCCACGAAAACTTATTTCGCCGTCTGATTGAGGAAGCGAAAGAGCAAAGGGACGGCTAGACTTATGCAAAATCTTCAGGATGCACTAGAGGACCTAAAAGAGACCATTTTGGCAGATGGATTTGAACCCATGTTAGTGGAAAAAATTGCGTTAGAACATGGCCTAAATCCAATAATGCTTCGCAGAAAATTTATAGAAATGACCGAGCAAGAACCTGAAAGCTACTTCAGAGCAACAGATTTGCCGAGCGGAAACGATATTCGGAACCAAATGAATGCTTTAGAGAATGCAAAACTAGAAGTTGCGAACGACTTGATCCGCAGAGATTTTAAGGAAAGAGGGATAACAAAAAAGCAGTTTGTAGATGAAAATGGCACAGATGCATACGATGCGCTTGTCCTAAAATACAAGCAGCATCCCAAGATGGAAGAACTCGCGAAAAATCACCTTGATGCAAAAGAACTCCACAACAAATCGCTAGAAGAATTGCTTGCAAAACTAGGCGACTTGTAGGTTGACGGGCCCTTAGAATATGCCCATGGATGCGGCCCTGCTGAGCTTTTTTAAATGTCTGAAGTTCACCTATTCAGGAGGTGTTGAGCCGCAGAGTAGATAGCTTATGCTTGAACAAACCGAAACGTTGTTGTTCTCGCAAGGCGTGACAAGCGTTGAAGTCCGGTGTTGGTCTTGCGGTCACACAACCGAATTGACGCCAGACATGCTAGCGAAGGGCATCACGAGGCACAGGCGATGAGAATTTAACCGTAGTCTCGTCATGGCTTTCCTAATGGCGGTCAAAATGGGGGGCGAGAGTTCAGATAATTCGTATAACTAACTGTTTATAAACAAATAATTCTAAAATTATGGCGGAGGAGGTGGGATTCGAACCCACGGTACGCTTTCACGCACGCCGGTTTTCAAGACCGGTGCATTCGACCACTCTGCCACTCCTCCGACGCGGTCCATCTAAGGGGCTGCAATCGATTCTGGAACCGGCAAATCGTACCCTGCGCCCACGGGGAATCTTGCCGATGGTGCGCCTCGCGGCTTTTCACCAAACAGATCGCAGGCTAGAGTGCCGCCAAAGACCCTTTCGAGAGGGCGATCAAGCGTGCCGGTTTACAGCGCGCAACAGGCAAGGACCACGGGATCATGAGCAGCGCACGACATCATTCCATGCAGCACGGACATTGGCAGAGACGGGCACGGCGCGCCACCGGGGCGGTTCTGGTCCTGGGTCTTCTGGCCGCCTGCGACGACAGCGGGCAATTCAACATCGCCGAGAGTTTCAAATCGAAGCCCGCGGCCGAGGCTGCGCCGCAGGCCGGCGCCACGACCAAGATGGTCGAGCGCGACGTCGAAGCCCCGGAGGTGTTTTCGGTGACCGAGCCGGGACTGTGGGACGGGCGCCCGTCGCTTGGCGGTGTCTGGGTCGCGCATCCCGATGTGACCGACCCCGAACGCGTCATCATCCGCAACACCGTCAACGGCAAGTTCGTCATCGGTGCGCTGTTCCGCCGCGAGCGCGACATTCCCGGCCCCAGGCTGCAGATCTCGTCGGATGCGGCGACGTCGCTTGGCGTTCTGGCCGGTGCGCCGGTGACGCTGAACGTGACCGCGCTGCGCCGCGAGCAGACGCCGGAGGCCCCCGCGGCGGAGGACCTGCCGGAGGACAGTGACGACGCGGATGTGCTCGAAGCGCCGGCAGAGATCACGGCGACCGCGCTGGACCCGATTGCCTCTGCCGCCGCGGCGATCGAGGCAAGCCCGCCCGCACCCGCCGCGGCCCCCGAGGCCACCGAGGCCCCCGCAGCCACCGAGGCCACGGCCAAACCGGCCCCCCGGCCCGCGTCGGCACCGGGGCTGTCGAAACCCTTTATCCAGATCGGGATCTTCAGCGTCGAGGCCAACGCCGAACGCACCGCCAAGCAGATGCGCGGCGCGGGCATGGTGCCCACCGTCAAGCGGCAGGAAACCAACCGCAAGGCGTTCTGGCGCGTGCTCGTGGGGCCCGCGACCTCGGAGTCCGAGCGTACCGACCTTCTGACCAAGATCAAGGGCGAGGGCTTCTCCGACGCCTACGCCGTAACCAACTGATACCACCCAGAGGAGCATCCAGTCCCGTGATCCGCCTTTTCGCCGCCCTCATCGCACTGACCCTGTCCACCGTGACGGCCAGCGCCTTCGATACGAGGGCCGCAGCGGCCTATGTCGTCGATCAGACAACGGGAACGGTGCTGCTGACCAAGAACGCCGATCAGCCGCTGCCACCCGCGTCGATGTCCAAGCTGATGACGCTTTACATGGCGTTCGAGGCGATCCGGCGCGGCAAGGACGAAGGCGGTCTGAACCTGACCGAAGAGTTGCTGGTGTCGGAAAAGGCGCAGTCCTATGGCGGGTCCAGCATGTTCCTGCGCGCCGGCGAACGGGTCAGCGTCGAGGATCTGCTGCGCGGGATCATCGTACTGTCGGGCAACGATGCCTGCGTGGTCATCGCCGAGGCGCTGTCGCCCGACGGCACCGAATACGGATTTGCGCGATTGATGACCCAGCGCGCGGTTCAGATGGGCATGACCAACTCCACCTTCGCCAATTCCAACGGCTGGCCACAGGCGGGGCACCGCATGTCGATGCGCGACCTGGCGCTGCTGGCGAACCGGATCATCACCGATTTCCCGGAATTCTACCCGCTTTTCGCCGAAGAGGAATTCGAGTTTGACAACCGCGTGCCAAGCAACCGGTCCAACCGCAACCCGCTGCTGGGGCTGGGGATCGGGGCCGACGGGCTCAAGACCGGGCACACGGCCGAAGCGGGCTATGGGCTGGTTGGATCCGCCAAACAGGGCGACCGGCGCGTGATCTTTGTTCTCTCCGGCCTGGGCAGCGCAGCCGAACGGGCGCAGGAAAGCCAGGCCATCGTCAACTGGGCGTTTCGCCAGTTCGCGCAGCGCCCGCTGGCCAGCGCGGGCGAACAGATCGCCGAGGCCGAGGTCTGGATGGGCATGGAGCCCCGCGTCGGCCTTGTCGCCCCCGAGGATCTGTCGGTGCTGATGCCGGTGATGGCGGGCAGCGAAATCTCGGGCGAGGTCGTCTATACCGGGCCGCTGAACGCGCCCATCGCCAAGGGCGACAAACTGGCCGAACTGGTGCTGGCCCGCGACGGGCTGCCCGAAACGCGCCTGCCGCTGGTGGCGGACCGCGACGTGCCGCGCGGCGGCTTTGTCAGCCGGATCACGACGGCGGCGCAGTTGTTGCTCAAGCGTCTGAACCAGGGACCCGAGGGGGCGATGTGACCCACGCCAAGACCGGCGCGACGGGCATGTTCATCACCTTTGAGGGCATCGACGGATCGGGCAAATCCACGCAGGCGCGCCTGTTGGCCGATCACCTGCGCGCAACCGGGCGCGAGGTGGTACTGACGCGTGAACCCGGCGGCAGCCCCGGCGCCGAGGAAATTCGCGCGCTGGTGCTGCAGGGCGATCCCGACCGCTGGTCGGCGGAAACCGAAATCCTTTTGTTCACCGCCGCGCGCCGCGACCACCTGGAGCGCACGATCGCCCCAGCGCTGGCGGCCGGCAAGATCGTGATCTGCGACCGCTTCGCGGACAGCACGCGGATGTACCAGGGATTGTCGCGGGGCGATCTGCGCCCGGTGGTCGACCAATTGCACGACCTGATGATCGGGCGCGACCCCGACCTTACGATCCTGATCGACATGGACCCCGCCACCGGCCTGTCACGCGCGCTGTCACGCCAGACCAAGGACGAGCGGTTCGAAGCCTTCGGCGAGGACCTGCAAGTGCAGATGCGGCAGGGCTTTCTGGCGCTGGCCGCCGAATTTCCGGCGCGGTTCCGGGTGATCGACGGCGGGCGCGATGTCGCCGCGGTGGCCGCCGATGTCGCCGCAACCGTGGACGACGCGCTGCAAAAGGCCCCGGCATGAGCCAGACCGACCACCCTGCCCCCGACCAGATCGAAGGCGCCCCGCACCCGCGTGACACGCAGAAGGTATTTGGGCAGGCCGCGGCGGAGGCTGCGTTTCTGGAGGCCTATGCCGCCGGACGGTTGCATCATGCCTGGCTTTTGACCGGTCCGCGCGGCGTGGGCAAGGCGACGCTCGCCTGGTCCATCGCGCGGTTCCTGCTGGCCACTCCCGCGCCGCAGGATGATGGCATGTTCGGCGCGCCGCCACCGCCCGCGTCGCTTCGTATCGACCCCGAACACCCGGTCGCACGCCGCATCGCCGCGCGCTCCGAAGCCGGGCTGAAGTCCGTCACCCGCACGGTCAACATCAAGACCGACCGCATGCGCGATGTGATCGTGGTCGACGACATCCGCGCACTGGGACAATTCTTTCACATGTCCGCCACCGAAGGCGGCCGCCGCGTGGTGATCGTGGACGATGCCGACCTGATGAACACGCAAGCCGCCAATGCGCTGCTGAAAATGCTCGAGGAGCCGCCCGCCAACGCGACCCTGCTGCTGATCAGCCACCAGCCGTCCGGCCTTTTGCCGACGATCCGGTCACGCTGCCGGACGTTGCGCCTGGGGCCGCTGGGCCCCGAGGACATGCAGCGCGCGCTGGACCAGGCGGGTGTCGCGGTCGATGCCTCTGCCGCCGCCTTGGCCGAGGTGTCCGCCGGGTCGGTGGGTGCGGCGCTCAACCTCACGCTTCTGGGTGGCATACAGATCTACGCCGAACTGATCGCCATCCTCGGATCAATGCCGCAATTCGACCGGGCGCGGGGTCTCAAGCTGGCCGAAGCGGCGGCCACGCGCGGCGCCGAGGCGCGCCTCGATCTGCTGTTTGTCCTGCTGGATCTGGCCTTGTCGCGGCTGGCGCGCACCGGGGCCACGGGCACGGCGCCTGCGGTCGAAATCGTCCCGAACGAAGCCGCGGTGCTGTCGCGTCTGGCCCCAAGCCCCACGCTTGGCCGCAGGTGGGCCGAGACCGCGCAAGAGATCGGCGCGCGGGCCCGCCATGGCCGCGCGGTGAACCTTGACCCTGCCGCACTCGTCCTAGATACCGTGTTCAAGATCCAGCAAACCGCCTCCGGCTGACGATTTTTGGAGGCACCTCAGCATTGGGCATCCATGACCGAGCAGACGCCGCATATCACCGACAGCCATTGCCATCTCGACTTTCCCGATTTCGAAGGACACCTGCCCCGGATCGTCGCGGATGCGGCAGCGGCGGGCGTGACGCGCATTGTCACGATCTGCACCAAGCTGAAAAACGAACCCGCCGTGCGCGCCATCGCCGACACGTTCGATCCGGTGTTCTATGCCGCGGGCACCCACCCGATGAGCGTCGCCACGGAACCGATGGCGACAGTCGATCAACTGACCGCCCTTGCGCGCCATCCGAAACTCGTCGGGATCGGCGAGACGGGGCTCGATTACCACTATACCTCCGAAAGCGCCGAGGCGCAGCAGCAGTCCCTGCGCATTCATATCGCGGCGGCGCGGCAAACCGGTCTGCCGCTGATCATCCATTCGCGCGACGCGGATGACGACATGGCCCGCATCCTGACCGAGGAATACCGCAATGGTGCCTATTCTTGCGTGATGCATTGCTTTTCGTCGTCGGCGCCCCTGGCCCGCGCGGTGCTGGACCTGGGGTTCTACCTGTCGATGTCTGGCATCACCGCCTTTCCGAAATCGACCGCCTTGCGCGAGATTTTCGCCGCCGCCCCGCTGGACCGCATTCTGGTCGAAACCGACGCGCCCTACCTCGCGCCGCCCCCGCACCGCGGCAAGCGCAACGAACCCGCCTATACCGCCCATACGGCGCGCCGCGGGGCCGAGACCTTCGGCCTCGACTATGCCGAATTCGCCGCGCGCACGCAGGAAAATTTCGACCGCCTGTTCACCAAGGCCGCCGCCTACCGGGCCGCCGCATGAGCGATGTCATGCGTTTCACCATCCTGGGGTGCGGGTCGTCGGGCGGCGTGCCGCGCCTTGGCGGGCACTGGGGTGCCTGCGATCCGTCGAACCCCAAGAACGCCCGCCTCCGGTGTTCCCTGCTGGTCGAACGGGTGGGACAGCACGGCACGACCACCGTGCTGATCGACACCTCGCCCGACGTCCGCGCGCAGCTTCTCGATGCGGGTGTGGGCCGGCTCGATGCGGTGATCTATACCCACTCGCACGCCGACCACGTGCACGGCATCGACGATCTGCGCATGATCGTCTTCAACATGCGCGCCCGGCTGCCGGTCTGGGCCGACGTGCCCACCCGCGACGCCCTGCTGGAGCGGTTCAGCTATGTCTTCGTCCAACCCGAGGGATCGTCCTATCCGCCGATCCTCGAGATGAACCTGATCGATGGCGACGTGGTCATCGACGGTGCCGGCGGCCCGCTCACCTTCACGCCGTTCCTGGTCGGACATGGCGGGATGGACGCGCTTGGCTTTCGCATGGGCGATGTCGCCTACCTGCCGGATGTGGCCGACATACCGCCCGCCGGTTGGGATCACCTGCAAGACCTCGACTGCTGGATCGTGGATGCGTTGCGGCGCGATCCGCATCCCACCCACAGCCACCTTGCGCAGACCCTCGACTGGATCGAGCGCGTGGCCCCGCGCGAGGCCGTGCTGACCAACATGCATATCGACCTCGACTACGATACGTTGATGGCAGAGACGCCGTCGCATATCCGACCGGCCTTCGACGGGCTGACGCTGACCTTTCCGGCTGCCTGACCTTCAGCTTGCCACATACATTCCCGCCGGAGGCATCCGCCGCCGCACGACAGACAGGCGGCCGATAAATGCAAACCCTGCTCGACGTCATTCTGCCCGTCTTTCTGGTGATCGGCTTCGGCTATGTCGCGGTCTGGCGGGGGCTGTTTCCCGTCTCGGGCATCGACGGCGTGATGCGCTTCACCCAGAATTTCGCGATCCCCTGCCTGCTGTTTCAGGCCATCGCCAAGATGGATATTTCCGTCTCCTTCGATCCGGGGCTGCTGCTGAGCTTTTACGCCGGCGCCGCGATCTGCTTTTTCCTCGGGCTCATCGGGGCGCGGGTGCTGTTCAAACGCGACTGGGAGGATTGCGTCGCCATCGGCTTTTGCTGTCTGTTTTCCAACTCGGTGCTGCTGGGCCTGCCCATCACCGAACGCGCGTATGGCGCCGATGCGCTGACCGGCAACTTCGCCATCGTCGCGTTTCATTCGCCGTTCTGCTACGGCCTTGGGATCACGGTGATGGAGATCACCCGAAATCACGGCCAGCCGCCACTGACCATGGCGCGGTCCGTGGTGCGCGCGATGTTCCGCAACGCGCTGGTCCTTGCCATCGGGTTGGGGTTCATCGTGAACTTCACCGGGCTGCCGATCCCCGGCGTGGTCGATGACGCGCTGGATCTGATCGTGCGCGCGGCGCTGCCCGCGGCGCTTTTCGCGCTGGGGGGCGTGTTGATCCAATACCGCCCCGAGGGCGACATGAAGACCATCGCCATGGTCTGCGCCATCTCGCTGTTGCTGCATCCCGCATTGGTCTGGGCCTTCGGATCGGCCATGGCCGTGCCGCCCGACGCCTTCCGGTCGGGGGTGCTGACGTCGGCGATGGCGCCGGGGTTCAATGCCTATATCTTTGCCAACATGTACGGCAGGGCCAAGCGGGTCGCGGCCTCTTCGGTTCTAATCGCCACGGCAGGTTCGATCCTGACCGTCTGGGTCTGGCTTGAACTGCTCGGCTAGATCGACGCTCAATAACTGCGCGGCAGGCCCAGAACATGCTGGCCCAGATACCCCAGGATCATGTTCTTGGAAATCGGCGCCGTCTGGTACAGCCGCGCCTCGCGCCATTTCCGTTCGATCCCGTATTCGCGCGCAAAGGCAAAGCCGCCGTAGACCTGCATGCAGACCTCCGCCGCGTTCCACGACGCATCCGCCGCCAGCATCTTGGCCATGTTCGCCTCTGCCGCGGCCTTGTGGCCCGCGTCGAACATCGCGGCGGCCTTGCGCACCATCAATTCGGCGGCCTGCGCTTCGGCATAGGCGCGGGCGATAGGGAACTGGATGCCCTGGTTGGCCCCGATGGGCCCGCCGAACACCTTTCTGTCGCCGGCATATTCGACCGCCTTGCGGATAAAGAACTTGGCGTCGCCGATGCATTCCGATGCGATCAGGATGCGCTCGGCGTTCATGCTGTCCACGATATAGCGAAATCCGCGCCCCTCCTCGCCGACCAGCGTGTCGGCCGGAATTTCGAGGTTGTCGAAGAACACTTCGCAGCTGTTGTGGTTGATCATCGCGTCGATCTTGCGCAGATCAAGCCCGTTGCCCAGCGCCGCGCGCATGTCCAACAGGAAGGCCGAGATACCGTCGGACCGCTTGGTGACCTGCGCGGCGGGCGTGGTGCGCGCCAAAAGCAGCATCAGATCGGATTCCAGCGCCCGGCTGGTCCAGACCTTTTGCCCGTTGATCAGGTAATTGCCGTTCTCCAGCCGCTCCGCGCGGGTTTTCAGCTGCGTGGTATCGCTGCCTGTGGTCGGTTCGGTCACGCCAAAGGCCTGCAAGCGCAGCTCTCCGGTCGCGATGCCCGGCAGGTAGGCCTGCTTCTGCGCCTCGGAGCCGTATTTCAGCACCGTGCCCATCGTGTACATCTGCGCATGGCAAGCCGCCGCGTTGCAGCCCCGCTCGTGGATCGTCTCGAGCACCGCGCAAGCGGCGCCGAGCGGCAGGCCCGACCCGCCGTATTCCTCGGGAATGAGCGCGCCGAGAAAGCCCGATTGCGTCAGCGTCGTGACGAATTCCTTGGGATAGGCATCCGCCTTGTCGAGCTTCATCCAGTAGTCGTTGGGGAAATCGTCGCACAGACGGCCCACGGCCTCTCGGATGTCGGCCCAGTCCTCGGTCGCGGAGATGGAAATCTGGTCAAGGTCGATCTTTGTCATGTCGTTTTCCTTTCGTCATAGGGCGCCCTGACGGCGAAGCTCTGCGATGCGGGCATCGTCAAGGCCGAGGCCCTTAAGAATTTCGTCGGTGTCGGCCCCCGCGTCGGGCACCGAACTGACGATGGCCGCGGGCGTGCGCGACAGATCGACGGGCTGCCCCACCAGCGACACCTCGCCGCGCACCGGGTCCTGCACGCTTTGCGCGATGCCAAGGTGGCGCACCTGCGGGTCGTCGAACACCTCGTCCATCCGGTATATCGGCCCTGCTGGTACACCATGCCGGTCCAGGATGTCGATCCATTCGGCGCTGGTTCTGACGGCAAAGATCGGGCGCAGGATATCCCAGATCTGGCCGCGATGGGCGGTGCGCCCGGCGCCCGTGGCAAAATCGCGGCGCGCTTTCAGGTCGGGCGCGTCCAGCGCGTCGCACAGGGCCTGCCACTGACCGTCGCCGCCGACGCCCAGGTTGATATGGCCGTCACGGGTGGCGATCACGCCCATCGGCGTCACGGTGGGGTGGTCGTTGCCCGCCTGCTCCGGCACCTCGCGATCCACCAGATAGCGCGCGGCCTGGAAATCCATCATCGCGATCTGCGATTGCAGCAGCGAGGTCTGCACCCATTGCCCCCGCCCGGACCTGGCCCGTTCGGTCAGCGCCAGTAGGATGCCGGTGGCCGCATAGACGCCCGAGGACAGATCGGCCACGGCGGTGCCCGCGCGCATCGGCGCCTCGCCCGGAAAGCCGGTGACGCCCATCAACCCGCCCATTCCCTGCGCGATCTGGTCGAACCCGGCGCGCCCCGCGTAGGGCCCCGTCTGCCCGAACCCCGAGATCGAGGCGAGGATGATCCGCGGGTTCACCGCATCCAGCGCGGCATAGTCCAGCCCCAGGCGGGTTTTCACGTCTGGGCGAAAGTTTTCGACCACGATGTCCGCGCCCCTGGCCATATCGAGAAACAGATCCCGCCCGGCGTCCGATTTCAGGTTCAGCGTCATCGAGCGCTTGTTGCGGTGCAGGTTCAGCATGTCATAGCCATGCCGCGCACCGCTGACGCCGGCGTTCTTGTCCAGCCCTTCGGGCGCGTCGATCTTGATCACGTCCGCCCCGAAATCCGCGAGGATGCGACAACAGGCCGGTCCGGCCCGTACGCGCGTCAGGTCCAGCACCCGCAGACCGGCCAGCGCGGCAGAGCGTTGCGCGGTCATGCCGGCGGCCCATCGTTGTAGTCCGCGACTTCGGCACCGTTCGTGCCATCGGCGGCGACGAACCAGTCGCCCATCACGCTGGAGGTCACGAACACCGTATCGTCGCGCGCCATCAACAGGTCCAGCGCGGTTTCGAAGTAATGCGCGACATGCGGCACCCCGATGATATGTGGATGCAGCGCCAGCGTCAGCACGCGGGGATTATGCTCCAGTTCGCGTTCATAGACCGCCACCGTGGCTTTCAACCGTTTGAGGAACTCGTCGCTCGATCCGTTCTGGATCGTGTAGATCGGCACATCGTTCAGCTCGAACGTATAAGGCAGCCCGACCATCGGCCCCTGGGTGGTGCGCAGCCAGACGGGCAAGTCGTCCAGCGCCCAATCGTGCAGGAATTCGACCCCCTCGCGCCTGAGGATATCGACCGTGTCATAGGTTTCGGCCAGCCCCGGACCCAGCCAGGCCCGCGTGGTTCGACCGCTTTCGCGCGCCAGCCGCGCAAGGCTCTTGCGGATCACCTCGCCCTCGTCCTCGGCCTGTTTCAGCGATTGCTGGAACCAGCCGTGCCCGACCAGTTCCCAGCCCGCGTCGATGACCGCGCGCGTGAGCGTCGGATACACGTCGGCCACCTGCGCATTCATGAAGGCCGACGCCGGGATGCCGCGTTGGACCAGCATGTTCAGGATGCGCGGCAGGCCCGCGCGCATGCCGTATTCGACCCAGGCATAGTTGGGAACATCCGGGGGGGCCGCCTGGGCCCCGTGCGGCGCGGGGATGATCCCGCGCGGCATCGGCCGGTCAAAGGGCCAGTATTCGATGTTCATCACCACATGCACCATCAGCGGCTTGCCGTCCAAAGGCTCAAGCCGGGGACGGTCGGTCGACAGACGGAAGGGAACGCGGGGGTTTGACCACATTGCTCGAAGTCTCCTTTCGATGCCGATCAGGAAGTGTGCAGCCGCAGGTCGCCCGGCGCCCAGTACACCCGGACGGGCGCGCCATGTGCCGGCAGATCGTCCAGATCGTCCACCACGCGCGACGTGACCTCGCAGCCCGGCGCCACCGAAATCAGGTGCGACGTGGTCAGGCCCAGATACACGGCCTCGTTATAGGTGCCCATCAGGGCGTGACCGGGCCGTGCGTCATCGGTATCGCCCAGCGACATCCTGACCAGTTCGGAGCGGACCGACATCGACACCTCCTGCCCCGTCGTCACATCCAGCCCCCGGCGATCCACCTTGATCGCCTCGCCGGCCACATCGACCGTCACCTCCGATCCCGACACTGCCGTGACCTTGCCGGTCAGCAGATTGTTTTCGCCCACGAAACTGGCCGTAAAGCGCTTGTCGGGTGCACGGTAGACCTCGCGGGCGGGGCCGACCTCGATCAGATCGCCATCGGCGATCAGCGCGATGCGGTCGGCGACGGTCATCGCCTCTTCCTGGTTGTGGGTGACGTGGATAAAGGTGATGCCCACCTTTTCCTGCAAATGCTTCAGCTCCAGGCACATGTCCTTGCGCAATTGCGCGTCAAGCGCCGCCAGCGGCTCGTCGAGCAGCAGGATATCGCGGTCCAGCACCATCGCGCGGGCCAGTTGCACGCGCTGCTGCTGCCCGCCGGATAATTCGTGCGGCTTGCGGTCGGCAAAGCCCTGAAGGCCCACCATGTCCAGCGCGGCGGCGCTTTTGTCACGACGGCTGGCCTTGTCCAGCCCGGCGATCTTGAGGCCGTAGCCGACGTTCTGCATCACCGTCATATGCGGAAACAGCGCATAGGATTGAAACACCATCGAGGTCGGTCGCTTGTCGGGCGGCAGGTGCCCCACCTCGCGACCATGCAGCAGCACCTCGCCATGGGTGGCGCGGTGAAAGCCGCCGATGGTGCGCAACAGCGTGGTCTTGCCCCCGCCCGACGGCCCCAGCAGCACGAAATATTCGCCCGCCGCGATGGTCAGGTCCACGTCCTTCAACGCCACGACAGAGCCGTAGTGCTTGGCGAGGCCGCGCACTTCGACGGCGGCTGGTTTTGTACGGGTCATGGGTATCATTCCTGGGGCGTTCATGTGGACATCACCGGGGCCGACTTGGCCCGGGCCTCTTTCGACAGGATCTCGGCGCGGACCAGCGTGTAGACGATGATGCCGCCGATGACGGCGATGGCGATGAAGCTGACAAAGCTCGACATGGCATAGGATTGCTCGGACATGCCGGTGTTGAGCATCTGGCTGACCAGCACCGTGGTGAAGGTGTCGAATCCGCCCTTGAGCAGGCTAGTGCGGGTATATTCGTTGAAGCACAAGATCACGGTAAAGGCCGCCGCGCTGAAGATGCCGGCCCGGATCTGCGGGAATTCGATGTCCCAGAATGCGCGCCAGCCATTCGCCCCGCAGGCCCGTGCGGCTTCGGTCTGTTCGCTGCGGTAGCGGCCCATCGTGATCAGGATCACCACAAAGGAATAGGGGATCGTGTAGATGATGAGCCCCACCAGCGATGTCGCGAACCCAAGGTCGAACCAGCCGTCGAAAAGACCGGTGCCCAGCGCGTCGCCCAGTGTCACCATGGTGCCGTTGAGGTTCTTGAAAAACACCAGCAGCGCCGAGCCGAGGATGTCGGGCGCCACGAACAGGGGCGCCAGCATCAGAAAGACCGGCAGCAGCTTGTTCTGCGCCGCCTTGTAGTATTTCGCCGCCAAAAGCGCCATCGGCACCGCGATCAGCGTGGTCGTGACCGACAGGGCCATGGTCCATCCCAACGCGCCCATCAAGAGCTTGTCGGAAAAGATCAATCCGTACCATTCGAGGGTGAATACGTACTCGTTCGCGCCAAATCCGTTCTGATTGAACGAGATATACATGACATAGAACACCGGGCTCATCAGGGTCAGCACCACCAGCAGCAGGTAGGCCCACTTCAGGCGGTGCAGCAAAGGGTTGGCGTAATCGTCCACGGGTGCGCGGCCTTTCAGTTGATGGGTGACAGAATTTTGGTCAGGTCGAACAGCCGGTGTCCGATGTAGAGCAGCGTCATGAGCGTCGTCATCATGATCGCGCTCACCGCCATGGCCAGCGGAAAGTCGAGCGCGGCAATCGCCTGCGTCGCGATCAGGCCGGCGTTGACGGCCCCCGCCCCGCCCAGGATGTTGGGCAGCAGGGCGACACCCAGCCCATTGACGAAGATGAACACGCAGCCCGCGAAAATGCCGGGGGCGGCCAGCGGCAGGATCACATCAACGAAGCGGCGCACCGGTCCCGCGCCCAGGTCGTCGCAGACCTCGAAGATGTATTTCGGCACCGCCTCCATCGCCAGGAAGCCCGAAAAGACGATGAACGGCAGGAACGACATCACCTCGCCGATGATAACGCCGGTATGGGTATAAAGCAGCGCGGTGATCGGCTCGTCGATCAGGCCGAGGTTCTGCAGCGTCGTATTCACCAGCCCATTGCGTTGCAGCACAGGGCGCAGGGCAAAGACACGAATGATCTCGGACACCATGAAGGGCAGGATGAACAGCAGCACCACCCGGTGCTGCGCCACCTGCGGCACGGATTTGCGCAGGAATACGGCGATGGGAAAGCCCAGCACGAAACAGATCGCGACCGAGATCAGCGAATAATACATCGACGACAGGAAATTCGTCAGCCGCGCCGAAAAGATGAAATTCTCGTAGGCAAAGAGAGTAAAGCCGGGCTCCATCCAGAACATTGTCCGCTCGAACACGCTGAACACGACCGTCAGAGCCATGGGCAGCGCAAAGAACAGCATCATGAACACGATGGGCAGATAGAAGACGCCCTTTGACAGCCGATCCATCATGCTGGCACGGTGTGTGCCGACGGGGGGACCGTCGGCACGTCGGGGTGTGTGCGGTGCCATGGCGGGCGCGCCTCGCTCAGGCCGCCTGCACCCGGGCCCACCAATCCTGATAGGCGCGAATGTTGGTGGGGAACACGTTCTGCCATGAATTGCCGGGCGTGTCGGCGCGCTCTTGCTTGCGGGCCAGTCGGTCGGCCAGCAGCGCCTTGGTCTCGGCATCGAAGTCGTCGGGATGCGCATCGATATAGTCGCTCACGCCAACCATCTGCGGGGTAAAACCCAGACCGGCAAGCGTGCGCGCGCCGAACCACGGCGACAGGTACACGTTGGCCAGCGCATAAAAGGCGTCCTCCATGCCGCGCTCCTGCCCGCCCTTGGTCAGCATCACGACGTTGTTCCACGACTGGTGGCCTTCCTTCATGGTGCCATAGCGGATGTCCTGCCCGTTCTTGCGGGCGGCGAAAATCTGGATCACCTCCCAGCACGACGACACCAGCACCTCTTCGGACGACAACAGGTCGGAGCCGTTCTGCACCCCGTCCCAGAAGGTGCGGAAATGGCCCTTTTTCTTGAGGTCGATCAGGAACTGGCAGACGCCTTTCACTTCCGCCTCGCTCATGTCGGAGGGGTTTTCGATATCCTGCTTGCCCGACTGCTTGAGGTAGATCGCCGTGTTGGTCAGCGTCGGCCCGAAATCGTTCTGCATGGCCGCACGCCCGCGGAACTGGCTGTCGAACAGCGCCTCCCACGAGGTCAGCTCCTCGCCGATGACGCCGTGGTTGAAGGCGAGGCTGTCGGCGTTCGAGATATAGGGGATCGCCACCAGATCGCCGTTGTGGCGGATCGTGTCGGCGGCCGGGCCGCCATCTTTGTAATCCGCGAGGATCCCGGACCAGTTGGCGATCCTGGCGGGGTCCAGCGTGGCAATCGCGCCCTGCGAGGCCAGCGCGTCCTCCATACCGCCGCCATTGTCGGTCATCGCGTCATAGAGCTTGTTTCCGTCGCCCACGACCATCTTCTGAATGCTTTCGTCGGCGCGTGCGCTCTTGGCGATGGCGGCAATGGGCACGCCGGCCTGCGCCTCCATGGCGGCCCAGTCACTGCCGCCCACCTTGGCGATGCCCGGCGCCCAAAGCTTGAGCGCTTCGGCGGCGAAGGATTGCGTCGGCAGGCCCGCCACGGCGGCGGCCGACCCGATGAGCGCCAGCATCTGGCGGCGGTTGAAGTCTGTCTGGTTCATGGTCTTCCTCACTCCGTTGAACACGGTCGCTGCGCGCCGCTGTGGTCGTCAGGCCGGGATCGCTCGGTCGAGCGAACGCCGACGGGTCAGGGCGTTGTTTTCCGCCTTTGAAGCTCGCGAGGCTGACGCCGGGTCACAGGGTCCGTGGCTCGGCGGTGCCTTCCTGACCACGACGATAGTTCTGTGTACGAAAATTGGAAGGAAAACATTTACCTTTCGACCGCAACTCTTGGCATCGACAGCAATCAGAGCGGGAATTATGCACTTATCTAATTGTTATTATTTATCTTTGCTTCACTAAACCTTCGCATACCAAATACCGCCTAAATTTCAGGCGCTGATTATTCACTGGATTTATGGACACGAAATTGTCGATAATGTATCCAAATCCAACACCAAAGATTCGGAGCCGCGCCCTGGCACATCGCCCAAATCAAGGTCTGCGCCCTAATGCGGCATCGCCGCACGCGGGTTCGCGTGCAGCGCCCGAAAGCCTGAGCGGGGGGCTGGCCGATCTGTGCCTGCGCGCCATCGACACCGGGGACCGCACCCATGCCGCGACGCTCTTGCTGGATTGGCTGGGCTGCGCGCTGGCCGCGACAGGCCAGTCGCAGCATCGGGCGCTGGTGCGGTGGGCGCGCGATGCGCCTCAATCGGGGCGCTCCACCGCATTCGGACTGGGCCAGAGCAGCGCGGAGCAGGCCGCCTTCGTCAACGGCGGTCTGGGCAATATCCTCGAGATGGACGATCTGCACAGGGCGTCGATCCTGCACGCGGGCGACGTGATCCTGCCCGCCGCTCTGGCCCAGGCGCAGGCCGCGGACGTCACCGGCACGGCCCTGCTCGACGCGATCGTCTCGGGTTACGACGTGGCGCTCAGGCTGGGACGCGCCGCCGCCGTGGGCGGCTACTCCGCGTGGTACAATTCCGCCGTCTGCGGCGTGTTCGGGGCCGCGATGGCCTGTGCACGGCTGCGCGGCGCATCGCGCGACCAGATGCTCGACGCGCTGGGGCAGGCCGGGATGCAGGCCGCCGGTGTCTGGCAATGCCGGCTGGAGCAGACCGACAGCAAACAGGTCGCAACGGCGCAGGCCGCGCGGGCCGGCGTGACCTCTGCCGCGCTGGCGCTGGCGGGGCTTCGGGGCGCGCGCCACATCCTTGACGGGCCTCTGGGGATCTTTGCCACCTATTATCCCGACGCCGACCAAGGCCGGGTGCTGTCCGACCCCGACGGCCCGTGGTTGCTGCACGAGGTCAGCTTGAAACCCTGGCCCGCATGCCGCCACACTCACGCCGCGATTCACCTCGCGCTCGGCCTGCGCGACCGGATCGATCCGGCAAAGGTCACGCGGATCGAGATCGGCACATATGCCGCCGGAGTGTCGTTCTGCACCGATCCCGCGCCCGACACCGATCATCGGGCGCGGTTCAGCTTCGAGCACTGCGTCGCCGTGGCCTTGGAGCGCGGCGCGCCCGGTCTGGCGGATTTCGGTGCCGCCGCGCGCGACGATGCCGAGATCAGGCGCTTGCGCGGCCTGACCACGGTGCAGGAGAGTCCCGCCCTGAGCGCCGCCTTTCCCGGTGCGATGGGGGCGCGGCTTTCGGTGCGCCAGACCGGTGCGGCGGCCCTGATGCGCAGCACCCGACATGCCCCCGGCGACCCGGAATTGCCCCTGGGCCTCGATGCGGTCCAGGCCAAGTTCCGCACCAACACCGGCCACGCCGGGCTGCGCACCGCCGCTGCCGGGGCCTTGATCAACTCGGTGTCGGACCTGCCCGGCGCGGCCTCGCTCGCGGCCTTGAACACCGCGCTCGCCGGTCTCGGGCCGGACGTGGAGCAGACAGAAAAGGGACCATGTCATGCGTGATATATCTGACCTCAAGACCGCCGTCGCGTTCGGCGGCGTGGATGCCGACACGGGATGGGAGCAGGTGCCCGGCGGCGCGCCCGGTGTGCAGCAAAAGATGCTGTCGGGCGCGCTGGACGAAGCTGCCGGGCGCGGAGTGCGCACACGGCTCATCCGGTTTTTGCCCGGCACGGTCGCGCCGGATGTATTCGTGCATGACTACTGGGAGGAAGTGTATCTGATCGACGGCGATCTGACCGCCGCCGGGCAGGACCACGGCGCGCCGTCCTATGCCTGCCGCCCGCCCGGCACGCCGCACGGGCCATTTGCCTCCCTCGGGGGGTGTCTCTTTTTCGAAATACAGTATTACGTCTGACAACCATCACGTCTGACAGCCGCGCAGGGGCGGCCTTTGCAAACCAACGGGACCGACAGATCATGGATTTGAAATTGAACGGAAAACACGTCGTCGTGACAGGCGCGTCCAAGGGCATCGGGCTGGCCACGGCACGCGCCTTTGCCGCCGAGGGGGCGCGTGTCACGCTGGTCGCCCGGACGGCCGACGCGCTGGAGGCTGCGCGCGCCGAGATCGCGGCGGCGGGCGCCAGCGGCACCGGGACGCTTGCAGCCGACCTGTCCACCGATGCGGGCCGTGACGCGATGTTCGCCGCCCTGCCGGATGTGGACGTGCTGGTCAACAACGCGGGCGCGATCCAGCCCGGTCGACTTTCCGATCTGTCGATGGATGACTGGCGCACCGGATGGGATCTCAAGGTGTTCGGCTACATTCACCTGTGCAAGCTCTACGCCCCGACGATGACGGCGCGGGGGCATGGCACGATCATCAACATCATTGGCATGGGCGGGCGCGCGGTCCGGTCGAACTATATCTGCGGCGCGGCGGGAAACGCGGCGCTGATCGGGTTCACCCATGCGCTGGGGGCCGAGACACCCAGGCACGGCGTGCGTGTCTTTGGCATCAACCCCTCGCCCACGCTGACCGACCGCATGACGACGATGTTCGCCAAGCGCGCCGCCGAAGAACTGGGTGACGCCGATCGCTGGCCCGAGTTGATCGACCCCGACGCCTTTCCCTTCGGTCGCCCCAAACATCCCGAGGAGGTGGCGGACCTTGCCACGATGCTGGCCTCGCCGAGGGTTGAATACCTGTCGGGTACGGTGATCGACATGGATGGCGGCGGACAGTGGGCGTCGTGAGGCGCGCGCGCCTGCCCCGCATGAGCAAGGAGTGACGCCATGACAGCGCGAGAGACCACGCAATTCGCCGAAGGCAGGCTTCTGGTGCAGTCACAAGACGGCATCGGACGCATCACCTTCAACAACCCCGCCCGGATGAACGCCATGTCGCTGGCGATGTGGGACGGGCTGCGCGCCGCGCTCGACACGTTCGAGGCCGACGACACGATCCGTGTCGTCGTGTTGAACGGTGCGGGCGACAAGGCGTTCGTATCGGGGGCCGACATCTCGGAATTCGACAGGATGCGCGCCACGCCGGCCGGTGTGCGGGATTACAACGCGCGGTCCGAGGCGGCGGATCTGGCGCTCTATACATTTCCAAAGCCCACCATCGCCGAAATCAAGGGCTTTTGCATCGGCGGCGGCATGGGGTTGGCCATCGCCTGCGATCTGCGCATCTGTGCCGAGGATACGCGCATGGGGATCACGGCGGGCAAGTTGGGTCTGGGGTACGGCTATGACGGGGTGCGCAAGCTGACCGAGGTCGCCGGACCGTCGGTCGCCGCCGAGGTGCTCTATTCCGCACAGCTTTTCACCGCGCAGGAGGCCAAGGGCATGGGGCTGGTCAACCGGGTGGTGCCGCGTGACGGTCTGGAGGAAGCGGTGACCGAACTTGCGCGGCGCATCGCCGCCAACGCCCCACTGACGGTCGAGGCGGCCAAGGCGGCGATCCGCGCCGTCACGCGCCCCGACGCGGGCGTCGGCAAGGCACAGATCGACGCGCTGACCAAGGCCTGTTTCGCCAGCGAGGATTACGCCGAAGGCCGCCGCGCCTTTGCCGAAAAGCGCAAACCCAGTTTCACGCGGAGGTGAGCGGCATGGACAACGCCCCCCTGCCGCCCCTGACGCGGGATATGGACCGTCTGCGCGACTGGATCGGCCGGAGCGAGACGGTGACCGACACGCTCGATCCCCGGCAGGCCCGCCTGATGCAGGTCACGCTCGACCGGGAGGCGCGTTTCAGGCCCGGCGACGCGCTGCCGCCCTTCTGGCACTACATCTACTTCAACCCCGAACTGCCCGCGTCGCGGCTCAAGGCGGACGGGCACGAACGATTGGGCCGCTTCCTGCCGCCTGTCGATCTGCCGCGCCGGATGTGGGCCGGGGGCCGGGTCGAGATCGCGCAGCCCCTGCGCATCGGGCAGCGGGTCACCAAGACATCCACCATCCGTGACATCGAGATGAAGCAGGGGCGCAGCGGGCCATTGTGCTTTGTCACCGTCGATCATCGGTTCGAGGTGGACGGCGTTCTGCACCTGACGGAGACGCAAGACATCGTGTACCGCGAGATGCCCGCCCCCGGCACCCCGCAGCCCGCAGGACGACCCGCGCCCGACACCGCCCTGCCCGGCCGGGTCGTCACGCCTGATCCGGTGCTCCTGTTCCGGTATTCCGCGCTGATCTTCTATGGCCACCGCATCCATTACGACGCCGACTACACCCGCGACGTCGAAGGTTATCCGGGGCTGGTGGTGCATGGGCCGCTGACTGTTTCGCTTCTGGCGGACTTCGGTGTCGAACAGGCTCCCGGCCGCCGCCTGCGCGCGCTGGACATACGCGCGCACAGCCCGCTGTTCTGCCCCGATCCCATTCACCTTGAACTGGCCCGCGACCGGGACCGTTCGCAGGTCTGGGCGCGCCGCGAGGACGGAACGCTGGCCATGGCCGTAACGCTTCATTTCGATCCTGAGCGAAAGGACGACTGACATGGCGAACCCCCTCTACGATGCGCTGCTTGCCCCGATCCGGCAGGACGACACGCCCTTCCTGGATTTTCCACAGGGCGGCAGCCTGAGCTACCGCGCCTTTCACGACGCCGTCGCGCGGGCGGCGCAGGTGCTGGCGGCCCAGGGGCTCGGCCCCGGCGACCGGCTTGCGCTGCAGGTCGAAAAATCGCCGCAGGCGCTGGCGATCTACGGGGCCTGCCTGATGGCGGGGGTGATATTCGTGCCGCTCAACACGGCCTATACCGCCGCCGAGATCGACTATTTCCTGACCGATGCCACGCCGGCGCTTTTCGTCTGCGATCCGCGGGTGGCGGCGGCGCTGGCCCCGGTTGCGGCGGCGGCGGGGGCCGCCTGCCTGACGGCAGGGCCGGATGGCGCGGGCAGTTTCGCCGATCTCGCGGCGTCGATGCCCGCCGAGTTCGCCGCCGCCGGCCGGGCGCCCGATGACGTCGCCGCCCTGCTCTATACCTCCGGGACGACGGGGCGCTCCAAGGGGGCGATGCTGACCCATGGCAATCTGTTGTCGAACGCCGGGGCGCTGTGCGATCTGTGGCGCATCACATCGGACGACAGGCTGCTGCACGCCTTGCCGATCTTTCACGCGCACGGGTTGTTCGTGGCGGTCAACACGACGCTTCTGGCGCGGGCCGGCATGATCTTCCTGCCCGGCTTCGACAGGGACGCGGTGCTGGCGGCGCTGCCGCGTGCGACGCTGATGATGGGGGTGCCCACCTTTTACACGCGCCTGATGGACGATCCGCGTTTCACCGCCGATGCCACCGCCAACATGCGGTTGTTCATCTCCGGCAGCGCGCCGCTTCTGGCCGAAACCCACGCGGCGTTCGAGGCGCGCACCGGGCACCGCATCCTGGAACGCTACGGAATGACGGAGACAAGCATGAACACCTCCAACCCCCATGACGGCGAGCGCCGCGCGGGGACCGTGGGCTTTGCGCTGCCGGGGGTTGAACTGCGGATCACCGATGGCGCCGGGGGACAAGACGTGCCCCCTGGCGACATCGGCATGATCGAGGTGCGCGGGCCCAACGTGTTCAAGGGCTACTGGAACATGCCCGAAAAGACCGCCGAGGAATTGCGCCCGGACGGCTTTCTGATCACCGGCGATCTGGGCCGGATCGACGCGGATGGCTATCTGCACATCGTCGGACGCAGCAAGGACCTGGTGATTTCGGGCGGCTACAACGTCTATCCCAAGGAGGTCGAGATGGTGCTGGACGATGCGCCCTGGGTACGCGAATCCGCGGTCTTCGGCGTGGCGCATCCCGATTTCGGCGAGGCCGTGATCGCCGTCGTCACCGCAAACGACACCGCCGCGCAGGACGTGGACGGGCTGGCCCCCCTGCTGGCGCGGCTGGCCGGATACAAACGGCCCAAGCGCATCTTCGTCATCGACGACCTGCCCCGCAACACGATGGGCAAGGTGCAAAAGAACCTGCTGCGCGATCGCTACGCGGATCTGTTCACGCCGCCCGCGACCCGCGCCGGATAGGGGATCAGCGGCGCCCGATCAGCGCCGCCTCGAGCGACACCGCCTGCGCGATCAGCGCCGCTTCGGACCAGGCGCGCCCGGTCAGTTGCACGGACGCGGGCCGTGTGTCGCCCGGCACCTGCACCGGAACCGCGATCGCCGGGACGCCCGCCGCGTTGGCCAGCGCCGTGAAATCCGCCTGATTGGCGGGTGCGGCGTCTTGGGCCCGGATCGCGCGCTGCGGGGTTGTCGGGGTGACGATGGCGTCCACCTGCTCGAACGTAACGCGCAGACCCATCGCGGCGCGCCGCACTTCGCCGACCGCCGCGGCCAGCTTGCGCGCGGGCAGATCGCGGCCAAAGTTCAGCAAACCGCGCACGCCTTGCGAAAACCCGTCGCCGCGCGCCAGATCGTCGGCGAGCGCGGTCGCACCTTCATGCTCGGTCAGAATAAAGGCCGCGCGCCGCAAGGCGGACGGATCCCACCCCGGCACATGCACCGGCACCACCTCTGCACCGGTGGCGCGCAGGGCCGCGATGGCCGAGTGCAACGCGGCGCGCACCTGTGGTTCGACGTCGACGCCGTCGGTCGCATCGGGCAGGCCGATCCGCATCGGGCGCTCGTCCCTGTGCGCCCAGCCAGCCGGGGTCGGCACACTGTCGGGGTCGTCGGGGTCATGGCCCGCAAGGCTGGCGATCAGCGGCCACAGATCGGCGCAGGACGCGGCCATCGGCCCCACCGCGTCAAGGCTGGGCGACAGCGGTACGATTCCGCCGCGCCCGACAAGGCCGGCGGTGGGCTTTAGCCCGGCCACCCCGCAATAGGACGCGGGGATCCGGATCGAGCCCAGGGTATCGGTGCCCAGCGCCGCATCCATCACCCCCGCCGCGACCGCCGCCGCCGCCCCGCCCGAACTGCCCCCGGCGCTGTGGCCCGGCGCGCGCGGGTTGTCGGTGCGTCCGAAATGCGGGTTGTCGGTCACACCGCCCAGCGCCGCTTCGTCCATGTTGAGCCCCGGCAGAAGCCGCGCGCCCGCCAGCCGCAAGAGCCGCGTCACATGCGCGTCACACGCGGCGACCCGCTGCGCGCGCTGCGCCATGCCCGCCGCCTGGATCGCCCCTTGCAGCGCGATATTGTCTTTCAGCCCGATGACTTTCCCGCTCAGTCGGCCGCGGGGGGCCGGCGCGGTCAGGTGACGGTGCATGGCGGTGCGGTCAAACCGCGCGAAGATCGCATAGGCCGCCTGCGCCCGCGCCAGTTCGTCGACGGTGATCGCCGCGACCGTCATTCGTCGCACTCCACGCCCGCGCGGTCGGCCACGGCCAGCAGTTTTTCCATCGCCTTGATCACCGGCGCCTCGATCAGTTGCCCGTCAAGCACCGCCAGGCCGTTCGGTGCGGCCCGGAACGCCGCGATCACCGCACGGGCGCGGGCCACCTCTGTCGCGTCGGGGGTGAAGGCGGCGTTGATCGCCTCCAGTGTGACGGGGTGGATCGACGCCTTGCCGGTGAACCCCTGCGCCCGCGCGGCCGAGGCGGCAGCCGCCACCGCTTGCGTATTGCGGAAATCCAGCGACGGCACGTCCATGACGTCAAGCCCGTGGCGCCGTCCCGCCTGTACGATGCGGCCGCGCGGATAGGCCAGTGCCGCGTCGGACAGGTCGGAGCCCATTTCCGCGCTGAGATCGACGGCGCCGAACACCAGCATCCTGAGCCGCCCCGAGGCGGCGGCGATGGCGCCTGCGTTCTCCAGGCCTTCCATGGTTTCGATCAGGGCGTAAATCTCGACCGGGCTGCCCGCCTCGGACAGGAGCGCATCGACGCGGCGGATCTCTTCGGCATGGCCGACCTTGGGCAGCAGCAGGCCGCCGTGTCGCGGCGCCGCATCGAGCACCGCAAGCAGATCGACATGACCCGCGCGCGTCCCCAATCCGTTGATGCGCAACGCCCGCTGCGCGGTCGCGTGCTCCGGTCCCGTCAGAAAGGCGACGGCGGGCGTGCGCGCAGCCTCCTTTTGATCGGGCGGCACTGAATCCTCCAGATCGACACAGACGATATCGGCGCCGCTGTGCATGGATTTCGCAAAGGATTGCGCGCGGGTGGCGGGCGTGAACAGCAGGGATCGGCGCGGGCGTTCGATACGATGTCTCCTTTGGACGGGGATACAGGTGATCGGGTGTCAGGGCTTGGCGGCAGCATCGCTCTTGCCGGCCGCCGACTGCGCGGCACGGATATGGGTGCGCATCGCCGCCCCGGCCCAATCCGGCGACCGGGCCGCGATGGCTTCGGCGATCTCGCGGTGGTGGCCTGCGCTGCGCTCCAACTCTCGCGTGCTGTAGCGGCGATAGGTGCGCACGACCATGCCGACGTCAAACGCCATCGACATCAGCGCCGTCAGGCGCGGCGACCGGGCCGCCTCCACGATCCGGCGGTGAAAGGCCTCGTTCGCTTCGGAGATCCGGGTGAAATCCTCGGGCGTCGTCGGCGGAGTGTGGGACCATATGACATCGCTCAACCGCTTCAGTTCCGCGATGTCCTCGGCGCTGGCCATCTTTGCGGCGCGTTCGCTGGCGTACCCTTCCAGCAATTGCCGGATGTCGAAGACCTGTGTCATCTCGTCTTCGGGAAAGCGGGCGACGCGGGTGGTGTACCCGCTTTGGCGAACGATGAACCCTTCGTGGGTCAAACGGCGGATGGCGTCGCGCACGGGCGTCCGGCTGACCCCCAAATCCTGCGAAAGACGCTCTTCGGTCAGCCGCTCGCCTTCGGCCAGCGCCCCGCTGATGATATCCGCGCGGATCGAGCGGTAGGCCTGCTCGGCGGCGGCGAGCTTGGTGGTTTGTGGCTCTGGCATGGCTGCTCCTGGGTGGCGCGCGCGCAAGGTCCGCCTTCAGCGGTACTCACGTCTGAAATATGTATCCCAAATTTGCAGGTCGCGATCCAGAAAATTCTGACACAGCTTTGATGAAGCGTTTATTTTTCCAATATTGGATCGGGGTCATCGCGCAGAATATCAATATCTGTATCCGAAAACTGGGCCAACAGGGTGCGTCCATCAGGATCGACAGGCCACCGGTCAGCACGAAGTATGGCAGCAGTATCACCCGTTGCACAGGCGGCGCGAGGCTCGTGGCGACCGCCCGGATCATCCAGCCGCGGTGCGCAGCGATGTCGCGGCGCTGGCACGTCCGGCGCACGCAAGCACGCGCCCCGACCCGCAGGGCCAGCGCGTTGAACAGCCCGCCGCCGACAATGCGGATCGGCACCGGGATCCGCGCAGTGACGCGATCGGCAACCCGCGGTGGACCGGTCGTTTTGCAGGTGTGGCGTTGAAATTATCACGCCAGGCTGGCGCGCATCGGCCCCAGATCCGCCACCCCGATGTCCGAAGCGGCGAAATCGTCCGGCAGGCCATCCTTGAAGCACAGCGACGCCACCGCCCGTGCCAGGCCGGGCGCCATCATGATTCCGTATCCGCCCTGCCCGGCGGACCAGACGAAATCGGCGACTGCGCCATCGTATCCCACAACCGGGCTTTCATCGCGCACAAAAGTCCGAAGTCCGGCCCAGCTATGCTCGATCCGCCGGACGGGGATAAGCGTTTCGCGGACGATCCAATCGGCCAGAACGGCGATGTCCATCTCGTCGGGCTGGACATCCTGCGGCACATCCGGCGTTGCGTCGCCCGGCGACGCCATCAGCTTGCCGGCTTCGGGCTTGATATAGGCGTCGTTGCCCGCGAAATCGACGCAGGGCAGATCCGGCACGGTCACTCCGGGCGGCGGCGCCACGATGATCGCGGTGCGCCGTTTGGCGATCAGGCCGACCGCGGCGGCCCCGGCCATGGCACCGATCTGATCCGCCCATGCTCCGGCAGCGTTGACGATGGTTTTGCCGTGCAGAGTCTCATTGCCGGCGCTGACCGTCCACGTGCCGTTGCGCCGAGACAGCGCGGTGACCGGCGCACGCAGCGCGGTGACCCCGCCGCGTCGCTTGAACCCCTTCAGGTAGGACGCCAGCAGCACCGACACTTCGATATCGGTCACGCCGGCCTCGTACACGGCGCGGGCCGTTCTGTCGGGCCGCAGGAAGGGAACCCGGTCAAGCGCGTCGGAGGACGGGATCTCGACCACCGGTTCGGTGACGGTCGATGCGGCAAGCACCGGGTCCAGCAGATGTTCCTCGCCCGGGGCCGCGACGGCCATCGCGCCGCGCGGATGCAGCAGCGGCAGATCGGTGAACCCGTCGGGGGGCATTCGGAAAAACGGCTCGCTCAGCGCATTGATGCGGCGGACAATCGGCGTGCCGTAGTTGCGCGTGAAAAGCGCCGCCGACCTGCCCGTACTGTGATAGCCGGGCTGCGCTTCGGCCTCGATCAACAGGACGGTGGCCTCCGCCGCGAGTTCGAAGGCCGCAGAGGCGCCCGCCATGCCCGCGCCGATTACGATGAAGTCATAGATCACGGGCGATTGCCCCTTTCTGGGTTCACATACGCCGGGCGCGCACATGCCTGATCACATGACACCCCGACCTGCCTTTTTGCAAGATAAATTAAAAAGATTGACTCAATGAAAGTTTTATTACTTACTCGGATCACAGTTGCTGGGAGAACCTGATGACAAGATCGCTGCGGCAAAGACTGACCGACGCCAGTGCGTCCGCATCGAAAGCGGATCGGGCGCTTGCCAGCTACATGCTGGCCGAGCTTGCGACCGTCCCCTTCGAAACCGCCGCCAGCCTGGCCGAAAAGGTCTCTGTGAGCGAACCCACCGTGGGACGGTTCTGCCGGACGCTGGGCTACAGCAGTTTCAAGGATCTCAAGGCGCATCTGCGCAAGGACATGAGCGATCAGCCCTGGCTGATCGGCGACCGCCTTGCCGATCTTCAGGCCCGCCACAACGCGGGCGAAGACCAGCTTGTCCGCGGGCTGGAGCTTGAGATGGCGGCCCTGGTCGCGGTCTACGAGATCGCGCATTCCCCCGCATGGGCGGTGGTCGTGCGGCGTCTGGCCACGGCCAAGGCGGTCTTTGCCACCGGGTTCCAGACCGAACGCGGCATGGCGCAGATTTTCGTCAACCAGTTGCAATACCTGCGCGACGGTGTCGAACTGCTTGATCTTGCGGGCGGAAATTTCGCGCAGGTTCTGGCACGCGACGACACCGATGCCGCCCTCGTCATTTTCGAGGCCCGGCGGTATTCGCGGCTGGCGCGCGATCTGGCGGCGGCGGCCAAGGCGGTCGGCGTGCCCGTGACGCTGATCACCGACCCCTATTGCGACTGGGGCCATGACGTGGCCGACGAGATTTTCGTCGTGCCGACCGAATTCAACCTGTTCTGGGAATCCACGGCACAGATGGCGAGCCTCGCCAATCTGCTGGTCAACGGGGTTTTCATGGAACTGGGCCCCGAGGTCGAAGACCGGATGAACCGCATTGCGGAGCTTTATGGCCAATTCACCGGCCACGTCGGCAGCGCGGCCACGCGACGCCACCGGAACAAGACAAATACCTGAAAAAACATCTTTCCAACATAGGGACGAAACCAATGCGCTTTGCCACCAAGACGAAACTTCTGTCAGGAACGGCGCTCATCACGCTCGGGTTCCTGTCCACCGCGGCCCTCGCCCAGGAGGCGTCGATTGCCTTTGCCTCGGGCGAGCTCGGGGCGACCTCCTACAACCCCGTCACGTCGAGCAACCTCAATTCGGCGACGTCGCTGATCTATGACCGGCTGGTCGAACAGGACGCGGACCAATCCTATCATCCGCATCTGGCGACCTCCTGGGAGGAAGCCGCCGACGGCATGTCGTGGACATTCAAACTCAAGGACGGTGTCACGTTTCATGACGGCACCGCGTTCAACGCGCAATCCGTGGCCGACTGGATCCCCGATTTCGCCGAGACCGAAAACGCCTATCTCGTCGGCGCGGTCGCCTCGGTCGAGGTGATCGACGATCTGACGGTCAAGTTCGTGATGTCGCGGCCCGAACCGAACCTGCTCTACAACCTTGCCTCGTCCTTCATGGGCGTGCCGGGGGCTGCCGCCTATGACAGCATGGGCGAGGATTTCGGCGTCACCGGGGCCGTGGGCACCGGCCCCTTCAAGCTCGAAAGCTTTTCCATCGGGCTTGAGACCGTCCTGGTGCGCAACGACGATTACGCCTGGGCGTCGGACCTGTCCGAAAACCAGGGCGCCGCGCATCTTGAGCGTGTCACCTTTCGCGAGATCCCCGATCAGTCCACCGCGTTTCTGGAACTCAAGACCGGCGGCATCGACGTGCTGCTGGGCGTGCCCACGGATTTCCTGCAGATCCTCAAGGCCGAAAGCAACGTGACGGTGATCCAGATGCCCGGCACAGGCATCAACTACATGCCGATCAACGTGACGGCCGCGCCCTTCGACGACATCAAGGTGCGCGAGGCCACGGGTCTTGCCATCAACCAGGAAGCCATCGTCGCCTCGATCTACAACGGTGTCGGCGCGCCTGCGCACAACTTCCTGATCGCATCGCTGCCGGAGGCTGAGGTCGATCCGTCGCTCAATGTCAGCCACGACCTCGACCGGGCCAATGCCCTGCTGGAGGACGCGGGTTGGGTCATGGGCGACGATGGTGTGCGGATCAAGGACGGCGCGCCGCTGTCGGTCAAGCTGTTCACGCAGAACGGCACCGAATTCACCTCGCTGACGCAGGTGGTTCAGGCGCAGTTGGCCGATATCGGGATGCAGGCCGAGATCACGGTCTTCGACAGTTCCACGATCCGCGACGAATACAAGAACAACCGCCACCAACTGGCGGTGCGCGGCTATGACTGGAACAACTCCGACATCCTGGACTGGTTCTTTTCCGGCGAGCGCCTGGGCTATCCCAACGTGTCGATGTGGAAAGACGAGGAAGGCCAGCGCCTGAACGACGTCGCGATGAAGGACAGCAAGAATTCGGCCGAGCGGATCGCCAATTTCAAGGCTTACCACGAATACGTCCTGTCGCAGCATCTGTTCGTGCCGATCTACCAGCCGACCACGAACATCGCCTACAATTCGGAGCGGGTGAACGTGCCTGACCCGGTGCGCGGGACGCGGTTCCGCTCGCAGACCGTGCTTGACATGACGGTCGTCGAATAGATCGCAACCGCGCCCCACACCCATCCCTGATCCCGGGGGTGGGTGTTCCGCACCCCTACGAAGGGCCGACCGATGCTGCTGCGATACATCTTCTTTCGGGCGCTGATGCTGATCCCGGTGTCGATCTCGATCTCGGTCGTCATCTTCATGATCGTGCACCTGCTGCCAGGCGATCCCATCGACAACCTGATCCGCGTCGGGTCCTCCCCGGATGATCGCGCGGCGCTGATCACCAAGTACGGGCTCGATCAACCGCTGGTGGTCCAGTATTTCAAATGGATCGGCGCGATGTTCCAGGGCGATTTCGGCGAGGCCATCGTGCTGCGCCGCCCCGTCGCCGACCTGATCGCGCAGAACCTGCCCTACAGCCTGACCCTGGGCGGTCTGGCCTTTGCCTTCTCCAGCATCGTCGGGATCATCCTCGGCACCATCTCGGCCACGACCCGTTCGACCCTCGTCGAGCAGGTCGTGCGCGGCTTCATTCTGCTGGGCTCGACCGTGCCGGGGTTCTGGCTGGCGCTGCTGATGATCCTGTTCTTCGCGGTGCAACTGCAATGGTTTCCCGTTTCGGGCGCCAAGGGTTGGGACAGTCTGGTGCTGCCGGTTCTGACCATCGGCTTCGGCGGGGTCGCACTGGTCGCGCGGGTCACGCGCGTGGCGCTGCTGGATGCGCGGCGCGAGGATTTCGTGACACTGCTGCACGCCAAGGGCCTGCCCGCGCGCGCCATCCTGACCGGTCACCTGATGCCGCACGCGATGTTGCCGGTCGTCACCATCCTGGCGCTGCGCATCGGCTGGATCCTGGGCGGTGCGGTCACGGTGGAATTCGTCTTTGGCCGCCCCGGATTGGGATCGCTGCTGATCCGCGCGCTGGGGCAGCGCGACTATCCGGTCGTGCAGGGCTGTCTGCTGATGCTGGCGCTGGCAGTCATGCTGGGCACGCTGATCGGCGACGTGGCGCAGGCCGCAATGGATCCACGCATCAGAGAGGCAAAGAAATGACGTCAATGACAGGCACCGCCGCCCGCGCCATGGCCGGGTTCGGAAACACCTCGCTGGGGCGCGCCTTTGGCTCGTGGCTGGGCAAGATCGCCGGCGGGTTCTTGATCCTGCTGGTTCTGGTGGCCATCTTCGCGCCCTGGATCACCCCCTTCGACTATGCCGCGCAGGACCTGATGAACGGCAACGCCCCGCCGGGCTGGCCGCATCTTCTGGGCACCGACCAGTTCGGCCGCGACGTGCTGAGCCGCGTCATCTACGGCGCGCGCACGTCGCTGTCGGTCAGCGCCACGGCAATCGCCATTTCCATCGCCGTGGGCATGACGCTGGGGGCCGCCGCGGGATATTTCGGCGGCCTGTTCGAACGCGCCGTGATGACGGTGGTGGATCTGACGTGGTCCTTCCCCGACATCCTGATCGCGCTGATCTTCGTCGCCATCATCGGGCCGGGCCTGACCTCGACGACATTCGCCATCGCGATTGCCTATCTCGCGCAATTCACCCGTCTGACGCGGGCCCAGATCGTGCGCCTCAAGCGCGAGACGTTTATCGAGGCGACCATCAACCTCGGGGCCAAACCCCGGCACATCCTGCAATATCACCTGCTGCCCAACGCCATCGCCCCGGTCATCGTGGTGGGGATGCTGGCCATCGGCGACGGTATCGTTCTCGAGGCGACGCTGGGCTTTTTCGGCCTTGGCGCGCAGCCCCCGACGCCGAGCTGGGGCGCGATGATGTCGAGCGGCACGGCGCAATTGTTCCTCAGCCCCTGGGTCATCATCTTTCCCGGCGTGGTCGTCGCCGTCACGGTGATCGCCGTGAACCTCTTTGGCGATGAGTTGATCCGCGCGCTGGACATCCGCGACCGGATCAGGGGGGCCTGAGCGATGCTGGAAGTCAGCAATCTGGAGGTCGCCTTCGGCCCCGTGGCACCGCTCTCGGGTGTCAGCTTCGCGCTCGACAAGGGCGAGACGCTGGGCATCGTCGGGGAAAGCGGATCGGGCAAATCCCTGACCGCGATGAGCGTGATGGGCCTGTTGCCGCTGTCGGGCGGGCGGATCACCGCAGGCTCCATCGTCTTTGACGGACAGGAGCTGACCACCCTGTCGGAACCGGCCTATCGCCGGCTGCGCGGCGGGCGCATCGGCCTCATTACCCAGAACCCGATGACCTCGCTCGATCCGCTGCAAAAGATCGGGCCGCAGGTCGACAAGGTGGCGGTGCTGCATCTGGGGATGACCGCCCGCGAGGCGCGGGCCCGCACGGTCGAGATCCTGGGCACGCTGCGCATCCCCGAACCCGCGCTGATCTGCGAGCGTTATCCGCACCAGATGTCGGGCGGCATGAAACAGCGGATCGTCATCGCGATGGCGCTGGCGGCGGACCCCGACGTGCTGGTCGCGGATGAGCCGACGACCGCGCTGGATGTGACGGTGCAGGCGCAGATCATCCGCCTGCTCGACGATCTGGTCAAGGAACGCGATCTGTCGCTGGTGCTGATCACCCACGACATGAGCGTGGTGGCCCAGACCTGCGACAAGGTCGTGGTGATGTACGCCGGGCGCGCCATCGAACACGGGCCGGTCGGGGCGATCTTCGGCGCGCCCCAGCACCCCTATACGCAGGCGCTGATCGGCTGCATTCCCAAGGGGCTTGGGCAGGACGAACAGTTGACCGGCATCCCCGGCACGGTGCCCACGGTGCTGAATTACCCCAAGGGCTGCCCGTTTCACCCGCGCTGCCCCCGTGCGCAGGGCATCTGCGCCACCGACCGCCCGGCGCATGTCACCCAAGGCGACAGCGCCGTCGCCTGCCATTTCCCCGGAGAGCGCGCATGACCCACCAGCTTGAAGTGCGCAACCTGTCCAAGCAGTTCTCCAGCCCCGGCGGGCCGTTCCGCCGCGCGCGGGTGATGCATGCGGTCAACGACGTGTCTTTCGATCTGCCCAAGGGGCGGGTGATCGGCGTGGTGGGCGAAAGCGGCTGCGGCAAGTCCACGCTGGCCCGGCTGATCCTGCGGCTGATCGAACCGACGACCGGCACGCTGCATTTCGAAGGCCAGGATCTGCGCGCCAAATCCGCCGCCGAGATGCGCCGCCTGCGCGCCGATATGCAGATGGTGTTTCAAGACCCCTACTCGGCCATCGATCCGCGCTACACCGTCGCCCGCGCGGTGATGGAGCCCTTCGAGGTGCAGGGCCGCAAGCCGCAGGGCAGCGCCGCCGAAGAGGTGGACAAACTGCTGAGCATGGTCGGCCTCAACCCCGGTCTGGCGGGCAGCTATCCGCACCAGATTTCCGGCGGGCAGAAGCAGCGCGTCGGCATTGCCCGCGCGCTGGCGTTGCGCCCATCGCTGCTGGTGCTGGACGAGCCGACCGCATCGCTGGACGTGTCGGTGCAGGCGCAGATCATCAGCCTGCTGGAACAGCTGCGCGACGACCTCGGCCTGACCTATCTTTTCATCAGCCACGATCTGAGCCTCGTGCGGTATTTCTGCGACGAAATCCTGGTGATGTACCTGGGCCGCGTGGTCGAAGCCCTGCCCGATACCGGGCTTGCCGCGCGCCACCCCTACACCAAGACGCTGATGGACAGCACCTTTGCCCCGGACCCGGCACAGCGCCGGGTGATCGCGCCGCTGGAGGGCGAGGTACCCAGCCCCTTCAACCTGCCGCCCGGCTGCGCCTTTGCCGACCGGTGTCCGCAGGCGAGCGATCTGTGCCGGACCCAAACTCCTGAACTCGCGGCGCGGGACGGTCACGCCGTCGCCTGCCATCACCCCCTCTGAAGGACCGATCCCTTGCCCGCTCGCATTCTGACTGCCGAAATTTCGCACGAAACCAATACGTTCAATATCCGTCCGACAGACATTGCGGCGTTTCAGGACCGGTTTCTGCTGGATGGTCCGGCGGCGATTGCCGCACGGGGGGCCAGCAACACCGAACTTGCCGGGGTGCTTGAAACCGCGCGGCGGCACGGATGGGACATGACCCACGTGATCAGCGCCGGCGCGGGACCGGGCGGTCGGGTGACCGACGATGCCTTTGACCAGATCTGCGCGCCGCTGATGCAGGCGGCGGACAAGGGTGGATGGGACGGCATCCTTTTGATGTTGCACGGCGCCATGGTCACGGCATCGCATGACGACGGCGAAGGCGAGATCCTGCGGCGGCTCCGCCGGATCGTCGGGCCTGACCTTCCGATCGCGGTCACGCTTGATCCGCATGCGAATGTCAGCACCGCCATGTGCGAGCTTGCGCAGATCCTCGTCTCCTTTACCACGTATCCGCATGTGGATGTCCGCGCCACCGGGCAGCGCGTGGCCGAACTGCTGCACCGCACCATCGGCGGCGACATCACCCCACGCACCCTGCGCGCCCACCGCCCCATGCTGGAAGAGGCGAACGGCGGGCGCACCGATATCGGCCCGATGATCGAACGCCACGCCCTCGCGCGCGCGTTCGAGGCGCGCAAGGGCGTCTATGCCGTCAGCATCAACGGCGCCTTTCCCTGCGCCGACATCGCCGAGGTCGGACCCACCGTTCTGGTCACCGCCGAGGCCGGACTGGCGGGGGCGCAGGACATGGGCGAAGAGATCGCCGACGACATCTGGCTGCGCCGCGACGAGGCGCTGAATTCCTACCTGAGCGTGACGCAGGCCGCCGCGATCGCCGCGACATGGAAACCGGGCAGCGGCCCGCTGATCATTGCCGACTATGCCGACAACCCCGGATCGGGGGCCTACGGCGATGCCACGGCATTGCTGGGCGCGTTGCTGGACGCCGGGGTCGGCGATGCCTGTTTCGGCCCGCTGATCGATGCCGAGGCGGCGGCGATGCTTCAGACCGGGGACGTCGGATCGACCCGGACATTGCGCCTGGGCGGCAGGACCGCGCCGCAGTTCGGCGGTGGCCCGTTGGAGGTCACCGGAACCCTGATGTGGCGCGGCGATGGCCGGGTGACGGGCAGCGGCCCCATCCTGGGCGGCCTGCAACGGAGCTTCGGACCAACGGCCGTCATGCGGGTCGATGGCGTCGATATCCTCATTGTCACCATTGCGCATCAGATGCTGGATCTGCGCCAGTTCGAGACCTTCGGCATCAATCCGTCCGCGCTGCGCGTGGTCGCATTGAAATCGATGCAGCATTTCCGGGCGGCCTTTGCGCCGATTGCCGGACGGATCATCGTGTGCGACAGCGGCGCGTTGTGCACGGTCGACTACGCGCAGATGCCATATGGGACGGTGCCGCGCCCGATATATCCGCTGGACCGCGGCGAAGGCGGCTGACACCGGCATCGCAGGTCCGCGGGCACGTGACGACGGCGCGCCACCCTCGGGTCAGGCCCGTTGCTGGCGGCCCCCATCACCTTCGGGCACCAGATCCTTTTTGTAGGCCACGAGATCGGCGTCGGTCAGGGTCTCGCGGTCCAGCAAGTCGCGGGCCGACCGCTCCAGCAGATCGCGATTGGCCTCGAGAAGCGCGAACACCCTGTCGTAGACGGTGTTGATCGTGGTGCGCACGGACGCGTCGATAAGCGCGGCGGTGGCGTCGCTATAGGCGGCCTCCGCCCTGGCGTTGCGGTACTGATCCAGAAAGTCGCGCTTGGCCTCTTCGTAGCTGACAAAGCCCAGATCCTCGTTCATGCCGTAGCGCGTGGCCATCGACCTTGCGATATCCGTCGCCTTCGCCAGATCGTCCGATGCGCCGGTGGACAGATGCCCAAAGACCAGCCCCTCGGCGGCGCGTCCGCCCAGCAGGACGGCGATCTTGTTCTCCAACTCTTCGCGGGTCATCACGAAGCGGTCTTCGGTGGGGCGCTGGATGGTGTAGCCAAGCGCCCCGACCCCACGCGGGATGATAGAGACCTTGTGCACCTCGTCGACGCCCGGCAACGCCATGGCCGTCAGGGCGTGCCCCATCTCGTGATACGCGACGATTTCCCGTTCGCGCGGATTCAAGAGCCGGTTGCGCTTTTCAAGCCCCGCCACGATGCGCTCTATCGCGTTGGTGAAATCGACCATGCCGACCCGGTCCGCCCGCCGCCGCGTGGCCAAAAGCGCCGCTTCGTTCACCAGGTTGGCAAGGTCGGCCCCCGAGAAGCCGGTTGTCAGGGCGGCGATCTGTTCGGGCTTCACGTCCGACGCGACCCTGATCTTCTTCATGTGCACATTGAGGATCGCGACCCGGCCCGCGCGATCGGGGCGGTCCACCAGGATTTGCCGGTCGAACCGGCCCGCGCGCAGCAGCGCCGGGTCGAGGATTTCGGGGCGGTTGGTGGCCGCCAGAAGGACCAGTCCGCCGGAAGGATCGAAGCCGTCCATCTCGGTCAGAAGCTGGTTCAGCGTCTGCTCACGCTCGTCGTGCCCGCCAAGGCCCGGCATGCTGCCACGGGCACGGCCCAGCGCGTCGAGTTCGTCGACGAAAATGATCGCCGGCGCCTTCGATCGCGCCTGCTCGAACAGATCGCGAACCCGCGCCGCGCCGACCCCTACGAACATTTCGACGAATTCCGATCCCGAGATGGAAAAGAACGGCACCTCCGCCTCGCCGGCGACGGCGCGCGCCAGCATCGTCTTGCCGGTGCCGGGCGGCCCCACCAGCAGGACCCCCTTGGGCATGCGCGCGCCCAAAGCGCCATAGCCGTCGGGATCTTTCAGGAATTCCACGATCTCCTGAAGTTCGGTCTTCGCCTCGTCCACACCGGCCACATCGTCGAACTGGATCTTTGTGTCGGTCTCGACGTAGATCTTCGCGCGGCTCTTGCCGATCGACATGAAGCCGCCAAAGCCCTGATTTTCGGCGAACTTGCGGATCAGCAAGACCCACAGTCCGAAAAACACGAGCGCGGGCACGACCCAGGACAAAAGCGCGCCAAGCCATGTGTTCTCCGCGGCTCCGGTATAGGTGATATTCCGGTCGCGCAGCATATCGGACAGCCCCGGCGCGACCGGTGTCGTGACAAAATCCGTCTTGCCGTTCTGCGGGCTCGTGAAAGTCCCCCTGATCGTATCCGAGCCGATCACGACAGTGTCGACCAGCCCGTCCTCGACATATTGCTCGAACCGGCTGAAGGGGATCGCCTCGATGGCCTGCGACCGCATCCACAGATCCTGAAGCAGCAAGACGCCCAGGAACGCCAGAATGAAATACCACAGATTGATCTTGCTCTTCTGGTCCATGTCCCACCTCCTCGCGGACCTCGGTTCATTCGACTCCCGATGTGGGCATCGTCGGGTTTTTTTCCAGAGCGGGCTTGACAACCGATAACCCGGTTTCCACATCAATTTTGTTTGGGGATGCCGATGGCGGGTCTCCACGTAACGTGCAGCAGGCGATTGGCGTTTAGTGATCGCGGCCCTGCCCGTCCCGACGATTTGGCGCGGGTTTTCGCACCACGTCTTTCATGTTGCCTGTTTGTTGCAACCCGCCTCATCGACCTCTCCAACACGTGCCGGTCCCGGTCTGCCATTTCCATGGTCGACGCAAACCCGTGGCCCGTGGGTCGGCTTGGTTCAAGCAATGGAAAGGAGGACGACAATGCTTCACACTCGTTTCGGCCCCTTCGGCGCGGGCGATCCGTTCGCCGACATGCGCCGCGTTCAGGGCGAAATGAACAGGCTGTTCGACGGTCTGGGCACATCCCGGCGCACGTCGGTCTACCCGCCGGTGAATTTCTGGATCGGGGAAGACAGCATCGTGATGACCACCGAACTGCCGGGGCTTTCGGAAAGCGACATCGACCTGGTGGTCCAGGACACGGTGGTTTCGATCCGGGGCGAATTCACCGATCGCGACACCGACGAGGAGATCGCCTGGCACCGTCGCGAGCGGCCCAAGGGGAAATTCTCCCGGTCGGTCGAACTGCCGTTCCGCATCGACGCCGAACAGGTCGATGCCCGGTTCGAGCACGGCGTTCTGACGGTCGAAATGCAGCGACCCGAGGATGAAAAGCCCAAGCGTATCCAGATCAAATCGTAAACCCGCCAAAGAAAGGAGGACGAAAATGGCACAGGAACTGACACCCGAAGGCGGCCGCGACATGGCCGCGCAAACTGCGGCTGGCACCCCGATGGACGCAACCTTCACCCCGGCGGTGGACATCTTCGAGAAGGGCGACACGACGGTGATCCTCGCGGATATGCCCGGCGTCGCGCCCGACGATGTGGACGTCACGCTCGAGCGCCAGGTGCTGACCCTGACGGGACGCGTCAAGCGTCACGTGCCCGAGGGCTACCGCCGCCTGTCGTCGGAATATCGCGAAGGCGACTACAGCCGGGTCTTTACGCTGTCGGATGCGGTTGATCAGGACCAGATCAAGGCCGATTTCAGGAATGGCGTTCTGCGGCTGGAACTGCCTCGGGCGGCCGAAGCGAAGCCGAAGAAAATCACCGTCAAAGCAGCCTGACCGAACCAGGGAAAGGAGGATGACATCATGCAGATCGGCGATCTTATCCCCTGGGGGCGTGACAAGGACAAGCCCCCCGCCAACGACGACCTGAGCCCGAACACTCCGCTGGCCACCTTGCAGCGCGACATCAACACCGTGTTCGAGGAGTTCTGGCAGCGCGTCGAGAAAGGGTGGAGCGGTCGAACCGGCGCTATCGGACCGTTCGGCCCCAGCACCGACGTCGCGGAGACCGACGACAGCGTCGAGGTCGCGGTCGAATTGCCGGGCATGGCCGAGGACGACATCGAAATCCTTCTGTCCGGCGACGCGATGACGATCCGAGGCGAAAAGAAGGTGGCGAGCGAGGAAAAACGCAAGGGCGTCTATATGTCCGAGCGGTCCTACGGAAGCTTTTATCGCACCATACCGCTGCCACCGGGCGTCGACACCGACAAGGCGCAGGCGCGGTTCAAGCGCGGTGTCCTGACGGTCACGCTGCCGAAGTCGGCCGAAGCCCAGGCGCGGGTCAAGCGAATCCCGGTAAAAGCGGCCTGAACAACCGGGCGGCCGGCATTGCCCGGCCGCCCGACCGACGCAGAAAGGAACGACGTCATTGCCGCGATCCGGCGCATCGACACCGGCAATCGGCATGGTCGCCCTGGCCCCTGTCCCGACTGAATCGACCCTCCTTGCCGATGCCACCCCCACCAGGCACCGGCAGGGCATTGAGAGGGTCAGGGGTCGATTTTTCGCGATCGGGCCCTGATTGCGAGGGGCCGAAAACCGTCTGACGTCAGCCCCTTTGGGGGCGGGTGGCCGCGAAACGGTCCGGTCACCGCGTCCGCCCGTTCAAGGAGACACAGGATGCCCGACACAGTGACTGGATTTGGCCGCATGGTGGCGGCGCTGATCATCCTCGCACTTGCCTTTGTCGCACCCGGGAATGCGCAGACGGCCGATGCCCCGTTCCTGCGCAACGACACCGGCCTGCCGACGCTGGCGCCGCTCTTGGCAGAAATAACGCCGGCGGTCGTGAACATTTCCGTCGAAAGCCGACGAACGGCAGAGATGAACCCGCTCTTCAACGATCCGTTCTTCCGGCGGTTCTTTGACCTGCCGCCGATGCCGCAGCAACCCGCGCCCCGCCAACAGATGAGCGCGGGGTCGGGTGTGATCGTCGATGCCGGGCAAGGATACGTGCTGACCAACCACCACGTCGTCGAGAACGGCGACCGGATCATCGTGACGCTCAAGGATCGCCGGCAATTCGATGCGGACCTGATCGGCAGCGATGCCGGAACGGATATCGCGTTGCTCCGCATCGACGCCGAAGACATTTCCGCGCTTGACCTCGGCGACAGCGACCAGCTTCGGGTCGGCGACTATGTCCTGGCCATCGGAAACCCCTTCGGCCTCGGTCAGACGGTCACCTCCGGTATCGTCAGCGCCCTCGGGCGCAGCGGGCTCAATGTCGATGGGTACGAGGATTTCATCCAGACGGATGCGTCGATCAACCCCGGCAACTCCGGCGGCGCACTGGTCACGCTCGATGGTCGTCTGGTCGGGATCAACACCGCGATCATCGCCCCGTCCGGCGGCAATGTCGGCATCGGGTTTTCGGTGCCTTCGAACATGGCGCAGGCGGTCATGGATCAGCTCATCGAATACGGCGAGGTCCGCCGCGGGCAGCTTGGGGTGACGATCCAGGATTTCACACCCGACCTGGCAGAGGCGCTTGGGATCGAAGCCGGCGTCGGCGCGGTCGTCACTCAGGTCGAGCCGGACAGCGCCGCACAGGCGGCCGGGATCGAACCCGGCGACCTGATCGTTGCCGTCGATGGCCGCCCCGTCGCGGGCTCCGCCGATCTGCGCAGTCAGATCGGGTTGAAGCGGATCGACAGCACCGTTGAGCTGGACATCATCCGCGATGGCGCGGCGATGACCCTGCAAGCGACCCTGCGCGAGGCCGGGGTGTCGGCCGCCGCGACCGGGGACCGGGCCCTCGATCGGCTCGCCGGCGCGGAGTTGCGCGACCTGCAACCGGGCGATCCGTTCCACGGCGATCTTGACGGCGTCGTGGTCGCCCGGCTCGATCCCGGCAGCCGGGCCGCGCGATCGGGGCTGCAGGCGGGCGACATCATCCTGGCGGTCAACCGCATGCCGGTCGCATCGCTGACTGACCTGCGCCGACAGGTGTCCCGCGTCGAAGGGGCGCTTGCCCTGACCATCCAACGCGGCGCGGCGCGGATTTTCCTGGTCATGCGGTAACGTCGGGCACGACAGACGCGTGGCCGCCAGAGGCCAAGGCCACGGGCGGACGGGATCAAGAAGACTTGGATGCGCGCCGTGCCTGATACGGAGATCATGCATACGGTCGACATGTGAATGGCCACCCGGGTCGCTCGGAGAAAACCCAGTGTCAAATCGTTTGATAATACCGGAAATTTGGTGCGGTCGGAGAGACTCGAACTCTCACGGGTGTTACCCCACAGCGACCTCAACGCTGCGCGTCTACCATTCCGCCACGACCGCACGCCATGGATGGTGTGGCGTCTTTAGCGAAGCGCGGCGACCTTGTGAAGGACAATTTCGCGATCCCACGCGAATTTTCTGCGCGACCCGCCTGCCCTTGCAATTGCGCAGCCGCGCGCCGATCTTGTGACCCGGCATGACATCACCCGAAAGGAGCCAACGCATGACCGACGAACAGACAGTGGCGGAGGATCAAGGCCCCGTCGTGCAGATCGATATCGTGTCTGACGTGATGTGCCCGTGGTGCATCGTCGGGTTCAGGCAGCTAGAACAGGCGCTGGGCATGACCGGCATGGGCGCGCGCATTCGCTGGCATCCCTTTGAGCTGAACCCCCAGATGCCGCCCGAGGGGCAGAACCTGGCCGAACATATCGCCGAAAAATACGGTGCATCGCCCGAGCAGAGCGCGCAGAACCGCAAGCATCTCACGGATCTTGGCGCCGATCTGGGCATCGCGTTCAATTTTTCCGACGACAGCCGCATCGTCAACACCTTTGCCGCGCATCAATTGCTGGACTGGGCAGAGGCGCAGAACCAGCAGCACCCGCTCAAGATCGCGCTGTTCGACGCACATTTCACCCAGGGGCACGATGTGTCGGACGCCGGGGTTCTGGCCGATGTGGCCGCCGGGATCGGCCTGGACCGTGCGGCCGCCGCCGCGGCCCTTGCATCGGGCGCACATGCGGCTTCGGTGCGCGAAAAGCAGCAGTTCTGGACCTCGCGCGGCATATCGGGCGTGCCGGCGATGGTCTTTGGCGGTCGCTACCTGCTGACCGGTGCGCAGGGCGCGCAGACCTATGCCGACATGCTGCGCCGGACATATGCCGAGGATCAGGCCGCCTGAGACACTTGCGAAAATCTCGCCGCGGCCTTTTCGCGGGCGCCGATCGCGGCTAGACCCACGCCATGGTAGACTGGATCATCACCGACGGCTTGACGGATTACCGCGCCGCCGAAGCCTGGATGGAAGCGCGCGCAGCGGCCGTGGCCGAGGGAGAGGCGCGCGAATGCGTCTGGCTGGTCGAGCATCCCCCGCTCTATACCGCCGGCACCAGCGCCAAGCGCGAGGACCTGACCGATCCCGCCCGGTTTCCGGTCTATGACACCCGGCGCGGCGGGCAGTACACCTATCACGGTCCGGGACAGCGTGTGGCCTATACCATCCTGAACGTGGGCCGGCGCGGGCGCGACGTGCGCCGGTTCGTTCAGGATCTCGAGCATTGGGTGATCGCGGCGCTGGACACCTTCAACGTGACCGGTGAAATCCGCGAGGGGCGCGTGGGCGTCTGGGTCGCGCGCCCGGACAAGCCGCTGACCGCCGCGGGCGCCGTAGCCGAGGACAAGATCGCGGCGATCGGGATCCGGCTGCGAAAATGGGTCAGCTTTCACGGCATTTCCATCAACGTCGAACCCGACCTGAGCCATTTTTCCGGCATCGTTCCTTGCGGCATCTCCGAGCATGGGGTGACCAGCCTTGTGGACCTTGGCCTGCCGGTCACGATGGATGATGTGGACATCGCCCTGCGCGACAGCTTTGCCCGCGTGTTCGGCGACAGCCCCTCGACCGGACAGGCACCCTAACCTTCGGTCGGTGCGGTGCCATCGCGGACCATCAGGTATTCCGATACAAAGCTGGCCACGTCCGCCTCCCGAATGGGTTTGTTGGCAAATCGGTGCACGTTCTTGTCCGCCTCCGCCCTGTCCTGATCGGATTGCAGCAGCGATGTCGACAGCATGATGATGATCTGCTGCGTCTGCTCGGGCACCGGAAGATCGGCATAGGCGTCGAGGAATTCGAAACCGTTCATCCGTGGCATGTTGATATCGAGCAGTATGAGCTCCGGCTGGGCCGGGCCCCTGTTCGCGGGATCGCACAGGTAATCAAGTGCCGCGATCCCGTCGGTGGCCACGTCGATCGTGTCGACAAGGCCGGTGCGCGTGATGACGCGGCGGTGCATCATGTTGGTCACCGTATCGTCATCGACCAGCAGCACCTTGCGCAATCGCCCCCGGTGGACCAACTCCGGCGGAGCGGCCAGGGGGCCGGGCCCGGTCGGTGCGGTCGCATGTCTCAGTGGCGGCATTCGCTGTCCTCCTGCGGTGATGAAAATATCTGGCCCTTGACCGGAAACCGGAGGGTAAAGACCGCACCCTGATCCGGCGCGCCGTCGACATCGATCCGGCCGCCGATGCGCTGCATCAGACGCGAGATCGCATGCAGCGCGACGCCCGAGCCTTCGGGGGCGGCATGGGCGCGCTTGAACAGGCCGAACACCTTGTCCCGGTCCCGAGGCAGGTCAAGGCCGGTGCCGTTGTCGCGCACCGCGAGGCAATCCATGCCGTCCTGCGACCACGAGGCCAGATGAATGACGGGCGGACGGGCGGGATCGGCGTATTTCAGGGCGTTGCTCAGCAGGTTTTCCACGATATTGGCCATCTCCGCGCGGGCGAAATGGACAGTCGGCGCCGCGCTGAAATCACAGGTCACCCGCGCGTCGGACCGTGCGATCAGCGGCTGGAGCGCGGTCTTCGCGGCGGCCAAAATGTCGTCCAGCGCCACAGGCCCGAATGGCGGCAACCGGTTCGATTGCACCTGCGCCACGCTGACCAGCGCTTCGAGCTTGTCGCGCGCCTGGTTGCAGACATTCTGCATCCACGACAGCGTTTCACGGTGTTCGTGTGTCATGTCATCCGCCGTGTCGTTCAGCATCGACGAGAGGCTGCACATGTTGTTGATCGGCACCTTGAGGTCGTGGGTCGCGACATAGGTGAGCTGTTCAAGCTCTCGCACCGAATCGCTCAGTTCCAGCGTGCGCCGCGCGACGCGCGCCTCAAGCTCCCTGTTGAGGATGTTGAGCTGATCCGTGCGCGCCGCGACCCGCGCCTCAAGCTCGGCGTTCAGTTCCATCAGGCGCTGCTCGGCCTGCTTTTGGCGCGTGATGTCAGAGGCAAGCCCGATATGGCGCAGCACCGATCCGTCGGCGGCCCGGTCGAACACCGTATCGACGGAATACAGCCAGACATCCTTGCCGGATTTCGCGCGGGCGCGGTATTCATACGTGTCCTGCTCGCCCGGCGCCAGCCGGCGGAGCCCCGCGAAATAGGCGCCAAGACCGGCGATGTCGTCGGGGTGGATCACCTTTTCCAGCACCGTATCGCCCATTTGCCTGATTTCTTCGGGGCTGAAGCCGATCAGATCGGCGATCGAGCGATTGGAGTATTCGTTGCTCTGCGTCTGATGGTTGAAGACATAGATGATGCCGGGCACGAGGACCGACATCCGGCTCAGGAACGCGTGGCTGTTCCATTCGTCGTCAACGACGCCCTCCGCCGGCACATCGGGCGACGGATCCTGCACCAGTCGTGCCTTGGCGAGGGATGGGTTTTGCATCGAAAACTCCGGACATCGGGGCGGCGGACGCGCTGCGCCCGAGTGACGCGGTCGGGATCCAGATCCTGCCGCGATCGCCAAAATGCCCGCCGCGCGTTAAAAGACGGTAAACAAGTTCCGCTCCCTGCAGACAATTTCGCCGTGGACCGTTTGGCGGATCTGCGTTCTGTGCCGCGCCTGCCCGCGTCAATTTATCTTGGTCTGCGGCAAATACGATCATTGCCCCGCTGCCCAAGTCATTCTAAAACCCCTCAGACTCTGTAGCGCGAAGTGGAAACTGCGTGCTGCATCACATTAATTCAGGAGGCACCGCATGGCAGACGCAGCCATTCACGGGCACGACCATGTAGACGAGCGCGGCTTTTTCACCCGCTGGTTCATGTCCACAAACCATAAAGATATCGGGATTCTATACCTGATCACGGCGGCCCTCGCGGGCTTTGTCTCTGTCGCATTCACGGTTTACATGCGGCTTGAGCTGATGAACCCCGGCGTGCAGTACATGTGCATGGAAGGCGCGCGGATGTTCGCCGATTCCGCCGCGACCTGTACGCCCAACGGCCACCTCTGGAACGTTCTGATCACTGCCCACGGCATTCTGATGATGTTCTTCGTGGTCATTCCGGCGCTGTTCGGCGGGTTCGGCAACTATTTCATGCCGCTGCAGATCGGCGCGCCCGACATGGCGTTCCCGCGGATGAACAACCTCAGCTACTGGCTCTATGTCGCGGGCACCACGCTGGCGGTCTGCTCCGTCCTGTCGCCCGGTGGCAACGATCAGCTCGGCTCGGGCGTGGGCTGGGTGCTCTATCCGCCTCTGTCGGTAAACGAAGGCGGCTGGTCGATGGACCTCGCGATTTTCGCCGTGCACGTCTCGGGCGCGTCGTCGATCCTGGGCGCGATCAACATGATCACCACCTTCCTGAACATGCGTGCCCCCGGCATGACCCTGTTCAAGGTGCCGCTGTTCTCGTGGTCGATCTTCGTGACAAGCTGGCTCATCCTGCTGTCGCTGCCGGTTCTGGCCGGTGCGATCACCATGCTCCTGATGGACCGTAACTTCGGCTTTGCCTTCTTCGATCCGGCCGGCGGCGGTGATCCGGTGCTCTACCAGCACATCCTGTGGTTCTTCGGCCACCCCGAAGTCTACATCATCATCCTGCCCGGTTTCGGCATCATCAGCCACGTCATCGCAACGTTCAGCCGCAAGCCCGTCTTCGGCTACCTGCCGATGGTCTGGGCGATCATCGCGATCGGCGCACTGGGCTTTGTCGTGTGGGCGCACCACATGTACACGGTCGGCATGTCGCTGAACCAGCAGGCCTATTTCATGCTGGCCACGATGGTCATCGCGGTGCCGACAGGCGTCAAGGTGTTCAGCTGGATCGCCACCATGTGGGGCGGATCGGTCGAGTTCAAGACACCGATGCTCTGGGCCTTCGGCTTCCTGTTCCTGTTCACCGTGGGCGGCGTGACCGGCATCGTGCTGAGCCAGGCGGCCGTGGACCGCTACTATCACGACACATATTACGTCGTGGCGCACTTCCACTACGTGATGAGCCTGGGTGCCGTGTTCGCGATCTTTGCGGGGGTGTACTTCTACCTGCCGAAGATGACCGGCCGCATGTATCCCGAATGGGCCGGCAAGCTGCACTTCTGGGCGATGTTCATCGGGGCGAACCTGACGTTCTTCCCGCAGCACTTCCTGGGCCGTCAGGGCATGCCGCGTCGCTACATCGACTACCCCGACGCGTTCCAGTACTGGAACCAGTGGTCGAGCTGGGGTGCGTTCCTGAGCTTTGCGTCCTTCCTGTTCTTCTTCGGGGTGATCGCCTACACGCTGCTGAAAGGCCGCAAGGTCACGGAAAACAACCCGTGGAACGAGTATGCGGACACGCTGGAATGGACCCTGCCCAGCCCGCCGCCCGAGCACACGTTCGAGCAGCTTCCAAAGCAGGAAGACTGGGACAAGCAGCCGGCGCACTAAGCTCTGCTTTCAGACCAGGACACGAAAGGCTCCAACGGCGGTTGGGGCCTTTTTTCGTTGCGCGGGCCACCATCGGCACCCCCGCCCGAAACCGCACTGACGCAGGTGCGCGCCCTTCTCGATTGCCGCCGACCGCCTTCGGCCTGCCCCGGCGGCACGCGAAATCCGTAGGGATCCCCGTGATTTCCTGTAGGATGACGTCATTGCCGAGGAGGCCGCCATGAAGAACACGATCATGTCAGTGATGGGCGCGGCGCTGCTTGCGACCGGGGCCGCGCATGCCGATCAACCCATAGAGCTGAACAATGTCTATCCCTTGAACCAGGAGTATTTCCAGCTCTCCGAGAGCATCTACTACACCCAGGACAACCGCGGATACTTCGAGGTCGTCGAAGGCCCGTTCGAGGAAGGCCCAGCACGCTGCGTGGGCTCCGGTTTCGGCTTTCGGGACGGCACCAATTCAATCGACGGGATATGCATTTTCGGCGAAGGCGAGGACACCTTTACCATGCGTTGGAAATCCGGCGAAAAAGGCGAGGCGAACACCTGGAGCATCGTTGCCGGAACGGGCCGCTACGACGGCATGACCGGCGAGGGGATCGCGACCACGGCGGTCGAGGTCATGTACAAGGCGATGCCGCTGCGGCAGTCGCATATCCTGGGCCGGGTCGACATTCCCAAGACCCAGTAGCGTCAGAAAGGCCGCGGCGCCGCATCGCATGGCTGCCACCGCAGATCGGCCAAGGGTCGATGCGCTGTCCACACGGGCACCGCCGGCAATGCCCCCACCGGCGCGCGGGTGCCCAAAGCGGATCTCGTGTCGCATTGCCGCGCGCGACAGACGGGCTAAAATGGCGATCATCGCAATCAACGGTGCCGCCATGCCCTATCAATGGATCACGAAACCCGACGAAACACCTCAGACGCTGCGGCTCTGGCCGCATGAATCGCTGCCCGCGCGCGGCATGGCGGCCTTCGTGCTCACCACCTTCACGCTGATCATGATCCCGGTGCTGCCGCTGTTGGGCTCTCCGATCCTGTGGGGGCTGCTGCCGTTCTTGCTGCTTGCGGTCTGGGGGGTGTATTTCGCGCTGCAACGCAACCACCGCGCCCGACAGATCGTCGAGGTGCTGACCCTCGATACCGACGCGGCGCAACTTGTACGCACCGAACCGTCGGGCGCGGTCAAGGAATGGGATTGCAACCGCTACTGGGCGACTGTCACCAAGTACGAAAAGGATGGCCCCGTGCCGCAGTACGTCACGCTGAAGGGCATGGGCCGCGAAGTCGAAATCGGCGCCTTCCTGTCTGAGGAGGAACGGGTCGCGCTGTATGACGAGTTGCAACGCGCCTGGCGGCGGTGACGCAACCGCCGGCCCGCACCGACGGTGTCAGCTCAGGCGGTTCTTGACCATCGGACCGACGGCGCCGAAATCCATTTGCCCGGTGTATTTCCCCTTGAGCAGCGCCATCACCTTGCCCATGTCGCGGATGCTGTCCGCGCCGATTTCCGCGATCGCCGCATCCACCGCCTCTGTCTGCTCCTCCTCGGAAAGCTGACGCGGCAGGAATTCCTCGATCACCTTGATCTCGTCGCGCTCGCGGTCGGCCAGGTCCAGCCGGCCGCCTTCCTCGTAGGCACGCGCGCTTTCGGTGCGCTGCTTGGACATCTTGCCAAGGATGGCCAGCACATCGTCCTCGCCCACCCCGTCGTCGTTGCCTTCGGCCCGCACCGCGATATCGCGGTCCTTGATGGCGGCATTGATCAGCCGCAGCGTCGACAGCCGATCAGCCGCCTTGTCCTTCATCGCCTGTTTCAATGCCTGTGAAACGCGTGCGCGCAATTCCATGTCAGCGTCCTGTTCTGTCCAGTTGGGTGCCCGGCCTCGTCCGGGCCTTGAACCTTACCCAAACCGCGCCACTGCCGCAACCGTTGCTTGCGCAGGGTTTCGCGTGCGAGAACCTTGTTATTATGGCGGCAAAAAGACCGCGTGCGGCCCTTGACCCGCCTCTGCCCCACGACTAGTTTCCGGCAGATTTTGCCCCCGAACACGCCCGCTCCCGAAAGGTGACGCCACATGACCTTTACGCCCGATCGCCCCACCGCCTGCCTTGCCCTGGCCGATGGCACGTTGTTCTACGGCATCGGTTTCGGCGCCACCGGACAGACGGTGGCGGAGTTGTGCTTCAACACCGCGATGACCGGCTACCAGGAAATCATGACCGACCCGTCCTATGCCGGTCAGGTCGTCACCTTCACCTTCCCCCACATCGGCAACGTCGGCGTGAACCCCGATGACGACGAAACAGCGGAGCCGGTCGCGGCGGGCATGGTGGTGAAATGGATGCCCACCGACCCCAGTAACTGGCGCAGCGTTCAGGGGCTGGACACATGGCTGGCCGCGCGCGGGCGCATCGCCATCGGCGGCGTGGACACCCGGCGGCTGACCCGGGCGATACGGCAATCGGGTGCGCCGCATGTCGCGCTGGCGCATGATCCCGAGGGCGATTTCGACACCGATGCGCTGATCGCGGCGGCGCGCGAATTCGTCGGGCTCGAGGGGCTGGACCTCGCCCGCGACGTGACCTGTGCGCAGTCCTACCGCTGGAACGAGATGCGCTGGGCCTGGCCCGACGGGCACCAGCCCCAGACCGATCCGCAACACAAGGTCGTCGCCATCGATTACGGCGCCAAGCGCAATATCTTGCGCTGTCTGGCCAGCGCGGGCTGCGATGTGACCGTCCTGCCCGCCACGGCCAGCTATGACGACATCATGGCGCATGATCCCGATGGCGTTTTCCTGTCCAACGGTCCGGGCGATCCGGCGGCGACCGGCGTCTATGCGGTGCCGATGATCCGCGACATCATGGACAAGACCGATCTGCCGATGTTCGGGATCTGTCTTGGCCACCAGATGCTGGCGCTCGCGCTGGGGGCGCGCACCGTCAAGATGAACCACGGCCACCACGGCGCGAACCACCCGGTCAAGGACCATGACACCGGCAAGGTTGAAATCACCTCGATGAACCATGGCTTCGCGGTCGATGGCCAAAGCCTGCCCAACGGCGTCGTCGAGACGCATACGTCGCTCTTTGACGGGTCGAACTGCGGCATCCGGCTCGATGGTCGTCCGGTCTATTCGGTGCAACACCACCCCGAAGCCTCGCCCGGGCCGCAAGACAGCTTTTACCTGTTCGAACGCTTTGCCAAGGCGATGGCCGATCGCCGCGTCTGACAGGTGTCGCAGGCCCGTGCAGGCCCCGCCGCGCATGAAGTTTGCCTCTTAACACTCTGTTAACCTTGGCCTGTCACCCTGCGCTGCGTAAGTGTACGAGTAGGGCGGACCCTGATGAGCGATCTGCGCCTGGATTGGCCAGTTTCTCCGGCGATCAGCGCGGACGGGCCGCCCGTGCCGATCGGTCGTCATCTGGTCAGAAAAGGCCTCATCGCCCCGCAGTACCTTGTCCATGCCCTCGAGTTGCAACGCCATATCGATGCTCCGCTGGGCGAGATCATGGTCTCCGAAGGGCTGGTCAGCCGCGACGATGTACTGGATGCGCTCTCCGATCAGGCCAATGCGCAGCGTGTCGACCTGACTGAATCCCCACCCGCGGCCGAGATGTGCGATGCCCTGCCCGCCGCGATCTGCATTGCGCATAATGTCGTCCCGTGGATGTATGTCGGGCGCACACTGTTGGTGGCCACAAATGACCCCGGCAAATTCGATCACCTGCGCGCCTGCCTTGGGGCGCGGGCGGCGTATCTGGTGCCGGTGATCAGCGACAGCGTGCAGATCGCGCACCATCAAAGCCGGCTTTACGGCGCCGAACTCGCAGCGAAGGCCTCGGTTCGGGTGCCCGCGATCGAAAGCTGCCGCAACTGGGGCGCACGCACCGGCACCCGCCGTTGGATCGCGTTCTGCGCCTTGGGGCTGAGCGCGGCAGCATTGATCGTGTCGCCGATCTGGACGATCACGATCGCGATGATCTATGCCTCCCTGACGCTGCTTCTGACCGCCGGGATGAAGGCGGCGGCCTTCTGGGCGCAGATCACGCATGGCCTGCACGATCGGCCTGCGGCTTTCACGCTCGACAAGATGCCGTTCCGCCTGCCGCGTGTCTCCGTGCTCGTTCCCTTGTTGCATGAAAAGGAAATCGCCAGCGCGCTGATCAAGCGCCTGTCGCAACTGACCTATCCCAAATCCCTGCTCGACGTGATCCTCGTGCTCGAGGCCAGCGACGACGTCACCCGCGAGACCATCGCGCGGACCGATCTGCCGAACTGGATGTCGGTGATCGAGGTGCCGGACGAAGGCGGGCTGCTGACCAAGCCTCGGGCGCTGAACTATGCGCTCGATTTTTGCCGCGGCACCGTGATCGGCGTCTGGGATGCCGAGGACTGGCCCGAACCCGACCAGATCGAACGGGTGGTCACGCGGTTTCACGACGCGCCCGACAACGTGGCCTGTCTTCAGGGCATTCTCGACTATTACAATTCGCGCACCAACTGGATGTCGCGGTGCTTTACCATCGAATATGCGACGTGGTGGCGCGTCGTCCTGCCGGGCATGGCCAAGCTGGGGCTGGTCATTCCACTGGGCGGCACCACGCTGTTCTTCCGCCGCGACATCCTGGAGCGCCTGGGCGGATGGGACGCGCATAACGTCACCGAAGACGCCGACCTGGGCGTGCGCCTGGCGCGGCACGGCTATGTCACCGAACTGTTGCCGACCGTGACCTTCGAAGAGGCGAACTGCCGCCCCTGGCCCTGGGTCCGGCAACGCTCGCGTTGGCTCAAGGGGTTCATGATCACCTACCTCGTTCATATGCGCTCCCCACGAAAGCTTTTGCGCGAACTGGGCTTCGTCAGGTTTATGGGGCTTCAGTCGATTTTCCTCGCCACGTTTTCGCAGTTCGCCTGCGCGCCTTTGCTGTGGTCGTTCTGGCTTGCGCTGGCGGGGGTCACGCATCCGGTAAGCCATAGTCTTGGCGCCACTGCCGCCTGGGCGATGGCGGCGCTGTTTCTGATCACGGAACTGCTGAACCTGGGGATGAGCCTGGTCGCCGTCTCAGGCCGGGGGCGCCGGCACCTGCTGATCTGGGTCGTCACCATGCCGCTGTATTTCACGCTTGGCGCAGTGGCTAGCTACAAGGCGCTCTACGAGATGATCGCGCAGCCGTTTTTCTGGGACAAGACGCAGCACGGGGTCGCGGCGCAGACCGATCACCCCTCGTCCTGACGCCGCGCCGCATCCTGTTTCAGGCGGGTCATGAATGCGACCGAGATGTGCTCGCGCAGGGCGGCATCGGCCGCGGCCTCGTCGCGCGCGGCAATGGCGCGCACGATGGCATCGTGTTCGGATTGCGCAATCGCGCCGCGACCCTGCGCGGCCAGCGACGTGGTCGCCATCAACGCCATCGTGCGGTGCACCAGATCCAGTTGCTGGACCAGATACCGGTTGTGCGACGCAAGGTGAATCTGCTTGTGAAACCGCCGGTTGGCTCTCGAAAGCGCGCGTGGATTGTCCTTCAGCGCGTTGTCCTCCTCGACCATGTCGCGCAGGATCCGCACCTCTTCCTCGGTCGCGTGGCGCGCGGCCAGCCGGGCAGCCAGACCCTCAAGTTCCCGGCGCACCACGTAAAGTTCGGCCATCTGGTTGTGATCGAGCGACGCCACGATCAGGCTGCGCCCGTCGCGTGCCAGCAGGCTTTGCGTCTCGAGCCGCTGCAACGCTTCGCGGATCGGCGTGCGCGACACCCCGAACCGTTCGGCCAGTTCGCTTTCCACCAGCCGGTCGCCGGGGCGGTAGACGCCCACGTCGATCGCCTCGAGGATCATGGAATAGGCATCGGTCAGTTGCGGTTTCTGCAGGGACATCGAACGGGCCTTTTCTAGGAGTGGCACCAGTTAACGTCGCGGCCGACCACCGCGCAACCCTCGGAGCGCCCAGCGTGATGCCCCAGTGAAGAAACCTTGCATCGCATCGCGCGCCCGCCTACCTAGGCGCCATGCCGCACACCGATTTCACGCATGTCACCACCTGGGTCTTCGACCTGGACAACACGCTCTACCCCCCTTCCGCACGGCTTTTCGATCACATCGAAGTGCGCATGACCGCCTTCGTGATGGAGGCGCTGGGCGTGGAGCGTGCCGAGGCCCATCGCCTGCGGGTCGAATACTGGCGCACGCATGGCACCACGCTGGCCGGACTGATGCGGGTTCATGATGTGGACCCGGCGCCCTATCTGACGCATGTGCATGACATTCCGATGGACAGCCTGACACCCGATCCGGTGCTGGCCGCGCGGCTGCGCGACCTGCCGGGGCGGCGCATCATCTACACCAACGGCACCGCACCCTATGCCGAACGGGTGCTGGACGCGCGCGGCCTGGGAGGGCTGTTCGATGCGGTCTACGGCGTTGAACACGCAGGGTTCCATCCCAAGCCGGACCGCGTCGCATTCGAAACGGTCTTTGACGCCGACGGGCTGATCCGCGACCGCGCGGCGATGTTCGAGGATGACGCCCGCAACCTTGAGGTGCCGCATCAGATGGGGCTGCGCACCGTGCATGTGGCCGAGACGCCCGGCACGGGCGATCACATCCATCACCACACCGACGACCTGAGCGGTTTTCTGGCCCGGATCACGGCCTAGGACGGTTTGACGCTTGGACAGCGGGGCCCCCTGCCCCTACATCACTGTCAAAGGCGAGGTGAGAGATGAGCGATCAAACCTGTGATATCCTGATTTCGGGCGGCGGCATTGCCGGGCTGACGGCGGCGGCGGCCTTTGGCACGGCGGGCTTTCGCGTGATCTGTGTCGATCCCGCCTCCCCCATCACGGACCGCGATGTGGACGGCTCCGACATGCGCTCGACCGCGATGCTGCAACCGGCGCGCGCGGTGCTTGAGGCCGCCGGTCTGTGGGACCGCCTGGCGCCCCACGCCGCGCCGTTGCAGGTGATGCGCATCGTGGACGCGGGCGGCGAAGTTGCCGAGCCGCGGCTGACACGCGATTTCAACGCCGCCGACATCTCGGACCTGCCGTTTGGCTGGAACCTGCCGAACTGGCTCTTGCGGCGCGAAATGGTGGCGCGTCTGGGCGATCTGCCCACGGTCGATTTCCGCCCCGGCACCGGCACAAGGTCGCTGTTCACCCGCGAGGCGGAGGCACGCGTCGGGCTGAGCGACGGCAGCCGCGTCAGTGCGAGGTTGGTCATCGCCGCCGACGGGCGCGCATCGCCGATGCGGCAGGCCGCAGGGATCGGCGTGCAGACGCGGCGCTATGGGCAAAAGGCGCTGGCCTTTGCCGTGACGCATCCCATTCCGCATGACAATATCTCGACCGAAGTTCACCGCACCGGCGGGCCGTTCACGCTTGTGCCGCTGCCCGATCACGACGGGCTGCCGTCCTCCGCCGTGGTGTGGATGGACGACGGCCCCAAGGCGCAAGCCCGCCACGACTTGGACGTGGCGGCCTTCGAGGCAGAGATGTCGGAGCGCAGTTGCCATCTCTTCGGCCCGCTCACGCTGGCCTCGCGGCGCACGATCTGGCCCATCATCAGCCAGAAGGCCGACCGGTTGTCGGGCGAACGGATCGCATTGATCGCCGAGGCCGCGCATGTCGTACCGCCCATCGGCGCGCAGGGCCTGAACATGAGCCTTGCCGACACCGCCACCCTGCTGGATCTGGCCACCGCGCAGCCAGAGGATCTGGGCAGTCGGACGATGCTCGACGCCTATCACCGCGCGCGTCACAGCGACATTGCGCTGCGCGTCAGGGGCATCGACATGCTCAATCGCGCCAGCCAGGTGCGCGCACCGCTGCTGCGCGACGCGCGGGCCACGGCGCTCTCTGCGCTGTATGCGATGGGACCGGTGCGCAAGACGCTGATGCAGATGGGCCTGGGCGTCAAATAACGCAACGCCCAAGCCGCGTGGTGGCGGAAGTGTCAAAAAACCCCGGCCCGTTTTCTTTGCAAGACACCGGTTACAGTACCTTGTCGATCACCCGGGCCAACCGCGACAGCGTGCCGTCGACGTCATAAAGCTTGTCGAGCCCGAACAACCCCAGCCGGAACGTCCGGAAATCCGCGGGCTCGTCGCATTGCAGGGGCACCCCGGCCGCGATCTGCATGCCTTCGGCCATGAATTTCTTGCCGTTCTGGATATCCGGGTCATCGGTATAAGCCACCACGACGCCCGGCGCGCCGAAACCATCCGCCGCCACCGACTGCACGCCCCTGTCTTTCAGCATCGCGCGCACACCGTCGCCCAGCCGCCACTGCGCCATCTTGAGCCGCTCGAACCCATATTCCCGGGTCTCGAGCATCGTATCGCGGAAATCGCGCAGCGCGTCGGTCGGCATGGTCGCATGATAGGCATGCCCGCCGTCCTCGTAGGCCTTCATGATGCTGCGCCACTTGCCCAGGTCGATGGCGAAACTGTCCGATCGGGTCTCCGCCAGCCGCGCCTCGGCGCGTTCCGACAGCATCACGAGCCCCGCGCAGGGCGAGGCCGACCACCCCTTTTGCGGGGCCGAGATCAGAACATCGACGCCCGTCGCCTTCATGTCGACCCACGCGCAGCCCGACGCGATGCAATCGAGCACCATCAGCGCGCCCACCTCATGCGCGGCACTGGCCAGCGACACCAGGTAGTCGTCCGGCAGGATGACGCCAGCACTTGTTTCCACGTGCGGGGCAAAAACGACATCGGGTTTCTGGGTGCGGATCGCCTCCACCACCTCCTCGATCGGGGCGGGCGCAAAGGGCGACGGGCTGGCGTTGCCGGTCTGACGCGCCTTAAGAACGGTGGTGTTTCCGGTCAGGCCGCCGGTCTCGAAGATCTGCGACCAACGGTAGGAAAACCAGCCGTTGCGCACCACCAGCACCTCTGCCCCGCGCCCGAACTGGCGCGCGACAGCTTCCATGCCAAAGGTGCCGCCGCCCGGGATGATCGTCACGGCATCCGCGGCGTAGACCTCTTTCAGCATGGCCGAGATGTCGGTCATCACCGTCTGAAATGCAGCACTCATGGAATTGAGCGACCGGTCGGTGAAGACCACCGAAAATTCTTCCAATCCATTCGGATCAACAGTGTCGAGCAAGGCGGCCATAGGACTCTCCCAAAAGGTTCGCGCGATAGATAGCGCGTCTGCACGAGGCTGGCAAAGCCTCTGTGCCCGTGGCGGCAGGGTGGCCAAAGCGCCACGCACGCAGCGGGTTCGCGCAGGGTCTCTATCATTTGGCGAAAAATCGTCATAGCTTTGACATATTGAAGCAATGACGGGGACAACCCCGCACAGCGAGCAGACATGGCACAAACGACCCTGTTGCTGAACGGGTTCAGCATCATTGGCGATCCACAGACCAATTCCAACGCCGCAAACGGCGGAAATCTGTTCGTGCACAACGGCACCGCCGTGTTCGAAGCCGATGATATCATCGTCTTCACTGTCGAAGGCGCAACCGTCGATGGCGTCTTGACCGACGACAGCGTCATCACCGGCATCACCGTCTATGACAACGCCAGCGATTATTTCTACGACAGTCCGCTCTACACCTATACCGCGCTGCCCGACCTTGAGGTCGACATCGATTACGGCCGCAACACGATGGGCGACCGCTATCTGGAATTCGACGCGACGACACTGGTCTCGACCGATGCAGGCGCGCCTGTGCTTGGTGAAATGGCGCTGGTCGCGGGGGTCGACATCCTTGGCACACTGGCCACGACGACCGGCCCGCTGCGTGTTCCGACGACAGAGGCGATCGATATCGACGGCGACGGGGTGATCACCGCCGACGAGCAAGGCGACGCCTCCTTTTCAAGCGATCTGAATATCTTTGCGGTGATCTGCTTTGCCGCGGGCAGCCTGATCGAGACGCCGCAAGGGCCCCAGTTCATCGAGACGCTGGCGGTGGGCGATCTGGTCAATACGCTGGACGACGGCCCGCAACCGATCCGCTGGATCGGCGCGCAACGCGTGGCCGGACAGGGGCCCATGGCCCCGGTGGTGATCGCGCCCGGCGCACTGGGCAATATCCGGCAGTTGGTCGTGTCGCAAAACCACAGGATGCTGGTGACGGGTGCGCGGGCCGAGTTGCTATTCGGTCAGCGCGAAGTGCTGGTCGCGGCCAAGCACTTGGTGGACGGCGAAAAAATCCGAATCGAAGCCCGCGCGCAGGTGACGTATTACCACTTCCTTCTGGATGCCCACCAGATCGTCTTTGCCGAAGGCTGCCCGGCCGAAAGCCTGCTGGCGGGCGCGCAGACACTGGCCACCCTGCCCCCGGAGGACCGCGACGAAATTCTGGCGGTGTTCCCCGACCTGACGCATGACGCCGCCCCGATGGACGCCTCGCGGTATGCCCTGCGCCAGTTCGAGGCCATGGCGCTGCGCCGCATCGCCTAAAGCGGGCCGGGGCGGCGTTCCTCGCTCAGCACCACGTTGGCCTCCACCTCGCCCGCGCCGGGCAACGTCATGATGCGCCGCCGCAGAACGCGTTCGAAATCGGGGATGTCGCGCGCCACGACCCGCAACCGGTAATCGTAAAGCCCAAGGATATGCTCCACCCTCTGCACTTCTGGAATGGCGCTGACCGCGCGCTCGAAATCCTCGAGGCTGACGCGGCCCTTGGTGGCCAGTTTCACACCCAGAAAGACGGTCACCCCGAACCCCAGCGCCTCTGCGTTCAGGCGTAGGCGCCGACCCTTGATCGCGCCCGCCTCCTCCAGCCGCCGGATCCTGCGCCAGGTCGCGGGCTGCGACAGGCCAAGACGACGGCCCAACGCACTGGCGCTCTGGCTCGCGTCCACCGCCAGTGCGCGCAGCAGGGCGCGGTCGGTCGCATCGAGGTCAATCACAGCGGCAACGCCTCCACCGCCTTGATCTGCGCGATCTGCATCAACGCCTCCACCTCCGCGATATGCGGCAATGTCAGGATGCGGTCGCGGTAAATCGACTGATAATCGCCCATGTCGCGTGCGATGATGCTCAGCCGCACGTCGACCCGGCCCAGAAAGGTCTGGATTTCCGTCACCTCCGGCACCTCGCGCGCGGCGGCCAGAAACTCGTCAAAGGCGCGCGCCACGGTCTTGTCCAGCGTGACCCGCAACGACACCTCGACGCTGTACCCCAAGGCGGCCCAGTCGATCACCGCGCTCACCCCCTGCACGATCCCCGCCTCCTGCATCCGGGCGATGCGGCGCGCGGCCTTGCCCGCCGATATCGCACACAGATCCGCCAATTCGCCCGGGCTGAGGGTCGCATCGGCCTGCCAGTGACGCAATAGACGCCGATCCAGATCGTCAAGCATGATAAATCCAACTTTTTGCCATTTGGCGAATGATTATCTTCTTTAGGCGTCAAATACTCAAAGATCAACAATAGCCCTTCGCGGACCAGCCCGTATGGTGACGCCAGATCGACAGCAACCAAAGGATCCCTTCGATGCGTGTATACTATGACCGCGACTGCGACATTAACCTGATCAAGGACATGAACGTGGCCATCCTCGGCTACGGCAGCCAGGGCCACGCGCATGCGCTGAACCTGCGCGACAGCGGCGCCAAGAACGTTGTCGTCGCCCTGCGCGACGGATCGTCCTCCAAGGCCAAGGCCGAAGGCGAGGGCCTCAAGGTCATGGAGATCGCACAAGCCGCCAAGTGGGCCGACCTGATCATGTTCACCATGCCCGACGAACTGCAGGCCGACACCTATCGCAAATACGTCCACGACAACATCCGCGAAGGCGCCGCGATCGCATTCGCGCATGGCCTGAACATCCATTTCGGCCTGATCGAGCCCAAGGCGGGCGTCGACGTCATCATGATGGCGCCCAAGGGCCCCGGCCACACCGTGCGCGGCGAATACACCAAGGGCGGCGGCGTGCCCTGCCTGGTGGCCGTGGACAAGGACGCAAGCGGCAAGGCCCTTGAAATCGGCCTCAGCTATTGCTCGGCCATCGGCGGCGGGCGGTCTGGCATCATCGAAACCAACTTCCGCGAGGAATGCGAAACCGACCTCTTTGGCGAACAGGCCGTGCTCTGCGGCGGCCTGGTGGAACTGATCCGCATGGGCTTCGAGACGCTCGTCGAGGCGGGCTATGCCCCCGAGATGGCCTATTTCGAGTGCCTGCACGAGGTGAAGCTGATCGTCGATCTGATCTACGAGGGCGGCATCGCCAACATGAACTACTCGATCTCCAACACGGCCGAGTACGGCGAATATGTATCGGGTCCGCGCATCCTGCCCTACGACGAGACGAAGGCCAAGATGAAGGCGGTCCTGACCGACATCCAGAACGGCAAGTTCGTGCGTGATTTCATGTTGGAAAACGCCGTCGGACAGCCGTCGTTCAAGGCGACGCGCCGGATCAACGACGAGCACCAGATCGAACAGGTCGGCGCGAAACTGCGCGAGATGATGCCGTGGATTTCGGCGGGCAAGATGGTCGACAAGGCCAAGAACTGAGACCTGAAACTGCGCCCCGAGCATTCGCCGACGGCCCTGCATATGTTGCGGGGCCGTTTTTCGTCATGAGGTCACGCCAGCGTCACGCGGGTGCCGCTGCGTGACGGGGCGTGGGCCGGAGCCCGTGCGGTTACACGTCGGCCGGCTTGCCATCGTCCTTCTTGTCGCTGGCCAGCGTCGATTTCGGTGCGTCGGAACTGCGCAGCCTGTCCTCGATCCGCTTTTTCCCGACCAAAGCGAAGATGGTGAAGCCAAGCAGGCTCAGCAGGGCGAGGATTACGATAATATACGTGCCGTCCATTGTCTTTCTCCCAAGCGTGATACATTCAAACCCCTGTCGCCGGGTGTCGGTTCCCGTCTCGGCACCGCAACAGGGTCCTCTCATGGATAGCACACCACGGATCACCGCGGCCAGTTGGCTGATGATCGCCGTTCTTGGCCTGACCTGGGGCGGCACCTTCATGGTGACCGAAGTGGCGCTGACCGGCATCACGCCGTTCTGGCTGGCGGGGGCGCGGATCGGCTTTGCCGCCGCGCTGATGACGCTGATCTGGGGCCTGCGCGGTTTCGCCCTGTTCGAACGCCGCCCCACGCGCGGCGACTGGAGCGCGGCGATTGCCATCGGCGCGCTCAGTTCGGCCATACCCTTCATGCTGCTCGCCTGGGGCCAGCAATACGTGACCTCGGGGTTCGCGGGGGTGTCGATGGCCGCCGTGGCGTTGATCGTCCTGCCGCTGGCACATTTCCTGGTCCCCGGCGAGGCGCTGAACCTGCGCAAGACCATCGGCTTTTTCATCGGCTTCGCCGGGGTGGTCGTGCTGATCGGGGCGCAGGCGTTCGAAAGCACCGGCACCGCGCTGGAAACGCCCGGCCGCATCGCCTGCGTGTCGGCGGCGTGCTGTTATGCCACCAGTTCGATTCTCATGCGCCGTTTGCCGCCGGTGGATACCATCGGGTTGTCGACGCTGTTGCTGATCATCGCGACGGCCATCGTGGTGCCGGTGGCGCTGGTGGTCGAAGGGCTGCCGCCCCTGCCTTCGGGCACGATATTGATGGTGCTCGCGTTCCTGGGGCTTGTGCCCACGGCGGCGGCCAACCTCTTGCGGGTTTCGGTGGTGCGCACGGCGGGGCCGGTGTTCATGTCGCTGGTGAATTACCAGGTGCCCGTGTGGTCCGTGGTTCTGGGGGCGCTGATCCTCGGCGAGCCGCTGCCGCCCGCACTGATGCTGGCGATGGCGCTGATCCTGACGGGCGTCGGGCTAAGCCAGTATGGCGCGCTGACGCGGCTTTTCGCGGCCCGCCGCACCGCGCGCGCAGCCGCTACGCCCCGCTGACACAGGCCTGCCACAGGGTCAGCGCCTGGCGCGTGTCGGCCACGTCATGCACGCGCAGGATCTGGATGCCCTGCGCCACCGCCGCCAGCGCCACCGCCACCGATCCCGGCGCACGGCCCGCGCCATCGCCCCCGCCGCCCAGGGTGCCGATGAACCGCTTGCGCGACGCGCCCAGCAGGATCGGCACACCCAGGCTGTGAAACAGGCTTATCCGCGACAGCAGGGCAAGGTTGTGGTCCAGCGTCTTGCCAAAGCCGATACCGGGGTCGGCCACGATCGCGGAACGCGCGATGCCAAGACCCGCAAGCCTGTCGATCTGCGCCGCCAGCACGTCGAAGACATCCAGCAGCACATCGTCATAGCGCGGATCGTCCTGCATCGTTTCGGGATCGCCTTGCGCATGCATCGTGCAGACGGGAACGCCCCGCGCGGCACACAGGGGCGCCAGCCCCGGATCATAGGTGAAGCCCGACACGTCATTGACCAGATCGGCCCCGGCATCCAGCGCCGCTTGCGCGACCCGCGCCTTGCGGGTGTCGATCGAGATGGGCTGCACCAGCCCTGCCTTGCGCAGCTCCCCGATCACCGGCACGGTGCGTGCGATCTCGTCGTCCTCCGGCACCGTGGCGGCGCCGGGCCGGGTGGATTCACCGCCGATGTCGATGATGTCCGCGCCGCGCATCGCCTGCGCGCCCGCCACGGCATCGGCCTTTGCGAAATGCCTCCCCCCGTCGGAAAAACTGTCTGGAGTCACGTTCAGGATGCCCATCAGGCGCGGCGCGTCCAGCGCCAGCCCCGCCACCGGCGGGCGCGCGGCGGTCAGCGCGTCAAGCGCCGCGCCGGGCAGATCCGCCGCCGCACAGACGCGCGGGGCCGCTGTACGCGACAGCACCTCGACCTGGCTGAACCAGGTCCAGCCGCCCGCAAGTGTCAGCGCGCCCTCGGGGCGTGCCGGGCCGACCTGCGGCAGGGGACGATAATATTCCGCCTGCGGCATCACAGGTCGGCCTGATCCACATCGACACGGCGCAGCGGCACGGAGGCGCCGCGCGGCAAGTCGGCACCGATGACCATCATTTCCTCGGCGTCGAAAGTGGCGGCGAACCAGGCGGCCAGCGCCACCGCATCGCGCGGCTGCGCCGAGGGGCCATCGACCGCGTCCAGCACGATCTTGGAGGGCGCCCAGACGCAGGTCTGGCCATTGCGCATCGCCCAATCAAGTTCGGTGCGCGTTGCCACGACCACGCAGCGCTTGTCACGCGCAGCCAGGATCCAGGCGTTCTGCTCGATCGCGAGCAGATCGATGCGCCGCTGCGCCATCGGGTGCGTCGTCTGCGGCGCGGGCGTGTCGGCGGCTCCGACGCAAAAGATCACCGGCCGGCCGGCATGCACCAACTGGTCGATCCATCCCGTCAGATGCGGCGAGGCAATCGCGGCATTGCTCAGATACACCAGTTCGGGATGCAGCGCGTGGTAATCCTGCGGCGGGGGCCGATGGTCGGCACCGCGCGCGCGCACGATCTCGACACCCAGCGCGCCCGGCCCGCGATCCAGCTTTTCGATGCGGACAAAGACGCGCACCGCCTGCGGCTCCAGCAGGATCCGGTCGGCCACGCGTTCGGCCAGCGTCTCGAGCAGGTTGAGACGCTCGTCCGCCAACTCGTGCGCGATGGCTTCGGTCACGCGATCATAGCTCAGGATGCGGTCCACGTCGTCGTCGATGGGCGCGGCCAGCGGCTGCACTTCGACCACCACATTGAAGCAGATCCGCTGCGTCACGCCCCGCTCCGCCTGAAAGGCACCGATCTCGACCTCCACGATGTGATCGCGCAGGGAAATCCGGTCGAAGGGGGTGTCTTGGGCCGTCGCCGCGGCGCGCTCTGACGGGTGCGCGAACGCAAGGCGGATTTCGGAACTCATGGCATGGGCTTTCTTGGTCAGGGGCAGCGATGCGGCCATCATAGACCACCCGCGCCTCTTAGCAGCGCCCAAGGCGTCGGGCCAAGGCCCTAAACCGTCATCAGTTGCTCGCGGTCCGGTAGGTATGCCGGTAAAACAGGTGCACGCCAATCGCCGCCGTGCGGGTATAGACCTTGCTCCAGTTCGGCTTGACGGCGGTGGTGTGGTAATGCGTCGCCCCATCGGTCAGCTTGGGCGCGAGACCGTCGATGGCGGTGCGGGCAACCTTGGCGACCCGCTCGAACGCGCCGCGTTCGTGGATCACCTCGGAATTTCCGTCGCAGGTATAGGTGAACTGGCACTGGTACTTGCGCCCGGTTCCCTGGTTGATCACACCACAGAGCGATCCGGGAAACCGCGTGCTTTTCACCCGGTTCATGATGACCTCGGCCACTGCGAACTGGCCTTTCACGGTCTCGCCGCGGGCCTCGAAGTAGAGCGCCTCGGCAAGGCAGCGGAACTGGTCGCCGCCGCGCGCGGCGGGCTGGGCGTCGATCCAGGCCTTGGAAAAGGCGACTGGCGTGGCAGCGGCGGTCGCCTTGGGCTGGGTCACGAGGTCTTGCAGGCGCGTCTCCGACACCGCACCGAGCCCCCGCTGTTCCTTGCGCACAAGTTCGGCTGCGGGTGTGGCATGCCCGGCGCCATTGCTTGCGAATACGACGCCCGTGCCCAGCACGAGTGTCCCGATCAGTCCCCAGATCAATCTCATTCTACCCATCCCGTACGTCAATTCATTTCGAGCCCCCTTAGAGGGCCTGCGCCTTGACGTAAAGTTCACCAGGGTCAGCATGGCGGTCATGAGCGATTGCCCGCGCAACACGTCACGCGGGAAAACACTACAAATTGCAGGAAGTGCCGCGGCGGCTACCCGATCTTGTTTGCGATCGCGAGCTGTGCGGCAGCCAGTCGCGCCACGGGAACCCGGAAGGGAGAACACGAAACATAATCAAATCCCGCGTCCCGGCAAAAGGCAATCGATTCGGGGTTGCCGCCGTGTTCGCCGCAGATCGACAGGGTGATGCCGGGCTGCGCCGCACGTCCGCGCGTGGCGCCCAGCGTCAGCAATTCGCCGACCCCGTCGGTATCGAGACTGTGAAACGGATCTTCGGGGAAGACGCCCTGCTGCACGTAGTCGGACATGAAGCGCCCCGCATCGTCGCGCGACAAGCCATAGGTCATCTGCGTCAGGTCATTGGTGCCAAAGCTCAGGAACGCGCAATGCGGCGCGATTTCCGCGGCGCGCAGCGCGGCGCGCGGGGTTTCGACCATCACGCCCAACCGGAAATTGAAATCGCTGTCCCGTTCGACCCGCACGGCGGCGGCGACGGCATCGACCGAGGCTTTGATCAACTCGACCTCGCGCCGGGCGCTGACCAGCGGAATCATGATTTCGGGCACCACCGGGTCGCCATCGGCGCTGGCGTCGATCGTCGCCTCAAAGATCGCCCGCGCCTGCATTTCGTAGATTTCCGGCACCGTCACGCCAAGGCGCACCCCCCGCAGGCCCAGCATCGGATTGTATTCGCTCATCGCCTCGATCCGGCGGGTCACGTCCGACAGCGGCAGGTTCAGCGCCTCGGCCAGCGCGCGCTGGCCCGCGCGGTCGGCGGGCAGGAATTCGTGCAGCGGCGGATCGAACAGACGGATGCACACGGGCTTGCCTTCCATGATCCGGAAAAGCTGTGTGAAATCCTCGCGCTGCATGGGCAGCAACCGCTCCAGCACCGCGCGGCGATCCTCGCCGGTTTCGGCAAAGATCATCTCGCGCATCACGGTCAGGCGACCGGGTTCAAAGAACATGTGCTCGGTCCGGCACAACCCGATGCCCTGCGCATTGAAATTGCGCGCGGTCTGCGCGTCGGCGGGCGTATCGGCATTGGCGCGGATTCCGATATCGCAGGCGTCATAGGCCCATTCCATCAACCGCTGAAACGCATCGTCCTGCGCCGCCTCCTGCATGTCGGGGGCACCCACCAGCACCTGGCCCCTGGACCCGTCCACGGTGATGATATCGCCATCCGACAGGATCCGACCGTCCTTGGCGATGATCTGTTTCTTCAACAGGTTGAAGCGCATGTTCGACGCCCCCACGACACAGGGCAGCCCGATGCCGCGCCCGATCACGGCGGCGTGGCTGGTGATGCCGCCGCGTTCGGTCAGCACCGCCTGGGCCGCATGCATGCCACGAATATCCTCGGGCGAGGTTTCGCGGCGCACCAGGATGCAAGGCTCGCCGCGCGACGCGCTGGCCTGCGCTTCGGTGGAGGAAAACACGATGCGCCCCGTGGCCGCGCCGGGGCTTGCGGCGATGCCCGATCCGATCACGTCACGCGGGGCGCGCGGATCGACCTGCCGGTGCAGCAATTCGGTCAGGGTGCGCGGCGGAACGCGCATCAGCGCCTCTTCGTGGCTGATGATCCCCTCATCGGCCAGTCGCACCGCGATCCGTACCGTCGCGCGCGACGACCGGGCGACCCGCACCCCGTCGAGAATATGCACGCTGCCGTTTTCCAGCGCGAATTCAACCTGCATTTCCTCGCGCAGCCGCTGGCGCATCAGGGCGGCGTGACGCTTGAGTTCGGCAAAGGCCTCCGGCGCCAGTTCCTCCAGCGATGGGCCACGCGGATCGTGCGTCAGAAAAAGCGCCGCGGCGTCGCCCTCGAGCGCGTCGCGGCCCTGGCTTTGACTGAGGTATCGGCCGGTGATCTGCGGCAGGCCCGTCGCACTGTCGACCAGTTGCAGCACGCCCGACCCCGATTGCCCGTTGCCAAGGCCAAAGATCATCTGCTGCACCACAAGGCCCAGCCCCGCATCCGCCGGCGCGCCCTTGGCCTGCCGCAACAGCCGGGCGGAGGTGCCCTCCCAAGCGCGGGCCATGGATTGCAGCACGCCCGACAGTTGCACCGCGGGGTCCATCGGGAACGGCTCTTCGGTTTCGGCCTCGTAGGCCCGCAGCGACGCGACCAGCCCTTCGCGCCCCTCGCCCACGACGTCATCGAACATATCGGGGTCCAGCCGGGCCACGTTGATGGCATAGGACTGCACGAAGCGGGTGTAGATGGCGCGCGCGGCATCGCGGCCAAGGGTCTTGGACAACGTCTCGAACCGCGCGTCGTTCATGCCGATATTGAGCACGGCCCCCGGCCCGCCCCAATCGGGGTCCTCCGACGAAGGGCGCACGCAAAGCAGCGCGCCGTCGGGGAATTGCGCGAGCAAGGCGGTCATGTCGGGCAACTGACCCTGGGCGATCCGGTGCACCGTGTCGAACGACAGCGCCACGGTGCGGGGCACCGGCAGATCCAGACGGGTCAGCCGTTGCAGGCATTTCGCGCGGCCACCGTGGGTCGCGTTGGCAATCGCCGCGGTGGGGGTCACCAGGGTTGTATCGGGGTTATTCTGCACTGCGGCACCTTTGATGTTGGGTGCAGCATAGGCTGTCAATCAAAGCTGACAAGAGGGAGTACGCCCGCAGATACACCGAATATCCGCGTCGGCGCCGCCTGTCCGGCCATTGACCGGGGCGCGACGGCGCCGGTCAGCCGTCGATCCGGCTCAGGTCGGCCACCGTCAGACAAATCTTGCGGATGCTGCTCAGCAGGTTCAGGCGATTGCGACGGACCGTGCCGTTGTCGGAATTGACCTGCACCGCCTCGAAAAACGCATCGATGGGCCCGCGCAGGGCGGCCATCGCCGACATGGCCGTGGCGAAATCCTGCTGCGCCATCGCGGGTCCGATCCGCGCCTCCGCCGCATCCAGTGCCGCAAACAGCGCGCGCTCCTCCTCGGCCTCGCAGAACTTTATGTCGCCGCCAAAGGAATATTCCACCCCGTCCGCCGCTTCGGCCTGGCTGAGAATGTTGTTGGCGCGCTTGAACCCCTGGATCAGGTTCTCGCCATCGTCCGTCCTGAGCACCGCATCCAGCGCGCGGGCGCGCTTGACCAGAAGGCTCAGGTCGTCGCTGCCCTCCATCGCGATGCACGCGTCGATGATGTCGTGGCGGATGCCCTGTTCGCGCAGATAGACCTTGAGCCGGTCGTGCAGGAAGGACAGGAGATCACTCTGATCTATCCCGATCTTGGTGTCTTCGACGGCTTCCCGTACCTCCATAATCAGCGTTTCATCTGTCGTGCCCATTTTGAGGAGAGCGTTCGGGGCTTCTTCGATCTCCTTTTTTCGATGAATTACCAGGCGCTGAATTTCTGCCGACAGCAGTGATTTCTTGAGGAAATGGTTCATTTCGAACTTGAGATCGTTCTCCAGCACCAGCCGGATCACTCCCAGCGCGGCGCGGCGCAGCGCAAAGGGGTCTTTCGATCCGGTGGGCTTTTCGTCGATCGCCCAGAAGCCGGTCAGCGTGTCGATCTTGTCGGCCAGCGCCACGGCGACCGAAATCGGCGCGGTGGGCACCGCGTCCGAGGGGCCGAGGGGCGAATAATGCTCGGCGCAGGCCTGCGGCACGCCGTCATCGTGGCCTGCGGCCTCGGCATAGTATTTGCCCATCGTGCCCTGCAATTCGGGAAACTCGTACACCATTTCCGACGCCAGGTCGGCCTTGGCGATGCGCGCGGCCTCGGTGGCCAGATCGGGCTTGGCGCCCACCGGCACCGCGATCTCGCGCGCCAGCGCCGCGATCCGGGCCACGCGGTCGGCCTGGCTGCCCAATTTGTTGTGGAACGTGACCTCGGCCAGCGGCGCGGCCATGCCCTCCAGCCCAACGGCCTTGATGGTGCGGAGATCGTTTTCCCAAAAGAACTTGGCATCCGCCAGCCGGGCGGACAGAACCCGCTGGTTGCCGGCAAGGATGGTGGCGCCCTGATCGGCGGTGGTGCGGTTGGCCACTGTGATGAACCGTTCGATCCGACCGGTCTTGGCGGCGCGGACGCTGAAGAATTTCTGATGCTCCTTCATGCTGGTTTGCAGCACCTCGGGCGGCAGGCCCAGAAACGCGTCATCGATCTGCCCCATCAGGACGACGGGCCATTCCACCAACCCAGCGACCTCGGCCAGAAGGCCCGCGTCCTCGACGACTTCGAGCCCGCCCGCGAAGGCCAGGTTCGTGGCGTCGTGCCAGATCCCCTGCGCCCGCTCCGCCGGGTCGAGCACCACATGCGCGCGCTTGAGCCGGGCGCAATAGTCGTCGAACCCGGTCACCGAAAACGCGTCCGGCGACAAGAAACGGTGGCCGCGCGTGGTGTCGCCCGACGCGATGCCGTCCACTTCCAACGGGACAACCTCGGCCCCGTCGTCGCCCACCATGATGCACAGGATCGAATGCAGCGGCCGCACCCAGCGCAGGCTTCCCGCGCCCCAGCGCATCGCCTTGGGCCAGGGAAAGCCGCGGATCGCCTGCTCCAGCACCTCGGCGACGATGTCGGGCGCGGGTCGGCCCGGGCGTTCGATGGTCGCGAAAAGAACCGGGCCCTTGGGGGTCTCGCGCTGCTCTAGCTGGTCGCGGGTGACGCCCGCACCGCGCAGGAAGCCTTCGATGGCCTTGTCGGGCGCGTCCGCCTTGGGGCCCTTGCGCTCTTCGCGGGTGGTGGGGCTTTGGGCCAGCATCCCCTCGACCGTCAGGGTCAGCCGGCGCGGCGTGGCAAAGGCGGCGGCGGAGGCATAGGTCAGTCCCGCCTCGACCAATCCGTCAGTCACCAGCTTTTTCAGGTCGGCGGCGGCGCGCGACTGCATGCGCGCGGGAATTTCTTCGGAGAATAGTTCGATCAGCAGGTCTGGCACCGGGTCACCTCGTTCGGGCCACCCGTATCGGTGGCGCGTCAGTTTGCGGTGTGGATAGCGGGGCGGGCCGGACGCGTCCAGCCCCAGCGCCCTAGAGCGATGCCTTTTGCGCCAGCGTCCTGACGTCCGGGCCGCTGAAGCGCGGAACGACGCGGTAGCCCGCCTCGATGAAATTGTAGAGCGCGTAGCCCAGCAGCCCGACACCGGCGGCCCCCAGCGCCACCCGGCCCCAGACCATGCCGCGCAGCAGATCCAGCGCCTGGCCCAGCCCCCCTGCCCGCTGCGGATCACCGTCCAGCGCCGCGGCGCCCAGCGACAGGCCGATCAGCATGATCAGCACGCCATGCGCCGCCAGTCCGAAGGTCAGCGCGGGATCGATCCGTTCGGTCAGCGCCGTGCAGCGCAGGTGCGATTTGTAGTGCCCGGTCCAGCCCTTGTGAATGTAGTAGATCCCCGCCCCGCCGAGGATCAGCGCGGCCGCCGCCACCCAGACCCGTCCCAGCGGCTGCGACAACAGCCAGCGGGTCCAGCCCTGCGCGCCGTCGCCGCCGCCGCCAAAGCCAAAGGCAAGCCCCGCCACCGACACGCCGATCGCGCCGTGAAACACCCCCGTGACAACCTGCCCCGCGCGGCCAAGAAGGCCCTTCGCGTCGGTGCCGTGATCCTCGAGGTCGAGCGCCGCATCGACCACCCGCCAGATCAGGTAGGCGAACAGCCCCGCGGCGATCACCGCCAGCATGACCTGCCCCAGCGGGGCGCTGCGCAGGCGGCCAAGGCTGTCTTGCGTGCCGCCGACCTGCGCGCTGGTCAGGGCGGCGTAGATCGACAGCCCGCCGATGATGGTATATATCACGCCGCGCGCGCCGTAGCCGCCGCGCATGATCCATTTCAATCCGGTATGAGAGCCTGATGCCATCGGGCAGATCCTTGCATGTGCACCGGATCAGCGTTCGAGACACCCAAAGGGTTCCCGATTCATTTGTCCCGTGCGCGCTTCAGTCGCCGGCCGAGGGGGAAGAGGGGCATTCCTCGCCCACGACCGTACCGTCATAGGCCTTTTGGCCGCAATCGTTCAGTTCGTGCCAGACATAGCCGCGCCCATCCTCGGTGATGGCCACGATCCTGTCCACGCCGTATTCGATGTTCTTGGTTCCCACGAAGGCCAGCGCGCTGCCGTTCGCGAGCGACGCCCCGATCGCGGCGGCATCGAAACAGTCGAACCAGCCCGGCGCGTTGCGCGGGGTCACATCATCGATGCCGACGTAGGTTTCGCTGAGCATAGCGAGGCCTTGGGGCGTGTCGAAACATGCGCGGTAGCGGATGGGAGAGCTGTCGGCGTCGATGGCGCGGACGTTATCGGCCACGATTTGTTCCGGCAGATCGCTGACCAGCGACACAAGGCGCACTTCGGCGGCCTCGCCCGACACCTCCTCATAGAACCCGAAAAGTTGCAGGTAATAGATCGACGCACCCGCGATGGCCGCCGAGGCGAGGATGGCTGCGCCCACGATCTTGCCGTTCATGCCGTGGCCTTTTCGTCTGCCGCGTCCGGCACCCAGCCGCCCGCGCGCGTCTGCACGAAGGCATCGGCGCACATCTTGGCCAGCGTGCGCACGCGCCCGATATAAGCCTGCCGCTCGGTCACCGAAATCACGCCGCGCGCATCCAGCAGGTTGAAGATATGGCTGGCCTTGATGCACTGGTCATACGCCGGATGCGCCATCACGATGCGCTTGCCGGTCTTGGGGTCGTCATGGGCCTGACCCAGTATGCTTTTGCACTCCTGCTCGGCTTCGACAAAGTGGCGCAGCAACACCTCGGTATTGGCGACGTCGAAATTCCAGCGGGCGTATTCCTCCTCGGTCTGGCGGAACACGTCGCCATAGCTGAGCGGGATAGACGCGCCGGGATCGTTGAAGGGCATGTCCATCACGTGATCGACGCCCAGGATATACATTGCCAGCCGCTCCAGCCCATAGGTCAGCTCGCCCGAGACCGGGTGGCAGTCATAGCCGCCGACCTGCTGGAAATAGGTGAACTGGCTGACTTCCATGCCGTCGCACCAGACCTCCCATCCTAGGCCCCACGCGCCCAGCGTCGGGCTTTCCCAGTCGTCTTCGACAAAACGGATGTCGTGCAGATCCATGTCCACGCCGATGGCTTCGAGCGAGCCCAGATAGAGCGCCTGCAGGTCTGGCGGGCTGGGTTTGATCAGAACCTGATACTGGTAATAGTGCTGCAGGCGGTTGGGGTTCTCGCCATAGCGGCCATCGGTGGGCCGGCGCGAGGGCTGCACATAGGCCGCGGCCCAGGGCTGCGTACCAAGGCTGCGCAGGGTGGTGGCGGGGTGAAAGGTGCCCGCGCCCACCTCCATGTCGTAGGGTTGCAGGATCGCGCAGCCCTTTTGCGCCCAATAGGCCTGCAGCCTGAGGATGATTTCCTGAAACGATCGGGGGGTCGTGGATACGTCTGACATGAAGGCCGCCTTTGGATCTGCGCGCGCCATTCCTATGCGGCGCGGCGGATGCGGTCAATTGCGCGGATCCGCATTATTTGACGCATGCCGATATGGTCATTGGCGCGTTTTCCTGCTTATTCTGTCGCGAAATTCGACAATCGGAAACATGGGGCAGAATAATGCGGATAATTGCGGCGGCCTTGGTGCTGTTGGTGGGGCTGTCACAGGCCCTTTGGGCGCAGTCGCGCGACGATGTGGTCTGGGTCCAGGTGGAAGCACAGCCAAGCCTGAGCGAAGCGACCGCCCGCGCCCGCGCCTATGCCGCCGAGTTGCAGGACGTGAACGGATTTTCGCTGGGCACCGGATGGTATGGCATCGCCCTCGGCCCCTACACGCGCAGCGACGCCGAACAGGTCTTGCGCGTCTATCGGCGCGAAGGCGTGATCCCCTCCGACAGCTATATCGCCTTCAGCTCCTCCTACAGGCAGCAATTCTGGCCCGTGGGCGCCAACCTGCTGGACCGCGGTGTGCTGCAGGCACCGGCAGCCCCCCCTGAGACCGCACCGGAGGCAATCCCGGAGGCGACCGCCGAAGCCGCCCCCCAAGCGCCCGGCGACAGCCCGGCGGCGGCGGAACCCACGCTGACCGTCACCCCGGCGGACGAGACCCCCCGCGAAGCCCAGCAAAGCGAGCGCCTGCTGACACGTGCCGACCGCGAATCGTTGCAGATCGCGCTGCAATGGGCCGGGTTCTATGACGCGGCCATCGACGGTGCGTTCGGGCGCGGCACCCGCAATTCGATGGCGGCCTGGCAGGAGGCGAACGGCTATGACGTGACCGGAATCCTGACCACGGTGCAGCGCGCGGCGCTTTTGAAGCAGTATAACGCCGTACTCGACGGTCTGGGCCTGCAACTGGTGCGCGACGAGGCGGTCGGGATCGAAATGAAGCTGCCCACCGAGGTGGTCGCCTTTGACAGGTACGAACCGCCCTTTGCCCATTACACGGCCATCGGCGATATCGACGCCAAGGTGCTGCTGATCAGTCAGGCGGGTGACCGCGATACGCTGTTTGGCCTGTACGACATCATGCAGACATTGGAAATCGTACCCCTGAACGGCCCGCGCGAGCGGTCCAACGACAGCTTCGTGCTGATCGGAGAGGATGCGATGACCGTCAGTGAAACCCGGGTCCGGCTGCTGAACGGGCGGATCAAGGGCTTTACGCTGGTCTGGCCCGCAGGCGACGAGGATCGCCGCCGCCGGCTGATCGCGGAGATGGACAAGAGCCTCGTTCGCCTAGGCACCGTGCTGGACCCCGCGGCCGGGGCGAACGATCAGCAATCCATCGACCTGCTGGCGGGGCTGGATATTCGCAAGCCCAGGATGACGCGATCAGGCTTCTACGTCGATGCCGGGGGCACCGTCGCCACCTCGGCGGATGTGGTCGAGGGCTGCGGCCGCATCACGCTCGATGACGACCACGAAGCCCGCGTGCTGACCCAGGATGCCGCGCGCGGCCTTGCGCTGCTGCGCCCCGCCACGGCACTGGCCCCAGCCGGTGTCGCCGCCTTCAGCACCCAGACGCCGCGCCTGCAGTCCGAGGTCGCCGTATCGGGATATTCCTACGGCGGCGTGCTCAGCGCGCCATCGGTGACCTTTGGCACCTTGGCCGATCTGCGCGGACTGCAGGGCGAGGCGGGCCTGAACCGGCTTGCGTTGACCGCCCTGCCGGGTGACGCGGGAGGACCGGTGTTCGATGCCGGCGGCGGGGTTCTGGGCATGTTGCTCCCCCGCCCCGAGGGCGACCGGGCCCTGCCCGAGAACGTGAGCTTTGCGCTGGACCGCACGGCGATCGGCACGCTCATGGCCGAAACGGGGCTGAGCGCCACCAACACCGACAGCACGGCGGCCATCGCGCCGCAGGATCTGACCGACCGCGCGGTCGACATGACCGTTCTGGTCAGCTGCTGGGACTGACGCACCAAGGCATGCATGCGACAGGGTCTTGCCGGTTAGAGTAAAATCCGCACCACGTGGCGCCCGGGCGACCGGGCCCGCTTAACTTTCTGGACACCCACGCGCCGCTAGGATCGGGCGGCGCGTGGGGGCGCACCCGGCCTGCCGGGTCCATTCAGGGGTTGAACGACATGATGACACGTATCGCGGCAATGGCCGCCCTTGCCGTGGCGCTGGCCTTGCCCGCCCGCGCCGATATCTACGACCACCTGGGCCGCACCGCCCAGATGCGTCATGGCACGTCCAAGATGTTGCCACCGCCGGGGTATGACCGGCAACGCTGGCGCGCGCCCAACAAATGCGACTATTCGCGTGCGGGCCGTCCGGGCGAAACGGTGTGGTATCTGATCATCAACACATCGCACCGCGGCTGCCCCGCGCGACTGGTCGAACGGGCATTCACCGACTACAACTGGTGACGCCACCGCCATCCCGGGCCCGCCAGGCGCCGACGACCCGGAATTTTCGAAAATTCCGGACCGTTTTCCTGGCAGGAAAATGCGCCCTTCAGGCGGTAAGGCCGGGTGTCAGGTAAATCAGCGTCGGCCCATCCGCATCAAAGGCCGCGCGCACATCGGTCTGCATCTGCGACAATGTCTGCGGGGCACGTGCGCGCGCGCCAAAGGCCTGTGCCAGCTTGCAAAAGTCAGGATTGCGCGCGACGACCGCGTTGGGCGCAATCTGGCTGCGCACCATGCTGTCCTCGATCTCGCCCAGCTTGCCGTTGTCCCACAGGATGATCGGAAGGCTCAGACCCAGCTCCACCGCGACGCCAAGCTCCTGCATGGTGTAGTGAAAGCCGTAATCCCCGATGATCGCCATCGTGGGCAGGCCCCGCCGCGCCACGGCGCCGCCGATGGCCGCCGGCATCGCATAGCCCAGCGTGCCGAAACCGTAGGGGTGATGCCAATGGCCGGGGCGGTCCATCGGCCAGACTTCCTTGGCGACATAGGCGAATTGGGTCATGTCGGAATAGATCATCGTGTCGTCGGCGACCGCCGCGCGCAGGGCGTCGCAGACCGCCACGATGCCGGGGCGTTCGGCATCGGTTTCGGCCCGCCAGCGCGCGCGCGCGTCCGCCACCTCGCCGGTGCTCCAGCCGCCCGATGCCTCCTGGTGTTCCAGCCGGTCCAGCAAGCCGCGCATGAACAGCCCCCCGTCGCAGTGCAGGTTGAGCGTCCGCGGCCCCGTGCCGCCGAATTGCGCGGGGTCGATATCGACACGGATCATGGCGCCCGCGTGACCCAGATCCTTGCGCCAGATGTCCACCTCGGCCAGTTCGGAGCCGATCACGACCACCAGATCGGCGGTGCCGATGACCTCTGCACTGCCGGGTCGCGCCAGCGTTGCGCCGAAGTGCAGCGGATCGTCCGGCCCGACGATCCCGCGCCCGGCATAGGTCGTGAAACTGGCGGCGCCCAGCGCCCGCAAGACCATGCGCGTCACGCTGGGCGCGATCCGCGCGCCACCGCCCAGAACGAACAGGACACGCTCCGCCGCAAGGATCGCGTCCAGCGCCTGCGTCATCTGTGGCGCATCGGTGTTGACATAGCCGGTGGGCGCAGGCGCGGGCGGTGCCGGGTCCTGCAAGGCGGCGATGGGCACCTGGATATGCTTGGGGCGCGGGCGCTGCGCGGTGAATTCCACCAACGCGCGGTCGATCAAGGCATAGGCCGCCTCGGCGGTGCGCGCGTCCTCAGACCAGTCGCAGACCGTCTCGGCCGCCGCGCGCTGGTCCTTCATCTGGTGCAACTGGCCGCGCCGTGCCGCCGTCTCGTCCAGGCAAGACGACAGCACCAGCAACGGCACCGAATCCGAATAGGCCTGCCCCATCGGCGTCATGATGTTGCACAGCCCCGGCCCGGTGATCACATAGGCCACGCCCGGCTTGCCGGTCGCGCGGGCATAGCCGTCGGCCATGAAACCCGCGCCCTGTTCGTGCCGGGCCAGGACATGCATCAATCCCGCCTCTTCGATGCCACGGTACATTTCCTGATTGTGCACACCCGGAATGCCAAAGATCACATCGACGCTGCGATCCTTCAGCATGTGGGAAATCTGCGCGCCAAGCGGACGGATGGGATCGGTCATCATGCTCTCCAGAAGGGAACGGTAAAGATGACGAAAACCGCCAGAAGTTCAAGCCGTCCGATCAACATCGCGAGGGACAAGATCCATTTCGCCGTGTCGTTGAGGCCCTGGAAATTGCCCGCGGGTCCGATCTGCTCGCCCAGGCCGGGGCCGACGTTGGCCAGCGCGGTCGCGGCACCCGACAGCGAGGTCACGAAATCCAGCCCGGTCAGCGACAACGCCACCGCGAAAAGCCCCAGCGTCACGATGAAGAACATGAAGAACGACATCACCGAACTCAGCACATCCTCGGTCACCGGGCGGCGGTCATAGCGCAGCACGAAGACACCGTTGGGCGACCGGATCTTGCGCACCTGAAGCCGGATCGCGGCGAAGAGGAGCTGATAGCGGAACACCTTGATCGAACATGTGGTCGACCCCGCGCAGCCCCCGATCAACCCTATGAAAAAGAACACCGAAATCAGGAACGGCCCCCATTTCATGTAATCCGCGCTGGCATAGCCGGTGCCGGTGACGATCGACGTGACGTTGAACAGTGCTTCGCGCAGGGATCGTTCCCAATGATGCGGCACCACATTGACCAGCACCAGCGTCACGACCAGCACGACGATTGCGATCGTGCCCAGAAACGCGCGCACCTGCGTGTCGCGCAGCAAGGGCCGCGCGTCGCCGTTCAGGATCTGCACATATCGCACGAAGGGCAGCGCCGCGAGCAGCATGAACACGGCGGCCACATATTCAAGTCGTCCCGAAAACGTCCCAAAGGACGCATCGTAGTTGGAAAATCCACCGGTCGATACCGTGGTGAGCGCATGCACGGTGGCGTCGAAGGCGCTCATCCCCAGGGCGATGTAGGACAGGATGCACGCCATCGTGAGCGTGATGTAGATGCTGGAAATCTGGCTGGCGATCTGGCCCGCGCGGGGCAGGATCTTGCCCATCGTGTCAAACGATTCCGTGCGGAAAATCTGCATGCCGCCGACCCGCAGTTCGGGCAGGAACACCATCGCCACCACGATGATGCCGATGCCGCCCAGCCATTGCAGGATCCCGCGCCAGAGCAGCAAGCCGCGCGGCAGGTCGTCCAGCCCCGTCAACACGGTCGAACCGGTCGTGGTCAGCCCCGACATCGCCTCGAACACCGCATCGACCAGCCGCGCCTCGGTCGCGCCCAGCATGAAGGGGATCGCGCCGAACAGCGGCAGGGTGAACCACACCCCGGTGGTCAGCAGAAAGGTTTGCTGGATCGACAGGCCTTCGCGCACGCCGTTGGCACAGGCCAGCGCGATCAGCCCGCCCGCCAGGATCGTGATCAGCGCGCTTTCGGCGAAAACCGGCCAGTGGCCAAGGCCCTGCGACAGATCGACAAGCAACGGCGCCAGCATGGCAAGACCGACAACGGCCACCAGCAATCCGATCACGTATCCAACAGGGCGCAGGTCAAACATCGCGCCAGCGTTGGCGTCCCCGCGCGCCGGTGTCAAGCCGGTGATCCGGCGCGCGGGGCGGTGGGTTCAGACCGGGATCGGATCAGATGTAGTAGAGATCGCGGAACACATGCTGCACGATGTCTTCGCGCTTGATCTTCATCGCGGCCAGTTCCGCGTCGGTCTTGGCTTTCAGCGCCTCGACCTGTTGCAGGCGGGCATAACCCGCACTGTGGGTCATCATGGCATTGCCGAAATTGGTCATCGCATCGCCAAGGCGCGCGATCAGGGTCTGTGCGGCATGCGCCACGTCAAGTTGCAGGGCGGTATGTTGGTAAGCCATCGGGGCACCTATTCATTTCAACTCAGGGTCTCCTCACCCGCGCTTGATATAGGAGAGGGCTGCCAGGGCTTGAACGGCCATTTTTGCATAGCTGCTGGTCGCTGCATGCAGCGTCACGATCGCGTGTCCGGACATGCAAAAGGCGCATCCGAAGATGCGCCTTTCATGCCGATCGCAGCGGTGCAAACACCGTCACCCGACGTGGAAAAGCGTGTTGAAAAGCTTGGGATCAAGGCTGGTCGTGTCAAAGGTTTCCCCCTCGACCAGGATGCTCACGGCGTCATGGCTGTGCAGGCTTTCCTGGTGGCTGGCGATCACCCGGAAATCCCCGATCCGCACGTCCGCCTGCAACTGCTCGCAAAAGAGCCGCGCGGCGTCTTCGACGAAAATCGGGTTGGCGGCGTTCAGTTCGGCAAAGGCCTGCTCGTCCTCGCGCTTGACCATGACCTGCGTCTCGGTCGGCACAGCACGGCGACACGCCTCGATCAGATCCTCGAACCACAGGCACCCCGCATCGGGGTCAAGCTCGACCGAGATCCGGGCGACGGAGCGCTGCGAATGCGGTGTCGCCAACTGGCCGCGCGTGGCGCGGGCATGCTCCGACAATTCCAGCGAACAGGGGCAGGTCGACGAATAGACGTAATCGAGGTGCATGATCTTCTTGCGCACGCCCGCCTGCTCGACCAGCTCCAGCGCGATATCGTAGTATTGATAACCCGACAGGCCCGAGCGCAGGCTTTCCACCCGCATCGGAAAGGAAAACCGCATCTGGATGCGGGCGTCGAAGGATTCCAGGTCTGATTTGTAGTCATCCAGCGCCGCCTCGATCACCTCGAAGCTGAAGCTCGCCTCGGCGTGCTTGTAAAAGCTGCGCATGATGCGCGACATGTTGATGCCCTTCTTGTCGGCATCAAGGCTGACGGTGCCCGTCACCGAGGTTTCAAGCGTCAGGTCGCCGTTGTCGCGGGTATGCACCTGCAAAGGCAGGCGGAAATTGGAAATGCCCACATGCTGAAGGTGCTTTTTTGCGCCCCGGATCAGGCTTGCAGGGCCGTTCTGCAGGTCCGGCAAGGTGGATTTGTAGCCATCGTCCACGGCAAACCCGTCGGGATAGCTGCGCGAAAGCGCGGGGTAGTCAACACCGTCGCCACCGGGCACCAGCCGCGCCACCGACGGATCGAGTTCCAGAATATCGGTGGTCGTGGCCCGCTTCAGCCAGGCGCGCAGCAATTCCAGCGCCGCTTCGGCCTCCTCGCGGTCGGGCGTGGCGTTAAGGTCGGGTGTGTGGATGTTCATATCGCTATGTCCCTGTGACTGCAGCTACGCCGTATTTATCTAGGGCGCGGGATCGACAATTGCCAATCTCACTCACGAATACGTCACAAAATTGCGTCCGGATCAGTCTTTTCGGACATTCCGGACGCAGTCCGCGTCATCGGATCGGCGTCAGACCTGCGCCAGCGCGTTCAGGATATCCGCCTTGATGTCATCCGTGTCCTCCAGCCCGATGCTCATGCGCACCAGCCCGTGGGTAATGCCCAAGGCGTCCTTTTGCTCTTGCGGCAGGCGTTGGTGCGTGGTCGTCGCGGGGTGGGTGACGATGGTCTTGGCATCGCCGAGGTTGTTGGAAATCGTGCAGACCTCGAGCGCGTTGAGAAACCGGAACGCCGCCGCCTGACCGCCTTTTACATCCAGCGACAACACCGTGCCGCCCTGCCCCATCTGGCGCGTGACCAGATCGTGTTGCGGGTGACTGGAATGACCGGGATAGATCGCGCGCACCAGCTTGTCGTGCCCCTGCAGCGCCTGCGCCAGATCGGACGCGGTCGCCGTCTGGGCCCGCACCCGAAGATTGAGCGTTTCCAGACCCTTGAGCATGATCCAGGCGGTAAAGGGGCTCATCGATCCGCCGGTGTGTTTCAGGTAGGGTTCGACCGTCTTGCGGATGAATTCGCGCGTGCCGAGGATGACGCCGCCCAATGCGCGCCCCTGTCCGTCGATATGCTTGGTCGCGGAATAGACCACCACGTCGGCGCCCTGCGCGATGGCGTTTGAAAACACCGGGGTGGCAAAGACGTTGTCGACTATCACCGTGGCGCCATGGGCATGGGCCAGTTTCGAGACCGCCTCGATGTCGGTCACGTCCAGTGCCGGGTTCGAAATGCTCTCGAAGAACACCGCGCGCGTGTCGGGACGGATCGCCGCCTCCCATTGCGCCAGATCGGTGCCGTCGACAAAGGTCACTTCGACGCCATAGCGCGTCAGGATCTCTTCGAGCACGTACAGACACGACCCGAAGAGCGCCCGCGCCGATACAACGTGATCGCCCGCGCGCAGCATGGACGTCAGCGCGCCGTTGACCGCCGCCATGCCCGAGGCCGTGGCAAAGGCGTCCTCGGCCCCTTCCATCGCGGCGATGCGGTCCTCGAACATCGCGACGGTGGGGTTGCCGTAGCGGGCATAGATAAATTCATCCGGTCCCGCCTGGACAAAACGGGCCTCTGCGTCCTCGGCGCTGTCATAGACAAAGCCCTGCGTCAGGAAAATCGCCTCGCTCACCTCGCCGTATTGGCTGCGGCGGGTGCCGGCGTGGACGGCGCGTGTGCTCTTGTTCCAGTCTTTGCTCATTCTCAACTCCATCCGGCGCGACAGTCCGCGCGCACAAAAAAACCCCAGACGCGGTCATCGCGACGGGGGCTCCCTCGGGCGGTGACCTTTTAGCGGAATGTTTAACGTGGCCCGCAATCCGGTAACAAATCGCCACATCGCAGAGTTAAGAGATCGCGTGTTGCGCGTCAACACCGTCGCGCGGCTGACGGCGAAAATTCACACCGCTTTCGTCGGGCGCCCTGTCCCGGCCGCGCGGCAGGACGCGCGATGCTGCTTTGCCGGCGCCCCCTTGCCGATCCGGGAAAAACCCGCGAAGTTGCGCCGGCAACATCCGCGGGAGCGCGCAATGACCACGCCTGTCGATCTCTACTTCTGGCCCACGCCGAACGGCTGGAAAATATCGATCGCGCTTGAGGAAATGGCGCTGCCTTACACGACACATCTGGTCAATATCGGCGCGGGCGAGCAATTCGCCCCCGCGTTCCTCAGGATATCGCCCAACAACCGGATGCCCGCCATCGTCGATCACGATGGCCCCGACGGCGCCCCCATCTCGGTCTTTGAAAGCGGTGCGATCCTGTTGTACCTGGCGCGCAAAACCGGCCGCTTCGGCGGAAGCACCGAACGCGAGCGCGTGGCGGTGGAGGAATGGCTGATGTGGCAGATGGGCGGCCTTGGGCCGATGGCGGGGCAAGCGCATCATTTCCTGAAATACGCGCCTGCGATGGACCCACCCAACGATCTTCCCTATGCCAAGGACCGCTACCGCGCAGAGGTCGCGCGCCTCTACGGTGTGCTGGATCGCAGGCTGGCGAACAACGAATGGGTCGCGGGCGATTTCTATTCCATCGCGGACATGGCGATCTGGGGCTGGGCCTCGCTTTGGGAGGGGCAGCAGCAGACGCTGGACGACAAACCTCACATGGCGCGCTGGCTCGAAGTCATGGGCGCGCGCCCCGGCGTCCGGGCGGGCCGTGCCCTGCACGCCGACAAACGGGCGGATTTCCGTACCGACAAGGGGGCGCAGTCCACGCTTTTCAAACGCGACTGAGCGAATTTCTGATTATTCTCTTTGCGTGCTGCGGTCTTTGATCGCACAGTGGTCGGTGATTTGACTGACCAGAGCATTATCCGTGGCAAGCTATTTTCCCGACCCGCAGACCAGCGTGTTCATCGCTGGCGGATTTTTCGTCCTCGGCTACCTGATCATCAACCAGGTGATGCTTCGGGTGATGGTGCTGATCGGTACGGGGTTCTACGTTCTGTATTACGCCACCGTCGGCGCCGCGCCGCTGTGGGATGCGATCTATGCCAGCCTGATCATGGGGGTGGCCAATATCATCGGGCTGCTCGGCCTTCTGGCGCGCCGGTCGCCGCTTGCGGTGCCCCGCGCGCACAGGGACATCTATCCCCGCTTCCATGACGTGCCGCCCGGAGATTTTCGCACGCTGATGCGCCTGGGACAGCGCTATACCGTGTCCGAGCGGGTCCGCGTGACCAACGAAAGCGCGCCGGGCCGCAAGCTTTTCTACATCATCAAGGGTCACGCGCAGGCGCAAAAGAACGGTCGCCGGTTCACCCTGCCGTCGCATATCTTCATCGGCGAAGTGGCCTTCCTGACCGGGCGCAACAGCTCGGCGACCGTCTGGCTGGAGGCCGGGGCCGAGGTGATCGAGTGGCAGTCGGCCGATCTGCGCGCCGCGGCGGCCCGGCGCATGCGGTTCAAACTGGCGCTGGAGGCGGCGATTTCACTGGATCTGGCGCATAAGGTCGCGGCGGCGATCCTGCCCGTGACCCCGGACCTGCCGCCGGAACTGGCCTTTGCCACCGCACCGCTTGCCACGATGGCCAACCATCAGTCGCCGCGCTGATCAGGGTCCGACCGCTCCACGCTATAGGCCTGGAACAGCTTGCCCTGCGCCATGAAAAAGATGAACACTGCCGCCGACAGCCCGAATGTCTTGAAATAGACCCAGGCTTCCTCGCTCATGTTGCGCCAGATGACCTCGTTCAAGACCGCCAGCGCGAAGAAACACCACATCAGCCGCTTGGTCAGGATCATCCATCCCGCGTCGCGCAGCGGCATCACCTCTTCCATCACGAACTTGAGGTATGACTGCCCGCGCAGCAGCCCCACGGCCAGCAGCCCGCCGAACAGCAGGTAGATCATCGTCGGCTTCATCTTGAAGAACCGCGCATCGTTCAGCCAGACCGACAGCCCGCCAAAGATCACCACCAGCACCAGCGTGGCGACCTGCATCCGCGAGATGTGCCCCGTCAGCGCCCAAAGCGCGCCGGTGGACGCGATCAGCAGCGGAATGAACGCCGCCGTGACCACGATGAACCCATCGTATTCGGTGCCGCCGATGGTGAACACCTGCTCCTTCAGGCGCAGGTAGGCGATGAAAAAGATCACCACGGGCCCGAACTCAAGCACGGATTTCAAAAGCGGGTTGATCTTGCGGGCCTCGGCCATGTCAGTCTCTCCTATCCGCCGAATTCGACGATAACAGCCCCTATCGCAATCAGGGACATCAGTGCAATGCGGCGCGGCCCCACGGTTTCGCGCAGCACCAGCCAGCCGATCAGCGCGGCAAACACGGTTGAGGTCTCGCGCAGGACCGCCGCCTCGCCCACCTTGTCGAGCCGGGTGGCCAGCATGATCGCGCCAAAGCTCAGGAACGCGATCAGCCCGCCCAGAACGCCGCGAACCGCAAGCGGCACCAGATCGGGCCGGTCCTGCATGCCCAGCCACCGCCGGGTTGCGACGACCGGCATCACCAGGCCGTCGATCACGAAAAACCACGCCAGGAATGTAAATGGGTCCTGTGCCGCGCGAATGCCATAGGCGTCGTAGGTGGTATAAAGCGCGACGAAAAGCCCCGTCACCACGGCAATGCCCAGCGCCGCCACCAATGTATCGCGCGCATCGACCAGATTGCGCATATTGTAGATCGCCAGCCCGAAGATCCCCGACAAGAGCACCGCCACCCCGAGCCATTGCAGCGGCGCGAAGGTCTCCTCGAAGATCAGGTAGGCGCCGATGACCGTGAACAACGGCCCGGTTCCGCGCACGACCGGATAGACGACCGTATAGGCGCCCTTGGTATAGGCCCAGGCCTGAAGGCATTTGTAGACCAGATGGATCAGCCAGACCGTGGCGAAGATCATCCACATATGCGGCGCGGGCCAGGGCACCACGAACAGTGCGACAGGCAATGCCATCAGGCCGTAGGAGGCATCGATCGCCCCGCGCGACAGCCAGGGGTCGTGCCGCCCCTTTTGCAGCGCACCAAAGGCCGCGTGGGCAAAGGCCGCCACCAGCGCAAGGACCAGCGCCGCGCTGTGGCCCGCAGGCGTGCCTTCGATCGCCACGATCCAATCGGTCACCCCCGCGCCATCCTTTGCGATGCGGCACGCGGTGCTGTATCATAGCACCATTCGTCGGAGGGGGAGATGTTCGACGCCATCAGGACCGATCTGATCGACGGGTTCGCCGTCGTACCGCTGGGCGTTGCGGCCACGCGTCTGTTGGCGGCGGCGCTGTTTGCCGGGCTGATCGGGCTGGAGCGCGAATGGCGACGCAAGCCTGCGGGCCTGCGCACCCATATCCTCGTGTCGATCGCCGCCTGTCTGTTCATCATCATCGGGCAGGAACTGGGCAAGCTGCCTTTCGGCACCGCCCAGCAAATGCGCATCGACCCGCTCAGGCTGATCGAGGCGGTGACGGCGGGGGTCGCGTTTCTGGCCGCCGGATTGATCATCACCTCCGGCGGGCAGGTGCGCAACATCACCACCGGCGCGTCGATCTGGCTGGCCGGGGCGGTGGGGTTGGCCTGCGGTGCCGGGCAGATCCTGCTGGCGGCGCTGACCGCGGCCATCGTGATCGTGGTGCTGACCGTTCTGCGCCGGGTCGAGCGGGCCTTCGGCCTGCGCCAGAAAGACGACTGATCGCGGCGATAGGTTGCGCCGCTCAAGCCAGGTCCAGCCCGACCAGCGCCGCGGCGAATTCCTCCGGATCGAAGGGCGACAGGTCGTCGATCTGCTCGCCCACGCCGATGGCATGGATCGGCAGGCCGAACCTGTCGGCCAGCGCGACAAGCACGCCGCCCTTTGCGGTGCCATCAAGCTTGGTCATGACCAGCCCCGAGACATCCGATATGTCGCGAAACACCTTGACCTGATTGAGCGCATTCTGCCCGGTCGTCGCATCCAGCACCAGCAAGGTGTTGTGCGGCGCGGTCGGGTCCTTCTTGCGGATCACGCGCACGATCTTGGCCAGTTCCTCCATCAGGTCGCCACGGTTCTGCAACCGTCCCGCCGTGTCGATCAGCAAAAGGTCCGCGCCATCGGCCTGCGCCTGGGTCATCGCGTCAAAGGCGAGGCTGGCGGGGTCCGACCCTTCGGGCGCGGTCAGCACCGGTACGCCCGCGCGCTCGCCCCAGACCTGCAACTGCTCGACGGCGGCAGCGCGGAACGTGTCGCCGGCCGCGATCACGACCTTCTTTCCGGCGGCGCGGAACTGGCTTGCTAGCTTGCCGATGGTGGTGGTTTTGCCCGACCCGTTCACGCCCACAACCAGCACCACCTGCGGCGTGCGAGGATAAAGCGGCAGCGGCTTGGCCACCGGCTCCATGATGCGGGCGATCTCCTGCGACATCAGCTCCTTGATCTCCTGCACCGACAGCTTCCTGCCCAATCGGCCCTCGGCCATGTTGGCCGTGACGCGCAGCGCGGTATCGACGCCCATATCCGCCGAGATCAGCAATTCCTCGAGCTGCTCCAGCATGTCGTCGTCCAGCACCCGGCGCACCACCGGCGCGGCGCCACCGCGCCCGATCAGCCGCCCGAACAGCCCAGGCTTGGCGGGCTTCGGCGTCGTGTCGTCCAGCGTGGCGGCCACGGGGGCGGGGGTCATCGGCAGGGGCGCGGCGGGCGGCGGCGTCTCGGGCGCGGGCTCGGGCGCAGCTTTCGGTTCTGTTTTCGACTGCGGTTCCGGCGCTGGTTCGGACATCGGGTCCGGCGTAGGTTGCGGCATTGGCGCCCGGGCCGCCTCGTCCCGGGCGGGCGCGGGCGACGGCGCGGGGCGCGCATCGCGTGGCGCGGATGCAGGTTCGGGCGGCAGGGGCGCATGATCGGTCTCGACCGCCTGCGGCAGTTCCGCGGCGGCCCCGGCGGGCTGCTCCATCACGTCGTCAACCGGTGCCGCGACTTCGACGCCGGATTCCTCGACGCCGCCCTCTTCGACAATCGCCTCCAGCCCCTCGTCGATCTTCGACGACGACCTGAACATCCGGTCCTTGAGCTTTTTGAAAAACGCCATGCGCGGTCCGCCTGTCTGCCTGCCTCTTCCCCTCATCTAAGGCGTGACGGCGCCAAGGGAAAGGCCCAGCGCCGGATCACGGCGCAGGCGCCGTTGCGCCCGGGCCTCAGATTTCGTCGGCGAAATGCTTCATCACCAGCCGGATCGGGTTGGGCGCGGCCTGCCCCAGTCCGCAGATCGACGCATCGACCATCGCCTGGCTCAACTCCTCCAGCAGCGGTTGGTCCCATCGGTCGGCCTGCATCAGCTTGACCGCCTTTTCGCATCCCACCCGGCAGGGCGTGCACTGGCCGCAGCTTTCATCCTCGAAGAACCGCAGCATGTTGAGCGCCGCCGCCCGCGCGCTGTCTTGATCCGACAGCACCACAACCGCTGCCGACCCGATGAACGACCCCAAGGGTTGCAGCGTGTCGAAATCCAGCGGCACGTCGTCGATGCTGGCGGGCAACAGGCCAGAGGACGGGCCACCCGGTTGATAGGCCTTGAACACATGCCCCTGAGCCATGCCGCCCGCGGCCTCGATGATATCCGTGATGGTCGATCCAGCGGGCAGCAGGTGCACACCGGGATTGGCCACGCGGCCCGAGACCGAATAGCTCCGCAGCCCCTTGCGCCCGTTCCGTTCGGTGCCGCTCAGCACGTCCGGCCCCTCGCGGCACACCCGCGCGACCCAGTGCAGGGTTTCGACGTTATGCACCAGCGTCGGGCGGTCGAACACGCCCACCTGCGCCACGTAGGGCGGGCGGTGGCGGGGCATTCCGCGCTTGCCCTCGATCGATTCGATCATCGCGGATTCCTCGCCGCAGATATAGGCCCCGGCGCCGCGCCGCAGATCGACATAACCGGGCGCGACGATGCCCGCCTCCTCCAGCGCCCTGATCTCGCGGCGCAGGATCTCGATCACGGCGGGGTATTCGTCGCGCATGTAGATGAATGCCGTCTCGGCCTCCACCGCCCAGGCGGCGATCAGCATGCCCTCCAGAAACAGGTGCGGCACGCGCTCGAGGTAGTAGCGATCCTTGAAGGTGCCCGGCTCGCCCTCGTCGCCGTTGACGGCCAGGTAGCGCGGGCCCGGGTTGCCGCGCACGAAGCCCCACTTCTTGCCCGACGGAAAACCCGCGCCGCCAAGCCCGCGCAGCCCGGAGGCCGCGACCTTCGATTGCACCGCGTCCCAATCGCCGCCGTCGCGCAGCGATGTCAGCGTCTCGTAGCCCCCTTGGGCGGCGTAGTCGGCATAGGCCTGGTAGGCGGGGACATGCGTGTGCGTGTCACCCGTCGCGATCGCGTCGCGCACCATCTCGGGCGTGGCGAAATCAAGATGGTTGTGCCCGATCTCGAGCACCGGCGCGGTGTCGCAGCGGCCCATGCAGGGTGCGCGCAGTACGCGCACCTCCGCAGGGTCCAGCCCCTCCTCCAGCGCCGATTTCAACGCCTGCGCGCCCGCCAGTTCGCACGACAGCGAATCGCAGACCCGGATCGTCTGCGCGGGCGGCGGCGTCTCGCCTTCCTTGACCACGTCGAAATGGGCGTAGAAGGTCGCCACTTCGTAGACCTCGGCCATGCTGAGCCGCATCTCCTCGGCCAGGGCGCGCAGATGAGCGGCGGACAGGTGGCCATAGCGGTCCTGGACCAGATGCAGATATTCGATCAGCAGATCGCGGCGGCGCGGCGCATCGCCCAACAGCGCGCGCACCTGGTCCCAGGCATCGTCCTGCAACTGGCGGCCCTTGGGGTGGCGGCGTCCCTTGCCGGTGCCTGATTTCCAGACACCTTTGCCGGGGGTCTTGTCCTGGTTGTCCAATGCCATCGGGGCGGCTCCTGTCTGCGGGATCGGTGCGGTTGCGCGCACCCTAACAATATCGGCGGCCGGGATGCGATCAAAAGCGACAGTTGTCATGCGAATTGCGCGGCAAGGCCATGGCCGGCGCGGCCGCGTGCCGCCTTTTGCCGGCGGCGATTGCGCGCTATGACGTCACTGTGTCCCCCTGCCCCTGACGGAGCCGCCTCATGCCCTGGTTCGCCATTGCCAGCCTGACCCCTGCCCTTCTGCTGGCGGCGGCCGCCGTATTCGGCGGGGTCTGGCCGCTGGCGGGGGTGCTGTCGATCACGCTTGGGGTGCTGCTGGCCGACCGGGTGCGCCCGCCCGCGCCCGCCCGGCACCCTGGCGAGGGGCGGCACGTGGCGCGCGGGCTCGTGGTGGCGCATTTCGCGCTTCTGGCGCTGTGCCTGTGGGCGATGACGGCGGCGCATCTCGGGCTGGCGGACAAGGCGCTGATCTGGCTGGGTTGCGGGCTTTATGTCGGGCAGGTGTCGAATTCGAACGCGCATGAACTGATCCATGCGCGGCACCGCCTTGACCGTCGGCTTGGCGTGGCGGTCTATGTGTCGCTGCTCAACGGGCACCATGTATCGGCGCATCTGCGCGTGCATCACGTGCACGCAGCGACGCCCGAGGACCCGAATTCGGCCCGGCTGGGCGAAGGGTTCTATCGCTATGCGTTGCGGGTCGCGGCGGGGGAATTCATCGCGGGCCTGCGCGCCGACACGCGGCACCGCGCGCGGGCGGTGCCGCCGCCGCCGGGCTGGACGCATCCTTACGTCGGATACGTCTGCGGCGCGGTCGCGGCACTGGCCGCCGCCTGGGCGCTGGCAGGCGGGGCCGGGATCGCGACGCTGATCGGCCTCTCCGTCTATGCGCAGGCGCAGTTGATGCTGTCAGACTACGTCCAGCACTATGGCCTGCGCCGCGCGATCCTGCCGGGCGGCAAGCCCGAGCCGATGGGCCCGGCGCACAGCTGGAACGCCCCGCACTGGTATTCCGGCGCGATGATGCTGAACGCGCCGCGCCATTCCGATCACCACCAGAACCCCGCGCGCAGCTATCCGGCGCTGCGGCTGGACCCCGCGACGATGCCGATGCTGCCCCGGTCGCTGCCGGTGATGGCGGCGCTTGCGCTGGTGCCGCCGCTGTGGCGGCGCGTGATGGATGGCCGCGCGGCGCGCTGGCAGCGGCGCGGCGCTGGCGGCGCTTTGCCCGATGCGGTGCCGGCCACCGCCCCGGCCTAGCGTCGGCGCGCGAAATCTGTCAGTTTCGAACCATGATACGCATCCGCCTCGCCGCTCTGGCCGCCCTCGTCCTCCTGTCGCTTCCGCTGGCCGCGCAGGAGGCCATGACGGCGCAGGAATTCGATGCCTACACCCGCGGCAAGACGCTGTTCTTCGGTCAGTCGGGCCGTCCCTACGGCGCCGAGGTCTACCTGGACGACCGCCGTGTGCGATGGTCGTTTCTGGATGGCGAATGCAAAGACGGCGAATGGTACGAGGACGCGGGCCAGATCTGCTTTGTCTACGAGGACAACCCGGTGCCGCAATGCTGGACCTTCCACCGGGGCGCGGAGGGCCTGATCGCCCGGTTCGAGAACGATCCCGCCGGCACCGAGCTTTACGAGGCGAACGACATGGGCGAAGAGATGCTCTGCCTCGGTCCGCGCATCGGGGTCTGACGGCGCCGGCCGGCCCGTCCTAGAACAACGATCCCTGATCCGGCGCTTTGGCGGCTGGTCTGGCGGGCGATTTCGCCTTTGACGGGGGCGGCGTGCCGCTGTTGCCACCCGCGCCGGGGCCGCCGACCGTGATCCGCCCGTCGGCGAATTCGATCTCAAGTGACCTGGCCTTGCGGGCGGCCTCGGTGCCGGTCACGACCGCACCGTCGCCGCGCACCACGGCATAGCCGCGCCGCAACGTCGCCTTGTAGCTGAGCGTTTCGCGCAACCGGTCCATCGCGTCGATCTTTTGCCGCCAGCCACGGGTTTGCCGCTGTCCCGCATCGGACAGGCGCGCGATCACATCGGCAAAGCGATCGGCCTTGGCCTCGCGGTCCTGTGCCAGCGCCTGCGGGCGAAAGCCGCGCGCGCGGGTGGCGAAGCGGTCGCGCTTGACCGCCACGGCGCGGGCCAGCGCCGGACCAAGCCGGTCCGACAGCGCCCGGAGCCGTTTGCGATCGGCATCGACCGCGCGGCGCAGCATCGCGGGCCGCAGCGATCCCGCGACATCCGCCAGACGCACCTTGCGCCGCTGCACCCCGCCGATCAGCGCGGGACCCAGCCGTTCGGCCCCCCGGTCAAGCCGCTGCCGCGGGCCATCGAGCAGCGTGTCGGCACGCGGCAGGGCGCGGCCCACGTCGCGCAGCCGCTGATCGCGGCGCGCGAGCCCCTGGCTCAGCGCGCGCGTCATCCGGGCATCCTGCCCATCGAGCCAGGCCAGCAATTCGTGCCGCACGGGCACCGCCAGTTCGGCAGCCGCGGTCGGCGTCGGCGCGCGCTTGTCCGAGACGAAGTCGATCAGCGTCGTGTCGGTCTCGTGGCCGACGGCCGAAATCAGCGGGATCTGCGAGGCCGCCGCCGCGCGGGCCACCGATTCCTCGTTGAACCCCCAGAGATCCTCGACCGAACCCCCGCCGCGCGCCACGATCAGCAGGTCGGGGCGCGGCAGCGCACCACCCGGTGTCATGGCGTTAAAGCCCTCGATCGCGCGCACCACCTCCGGCGCGCAACGCTCGCCCTGAACGGCCACGGGCCAGATCAGCACCTTGCGCGGAAAGCGGTCGCGCAGGCGGTGCAGGATGTCGCGGATCACCGCGCCCGACGGCGAGGTGACGACGCCGATCACGTCGGGCAGATAGGGCAGCGCCCGCTTGCGCGCGGGATCAAACAGCCCCTCGCCCTCCAGCGCCTTCTTGCGTTTCTCCAGCAGTGCCATCAACGCGCCCATGCCCGCCGGTTTGATGTCTTCGATCACGATCTGGTATTTCGACTGGCCGCCGAAGGTGGTGATGCGGCCCGTGGCGACCACTTCCATGCCCTCTTCGGGCTGGGTTTGCAGGCGCCCGGCGACGCCCTTCCAGATCACACCCGAGATGACCGACCGGTCGTCCTTGAGGTCGAGGTAGATATGCCCCGACCGGGGCCGTGACACGCGCCCCACCTCGCCCCTGATCCGGACATGGCCGAATTCCGCCTCGATCACCCGTTTGATCGCCCCCGACAATTCGGTGACGGTGAATTCGGGGCTGTTGAGGCCCTCGGCGGGGTCGTCGATCAGGTCCATGGGCGGTCCGTTCTTGTGCAAGGCTGATCGGCAGCTTAGAACGCGCAGCAATCAAGGCCAAGCAGATCGGAGCGTGCACCATGAACATTCTCATCCTCGGCGGCGGCGGGCGCGAACACAGCCTGGCCTGGGCCGTGATGCAGAACCCCAAGTGCGACAAGCTGATCGTGGCGCCGGGCAACGCGGGCATCGCCGAGATCGCGGATTGCGCCAGCATCGACATTCTCGACAGCGGCACGGTTGCGACCTTTGCCGAGGAGAACGCGATCGATTTCGTCATCGTGGGGCCAGAGGCGCCACTGGCCGCGGGGGTTGCCGACCGGCTGCGCGATGCCGGGCTGCTGGTTTTCGGGCCCAGCCAGGCGGCGGCGGAGTTGGAGGCGTCCAAGGCCTTCACCAAGGAGATCTGCGACGCGGCAGGCGCGCCCACCGCGGCCTATGGGCATTTCACCGACGCCGCCGCAGCCCGCGCCTATGTCGAGGCGCAGGGCGCGCCGATCGTGATCAAGGCCGATGGGCTGGCGGCTGGCAAGGGCGTGATCATCGCCGAGACCGTGGCAGAGGCGCTGGACGCCGTGGACGCGATGTTCGAGGGCGAGTTCGGCGACGCGGGCGCCGAAGTGGTGATCGAGGAATTCATGGAGGGCGAGGAGGCCTCGTTTTTCGTGCTGTGCGACGGCACCGACGTGCTGCCCATCGGCACGGCGCAGGACCACAAGCGCGTGGGCGACGGCGACACCGGCCCCAATACCGGCGGCATGGGCGCCTATTCCCCCGCTCCTGTGCTGAGCGACGAGATCGCGGCCGCGGCGCTGGACCGGATCATCAAGCCCACGATGGCCGAAATGGCCCGCCGCGGCAGGCCCTATCAGGGTGTGCTCTATGCCGGGTTGATGATCAAGGACGGCCAGCCCCGGCTGGTGGAGTACAACGTCCGCTTCGGCGACCCGGAATGCCAGGTGCTGATGATGCGGCTGGGGGCGCAGGCCCTCGACCTGATGCAGGCCGCCGCCGAAGGGCGGCTGGCGCAGGCGCGGGTGAACTGGGCCGAGGATCACGCGCTCTGCGTCGTGATGGCGGCGCGCGGCTATCCCGGTGCCTATGACAAGGGAAGCGTCATCGGCGGGCTGGAGGCATTGCCCGAGACCAGTTTCGACATGGTGTTTCACGCAGGCACCGCGCGGCAGGACGGGCATTTCGTCGCCAATGGCGGGCGCGTCCTGACGGTCACGGCGCGCGGCGACGATCTGGCGCAGGCGCAGCAGCGGGCCTATGCCATGGTGGACGACATCGACTGGCCGCAGGGCTTTTGCCGCCGCGACATCGGGTGGCGCGCATTGGGTTGATCGCGCGCCTTTTTTTCGGGCGCGCACAAACGCCAAGGTGCCTTTTCGCCTGATCCCGGCCTTAAATAGGTCGCTGTCTGGCCGCTCCGTGGCCGTCGGTCCAGGGAAACGGGAATAAGACCATCTGGCCGCGGTTTCAAACGACGAAGCGAATCGTCGCTGTGTAGCCGCACGACATAGATTTGCCTTATTTATTGCATTGTTTCTGAAACAAGCCTGCAAACCTGAGCCGCAATACAACTTTGGGTTGCATTTACGGCCAATATTGGCAAAAAAATGTCTTTATCGTGCAAAGGTATGGCCATTTCCTCCGCTCGTGTGCCACAAATTGTGTCGGAACAGTTAACGTCGATTTGAGGAGGTAATAAGTGTCGCTTACATTGAAAACGCACATTTCTTGTCTGTTCACGTCGACCAGTTTGACGGCTCCACTCCTCACTCATGGTGCTGATCCCGGGCCATGCTGCCAGCTAATCTGGCGATGCGGGTTCGGCAAAGGCAGTCACTGCAGACCGCAGACAACGCCATAACATTACGAGTGACGGTTCACTTTACATTCAACCTACGAGGAAAATCCATGAAACTGATAAAAATTGCATTGGCGAGCACCACCGCTCTCGGCCTGTCCATGACTGCGGCGCATGCGCAAAGCAACGACGCTTACCTGTCGCAGACAGGCACAGGCAACAACGCGCTCGTCACGCAAAGCGGTGCCAACAACGACGCCGGTTCTGCCGCCAAAACGATGAAGCAGATCACAGAAGGGTCCGGGTTTGGCAATGACCTGGATATCTTGCAAAGCGGAAACGGCAACGAAATCGGTCTCAACGGCCTTGTGCAGAAAAGCCAGAACCTGTTCTCGAACACAGCCGACATCACGCAGTCGTCATCCGGCAACTCGGTGGGCAAGGTCGATCAGTTGACACGCAATAAGCGGGGCAATCTGTCTGGCAACGATCTCGTGATCCTCCAAACCGGCGGCAACAACAACGCAATCGGTTCGGTCAAGCAAGAGCGCAATGGCGCCCTGAAAGGCAACATCGCTGCAGTGACCATGGACGGCGCTGGCAACACGATTGCAGTCGTGCGGCAGGTCACCCAAGGTGATACGTCGACAGCCTATGTTGACGAGAACGAACTGACCGCGGTGATTTCAGGCGACAACAACGGCAACGGCGCCCTGAGCGGCTATGCTGCTGCCAGTTCCGCCACGACAAGCGAACTGATCCAGGGCAAATCCACCGGGATCGACAGCCCGGTCACCCAAGGCCAAAACACGATGAATCTGCTGATTACCGGCAATTCCAACCAATTCGGCGTCACCCAGTACGGGTCTCTGAACAATGTGGGCCTTCTGTCCATATCCGGTTCAAACAACCAGATGGGCGTGTACCAAGACGGGACCGACAATACGGTTGCCCTGGCTGACATCGCGGGTATCGGAAACAATGTCGGACTTGCACAATTGGGCGATCGCAATTTCGTACTGGCGATGGTTCAACAGAACGGAAATAACGTGTCCTCAAGCCAGATCGGTGACGATAACGAGACCTACATCGAAGTTGACGGCAATGGGAACGACGCGCGTGTCGCCGTCATGGGCGACAACAACTACGTCGATGCTGAGCAGCGTTTTGGCAACAGCAACGACATGGCCGTCGATATTTTTGGTAGCGGCAACAATATGGTCGGCTTCTCAGACAACTTCTCCGGTGATGCTCGCACAGCGCGCAATTTCGGGAACGGTCTTACCGGTCAAACATTCCGTCGTGGCAGCCTGTGGCAGCATGGATCGGGCAACAACCTGTCGCTGACAGTTGGCGCCGCAGGTAGCGACAGCAACAGCAATTCCTTCGCAATGCTGCAGCGTGGCAATGGCAACACCATCACCGGAGCCATCACCGACGGAAGTATGAACCAAGCGGCCGTCGCGCAGAATGGCAACGGCAACACCACCGCGTTTTCCCAAACCGGTTCCAATAACGTCATGGGCGTAATTCAATAATCGCCTAAGATCACTAAGGACGCCGCGCCCGGGCAACCGGGCGCGGCGTTTTTCGTTTCGGGGGCGGTTTTCACTTCTGGACATTCTTACGTCGCGACCGCCGGCCAATAATACGGTGCCGTCGCGGGGGCGCATTCAGGGACGACACGGCGTCCCATCGCTCACCCGCTGTCTGATCACTCCGCGCAGGCAAGCGCCGCCGCGAATCTGTGGCGGCCTTCGTGCGAACCCAGGTCTGTTTGGGTAAAGCCGTCGGCAGACCAGCGCAGCGCCACGATCCGGGTCCAGTCGGCAGTGGCAACGATCAGTTCCGGCGCGCCGGCGCAGGTGCGGATCCCGCCCGCGATGTCGCGCTCGCCGATACGGTGGTTGGTGTAGCCGGCAAGGTCGCCCACCGGCGACAGCGCCCCGGCCTCGTAACGCCACAGGCGCAGTGTCTTGGCAAGGTGGGGGCGATCGATATACGCAAGCTCCACCGTGCCGTCCCCATCAAGATCGGCCGCGCCGACCGGGGCCAGCCAGCGGTTGCTGCGCCCGATGTGGGGCGTGGCGGCGATGCGGCCCGTGACGTCGTAGACGGCAAGTCGGGCGCCTTGGGTCAGGCTGCTTTCGACCACGATCACCTCGCGTGCGCCGTCGCCGTCAAGGTCGGCCAAGCGCGGTGCGGTATCCTCGAACACCAACGTCTCCGGCAGGACCATGCGCAGGGTGGCGCCGGTGTCGAGCGTCAGCACAAGCGTGCCATGCTCGATCGCGTCGCCAAGAACACCATGCGCATAACGCGGCGTCGGATTGGCATAACGGGCCGAACTGATCTGATCGGCCGCCACGGGCGCCGCGAGCCACAGGCCCGCCACCAGCAGCGCGCGGCGGGCGGGCCGGACCCGCAGGCGGGCCAGCAGACGCCGCGCCCCTGCCGGCATCAGATCTGCTTTTCGGGCATCTGCACCACGAGGCCGTCAAGCGCGTCGCTCACCTTGATCTGGCAGGTCAGCCGCGACCGCGCGGGGTCGGGCTCAAAGGCGAAGTCGAGCATGTCTTCTTCCATGTCTTCCTTGGCGGGCAGCTTGTCGGCCCAGGCCGGGTCGACATAGACATGGCAGGTCGAACAGGCACAGGCGCCGCCGCAATCGGCTTCGATGCCGGGAATATTGTTGTCGCGCGCGCCTTCCATCACTGTGAGGCCGTTGGCAACCTCCACCACATGCTCTTTGCCGCCGTGTTCGATATAGGTGATCTTGGCCATAGGGCCCCCTTGGTATTTGTGGTCATGCTTGTGTACCGACCCCATATAGGGCGCGCCAGTCCCTTTTTCGAGCCTTGCCGCTTTGTCGCGCCTCCCGTTCTCCGGCTTGTGATACGGCGCATTTGTTCTATATTTGTTCACATGCATCGTCTGTCCTCCCCCCGCCCTCCCACGCGCCACGCGGACTGGCCGCGCCCGCCGCATTGCCTTGTGGCCGCGCGGCTGGACGAGCCGCCGGAGGGCGCGCGCATTACCGTGGCGGGGCTGGTGATCCTGCGCCAGCGCCCCGGCACTGCCAAGGGCGTCATCTTTGTCACGCTGGAAGACGAGACCGGCGTCGTCAACGTGATCGTCTGGCGCAAGATATACGAACGGTTCCGTCGCGCGGTGATCGCGGGGCGGATGTTGCGCGTGACGGGGCGATTGCAACGCGCCCACAGCGTGACCCATGTGCTGGCCGAGGATATCGAGGATATTTCCGCCATGCTCGACACGCTGGTCGCCCTCGATCCGGAAAGCCGCTAGGCAGGCCGCGCCGAACCCGCTAGGGTCGCCGCATTCTCAAAAGACCCAAGAAGGCATTGGGCCATGACACAGGCATTTTTCCGCGGCATGACGGCGCTGCCCCTGATGATGGGGCTTGCGCTTGGCGGCTGTGACATATCCGGCGCAAGCCCGGCCGCGGGGCTGAGAGAGCCCGGCGTGACGCGCAGCACCGAAATCGCCCCGCCGGGGGCCGACCCCGGCACCTGCTGGGGCAAGATCGTCAGCCCCGCCACGATCGAGACGGTGACCGTACAGGTGCTGTTGCAACCCGCCGAGGTGACAACCGAGGGCGTGATCCGGCAGCCTGCGATCTACAAGACAGAGACCCGCCAGAACATCGTGCGCCCGCGTCGGGACACCTGGTTCGAGGCGCCCTGCGATGCCGATCTGACGGTGGAATTCGTCTCAAGCCTGCAACGCGCCTTGCAGGCCCGCAGCCTGTATCGCGGCGCCATCACCGGGGTGATGGATGCCGGCACACGCGCCGCGGTGCGCCGCTACCAAGCGCCCGAGGGGCTGGACAGCGGCATCCTGTCGCTGGCCGCCGCGCGTAAGCTGGGCCTGGTCGCGGTCAGACAACCGACCGGCGGATGAGGCAAGCCCGAGATTGAGCCCGAGCCCCCGCCCGAGCAACCGCGCGCGGGCCTGCCGAACCGAAACCGTGGAATGTCGCAGGCCGGTCCCGGCCCCAACGGCTCAGGCCGCCTTGCCCCCCGGCTGCGAACATGGTTTTCCGGCTGTCCTTGGCACGCAAGGCGGCGGGCCGCGAAACAACAAAGGGCGCCACGGAGGCGCCCAATGTCGTGTCTTTTGCTCGATGTCGGCGGCAGCGACTACTCTGACAAGGTCAGCGCCACGAACCGAGGATCACCCGCCCGGCGCACCAGCAACAGCAACGACTTTCGCCCCGCATCCTCGGCGGCCTCGACCCGGGCTTCCAGATCGGCGATGTTCGAAATCTTCTGCTGACCGGCTTCGGTGATGATGTCGCCGGCGCGCAGACCTTTCTCGTAGGCCTCCGACGTCTCGTCCACATCCGTCACGGCCAAGCCGTCCATGCCGTTGTCCGCGCCCAGTTGTTCGCGCAGCTCGTCGGTGAGCGGGGTCAAGGTCAGGCCAAGCAGATCCTTGGTCGTCGGCGCCTCCTCCTCGGGGGCTTCGTCCTCCGCTGTCGCGGCGGGTGTGGCGCCTTCGGCATCCTCGCGGCGGCCCAGCGTCACCGCCAGCGTCCGGCTTTCACCATCGCGCATCACGACGACCTGAACGGTTTCGCCCACCGGGCTGTTGCCGACCTGCCGGACCAGACCGCGGGTATCCTCGACCTCCTTGCCACCGAATTCGACGATCACGTCACCCGCCTCGAGACCGGCATCGCGTGCGGGACCTTCGGGCACGTCGGTGATCAGCGCGCCGCGGGCCGCCTCGAGGCCCATCGCCTCGGCCACGTCCTCGGTCACGTCCTGAATGCGCACACCCAGCCAGCCGCGGCGGGTTTCACCGAATTCCTTGAGCTGATCGACCACGCGCGTGACCACGTTGGAGGCCATCGAGAAACCGATCCCGATCGATCCGCCGTTGGGCGACAGGATCGCGGTGTTCACGCCTATCACATCGCCGTCCATGTTGAAGAGCGGCCCGCCCGAATTGCCCCGGTTGATCGCGGCGTCGGTCTGGATGTAGTCGTCGTAGGTGCCGCTCAGGGCGCGGTTGCGCGCCGAGACGATGCCCGCCGAGACGGAAAAGCCCTGGCCCAGGGGGTTGCCCATCGCGATGACCCAATCGCCCACCCGGGCCGCATCGCTGTCGCCGAAGGACACGAAGGGCAGACCGTTTTCCGCCTCGACCTTCAGCAGCGCGATATCGGTGTTGGGGTCGGTGCCGATCACGGTGGCGGGCAGTTCCTCGCCCGAGAAGAATTCGATCAGGATTTCATCCGCGCCGTCGATGACGTGGTTGTTCGTCACGACATAGCCATCTTGCGAAATCACGAAGCCGGAACCCAGCGCCGAAGACCGGCGGGGCCGGTCGCCATTGCCACGGTTGCGGTCCTGAAACTCGCGAAAGAAATCCTCGAAGGGTGATCCTTCGGGCACGATGCCCTGCGGCCCGGTGCGCCCCGCGACGGTGGTGGTGGTGGTGATGTTGACCACCGAGGGGCTGATCTGTTCGGCCAGCGGGGCGAGGCTTTCCTGGCCTGCCTGCGCGCTCAGCGTCTGCACCAGCGCAAAGGTCAGGGCAAGCGTGCCCAGCCAAAGCGCCCGGAACGCCGCGAGGCTGGGTTTGAAAGTGGACAGGGATACTGCCTTGGGCTGCATGCGTCTTCTCCTGAGATATCAAGCGGCGGGCCAAGTAAGGCCCGACCGGCGCGCAGATGCGCGGTTTGGTATGAATGGTGCCCCCGCATCTGCGCGGCTGCAACACCAAAGATGTATCGCGCGCACAGGGTTTCAACAGCCGGTTACCAAAGCGTGAACACGAAACGGTGCGCCGATGCGCCATGCGTTTTGGGAATCTGCCCCAAACCGGCAGGTATTTCACGCCAGAGGAAACACACGCAGCACCGATGCGGGACGAAGGTCAGAGGCCCAGCTGGTAGGCCGCCCAGACCAGCAACAGCCCAGAGACCGCCGCCAGAAGGCCGATCTGGCGCAGCGCGGGTTCGGGCAGTTGCCGCAGGGCTTCAAGCATCCGTTCAATAAGCGAAGGGGCCAGCGCATAGGCCAGCCCCTCCACGATCAACACCAGCCCGAGGGCCAGAAGACCGGTCGCGATCATTGGTCGACGGGCGCTTGCCTGCCGCCCGACCGCAGGTATTCGAAGAATTCGCTGTCCGGTGTCATCACCATGGACGAATTGCTTCCCTGCAGCGCGTTCTCATAAGCCTGCATCGACCGGTAGAAGGCGAAGAATTCAGGATCCTGACCAAAGGCTTCGGCAAAGATCCCGTTGCGGCGCGCATCGGCCTCACCCCGGATCACCTGCGCTTCGCGCTCGGCCTCTGACATCGTTTCGGTCACGGTCCGGTCCGCGAGGGCCCGCACACGCTGCGCGGCCTCGTTACCCCGGGCGATCTCGTCGGCGGCTTCGCGTTCACGCTCGGCGCGCATCCGGGCGAATGTCGCCTCGAGGTTCTGCGTCGGCAGGTTCGTCTGCTTGAGCCGCACGTCCACCACGTCGAGGCCAAGACCGCGCGCACTGGCCTTGGCTTGGTCGCGGATCCGGTTCATCAGGATGCGGCGATCTTCCGACAGGATGGTGTCGGAGGTCACCTGATCGGCACCCAGAACTTCGCGGATCTGTGCGTTGAGGATCGACGACAGACGGTCTTCGGCGGCGCGCAGGCCACCGACGCCAACGGCCTGACGGAACTGCACGACATCCGAGATGCGGTAGCGCGCGAACGCGTCCACGACGAGACGGCGATCGTCCGAGGGCGTGACCTCGATCACGTCGGTATCGAGGCTCAGGATCCGGTCGTCATAGCGCACGACCTCCTGGATGAGCGGGATCTTGAAGTTCAGGCCCGGCTCTTCCTTGACCGACTTGATCTGTCCGAATTGCAGGACCAGCGCCTTTTCGCGTTCATCGACGACGAAGATGGAGGACATGCCGACGGCCAGAAGAACGACGATCAGCGGGATGAGAAATGTTGTCTTGCGCATGATCAGTTCCCCTGCTGAGTGGTTGCGGCGGTGCCGCGGTTCAGTTCGTTGAGCGGCAGGTAGGGCACGACGCCGCTGCCATTGCCGTCTCCGCCGCTGACCACGCTTTCATCCAGAATGGTCTTGTTCACCGATCCCAGCACTTTCTCCATCGTCTCGAGGTAGAGGCGCTTGCGCGTCACATCCTCGGCCTTTCTGTATTCCTCAAGCACCGAGATGAAGCGGCTTGCATCACCCAGCGCGTTGTTGACGACGCGGGCGCGGTAGCCTTCGGCATCCTCGAGGATCTGGGCCGCGTTACCACGGGCCTGGGCGAGGTTGCGGTTGGCATAGGCATCCGCCTGCCGCTGAAGCCGGTCGCGTTCCTGCTCGGCGGCCTGCACTTCGCGGAAGCTGTCGATGACCTCGTTGGGCGGGTCGGCCTTGTCGAGGTTGACGCGCACGATGGTGATCCCGCTTTCGTAGGCGTCCAGCGTGGCCTGGATGTCGGCCATCGCGGTATCGGCGATGATCCCCCGGTCGCGGTTCAGGATCGGCGCCAGCGTGCTGGCCGCGATGATCTCGCGCATCACGGATTCAGACACCGCCTGCACCGTCAGCTTGGGATCGTTGAGGTTGAACAGAAGCTTGGCCGGGTCGGAGATGTTCCAGACCACCTGAAAGTCGATGTCGACGATATTGGCGTCGGTGGTCAGCATCAGGCCGGTTTCGTTGCCGCCACGGCGCACGCCGATGTCCTCTGTCCGCTCCGACGTCACGTTGACGACTTCGGCCGTGACAAGTGGCCAGGGCGCAAAGTTGAGGCCCGGATTGCCGGTGGAGGAATATTCGCCCAGCAAAAGCTCGACCGATTGCTCCTCGGGTTTGACCGTATAGAAGCTTGCCATGCCCCAAAGGATCACGGCGGCCACGGCTGCGATGCCGATGGTGCCACGGGTGAACAACGGTCCGCCGCCGCCACCGCCGGTGCCGCGACCGCCACCGGGCCGATTGCCACCGCGGCCGCCCATCAGGACACGAAGCTGTTCTTGCCCCTTGCGCACCAGTTCGTCGATTTCAGGGATCTGCGGGCCTTCGCCATCGGGCCTGCGTCCGCCGGAGGGCGGCCGGTTGCCACCCCGCGGGCGATCGCCGCCATTGTCACCGCCACCAGAATTTCCGCCGCCACCCCAAGGGCCGCCACTGTTACCTGCCATAAAACGTCTCTTCCCCTTGTTGATCCGCGCCTTGCGCGCTCAATCATTGCCTTTAACTGTGCTCTATCCGTCGAAATTCAAGCGGTGCGCACCGGTGTCTTCATCGTCACGATTTCCTCGGACATGGTGGGATGCACGGCGACGGTGCGGTCGAAATCCTCTTTGGTGGCGCCCATCTTGATCGCGATACCGGCAAGCTGGATCATCTCGCCCGCGTTCGGTGCGACGATGTGACAGCCCAGGACCGTCCGGTTGTCGCGCGACACGACAAGCTTCATCAGCACGCGGTCGGGCTTGCCGGCAAAAGCGGTCTGCATCGGGCGGAACGAGGTGCAGTAGATCTCGACCGGTTCGCGGTCGCGGGCCTCCTCCTCGCTCAGGCCGATGGTGCCCATCTCGGGTTGGGTGAAAATCGCACTTGGGATCAGCTCGTGATCGACCGGCGTCGGGTTGCCCTTGAACACCGTCTCGACAAAGGCCATGCCTTCGCGGATGGCCACGGGCGTCAGGTTCACCCGGTCTGTCACGTCGCCGATGGCGTAAATCGACGGCACGCCCGTCTGGCTGTATTCGTCCACGACGATCTGGCCCCTGCGCCCCAGCTTCACGCCCGTGTCCTCCAGGCCCATGTCCCGGGTGTTGGGGTCACGGCCGGTGGCGAACAACACCACGTCGAATTCCTTTTCGCCGCCATTCGTGGATTTGACCCAGACCGGTCCTTCGCGGCCGCCCACGGGTGCCGTGCCTTTTTGCGCCACATCGCGGCGCTGCTCTGCACTGGCGCCCATCGCCGCGTCCGACGCGGTGCCCGCGCGGCTCATGGAATGGTCTTCGTCGGCGCGCGCCATCTCGACGATATTGGTGCCGACGTGCAGGTCGATGCCGCTCTCGCGCATGGCTTCGGCCACCAGTCCGCGCGCCTCGTCGTCAAAGCCGCGCAGGATCTGCGCACCGCGGTAGTATTGCGTGACCTCCACCCCCAGACCGTTCATGATGCAGGCGAATTCACAGGCGATATAGCCGCCGCCGATGATCAGCATCGACTTCGGCAGGTTTTCGAGGTGAAAAATGTCGTCCGACACGATGCCCAGGTCGGCGTTGGGCAGATCGGGCCGGACCGGGTGGCCGCCAGTCGCCACAAGGATATGCCGGGCGGTCTTGACCTCGCCGGTGGACAGCTCGACGGTATGCGCGTCCTTCAGGGTCGCGCGCGCATCGAAGGTATCCACGCCAGAGCCTTTGAGCAGGTTGCGGTACACGTCCTCGAGCCGGTCCAGTTCGGTGTGCAGATGCGTGCGAAAGGTTTTCCAGTCGAACGCGCCGGTGGTGAACTCCCAGCCGTAGGCCTTGGCGTCATCGACCACGCCGGCGTATTCCGAGGCAAAGACCATCAGCTTTTTCGGCACGCAGCCCCGGATCACGCAGGTCCCGCCGTACCGGCTTTCCTCGGCCAGCGCGACACGGGCGCCCGCGTCACCGGCCGCCACGCGCGCCGCGCGCACGCCGCCGGAGCCGCCGCCGATGACGAAGAGGTCATAGTCAAATTCGCTCATGGGACACCTCGCTTACAGATATGCTGCGAGGCGGTATCCCATAGCCCCGGATCAAAGGCCAGACACCCGCCCCAGAAAGTTGGTTCAGCCCGCCCCGGCCAGGATCCTGCGCTTTTCGGCAAAGACCTCGGCGCGCGGGCGCCAGGCATAGCTCTTGTCCTCGGCCGGCGGGCCCCAGTAAAGCGGCCCGCCAAAGCGCCAGGGGTCCAGCACGAGGCCCTCGTGCCAGTCCTCTCCGGCGGCGCTGGCGATCACCGTACTGTGGTCGATGCGCCAGAGCCGGCCCGCGTTGGCGATGGCCCGGTGCAGGCGCAGCGTCTGGAAATTCTCGGCGGCCAGACGGCTTTCCATGTCATCGGCCCAGTGCCAGCACAGGCCGCGGGGCCGCTGGCCGGCGTTCACCTTCATGTTGTGCACGATGGCGGAATCGGTGACGCCGTAGTCGCGGGCAAGCTGGCGCGGATAGACCAGCGCGATGCGCGCGGCACGGGCGGCCTCCTCCGGGTCAACCTGGGGGCCCAACGCCACCAGGTCGCGCGTCAGGGCGGCGATCTGCGCGTCGCCGACGGGGGCCGCGCGGTCCATCGGTGCGCCACAGGCGGCCAGACCCGCGAGCGCGCAAACCGCCAACACCTTGAGGAATGCGTTCACCATCGCGCCGCCGGGGTCAATCGCTCAGATCGGAAAACAGGTTGTCGGTCTCGACGAAGTCCAGCCGCTCGGTGGCCACGGTTCCTTCGTTGATGTCGCGCACCTCGACCCGGCCATCGCCGTAGCCGATCACGACCGCGTCGCAGATATCGATGAAAAGGCCATTCTCAACCACGCCGGGCATCTGGTTGAGCACCAGCGCCAGCTGGCGCGCGTTGCCGATGCGGTTCAGGTGCAGATCGAGGATGTGATTGCCCTCGTCGGTGATGAAGGGCCTGTCGCCGTTCATGCGCAGGGACGATTGCCGCCCCAGCACGTCCATCGAGATCAGCGTCTCTTCGACCAGCGCCTGCGTGGTCTGCCAGCCGAAGGGGATCACCTCGATCGGCAGGGGAAAGGCGCCGAGGGTTTCGACCTCCTTGCCGATGTCGGCGATCACGACCATCTGGTCGCTGGCGGTGGCGACGATCTTTTCTTGCAGCAACGCGCCGCCGCCGCCCTTGATCAGGTTCAGATCGCCGTCGAATTCATCCGCCCCGTCGATCGTCAGATCCAGCCATTTCGCCTCGTCGAGCGAAATCACCTCGATACCGACATCGCGCGCCAGTTCGGCGGTGCGGGTCGATGTCGGCACGCCCTTGATGCGCAACCCGTCCTCGCGCACCATTTCGCCAAGGCAGCGCACAAGCCAGGCGGCGGTGCTGCCGGTGCCAAGCCCGACGCGCATCCCGTCCTCGACGAACTGGGCCGCCCGCTTGGCGGCGACGAACTTGGCCTTGTCGATGGGCGACAACTCTCCGGACATATGACTTTCCCCGCAATCACGTGGCGCCCTTATACGCAGGACAGCCCTTGGGTGCGAGGGTCAATGCAGCGGAACATCCGGTTTTCTGCGCCCTGCCCGGTCATCGCCCCGCGACAGCCGGCGGCAACGCGGCAAGCGCGGACGCATGCGCGGGCGCCGAAGCGTCCGGCCCGGCCCAGACCGCCCGGAACGGCAGCAGGCACAGCACGACAAGGCCCAGGGCATTCAGCAATCTGATCGCGGCGCGTTTGGTCATGGTTTGTTCCTCCTGCCGCATACCAACACCAATCAAGGTTAATTCCGTCTTAACATCGCCGCACCTTCACCGCTCTTTTCTGTGGCTCGCGGTGCATGAAGCGTCGCAAACAGCACAGGCGTCATGCCGCGCCGGCGTTATATCGCGGGCATGACAGATCGGCCGCCCCCCGCACCAGACCCCGACACGCCGCGCCAGCGGCCCGCGCGGTGCCGCCCGCGCCCATCGCACCTGTGCCATCACAGCCGGTTTGACCTTGGCGGTCCGCCTGCCCTACACCTGAGCGCGCGGATGCCCGAGCGGCGCGCGGACACGGTCCCGCCCGCGCCTAGTCAAGGTCATGGCCGCACACCGTTCACGGCGCGTCGCGCGCCCTTGCCTCCAGAAGAAAGAGCGCCCTGATGTTTCTGTCCGTCTTCGATATGTTCAAGGTCGGCATCGGCCCGTCATCGTCGCACACGATGGGCCCGATGGTCGCCGCCGCGCGGTTCCTCGATTTGATGCGCGCCGCGCCTTTCCGGTTTGCGGGGGTGCGCGCGTCGCTGCATGGCTCGCTTGCCTTTACCGGGGTGGGCCATGCCACCGACCGCGCCACCATCCTCGGTCTGGCGGGGTATCGGCCCGATACCTACGACCACGCCGCCGCCGAAGCGACCCTGCGCGACATCGCCGAGACCCGGCAGGTGTCGCCCGAGGGGCTGCCGCCGCTGCGATTCGACCCCAAGGCGGACATGATATTCGACTATGACACCCCACTGCCCGGCCACGCCAACGGCATGATGCTGATGGCCACCGACGCCCAGGGCGACGTGACCCTGCGCGAAACCTATTATTCCATCGGCGGCGGCTTCGTGATGACGCAGGCCGAACTCGACGCTGGCAAGGACACCGACGAGGGCGCGCCGGTGCCCTATCCCTTCAAATCCGCGGCCGAGATGCTCGAGATGGCGAAATCTTCGGGCAAGACGATCGCCCAGATGAAACGCGCCAACGAGGAATCGCGCGGCGGCGCCGAAGGGCTGCGCAGCGGCACCCGGCGGTTATGGCAGGTGATGAACGACTGCATCGACCGGGGGCTGGGCACCGATGGCACGTTGCCGGGCGGCCTCAAGGTGCGCCGCCGCGCCAAGGGTATCCACGAGGCGTTGCTGGCCGAGCGCGGGATGAACCAGTCCGCGCCGCATACCATCAACGACTGGATGAGCGTCTATGCCATGGCGGTGAACGAGGAAAACGCCGCCGGCGGGCAGGTTGTGACCGCGCCCACCAACGGGGCGGCGGGCGTCTTGCCCGCGACGCTGCGCTACTACCTCGATCATGTGCCGGGTGCGTCCGAGGCGCATATCGAGGATTTTCTTCTGACCGCCGCCGCGATCGGCGGACTGGTCAAGTTCAACGCCTCCATCTCGGGTGCCGAAGCGGGGTGTCAGGCCGAAGTGGGCAGCGCCGCCGCCATGGCCGCCGCCGGTCTGTGCGCCGTGATGGGCGGCAGCCCCGAGCAGATCGAGAACGCCGCCGAGATCGCGCTGGAGCATCACCTGGGCATGACCTGCGACCCGGTGCGCGGGCTGGTGCAGGTGCCCTGCATCGAACGCAATGGCCTGGGCGCGATCAAGGCCGTGTCGGCGGCCAGCCTTGCCCTGCGCGGCGACGGCGTGCACCTGGTGCCGCTGGATGCCTGTATCGAGACGATGCGCCAGACCGGGGCCGACATGAGCGAGAAATACAAGGAAACCTCGCTTGGGGGTCTGGCGGTCAATATCCCCAACTGCTGATCGCGATCACGGCGCGGCGCGCGCCGGCCACCGCGCGGGCGGCGGCAATTGCGCCAGCCGCTGCACCATCTGCGGCATCAGCCGCCGCGGCAGGATGCACAGCATTTCGGGCCCCGCCATGCGCAGCCGCACCGGACCCTGCGCCCGGTTCGACGTTCCGACATAGCGCGCGGGATCAAAGGCCAGCCCCTCGATCGGCCAGTGCAGCCCGTCGGACCAGCCCTGCACCGCCGCCATCGGAAACAGCGATACCACATCGCCCGTGTCCGTCGGCAACAGCAGTTCGGGCGGGCAGACAAAGATGATTTCGGTCGCGCCCATCAACACGCAGGGGCGATCGGCGCGTGCCACCAGCGTATGCAATGCCGAAAGCTGATGGTCGATCCGTCCGCCCGCGAACCCCAGCGCCAGCACGACAGGGGCCGCGATGCTGCGCAGGGCCTTGTCGAAATCGGTGCTGTTCTGCTCTGAAATGCGGTGCTGGCGGTCGCTGGGGATTTGCACCAGATGCTCCGGCGCGATAGAGTCGAAATCGCCGATCACCGCTGCCAGATCGATGCCCTGCTCCAGCGCCAGCGCCGCGCCGCCATCCGCGGCCATGCAGACGGGGGCCACCCGCAACGCCTCGCGCAGGTCGGCGGCACTGGCCTGACCACCGCCCAAAAGGGTGACCGGAGTGTTGTGTTCAATGAGTGACGTGTTCACCGCGCCTTAATGCCCTTTATGGAAACTGACCACAATGTCGCCACGAAATGATACGCTTATGAGCACAGATTCGGTCCGCTTTGGTCTCGTGTGTCATGGTAAACACTGTGTCGATAGTACGCAGAGGACGAGCATCCGATGATGAACAACAATAAGATTCTTACGGTATCCTACGGGACATTTTCCTGCACGCTTGAAGGATTTGACGATTCCTTTGGCACGATGAAGGCGATCGCGGAGTATTTTCGCGATCTTGCCGCGGATGACAGGTATTTCGGCGCAGAACCCCCGCAGCCCGATGCAGAGATGCTCGCCCGCATCGCGCAACGCGAGGTGTCGCGCCGTGTCGAGGCCCGCGAACACGAGGGCCGCATCGTCCTGAGTGCGCATGAGGCGGAAACGCCCGCAGCCAAAGCGCCAACCGCCCCCGCAGCCGAAGTCGAAGCCCCCGTTGCCACCGCAGCCGAATCCACCCCCGAAGCCGACGCGCCCGTTGCCACCGCACCGGTGCCGCCCGTCGCTGCCGCGCCGTCCGAGGAGGCGCACGATATCGAAGCGCCCCGAGCGCCGGCGGCAGAGCCGACCGAAGCCGCGCATGTGTCCGAGACAGCGCAGGTCGACCCCGGCTATGTGCCCGGTGCCCAACCGCCGATGACCGAAGGCCCGGCCGCCCCGACCATGGACGAGGCCCATGCATCCGCCGCACCGCAAGAGGATGCCGCCACTGAGCACGCCGCGCCCAGCGTGGCTGAACGTGCCGACGTCCCCGACGGCGCGGAAGCCTTTTTTGCCGAAGCCAAGGCGGCGGACCACGCGGCGGAGCCTGCCGAGGAGACCGCGGAGGCGGCCCCCGCTCTGGCCCCGCGCCCCGCAACCATCCCCCACGCGGACAGCATCGCCGCCAAGCTGGAGCGTATCCGCGCCGTTGTATCGCGGCACGAAGAGATCGAGATCGAGGCCACCTACGAGGAAGACGAGGACGCGGATGTGTTCCTGTCCGGGACGCAGCAGGACGACATCGCCGACGCGCCGGTCCCGGCCAGCAGCAGCGATGTGCGGGCCCGCGCGCTTCAGGATATCGAAGGGGCGCTGGACGCCGATACCGGCAGGGACGCGAAGGACGATGACACCTCCGGGTCCGACACCGGAATGGTCTCGGACGACGACGACGATCTGAGCGCGATCATGTCGCGCCTGAACGCCGCCCCGGCCGCGACGTCGGTTGAAGTGGTCGAGGAAACGATCGTGGAACTGACCGAAGACACCGGCGAGACCGAGAGCAAAGCCCCGAAAGAGAGCGCCGGACTAGGCTTTGCCGCCTATGATCAGGACGACGACGATGACGTGACCGGCGAGAACCTGTTTGACGAGGCGGACACGGCAGACGCCGACCCCGCTGAGGAAGAGAGCCATGTTCAGGCGCAGGCCACCGAAGCCGAGGACGAGGACGAGGATGCCGACGCCCCCGCGCGCCCCCGCGCACGGGTGATCAAGGTCAAGCGGCTCGAACTGGACGATGCGATCGCCAAGGGCCTGCTGGAGCCGCAGGACGAGGACGAGAGCACCGCCGAGGCCGCGCAGGGCGAGGACCACGCCGAGGATATGGCCGAGGACGTGGCTGTGCAGGCCGAGGACGAGGACGAGGACGACAGCGGATCGTCGCTGTCCGCCCAGGACGAGGCCGAATTGCAAAAAGAATTGGACGCATTGGAGGCGGAACTGGCGACGGATGCCGCCCAGGCGGAGGATGCGACCGACGACGATCAGGCGGACGAGGCCGGCCTTGACGAAGAGGACGAGGACAGCGCCGCGCAGGACGCCGTTGCCGCCGGGGACGCCGAGGAAGACGCCGAAACGCGCCGCGCCGCCCGCGACGCGCTGCCCGACCTCGATGCCGGGCAGGACCGCGACGTCTCGCGCCTGATGCAGGAAGCCGACAGCCAGATGGGCGAGCAGGAAAGCTCGGAGCGGCGCAGTGCCTTTGCGCATCTGCGCGCCGCCGTGGCCGCCAAGAAGGCCGATCAGGCGCTGGGCGGCGACGAGGACGACGACACGCCGCAAGAGGACTATCGCAGCGATCTGGCGGAGGTCGTCAAACCGCGCCGCCCGGTGCCCGTCGGTGGATCACGCACCCCGCGCCCAAGCGACGCGCGGCCTGCGCCGCTCAAGCTTGTGGCCGAACAGCGGATCGACGTCGAGGCGGTCAAGCCGTCCGGCCCCGTGCGCCCGCGCCGCGTGGCCACGGCCGCCGAACATGACGTCACCGAAGACGACGGCGGCAGCTTTGCCGAATTTGCCGAGGAGGTGGGCGCCACGCATCTGCCCGACCTGTTGGAGGCCGCGGCCGCCTACATGGCCTTTGTCGAAGGGCGCACCCAATTTTCGCGCCCGCAACTGATGACCAAGGTGCGCCAGGTTGAACAGGACAGCTTTAGCCGCGAGGACGGCCTGCGGTCGTTCGGCCAGTTGCTGCGCGCAGGCAAGATCGAAAAGATAAAGGGCGGGCGGTTCACGGTTTCAGAGCGGATCGGGTTCAAGCCCGACGATCACCGCGCCGCCGGGTAACCGCGCGACATTCTGATGACAGATTCAGATCGGGCCGCGCCATGAAGGTGCGGCCCGGTGCGTTTGCAGGTAGGTTTGCAGGTGCGGAAATCGCAGTTTCCGCCGTCAGCGGCGCGCGTCGGGGTCGGCCTGTCCGACGCCCTTGAACACCGCCTTGAGCGGCAGCGCCCAGATCACCCCCAGCACGGCATAGACCGCAAGCTCGGCCCAGATGCCCGGCCGCCCCAGAAGATTGACGACCGTCACCGCGACCACGATATACGCCGGCACGCCCAGCACGAGAATGAGCAGCGACAGGCGGCGGCGGGCTTTGTAGGACAGGGCCATGAGATCTCCTCGGGCAGGTCGGGCGGTGGCGTCAGTCGGCGAAGGGGTCGGTCACGAGAATGGTGTCCTCGCGCTCCGGTGAGGTGGAGAGTAGCGCGACCGGGCAGTCGATCAACTCTTCCACGCGGCGCACGTATTTGATCGCCTCCGCCGGCAGGTCGGCCCAGCTGCGCGCGCCTTCGGTGGATTGCGACCAGCCGGGCATTTCCTCGAAGACGGGGGTACAGCGCGCCTGCTGGTCCGCGGCGATGGGCAGGTAATCGAGCCGCGTGCCGTCCAATTCGTAGCCGACGCAGATTTTCAGGGTCTCGAACCCGTCCAGCACATCGAGCTTGGTCAGCGCGATACCGTTGACGCCGCTGGTCGCACAGGTCTGGCGCACCAGAACCGCGTCGAACCAGCCGCAGCGGCGCTTGCGGCCCGTGACGGTGCCGAACTCGTGACCGCGCTCGCCCAGACGCTGGCCATCGTCGTCGTGCAACTCTGCCGGAAACGGCCCCTCGCCCACGCGGGTGGTATAGGCCTTGACGATACCGAGCACGAAATCGATCGATCCCGGGCCGATGCCCGTGCCTGTGGCCGCCTGCCCGGCAATCACGTTGGAGGATGTGACAAATGGGTAGGTGCCGAAATCAATGTCCAAAAGCGCCCCCTGCGCCCCTTCGAACAGGATCCGCTTGCCTGCGCGGCGCTGCTCGTTCAGCACCTTCCAGACCGGTGCCGCATACTCCAGAACCGACGGTGCGATCGCGCGCAGGTCGGCCAGCAGCGCATCGCGGTCCACCGGTTCGAGCCCGAGCCCGCGGCGCAACGCATCGTGATGCACAAGCGCGCGATCGACCCGCAATTCCAGCGTCGCGTCATCGGCAAGATCGGCCACGCGCACCGACCGGCGCCCGACCTTGTCCTCGTAGGCCGGGCCGATGCCGCGCCCGGTCGTGCCGATCTTGGCGACGCTGGCCTGCGCCTCGCGGACGCGGTCCAGTTCGCCGTGAATGGGCAGAATGAGCGGTGCGTTCTCGGCGATCATCAAGGTCTCGGGCGTGATGGTGACACCCTGGCTCCGCAAGCCCTCGATCTCCTTCTTCAGGTGCCAGGGATCAAGAACCACGCCGTTGCCGATGACGCTCAGCTTGCCGCCGCGCACGATACCGCTGGGCAGCAGGCTCAGCTTGAACACCTCGCCATCGATCACCAGCGTGTGGCCCGCGTTGTGCCCCCCCTGGAACCGCGCGATGACATCGGCGCGCTCGCTCAGCCAATCCACGATTTTGCCTTTTCCCTCATCGCCCCACTGGGCGCCGACAACGACGACATTGGCCATGGCTGGTCCTTCTGCAAATGGTTCAGACCCGCGTGTCTATAGCCGTGCTCAGGTCCGGGTGAAACCACTATTATCGCGCGGCACCCCCCTCCCGCTTCTTCTGGTTGCAAATACTCCCGCCGGAGGCACGGAAATCGCCGGCGTTGCGGCATGGACTTTGTGCCTCCGGCGGGGATATTTAGAAACAAGAGAAGCAGGGGGCAGGGCGCTATGGGGTTCGTGACGCGATGGGTATTTGCCTTTGCGCTTTTGGCGCTGACGTTTAACCCGACGCAGTACAATTACATCAACTGGGCCGCCGAGTTCGGGGCCCGCAATCTTTCGGTGGCGGTGTTGATGGGGCTGTTGCTGGTGATAGGCTATATTATCTACCTGCGCGCCACGCTGCGCTCCATCGGCGGCTTCGGCATGATGCTGGTTCTTGCGGTGGTTGGCTCGCTGCTGTGGGTGCTTTATGATTTCCGGGTGCTGCGGCTCGACAATTCCGGCGCGAATGTCTGGCTGGGGCTCGTCGCACTCAGCTTTGTGCTTGGCATCGGGCTAAGCTGGAGCCATGTACGGCGTGCCCTGTCGGGGCAGGCCGACATGGACGACGTGGACGACTAGCGCGCCGATGCGACACCGGCACCGGCCGCCAACCGAGGGAAACCGAATGCGACGCAAACCCGCGACGACGACTGATTTTCAGAGATTTTATCATGCCAAGGTCGGCCTGGGCGAAGGCTGTGGCTGCGCCGAACGGGTGATCGACCTGCATGAATTCGATCGCCTTGCCGGCAGGCCGCGCCTGCGGTTGCCGATGTTGCCCCGACGGGGCGCATGGCGGCGGTTTTTGAACAAGGCGGGGCTGACGCGACGGCCAAAGGCCTAGTCGGGCAGTCGAACGGGGGCACCGTGCGGGGTGCCGAGATAGGCGCGTTCCCAGGCCTGTTTGACCTCGGCCACGTCACCGGGCGCTGCCACGCCCGCAGTGTCCAGGATTTCCTCAAGCGTTTCGAGCCATGCCGCGAAATAATCGTCCCCGCCGTCCAGTTCGCGCTCAAGCCCGTGCCGCGCCAGCGTGGCACCAAAGCGCGCGGCCCAGTCGGGCCATGCGAAATGCCCCGCTTCGTTTAGGTGCACCGTGAGGGCAAAAACCTGCGCGTGCCAGGGCGCGTGGAACACCGGATCGGGGGCTTTGGTTTCGGCTGCGGTCATGCGGCGGGCTCCAGATAACTTTGCCACAGATCGAGGATGACCTCGTCCCGCGGATGTTCGGGGTGCGACCACAGCTCGGACGCGGGGAACGCCACCGCGTAGAGCGGCTCTGCCGCGTCGCCGAGCCTGTGGGCGGAGGCATCGGGCAGCACATGCGTGCCGTGATAGCGCAGCACGCGGCCACGGGCCCCCGCGGCATAGGCCGGCAGGCGGGTGTGGCCGCCATCGACCAGCATATTGGCGGCGATAGGGCGTGTCGCCACCGCGTCGCCGGGCGAAAAGCGGGGCGCAACGGTGCTGGCTCGGTCCGCCGGTCCGCCGGTGGCCAGAACGGTCGCGACATCAGCCGCGGCAAGGCGTTTCGCACCGAGCGGGCTGGGCGCGGGCGCGGCCTGTCCGGACAGTTCGTCACGGGTCACGGCGCCGGTCTCGACCAGCAGATCGGCAAGCGCCGCCATCCACTTTTCGTAATACGAGAACCGGGCGTAATCCTTGGCTGCGAGACATTCGCGAGCGTGGCGCGAGACGTCGATGTTCCACTTGCCCAAGGCCCCGGCGGCCAGCGTGATCGCCAGCGCCCGCTTGTGCCAGGGCGCGTGGAAAAGCGGCTGCTCCGGTTCGGGCACCACCGGCCCGTCGCCATAGCGCCCGCCCATGTCGTGCAGGCGGGTCATGGGGTTCGCGCCAGTCCGGTGCCGATCATGCTGTCGCGGGTCACCAGATCCATCAGCGCCGCCTCGTCCATGCCATCGGTGCCGGACGGGCGCTGCGGGATCACCAGATACCGGACCTCGGCCGTCGAATCCCAGACGCGCACCGCCGTGTCGGCGGGCAGGACCACCCCGAAATCGGCCAGCACCGCGCGTGGCTCGCGCACCGCGCGCGCGCGATAGGCGTCGGATTTGTACCAACCCGGTGGAATGCCCAGCAGTGGCCAAGGATAACAACTGCACAGCGTGCAGACGACCATGTTGTGCGTATCGGGCGTGTTTTCGACCGCAACCATGTGTTCGCCCTGCCGTCCGTAATATCCCAGTTCGGCGACGACCGCGGTCGCATCCTGCAGCAGCGCGGTGCGGAAACCGGGGTCGGACCAGGCGCGCGCGACCACATGCGCGCCGTTGCGCGGGCCGATCTTGCTTTCGTAGGTGTCGATGATCGCATCCAGCGCGGCCGGGTCGACAAGCCCCTTGGCGGTCAGGATCGTCTCGAGCGCCTTGACCCGCAACGCGGGTTCGGGCGGCAACAGGGCGTGCGGGTGGTCGTGGTCGTGGTCGGAGTGATCATGCGGCATGACGCCAGCATGACGCAGCGGCGCGGCGCTTGTCCAGCGTGGAAATGCCGCGCGAGGGGATGCGGCCCTTGCCCCCCCGTTCAAACTTGCCTAGATACCCCCGAAAGCCACACCCGAACTGCACAGGTATCCATGGAAAACGTCGTCCTGATCATCCACCTCTTTCTTGCGCTCGGGCTGATTGCCGTGGTGCTGTTGCAGCGTTCCGAAGGCGGGGGCCTTGGTATGGGCGGCGGGGGCGGCGGGGCGACCTCCGGCCGGGCCGCGGCGACCGCGCTGGGCAAGGTCACCTGGATTCTGGCAATCGCGTTCATCGCCACGTCGATCACGCTGACGATCATCGCGGCGCAACAATCGGCCGGCAGTTCGGTCGTGGACCGGCTGGGTGTCACTCCACCCGCGCAGAGCGGCGAGCCGCAGGCTCCGGCGGCGCCCGCGGGCGACAGCTTGCTGCCACCGGCGCAGGGCGAAAACACCCCGCTCGTTCCGAGCGCCGATTAAACCAGGCACTACAAGACCTTGAGGGCGCGCATATGACCGCAACATCATGTTGCGGCACGCCTTGCCTTTGACCACCGAATCCTTATAAGCTTAAGTCCCGTGGTGCTGTGAACTTTCTTGCGAAAGCGTGCAGCGGTTTTGGGCGGCTTTCATCCACATCCGCAAGAACGACACCAGGGGGTTTTCGACCATGGCACGCTATATTTTCATCACAGGTGGTGTGGTGTCCTCGCTGGGCAAGGGCCTTGCCTCGGCGGCCCTGGGCGCGCTGTTGCAGGCGCGCGGTTTTTCGGTGCGGCTGCGCAAGCTTGATCCCTACCTCAACGTCGATCCCGGCACCATGTCGCCCTTCGAGCATGGCGAGGTCTTTGTCACCGATGACGGCGCCGAGACGGATCTGGACCTGGGCCATTACGAGCGGTTCACCGGCGTGGCCGCACGCAATACCGATTCCGTGTCGTCGGGCCGGGTCTATTCCACCGTGCTGGAGAAGGAGCGCCGGGGTGACTATCTTGGCAAGACGATCCAGGTGATTCCGCACGTCACCAACGAAATCAAGGATTTCCTGCACATCGGCGAGGATGAGGTCGATTTCATGCTGTGCGAGATCGGCGGCACCGTGGGCGACATCGAGGGCCTGCCGTTCTTCGAGGCGATCCGCCAGTTTTCGCAGGATCAGCCGCGCGGGCAGTGCATTTTCATGCATCTGACGCTGTTGCCGTTCCTGGCCGCGAGCGGTGAGCTCAAGACCAAGCCGACGCAACACAGCGTCAAGGAACTGCGCGCCATCGGCATCGCGCCCGACGTGCTGGTCTGCCGGTCCGAGCATCCGATCCCCGACAAGGAACGCGAAAAGATCGGCCTGTTCTGCAACGTGCGCACCGAGAACGTGATCGCGGCCTATGACCTGAGCTCGATCTACGAGGCGCCGCTGGCGTATCATCGCGAGGGGCTGGATCAGGCGGTGCTGGACGCGTTCCAGATCTCGCCCGCGCCCCGGCCGGACCTTTCGGTCTGGGAGGATGTGGTGGACCGGATCCACAACACCGACGGCGAGGTCAACGTGGCCATCGTGGGCAAGTACACGCAGCTCGAGGATGCCTATAAGTCGATCAAGGAGGCGTTGGCGCATGGCGGCATGCACAACCGCGTCAAGGTCAACGTCAAATGGGTCGATGCGGAAGTCTTCGATCACGAAGATGCGGCGCCGCATCTCGAAGGGTTCGACGCCATCCTCGTGCCCGGCGGTTTCGGCGAGCGCGGCACCGAGGGCAAGATCAAGGCGGCGCAATACGCGCGCGAACACAAGATCCCCTACCTGGGGATTTGCCTTGGGATGCAGATGGCCGTGATCGAAGCCGCGCGCAATGTCGCCGGCCTTGCCACGGCGGGGTCCGAGGAATTCGACCATGAGGCGGGCAAGAAACGCTTCGAGCCGGTTGTCTATCACCTCAAGGAATGGGTGCAGGGCAATGCCAAGGTCAGCCGGAAACTGGGCGACGACAAGGGCGGGACGATGCGGCTGGGGTCTTATGACGCAAGCTTGAAGGCCGGCAGCCGCGTGGCCGAGGTCTATGGCACCACCGCGATCGACGAACGCCACCGCCACCGCTACGAGGTCGATATCGCCTACCGCGAAAAGCTGGAGCAGGCGGGCCTGTGCTTTTCGGGCATGTCGCCCGATGGCAGCCTGCCCGAGATCGTGGAATGGTCGGATCACCCGTGGTTCATCGGGGTGCAGTTTCACCCCGAACTGAAATCCAAACCTTTCAATCCGCATCCGCTGTTCAAGGATTTCGTGCGCGCGGCCAAGGAAAACTCGCGTCTGGTGTGAGGGCGCCCGGCGCGTCGCAGGGGCATGGGATTTTAGAAAATCACGGTCCGTTCTCTTGGCAGGAAAACGGCGGCAGCCCCCAGGGCACGCGCCCGGAGGGCCCTTGACACCGCCCCGCGCGCACAGTCCTGTCGGACCATGCTGAGCTATCAACACATTTATCACGCGGGCAACCTGGCGGATGTGCACAAACACGCATTGCTGGCGTGGATGCTGCGCTATCTCACCCGCAAGGACAAGCCGCTGAGCTATCTCGAGACGCATGCGGGCCGGGCGCTTTACGATCTGGCGTCGGACCCTGCGCGCAAGACCGGCGAGGCCGCGCAAGGCATTGAAAAGGTGCGTGATTGGTTCACGCCCGATCACCCCTTCGCCGAGGTGCTGGACCGGACGCGCGCCGCGCATGGTGCCGCCGGATATCCGGGTTCGCCGCTGATCGCCGCCACGCTCTTGCGCCCCGGCGATGCCCTGCATTTCGCCGAACTGCACCCGGCGGAACATGCCGCGCTGGACCTTGCGATGTCGCCCTACCCCGCCACGTGCCACCTGCGCGACGGCTTCGAGATGGCGCATGCGTTGACCCCGCCCACGCCGCGCCGCGGCCTGATGCTGATCGATCCCAGCTACGAGGTCAAAACCGATTACGACGACATTCCCGGTCACATCGCGAAAGTCCTGCGCGCGTGGAACGTCGGCATCGTGGCGCTTTGGTATCCGATCCTGACCAGCGGCGCGCACGGACCGATGCTGCGCAGCCTCACCGCCGCCCACCCCGACGCCTTGCGCCACGAGGTCCGCTTTGCGCCGGCGCGCCGCGGGCACGGTATGATCGGATCGGGCATGTTCGTCATCCGCCCCCCCTACGGCCTTGCCGAGGAAGCCGCGCGCATGACCCGCAGATTTGCCGCCTTGACCTGACCGTTGACCCTGACGAGGAGAGAGACCCGATGACCAAAGGATACTGGATCGCCCATGTCGATGTGCGCGACCCGCAGGCCTATGACGCCTACCGCGCGGCCAATGCCGCCCCCTTCAAAGCCTACGGCGCGAAATTCCTGGTCCGCGGCGGGGATCACGAAATCCGCGAAGGCCGCGCGAAACCGCGCACCGTCGTGATCGAATTTCCCAGCTACGCCGAGGCCATCGCCTGCTACGAAAGCCCCGCCTACCAGGCCGCCAAAGCGCTGCGCGACCCGGTGTCCGAGGGTGATTTGCTGATCATCGAGGGATACGACCCCTAACGATTCGTGCTACAGTGCCACCATGCGATACGTCTGGGCCCTTTGTCTGGTACTGCTGCCGCGCGCCGCGCTGGCCTGCGGCCTGCCGGTGTGCCTGACCGACCCCGACGTGCTGACCTTTGCGCATGTCATCACCTTCGAGGACACCCGGTCGAGCATGGGTCCCGGCCACCGGATCGACGGGCTGCTGGTGATGGATGGCGCGCAATTCGGCGAGAGGTTCGCGGGCCAGTCACTGGCGCCCACGGGCGACCACGATGCCGTCACCGGCGCGCCGCTGCCGCCGCTCGTGCTGATGTCGGGGCCGCCGGGCCAGAACCTGTCGGTGGTGCATATGACCGGCAACAATGTCCTGAACGGCTATGGCGCGGCCGGGTTTCCCAAGCGTCGCGCCCAGGGCGAAGGCGCGATTTCCGTGCTGTTCGACCGTGACCAGTCCGCGTTGTCGTTTCAACTGCGCGGCGGTGAGGCCGGACAGGCACAGGTTGTGTTTTTACGTCGCGATGGCAGCCTGATTTCAACGTTGGATTTGACGGACCTGGGCGAACATGCCATCGGGTTCCTGCGCAGCCAGGGCCAGGCCGATATCGCTGGTTTCGTGCTGACGAACACCGACCCCCAGGGGCTGGCGCTGGACAACCTGCGCTTTGACCGCCCCCCGAACCTAAGCTGAGCCGAGAGGGTATTCCGCCCGATGTTCGAACGACTTTTTCCGCGCCGCAAGCCTGATCCCAAGCCTTTGCCGCAACCCAATGCGCAACTGGCGCTGGGGGCGCTCTTGGTGCGCGTCGCGATGGCCGACCGTGATTACAACGCCACGGAAGTGGGACAGATCGACCGCATCCTGGCCGCGACCTTCGGGTTGAAGCCGCTGGAGGCGGCCAAGCTGCGCGCCACATGCGAAAAGCTCGAGATGCACGCCCCCGGAACCCCGGAATTCGCCGCGATCCTGCGTGACGAGGTGCCCTATGCCGACCGCAAGGCGCTGGCCGATGCGATGTGGGCGGTCGCGCTGGCCGACGGGGACCGGGCGGAGCGCGAGGAGATCACCCTGATGGCGATCGAAACCGAACTTGGCCTGACGGACGAGGACATCGTGACCGCGCGCCGCACCGCCCTGCGTCAGTCATAGCGCAAGGTAACTCTTTGCATGTCGCGCGCACCGGATTATATCCTGTGACATGTTTGCAGATTTCATAAAGCGGCTGACCCAGCCCGACCCCGTACACCTGCCCGATGACGACGCGCGATTGGCCCTCACGGCCCTTCTGGTGCGGATCGCGCGGGCCGATCAAAACTACTCGGACACGGAAAAGGAACGCATCGACCAGATCACTGCGAAACGCTACGATCTCGGCCCCGGTGCCGTGACCGCCCTGCGCGCCGAGGCCGAACTGCTGGAGGCCGAGGCCCCCGATACCGTGCGTTTCACCCGCGCGATCAAGGACGCGGTGCCGTATGACGAGCGTCTGCGCGTGGTCGAGGCGCTGTGGAAGGTCGTGCTGGCCGATGGGACCCGCGCCGAGGAGGAAGACGCGGTGGTGCGCATGGCGACCAAGTTCCTGGGTGTCAGCGATCCGGATTCGGCGATGGCGCGGCAAAAGGTCGAAGGCACGGCGTGACCGCCAGCCTTCCGATGTACGACCGGTCCACGACCCGAGGGCCCAACGACCGTCTGTGGGCGCGCGTGCGCGAGGCGCTTGGACGGGGCCCGCAGACCCTGGATCGCGACACCGATCCGCGCCTGACCTGGCACGATCCGGATCTGGTGCTGTCGCAGACCTGCGGCCTGCCTTTCCGGCTGGGGCTGAACACGCATGTGACCTATGTCGGTACGCCCGACTACGGGGTGCGCGGCTGCCTGCCGGGATATTACAAGTCCTACATCGTGGTGCGCCGCGACGACCCGCGCAAGCGTCTGTCCGAGTTCGAGAAATGCACCCTCGCGCGCAATTCGGTGCTGTCGCAGTCGGGCTGGGCCGCGATGGAGAATCACCTGGTCGACACGGGCGCGGGCTTCAGCTTTGAGCGGCACGCCATCGACACCGGATCGCACGAGGCGTCTGTCGCCGCTGTATCCGCCGGAGAAGCCGACATCGCCGCGATCGACGCCGTGACCTGGACGCTGCTGAAACGGGAGGGCGCCACCGGGGCATGCCGGGTGCTGAGCTTTACGAGGCCGACGCCGGGTCTGCCGCTGATCACCGCCGGCGGGACAGACCCCGCGCCGATGCGCAGCGCCCTTGACCGCGCCATAAAGTCCCTGTCGGGACGCGACCGCGCGCAGCTCTTGCTCAAGGGAGTGGTGCAGATACCGGTTGAGGCGTACCTCGACGAACCGGTGCCGCCCTCGTGCAAAGTGGTGACAGACTAGGCGCGGGGGCCCTTCCCCTTCGTCAACTTGGACGGATTAATTGCGTTCTTTTGTTTTGCAAGTTGCGAATCCAAGCATTTTCGCCCCTTATGGCCCCTTGAAACAGCTCAAGATGTGCCAGTGACCTCTGAAACGCCCGTCATCGAAATTCGCCATCTGCACAAAGCCTACGGGTCTTTGGAAGTCCTCAAGGGTGTGGATATCTCTGCTCCGAAGGGGCATGTGGTGTCATTGATCGGGTCATCTGGGTCGGGAAAGTCCACGCTTTTGCGCTGCTGCAACCTGCTCGAGGACAGCCAGCAGGGCGAGGTTCTCTTCAAGGGCGAGCCGGTCCGGTGGAAGGGCGAAGGTCACAATCGCCGCCCCGCCGACGCGGGCCAGGTGCTGCGCATTCGAACGAACCTCAGCATGGTGTTCCAGCAGTTCAATCTGTGGTCGCACATGACCATTCTGCAAAACGTGATGGAAGCGCCGCTGACCGTGCTGAGACGCGACCGCGCCGAGGTCGAGGCCGCTGCGCGCGCATATCTCGACAAGGTGGGGATCGGCGACAAATGCGACGCGTATCCGGCGCAACTGTCCGGTGGCCAGCAACAGCGCGCCGCGATCGCGCGCGCGCTGTGCATGGAGCCAGAGGCGCTGTTGTTCGACGAGCCGACGTCGGCGCTCGATCCCGAGTTGGAGCAGGAAGTCGTCAAGGTCATCAAGGATCTGGCGAGCGAGGGGCGCACGATGATGATCGTGACCCACGATATGAAACTGGCCGCCGATGTGTCGGACCACGTGGTGTTCCTGCATCAGGGCCTGATCGAAGAACAAGGGGCGCCCGACACGCTGTTCGGCGCACCCAAATCAGAACGACTGCGCGGGTTTTTGTCCGCAACGACCCACGCTGCGTAACCCAAAGATAAGAAACGGGAGTATCTACCATGAAAAAGACGATTCTGACGACGACCGCACTGGCGCTGAGCGCCGGTATGGTGTTCGCCGCCGCCCACGAGAAAACCATCCGCATGGGCACCGAGGGCGCCTACCCCCCCTACAACTTCATCAATGACGCGGGCGAGGTCGATGGCTTCGAGCGCGAGTTGGGCGACGAGCTTTGCCTGCGCGCCGAACTGACCTGCGAATGGGTCAAGAACGACTGGGACAGCATCATCCCCAACCTTGTGTCGTCGAACTACGACACGATCATGGCGGGCATGAGCATCACGGACGAGCGGGACGAAGTGATTGATTTCACGCAAGACTACTTCCCGCCCACTGCCTCTGCCTATGTCGCGGCCTCTGACGCGGTCGATGTGACCTCGGGCGTGATCGCGGCCCAGACGGCCACCATCCAGGCCGGCTATGTCGCGGAAAGCGGCGCCACGCTGGTCGAATTCGCCACACCCGAGGAAACCGTGGCGGCTGTGCGCAACGGCGAAGCGGACGCCGTCTTTGCCGACAAGGACTATCTTGCACCGCTGGTCGAGGATTCCGCCGGCGAGCTGATGTTCGTGGGCGAGGAAGTCGCGCTTGGCGGCGGTATCGGCATGGGCCTGCGCGAAAGCGACACGGATCTGAAGGAAAAGTTCGACGCGGCCATCACCTCGATGAAGGAAGACGGCACGCTGAACGCGATGCTGAAGAAGTGGTTCGGCGAAGAAACCGCCACCTACTGACCCCCTTAGGCCGGGCGCGCGATCCATCGGGTGCGCGCCCGGCCCCCCTGCACCGGCGCGGGGTCGCCAGCCTCGGTGCCTTAGTCCCGGACAGTCATGTTTTCCTTTTGCACCGATCCCGACACATTGGACCAAGCGCGCTGGCTGGCGTGCTACCTGACCACGGGTGTGCACCTGTCGTTCTACATGTCGTTTCTCAAGGTGCTTGGCCTGCTTGCCGTGACCGCGCCCGTCGCCCTTGGGTTCGGGTTCGCGGGGGCGATGGTGGCACGGTCGCATATCGCGCCCCTGTCGTGGATCGGCAAGGCCTATATCGCGATCGTGCGCGGCGTGCCGGACATCGCGTTTTTCCTGTTCTTCGTGATCGCGTTGGATCAGGCATTCGAATACCTGCGCCACAAGGCGCTGTGCCCCGACTGGGACGAACCCATCCGGCAGGGCCGCGATTTCGTCGTCTGCCAGGCCGCCAAGCTGCCACTGGGCAACGCGCCGCAGTGGGTGCATGAAACCTACGGGTTTTCGCTGGCCGTCATCACCTTTTCCATCGTCTTCGGGGCATTTGCCGCCAATGTCATTTTCGGCGCGATGCGCGCCGTGCCGCGCGCGCAGCTTGAAACCGCCGAAGCCTACGGCATGACCCGCCGGCAGACGTTCTGGCGGGTGCTGGTGCCGCAGATGTGGGTCTTTGCGCTGCCGGGCCTGTCGAACCTGTGGATGGTGCTGATCAAGGCGACGCCGCTGTTGTTCCTCTTGGGCGTCGAAGACATCGTCTATTGGGCGCGCGAACTTGGCGGGACCAAAACACCGCGCTTTACCGACTATCCGCATGGCGACTGGCGGATGTGGTATTTCCTGGGGTTGCTGGTGTTCTACCTCGCCTTTACCCGCGTGTCGGAAATCGCGCTGGATCGGATCATGGGGCGTCTGACGTTGGGTCAGGCCACCGCCGGTGGCGAAGCACAGCGCAAGGGGGCCGTGGCATGAGCTGCCTCCAGACCATCCAGGACTACGGCCTGCGCTCCATCGGGATCGGCGAACGCCTGTTGCCGCGCAGCGACTTCACCCTGTGCGAGCAGGTCACGCTGATCGGCTCCGGCATGATCTGGAACGTCTATTTCGGGGTCGTGGCGCTGATCAGCGGGTTCTTTCTGGCCACCGCGCTGGCCGTGGCCAAGGCGTCGCCCCGCAAGGGCCTGCGCAAGCCCGCCGAATGGTTCATCTTCATCTTCCGCGGCTCGCCGCTCTTCATCCAGTTCTTCTTCGGCTACTTCCTGTTCCTCAGCCTCAAGAGCCAATACCCGATGTTCGACGCCTTCACCTCGGCCTGGCTGGGGGCGCTGATCGTGCTCTACCTCAACACCGCCGCCTATTCGGCCGAGATCTTCTACGGGGCGCTGCTGTCGATCCCCAAGGGCGATACGGAGGCCGCCGATGCCTACGGCATGACCGGCTGGCCCCGGTTCAAGCGCGTGATCTGGCCCACGATGCTGCGTCTTGCGTGGCCCGCCTACACGAACGAGGCGATCTTTCTGTTCCACGCCACGGCGCTGGTGTTCTTTTCGGGCTTTCCCGCATGGCAGCAAAAGGGCGACGCGCTCTATTACGCCAGCTACTTTGCCGACAAGACCTTCAACCCCTTTGTGCCCTACCCCATATTGGCGGGATATTTCATTCTGCTGACGCTTTGCGTGGTGGGCGTGTTCGGGGCGGTCAATGCCCGGCTGAACCGTCATCTGCCACAGGAGGCGCGGCGCAAAATGCGCTTGCGTCCCAATCTGATACGGTAGTATCAATTTTTTGATCAAATTATTCGGGCACGCAGGGGCCACCCCCTGTCGCCACACCCGAAACGGGCCCGGACGGGCACGCCGATTTGATCAAAGGTAATGGACCAAGGGCATGGACCACGCGCCGCCGGATGCACGGCCGCCTGTCACCAGACCCCAACTAGGTGAAGTGATGAAAAACTGGCTTCGTAAGCACCCGCAAGTCCGCACGATCCGTGTGGCCGCCGCCGATCTCAACGGTCAGGCGCGGGGCAAGCGCATTCCCACCCGGTTCGCCGACAAGGTCGTGGAGGATGGCACCCGGTTTCCGATGTCGGTGCTGAACCTCGACATCTGGGGCGAAGATATCGACGACAGCCCGCTGGTGTTCGAAAGCGGCGACCGCGACGGCGTTCTGCGCCCGACCGAGCGCGGCTTCATGCCGATGCCGTGGCTGGATGCGCCCACGGCCCTGCTGCCGATCTGGATGTTCCACGAGGATGGCCGCCCCTACGAGGGCGACCCGCGCCATGCCCTGCGCGCCGTGCTGGACCGGTTCAAGGCACGCGGCCTGACACCCGTCTGCGCGGTCGAGCTTGAATTTTTCCTGATCGACGATTCGGGCCGCAGCCTGCAGGCGCCGCTCAGCCCGCGGTCGGGCAAACGCCGCAAGGCCGCCGAAACGATGTCGATCCGGGCGCTGGACCAGTTCGATATCTTCTTTACCGACCTCTACGACGCCTGCGAGGAAATGGACATTCCCGCCGACACCGCGATTTCCGAGGCGGGCCTGGGCCAGTTCGAGATCAACCTGATGCATTCCGACGATGCGCTGCGCGCCGCCGACGATGCCTGGCTGTTCAAGATGCTGGTCAAGGGACTGGCGCGCAAGCACGGCTTCGCGGCAAGCTTCATGGCCAAACCCTACGAGGATTACGCCGGCTCCGGGCTGCATGTGCATTTCTCGGTGCTGGACGCCGACGGCAACAACGTCTTCGACAACGGCGGGCCGGAGGGCACGGAAATCTTGCGGCACGCGGTCGCCGGGTGCCTGAACGCGATGGAAGGCTCGGCGCTGGTCTTTGCCCCCCATGCCAACAGCTTTGACCGGATGGTGCCGGGCGCACATGCGCCGACGGGCATTTCCTGGGCCTATGAAAACCGCACATCGGCCATCCGCATTCCCTCGGGATCGCCAGCCGCGCGGCGGATCGAACACCGGGTGTCGGGCGGCGACGTGAACCCCTATCTGATGCTCGCCGCCGTGCTGGGCGCCGCGATCAACGGCATCGAGGATGGCGCCGAGCCCCCCGCACCGATCACCGGCAACGCCTATGCCGCCGACCTGCCGCAGATCCCGACCGACTGGCAGACCGCCATCGACACCTTCGAGGCCAGCGCCGAGGTCGCGCGCATCTTCTCACCCGAACTGATCCGGAACTTCGTTCTGACCAAGCGTCAGGAGTTGCATTACATGCAGGAACTGACCCCGTCGGAACAGGTCACGATCTACCTTGATACCGTTTAACCCCCGCATATCGGTGACCCCATGAAAATCGGCATCCTGCAAACCGGCCACGCCCCCGACCCGCTGCGCGACACGCTGGGCGACTACGACCGGCTGTTCCACAAACTTCTGGACGGGCACGGCTTTAGCTACCGGACGTGGAATGTGGTGGATGGCGAATTCCCCCCCGGCGTCGATGCCGCCGACGGCTGGCTGGTGACCGGGTCCAAGCACGGCGCCTATGAGCCGCACGACTGGATTCCGCCGCTTGAGCAGTTCATCCGCGACACCCAGGCCGATGGCCGGCCGATGATCGGCGTATGTTTCGGGCACCAGATCATCGCGCAGGCGCTGGGCGGCCGGGTCGAGAAGTTCGCTGGCGGCTGGTCGGTGGGGCGCACCGAATACAGTATGCAGGGCCGGACCGTCGCCCTGAACGCCTGGCATCAGGACCAGGTCACGCAGCGGCCCGAAGGCGCGGTGGCAACGGCGCAATCGGATTTCTGCGAAAACGCGGCATTGCTGTATGGCGATCGCATCTGGACCATTCAGCCGCACCCGGAATTCGATGCGGATTTCATCGACGGGCTGATCAACACGCGCGGCGAGGGCGTGGTGCCCGACGACCAGCTCAGAGGCGCGACGGAGGCCCTGACCACCCCGACGGACCGGATGGACATCGGCGCCTTCATGGCCGAATTTTTCAAGAAAGAGAGGGCCTGATGGCCAACTGGACAGATGCGCTGCCGGCGGCGGCACAGACCTACCTGATGGACCGGCGGCTGGACGAGGTCGAATGCATCATCTCCGACCTGCCGGGGATCGCGCGTGGCAAGGCCGTGCCGGCCAGCAAATTCGCCAAGCAGGATTACTTTCACCTGCCCGACAGCATCTTTTACCAGACCATCACCGGCGATTGGGGCGAGGCCGCGGGCGACGAGGGGTTCATCGAAAAGGACATGATCCTGCGTCCCGACATGAGCACCGCGACGGCGGCCCCCTGGACCGGGGACTGGACGCTGCAGGTCATTCACGACGCCTTCGACCGGACCGGCAAGCCGGTGCCCTACAGCCCGCGCAACGTGCTGAAACGGGTGTGCGACCTGTATCGCGAACAGGGTTGGAAACCCGTGGTAGCGCCGGAAATGGAGTTTTTCCTGGTGGCGCGCAACCTCGACCCGGCGCACGAGATCAAGCCGATGATGGGCCGGTCGGGCCGCCCGGCGGCGGCGCGGCAGGCCTATTCGATGACGGCGGTCGATGAATTCGGCCCGGTGATCGACGACATCTACGATTTCGCCGAGGCGCAGGGCTTCGAGATCGACGGCATCACGCAGGAAGGCGGCGCCGGCCAGCTTGAGATCAACCTGCGGCATGGCAACCCGGTGAAGCTGGCCGACGAGGTGTTTTATTTCAAGCGGCTGATCCGCGAAGCGGCGCTGCGGCACGATTGCTTTGCCACCTTCATGGCCAAGCCGATCGCCGACGAGCCGGGGTCGGCGATGCATATCCACCACTCGGTGCTGGATCTCGAGACCGGGCGGAACATTTTCTCGGATGACGACGAGAACGAGACGCCCGAGTTCTTTCATTTCATCGCCGGGTTGCAGAACCACATGCCGGACGCGCTGGCGGTGATCGCGCCCTACGTCAACAGCTATCGGCGCTACGTCAAGGACCACGCGGCCCCGATCAACCTGGAATGGGGGCGCGACAACCGCACCACCGGCATCCGCATCCCGTTGTCCGGCCCTTCGGCGCGGCGGGTGGAAAACCGGCTGGCGGGGATGGACTGCAACCCCTACCTGGGCATCGCGGCCAGCTTGGCCTGCGGCTACCTCGGCCTGATGGAGGCCAAGCACCCCAAGCCGGAATTCAAGGGCGACGCCTATGACGGCGATGGCGATATTCCGCGCGTTCTGGGATCGGCGCTGGATCTGTTCGAGGAGGCCGCGGCGCTGCACACGGTTCTGGGGTCTGACTTTGCGCGGGTCTATTCGATCGTCAAACGCGCCGAATACGACGAGTTCCTACAAGTCATTTCCCCCTGGGAGCGTGAGCACCTCTTGATGAACGTCTGAGCGGAGGGACCCGGTGGCGCAATTGAGTATTTATGACCCAAAGAAGCCGGCAGGCGGTGCGCGCCGGTGATGGATCTGCTGTATGCCAACGACATTCGCGGGCAATATCCGCCCAGCTGGTACACGGCGACGGCCACGCCTTTGCAGGCGTTTCCGGGGCTTCGGGGCGCGCAGCGGGCGGATGTCTGCGTGATCGGCGCGGGCTATACCGGGCTGTCGGCGGCGCTCCATCTGGCGCAGGCGGGGCGCGACGTGGTGCTGATCGACGCGCAGCGCGTGGGTTTTGGCGCGTCAGGGCGCAACGGCGGGCAATTGGGCAGCGGCCAGAGGGTCGGGCAGGACGCGCTGGAGCGGATGGCGGGCCGCGATGCCGCCGCCGCGCTGTGGCGGCTGGGCGAGGACGCCAAGGCGCTGGTCAAGCGACTGATTGCCGAGCACGACATCGACTGTCATCTGACGCCAGGCGTCGCCTGGGCCGCATCGAGCGCCCGCGACGTTGCCGATCTGCACGACTACGCCGCTCTCTTGCAGGACCGATACGGATATTCCGACATCGCCGCGCTGGACGCGGAGGCGTTTGCCGCGATCTGCCCTTCGCCGGATTACCGGGGCGGCATTCTGGACATGGGGGCCGCGCATCTGCATCCGCTGAACTTTGCGCTGGGGCTGGCGCGGGCGGCGGCGGATGCGGGCGTGCGGATTTTCGAGCAATCGCGCGCGATCAGCATCGATCATGGCACCCCCGCTACGGTGCGCACCGAAAGTGGCCGGGTGTCGGCGGATCATGTCGTGCTGGCGTGCAATGGCTACCTGTCGTCGCTGGCGCCGTCGGTGTCGGCACGGGTCATGCCGATCAACAATTTCATCATCGCCACCGAGCCGCTGGGCGATGCGGCGGCGCGGGTGTTGGCGCGCGATGTGGCGGTCGCCGACAGCCGTTTCGTGGTCAACTACTTTCGTCTGAGCCACGACAAGCGGCTGCTCTTCGGGGGGGGCGAGAGCTATGGCTACCGCTTTCCGGCCGATATCGCAGCCACTGTGCGCAAGCCGATGAGCGTGGTCTTTCCGCATCTGCGGGATGTGAAAATCGACTATGCCTGGGGCGGCACGCTGGGCATCACGATGAAACGGTTTCCCTATCTTGCGCGGGTGGCGCCCAATGTCTTGTCGGCCTCGGGATATTCGGGGCACGGGGTCGGAACGGCGACGCATGCGGGTCAGCTGATGGCGCGCGCCATCGCGGGCGATGGCGACGGGTTCGACACGATGTCGGCGATCCCCACGCCCGCCTTTCCCGGTGGCGGCGCGCTGCGCACACCGCTTTTGGTGCTGGCGATGACCTGGTATGCGATGCGCGACCGGCTGGGGTTTTGAACCGGGACACGCGAATACCGCGACGGGCGAAACCTTGCCGAAGTGTGACATGTTAACGCTTGGACCACGACCGCCTTTGTTTTACCATTTCGAAAACCTTTCATAAGGAAATCGAAATATGAACAGTCCCGACATGCATGCGGCGGAACCGATTCCCGAGGCCGCCCGCGCAGAGGTTGAACGATTGCTGCAAAGCGGCGACCTGTTTCGCTATACTGCGGCTGCCGATGCGCCCGTAGCCCTGCTGGAGAGCGAGTTCGCCGAGATGATGGGCAGCGCTTTCGCGCTGGCGGTGTCGTCGTGTTCGGCGGCGCTGTTCCTGTCGCTCAAGGCGCTGGGGCTGCCGCGCGGGGCGCCTGTGATGATCCCCGGGTTCACCTTTGCCGCCGTGCCGTCATCGGTCGTGCATGCCGACTGCCGACCCGTGCTGTGCGAAGTGGGTGAGAATTACCGTGTCGATCTTGAGGATTTCGCGTCCAAACTGCCCGATGTCCAGGCCGTCATCATCAGCCACATGCGCGGCCACACGTCCGATATGGACCGGATCATGGAGATGTGCGACGCCGCCCGCATTCCGGTGATCGAGGATGCGGCCCATTCGCTGGGCACGATCTGGAAAGGCCGGAAAATCGGAACGATCGGGCGTGTGGGCTGCTTTTCGTTTCAGTCCTACAAGATGATCAACGCCGGCGAGGGCGGGATCCTGGTCACCGACGATGCCGATCTGGTGGCCCGCGCGATCATCATGTCGGGCGCCTACGAGCACAATTGGAAGAAACACCCCGTTCTGCACGATGCCTTTGCCCGCTGGCAGAACAAGCTGCCGCTGTATAACCTGCGGATGAGCAACATGTCCGCGGCGCTGATCCGACCGCAGCTTGCCGAATTGCCGCGCCGTGTGCGCGACGGGCGCGCAAACCACGATTACGTCGCCGAACGTCTGGATGCGGTGCAATATTTTTCCGTGCCTGCCCCCCTGCCCGGCGAAGACCGTGCCCCCGACAGCCTGCAATTCAACATCGACGGGCTGGATGCGGACCGGATCGTCGCGTTCGCCAAGACGGCAAAGGCCGCTGGCGTCACGGTGCAGGTCTTTGGCCAGAGCACGGATAACGCGCGCGCCTTCTGGAACTGGCAGTTCATCGAGGATCTGCCGGAATTGCCCCGGACCCGCGACATGCTGATGCGCGCCTGTGACGTGCGTCTGCCGGTGCGGCTGTCGCGTGATGAACTGGATTGGGTTGCCGATCGCCTGATCGAGGCAATGGAGACGGTGACGCGACCCGACCGAAGCCAGGTGGCCTGACCGGATGCGGAAACCGGGCGGTGCACCGGCGTACCGCCCCGGTCACGTCATTTCAGCTTGGACAACTTGTCCTGCAACTCGGCAAGCTGGCGTTTGATCGCGTCAAGATCCTCGCCTTCCTCCTCGCCGGCTTTGGCGGCGGTCTTGTCGCCCTCGGTCTTGGCCGCGCCCTTCTTGGGCATCACACCGCCGGTCATCGCCTTCATGAAGGCCTGCTGCTGAGCCTGCATCAACTCGAACCCGGGCATTTTCGCCATCGGGTTGATCGCCGACATCTGGTCAAGCATCTGGCTTTGCCCGTTGCGCAGCATCTCGAAGGAGGCCTGCAGGAATTGCGGCACCACGCTTGCACCGGGGGTCATGTAGCTGCGCACAAGATCGTTCAGCACATCCACCGGCAGAACGCTTTCGCCGCGGCTTTCGTGTTCGGCGATGATTTGCAGAAGGTACTGACGGGTCAGGTCGTCGCCGGATTTCAGATCCACGATCTGGACCTCGCGGCCCTCGCGGATGAAGCCCGCTATGTCTTCAAGCGTCACGTAGTCGCTGGTCTCGGTGTTGTAGAGCCTGCGGCTGGCGTAGCGTTTGATCAGCAACGGTTTTTGTTTGTCCGCCACGAAAATCCTCCCCAAATAACGTGCTGCATTGCAGCTTAGACAAGCGCCGGACAAAAAGAAAGGGCAGGCTTTTCAGCCTGCCCCCTTCCGATGCGCCCTCCAGGGAGGAAAAGACGCAACTTTCGGTCGCCACTTACTTGGTTGTGGCTTTTTTCGTTGCCGACTGGATGTCGCCAGTGGCTTTCTTGACAGCGGCCGACGCGTCGTCGGTCATGTCCTTGCCAGCGGCCATCATCAGCTCGACTGTGTCCATCTGAACCTTTTTCGCGATCTCGGCGAAGGCGGCCATGTTCTCGGCCGCGGTCTCGGCGGAGGCGGACGCGAAGTCGGTCATCGCCTTGGCATACTCGGCAGGCTCTGCCTTGGCTTTGGACATGTCGGCCAGCTTCGACAGCGTTTCCTGGGTCCACTTGTTGGACAGCGCGGTCGATTTCTCGGCGGCGTTCAGGGCAACGTGGCTCAGCTTCTCGTTCAGCGTGGCGGTTGTCTTGAAGGCGTCTTCCATTGCGGCGGTGTCCACCGGGAAGGAACCCATGACGTCTTTGAACATTGCGGTCATGTCAGGTGTCTTTGTCATTTCAAAATCCTTTCGAGGTTCGGCGGGGGCATCCGCCTGTGTTCGTTCTGCACCCTATGTACATGCCGCAGCGCAGCATTTCAAGTCTTTTTGCTGCACCGCAGCATTATTTATTCCGCAACGCAGAAAGAACATTGAAATCAGGGCTTTGCCTTTTTCACGACATAGGTGCCGGGCGCGTCGCACAGCACGGGATGGCTCGAATCACCGGGCGTCCGGGCAGAAATCTGCTTGCCAGACCGCTTTTTCAGCCATGTTTCCCAGCGCGGCCACCACGATCCTTCGGTGAATTTGGCCGACTCAAGCCAGTCTTTGTGGTCCAGGCCGAGGTCGCTGTTGGTGTAGTGACCGTACTTTCCCTTGCTGGGCGGGTTCACGATGCCCGCGATATGGCCCGACTGGGTCATGATGAAGGTCTTGTTGTCGGATCCCATCTGCTGGACGCCGCGATAGCTGTCTTTCCAGGCGGCGATGTGATCGGTCTCGCAGGCGATGGCGCAAACCGGTACGTCGACATCGCTCAGCTTGAGGGTATGGCTTAGCATGTCGATCCCGCCCTGCGCCAGTTCGTCGTTCTGGCACAGCTTGCGCAGATACTGCTTGGCCATTTTCGCAGGCAGGTTGGCGCCGTCGCCGTTCCAATACAGCAGATCGAAGGCGGGCGGCGTTTCACCCATCATGTAACTCTTGATCGCGGGGCTATAGACCAGGTCGTTGGAGCGCAGGAACGAAAAGGTGCGCGCCATGATCACCGATGGCAGCAGGCCCTTGTCCTCGACCTCGCGTTCGATCCCATCGATGAAATCATCTGTCAGGAAGGGCGCGAATTCGCCCTGGTCGGAAAAATCGGTGAGCGCGGTAAAGAAGGTCGCGGATTTGACCGAGGTGTCGCCGCGCTGCTTGAGCAGCGACAGCGTCATCGCCAGCGTGGTGCCCGCGATGCAGTACCCGACGGCGTTGACCTGATCCTCGTCGGTGATGGCCTTCACCTCGCGGATCGCGGCCAGATAGCCGTCTTCGATGTAATCCTCCATCCCGACATCGCGGTAGGTCTCGTCGGGGTTGACCCAACTCACCATGAAAAGCGAATAGCCCTGGTCGGTGATCCATTTCACCAGGCTGTTCTGTTCCTTGAGGTCGAGGATGTAATACTTGTTGATCCAGGGCGGAAAGACGATCAGCGGGGTCTTGTACTGCGTCTCGGTCGCGGGCTCGTACTGGATCAGCTCCATCATGCGGTTGCGATAGACGACCTTGCCCGGCGTCGTGGCGATGTTGCGCCCCAACTCGAAAGCGTCCTCGTCCGCCAGCTTGACGATCAATTCGCCGTTGTTGGCCTCGAGATCCGAAATCAGGTTCTCCAGTCCTTTGACAAGGCTCTGCCCTTCGGTCGCGACCGCACGTTCCAGGGCATCGGGGTTGGTGGCAAGGAAGTTGCTGGGCGACATCATGTCGATGATCTGCCGGGAAAAGTAATCCAGCCTGCGTTTTTCGGCCGGATCGAGGTCGCTCACCGCGTCGACCGCCTGCTGCAGGGCCTGCGCGTTGATCAGGTACTGCTGCTTGACGAAGTTGAAATAGGGGTGCGTGTCCCACAATGGGTTGGCAAAGCGGCGGTCGCGGGGGCCGTTGTCCTCGCGCTCGGGCAGTTTGCCGCGCGCCACGACCTGCTGCGCCTCTACGAAATGCTTGACCGAATTCGACCAGAAGGCGAGCTGGTGTTCGATCACCTTGGCGGGATTTTGCATCGCCTCCGACCAATAGGCCTGCGACGCCTTGGCGAAGAGGTCGTGATTCGGGGCATCCAGCGCCGCGTCATGCCCTTTACGCTGGGTCATCACGCGGGTCAGACGCTCTGAAAGCTCTTCAACTTTCTTCAAATTTTCTGTCATGCGTTCGAGGGTTTCACCCGATGGCACAGGTGTTCGCGTGTCTTCGGTTGTCATATTCAGGTTTCCCTCTTATGTTTGCAGTTGCAGCATTGTGACGTGGTCTTCAGGGGGCGAAGCGATCATAGATGCATTAACACGGTTCCGTAACAAGGAGACCCCTATGCGATACATGGCCACCTACGACATGATGGAAACCATCCGCAACACCAACCAATGGCTCGGCGCCTCTGCCCTTGCCCTTGGATCATACCCTGCATTTTCGATGGTGCCAAACCCCACGATCGAATGGATGCGTGCCTGGGGCGAAGTCACCGAGCGCACCTTTCAACGCATGATCGTGAAGCCCGACTGGAATATCCCCCCCGTGGTCGGCGAAAACGGCACCGACTGCGTCGTGACGATGGAAACCACGGTCGAGCGTGATTTCGGCGACCTGCTGCATTTCACCGTGCAGGGCCGCACGCCGCCCAAGCGCAAGGTTCTGCTTGTGGCGCCGATGTCGGGCCACTACGCCACGCTGCTGCGCTCAACCGTCATCAGCCTGCTGCCGGATGTCGATCTCTACATCACCGACTGGCACAACGCGCGCGACATTCCCGTCAGCGCCGGCAAGTTCGATATCGAGGATTACACGCTTTACCTGGTGGATTTCATGCGCGAACTGGGGCCCGATACCCATGTCATCGCCGTTTGCCAGCCCGCACCTCTGACGCTGGCCGCGACGGCCTATCTGGCCGAGGAAGACCCTGACGCGCAGCCCAAATCCCTGACACTGATCGGCGGGCCGATCGACCCCAATGCGACACCGACCGAAGTCACCGACTTTGGCCACCGGGTCACGATGGGCCAACTCGAAGAACTGATGATCCAGCGGGTCGGCTTCAAGTACAAGGGCGTGGGCCGCAAGGTCTATCCCGGCATGTTGCAGTTGAGTTCGTTCATCTCGATGAACGCCGAGACGCATATGCTGGCCTTCCGCGACCAGATCGCGCGCGTCGCCCGCGGCGAGGCCGCCGAACACGACAAGCACAACAAGTTCTACGACGAGTATCTTGCCGTCATGGACATGCCGGCGGAATTCTACCTCTCCACCGTGGACCGGATCTTCAAGAGCGGCGAAATCGCCCGCAATGAATTTACCGTCAAGGGCAAAGCGGTCGATATCGGCAAGATCACCACCGTGGCGGTCAAGACCGTCGAAGGCACGAAGGATGACATATCCGCCCCCGGTCAGTGTATCGCGGCGTTGGCCCTGTGCACCGGACTGCCCGACAGCAAGAAGGCGAGCCATCTCGAAGAGGGCGCGGGGCACTACGGTATCTTTGCGGGCAAAAGCTGGCGGACCAATATCCGGCCACTGGTGCTCGATTTCATCGATGCCAACTCCGCGCCGGAAAAAGCGACCGGGGCCAATACCGGGACCAACCCGCGCGGCGCGGCGTCCGGCAAGCCGAAGTCGGCGGCCTGATCGGGTGGCAGGCGGACGGGATATCCCTTTCGCCTGCGACTGCGGCGCCGTGACAGGAACGCTGCATGACATCAGCGCATCGCGCGGCACGCATGCGATCTGCCATTGCGCGGACTGCCGCGCGGCGGAAGTCTTTGCCGGTCAGCCGGATCCAGGACAAGACGGCGTGGATCTGTTTCAGACCACGCCCGACCGGGTCGAATTTCACACCGGGCTGGATCATATCGGCGTCTTCAGCTTCAGCCCGAACGGCCTGCTGCGGTGGTATGCCGATTGCTGTGGCGCGACCCTGTTCAACACCCTGCGCAACCCGAAAGCGGCCTTTTCCGCCATTCGCGTGCAGCGGCTTGCCGACCCTGCCGCCATCGGCCCGGTGCGGGCGCACGCCTTTGTCGGTCGCCCCGGCGGCGGGTACAAGCACACCGGCAAGGCGTGGTTTCTGCTTGGGCTGCTGCGTGGCCCGGCGTTGGCCCGGATCACCGGGCGCTGGCGCGACACACCGTTTTTCGACATCGCAAGCGGTCAGCCCGTGCGCAAGGTCCAGATCGTGGACAAGGGCGCCCGCGCAGACCTGCTCAGGTAGGCAAGGGCGCGCGCACCCTGCCCCGTCGCCATCACGTCAGAACATAGGGCTGGCTCATCCAGTCGCGCAGCGCGCGCGTCGTCTCTGCGGGCAGTTCCAGCGTCGGCAGATGGCCCGCGTGGTCCAGCACGACCAGTTTCGCATAGGGAATGAGCTCGGCCATGAAGCTGTGCCGTTTGACCGGGCACAGCGCGTCATGCGCGCCGCACAGCACCAGCGCCGGCACCTTGCAGCGGCGCAGCGTGGCCTGCTGATCCCGCCGCCGTTGCAGTGCGCGCGACTGGCGCACGAACACTTCGGGGCCCAGCGTTTCGGCCATGTCCACCACCAGGTCCAGCACCTCGTCACGCGCGGCGCCGGGGGCAAGGTAATGCGGTTTCATCTCGTCGCGCATGACCTGCGCCAGGCGCCCCGTGCGCGCGGCGACGATGTTGGGCTCTCGCGCTGCGGCGATCTGCGGCGTTTCCGCCAGCGGCGAGGTCCCCATGAGCGCGATCCGGGTGATGCGGTCGGGCGCGCGGCGCAGCAGTTCCATCGCAACGATGCCGCCCATGCTCAGCCCCGCCAGTGCAAAGCGTTGCGGCAACTGGTCGAGCAGCGATGACGCGATTTCCTCGATCCGCTCGCCGTTGGTGATCGGGGCCACCATCACGGCCGTATCGGCGGACAATTCCGCGATCTGCGGGCCATAAAGGCGCGCGTCGCACATCATGCCGGGCAGCAGGACCAGCGGTTCAGCCATGCAGGCGCACCACGCGGTCGAAAATGGGAGAAATCGAACTGCTCATATCGCTCAAACGCCTGTTTTCCCCTTGGTGTAGCAGTCTTGGGCGCTGCCACAAGCCCTTGCTTCAGCGCGGGCGAAAAACCTGCGGCTGCGTGCCGGTCATGGATGGGCGATACCGCGAAACGGCGGGAAATCGGCGTAGCGCGCGCGCCGTGCTTCCGGCGGCTCCGCCGGGGTGTCGCCCGCGCGCAGCAGCGTCCCGCGCGGCGCGATGTAGCTTGAGATCGTGCGCAGCGGTTCGGGCCGCCAGACAAGGTTGAAGGCCGCCAGCTTGGGAAAGAACCACAGGTCGGAATAGGGAAGGTGATCGTGCAGCCACCACGCAAGATCGCGCCAGTCGCGCCCGCGCGCGTAGCGGTCGGCGAACCACGGGATCACCAGCGACGTGCCCGCGATGGCCGCCGCGCCGCTGTCCCTGTCCCAGATATGGCATTCCAGCGGATTGTCGTTGCGCGCGCAATTGAGCCTGTGCGCGTTGCCATAGGCGTTCAGGTCGGGCGCGCGGTAGCCTGACCGGATCGCCAGCCGTCCAAAGGTTTCTTCGAGCGGGTCGAGCAGGTGCACGCAGAGTTCGCGGCCATGCGCGATGACCAGATCGGGGTCGCGCGGCACGTTGGGATGGCCGTGAAAGCCGGAGATCTCGGAATAGAGGAAATCGCGCATGTAGAAGTGTTTCGACAGGCGCACCCGGCCCAGGGTCTCGAGGCTCCACATGCTGCGGGGACGGCGCACCGGGTCAGAGCCCCCGCGCCCAGTCGATTATGCCCGCCACCGCGCCGTCGGTTTGACCGGGCGAGACGATATCGCCCGCGATCACGTGCCCGGACGCATCGTCGCCGGGGCCAAGGACGGGCTGCACCACGCGCACCGGCCCGCCCCAGCGCGCCGCGACATCCGCCGTCAGGTCGGGGCGGACGACCTGATCGCTATCGGAATACCAAAACAGCGCGGGCGTGGTCGCCTTGCCCGGATCGAGCTGGCCCACGGTCTTGACCAGGGCCGCCAGCGGCATGGCCGCGACACTGGGATACTCGGTGGTCCAATATCGCGCCTGCGCGTCGTTTTTCGGGGTGAACCCGCGCCGTGCCCCCGCGAGCATCGGCAACCAGTAACGCGCGGCGGGCCAGGTCAGCAGCGGCGCCAGCGGGTTGTTGATGCCGAAGTTGGGCGAGACAAAGACGATCCCCGCGACCTGCTGCATCAGCGCGGGATCCTGCGCCGCCGCCGCCATCAGCGTGCCCCCGGTCGAGGTGGAGATCACAAGCACCCTGTCGCCAAGGCTCCGCGCGGCGGCCAGCGCCTCGGCCACGTCCGCCATCCAGCCCGCAACGGTGCCTGTCGCCATCGCCTGCGCCCCGCGGCCATGCCCCTGCAACCGGGTAAAGACAAGATGCGCCCCCAGAGCCTGTGCGACGCGGTCGGGAACCGGACGGATTTCCTGGGACGTGGCGGAAAACCCGTGCACATAGACCACCGCCCAATCGGTGCGGGCTTGCCCCACGTCGGCGCGGATCACACGCTTTTCGGTGCCGGGGGTGATGTCGTCAAAGGCGGCTTCGACGGACTGGAAATAGGGTTCCACACCGGCATCGAGCCGCGATGGATCGAAGTGCGCGCGCAGCGACGACGGCTCGTAGGGGCCAAAAAGCCACAGACCGGTGACCAGCACGGCCAGCGCCAGACCGATCCGCCCCAGCCATCGCGCAAGTCGTCTCATCGTGCGGCGCCGATCACGTCGGTTATCGCCCGTTCGATCAGCCCGAGGCAGGGGCCGTCGGAAAACCGGTGGTCGGCGTCCTTGACCAGCGTCAGGTGCAGATCGGGGCAGGTCGCGTGCTCCATCAGGCGCAGGGCGGTTTGCGTGCTGACCGCGGTGTCGGCCGTGCCTTGCAGGCAGCGCACCGGGAACGGCAGATCCAGCGGGTCGCGCAGCACAAGCTGCCGCCGCCCGTCCTCGATCATCCGCTTGGTGATCACATAGGGATCCATATAGTCGGATGGCAGTTCCACCTGCCCGTCGCGCTCCAACTGCGCCTTCTGGGCCTCGGTGAATGTCGCCCAGTAACCGTCTTCGGTGAAGTCCGGCGCGGCGGCGATGGTGACCATGCCCGCGATCCGCTCGGGACAGCGGCGCGCCAGCAGCAGAGCCTGCCAGCCGCCCATCGACGACCCCACCGGCACGATGGGCCCCTGCGTCAGCGCGTGCACCACCTCGAACGTATCCTCGGCCCAGTCCCCGATGCACCCCTCCTCGAAGCTGCCCGAGGATTCGCCGTGACCGGAGTAGTCGAACCGCAGGTAGGACAGCCCCTTGGCGCGGGCCCACTCCTCGAGATGCACGGCCTTGGTGCCTTGCATGTCGGATCTAAGCCCGCCCAGGAACACGATGGTCGGGCCGTGGCCCTGTGTCAGGTGATAGGCGATGCGACGCTCCTGATGCGTCCTGATGTCGTTTGGTCCAACGGTCATGTGCGGCGCTCCCTTCGTCGCGATCATGCGCGGGGTCCGGGTGGCCTGCAACGACAATTGCGCCGCACATCGGCCGACCGCACGCGATCCGCGCCCAGGGGCGACAGATCGAAGCGCCCTTGCGCGGCGCGCAAGGCGTTCGCGGCGATGGCTTATCCGCCGACGTAGGGCTCCGCCATCGGGCGGTAGAATGTCTTTTGATTGTGCAGACGCCCCAGAAGGTCATGGATCTGGCGCAGGGGATCGTCCTCGGCGCTGTCGGGCAGATCGGGCTTCAGGCCGTCCAGCCGGTCAAAGGACAGATCGCGCTTCATGGTGCGCAGCGCTGCCTCGATCAGGTCGATGTCATTCACGGTCAGTTCGAAATTGCGGTTATGTTTGGGCATGGGGCACCTTCGGGCTGTGTGGCGGACAGCGGCAACCAGCGGTCGCTGTTGCGTGATAGATAGTCGTTTCCACGCCACAGTCCAGAGCCAGATTGCCTCGCGGGCGCCGGCACCGCATAAATCGGGGATGACCGATGCCGCCCCCAACAGACTTTTGATTCCCGTCCTGTCGGCGGCCAACTTCGTGATCGGCATGGGGGCCTTCGTCGTGGTCGGCGTGCTGGAGCCGCTGGGCCGCGATCTGGGTGTCGGCGCGGCGCAGGCCGGGTCGCTGATGACGGTCTATGCCATGGCCTACGCGGTGCTTTCGCCGCTCCTGGTGTCGCTGATGGGCGGTGTGGGGCGGCGACGGGTGCTGGCGATCGCACTGGCGCTGTTTGCGCTGGCCACCGCCCTGTCGGCGCTGGTCGGGTCGTTCTGGCTGCTGACCCTGTCTCGGGTGCTGGCCGCCGCCGGCGCGGGCATGTTCACCCCCGTGGCCGCCGCCGTCGCCGCGACGCTGTATCCGCCCGAACAGCGCGCGCGGGTTCTGGCGGCCGTGTTCTTCGGGCTGACGCTGGCGCAGGTCGCGGGCGTGCCCGGCGGCAGCTTCATCGCCTATACCTTCGGCTGGCGCTGGGCCTTTGCGACGGTGCTGCTGGTGGCAGTGCCCTGCACGGTGCTGATCTGGCGGCATGTGCCTGCGGGGTTGCGGTTTCAACCGGTCACTCTGGGCGATCTGGCACGAATCATGGGCCAGGGTCGCCTGATGCTGGCGACGCTGTTCACCGGCGCGTTTCTGGGCGCGATCTATGTGCTTTACACCTACGCGGCCCCCCTGCTCAGCCAGACGATGGGCTTTGGCCGCGACGGCATATCGCTGGCGCTGGCGGTGTTCGGGGCGGGCGCCGTGGCGGGCAATATCCTTGGCGGCGTGATGGCCGACGCACTGGGCTGGCGGCGCACGCTGATCGCGCTGACGGCGGCGCAGGTCGTGATCACGCCTGTGTTTTCGCTCCTGCCGCTTCCGGCGGGCTGGGTGTTCGTTCTGTTTTTCGTCTGGGCCGTGTCGGGCTGGTCCTTCATGGCCGGTCAGCAGTTGCGGCTGATCGCGCTTGCGGGCCCCATGGCGCCGGTTGTCCTGGCGCTGAACGCGGCGGCGATCTATCTCGGCGCCGCGGGCGGGTCGGCCATCGGGGCCATCCTGCTTCAGACCTGGGGCGTGGGCGCGCTGGGGCTCGGCGGCGGTCTGGCCGCGGCCCTTGCGCTGCTGCATCTGCTGGCGTCGATCCGGTGGGCGCCCGCCGCGCCGCGCACCGCCTGAGCGGTCAGTCGGCGGGCCGCTGCACTTCGGGCAGTCCGATGGCCACGACCGACGCGGCGACGGACATCACCGCAAAGCCCGCCAGCGTCCATTCCGCGCCCAGAAACGCGGCGCCGCCGCCCAGGCCACCCGCGATCAACAACAGCACGCCAATCACCGTATTGCTGACCGCGGCATAGGCCGAGCGCTGATCGGGCGGCGACATATCGACAAGATAGGTGGACCGGCCCTGCCGCACGCCGTGATAGGCGATCATCAGCACGAACAGCACCGCCGGCATGGCCCAGACCTCTGCGGCAAGGCCAAGGACGGCCAACACCACCGCCGCGCTCATGGCGAGGGCACCAAGAAGGCCGGTACGCATCAACACCTTGCGGCTGGATTTGTCCGCCATGCGCCCCCACACATAAGAGCTGAGCAGCGACGCGATGGCCGAGGCCAGCACCAGCGCGCCAAGCTGGCCCAAAGCCGTGAGCCCGGCCGAATTGGCCAGAACCACCAGGTAGGGCGGCGCCAGCGCGGTCGAGACCAGCAATCCGCGTACCACGATGAATCGCCACAGGTCGGGATTGTCGCGCAGCAGATCGAAACTGACGCCCTGCGCGTCCTCCACATCCTCGCTCGCGGTTTCCTCGAGCGTGGAAAACAGCGTCGCGGCCAGCAGCCAGAGGGCGGCGGCAAGCGCGATCGCCGCGATCACGATGCCCTTGGATTGAAACAGACCCGACACCAGGAACCCAGCAAAGACCAGCACGCCCACCGAACTGACCGATCCGGCCAACCCGGTGATCGCGCCGCGCCGGGTCTGGCCCACGGTCTTGCCCAGGATGTCCTTAAACGATACCGAACAGGCGGCGCGGCACACCGCCAGCAGCGCCAGCGCCCCGCAGACCGCATACCCGGCCGCCGCACCGTCGAGCGTCAGCGCCGCCAGCACGATCAACGCCGCCGCGGCCCCCTGCCCGGCCGAGCCCAGCACCCAGGCCCATTTGCGATGCGCCATCCGCTGCACCCAGCCTGCCAGCCCGATCTGCGGCAAGAGCGCGCCCGCCTCGCGGATGGGCACGAGGATGCCGGCGAAAACCGCGGGCGCACCAAGCGCCGTGAGCAGCCATGACAACACCAGCTTGGGATCGATCAGCCCGTCGGCCACCTTTGTCATGCTCAGCGATGCGGCGTGGCGCAGGCCGTTGCGCGCCTCGGCGCGTTGTGCCGCGCGGTCCAGATCCTGCGCCGTCTTGCCGTCGGCATCCGTCAGCGTGTCAAAGGCGTCCTGCGCCAGATCGTCCTGCATCGTCATCGTCCTTGGTCGGGGCCGTCTTGACTTGGCCAGTCTGCCCAGTCACATAGGGCGCGCATCAAAACCCGCAACCGGGCGTCTCGTGGGCGCCAAACCGACGAGGAGCGCCAGACATGGCCCAAATCTCTCTCACCTTTCCCGATGGCAATGCGCGCGATTACGACGCGGGCGTCACCGCGGCCGAAGTGGCCGAAAGCATCTCGAAATCCCTGGCCAAGAAGGCGATCAGCGCAACCGTGAACGGCGCGCATTACGATCTGGCCTGGCCGATCGAAGCGGATGCGCAGATCGCCATCCACACCATGGCCGACGAAGCGCAGGCCAACGAGCTGGTGCGCCACGATCTGGCGCATATCATGGCCCGCGCGGTTCAGGAAATCTGGCCCGACACCAAGGTGACCATCGGCCCGGTGATCAAGGACGGCTGGTACTACGACTTCGATCGAAAGGAGCCCTTCACCCCCGAAGACCTGGGCCTGATCGAGAAAAAGATGAAAGAGATCATCAACAAGCGCGATCCGGTCCGCACCGAGGTCTGGGACCGCGCGCGCGCGATCAAGCATTACGAGGACAACGACGAGCCCTACAAGGTCGAACTGATCGACGCCATTCCGGGCGACGAGCCGTTGCGCATGTACTGGCACGGCGACTGGCAGGACCTGTGCCGCGGCCCGCACCTGCAGCACACCGGCCAGGTGCCCGGAGACGCCTTCAAGCTGATGTCGATCGCGGGCGCCTATTGGCGCGGCGACAGCAGCCGCGCGATGCTGCAGCGCATCTACGGCGTGGCCTTCACCGGCAAGGAAAAGCTGCGCGCGCACCTCAACATGCTGGAGGAGGCCGCCAAGCGCGACCACCGCAAGCTGGGCCGCGAGATGGACCTGTTCCATATGCAGGAAGAGGCCCCCGGACAGATCTTCTGGCACCCCAACGGCTGGATGATCTACACGCAGTTGCAGGACTACATGCGCCGCAAGCAGCGCGCGGGCGGCTACCGCGAGATCAACACGCCGCAGGTCGTCGACCGCAAGCTGTGGGAAGCCTCGGGGCATTGGGACAAATACCAAGAGCACATGTTCATCGTCGAAGTCGAGGAGGAGCATGCCAAGGAAAAAGCGGTCAACGCCCTGAAACCGATGAACTGCCCCTGCCACGTGCAGGTCTTCAACCAGGGTCTGAAATCCTACCGCGATCTGCCGTTGCGGCTGGCCGAATTCGGGTCGTGCACCCGCTACGAGCCGTCCGGCGCGCTGCACGGGATCATGCGGGTGCGTGGTTTCACGCAGGATGACGCGCATATCTTCTGCACCGAGGACCAGATCGAGGCGGAATGCGCGCGCTTCATCAATTTCCTTGCCGAGATCTACGCCGATCTGGGGTTCGAGAATTTCGAGATCAAATTCGCCACCCGTCCCGAGCAGCGTGTCGGATCCGACGAAAGCTGGGATCACGTCGAGGGCGCGCTGGAAGCGGCGATCAAGGCCACCGGCCGCGCCTTCACGCTGGAGCCGGGCGATGGCGCGTTCTACGGACCCAAGCTGGACTTCTACCTGACCGATGCGATCGGGCGGGTCTGGCAATGCGGCACCTTCCAGGTTGATCCCAACCTGCCCGAACGGTTGGGGGCGACCTATATCGGCGAGGATGGGGCCAAACACCGCCCCTATATGTTGCACCGCGCGACGCTGGGCAGTTTCGAGCGGTTCATCGGCATCCTGATCGAGGAACACGCGGGCAAACTGCCGTTCTGGCTGGCCCCGCGGCAGGTCGTCGTCGCCTCCATCACGTCGGAGGCGGACGACTACGTGCATGAGGTCGCAGCCGGGCTGACCGCCGCGGGCGTACGCGCGCAGGTGGACGTGCGCAACGAAAAGATCAACTACAAGGTCCGCGAACATTCGGTCGGCAAGGTGCCGGTGATCCTGGCCGTCGGCGCGCGTGAGGTGGAAGATCGCACCGTGTCGGTGCGGCGCCTGGGCGACAAGCAGACCTCCGTTCAGCCGCTCGACGCGGTCACGGCGGCGTTGGGGCGCGAGGCGACACCGCCCGACCTTCTGTAACAAAGCGCACCGAAACCATGCGTCGGGCCCCGAAAACGGGGCCTGGCTGCAATAAACCGCCCAATTTCCGCGTCTTTCCGATGCCCCGTTCTGACATGGATGTGACACACAGGTCCGTGAATGGTATGTTACCGTCATGCAGACCTATGATTGTTTCACATCGACTGTCAGTGCATCACACAAAGGAAACCAGAATGTCTAACACGTTGAAAACCGCCGCGATTGCAGGTGCCGTAGCCGCCGCGATGACAGCACAGGCGACCCCCGCCGCCGCTGCCTCGATGGAGAAATGCTATGGCGTGTCGCTGGCGGGCGAAAATGACTGCGCGGCGGGCCCCGGCACGACCTGCGCCGGGACATCGGTGACCGACTACCAGGGCAACGCCTGGACGTTGGTCGAGGCCGGAACCTGCGAAAGCATCGAATTGCCCGAGATGGCGGACGGCTCCGAGCGCAAGGGATCGCTCGAGGCGCTGGACCGCGATCTGCCGGCCTGAGAAAACTGACGCGACCGTCTGAACAGCGACCTTCGGGGGCGAACGCGCGCCCCCGGAGCACCCAACGCCGCGACCGCCCGCGGGATGGCACGCCAACAGGCACAGCGCCCAAATCCAAGGGGATCGCGCATGCTCGACACGCCCCCACGTTTTGACCCGCTGCCCGCAGCGCCCGGAGTCGGCTACAAACCCCAGCATTACAGCGACCTGATGGCCGACCCCGGCCCCGTCGCCTGGATCGAGATTCACGCCGAGAATTACATGGGCGACGGCGGTCGGCCGATCGCACAATTGCGCCACCTGACCGAACGCTTCGCCCTGTCGGTGCATGGTGTCGGGCTGAGCATCGGCGGCGACGGCCCGCTGGACGGCGCGCATCTGGAAAGACTCAAACGGCTGATTGAATGGTCGAAACCGGCGAGTTTTTCGGAACATTTGGCGTGGTCGACCCATGGGGCCGAGTTCCTCAACGATCTGCTGCCTTTGCCCTATACCGATGACACGTTGACCCGCGTGGCCGATCACATCGACCAGGTGCAGCACACGCTGGGCCGCCGGATGCTGCTGGAAAACCCCTCGAGCTATCTGAGGTTTGCGCAAAGCACCTGGTCGGAAACCGATTTTTTGTCCGAACTGGTGCGCCGAACCGGCTGCGGCCTGCTGCTGGACGTGAACAACGTCTTTGTCTCGGCCAGTAACCTCGGCTATCGCCCGCGCGATTATATAGATGCCTATCCGCTTGATGCTGTTAGTGAAATCCATGTTGGCGGCCATGATGAGGATCACGATGCACAGGGCAATCCGCTGCTGATCGACAGCCACGGCACGCCCGTGGTCGATCTCGTCTGGGCCTTGCTCGACTACACGCTGGCCAAGACCGGGCCCAAGCCCGTTCTCGTGGAATGGGACAACGACGTGCCGCCCTGGCCGACCCTGCGGTCCGAAGCCGCCCGCGCCGCGCGCCACCTTGCCCCGACAGTGCGATGACGGTCGAGCAATCCCAGTTTCGCGCGGCCCTGCTGGACCCGCTCCAGCCCGTTCCGGACGATCTTCTTGGCCCCGACGGGCGCCCCGGAACCGACCGGTTTTCCGTCTATCGCAACACGGTCACGGTGTCGTTGCGCGACGCGCTTGGGGTGGCCTTTCCGCTGGTGGCCAAGCTGATCGGCCCGCGGAATTTCCGGCCGCTGGCACTTGACTATGCGCGGGCACACCCCCCGACGTCGCCCCTGATGATGCATTATGGCGCGTCCTTTCCCGAATATTTGGCCGGGGTCGCGGCGCTGTCGCACATCGGATACCTGCCCGATTGCGCGCGGCTGGACCTGGCGATGCGCAGATCCTACCACGCCGCCGACGCGACACCGCTGAGCCAGGCCCGGCTGGCGATCGACACACCAGGCCTGATGGCTCTGCGATTGGCCCTGATGCCCGCCACGCAGGTGATCCGGTCGCAATGGCCACTGCATGACATCTGGGCGTTCAACTTCGTGCCGGATGCGCCCAAGCCACGCGCCGTGGCGCAGGATGTGCTGATCACCCGCCCCGAATTCGACCCCGCGCCGCACCCACTGCCCCCGGGCGGGGCGGCCTGGCTTGACGCGCTGGGCCGTGGCCAGCCCTTCGGCGCGGCACATGACGCGGCCGTTGCCGACACGCCCGGTTTCGATCTTGCCCAAACGCTGGCGCTGGCGCTTTCGACCTCTGCGCTGGCGGATGCTCCCCCGCAAAAAGGACTTATGAATGAATAGCCTCGTCTCACTCCACCACGCTGTATCGGGCCGGCTCGACCGCGCCGATTGGCTGCTTTCAACGCTGGCACGTGTGGTGTTTGCCGGGGCGCTCGTGATGTATTTCTGGGTGTCGGGACTGACCAAGCTGGGCGACGGTCTGGCGGGGCTGATCAACCCGTCGGTGGGCGCATATGTGCAGATGTTTCCGCGCGTCATGGAAAGCGTCGGCTACGACAGTTCGCAACTGGGCGTGATCTACCGCCTTATTGCGATCGCGGGCACATGGGCGGAATTCATCCTGCCCGCGCTGATCGTGGTGGGGCTTTTGACGCGGCTTGCGGCGCTGGGGATGATCGGCTTTGTCGCCGTGCAGTCGCTCACCGATTATTACGGTCACGGTCAGGTCGCCGAACTCGGGGCCTGGTTCGACCGGTTTCCGAATGCGCCGATCCTGGATCAGCGCGCGTTCTGGACTTTTGTCTTGCTGGTGCTGGTGATCAAGGGGGCCGGGCCGTTGTCGTTTGATCGTGCGCTGTCGCGCAGCAGGCTCTCCGCCTAGCCAAGCGCGGCCTGCGTCTCCTTGCTCCAGCCCAAATACATCTTATCCGCGTCAACGATCAGCGGACGTTTCATCAGCGTCGGGTATCGCATCAGCAGCTCTTTTGCCGGGCGCGCACGTTCGTCGGCGTCCAGACCGCGCCACGTGGTGGACCGCGTGTTGACCAGATCGGCATCAAACCGCTGCAACGCGGCGTCCAGTACATCCTCCGGGACACCTTCGGCCCGCACGTCGACAAGGCTGGCATCAGGCAAGGATTTCAAGGCCTTGCGGCACGTATCACAGGTCTTGAGGCCGTAAAGATGCATATTATTTTCCCATTTTCAGCGGTTCGCGCTTAGGTATTTCCGCAATCCGCCTGCTTTTGCTTGATTTTTTCAACAGTTGAGCGATTCTACCATTAAGGGTCGTCACGCAGGTTCCCCCACTGCGCAAGATCCTTAACCACCCCAACCGTGTGACAATTCTTCACGCGGCAAGCAAGGCAAAAGGAGGCACGGACATTATGCCCAACGGCACCGTGAAATGGTTCAATACAACCAAAGGATATGGCTTTATCGCCCCGGAAAACGGCGGCAGTGACGTATTTGTGCACATCTCGGCGGTCGAAAGGTCGGGGCTGACAGGACTGGCGGACGATCAGAAGGTCAGCTTCGAACTTACCGAAGGGCGGGACGGTCGCCAAATGGCAGGCGACCTCAAACTGCTCTAGCTGCGACTTTATTTTAACGCGACCAGACACGTGGCTTCCGGCTCGGACAGCGCTTTCCGGGCCGGAAATCATCCCATTATCAGGCGCTTAGTCGTATGTGCAGCCCTTGGTGCCAATCGGGCACTCGGCCTGCGCCCGCGGCGCTGCGTGGCGTTTCGGCGCGGGGTGGGCCATCACCTGCTGGTAGGTCATCGACTGGTTCGGAACCCCGCAACAGATCACGCCGCCGATGGTGACCGGACGCAGGCCCGTGGGGCAATAGTTTTCCGCGCTGGGATAGGCGTAGATCTTGGCGCTTTGCGCCAGTGCGGGTGCCGTCGTGACCGTCATCAACGCCAACCCCGCCAGCGCCCCTAGTGTAATCCGCATGTGATGCCTCTTTTTTACAAATGTCCTGAATTGTGTCGAAAGAGTGGCGGCAGCACAAAGCCGAGTCCAGTGCTTTTCGAAAATGGAAACACTGTGTTTCCAGTGTATTACAGCTTTGCGCCGGACAGGGTCGCGTCAAGCGCCGCGTACCCGCGGAACCGGATGCGCCCGCCGTGGGTGCGGGCGGTGATCGCGAAATCGGGATGGCGGCGCAGGAACCGGTCGAGCGCGATGCGCCCTTCCATCCGTGCAAGGGTCAGACCGACGCAAACATGCGGGCCACCGGCAAAGGCCAGATGCCGGTTGGGATGGCGGGTGATGTCAAATTCTGTCGGGTTATCAAAGACATCCGGATCGCGATTGGCCGCGCCGATGCACAGGTGCAGGTTTGCACCCGCCGGAATGGCGACCCCGCGCAGGGTGACGGCGGCGGTGGTTTCGCGGTTGCCGAGCTGGTTGGGGGACCGGTAGCGCAAGACCTCCTCCACCGCCGCATTCATCAGGGTTGGATCGGTGACAAGCTTTTGTTTTTGCTCGGGATAATCATGCAGCAAGGCGAGGCCGCTGCCGATGAGATTGGTGGTCGTCTCGTGGCCCGCGTTGAGGATGAAGATGCAGTTCTGGATCAGCTCGATTTCCGACAGTTGGCCGGTGTCGTCACCGGCGATCAGGCGGGTCAGAACGTCGGTTTCCGGGTCGCCCGGCGCGGCACGGCGGCGTGCGATAAGGTCTTGTAAATACGACTTGAATTCGATCACGGCGGCGTGGCCAAGGGCCAGTTGGTCATCGGTCAGCGTGGGTTCGAGCGCGCCGAGAATGGCGAGGGACCAGTCGCGCAGGGGCGCGCGTTCGGACCGGGGCACATCGAGCAGGTTCCCGATGATCTGGATCGGAATTTGGGCGGCGAATTCTTCAATCAGATCAGTGTGTTGCGGCATCCGGTCGAGCAGGCGATCGACGGTGTCGATCAACCCCGGCTCCATCCTCGCCAGCGCCTTGGGAGTGAGGGCCGATGTCATGATGCGGCGCACGCGGGTGTGCAGGGGCGGATCGTTGAACACAAGGGATGTGGTGTGATGTTCAAAGAGCGGGGAGCCGGGACCGAACTTGGGTGCAAAGGATTGTTTTTTATCGGAAATATAGGTGGTCGTGTCGCGGTATACGGCACTGAGATCGGCATGTTTGGAGACCAGGAACGACCCGTCAGGCTGCGGGCAGACGGGGGCGTCGCGCAGCAGGTGGTCATAGTGCGGAAAGGGATTTTCGATGAAATCCGCAGGGGGATTGGCGAGGCTGAACATGGGGCGAGTTTAGCACCGGATCGGCGGAGCGCACGGGGTATTAAACATCGGTTTGCGGATCGGCGGCGGCGCGATGGGCGGGGAAACTGTACGCATTGGCGGGGCGATCCGTACAGATTTGGGCGCATGGATGGGGCCGGTTTCGGGGCGTTCCGCGCGGATCGGGACAAATTTGGGGTGGATTTTGTACAGATGCGCGATGCGGGCGGCGGCGCGGGGTGATCCGGGGTTAATTTCGGCCATTATGCCGCAGGGTCGCCCCCTGCCCCCGGCAACGCCCGGCAACGGATGCGGGGTCACGCGAGGGGGTGAGGACCGGTCCGGCGGAGCCGGATTGAACAGTCCGGGGGACTGTTCAAAGGTCCGAACGCGGATTGCGCAAGCAATTCGCCGGGGATGCAAAGTAAAGCCTCAATTCGGAACGCCGCGCCCGAACCGAGGGGTGGGCGAGAAGCGCCCGCCCCGTGGGGGCGGTTCGGGCGCTGCCCAATCGGAGATTGGGCATAAAAACTTAGTGATTACGAGAAGTTCAGATTCTTGCCAAACTATCCTTCTGAGCGTAGTTTTGCCCAAACCACTCTATTGCAAGTAAAACAATTAGCACGCATATTCAGAATTCAAATCAGCAAATACAACTAAGGGAACATTCGAATGCCCGATTTTTCAGAAGGTGATCGCGTTCAAATCAAATCTGGAGGTCCAATTATGACCGTCGAAAGCGTCGATGGGGATAGCGTTCACTGCATTTGGTTTCAAGGAAAATCTCCCAATCAGTCCATCGCTAGAGACACCCTTTCCAAAGCTGTAATCTCCCTTTAAAAACCTACCTCATTCATCGGCGTAGTCTGACAATCACTACTCGGGTCTATAATTTATTTTTAGAGACAACTCGGACATCGCATAGTGAACGAATTGCTGCCCAAGTGCGGTTAGTTCGTATCCCTCTTCCCTATCGAAGGCGGACACAGTCGCAGTGCCTGGCCCACCACGCTTTTTCGGCGCTTTCTTAATGAAGTTACCTTTGTAGTCAGTTTCGCGATGCTGCCGGATAATCGAACCCATAGAAAGGTCTCTGATAAGAAGCTTAAAAAGGTCGGCGTCTGCCGAGCTCTCTGGAACGCTTTCGCGCCCCACTTTTTCCCATATCTCACCTCTAGAAATTCCATCCGAATTGTATATCGCAGCGATTACCTCAAAGTGAAATGGCGAGTAAGTGCTCAGCCAATCAATAAATAAGCGGACCACATCATCGCTGCTCACCCTAGAAGAGGCAGCATTAGAAAGCAGATTTCGCAGTAGCTGTCTTTTTGTTTCACTTTCGGCTGCCGGCCACTCACGAAAGCTCTTTTTCAGCAGACTTTGGAAAGACTCTGACGTAATTCTTTTCCCAATTTCTTCATTGTGCATGTCCACTCGGGACATGATCTCGACAATGGTTTGCTCCTTTTCTCGAATTTCGTCATGAACCATTTCTATCCAACTTCGAAGGAATTCGTTGGCTTTCTGTTCCTCCTGCTCCCCCCAGTAGCCTGCTGCGGCAGAAAACAAACCACCGGCAAACGGAACAGCACCAAGCGTATTTAGTACTGCACGTCCGGCCTTTCCTCTCTTAGAGGCTGGGATTTGCGGAACAGAACCGGACTTGTCATCGTCATCATTCACCGCAATACCCCCTCAAATTCCCGCCATTCCCCCTTGCTCATCCCTGAATTCTCCTGCGTCACCTCTTCCCCCTTGAGCATCCGGCGCAGGCAGTCCAGCGCCTTGCCCGACAACGTGGCACCCCCCAACCGATAATCCTCGAACGCGCTGTAGGCGGCGGGCACCCAGTCGGCGACCACCTTGCAGATCGTGTCGGCGTAGACGCGGATCTCGTATTGGGCGTGGGCGTCGGCGCGCAGGCGCAGGAAGTGGAAGAGGTTGTGCAGATCGACCTTCCAGTACCACTGGGTGTAGATGTTGGACGGCAGGTTCATCCGCGCCAGTTCGCGCGCGAGGCCGTCCTGGGGCGCGCCGTCGGGCCCGGTTTCGCCGATCATCTGTTCGTAGTGGTCATAGGCGCGGTTGCTGTCGGCCTTGAGGATGTCGAGCACGCGGGCGGCTTCCTCGCCCTCGAGCACGCCGCCGCGGCCCTGGTTGTTGACGACCGATTGCGCGTTCACGTGTTCGGGCGCGGGAATATAGAATTCGCGGTCGAGGATCGAATAGCGGGCGGAGTATTCGTTGACGTTGGCGGTGCGGTGGCGGATCCACTGGCGGGCGACGAAGACGGGCAGTTTGACGTGCAGCTTGATCTCGCACATCTCGAAGGGGGTGGAGTGCCAGTGGCGCATGAGATAGCGGATCAGGCCTTCGTCGTTCTGGACGGATTTGGTGCCCTTGCCGTAGCTCACGCGGGCGGCCTGGCAGATGGCGGCGTCGTCGCCCATGTAGTCGATGACGCGGACGAAGCCGTGGTCGAGCACGGGATGGGCGGTGTAGAGATGCGCCTCCATCCCCGGGGCGGTGGCGCGCAGGGTCTGGACGGGGGTGCGGCGAAGTTCGTCGATTTCGGCCTGCTGCTCTGGGCTGATCGGCATGGGTGCGAATCCTCTGGGTCGGAAAGGTCAGACTCACACTTTATCTAGTGCGACGCCTCGCGTGAACCGCAATATCAGGGTTACGCATCGGCCACGGTTGTCCACTTTTCAGGATGGTTTGCGTTGACTTTGTGTGCGTTTCCCCAAAAGGTGGCGGCAATTAAGAAACCATTCATAAGGTTTGACAGGCATGACCCGATTTTATCTTTCCGTCGCCGCGCTGGCGATCGTGGCCGCATGCAGTGGCGGCAACCCCTTCGAGGACAATGCGGAGGAACCATCTGGCGGAGGGGAGACCCCCACGACGGGAACGCCGACGACCGGCACGCCGATCACCGGCGAGGGCCTGCCGCCGGGCACCACCTCGCCCACGGCGGAGCTGGGGATCTTCCGGTCCGAGGCGCGGTCCGAGGAGGATGCGACCAACGGCAACGGGTTTGCCAACGAGATCAGATACAACGCGGCGAACGACACCTTCGAGGTCAACAACCTGGCGTTCGATGGCGGCAACGTCTATCAGCGCGGCAACCCGGTGGGCAGCCTTGGGCCCTATTCGGTCTACGAGGCGGACCAGCAGTTTCCCGACAGCGTGACGGCGGATCCGATCAACCAGTTCACCCACCGCGCGATCTATGGCGTGAGCCGCGATTCCAATGCAGCCGGTGTGCCCAACACGCGGTTCGCGATCGTGCGGACGGGCGCCTATGTTCCCTACGGTTTCGGCGGGTTCATCTATCAGCGCGAAGGCGGCGTGACGCTGCCTGAAACCGGCCAGGCCCAGTTCAGGGGCAAGACGGCCGGCCTGCGCGATTTCGACGGTGCCGGCGGATTGCAGTATTCGACATCCGATATCGAGATCGCGGTGGATTTCAACGATTTCGACCAGGTGACGGGCGGACGCGGCGACGGCGTGAAGGGCACGCTGAGCAACCGGCGTGTGTTCGACATCAACGGCAACGACATCACCTCGCAGGTGGTGGGCAATATCAACAGCGAAAACACGGCGAGCCTGTCGTCGCTGCCCAACGCCTTTTTCACCGTCGGTCCGAACGTGCTGGACAACAACGGCGAGATCGTGGGCGAGTTGACCAGCACGTTCGTCAACGACCAGAACGTCGCGGTGAACTACGAGGAAGGCAAGTATTACGCGATCATATCGGGCGATACGCCGAACGAGATCGTGGGCATCCTTGTGACCACCAACACCGCCGAATTCCAGGGCGTGACCGTGCGCGACACCAGCGGTTTCATCGTTTATCGGGACACGGCGCAACTTCCATGATCGACCCGAGGGTCACGGCGGGACGTGTCGCGGCGCTTTGCTTCGGGCTGGGCGCCGCCACGCTGGTCGCGGCCCAGACGACGCAGCTTTCGCCGGATCAGATGCGGGCGGCGGCCGCCGAAACCCTGAGAAGCGGTCAGCCGGCCGTGGCGCAGGGCTATGCCGATGCGCTGGTCGCGCGGGACGCCACCGACCTGACGGCGCATCTTATCTTGTCGCGCGCGCTGCGCGATCAGGGCGATTATCCGGCGGCCAGATCGTCGGCGCGCACGGCGTGGTCGCTGGCGCAGACACCGGCGCAGAAATATTCAAGCGCGCTGGTGATGGCGCAGGCGCTGGCATCGGCGGGGCAGCGTACACGCGCGCAGCTTTGGTTGCGACGGGCGGTGCAACACGCCCCCAACGACACCCTGGCCGCCCGCGCAAAGCGCGATTTCCGCTATGTCCAGCAGCGCAACCCGTGGCGCACCGACCTCAGCTTTACGCTGGCGCCGAATTCGAACATCAACAACGGCAGCGCGCGCGATACCTCGTTCCTGAACTACCGGATCAGCGAAATCCTGTTCGGTCAGCCGGTGGAATATTCCCTGGATGGGGCGGCACAGGCGCTGTCGGGGCTGGAGTTCGGCGGCGGGCTGAGGACGCGCTATCGCTTTGACCAATCGGCCACCCATGCGCAGGATCTGACATTTTCCGCCGATTACCGCAGCTTTGCGCTGAGCGATGGCGCCAAGGCGCAGGCCCCCGGCGTGTCGGGATCGGATTTCGCCTATGGCACCGTGAGCGTCGGCTATGCCTTCGAGGCCCGCAACCTGGAGGGCAAGGGCACATTCGCGCTGGGTGCCGACCTTGGACAATCGTGGTACGGCGGCGCCCGCTACGCCAGCTTTCACCGGCTGCGCGCGGCACAGACCTTTCACCGTGAAACGGGGTCCCAGGTCCGGCTGAGCGCGGACCACGAATGGCAGACCGGTCAGGCCACGAACGACGTCGATACGCTGCGCGGAACGGCGGCGTGGATCGGGCGGCGGCCGAACGGCAATCAGGTGCTTGTGTCCTTCGGCCTTGGCGCGGCCAGTTCGCCCAATGCGGATTCGGAATATACCGGCGCCACGGTCCAGACGGCGCTGGCGCTGGCCCGGCCGGTGATGGGGGCGGCGGTGCAATTCGGTCTGGGGCTGGAGTTCCGCGACTATGACACGTCGCGCCATGATCCGTCGGGCCGCGAGGACGCCAAGATCGCCGCCGATGTGACCGCGACCTTCAAGAGCATCGATTATTACGGGTTCAACCCCAGCGTGACCTTGTCGGCAAGCCGCACGGACAGCAATATCGGGCTGTTCGACACCACCCGGTTCGGGGTCAGTCTCGGGATCCGCTCCGCCTTTTGAGGCGGCGACGGGTCGACAGCGCCGCCAGATGCATTAGCTTGCTGTCAGACTGCGGAGCGTATGCCGCACCAGAGATGACACAGACAGGAGCATCACCATGCCCATCAAATATCTTCACACCATGGTCCGCGTGAAAGACCTGGAGAAATCGAAGGCTTTTTATGAATTGCTGGGGCTGAAGGAACGGCGCCGCATCGAAAACGAGGGCGGGCGGTTCACGCTGGTGTTCATGTGCCCCCCCGGTCAGGACGACGGCCATGCGGATGTCGAGCTGACGTATAACTGGGACGGCGACGACGCCCTGCCCGACGACAGCCGCCATTTCGGGCATCTCGCCTACACGGTCGATAACATCTACGACACGTGCAAGATGCTTCAGGACAACGGCGTGACGATCAACCGTCCGCCGCGCGACGGCCGCATGGCGTTCGTGCGCTCGCCCGACAACATCTCTGTCGAGTTGTTGCAGGAAGGCGATGCCCTGCCCCCGCAGGAGCCGTGGGCGAGCATGGAAAACACCGGTCACTGGTAAGGCGCGACCTTGGGACACTCGCTTAGCATCGCAGTGGGGCTTGCCGTCGCGCTGGCCCCGACCCTGGCCCAGGCCGCGCCGCAATGCCGTCTGGCGCTGGTGATGGCGATGGATGTGTCGAGTTCGGTCGACAGCGAGGAAGACCGGCTGCAACGCGGCGGGCTTGTGGCGGCCCTGACCGCGCCGGAGGTCCGCGAGGCGTTTTTCGCCTCTGACCTGCCGGTGGCGCTGGCGATCTACGAATGGTCGGGGCGCTACAACCAGGAGCTTTTGCTGGACTGGACGATGATCGACAGCCCGCGTGCATTGGTCGAGGCGGCGGAAACGGTGGCCGCCAGCCGGCGCAGTCACAATGACTTCCCGACCGCGATGGGGTATGCGCTGGGGTATGGCGCGGGGGTTCTGTCGCGCGCGCCGCAGTGTTTGTCAAAGACGCTGGACATGGCGGGCGACGGGCAGAACAACGAAGGTTTCGGCCCGGCCGCGGCCTATGCGGAATTTCCGTTCGCCGATGTCACGGTGAACGGGCTGGTGGTGAATGCCGCCGATTACGAGGCCGAGGTCGGCCTGATCGCGTTCTACAAGGGCCAGGTGATGCGTGGCCCCGGCGCCTTCGTCGAAGTGGCGCAGGGGTTCGACGATTACGAGCGCGCGATGCGCCGCAAGCTTGAGCGGGAGCTGGCCCCGCCCGTCCTGGGCATGGACGAGGCCCCCGCGCCGGCCCCCAAGGGATGAAGCTGCGCGCGGCCCTGGCGGTGCTGCCGATGGTCATGGTGCTGGCAGCGCCCGCGCAGTCGGCCTGCCGGCAGGCGCTTGCGCTGGGTCTGGATGTCTCGGGTTCGGTTGATCTGCGCGAGTACCGCTTGCAGATCGACGGGCTGGTGGCGGCACTGGGCGCGCCCGATGTCGCGGCGGCGCTGCTGGCGACGCCCTCGGCTCCGGTGTCGATCATGGTCTATGAATGGAGCGGCCCGGCGGACCAGGCCATTCTTGTGCCCTGGACGGCCGTGACCGATGCCGCCGCACTGGCCGGCGTGCGCGACACGCTGAGCGCCACGTGGCGGCGCGAGGCGAGCCCCGGCACGGCGCTGGGGGTCGCGATGACGCTGGGCGCGCGGTATCTGGACGAGCAATCGGACTGCTGGAAGCGCACGCTGGATATTTCGGGCGACGGGACGTCGAACCTTGGGCCACGGCCCCGCGACGTCAAAGACCGGATCGGCGCGCGCGGCATCACGATCAATGCGCTGGTCATCGGGGCGGATGCGCCCGCCACCGGCGACCGCCGACAGGCCGAGATCGGCGAGTTGTCGTCGTACTTCCGCGCCGAGGTGATCGTGGGGCCGGACGCCTTTGTCGAGACCGCGCTTGGCTTCGAGGGCTACGCCGAGGCGATGACCGCCAAGCTCAAGCGCGAATTGGAGGGCATTGCGCTGTCGCTGGCGCGCTGATGCCCCCCCCACCTGCCGGTGCCGCGGCCGGCCCGTCAGTAGATATAGCGGATCTGATCGCTCCAGTAGCGTTCCATCCGTTTCAGGGAATGGGTGATTTCGCCGATCCCGTCGGGCCCCAGAACGCCCTTGTGTTCCAGCCCGTCGGCATGGCGCGAGAACAGGCCGGCGACCACATCGCGGATGCCCTGCCCCTTCGAGGTCAGTCTGACCCGTACCGACCGGCGGTCCACCTCGCAGCGCTGGTGGTGCATGTAGCCCATGTCGACCAGTTTCTTGAGGTTGTAGCTGACGTTGCTGCCCTGGTAGTAGCCGCGGCTTTTCAGTTCGCCCGCCGTGACCTCGTTGTCGCCGATGTTGAACAGCAACAGGGCCTGAACCGCGTTGATCTCCAGCACGCCGACGCGTTCGAATTCATCCTTGATCACGTCCAGCAGCAGGCGGTGCAACCGCTCCACCAACGACAAGGCTTCCAGGTAGCCCACCATGAAGCCCTTGCCGGCTGTCACGTGGATAGGGTCTTGAATGCTCATATTCATGCTCCGACTCGCTCTGCTCGAAGCAGCAAACTGGGCCGGAAAGCCAAATATTCGGTTAAATTAGGCTTTTTCCTGCGAACGGTCGCTCAATTGTCCGGAAATATCCGAAATCAGCGCGCCGTAAGGATCGGGCGCGGGCGCCTGACCGGTCACCCACAGATAGAGATCGTGGTCGTTTTCGTTCAGCAGCGCGTCATAGGTCGCAAGGCCCGTGTCCGCCATCGCGTCAAGGTTGCGGTCGGCGTAGTCCGACAGGATCAGGTCCATTTCCTTGATCCCGCGGCGCATCGACCGCATTTTCAGCCGCTTGATACGGTGGTCATGCCGTTCGGTCATTGTGCGTCTTCCTTGATCGCCGCGCGCAGTTTCTTTTCGAAGCGCGCCATCTGTTCGGCCCGTGCGACCATGTCGGCACGCATGTCGCGCAACTCGACCAGCAATTCCTTCGCCGTCTCGGGCAGGGCCGCGGTGTCTTCGGGGGCGCTCAGCCCCTGGCCCTGGCCGTTCATCAGCCATGTCATCGATACGTTGAGCAGCCCGGCCATCATCGACAGGCGGTTGGCGCGCGGCTCCGACAGGTCGTCCTCCCATCCGCGCAGGGTCGCCAGCCGCACCCCCAGCCGCTTGGCCAATTGCGCCTGGCTCATGCCCGCGGCCTCGCGCGCGGCGGCGACGCGGTCGCCGAAGGTTGCCGTTTCAGGTCCGTACCAATTGTCGCTCTCGTCCATCATTCGTGTCACTCCTGCGTCGTTGATCGTGCTTGATCGGGCGCCATGCCCATCCTATGAGGGTCGCCGTAGCCCTATCATACCGAGGCCAAGATGGAACTCCTGTCCAAGACACTTTCGCGCGTGAAACCGTCCCCGACCATTGCGGTCACCACCAAGGCGGCGGACCTCAAGGCGGCGGGGCGCGATATCATCGGCCTTGGCGCGGGCGAGCCGGATTTCGACACGCCGCAAAACATCAAGGATGCCGCCGTGGCGGCCATCGCCTCTGGAAAGACCAAGTATACCGCAGTGGACGGAATTCCAGAGCTAAAACAGGCCATCTGCGAAAAGTTCAAGCGCGACAACGGGTTGGACTATCGTCCGTCGCAGGTCAGCGTCGGCACCGGCGGCAAGCAGATCCTGTACAACGCGCTGATGGCCACGCTGAACCCCGGCGAGGAAGTGGTGATTCCCGCGCCCTATTGGGTCAGCTATCCCGACATGGTGCTGCTGGCGGGCGGCGTTCCGGTGATCGCCCCCGCGACGCTGGAGCAGGATTTCAAGCTGAGCCCCGAGGCGCTGGAGGCGGCGATCACGCCGCGCACCAAATGGCTGATCTTCAACTCGCCATCGAACCCCACGGGCGCGGGGTATTCCCGCGACGAGCTGAAGGGACTGACGGATGTGCTGATGCGCCATCCGCATGTCTGGGTGATGAGCGACGACATGTACGAACACCTGGCGTATGACGGGTTCGAATTCTGCACGCCCGCGCAGGTCGAGCCGCGGCTGTACGACCGCACGCTGACGGTCAACGGGGTCTCGAAGGCCTATGCGATGACCGGCTGGCGCATCGGCTATGCCGCCGGGCCCGAAACCCTGATCGGGGCGATGCGCAAGATCCAGTCGCAATCGACGTCGAACCCCTGCACCATCAGCCAGTGGGCGGCGGTCGAGGCGCTGAACGGCACGCAAGACTACATCGCGCCCAACAACGAGATGTTCGTGCGGCGCCGCAACCTTGTGGTGTCGATGCTCAACCAGATCGACGGCGTCGTCTGTCCCACGCCGGAGGGCGCGTTCTATGTCTATCCCTCGATCGCGGGGCTGATCGGCAAGACCTCGGCGGGGGGGGCGGCGATCACCGATGACGAGGCCTTTGCGACCGCGCTGCTGGAGGAGACCGGCGTGGCGGTGGTGTTCGGCGCGGCCTTTGGTCTGTCGCCGAACTTCCGGGTCAGCTATGCCACGTCGGACGCGGCGCTGAAGGAGGCCTGCACGCGGATCCAGACCTTCTGCGCCGGGCTGACGTGACACGGGGAGCAGGCATGTGAGCAGCGCGTTGCCAGAGTATTATTTCCGGGTCCGCGAAAACGGCGCGGCGGTGTTTCGCGTCGATACCGAAAACCGCCAGCGCCGGATCGAGATGGACCAGATCGCCATCGTCAACATCCGCAACGGCGAGATCAAGCCGCAGGGTGACCGCATATTGTCGGAGGGCGACATCGCCGCCATCCGCGACTGGATGACGGACCGGATGCGCGTGCTGGCCCACCGCGACATCGACGACATCTTTCGCGCGGTGGATTACATGAACCTGACGGCGCAGTGGGTCCAGAGTCGCGCGACGGATGATCAGCTCGAGGCGGTCACCGACCGGCTGCTGCTGGCAATGCACGATCTGCGCAGCATCCTGGTGCGCAAGAAGGCCGACAGGATCGACCGCGACAGCTAGGCCGCCGCCGCCTGCGATCCGCGCAGCCGCCGGATCGACACGCCCCAGAAGCGGCCCATCAGCAACAGCCCTGCAAAGCCCAGCCCGATGACCAGCCCCAGCCAGACGCCGATGCCGTCGAGCCCGTACCGAAAGCCCAGCACGTAAGAGGCCGGGATGCCGATCGCCCAGTAGCTGAGACCGGCGAGGATCATCGGCACGCGCGTATCCTGCACCCCGCGCAGCAGCCCGAGCGCGACCACCTGGGCGCCGTCGACAAGCTGAAACAGCGCCGCCATCGCCAGCAGCCCCACCCCGATGGCCAGGATCGCCCCCCGCGCCGGTTCATCGTCCTGCATGAAGAGCGAGATCAGCGGCTCGGGCAGCAGCACGAAGAGCGCCATCGTCGCCAGTGCCGCGATCAGCGACAGGGCGATGACCACCCGTGCGCCGCGCGTCATATGCGCCAGGTCGCGCCGTCCGTAGGCGTTGCCCGCACGGATCGTGGCGACGTTGCTCAGGCCGACGTGGATCATGAAGGTCAGCGATGTGAGCTGCATCGCGATGCCGTGGGCGGCCAGCGGAACGGTGCCGAGCCATCCCATCATCACCGCCGAGGCCGCGAACAGCCCCACTTCGCTGAGGTTGGTCAGGCCGATCGGCCAGCCCAGGCGGAACACCTGGCCCAGCATGTCCCAATCCGCGCGCCACAGCCGCACGAACATCGCATGCTGCGGCAAGGCGTAGCGCACGTAGATCGCCACGCCCAACAGCGACACGGTCTGCGTGCAGAGCGAGGCGATGGCCGCCCCCAGCAGGCCCAGTTCGGGGGCGCCCCAGTTGCCGAAGATCAGCGCGTAGTTGGCCAGCGCGTTGACCACGGCGGCCAGTACGGTGATCCACAGCACGACCTGCGTGCGCTCCAGCGCGGCCAGATAGCTTTTGAGGACCATCACCAGAAGGGCGGGCAGGATGCCGACGCCTGCGACCGTCAGGTAGCGCGCGGCGTCGGCGGCGACCTGCGCCGTCTGGCCCATCGCCAGAAACAGCGGTTCCGACCAGATCATCAGCGGCAGGACGGCGATGCCGAAGCCGATCGACAGCCACAGCCCCATGCGCGTCGCGCGGCGCAGGCCGACCTCGTCGTTCTTGGCCAGATAGGAGGCCACCATCGGCATCACGGCCCAGGCGAATCCCGATCCGAACAGGAACAGCGTGAAAAACATCGTGCTGCCCAGCGTCACGGCGGCCAGCGCGTCGATGCCGTACCAGCCCAGCATGACCGTATCGGTGATGCCGATGGCCATCTGTGCCAGGTGCCCGCCGATCAGCGGCAGGCCGAGCACCGCGATCGCGCGGGCATGGGCGGGATATGTCATCGTTGCGGTCATGGTCCTGTGCCTTAGTGCAGGCGGCGGCGCGCGAAAAGGGGGGATCGTCGATCATGCCGCGCGCCCCAGGTGCGTCACCTTGAATCCGGCGGCAAGTTTCAGCCCGTATCCCAGCGCGCGGTCGGCGCCGATATGCACCATCCAAAGGCTGGTCATGGCGATCGCCCAGGGCTGCCCCGCGGCACCGGCCAGCGCGCCCAGCACCAGCGGCGCGGTATAGCTGTGCGCGATGTTGTAGCACAGCGCCCCGACGCGGGGGCCGCGCAGATAGCCCAGCATCGCGAGATCCGGCAGCAGCAGGCACAGCGCGAACACGCCCCAGCCCGCGCCCGTCGTGGCATAGACCCAGAGCGCGCAGAGCGCGATGGCCGCGCCTTCGATCCGCAAGGCGGCGCGGATCGCGGGCGTGGCGGTGGGTGGCAGGTGGGCGGAAGGGGGCGTGGTACCGGGTGTCATGGTCAGGTCTCCTGTGGGATTTGTGATCCATAGACTAGGGGCGGTACATCCTGTAAGGAATTGCCAAAAAGTGGCCAGTCGCCTATAATATTTTTATGAGCGCGCCTCTCCCCTCGCTGGATCTGATCCGCGCGTTTCGCGGCGTGATGGAGCACGGGAGCCTGTCGGCCGCGGCGCGGGCGCTGCGGCTGTCGCAGCCGACCGTGCGCCGACAGATCGAGATGCTGGAGCGTGACCTGGCGGTCAAGCTGTTCACCCGCGCGTCAAACGGGTTGACGCCGACGCCGTCGGCGGTGCGCCTGTTGCCGATCGCACAGGCCGTCGGATCGCAGGCCGAGGCCTTTGTGCGCGCGGCGACGGGTGACGCGCGGGCGCTGTCGGGCACCGTCAGGCTGAGCGCGAGCCGGGTGATGGCGGTGCATGTGGTACCGCAGGCGCTGGCCGGGCTGCGCGATCAGGCGTCGGGCATCACGGTGGAGTTGACCGCGACGGACGCGCCCGACAACCTGCTGCGGCGGGCCGCGGATATCGCCCTGCGCACCTTTGCGCCGAACCAGGCCGCGCTGGTGGTTCGTAAATTGCCGGACGTCGAAATCGGGGCCTTTGCGGCGCCGTCGCTGCTGGCGCGCGGCGTCGTGACCGATATTGCCCGCACCCCCTTTGTCAGCGACGACCGCAACCGCCTGTCGGACCAGGCGATGACCGCGGCGGGTCTGCCCCTGCCACGCCACGTGGCGTTGCGCAGCGACGATCCGGCCGCGCAGATCGCGGCCATCGTCGCGGGGCTTGGCGTGGGTTTGTGCCAAAGCGCCCTGGCCGGCCGGCTGGGGCTGGTGCGGGTCTGGCCGGAACTGAGCCACCGGATGCCGCTTTACGTGGCGATGCACGAGGATCAGCGCGACATCGCGCGCATCCGCTGCGTGTTCGATCATCTTGTGAAGGTCCTGCCGGGGCTGACCTGACCCGCGGCACGCCAAAGGCGACGTAGGGTCAACTCTTGATCCGTTCGGCAAACCTGTCAGTCTGCGGCAGAGTATTCACGCGGTGCGCCGCGCCCAGCCGGAGACGAGAATGACCCAGATCAAGACCCTTGCCACCGCAGCGACGCTTGGATCGCTGATGGCGCTGCCCGCATTGTCCAACCCGATCGACCTGGTGCGGCCCGACGCGCCCGAGCTTGCGCCCTTTGGCACATTGCCCATCGGCGTGCAGACGATGGAATTCACCCATCCCGGCCAGATCGACATTCTCAACACCACCGAAGGCAACGCGCCCAGCTATGACCGCAAGCTGACGGTCGAGGTCTGGTATCCGGCGGCGGACGGAACCGAGCCGGGCGGCGAATACACCGCCTTTCTGCGCGATGGCGCGACCGAGGTCACGCTGACGGGTCGCGCCGCGCGCGATGCCGCCCCTGCCAGCGGGGCAAGCTATCCGCTGATCGTGATCAGCCACGGCTATCCCGGCAATCGTTACCTGATGTCGCATCTTGGTGAAAACCTGGCCTCCAAGGGGTATGTCACGGTGTCGATAGACCACACCGACAGCACGTATTCCGACCAGGCGGCGTTCGGTTCGACCTTGCTGAACCGGCCGATCGACCAGCGGTTCGTGATCGACCAGATGGCCGCGATGGACGGCGATCTGGGCGCGATCATCGACGGCGACGTGGTCGGCGTGATCGGCTATTCGATGGGCGGCTACGGCGCGCTGATCTTTGGCGGGGCGGGGGTGACGCAGGCTTCGACCGAATACAGCTGGGGCACGCCCAACGGTCTGCTGGCGCGGCATCTGGCGGGGTCCGACACGCATGAGGCGCTGATCGACGACCGCGTCAAGGCAATCATCGCCATCGGGCCCTGGGGCAAGAACGCCGGCTTTTGGGACACCGAGGGGCTGTCGGGGCTGCGCAAGCCCACGCTGCTGATGGCGGGCGGATCGGACGACGTGTCGGTCTATGCCGCGATCCGGTCGATCTTTGAGGAGGCGCGGGGTACCGACCGGCACCTGCTGACCTTCGATCACGCCAACCACAACGCCGCCGCGCCGATGCCGGCCCCGAAAGAGGCCTGGCAGCCGGTCGATACCCTGGATTTCGTGCCGTTCGAGCATTACGCCGACGCCGTCTGGGACACCACGCGCATGAACAACATCGCCCAGCATTTCGCGACCGCGTTCATGGGGCTGCATCTGAAGGGCGATACCGGGATGCGGCCCTATTTCGACCTGATCGAGGATGCCAACAATGGCGTGATCGCGTTGGACGAAGAAGCCAATCCGACCGACGATCACACCTATTGGACCGGCTTTGCGCCGCGCACCGCCGCCGGCCTGCGGTTCGAGACGCAGCCCAAGGGCGAGTGACGGTGTCCTTCGGGTTTGTTCGGCCCGTGATGCCGCCCATGACAAGGAGAGCACGATGACCCGACGCATATTCAGATCCGCGACCCGGATGGTGGCGCTGGCGCTGTCTTGCGCCGCGCCTGCCCTGGCGCAGGGGCCAGACGGTGTGACCGCGATGTGTCTTGAGCGCGAGGAGACCGCGGAGGTCTGCGACTGCGCGGTGCAAGCGTTGCGCGACCAGATCGGCGCGGAGGACTACGCGCTTTATGCCGCCATCGGGGCCGATTACGTGGCGCGGCTGGCCGAGGGGGCGGGCCGGGTCGAGGCCTGGACCGATGCGAGCCAGGCCGTCGCCGACGAAAGCGGTCAGGGGCTGACGGCGCTGATGAGCCAGACCAACGACATCGGCCAAGCCTACCGCACGGCCATCAAGGACTGCCGCGGCTGATCCGTGGCGCAACAGGCGAGGCCGCGATGCAGACCGAAACCGTCACCCTGAACGGCCATCCTTTTTTCCTGCGGCGCTGGGGCGATCCCGCATTGCCCAGGCTTTTGATGCTGCATGGGTTTCCCGAATACAGCGGCGCCTGGGCAGAGCTGGCGCCCCTGCTGGCGGACCGCTTTCACTGCATCGCGCCCGATCAACGCGGCTATGGTCAAAGCTGGGCGCCCGAGGGGGTGGAGCATTACACGACCTCCAAGCTGGTGGCGGACATGGCGGCACTGATCGGCGGGGATGGCCCGGTGACGGTGCTGGGGCACGACTGGGGCGCGTCGGTGGCCTATGGCCTTGCGATGTTCCGGCCCGAACTGGTGGATCGGCTGATCATCGTGAACGGCGTGCACCCGGTGCCGTTTCAGCGCGCGATGGCGGCGGGCGGCGCGCAGTCGGAGGCGTCGCAATACATCAACGCGCTGCGCGCGCCGGGGTCCGAGGACCGTCTGGCGGCGGATGATTTTTCCAGGATGATGAAGCTTTTTTCGGCCAAGATGGGGCTGGACTGGTTGGCGGGCGAGCGGGCGCAGGCCTACCGCGAGGCCTGGGGCGATGCGAAACGGCTCGGGGCGATGATCAACTGGTATCGCGCCTCGCCGTTGCAGGTGGCCGATCCGGGCAAGCCCATCGAGATGCCGGACCTGCCGCTTGACCGGCTGGTCGTGCGCTGTCCGCATCTGCTGATCTGGGCGGCGGGCGACACCGCGCTTCTGCCCGTCTCGACCGAGGGGCTGGAGGAGTTTGCACCCGACCTCACGCGGGTGGAGATCGACGGCGCGGATCATTGGGTCGCGCATCAAAAGCCGCAGGAGGTGGCGCGGGCGATCCTCGACTGGGTGGGCTGACGGGTGGTGGCGCCCGGGGAGTGGAGGCCGCGGAGGCGGTTGCCGCCAACCGGCGGCCAAGATCAGGAGGTCGCGGCGCAGATGCCCCGCCCGAGCACGTAAGCCAGGCGGGGCGGTTTTTCTGAAACTCGCCCCGGAACGCGGCGACAGGCAGGGACACGAGAAGACCATGAAACCGAGACTGCTGGCCGCCATGCTTTTTGCCGCGGCGTTTCATGGCTCGCCCATGTTTGCGCAGACCGCCCTGCTGAACCGCACGCTGGCCGCCTGCCTGGACGGACCGGCGGCGCAGGACGACAGGCTGGACGCATTGCGGGCCCTGGGGTGGGCGCCGATCCCCGACAGGACGGCGGGCGCAGTGACCGAGATGTTCGCCGCGACCTATGCGGGCATCGCCGTCGGCCACGGGGCCGACAGCATCCGGACCTCGGAACAGGACGCGCGGGAGGTATTTTCCGCCAGGTACACGGGACAGCAGCCGAAGATCAGGGGCAGAAAGCCCGATCAGGCGACACATCTCGGAGGGTATCTTTCGCATCGGGATGACACGGGGGGCGTCGCGGTCTGGATGGTCGGGCCAAGCGCGGGGGCGGCAGGGTCGAAGACGGGCCGGCACCGGTTTTCGTGCATGATCGCCACCGATGACGCGTCCTTTGCCGGCGGGTTGATTTCGGGGGCGCGCAAGAACTCGTGGGATCCGGTCTACCTTGGCCGGCGCGGGGACGAGACGAGCGATGGAAAGGTCGTCCGCCGGACTTTCGAAGTGAGGGATCACACCGAGGTCGATTTCCCGCCGCGGCTGCGTGGCAAGTCGCCCCGGCGCTATCTTGTCCTGTCGGATCTGTCGGCCGAGCCCGCGCAATAGGCGATGCACAGACATCGCCCCGCTGACACCGCCCCGCTTTCACTGCTCCCTGCACCTGCCCCCGACACCGGCCCCCGACACCGGCGCGCGCAGATCAGTTGCCGCTGCGTCCTTCTTTGCGTATAAGGCTTGCCTGATGTCCGATCTTTTGCCCCCGTCCCGCGCCGCCGCAGCGCCCCAGCCAGAGGAGGCCGCGCCGGCGCTGCGCGTGCTGGACTGCCCCAACTGGATCTACCTGCTGCGCGAATTCGAGGCGCTGTACCGGTATGGATCGGCGGGCGGCAGCAAGGCCATTCGCGGGCACCGCAAGCGGGTGCGCGACCGGCTGTCCGCCGTGATCGCGGCCAACGCCGAAATCACGCCGCGCCCGCCCCAGACCAAGCCGGTGACCGCCCATTTCGCCCGCGCGCTGGACCTGGGCGAACGGGCCGCGATGCAGGGCATGGCCCGCGCCCTGCGCGAGGTGCGCGAGGATCTGACCTGGGAATACGGCTATGAGCGTGTGCCCAAGGCGCTGGCGCGCAAATATGCCTATTGCGAGATCCTTGGTCCGCAGGGCCCGGTTCAGGCCGACACGCTGGTGCTTGGCTTCGTGCTTTTTGCGCCCGGAACCACCTATCCGCAGCACAGCCATCACGACATCGAGGAAAGCTATATCTCGGTCGCGGGGGCATGGTCGGAAAACAACGCCGCGGTCTATGCGCCCGGATCGCTGATCCTGAACACGTCGGGCCACGAGCACCGCATCACCACCGGAGAGATGGACCCCTGCCTGCTGGCCTATGCCTGGACCGGATCGCGCGCGCGGCTGGCCGCGCCGGGGATGAAGCTGACGGCGACGCGCGGGGCGCGCAAAGGCTGAGACCGATGGGCGCGCGCCCCCTTCCCCCGCCCCGGGCGCTCTGCCATACTGCGGTCAAGCAAAACCAAGAGACGAGCAGCGCAGCATGACCGACCTTCTGTCCGGGGCCGAGCCCTCCGATTACGACGCCTCCTCCATCGAAGTGCTCGAAGGGCTGGAGCCGGTGCGCAAGCGCCCCGGCATGTATATCGGCGGCACCGACGAGCGGGCGCTGCATCACCTCGTGGCCGAAGTGCTCGACAATTCGATGGACGAGGCCGTGGCGGGCCATGCCAACCGGATCGAGGTGGAGCTGCTGGCGGATTATTCGGTGACGATCCGCGACAACGGACGCGGCATTCCGATCGATCCGCACCCCAAGTTCCCCCAGAAATCCGCTCTCGAGGTGATCCTGTGCACCCTGCATGCGGGCGGCAAGTTCTCTGGCGATGCCTATGAGACTTCGGGCGGCCTGCACGGTGTGGGCGCGTCCGTGGTCAATGCGCTGAGCGACAGCATGGTGGTGCAGGTCGCGCGCAACAAGGAGCTTTACGAGCAGCGGTTTTCGCGCGGCATCCCGCTGGGCCCGGTGGAAAAGGTGGGCGCGGCCCCCAACCGGCGCGGCACCACAGTGACGTTTCATGCCGACGAGCAGATCTTTGGCCATCACCGGTTCAAGCCCGCGCGGCTGTTCAAATCCATCCGGTCCAAGGCCTATCTGTTCTCGGGCGTCGAAATCCGGTGGAAATCCGCGATCGAGGATGGCGACACGCCCACCGAGGCGACGTTCCACTTTCCCGGCGGATTGTCGGATTACCTGACCGAGACGCTGGCGGGCGCCACCACCTATGCCGAGACGCCCTTTGCCGGGCGCGTCGATTTCCGCGAGAAATTCAATGTGCCGGGCAAGGTCGAATGGGCGATCAACTGGACGCCGGCGCGCGACGGGTTCCTGCAAAGCTATTGCAACACGGTGCCCACGCCCGAGGGCGGCACGCATGAGGCGGGGTTCTGGGCGGCGATCCTGAAAGGCATCCGCGCCTATGGCGAGCTGGTCAACAACAAGAAGGCCAAGGACATCACCCGCGACGACCTGGTGACGGGCGGCTGCGCGCTGGTGTCGTGCTTTATCCGCGAACCGGAATTCGTGGGCCAGACCAAGGACCGGCTGGCCACGGTGGAGGCGGCCAAGCTGGTGGAGAATTCGGTCCGCGACCATTTCGACAACTGGCTGGCGGCGGATACGAAATCGGCGGGGGCGATCCTCGATTTCCTGGTGCTGCGCGCCGAGGAGCGGATGCGGCGGCGGCAGGAGAAGGAAACCCAGCGCAAGACCGCGACGAAAAAGCTGCGGCTGCCCGGCAAGCTGACCGATTGCACCAGCAAATCGCGCGAGGGCACGGAGCTTTTCATCGTCGAGGGGGATTCGGCGGGCGGATCGGGCAAGGGGGCGCGCAACCGCAACACGCAGGCGCTGCTGCCCCTGAAGGGCAAGATCCTGAACGTGCTGGGGGCCGCGTCGAACAAGCTGGGCAGCAACGCCGAGATCAACGACCTCTGCGAGGCGCTTGGCGTCGGAATGGGCAGCAAGTTCAACCTCGACGATCTGCGCTATGACAAGATCATCATCATGACCGACGCGGATGTGGACGGCGCGCATATCGCGGCGCTGCTGATGACGTTCTTCTTTACCCAGATGCGGCCGCTGATCGACCACGGGCACCTGTACCTGGCCTGTCCGCCGCTGTTCCGGCTGACGCAGGGGGCCAGGCGGGTCTATTGCCTGGACCAGGCGGAAAAGGACATGTGGCTGGAGAAGGGCCTGGGCGGCAAGGGCAAGATCGACGTGAGCCGGTTCAAGGGTCTGGGCGAGATGGACGCGAAGGACCTGAAGGAGACCACGATGGACCCGGACACGCGCAAGCTGATCCGGGTGTCGATCGACGAGGACGTCCCCGGAGAGACCAGCGACCTGGTCGAGCGCCTGATGGGCAAGAAGCCGGAGCTGCGGTTCCAGTACATCCAGGAGAACGCGCAGTTCGTGGAGGAGCTGGATGTTTGAGGGTTCTTGAGAAAATCTTGCTACAACTAGCTTTGATCATAGCATCTCGACGACCGATTCCTAGAATGTACAGCTTAGGTGTCGACAGTCCACAATCGCAACACTACGTTGGGGTCGCAATTGAGGATAACACAAATCCTAAGCTACGCTTTGTGGTGCAAAAGCGATTCATGCCTTCACTAGATCGGTTTCAAGGGCGGTACTATGTTGATGGAATGGATGAGCCCAAGGACGCTTGTATTTCCCTCACATGGCTATCGACACCTAAGGTCAAGATTACCAGAATTTATGGTTCACTTCAGTTAGACTATGATTCAACCCTCAAATTTCTTGGTCAAACTGCAACCCTCAAACACATCAGAATTTTTCGCCGTCAGCGACGTGACCAACGGCAGTTCAACAAGAACTTCCGCTTCAGCGCCGAGTTGGCTGAAACGTTAAGAAAACTGTTTCAGTGGCAAGAAAGCCGGGCCAGAAAGCGGGCCGAGATGACTTGGGATTGGAATTTCAATGCGTTGGATGCAATGAATGCCCTGTATCCGACTGAAATATGGGGGCATAAAGACAACAACTTCTTCTTTTTGAGATTTCAATTGGCGCTGGACGCGCTTGTGTCAAACGGCGATCTAGAGAGAACCTCAGGTGAAACCAACAATTACAAGCTTTCACCAAAAGCATTAAAAACACTCTCAGATATCGAAATAGAAAAATCGCGCCATCAAGACAGCGCTAAATCGACATTATGGCTTGTCATTCTGACCGGTGTAATCGCTTTTTTTGCGTTAATTGAAGCGTTTCAATAATATTAGGTGCAAATTCCCGAGTCTCTGCTTCGGCCCGTGCCCGACCTTCCCCACGGGAAGGGCGCAAAACACGCCCCTTGGGCTAAAGCCCCCTGCCGCCTCAAACTCTCGCTCGGAAAGTATGAGGCCGCATTCGGACGGTGGGACGCGGCCCTGTGAGACAGAATCGACGTGACAGGACGCACAGCCCGACCGCTCCGACGAAAGCCCCTTCCCCGGCGGGGAAAGGAAGGGGCTATCTGCGCGATGCGCAGATGGGGATGAGCCTCTCTGCCGCTCCGGACAGCACCCCCCATGCGCGGCCTATCCAAACGGGCTGACGCGCTCTAGGCTTGGGCAACGCCATCGCACCGAAAGCCCCGCCATGACCCCTGCCCTCGCCCAAGCCTTCTTGTCCGAGAACTTTGCGCCCTGGGTGCTGGCCCTGAACCCGACCGTGACAGAGATCGGCGAGCGCGGAACCACGCTGAGCATTCCGATCACGCCCGAACTGAACCGCACCGGCGGGATCGTGTCGGGACAGGCGATCACCGCGCTGGCCGATACCGCGATGGTGCTGGCCTGCGGCGGGCACCTGGGCGCGATGACGCCTGTGGGCACGGTCACGCTCGACACGCAGTTCCTGCGCCCGGCCAGCGGCGACGGCCTGCGCGCCGTGGCCGAGGTGACGCGCGCCGGGCGCAGCATGATCTTTGCCCGCTGCACCGTGATCGCGGAGCCGCGCGGCACGCCCGTGGCGATGGCCACCGCCACCTTCGCGCGCTGAGGCGCCGCGCGCGGCCCACGGTGATTTGACTTGCAGCCGCGCGCGCATCGCGGCTTACTGGGCCGCATGCGCCGCCTGCTCGCCTCCCTGCTGATCCTGAGCCTCGTCGCCGCCTGCGGGCGGCCGCTGACCCCGTCCGAGCGCGCCTTTGCCGCCACGATCCACGGCTCGGCGCTGGATCTCGATGCGGTCCGGCTGGTCGATGGCGCGCCCACGCGGGCGGTGACGTTCCGGCGCAAACCGCGCCCGCGCACCACCTGCCGCGAGCTGATCCTGCCGCCGCAGAAAGACGAGATCGTGACATCGAAACCCGCCGCGGTGGCGTTGTTCAATACCGTGCTGTGGGACCGCGACTGGTATCTCGACGACTACCTGCCGGAGTATCCCGACCGGATCGGGCTGATTGCCGCGATGCTGCTGGCGCATGAGCTGACGCATGTGTGGCAATGGCAAAACCGCGCCACGACGGGCTATTCGCCGCTGCGCGCCGCGTCAGAGCATAATCCCGGCGCCGATCCCTATCTATTCGAACTGGACGCCGCGCCGAAGTTTTCGGACTTCGGCTTCGAGCAGCAGGGATCCATCGTTGAGGAGTTCGTCTGCTGCCGCGCGCTGGACCCGCAGGCGCCGCGGACACGGCGGCTTCATGCGCTGATCGGACAGGCGATGCCGGTCGCCCCCCTGCCCCAGTCGCGGCCCCAGGACGTGGGCCTGCCTTGGGACGGGGTCCAGTTGCAGGGCATATGCGGGTGATGCATGCCGTCAGGGAAACACGCCGTCGATATGCGGTGCGACATGACCCGACCAGCCGTGCGGCGTGCGGGGCGCAGGGTCGGCGCAGGCGGTAAGGAGGGTCAGCCCCAGAAGGCTGGCGCAGAGGATGAGAATGGAACGTGACATGGCACTACTCCTGATCTGGTGACGCTGTATCGGGGGGTGCGTGCAGTCTTGCCCTTATTGCCGCGTCTCTCCATGATCCAGATCACACAACGCACCGAAAAGGAGAGACGCCCTTGGCCCATTATGCGATCATCATGCTGCTGGCGGGGGTCGGTATCCCGCTGCTGGCGGCGCTGAACGCGGCGCTTGGCGTGCGCATCGCGTCGCCGTCGGCGGCCGCGACGGTTCTGTTCGCGATCGCGTTTCTGGCCAGTGCGGCGGTGATGATGGCCACCGGCGGTCCGCAGGCCCTGGCCAAAATCGCGGCAGCGCCGCGCCATTTGCTGCTCGCGGGGCTGTTCGTGGCCTTCTATGTGCTGTCAGTGACCTATATCGCGCCGCATTTCGGGATCGGCAACGCCATCTTTTTCGTGCTGCTTGGGCAGTTGATCAGCGCCGCGGCGATCGACCATTTCGGACTGTTCGGGGCGCGGGCTGCGCCGCTGGACCTGGCGCGGACAGCCGGGATCGCGATGATGGCGGCGGGGGTCTGGCTGACCCAGCGGGGCTGATGCCTAGCCGGCGCCTGCGGCAAGACGGGTGACCAGCGCCCAGACGTCATCGGGGACATCGACGGGGTCTTGCTCGGTGCGGAACTGGCCCGGCAGGCGTGCGCCCTCGTCCTGGGCCACGGCGGCGGCAAGGCGCACCATCCGGTCCGAGAAATCGGGCGAGGCGCTGGGATCGATCAGGATGTAGTACTGGCCCAGATCGTGCGGCGGCCCTTCGGGCGCTTTCAGGGGGCCCACGTCCCTGGACAGCACGCCGCCCGTCATGCCCGCCGCCAGCACCTCGGCCATCAGGCCAAAGCCCCAGCCCTTGGCCCCGCCCGCCGACACCAGCGAGCCCTTGAGCGCCGCGTCGGGGTCGGTGGTGGGGCGGCCTTGCGCGTCGAGCGCCCAGCCTTCGGGGATCCGCTCTCCGGCGGTCTTGGCCATGGTGATCTTGCCAAGCGCCACGGCGGTGGTCGATTGATCGAAGTGCAGGGCCAGCCCGCCGTGGCCGTCCGGCACGGAAAAGGCGATGGGATTGGTGCCGATCACGCGGGTCTTGCCGCCCGGCGGCGCCACGATGGGCGAGGCATTGGTCATGCCGATGGCGATGCAGCCCGCGCGGGCGATCTGTTCGGTGAAATACCCCAGCGCGGTGCAGGTATGGGCATGACCCACCGCCAGCGTCGCCACGCCGTATTGCCGCGCCGCATCGAGGCCGGGCGTCAACCCGTAGGCAAAGGCGGGCTGGGCAAAGCCCATCTGCGCATCCACGTGCACGGCGGCGGGGCGCAGGCAGGTCACCACCGGGGTCACATCCCCCCTGACCCGCCCCGAGCGCAGCTGCAGACAATAGCTTTCAAGGTAATACAGGCCGCAAATACGGTTGCCCGTCGCTTCGGCGCGGCGCACGGCGCGCGCCACCTCGGCGGCGGCAAAGGGGTTCGCGCCATGGGCGGCCAGGGCGGCCTGCGTCCGTGTCTCGATCTCCGACAGGCTGATGCTGGCCATGACTCCCCTCCCGCGCGATGCTGGCGGTGAAGGATGCGCAAACAGATCCGCGCCGGTCAAGCCCCTTGGCGCAGGGCCGGCGCGCTAGGCCGCCGGGTCCAGTACGCGAATCCAGGCGTCGGGCACCTCTTCTGTGACGCCTTGCAGGGTGATCGTCGCCCCGGTGGTGAGCGTGATGACAAGCCCGGCGGTCGTCACCGTCTGGTCGCTCACCCCGGTCGTTTCGGGCGTGTCGGTCTCGATCACGAGGCCGTCTTCGTCGCGGTTGAAATCCGTCACCGTCACGTTGCCGCTCACGTCGCCGATCACGACGAAGGCGTCGCCGCCCGCGCCGGTATCGTCATCGCCCAGAAAGAGGGAATCGTCGCCTTCGCCGCCGTCGAGCGTGTCGGCGTCCATGTCATCCTCGCGGGTCAGCACGCGAAAGCCGCCGAACAGCGCGTCGTCGCCGCCCCCGCCCGCGATCACATCGGCGCCGTCGCCGCCGATCAGCGTGTCGTCGCGCAGGCCGCCGGTCATCGTGTCCATGCCGCCCGAGAAATCGATGAAATTGCGCACCGCGTCGGAGCCTTCGAACACCTCGTCGGCGTCCGTGCCGCGGTCCACGTTCAGCGGCGTGTCGCCGGCCGTCGATCCGCGTGCCTCGACGCTGCGGAATTCCAGCGGCGTGCCCTCGATCCCGACTGGACCGGGCGGCGGCGCCGCCTCGTCGCCTTCCAGGTCGTCCTCGTCCTCGCCATGCGAATCGAACACCGCAAGCAGAGGCCCGGCCATCGCGACGAGCATGATCATCAGTGGGGTCATGGGACACCTTGTTCCAGTTTCACCCCAGTATGGTGGGAACAATGGTTAAGAAATGACGAACGCCCGGCACCGCAGAGGCATTTCGGGCCGTCGACGACGTCCCTGTCCGCCGCCTGTGGGCCGCCGCGCGCACCCCGTGGCGATCAGACCGGCACGAGCGCCCCTGTGTCGAGCCGCAGTTGCCGGTCCATGCGTGCCGCGAGGTCCAGGTTGTGCGTGGCGATCAGCGCCGACAGGCCGGTGTCGCGGACCAGCCCCATCAGCGTGCCAAAGACCTGATCCGACGTGCCGGGATCGAGGTTGCCCGTCGGCTCGTCCGCCAGCAAGAGCCGGGGCCGGTTGGCCAGCGCCCGGCAGAAGGCGACCCGCTGCTGTTCGCCGCCCGACAGGGCCGCGGGCCGGTGGCCGGCGCGGGCGCCGATGCCCACATGCTCCAGAAGCTCCATCGCGTAGGCATCCGCCGCGCGGCGCGACACGCCGTTGGCAAGTTGCGGCAGCACGATGTTTTCCTGCGCCGAAAACTCCGGCAGCAGGTGGTGGAACTGGTAGATGAAGCCGACATCCGCCCGACGCACCGCCGTGCGCCGCCGGTCGCCCAGGCCGGTCATGTCCTCGCCCGCGATGGCCACGGTGCCCGCGTCCGCCGTATCCAGAAGCCCCGCGATATGCAGCAGCGTCGATTTGCCCGCCCCCGAGGGGGCCACGAGGGCCACGACCTCGCCCGGGGCCACGGCAAGGTCGACGCCGCGCAGCACCGCGACCTCGTTGGGTTGGCCGGGGTTGTAGGATTTGGCGATGCCCGACAGGCGCAACACGGGATCATTCATAACGAAGCGCCTCGACCGGGTTCATGCGCGCGGCGCGGCGCGCGGGAAAGATGGTGACCACGAACGACAGGCCCAGCGACAGGGCCACCGCGGACAGCACGTCCTCGAGCCGCAGTTGCGCGGGCAGCGCATAGATGCCGCGAATGGACGGATCCCAGACGCCGCCGCCCATCGCCATGTTCACGAAGGCAAAGATCGGATCGATGTAGAGCGCGAACAGGCAGCCCAGCACCACCCCCGCCACGGTGCCGATCAGGCCGGTGAACGCCCCGCAGATGAAGAACACCCGCAGGACCGACCCTTCGGTCAGGCCCATGGTGCGCAGGATCCCGATGTCGCGGCCCTTGTTCTTGACAAGCATGATCAGGCCCGAGACGATGTTCATCGCGGCAATCAGCACCAGGATCGACAGGATGATGAACATCACGTTGTCCTCGACCTCGAGCGCGCGCAGGAAGCTTCCCGACGCGTCGCGCCAGGTCCAGATCTGGCTGCGCTCGCCCGCGACCTGCAACAGGGACGGCGTGAGCTCGTCCACCGCGTCGGGATCTTCGACCATGATTTCGAGCTCATCGGCCACGCCCTCGCGGTTGAAGAACGTCTGCGCCTCGGCAAAGGGCAGGTAGGCGCGCGTGCGGTCGATGTCGTAGCGACCGGCGGTGAAGATATAGACGACCTCGTAGGCGTTGACCCGCGGGCTGGTGCCAAAGGCGGTCTTCACGCCGTTGGGCGAGATGATCTTGATCGTGTCGCCGATATCCGCGCCCAATTCCTGCGCCACGCCCGAGCCGATGGCGATGCCGCGCTCGAAATCGGCGATGTCGCCCCGGGCCGCTTCGGGGCTGGCGATGCGCGGAATGGTTTTCAGGTCCTGCGCCGCGATGCCGTAGATCGCGATGCCGGCGTTGCGGTCGCGCATGTTGGCCATCACCTGCCCGCGCACCAGCGGCGCGACGCGGGTCACGCCCGGCACCTGTGCGACGCGGGCCGCCATCTCGGCATAGTCGGGGATGGTGCGGTCGATGCGGCCCGATTGCGACACTTCGCCCAGGTTGTAGACCGTGACATGCGCGTTCGCGCCCAGGATCGTGTCGACGAATTCGGCGCGAAAGCCCGAGCGGACCGCCAGCGTCGCGATCAAGGCAAAGACCGCCAGGGTAATTCCCAACAGGCTGATCCAGGTCATCACGCTCACGCCGCCCTCGGCGCGGCGGGCGCGCAGGTAGCGCCATGCGATCATCCACTCAAAGGCGGCAAAGGGCGCGGGGGTCTTGGCCATAACGGGTCCTGCTCGTGCGTTCGGCGCAACCTGATACCTTGCGTGCGGGGGGTCAAGCCACCATTCGCGCGGGCGGCGGGCTTTCCCCTGCGGCGCGCGCTTCCCCAGACCGATGGGCGCCCGCTCCCGAAAAATGGCAGCGCCATTTTGACGGGGCATGTCGTGCGGCGCAGCCGCGCCTTAGGATCACGCCCTGCGCCGCCGCCGCCGCAAGGGAGCCGCGCCGATCATCACCGCACTCATCCCCGCAAGCGCCCCGATTCCGCCGAACACCGCACCCGCGAAATTCAACGGCAGCGCCGGCTGGTACGCCGACCAGGCCCGCGCCGCGATCTCCCGGTCGCGCAGCCGCGCCCCGTGGTAGGCGCGCATGAAGGGTCCGTGCCGCTCCAGCACCGCCAGATCGGCCCTGAGCCGGGCGTGCCGCGCGAATGTGGCTTGCATGTCGGCGCGGCGACGCTCGACGAACGCGGTGCCGGCCATCTGCTCCAACGCGGCGGCGCGGCTCAGGTCCAGCGCCGCCGCGGAGGCATCGAAATCCGCCACGACGCGGCTCAATTCGTCCACGGCACCGCCCAGCCGCTGGACGTATTGCTGCGCATACTCGGGAAATTGCGACAGGCCCGCCGCTCCGGTCAACCCGCCCGCCAGAACCAGCAGCCGAAGGATCATGATCCGCGATACTCCCCCAGGTCGTCGACCAGGTCGGGAATGCCCACCATCCCGCCCGCCCGGCGCAGCGCCGCGTCCGCGCCGAAGCGCCAGGCGGTCTTGCGCGCCGTGCGCCGCAGTTCCTTGGCCAGGCGGTAGGCGAAGGGCCCCCTGGATTTGGGGTGGTTCACCGCGTGGTCGGCGGTGCGCTCGCTTGTGCTGACCGTCACGTCCAGCGCGGCGGCGCGCGCGCGGTCGGAAAACATCGTCTGCACCGCCAGCGCGGGCATGCATTGCCACAGGCGCAACCCGGCGGTCGGGTCAAAGACGAAATCGTCCAGGTGGTCGCAATAGCATTCGGACCGCGCCAGCAGGGCCGCGGCCGCAGCGCGCGACAGCAGGTAGCATCCGGCGCTGGCCACGGTCTGCCGGATGGGGCGCAGCACGCCCTGCACGCCGGGCAAGGCCACGGCGGGGCCGAACCGCGCAGGCTGCGGCACGCCGTCGAGCTTGACCACGTCCCAGCCGATCCCGGCCCGCGGAACCGCCGACAGATGCGCGTCAAGCCGGGCGGACAACAGCATGTCGTCCTCGAGGATCATCGCGGCCTCGATCCGCTCGTCCACGATCCGTTGCCACAGCGCGCGGTGGCTTTCGAAACAGGCCACTTCGGAGGCCGTCATCTCCCACCGGGGGCCCCAGCGATGCGGCACGTAGCGGGGCGAAAGCGGCGCGCGGCGGGCATCCACCGCCGGCATCCGCGCGCTGCGGTCCGACAGCCCCGCCCGCGCCAGTTGCCCTTCCATGAAGGCGGCGCGTTCAGGCACGCGGTCGAGGTTGATGTAGAAGGCTGGCACCATCGCGATCAGTTTCCTTTTGCGGCGCGGGCCCGTCGCCAGGGCTGTAGCGCGCGGCGCAGCGATTTGCCAAGGCTGTGCGCCGCCGCCCGGCGCATCTGCGGCACACCCCGGTAGGCGCGCCACAACGCGAAGGTGACCGCGACCGGCATCGCCCCGGCGCGATACCAGCCCTTGAGATCCTCTTCGGAATAGCGTGACATATCCAGATGTGCGGCGAAATGCTTGCGCCAGACTGCGGCGTAATCGGCGGCGACGCGCTCATCGTCCGCGGTCAGCCCTCCGGTGTGAAAGACCGACACGCAGGCGTCGACCTGAACGCCGGTTGCGCCGGAGGCGATCATGCGGAAAAACAGGTCGTAATCGGCAGCCACAGGAAATTGCGTATCATGCCCGTCCAGATCGACAAGCATCTGACGGTCGAGCAGGACGGCGTTGTGCGAAAACGGCATGCGCTGGAAAATCGCGTGGGTCGAGGTCCGCTTGAGGTGCCGCCGGTTGCCCGTGTCGTCGGTGCGCAGGTTCGATCCGTAGACAAAGCGCGAGCCCTCCGCCGCGCCGTCCAGCAGCCTGCCCAGCGTGTCCGGCCCGCCCAGCAGATCGTCCGAGTTCAGAAAGATGACGTAGCGCCCGCGCGCGCCGGCGATCGCCATGTTCATGCCGTCATAGAGGTTGGCATCGCGCTCCGACGTCCAGCGGATCGGCACCGCGCCGGGCTGCGCCGCGACCTGCGCCGCAAGCCCGGCGATCAGGTCCTGCGTGCCATCGGTGGAGGCCCCGTCCTGGATCACGTGCTCGATGTCGCGGCAGGTCTGTGCCTGAACGCAGTCCACGGCGGCGCGAAACCGCTGCTGGCGGCCCGCGTCGATCAGGTTGCGCGTCACCGTGATGACCGAGACGCGCGGCAGCGGTGACGGGCGGTGATCGTCGGGCGGGGCCATATCCAGAGCGTGCCTCCCTTACGGGCAGGGTCAGATGTAAGTGTGGAACGCCCGCTTGCCCATCATCTCGACATGCTGGGTGGTGCGGTGCCCGGTGTAGATGCCGTGCAGCTTTTTCACCGCCTCCTCGGGCGGCAGTTCCTCGCTTTCGCCGGTGCGGCGGTTGGTCAGTTCCACCACGCCGTTGGCCAGCCCGCGCGGCCCCACGGTGATCCGCCATGGCAGGCCGATCAGGTCCATCCGGGCGAATTTGCCGCCCGCGCGTTCGTTGCGGTCGTCATACAGCGCGTCGAGCCCGACCGCCGTGACGCTGGCATAGATCGCTTCGCAGGCGGCATCGGCCTCGGCGTCGCCCTGCTTGAGGTTGACGATGCCGACGTGGAACGGGGTCACGCCCTCGGGCCAGATGATGCCCTTGTCGTCATGGCTCGCTTCGATGATGGCGCCCAGAAGGCGGCTTACGCCGATGCCGTGGCTGCCCATGTGGACCGGAACGGGCTTGCCGTCGGGCCCCTGCACGCGGGCGTTCATCGCCTCGGAATACTTGGTGCCGAAATAGAAGATCTGCCCTACCTCGATGCCGCGCGCGGTGCGGCGGCGCTCTTGGGGCACGGCATCGAACACCGCTGGGTCGTGGGTTTCGTCGGTGCGGGCGTAATGGGTGGTGAATTCGTCAAAGATGTCGCGGCACTGCTCGACGCTGTCGAAATCGACCTCGCGGTCGCCCAGCGCCAGATCGGTGATCGCCGCATCGTAGAACACTTCGCTTTCGCCGGTGTCGGCCAGCACCAGGAATTCGTGCGTGTCCTCGCCGCCGATGGGGCCGCTGTCGGCGCGCATCGGGATCGCCTTGAGGCCCATCCGTTCGTAGGTGCGCAGGTAGGTGACCAGGTGGCGGTTGTAGGCATGCATCGCCGCCTCGCGGTCGATGTCGAAGTTGTAGCCGTCCTTCATCAGGAATTCGCGGCCGCGCATCACGCCGAAGCGCGGGCGGACCTCGTCGCGGAATTTCCACTGGATATGATAGAGCGTCTTGGGCAGGTCCTTGTAGGAGCCGACATAGCTGCGGAAGATGTCGGTGATCAGTTCCTCGTTGGTGGGACCGTAAAGGATGTCGCGGTCATGGCGGTCGCGGATGCGCAGCATTTCGGGGCCGTAGGCGTCATAGCGGCCCGATTCCTTCCACAGGTCCGCCGATTGCAGCGTCGGCATCAGCATCGGGATATGGCCCGCGCGCTGCTGTTCCTCGTGAACGATGTTTTCCAGCTTGCGCAGCACCTTGAAGCCCAGCGGCAGCCACGAATAGATTCCGGCGGCCGACTGCTTTATCATGCCCGCGCGCAGCATCAGCCGATGGCTGACGATCTTGGCCTCCGACGGAGTTTCCTTGAGCACTGGCAAAAAATAGCGGGTCAGACGCATGGCACGGTCCTTTGTCAGGAAAAACTGTTCGGTACTGGTTAGAGGAAACCCGCAAGGCCCGCAATCAGGCATTGACGCACGGACCCCGCGCGGGCGCCGGCGCCCGCGGGCGGGCGGGATCGCGGCCCGCGGCATCGGGCCGGACCGCGCCGGCGGCGCGCCGCGCGGGGATGCAGGGCGCGCGTATCCACCGCCCCCGGCGCGCACGGACCGCCCCCGACATGCGCGGTTTTTCGCGACGCTCCCTTGAAACGGTCGCGCGCATGGGCGATGTGGGTCTGACCCTTTCCTGATCGGAGCACCCCCGTGGCCCTGCCCGTGCGCGAACAATTCAAATACTGGGGCGTCGCGGCGGCGGTGTTCCTGGTCGTCATGTGGTTTCTGGGCGATGTGTTGCTGCCGTTCCTGCTGGGCGGTGCGATCGCGTATTTGCTCGATCCGGTGGCCGACAGGCTCGAACGGCTGGGGCTGAGCCGGGCGCTGGCCACGGCGCTGATCACGCTGGTGGCGGTCCTGATCTTTGTCGCGATGGCGCTGCTGGTGATCCCGACGCTGGTGCAGCAGTCGGTCAACCTGTTCAACATCGCCCCCGAACTGGCACGGAATTTCACCGATTTCCTGACCGCGCAGTTTCCCGGCATCCTCGACGAAGGCTCCACCCTGCGCAGGTCGATCAACACCATCGGCGAAACGGTGCAGGCCAAGGGGGGCGAGTTGCTGAACACCGCGCTGTCCTCGGCGGCGTCGATCATCAATATCGTGGTGTTGCTGGTGATCGTGCCGGTGGTTGCGGTCTATCTTCTGCTCGACTGGGACAGGATGGTCGCGCGGGTCGATGAATTGCTGCCGCGCGATCACGCCCCCACCATCCGGCAACTGGCGCGCGACATCGACAAGACGCTGGCGTCGTTCATTCGCGGCATGGGCACCGTCTGCGTGATCCTGGGCGCCTATTACGCCATCGCGCTGATGCTCGTGGGGCTGCAATTCGGACTGGTGATCGGCTTCGTGGCGGGGCTCATCACCTTCATTCCCTATCTCGGCGCGCTGATCGGCGGGGCGTTGGCCATCGGTCTGGGCCTGTTCCAGTTCTGGGGCGAATGGGTGTCGCTGGGCCTGGTCGCGGGCATTTTCGTCGTCGGACAGGTGATCGAGGGCAATGTGCTCACGCCCAAGCTGGTGGGCGACAGCGTCGGCCTGCACCCGGTGTGGCTGATCCTTGCGCTGTCGGTCTTCGGGATGCTGTTCGGCTTTGTGGGTATGCTGGTGGCCGTGCCCGTGGCCGCGGCGCTGGGGGTGATCGCGCGATTTGCGGTCGATCGCTACAAGAGCAGCCTGCTGTATCGCGGCACGTCAGACCGCGCCAAAGCCCGCGACACCGACGCCTGACATGACCCGGCAGCTCAGCTTCGATCTTCCTGCGCGGCCCGCGCTGGGACGCGACGATTTCATGGTCGCCCCGTCCAACGCCATTGCCGTGGCGATGATCGAGAACTGGCAGGGCTGGGCGGGTGGCAAGCTGGCGCTGACCGGGCCACCGGGCGCGGGCAAGACGCATCTGGCGCATGTCTGGGCCGCCGCCGCCGACGCGCGGATCGTGCCCGCGCGCGATCTGGCCGGGGCCGACATACCGTCGCTGGCGCAGACTTGCGTCGCGGTGGAGGACGTGCCCGCGATCAAGGGCGATATCGCGGCGCAGACCGCGCTGTTTCACCTGCACAACCTGGTATTGTCGGAGGGCCGGTCGCTGCTGCTGACGGGGAGCGGTGCGGTGCCGCACTGGCCGCTGGATCTGCCCGATCTGGTCAGCCGCATCGCCGCCGCGCCCACCGCCGCGCTCGATCCGCCCGACGATGCGCTGCTCTGCGCCGTTCTGGCCAAGCTGTTCGCCGACCGTCAGCTGACGCCGAAACCCGATGTGATCCCCTATCTGGCGCGCCGCATGGTCCGGTCCTTTGCCGCGGCGGGCGATCTGGTGGCGGCGTTGGACAGCGCGTCGCTGGCGCGGCAGAGGCCCGTCACCCGCGCACTGGCGGCGCAGGTGCTGGACAATGGGCCCACGGGCGCGCGATAGTTGTCGCGCAGCCGTCACAGTCCGACAGCACCAAGGCCCTTATGACCGACACTCCGTTTCTCAGCGATTTCCTGCGCGCCGATTTTCCGCCGGCCACCGAACTGCACGACCTGGACCTGTCCGGCCCGGCGCGGTTCTTCAACCGAGAGTTGAGCTGGCTGGGTTTCAACTGGCGCGTGGTGGAGGAGGCGGAAAACCCGCGTGTGCCGTTGCTGGAGCGGCTGCGCTTCTTGTCGATCTCCGCCACCAATCTCGACGAATTCTACACCGTGCGCGTCGCGGGCCTGCGCGAACTGGCGCACGCGGGCAACACCACGCCCGCGGCGGACGGGCTGACCCCGGCCGAACAGCTTGTTCTGATCGACGAGGACGCGCGCAAGCTGATGCAGACCCAGCAGCGCGTTCTGGTTGAACTGCTGGCCGAGATGGAAGCGCAGAACATCTGTGTGCTGCGCGCCGCGGACCTGACCCAGGCGGATCGCGATTACCTTGCCGATGTGTTTCTGACGCAGGTTTTCGCGGTTCTGTCGCCGCTGGCCATCGACCCCGCGCATCCCTTTCCCTTCATCCCCAACACCGGCTACGCACTGGCGCTGCAGCTTGAGCGCATGTCGGACAAGCGCCCCTTGCAGGCGCTGCTGCCGATCCCGGCGCAGATCGACCGCTTCATCGCGCTGCCCGCAGAGGATGACGCGCAGCGGTTCCTGCCGCTCGAAGATCTGCTGGTGCTCAACATCGACGGGCTGTTTCCGGGCTACAGGCTGAAGGCGCATTTCGAATTCCGGGTGCTGCGCGACAGCGACCTGGAGGTCGAGGAGGAGGCCGAGGACCTGGTGCGGGAGTTCGAAGTGGCGCTCAAGCGTCGCCGCCGCGGCGAGGTGGTGCGGCTGACGCATTCCGCCGGCGCGCCGCCCAAGCTCAAGGCCGTCATCATGGAGGAGCTTAACGTCGATCTGGACGAGGTCATCGAAATCGACGGCATGATCGGCATGGCCGACCTGAGCGAGCTTGTGCTGGACAGCCGTACCGATCTGCTCTGGCCGCAGTTCATCCCGCGCATCCCCGAACGCGTGACCGACCACGACGGCGACATGCTGGCGGCGATCCGCACCAAGGACATGCTGCTGCATCACCCCTACGAGACCTTCGACATGGTGGTGCGGTTCCTGCAGCAGGCGGCGCGCGATCCGCAGGTGGTGGCGATCAAGCAGACGCTGTACCGCACATCGCGCGACAGCCCGATCGTCGAGGCGCTGTGCGAGGCGGCCGAAGACGGCAAATCCGTCACCGCGCTGGTCGAATTGAAGGCGCGCTTTGACGAGGCCGCGAACATCCGCCAGTCGCGGCGGCTGGAGCGCGCGGGCGCGCATGTGGTCTATGGGTTCCTGGACCTCAAGACGCATGCCAAGATCAGCACGGTGGTGCGCCGCGAAGGCAACCAATTGGTGACCTACACCCATTACGGCACCGGCAACTATCACCCGATCACGGCGCGGATCTATACCGACCTGTCGCTGTTCACCTGCGATCAGCGGTTGGGGCGCGACGCGACGAAGGTGTTCAACTACCTGTCCGGATATGCCCAGCCCGACAGCCTCGACAACCTTGCGATATCGCCCACGACCCTGAAACCGCGCCTGTTGGAGATGATCGCGGCGGAGGCGGATTACGCCCGTGCGGGCAAGCCCGCGGCGATCTGGGCCAAGATGAATTCGATCATCGACGCCGACATGATCGACGCGCTTTACGACGCCAGCCAGGCGGGCGTCAGGATCAGCCTTGTCGTGCGCGGCATCTGCGGGCTGCGCCCCGGTATCAGGGGACTGAGCGAGAACATCCGCGTCAAGTCCATCGTCGGCCGGTTTCTCGAGCACAGCCGCATCATCTGTTTCGGCAACGGGTCGGGCCTGCCGCACAAGAAGGCGCGGGTATTCATGTCCTCGGCGGACTGGATGGGGCGGAACCTCAATCGTCGGGTGGAAACGCTGGTCGAGATCGAGAACGCCACCGTCAAGGCGCAGATCGTCAGCCAGATCATGGCGGCCAACCTGGCCGACGTGGCGCAAAGCTGGGTCATGGGGCCGGACGGGCATTTTGCCCGCCCCGCGGTCGAGGACGGCACATTCGCCTTCAGTTGCCACCGGTTCTTCATGGAAAACCCATCGCTTTCGGGGCGCGGAACGGCGGGTGCGTCGGATGTGCCGCAACTGACCCACACCGAGGATTGAGCCGCGGCGTCGCCGATTGACGGCCTGACCGCTTTGTCGCAGTCTGCCGTTCAATCACGAGGCCGAGGATCCGCATGACCGACACCGCCCAGCCCACGATCGACGGCCAGCACGATGTTTCGCATCCCGATATGGGCCTTTTCGGGCGCCCGCTGTTCGAGGATCCCGGCGCGCGGGCGCTCAGCCGGGTGGGCGTGGTCGATGTGGGGTCGAATTCGGTCCGTTTCGTGGTGTTCGACGGCGCGGCGCGCAGCCCGGCGTATTTCTACAACGAAAAGATCATGTGCGCCCTGGGCGCGGGCCTGTCCGAGACCGGCACGCTGAGCCCCGAGGGGCGGGTGCGCGCGCTCAGCGCTTTGCGCCGGTTTCAGCATCTGGCCGAGGGCATGAACCTGCCCGCGCTGAGCGTGGTGGCCACGGCGGCGGTGCGCGATGCCACCGACGGGCCGGATTTCTGCGCCGAGGTGCGGCGCGAGACCGGCCTGCGCATCTGGGTCATCGACGGCGAGGAAGAAGCGCGGCTGTCGGCGCAGGGTGTGTTGCTGGGCTGGCCGGGCGCGTATGGGCTTGTCTGCGACATCGGCGGATCGTCGATGGAACTGGCGGAGATTTCCGGCGGGCGCGTGGGCCGGCGGGTCAGCTCCAGCCTCGGGCCGCTCAAACTGCGCGACATCAAGGGCGGCAAGAAGGGCCGCAAGGCGCAGATCAAGGAAACCATGCAGCAATTGCAGGAGGTGATGGGGCCGCAACGTGACCGGTTGTTCCTGGTGGGCGGATCGTGGCGTGCCATCGCGCGGATCGACATGTACCGCCGCGGCTATCCGCTGCATGTGCTGCACGAATACCGCATGACCGCGCGCAGCGTCGGCGCGACGGTCAAGTTCATCAAATCCGCCGATCCCGATGTGCTGCGCGGATCGTGCGGCATTTCATCGGCGCGGATGTCGCTGGTGCCCTATGCCGCCGAAGTGCTGAGCCAACTGGTCAAGAATTTCAAACCCAAGGATATCGCGATTTCCAGCTACGGCATCCGCGAGGGGATGCTGTACGAGCAGATGCCGCAACGCCTGCGCGACCGCGACCCGCTGATCGAAGCCTGCCGCTTTGCCGAGGCCAAGGATGCACGGATGCCGGGGTTCGGCCGGTCGCTCTATGCCTTCATCAACCCGATCTTCAAATCCGTGCCCGACGCCCGCAAGCGGCTGATCAAGGCCGCCTGCCTGCTGCATGACGTAAGCTGGCGCGCGCATCCCGATTACCGGGCGGAGACCTGTTTCGACAATGCCACCCGCGCCAACCTCGGCGGGCTGAAACATTCCGAACGGGTGTTTCTGGGCCTGGCGCTGCTGCACCGGTATTCCAACAAGCGCAACGGCACGCGGTTTGACGATCTTTACGGGCTCATCGACGAGCGGATGGAAAGCGAGGCCGAAGTTCTGGGCAAAGCGATGCGCTTTGGCGCGATGCTGTGGATGACGCAGGACGCCGAACGCGGTGTGTTCCGGTGGTATCCCAAGAAAAAGCTGCTTGAGCTGCGGCTGACGCCCGCCATGGTCCCGCTGTTCGGCGAGGTGGCGGAAGCGCGGCTGATGTCGCTGGCGGCCTCGCTCGGGGCCGAGGTCAAGGTCAGGAAAGTCAAGGCCAACACGCCGCCGCCCGACCCCGCCTAGATGTCGATTTCGTCCCCCGGCGCGGGTGTGTCGGCGGGCGCGCGATCCGCGGGCGGCTTGCGGCGAATGATGATGTCGCCGTTGGGCAGCATTTCGGGCGGCTCATAGACGCTCCAGTCCTCGACCTCCTCCACCAGATCGCGCAGTGCCGGGCCCATCCGGTCGACAAAGGCCTGCATCCCCTGCAACGCCGGGCCCATCTCTTCCAGCAGACCTTCGAGGAACATCTGCGCGCCGCGCTGCATCAGCGAGGGCGCGTCGTCCTCCTGCGCGGCCAGCGGGGCGGCAAGCAGCAGGGCGGCGGCAAATGGTGCGATGAACCGGGGCATGACGCCACTATACGCGCCCGCCGCCCGAATTTCGAGAGCGATCAGAGCGCCAGATCGAGCGTCACGGGGAAATGATCCGACGCGGTGACGAGTGCGTCGCGCAGCACCGCATCGCCCCAGCATTCCGGATCGTCGAGCGGATGCCAGATGCGCCAGCGCGCATCGCGGGCGCGCAGGTCCGGCGTGACCATGATGTAATCCAGCATGGCCTGCAAGAAACGATTTTCGGGCCTGATCCAGAATCGTGCGCTGGTCGGCACCGCCTTGAGCGGCCCTGCCAGCGCCAGCCGCGCATGCGGGTCATAGAGCTCCGTGCCCATCACGATCTCGACCGAGGAGCGGCCGAACAGAGCCTCGTAGGCGTCGAGCCCCGGACCGTCGTTCAGGTCGCCCAGTACGATCAGCGGCGTGCCCTGGGCCAGGTGCTGCTCGATCCGGCGGCGCAGCCAGATCGCCTGGGCCAGTTGCTTGCGGCGGTTGGCGATGGCCGCGGCCATGATCTGCTGCGCGCCGTTGGCGCCATGCGGGGCCTTGGATTTCAGATGCGCGCCGATCATCCGGAAGGCAAAGCCGCCGTGCGTGACCACGCTCAATTCCAGCGGCGGCTTGGAAAAGGTCACGCTGTCCTCGGTGGCGTCGATATCGAGGTCGATCCGGAACGTGCGGTCGAAGCGCGGGGCGTGGTCGCCATCCGACATCGGGGCGTGCCTGGCGCTGATCCGGTCCGGATCGTAGAGCAGGGCGATTTCCTGCTGGGTATCGTTGGAAAACCCCATCACCGCCTCGCGGGTGCGCAGCCCGTAATGCGCGGCAAAGGCTTCGAGCGCGGCGCCGGTGCGGCGGCGCCGGCTGGTATCGGGGGCCTCGACGATCAGCACCGCGTCGGCATCGATGCGGTCGAACACCAGCCCCAGCGCATCAGCCTGCGCGCGCCGCGTGACCTTGTAGCGCGACGACCACGTGTCATCGGTCAGCAGGCGGTTGTCGTCGTCGAACAGCCCGGTGAACCATTCGATGTTGTAGGTGGCAAAGCGCATCACGCCGCCTTGCGCGAGATTTCTTCCCAGGCGCGGTTGATGTCGGCCATGCGCTTTTGCGCCAGTTGCAGCGCCTCTTGCGGCACGCCGCGCGCGATCATCGCGTCGGGGTGGTTTTCGCGCACCAGGCGGCGCCAGGCGCGGCGCACCTCCGCCATCGGCGCATCGGGGCTGACGCCCAGCACCGAATAGGGATCCTGCGCCGTATCGGGGGCAAAGCGCATCCGCAGACGCGCGAAATCGCGCGGCGGCAGCGCGAAGATCTCGGCCACCCGTTCCAGAAACGCGTCCTCGTTCGGGTGGTACTCGCCGTCGGCCACCGCAATGTGGAACAGTCCCTCCAGCAGATCGCGCAGCGTGTCGGGCTGGCCGTCGAACATGGACCGGATGCGCGCCGCGTAATCCTCGAAGCCGGCCACGTCCTGCCGGGCGAGGTTGAACACGCGCGCCGCCCCGGCCTCGGCCTGCGGCGGGATGTGGAACACCTCGCGAAAGGCGGTCACCTCGTCGCGGGTCACCTGGCCGTCGGCCTTGGCCATCTTGGCGCCCAGCGCGATGACCGCGATGGTGAACGCGACAGAGCGTTCCGGCGGGCTGCGCAGGCGGTCGAACACGGCCGACAGCCCCTCGCCCTTGGCAAGGGCCGACAACGCGTCAGAGATGCGGGACCAGATCGACATGAGCGCGACCTTACCCTGCCCGGCGCTGACTGTCAGGGCATGGAACGCCGGTTACAGGATTTTTTGCATTAGAATCAGGTCCAGCCAGCGCCCGGCCTTGTGCCCGACCTGCGGCATCCGGCCGACTTCGGCAAATCCGGCACACGCGTGGAACGCGGTGGCATTGGGGTTTTCACCGCTGATCGCGGCCACCATGACGTGATGGCCCATGCCGCGCGCCGCGGCTTCGGCCGCCTGCATCAGCCGGCGCCCCAGCCCAAGGCCCTGTGCGCGCGGCGCCAGCATCACGGTATGCTCGACCGTGGCGGCATAGCCGGGACCGGAGCGAAACGCGCCGAAGGTGACGAACCCGGCAAATGCGCCGTCGTGATCGGCCGCGAAAAACGCGCCCGGTCGCGCGGCCAGCAGGGCGGCGATGTCCGCCTGGGTCTTTTCGACGGTGGTGAAGGTGGCGAGGGTATCGCGGATCATGCCGTTCCACAGGTCGCGGATGGCGGGTGCATCCGCCGCCGTCGCCGCGCGGACCGGGCCGCCGGTCATCCGCCGATCACGCGCCGGCCGTGTGGCGTGTCGAATTCCGCCATCATCCCGGCCTTGCCCACCTCGATGGACAGACGCGGATCGGCCATGTGCCGCCGCAGCGCGCCGGCCAGCGCGCCGCCCTGCGGATGGCGCACCACAAGCTGCGTGAGGCGCACACCGCTGGGCGGCAACCGCGTCGAGGGATGCGCGCCCGCCTGCCACTGGATCAGCGCCGGCGCGCAGTTGTCATGCGGCAGCATGCCGTTTTCGGGCACCGCCATGCGCCAATGCAGATCGCCGCGCGTCAGGTCGACCGGCGTGCCGAACCCGGCAGGCAGGGCCGCCAGCGCCGCGTCCAGATCGTCGGTCGCGCAGATCCAGTTGGTCAGCCGCGCGGGCCCGAAGAAGGCATCCAGATCGAACCAGCGCGGGCGCGTGGGATCAGGGGCGTCGGGGTCGATGGCGATCGCCTCGAGATAGAGGCCGTCCGCCAGCTCCAAAAGGCGATTGTGCGTGGAAAAGACATCATGGGCGCCACCGGGCTCCAGGCGCACGCCAAGGGCCGCCTCGACATGCTCGGTGGCCTCCTCCAGCGTTTCGCCTGAAATCGCAATGTGATCCAGCCGCATCGCCAGCCTCCCTACATGAACACGATCAAACCCATGACACCGCGAATACCTTCAATGCAGAGTTGCGGATTTTCAAGATCAAAACCGCACCGAACGCGGGCGGGGTCCGTGCCGAAGACCTGCGCCGCGATCCTGCGTCCTCGGGCGGGACACACCGGGCGGGCGCAAGACCGGAGGCGGCGGGACGGGGCGGGCTGCCTGCCCCCCCTTGCCCGCGCGCGCCCGACCCGGTCTCAGCCGCGCGTTTCGCGGATCAGCTTGAGGATATCCTGCGCCGCGTTGGGAATGTTCGTGCCCGGCCCGAAGATCGCCTTGACGCCGGCATCGTAGAGGAACTTGTAATCCTGCTGCGGAATGACGCCGCCGCAGATCACCAGGATATCCTCGGCGCCGGCATCCTTGAGCGCCTTGACCAGTTGCGGCGCCAGCGTCTTGTGCCCCGCCGCCTGGCTTGAGATGCCGATGACATGCACGTCGTTGTCCACCGCATCCTGCGCGGCCTCTGCAGGGGTCTGGAACAGCGGGCCCACATCCACGTCAAAGCCGATGTCGGCAAAGGCCGTCGCGATCACCTTGGCGCCGCGGTCATGGCCGTCCTGCCCCATCTTGACGACCAGCATCCGCGGGCGGCGGCCTTCGGCCTCGGCGAATTCCTCCACCGATTTCTGGATTGCGGCAAAGCCCTCGTCGCCCTCGTAGGCGGCGCCATAGACACCGGCGAGGGTCTTGACCTCGGCGCGGTGGCGGCCAAAGACGTCCTCCATCGCCATGCTGATCTCGCCCACGGTGGCGCGGGCGCGGGCGGCCTCGACCGCCGCCTCGAGCAGGTTGCCCCCCTCGCGCGCGCGGCGCGCGACCTCTTCCAGCGCGGCCAGGCAGGCAGGTTCGTCGCGGGTGCTGCGGACCTTTTCGAGGCGCGCGATCTGGCTGGCGCGGACCCTGGCGTTGTCGATGTCGAGAATGTCGATCTCGTCTTCGGTGTCGCGGCGGTACTTGTTCACGCCCACGATCACGTCGGTGCCGCGGTCGATCTTGGCCTGGCGGGTGGCGGCGGCCTCTTCGATCCTCAGCTTGGGCATGCCGCTGGCCACGGCCTTGGTCATGCCGCCCATCTCCTCGACCTCCTCGATCAGGGCCCAGGCGGCTTCGGCCATGTCGTGGGTCAGCTTTTCGACGTAGTAGCTGCCGGCGAGCGGATCGACGACATTGGTCACACCGGTTTCCTCCTGCAGGATCAGCTGCGTGTTGCGCGCGATGCGGCTGGAGAATTCGGTCGGCAGGGCGATCGCCTCGTCCAGCGCGTTGGTGTGCAGCGACTGCGTGCCGCCCAGCACCGCCGACATCGCCTCGTAGGCGGTGCGCACCACGTTGTTGTAGGGGTCCTGTTCCTGCAGCGACACGCCGGAGGTCTGGCAATGGGTGCGCAGCATCGACGACTTGGGGTTCTTGGGCTCGAACTCCTCCATGATGCGCGACCACAGCAGGCGGGCGGCGCGCAGCTTGGCCGCTTCCATGAAGAAGTTCATGCCGATCGCGAAGAAGAACGACAGCCGCGGCGCGAAGCGGTCCACGTCCATGCCCGCGGCGATGGCGGTGCGCACGTATTCGCGGCCATCGGCCAGCGTGAACGCCAGTTCCTGCACCAGGTTCGCGCCCGCCTCCTGCATGTGGTAGCCCGAGATCGAGATGGAGTTGAAGCGCGGCATCTCGCCGGCGGTGTATTCGATGATGTCCGCGATGATCCGCATCGAGGGTTCGGGCGGATAGATATAGGTGTTTCGGACCATGAATTCCTTGAGAATGTCGTTCTGGATGGTGCCCGACAACACGGCGGTATCATGCCCCTGTTCCTGTCCCGCGACGATGAAACTGGCCAGGATCGGGATCACGGCGCCGTTCATCGTCATCGACACGCTGACCTGATCGAGCGGGATGCCGTCGAACAGGATCTTCATGTCCTCGACGCTGTCGATCGCGACGCCGGCCTTGCCCACGTCGCCCTCGACCCGCGGGTGATCGCTGTCGTAGCCGCGGTGCGTGGCCAGATCGAAGGCGACCGAAACCCCCTGCTGCCCGGCGGCGAGCGCGCGGCGGTAGAAGGCGTTGCTTTCCTCGGCGGTGGAAAAGCCCGCATATTGGCGGATGGTCCAGGGGCGACCGGCGTACATCGTGGCCTTGACGCCGCGCGTATAGGGCGCCTCGCCCGGAACGCTGTCCAGGTGCGTCAGACCGGCGATGTCATCCTGGGTGTAAAGCGGGCTGACGTCGATGCCTTCCAGCGTGTGCCAGGTCAGGTCATCGAGGCTGCGGTTGCGCAACTCGCCTTCAGCGAGGCTGCGCCAGGTGGCTTTCTTGTCGGTCATGTGTCCGGTATCCTTGTGTCATTGCGCCGGGCGGCAAGGTGTTCCCCGCTCTTGTCCCGGTGCGGTCCTCTGTCAGGGTGGCCAGACCGTCTGCACCGGCGGTCAGCCACATGATATCATCCGCGTACACCTCGCGCAGTGCGGCACAGGCGGCGGCGTCGAAGGGGTGCCACCGTCCGGTGCCGTCGGGCAGACAGGTGGCATCCTGTCCCCGTTCGTGCAACCGGCGCCGCAGCGTCGGCAGATCGGGCGCCCGGTTCAGCCAGCGCAGGCCGCCATCCGCCGGCGCATCCAGCCCCGCGCCGAGGCGCAGCAGCGCATCCGAGCGGCCGGTGAACATCTCGAACGGCATGACCTGAATATCGACCTGTGGCGGCAGGGCACAGGCCAGATCGGTTATGACGTCACGCCATCCGCGCGTTTGACGCGCAATATGGTCCAGCGCGGCACCGCCCGGCAAGGGCAAGCCCCGCGCCACGCCATAGGCGATCATCGAGCTCCAGTAGAGATCCTGCGCGCGGGGGCTGATCACGACGCGTGTCAGGTGGCCGTCGAAGGCCCGCGCAAACCGTGCCATGCGTTCGCCGATCGCGGGATAGAGCGTACGCGCCCGCAGGTTGGCGCGGGCGCAGCCGATCATGTTCTCGTCGCTGACGACCAGCGACCGGACCCCATCCGCGCGGGCCCGCGCCAGATGCAGCCGTATGCGCCCTTCGGCCCGGCGGCACAGATCGCGGTGGCGCGCCGCCGCCGCACCGGGGATCAGCCCCGAAAACAGCCCGCGCCGCGTGCGGTAGGGTCCCCAGAAGCCGATGCCGCGCGTGGCAAGCGTTTCGCGGTGGCTGCGCATGTAGTCCTGAAAGGTGGTCGTGCCGGTGCGATGGGCCCCGATGTGCAGGATGACGTCCATGATGCGGGCTGCCTTTTGTGCGAATGCCGCCCCGACCGGCCAGACACTGGGGACGGTCGCGATCATGGCGCAAAACCCCTTGCTGTGCCTTTAATGGAAAAAAGCCCCGCCAAGGCCATCGCAATACCCTTGTCCCGGCTTATATCTAGTCCAGCAGGAGACCCTATGACCCGACTACTAGCCCTTGTTTTAGCTTGCGTTTTCGCGGTTCCCGCCGTGGCGCAAACCAGCGGCGAAGACCCCGACCAGGTGCTTGTGATCGGCATCGACGGCGCCGATTTGAACGAATTTATCTGGAAGAAACGCCCCATCGTCGTCTTTGCCGACAGCCCCAACGACCCGCTGTTCGAGGAACAGATGGAGCTTTTGCTGGCGCGGCCCGATGCGCTGCGCGACCGCGACGTGGTCATTCTGACCGATACCGACCCTTCGGCGCGGTCGGACCTGCGGATGAAACTGCGCCCGCGCGGGTTCATGCTGGTGCTGATCGGCAAGGACGGCGGCATCAAGCTGCGCAAGCCGTTTCCCTGGGACGTGCGCGAAATCTCCCGCAGCATCGACAAGATGCCCATCCGCCAGCGCGAAATCCGCAACCAGAAGAATTCGCGGTGACGTAGCACGCGCTTGCGGCATGCGGGGCGTTCACCTATATAGGTGGGGAACATGGGCAAGAGGCCGATCATGGAAAAAGATCCCAACATCCCGCTCACTCCGATCCCTGTGACCGGTCGGATGGGTCCGCGTCCCGGGTACTGAGCGCGGCACGCTGCAGGCGCTGCGTGACCTCCTCGGCCCGCGCGGGGCCGCCTTCGGAAAACCCCAGGATGATCGCCAGCGCATATTGGCCAAAGGAAAAGGCCTGTTTGCGCATCTCGGAATAATCCGCGTACATCACGATCCGCCGATCCTGCCCCAGCCTGCGAAAGGCGGGGCCGCGCATGTCGTCGGTAAAGGCGGAAATCGCCTTGATCTGGCGGTAATAGGCGACGATTGCGTCGATCGTCTGCCGCGGCAGGACATCGATTTCCGTGACCAGCGCGTCATAGATGTGATCGTGATGCTCGCGCGGGATGAAGGGGATGAAATCGGGATCGTCACGCATCCGCTGCAGGGTGGCCGCGACATGGGCGTCGGCGTCGCCCGCGTCCCACAGCGAGGCCAGGGTATTGCTGATCTCGGCATAGAGCGCCTTGTGATAATCGCGCATCCGCTCGGCCTTGGCGCCCGCCTTGCCCAGTTCGGTAAAGATCGCCGTGGTCAGCCAGCCCGTCGCGATCACCAGCCCCGCGATCAGCGCCTGCCACAGGCGCGGGTCCAGATCGACAAGATAGGACAGCGCCGCCAGCGGCAGCCCCAGCAGGATCCCCACCGGCAAGGCAATCGTCACGAAGAACTGCAGGATGATCTTGCGCGCGGTGCGCGCGGCCTCGCCAAAGGCAAAGGACGCCCCCAAAAGCACCAGCGCGCTCGCGCCGAGCGCCCAGATCAGGGTATCCTGTGCCGATGGCATGGCGTTATTCGAACTCCATGATGACGTCATCGACCGCAAGGCTGTCGCCCGCGCCCGCGTTGATCTTGGACACCTTTCCCTTGCGCTCGGCGCGCAGGATGTTTTCCATCTTCATCGCCTCGATGGTGCAAAGCGCCTGGCCGTCCTCGACCTCGTCGCCCACGTCGACGTTGAGCTTGACCACCAGTCCGGGCATCGGGCACAGCAGCAGCTTGGACGTGTCGGGCGGTAGTTTTTCCGGCATCTTGCGCGCCAATTCCGCCTGTCGCGGGGTGCGCACATGCACCTTGAGGTCGGCGCCGCGCGTCCGCACGCGAAAGCCGCCCGAGATCTTGCCGACCTTGAGCACCAGCGGCGCATCGTCGACCGACATCTTGGCAAGCTGGTCGCCCGGGGTCCAATCGCCGCTGACGCGCATTTCATCGCCATCGTCGAAGTGCACGGTCGATCCCGCGGGGTCGGCGTTGATGACCACGTCATAGGACTGGCCCTGGATCGCGACGTTCCAGTCGCTGCCGACCTTGCGTTCGTGGTTGTCCATCCGTCCCGACACACGGGCGCGCCGGATCTCGGCCACGCGGTGCATCGCGGCGCAGGCGGCGGCGACGCGGCGCAGTTCTCCCTCGGGCAGGGTGACACCGTTGAACCCGTCGGGGAATTCCTCGGCGATGAAGGCGGTCGTCATGTCGCCGCTGATGAATTTCGGGTGATCCATCACCGCCGAGAGGAACGGCAGGTTGTGACCGATGCCCTCCACCTCGAAACTGTCGAGCGCCACGCGCATCGCCTCGATCGCCTGCGCGCGGGTGGGTGCCCATGTGCACAGCTTGGCGATCATCGGGTCGTAGTACATGCTGATCTCGCCGCCCTCGAACACGCCGGTATCGTTGCGCACGATGGCATGGTCGCTGCCCACCTCCGCGGGCGGACGGTAGCGCGTCAGCCGCCCGATGGACGGCAGGAAGCCGCGATAGGGATCCTCGGCATAGAGCCGGTTCTCGATGGCCCAGCCCTTGAGCTTGACATCGTCTTGGGTGATCGACAGCGGCTCGCCGTTGGCCACGCGGATCATCTGTTCGACCAGATCGACCCCGGTGATCAGTTCGGTCACGGGGTGTTCCACCTGAAGGCGTGTGTTCATTTCCAGAAAGTAGAAATTCTTGTCGCCGTCGACGATGAATTCCACCGTCCCGGCAGAGGCATAATCGACCGCCTGCGCCAGCGCCACGGCCTGTTCGCCCATCGCGCGGCGGGTCTCCTCGTCGAGAAACGGGCTCGGGGCTTCCTCGACGACCTTCTGGTTGCGGCGCTGGATCGAACATTCGCGTTCGCCCAGGTAGATGCCGTTGCCGTGGCTGTCGCAAAGCACCTGGATTTCGATATGGCGGGGTTGGGTCACGAATTTCTCGATGAAGATCCGGTCGTCGCCAAAGCTGCTGGCCGCTTCGTTCTTGGACGACTGATAGCCCTCGCGCGCCTCTTCGTCGTTCCACGCGATCCGCATGCCCTTGCCGCCGCCACCCGCACTGGCCTTGAGCATCACCGGATAGCCGATCTGGTTGGAGATCTTGACCGCCTCGTCCGCGTCCGCGATCAGGCCCATGTGGCCCGGCACCGTGCTGACGCCCGCTTCGGCGGCGATCTTCTTGGAGGTGATCTTGTCGCCCATCTTTTCGATGGCACCCACCGGCGGGCCGACAAAGGCGACCCCGGCGGCGGCCAGCGCCTCGGCGAACTTGGAATTCTCGGACAGGAAACCGTAGCCGGGGTGCACCGCTTCGGCGCCCGAAGCCTTGATCGCCTCCATCACGTTGTCGATCACGATATAGGACTGGTTCGCCGGCGGCGGGCCCACGCGCACGGCCTCGTCGGCCATTTCGACATGCAGCGCGTTTTTGTCGGCGTCGGAATAGATGGCGACGGTCTCGATGCCCATCTTGCGCGCGGTCTTGATGACGCGGCAGGCGATTTCGCCCCGGTTGGCGATCAGGATCTTCTTGAACATATGGTGTCCTTTACTGACGAGTTTGGGGGCACGCAAAGGGCCGGCCGGGCCGCCCTGTCCTGCGTGAAATGCAAAAAGGCTGCATGCGGCACGCGCATACAGCCTTGGGTGGTGGTGTGCGGGGCTTGCGCCCTCAGGGACGTCCGATCAGTTGCAGCGGCCCGGATAGAGCTGGCAATAGGCGACGTTGCCGGCCGCGCCGATGGCAGCCCCCTTGGCAAGGCTGTTGTTGGTGATGACAGCAGCGCCCGCCCCGATGGCCGCCCCGCCGAGGGCCTGATCGCCCAGTGTTTCGCCGCAGGCCGCGAGGCCTGCTGTCGCTGCAAGAGCAAGGAATACGCCTTTGATACGCATTGTGTTCGTCCTTTGTTGTTCGGTCTCTTCGAGCGTCCAACGCGCCGTGGGCTGGATTGTTCCTGAGCGCCAGACGCGTTTCGGGGATGGACGGACCGTGTCGACCGATATGACCGTGTTGCTCGTCCCGCCGGCCCAAAAAAGACGGGCAGCCATGTCGCATAGGCGGATAGCTGCCCGTCAAGGGAAGGGGTACGAAAATGATATGCGACCCCAGTCCAGGGATAAGGAACCGGAGCCGCAAAAGTGACCCTGCCCTGAGCCGATGCGCAGGCCAATCGTGTATTTTCGCGGCGCGAAAAATGAGCCATTGCCCGCTTGTCCGCGCTTGCGTCAGGCAGAAAAGCGCCGATCATGAGCCGAAGACATCCGGAAAGGACGCCCGCGCCACGCGTTCGTCGATCTGCAAAAGCGCCTCGTAATCAGTGGGATCGAAGTCTTCGTCGACCGCGACGACCTCGCGTCCGAAAAACCACGACAACCGTCCCGCGTCCAGGTTGCCGCGCTCGAACGGTTCGCTGCCGAAGTGGTCCCACAGCGCCTGCAGGAACCCGGTATCGGCCCGCCGGTCCGCTGGCCTGCGGTCGGAACGGCGTTCGCGCGCGACAAGCGGGGTGGCGCCCTTGGGGTTGGCGCGTCTGATGGTGAATTGGAAATCCGTGCCCGCCAGACGGCCGGGAAACCCGCGATGCTTGATCATAGGGCCCCCCGGAACATGGGGCCAAGCGGGGTCAGGACAGGCGCGAACGCCTGTCCTGCGGGTATGTTACTTGTACTTGCCGGTGTACACGGGCTCGACCGAAATGGGCTCGGGCTCGACGACGACAAATTCTTCTTCTTGCTGCGCGCAGGCTGCGATTGTTGCGACAAAGCCGAACATGGCCAGCAATTTGATGCTCTTCGACATCTGGGTCTCCTGTCTGTTACGTTCCGGATCGTAGCGCACGGCTGTGCGCCCACGGCCCCTCTTGAGGTAAGGGATCCTTGGGGTGTCCCTCGCGCCACCCTACGCCATGAAATCGCGAAAGGAAATCGGGGAACATTCAATCGCCAGTTCTGTGATACCAAAGCCTCAACCGGACGGGTCGCCTGATCGGGCATCGCAATATCTTGTAGTGTCATCAGTAGCCTTCCCAGATGCAGATGCCGTTTTCGACGCGAAAGGCGTCGATATACTGGGTCGCGTCGGGATCCGACTGGCCGAAATCAACCGCGCGATCCGCCAGCGAAATCACCACGACCTCGCCCGCCAGATCAAATTCGTCGAGATAGGGCAAGGCCACCGTCGCGCAAAGATACGTCATGTCGGGCTCGACCTCGGCAAAGCCAAGCTGCCCGGTGTCGCGCGCGATCTGCGGCGCGAGAAATCGAAAGCGGATCCAGTGCTCGGCGCCGACGTGATCGACCAGCACCTCGTAGAGTTCGACCGTCTGCCCCGAGGGCAGACCGGAGCCCCCGGTGCCCGCCGCGGGCCCGGCCAGCACGCAGGCCAGCGCAAGGCAGGCGGGCCGGATCACGGGGCGGCCTCGTCTTGGGTCGCGAATGCGGCCGGGCTGACGATTTCGATCAGTTCCATGTCGTCGGAATGGCGCACTTCGCGGTGCCGGATGCCCGGCGGCTGCAGCACGCACGAGCCCGCGCGCAGGACATGCACGCCGCTGTCCTCGTATTCGAATTCGACCCAGCCCTTGGTGACATAGACCATCTGGAAGGCGAGGTCGTGGCTGTGCCATGTGCCGGGGCTTTCCATGCCGGGCACTGCCCGGATCACATGCGCGGCATAGGCGCCGCGGGTCGCGTCGCGGATCCCAAGATCGCGGTATTCAAAGAAGGGCCGCAGCCCCTGCCCCTTGAACGCGCCATCGTCGGCATGGGCAATGCTGAAGGCCTGGTTGCGCCAGAGCCGGGTCATGCCGCGCCCTCCGGTCGGCGCGCCACGCAATCGATTTCGACCAGCGCGCCCACGGCAAGCGCGGTCACACCGACGGTGGTGCGCGCGGGCAGCCGACCCGGTGCGAAATAGCTTTTGTAGAGGGTGTTGAAGGCGTCGAAATCGCGTTCGAATTCAGTCAGGTAACAGCGGCATTGCACGATGTCCGCCAGACCGAGCCCCAGCCCCGTCAGCACGGTTTCAAGGTTGGCGATGACCTGCCGGGTCTGCGCGGCGATGCCCTGGGCCAGGGGCGCGTCGGGTGCGCCGGGCACGGTCGGCATCTGGCCGGTCAGGATCACCCAGCCGTCCGCTTCCGTCGCGTGGGAAAACGGCCCCACCTGCGCGGGCGCGCCCGGAACCTCGTGGAACAGGGTCATGGACGCACCGCCGTCAGTGGGTGCGCAGCGCCTCGATCAGCTCGTCCTTGGTCATGCCTGAGCGCCCGTCGATCCCGATCTCTTTGGCGCGGGCATAAAGGGCATCGCGGGTCCACTCCTCGTAGGGTGGGGCCTTGCCGCCCTTTTGCGATGGCGACTGATCCTCGCTGGCCTGCGCATTGGCGATGCGCGCGGCCTTCTCCTTGGACGCGCCCTGCGCGCGCAACGCCTCGTAGGTGTCTTCGTCCTTGATCGACGGGGCATGCTTTTTGGCCATGGCTCTCTCCTTCGAAAGCCAACGCCGCGTGCGCCTTTGGTGTTCCGCGCACCGTCACAGCGGAATGTTGTCGTGCTTTTTCCACGGCATCCGCGCCTGTTTGTTGCGCAGGCTCGCAAAGGCGCGGGCGATGCGTTTGCGGGTGGTGCGCGGCATGATCACCTCGTCGATGAACCCCCGTTCGGCGGCGACGAAGGGATTGGCAAAGCGCGCCTCGTAATCGGCGGTGTGCTGCGCCAGCTTTTCGGGGTTCTTGAGGTCGGCGCGGTGGATGATCTCGGTCGCGCCCTTGGCGCCCATCACGGCGATCTCGGCCGTGGGCCAGGCATAGTTGAAATCCGACCGCAGGTGCTTGGACGCCATCACGTCATAGGCGCCGCCATAGGCCTTGCGGGTGATGACCGTGACCATCGGCACGGTCGCCTGGCCATAGGCAAAGAGCAGCTTGGCGCCGTGCTTGATCACGCCGCCGAATTCCTGCCCCGTGCCCGGCAGGAAGCCCGGCACATCCACCAGCGTCAGCAGCGGAATTTCGAAGGCATCGCAGAACCGCACGAAGCGCGCGGCCTTGCGGCTGCTGTCGATGTCGAGGCATCCGGCCAGCACCATCGGCTGGTTGGCCACGACGCCCACGGTGCGCCCCTCGAGACGGATGAACCCGGTGATGATGTTCTTGGCGAATTCCTCCTGGATTTCGTAGAAATCGCCCTCGTCGCCCAGCTTGAGGATCAATTCCTTCATGTCGTAGGGCGTGTTGGCGTTTTCCGGCACCAGCGTGTCGAGCGACGGCTCGATCCGTTCGGGATCGTCGAAGAACGGTCGGACCGGGGGTTTTTCACGGTTGTTGGCGGGCAGGAAATCGACAAGGCGGCGGACCTCTGCCAGCGCCTCGACGTCATTTTCGAACGCGGCATCCGCAACGGAGGATTTGCGCGTGTGGGTGGTCGCCCCGCCCAGTTCCTCGGCGGTGACCTGTTCGTTGGTCACGGTCTTCACCACATCGGGGCCGGTGACGAACATGTAGGAGCTGTCTTTGACCATGAAGATGAAATCGGTCATCGCCGGGGAATAGACCGCGCCGCCGGCGCAGGGGCCCATGATGACGCTGATCTGCGGAATGACGCCCGAGGCCTCGATATTGCGCTGGAACACCTCGGCATAGCCGGCCAGCGATGCAACGCCTTCCTGGATGCGCGCGCCGCCCGAATCGTTGATGCCGATGACGGGCGCGCCGTTCTGCACCGCCATGTCCATGATCTTGCAGATTTTCTGGGCGTGGGTTTCCGACAGCGATCCGCCGAACACGGTGAAGTCCTGGGAGAACAGGTACACAAGGCGGCCGTTGATCGTGCCCCAGCCCGTGACGACGCCGTCGCCCGCGGTCTTGTTCTGCTCCATCCCGAAATCGGTGCAGCGGTGGGTGACGAACATGTCGAATTCTTCAAAGCTGTCCTCGTCCAGCAACAGCTCCACCCGCTCGCGGGCGGTCAGCTTGCCGCGGCTGTGCTGGGCATCGATCCGCTTTTGCCCGCCGCCCATCCGGGCGGTTTCGCGGCGGATTTCCAACTGTTCCAGAATATCTTTCATGGGGCACCCTCTGACACGTGATTTGGCGCAGTCTAGCCAAGCGCAGGCCGCAATCCGAGGGAAATCTGGCAAATTTGCATAATTTATTCAGCACGGGATCAGCAAACTGCAAATCTGCAAATACATGCATATGCATATCAGCTATGCGTGGACAAGCGCGGCGGCCCGGACTAATTGCTTGCCATGCAAAAAGCACCATTGGTCCGGTTTCTCGACCGCGCGACCCCGCCCCATATCGCCACGCTGATCCTGCTTTCGGGCATGTCCGCAATGGTGATGAACATGTTCCTGCCCAGTCTGCCGAACATGACCGAGTATTTCCAGACCGAATATCGGCTGATGCAGCTTTCGGTGGCGTTGTATCTGGCGGTCAGCGCGATCCTGCAGATCGTGATCGGCCCGATTTCCGACAACATGGGCCGGCGTCCGGTGATCATGTGGGGGCTGGGGTTGTTCCTGCTCGCGACACTGGGCTGCATCTATGCGCCCAGCGCCGAAGTTTTCCTGGTCTTTCGCATGTGCCAGGCGGTGATTGCCGTCGCGATGGTGCTCAGCCGCGCGGTGGTGCGCGACATGTTCGCCCAGGACCGCGCCGCGTCGATGATCGGCTATGTGACGATGGGCATGGCCGTGGTGCCGATGCTCAGCCCCGCCCTGGGCGGTGTGCTGGACGAGCTGTTCGGCTGGAAGGCGAACTTCTGGGCGCTGTTCCTTCTTGCCGCGCTGACGCTGTGGCTGACCTGGGCGGATCTGGGTGAAACCGCCGTGAGTTCGGGCAAGACGCTGCGCGCGCAATTCGCCGAATATCCCGAGCTTCTGACCTCGCCGCGATTCTGGGGCTATTCGCTGGCGGCAAGCTTTTGTTCGGGGGCGTTCTTTGCCTACCTCGGCGGTGCGCCTTTCGTGGGCAGCGTCGTGTTCGGCATGTCGCCATCGGAACTGGGGCTGTATTTCGGGGCCCCGGCCATCGGCTATTTCGCCGGCAACTTCGTCACGGGGCGCTATGCCACGTATTTCGGCATCAACAAGCTGGTCCTGTGGGGCAGCCTGGCCAATTCGCTGGGCGTTCTGGTGTCCCTGATCGTCTTTTGGGCGGGGTACGGCAGCCCGGTCAGCTTTTTCGGGCTGATGACGCTGGTGGGGGTGGGCAATGGCCTGGTCATTCCCAACGCCACCGCGGGGATGCTGTCGGTGCGCCCCCATCTGGCGGGCACGGCCTCGGGCCTTGGCGGGGCGATCATGATCGGCGGGGGTGCGATGCTCAGCGCGCTGGCAGGCGCATTGCTGACACCATCGACGGGCGCCTATCCGCTGCTCTACATCATGCTCAGCACGTCGACGGCGGGCGTGGGCGCGATCGCGGTGGTCTATCGCCGCGAACGCCGGATCGGACTGCGCCGCGCGCCAGAGTGACCGGCGCCCTCTGACCGCGTGGCGTTAAGCGCGCGTTAACCCTGATCCGCCACCTTGCGAGCATCGGTTTGCAAAGCTACGCTGCGAGCGGTTGCAAATTTGCAAAGGGCGGTCCGGGATGGCGACACAAAAATTATACGCAGGCGCCAAGCTGCGCGAATTGCGCACGCGGATCGGCCACACCCAAAAGGATTTCGCCGCCAAGCTGGGCGTGTCCCTGCCCTATCTCAACCAGATGGAAAACAACAACCGCCCCGTCAGCACCACGGTGGTTCTGGCGCTGGCGCAGGAATTCGGGCTGGACGTGACCGAATTGTCGGCGGGTGACAGCGAACGATTGGTCAGCGACATGCGCGAAGCGCTGGCCGACCCGGTCTTTGCCGACGGCGTGCCGCCGATGGCCGACCTGCGGCTGACCGCCTCCAACGCGCCGGCGCTGGCGCGGGCGTTTCTGGAACTGCACCGCAGTTACCGCCAGACGCAGGAACGGCTTGCCTCGCTCGACGAGGCACTGGGCCGCGAGGATGCCCGCGCCACCCCCAGCCCCTGGGAAGAGGTGCGCGATTTCTTTCACTATTGCGACAATTACATCGACGCGGTGGATCGCGCCGCCGAAACCTTTGCGCACAAGCACGGCAGTCACCGCAATATCCGCGTCGCCGCCGTGTCGGCGCTGGCCAACAGCGGCGTGCAGGTGGCATTTGCCGATACAGACCGGATGCGCGCCTATGACCCGGACGCGGGCCGCGTCACCCTGTCCAGCCGCGCCAGCCCCGAGACGCAGACCTTTCAGATGTTGCTCCAGGTCGCGCTGATCCGGCACGCGCCGCTGCTGGATGCCACGCTTGACCTGGCGCGGTTTCACAGCACCGAGGCACAGGGCATCGCCAAGATCGGATTGGCCAACTATTTCGCAGGCGCGGCCTTGATGCCCTATGGCGCGTTCCAGGATGCCGCCGCCGCCTGCCGCCACGACCTGGAGGTACTGGCCAGCCAGTTCGGCGCCTCGATCGAACAGGTGGCGCACCGGTTGTCGACGTTGCAGCGCCCGCGCGCCAAGGGGATTCCGTTTTTCTTCGTGCGCGTCGATCAGGCGGGCACCATCACCAAGCGCCATTCGGCCACGCGGCTGCAATTCGCGCGCTTTGGCGGGGCCTGCCCGCTGTGGAACGTGCACCGTGCGTTCGAGACACCGGGCCGCTTTCTGCGCCAGTTGGCCGAAACCCCCGATGGTGTGCGCTATATCAGCCTGGCGCGCGACGTGACGAAACCGGCGGGGCGGTTCGGCGCGCCGGTGCGCCGCTTTGCCATCGCCCTGGGCTGCGAGGTGCGCCACGCGCGCGATCTGGTCTATGCCGACGGTCTTGACCTGGGGCGTGCGGGCGCGTTCGAACCGATCGGAATTTCGTGCCGGATCTGCGAACGCAAGGAGTGTCACCAACGCTCCGTTCCGCCGCTGGAGCGGCGGCTGCGCGTCGATCCCAACACCCGCGACGTGCTGCCCTATAGCGTCGAATGACGCCT
>NZ_VANS01000006.1 GCF_005887615.1 Sulfitobacter sabulilitoris
GCAGGTCTTCGATTGGCAGATTGTTGATCCTGGTGAACACCCCTTCGACCGTGGCGGCGGCGTCCGATACCTCGCTTTCGGTGTCGGGCATGATCGGCATGCTGTCGCCGATCTGGACGATCTCGCGCTGGGGGGCGTCTTCGACCTCGACCAGCTCGACCTTGAGGCCACCGGTCAGCAGGCTGGCCGACGCGAGGCGCGCGCGCATTCCTTCCCGCACCCGCCCCTTGAGGAAGTCGAGCGCCGCCTCGGCGGTGACGTCGCCCTGCAGCCCCAGGCGCGCCGGCTGAATGCCCAGAACCGCATTCAACCGCACGCGCGCATCGCCGAACCGGGCCGCATCCACGATGCCCGACACGTTTTCGACCGCCCCGATCTTGAGCCCGCTCAGTTCGATCGGCGCGCCCACGGTCAGACCGGAAATGTTGTCCTTGAAGATCACGCTGATTTCCAAGGTCTCAACTTCGGAGGCGTTGAAGATGCTATTGCGAGCAGTCGTTTCGTCGGGGAACACTTCGAACACGGTCCCGTCCGCAACACGCGCACCGCCAGAGACGAAGGTGTCGAAGGTTACCCCGCCGCCCACCAGCGACGCGATCGAGGAAAAGTCGATTTCGGCTCCGGTGGGGCCGAGTGAGACACTGAACCCCGAGGTATCCCAAAACCGGGTATTGGGGGTAATCAGCCGCCCGTGCGGTTCGTAGATGATCGCTTCGGCAATCGCGAAATTCCCGTTGGGCGAAATCTCGGCCTTGCCGACGCGACCAACCTCGATCCCGCGGAACAGGATGGGGCTGTTGTCGCTCAGCTGACCCTTTGGCGTGCTGCGGAACGCGATCTGAAGACCTTCCTGTCCGGGGCGGAAAAGCGGACGGTCCGACAACCCGGAGAACACGCTGCGAGGCAGGCCGATTTCGCTGTCCCAGACCCCTTCGATGAAGACACCGCTCAGGACCGTATCGAGCCCACTGACGCCCTGCGCGGTCAGCTCAGGCCGCACAACCCAGAACGACGCGCCCGCGTCGACATATGGCGCCACCTCCTTGTCCAGACGCACCGCCGCGATCACGGTTTGAAGACCATCGGAGAAATTCAGCTCTTCGACCACACCGACGGTGATGTCGCGATACCGCAATTCGGTTTGACCTGCCGCGATACCGGCGCCGTTTTCGAATTCGATCGAAATCAGGGGCCCCTGATTGCTGTAGGATTGCCAGGCCACGCCCAATGCGATCACAAGCGCCAGAAACGGAATGACCCAGACCACGGACGCACGCCCGAAAAAGGACTTGCGCGCCGGTTCGATAGAGACATCCGGGGGGGTGTCAGTCATGTTCTGAGGCTCCTTTGGCCGCCACTTGCCTGTCCCAGATCATCCGTGAATCAAAGCTTTGTGCCGACAACATCGTAAATATTACCGAGAGGGCGAAAAAAAGGCTGGCCAGACCCGGGTTGACCGACGCCAGCGTATTGAGTTGGACCAGCGACGACAGGATCGCAACCACAAATATGTCGATCATCGACCACCGCCCGATATATTCCACGACCTCGTAAAGGCCCTGCCGGTGATGGTCCGACACGCCTGATCCGCGTTGCACGCCGATGGCCAGAAACGCGATCGCCAGGAATTTTCCGATCGGTATGACCACACTGGCCACCAAGACCACCAGGGCGATGCCGATCGCGCCATGATGCATGAGGTCGACCGCGCCGCCGACGATGGTGCTTTCCTCGACCTGAAACAGCGTTCTTGTGCGCAACATCGGGTAGGTGTTGGCCGGAATGTAACACATCACGCCAACCACCCACCACGCCCATACCCGTTGCAGGCTTTTGACGTCGCGCGACATCAGCCCCTTGCCGCAGCGGGCGCAGGTTTGCGTGCCGATCGGCCAGACCTGCGTGCACCGCGTGCAGGCGACGACGCCCATGTCGCGCGCGCTTATGATTTTTTCTGAGTGTCCAGAGAGTTCCAAACCGACCACCTACACATGAAACTGTCCTGTGCGACCACGAGAACAACGAGAATTGCGAACATCCAGAACGCCGGGCCAAAGGCAACATCCGCAAGATCGACGACCTTTATCAGCGCAACCGCGCAACCGATGGCGAAAATTTCGGCCATCGACCACGGGCGCAGCGCTTCGGCAAGGCGAAAGGCCTGGGTCGCATGACGAGCGGGGGGCCTGTCCAGAACGATGGGGACCAGCACATAAAGGGACAACAACACCCTTGTGAGTGGCACAAACACGATCAGCGCGGCCGTCGCCAACGCAAGGACCGCCAGAGGACCACCGGCAAAGGCAAGCGCCGCATCGAGGATCGACACCGAGTTTTTCGCCCCTGCCGCCTTGATCGACAGGAAGGGGAACAGCGTGGCCGCGATGATCAGAATCACCACCGCCAGCGACACGGCTATGATTTGCAGACCGGCCTTGCGTCGTGGCGCGATCAGTATCGTGTGACAGCGGCTGCACACCGCGCGTTCGCCATGTTCGGGCCGCTTGAGACGATAGACCGCATCGCACTGCGGGCACACGATCAGGTCGGCATAGGGCGTTTCAGATGTTGCAGGTGTCATTCCGGCTGGATATCCGCTTTGTCACCGAACTTACAGGCCGGTGTGACACTATCTAGCAGTCACGCCAGGCAGATCAACGTACGATGCCGTGACGACGCGGCACGTGCGACCGAACGTCTTGCAGACCCGTGCATCGCTGCGCGGGCCGAGCTTTTATTACCATAATTCTCATTATATGAATTTCATTGCCCCCCGCGATGCGCCCCAAGCATCGCTTCTGTTGACATCGACGGCGTCGACTTCTCTTGTACTCCCGAAACTAAGACGCATTCGCTTGGGAGAAAACCACGATGACATTGAATATGATGATCGCTGCTGCCGCCGCGTTGGCGGTATCCGCTTCCGCTGCCATGGCCGAAACGCGGGCGACATATAAATCGGCCAAGACCGGGTCGTCCTATTACCAGATGGGTGTTCAGATCGCCGAAGCGATGAAGACCGGCACGAATGGCGATATCAGCGTCACGGTCGAGGAAAGCCAGGGATCCGTGCAGAACGTCATGGAGGTCCGTGCCCGTGGCGGCGACTATGTCTTTACCACGCCGCCCGCGCTGATTGGGCTGGCGCAAGAGGGCAAGGCGATGTTCGAGGGCAAGGGCGACGCGTCTTTTGCCGACATCCGCGCGCTGTTTCCGATCCCCTCGCTGACGATGCATTTCGTCGCATCCGCCGACAGCGGGATCGAAACCTTCGCCGATATGGAAGGCAAGACCGTGCTGCTGGGAAGCGGATCGTTCGGCGCGACCGAAGGCGAGAAGTACCTTGGCCTATTCGGGCTGGAGGGGAAGGTCACCATCGCGGACAGTGAATTGTCGAATGCCGTCGCGGCCTTGAAAAATGGCCAGATCGACGCCTTCGTCACCGCCGGGTCCTATCCTGCGCCAAACGTGATCGAAGCGGCTGCCTCATCGGAGGTGAAGATCCTGTCGCTTAGCGATGAACAGATCGCGATGACCAAGCGCACGCGTCTTGTCATCCCCGCGGGCACTTATGCGGGACAAAACAGCGATATCGTCACGACATCCCTGCCGGTCGCGGCCTATTCGACGGTCAAGATGGACGATGACACCGCCTACCTTCTGACCAAGACCTATTGGGAGATGAAGGAAAAGATGAGCGGCGACGCGGCCTGGTGGGCCGGTGTATCGACCGAAATGCTGGGCAATATCACGACCAGGATCCACCCTGGCGCGATCCGCTATTACCAGGAGGTGGGCGTGCCCCTGACCGACGCGCAAATGTAACCGGCACCGCCCTGCTCCGGATGGCCGGTTGCGGGGCGCAGGCCAAGGACCTGTCGATGCAAACCATACCTTTGCGACCCGTCTGGATCGGTCTGGGCGCTCTGACCTGTGCGTTTCACCTTGGGCTGATCTTTTCCGGGCTGGTGCCCAACCTGGTCAGCCGCCCGTTGCACATGGCGCTGATCCTGCCGTGGATCTTCGTGCTGCCGGCGACGACGCGACGCGCTGCGGTATCCGGCGCGTTGATCGCGGGCGCGGGTATCGGAGCCTGCCTTTGGATCGCCGTCAACCACGCCGCCCTGCGCAACCAGTACGGATTCCTTGAAGGGCCGGGCCAGTTCGCACTGGCCGTCGGCTTGATCGCCATCACGCTTGAGGGTGCCCGACGCGCCATCGGCTGGCCGCTTCCGTTGGTTGCCTTGGCCGCGCTGCTCTATGGGGTGTTCGGTCAGCATATTCCCGGCAGTTTCGGCCATTCCGGCACCCCGATGGCCAGCTTTCTGGGCACCTTGACGATTGCCGAAGGCGGTCTTTGGGGCAGTTTGACGGGTGTGTCGGTTGGCGTCGTGGCGATCTTCGTGATCTTTGGCGCGGTGCTGAATGCGGGCGAGGCGGGACAGGGTTTCATGAATGTCGCCGCCGCCGCTGCGGGGCGGTTGAACGGCGGCGCGGCCAAGGTCTCGGTGCTGTCTTCGGCATTGTTCGGTTCGATCTCGGGCTCGGCCTCGGCCAATGTCGCGTCGACGGGGGCGATAACCCTGCCCGCGATGACCAGGCTGGGCTACCCCAGGCGGCTGGCTGCGGCGGTAGAGGCCGTGGCGTCATCCGGCGGACAGATCATGCCACCGCTGATGGGGGCCGGCGCCTTTGTCATGGTTGAACTGACGGGCGTGCCCTACAGCGCCATCATCGTGGCGGCCTTGCTGCCGGCCGTCCTGTATTTCATGACCGTGTGGATGGGGATCAACGCTTATGCGCAGCACGTCGATCTGCGCGGCGTCGCCCCCGAAGATCGCCCCAGTCCGCGCGACGTGGCGATCACCTCTGCCTTTTTCCTCATCCCCTTCACGGCATTGTTGTTCGCGATGTTCGGGCTGGGGTTCACCCCGCAATACGCTGCCGCCATCGCGGTTTTCCTCGGCGCGCTGCTGTTGTTCGCCGACGGCACGCCCAGGATCAGCCTGCCTGGCGGGCTTGACCGTCTGGCCGGGGCCGCGATCAGCGCGGGTCAGCAGGTGGCGATGATCGCGGCAATCATCATCTGCGCGTCGATCATAATCGGTGTGCTGGGAATAACGGGGCTCGGGGTCAAGCTTACGTCGCTCATCCTTTCGGGATCGGGCGGGTTGCTCTGGCCGTCGCTGCTGCTTACCGCGGTCGCCTGTCTGCTTCTGGGCATGGAGGTGCCGACGACGGCGGCCTATGTGATTTGCGTATCGGTCGCAGGTCCGGCCTTGATCGAATTGGGCGTGGAGCCCCTGCAGGCGCATCTGTTCGTGTTCTGGTTCGCCCTCTTGTCGACGATCACGCCACCCGTCTGCGGGGCGGTGTTCATCGCCGCCGGAATGATCGGCGAAAACTGGCTGCGCGTGGCGGTAACGGCGATGGCCCTTGGCGTCGGCCTGTACCTCATTCCATTGGGCATGATCGCAAACCCCAAGCTCATTCAACTGGCCGAGGATCCGGTGATGGCAGTATTCGCCTTCGCGCGGATGGCGCTTGGGCTCTCGCTCGTATCCTACGGGCTCATCGGACGGGGTGGCATGCTGCGTCGCACGGGGCTGACGGCGTCGGGGCTGCTCGTGGTCTTTGCCGGCCTCTGGATCTAGCGGTCGCAGAACGCCCTGAGAGCCGTGCGCGCCGGATGCGCGGGGTCGAGGATGTCGCGATTGGTGCCCACGAGGGTCACAACTGCCGCGGCACCGCCCTGCACGTCCTTGACCGCGCAACTGATGGCAAAAAGACCCGGAATGAACTCCTGGTCCGCAATCGCCACCCCGGCGGCGCGCACGTCGCGGCGCAGCGCGTCGAACTCTCGCAGGTCGGCCGCCCCGGTCTCCGACCGCACCAGATCGCGCAAAAGACGATCTGGCAGATGCGCCAGGAAAACACGCCCCGTCGCCGACCGCGTCACCGGCAGCACGGACCCCAACCCAAGTGTCGTGACGAGCGGTGTCGCGGATTTCTCCCATCGGACCACCGTCGGGCCGTGGGTGCCCCAGACGGCCAGGGTCGCACTTAATCCCGTTTGCTCGACCAAACCGCCCAGCAGATCGGCGGCCCGGTTGACCGGGTCGATCCGCGCGATGGCCGCGATCCCGATCTCGGCTGCCAGCGGCCCCAGATCGTAAAGCCCCGTCTTGCGCTGACGCACCATTCCGGTGTCCACAAAGCTGGCCAGATAGCGGTGCACCTTGGCTGGCGCCATGCTCAACGCCTGCCCCAGATCGGACAGGGACATCGGCCCGGCATTTTGAGCCAGCGCGGCCAGCAACCTCACGGACACCTCGACCGATTGCACGCCGCGACCCCGGATGTGGGATTGGTCCGTCATCTTGATGCGTCTCCAAAACTCTTGACTTACGTATAACGTAAATGATTACGTAATGCCACAGGGGAGGAAATCATGCGGATAAATATTCTGGGCGCCGGGCCTGCCGGGCTTTACGCGGCGATCTTGCTTAAACGCGCGCGACCCGATCTTGACGTGATCGTATTCGAACAGAACCCCGCCGATGCGACCTTTGGATTTGGTGTGGTCTTTTCGGATCAGGCGCTGGATTTCCTGCGGTCCGACGACCCCGAAACTGCCGACCTGATCGCGCCTCACATGCAGCGGTGGTCCGATATCGTGGTCAATCACAAGGGGACCTCCATCGCGATAGACGGTGTCGGATTTGCCGGGATCGGGCGGCTTGAGTTGTTGAAGCTGCTGCAGGAACGCGCCGCGCAGCTTGGTGTGGTGCCACGGTACGACACCCGTATCGCGACCGTCGACGATCTGCCGCCCGCCGATCTGGTGATCGCCGCGGACGGTCTGAATTCCATCGTGCGCCAAGCGACCCCGGATGCCTTTGGCGAGACGATGACCGACCTCGACAACCGATTTGTCTGGTACGGGGCCGACCGGGAATTCGACGCGCTGACCCAGACCTTCATAGATACCGAACACGGGCCGATGAATGCCCACCACTACAGCTATGCCCCCGGTCGCGCGACATTCATTATCGAGATGGAGGCGGATACCTTTGCACGCAGCGGGTTCGGAGAGATGCGCGAACCCGCCTATCGCGCCGCGTGCGAGGCGTATTTCGCCGAACAACTGCAAGGCGCGCGGCTTGTTCCCAACAATTCGAACTGGCGGCGATTTCCCAACCTGATGTGCGACACATGGCACAGCGGCAACCGCGTGCTGGTCGGTGACGCGCTGCATACCGCGCATTTCTCCATCGGGTCGGGCACGCGTCTGGCGCTTGAGGACGTGATCGCACTGGTCGCAGCCCTGCGTGATGCCGATTGGGATGTGGCGACCGCCCTGCCCGCCTATCAGGCCGCGCGCGCGCCCGTTCTGGCCAAGATCGTGACCGCCGCCCGCCGCTCCGCCGCGTGGTACGAGGACTTCGGTGCGCGTATGGCGCTGGATCCGTGGTCCTTCGCGCTTTCGTATATCCGGCGGGCCGGGCGACTGGACGCTGCCCGACTGGCCAAACTGGCGCCCGAATTCACAGCCAGACTGCATCAGAACGGCATCGACCTGGAGGCCGCGTAATGACCCCGCACACCCTGGCGCAAGAGGTCGGCTTCGACCTGCCGCAAGCTTACAATGCGTCGCGTATCCTGTGGGACAACCTGCCGGATCGCGGCGATGCCCCTGCCGTGCTGCACGACGACGGCACATGGAGCTATCGCGCGCTGGCGGAGGAGGCCGGGCGCATCGGCAATGCCCTGCTGACCGCCGGTTGCGCCCCCGGCGACCGCGTGATGCTGTTTCTCGAAGACCACCCCGCCTATCCGGCCGCGATCATGGGCGCGCTGCGTGCCGGGCTGGTGCCGATGATGATCAACACGTTGTCGCTGCCGGATCAGGTGGATTATTACCTCGCGGACAGTGCCGCGACCGCCGTGATCTTGTCCGCAGGGTTGGCCGGCCTTATCGACGTCGCGCGCCTGTCGGGCACGGCGTGCCGCGTGCGCATGGTGGCCGAGGACCGCCCATGGCACGATGCCGCGACCAAGCTGCCCGAGCATCCGACCACCCGCACCGACATGGCGTTCTGGATGTATTCCAGCGGATCGACCGGCAAACCCAAGGGCGTCGTGCACACCCATGAGGATGCCGCCTATACCGCCCACACGTATGCGCGTGAAATCTTGAACATAGGGCCGGGCGACATCTGCTTTTCGATCCCCAAGATCTTTTTCGCCTACGGGTTCGGCAACGCTGTCACCTTTCCCTTTTCGGTCGGTGCCGCCAGCGTATTGCTGTCCGACCGGCCGACGGCGCAGCGGTGCTTCGAGCAGATTGACCGCCATCGCCCGACTATTCTGTTCGGATTGCCGACGCTATACACTGCATTGGTGAATGACCCCGGCATCGACCAGGTCGATATGTCGTCGCTGCGCCTGTGCGTTTCGGCGGCGGAGGTGTTGTCGCCCGAACTAGCCCGCGACTGGCGCGCGCGCTTCGGGCTGCCCATCGTCGAGGGACTAGGATCGACGGAAATGCTGCACATCTACCTTAGCAATACAGAGGCGCGCCAGAAACCGGGGTCGGCGGGGTGCGCCGTGCCGGGCTATGCCGTCCGACTGCTGACGCCGGACGGTCACGAGGCCGCGACCGGCGAAGAAGGCGTGATGCAGGTGATGGGCCTGTCGGGCGCCGAATATTACTGGAACCGCCCCGACAAGACCGCCGAGACGATGAAGGACGGGTGGATCGATACCGGCGACCGCTTTACCCGCGATGCGGACGGGTATTACTTTTTCAAGGGCCGCGCCGACGACTTGGTAAAGGTCTCGGGCCAATGGGTCTATCCGATGGAAATCGAATGGGCGCTCAACGATCATCCCGAGGTGCAGGAAGCCTGTGTCCTGGCCATGTCGTTGCTTGATGGGCGCACGACGATCAAGGCCTGGGTCACACCGAAGAAACACCAAAATCAGACAGAGGCCTTTCGCACGGTTCTGGTCAAGCATGCCAAGACCAGCCTGATGCCTCACAAATACCCGCGCGAAATCACTTTCCTGGATCATCTGCCGAAAACCGGCACGGACAAGATCGACCGTCAGGCGCTTCGATCGCTTGACGACAACAAAGGACCCGACACATGAGCCAACCCGCCCCCGCCAACACCGCCGAACGCGATGCCTTCTATGACGCCATCGAACCGGAATCGATGCGCGCACTGTGGTCGGTGATGTCCGGCATCATCACGCCGGAACCGAAATCGAACTGCATGCCGTTCAAATGGTCCTATGACAGCGTGCGCGCCCGCCTGATCGAAGCCGCCGGCCTGATCACCGCGAAAGAGGCGGAGCGGCGCGTGCTGATCCTTGAAAACCCCGGATTGAAGGGCACGTCCAAAGTTACGACCAGTCTCTATTGCGGGGTACAGTGCGTCATGCCGGGCGAAGTGGCCCCGGCCCACCGCCACACCCAAAGCGCGTTGCGGTTCGTCCTGGAAAGCAGCGGCGGCTTCACGGCGGTGGGCGGCGAGAAAACAGAGATGCAGTTCGGTGATTTCGTCATCACGCCGAACTGGGAATGGCACGATCATGGCAACACAACCGACGACCCGATCTTCTGGCTCGACGGGCTGGACATTCCGGTGGTGCAGTTCTTCGACGCCAGCTTTGCCGAAGGGCTGGGCGAGGATCAGCAGGAAATCACCAAGCCCACCGGCGACAGCAGTGCGCGTTACGGCGCGAACATGCTGCCGCTGGGTTACGAACGCAACCGGCCCGCTTCGCCGATCTTCAATTATCCCTACGCCCGCTCGCGCGAGGCGCTCGAGCGGATGCGCCGCACCGACGAATGGGACCCGAGCCACGGGTTGAAAATGCGCTACGCCAATCCCGTCGATGGCGGTTGGGCCATGCCGACCATCGGCACCTGCCTGCAACTGATGCCCAAGGGGTTCAGCGGCACACCCTACAAATCGACCGATGCGACCGTCTATGTCTGTGTCGAAGGCAGCGGCCGCACGCGCGTCCGTGACACCGTGATCGACTGGGGCCCGCGTGACGTGTTCGTGGTTCCAAGTTGGCACGACATCCGCCATGAAACCCATGAAGACGCGGTGCTGTTTTCCTATTCCGACCGACCCATCCAGGAAAAGCTGGGACTTTTCCGCGACCACAGAGGTAACCAATGAGCTACGTTTTCGACGCCCCCCCACAGCCAAGTCTTGCCGTCGCCGGCAGCGCCGACCGCTTTCCGATCCGCCGCATTTTCTGTGTGGGCCGCAACTACGAGGCGCACGCCCGCGAGATGGGCAAGGATCCGACCCGCGAGGCACCGTTTTTCTTTACCAAACCGGCGGATGCCGCGCGCGACACGCCGTGCACCATCCCTTATCCCAAGCTGACCGAAAACCTGCACTACGAGATCGAATTGATCATCGCCATCGGCAAGGGCGGGTCCGACATTCCCGAGGACAAGGTGATGGATCATGTCTGGGGCGCGTCGGTCGGCATCGACCTGACCCGCCGTGATCTGCAGACCGAGGCCAAGACCGCGGGGCGCCCGTGGGACTGGGGCAAGGCGTTTGACAATTCCGCGCCGATCGCCCCGATCGTGGCGATCGCGGATGTTCCGTCGGTCGAGGCGGGGCGCATCTGGCTGGCCGTCAACGACGAGGTGCGCCAGGATGCCGACCTGGCCGACCTGATCTGGTCGGTCAAGGAACACGTGTCGATCCTGAGCCGTGCAATGGCGCTGTCGCCCGGTGACATCATCATGACCGGCACACCGGCGGGAGTCGGCGCGATTGTGCCCGGCGACGTGATCACCGGCGGGGTCGAGGGCATAGGCGAGCTTGAGGTCAAGATCGGGCCGCGCGAGTGACCCGGCTGGTCCTGCACAATTTCTTTCGCTCATCGACCTCGGTTCGGGTGCGCGCGGCGCTCAACCTCAAGGGGTTGGAGTACGACTATGTCGCCTATGCGCTGCGCAGCGGGGCGCATCACGGCGCGCAGCATACCGCGCTGAACCCCCAGGGGCTGGTGCCGACACTGGTGACGGAACACGGCCCCCTGCCGCAATCGCTTGCGATCATCGAATGGCTGGACGAGGAATACCCCGCCCCGCCGCTGTTGCCCGCCGACGCCTGGGGCCGCGCGCGCGTGCGCAGCCTTGCCCACATCATGGCGTTGGATGTCCATCCGGTGAACAACCTGCGGGTCCTGCAGTATCTCGAGCGGGAATTCGGAGCGGATGCCGCTGCACAGGCGAAATGGTTCCGGACCTGGGCCGAACCGGCGATGCAGGCCATGGAAACCCGCTTGGCCGCAGATCGGGAAACGGGCAGCTTTTGTCACGGCGACACGCCCGGCCTTGCCGATCTTTGTCTCTATGCGCAGGTGCTGAACAACACCCGCTTTGGCATCGGCACCGATGACACGCCGGTGATCGGCCGTATCTTTGACGCCTGCATGGCGGTCCCGGCCTTTGAACGTGCGATCCCGGCCAATCAGCCCGATGCGGTCTAGCCGGCCTTGGCCCTGTGCGGGTCCTGCACTGCCAGCGTCGCCATATCCCCGAAAATCATGCGGGCATGGTCGCGAAGATAGATCTTGAGCCAGGGCGTATACAGGCCGGGATCGGCGACGATGCGATTCTTGAGATCCTCGAACGGCACCCACTCGACCGCCATCACCTCGTCGGGGTTCGGGGTGATCTCCAGATCATGCGCCGCCTCGGCCACGTAGACATCCACGACCTCGTGTTCGGTCATCCCGCCGCCGACCTCTGCGCGGTATTCCAGATGATGACGATGTTCGGGCCAGACGCCGGTCACGCCAAGCTCCTCGTCCAGCCGCCGCACGGCGCAGACCTCTGGCAATTCGTTCCAGTCGGGGTGTGTGCAGCAGGTGTTCGTCCACAATCCGGGCGTGTGGTATTTGCCCATCGCCCTGCGCTGCAGCAGCACCTCGTCACCGCGCAGCACAAAGACCGACACCGCCATGTGGCGCAGGCCTTTCTGATGTGCCTCAAGTTTTTCAACAGGGGTCAAGGTGCCATTCACCCAGGCCGGGATCATGATGGTCATGTGCGTGTCGTTGCCACAAGACCGGTAAGATGCGCAAGGTTCTTGAGGCCGATTTTCAGATGCGCCATGGGGCGGGCGCGGACCAGTTTCTTGTTCATGTAAGCCTCGAATGTCAGGCGCTGCACATCGATATCGTGGCACAGCGACACAAAGCGTTCGCGCCGCTCGTCACTGCGGTAATAAGCATTCTGCATCGACCCCAGTACCCGGAACACCATCTTGTGCTCTTTCATGAAGAGCGACCGCGCGAGCCGCAGATCGCGTGCACGTCCCGATTCAAGGCAGGCCGCACAGGCGGTTGCGGCCACGCGTCCACCGACCATCGCGTAATAGATCCCCTCGCCCGAGGACGGCGCAACGACGCCCGCGGCATCCCCCGCCAGCACAACGTCGCGGCCATTGTCCCAGCGGTCCAGCGGCTTTAGGGGAATGGGTGCGCCTTCGCGGCGCAGGGTTTCGCAATCCGCCAACCCTGCGGCGGCGCGCAGGGCGGCAGTGGCCTGCTTCAGATCGACACTGGCCACTTCGGTGCCCATGCCGACGCTGGCGCTGTCGCCGTGAGGGAAAATCCACCCATAGAAATCCGGGCTGATCGCTCCGTCATAGATCACATCGCAGCGCACCGGATCATAGACCGCGGATTTCGGCGGTGCCTTGATGATCTCGTGATAGGCCAGAACGTAGGGTATCGTGTCGCCACCGGACACCTCGGCGCGGCCCACACGGCTGCGCGCACCGTCGGCACCGATGATCAGCCTGGTCTTGAGGCTGCGCGTCTCGCCGCTGGCCTTTTCACGATAGATGACTTGGGTGCCGTCTTCGTCCCGCTGGATCCGCACAAAGGTTCCCGTGACGGCATGCGCCCCGGCGGCGACCGCGCGCGCCCGCAGGAACGGGTCGAAATCCTTGCGGTCGACCATGCCGACAAAACCGTTTTCAATCGGGATGTCCACGTGCCGCCCGGTGGGCGATATCATCCGCGCGGTGTTGACCTTGGCCACAAGTTGATCGTCGGTGATGGCGAAATCGGCCATCAGTCGGGGCGGGATCGCACCGCCGCAGGGCTTGATCCGGCTCTCGCGGTCCAGCATGGCGACCTTGTGGCCGGAATTCACCAGATCGAGCGAGGCCGTGGCCCCGGCAGGGCCCCCGCCCACAACAACCACGTCAAACATCTGTCATTCCCCTGGAACCAAGGTTGAATGGTGCGGCGCGGGTCGGTCCATCACCCGCAACGCCATAGCGGCGGCCGCCAGAAACAGCGCCGCTTCGATCAGAAAAACCGTGCCGAACGCGGTGGCATCGCCCGCGGCGGTGACGCGCATCACGTCGACCAGTGCAGCGCCCACAAGACCGCCGAACCCCGCCGCCAAGGCCTGCGCAGCCCCCCAAAGCCCCATGCGGGTGCCCTCGCGGGCCTGCCGCCCCTGCCCGGCCAGCGCCATCATGGACCCGATGGCGGCCACGGCAAACACGCCGTTGCAGAACCCCAGCCCGACAACGGCGGCCATCAGCGGGGCGCCGGGCCCGATCTGCCCCATCGCCGTGATCACCGCCAGCATCATCGCCGATCCGACGCAGCCGCCTGTGACCCAGGCCCGCAGGCTACCCATCCGAAGGCCCGTGGCCATCACGCCCACGATCACCATGCCGATGAACACGCCGCCATTCTGCGCGCCGGACAGCGATGTCGATTGTCCCGGCGTAAAGCCGAAGACAAGGCCGGCATAGGGCTCAAGGATGAGTTCCTGCATGAAATAGGCGGTCATCGACAGGAATACGAACAGGGTAAAGTTCCGGGCTCGCCGTTCGGCCCAAACCTGGGCCATCCCTTGCAGGAAAGGCATGGTGTCCGGCTGCGGCGCCGCATCGACGCGCGCCTCGATACCCCAGATCGCCAGTATCGTCACCAGCACGGCACCGACGGTGACGACCGCCACGATCCTGATCAGCAATGCCGCGCTATAGGGGTCAAGCTGGGCGCCGACGACGCCGGCGGTGATCGCGATCCCGGCAATCATCATCAGCCACGTGATCGTTGCAGCGGCAGCCCGTCGGGCAGGCGCGGTCGCCGTCGCCAGCAGCGCAAGGAGCGAGGTGCCCGACGCGCCGACTCCCAGACCAATCAGGGCGTAGGCCAGGACCGACACCGCCAGGCCTGCGCCAAACCGCGTCTCGAACACGATCACGCCGTATGCCGCCAACAGCGCGCCACCGGCAAGCGCGACCATTCCGCCGACGATCCACCGTGTCCGGTTGCCGCCAGTATCGGACAGAAACCCCCAGTTGGGGCGCGTGATCTGGATCCCGTAGTGCAGGGCGACCAACAGCCCCGGCAACACCGCCGGCAAGGCCAGTTCCACCACCATCAGCCGGTTCAGCGTCGAGGTCGTCAGCACGACGATCGCGCCAAGACACATCTGCACCAGACCAAGGCGCACGATGGACAGCCAGCCCAGCGTGATCATGGCATCGCCCCGAGGGAGCGGATCGCGAATGCGGCGATCATCATGCCGCTGATGTAGAAAAGCACGCCCGTCCCGTTATACCAGGGCGCCTTGGCCCTGGGGTTCTTGAGCAGCACGGACATGGCCCAGCCCTGCGCAGCCAGCAGCAACAGCACCGCGGCGGCGTGAACCGGCCTGTCCCAGGCGAACAACAGCGCAACGACCACAAGCTGCGGCACCGCCATCACGGCGCAGGCAACCTGCGCGGCGCGCGCAGGGCCGAGCGTGACCGGAAGCGACCGAACGCCGGTCTGGCGGTCGCCCTCGAGCGCCTTGAAATCATTGAACGTCATTATGCCGTGCGCGCCGACACCATAGAGCAGGGCGACGAGCACGACCTCGCTTGCCGGTGCGCCCGCGCTCAGCACGGCGGCGCCCGTAAACCACGGCAGGGTCTCATAGCTCAGCCCGACAAGCCCGGGGCCCCAGACCCCCGACCGCTTGAGCCTGACAGGTTCGGCCGAATAGGCCCAGGCGGCGGCCACGCCGACCAGCGTCGCGCCGAAGCCCCAGGGACCAAGCTGCCATCCGACCACGAGCGACAGCGCCGACATTGCCAGCGCGATCCAAAGCCCCCATCGCCCAGGAACCCGACCCGATGGGATCGGTCGTGTCGGTTCATTGATTGCGTCCACATGCCGGTCGCACCAATCGTTGGCCGCCTGGCTCATTCCGCAGACGATCGGGCCCGCCAGCAGAACACCCAGCAGCACCAGGCTCCAGTGACCGACGGGGGCAACCCCAGAGGAGATCACACCGCACAAATAGGCCCACATCGGCGGAAACCACGTGATCGGCTTGATCAGCCACAGCATGGCGGCCGGGTCCGGCAGACGCCGCACATGTATGGGTGTGGTGACAGACATGTGTAAACTATGGCTTACACTTTGAGTCGGCGCAAGCGCCTTGCGCCCAGCCCGCCGCCCCCGCCAGAGGCTTAGCCGGATTTGCTCAAAAGGCCGTATTTGCGCAGTTTCACGTAAAGGCTCTGGCGAGATAGTCCAAGCATTTCGGCCGCTGCCACACGGTTGTTGTTCGTCAACTCGACAGCGGTTTCGATGCACATCTTTTCAACGACATCCGTCGTTTCGGCCACGATATCCTTGAGCGATGCAGACCCCACAAGCTCCATCACATTGCGGCTGGGCTCCGACGGGACCTGACCGGGGGTCGGCGCGCTCCGGGCCAACTCGACACGGCTGACATCGCGGATGACGCATCCGATGGCGGGTGTATCGTGATGCTCAAGACGGCTGGCCGAAATCTCGACCGATACCTGAGAGCCAAGGTCATTGACCAGCTTGGTCGAATAGACCCGCATCTGCACGTTGCGCTGAGGTTGGTCGATCAGGACGCCAAGGTCGATCTGCCCACGCGACAGGAAATCGCCGAAACTGCGCCCGACGACATCGGACTGATGCGCCGCGCCCACCTGATCGAGAAAACTTTCATTCACCGCGGTGATCACGCCCTTGGGCGACATGAACAGCATCGCATCGCTGCCCGACCGGAACAGCGCCAAGGCGTCCGCCGCGGCGCTGTCGGGAATGGCCGTCGTGGCGGCATTGCTCAACAAGCGGCAATACAGGATACGCTGTCCGCCGGCGCGGAAAACCGTCGGTTCGGCCACAAGCGAGCTTCGCCCCCGCGTGGTGCGCAGCCGCACGTGACCGGCCTCCTCGCTAAGCGTCGCATTCATCAGGCTTTCGGTCAGCTCGCTTGATGAACGATCCGAGAAATACTGCGCAAAGCTGCTGCCGATCAACGCGTCGGTGCTGACGTTCAAAAGCTTGGCCGCCACTGCATTCGCGTCGATCACCCGCCCTGACTGGACGGATATGAACAGGGTGGCATCCGTGCAATTGGCCAGCAGCACACGGTAGCGCGCGTCGAATTCGCGCCGCGCCTCGTACCCCTGTTCGAGAGCGATCTGCGCCTGCACCAACTGCTGTTGCGTTTCGGCGATCGGGCGCAGGTCACGACCCAGCAGCAAAGCCGCGTTTTCATGGCCAAAGCGGTGGAAAGTGTAACGCACCGGGTACTGCCAGACCGCATTGTCGCTGTGATTCAGTTCAAGCGCCTTTTTCGGCACCTTGCCCGCCAGGAATTCCCGATGGCTCGATTCGAACTTGGGAATGCTTTCGGACGTCAGGAATTCCACCAGCGGCCGGCCTTCCCAGTGCTTGAGATTGCCAAAGGATTCACTGTGGGATTCAAGAACGACAGACAGGATGATGCCCTGTTCGGACACCACAAGCGCGATATCCGAAGCCGAGGCGATGATACTGCTCAGGAATTCCGGCTCGATCAGTGGTACAGCGCCACTGTTCCAGAAAGACGCGGCACCGGTCGTCATCGTCGGGCCAGAACTTTCTTGTCCCGGGCACACAGCGCAAGTGCCTTTTCGGCTGAATTCGTCACGATATCGACACCCGTCCGTTTTCTGAGGTCATCCGCATCACCTCTGATCGCGCCGCCCATAGCGATTGCAGGCATGATCGGCGTCGCGGTCCGGACAGATAGAACAGTTTGTCGCACCCTTTCAAGGGCACCGGGGCGTGAACATGAAATCATCACGATGTCAGGCGGATCGTGACGCACCCGCCGCGCCACCTCGTCCGGGCTCGCATCGCAGGCCGTCTCGACCTCGCATCCCATCCGAAAAAGCTGCGCGCCAAGGACGGTCACGCCGAGAAAATGCTGCTCTCCCTGAGGCACGATCAACAAGACCCGCGCACCCGACCGGCCGGTCGCGTCGAACGCAGCGTCCCATTGCATCGCCTGCCGCACCAGCGATTGCAGCCGAAGCGCGCCGATGGTGACGGTGGCGAAACTTATCTCGTCGTCCAGCCACATCTCGCCCAATTGCGCGGCAGCTTCGGGCACGTAATGATCGACCAGCGCATCGGCCCGCAGGCGATGGCCACGCAGTGCGTCCAGCACCAGCGCCGGATCGAAGGCCCCCGGCGCAAGGGTATCGCGCATCAACGCATCCACAACGATCTGGCGCAGACCGGTCCTGGTCACCGCCTGCCGGTCCTTCAGCGTCGAGATGACCTGCGCCGCAAATCCAGTCGCACCCGCGCTCCGACCGCCAAGCAAACCGCGTGCACCAGAGTCATCATTATACGACATGTCACCACCTGAGTTGACTTCACACCAGGAAATTCACCGAAATATACCCTGTCGAAGTCTGGTTTGCCCGAAACTGTCGTCCTTGGCGCTTCGATTGTCAAACCAAATTGACATCGTAACGCAGGATGGACACCTCAAAACCTGCGAAAACAACGTGTTTTTCGACGTTAACCCATGCATTTACACAGTTTGATGCACGAAATGCGCACCTTTGCCTGCCGCGGGCTCCATTGGAACATGTGTAAGTTTCAATTGACACTTTTAAAGATTCACAGCTACTTTCGACCTCAAGCGCAATCGAAGGACCCATGGATGACGCCCCAGCACTCATCGCATTCCGTGCCTGCCGGTCTCTACTCTCCGCAGCAACGCGCGCGTCGTGATGCGAGCGTCTGGACCCTCGTTCAAGGCGTTCTGGCGCCCCTGCAATTCCTGGTCTTTCTGGTCTCGCTCGTCCTCGTCCTGCGGTATCTGGTGTCAGGCGATGGATACGCTGCGGCGACCCTCTCTGTCCTGGTCAAGACGGCGGCGCTCCTGCTGATCATGGTGACCGGCGCGATCTGGGAAAAAATCGTTTTCGGTCAATATCTTTTCGCACCGGCGTTCTACTGGGAGGACGTGATGTCCTTTGGTGTGATCGCGCTGCACCTTGCCTATGTCTGGGCGCTGTGGGCGGGCGCTCTGGGGCCGGTGTCGCTGATGGTCTTGGCACTGGCCGCCTATGCCGCCTACGTCATCAACGCGGCGCAGTTCCTGATCAAGCTGCGCGCGGCGCGGCTGCAATCTGCGGGCGCTTCGGTCAGCGGCGAGGTGGCGGCATGAACGACCTTCGGCGCCCGCCAACACCCTCCGGTTGCCGCGATACGCCGATTCTCAAGCAACGCGGCCAGCGCGAGGTGTTCTGCGGCCTGACCGGAATCATCTGGCTACACCGCAAGATGCAGGATGCGTTTTTTCTCGTGGTCGGGTCGCGCACCTGTGCGCATCTTCTGCAATCCGCGGCCGGGGTCATGATCTTTGCCGAACCCCGGTTCGCGACCGCCATCCTGGAGGAAACCGATCTGGCCGGTCTCGCTGACGCGCAGACCGAACTGGACAAGGTCGTCGACCAGCTTCTGGCGCGGCGCACCGACATACGGCAACTGTTTCTCGTGGGGTCCTGCCCGTCCGAAGTGATCAAGCTGGACCTGTCGCGCGCGGCGGAGCGGATGACCGAACGCTATGCCCCGTCTGTCCGGGTGCTGAACTACTCGGGCTCGGGGATCGAAACGACATTCACCCAGGGCGAGGATGCATGCCTTGCGTCCATGGTGCCGGTCCTGCCCGCGACCGCCGACCGGCAGCTGATGCTGGTGGGCGCGCTGCCGGACGTGGTCGAGGAACAGGCGCTTTCGCTGTTGTCGGACATGGGCATCGGCCCGATCAGGGTCTTGCCTGCACCGCGCGCCGACACCGATCTGCGCGTCGGAGAAGGCACGGTCTTTGCGTTGACGCAGCCGTTTCTGGGCGATACCCACGCAGCGCTGCAGCGTCGCGGCGCGCGCCATCTGCCCGCGCCCTTCCCCTTTGGCGAAGCGGGCACGACCGCGTGGTTGCGCGCCATCGCGGATGACTTCGGCGTGGATGCCGACACCTTCGACCGGGTGACGGCGGCGCCGCGCGCCCGCGCCCGCAAGGCGATCGCGCAGGCCTCCGAACATCTGCGCGGCAAGTCCGTATTCTTCTTTCCCGACAGCCAGCTTGAAATTCCCCTTGCCCGGTTCCTGACCCGCGAATGCGGCATGACCGCCGTCGAGGTGGGGTCACCCTTCATCCACAAGGGCATCGTCGGCCCGGATCTCGACATGCTCGCCGCAGGGCCCACCCTGTCCGAAGGGCAGGACGTCGATCTGCAACTCGACCGCTGCCGCGCCGCGCGGCCCGACCTCACGGTCTGCGGCCTGGGCCTTGCCAACCCGCTCGAAGCGGAGGGGATGGCCACGAAATGGGCAATCGAACTGGTCTTTACCCCGGTGCATTTCTACGAACAGGCCGGCGATCTGGCGGGTCTCTTCTCGCGCCCCCTGCGCCGCGCGGCCTTGTTGAAGTTGGAGGCCGCGGAATAATGCTTCTTTTGGCTGAAAATACCTCGGGGGTGTGGGGGCTGGCCTCCACCGCGACGGCGCCATGAAGCTGACCGTCTGGACATACGAAGGCCCGCCCCATGTTGGCGCGATGCGCGTCGCCACGGGCATGACGGGTCTGCATTACGTTCTGCATGCCCCGCAGGGCGATACCTATGCCGATCTGCTGTTCACCATGATCGAGCGCCGCAATCATCGCCCGCCGGTCACCTATACCACGTTCCAGGCCCGCGATCTGGGATCGGACACCGCCAATCTGTTCAAGTCCGCCTGCCAGGATGCCTATGACCGCTTTCAGCCGCAGGCGCTGATCGTGGGCGCATCCTGCACCGCCGAACTGATCCAGGACGATCCCGGCGGCATGGCCGAGACGATGGACCTGCCTATCCCCGTGATCCCGCTCGACCTGCCAAGCTATCAGCGCAAGGAGAACTATGGCGCGGACGAGACGTTCTTTCAGATCGTGCGTGCGCTCGCGAAAAAAGTCGACCGGTCGGCGCAGATCAGCTGCAACCTGCTCGGGCCCACGGCCTTGGGGTTCCGCCATCGCGACGACATAACGGAACTGACGTCTGTGTTGTCCGACATGGGCATCAGCGTGAACGTGGTCGCGCCGATGACCGCGTCGCCCTCCGACATCGCCCGCATGGGGGCCGCGCATTTCAACGTGCTGATGTACCCCGAAACCGGCGAGGCCGCCGCCCGCTGGCTAGAGCGGGAACTGGATCAGCCCTTTACCAAGACAGTCCCCATTGGCGTGGGTGCCACGCGCGACTTCGTGACCGAAGTCGCCGCCATCACGGGCGTCGCGCCTTACCTCGATGACAGCCGTCTGCGGTTGCCGTGGTATTCGAAATCGGTGGACAGCACGTATCTGACCGGCAAGCGCGTCTTCGTCTTTGGCGATGGCACGCATGTGCGCGCCGCGGCGCGCATCGCGCGTGACGAAATGGGGTTCGAGGTCGTGGGCCTTGGGTGTTACAACCGCGAAATGGCCCGTGACATCAGGCGGCTCGCCAAGGATTTCGGCTTTGAGGCCCTGATCACCGACGACTACCTTGAGGTCGAGCGCGCCATCGAAGCCCTGCAACCCGAGATGATCCTCGGCACGCAGATGGAGCGGCACATCGGCAAGCGTCTGGGAATTCCCTGCGCCGTCGTTTCCGCCCCGGTCCACGTACAGGATTTTCCGGCGCGCTACTCTCCCCAGATGGGGATCGAGGGGGCCAACGTGATCTTCGACACCTGGGTGCATCCGCTGGTCATGGGGCTGGAAGAGCATCTTTTGCACATGTTCCGCGATGATTTCGAATTCCACGATGCGGCGGGCCCGTCGCATCACGGCGGTCATACGCCTGCCCCAAGTGCCGACGCGGGCACGGCCCCCCTGCCCTCCCGGGATATTTCCGAAGACCCGAAATCACCGGGCGGGGCCGATGTGATCTGGCTCGATGCGGCCGAGCGGGAGTTGAAGAAGATCCCGTTTTTCGTGCGGGGCAAGGCGCGGCGCAATACCGAAGTCTTTGCTGCACAGCGCGGTGTTCACGAAATTTCGGTCGATACCCTCTACGAGGCCAAGGCCCATTATGCGCGATGATGTGATGCATACCGCCGCTCATGGCGGCCGCCGGATGCCGGGCTACCGCGTGGTCATCATCACGCTTGACAGCCACGCGGCTGGACCGGCGCTGCGCGCCATGGACAAACTGTCTCTCACGTATCCGGGCCTGTCGCTGTCGATTCACGCCGCCGCTGAATGGAGCGAGACGCCCGGCACGTTCGAGGCGGCCCGCGATGCGGTCGCGCAGGGCGACATCATCATCGCGAACCTTCTATTCCTCGAAGAGCATGTCCGCCGGATTCTGCCCGCGCTCGAGGCGCGGCGCGCCCATTGCGATGCGATGATCGGTGTCATTGCCGATGCGTCCATCGTCAAGCTGACCCGGATGGGCACGCTGGACATGGCCGCGCCGGAATCGGGCACGATGAAGTTGATGAAACGGTTGCGCGGATCGTCCAAGCCATCCAGTTCTTCGGGCGCGCAGAAAATGGCGATGCTGCGGCGCTTGCCCAAGGTGCTGAAATACATCCCCGGCAAAAGCCAGGATCTGCGGGCGTGGTTTCTAAGCATGCAATACTGGCTTGGCGGGTCGGACGACAACGTCGAGGCGATGATCCGCTTCTTGCTGAACCGCTATGCGCGCGACACCGGATGGGCGGTTGCGCCGGCGGCGGCGGCGCCGATCGAATACCCCGATTGCGGGCTGTATCACCCCGACGTGCCAGGGCGGATCACCACCGATGCCGCGGCTATTCCCCGTCCTGACAAGGCCAGGCTGACCGTGGGGCTGTTGATGATGCGGTCATATGTCCTGTCATCGGACACCGCGCATTATGATGCGGTGATTCGCGCTTTCGAGGCCCGCGGCATTGCCGTCCTGCCAAGTTTTGCGGGCGGTCTTGACGGGCGGCCCGCGATCAACGGGTATTTCCGCGACGCCACTGGCGCAAAGATCGACGCGCTGGTGTCGCTGACCGGGTTTTCGCTGGTCGGCGGGCCGGCCTATAACGACAACGCGGCCGCGATTGCCATGCTGAGCGATCTGGACATTCCCTATATCGCCGCGCATCCGCTGGAATTTCAGACCCTCGGTCAATGGGCCGACAGCGCGCAAGGCCTTGGGCCCATCGAGACGACAATGCTGATTGCGCTGCCCGAACTTGACGGCGCCACGACACCCACCGTCTTTGCCGGGCGCCACGGTGCATCCGGCTGCAGCGGCTGCTCTCTCAAGTGCGCCGCGCAGTCCCTGGCCAAGGCGATGGCGCCCTGCCACGAACGGATCGACGCGCTGGTGGCGCGCACCGAAAAGCACGCGCGGCTACGCCGGTCACGCGCCTTTGACCGGACGGTTGGCATCGTTCTTTTTGGGTTTCCGCCCAATGCCGGAGCCGCGGGAACGGCGGCGTACCTAAGCGTTTTCGAAAGCCTTTTCAATACTTTGCACCGGATGAAGGCGGAGGGTTACGATCTTGATCCCCCCCTCACCGTCGAGGCCTTGCGCGATGCGGTTCTGGCGGGCACCGCCGCGCGATACGGGCAGGAGGCCAACGTGGCGGCGCATGTCTGCGCCGATACCATCGTGGCACAGACCCCATGGCTGAGCGAGATCGAAGCACAATGGGGACCGGCACCGGGACGCGTGCAATCGGATGGGCGCGGCGTGTTCGTCCTGGGCGCACAGTTCGGCAAGGTCTTTGTCGGGCTGCAACCGGCCTTCGGCTACGAGGGCGACCCGATGCGGCTGCTGTTCGAGCGCGGGTTCGCACCGACACATGCCTTTGTCACCTTCTACCTCTGGCTCAGGAACACGTTGAAGGCCGATGTCCTGCTGCATTTCGGAATGCATGGCGCGTTGGAGTTCATGCCGGGCAAGCAGGCCGGCCAGTCGGGGGCCGATTGGCCCGACCGGCTGATCGGCGACCTGCCGAACGTGTATCTCTATGCCTCCAACAATCCGAGCGAGGCAACGCTGGCCAAGCGGCGCGCCAACGCGGTGACAATCACCCATCTGACGCCCCCGCTGGCGGCATCCGGGTTGTACAAGGGGCTGGCCGAGTTGAAGGACACGCTCACGCGGTGGCGCAAGACCGGATCCGATGCCCCCGACCGGGATGAGCTTGAAGCCCTGATCGCGGAACAGGCGGACGTCGTTGACATGGGCGGCCAGCCGGCGGATCAGCTTTGGCTGAAACTGCTCGAGACCGAAGAGGCGCTGATACCCGACGGGCTGCATGTCGTGGGCGCGCCGCTGACCGCGGAGGCGCGGGCGGAGTACCTGCGCATCCTGCCGCAGAGCGACGCGGACACGCGGGCGCGGATCGATCATCTGCTGCAGCAGGAAACCGAACTTGACGCCATCTGCCGCGCGCTGGCGGGCCGGTTCACGCAACCGGTGGCGGGCGGCGATCTGATCCGGTCGCCCGAGATTCTGCCCACCGGGCGCAATATCCATGCCTTCGATCCGTTTCGCATGCCCACCGAATTCGCCTGCCGGGACGGCGCGAAGCAGGCGCAACTGCTGCTGGATACCCACCCCGAGGTGCCGCGCACCGTCGCATTGGTGCTGTGGGGCAGCGACAACATCAAATCCGACGGCGGACCGATCGGGCAGGCGCTGGCGCTGATGGGCTGTACGCCCCGCTTTGACAGCTTCGGCCGGATATCCGGTGCGGACCTTATCCCGCTGGACAGGCTGGGCCGCCCGCGCATCGACGTGATCATGACCCTCTCCGGCATCTTTCGCGACCTGCTGCCGCTGCAGACGCGGATGTTGGCCGAGGCGGCGCTGCGATGTGCCGAGGCCGATGAGCCGCTGGATCGGAATTTCGTGCGCGCACATGCGCTGGCCTATTGCGACAAGACCGGATGCGACATGGCAACGGCTGCACTGCGGGTGTTCTCGAATGCCGAAGGCGCCTATGGGTCGAATGTCAACGCGCTGGTCGACAGCTCGGCCTTCGGCGACGAGGACGAGTTGGCGGACGCCTACGAGGCGCGCAAGAGCTTTGCCTACGGGGTCGACGGCAAAGCCTCTGCCAACACGGCATTGCTGCAAAGCGCGCTGGCCGAGGTCGATGTCGCCTATCAGAATCTTGAGAGCGTCGAATTGGGCGTGACATCGGTGGATCACTATTTCGACACGCTTGGCGGTATCGCGCGGGCGGTGAAACGCGCCAAGGGGTCGGACGCGGCAGTCTATATCGGCGATCAGACGCGCGGCGCGGGCAAGGTTCGCACGCTCCGCGACCAGGTGGCGCTTGAAACCCGGTCGCGCGCGCTCAACCCCAAGTTCTTTGAGGGGCTTCTGAAACACGGACCCGAGGGTGTGCGCCAGATCGAGGCGCATGTGACCAACACATTGGGATGGTCGGCCACGACCGGGCAGGTCGAGCCCTGGGTGTACCAGCGCATTTCCGAGACCTTCGTTCTGGACGACGAAATGCGCAAGCGTCTGGCCGATCTGAACCCGACCGCCTCCAGCCGCATGGCGAACCGCCTCCTGGAGGCCAATGACCGCAACTACTGGACGCCGGACGCCGAAACCCTGGCCGCCCTGCAAGACGCCGCCGACGCGCTTGAGGACCAGCTTGAAGGGATCGCGGCACAATGACCCGACGCGCCACATCACCTGTCGGAGCCTCCGGCGGGGATATTTTTGAACAAGAGAAGATTGGGGTGCGCGCCCCTTTGAAAGGACGTTTGACATGAGCCCACTGGACAGAGTGCCCCCCAACCTGCGCGGACAGGACGGAGAAGGGTCGGTGCAGGTGCATCAGGACGAGACCGCCAAGATCGAGGGTGCGAAGGTGTTTTCGGTGTATGGCAAGGGCGGCATCGGCAAATCGACGACGTCGTCGAACCTGTCGGCGGCGTTTTCGATGTTGGGCAAGCGGGTGTTGCAGATCGGTTGCGACCCCAAGCATGACAGCACCTTTACCCTGACGGGCACGTTGGTGCCGACGGTCATCGACATTCTCAAGGAGGTGGACTTTCACCCCGAGGAGCTGCGCGCGGAGGATTTCGTGTTCGACGGTTTCAATGGCGTGAAATGCGTCGAGGCCGGCGGTCCGCCCGCAGGTACGGGATGCGGCGGCTACGTCGTGGGGCAGACGGTGAAGCTGCTCAAGCAGCATCATATGCTGGAGGACACCGACGTGGTGATCTTCGACGTACTGGGCGATGTGGTCTGCGGTGGCTTTGCCGCGCCCCTGCAGCACGCCGACCGGGCGCTGATCGTGACGGCCAACGATTTCGACAGTATCTACGCGATGAACCGGATCATCGCCGCCGTGCAGGCCAAATCGGTCAACTACAAGGTGCGGCTGGCCGGCTGTGTCGCCAACCGGTCCAAGGACACGGACGAGGTGGACCGATATTGCCGGACCGTGGGGTTCGACCGGATTGCGCATATGCCCGATCTGGATGCGATCCGCCGGTCGCGGCTCAAGAAAAAGACCTTGTTCGAGATGCCCGACGACGAAGAGATCGTTCAGGTTCGCAAGGAGTACATCCGCCTTGCGGAAACCCTTTGGAATGGCACCGAACCGTTGGCCCCTGCCCCGTTGCCGGATCGCGAAATCTTTGAATTGCTTGGATTTGATTGATGCCTGAGCGTGCCGTTCCCTTGACTGCGGATCTGTCGAACGACCGCATCGCCCGCGAAGCGCCCGATGGTCTGCGCGGTGCCGCCCTGCGCGATACGCGGCCGGGATACGGTGCGACACTGGCGCGGGTCGAAACCTATTTCGACAAGACCGCCACGACGACCTGGGAACGCCTGACCAGTGACGCACCGGTCAGCCGAATCCGCGAGACCGTGCGACAGGGGCGTGACCGGATGCGTGCGCTGATGCTAAGCCGTCTGCCCGCGGACCTGCGCGGCGCGCGGGTTCTGGACGCCGGGTGCGGGGCAGGTCAGATGACCGTCGAGTTGGCCGCGCGCGGTGCCGAAGTCGTCGCGGTCGATATTTCGCCCGCCCTCGTGGATATCGCCGAGTTGCGCCTGCCGCCGGAGTTGCGGTCGCAGGTCACTTTCACATCCGGCGACATGCTGGCGCCGACGCTTGGACGCTTTGACCATATGGTCGCGATGGACAGCCTGATTTATTACACCGCCGCGGACATCGGCGCCGCCCTGGCCGAGCTGGAGCCACGGGTGTCCGGCACGACGGTTTTCACCGTGGCGCCACGCACGCGGCTTTTGATGGCGATGTGGTACGCAGGCAAACTGTTCCCACGCTCGGATCGATCCCCGGTCATGATTCCGCACGATCACGCCCGACTGGCCCGCGCACTCAAGGCGCAGGGCGTACGGCGGATGCTGCGCCCGGTCGAGAGGGTCACATCGGGGTTCTACATTTCGCAAGCGATGGAGTTGCGCGGATGAGCCGCACGCGGCGCATAACGGGGCGGTTCGTTCCCTTCGCCGACGCCGTCAGCGATACCCTGCCGCTGGGCCAGCTTCTGCGCCTGTCGCTGTTTCAGATTTCGGTCGGAATGGCGTCTGTCCTGCTGCTGGGCACGCTCAACCGGGTGATGATCGTCGAACTGAGCGTCGCGGCGATGATCGTGGCGGTGATGATCGCGCTGCCGGTTCTGATCGCGCCCTTTCGCGCCCTATTGGGGTTTCGGTCCGACACCCACAAATCCGCGATCGGGTGGAAACGTATTCCCTACATCTGGTTCGGGTCGCTGTGGCAATTCGGCGGGTTGGCGATCATGCCCTTCGCGCTGCTGGTGCTGGGCGGCGATGTCTATCACCACGTCCGGTTCGCGGGCGAGGTGCTGGCCGCGCTGGCGTTCCTGATGACCGGATTGGGCATGCACATGACCCAGACCGCCGGGCTGGCGCTGGCCAGTGACCGCGCCACGGACCAGACGCGGCCGCGTGTGGTGGCGATGCTTTACGTGATGTTCCTGATCGGGATGGGGCTTTCGGCGCTGATCATCGGATGGCTGTTGCGCGATTTCACCGCGCTCGGACTGATCCGCGTGGTGCAGGGCACGGCGGTGGCGACCATCGCGCTGAACCTGATCGCGCTTTGGAAACAGGAAAGCGTGCGCCCCATGACCCGCGAGGAACGCGCAGCACCCCGCCCGAGGTTCAGCGATGCGTGGCGGGATTTCACGGCTGGCGGTCAGGCCGGGCGGCTGTTGGCCTGCGTTTTCGTGGGAACGATGGCCTTTAACATGCAAGACGTCCTGCTGGAGCCCTATGGCGGTGAAATTCTGGGGCTGTCGGTGTCGTCCACGACCCTGCTGACCGCGCTGTGGGCCGCTGGCGCGCTCGCGGGATTTGCATTGGCCGGGCGCAGGCTGGCGCGCGGATCGAACCCCTACCGCTTGGCCGGCCTGGGCGTTCTTGCCGGGATCTGGGCGTTTTCGGTCGTGATTTTCGCCGCGCCGATGGCGTCGCATTTGCTGTTCTTTGGCGGGGCCACGCTGATCGGCTTTGGCGGCGGGCTTTTTGCCGTCTCAACCCTGACGGCGGCCATGACGATGCCCGCGACCGGCACCGCCGGACGTGGTCTTGCGCTGGGGGCCTGGGGGGCGGCCCAGGCGACGGCGGCGGGCCTGTCCATCGCGATCGGCGGCAGCCTGCGCGACTGGGTCGGCGCATGGGCGGCATCGGGCCAGTTGGGCGAGGCAATGAACAGCCCCGCCACCGGCTATTCCTTTGTCTATCATACCGAAATCGGACTGCTTTTCGTCACTCTCATCATTCTGGGTCCGCTGGTGCGCTTTGCGAACCCCTTCACCCCGGCGGACAGTCGCCAGCCCGGCATGGGGCTGGCGGATTTCCCGACATGACCCCGTTTCAGGAGGAAACGAAATGACTGAAACATTCTTTGGAAACTTCGATCTGGCCAGCCTCGCACTCTGGCTGTTCTACGGATTTTTCGCGGTGCTGATCGTGTATATCCAGCGCGAGAACATGCGCGAGGGTTATCCGCTTGAGGATGACGAGGGCAACCCGTCGTCCAATCCCGGACTGTTCCCGCTGCCCGAAGACAAGACCTTCAAGCTGGCGCATGGACGGGGCGAGGTTTCGTTTCCCAGCGGTCAGGCCCCCGAACGCCCCGACCTGCCGATCAAACGCGTGGGCCCCGGCAATGGTTATCCGCTGGAACCAACGGGCGATCCGATGATCGACGGCGTCGGCCCGGCGTCCTGGGCACCACGGCGCGACGTGCCGGAGTTGGACGGTCACGGCCACCCCAAGATCGTACCGATGTCCGCGACGGAAAGCTTTGGCGTCTCTTCGGGGCGCGATCCGCGCGGGTTGCCCGTGGTTGCGGGCGACGGAGAGATCGTGGGCCGGATTTCCGATATGTGGATCGACGAGCCGGAACAGCTGGTGCGTTACCTCGAGGTCACGCTGGACGCGGCCTGGGGCACAGGGAGCCGGCTTCTGCCGATGACATTCGCCAAGATCAAATCTGATCGCGTCGCGGTACACGCCATCTACGGCAAGCATTTCGCCGCCGTGCCGACGGTGGTCAGCAAGAGCCAGGTGACACTGCTCGAGGAAGACAAGATCAGCGGCTACTACGGCGGTGGCAAGCTCTATGCCGATGCGTCGCGACAGGACCCGCAACTGTAATTCGCCGGACAGGTGCCGCAACTTTGAGGGGGACAGACCATGTCACACGATGACTTTCAGATCGAACCGGTGGAGGGGCTTCCCGAGGCGCCGCCGCAGGGCGAACAGATCCTGTGGCAGGGTCGTCCCGACTGGTGGGCGCTGAGCCTGTGCGCGATGAACCTCAAGTGGGTCGTGGGGTATTTCGGCGTTCTGGCGATCTGGCGGTACGTCGCTGTCATGGGGGTCATGGCACCGGGTCAGGCTGTTGGCGCCGCGGTCCCGTTCCTGGTGCTGGGCGGAGTGGTCTGCGGAATGCTGATGCTGGTCGCTTATGTTCAGGCGCGCGCCACCGTCTATACCGTGACCGATGCACGTGTCGTGATGCGCATCGGGGCCGCCCTGACGCTGACACTGAACCTGCCCTACACCAAGATCGGCAACGCGATGCTGGATCTGCGCAAGAACGGGAGCGGCACGATCGCGCTGGACACGATGGGCGATACGCAGTTGGGCTATCTTGTGTGCTGGCCGCATGTGCGGCCATGGCACATGAAGCAGACCCAGCCGGCGCTGCGCTGCATCCCGAACGCGCAGGCGGTCGCCACCCTGATCGCCGAGGCCGCCGAGGCGCGCATAGCGCAGCCCAAGGTGACGCGCGTGGCACCACAACACGACACGCCGGTGCAGTCCCCCGGCCTTGCCGGCGTCGCGGCGGAGTAAGCCCCATGACCGATACCTCGACCCCGCGCCGCCCGCGCATTCACGCCGCCGAAGAAGAACTGGTGCCGCGCTTTCTCGTCCGGCTGATCTTTGCGCTGCTGGCGATGATCGTCGGGCTTGTTGCCGTCTCGACCATGACGGACCGGCCATTGCAATCCACTCCGCCGACGGCGGCCGTGATATCCGAGCGGGCGATCCTCCTGTCGGGCGAAATGTCCGGGGCCGCCCGCGTGCTGGACGTCAATGGCACGCTTCTGGCGGATCTCAGCCCGGAAAAAGGAGGTTTTGTCGCCGGAATCGAACGCGTGATCGCGCGCGAACGCGCCAAGGCCGGCATCGACATGGCCGCGCCTGTTTTGCTGCAACTGCGGGCCGGCAACCGCCTGTCCATCACCGACCCCGTCACCGGATGGTCAGCCGAGCTCATGGGCTTCGGCGCCTCCAACACCCGCGTCTTCGCCAGACTGCTGGACCAACCCTGAGCCTAGGAAGGAAGCCACCTTATGGGACTGTTTACGAAAGAGATAGAGCGTGCCCCCTGCACCGTTGAAATCAGCCATAAATTCGAAAGCCTGCACGCGCATGTGCGGTTCAATAACGGTGCCGTGATCCACCCCGGCGACGAGGTTCAGGTCCACGGACCCGAGATCATGGCCCCCTTCGGCGAGGTCGTGACCGAGGACCGCGAGGCGACGATCATCCGCGCCAGCAAGATCGAACAGCTCTGGACCCGCATGACGGGCGATTTCGAATTCATGGAGCTTTGCGAATTTTCCTTTTCCGAGGAGGTGACGCTATGAACGTCCAGGCCAAACATTCCGCCGATGCCAGCACCGCCGAAGAGGCGATCGCGATACAGGAACGCTTTGACAGCACCGCCGCGACCGAGCTTGCGATGCAGAATACACTGCTGACGCCGCGGTTCTACACCACCGATTTCGACGAGATGGACGCTATCGACGTGACGCCCGTTCGTGACGATTGGGACAGTCTGATCGACCGGATGGTAAGCGACCCCAACAAAGGCCATTTCAAGAAAAACGAAGACTGGGACCACGTCGATTGGGAGGGGATGGAGCCGGAGTTGAAGAAGGAATTCATCGACTTCCTGGTGTCGTCCTGCACCGCCGAGTTTTCAGGCTGCGTGCTTTACAAGGAGATGAAGCGCCGCGGATCGAACAAGGACGTGACGCAGCTATTTCAGCTGATGGCGCGTGACGAAGCGCGGCACGCGGGCTTTATCAACGACGCCCTGCGCGAAGCGGGCGTGGCGGTGAACCTCGGCTTTCTGACCCAGAAAAAGAAATACACCTACTTCAAGCCCAAGTTCATCTATTACGCGACCTACCTGTCCGAAAAGATCGGCTATGCGCGCTACATAACGATCTTCCGGCATCTTCAGGAACATCCCGAGCACCGCTTTCACCCGATTTTCAAGTGGTTCGAGGAATGGTGCAATGACGAATTCGCCCACGGCGAAGCCTTTGCGCTGATCATGAAATCGGACCCCAAGCTGACGCGCGGGCGCAATGTCCTTTGGATCAAGTTCTTCCTCACGGCGGTCTATGCGACGATGTACATCCGCGATCACCAGCGGCCCAGGTTTCACGCGGCGCTGGGTGTCGATCCCGACTGGTACGCGCACGAGGTTTTCACCAAGACATCGACCCTGACACGGCAGATTTTCCCGATTACGCTGGATATCGAGAACCCGCGCTGGCAGCGTGGGCTGGAGCGGTTGCAGCGCGCCAACGTCGATATGGCCGAAGGGCGCAAGCAGGGCGGCATCGACGGCAGACTAAAAAGCCTGGGCGCCCAGATGCGCGCGGCGGCCTGCTTTGTCGACCTCTATACGATCCCGGCCAAGACACATGCGGTTCCCGCCTCCACCCGGTTGGAGCCAGCGTACTGATGACCCCGTGGATCGCAGCAGTCATGGCCCTTTTCGTCTGGTGGTTTTCCACCGGGGCCATTCTGATGGCGGTCAAATACGCCGACCGAAGCGGCAAGGCGGCCCGCCAGCGCACGGTGCTGGCAGGGCTGCCCTTGCTGGCGTTGGGGATCTGGGGGGCGGATACATCCCTTGGCGATCCCGGCGCGATGGGCGCCTATGTCGGGTTTCTGTCGGCGCTGGCGATCTGGGGTTGGATCGAACTGGCGTTCCTGGCCGGTGTGATCACGGGCCCGAACACCTATGCCCTGCCCCCCGGCACGCCCGAGTGGGAGCGCTTCATTCGGGCCTGGGGCACATTGGCCTACCACGAAATGCTGCTGGTCGCCGCGCTGATCGTGCTGGCGCTGGTCGGTTGGGACGCACCCAATCCGCTGGTCCTGTGGACCTTTGCAGTTTTGTTTTTTGCCCGCATCTCGGCCAAGCTGAACCTGTTTCTGGGTGTCCCGCGCATCAACATCGACTTTCTGCCAAGCGCGCTGTCGCATTTGCCAAGCTATTTCCGGATCCGCGCACTGAACTGGCTGTTCCCGGTGTCGATAACCGCGCTGAGCTTTGCGACCGCCTGCTGGATGGAACGGCTCTATGCCGCCGAGACGGCAGGCCAGACGATCGGCTTTGCCTTGTTGACCGCAATTACCGCGCTGGCGCTGCTCGAGCATTGGGTCATGGTGCTGCCCGTGCCCGATGAAAAACTCTGGCGATGGATGCTGCCCGCATCCAAGCCGACCAAGACGCAACCACACACAACGATAAAACACGAAGGGGGACATCATGGACTTTGATGGACTGTTCCAGACGCAACTGGACACGCTCAAGCAGGAAGGCAATTACCGGATCTTTGCCGAACTCGAACGCAAGGCAGGGGCATTTCCGCGCGCGCGATGCCATGATGACGACAGCCCCGATGACGTGACGGTGTGGTGTTCCAATGACTACCTTGGCATGGGGCAGCATCCGGCCGTGATCCGGGCCATGAAGGACGCGATCGACAATTGCGGCGCAGGGGCCGGCGGCACACGCAACATTTCTGGCACAAACCACAATCACAAACTGCTCGAAGCGGAACTGGCCGACCTGCACGGCAAGGACGCGGCCTTGCTGTTCACGTCGGGCTATGTTTCGAACTGGGCGGCGCTCTCCACCCTGGGCAGCCGCATCCCGGACGCGGTGATCCTAAGTGACGAACTGAACCACGCATCGATGATCGAAGGGATCCGCCATTCCCGCGCGGCAAAGGTTCTGTGGCGCCATAACGACCCCGAAGATCTGGATCGCAAGCTCTCTGCCCTGCCGGCAAACGCCCCCAAAATCGTGGCCTTCGAGAGCGTCTATTCGATGGACGGTGATATCTGCCCGATGCGCGAAATCGTCGAGGTCGCGGAAAAACATGGTGCGATGACTTATCTCGACGAGGTGCATGCCGTCGGGCTGTATGGTCCGCGCGGTGGTGGCATTTCTGAGCGCGAAGGCCTTTCGGATCGCATTACCCTGATCGAAGGAACGCTGGGCAAGGCCTACGGTGTTGTCGGCGGCTATATCACCGGCAGCGAAGCGTTGTGCGATTTCATTCGATCCTTCGCCTCGGGCTTCATCTTTACCACCGCCCTGCCCCCGGCGGTTGCGGCGGCCGCGCAAGCGTCCATTGCCCATCTCAAGGTGTCCTCGAGCGAACGCAAGTCGCAACGCGACCGTGTGGCCCATCTGCGCCGCCGTCTGGATCAGGAAGGAATTCCGCATCTTCACAACGACAGTCACATCATCCCAGTGATGATCAAGGATCCGGTCAAGTGCCGGATGATCGCCGATTACCTGATGCAGCGATACGGAATCTACGTGCAACCCATCAACTATCCGACCGTTCCCAAGGGCACCGAACGGCTACGGTTCACGCCTTCCCCGCTGCATAGTGTCGACGATATCGAACACCTGGTTCTGGCGCTGAAAGAGCTTTGGAAGCAATGCGCGATTTCCCACGCAGTCGCATGAACCCGTTATGACGCACGCTTGACTTTGGCGCGTGCACGCTACCTTCTGACCACACCTAACGAGGAGAGTTTAATGACCCGCACACTCGCTGCCCTGATCGCCCTCAGCTTTGCCGCGCCCGCCTTTGCCGAAAGCCATGCCAGCATGGGCAACGCCGAAGCCGGTGAAAAAGCATTCAACAAGTGCAAGTCCTGCCACATGATCGTCACCGATGATGGCACCGACATTCAAAAAGGCGGCCGCGTCGGCCCCAATCTTTACGGCATCATTGGCCGTCAGGCCGGGTCGGTCGAAGATTTCAACTACGGCGATGACCTGGTCGCCGCGGGCGAAGCCGGCCTCGTCTGGGATGAAGAGCAACTGGCCGCCTACATCACCGACCCGCGTGAATACCTGCGCGAGTATCTCGACGATTCCTCGGCCCGTTCGAAAATGTCGTTCAAGCTGCGGGATGGCGGTGCAGATGTCGCGGCCTACCTCGCATCCGTTGGCCCGGACTCGTAAGTCCACCCAACCCGGCACATACCGATCAACCGCCGTTCCGGAACCGGAGCGGCGGTTTTTTCATGTCCGCTGAGGGTGAGCCCACGGATCGTGCACCGTGATCCCGCAGGCATCAAAGGCAGAGCGGCGCCGGGTCGCCAAATCGGCGCCGGCGACCAATGCAATCGCCGCCGTCATCAAGTCGGATTGCGTGGCAGTGTGATCGAGCTGCCGGTGACGCGCCGCCAGGATTCCATAGGCTTCGGCCGCCGCATTGCCATACGGGACAACTAGGCCCGAAAACTCCACGCTCAAAATGCCGTTCATTGCCTGTTCCAACCCGGCCTTTCGCCGCCCGTCCGGCAAAACGGCTATGCCTTCGCGCAATTCACCCACTGTCACGCTGCTCAATCCCAGTGTTACGGTCTCAAGGCTGTCGAACCACGCCAGGACCGACGCATGGGGTTCGTCCTGCATCAATTCGACAATGACGCTGCACCCCAACAGGATCATTTGCGAAAGGCCACCGGCTGACCCAATGGCGGGCGCTGCGGCTGCTGAAGCGCCTCGCCCGGCTCTACCATCGCAAAGCGGCGCCTGACGGCCTGTGCCACCAGCCCCGGCTTGCGGGTGTCCTCCTGCATCGTGCGCTGCAAGAGGTCGCGCACCTCCGCCTCCATCGATCGTCCGTTGCGTGCCGCCCGCTGGCGCAGGTATTCATGCACTTCGGTCGGGATCTGGCGAATGGTCAGCGTGGGCATAGCGGCGCTCCTCTTGATCGCCAAACCCGTAAGCACTGCCAGCAATGCTGTCAACTATGCGATCACCCGGATTTCGCTGACCGTCTCGTCCACATCGCGGCACGCGGCCAGTACCCGGCGATCCAGATGCGTCTGGACGTATCGCGCGTGAAACCGGCTGGGCGCGCGCAGGGTAAGCCGCCCCCCTGCCCGCTCTGCCCGGTCCAGCGCCGCAATCCACGATGCATAAACGCCCGCGTCCTCGGAATGAAGAAGCGCGCGGGCCAGGGCCCATTCGGTGCCGTCCGACACATCCGGGGCAGCGACCACACCGCGCACCGGCAAGGGCACGACCGTCTGCGATGTCGAAGCCTCCCCCTGGCCCATCCGCAATTCGAAATCAGGCCCAACATTTCCCCAATTCGGGGCGGTATCGTGCAGGATGCGTTCAATGCTCAGGGCGTATTCACTGACCCGGCCACGCGCGCCCTGCCGCTTGACCACAAGCCAGCCGGCAGCGCGCAGGTGGGCCATTTCGCGTTTCACTGTCCGTTCATCCACGGACCAAAGGCGCGCGATCTCGCGTTGACCGACGGCAAGCTCATCGGCTGCCCAGTTGTAGCGCGCCGTGATCAGCGTCAGCAACCGAAGCACCCTGCGTTGATCATGCTTGCCCTGCGCCAGGGCATAGGCGCCCATTGCAGTCAGTAAATCATACTTGCGCGCGGATGCCCCACGACCAATTGGTTTCGTGGAAAGCATGTCTGCCCTCGTTGTGATAAATTGCATGCGCCGTTGACGCCTGCTGCCTCGGAAATGGGCCGATTTGGACCGGCCTCGTGTCGCGGTCCCGAGCAGGTTTCCCCAACTCTCGCCGCTTTTCGTCTGTGTTCCCTGATTTGCGTCCGGAACAACGATTCTGTCAAGCGTGGAGTTGGACGCGCAGACCCTTTAACCTGAATTTCTAATGGAAAAATGGTATCTAAGGTATTGGGGGACATCCAGCGCGTCCCATATTGAGCGGGGTTTGTCCCCCAATAGGCGGTGGGGCGCAAATCCGTGTCCCCTAGATTTGGTCCCTTTGCGGATGGCCACGCCGCGCTGAGCCTGGTCCCACTGCGAATCGCCTGATACGGCTTATCTCCTGTTTTTCACGGGCTTGCGCCGCAGGCCTTTTTGCAGGTTCGATCATATTCTCTTTTGCCTTTTTTTCCAAACCAGCGTAAATCTGAAAAAAACAAGAATTAGCGTCCCCGTGGGGACAGCGCCCACATCAGCAGCATACAGGCACTCATGTACACACACACAGACCTTGCCCGCCTTCAGGCGCAATCGCTTAAAATGCAGGGGTTCATCCGGCAGCAGACTTACAGCCCCCAGAACGAGAAAACGCTACGCCGGTTTTCCAGTTGGGAGGTGGCGGAGCTGATCTTCAAGGTGAACCAATCGACGTTGCGGGGCCGCTTGGCTGCCGACCCAACTCTGCCCCAGGGAACGGTAGAGGAGGACGGGCGGCAACGTTGGTATTCACTCGAAGAGATCAACGAGTTGCGGCGCAGGCTCAAAGTCAATCGCAAGTCGCTCATGCCGCCGCGCCCGTCGGGCAAGCGGGCGATGCGCGCCGCGATTGCCAATTTCAAGGGTGGCGCCGGCAAGTCGACGGTGGCCTTGCATTTCGCCCATGCCGCCGCGCTGGACGGATACCGAGTTCTGTGCGTGGATTTCGACCCCCAAGCGACGCTCAGCCATTCGATGGGCCTGTCGGATGTGGCCGAGGAATACACGGTTTGGGGGATCATGGCGCGCGATCTTGCCAATGAAACGGATCGGATGAACACCTCGGCCAAGGGCGCGGAATCGGGTGCCGCCCTGCCCCAGCGCCGATTGCCCAATTCGATCACGGATATGGGGCTTGCCGGATTGCGGGCCGCCGATTTCATCAAACCGACCAACTGGCCGACCATCGACATCGTTCCCAGCTGCGCCAACGCGGCGTTTGTCGAATTCGCCTCCGCGCAGTACCGGCACATGAACCCGGAGTGGTCGTTCTTTGCGGCTGTGTCGCGGTTTCTCGATCAGCTGCCTGCCGATGCCTACGACCTCATCCTGTTCGATTGCCCGCCCGCGATCGGCTACCAGTCGATGAACGCGGTCTTCGCGGCCGACATGCTTTATATCCCGTCTGGCCCCGGCTACTGGGAGTACGACTCAACCACGTCCTTCATTGGTCAGCTGGCCGAGGCGCTGGAGGACCTGAGCCGCTTTTCCGGGCTTGTCCCCGCGGGGACAATGAATTTGCCCAAGGCGTTCTTGGATCTGCGGTTCCTGATCACGCGCTATGAGCCGAACAACGATTTGCACCGGGCGATGAACCAGGCCTTTGGCAAGGTGTTTGGCGATCGCCTGTGCGCGCATCCGATCGAAATGACCCGCGCGGTCGAGCAATCAGGCCGCTTTCTGTCGTCGATCTATGAAATCGATTACCGCGACATGACAAGGGAGACATGGCGCCGGGCCCGTGCTTCGTTCGATCAGGCTTATGAGGAGTTCAGGAGCAATCTTGGCGAGGCGTGGAACCAGCTGGAGGATAAGGCATGAGCAAGCGGCGTGTATTCGACATAGATTTCGACGATGTTGAGCCGGAGGTCGCGCCGGTGAGTGATGCACCGCTGCCCGAAGCGCGGCGCGGGCCGATGGCCTCGGCGATCTCTGAAAACGCAGCCGCATTGACGGAACGGCAGGCCGCCGAGACGGCGATCCGGGCAGAGAATGACCGCTTGGCGCATGAATACATCGCGCTGAAGAAAAACGGCCAGATTGTCGGGCTAATCGATATCGGATCGGTCAAGATGTCCAAGCTGATCCGCGATCGCTCCGGCACCCGCGATCCGGAGCTGGAAGAGCTCAAGGCGTCGATCAGGGCGCTGGGTCTGTCCAATCCGATCCACGTGGAGGAAGTCGAAGGCGGATTTGAGTTGATCCAGGGCTTTCGCCGGTTGACGGCTTATCGCGAGCTTTTCCACGAAACCGGCGAGGCCCGGTTTGCGCGCATTCCGGCGACTCTGCAGGCCAAGGGCGCGCAGCTTGATCAGTTGTATCGGCGGATGGTCGACGAAAACCTCGTGCGCCGCGATATCTCGTTCGCCGAGATGGCGCAGCTTGCCATGTCCTATGCCGCCCGCACGCCCGAAATCCGCAGCAGTGCCGATGCGGTCGATGATCTATTTGCCTCGGCCGGACGTCAAAAGCGTAGCTATATCCGGCATTTCGCGACCCTTCTGGACGCCCTGGGCCAGGATCTGAAATTCCCCGAAGTGATTCCCCGCGCGACCGGGCTGGCCCTGGTCAGGCTGATCGAGGGAAATGATCGTGCCGCGGGGCAGATCCGGGCGGTCTTGAACGCGCGGCCCGATCGCGATGCCGCGGGCGAGCTGGCGATCCTGCGGTCGGCGGCATCGGGCGGCGCGGCCAAGCCTGCGGTGTCCAAGGCACCTGCCCCAAAGAGTTCGTCGAAGACGACGATCAAGCTGAACCGACCGGAGGGCGTCGCCAAATGCACGGCCTCCGCTGGCCGGTTCGAGGTGTTGCTGGATCACGATTTCGGTGCCGTCGATCCCCGGCGGCTCGAAGCAGCGGCGCGCGCCTTTCTGGATCGGCTCAAGGGCTAGTCCCCGGAACGCAGTTTGAGAAATTCCAATATTTCCTTTGCCACCGCGTCTGGCGCTTCTTCGTGCGCCAGATGGCCCAGTCCGGGCAGGCTGATCACGCGTGCCGCCGGCATTTTGGTCGCGGCGCGGCGGGATACATCGGGCGGCACCGCGGAATCCTTATCGCCCACGATGAACAGCGTCGGCGCGGTGATGCGGGGCAACCGGCCCAACAGATCGTCGAGCGACCAATGCGCCATCATCACCAGTGTCGCATCAACGTGGTCCCTGTCGGCGACCAACCGACGGTAAAGCTCAATACCATGATCATCCAAATGCGACCCTGTTCCGCGTATTAGGGCCGCTATCCGACGCTTTGTCGCGCTGGCCGAGGAAAACAGGCTGGCGGTAAACGGAACAGAGGCCAGAACTTTTGCGATGGCCGGAAACAACAGCCCCGCCAGCCCCTTGAAATTGTCGAGCGCGGCGTTGATGCCGATTACCCTTGGCGATTGTCCCCGCGGGGACAACAGGTATTGGGACAGGTTGAGCGCAATGGCAGCACCGGCAGAGTGTCCGATGATTGCGCCGGGATGCCAGCCTTGCTGCGCGCAAAGCGATGCGATGTCCTGCGTCATCTCTTCCAGCCCACACCGATGCCGCGCTCCGAGCCGGGTGAACCCTTGTCCCGGCAGGTCTAGCGCAACGACATGATGCGACTTTGCCAGGATCGGAATCAGATCCCTGAAGCTATGGGTGCTGCCGCCAGCGCCGTGAAGCAGCAACAGCGTATCACCCTCGCCCGATTCCTGAACGTGCCAGCGATGCGGCGGGCAGAACACCTCTCTCGACAGGTCGGCATTCGGCCAATCCGATGTATCGGCGCCAAACCGCATTGTCAGGGTCTGCCGATCGCGGTGCCGACCGCGTCTGTCAATCGCTGCGCGTCAGCACGGGGCAACGGAAGGTAGGGTGCGCCCAATAGGGCGGCGAGAGTTCGAAGTGCAGCTTGCGGGCGGGTCGACATGTCGATCACCAATCCCTGCACGCCCTGCCCGCGCAGCATCGCTGCGATCCGGTCTGCATCCTTTGTCGCCTGTGCCCTGTTGGCGGTCCCGTCCAGCGCGATGTTGGCGCGGCCATCGGTCAGAACGACAACCGTCGGGCTAAGCCCGCGCGAGGCGGCCTGATGCGCCATCTGGGCGGCGTGCTGCAGGCCGGCGGCCAGGGGTGTTCCGCCGCCGCCGGGCAATTCGGCCAGACGGCGCTTGGTCTGAACCAGCGACCGTGTGGGCGGCAGCATCACATCCGCCGCGATCCCACGAAACGAGATGAGGGCGACGTGATCGCGGGCGGCATAGGCTTCGGCAAGCAAAAGCTCCACCGCACCCTTGGCTTCGTTCAGCCGGGACATGGCGGCAGAGCCTGACGCATCGACGGCAAAAATCAGCAACCTGTCAGAGTGGTCCTGATGTCGTTTCACCCGAATATCGGCAGGTCGAATGATCAGGCCGGCGACGTCGGGCCGGGCTTTTCGACGAATGGTCTGCCAGGGGGCCGCGGCGCGGAGCGTTGCGACAAGGTCGATCCGGTTTCGTCCATCCAGCCGACCGGGGCGCGAGGGCAGGGGACGCCCCCGGCGATTGCTTTTCCGGGCCTGGCCCGCCCCGGCACCGCTGGCGCGCGATGTTGTCCCCGCGGGGACGCCTCCTTCAAGCAGGCCCGGAGGCAAGGCCGCCTTGACGGCGTCAATCAGCATATCGCCGTCCGGCAGCGCCGTTTCGGTGTCGTCGGTGCCGTTCGCGTCCTGTGATGGGGCAGGGGGCGGCGATGCTCTGTCCTGAGGGTCCGGGACACGCGTCGCCCTATGCGGATAAACCAGCGCTGCGGCGGCTTCCAGGTCGCTTTGATCAAGGGTCACCCGGCCATGCAGGGAGGCATGCGCCCGGGCCGCGCGAAGCGCCAGTATCGGTGCGCGCAAGCTCGATATGCCAAAATGTGTGGCAAGGTCACTTAGGGTTTGGATGTCTTCGCCGCTGGCCTTGACGGTTGCAGGTGTGTCTGGGCCTGTCCCCGCGGGGACAGACACCGCTATTGGTCTACGCCCGGCGGGTTCGATGTGAAAGGCAAGCCGATCTGCGAGTGACGCAGGCGCGTTTTCCTGATCGTCGGCGCCTTCGTCCAATGCAATGAGGCAGTGCGTCGTGGTCTGATCGATTTGCTGCGACAGTTTTCCAGCCAACGCGCGGTCGCATCGCTCGGCCATTATGAGCAACAGGGTCGCCGGTGATTGAAAAAATCCTTTGGTAAAAGATACTTGTCCGGTTTTCAGTGTTGCTGACAGGTCCAGGCCGCCGAAAAGCTGATCGTCGGCGATGGCGGGGTGTATCCGGCGCACGGGATGCGGAAGCGCGCCAAGTGCATGCAGCAATGCATCGCGATCCGGGCTTGCCCGCATCCGTATGACCGCGCCGCCAAGCCCCGACGGGTCGATGGCCAGCAACCGCAGCGCCAGATGCGCGCGCTGCCAGCTATCGCCAAGGTCGATCACCCCAAGACCTCGGTGACGACCCGCATCACACGGGCGCCTGACCCCGCCTCGTCCAGCGGGTCACGCCGCAGGCGATGCGACAGGGCAATGGGTGCGATTCTCCGCAGATGGTCGCGGGTCAGGGTCGCGTCGTCGTGCTGGGCCGCCAGTGCGCGCGCGGTGCGCAGAAGCGTCAACTCCCCACGCAGCCCGTCAGAGCCCAAAGCGATACAAAGTTCGGCACAATCGTGCAGAATAGCCTCTGGTGTGATGACGTCGGGCAGGCGCTTGCGCGCGGCAAGGATGGTCTTGCGCAGCTTGGCGTCGGCTTTCTGGTGTATGGCCATAAACGCGTCGAAATCGGTTTCGAAGGCATCGCGCCGTCGGATCACCTCGACCCTGTCCTGAATGTCTTGCGGGGAGCGGACCTCCACCGACAATCCGAACCGATCAAGCAGCTGCGGCCGCAACTCGCCTTCCTCCGGATTGCCCGAGCCGACCAGCACGAACCGCGCCGCATGGCGGATCGACAGGCCTTCGCGTTCGACGACGTTCTCGCCCGATTGCGCCACATCCAGCAGCAGATCGACGATGTGATCCTCCAGCAGATTGACCTCGTCGATGTACAGGTATCCGCGGTTGGCGCGTGCCAGCAGCCCCGGTTCAAACGCCTTTTCGCCGCGCGTCAGTGCGCGTTCGATATCCAGCGCGCCCAATACGCGATCCTCTGTCGCGCCAAGCGGCAAATCGATCACGGGGGTCGGGCGGCTAACCAACTTTTTCGACCCTAATTCAGCCCATTCGGGGCAATCGGTCAGTCGCGCGGAATTCACCGGGCAGCTTTCCACCGCCTTGATCGGGGGCAAAAGCGCGGCCAGTGCCCGGACCGCGGTGGATTTTCCCGTTCCTCGGTCGCCGAATACCAGAACCCCGCCAATGCCGGGGTCGATGGCGGTCAGGACCATGGCTTGTTTCATCTGATCCTGTCCGACAATCGCGGAAAAGGGGAAGGGGGTCTTCATACGTGTGTTTCCATATTTGCCAGCGGGCTTGTGCCGCCCCAGGTCCCGCTGTCGCCCAGAATGGCAAAGCGGGCATATAACTCTTCCGAGAACCACGACCCGGCGCGGACTGCCCTGATGGCATCGGCGTGGGGGCCGTTGGCGCGCGCGAAATCAGCCATGGAATCCGCATCGGGCCAGATCGAAAATGTCACCTGATGCATTAAGGGCACCTCGCCGATGCCGATCTTGAAGGCGACCTTCGGGTCGGATCCGATCATCCGGCTGATGTTTGGCACGCGTGACCAGAATTTCAATGCGATCCGTGGCTTGATCGTGGCGCGGGTCAATGCCGCGAGGGGGCCCCCGGACGAGAGCGACGCCGCGGCGAATGGAGTTTTTCCCGACCATCGACCCCGCACCGATCTGGTGGCGAGGAATACTGTCCAATCCTCTGCGGCGCGATCGCGGTAGCGCCTGAAAATCGCGGTCTCGGACAGCCGTCTGCGCGCCGTTGCCTCGTTCGGCCAAGTGGCGAGAATGGCATAGACGCCCGTGTTGGGCAGGGGGGTAAAGCCTTCGCCGGTGCCCGATCCGCACAGCTTCCAGAAGCCGATATCGGGCACCCTGGCCAAGGGCATGCGCGCGCCGCCCATCATGCCAAGCGCCCACAATCGGGCACCAAGGCCGGAAAACCGGAAAAAGCTGAGGGTGACGATGGGTGAGGCGGTCATGTGGCGGCGGCAGATCCATAAGTGTCAACCAAGTCTGACATGAGGCCGTGCTGATTGGAAGAAGGCAATTGTCAATTAAACTAGACACATCTACTGTAGCAAGATGATGACACGCGTGGATAAGATCGAATCCGTCGGTGCCGCCCATGGCGCGCGCGACCGTGCCATTGTCATCGGTGCGGGGCTGGGTGGTCTGGCGGCGGCGATGCGGCTTGGGGCCAAGGGATACCGCGTGACGGTGATCGATGCGCTGGACGTGCCCGGCGGGCGCGGCAGTTGCCTGCATCAAGACGGGCATCGCTTTGACCTGGGGCCGACCATCATCACCGTACCACAGCTTTACCGCGAGCTTTGGGCCGCTTGCGGCCGCGATTTCGATGCCGATGTGACGCTGAAATCGCTGGATCCGTTTTACGAAATCCGCTGGCCGGATGGCACGACATTCGTCGCGCAGCAGGACACGGAAAAACTGCGTGCCGAAGTGGCGAAACTGTCGCCGGGCGATCTGGTGGGGTTCGACCGTTTTCTGCGCGATAGCGAAAAACGCTACTGGTTCGGGTTCGAGGATTTGGGCCGCCGGTCGATGCACAAGTTCCGGGATCTCGCCAAGGTGCTGCCGACGTTCGGCATGTTGCGCGCCGACAGGTCCGTCTATGCGCATGCCGCGCGGCGGGTGAAAGACGAAAAACTGCGCATGGCGCTCAGCTTTCATCCGCTCTTTATCGGCGGCGATCCGTGCCATGTGACGTCGATGTATATCCTCGTGGCCTATCTGGAAAAGAAGTTCGGCGTGCATTACGCGATGGGTGGCGTGGCGGGCATGGCGCAGGCGATGGCGGCGGTGGTCGAGGATCAGGGCGGCACGTTGCTGATGGACACCAAGGTCGATGAGATCGTCGTTCGCGACGGTGCGGTGACGGGCGTGCGTCTTGCCGGCGGGCTTGAGATGGGGGCCGATATCGTCGTATCGAACGCGGATTCGGGGCACACCTACGACCACCTGTTGCGCAATCATGCGCGTCGGCGCTGGACCACGGCCAAGCTCAAGCGAACCCGCTATTCGATGAGCCTGTTCGTCTGGTATTTCGGGACAAGGGGCACGGCGGGGAAATGGCGCGATGTGGGCCACCATACGATCCTGAACGGGCCGCGCTATACCGGACTTTTGCGCGATATTTTCATCAACGGCACCTTGAGCGACGACATGAGCCTTTATGTGCATCGGCCCAGTGTGACGGACCCCGGTGTCGCCCCCGACGGTGATGACACGTTCTATGTTCTCAGCCCGGTGCCGCATCTGGGCCATGACAACGGCGTCGATTGGGCCGTCGAGGAACCCAGATACAAGGCAAGGATGCTCAAGGTACTGGAAGACCAGCTTTTGCCCGGCGTGGCAGATGCGATCGTCACCGAGGCGGTGTTCACCCCCGAAACTTTTCGCGACCGCTATTACAGCCCGCATGGATCGGGATTTTCGATTGAACCGCGCATCCTGCAAAGCGCGTGGTTTCGACCGCACAACATCAGCGAGGAGGCGCGCGGCCTCTATCTTGTGGGTGCGGGAACGCATCCCGGGGCAGGGGTGCCGGGTGTCATTTCAACCGCTGAAGTCCTTGGAAAACTCGTACCCGCCCCACAGGTGACACGATGACCCGATCCCGCATTCGTTCTGATGATATTGAGCATTGCCGCGAGGCCATTCGCCACGGATCCCTGTCGTTTCATGCCGCGTCCAGGCTGCTGCCCGCCCGGGTGCGTGACCCGGCGTTAGCGCTCTATGCCTTTTGCCGCCTGGCGGATGACGAGGTCGATCTGAAGGCGGAAAAGGCCGACGCGGTGCTGCGCCTGCGCGACCGTCTGGATGCGGTCTACGCCGGGCATCCGCGCGATGCCGCCCCCGACCGCGCATTCGCCGCGATCGTCGAGCAGTTCGAGATGCCCCGCGCCCTGCCGGATGCGCTGCTCGAAGGGTTGGCGTGGGATGCCGAAGGACGGCGCTATGCGACACTGTCGCAGGTGCGGGACTATTCCGCGCGCGTGGCCTCGGCCGTGGGGGCGATGATGTGCGTGCTGATGGAGGTGCGCGATGCCGACGCATTGGCGCGGGCCTGCGATCTGGGCGTGGCGATGCAACTGACGAACATCGCGCGCGATGTGGGCGAAGACGCCGCCGAGGGGCGCCTATACCTGCCGACGGATTGGTTCGATGCGGCGCAGCTTGATGTGGATGCGTTCCTGTCCGACCCGCAGCCGTGCAAAGAGATCGGTGTCATGGTCAAGCGCTTGATTGCTGAAGCGAACCGCCTCTATATCCGGTCCGAAGCCGGCGTCGGCGCGCTGCCGAGGTCTTGCCGTCCGGGCATCTACGGCGCCCGTTACATCTATGCCGGTATCGGCGGGCGGCTGAGGACGATGGGATGGGATTCGATCACGGCCCGCGCGCGCACCGGCAAGGCGCAAAAGATCGGTTGGCTGGGCCAGTCGCTGCTGATGTCGGGGGCAAGCATGGTCATGCCACGGTCTGCCGTGCTGTATGCGCGCCCGCTGGAGGAGGTCCGTTTTCTGGTCGATACAACGGCGCGTGGTGCGCCCGTGGCGTCGCGCAGCGATGCGCTAATCGCGGTGCTCGCCGCGTTGGAGACGCACAACCCAAGTCACCGCAACGGCTTGATCAATCGTCGCGCGGGGGCTAGCTGAGCGTCATGTTCTGGGTTTTGTTCTGTCTTTTTCTAGGCGCCTGCCTGGGCGCCGGCGCGACCGGCGGCCTGTTTCCGCCCGGCCCGTGGTATCGCAGCCTTCAAAAGCCGTGGTTCACGCCGCCTGACTGGGTGTTTCCGGTCACCTGGTTCGTGTTGTATTTCTGTATGTCGGTGGCGGGCGCGCGCGCGGCGCTGACCGAGGGCAATCATTACGCAATGGCCTTCTGGGCGCTTCAGATTGCGCTGAACGGCCTTTGGACGCCGGTGTTTTTCGGCCTCAAGGACATACGTATGGGTATGGCCGTGATCGTCTTGCTGTGGGTGTCCGTCCTGTGTGGGCTCGTGGCCTTGTGGCAGGTCGATGTTCTGGCGGGCGTGTTGTTCGTACCCTATCTGATCTGGGTCAGCATCGCCGCCGCGCTGAACGCGGGCGTGTGGCGGCTGAACCCCGACGCGGCGCGCAATCCGCCGCCGCGCCCGTCCTGATCGCCCTAGGAAAAACACCACTTGCCGCGGCGCGGAACGCGCAGGGCCAGCATCGGTTTGAGCAGTGGATTTCGGAACCGCCGCAGGTCCAGCGCCTCGTGAACGCCCGTCACGATGTCGCCGTCCAGTTTGGTCCGCACGGCAGAACGTGAATAGAACGGCGCATCCAGCATGCTCAGCGTCTGATGCGGGGTGAAGCCTGGGTCGCTGCGGGTTTCGCGCGCCACTGCCCAAAGGCTACGGCGCAGGGGCGTCTTGGGCGGCAAGGGCAGGGGGGTCGCGATGCCGTCCGGGTCAAAGGCGTAGCCCGCGGCCAGTTCGCTGCCATCCAGGCGCGTTGCGTCGTAGAAACAGGTGGCGCCGCGTGATGTGCCGAACCGTCCCCAGGTCCAATAACTGAAATCCTCCTCCAAGGCCCGCGTCCCGAAATTGGCGTCGAAATATCCCTCGCCAGTCCACTGCCAGCCCGGTCGGTCGATATCGACCGCGATCCGCGATACCGGTGCGAAGGGCCGCCAGATATGGGCGTCGTCAGGGGAAAGCGGCAATTCAACCCCGCTGATCGCAGACGGGGTCACCGTGATCTGGCCGCAGATACGGTTGATCAGGGGGGGGCTCGATACTTCGTCGATGTCGATCACCAGTCGTTCGCCGTCCCAGCGCATCGACGATGGCCCGACCTCAAGCCGCGACGCGGTCTGTCGCAGCGCCGATCGCCCCCTGTCGGTCATCGTGAAGCGCCCGCCGGGCCCATAGGTCGCCACGTTGATGCACACGTGGTTTTGCGGCGATTTGCGCCCGGACCATTTGTACCAGGGCGAAAAAACCGAACCGATGAAGCCGATCACGGATACGGCGCGCGTGCCGCAATCGCTCAGGCCGTCGACATACCACCACGCATAGCCGTTCGGTGCGACGTCGATGTTGAAATTTGGGCGCTCAAGATCGCCTCGGCCGCGTGCCGCGCGGAGAGGGTCGCCATCGGAACGCCCGGACCCGGATGAACCCCGCCGCCCGCCAGCCAGAGGCCGGGCACCGGCGTCGCGGCGGTGGGGCGTTTGAACGTCGCGGTCATCCCGTGCGGGGTCTGCCCATAGAGCGCGCCCCTTGTCGCGGGGAACATCTGCGCAAACATCTGGGGCGTCGTGATATCCTGCGGCCTGGGTGTCGGCGACAGGGTCAGCCCGAACCGCGTCAGCCGCGTCATGATCTGATGGTGCCATTGGTCAAGCTCCGGTGGGGTCTGTGTGTCGGAAGGAGCGGGGGCGTTCGAGATGATCTCGAACCGCTCGAGCGGTTTGGGCGCGTGGCCCTGTCCTCGATCCAGCGCACAAAGGTAGAGCGTTGGATCGGCGGGAATGCGGCCTGCGGCAAGGTCGTTGAATTCGCTGTGCGGATCGGCCGCGAAGAACACGTTGTGATGAATGAGGTCGGCCCCCGACGGGGTTGCGGCAAAGCTGTGGACCCGTGCCGAAAAGGACCGTGGCAGCGTTGCGGTCCGGGGTGCCACGTGGCGCAGGCCGGACCCCAGCGCGCCGGTCGCAAGCGCGCGCGGATCGCCGGCAAAGACGACCTCGTCCGCCGGAATCCGGGTGCCGGCCGCCAGTTGCACGGCTGCAACGCGCCCGCCCCGCAATTCGATATGGTTCACATGCGCGCCATGTTGAAACGCAACGCCGTGCGCGGTGGCAAGCGCTGCGATCGCGTCGGTCAGTTTGTGCATCCCGCCTTCGACCACCCAGACGCCTGCCGCTTCGGCCTGCCAGATCAGCGACAGGATCGCCGGTGACAGATGCGGCGCGCCGCCGACGTATGTGGCGTAGCGCCCGAAAAGCTGCGCCAGGCGCGGATCGGTGAATTGCCGCCGCAGCATCGCTGCCAGCGAGGAGAGAGGCGCCATTGCGGGAATGAGCGAGGGCCGTGCCAGCACGTGCGGAACGAGCTGTGACAGGCGGGGCGCCGGTGCCTGCATGATCGGATTGTCAAAGGCCGAGTACAGGCGCGCAGCGCGTGTACCGAAGGCGCGAAATTCATCCGCGGCCCGCGCCCCGGCAAAGGACCGGATCGCGTCGGCACTGGCATCTGGGTCGGCAAAAAGATCAAGCCGGCTGCCGTCGGGCCAATGGTGCCGCGCCAGAACGTCCTGCGCCACGAGGCTGACGTGATCGTCAAGCCGCGCTCCGGCACAGGCAAACAGGTCGTCAAAGACGTGGCGCAGCGTCAGCACCGTTGGCCCCGCATCGATGGGTCCCGCGTCGCTTGGCAGGGTTCTGATCTTGCCGCCCGCATGGTCGTGCCGCTCCAGCACCGTCACGCGCATACCTCCGACCGCCAGCCGAAGCGCTGTGGCCAGTCCGGCGATGCCGGCGCCGACGATCACGGCGTGCCGACGGCGAACAGGGGCGGTGGTCGATGTCATGCAGGCTCCGTTTGGAAGGGGTCCGTGGGATTGTTGACTCGTGACATCAAAGTGTCCAGTATGATTTACACTATAGTGTTCATATGTTCTGACAGATAGTCTGAGAGAGGTCTCGCCGATGGCCATGACGACCCGGATCGAAGCCGCCATTTCCCGCGCGATTTCCATTGGGCAGGGCCGTGGCGCCGTGCCGCCCCGGCTGTCGTCTGCGCTGCGCTATGCCACGGAACCGGGGGGCGCGCGCATTCGCCCCACGATCCTGATGTCTGTCGCGATGGCGTGTGGCGACGATCGCCCGATGCTATCGGATGCGGCGGCATCGGCGCTGGAGCTGATCCATTGCGCCAGTCTTGTGCATGACGATCTGCCCTGTTTCGATGATGCGGACATTCGGCGGGGCAAGCCGTCGGTGCACCGGGCCTATTCCGAACCGTTGGCGGTGCTGACCGGGGACAGCCTGATCGTGCTTGCCTTCGAAATCCTGGCGCGCCAGTCGGGTCATGCGCCCGACCGGGTGGCGCAGATGATCATCACCTTGGCGCAAAGGACGGGAATGCCCGGCGGAATCTGCGCCGGGCAAGGCTGGGAAAGCGAATGCGACATCGATCTGAGCGCCTATCACCAGGCCAAGACCGGCGCCTTGTTCATCGCCGCGACGCAGATGGGCGCGCTTGCGGCAGGGCAAGAGGCCGAGCCGTGGTTCGAACTGGGCGCGCGCATCGGCGAGGCGTTTCAGGTTGCCGACGATCTGCGTGATGCGCTTTACGATGCCGATACGCTGGGTAAGCCCGCCGGGCAGGATGACCTGAACGGGCGGCCCAATGCGGTCACGCTTTTGGGTGTGCAGGGGGCGATGTCGCGCCTCAAGGACATCTTGGGTGGTGCGATCGCGTCCATCCCGTCGTGCCCGGGCGAGGCGCAACTGGCCGCGATGGTCAACATGTATGCCGAAAAGCTGACCCCGGTCGCGACGCAGGTCAGCACGCCGCGGCATCGCGTCTAAGCGGTGTCGGACCTGTCCCAGGATATACCGGGCTGGCGCGGCGGCTGGTTGAACCGCTTTGTCGCCCGCCCCGGATTTCAAAGCTGGGCCAGCCGGTTTTTCCTAACGCGCAGACAGGTCCGCCGCGATGGCGCCGCGATTTTCGATATCGTTCAGGGATTCGTCCAAAGCCAGGTGTTGATGGCGCTGGTGGAACTGGATCTGCTGTATCGACTGCGCGCCGGTCCGCAAACTTCTGGCGCGTTGGGTCAGGCGACCGGGATCGCGCCCGATCGGATGGAGATCCTGTTGCAGGCGGCGGCGGCGTTGGGTCTGCTAAAGCGCGGGCGGCAGGGGCGTTTTGCGCTGGCCCGAAAGGGAGCGGCGCTGATGGGCGTTCCGGGGCTGGAGGCGATGATCCGCCATCACCGTGCCTTTTACCGGGACCTCGAAGATCCGGTTGCCTTGCTGCGCGGTCCAAAGCAGACCGCCTTGTCGCAATTCTGGCCCTATGTGTTCGGCGCAGGGGGCGACATCGATCCAGTGGTCGCGCGGACCTATTCCGACCTGATGGCGCAAAGCCAGCGTTTGGTGGCCGAAGACACGCTGCGCGCCGTATCGTTCGGGGACACTGGAACGCTGCTGGATATCGGCGGCGGCAGCGGAGCGTTCATCGAGGCGGTCGGTATCGCGCATCCATCGGTGCGGATGATGTTGTTCGACCTGCCCGCAGTGGTGCCGGTGGCTGAGGCACGAATTCGCCAGGCGGGGATGTCCGGCCGGACATCCATCCATGCCGGCTCCTTTCGCGACGATCCCCTGCCCCAAGGTGCGGACACGATTTCATTGATCCGGGTTCTTTACGATCATTCGGACGATACCGTTCGCGCGCTTTTGGCCAAGGTCTTCGATGGCTTGCCGCCGGGTGGCCGGCTCATTATTTCCGAGCCGATGGGCGGCGGAGCGCGCCCCGATCGGGCGGGTGACGTGTATTTCGCGTTCTACACGATGGCGATGCAGACGGGGCGCACCCGGTCCGCCGATCAGATTGCCGCCCTGTGCCGCGAGTCGGGATTTGTCGGGATCAAGAGCCCCGAACCCGCACGCGGTTACGTGACCCGGACGCTTGTCGCCGGCAAGCCCAGGTGACCCGCGCGCAAAAGTGTCCAAATTTATTGACACATCAATATGTAAGTTTAAACTGACAATCCAAGCGCATCTGAAAGCATGAGTCTTTGAGTCACCGCAAATGCGCATCGCAAGCCCTGGGAGGGAGCGTTCTTGGACACCGCCGCAGTTCTTCTGAAAGGTCCACGCGATCTCGACGTCGATACCCTGACGCTGACCGCGCCGTGTGCAGGCGACCTGGTGGTGGATATTTTGCACTCCGGTATTTCCACGGGCACGGAAAAACTGTTCTGGTCGGGCCAGATGCCGCCGTTTCCCGGCATGGGGTATCCGCTTGTTCCCGGCTACGAGGCGATGGGCGAGGTGGTCGAGGCCGCCCCCGCGACCGGATTTCGCGCCGGCGATCATGTCTTTGTTCCGGGGGCCAACTGTTATGACGGGGCCTTTGGGCTGTTTGGCGGTGCCGCGGCGCGGGTCATCACCGATGCGGCCCGTGTCACCCGAATCGATGCCGGGTTCGGGGCCGAAGGCGCCCTGTTGGCGCTGGCCGCAACGGCGCGCCATGCGATGGCCGGGCTGAACAAGGCCGTGCCGGACCTGATCGTGGGCCATGGCGTTCTGGGCCGGTTGCTGGCGCGACTGACCATCGCGGCGGGCGCGCCCGCTCCGACGGTCTGGGATATTGATCCGACCCGCCGTGGCGATGCGCGCGGATACGCGGTTCTGGCGCCCGAGGATGACACCCGGCGCGATTACACTTCGATCTACGATGTGTCAGGCTCTGTCGCGGCGATTGGCGACCTGATCGGTCGCCTCGCCAAGGGCGGCGAGATCGTGCTGGCCGGGTTTTATTCCGATCCCATCAGCTTTGCCTTCCCGCCCGCCTTCATGAAGGAGGCGCGTTTTCGCGTCTCCGCGGAATGGACCCATGATGATCTGCGGGCAACGCGCGCGCTGGTGGAATCCGGTGCGTTGTCCCTGTCGGGGCTGATCACGCACCGGGCCGCCGCCGCAGATGCGCGCGCGGCCTACACGCAAGCCTTCACCGACCCCGAATGCCTGAAAATGATTTTGAACTGGGAGCGTCCATCGTGAAAGACGAAGTGCCGAACCTCAAGGATTTCGATCAACGTCTGCGCGACGAGGCGAACGCCGAACCGACGCTGGAAGTGCCGCAGGGCGAACCCACCAGCAAGACCCAGATCATCGCGATCTACGGCAAGGGCGGGATCGGGAAATCGTTCACGCTTGCCAACCTCAGCTGCATGATGGCCGAACAAGGCAAGCGCGTTCTGCTGATCGGCTGCGACCCGAAATCCGATACGACCAGCCTTTTGTTCGGCGGCAAGGCCTGCCCGACGATCATCGAGACATCCACCCGCAAGAAACTGGCGGGCGAGGAGGTGGCGATCGGCGATGTCTGCTTCAAACGGTCCGGCGTTTTCGCGATGGAACTGGGCGGGCCCGAGGTCGGGCGCGGTTGCGGTGGGCGCGGTATCATCCACGGTTTCGAACTGCTCGAAAAGCTGGGCTTTCACGACTGGGATTTCGACTACGTGCTACTGGATTTCCTGGGCGACGTCGTCTGCGGCGGGTTTGGCCTGCCAATTGCGCGGGACATGGCGCAAAAGGTGATCCTTGTCGCGTCGAATGACCTGCAATCGCTGTATGTTGCCAACAACGTCTGTTCGGCGGTGGAATATTTCCGCAAGCTTGGTGGCAACGTTGGTGTCGCCGGTCTGGTCATCAACAAGGACGACGGCACCGGCGAGGCGGCGGCATTCGCCAAGGCGGTTGATATTCCGGTGCTGGCCGCGATCCCGCAGAACGACGACCTGCGCAAGAAATCCGCGAACTACCAGATCGTCGGCACGGCCCAATCAGGATGGGGCGCGCTCTTTGCCGAGCTTGGCGAAAACGTCGCCGTGGCGCCGCCGGTGCGACCGACGCCGCTGGATCAGGATGGGCTTCTTGGCCTGTTCGACGCGTCCGAGACCGGCGGCGACATCGTGCTGGAACCGGCGACCGACATGGACATGCGCGGAAAGAATTCCAAACCCAAGCCATCGCTCGAGGTCGTTTATGACGACGCATGACGCACCCAAAGGTGCGCTTGAGGTCAGCTATGACCCGGCGGACGACGTGGAGGTGATCAAGGGCCACCCGCACGGCGATCTGTCGCGCGCGCCGGGCGACCAGCCGGATTTGACGCAGGACGGGATCGGTTGCCATTCCGGCGCCGAGTTGGAAAGCGCCGCACGCATGGCGGGCCAGTCCGAGATGCTGGACAAGTTCAGGGCCGATTATCCGACCGGGCCCCACGATCAACCGCAATCGATGTGCCCGGCTTTCGGGTCGCTGCGCGTCGGCCTGCGGATGCGCCGGGTGGCGACCGTGCTGTCGGGGTCGGCCTGCTGCGTCTATGGCCTGACCTTCGTCAGCCATTTCTACGGTGCACGCCGTTCGGTCGGATACGTGCCTTTCAACTCCGAAACGCTGGTGACGGGAAAACTGTTCGAGGACATCCGCGAAAGCGTGCACGATCTGGCGGACCCCGATCGCTATGACGCCGTGGTCGTGACCAACCTGTGCGTGCCAACCGCGAGCGGTGTGCCGTTGCGGTTGCTGCCGCGCGAGATAAACGGAGTGCGCATCGTCGGGATCGACGTGCCGGGGTTCGGCATTCCGACCCATGCCGAGGCCAAGGATGTGCTGGCCGGCGCGATGCTGAACTATGCCCGCGCGGAAATCGCGGCAGGCCCTGTTGCGCGCCCCAGGGGCGGCGCCGAGGACAGGCCCGCCGTCGCCTTGTTGGGAGAGATGTTTCCCGCCGACCCGATGATGATCGGGGCGATGCTGGCCCCCATGGGGCTGGCGGCCGGTCCGGTCGTGCCCTGCCGCGAGTGGCGCGAATTATACGCCGCGCTGGAGTGCGGCGTGGTTGCCGCGATCCATCCGTTCTACACCGCCGCCGTGCGGGAGTTTCAGGCCGCGGGTCGGACTGTGGTCGGCTCTGCCCCGGTCGGTCATGACGGCACGGCGGCCTGGCTTGCCGCGATCGGTGACGCCTACGGCGTGGCCGCAGACAAGGTGGCCGCGGCGCAGAACGCCATGCTGCCCGCGATCAGGGGCGCGCTGGACGCCGCACCGATCGAGGGAACGATCACGCTGTCCGGGTATGAAGGGTCCGAATTGCTGGTCGCGCGTCTGCTGATCGAAAGCGGCGCGGACGTACCCTATGTCGGCACGGCTTGCGCGAAATCGCCATGGTCGGCCGCGGATGCAGACTGGCTGTCGGCGCGCGGGGTCAAGGTGAAATACCGGGCCAGCCTTGAGGACGATTGCGCCGCGATGGAAGCGATCCGGCCCGATCTGGCCATCGGCACGACGCCTGTCGTGCAAAAGGCCAAAGCCAGGGGCATTCCCGCGCTCTACTTCACCAACCTGATTTCGGCGCGGCCGCTGATGGGCCCCGCCGGCGCGGGATCGCTGGCCGAGGTGATCAACGCCGCCATCGGCAATCGCGATCGCATGTCCCGAATGAAGGCGTTTTTCGAGGGTGTGGGCGAAGGAGACACCGCCGGTATCTGGGAAGGCGATCCGAACCTGCGTCCCGATTTTCGCGCCCAGCATCAAAAGAAGATCGACAAACTGGCGCGCGCGGCCAAGGCGCAGGAGATGATCTGATGGCGGACTGCGTGACATATCGCCCCTTGGGGGCCAACCCCCAAACCCCCGCGGTATTTATGCCATCTGGAAGACAGGGGAGCGCGATCTGATGCTGGTCACGGATCACGATCGTGCGGGCGGCTATTGGGGCGCTGTCTATGCGTTTTGCGCCGTCAAGGGATTGCAGGTCGTGATCGACGGGCCCGTCGGTTGCGAGAACCTGCCGGTGACGAGCGTGTTGCATTATACCGATGCCCTGCCGCCGCATGAGTTGCCCATCGTGGTGACCGGGCTGGGCGAGGGCGAGATGGGCGCGGGCACCGAGGACGCGATGAAGCGGGCGTGGAAAACGCTGGATCCGGCGCTGCCCGCGGTCGTTGTGACCGGGTCGATTGCCGAGATGATCGGCGGTGGCGTGACGCCGCAAGGCACCAATATCCAGCGGTTCCTGCCGCGCACCATCGACGAGGATCAGTGGCAATCGGCGGATCGCGCGATGACCTGGATCTTTACCGAGTTCGGGATGACCAAGGGCCGGATGCCGCCCGAGAGGAAACGCGACGCGGATGCGCGTCCGCGCGTCAATATCCTTGGGCCGATGTATGGCACCTTCAACATGCCCAGCGACCTGGCCGAAATCCGGCGTCTGGTCGAAGGAATCGGCGCCGAGGTCAACATGGTCATGCCGTTGGGCGCGCATCTGGCGGAGATGCGGAATCTGGTAAATGCGGATGTGAACATCTGCATGTACCGCGAGTTCGGGCGCGGGTTGAGCGAGCTTCTTGCCAAGCCGTATCTGCAAGCCCCGATAGGGATCGAGAGCACCACCAAATTCCTGCGCGCACTGGGGAATTTGCTGGGCCTCGATCCCGAACCCTTCATCGCCCGCGAAAAGCATTCGACCATCAAGCCGGTCTGGGATCTGTGGCGTTCGGTGACGCAGGATTTCTTTGCCACCGCGTCCTTTGCGATCGTCGCGAGCGAGACCTATGCGCGTGGCATCCGGATGTTCCTGGAGGAGGACATGGGTCTGCCTTGTGCCTTTGCCGTCGCGCGCACGGCGGGACAGAAGACCAACAACGACGAGGTTCGCGCCCTGATGGGGCAAAAGCGCCCGTTGATCGTGATGGGGTCGATCAATGAAAAGATGTACCTGTCCGAGTTGAAGGCCGGGCACGGGCCGAGCCCCGCGTTCATTCCCGCGAGCTTTCCCGGCGCCGCGATCCGGCGGCACACCGGCACGCCCTTCATGGGGTATGCGGGCGCCACCTACCTGGTGCAGGAAGTCTGCAACGGGTTGTTCGACGCGCTGTTTCACATTCTGCCCCTGGGCACCGAAATGGATGCGGCGGAGGCGACCCCCACGACCTTGCGCCGCGATTTGCCGTGGGATGCCGACGCGCAGGCGATGCTGGACCGCCTTGTTGCATCGCACCCCATACTGACACGGATTTCCGCCGCGAAAATGCTTCGCGATGCGGCAGAAAAGGCGGCACTTGCCGCGGGAGACGCGTGTGTATCGCTTGGAACGGTACGCGCCTTGGACCCGGCACGTGCCGGGAATGATCGGGAGGATCAAAGATGACTGACATGACATCAGGCGGCATGCCGCAGGCGCGCGAACCGCGCAGCCGCAAAAGCCACAACACCGAGTTCATGGTGTATTTCGCGATCATCTTTGTGGCAACGCTGCCGCTGGCCACCCTGACATGGGCGCTGTCGGCGCTGCGCAGCCGCAGCTTTACCGCCAGGGGCCCGATGGCCCGCGCCTGGAGCCAGGCGCGCATCATCACGCCGATGATCTTTTCGGCCTGACCCATTCGATGGGGCTGCAAGCGGGGGGCAAGCCCGCGCGGCCCCGGGGAACACTCTCGGCAACATGTGCGCCTGTCGAGATCCAAGACTGGCCGCCTTGTCAAAGGTGGACAGAGCCCCGAGGGGGGAGACCCCCAAAGGACCCGGCCGCGGGGTGCGCGGCGTCAGCATAACGTTCCGGAGGAATAATTATGGCTGATAATACCGACCTGTCTTTTACAGGTCTCACAGACGAACAGGCGCAAGAATTGCACTCTGTCTACATGAGCGGGCTCTGGCTGTTTTCGGCCGTTGCCGTTGTCGCTCATCTGGCAGTGTTCATCTGGCGCCCGTGGTTCTGAGGAGGGATTAACAAATGGCAAAGTTCTACAAGATCTGGCTCATCTTCGATCCCCGTCGTGTGTTTGTCGCACAGGGCGTTTTCCTTTTCCTGCTGGCGGCGATGATTCACCTCGTCCTGCTCAGCACGGAGCATTTCAACTGGTTCGAACTGGCGGCTCAAAAAGCCGCGATGTGACGTGGTGCCCCCGGCATGGGGGGCGCGCGACCCAGCTTGACGTGACAGCAAGCACAGCTGCGGGCGGACAAGATGTGCGCCGCCCGCCCGCGGCGAACGATTTGATTTCACGACGGCCTCCGCCTCTCGGATAGGCGCGCCGCAAAACGCGGAGAACATGAAGATGGCGTTGCTCAGCTTCGAAAGAAAATATCGCGTCCGCGGAGGGACGCTGATCGGGGGCGATCTGTTCGACTTCTGGGTGGGGCCCTTTTTCGTGGGCTTTTTCGGGGTCACGACGGTCTTTTTCAGCCTGCTCGGCACGATCCTCATATTCTGGGGGGCCAGTCAGCAGGGCACATTCAATCCTTGGCTTATCAATATAGCGCCCCCTGACCTGAGTTACGGTCTGGCGATGGCGCCGCTGCTGGAAGGCGGGCTTTGGCAGATCATCACCTTCTGCGCCACCGGCGCCTTCATCAGCTGGGCGCTGCGCGAGGTCGAGATTTGCCGCAAGCTTGGCATGGGATATCACGTGCCGGTGGGGTTCGCCGTGGCGATCCTCGCCTATGTGACGCTGACGATATTCCGGCCGCTGCTGATGGGCGCATGGGGGCACGGATTTCCCTACGGCATCTTCAGCCACCTCGATTGGGTCAGCAACACCGGCTACGCCTATCTGCACTTTCACTACAACCCGGCGCATATGCTGGCGGTGACGCTGTTCTTTACCACGACGATCGCGCTGGCGCTGCATGGCGGGCTGATCCTGTCGGCGGCCAACCCCGAAAAGGGCGAAGAGGCCAAGACGCCCGACCACGAGGATACCTTCTTTCGCGATTACATCGGCTATTCGGTCGGCACGCTCGGCATTCACCGGGTGGGGTATCTTCTGGCGCTGAACGCGGTCTTCTTCTCGGCGGTCTGCATCATCATTTCCGGCCCGGTCTGGACCTCCGGGTGGCCCGAGTGGTGGAACTGGTGGCTTGAGCTGCCGATCTGGGGTTCGCAAATTTCCGCAGGAGGGATGTGATCATGCCCGAGTATCAGAACATTTTCACCCAGGTGCAGGTCCAGGGTATTCCCGAGATGGGAATGGACAATGAAAACGAAATGCACCGTGAACGCGTCGGTAAGCCCGGTTTCAGCACGCTGATGGGCCTGATCGGAAACGCACAGCTGGGGCCTGTCTATCTGGGCGTCTACGGCGTGGTGTCCTGCGTGGCCTTCATGGTGTGGTTCAATATCGTGGGCTTTTCCATGCTGGCGCAGGTCGGCTGGTCGATCCCCGAATTCATCCGGCAGCTGTTCTGGCTGGGGTTGGAACCGCCGGGCCCGGAATGGGGCCTGCGGATTCCGCCGCTCAACCAGGGTGGGGCTTGGGTCATCGCGGGCATGTTCTTTGCCATCGGCTGCGGCGCCTGGTTCCTGCGGACCTACAGCCTGGCCAAGGAACACAAGATGGGCAAACACCTTGCCTGGGCCTTTCTGGCGCTCTTGTGGCTGATTTTCGTGCTGAACCTGATCCGGCCCATTCTCATGGGATCCTGGGCGGAGGGCGTGCCCTACGGCATATTCCCGCACCTCGACTGGACCACGGCGTTTTCGATCCGCTACGGCAACCTCTACTACAATCCGTTCCATGCGCTTTCCATCGTGTTCCTCTACGGCTCCGTCCTGCTGTTCGCGATGCATGGCGGCACCATTCTGGCGGTCACCCGCTACGGCGGCGACCGCGAGCTTGAGCAGATCTACGATCGCGGCACGGCCACCGAACGCGCGGCGCTCTTCTGGCGCTGGACGATGGGCTTCAACGCCACGATGGAGGGGATCCACCGCTGGGCGTGGTGGTTCGCGGTGCTCTGTCCGATCACGGGCGGCATCGGCATCCTGCTGACGGGTACGGTCGTCGACAACTGGTTCATCTGGGCGCAGGAACATAACTTTGCGCCGATGTATGACGGGTCGTACGGCTATGAAAACTATGGCTCTTACGAAGCCTTCATCGGGAAGGAGAACTGATCATGCTGCCCAAGTGGTTTGACAAGTGGAACGCGGATCACCCGACGAACGTCTTTGGTCCGGCCATCCTGGTCGGTGTGGTCGGCGGTGCGATCTTTGCCGCGGCTATGGTGGTGACCTGGGGCAATCCGGTGGCTACGTCCAGCCTCCAGACCGGTCCGCGCGGCACCGGCATGTCGGTGCCGGAATTCAACATCGCCCTGGCGGTGCCGGATCCGACCATCGCCTCCTACTATACCGAGGAGCCCTATATCCCCGAGGCTGGCGCGCCGCTGGCCGGGGACATCTATCAGAACGTTCAGGTTCTGGGCGATCTGACCGAGGACAACTTCAACCGCCTGATGGGGGCGATCACGCAATGGGTGTCGCCTGAAGGTGGCTGTGCCTATTGCCACGGCGATGGCGACGTCGAGACATATGGCGAGGACACCCTGTATACCAAGGTCGTCGCGCGCCGCATGATCCAGATGACCCAGAACATCAACGAGAACTGGGCGGGTCACGTGAATGCCAACAAGGAGGTCGGGGTAAACTGTTATTCTTGCCACCGCGGGCAGAATGTACCGTCGGACATCTGGTTCAAGATCACGCCCGTCAACGAACGGGTCGACGGCTGGTCCGCCGTGCAGAACCGGGCCACGTCGCTCAGCCAGGCCACGTCGCTGCCGTCCGGCGCGCTCGAGGCATACCTGACCGACTACGAACCGGTGAACGTGCACGATCTTGAATCGCGTGTCGCGGGAACGCCCGGTGTCGATGTCGCGTCGATACAAAAGACCGAGATGACCTATTCGCTGATGAACTACTTTGCCAACTCGCTGGGTGTGAACTGTGTCTTTTGCCACAACAGCCGCGCGTTCTACGATGGTGGCCAGAACACGCCGCAGTGGGGCACGGCGCTGCTGGGCCGCCAGATGGTGATCGAGATGAACACCGAATACCTTGTCCCGCTGGAGGACGAATACCCTCCGGAACGTCTTGGCCCGATCTACGCCGATGCGCCCAAAGCGGCGTGCAAGACCTGCCACAAAGGCTATCAACAGCCGTTGCAGGGATTGAACGTGATCGCGGACTGGCCTGAATTGGCCACGAGCGAGGCGCCGGTTTACCAATAGGGTCAGGCGGCCTTCCCGTCAGGGGGCCCGCCTGACCCTGCCAGGCACGGACCGCTGGCTTCCTTGGTCCGGGCACGGGGGCAAAGCACCCCGGTTCCTTCCTGTTGGCTACAGGAACCTGGCGTCGCAGTCGAAATCGCTTCGGGTGCGACGCCTTTTCTTTCTGGCGGTGGCGGGCTCGATCCGTCCTGACCCAAAGGATGTGCAGATGACCAGACCCCCCACACCGACCCTTGACCGTATCGCGGGGCCATCGGACCTGCGCCACTTGTCCGACCGGGCGCTTGGCACGCTGGCTGACGAGTTGCGCGCGGATGTGATCGATGCGGTCAGCCGCACGGGCGGGCACCTAGGGTCCAGCCTTGGGGTGGTCGAACTGACCGTGGCGCTGCATGCGGTGTTCGACACGCCGCGCGATAGGCTGATCTGGGACGTCGGTCACCAATGCTATCCGCACAAGATCCTGACGGGCCGACGTGACCGGATGGGCAGCCTGCGTCAGAAGGGCGGTCTGAGCGGATTCACCAAGCGCAGTGAATCCCCCTATGACCCGTTTGGCGCGGCGCATTCCAGCACCTCGATTTCCGCCGCACTCGGGTTCGCGGTGGGGCGGGACATGGGCATGCCGACGGGCGACGCCATAGCCGTGATCGGCGACGGGTCGATCAGCGCGGGCATGGCCTATGAGGCGCTCAACAACGCGGGCGCCGAAGGCCGCCGTCTGTTCGTGATCCTCAATGACAATGAAATGAGCATCGCGCCACCCGTTGGCGCGATGTCGTCTTATCTGTCGAGCCTGTCGCAACAGGGGCCGCTGGCCGGGCTGCGCGCCGTTGCGGAAGGCATGGAGCATATGGCCCCCAAGCCCGTGCGCGACGGAGCGCGGCGGGCGCGCGAACTGATCACCGGGCTGGAAAGCCGCGGCACGTTTTTCGAAGAGCTCGGCTTTGACTACGTCGGGCCGATCGACGGACATGACATGGGTCAGTTGCTGGCGGTTCTGCGCGCGGCGCGGACGCGTGCGACGGGCCCTGTCGTGATCCATTGCTGCACGGTCAAGGGAAGGGGCTATGCGCCCGCCGAAGGGTCGGCGGACAAGTACCACGGCGTTTCGAAATTCGACGTCGGCACCGGGGTGCAGTCAAGGACCAAGGCCAATGCGCCCTCCTACACCTCCGTGTTCGGCACGGCGCTGGCCGACGCTGCGGCGCGCGATCCGGCGATTGTCGCGGTGACGGCGGCGATGCCCTCGGGCACCGGGCTGGACAAGATGGCGGCGCGCTTTCCGGCACGGGTGTTCGACGTCGGAATCGCCGAACAGCACGGTGTGACCTTTGCCGCCGGAATGGCGGCCAGCGGTCTCAAACCGTTTTGCGCGATCTATTCGACGTTCCTTCAGCGGGGCTACGACCAGGTCGTGCACGATGTGGCGCTGCAAGGTCTGCCCGTGCGTTTTGCCATCGACCGGGCGGGCCTTGTCGGCGCGGATGGCGCGACCCACGCGGGGGCGTTCGATATCGGGTATCTGGGCGCCTTGCCGGGCATGGTTGTCATGGCCGCGGCGGACGAAGCGGAATTGGTCCACATGGTCGAAACCGCCGCCGCGCATGACAGCGGGCCCATCGCCTTTCGGTATCCGCGCGGCGCTGGCACGGGTGTGGCGGTGCCCGAACGCGGCGAGGTGCTGCAGATCGGCAAGGGCCGGATGATCCGCGAAGGCACGGGCGAGGTCGCTCTGCTGTCGCTTGGAACACACCTGGGCGAATGCGAGGCCGCGGCGAAGGTGCTGGACAGCCAAGGCATTTCGGTGACGATTGCCGACGCGCGGTTCGCCAAACCGTTGGACATGGCGCTGATCGCGCGTCTGGCCCGCAGCCATGGCGCCTTGATCACGGTCGAGCAGGGCGCCATGGGCGGATTCGGCGCATCGGTCTTGCAAGCGATGGCGGCGCACGGTCTGCTGGATCACGGGTGCCGCGTGCGCTCCATGTGCCTGCCGGATCGTTTCATAGACCAGGCCGGACCGGCGGAAATGTATGCCGACGCGGGTTTGGATGCAGGCGGGATCGTAGCCGCCGTTCGCCGGGTGTTGGGCGGCACCGGCGGGATCGTTGACCTGAAGGCCGCGCGCGACATGATGTGATCGACCCCTTGCGGGCCCGATCGGTTTGCCGCAAAGCGCGCCGCCCGCAGCGTGAGCTTCAGGCGGATGCAGCCCGCGCCGTGGCCGTGGCGCGTGCGCGGGCTTCCTCGGCAAGGTCCGGCAGGCCGGTTTTCGTGTATATCTCCGCAAGGAGCAGGTTCAGCGGCACGCCGTCCGGATCGTAGGTGCGGCGCATTTCAAGCACCTGTTGCGCGGCCGATGCGCGCCCGTCCTGCACGAGTGCGTCTAGGTGGATCTGCTCGAAGAGGTCGCGTTGTGCGTGGCTGCCTCCGCATTCGGCCATGCGCGGCAGCGCCGCACCCAGATCGCGGATCGCGGTTGCCCAGTCTCCGGAAGTATGCGCCAGGATGCCGGTCGCCGCAGGCAGTGCAACCTCGGCCCAGGCGGGATGATCGAAACGGGTCGTATCGGCCGCGCGCGCCCGGATCGCCTGCATCAGGTTGTCCGCCTCTGCCCGGTGTGTGCGTCCGAGCGCATAGAGGTATTGCAGGGTCAGGAACGGATTGACCGTGTCGGCGCCTCGGGCGGCCACATGGTCGGCGACGTCGGCCCAGCGGTTCCCGACCTGAACGCCGGCGAATTCCATGCGCGCCAACAACGAGACCGCGCCGACCTGATCCTGGCTGTAATCCTTGGCCAGACCCCAGATATGCGTGTCATAGGCGGCGCGCACATCGTCGTGTCGCCCAAGGCTGAGGTAGAACAACGCCAGATGCCACCAGTTGTGGCTGCGCATGAAGGAATTCAGGGGCGTCCAGGTGTCCGCCACCGCTTCGAGGAACGCAGCACCTTCGGCGGTGCGGCCTTGCGTCAGCATGACATGCGCCAGCGCGTGATGGGCCCAGGGCTCGTCGTGGCGCAGCGACATGGCATGGCGCGCGGCGGTCTCGGCGCGGTCCAGCAGGTGGCACTGTTCATAGCCGAAGGCGATCATGCCGTGCGTATAGGGGATATCGGCGGCCCCCGGCAAAGCCTTGAGCGCCACCTTGAGCATCGCGGGCGCGTCGCCAAGATTGAATAGGTGATATTGAGCCAGCTTGAGCATGGCCATGTCCCGTGGGTGATCCGTCAGGATGTCATCGCAGGCCGCGACGGAGGCAGGCACGTCGCCATCGATCCAGTGGCGAATTGCGGCGACGACCTGCCGTTCGCGGGGCGTCGCGGCTTTCTCCGTCGCCTCGGCGATGCACAGGAAGGGTTCGGCCTTGGCCGGGGCGACGGGCGCTTCGAGGAACATCCAAAGCATCGCGGCGTAGGCATTGGCAAGACAGCACTCCGGGTCGGCCTGAGCCGCGGCGATTATGCCGGTCGCCTTTTGCTCGTAGGCAATAAAGCCATGGATGAAATCGTTGATTGCGGTCAAAGTGTCGGGCCCTGCGCCGGTCACAGGCAGGCCATAGATGTCATGGGTCATTGGGCACCTTCGATCGGGTGGTCATCAGTAAAGCGACGCAGGTGAAGGGCAACGGCACCGGGTGCATCCCAGTGGATGGAATGACCCGCGTTGGCGACGACAGTGGTGGGTGTATCGCGCAGAACGGTCTGCGCCAGGGCCGGAGGGACCAGCAGGTCGTCATTGGCCAGCAGCGCCTGCGTGGGACAGCGCGGAAGGAGACCTGCGGGGTCAAAGCCGTCGAGAGCGGCAAGCTGATGCGCCATCGCTTCGACGCTTTGCGCATGAGGATAGGCCAATGCGGCGGCTGCGGCATCATCCACCGCGCCGGGAACGTCATAGACCGACGACGCAAAAAGCCAGGGAAAGAACGCCCGCAGCCAGGTGTCGGGCGGCGCATCGCTTTTCCGGATCTCCACGAGGGTCTGGAACAGGGCGATGTTTCGGCTGAGCCGAAGCGGGGCGGAGGCCGCGAGGGTCAGCGTTGCCACGCGCTCCGGCGCCATCTGCGCAAGCTGCATCCCGATCATGCCCCCCATAGAATGACCCAGGACATGGGCGGGACCGGTGCCCAGATGGTGCAGCAAGGCAGCGCAGTCGCGCGCATAGATCGGAACGGAAACCGGCGCGTCCCAAGGCCGGGTGCGCCCGGTGCTGCGATTGTCGGGGCGGATCAGCGTATAGTGGTCGCGCAACAGTGGCACGAGAGGGGCCCAGCTTGCGCTGTCGCTTGCCATGCCGGCAATCAGCATCAGCGGCGGGCCGGTGCCGTCAATCTCGAAGTGCAGCGTTGCATCCGCCAGATCCAGTTCAGGCATTGAGATTGCTCCAGCAGGCCAGAAGATCGCCTTTGGCGGGGCGAGCCGCAAAGACCGACCGTGCGATTGCGCGCGACAGGCACAAGGCCGCCGCGTGACCGATCAGGCCCAGATCCTGATCCGGACGGGGCATGTCACGCGCACCGGTGGAGAGCGCAAACACCAGATCACCGTCAGCGGGCATATGCGCGGGCAGGCAGGCACGCGCTATCCCGTCATGCGCCGCGACGGCGACCCGCTGGCATTGCGATTTGGTAAGCCGTGCGTCGGTGGCGACGATGGCAATGGTGGTATTGGCCCTTTCGCGCATCGCAGTCATCTTGCGGCTGTCGAGCGTGCGGCCAAGGCCGCTTGCGGGATCGGGGCCCAGGCCCCCGAATTCGCCATCCACTTCGAAGGGCGCGGCATAGAAATGGCGATCGCCGGGGGTGGTGACCGCGCCGACGGGGTTGGCCGCGACGAGGGCTCCGACCATCGTGCCGTCGGGCAGTCGAAACGAAGCCGAGCCGAGCCCGCCCTTGAGCATTGCAGTCAGCGCGCCGGTTCCGGCGCCGACGCTGCCGATGGCAAAATCCGACGTGGCGGCGTCGAGAGCGGAGCGGCCCAGAGCGCGGTAGGGATTATCGACCCAGTCCTTGTTGCCGCCGTTGAGCAGATCAAACAGGATGGCGCCGGGAACCAGCGGGATGATCGCGGGCCCGACCCGGTAGCCGCGGCCCAGAGCGCGCAACCCGTCCACGACGCCCGAACAGGCATCAAGCCCAAAGGCCGACCCGCCCGACAGCACCAGCGCATCGACCGCCGCGACCGATTTGTCAGGCGCCAGCAGATCGGTTTCGCGTGTACCGGGCGCGCCGCCCATGACGTGGACCGAGGCGGTGAACGGCGCATCGCCGGTCAGCACCGTGACGCCCGATTTCAACGCGGTGTCCTGTGCATTTCCGACACGCAGCCCTGCGACATCGGTAATGAGGTTTCGCGGACCCGGCGTCATGAGCTGCCGTCAAACGGTGCGCGCTGCGCCCGCAAGAGAGTCTTTGATGTGCCTCCGGCGGAGGTATTTGGAGCCAAATGAAACATCTCAGATCCCTGGTGCGATCGTGGCGATGGCCTGATTTCCGGCAGCGGGCATCATATGCACCGGCCTCCGTCAACTTCAAGGGCGACGCCGGTGATCATGCTGGCCTCGTCAGAGCACAGGAACAAGGCCGCATTGCCCATGTCCTCGGGTTGGGAAAACCGGCCCAGGGGGATGGTGGAGAGGAATTTGGCGCGCATTTCCGGCGTGTCCTCGCCCATGAAGGATTTCAAAAGAGGTGTCTCGCCCGCGACAGGGTTGAGCGCGTTGACGCGCACGCCGGAGGGGGCCAGTTCCACGGCCATCGCCTTGGTCGCCGTGATCATCCAGCCCTTGGAGGCGTTGTACCAATTGAGCCGGGGACGGGGGGAGACGCCGGCGGTCGATGCCACGTTGAGGATCGCCCCCGCGCCGCGGGATTTCATGTGCGGCACCAGCGCACGGGCGGTGAGATAGACGGATTTCATGTTCACCGCCACGACACGGTCAAAGTCATCCTCGCTGACGTCTTCCATCATCGCGGGCAAATGCGTGATGCCCGCGTTATTGATGAGGATATCGACGTGGTCCCAGGTCTCGAGCGCGGTTCTGGCCATCGTGTTGATCGACGCACCGTTGGAGACGTCGACCTGATGCGACATGGCATGGTCGCCCATCTGTGACGCAAGATCCGCGGCGCCGTCGCCGTTCAGGTCCGCGATCATCACGCGCGCGCCCTCGGACAGGAACCTGCGCACGATGCCCGCCCCGAAGCCGGAGGCGCCTCCGGTGACAATTGCGGTTTTTCCGGTCAGTCGCATGACGTGTCCTTTCTATCCGTGATAAGCGGCAACGGTTTTCAGGGTTGAAAAGCCGTAGAGCGCCTCGAACCCTTTTTCACGACCGTGCCCCGATTTTCCGACACCGCCGAAGGGTAGTTCGACCCCACCGCCGGCGCCGTAGTTGTTGATGAACACCTGACCGGATTTCAACGCCTTTGCCAAGCGCATCTGGCGTGCGCCGTTCGCGGTCCAGATGCTTGCGACAAGCCCGTAGTCGGTGCCGTTGGCGATCGCGACGGCATCGTCCTCGGTGTCGAAGGGGATGATCACCTGAACCGGGCCGAAAATTTCGTCGCGTGCCAGCGCGTGATCCGGCGGCACATCGGCAAAGAGCGTCGGGCGCACGTAGGATCCGGTTTCGGGCGCATCGATCAAGGTGCCCTGGCCGACGATTGTCAGGTCCATCCCGCGCGCAATGAACCCTTCGACGATGTGTTTTTGCCGGTCGGAGATCAGCGGGCCAACACGACGATCCTGCAAGGCGGGGCCCACGCTGAGCGCGTCATATTCCTTGGCCATACGGTCACGTACTGTGGCGTAGACGCCGCGCTGCACCAGAATGCGTGATGAGGCCGAGCAGGTCTGGCCGGCGTTCTGGATGCCGGCATTCACGAGAAAGGGCAGCGCCGCATCGAGATCGGCATCGTCGAATACGAGCTGGGGCGACTTGCCGCCAAGTTCAAGCGTCACGGGCACCACGTTGCGCCCCGCCGCCTGCTGGATCAACGCGCCGGTCCTGACCGAGCCGGTAAAGCTGATGTGCTGCACCTCGGCGTGACCCGACAGTGCCGCACCTGCTTCGGCACCCAGACCCGGCACCACGTTGAGGGCGCCCGGCGGCAGCCCCGCCTCCAGACAGATATTGGCAAAGGCCAGCGCCGTGAGGCAGGCTTCCTCGGCCGGTTTGAGAACGCAGGCGTTGCCCATCGCGAGCGCCGCCCCGACGGACCGGCCGATGATCTGCATCGGATAGTTCCAGGGGACGATGTGGCCGGTCACACCGTGCGGTTCGCGCAGGGTATAGACGGTGTAGCCATCCAGGTATGGAAGAGTTTCCCCATGCACCTTGTCCGCCGCGCCCCCGTAGAATTCCATGTAGCGCGCCAGCGCAATGGCATCGGCGCGGGCCTGACCGAGGGGCTTGCCGACGTCCATGGCCTCAAGCAGTGCCAGGTCTTCGACGCGCTCGAGCACCAACTGGCCTATGCGCGTCAGGATCCGGCCCCGTTCCAACGCCGAACGTTGACCCCACAGCCCGCCGAGCGCCATTTGCGCCGCCGTGACCGCGCCATTGATATCGTCGATGCCGCCGCGCGCGATACGTACCAGTTCTGACCCGTCGGAGGGGTTGGTGAGCGGCAGCGTGTCGCCGCTTGCCGGCTCGACCCAGGTGCCGCCGATCAGGCAACGGTCGGTGTCGAACCAAAGAACGTCTTGGATGTCAGGCATGTGTATCGCTCCGTCTCAAGGCCGCCAGATCGGGAAGTTGCGGCACAGCGTCGATCAGGGTCTTGGTGTAGGGGTGCCGGGGGGCGGAAAACACGGTTTCGGTCGGTCCGTCCTCGACGATCTTGCCGTCGCGCATCACCAGCACGCGGTCTGTGACACTGCGCACGACGCTTAGGTCGTGGCTGATGAAAAGATACGTCAGGTCATACTCGCGGCACAGATCCGCCAGAAGATCGAGAATTTGCGCGCGCACGGACACATCCAGCGCGCTGACCGCCTCGTCCAGCACGATAAGATCGGGCCGGATGATCAGCGCGCGCGCAATCGCGATACGCTGACGCTGGCCACCGGAAAATTCGTGGATGTATTTGTGCGCGTCGTCCGGCGACAGGCCGACGGCGCGCAGGGCCTCGGCGATCGCGTCGCGCCGCGCGGATTTTCGCGGCGGGTCGGTCAAAAGGTGAAACGGCTCGGTAATCAAACGCTCGACCCGGTGGCGGGGGTTGAAGCTGCCGAAGGGATCCTGAAACACCACCTGCATCCGGCGGCGCACCGCAAGGTTGGGTCGCGTGCCAGAAAAAACCGGATCGCCGCCCAGCGTGATGGATCCCTCCTGTACCGGCTCCAGCCCGAGAATGGCGCGGGTCAGGGTCGATTTCCCACACCCCGATTCCCCGACGAGGCCCAGCCGTTCGCCGCGCTGCAGGGTAAAGCTGACGTCATCGACCGCGCGGAACGTGCCCGGCGCCCCGAAGACGCGGCTGCGCGGCAACCGGTAATCGCGGCTGACATGGCTGACCTCGAGCAGCGGTTCGGGCGCCGGGGCAGGGGGCAGGTTGACACGATGGGAAGACGCCGCAAACAGCATCCGGGTGTAGGGGTGCTGCATCCCGGTCAGCAGCGCGCCGGTGGGGGCCTGTTCGACGATGCCGCCATTTTGCATGACCACGATCCGGTCCGCCATATCCGCCACCACGGCCAGGTCATGGGTGATCATCAAGAGCCCCATGTCGAAATCGCGCGCCAGATCCCGAAGCAGGTCGAGGATCTGTGCCTGGGTCGTCACATCCAGTGCCGTGGTCGGTTCATCGGCGATCAGCAATCTGGGGTGGCGCGCAATGGCCATTGCAATGACGACACGCTGGCGCTGTCCGCCAGAAAGCTCGTGCGGATAGCGCGAGAGCGGAAACCGGTCGGTGGGCAGACCCACGCGGGCCAGCATGTCGCGCGCCTGATCCTCGGCCTTGGCGGCGGTGGTGCGATCGTGGATCAGGATAGTCTCTGCCACCTGTGCGCCGATCGTCTGGACCGGGTTCAGCGCGGTCATCGGTTCCTGGAACACCATGCCGATGTCGTTGCCGCGGATCCCGCACATGGCGCGTTCTGAAGTGGCAAGCAAATCACGGTCGCCCAGCATGATGCGCCCCGTGGTCCGGGCGCCCTTGGGCAAAAGCCCCATTACGGCCATCGCTGTCATCGACTTGCCCGACCCGCTTTCGCCGGTGATCGCGACGATTTCGCCCTTGGTGACGCTCAGGCTGACATCCTGCAACACCGGAAAACCGTGGATCGCCAGTGACAGGGTCTGAATGTCCAAAAGGGTCATACGCGGGCCACGCGCAGCCGTGGATCGAGGTAGTCGCGCAATCCGTCGCCCAGGAGATTGAGCCCCAGCACCGTCACGATGATCGCGCAACCGGGGATCAGGGCCATGTGGGGGGCAATGCTGACCAGGGTCTGTGCATCGGCCAGCATCCGGCCCCAGCTTGGCGTCGGCGGCTGCGCGCCAAGACCGACATAGCTCAGCCCCGCTTCGGCCAGGATGCCGAGGCTGAACTGGATCGTGCCCTGGACGATCAGCAGGTTCATCACGTTGGGCAGGATATGTTCAGCCGAGATCCGCATTGCGGATTTGCCCGCCACACGGGCCGCCATGATGAATTCGCGCTCCCACAGCGACAGTGCCGCGCCGCGGGTGATGCGGGCAAAGACCGGCACGTTGAAGATGCCGATGGCGATGATCGCGTTGACCGCGCCCGCGCCAAAGACCGCCGTGATCAAAATCGCGATGACGATTGCCGGAAAGGCAAAGATCAGGTCGTTGCCGCGCATGATCAGTTCATCCAGCAGCGATCCCTTGCGTGCCGCCGCCCAAAGGCCCAGCGGCACACCCAGCCCCATGCCGATGCTGACCGCCACCAACGCCACGGCAATCGACGTGCGCGCGCCGACCATGACCATGCTCAGGATGTCGCGGCCGAAATGGTCGGTTCCCAGCAGATGCGTCGCGCCGGGCGTCTGCAGTTTGGCGGGGATGTTCAGGGCGGCATGATCGAACGGCGTCCAGACGAACGACATCGCCGCGGCCAACACCACGATCGCCGACAGGGCGGCCCCGATGATCAGATTTCGCTTCATGTGCGCGACCGCAAGCGCGGATCTACGGCGGCATAGGCCAGATCGACCGCGAAATTGACCACGATCACCGCGAACACCAGCAACATCACCACCGATTCCACCACGATCAGATCCCGCGCCGAGATCGATTGAAACACCAGCCGCCCCAGGCCGGGCAGATAGAACACCTGTTCGATGATGATCCCTCCGGCCAGCAGAAAGGAGAATTGCAGTCCGATGATGGTCAGGACCGGGATCAGCGCATTGCGCAGCCCGTGCCGCCACAGCGTTTGCCGCGCCGAAAGCCCCTTGGCCCGCGCGGTGCGCATGTAATCTTCTCCCAGCACATCCAGCAGCGCCGAGCGCATGACCCGTGCCAGGATCGCCGCCTGCGGCAAGGCCAGTGAAATCGCAGGCAGGGTCAGCGAATGAAGACCGGCCCAAAGCCCCTTGTCCCAACCGGCAAAGCCCCCGGCGGAAAACCATCGCAGGTTGATGGCGAACACCAGAACCAGCATCATCGCGAACCAGAAGTTCGGAATGGCGATACCAAGCTGCGTGGCGCCCATCACTCCGATGTCCCCCGCCTGTCCCCGGCGCGACGCCGCGAATATCCCGGCGGGAAAGGCAATGAGCGTGCTCAGGGTCAGCGCATAGAGCGCCAGGGGCAAGGACACCCAAAGCCGCGCCGCGATCATTTCCGTGACCGGAGTGCGGTAGGTGTAGGACATTCCGAAATCCCCCGACGCCATCCCGCCGACCCATGACAGATAGCGTTGCCACTTGGGCACATCGAGCCCCAGTTCGGCCCGCAGCGCGGCAACGGTTTCGGGTTGCGCGTTCAGTCCCAGCATAAAGGAGGCCGGATCGCCGGGGGCCACCTCGATAACGACGAAAATGACCAGCGACGCAATCGCGAGGCTGATGAACAGGGACAGCAGACGTTTGAGCGAATAGCGCAGCATTGCGCAAAGGTTAGGCCGCGTGCGCGCCATGGTCCAGCATGGTTTGTCTTGGACGATTGCGTTATGCGCATTATCTCACTGGAATGTTGACGCGCCCGCTTTTCATCGGTTCCGAAATCTTTCGCGGCTCGAGCTATGGGCGCTGGCATCCGTTGCGCGTGCCCAGGGTCTCGACGGTGATGGACCTTGCCCGCGCCTTGGACTGGTTGCCGGCGGAGGCCTTTCTGACGGCGCCGCGGGCCAAACCCAAGGCCCTGCACATCTGGCATGACCCCGATTATATCGCCGCCCTGCAAAGGGTCGAGGAGACGCAGCACGCCACACCCGACGATACCGCGCGGTATGACATCGGGAGCGTGACAAACCCGGTGTTTCCGGAGATTTTCCGGCGTCCTGCCACGGCCGCGGGCGGATCGCTTCTGGCGGGGGAACTGCTTGCGCGGGGTGGCGTGATCTATAATCCCGCAGGCGGCACGCATCACGGAATGCGGGGGCGGGCAAATGGGTTTTGCTATCTGAATGATCCGGTCCTGGCGATGCTGTCGCTGCGCCATCACGGGGTCCGCAGGATCGCCTATGTCGATATCGATGCGCATCACTGCGATGGTGTGGCGACCGGGTTTCACGGCGATCGCGATTGCTTGATGATCTCTGTGCACGAAGAACGGCTTTGGCCGCGCACCGGTCCGATCGACGACGATGCGGGTGGATCGGCAGTCAACCTGCCGGTGCCGCGCGGGCTGAATGACAGCGAAATGGCGCTGATCCGCGATGACCTGATCCTGCCGAAGGTGCGCGCCTTTCGGCCCGATGCGATCGTTTTTCTGTGCGGCGCCGACGGGGTGGAGGAAGACCCGTTGGCGCACCTGAGCCTGAGCAACAATGCGCATTGGGCGCTGCTGCGCGCCCTGATGGGGCTGGCGCCCCGGCTGCTGGTTCTCGGGGGCGGCGGCTATAACCCGTGGTCGGTCGGGCGGCTTTGGACCGGGGTCTGGGGAACGCTGACGGGCCAGCATGTGCCCGACCGCCTGCCGCCGCGCGCCGAAGCGGTTCTGCGCGGTCTTCGGTTCGATGGAAACAGGCGGGGCAAGAACCCGCCGGAGCACTGGTTCACCACCCTGCGCGATGCCCCTCGGGACGGTCCGGTGCGCGACGAGGTCAAACGCCGGGTTCACCGGTTGCAGCGGCGGGCGCCTTACCCGCCAGCCGCGGCCAGGATGTCTTGAACGGCGTCTCGGACGGCTGGCACCCAAAGGGCGATACCGCAGAGGGCCTGCACCCCGATGATGGTATTCAGCCGCCGCCCAAAGGGTTGCTTGCGGGTTTTGTGGCGCAGCCGCTTTTGCGCCAGCTTTGCCCCGGGCGAACCGCCCATCATCGATACCAACAGCAAGGTCTGCTCGGAGACGCGCCAGAGCCCATGCACCGAGCGGTGTTTGTCCCAGGCGAACACCAGATAGGCCGTGGCGTTGATCGTCAGCATGTAGATGACCGCGACCCCAAGCGCACCGCTCATACGATTACCTTTCCTGTTGCGCTGTGGTCATAAAAAAGGCCCCGCAATCGCAGGGCCTTTCGGTGTTTTTCCGGCGGTCGCCTATTCCGCCCAGCTGACTGCGGTCAGGTCGGTGGCCTGGGTGGGCGCATTGGCCCATAGCCCCTGAACACCCGCCTTGGCGACGGAGAGCGCGGCAAGCTGGAACAGGTAGCCGTTGACGTAATCCGCCGAGATCATCTTTTGCGCATCGCCGAGAAGCTGAGTGCGCATGTCGGGGTCCGTCGTGCTGTTAAGCTTGGCGATCAAGGCCTGGAAGCGCGGATTGTCATACTGAAAGTAATAGTCAGGGTTGGCGTAGATCCCGATGTCCATCGGCTCTGTGTGACTGACGATGGTCAGGCCGAAATCCTTGCCCTTGAACACCTGTTCCAGCCATTGCGCCCATTCGACGTTGATGATCTGGGCGGTGATGCCGACCTCGGCCAGCTGGGCCGCGATGATTTCGCCGCCGCGCCGCGCATAGGACGGGGGCGGAAGGTACAGGGTCGTCTCGAACCCGTCGGGCAGGCCCGCGTCCTCAAGCAGCAGCTTGGATTCCGCCGGGTCATATCTGCTGGTCGAGGTCAGATCGACATAGGCCGGGTTGTGTGGCGCGAAATGCGTGCCAATGGGCGTTCCATAGCCGAACATCGCCCCGTCGATGATCGCCTGCCGGTCGATGGCATGCGTTACCGCCTGCCGCACCAGCGCATTGTCGAAGGGCGGCATCTTGTTGTTCATCGCCAAGATCGTCTCGCCTTCGGTCGAGCCGACAAGCACCTGGAACCTGGGATCTGCTTCGAACTGCGGCAGGTTTTCCGGCGCGGGGAAACCGGTGAATACGTCCACGTCCTCGGCCATCATCGCGGCAAAGGCGGCCGTGGGGTCAGAGATGAATTTGAAGGTCGCACGATCCAGAATTGCCGGTGTGCCCCAATAGTCAGGGTTCTTCTCGATCTCGATCTTGTCGCCCTGCGTCCATTCAACGAACTTGAACGCGCCGGTGCCGACGGGCATCTGCTTGATAGTCTCGATGCTTTCGGGCGCGACGATCACCGCGTCGCCCCAGGCCAGGTTGAACAGCATGTTGCCGTTGGGTTCCGACAGGGTGATCCTGACCGTCAGCGGATCGACGACCTCGACCGAGGAAATCGCGGCATAAAGCGCCTTTTGCGCGTTGGCGCTGTCCTCTGCACCGATCCGGTCGAGGGAAAATTTCACGTCCTCCGCGTCCATCGTGGTTCCGTCGTGAAAGGTCACGCCGTCGTGGAGCTTGAAGGTGTAGGTCAGACCATCGTCCGAAATCTCCCAGGATTCGGCGAGGCCGGGCACGACCGATCCGTCGGCCATGAATCGCGTCAGCCCTTCGAAGACGTTGGAGTACAGCACGGAATCGATGGCACCCGCGGCGGCGCTGGTGGGGTCGAGGTGCGGCGGCTCAAGCTGCATCGCGACCACGATATCGGTCTTGGCCTGCGCCGCGCCGAGCGTGGCCATCAAGGCCAGCGCGCTGGACGCAGCCAGCCGGGTGAAGAGGTTTGTCATCACGTTAACTCCCTGAGGTTTTGTCTTTTTTGGAGGGCAACAGCAGGCTTTGCAATGCGGCCCCCATGACCTTTGCGCTGTCGATCATATCATCAATTCCGACATATTCATCCGGTTTGTGCGCCAGTTCCAGTATGCCTGGACCGTAGGCAATGCAATTCCCCAGCTTGCCGATCCGGTCGATGTGTTTCTGGTCGTAGGTCCCGGGGCTGGCCACGAATTCGGGCGGCACGCCGATCACATCCTCGATGGCGCGCGCGACGGTGCGAACGACCGGCGCATCCCGGTCAGTCATCGACGGCAGGACCGAATTCAGCTCGGTCAGTCGGTAATCGAAATCCTTGCGTGTGCTCTTGAGGCCTTCGAGCAGGGCCGTGACCTCGTTGCGCACCTCGTCCAGCGGCTCTTCGACCAGAAAGCGGCGGTCGATCACGATACGGCAACTGTCGGGCACGCAATGCGCGGGCAGACCGGTGAAATCCGGCTCCTGTTCGGGCTGGCCGCCGTGGATCGAGTTGATGTTCATCGTCGATTGCCGCGCCCCTTGCGGCACCACGGGCATATCCGTGTGCCGCGCGGCCATCGCGGGAAACAGGCGGTCCTCGAATTCGCGCAGCACCGCGCCCATGTGGCGCACGGCACAGTCGCCCAGAAACGGCATGGAGCCGTGGGCGATTTCGCCTTTCGTCTCGATCTCGGCCCACCATCCGCCGCGATGACCAAGGCAGATGCGATCTTTGTTCAGCGGTTCGGGAATGATCACGTGCTGCACGCGCGACGCATCGTAATAGCCCTGCTCGGCCAGATAGGCGACGCCGCCGTAGCCGCCGGATTCCTCGTCTGCCGTGCCGGAGATTTCGATGGCGCCGGCAAAGTCGGGATGTGTGTCGATAAAGGTTTCCGCGGCGATGATCGACGCGGCCATCCCGCCTTTCATGTCGCACGCGCCGCGCCCGTAGATCTTGCCGTCAGACACCGCGCCGCCAAAGGGGTCAAAGGTCCAGCCCGCGCCGACTTCGACCACATCGGTGTGACTGTTGAAGTGGACGCAATCGCCGGAGTGTTTTCCGTCGCGTCGGGCGACGATGTTCCACCGCGGATATTTTTCGCTGTCGCCCGGCGTTCCGTGTGCCCGGATCAGTTTCGTGTCGAACCCGTGGCGCGCCAGGCGGCGGTCCAGAAATTCGCAGATGTCACGGTAATGCCGCCCCGGCGGGTTCAGCGTCGGAATGCGAATCAGCGCTTGCGTCAGCGCGATCAGATCGTCGCGCCGAGCGTCTATGGCGGTGGAGAGGGATGTCTGGTCAGGCATGGCGCAACTGTTGAGCCGCAGGCGAGGCTTGGCAAGGGAAATACCGTGGTCAAGCCCGCGCGGTCGAAGATTTATCAACCCGTCCACGGCCCGCCAAAGACCGGCGCGGTCATGCGGGCGCGGAGATGTCCTTCATCGCGGCCAGCAGCGCGGACACTTCGGCAAGGCTGTTGTAATGGCACAGGGAAACGCGCACCGCGGCGTCCAACCCCAGCGGGGTCAGGATGTTGCCCGAGTAATGATCGGCCTTGCGCACATGGGTACGGATGCCGCACGCGTTCAGCCGCGCAACGATGTCGGCGGCGGGAAGGTGGTCCAGCGCAAAGCAGACCAACCCTTCGCGGGCGGAATTGTCGACACCGCCAAGCACCGTGACGCCCGGCAGCTCGGCTATCCCCGGCAGATTTCCGGTGCCGTGCAGCATCGCGTCGGTCAGAGATTTCTCGTGATCGTGGATCGCGGCTGCGGCGGCTTCGATCCGGCTGCGGCGATCCGGGCTGTCGGAATGTTGCGAACCCAGCCAATCGAAATACGCGACGACGTCCGAAAAGGTGGCATAGGAACCGGTGTCACGCGTGCCCATTTCCCAATTGGCCTCGGGTCCGCCCTGCAGGTGCTCCAGCGGCAAGGCCGTCATCCTGTCCGACACCCAGGCCACCCCGTAGCCGTGCCGCGAAAAGACCTTGTAGGGTGACACGACATAGCCGTCGATATCGTAGGACGCGATGTCGATGTGGCCGTGGCTGGCATGCTGGATCCCGTCGACGAAGATCAACGCGTCGGGGGCCGTGGCGCGGATCGCGGCGCTTATGCCGGCCACGTCGTTCGCGATGCCTGTCACGGGCGAGGTATGGAGGATCGTGGCGACCCGCACATCCGGGGTCATCAGGTCGGCATAGGCCTGCGGTGTGACCGCACCTGTGGCATCGTCATGCGGGACGGCGACATAGGATTTTCCCGCCTGATCGGCCCATTGCCGTGCGGCGCTGCGCGATGCGGGATGTTCGACCGTGGACCCGATCACCACACCGCCGTCCGCCGCCCCCATGACCGCCGTGCGGATCAGACGAAAGGTCAGCTCGGTTCCGCTTTCGCCGACGAAGAACTGGCCGCCCGGCGCATTGAAGAAGACCGCCATGTCGGATTTCGCCTGCGCTATCCGCGCCATCAGGGCGTGCGCAGCCGGGTTGTCGCGCCCCTGGTTGTCAGGCAGCGCCGCAAAGATCGCCGAGGTGTCGACCACGGATTTCAACGTGAGGGCACCGCCTGCGTTCTCGAAAAAGATGCGCGGACCCTGAAAAGGACAGGTGTCGACGTGGGCGAACCGGTCACGGATATTGGCAAGCAGGGGGGCGGGAAACGCGGTCATCTGGGCATCTTTCTGATCAGCTTACGGGGCCGTTATCTTTGCCCGTTTGACCCCGAGTGCAACGCCAAAGCCACGGTGTGACGCCGTTTTTTATCCGCCAACTGCGCGGTGGTATCTGTACTGTGGATCGAAATGGGCTATTTGCTGCGCCAAAGGGCCAGAATTTCGAGCGGCCATCCAGGAGTTGCGACATGACACCATTTCAAAAAGCGGAAGCGTTCAAAGCGGCGGCCAAGGCAAGGCGCAACAAGAGCGACTCTGCCGAAAACGAGGAAGAATCGGTACGTGACGCCCTGTCGCTGGCACCCAAGCTTGTGTACGAGGTCATCCGCCGCGAAGGCGAGGAAGAGATGGAGCGCCCGAAACGGTCGCTGATCTGGTCCGGCATCGCCGCCGGTGTCATGATCAGCATGTCGGTGCTTGGCGAGGCAATTCTGCGCACCTATCTGCCGGACACGCCCAGCCGGTATCTGATCGAGAACCTTGGCTATTCGCTTGGTTTCCTGGCGGTCATCATGGGGCGGATGCAGTTGTTTACGGAAAACACCATCACGACCGTCTTGCCCGTGATGGTCAGCCGAAGCTTCCATACCTTTGTGTGCATGTTGCGGCTGTGGGGCATTGTTCTGGGTGCGAACGTCGTGGGGGCCTTTGCCGCGGCGTCGCTGTTCGTGTTTACAACGGCCATTTCGCCCGAGGTGATGGTCGCGGTGATGGAACTGTCGCATCACGCGACCGGAATGGGCGCCAATCAGGCATTCTGGCGGGCGATCCCGGCGGGTGTGATCGTGGCGCTGATCGTGTGGATGCTGCCGCAGGCGGATTCATCCAAGTTTTTTCTGATCCTGACATTCACATGGCTGATCGCCGCGGGTGATTTCACGCATATCGTCGCCGGTTCGGTCGAGATGGCCGTGCTCATGCTGGAGGGCGATCTGGGCTTTGACGGAGCGATGCGCGGGTTTTTCCTGCCGGTGCTGACCGGAAATATCATTGGCGGAACGGTGATTTTTGCGCTGATGGCCTGGGGTCAGGTTCGGGATGAGCTGCCGCAAGTCAGCGAATGACGGAACTTTTTTCGGGCCCGCGCGTTTGGCAGATTGATACTTGGGCAGGGCTGACGTGATGCGCACGGCCAATCAAAGGAGACAGAAACATGTCTGATTATGCGGGTTTCGGCGGCTTGATCGTTCTTGTGCTAGACGTCTGGGCGATCATTTCGATTGTCGGATCACGGTCCGGGACCGGGGCGAAAGTGCTTTGGACCTTGCTGGTTCTTCTGATGCCGGTGCTTGGCTTCATCATCTGGCTGGTCGCCGGGCCCAAAGCGAAGTCTGCGAAAGTCTGACATGAGAGACGACGTTCAGCCATCGCGGATTTCTGTCTATTGGGCGGCTGCTGTGGCAAGTTTTCACCAGATTGCGCAAAACAATCTGGCCCTGATTGCCGCCGGGGTGGCGTTTTTTTCGATGTTGTCGATTTTTCCGGGCCTTGCTGCGTTGATCGCGATTATGAGCCTGATCGCGGACCCTGTCGTGGTCGTCGCGCAGCTGGAAGAAGTGCGCGGGCTGATGCCCGACGACGTCTACAAGATCCTGAACAAGCAGGTCGTCGGCCTGGTATCGACCAGTTCCGATACGCTGGGCTGGGCCGGTGCGGTCTCCGTTTTGGTGGCCGTGTGGTCCGCGCGGGCCGGTGTCGGAGCGATGATGAACGGGCTGAACGCCGTCTACGGAGAACGTAACAGGACCAGCGTGCGCCACTACGCGCGGGCGTTGATGATGACGCTGACGCTGGTTGGTGTCGGGATCGTAGCACTTTTGGCCGTGGTGGTCGCGCCCGTGGCGCTGGCGTTCCTTCCGCTGGGCTGGGTCACGATATTGCTGGCCGATCTGTTGCGCTGGACGATCGCGATCGGGGTCATTTTCGTCGGTGTCGGCGTACTCTACCGTTATGGGCCCAATCGCAAACGCGGCGCGCGGATGGCTTGGGTGACCCCGGGTGCCGTCGGCGCGGTCGTGTCCTGGGCTGTTCTGTCCATTGCGTTTTCCTTCTACGTCGCCAACTTTGGCAACTATAATGAAGTATACGGCTCGATCGGAGCGGTGATCGCCATGCTTGTCTGGCTCTGGATCAGCAGCTTTCTTGTCCTGCTTGGTGGCGCGTTCAATGCTGAACTCGAACTGCGCACGAAACGCGACAGCACGGTTGGGGACGCGCGCAAACCGGGTTTGCGCGGCGCCTATGTCGCCGACACGGTAATGCTGGAAGACTGATCTACATCAGGGGGCGCACGCCCGGGTCAGTGACCTGCGTCAAGGCCACTTTCGCCAAGGAATTCAGATCGTTGATCTGCAATATCCCGTCCGACCACGACGCAAGCTGGCGTTGCTTCAGCTTGCCGAGAGTCTTGTTGGTATGCACCAACGACAGCCCAAGCGCATCCGCCAGATCCTGCTGCCGATAAGGCAGATCCATCGTGGCGTTGTGCACCATATCAAGCGCCTGACCCCGCTGAAAAATTTTCATCAGGGCCCAGGCAATGGCTTCGGTCGCGCTGCGTTGACCTATCGTTGCCACGGTCTCTCCAAGGAAATGTTCTTCGACCGCCGCCAGCCAGGTGATGTCAAACGCACGCGACGGGTGAGCGCGGAAAAAACTCCAGAATTCGGAGCGGTCGAAAACGCAAAGCTTCATCTTGGTGCGCGCTTCGACGGAATGGCCCATTTCACCCAGAATGCCAGCCTGCAAGCCGATGAAATCACCGGGAAAGACAAAACTGATAACTTGCCGCCGTCCGTTGGACAGCGATGTATCGCGAATGCCAAGCCCTTCCAACACGGTGTAAAGCTGCGGCGCGTTCGACCCTTCCATGAGGATCGGCGTGCCCGGTTCTATCGTCAACTCCCCCGCTTTGAACCGTTGCATGAAATTCACTTCGTTTTCGGTCATGTCCGTGAACAGGTTCTTGCGCCTCAACGGGCAGTTTTTACAGGTCGTGGTCATATCTGAATTCTTTTCCCTGTTATGTCGTAGTTTAATGTGGTGCGTCTCCGACCGGGCTAAACCGGCGATCTATATCGTTTGGGGGTGGGTTGAATGACGTTTATTATTGTCGAACAAGATCCGTTCGTACGTGCGGACCTTAAGGAACTTCTTCGCGATTGTTTTCCGCACGAACCAGTGTGTTCGATGGAAACGCCGGCCGAATTCTTGACTTGGGCGACCAAGAACCCTTTGTCCGATTTGATCGTGACGCTCATCAGCGCCCCGATATCCGACGTCATCGCGCTGCATCATGGACTTGGGGCACTCGCGGATCGGGTGCGGTTTGTTCTTATGGACGATGCACCGCAAGGTTCACAGGATTCGCCCGAACCATGGCCTTTCGTATCGCGCCCTTTCAGCGGAGACATGGTGATCAATGCCATCAAGACCGTGATTTCGCCCCGGCCCGCAAGCCGATAATGAATGCTTCGGCCAGCGGCGGCAATGGTTCTTCCTGTGAGGCAGGCGGCGGCGTGGTCTCGCGCGGTTTTGTCTTCTCTCCGCCCGAGGCCAGCAATGCCAGCGCGACGATCGACCCGCCCGTGTAAAAGCCGCCGATAATCAACGCAGCGATCATCGGTTCTGTGACGCTTACCAGGAACATCCACGCAGAGAGCGTCAGAAAGGCAAGCCCCACACAGAGAGACAAGGCGGCGCCCAGCCCGATCGCCGCCGTTCGCCCGGCACGGGCCGCGCTGGATTTCACGCGCGATTGCAGGTCATCAAACATTCTATTTCCGCGCTGTCATCATGCCGATCAAAAAGCCAAGGCCGGCTGCGATGCCCAACGCCGTCGCGGGCTGGGTGCGCACAAAATCTTCGGCTTGCTCTTGCGTGTGCACCGCCCTCGCTCGGCCCGTCTCGGCCAGATCATGTGCCGTGGCGCGTGCCGTTTCCGTCAATTCCGCCTGCTTTGACTTGCCATAGTTGCCCAGCGTTTGCGTCAGCGAGGCAAGATCGTTCTTCAGCGTGGCGATCTGGTTCGACAGATCGTCAATCGTTACTTCGGCGTTGCTGCCGCTTGCTGTTGTCTTCTGTGCCATGTCAACTCTCCTGTTCGTTTTCCAATGGGTCAACGCGTTAACGCATCGATCACGCAAATCGTTCCGCTACAATGGTTTTTTGCAGTGGAACTTTTGCCCCTCGTTCTCAGTTGGCTTGGTACCTGCGGCGTCGGTGCCGCGTCATACAAGGAAACCGCCAATGCTGGGCTGGGCTCTCACGTTTCTCATCGTCGCACTCATTGCGGCTGTCTTTGGCTTCGGTGGCATCGCTGCCGCGTCGGCGGGGATCGCCAAAATTCTGTTCTTCGTCTTTCTCGTGCTGTTTGTCGTGACGTTGGTGTTGCGCATTCTGCGCAGGGTCTGATCCGTCTGCTATCGCACAACACTGAGGCAGGGGCGCTGCAGCACTCCGGCGCATACCGTGTACAATCAAATCCGAGGGCGTTCCTGATATGGCGCAAGACCAGAAGCCGATGTCCGACATGACGACGACCGGCGCGAAACTGCTTGTCGACAGCTTGGCGGCTGCGGGCATCGATACGATCTTCGGCGTGCCCGGCGAAGAGAATACTGCCGTGATGCAGGCGCTGGAGGACTCCGGGATCACATTCATCCTGACCCGTCACGAACAGGCAGCGGCATTCATGGCGTCGGTGCATGGCCGTTTGACCGGGCGGCCCGCAGGGTGCCTGTCGACGCTGGGGCCGGGTGCCACCAACCTCGTGACCGGCGTCGCGGATGCGCATCTGGATGGCGCGCCCTTGGTCGCGATCACGGGGCAGGGCGCGCGCGCCCGGTTGTCGAAATCGCAAAGTCATCAGGTGATCGATCTGGGTGCGCTCTTCGCTCCGGTGACGAAACGCAGTCAGACTATCATGACAGCCGACGAATTGCCCGGTGCAGTCGCCGAAGCGGTCCGGCTGTCTCTGCAACCCCGGCCGGGCGCCGTGCATCTATCCTTGCCAGAGGACTTGGCCAATGAGCAGATGACAGGCCGTCCTGTCCGACCGCATGACCGGTTCGACCTGTTGCCCGATCCGGCATCGGTCGTGGCTGCCTGCGATGCGTTGAACGATGCCAAGGCGCCGATTATCGTTGCGGGCGCTGGTGTCATCCGCAGCGATGCCGCGCGGCAGGTGCGGGATTTGGCGGAAAAGCTGAACATTCCGGTTGTCACGTCGTTCATGGCCAAGGGGATTTTGCCCGCAGATCACCCGTTGTGTCTGTTTTCGGTGGGCCAGCCATTCGACGATCATATCGACGATGCGCTAAAGGCTGCAGATCTGGTCATTGCGATCGGGTTTGACCCGATCGAATATAGTCCTGAAAACCTGCACCTGGATGACAGCACGCAGGTTATTCATGTCGCCGATGTGCCTGCCGCTTCGGATGTGGGTTGGAACGTGGTGCAAGACGTCCAGGGTTCTGTTTCCGCATCGTTGCGCGGAATCGTTGCAGGGGCCGCCGGACGGTGTTTCGACGATCAGCCGGCGATGATCATGGTGCGCGATGCCCTGCGCGCCGAACGTGACACCGTCGAGACCGACGCGAACGACAGCGTGTCGCGCCCCGAAGATATCCTTTCGCGGGTGGAGGCGCAGCTGGACGCGACCGATACCGTTCTGTCGGGGGTCGGGCTGCACAAGATGAAGGTCGCGCGGTCGCTCGCGGCCAAGCGGCCGGGTCAGATCGTCATAGCGAACGGTCTTGCCGGTATGGGCATGGCGCTGCCCGGTGCGATCGCGGCGGCGCGGCTTCCGGATGCGGGTCATGTCCTGGCGATCTGCGGCGACGGTGATGTTCTGATGAACGTGCAGGATATGGAAACGGCGCGCAGGCTTGGCCTGAAAATGACGGTCATGGTCTGGGTCGATGGCGGCTATGGGCTGATCGAGGCCAAGCAACAGGACGAAACCGGGCACCATACCGACCTGAAGTTCTGCAATGTCGATTGGTCATCCCTCGCCAAGGCGTTCGATTGGGATCACATCGCGGTTGATACGTTCGGCGCGCTGGACAGCGCATTGTCGCGTGCGCGCGATGCGGAAAAGCCGGTGCTGATGACCTTGGCCGTCGATTATCACGAGCGGCTCCGGCCCTGATAGAGATCGAGGGCCGGATGTCGCAATCCGGCGTGTAGGGTGCCAACTGCGAGGTTCACAATTAATTAAAAAAAGCCCCGTCACTGCGACGGGGCTTTTGCGTTTGACCGACCGCGTTGCGGTCAGACCTTGAGCGTTTCTGTCGATGAAAAGAACATCGCTTGCGATACGGCCGACATGACCTGATCCTCGGTGTAGGGCTTGGAGATCAGGAACGCAGGTTCGTGCTTGTCGCCCGTCAGCAGGCGCTCGGGGAAGGCCGTGATGAAAATGACCGGGCGGTCGCCAAGCTGTGACATCAGATCGTTCACCGCATCGATGCCCGACGAATTGTCGGCCAATTGAATGTCCGCAAGAATGAGGTCGGGCCGGTCGGCGTTGCCGAGTTTCACCGCCTCGTCGCGGGTCCGGGCGATCCCGGTGACGCGGTGACCCATGTCGGCGACGATGCTTTCGATATCCATGGCGATGATCGCTTCGTCTTCGATGATCATGACCGATCCCGACACCGCGTCCGCCATTTCGCGGCGCGCTATATCCACCAGTTGCCGCGCTTCGGTGTCGTCGATGCCGATGATCGTCGCGACCTCGGCCAGTGAAAAGCCTTCGATCGTGTGCAGCAGCAATGCTTCGCGGCTGTTGTCGGTCAGTCGTGCCAGGTGGCGCTGCGCCTTGGCCTTGAGACCGCTTTCGCCTTGCTCTACCGGGGCTCCGGCGCTGGACCAGATCCGGTAGAGTGCCCGGAACACGCCGGTCTTGGTGTCCACGTCGTCCAGAATTGACCGATCTGTCAAAATCGCCTCCAGCGCGGCCGCGGCGAAGGTGTCGCCGCTGGATTGACTGCCTGTCATCGCGCGAGCGAACCGCCGCAGATACGGAAGACTTGCACCCAATTCGTCGCTTACACTGCGGGTTGCATTCGCTTCGGTCATTCTGACACTTCCTTTTTTTTACAAATCTCGGAACCAAACCCGGCCCCGGTGTGTTTGGTTCCGTTACGCAAGTAAAATATTCGCTTTGTAGGGATACACTTCCAAAAATGACGCAGGCAGGCGCAGACAGAAAACGCGAGAGTGTGATCGATGAAAACCTTAAACGTGTCTATGAAGAGGCGTTGGACGAGGGTATTCCCGATCGCTTCAAGGATTTGCTCGACCAGTTGAAGCAGCAGGACGCTGCCAAGGAATCCAAGTAATGGGAAAGTCAGACCCGAGGGACGCGCTGGTAGATCACCTGCCCGCGATGCGCGCCTTTGCCATCAGCCTGACGCGCAACGGCGCGATTGCCGATGACATGGTGCAGGATACGCTGGTCAAGGCCTGGACGAACATCGACAAGTTCAAGGAAGGCACCAACATGCGTGCCTGGCTGTTCACGATCTTGCGCAACACCTATTATTCGTCGCGCCGCAAGGCCAACCGGGAAGTCGCCGACATCGACGGTGTTCATACCGAAGCGCTCGCCGAGAAGCCGGCGCATGACGGGCATCTTCAGATGAGCGACTTTCGCGTCGCCTTTGCCAAGCTCAAGGACGAGCAGCGCGAGGCGTTGCTGCTGGTTGGCGCTTCGGGGTTTTCCTATGAAGAAGCCGCCGACATGTGCGGCGTCGCCGTCGGCACGATAAAGAGCCGGACCAACCGGGCGCGGATCAAGCTGGCTGAACTGATGCACCTCAACGAAGACGAGGCGCTGGAGATGACAGACGATGCTACGATGTCTGTTCTTTCGGCGGCCAAAGCCTCCTCTTTCTGATATGACGGCGGGGTTTCTTGACGGGAATGTCTTTCGCGGGCTTGCTTTTCGCATCCTGCTGTTCTTGTCGCTCGCACTTTTGCCGCTTGGCCTGATCGCCGTCATTCAGACGAGGGAGATCGCCCGTCAAAGCGACATCAATTCCGAACTGTCCCTGTTGGCGGTCACGGAACACGCGTCGAATGCCGAACGTGCCGCGATCCAGGAAGGGTTCGGCGTCGCCAAGGCGCTCACCTCCATCGTGCGGCTCTACATTGACGACCGGGAAGAATGTCATGAGTTCCTGAAGGAATACCAGGTCAGTTCGAACCTTTACAGCCTGGTTGGCTTCCTGCCCGTGACCGGCAAGATGGAGTGTTCGTCGTCCGACAAGACCTTTGATTTTTCGGACTACCCGAACTTCGACGAGATGATGGAAAACCCACGCCGCCGCGCCACTGCCAGCCGCGATGCGCCGCTCAGCTCGCAATCTGTGGTGGCGCTGTCACAACCGTTGTTCGACGGCGAGCAGTTTCTGGGTTACGTCGTCTTGTCGATTCCGACGCTTGCGATCAGCCAGACGCCCGCGACCGAAATTGAGCGGGCACCGGAAAATGTCGTCACCTTCAATACGCACGGATTTTTGCTGACCGCAGATGATTCCGTCGAGGCCGCGGCACAGGAATTGCCTGTGAACCGCAAGCTTTCGCTTCTGGTGGGGTCGGACCCGACGGTGTTTGCCGATGTAAACGCGAATGGCGAAGACCGGATTTACGCCGTCGTTCCGATCGTTCCGGGCGTGGTCTATGCGATGAGCATCTGGTCGGATGTCGTGCCCTTTGCCCAAATCGCCCGCACCAGCAGCCTGAGCGTGTTTCTTCCCGTGCTGATGTGGATCGCAAGCCTTGTCGTGGCCTTCTGGGCGCTCAACCGGCTTGCGATCACGCACATCAAGAAACTTGGCCGCCAGATGCGGCATTTCGCATTCAACCGCAGGCTGCCGCGTGCCGGCATGGGGATGGGCGTGCCGCGCGAGATCGTCGACATGGAACAGGCGTTCGTCGGGATGGCCGAGTCCATCATCCGCGACGAGGCCTCTCTCGAGGATAACCTGCGTCAGAAGAACATTCTTCTGAAAGAGGTCCATCACCGGGTCAAGAACAACCTCCAGCTCATTTCCTCGATCATGAACATGCAGATCCGCCAGGCGCGAACCGAAGATGCGCGCGCTGTGCTCAAACGGCTGCAAGACCGTATCCTGAGCCTCGCGACGGTTCACAAGAGCCTTTATCAAAACGACGACTTGCAGCGTGTCGATGGTGGTGCGCTGGTGCGTGACATTGTAAAACAGCAATTGTCGGTGGGCCTTTCCGCAGGATCGGGCATGAAGATAACCCAGACCTACGAAGCGATTTCACTCGATCCGGACGATGCCGCTCCGTTGTCGCTCACGGTGTCCGAGGCGGTCACGAATGCGCTGAAGTATTTTGGTGCGCAGGAGGGGGAGCGCCCCTGCCTCGACATCTCGCTGAAATATGACGGGCCGGACAGCGCGACGCTTACGATCGCCAACACGGTCGGGCCGGGCACGCCCGAAGAGGGGTCGGGCCTGGGGGCGCAATTGATCAATGCCTTTGCCCGGCAATTGAACGGGCAGATCGAAGTCAGCCAATGTGGCGTCTGGCACCGGGTGGTCCTGCGGTTCCCAATTCCGCAGCAGCCCAAGCAAGTCTACGACTACTGATGGGACGCGGGGCCAGTCAGGTTGACGAGGTCACGTTCCTGATCACGGCGTCCGAGGCCTTTGTCGCACTTGAACATGCCTTTCTGGACGCAACCACCGAGATCCGGGCCTGCTTCAGGATATTTGACCTTACGACCCATCTGCAATCCGACAGGGGCAAGGCGGTCGGAAGCGACTGGTTCGATCTGATTGCGGATACCCTGCGCCGCGGTGTGGAAATCTCGTTTGTGCTTACCGATTTCGACCCGGTCGCGATCGGCAAAATGCACGCTGCGACATGGCAAAGCGTCCGCCTGATGCACGCGGCGGCCGAAGCGTCCGGGCGTCCGGATCTGCTGCGCTGCACCGGCAAGATCCATCCGGCGTCGGTTGGGGCCCTGCCGCGGATGATGCTGGCCCTCAAGAGCAGGCCCATGCTGCGCGAACAGCTCGACACGCTCAATGGCATGTCGCTGGCCAAACGGGCAAGGGCCTGGCGCTTGCGGCCCGGTCTGCACCCGCTGGTGCGCGAACGCGATGGCAAGCTGCTCATGAAGCGTTTCTTGATCCCCGAGTTGCAACCGGTGACGCACCATCAGAAGCTCGCGGTGTTTGATCGCAAGCTGCTTTATATCGGCGGGCTCGACCTGAATGACCGCCGCTATGACACGCCCGAACACAATCAGCCGCCGGCGCAGACCTGGCACGACACGCAGGTGATGGTGACAGGGCCCGTCGCCCAGGTCGCCCATGACCACCTTGCAGAATTCCTGGATACCGTCGCCGGGCGCACAGCCGCCAAGCCGGCACCGGGTCTTTTGCGCACGATGTCGCGGCCCCGCGTGTTCAACGTCGCGCGAATATCGCCGCGAACGGTGGTCAGCGAACTGGCGCAGGCGCATTACGACCTGGTCGGGCGGGCGAAGAAACTGATCTATCTCGAGACGCAGTTTTTCAGGGATCGCAAGCTGGCCAACCGACTTGTCGACGCAGTCAAGGCGAACCCCGATCTGCACCTGCTCGTTGTGTTGCCCGGCGCGCCAGAGGAAATTGCCTTTGACAACTCGAAGGGGGCCGACCAGCAATACGGCGAGTACCTCCAGGCCAGGTACGTGACGCGGGTCGCAAAGGCGTTTGGGTCGCAGGCGTTTTTCGCCACACCGGTCAAACCGCAGAATGGCGGGTCAGGGCGCGCAGCCGTCCGGGGTGCGCCGTTGATCTATGTACATGCCAAGCTGTCGGTCTTTGACGACACCGATGCCATCATCTCGTCGGCGAATTTGAATGGCCGCAGTTTTCGCTGGGACACAGAAGCAGGTCTTTGGCTGGACAGGCCCAAGGACGTTTCGGCCATTCGCGAGCGGTGCTTTCGCCACTGGATGCCGCAGGACGCCGATGTCGCCTGTTTCGCTCCTGAAACGGCCGTTGCCGGATGGCGGGCGCGCGCGTTCGAGAACGCGCGCCTGCCGCCGGTGTCGCGCAAGGGGTTTTTGTTGCCTTATCCGATCAGGCCCGCAAAACGCTTTGGCCGCAATCTTCCCGGCATGCCTGAGGATATCGTCTAGGCGAACTGGGCTGAATCGTCGCAGGTTTGCCCAACGCGGAACCAAAGCGGCAAAGGCGGGGTTGATCATCTGAAACCAGACGAAAGGAGCCCGACATGTCAACCGACCTATTCGTTGGCGGGCTTTCCATTCTAAGTGTTGTGGCGTTACTCGTGCTTGCCTTGACCAGCAAGAAACGGGTGGAGCGCCGCAAGGATGATGACGACTGGAACGGCCCGGGAGTCGTTTGATCGCCGTTATCGCGTAGCCAACTGAAGAAGGGCATCGACCCCTTTGACCGTGACCGGTCGTTGTATGCGGATGGAAGCCAGCCAGTTGCCGACAAGGCCCGGATCGCAAACGTGGTCCGGGCCGCTTTTGGGTGCCGGGTATGACCGCGTCTAGAATGTGGGCGGCGTACAGGCGCTGATGATCTCGCATTCCTCTGCGCCGGTGTTGCGAAACCTGTGCGGCAGACTGCTGTCGAACAGGTACCCGTCGCCCGGTCCAAGGGTCTGCACAGCGTCGCCCACCGTGACTTCGATCATCCCGCGCAGCACGATGCCGGCCTCTTCGCCTTCGTGGGACAGATACTCCGGCCCCGTGTCAGCCTCGGGGGCGTAGCGTTCGTGCAGGACCTGCAAACTGTGCTGTCCCACGTGACCCAGTTGCCGCAGCGACACCAGCTGTTGGTCGCCGTTTTCCGAATTTGGCGGCGCAATCTCGGTCAGATCCTCCGAGCGGTAGAAGTAGCGAGGCTTTTCGTCCGTCTCGAGCGTCGAGAAGAATTCAGCCATGCTGATGGGAATCGCATCCAGCAGGCTTTTCAGCGAGGCGATGCTTGGGCTGGTTTTGTTCTGTTCGATCAACGAAATGGTTCCGTTCGTCAGACCGGCGCGCGATGCAAGTTCGCGTTGCGACAAACCACGCGCTTTTCGGATGGAGCGGAGTTTGTGACCAATATCCAAGTCGTCAGATCCTTTGCCTGGCCCGCGGGCCGTTGGTTTTGCTGCATTATCTAGCGCCGTGCATCGCGCTTGTCACAGGCTTATTCTGTGTCTATGCGAAAGCGGATTTCAGCCATCGTCATATGGGGATCAGAATCCCGATTGACAATTAAATTAAACATCATATTAGGATTTTAAACATATCCCTGCGTTTGATCTGAAGGACGACAAACATGGCAAATTCTGTGAAAAAGCAATCCCGCAAGCCGCGCGCCAAGCAAGAGGCGGCCAAGACACCGGTCGCCACCAAAGCCGTAAAGGCACATGCCGCAACCGGCCAGACGAACGCCGCCCTGCTGAAGCGCCGCGAAGCGGCGGTGCCGCGCGGTGTTGCCTCTGCCGCGCCGATGTTCGCGGATTACGCTGAAAACTCCGAAATCTGGGACGTCGAAGGCAACCGTTACATCGATTTCGCCGGCGGTATCGCCGTGTTGAACACCGGTCACCGGCACCCTTCGGTCATCGCCGCCGCCAAGGCGCAGGAAGACCGCTATACGCACACTTCCTTTCAGGTCGTGCAATACGAGCCCTATGTCGCCCTGGCCGAAAAACTGAACGCGCTGGCCCCCGGCGATCACCCGAAAAAGTCGCTTCTGGTCACCACCGGTGCGGAAGCTGTTGAAAATGCCGTCAAGATCGCACGCGCAGCAACAGGCCGCCCCGGCGTGATCGCCTTTACCGGCGGGTATCATGGCCGCACCCTGCTGACGCTGGGCATGACCGGCAAGATCAGCCCCTACAAGAAAGACGTCGGCCCCTTCCCGTCGGATATTTTCCGCGCGCCGTTCCCGAACGTCCGCGACGGCATCACCGTCGAGGATGCGCTGACGGGCCTGCAGAACCTGTTTCTGACCGATGCGCAGCCAGAGCGCGTGGCCGCCATCATCATCGAGCCCGTTTTGGGCGAAGGTGGATATGTGCCGGTGCCGTTCGAAATGATGCATGCCCTGCGCGAGATCTGCGACCAGCACGGCATCATGCTGATCGCCGATGAAATCCAGGCGGGTTTTGGCCGCACAGGCACGTGGTTCGCCTGCGAGCATTCAGGCGTCGTACCCGATCTGATCACGGTCGCGAAATCCATGGCCGGCGGCTATCCGATCGCGGGTGTGATCGGGCGCGCCGACGTGATGGACGCGATGATCCCCGGCGGTCTGGGCGGCACCTACGGCGGGAACCCCGTGGCCTGTGCTGCGGCCCTGGCTGCGATCGAGGCGATCGAGGCGGAAAACCTGCTGGAGCGTTCCGCCGAGATGGGCGCGCATTTCCGCACCCGCTTTGCCGAGATCGGCGCGCGGACAGCCCCCTACCGGATGTGGGACATCCGCGGTCTGGGCGCGATGCTGGCAGTTGAATTCGTTACCGATTTCGACACGGCAAAGCCCGACGCGGCGCTGACCAAGGCAATTTGCGCCCATGCGCTCAAGCGGGGTCTGATCCTGCTCGCCTGCGGCATGCACGGCAACGCGCTGCGCATCATGGTGCCGCTCACCGCCTCTGACGCGCTGATCGAAGAAGGGCTTGCCATCTTCGAGGCCGCCTTGGCCGACGCGGTGTCAGAGCAGGGCATCTAAACCTGGTTCCAAATTCAGATGAACGGCGTGCAAACAGGGTTTGCGCGCCGTTTTTCGTTGATGTGCCTGACCGACGACGCGGCGCATGGCCCACAGGCGCATCTGCAGGTTTGATTGCGCGGCTGAATGGAAGACGAGGCTTTCGCGCGCGACTGGCAGCCAAAACCCGGCGCAAACCCGACCTGAGCAGCCTCTTGCGGTCAATCCCGCGGCGCAAAGCTTGTTGCGTCGGCCCGCGCCCAGCGAGACCGGAAATCCTCGCCGACCTTGCTTGTCTTGGCCAGCAGAAAGCCCTCGGGCAAATAGGGATAAATCTGATCCCCGGTCACCATTTCGCTGTCGCTGCGTCGCAGCATGAGATGGCGGGGCAGGAAACCGCTCGGATCTGACAGACCCGCGGCACCGGCCATTTCGCCCAAGGCTTTCAAGGTGTTTCGGTGAAACCGCTCGACCCGCTGGCTTTTCGAGCCGACGTCGAGCGCGCGGGCGCGGATGGGGTCCTGCGTGGCCACACCGACCGGGCAGTGATTGGTGTGGCACGCCTGCGCCTGAATGCATCCGATGGAAAACATGAACCCGCGTGCGGAGTTGCACCAGTCCGCCCCCATGGCGAGGGCCCTCGCGATGTCAAAGGCGCTGACGATCTTTCCGGCTGCGCCCAGCTTGACCTGATGGCGAATTCCGGCACCGCGCAGGGTATTGTGTACGAAAGTCAGTCCTTCGATCATCGGCATGCCGACATGGTTGGCAAATTCCAGCGGGGCCGCGCCCGTGCCGCCTTCGGTGCCGTCCACGACGATGAAATCGGGAATGATGCCTGTTTCGAGCATCGCCTTGACCATGCACATGAATTCCCGCCGATGCCCGATGCACAACTTGAACCCCACCGGTTTCCCGCCCGACAGATCGCGCAAACGACCCAGAAACGCCATCATCTCCAAGGGCGTCCCAAAGGCGGAATGAGATGCGGGCGAGACGCAATCCTGACCCATCGGCACGCCGCGGGCCTCTGCGATTTCGGGGCTGATCTTGGACGCGGGCAACATGCCCCCATGTCCGGGTTTGGCACCCTGGCTGAGCTTGACCTCGATCAGCTTGACCTGATCGCGTGCCGCCTGCTCGGTGAAATTGTCGGCGTTGAATGTGCCGTCTTCGTTGCGACAGCCGAAATATCCCGAACCGACTTCGTATATAAGGTCGCCGCCACCGTCGCGATGATACTTGCTGATCCCGCCTTCGCCGGTGTCATGGGCAAACCCGCCCATTCGCGCGCCCGTGTTCAGGGCTTGGATCGCATTGGCCGACAGGGCGCCGAAACTCATCGCCGAAATATTGTAGATCGACGCGGAATAGGGCTTGGCACACTTGTCGCCGCCAATCGTGATCCGGAAATCGGTGTCTGCGATATGGACGGGCTGAACCGAATGGGTAACCCACGAATACCCCGCATCATAAACCCGCATCCGGGTTCCAAAGGGGCGCTTGTCCTCCATCCCCTTGGCGCGCTGATACACAAGGCTGCGGGCATCGCGGCTGAAGGGTTCCTCGTCCTGGTCGCTTTCGATCAGGTATTGGCGGATTTCCGGGCGGATCCCCTCGAACAGGAACCGCATATGCCCCAGAACCGGATAATTGCGCAGGATCGAATGGCTGGGTTGCCGAAGGTCGTGTATCCCGAGCGCCGTCAAGGACGCAAAGGCCACGAAAGGAAGCAGCATCCAGCCCGTCCAGGCCAATGCTGCGATCAGGCAGGCGAGTGCAAGAGCGGCAATTGCGGCCATCGGGGCAAAGCGGGTCATGGATCCAAGATCGGGCATCGGTCTCTCCGGATGGGAACTGGGGACAATCGGAAGGCAATCAGACAGGGGGTTGTTAAGCCAGAGAGGCAAACACCTGAATGGTGATCGATATTTTAAACACACCACCCATGATCCCGCAAAGCGACCCATCGCGCAACCATTCATGAAATACGGGTGATGCAGCACGTTCGGACCCGCCGGTTTTTCCAGCCCGAGCATACTGCTTGAACAATATATCAATCACCCCTAACGTGTTTGTAAGAATCTTGCCGCGAAGTTGGTTCGCGTGCGGTTCCCGGCCATACACACACTGGCCTGCAAGAAACAGGCAGCTCTCGGAGGACCCGCCAGGAGAAATCGAACCGGAGTTGAGGCACCGCGCAGTCAAGCGGCAGCTTTTCCAGCTTAGTCGAGGCCTCTTGCCCAAGGACCCCTTGATTTGCTTATGATTACGCCATCCCGCACCGCGGGGTGCGCGATACAAAACGATAAAAAACTTGGGAGACCACTATGAAAGTGTTTAAAATTCTCGCCGCAGCCGGGGCGATTGCCGCCGGTACGGTCGCGACGGCACAAGAACGTTTCATCACAATCGGTACGGGTGGCCAGACCGGCGTGTACTTCGTCGTAGGGCAATCGATCTGCCGTCTGGTGAACCGCGATTCGGCCAAGACGGGCTTGAAATGCACGGCGCCGTCCACCGGTGGATCGATCGCGAACATCAACGCGATCAAGGCCGGTGACATGGACATGGGCGTGGCTCAGTCCGACTGGCAGTACCACGCCTACAACGGCACCTCGCAGTTCGAGGGCGACAAGTTCGACAAGGAGCGCGCGGTGTTCTCCGTGCATTCCGAACCGTTCACCGTGATCGCGCGCAAGGATGCCAACATCAACAGCTTCGACGACCTCAAGGGAAAGCGCGTCAACGTCGGCAACCCCGGATCCGGTCAGTTGGCCACGATGGAAGTCGTGCTGGATGCCAAGGGCTGGACGATGGACGATTTCGCGCTCGCGTCGGAGCTCAAGCCCGCCGAACAGGCCGCGGCGTTAGGTGACAACAAGGTCGACGCCATCGTCTATACCGTCGGCCACCCGAACGGTTCGATCCAGGAAGCCGTTTCGACGGTCGATGCGAACCTTGTGCCCGTCGAAGGCGAGGCGATCGACAAGCTGGTCGCCGACAACCCCTTTTATGCCTACGCCACGATTCCCGGCGGAATGTACAAAGGGTCGGACGACGACATCAAAACCTTCGGCGTGAAGGCGACGTTCGTGACATCCGCCGACGTGCCGGACGACGTTGTCTATGAAGTGGTGAAAGCCGTCTTCGACAACTTCGACCGCTTCAAGAAGCTGCACCCCGCCTTTGCCAACCTCAAGGAAGAGGAAATGATCAAGGACGGTTTGTCGGCACCGCTGCACCCCGGCGCAGAGAAGTACTACAAGGAGCGCGGCTGGATGTAATCCGGCACATGCCAACCTTAAAACCGGCGGCGGTGCAAACCGCCGCCGTCTGACGCCACCAAAGAATAATATCGCACCTGCCACAAAGCGCGGGGCATTCAACGGGGAAAAACCATGTCCGAAAAAGACCAGCAACAAGCCGCTGCCGTAGAAGCCGATGCCGCAGGCCGCGGAGGGCTGAGCCAATCAGAGCTTGATGAACTGGTTGCGTCCTCGGACACGGGCGGACGATCCGCTACCGGCGGTGTCGGTATTTTCCTCGCCATGACGGCTCTGGCCTGGTCGCTGTTCCAGCTTTGGATCGCGTCACCCATTCCCTTCATCGTGGGCTGGGGCGTGTTCAACGACACCGAAACCCGCTCCATTCATCTTGCCTTTGCCATTTTCCTCGGCATTGCCGCTTTCCCCGCGGCGCGCACGAAATTCCAGTTGGCGTTGGGCGTGATCGTGCCCGTCCTGCTGGCCTATCTTTTCATGACCGGCGCCAAGGACGACACCGCGACCTGGTGGATTCCGCTTGTGGCGCTGGCGATTGTCGCCTGCGTGCTGCTCGGCTCGCCCAAGGACCGCATTCCGCTTTGGGAATGGGCGCTTGGGATCGTAGGGGCCGCCGCGGCGCTGTATATCTTTGTCTATTACCGCGAGATTTCCGAACGCGTCGGCGCGCCGAACCTGCAAGACATGATCGTGTCCGTGGTCGGCCTGATGATCCTGCTGGAAGCGACCCGCCGTGCGCTGGGTCCTGCGCTGATGATCGTGGCGAGCGTCTTTCTGATCTATACGGTTCTGGGCCCCGTGATGCCCGACATCATCGCGCACAAGGGCAATTCGCTGTCCGAGATCGCCAACCACCAGTGGATCACCACCGAAGGTGTGTTCGGCATCGCCTTGGGCGTCTCGACCTCCTTCGTGTTTCTCTTCGTGCTGTTCGGCGCGCTTTTGGACAAGGCCGGAGCGGGCAACTATTTCATCCAGGTCGCCTTCAGTCTGATGGGCCACATGAAAGGCGGGCCGGCCAAGGCGGCGGTCGTGTCTTCGGCCATGACCGGCCTGATTTCGGGCTCGTCCATCGCCAACGTGGTAACCACCGGCACCTTTACCATTCCGCTGATGAAAAAGGTGGGGTTCAGCTCTGAAAAGGCGGGTGCGGTCGAAGTGGCCTCTTCCGTCAACGGCCAGATCATGCCTCCGGTGATGGGGGCCGCTGCGTTCCTGATGGTCGAATACGTCGGAATTCCCTATTTCGACGTCGTCACGCATGCCTTTGTTCCGGCGGTGATTTCCTATATCGCCCTGGTCTATATCGTCCACCTTGAGGCGCTGAAAGCCGGGATGGAAGGGCTGGAGCGCGCTTATGTGCCCAAGCCGATCGTGCAGCGTCTGATCGGTATCGCTTTTACTATCGCGTTTATCTGTGGCCTGTCGCTGGTCGTTTACTACGGCATGGGCTGGCTGCGCCCCGCGTTCCCGGAAACCGCCGGCTACATCATTTTCGCCGTGCTCACGCTGGTCTATGCGGCCCTGCTGCGGGTGGGGTCGAAAGAACCGCCGCTCAAGCTTGACGATCCCAACGCGCCCGTCACCAAGCTGCCGCTGCCGGGACCGACGATCCGCTCGGGTCTGCATTTCATCCTGCCGATCGTGGTTCTGGTCTGGGCGCTGATGGTGGATCGGCTCAGCCCTGGCTTGTCGGCCTTCTGGGCCACGGCCTACATGATCTTCATTCTTGTGACCCAGCGCCCGCTGATGGCAATTTTTCGCGGCGAAAGCCGGTTTGCAAACGATGTGGCGGACGGGTTCCGCGACCTGCTCGACGGTCTGGTGGTCGGCGCGCGCAACATGATCGGCATCGGCATCGCCACGGCGACCGCCGGCATCATCGTGGGCGCGGTCAGCCAGACCGGCGTCGGATCGGCACTTGCGGACGTGGTGGAGGTTCTGTCAGGCGGCAATATCCTCGCCATTCTGTTCCTGACGGCAATTCTGTCGCTGATCCTCGGGATGGGCCTGCCGACCACGGCGAATTATATCGTCGTCTCGGCCTTGCTCGCACCGGTGATCGTCACGCTGGGTCAGCAGAACGGCCTGATCGTTCCGCTGATCGCCGTGCACCTTTTCGTGTTCTACTTCGGCATCATGGCGGATGTGACGCCGCCTGTCGGATTGGCCAGTTTCGCGGCGGCCGCCGTGTCCGGCGGTGATCCGATCAAGACCGGCGTCGTTGCCTTTTTCTACAGCCTTCGGACGGCGGCCCTGCCGTTCCTGTTCATCTTCAACACTGAATTGTTGCTGATCAATGTCACGTGGGTGCAGGGGATATTCGTCTTTGTCGTGGCAACCATCGCGATGCTTTTGTTCGCCGCGGCGACGCAGGGCTGGTTCATGGCGAAAAACCGTTTCTACGAGACCATTGCCCTGCTCCTGATCGCATTCACCCTGTTCCGGCCGGGCTTTTGGATGGATATGGTCTATCCGCCCTACAGCCAGGAAGCCCCGAGCGAGCTTGCCGCCGCAGCGGCGGACACGCCTGCGGGCGAGAACCTCAGGCTGCGCGTATCGGGCGTGAACGATCTGGGCGATCCCATTGAATTCGTGGCCTTGCTGCCCATCGGAGAGGGCGCCACAGGCGAGGAGAAGCTGGAAAACGCCGGGCTGGTGACGCGGATCGATGGCGACAAGATGATCGTCGACGATGTTCTTTTCGACAGCGCCGCGCAAAACGCCGGGCTCGACTGGGACCAGGAGGTGATCCGAGTGCTCAAGCCGGTCTATCAGCCCAGCAAGTACCTGATGTTCATTCCTGCACTTGCACTGCTTTTGCTGGTCATCGTGCTGCAACGCGGCCGCAGCGCGCGGGCGCAGCGCAAAACCTCGGCGGCATAAAGGAGACGGCGATGTTCAACACGATACTTCTGACGGTGGATCTGAACCATCCGGCGAGTTGGGAAAAAGCGTTGCCGCAGGCAGTCGAGCTTGCGCGCACGTCCAAGGGCACGTTGCACATCATGTCCGTCGTGCCGGACTATGGCACGCCCCTGGTCGAAGGGTTTTTCCCTGCGGACTTCGAAGAAAAGGCTGTCGCCAAGGCGGCGGAGGAACTCGACAAGATCGTCTCTGACGGGGTGCCACCGGATGTGACGGTAAAACAGCACCTGGGATATGGCGACATTCACGATCAGGTGCTCAAGGCGATCCACGATACCGGATGTGATCTTGTCGTTATGGCAAGCCACGCACCGGACCGCGTGCGCGAATTCCTTGTCGGATCGAATGCTGACAGAGTTGTGCGCAGATCACCCGTTTCAGTTCTTGTTGTAAGGGCGTAAGACGTGGCAATCGCAGAGTGCTGTTGCGCCCGCTATTCGGGCCTGCTCTGTGCCACGGAGACTTGACGATATGACCCCTTTTGCAATCGCAGGCGTTCAGATGTACGTGAACGCCCTTCAATCCAACGTCGAAGGCATGATCCAGCGCCTCGACGTTCTGATGGCGCGATTTCCATGGACCCAGATGGTCCTCTTTTCCGAGCTGGCCCCTTATGGCCCGCTGGATAAATTCGCCCAACCGCCCCAGAACGAGGCAATCGACCGCTTCTGCGAAGCGGCAGCCAAGCATCGCGTCTGGCTGATTCCCGGCTCGATGTTCCTCAAGGATCCCGACACCGGGCTCATTCTGAATACGTCGGTGGTGATCAACCCCGAAGGCGAGATCATCCGCCGCTATTCCAAGATGTTCCCGTTCCGCCCCTATGAGGCAGGAATCGCGGCAGGTACGGAATTCTGTGTGTTCGACGTGCCGGAAGTGGGCCGTTTCGGCCTGTCGATCTGCTACGATATGTGGTTCCCAGAGACGACACGACAATTAACCGCTCAGGGCGTCGAGGTGCTTTTGCACCCGGTTCTGACCGGCACGACCGACCGTGACGCCGAACTGGCGATTGCCCGCGCGACCGCAGCGCAATTTCAGTGCTACGTGATCGACGTGAACGGCCTTGGCGCGGGCGGTGTCGGAAAATCCTGCGTGGTGGATCCGACGTCGATGGTATTGCACCAATCCGCCGGTCAGGAGGATATGTTCCCCATCGAAGTCGATCTTTCGATGGTCCGCCGCCAGCGCGAAACCGGGATGAAAGGTCTGGGCCAGGTGCTCAAGAGCTTCCGGGATCGGTCCGTCGATTTCTCGGTTTATGATCGCGCAAGCGGCACGGACCATTACCTTCAGACGCTTGGCCCGCTCGAAATCCCGCATCAGGGCACGCGCGCGGGGCTTCATGTGGATGTTCCAGCCCAGAAGATGCAGGAAATTCCGACGTTCAAAGGTCACACCCATGATTCCGTGACCGGGTATCCGGCAGATCCCCTGCCCAGCCCGACAGCGGAAATCGCCACCCCGGCAGCAGAGGCGCCTGTCCCGGCGTCGCCTGCCGCCGCCCTTCCTAACCCCATCCAGAAATCCGGCACGCCGCCGGTCATGGGGAAAACATCAAGCGGGTAACGAAATCGATCATGCCGGGCGGACACGCCCGGCATCGCATCGGTTTTGGCCCCGCACAGCGGAGAACGACTGATGCAATCGATGAACGACTATTCCTCGGCCATTCAACTGCGGTCCGATCGGTGGAGCGCGCTGCGTGAAGCCGCCGCGGCCCTGACGCGCGACCCCAAGGCCAAGGCCGCGGCGGCGCTGCGCAAGCGCGTCGAAGAATTGTTCGAATCCCTTGCCATGATCGAAGCCTACTGGGCGTTCCCCGGCATGCCCGCCTTCGACTACATGCGTCGCCAGTTCGAGCACGGCAATTTCGAGGATCTTGCCTTTTCCACCAACCGGGTCACACGGGCCCTGACCACAGGGGCCTACCGCCGCCGTCATATCCCGCTTGAGCGCGATTCGATGGATCAGGAAGAGCAGGACGACGAAGCCATGCTGCCGCCAGAGGCGCGCGCGATGGCCAAACCGTATTTCGAGGTTCTGATCGTCGACAACGTGAACGAGCATCAGGAACGCTGGCTCAAGCATAATGTGTCGCGCATGCGCCGCCCCGAAGACCAGTTCATCTATGAAGCCGTGGTCGTGCCGAGCCTTGAGGACGCGCTGGTCGCCGTTCTGTTCAACCATAATATCCAGGCGATCGTGGTGCGCCCCGGACTGACCCTGAAATCCAAGATGGATCAGGAAGTTCTCGGCCGTTACCTGAACCGCGCGGGCGGCCAGGAAGAGATCGAGCACATGCTGCCCGAAAACTACGGTCCCGAGCTTTGCCGTCTTGTCGCAAAGGTCCGGCCAGAGCTTGACGCCTATCTGGTGACGGAACGGTCGGTGGAGGATATCGCCGGGCTCGACCTGGGGATCTGCCGCCGCGTCTTCTATAACCAGGAAGACTTCATGGAGCTTCACCTGAACATCCTGCGGGGCGTTCAGGCGCGCAACAAGACGCCGTTCTTTACCGCGCTTGTCGAGTATTCCAAGCAGCCGACGGGCGTGTTTCACGCGATGCCGATCAGCCGTGGCAAATCCATCACCCGCAGCCACTGGATCCAGGATATGGGCGCGTTCTACGGGCCGAATATCTTTCTGGCGGAAACCTCCGCCACGTCGGGCGGGCTCGACAGTCTGCTGGAGCCGCATGGCCCGATCAAGGAAAGCCAGGAACTGGCCAGCCGCGCGTTCGGATCGAAACAGACGTTTTTCGCCACCAACGGGACATCGACCTGCAACAAGATCGTGGTGCAGGCGCTCGTGCGGCCCGGCGACATCGTCCTTGTGGACCGCGATTGCCACAAATCGCACCACTACGGCATGGTGCTGGCGGGCGCTCAGGTTTGCTACCTCGATAGCTATCCGCTGAATGAATACTCCATGTACGGCGCGGTGCCGCTGCGCGAAATCAAGCACCAGCTCTTGCAGCTGAAAGCCGAAGGCAAGCTTGACCGTGTGCGGATGCTGTTGTTGACCAACTGTACCTTTGACGGGCTGGTCTACAACGTCGAGCGTGTGATGGAGGAATGTCTGGCGATCAAGCCCGACCTGATTTTCCTGTGGGACGAAGCGTGGTTCGCCTTTGCAAGGTTCAACCCGACCTACCGCAACCGAACCGGCATGGACGCCGCCAATCGCTTGCGCGAAAAATTCCGATCTGAACAACATGCACGCCTGTACGAGGCGCAGCAGAGCACGCTCAAGGACGCGGACGACGAAAAGCTTCTCGATACGCGGCTGATTCCGCCCCCGACGGCGCGTGTGCGGGTCTATGCGACACAGTCGACGCACAAGACGCTGACATCGTTGCGACAGGGGTCGATGATTCATGTGAACGACCAGGACTTCAAGGGCCAGGTCGAACAGAGCTTCCACGAAGCCTACATGACGCACACCTCAACGTCCCCGAACTATCAGATCATCGCATCGCTTGATGTGGGGCGCAGGCAGGTCGAGCTGGAAGGTTTCGAATTCGTGCAGCGCCAGATCGAGGCGGCAATGTCGATGCGTCGCGCGATTTCCACCCATCCGCTGTTGAAAAAATACTTCAAGGTCCTGACCGCCGGCGACATGATCCCGGATGAATACCGCCAGAGCGGGATCACCAGCTATTATGACGCCGAACAGGGCTGGACCGATATGTGGGACAGCTGGGAACAGGATGATTTCGTTCTCGATGCCACGCGGGTGACGCTGGCCGTCGGCGGAACGGGCTGGGACGGCGATACCTTCAAGACCGATATCCTGATGGACAAGTACGGCATCCAGATCAACAAGACGTCCCGCAACACTGTCCTTTTCATGACCAACATCGGCACGACACGCTCCAGCGTGGCCTACCTGATCGAAGTTCTCGTCGAGATCGCGAAATCCCTTGATGAGCTTCTGGACGACGCCAGCCGGATGGAGCGCCTGTCGTTTGATCGCCGCGTCAAGAACCTGATGCACGACCTGCCGCCGCTGCCCGATTTCAGCCGCTTCCACGATGCATTCCGGCCTGACACGGTAACCTCCGAAGGCGACATCCGAACCGCGTTCTTCCTCGCCTATGACGACAACAATTGCGACTATCTCGATCTCAACGGGTCGCTCAAGGATGCGATGGACGACGGACAGGTGGTCGTCTCGGCCAGCTTTATCATTCCCTATCCCCCCGGCTTTCCAATCCTGGTGCCGGGCCAGGTGATCAGTCAGGAAATTCTTGCGTTCATGCGTGCGTTGGATGTGAACGAAATTCACGGCTATCGCCCCGACCTGGGGCTTCGGGTCTTTACCCCCGAGGCGTTGCAGCAACTTGTCGACGCCAAGCCCGAAATGAAAAAAATTGCCCGAGTGGCGGAATAAGAAGAAGGAGACAGACATGGCAGCAACGAAGGTACTCAGGAACATTTCGGAAATCCGGAGGTTCTTTCACCGCAACGAGGACCCGGTCTATTTCATCTCGGCCACCAACTTCAACTTGTTGGGCCTTGATGAATGGGTGAAGAATTTCAAATACATCTGCTACATCGACTGCTACGGCGGAAAACACCCCAACGTGTTCTGCCCATCCGAGCAGCCGCACGCGGAATTTCAGTCGATCGAGGACATCAACAACTATCTGCTGCAGCACAAGGAAGTCATCGACTTCATCAAACGTCGCGGCGGCAAGCCCAAGTTCGTCTTCCTGATGTTCGACGAAGAGACCGAGCGCCTGTCCAAGGAACTGGGCGCCGAAGTCTGGTTCCCCAAGGCCAAGCTGCGTCAGTCGATGGACAACAAGATCGAAACCGTCCGAATTGGCAACAAGGCCGGCGTTCCGTCGGTGCCGAATGTTCTGGCCGAAGTCACCAGCTATGAGCAATTGCGCGAAACCTGCGAGAAGGCCGGGATCGGGCATGATCTGGTGCTGCAATCGGCGTTTGGCGACAGCGGTCACACCACGTTCTTCATCAAGTCCGAGGCCGATTTCCGCCGCCACGAGCACGAGATCATCGGCGAAGGCGAAATCAAGATCATGAAGCGGATCGATTGCCGTGGATCCGCGATCGAGGCCTGCGCAACCAAGGAAGGCACGATCGTCGGCCCGTTGATGACCGAACTTGTCGGTTTCAAGGAACTGACCCCGTATCGCGGCGGCTGGTGCGGCAACGAGATCCTGTCCACCGCATTTCCGCCCAAGGTCCGCAACCAGGCGCGCGATCTGACGTTCAAGTTCGGTGAACAGTTGCGCAAGGAAGGGTATCGCGGGTATTTCGAACTTGATTTCCTGATCGACAAGAAAACCGGTGATCTGTGGCTGGGCGAACTGAACCCGCGCATCACCGGGGCGTCGTCGATGACCAACCACGCGGCCTTTGCCCATGCCGATGCGCCGCTGTTCCTGTTCCACCTGCTTGAATTCTCAAAGAAGAAATTCAACCTCGACGTGGACGAACTGAACTCCCGCTGGGCCGACCCCGACATGATCGACAGTTGGTCGCAAATGGTCATCAAGCACACAGAGGACAGCGTGGACATCTGCACCAACGCGCCTGAAACTGGCATCTACAAGATGCTGGAGGATGGCCGCGTCGTCTATGACCGCTTCGACTATCACCGCCGCGCGGTGGAAAGCGAGAACGAAGCGTTCTTCCTGCGGATCCTGCAACCGGGTGACTACCGTTACGAAGGTGCCGATATCGGCATCCTGGTGACGCGCGGGCGGTCGATGACCAAAAGTTTCGAGTTGAACGAGCGCGCGAAAAAGTGGATTCACGGAATCAAGCAGGCCGTTTCGGCCAAGCCGCTTCCCGTGGCCGAAGCAGGCCCCGCGCTTGCGGATCCGGCGTTCAAGATCCTCTGATGTGAAAGGACCGCGCAACCCATGATGTGGCGCGCACTCTCCGAAGAAACGCCCGGACCTAAATGGTCCGGGCTTTTCGACGAATACTGGCCCGACTACCGGCGCTGGTGGCTCAAGGAGGGCGAAACCGCGCGCCCGACCTATGCGCAGTCCCGCCGCGCCCTGAAAGAGCACATGCCCGAGATCGTACCGCTGTGGGAAGATCTTTGCGATCTGGCGGGCGGCGGCGATCATGCCGCGCGGTTTCTGAGCTTCTATTGCCCGCCGCCCTACCTTGCAGGCTGCAGTCAGGCGATCTGGACCGGCAAGGAGCCGGTTCTGGTGCGCAATTACGACTATAATCCCAATGCCTTTGACAGCCTGGTGTTGCGCACCAACTGGCAGGGCCGCCGCGTGATGGGCACCAGCGACGGGCTTTGGGGGATGGTTGATGGCATGAATGCCGCTGGCCTCGCCATTTCGCTGACCTTTGGCGGACGGCGCGTGGTGGGCGAAGGGTTCGGTGTGCCGCTGATCCTGCGCTATGTGCTGCAAACCTGCACAACCGTCGAGGAAGCCGGCGCCGTGCTGGCCCGCGTCCCGACGCACATGAGCTATAACGTCACGGTTCTCGACAAGAAGCGGCGCTACCTGACCGCGATGATGTCGCCCGACCGCAAGACCATCATCACCCATGCCGCCGTGGCCACGAACCACCAGGAAAACGTGGAGTGGGTCAGCCACGCGCGGTTTACCGCCACGGTCGAACGCGAACGTTTCCTCTTGCACCGGCTGACGCTGCACCGCGACCCACAGGACAAATTCATCAGCGCCTTTCTCAAGCCGCCACTTTATTCAACTGCTTTCAACGCCGGGTTCGGTACGCTCTACACAGCCGTGTATCGCCCGCGCCTGCAAGAGATGGAGCTGCGCTGGCCGGGCACGGTCTGGTCGCTGGCAATGAACAATTTTCACGAAGGGGGTCGGCGTGTGCAGATTCCCGGAGCCGCCTGAAAAGGATTTCGCACCATGTCCCATATCTTTCCCCGTCACACGAAAAGCGCCCCACCTGTCGCCGTGTCGGGGGCGGGATGCTACCTGACCGATGCAAGCGGCAAGCAATATCTGGATGCGTCGGGTGGTGCGGCCGTGTCCTGCCTTGGGCACGGCGACCGAACGATCATAGACGCCATCAAGAACCAACTCGATACGCTGGCGTATGCCCACACCGGCTTTTTCACTTCAGAGCCCGCGGAAAAGCTGGCCGATCTTCTGGTCGAACACGCGCCCGGCGATCTGGACCGGGTGTACCTGGTCTCGGGCGGGTCCGAGGCGATGGAGGCCGCGCTTAAACTTGCCCGGCAATATCACTACGAACGCGGCGACATGAACCGCGGACGCATCATCGCCCGCAAGCAAAGCTATCATGGCAACACGCTGGGGGCGCTTGCGACGGGCGGAAACGAATGGCGACGGGCGCAGTTCGCACCGCTCTTGATGGACGTCAGCCACATTGACCCGTGCTACGAATATCGCCTGCGCCGCGAAGGCGAAAGCCTTGAGGACTATGGCCTGCGCGCCGCCAACCTGCTGGAGGAAGAGTTGCAAAGGGTCGGCCCCGAAACCGTGATGGCCTTTGTCGCGGAACCCGTCGTCGGCGCGACGGCCGGTGCGCTGACCGCTGCACCCGGTTATTTCAAACGCATCCGCGAGATCTGCGACCGGCACGGCATCCTACTGATCCTCGACGAGGTGATGTGCGGCATGGGGCGCACCGGCGCTTTGTTCGCCTGCACCCAGGAAGACGTGGTGCCCGACATTCTCGCCATCGCAAAAGGGTTGGGTGCCGGTTACCAGCCCATCGGCGCGATGCTCTGCACTTCGGCCGTGTACGACACGATTGCTGACGGATCGGGCTTTTTCCAACATGGCCACACCTACCTTGGCCATCCGACCGCCGCGGCGGGCGCGCATGCAGTCGTCAGTGCCCTGCTTGACCGCAACCTGATCCCCCGCGTCACCGTTCAGGGCGACAAGTTGCGGCGCGCCTTACAGGCCCGTTTCGGCCAGCATGCAAATATTGGCGACATACGCGGCAAAGGTCTCTTCATGGGGTTGGAACTGGTCGAGGACCGCGACACCAAGGCCCCCTATGATCCCAAGCGCGGGCTGGCGGGAAAAATCAAGAAGCTCGCCTTTGAGAACGGGCTGATCTGCTATCCGATGAGCGGCACGATCGACGGAAAATCCGGCGATCACGTGCTGCTGGCCCCGCCCTTCATCATCGAAGATCGGCAGATCGACGAATTGGTCGACAAGCTTGACCGCAGCATCGAACAGGCCCTGGCCTGATCCGCGTTCCGGTGCCGAAAAACCCGGCGCTGCGGAAAATAATGCAGTGATTTCAATATTGACCCAGTGGAACGCCTTGAAGGGCCTTGCCAAATCAGAGCCGGTGCAAAAGATTGTGCCGATAAAAACCAAACATGGGGAGACCAAAGATGACGATCACGAAAACAGTCCTGTCCGCGGCGTTGCTGCTGTCCAGCACGGCACTGGCCAGCGCCGAGACGCTGCGGTGGGCGCGCGCGGGCGACTCGCTCACGCTCGATCCGCACGCCCAGAACGAGGGGCCGACAACCGCCCTCAACCACCAGATCATGGAGCCACTGGTCCTGCGCGACATGACCGGCACGATGGTTCCGGGTCTCGCGACACAATGGGCCCCTTCCGAAGAAAACCCGAATGTCTGGATTTTCCAGTTGCGCGAAGGCGTAACCTATCATGACGGATCGGAATTCGACAGCGAAGACGTGAAATTCAGCCTGGACCGCGCGATGACCGCCGACAGCGACTACAAGGAATTGCTCGCCTCGGTCAAAGAAGTCCGCGCCGCCGACAAATACGTGATCGAGATCGAGACGAACGGCCCGAACCCGATCATGCCCAACAACCTCACGAACATGTTCATCATGGACAAGACCTGGGCCGAGGCGAACGATGCCGTCAAGGTGCAGGACTACGAAGGCGGCGAAGACACCTATGCCGCCAAGAACGCCAACGGCACAGGCCCCTACAAGCTGGTGAGCCGCGAGCCCGACGTGAAGACCGTGATCGAGATCAATGAGAACTACTGGGGCAAGGACGACTTCCCGATGGAGGTCACCCGCGTCGAATACACCCCGATCCAGAATGCCGCGACCCGCGTCGCCGCGCTCTTGTCGGGCGAGGTCGACTTCATCCAGGACGTGCCGGTCCAGGACCTTGACCGGGTCGGCGGCACCGACGGGCTGGATGTCCGCACCACACCGCAGAACCGGGTCATCTTCTTTGGCATGAACATGGGCGATGCGGACCTCGCCAATGACAACGTCGAAGGTGCCAACCCCCTGGCCGACGTGCGCGTGCGCCGCGCGATGTCGATGGCGATCAACCGCGACGCGATCCAGCAGGTCGTTATGCGCGGCCAAAGCCAGCCCGCCGGCATGATTGCCCCACCCTTCGTCAACGGCTGGGACGAGACGATGGACGCGTCGTCGAAAACCGATGTGGACGCCGCCAAGGCCCTGATGCAAGAGGCCGGCTACGGTGACGGCTTCTCGATCCAGCTCGACTGCCCCAATGACCGCTACGTCAACGACGAGGCGATCTGCCAGGCCGCCGTGGGGATGTTGTCTCAGATCGGCGTCACCGTGAATCTCGACGCCAAGCCCAAGGCACAGCACTTCCCGCTGATCAACACGCTCGAGACGGATTTCTACATGCTGGGCTGGGGCGTTCCGACCTATGACAGCGAATATATCTTCAACTTCCTCGTGCACAGCCGGGACGAAAAATACGGCTCCTGGAATGGCACGCGGTACTCCAACGCCGACATCGACGCCCAGATCGAAGCGCTGGCATCCGAGACGGACCTGGAAAAGCGTGACGCGATGATTGCGGATATCTGGACGGTCGTTCAGGACGAGGCGCTGTATATCCCGATCCACCACCAGGTGCTGAACTGGGGGATGAAATCGAACGTCGACACGGTCGTCGATGTCGAAGACACGCCAAAGTTCAAATACTTCAAGATGAACTGATCCCACCGTGGCGCGCGGTCCCGACGCGCGCCACATTCCGTCTTCCAAATGATGAAAATACCGTCGGGGGTTTGGGGGCAGACAGCCCCCAACTCTTGCTTATAATAGGCGTGCGCCCCCGATGGGGCGCTCCTTCGGCTCGGTGCCGACACCCAAGACAAGGACAATCTTCATGCTCCGCTCGATTTCCGCCACCGCCCTCGCGCTCGTTGCCGCCCAAGCCGCGCACGCCGCCGACTTCACCTGGGCGTCCAACACAGACCCCCAGACGATGGATCCACACGCGGTCAACTCCGCCCCGGTCCTCGGCTTTCTGAACAACGTCTACGAGGGCCTCGTGCGACGTGGCAAGGACATGACGATCGAGCCCGCGCTCGCCACCGGCTGGGAGCCGATCGGCGATGGCGAGGGCTGGCGGTTCATCCTCCGCCAGGGCGTCACCTTTCAGGACGGCAGCGCATTCACGGCGCAGGACGTGCTGTTTTCCTACGAACGTGCCTCTTCCGAGGAGGCCGACACCCGCAGTTGGTTCGCCCCGGTGTCGCAGGTCAACGTGGTGGATGATTTCACCATCGACATCATGACGACGGCCCCGAACCCGATCTTTCCCGACAGCATCGCCAACTGGATGATCATGGACAGCGGCTGGGCCGAGGCCAACGACGCGACCCGCCCCGACAAGGATCAGGGCAATTTCGCCACGCTCAACGCAAATGGCACCGGCGCGTTTCGGGTCACTGCCCGCGAACCGGGCCTGCGCACGGTGCTCGAGCCGTTCGATGGCTGGTGGGGCACGCCCGAACATAACATCACCCGTGCCGAATTCACGCCCATACAGAACCCGGCCACGGCCGTGGCGGCACTGCTTTCGGGTGACGTCGATTTCATCAACCCGGTGCCCATTCAGGATGTCGCCCGGCTCAAGGCCGATCCATCGGTCGAGGTCATCCAGGGGATCGAGGCGCGGATCATCATGCTGGGCTTTCCGCATGAAGCCGATGCCTTGAAATATTCGGCCGAAACATCGGACACGAACCCCTTTGCCGATGTCCGGGTGCGCCGCGCAGTGGCTCATGCGATCAACGTGCCGGCCATCCTGCAAACCATCATGCGCGGCAGCGCCGAACCCGCCAGCCAACTGGTCAGCGCCGCGATGCGCGGCTACACCCCGTCGCTGTCGGATCGCCCCGCCCATGACCCCGATGCCGCCCGCGCGCTGCTGGCCGAGGCCGGGTATCCCGACGGGTTTTCCTTTGGCCTCAAGTGCCCCAACGACCGCTATCTGAACGACGAGGCCGTGTGCCAGGCCATCACCGGGATGTTGGCGCAGGTCGGTATAAAGGCCACGCTGGACGCAATGCCGGTGCAGAACTACTGGCCCGAACTGCGCGCCGACAATTACGACATGTATCTGTTGGGCTGGTCGCCCGGCACCTTCGACGCCGAACATCCGATCCGCTTTCTGGCGGCGACACCGAACGAAGACGCCAAGCTGGGAAGCTGGAATTTCGGCGGTTATTCGAACGCACGCGTGGACGAGCTGCTGCCCATGATCCAGTCCGAGATTGACGATACGAAACGTCAGGCAATGCTGGACGAGACCGCGCGGATATTGCAGGAGGAGGTTGCCTATGTTCCGCTTTACGTGCAACCGCTCGTGTGGGGCACCAAGGCCGACATCGACCTGACCCAACGCCCCGATGATTTCTTTATCCTGCGCTGGGTGACGGTCAACTAATCCGGTCGGCGCTCCGCTCGGGCGCCGCCAAGACACCACCGAAAGGGGTCCACGATCATGCTGGCATTCGTGATACAGCGTGTCGCGCAATCGGCGCTCGTTCTGCTGATCGTGGGGCTTGTGGCGTTTTCCATGTTCCGTTTCGTCGGCGATCCGATCGACAACATGCTGGGCCAGGAACGCACGCAAGCCGACATCGAACGCCTGCGCACGACGCTCGGCCTCGACCAGCCGTTTCCGGTGCAATACTACAAGTTCCTCGCCAATGCGGCGCAGGGCAATTTCGGTGTCAGCTACCGCCAAGGGCGCCCGGTGTCGGACATTCTGATGGAACGCGCGCCGGCCACGCTTGAACTGGCCGCGGTGTCGGGTTTCCTGGCGATCAGCATCGGGATCGGGCTGGGCGTCTTTACCGCGATCCGGCGCGACGGGTTCGCGGCCAACGCGATCATGTCGATATCTCTGATCGGGGTCAGTCTGCCCACCTTTCTGATCGGGATCCTGCTGATCTACCTTTTTTCGGTCGAATTGGGCTGGCTGCCCAGTTTCGGGCGCGGCGATACCGTGCAACTGGGCGGATGGAGTACCGGGTTCCTCACCAAAAGTGGGCTGTTGGCGCTCATCCTGCCCTCGATCACGCTGGGCCTGTACCAGATGACATTGATCATGCGGCTTGTGCGCTCCGAGATGCTCGAGGTGCTGCGGCAGGACTATATCCGCTTTGCGCGCGCCCGCGGCCTGCGCGAACGGACGGTGAATTTCCGCCACGCGCTGAAAAATACCCTGGTTCCGGTGATCACCGTGACCGGCTTGCAACTGGGCAGCATCATCGCCTTCGCGATCATCACCGAAACCGTGTTTCAATGGCCGGGCGTCGGGCTGTTGTTCATCAACGCGATCCAGTTCGTCGATATTCCCGTAATGGCTGCGTATCTGATGCTGATTTCGGTCATGTTCGTCGGCATCAACCTGATCGTGGATCTGCTCTATTTCACCATTGATCCGCGCCTGCGCGTGGACCGGACAAAGGCGCACTGATGGTCGATACCTCCCCCCCGCAAGCTCTCAAGACCGAAGAACGCTCGACCTTCCGCGTCGCGATGGACAGTGATTTCGTCTACCGGTTCAAGAACTCTCCGGTCGCCATCGTCGCAACCGCGGTTGTCATGCTGATGGTGCTTTGCGCGGTTTTCGCGCCGCTGATCGCACCCCACAATCCCTTTGATCCGTCGTCGCTGAATCTGATGAACGGGTTTTCCGCGCCGATGACGCCAAATGCCTTCACCGGCGATACTTTCTGGCTGGGCACCGACGATCAGGGCCGCGATGTGTTCTCGACCATTCTTTACGGTATGCGCATTTCGCTGTTCGTCGGCGCGGCGGCAGTGCTGTTCGCGATGGTGCTGGGCGTGACGCTGGGTCTGATCGCGGGGTATGTCGGCGGTTGGACCGAAACGATCATCATGCGCATCGCCGATGTGCAGCTGACCTTTCCCGCGATCCTCGTGGCGATGCTGATCTTTGGCGTGGCAAAGGGCATCACCCCGGTGGAGTACCGCGACCAGATGGCCATCTGGGTGTTGATCATCGCCATCGGCCTGTCGGACTGGGTGCAGTTCGCGCGCGTCGTACGGGGTGCCACGCTGGTCGAGAAGAACAAGGAATACGTGCAGGCCGCCCGCCTGATCGGGCGCGGGTCGGGGGCGATCATGCTCCGCCATATCCTGCCCAATGTGCTCAGCCCGGTTCTGGTGATCGCCACGATTTCGCTGGCGCTGGCCATCATTGCCGAAGCGACCCTGTCGTTTCTGGGCGTCGGCGCACCGCCCACGCAGCCCAGCCTGGGCACCCTGATCCGCATCGGTCAGGGGTTCCTGTTTTCCGGCGAATGGTGGATTCTCTTGTTCCCCGCCGTGACGCTGCTGGTGCTCGCGCTCAGCGTGAACCTGCTGGGCGACTGGCTGCGCGATGCGCTGAACCCAAGGCTTCGGTAATGAGTGATCCTATCCTGTCCATCCGCGACCTGACGGTCGAAATTCCCACGCGCCATGGTATCCTGCGGCCCGTGGACAGTGTCAGCTATGACATCGCGGCCGGTGAAATCCTCGGCGTGGTCGGTGAAAGCGGGGCGGGCAAGTCGATGGCCGGCAATGCCGTCATCGGCCTGCTGAACCCGCCCGCGCATATCGCGCAGGGCGAAATCCGGCTGAAGGGCCAGCGCATCGACCAATTGACCGGAAACGCCATGCGCCGCTTGCGTGGCAAGGAAATCGGCATGGTCTTTCAGGACCCGCTGACCTCGCTCAATCCGCTGCTGCAGATCGGCGACCAGTTGACCGAAACGATGCTGGCGCATCTCGATATCAGCCGCGACGAGGCACAGAAACGGGCCATCGCCGCGCTCGAGGAAGTTGGCATTCCCGGCGCGGCCGACCGTGTGGACAGCTATCCGCACGAATTCTCGGGCGGGATGCGTCAACGCGTGGTGATCGCCCTCGCGCTTTGTGCAGAGCCATCGTTGATCATTGCCGACGAACCGACGACGGCGCTGGATGTATCGGTGCAGGCACAGATCATCGCGCTGCTGAAACGGCTCTGTCGCGACCGGGGCACGGCCGTCATGCTGATCACCCATGACATGGGTGTGATCGCGGAAACCGCCGACCGCGTGGCGGTGATGTATGCCGGAAAACTGGCCGAACTCGGGCCCGTGCGCGACGTGCTGACCGAACCGCGCCATCCCTACACCAAGGGGTTGATGGGCTCCACGCCGCTGGCGTCAAAAGGCAAGGCGCGGCTGCACCAGATCCCGGGCGCGATGCCCCAGCTTGATGCATTGCCCGATGGCTGCGCCTTCCATCCGCGGTGCCCCAGGGCAGAGGGCAAATGCCGCGCCAATCCCGCGCCGACGCTGGCCGCGCATGACAACCGCGCGGCCTGCTGGTTCCCGCTTGACCCGAAAGGCGGTGCCTGATGGCTCTCGTTTCCGTTGACCGTTTGACGCGGGTATTCGATGTCTCGAAACCCTGGCTGAACCGCGTGGTGGAACGGCGAAAGAAAGCGTTTCTGACCGCCGTGTCGGACGTGAGTTTCGAAATCGAGGAGCGCCGCGTCTATGCGCTGGTGGGCGAAAGCGGATCGGGCAAATCGACCATCGGCAAGATGCTTGTGGGGCTTTTGAACCCCTCGTCGGGTTCGGTCAAAATTCGCGACGTCGATCTGGCACGGGAATCCGACGCCAAAAAGATCGACGACGTACGCCGCGATATCCAGATGATCTTTCAGGATCCCTATGCCTCGCTCAATCCGCGTTGGCGGGTGCGCGACATCATCGTCGAACCCGTGGCCGCACGGGGCGGCGATACCGAAGGCATGGCCGAAAGGCTGCTGGAACAGGTCGGGCTTTCGGCCCGCGACGCCGGCAAGTTCCCGCATGAATTCTCCGGTGGCCAACGGCAACGGATCTGCATCGCCCGCGCGCTGGCGTCAGAGCCAAAGCTGATCGTCTGCGACGAGCCGACGAGCGCGCTGGATGTGTCGGTGCAGGCGCAGGTGCTGAACCTGATGAGCGACCTCAAGGACGAGTTCGGCCTGACGTATCTCTTCATCAGCCATGACTTGACGGTCGTGCAACATATGGCCGATACCATCGGGGTACTCTACTTGGGTCGCCTGGTCGAGGAAGCCACGCCGCAGGAATTGTTCGACGATCCTAAACATCCCTATACCCAGATGTTGCTTGACGCTGCGCCGCAGTTGGACGGGTTTGGTCGCGAGGTGACACCGCCCACCGGTGAAATCCCCGACCCGATCAACCCGCCGCCGGGCTGCGCCTATCATCCGCGGTGTCCCCTGGCAGCCCCCGTATGCAGCCGCGAGCGCCCCGAAATGCGCCCTTTGCGCGGGGCGCGTGTTGCGTGCCACATGGCCGAATGATGGCGGGCCCGCTTGCATCGCTCAGGGTGGTGGAATTTTCGGGCCTTGGTCCCGCGCCGCTGGCCGGCCAGTTGTTGGCGGATCTGGGCGCCGATGTCATCACCATCGACCGCAAGAGCGCGCGCGCCGATCCCGCGGACGTAAACCGCAGGGGCAAACGCTCTCTCGCCGTGAACCTGAAATCGCCCGACGGTCTGGCGGTGGTCCAACGTCTTCTCGAACGCACGGACATCCTGATCGAAGGGTTCCGCCCCGGCGTGATGGAGCGGCTTGGCCTAGGGCCGCAGGATTGCCCAGACAGGTTGATCTATGGGCGCATGACCGGTTGGGGTCAGGACGGTCCGTGGGCACAGGCGGCCGGGCACGACATCAACTACCTTGCGCTGACCGGAGCGCTGCACGCTATGGGCGAGGCGGACAGACCGCCGGTGCCGCCGCTGAACCTTGTGGCGGATTACGGCGGCGGCACGATGTTTCTGGTGTTCGGGGTGCTGGCGGCCATGATCGAACGCGGCGTCTCGGGCAAGGGGCAGGTCGTCGACGCGGCAATGGTCGATGGCGTGCCCGCGATGATGGGCCTGATTCACATGATGCTGGCCAAGGGACAATGGACCCAATCGCGCGGGGCCAACTGGCTGGATGGCGCGGCGCCGTTTTATCGCTGCTATACCTGTGCGGATGGGAAATTCGTGTCCGTCGGGCCGCTTGAGCCGCAGTTCTTTGCCGAACTTCTGGCGCGCGCCGGCCTGCCGGACACAGATCAGGCCAGCCAGAACGACACGACCACATGGGCCGAAAAAACCACCCGCTATGCCGAGATCTTCAAAACCAGGACCCGCGATGAATGGGCGGCGATCTTTGCGGGGACCGATGCATGCGTTGCCCCGGTTCTGTCGTTTTCCGAGGCGACGCTGCACCCGCATAACCGCGCGCGCGGCACATTTGTCGATATCGGCGGAGTGACGCAGGCCGCACCGGCACCGCGTTTTTCACGCACGCCCGCCGACGGCCCCGCCGCACCGGGCGCCATCGGCGCCGACGGCGACGCGATCCTGTCCGATCTGGGGTATGATGACGCCGGGATTGCCGCGTTGAAGGCCGATGGCAGCCTGACCTGAACACGGCGCCACGCTTGCACGCAACAAAAGGATCCGCCCATGACAGTCATCATTGCCGGAGCAGGGATCGCGGGCTTGTCGCTCGGCCTGTCGCTGCACCAGATCGGCGTTCCCTTTCGCATCTACGAGGCCGTCCAAAAGATCGGACCGTTGGGTGTTGGCATCAACCTGCAACCCAACGCGGTGCGCGAACTATTCGATCTTGGCCTCGAGGACGCCTTGGACTCCATCGGGGTCCGAACGCAAAGCTATGGCTTTCATACCAAGACCGGGCTCGAGATCTGGCGGGAACCGCGCGGGACGTGGGCCGGATATTACTGGCCGCAATTTTCGGTTCATCGCGGCAGATTGCAGATGTTGCTGCATGACACGCTGGTAAGCCGAGCCGGACGCGACTGTATCGTGACCGGGCATCGCGCCACCGGTTTTACGACGCAGGGCACCGGGGCGGTGCTGCACCTGGCCGGACCGGACGGGCCGACGCAGGCCAAAGGATCGGTCGTCATCGCAGCGGACGGAATCCATTCCGCCCTGCGTACGCAAATGTATCCCGGCGAAGGCCCGCCGATCTGGGGTGGCGCGATCCTGTGGCGCGGCACAACCCGGATGGCCCCCTTTCTGGGCGGTGCCGACATGGCGCTGGCCGGGCACGACACGCAGCGTATCGTGACCTATCCTATCTCGGCGCCCGACCCCGACACCGGGCTGGCGACGATCAATTGGATCGCGGAACTGCGTGTCGATCCGGCGCAGGGCTGGCGCAAGGAAGACTGGAACCGGGCCGCCAAGCTTGCGGATTTTGCGCCGGCCTTCGCGGATTGGCGATTTGACTGGCTGGACGTGCCCGCGATGATCGCCGCCGCGACCGAGGTTTTTGAATACCCGATGGTGGATCGTGATCCGATCCCGCGCTGGACCAACGGCGCCGTCACCCTGATGGGCGATGCGGCGCATCCAACCTATCCGGTAGGGTCCAACGGTGCCAGCCAGGCCATCGTCGACGCACGCCAGATCGCGGCGATGATCCGCGGGCATGGACAAACCCCCGACGCGCTGATCGCGTTCGAGAGCCTGATCCGACCGAGGATGGAAAAGGTGATCCTTGCCAATCGCGGTAGTGGCCCGGACGCGGTGTTGCAGATGGTCGAAGACCGCTGCGGCGGCACATTCGACGATGTCGAAGACGTCATACCCAGGGCCGAACTCGCCGCGCATGCCGACCGTTACAAGGCGTTGGCGGGCTTCGGGGTCGAGACGCTGAACGCACAGTTGCCGATCCTTCCGGTGGTGTGACGCCACGGTCTGGCCAAGCCGTGCTGTTTCTTTCATAGTGCCCTGAAATCAGGCGCATAGGAGAAAGATCATGACACGGATCGCAGTGATCACAGGGGCGGCAGGCGGCATGGGGCGGGCCATCGTGAAGCGACTGATGGACGACGGGCTGCACGTCGTCGGCCTTGATCTGGATGTCGGCGGGTTGGCGGACATGGATGCGCCCGGATTTACCGGCCTGCCCGTCGATCTGACCGATCCGGACGCCATCGCCAAGGCCTTTGCCACGATCAAGACCGATCATGGCGGTGTCGATGCACTGGTCAACAACGCGGGCACCTGTTTCATGTCGGAATTTCCCGACATTCCGGTCGCCGAGTTCGAGAAACAGATGGCGCTGAATTTTTCCGGCGCCTTTCATTGCTGCCAGGAGGCCGTGAAACAGATGACCGGACGGGAGGGAGTGCGCAAGATCGTCAACATCTCGTCCAACGGCGCCTACAATTTCGATGCCTTCGATCCGCCGCACTACCGCGCATCGAAGGCGGCCCTCGATACATTGACCAAGGATCTGGCGCGGCGGTTTGCGCGCGACAAGATCGCGGTGAATTCCATCGCGCCCGCAATGACCGAAACGCCGCTGTTCGGCGTGGTCAGCAAAGAGGTATTGGAGGCGGCCATCGCCGAAATGCCGCACGGTCGTGCGATGCAACCCTCGGAAATCGCCGCATGGGTCGGTTTCCTGATTTCGCCCGCCGGCGATATCTCGAGCGGCAATGTCATCATCCTGAACCAGGGCCGCGACGTCCGCTGAGCGGGCGCTGAATTCACGAAAATTCGGGCCGTTCTCTCTGCAAGGAAACGGTGTTCCGGATGGCTCAGCGATACCACTCCGGCGCTTTGCGCAGTGTCGGCCACTGTTCCGGGCTGTGCCCGTAAATCACCATCGCGCGCCGCTGCGCCGCCATGTCCATCAATCGGGCGCCATGGTGAATGGCCAATGCCTCGTCCCATGACCCCGCGAATTTCTCGTCCACCTCCGACGCACGGCTGATCGCGTCGGAGGTCAGCAAGACCGCACCGGTTTGCGGCAGTTCGATCATGAACGCCAACTGACCGGGCGCGTGCCCGGGACAAAGGAGAACGTCGAAACCCGGTCCAAGCTTCATGTCCTCCGTTACAAGCCGGTAGTCCCGGTCTGGCCATTCCATCGCCTGCTGTCCCGACCAATACAGCGGTCGGGGCAGGGCGCGCTCTGCCTCGGCGATCAAGATCGGCACGCCCGCAAACTCCGCCAATCCGCCAACGTGGTCGATATGTGTATGGCTCTGGATCATCAGGTCCACGTCGGCACGGGCCAGCCCGAGCCTGGCCAGTTGCCCATCGGGCAGGTTTTCCTCCGTCAGCGACAGGACGCGGCCGAAACTGCCCAACGAATCCTCTGCCGTCGCCGCCTCTGCGTCCTGCGCGTATTTCGCCGGAAAGCCGCTGTCGATCAGCACGGTCTCCTGTGCATCGGTCTGGATGACAAAGCCACAGATGCCGATGGTGCGCGGACCTGCGTGAACCTCGAAAAGCCCGTAATCCATTACCGCCAGCCGTACCGGCCGCCCTTGCAAAAGTGGTTGCATATCGGATCGAAACCTTTCTTGTTGGTGCATGAATTAGTCCGGGGCATGGGTATGAAAGTCAAGATACACACATTGTTTCAATACCTTCTGGAAACCACCGATGCCGCCCCGGAGGCGATCGTGGGGTTTTCGCTCTCTGCCTCTCCCAGGCTGGGCGATTACCTCGACGATCTTGATCCGGACTTGTCGCTGGATTGGAACAACCGTGATTTCCGCGGTCTGCCCGAGTTGCGCGATCATGTTCTTGCACAGGCCGGCCTGACCGGCACCTGCGCCCGAGAGGATGTCCTGATCACCGCCGGAGCGGCAGAGGCGAATTACCTTGCCATCATGCAATTGGTTCAGCCCGGCGATGAAATCGTCATCGAAACACCGGGCTGGCCGCAGGCAGAGGTTCTGGCCAAGGCGATCGGCGCAAAGATCGTTCGCGTGGCACGGCGCGAGGAGGATGACTGGCGTCTGCCGCTGGATCAGCTTGCCGATGCCGTGACGGACAGGACGCGGATGATCTTTCTGACCAATCCGAACAATCCCACCGGTCAGCGGTTCGCGGAGGCCGAGTTGCACGACCTGGTTCGGATCGCCGACCGCGTCGGCGCCTGGCTCTTGGTCGACGAGGTTTATGCCGGGCTGGAGTGGGATGGCGCGCGCGCCCCGTCTATCGCCGGGATGTACAAGCGCGGGATCACGACCGGGTCGGTCAGCAAGGCGCTAGGGTTGCAGGGGTTGCGGACAGGCTGGCTGATCTGTCCCGATCCAGACATGGTGATGGACGCGGTGATCCTGCGCGAAAACTCCAGCGAGATCATGAACATCATGGGCGAAGTCATCGCCGAAATCGCCTTGCGTCCCGACAGGCTGGCCCCGGCAATGCAAGAGGCGCGCAGGGCAGGGCGCGCAAATCTGGCCCGGATGAACGACTGGGTCGATGCGCAACCCGGATTGAGCTGGGTCAGCCCGCGCGCAGGTCTGATCGGTCTTGGGCGCTTGCCAGGCGGGATCGACAGCGACGGCTTTGCCCGCCGTTTGCTCGACGCGCCATACCGCACGTTCCTGCTGCCCGGCAGCGCGTATGACCAACCGGGACATATCCGGCTTGGCGTCGGTGGCGGTGCGGCGGCCAATCTTGACGAAGGATTGAACCGTCTGTCCCGCGCGCTGGCCGACTGGCCCGCCGATTAAAGGCTAGCGCAGGCCGTTGCGCGCGATAAAGCTTGCCAGATCGAGAATGACCTGCCCGCGCGCCTGCGCGATCGCTTGCGGTCCACCCTGCGGATTGAACGGCACGGCCAGATCGAACAGGCCCGACCGTTCGCGGCGGCCATCGGGCACGCCGACAAAATACTGCCCCGACGCGCGGAACTGACCGTCGGCGCCCGCGATCAGGCTTTCAAAGCGGACTTCGAGCCGGGCATCGGGAAAGGCCTCGAAGGGCCATGGCTCGGATGCGACGCGGGCGCGGGTCAACCGGGCAAGGTTGCGGCTCAATTCAAGCGCGACGGCGCGCTCGGGGCTGTCGGCCCAGAGCACGGAGCCGTCGCTTACCAGTTTGCCGGTGGCGTCCTGGCGGTGAATTTCATCCGAGGCCGCGTAGGCGGGCAATGATACATCGCGGACCTCCACCGTGTTGAAGGCGATCCGAACCTCTTCCGTCACCGGGGGCGAGGCCACCGGATACCGGTCCGCCGACCCACATGCCGCCAGAACACCCGCCATCGCAAGAGCCAGCCCCGATTTCATACCGTACATTCTCTAACGTCCCCGAATAAGTGCACTTGGATTGCGTTCCAGCAGCCGTGCCAGCGACGTTACCGCGTCGGCCGCTTTTTGTATATCACGCAGCGCGGCCTGTGCATCGCGGCTGATCACGTCGCCCTGGTTGTAACCTTCAATGGTCGCGCTGGCCTGGGAAAACACCTGCGAGATCCGCTCCACGAGCGTGGGCAAGTCCTGCGCCGACACCGCCACCGCATCGGCCGCATCGCGCGCCGATGCAAGTGCGGCGTTGGTGTTGACGATCGCCCCGCCTTCGCGCAATTCGCGCAGCGTCAGGTTGATTTCCTCCAGGGCGTCATTCAGTGACGCGGGCAGATCCCGCGCGCCGGGCGTGGCCAGAACCGCATCCGCCGAAGCCACGAGCGCCGTCAATTCGGTGGTCAATTCCTCCACCGGGAGGCCTTCCGCTTTGGCGGCCACAGCGTTCAACTGTTCGATCAGGGCCGGAACGCCATCCACTGCGGCGCCGACATCCTCGGCCGCACCGGTTGCGGCCTCAAGGGTGGCGACCAGTTTGGCCACTGTCTGTTCGGTCTCAAGCGTGTCCAAGAGCCCCTCGATTCGCCCCAAGGCGGCGTTCAGGGTGACCGGAATGTCCTGGACATCCTCGGAATTCACGATGCCGCGCACATCGGCCAGCAGATCGCGAATGTCTTGCGGCGTCTCTCGCAACGCATCGCTCGCGATCAGCGTCTGTGCACTGTTCAAGAACTCGATCGCACTGCTGAGCAGGTCTTCGATTGGCAGATTGTTGATCCTGGTGAACACCCCTTCGACCGTGGCGGCGGCGTCCGATACCTCGCTTTCGGTGTCGGGCATGATCGGCATGCTGTCGCCGATCTGGACGATCTCGCGCTGGGGGGCGTCTTCGACCTCGACCAGCTCGACCTTGAGGCCACCGGTCAGCAGGCTGGCCGACGCGAGGCGCGCGCGCATTCCTTCCCGCACCCGCCCCTTGAGGAAGTCGAGCGCCGCCTCGGCGGTGACGTCGCCCTGCAGCCCCAGGCGCGCCGGCTGAATGCCCAGA
>NZ_VANS01000007.1 GCF_005887615.1 Sulfitobacter sabulilitoris
CCAGTCGACAGGAAACAGGCCGTTGGCAGAACAACCGGGCAGAGAATTCGCATCTACCTTTCCGACGACGGGAACGCGCGATGCTCCGCTTCCGGCAGATGCGATGTCTGCAGAAATTCGCCGCCGTTCATGCTTTTGTCTGCAACCACTTCAACCAGGAACGCCACCTCTACACACGTGACGATTTCAAGCTGAACCGCGCCGCCGCCCTCGCCGAGTGGCGCCAGCTTTGTTCGGCATAGGTTCAGACATCTGGCGGTGAACTGAGACTGGTTCGAATTGGTCTGACAGCACCGCCATTATCCCCATTGCGAACCAGTGACACCGCCCTGACGGTCACGGATTTTTCCGTGTTATCAAAGGGGTTTGCAGGAACTGACCGAACCTCATAGACGCGCTGCCAGGCCGAGGCTGGGCTCAGAATGGCCCTCAGTCTCAGTTTGGGCGAACCTCGCCCGTTGCGGTTAGGTCCTCTTTTTTTACGCATTTTCAATGGCCTGACTTCGAACCCCGCCAAAACCCAAACGCGCGATCCGAACGACCTCGATGGCGACACAGACGGAACGCGCGGTATTCGAACTGGCAGTGGCACTTGGACGAGGTGTTCGTGAAGATCAACGGCGAGATGCACTATCTTTGGCGGGCTGTGGATCACGAAGGGGAGGTCCTGGAAAGCTTTGTCACAAAGCGCCGTGATCGCAAGGCAGCCTTGAAATTTATCAGGAAAACCATGAAACGCCATGGCCGCGCACATATTTTAGTTACTGACATGCTGCGTTCCTATGGCGCGGCGCTGAAGGTCATCGGCAATGTGGACAAACAGGAAACTGGCCGCTGGCTCAACAATCGAGCCGAGAACTCACACCAGCCATTTAGACGACGAGAGCGGGCTATGCTTCGATTTAGGCGGATGCGAACCTTGCAAAAATTCGTCGCCGTCCATGGCTCAGTCTACAACCATTTCAACGCGGAGCGCCATCTTCACAGCCGATCAAACTTCAAGCTGAACCGTGCTGCCGCTCTGGACGAGTGGCGCGGCCTCTGCGCAGCCTGACAGATTGAGGTTGCTGAAGAACAGAGACTGGTTCGCATTTGTCTGACAGCACCATCGCGGGAGCCTCCCGTTGCCGTCGTGCTGGCCGGACCGATTTCAGGTTGGTGCCGATGGCACAAAGCTCATTGGTCGTCGCACGCGGTCAGACGCAGAAGCCAGTCGCGTGATCCGTTGAAATTCTGCGACCGTGGCGGTTCCGCGACGAAGTCCTCGCCAAGGCTCAAGGGGGTTTTGGGCACTTGGTATTCAGTGCCGTTGCTGGGGTCATACCAGGCCGCGCAAATCGGGCCTGCGGTCAGCGCGCCGGTCTTGAGACGCAGGGTTCCGCCGGATGGCAAATAGGCGATCGCGAACGCGCCATTGCGTGCAACGGCGCATTTCACGTCGCTGAGCGATGTGCGCCACCCACAGAGTGCGCCATCGGCGTCGTCCATCAACAACCACCAGTCTAACGGTTCGAAAAAGGCGCGCATGTGGCTCATGCTCACGGACCCGGCGCCGGACAGTTCTTCCTTCCATCCGCCCGGCGCGTCAAACAGACCACCACTGCTGAAATGCCAGATCGGATTGTTGCCGAAGACATATCCCGCGGCGCCCGCCATGATCGCGCCGTAGGCCGCTTCACGCAGGAATTGCTCGGTCGTTCCGTGTTCGTTTTCGTAAAGGCTCTCTATCATGATCACGGGCAGGGCATATCTGTCCCGCTTCCGCGTCGCGACCTTTTCGAAGACGTCTTGGTAGGTGTATGCGGTATCGAGATCGAGCCATGAAGCGTCCTCCCACAGAGCGGCGGTGACGGTGTCGCGACGGGAATGGACAGTCTGCAATGCGTTCGGGTCGGTTGCACGGATCCCCTCCGCGATGGCGGAAACCAGCGAAGGATCAGGGGAATCCTCGTCGCCCCCCTGGGTCCAGATGATGTTCTCAAGATCACCGAAACGGCGACCGAGATATTGCCCGTAGCTGCGCAGCTGGTCCGGTCCGGCCTTTCTGATCTCGCCGTACCACCCCTGCCCACCGCCGCCGGTGCCGATGTAGGCGGGCGTCAGGAACACCGCGAACCCCAGTGCCTCGGCGCGCCGGAGCACCCAGTGGACATGATCGAAATAGTCCTCGTTGGTTTCGGCGAAGGGCGTGTCGCCATTGAAAGGCAGCATACCATAGGCGTTGGCAGGCGGGTTTGAGCTGAACTGGTGTTCGATGATACTCACCAGCAGCGCATTGAAGCCACGCGCCTTGCGATCTTCCAGATAGAGTTCGACATCTTCCCTTCTCAGCTGAACCATAAGCGACCAGGCCGCATCGCCGACGATCAGCACTGGTCGGCCTTCGGCGTCCAGAAGATGGCTCTGGTCGGTCGAGACCGACAGCGGAAACACGAGAGATCGCCAGGGAAGGGTGCTGCCGCCCAAGCTGAACAAGGCCACGATCATGGCCAGCGCCATGAGCGTGCGACCCGTAGGTCCCATCACGCCCTTTCCGCTCGAACGGCGGCGGCAGGGCCGGGTGGGGTGTTGTAGCTGCGGTAAACGACCTGGGAGGGGCGGCCGACCAGATACCGTTCGACCCCGTCTTCGAGAGCGTCGCGGTAGACCTTGAGCGCGCCATCGAACGCCGCCACGGTCGCGTCGATGTCCGCCGTTTGATGGCTGTAGCTGACCACGAGCGACGGCGCGAGTACGCCGCGCCGGATCGTCTCTTGAAGAAGGAGCGAGCGAAAGGGCTGGGACGCAACGCCCTCCGTATCCAGCGTCTGGTAGGCGATACAGCAGTCACGCCCCGTCAGCCGCACATGTGACTGCAATCCGTGCCCTGCGATCGCGTCGTCAAGTCCCCTGCGCAGCGCCGCACCGATATCGTGCAGATGGTCAATCACCGGCTCGTCACGGTAGACTCGCATCGTCTCCGTCGTCGCGGCCAGAGCGTGAGTCTCCGCTCCGTGGGTCGTGGACAGCAGGAATACCCGCTTGCGGTCCGTGTGTTCCAGCCCGCCAAGGCGCATGAATTCCCGTTTTCCGCAGAGCGCCGAGACGGAAAAGCCGTTGCCCATCGCTTTTCCGAAGGTGGCAAGGTCCGGCTCGATTCCATAGACCTGCTGACCGCCGCCGCGGCTCCAGCGAAAACCGGTGATCATCTCGTCCAGAATGAAAAGCGCACCGTCGCGGTGCGTGAGATCCCGCAAAGCCGCGAGATAGCCGGGCGCCGGATCCTCCCCCCGCGCGGGTTCGAGAATGACCGCGGCGATGCGACCGCTGTATCGCGCAAAGAGGGCGCGCGCGTCCGCGATGTCGTCGTAGCGAAAGCTGACCGTCAGATCACGCACGGATTTGGGCACGCCGTCGTTCACCGGCGTCGTTCCGATGAACCAGTCGTCCGTCGAGAAGAACGGATGATCCGCGCAGATCGCGATCAACTCCCTTCCGGTATAGGCGCGGGCGAGGCGCACCGCCGCGGATGTGGCGTCCGATCCGTCCTTGCAGAATTTGACCATTTCCGCCGCCGGGATGGAGTCGAGAAACATTTCCGCGCAGTCCGTCTCGAACGGCGTTGGACGGGTGAAGTTGCAACCGAAGTCGAGTGCGCGCCGCGCCGCTTCCACAACGGACGGGTAGCAGTGCCCGAGACCGACCGCCCGGTTTCCCATGCCGTATTCGATGTATTCGGTGCCATCGACATCCCAGACGCGGCAGCCGTACCCGCGGCGAAGGAAGCCGGGTGCAAGGGCGGGATATTGATCGTCGCCTTTCGCGTAGGTGTGCGCCCCGCCCGGTATCATGGCGTGTGCACGCTGGCGCAATGCGTCGGATGCGGCAAAGCGCCCCGCGTCCGACTGTGCAAGCCTGCCCTTAAGTCCGCCGACATGGTTTTTCATTGCAACCTGCCTTCCGCGCGAAAGCGCAGTTTTAGTCGCTCTTGCGCGACACGCAGCGCGTTCTTGACCGGTCTTGGCAGATAAGTCCGCAAACCGGGGTGAAGCCCGCGAGGCAGGCGCCATTCTGCGAAGGATACAGGGGGGGCGATGGGAGGCCGGTGCAACTTCAAGGCGTGGATCAACTTTCCATATTCCTGTCCCATGCGCGCCCCTCCAAAGTGGTCTGCCGCTGTTGCGCGCGCGGCTGCGCTCAGTTCCGCTCGCCAAGCCGGATCGGCTCTGAGCGCGTCGAGGGCTTCTGCCGCGGCCGTCGCATTTCCGACCGGGAAAAGCAGTCCGTTGCGTTCGTTTTCGACGATCGTGTTGGTGACACCGTCGATCCAGGACGCGACGGGAATGCAGCCCATCGCCATCGCTTCGATCAGCGCCATCGGCATGCCTTCGAACCGCGAGGGCATGATCAGCGCATCGTGCCGCGCAAGGAGTGTCGGCACCTCGGTTTGCGGTGTTGCGCCAATCATCGCGGCGCGGTGTTCCAGCACTGAGAGCGCAATCTTCAGACGTTTCGAGTCCGGTCCATCGCCCGCTACTGTCAGCGTCACGTCGTCGTGGACGCGTTTCAGTATGGCGGGCAGAAGAAGCACGCCTTTCGACGCATCCTCGATCCGGCCCAGGAACAGGGTGCGAAGCCCGGTCGCGGTGCCCCGTGCCGGCGTATCGACGCTCAGCTTTGGCATCGTCACAGCGTTGCGAATGACCGAAATCCGATCCGGCGCAAAGCCGCGACGTCGGCAAAGGTCATCGCGGGCTCGGTCGCAGACGCAGACGATTGCATGAACATGGTCGCGAATTGCGGACGCAGCCGCATAGGTTCCGGGGGTGATATTGTGCACGATCATGATGCGAAGATACCGCGCCGGAATATGGCGGATGAGATTTGTCGAAGCCTGATCGCTCAGCACGTTCACGAACACGCCGTCGTAACCGCCTGCATCGAGCCGCGCGGCCATCTCTCTGGCCTGCGCCTCGCCGGGATCCGCGCCAGAACTGCCGATCGCCTCGCCCGACTTCATTTCATCGGCCCACCGTGCGTCCGCGAGGAGGGCCCTTTCATCGGCGGGGCCCATCCAGCGCAACTCGATGTCATGGGCGCGCAGTTCCGCGCGAAGACTGGAGTAGACCGTAAAGGTGCCACCGACATGAGGAGTGACCAAAAATGCGAATTTCATCGTCACACCCCCAAGAAGATGAACAGCCCGCGCAGCACGCCGAAAGTCCGTGGACCGAAGGTGCGTTTTCGAAGGTTGCTTTCCCGGAGTTTACCGCGCCGCAGCATCCCCGGTATTGGTGCCTTTGATAGGCGCACAGACGAAAGCGGTAGCGCGATACCCGATTGGAGTAGGCGAGCCATCGAGAAATTCAGGCTGGCCGAGGCTGTTTCGGCTCTCTCATGGTATCAAGGCACTCGTTCCAGGAAGGAGGCACCATGAGGGTCGCGCTACTCGGTCAGTTTGGGTCCGGAAACTATGGCAATGATGGATCGCTGACGGCAATGGTCGCGTCGCTTCGCAGATTGGTGCCGGAGGCTGAACTTTTGTGTATTTGCTCCGGACCGACTGAGGTGCGCAGGCGTCTGGGCGTGCCTTCCGTGTCGATCGGCGCGCCGGCGTTCGTTTCGGCGCGGGCCCGCGCGTTGGATCGCTACGCCTTCCGGATCCCGAACCGCATACGGGGGCTTTTGGCGGCCTTGTCGGCCTGCCGCGGCGTCGATGCAGTGATCGTTCCGGGGACGGGGATCCTTGACGATTTCCACGACCGCGCCTCCGGATGGCCATTTGTCCTGTTGCGGTGGTGCATCGCCGCGCGTCTTGCCGGCGCGCGGATCGCGTTCATCAGTGTCGGCGCCGGTCCAATCCGGGGTCGGCTCAGCCGGCGGTACCTGACCTGGGCCGCTGCTCTGGCCCATCATCGGACCTACAGGGACGAAGGTTCGCGGGATTTCATGGTGTCGGTCGGCCTGGACGCAAGTCATGACCTTATTTTTCCTGATCTTGCGCTCGGCCTTTCGCCCCCCCCGCGCTCTCTCGTGAAGGTTGCTCAGACAACTGTCGCTGTCGGACTGATCAGCTATTTCGGCTGGGTGAAAGACGGCACCGACAGTGAGGCAATCTTTGAGGCATACCTCGAGAAGATGGTCGCCTTTGTCGAGTGGCTGCGCTGCCAAGGGTGCCATGTTCATCTTCTCGGCGGCGATGACAGCGATGCCCGGGCCGTCACCGCTTTGCTCGACCGTATCGACGGCGATCAGGCGCTCCGCGGCTCGGGCGCGGTGACCATCGGCACCGGGAGATCGCTCGAGGGCGTGATGGAGGAGCTGACGCATTGCGACATGGTTGTCGCCTCCCGGTTCCACAATGTGCTCTGCGCCCTTCGGGTCCGCCGCCCGACCCTGTCCATCGGCTATGCCGAGAAGAACCGCGCGCTGCTTACAGCCGCTGGGCTTGGTCCGTTCTGTCTGGACATCGACAGCCTGGATCTCGAAACACTCAAGTCGCGGTTTTTGGCGCTCCGCTCGGAAAAATGCAACCTCATCCCCCGGATCGATGAATTTCTGACGGAAGCGGAGCGTCAGCTCGCCCAGCAGGACGCGAGTTTGCTCCGGTTCCTGAAAGACGCCTAGCGATCCTCACGGCAGGACCGAAACCACCGATTCCGACGGCAGGTCTCCCGTCAGTCACATCTGGGAGACGTACGCCGCACCACGGCAGCGAGAGACTGAGCCAGCCTTGCACGGGCGTCAGGACGCTTGAGCAGGTAGTCGAACGGCGGCAGCACCGCCATCTCCGGCGCCTTGCCGAGAGCATAACGCATGAGGCTCCAACCGCCGGGATCGCCCCGCGACCATGCCCCGAGTGCCGCCCAGTAGGCGCGTGCGGCAAACCCGCGGCGGGCGAGACGTCGCAGATTGCGGACCCCGGCAAGCGCAACGCCTTCGCGCGAAAAGAAAGACTCGGCTGCCGCCTCGGTCTGGCGGATATGCAGCACCTGCCGTGCCCGCAGCGTGCCGGAGCGATTGTCGGCATGATTGCCGATCATGCCCTGCACGTTGTCCAGCACCGCAACATCACCGAGCAGTGCAAGGCGCAGCCATAGTTCGTAATCGTCACTGTGCAAAAGCTCCTCGCGGTAATGCCCCGTCTCCTTGTGTGCCGAAGTGCGCGTGACGAGCGTCGGACCGGGGATCTGGAACACGCCCAGGCGACAGAAACGTTCAATGAAGTCTTGACCTGACAGCCTGTGCCAGCGCGCCCGCTCCAGACCGGTGGCCAGTTGCGGTACTGGCTGGTCCCGCAGGAAACCGACATCGCGTCCGTAGCAAAAGGCGAGGGTCGGGTCCTGCGCCAAAACTTCCCCGGCGCGGCGCAGCGCGCCCGGTGACAGCAGGTCATCCGAGCACAGGATCAGGAAGCAATCGGATGCGGCCCAGTCCACGGCTTCGTTGAAGGATGAATGCGGCCCGAGATTGCGGGGGTGAAGCCGCAATTCGACGCGCGGATCGGCATCGGCGATCTCCCTTGCAATACGGGCGCTGTCATCAGTGGACGCATTGTCGATGATCAGGATCCGCAGAGCATCGACATCCTGGCTCGCGACGCTGGCCACGCAGTCGTGCAGATATCGACCGTAATTGTAGTTCGGGATGGCGACATCGAAGCTGGTCATCGCCGCGCGCCCGCCCTTAGCGGGGAAATCCCACGCATTTCGTATCCTCTGTTCCGCATCTGAACACACATCAACTCGACCTCCTTGCGCAGCGGATGGCGACATACCCAAAGTCCCGCAAGCCAGCCCGGAACGGTGAGGACGCCGCAAAGAACCGCCTCGAGCGGCATCATTCCAAGACCGCTCTCGGACCGCAGGACAAAGGCACACGGCAGAACAAGCGACGAGACGAGCACCGCGGCGTTTCGCAGTGTTTCCAGCGCCAGTTCGCCCCACGCGAAACCTATCCGCTTTCGCGCGATCCGCAGCGAGATCCAGGCATAGAACGGGAGCGTGATGAACTGGCTGGCGGCCATCGCCGTCAGGCTGAAAAAGCTTGCTCCCACGATGATCACAGCGCCGAACCCACGCCCGTAAAGGCTTGCAAGAAAGGCCTCCCGGTTCGCGCCGAGGGCGAAAAGGGTTGGCGTCGTGATGATCATCGGCACCCAGAAGATCGCAGCGACAGAGAGCAACCGCAGGAGCGGTACGACAGGCTCCCAGCCTTCGCCAAGCGTGAAGGAGACGATGGGATCTGCAATGAGTGCGACAAGGGCGAGCGCCGGGCAATAGACCGCAGCGATATAGCTGAACGCTTTCAAATATGCCGACTTCAGGTCGCCGCCTTCCCGAACGCGCGCCGCAAGTGCAGGAAACGTGAACGAGAAAACCGCCGACATCATGAAGCGGTCGGGGATCCCGCTCAGCACGGTCGATCGGTTGTAGATGCCGACTGCGGCGTGCGACATCGTCCGACCAAGCACGAGCTGGGGGAGCGCCTCGTAGACGCGGTCGATCACGGTCATGGCGCCCTTGCTCCCGCCGAAGGACAGCACGGCCCGCCATGTGGCAAGGGAGGGGCGGATCGGCAGACGCATCGGTGCCCACGCAACCGACAGAGCCGCTTTCGTCGCCGCACCGACCGCCTGGCCCCACGCAACGCTGATCAGCCCGAATCCCGCATCGGCGAGAAGGATGGTGGTGCCCGCCGTGGCCACCGCTGCTGCCACATTGACGCGAGCCAGAACGGAGAACGCCATCTCTCGACGCAAAAGCGCCTGGGTCGGCGAGGATACGGCGTCGGCGAGGCCGGCCAGGCACATTACATAGAGAAAGACAGCGATGCCCGGTGCTGCATAGGCGGCCTCAATGAGGCCGGCCGCGCCGAAGAGGATGGCGGAGACCGCCGCGCTGGCCGAGGCCGCGATCGTGAATGCCGTGTTGATATCGCTTCTGTCGAGCGCGCGGCGTTGAATCAGAAAATCCGCGCTTGCGAACTCTTTCGCCGCGAAGGCGATGGTCGAGACACCGATGCCGATCGCCGCAACGCCGATTTCGGCGGCGGTCAGCAATCGCGAAACTGCGGCGATACTCGCCAGACCTACAATCGCAACAATGTATTGTTCGATGCTCGCGAAAAAAAATGCACGGCGCATCCGGTCCGCCCTCCAATGATGCGCCGCCGGGCGCGCCGACGCGCGTTGCAACAGCGGTGCCGTCACATCCACACGCTCCGAACCTAGCAGATCCCGGGCAGGGCAGGGCAGCGCCGTTCGGTCAGGTCCTACGCCAAATGGCGGAGAGGGGGCGATTGAATGGCTGATACGGGTCCACCGTGAAGGGTGTCGTGAGTGCGCGGCGCGCCCATTTGAACGCGCGGGCGTCAGATCGGCTGAAAGGCTTAGTCGGAGGTTCAAATTGCGGGGTCAGGTGCCGCCCGCCGCCAGTGCACCGTCCTAGTGGCACACCGCATCGAACGGACGGCGGTAAAAAGGTCAGGCGGATCGCGAATGTTAGACAGGAGGAAGTTGCGTTGACTGCACCGAAACCGATTTCGCCGCTGGTATTGGCGACCGGGGGCGCTGGATTTGTCGGCTCCCACGTCGTCGTCTCGTTGCTGACCTGCGGTTTCGACGTCGTCGTGCTCGACGATTTCAGCAATTCGCAAGTCGAGGCGGCGCGGCGGATCAACAAACTCGCCGGCGGCCGCAGGGCCAAGTTCGTGCGCGGTGACGTTGCCGATCTGCGCACGCTTCGCGACCTCTTCCGGACGCACCGTTTCGACGCGGTCATACATTTTGCCGGATTGAAGGCGGTGGGGGAATCCGTCGCAGCGCCCGAACGGTACTACGATGTGAATGTCTCGGGATCGGCGCGACTGCTCGCGACGATGGCCGAGCATGATGTGAGCCGTTTTGTCTTTTCATCCTCCGCGACCGTCTACGGTCTGGCGGAAAAGGTTCCTATTGCGGAAGACGCCCCGCTGGACCCGACCAACCCTTACGGCCGGACAAAGCTCATCGTCGAGACGCTTCTGGCGGATGTCGCCGCCGCGCGAACGCAGACGCAGATTGTCATGCTGCGTTATTTCAACCCGGTCGGCGCACATCCGAGCGGCATGTTGGGCGAGGATCCCATCGGGGAGCCGACAAATCTTTTTCCGCTCATCGCACGCAGCGTGGGACTTGCCGGGCAGCCGCTCAGGATATTCGGCACGGATTATCCGACGCCGGACGGAACCTGCATTCGCGACTACATCCATGTCCAGGATCTGGCGGATGGTCACATCGCTGCCCTCAGCGCGCTCCTCTCGACGGACCTGGCGCGCGGTGTCGCGCTTCCGATCAATCTCGGTAACGGTCACGGCGCCAGCGTTCGGCAGGCGGTCGCCGCGTTCGAGGTGGCATCGGGCCGCACCGTGCCGACGATCGACGCGCCTCAGCGGCCCGGCGACGTTGCCGCAAGTATTGCCGATCCGTCGCGTGCCGCAGCACTGCTGGGCTGGCGCCCCCGCCGCGATCTGGATGCGATGTGCCGCGACATGTGGCGGTTTCGTGTCTTGAACCCGCAGGGATATCGCGACGCCGCCGAGGAACATGAGACACCGCGCTTTGCACCATCGCCGCCCCCCGTGTTGGCAGGCGCGCCGCCCACGTTCACAGATGCCATTCGCGGCGATACGCGATAACGTCATTTACCGTTTAGAAAGGTCCACAAGATGCGTGTTCTCGTTACCGGAAACCGAGGATATATCGGTTCGCTTATGACTCCAATCCTCAGCAGTGCCGGGCATGATGTCGTCGGGCTGGACGTCGATCTTTACCGGAACTGCGGCTATGCGCCCGGCGGCGCACTTCCCGATACGCCCACCATCATCAAGGATGTCCGTGACGTTGTCGCGGCCGACCTCCAGGGCTTCGACGCGATCATACACCTCGCAGCGCTGTCGAACGATCCGCTCGGCGATCTGGATGAAAGTGTCACCTACAGTATCAATCACCAGGGCAGCGTTAGACTTGCCAAGCTGGCAAAGTCGGCCGGCGTCAAGCGGTTCCTCTTTGCATCATCGTGCAGCAATTACGGTCGGGCCGGCGACGGAATGGTCAACGAGGACAGCGCGCTTTCCCCGGTCACGGCCTACGGGCGCTCCAAGGTCATGAGCGAACGCGACATCGCGCCCCTGGCGGACGAAACCTTTTGCCCGACGTTCCTGCGGCCCGCGACGGCCTACGGGCTTTCGCCACGGCTGCGCTTTGACATCGTCTTGAACAACCTGGTCGCCTGGGCGGTGGCGAAGGGGGTCATTCTGCTCAAGTCGGATGGTAGTCCGCTCAGGCCCATCGTTCATATCGAGGACATCTCGCGTGCTTTCCTCGCAGTGCTGGAGGCACCGGTTGCCAAGGTCTGCGGCGAAGCCTTCAACGTCGGTTCGACGACCCAGAACTACCGGATCAAGGATATCGCCGAAATCGTTTCCGAAGTCGTGCCGAACTGCAGGGTGGAATTCGCCGCCGATGCGGGCCCCGACACACGGTCGTACCGCGTTGACTTCGGCAAGTTGGAGCGCGTTCTACCGGGCGCGCGTCCGCAGTGGGATGCCCGGTTGGGTGCGCAGGAGCTTTACGCAGCCTACAAGACCGCGCCTGCCGACGTCGAGGCGTTCGAGGGTCCGAGGTATCAGCGCATTGGTTGTATTCGGAACCTGATCGCATCCGGCGTGATCGACAAGGACCTCCGGTTCAGGGAGTCGGCAGTCACTGCTGCGGTCTGAGATGGATTTGACTCCGACCGGGATGGAGAGGGACACCGCCGCACCGACCCTCGGGGCGCGGATCCACGCGATCGCTGCCGAGTTGTATCCGATCTGCCGGAGCCTTGCGGGACCCGGCGCGCGCGCGACGCTCGATGTTGTCGAAAGGCAAATTGCGCTGAAGCGGGTCGAAACGCCGACCGGCACACCGGCGCACGACTGGGCGACACCGCTGGAATGGCGCGTGCACGACGCCTGGATCCGAGATCCTTCCGGGCGCGTCGTCGTGGATTTCAGCGACTGCAATCTGCATGTTCTGAACTACAGCGTCGCTTTTCGCGGACGGATGACGCTTGATGCCCTGCGCAGCCATATCTTTACCCTTCCCGAGCAGCCGGACCTGATCCCCTACCGGACATCCTACTACGAAGATCAATGGGGGTTCTGCATGCGGTACGCCGACGTCGAAAAGCTGCCCGCCGAGGGGCTTTACGACGTCTGCATCGACGCCGAGCATGTCGTCGGCGCGATGAGCCACGGCGAACACCTGATCCGTGGCGACACGGACCGCGAGTTTGTTCTCACCACGCATATCTGTCATCCGTCACTCGCAAACGACAATTGCTCCGGCATCGCCGTGCTGACCGAACTGGCCAAGACCCTCGCCGGGCGCGATCTGCGTTGGAGTTATCGTTTTATCTTTGCTCCGGCGACGATCGGGGCGCTTGCCTGGCTGGCGCGAAACCCCGAGGTCGTGGACAGGATCGATCACGGCCTCGTCGTGTCCTGCCTGGGCGATGCGGGTGGGCCGAATTACAAACGCAGTCGACGCGGCGACGCGCCGATCGACCGCGCGATGGCGCATGTGATGACGGGGGCTGCTTCAACCGGCACGATCCGCGATTTCGCGCCCGAAGGTTACGACGAAAGGCAGTTCTGTTCCCCCGGGTACGACCTGCCATTCGGCCTTCTACAACGAAGCATCCACGCCACTTTTCCGCAATATCACACCTCTGCGGACAATCTCGATTTCATCCGCCCCGAATATCTCGCTGCCTCTCACGACACGATCCTCGAAGCGATCGAGATCATCGAGGCAGACTATTGCCCCTTGAACCTGTCGCCGATGGGCGAGCCTCAGCTAGGACGACGAGGTCTTTATGGTCCGGTCGGAGGCGGCGCGCAGATTTTCGATATCGACGCGATCCGCTGGGTGCTCAACCTCGCTGACGGGTGTCATTCCCTGTTGGACATCGCCGAGCGCTCCGGCCTTCGCTTTCGCGTGGTGGCCGCCGCCGCAGAGCGGCTTCGGCAGGCCCGGTTGCTCACCTAGAAGACGGGCTGCGCGCTTTGGGCGGCATCCGCAGGATCGCTGTCACAAAGACGCGGCCACGACAGATCCTTTTCGCTGATCGCGGTAACGGGTCGTGGCCAAGTGATGCCGATGTCGGAATCGTCGAACCGAATGCCATTGGCAGAACCGGGCGCGTAGGCGCATGAGATCAGGTAGTGCGTCACCGCATGGTCCGTGAGCGACTGGAAGCCGTGCGCGAAGCCGGCGGGAATATAAAACTGGCGGCCGTTCTCGGCGCTCAACTCGAACGCGCGCCAGTGGCCATAGCTTTGCGAACCGCTTCTGAGATCGACCGCAACATCCCAGATCGCGCCGGAGACGCAAGAGACCAGCTTTACCTCGCCATCGGGGGGGCGCTGAAAATGCAGTCCCCGCAATGTGCCCTTGCGTTTCGACATGGAGCGACTGTGCTGGACGAACTGCGTTTCCAGGCCGTGCTCGGCGAACTCCCGGGCGCAAAAGGTTCGGGCGAACGCCCCCCGCTCGTCCGTGAAGGGTTCCTGCTCTGTCACGAACAGCCCATCTATTCCGGTTTCCATGAATTTCATGTCTCGCGCCCTTGCTGTGCACCCGACGTCTGGCAGAACATCATACTGTACCCAAGGGGGCAGAGGCTTCAACTCCTTCCTCTTAGGAGGGTTGCAATGTCCCAAGGGCGTAGGCCGCCCTACCCAATTGGAGTTACCCCCCGCCGTATCGCCAAGTTCTGGTGCGCCCGGCCGCACCGTACCGTCGGTTGGGTACGGCGCTTGATCACCGGTCAAGCGAAAAGCCGGACGCTGCGGCATAGGGAAAAATATCAATGAACGTTCAAAATGAACTCGGCCAATACGCAGATGCGACACATACGTCGCTCTGTCGGCTCTGCGGCGCGGCGCTTCGCCATTCCGTCGTCGACCTCGGAATGTCCCCACCCTGCGAAAGCTTCCTGCCGCGCGAACTCGTCGACGCCGCCGAGCTCTACTATCCGCTGCATGTGATGGTCTGCGAGGACTGCATGCTTGTCCAGCTTCGCGACTACGTCCAGCCGGAGGATATCTTTACCGAGTATGCCTATTTCTCCTCCTTCTCGACGAGTTGGGTCGAGCATGCGCGCCAGTTCACGGTCATGGCGACAGAGCGTTTCGGCCTCGGTCCGCAAAGCTTCGTCGTAGAACTGGCAAGCAACGACGGATACCTTCTCCAGCATTTCGGTCCGCTTGGCGTGCCGGTGCTGGGTGTTGAACCGGCGGCGAATGTCGCCGCCGCTGCGGAGCGCCGGGGGGTCCCGACCCGTGTCGAATTCTTCGGCACCGCGCTGGCCGACCGGATGCTTGGCGAAGGCCTCGCGGCGGATCTGATCATCGGCAACAACGTGCTGGCGCAGGTGCCGGATCTGAACGATTTCGTGCAAGGCGCGTCGCGGTTGCTGAAACCCGATGGGGTAGCGACGTTCGAGTTTCCGCATGTGGGGCGGCTGCTGTCGGAAAACCAGTTCGATACGATCTACCATGAACATTATTCGTACTTCTCTCTTTTGACCATAGAGCGGATGGCCGCAAATCACGGGCTCCACGTCTTTGACGTCGAGACGCTGCCGACGCATGGTGGCTCGCTGCGCGTGTACCTGGCCAAGATCGGTGCGGCGCATGCACCCACCCCTGCCGTGGCCGATTTTCGCGCGTCCGAACGCGCGGAAGGTCTTTATGAACTTGCCACCTACCAGGCATTCGAAGAAAGCGCGCGGCGCACGAAGCGGGAGCTTCTGGCCTTCCTCATCACGGCGAAAGATCAAGGCAAGACGATCTGCGGCTACGGTGCGCCCGGCAAGGGCAACACGCTTCTCAATTACTGCGGCATCGGGACGGATTTCCTCGACTTCACCGTTGATCGCAATCCTTACAAGCATGGCCGGTTCACACCCGGAATGCGGATTCCGATCCAGCCGGTAGAGGCTATCGACGCGGCAAAGCCGGACTACATCCTGATCCTGCCGTGGAACCTGCGTGACGAGATCGTCTCTCAGATGGGCCATGTCGCGGACTGGGGCGGTTCGTTCGTTGTGCCAATTCCCCGTGTCGAAATTGTAACTCCTGAAGGGAGATCGCTATGAAGGTCGTGCTGTTTTGCGGTGGTCTCGGAACACGGATTCGCGAGTATTCCGAAAATGTGCCGAAACCGATGATCCCGATCGGCCATCAGCCGATCATCCGGCATCTCATGCAATATTATTCGGAGCGCGGTCACACGGATTTCGTGCTGTGCCTGGGCTACAAGGGGAATGTGATCAAGGATTTCTTCCTCCAGAGCCGACCGCAGACATTCACCGATTGCGTCGTGTCAGCGGGCGGGCAAAAGGTCGAGGTCCTGGGGGAGGCGGAGCTTGACTGGCGCGTTTCGCTGATCGACACAGGCATCTGGCGCAACATCGGGCAACGCCTCTGGGCGGTGCGCAGCCAGGTGGAAAAGGAACCGATGTTCCTTGCGAACTACAGCGACGGACTGAGTGACCTCGATCTTGACGGCATGATCCGACGGTTCGAGGAAAGCGGCAAGGTGGCCTGCTTTCTCGCCGTGCGCCCGCCACTCACCTATCATCTGGTCGATGCGGATGAGGATGGCAGGGTGCGGGAATTCCGGTCTTCGAGTTCGTCTGATATCTGGATCAATGGCGGCTTCTTCATCTTCCGCTCCGAAATTTTCGACTATATGCGCGATGGCGAAGAACTTGTCCTCGAGCCGTTCACGCGTCTGATTGCCGAGGATCAGTTGCTTGCCTACAGATACGAAGGATTCTGGCGTTCGATGGACACGCTTCGTGACTGGCAGTCCCTTCAGGACATGGTCGAGCGCGGCGAGACGCCCTGGCTGACGAAGAACGACGGAGCCCCCGGTAGCCCGGCCCAGAGGGTCGGGTTCTCTTGATCCGGCTGGATCTGCTTGGAGGTCGTGAACGGCTGTCGCTTCTGTGCATCGGCGCGCACTCGGACGACATTGAGATCGGCGCCGGCGGTCTGATCCTCACGCTGATGCGCGTCGGTGTCCCGGTCGATGTTCACTGGTGCGTGCTCAGTGCGCAAGGCGTGCGAGGCGAGGAGGCTCGCGCATCTGCTGCGGATTTCCTCGCGGGCGCTGCCTCCCATCATGTCGATTGCGGTGCATTCCAGGATTCTTTGTTCCCAAGCCAGAGCCCGGCGATCAAATCCTGGCTGATTGACGTGCGAAGTCGATTTTCGCCCGATGTGGTATTGGTCCATGGTCGGGACGACGCCCATCAGGATCACCGGGAACTTGCGGCGCTCGCGTGGAACCTGTTCCGCGATCAGGCGATCCTCGAATACGAGATTCCGAAATGGGACGGCGATCTTGGTCGTCCCAATATCTACGCGGCGATGGAGGCCGCGGTGATGGGTCGCAAGATCGAGTTGTTGGTCCGACATTTTGGCAGCCAGCGTTCCAAGGACTGGTTCGATCCGGAGACGTTCCGCGGGCTTGCGCGCTTGCGCGGTATGGAATGCCGGGCGCCCGAGCGCTTTGCGGAGGCTTTCGTCGCTCGGAAACTGCGGATCATCTGAACGCCGGAATTTTATCAAAGCGCGTTGCGCACGCCACAAGCGGCGAACCGACGCTTTAGCTTTGTGCGTGCTACCGTTGGATGTTGAATCTGTTCAAAGCGAGAAATGGTATCCGAATGCGATGTCTTTTCATAAACTTCTGACGGCAAAATCAAAACCGATTGTGGAATTCGAGGCGCTCAACGAATTGCTGGATCGATCCTGAAAATTCCCAGGCGGAGCGTTGATTACTCACGACGATCCTCTCGGCTTGTTGTTTCTCGTCCTCGCAGAAGGATGGATGGGGCGCTCGACTTCGCTCACCAATAATAGGAGTCAGAAACGGGACATACGTCTGCCGGGTAATTCGTTCTACGCTCACGGATCCGTCGATGAACACGTCGGCCATGAACTGATTCCGGTCACCGAAGTCGAGGTAAGCGAGTTGCGGAAGCCGACAGACGTCATTCTGCGTCGGAGTTCGCCGGAGGTCGTCGCGGCCCTGATCCGGGAAGTGGTGCGAGATGCCGGAACCATTTGGGAACATCTTGTCAATATCGGTCGACGTGAACCCAAGGACCAAACGGGGCATCTGCTTCTTGAGTTGGGCGTACGTCTTTAGTTGATTGGCCTCGGGGGCAGGACGTGTTTCAAATGACCACAGACGCAATGGTTGCGCGCTGATGCGCTCGGATTAAACCCGACAAAATTCAATTGTGTGCTCGGCTGGTTGAAAGAATCCGGGCCAGTTGTCTTTCACAATAGTATTTTCGAGATTCAGAATCCGGAAAAGTTGGTAAAATTTTGCCGATTTCGACTTGTACGATTTTGATCAGATGCGTTGCCTTCGTGTACGGCGGCTCATATTTGAGCAAATCTCAGATGTATCAAGCTCAAGGCATAGTCTGACACGGTGAATTTTGCTTCCACCATAAGCCGATCCACGCGAAAATTACCGTTCAAAATCAGTTCAATTTAATGTACTATTATCACAAATGGGTATGATAAATGTCATTTTTTTGGGCGAATCTTCGCTTATGCTGATTGTCGCTTATGTTGATTGCCCACGGAGCCTTAAAGACAGCTGTTTGGGTGATTTTAATTCTGCGCGAGTTTGTCAAGTCCTGAATTCGTAGAATGCCAAGACTGCAATAATGCAGCTTTGATCTGTCTGGGTAAAGTAGCGGAGTACAATTTCTCTGTCGCCGTTTCGGCGATATCCAGAGGCATGTGAAAAAGTTTCTATAATTTTGAGTAAGTCGTCGGAGATCTGGAGGGAATGGGGCATTTCTGTCTATCGGCAAGATTAACTTTTCATTCGAGTTAAAATTTATGTGGGGGCATAAAATGACTTATTCTAAGGTCGGTTTTCCGCGACATGATACGGCGGAAATCGTGAGTAATAAAAACGGAGCGTTCCACCAAATCAAAGACCGAAATGTGCCTGGGGATGCGCTGACAGCGGAACTGATCGAACCGCGGACATTTGAGCGTGAGTGCTTTGAATGCTCGGTCAGATCGTTCGCGTCGGACATGATATTCGAAACATTCGAGTCGGTGGATGAGTGGAAGTCGGCCGAGCGGTCCGATGGGACTTCGCGGGTGGTGCTTTTCAATATCGGCGGCCAAAGGATCGGCGACGCATCCGTTCGTGCCGACCTGACCAATCTTGTTCGGCTGGCCGGCAAGACACCCGTGATCGTTCTGGCGATATCCGAAATTCTGGAAGATATGCTGGATGCGGTGGAATACGGTGCCAAAGGCTACATTCCCGCAAGCGTCGGGGTCGCCGTAATGCTTGACGCGACCAGACTGGCGGCGAGTGGTGGCGTTTTCCTGCCGGCGATGGCGGTCTGTGCAATGCGCGAACAGCTCAGGGCCGCCGCCGACGATCACGCCAACGAAGGCGCGATGTTCACCAAGCGTCAGGCCTCGGTGGCGGATGCATTGCGGCGGGGCAAGGCCAACAAGGTCATCGCCTACGAATTGGGTATGTGTGAAAGCACGGTCAAGGTTCACATTCGAACGATCATGAAGCGATTGAAAGCAAGCAATCGAACCGAAGCGGCCTACAAGCTCCATGAAATGCAGAATGGCCAATAAGACATTCTGATGCTCGAAATTGAATGAGTCCTTATGGATCTTGGGGGTTAATATGATCATGCCGTCTACCAATGAATCCGAAGATGGTATTTCGAATTTCCTTCGTTGGGCATGGGAATGGAAATTTACCCTTCTCACTCCGACGCTGATCAGCGTGTTTCTTGCGATCACATCTTTTACCTACGTGCCTCCACAATATACGTCGCAGGCGGTCCTCATAATGGACGTTCGTCAGCGGCAGGTATTGCCGGGAGAATCCTTTATTTCTCCGCTGATAAAGGACAATCCGGTCATTAAGACCGAACTTGACATAATCTCGTCCCGAAATACGGCCGCTTACGTCGTTGATCTGCTTTCGGATCGCGGTATCGAGGTGACGCCGCCGTCCGAAAAGGTCAGTCCCTTCGTTCTGCTGGGGCGCGCGATTGGCGACATCATTGGCGCCTCCACGGCCTCGGCCCAGCCGATCGGCCAAATGCCTTCGAAAACTCGGCTGACCGCTGAAAGCGACCGCTCCAAGATCGACGATCTTCTCGCGGGCTTGCGGGTCTCCAACGACGGCAGATCCTACACAATGTTCATCGAATATGTTTCGCCCGACAGGGTGTTCGCCGCAGAGGCTGCTAACGCTTTCGCGGACGCCTATCTGCATAAACAGCTTGAAATCTACAACGACGCCGCCGCGAAGGCCCGTGATTTTCTGGGGCCGCGCGTCGAGAGCCTTCGCGCCCAGCTCGAGCAAGCGGAACTCAATCGCCAGGATCGCCGCCAAAAGGCAGGGTTGACGCCGGCCGGGGATGGAACGCTCCTCGTGCAGCGGCTCGCCGATCTCAGCAAGGAACTGGCAGCGGTGCGCGCAGCGGTCGCTGAGGCGCGCGCGCGCCTCGAAACGGCCAGAAACAGCTCGCCCGCGGCGGGGACGAGTGTCGATTCTCCGCAAATCCAGGCATTGGTGGTCGAAAAATCCAACCTTGAGCGCGAGCGCGCCAATCTGATCCAACACGGCGCTCTGAGAAGCCAGACACTGGTCGAGATCGAACGGAGCCTCAATGCCGTCGATGAGAAGATGAACGAAGAATTCCTGAGGATATTGGGCCGTTTCGAACAGGAGATCGTGGTACAGGAGCGCAAGAAGACAATCATCGAAGCAGAGATTGAACGGATGCGCGACGCGTTGGAGAGAAACGCCGGTTTCGTGATCGAGGTGGCGCAACTTGACCGCGAAGTAGAGGCATCCAGCGCCATCTACGAAAGCTACCTGTCGCGCTACAAGGAGACGATCGAACAGGATGGCATAGCGGTTCCCGACGCGCGCCTGATCTCTGCCGCAGAGCCGGGCGTACGGGACGGGGCCGGAAGACTGGCGAAATGGCTGATGGCCAGCGTTGTGATCGGGGCGTCGGTTGGCGGTGTCGGCGCGCTTGGCCGCAGCGCGATCGACGCAAAGAAGGCGAGCCCGGAAGGGGTCGTCGCCGAAACCGGCGCCGCGGTTCTCGGGTTCATTCCGCGGCTTTCTGCTGCAAAGCTGCGTCAGTCGAGCGCCGCCTGGAGTTCGGCATTTTCCCTCATTCAGATGAATTCCATGCTGCCTCTCAAGAACAAGGCTTGTTCGGTCGTCGCCATCACATCCTTGGCGAAGGGCGACGGCAAGACCACCGTTTCGAACGGTCTGGCGCAGGCCCTTGCGACCTCGGGCGTGCGTTCCCTGCTGGTAGACTGCTGCACACGAGAGCCGCAAATCTCGCCCAGCCATCGCGTTTCCGGTCAGAAGGCGTCGGTGAAATCGAATGCCGACGCGCCTATGCTTACTCCCGAGAACCTCAAGAAGACGCCTTGGAATGATGATGTTCTGAGGCTTGGAAATACCGATGCGCCGGTGTCGTTCTCGGTTCAGATACGCCAAATCAAGGCGGTGATACAGGAGGCGCGCGAAAAATACGACGTCGTCATCCTGGATTGTCCGGCCATGGGCGATCACCCCGAAACGACACATTTGGCGGCCCTGTCCGATCTTGCGATCCAGGTTGTGCGCTGGCCCCGTTCGCGGATGTCCGATGTCCGGACCGCGCTTGCACAATTGGCGACGATCGTTCCCGAGCAGCGGGTGGGCACCGTGTTCGTGGGGTTGGATCATGACAATCACCCGTTCCGGGTTATGAACGGCAATACCGGACAGCTAGCGGAGGTCTGATGAAATGCGGCAGATATACGGATTCATCATCGGGCGGCCTTTGCAGAACCGCTGTCCCTTGATCTTGTCGGCCAAGATGATTGCAATCGTCCTGCTCGCGATCTGCCCGCTGATCGGACGCGCGGTCGCCGCAGAGGCGACATATCGCGTACACCAGGGCGACCGCATCGGGATCGCGATCTTGGGCGAACCCGATATTTCGGGCGAATATGCGGTCAATATCGACGGGACGCTGACGCATCCTTTGGCCGGAGATGTGGTGGCAGTAGGGCAAACACTGGATGAACTTCGTGCCGAACTGTCCGAGCGACTTGGCGCATATTTGCCCAGCCCCACACTCACCGTCGGCATCACGGCCTATTCGCCGGTCTTCGTTGTCGGCGATGTCGAGCGCAACGGTGAATATGCCTTTCGACCGGGCATGACAGCGCTGCAACTTCTCGCGATGTCCGGCGGTCCGAGACGGGAAATCAGACCCGACCGCGAAGGTGTCTTTGCCATCATCGCCGCAGAGCGTGATTACGCCGAATTCTCACTGAGATTGTTCAGCAGCCAAGTGGCGCTGGCCCGGTACAGGGCCGAGCTCAACTCCGGAGATTTCGAATTCGATGCAACGCCGCCCCGTGTTGTCGCCAAGGCGGACTCCGACTTCATCGTTCAGAACGAGCGCAAGCTGTTCGACCTACGCGTTGCAGCGCGGCTGTCCGAGGACGCCGGATTGGAAGCACAGGTCCAAAGCTATCAGGGCGAGATAGATCTGTTGGAACAAGGCATCTCGCTTCATGATGAGGAACTGGAACTCCTTGCGGAAGACGTGCAAGCGGTGGCGCAACTGGTCGAGCGTGGGCTGTCTACGCCGACGCGGCTGCGCGATGTCCAAAGGACGCAATCCGCAACACGGCGCGACGCTCTGGACCTGCAGGCTGCCCTTGCGCGCGCCCGGCAGGGAAGTCTTGATGTCCAGCGCCGCAGGAACGATGCGGCCGCGGCCTTCCGGAGCGCGGCCGGTGAGGGACTGCGTCAGACGGAGCTTCAGATTGCGTCGTTGCAACTCGCCCTCGACGTCGTTGAAAAGACACTTGCGACCTATGCCGGGGTGCCGGATACGTCCCGCGCTGCCCCAGGCACGCCAGACCTCGAACTGAGCGTCCTGCGCGCGGGCGACGACGGGCTGGTGGAACGGATCGTGTCGGAAAACGCGCAGTTGGAACCGGGGGATGTCCTGCGGGTCGAACGGCGGGTTCTGACGACCCTCAGCCAGCAGCTGCAGTGATATGATGTGTATCTGCGCTGGACATGGTTTCGACGCGGGACAACCAGTGAGCGTGCAGTTCGCTCACGCCTTGTCTGAGCGAAACGCGCGGTCGCCATCCAAGGGACCTCAGGCGCGATGCGTCGATCTTCTTGCGTGGCGCGCCGTCCGGCTTTGAGCGGTCAAAGATGATTTCGCCTTCGAAGCCAGCCACTTCGGCAATCAGCCTCGCAAGTCCCCCGATGGAGATTTCCTCGCCCGAGCCGATATTCATCAGATCCTCGCCCTCGTAGACTTCCGCCAGAAACACGCAGGCTCTCGCAAGATCGTCCACATGCAGGAACTCCCGCAACGGCGTACCACTGCCCCAGATCGTCACGGTTTCTGCCCCGGTGCGGGACGCTTCGGCGAACCGTCGAACCAGCGCCGGCATCACATGTGACGTCACCGTGTCGAAATTGTCATTCGGACCGTAAAGATTGGTGGGCATCAGACCGATGTACCGACGGCCATACTGCCGCGCGTAAAACTGTCCGAGTTTCAGCGCAGCGACCTTGGCGACGGCATATCCTTCGTTGGTCGGCTCGAACGGCCCCGTCAGCAAGGCGCATTCTGCCATCGGCTGGGCCGCATCGCGCGGGTAGATGCAGCTCGATCCGAGGATGACCACCTTCTCGACGTCACATTCATGCGCCGCGGAAATGATGTTGGCGTTGATCATCAGGTTTTCGTAAAGGAAATCCGCCGGTGCCGCGCTGTTTCCCATGATCCCGCCAACCTTCCCGGCGGCGATAAAGATGACTTCTGGCCGGTGCTTGCGCATCCAGGTCTCGACCTGTGCCTGACGCAGCAGGTCAAGTTCACCTCTGTCCGCCGTGATCGGATCACAGCCGCGCCGCCGCAGTTCCCGCGCAATTGCGGAACCGACGAGGCCCCGATGACCGGCGATCCACACCAGCTTTTCCGCAACCTTGCAGCGCGTTCGCGCCTTTTCAACACTCGGCATGGAGGGTTCCTTTCATTGCTTGTCGCGCCGATGCAAGGTCCGCCTCGACCATTTCGGCGACCAGACAGTCGAGCGAGATTTTCGGCTGCCAGCCGAATTTGTCGCGCGCCTTGTCCGCGCAGCCCTGCGAGAAATCGACCTTCGTCGGTCGGAAATGGCTTGGGTCAAAAACGATGATCGCTTCGCCTGAGCGTTTGCGACGATCGAACTTTTCCACGTCGTTTCCGTCCCATTCCAGGGAAGTACCGGTGATTTCAAAGAAACGCTCGACGACGTCGCGGACGGTTTGGCATTCCCCCGGTGCAAGCACATAGTCCTCGGGTTCGTCCTGCGGCAGGATGCACCAATTTTCGTCGACATAGTCGCTGGCGTGGCCCCCGTCCTGCTGGGCGCTCAGAGTGCCAAGCCTGAGATGATTCTGGAATCCGCGGGTGATCGCGGCAACGCCGCAAGTGATCTTGGGGGGCACCGAAGTCCCGCCGCGCAATGGACTTTCTTGGTTGAAAAGGATCCAGTTCGAAGCGTGCATGCCGTATGCTCCGTCCTGACCGGTCACGCTGATGGTCAACGCCGTCTTTCCGCTCATGCCTCGACCTCCGGTTTATGCCAACTCACGATCCGGTTGCACAATGGCGTCCCTGTCGGCGACGGCCATCTGAATGCTGTGCAAGCATGGCGCGAAGTGCGGCAGCCAAGGCACCCTCCATTTGAGCGGGAAATAGGCAGATCGGATGAGGGGTTCATCAATTTGCCGATCTGCGCCGTTCGCCCTTATGGCTTCAATTTGAAAGAGAACGTGCACCTTCCCCGCCGCCGGTTCAACGGACCAAGTACAGAAGGGATTCTGATGAAGATCGTATTCGTCAACCGCTACTTCCATCCGGACCAATCCGCGACAAGTCGCATGGTTTCCAATCTCGCCTTCATGCTCGCGGCGGAAGGGTACAAGGTTGCCGCGCTGAGCGGGCAGGGTCGGCGCGACGGTGCGCCCGAATTGTCCCCCGTACGCGAGTGTATCCAGGGCGTGGACGTCGTTCGCGTGCCGTCCACCGGTTTCGATCGCAACCACCTGCTCGGACGACTTGTCGACGATGTGCTGTTCCATGTCCTGACGGCGTTTCGGCTGGCCCTGATCACGCGGCGCGGGGACATTTGCGTCGTCTGCACCGATCCGCCTCTGCACAGCGTGAGCGCGGCACCGGCGATTGCGCTCCGCGGGGGCAGAATGGTGAATTGGGTCATGGATCTCTTTCCGGAAGTCGCCATCGAACTTGGACTTGTCGGTCGTCGCGGCATCGCAACGCGTGTCGCGCTGGCGCTTCGGGACGCATCCTTGCGCGCCGCAGCACTCATCGTCTGTCCGATCGGGGCCATGAAGGATCGGCTTGCGGCGCAGGGCTGCGATCCCGCGCGCCTCGCCGTGGTGCGACACTGGTCGGACGAGAACGAAATCGCTCCCGTGGCGCGCGCCGACAATGCGCTTCGCCGGGAATGGGGATTCGGCGATGAGCTGGTCGTCGGATATTCGGGCAATTTTGGCCGCGCCCACGACTTCACCACCCTGATCGATGCGGCGCAGGCGCTGGCCACCGCGCGGGATATCAAGTTCCTCCTGATCGGCGATGGTGCGAGGCGTGCGAGCGTCGAAGCCGAAGTCGCGCGACGGAGCCTGGACAACGTCATCTTCAAGCCCCTGCAACCACGCGATGTTCTGAGCCAGAGCATGTGCGCCGCGGACGTGCATGTCGTGTCCCTGTTGCCGAAGCTTGAATCCTGCATCGTGCCGAGCAAGTTCTATGGCGTTCTGGCCGCCGGTCGCCCGACCCTGTTCATCGGCGACTGTCGTGGCGAGGTCGCGCGGGTCGCCGACACGGCGGAATGCGGCGCGAGCATCGAGATCGGCGATGCGCCGGGCCTCGTCGAGCAGATCCTCCTGCTGCGGGATGACGTCGCTCTCCGAGAGGGGATGGGCCACCGCGCGCGTCGGCTTTTCATGGCTGAATATCGCGGATGCAGGGGGTTGTCGGAATGGCGCTCCGTTATCGCGATGCTGACAGACGGCAGGGATGCGGCACCCGCGTCCTCGGGAGCGAGGCCGGTGTCATGAGCGCGGATGTCATCGTCAGTCAACTCGGCGCGCGGATGCATTATGCCTTGCCGCGAATCCTCGCTTCGGCCGGCCGGCTGTCGCGGTTCTATACGGATATCTGTGCGACGGACGGATGGACATCGCAGATCGGCAAGCTTCCGTTCGGCAATGCCATTCCCGCGATCACCCGGCTCGCGGGGCGCATTCCCGAAGGTGTTCCGAAGGACCGGATCGTCACCTTTCCTTGGTTTGGCCTGCGTTCGGCGCTGATCCGACTGCGCAATCACGACGATGCCGCGGTCACCCGGCACGCTCTTTGGGCCGGGCGGCGGTTTTCGATGCTTGTCGCGCGCCGCGGGTACGCGGGGGCGTCTGGGCTCTACACTTTCGCGGGTGACGGGCTCGAACAGATCGAAGCGGCGAAACATAAAGGGCTTTGGGTGGCGGTGGAGCAGATGAACGCCCCCCGAGAGGTGCTTGACGTCCTCGTCAATCGCGAGCAGGCGCGTTTCCCGGACTGGGTCGCGGGCATACCCGAATCCAGTAGATTCGCCGAAGCGTTCGCACAACGCGAGCGTGCCGAATGGGCGCTTGCGGATCTTATCGTGTGCCCGTCGGACTTCGTGCTCGAAAGCGTGCGTACCTGCGGTGGGCCGGTCGAAAAATGTGTCGTGGTTCCCTATGGTGTCGATCCTGGTGACGCACCGCCCGAGCGGGGGCCAAGAACAGGGCCGTTGCGGGTCCTGACGGCGGGTGCGATCGGTTTGCGGAAAGGATCACCCTACGTCCTTGAAGCAGCCGAGAAGATGCGCGGGACGGCGAGCTTTCGCCTTGTGGGACCCCGGGCTATTCCGAACGCGCAGCTTCGCAGGCTCGACAGCGTGGCCGAGGCACCGGGGGTCCTTCCGCGAAGCGCGATGCGCGCACAGTACGAATGGGCAGATGTCTTTCTCCTTCCATCCGTTTGCGAGGGGTCGGCGACCGTCGTCTACGAAGCGCTTGCGGCCGGCCTGCCGGCGGTCGTGACTTCGAGCACGGGCAGCGTCGTGCGCAACGGCGAGGAAGGGTTCGTGACGCCGCCTGGCGACACGGCCACCATCATCGAGAAGCTGAACCTGCTCGCGTCGGATTCCGATCTTGTCAAGGCGATGAGCATACGGGCGCGACGCCGGGCACTGGAGTTCAGCGTCGAACGCTACGGCGATCGGCTCCTCGCGGCACTGCCGCCACCCCGGCGCAAGACATCGAGCCCCCGCGGTCCGGCGAATCCGGTCCGATGAAGGTTCTTCACGTCATTGAGTCGATCGATCCCAGCCAAGGCGGTCCCCAATGCAGCATCCTGCATCATGCGGCTGCGCAGGGTATGCTGGACGCGGATGTCGGGATCGCAAGCTACATGGACGATGCGGCCAAGGCCCACGTGGCCGAAGAACTTGACGGGACCCCGGCTCATGCACGTTTTTCCCTTCACCCCTTGCCGCGGGAAAGCGCTGTCGGAAGACCGTTCGCGCTTGCCGCCGCCCGGGCGCTCGGTCCGCTGATCGCGCATGCGGATTTCGTGCATCTGCACGGTGTCTGGGAACCTGTCCTGCTCCAGGCTGCACGGATCGCCCGCCGCCTCGGCAAGCCCTATTGCCTGACGGCGCACGGCATGCTCGATCCGTGGAGCCTCAGTCAGAAGCGCCTGAAGAAGCGGATCGCCCTCTTCGCGACCCACCGGCGGATGTTGCATGGCGCCTGCTTTCTGCACATGCTGAACAGCGACGAACGCGCCCTGATTGCGCCGCTTGGCTTGAACTCGTCGATGGTGACGATTGCGAACGGCGTAAACCTCGGAGATATCATCGCGCGCGCGGTTCCCGGGCGGTTCAGGGCGTCGTTCCCGGCCCTTGGCGATCGTTCCTTTGTCCTGTTCTTGTCCCGTCTCCATCGCAAGAAGGGCTTGGATGTTCTGGCTTCGGCCTTCGCCGAGGTCACCAAGAACCGCCCGGATGTGGATCTGGTCGTGATCGGGCCCGACGGTGGAGCAGAGCAGGACTTTCGCGCCCGGATCGCGGCTTCGGGGCTCGGCTCCAGGGTTCATCTGCTGGGACCGGTGTTCGGCGCAAGGAAGTTTGAGGCGATGGCGGATTGTGCCTGTTTCTGCCTTCCCAGCCGTCAGGAGGGGTTCAGTGTCGCGATCATCGAGGCGCTTGCCTGCGGCGCTCCGGCCCTCATCTCGGAGGGCTGCCATTTTCCGCAGGTCGGAGCTGCCCGCGCCGGGCGCGTCCTGCCGCTTGACGCGGACGCCTTTGCCAACGCGATGGGAGAGGTCCTCGACGATCCGGAGGCGGCGGCGGCAATGGGTGCCGCGGGGCGCCAACTGGTCCACGAGCGCTACACCTGGCCCGCGATTGCAGCCATGATGCTACGCGCGTACAGCGAGGCCACGGTCGCGAAACGGGCCTCGGCGCTGCGGGCGGCGCTGTGATCAGGCGATCCCACGCTTTCTGATCGCCCGCGCCGGATTGCCGCCATAAATCGTCCAGGGATCAAGCTTCGTGACAGCGACGCCGCGCGCGCCAAGCACGGCACCCGCGCCGACGCTCACTCCCGGCCCAACATATGCTTCCGCCGCGATCCAAGCCCCTTCGCCGATCGTGATCGGGTTTGGCCGAAGCGGGAACTCCGGGTCATCGACGTCGTGGCCGGCAGCGCACAAATGGGCTCGCTGGGATACGATCGCCCCGTCACCCAGTGAGACCGGAGCGACATTGTAGCAGATGACGTCGGGCCCGATCGAGGCATGCGCCCCCATGGACAGATGCCCGGGCCACCAGATCCGCGCGCCTCCGCGAACCATGGCGGTGGGATGAATCCGCGCGCCGAACGCCGTCAGCACCAACCGACGGAACGGCATCCAGGGCGGCGGCGTCCATGCGGCCAATATTGCCCAGGTCACGCGCCATATCACCCGCTTGAGGCGGTGGCTGAACGCGAATGTCGGGCCACCGTTTATCGGCAACGGCGCTTCGATGTCTTTCGCTTGAGCGAAGCGGGAGTCCATCACGGTTCCTTTCGCATTTCCGCTCCTGGCAGCAGGGTCGCGCGACGGGCCGTCGTGGCGAACGTCGTCAGGGTCGGTCGAATCCGGGCATAGGCGAACACCGGAATGCAGAAGAATATCATGTGGGTCCATGCAGACATCACCCAGTCGGTCGTATGCGAAAATGCGTGCATGGCGGGAACCGCGCTCAGCATATAAAGAAACTGGCCAAGCACCTGGCCCTCGATCGCAGAGTTCCAAAGCCGCCTCAGGACATAAGCGAGAAGAAAGAACTTCGCGGCCCCCAGATACCAGAATGACCGGAACGCATCGACCATCCCGGTCATCGTCGTTCCGGTAAGCGGATTGAAATCCCGCGGATCTTTCGGCGTCTTGAACATCAGCGCCTCCTTGAAGGCGGCACCGGTAAGGCCGGTCGGCACGTAGTTGCGGATCACCTGATTCCAGTGGAATGCGCCATAGTCGAATTGGGCGGTCCGGTCCGTGTCGCTGATCAGCACGATCGCATTTCGCATTTCCGGCCCGCCCTTCTTCAGCAAATCGACCAAATTTCCTCCGGGATCGATCTCTGCGATCTCGCTCCATACGAACGAGCTGTGTTCGCGGGTTACCTGTCTGTAATCGGACATGCTGGTGGACCCGATTATCGCAGCCACGAAACCCAGCACGAGAAAACCGCGCGGAATCGTCCATCCGCGCGTGAACCAGAAGGCGAGCGCGAAGATCAGCAGGAGTTCGGCGGCCTCTGCACGTTTTCCGGTCACTACGATCCTGTCGAAGTAAAAGGCAAGATCGAACAGGATAACCAGGAGCATCCACTGGCAGGGACGCCGCGCGTAACACAGGCAGGCAATGGCGAGGCTATAGGTCAGAAGGCGGCCGAAAAAGAGATAGACCACCGGCGCACCTGAGATTTGCACGCCGACGATCTGATCGCCCGGAAGCTGTGAAAGCGCGTAATAGAAATACGATCCGACGATCGCGAAAGCAGTCGCAACGATGTTCAAGCGTCGCTCGCTGAATTGCACGCGCAGAACGGCGACTGGCGCACTGGTCGCCCGCCAACCCAGCATTGCACAGGCGAGGCAAAGGCACGTCATCAGAACCGTTTTTTTGTAGCCACCCTGCGGCAGGAACGGCGCATTCATGAGGCTCGGCAGCTGAGGCAGCACGAAAGACAGGACAATCAGACCGGCAAGAAAGGGAAAGGTGTAGGCTTTCTGCGGCTTGACGACCCCCCAAAGCAAACAGCCCGCGGTCATGGCAAAAAGAACGGCTGTCAGGACCTCGTTCATTCGGTTGCGTCGCCGATCATATCGGCAACCCTTCGTCCCGCCGACGGCGCTCCTCCGTCTTGATTTCGATCATCAGTTCGTAACTTGCGATCATCCGGCAATAGGTATAGCCGGCCCAACCGTCGAGGAACCCACCGCGCAACAGATACATGTACACAAAGCGCAAGGTCGGGCGAAACGGCAGACGTGCGGCAATCGCCTTGATGCTGGCACGCCGGTCCGCCGGATCGCCGGAGACCAGGCCCTCCCATGCGATACGCGGGTGGTTTCCTTGCGAAAGAGCCAGCGACGCTTCGACTGAGGAATAGCGATTGTGCTTGTCGTACCAGGCGCTTAGCCCCTTGTTGAAGCTATAGTGGATGAAATGCGACTTCAGGCGTCCGGTGGGGTGATCACTGACACAGCGGGAATGGACCTTGCGTTCAAATCGCACCAATTCGGGCCGGACCATGCGCGTGATCCATGTCGGATAAAGGGAACTGCGCCTTATCCAGCGGCCCATGAACATATTCTTGTAGCGCGCCTGAAAAATCGCCTCCCGGCGCGTCGGGTCCGCGCTGATCGCCAGCATTTCCTCACGCAGATCGTCTGGAGTGACCTCGTCCGCATCGGGCGTGTAGACCCAATTATGCCGAAACTCGATCTGCGTAAGACCGAACATCCGCTGTTCCAGTTCACTTTCATACGCGTGTTGGACGACGCGCGCTCCGGCGGCGCGGGCGATCTCGACGGTGCGGTCGGTGCTGCAGGAATCCAGCACCACGATATCATCGCACCACTTGAGGGAGTCGAGACACCGGCCCAGGTTCTCTTCCTCGTTCAGCGTCATGATCAACGTCGAGATGCTCACGGCCAGTTCCCCCGAACGATCATCCGGCTTTCTTTGCGCAGAACGGGGGGCGCGCCCAGTTTCCGCGACGCGTTGACCTGCGCAAGATGGTCCGAAAGGCGCGAGCGGGTGTCAGTCCGGGCGGCGAGGACGATCAGGCTGTGTGCCCCGATCGGGACCAGAAGGGCCAGCGCCATGACAGTCGCGGAAGCGCCGTACAAGACGCCGAGGAACCCGACGGCGCCACACAGGCCCGCCGCAGCTGTGATCAACGCGGTTGTCAGCGCGGGCGAGAATCCGAAGTCCAGCAGAAGATGGTGAAGGTGCCACCTGTCTCCCGAGAAAGGGCTCCTGCTCGCCATTATTCGGCGCACGATCAGGCTGCCCATATCGATCAGCGGCACCGCGACAAGCCAGATCAGGGCAGGCAGATGCGCCCCCTCCGGCCGCGAGGCGATGGCTAGGATCAGGACGGCAAGCGTTGCGCCAAGCGCTGTGCTGCCGGCATCCCCAAGAAAGACCACCGCGCGGCTCCGCCAGGGGTGGCGAAGATTGAACACCAAAAACCCCGCGGTCGCCGCCATCGCGATCATCGCATCCGAGGCCACGCCGAAGTCGCCGGTGACATGCGCGATTGCTGCCAGCCAGAACAGCCCCGCCAGCGTCACGGCGCCAGCCAGGCCGTCGACGCCGTCGATGAGATTGAGGCTGTTGACCAGTCCGACCGTGAAAAACAGGCTGATTGCCGCACCGCAGACCAAAAGAAACACGCCGGCGCCGATGGAGAATTCACCCAGGTTCGGGACTGCGTATCGGGTCGACAACAACAACATCGCAGCCGCTAGGAACTGCGCGGCGAGCCGGATCCGAGGACTGAGGCAGTGCCGGTCGTCCAGCGCGCCAAGGCTGGCGATGAGCGCCACCCAGATGCAGGCGATTGCCGGAGAAGAGATCACGCCCAAGGCGACGGCGACGGCCAGCGCCGCCGCGATCGCCAACCCGCCGCAACTGGGCGTCGCCTCTGCATGAAATTTGATGGCCCCCGGCGCGTCGATGAATCCAAAGCGCGGTGCAAGCGGCCGAAGAATCTGAACCGCGACCAGTGTTACAAAAAACACGAGCAGAAGATCGAATGGCTGCACGTTCATGATACCCCTCCGACTTGGAACAGATGCTGACAAGGTCCTGCGCAGCCGCGCTTCGCCTCAAAGCACTGGTGTCGAAATTGTCCGTTCCGACAGGTCGATGCTGATGCCGCATCGTGAAGAACCGGGCCTATCAATTCGTTTGATCGCGTCGATGGGAGGGCCGCAGGCATCCGCCTTGCGCACGCGGGGTCATCCAAAAGGCCATCGCGAATACCAAAAAGGTAGATTGCGCATCCCATGCGTCACCAAACATGCAACTCCCGTCCGGCCTGATCGGGCAAGGCGGTGAGCGGTGCCGTCATTTGTGGACGACGCCTTTTTTGCCAGGGTAGATTTGAGCTGCAATTGATCGTCGCAGGTTGCAGTCATTTGTCCGGGCTTTGTCAGACGGGTTTGAGTTGAGGCGGGCAGGGTGGTTTCGTGGCCTTTGCAGATGACGAAAACAGACCCTTTCAAGGGCTGTCACAGTAGCCCCGAGGTCATCCGACCGGCGGTCATGGTGCATGTTCGATCTCCGTTTTCGCACCGCAACGTCGAGGACCTGCCGCACGAGCGCGGCACCGACATCAGGCACGAAACCGAGTGCTTTTGGTGGAACAGATTCGGACCGATGTTCGCGGCAGAGATCCGCAGAAACATTGTCAGTCGGATGTGTGCATACTCGAACTGGCAAAGGCGCCTGGACGAGGTTTTTCGTGAGGATCAACGGCGCGCGACGCTTTCTGTGGCGGGCCGTGAGTCACGAGGGAGAGGTGCTGGCGTCCTTCGCCACAAAGCGACGGGATCGCATAGCAGCATTGAAATTCCTCAAGAATTCAATGAAGCGATACGGCAATCCGGACGTAATCGTGACCGACAAGCTCCGCTCCTATGGTGCCGCGATGAAGGTCATCGGCAATTCTGACCGCCAGGAAACGGGATGCTGGACAAATAATCGCGCGGAGAATTCGCACCTGCCGTTTCGGCGACGGGAACGGGCCATGCCGCGGTTCCGGAGCATGCGAAGTTTACACAAATGCGCCGCCGTTCATACCTCCGTCCGCACCCATTTCAATCAGGAGCGCGCTTTCTACAGCAGAGACAATTTCAAGCTCAACCGCACCGCCGCCCTTGCCGAGTGGCGCCAGCTTTGTTCGGCATAGGTTCAGGCATCTGCCGGTGAACTGAGACTGGTTCGCATTGGTCTGACAGCACCCTATCCAGAATTGCCGAGAGTGGTCTTTCACTTGGTTTTCAGGATCTCGATTCCGCTCCAGTCGTCGGGCGCACCCTTTTCCGCCAGCCGAGACGCTCTCTCGGCCAATCGCTTCGCACCTGCATCCAATGGGTTTTGATCAGCGATGCGAGCAAACTGTTCGGCCGCTCGACCAAAGCGCGCGTTCCTCAGGTCAGCATGGGCACCCTCGAACGCGTCCCGGGTCGCGGCCTTGAGGCGTGCGCTTTCCGGTGGGTCGGCAGCGAAAACCTCATAAACGACCACAGGAAGCTCGCGCCCGATCACCCGCACTGTATCAAGCATGCGATGCGGATACCGGTCTGGCTCGGACATGGCCGAAATGACATCTTCCGAGACTGCAATGCCAGCGCCGTAAATGGCGGTCACCCCCTCCAGCCGGGACGCCAGGTTGACCGCGTCCGAAATGACATTTCCGTTCAAGCGGTGGGCATCGCCGATAATACCCATGATCAGATCCCCGGTGTGCAATCCGATGCCGGTGCCCACGGGCGAATGCCTCACCGCCTCTCGGTCGACATTGATGCGACGGATCTCGCGCTGGATCTCCACCGCCGCCTTGACCCCTTCGTCAGGATTGCCGGGGAAAAGCGACATCATGCCATCGCCGAGGAACTGGTTGACCACGCCGTTGTTGGCCTTCACCACCGGCCCGACCCGCCCGAAATAGTCGTTGAGAAAACGGAAGGTTTCCGACGGGTTGGATTTTTCAGCAATGCTTGTGAACCCCCGGATGTCCGAGAACATCACGGTCATGCGGCGCGCGACGTTGTCGCCCAGGCCGATATCCAGAATGCTGTCGCGATCGAGGAATTTCAGGAACTCCACCGGCACGAACCGCTCGTAGGCGGTCGAGACACGGGCCAGTTCGATATGCGCATGCATCCGGGCCGACAGTTCCTCGCGCGAGAAGGGTTTGGCCAGGTAATCCGTGGCGCCCGCGGCGAACCCCGCGCGCAGGTCTTCGACCTGGTTCTTCGCTGTCAGCATGACCACAGGCAAGGACGCTGCCGGGCGCGCGGTGCGGATCGCCCGGCAGACTTCGTAGCCTGACATGCCCGGCATCATGACATCCAGTAGCACGATGTCGGGATCATACCCTTCCTCCATCCGTCGCAGCCCCTCGCGGCCGTCGCGGGCAAGCTCGACCTCGAACCCGTCCATCTCAAGGTAGTTGCGCAAGACCTCAAGGTTGATCGGATCGTCGTCGATCACCAACGTGGAATAGCGGTGCTGGTCAGAGAGGGGCATCTGCGCCTTGATCAGTTGCCCCGAGACGTCGACCCGCGCAACCTCGCCCGGCTTGAACAGGCCGGGACCTGCGGTGGCTGTGCCAAGGCCGGATATGGGGCCGCGATCGCGATGATCCGCCAACCGCGCGATCCCGCGCAGGTTTTGCTCGGGCGCGGCGGTCGTCAACAGCAGGTCGAAGGTAAAGGCCGCGCCCTTGCCCGTGTCAGAGAGCACGGTGATCTTGCCGCCGTGCATTTCGACCAGGCTCTTGGTGATGGCCAGGCCCAGGCCGACCCCCTGGAAGCCGCTCGTGTCCGAGGCGTCGACTTTCTCGAAACTGTTGAATATTCGCGCCTGTGCCTCCTCGGGGATGCCGATGCCGGTATCGCTGACAGTGACGTGAACCCGGTCCTCCCGCAGCGCCGTGGACACCGTCACCTGTCCGCCTTCGGAGAATTTCATGGCATTGTCGACGAGGTTGAAAAGGATCTGCTGCAAACGGTTCTCGTCTGCCAGAACATTCGACCCTTCCTTGGGCACGAGGTTTCGCAAGTCGATTTCGTCCTGCAACGCGCGGGGCTCCATCAGGGCAAAGACCACATCGACCACAGTGTGCAGGTCCAGCGGACGATTTTGCAGTTCCAACTCGCCCTCGCGCAGACGCGACAGGTCCAGGATGTCGGTCACGAGGGACGACAGCCGCTGGCCGGACGAGGCGATCAGCGAAAGCGTCGCCTTCACGGGCGCGGGCACCTCTCCCTTGGCTCCGCCGATCAATGCGTCTGCCAGTCCGATTATGCCGTTCAGCGGGGTGCGCAGTTCATGGCTGGTATTGGCCAGGAATTCGTCTTTCAGGCGGTTGACGCGGGCCAGTTCCTCGCTGGCACGTTTTTCCAGCTTCAGCGCCTCGCTCTGCCGGGCATAAAGCTGCGCGTTCGACAGGGAAATCGCGGCCAGGGACACCAGCGTCGTGAGGATCTCCTGCCGCTCGGCGGTAAACACGCCCTCTACAAGCGAATTTTCCAGGTGCAGAACGGCCTGCAAACCGCGCGAGCCGGTCACAGGCAGGCACATGAGCGATTTTGGTGCGCGGGCTTCGATATACCTCAGCCGGAAAAAGCGCGGGGCCGCACGCGCGTCTGCCAGAATGACCGGATCAAGCGAGGCAGCCACCTGCGAGACGATCTCGCGCGGGTGGTCGGAGGGTTTGAGCGTGGTCAGCGCAGGGCCATCGCGGAACACCGTCACCTTCGCATCGACGCCCTGTTTGATCCCCTCGGCGGCCAGGCGCAGGTTGCCATCCTCGCCCACCAGATAGAGTGACCCGACATCCGCGCCGGCGTTTTCGAGGGTGATCTGCATCAACCGCGTCAGCAGGGTATCCAGATTGGTGACCTCGAGGATGATCTGGCTTGCCTTGATGATCGAGGTGACATCCAGCGCATCGTCGCCTGCCGCGTCGGCCTTGGTATCGGTCCCGGCGGGTGCGAGGTCCGGCCAGTCGCGTTCGATCATCCGGACCTTGTTGGTGGCGCCCCAGGCCGCATAGGCGGCATGCGCCCGTTCGATGAACCCGGCCTGGGCCGTGGCATCGCCCGCGTCCGCGCTGAGCGCCGCCGCGCATTCGCAGGCGATCCCGGCATAGCTCCAGACCCGTTCATCCTCGGCCTTGCGGATGGCCTCTTCGTAAAGCGCCATCGCCGCTTCGGTCTTGCCGGCCAGACGGGCGCATTCGGCGCCAAGCAATGGATACTGGAACCGGTGGTTGGTCGGATATTTCTCGGCCATCTTGCGCAGGGTCGCGAGATGTTTTTTCAGATGGGATCTGCGTTTCCGCTCCGATTGCGCCCCCAGTTGCGCCGATGCCCGCGTCAGGCTGAGACCCAAAAGCAGGTGATAGTCGACGAATTCCGGACCCAGTGTCGCAAAACCCTCCTGCGCGCGAAGCTTTCCGGAAAGCTCCTCGACCATCGCCCAGTCGCCAAAGACATGGGTCAGCAGCAATTCGGTGGTGCAGAACGTCCCGACCGAGGCTTCGCCGGTCATGCTCTCTTCGATCAGGCGATCGTCCTGGGTCCAGAGCGGCGAGACCTCCGGATTGGTCAACCGATCGACGGCGCGGGTATAGATCTCGACAATCGAGCTCAGCACCTTGTTGCGCAGCCGCTTGTCATAGCGTTCAAATTCACCGAGCTGATCCGCCACCCTGTCGAGCGGGTCGCACAACAGCCAAGAGTATTTCAGGATGCTGTAGTAGTAATAACCGACATATTCGAGATCGGCGGCCGTCCAGCTTTGAACCAGCCCTTTGCTCAGCAGGTCGCGCAATTCGCCATAGCGCCGGAAATGCCAGGCAACCACGACGCTGTAGGTATAGATGAACCGCCCTTGAACCAGCGGGCTGATATCGCGCGGTTCGAGCAGGTCGAACAGGTTGGTGCCGATCTTGTAGGCCTTGTCGACGGACTTGAAGGCCAGATAGATCACGATGGCGTAGTTCTGGATCGAAAACACTCCGGCGCTGGTCAGGCCCTTGCTCAGGGTCAGCCGCAACATGCGCAACGAGATCAGGACGAACAGGTCCTTGTTCTGCAGGAATGCCGGGGTCGAGACGATCATCAGCATCTCGATGAGCTGCTCGGCCTGCGGATCGTCCATATCCGGCAGGATCGAGAAGTCGAAGACGTCATGACGGCGCAGTTCCAACTGGGTCGCGGTGAGCTGTGCCAGGATTTTTGGACCGGGCGCGCCGGACAGGTTCACACCCAGCAGTTTCAACCCCTCGACGCCCAGTTCGATGGCGCGGACATAGTCAGACCGCGCGGTGTGCAGGGTGACCAGGACCTGGTAGACCGACGCCTTCTGCGCATTTGTGTCCAGATGGGCGATCAGATCGTCGAAATACGCTTTTGCCGCAGGAAACCCTCCGGTCATGAAGGCGATCTCCATCGCTTCCATCGTCAGTTCCTGAGTGATCTCGGGCTCGGTGTCCCAATTGATCCCGGTCACCTTTGCCGGCATGCTTTCGACCAGCGCCAGATAGCGTTGGGCGATGTCGTAGGCGGCGACCGTCTTGGCCCGCCGCGCGCCGAAAATGGCGCCGCGTGTGACCAGTCGGCCGATCCCCGGTTCGTCGATCAGGTCGGCGCCCAAGGCGATCTGGTCCATCGCGCCGAACAGGCGGTCGTCGGTCGCCGGGTCTCGGATGTCCTTCAGAAGATAGGAGCCGATGCTGAAATGCCGCCGGGACCGTTCGGCCTCGGGCAATGAATGATAGGCCGCGTTGCGCACCATGTCATGGCCAAAGCGGTACATGCCCGCATCGCCGCCCAAAACCGGGATCACGAAACCTTCGGCCGCCGCTTCATTCAGGTTGCGCATGATCTCGTCATCGCTCATGTCGAGCACGATCCGAAGGGACGGGGCCAGAAACCGGGTTCCAAAGATCGCGGCGACGCGCAGCGTCTCGACGGCAGGGGCCGAAAGCTGCTTGATCCGTTCGGTCATCAACTGGGCCACATCGGCTTCGACGACGCGTTCGGTCAGCGCGTCCATCACCCATTGCCACTGTCCGGTGCGCACATCGAAACGGATTGCGCCCTCGCTGTACAGTTCGGTCAACAGGCGCCTGACATAGAGCGGATTGCCAAGGGTCTTGGACTGGATCACCTTGGCCAGATCATCCACCTTGACCTGCGATTCCAGATGCATCGTGTCGACGATCATCTGGCGTGTGTCCTCGATCGAAAGCGGCATCGCCTCGATCAATGTCGTGCCGATCCGGCTGTCTTGCAGGCTGTCGAACAGGCGCCGGAGGCGGTGGTTTTCCCCGACCTCGGTGTCGCGGAAGGCGCCGACGATCATCAAATGTGACAGTGACGCGCTCACCAGCAGGTCCTCGATCAGCGAAATCGAAGCGCCGTCGGCCCATTGCAGGTCGTCCAGAAACAGGATGAGCGGCGCCTCAGCGTCCGACAGCACCTCGAAGAACGCTTGCATGGCCAGGCGGAAGCGTTGGTTGGTTTCGGTCTGGTCACCCTTGCGGGCCGGGCCGGTATCGCCGACGAGGTGCTGCAATTCGGGAATGAAATCGGTCAGCACCGCCAGATTGTCGCCCAATCCCTCGCGCAGTCTCTGCCGCAGGCGATTGACCTCGTCGCCGTCGCGGGCCAGTTTTTCCAGCACATAGTCGCGCAAGGCCTGCACCAGGCCCAGATAGGGAAATCCCTGAATTTCGTCGTACTTCCCCGAGGCAAAGACGGGATCTGCATCACCCTGCCGCATGTCACGCAGTTTTTCCGCGATGGTCGACTTGCCCGACCCCGAAGGTCCGCTCACCAGCAGCAACTCGACCTCGCCGGTAGCGATGTTTCCATAAAGGCGTTCGAGTTTCTGAAAGATCCGGTCCCGGCCGTACGGTTTGTCGGGAATGCGGAACGTGGCCTGCGCGTCACGCGCGCCCAGATCAAAATCCGGGATCGCCCGGTCGCGGGCGTATGCATCGCGGCACAATCTGAGGTCTGCCAAAAGGCCAAAGGCCGTCTGATACCGGCTTCCCGGCGCTTTCTCGAGCAGCTTTTGCAGGATCTTGACCACCATCGGCGGAATGTCGGCGCGCAGTTCGGTCACGTCGGGCGGCGGCACGGCAAGGTGAAGATGCAGCAACTCCAGCTTGTCGATACTCTCAAAGGGCGGGGCGCCGGTCAGCATCTCGTGAAACACGACGCCCAAAGCATAGAGATCGGCGCGCAGGTCGGCGACCGCGTCGGTCCGTCCGCTCTGCTCTGGCGCGCAATACAGGATTTCCGCGATGTCGCGCCCCTCGATTCCCGACGGCCGCTCGGCCGGCCGGGTCAGACAGTCCGGATGCAGTGCAAGGCGCAGCGTGCGTTTCTCGGTATTCACGAAAAAGGCGGCGGGCGACAAATGCCCGTGCGCGGTTTGCCGGTTGTGCAGCAGTTCGACGGCTTCGGCCATCTGCATCGCGAAGCCGAGGAATTGATCCGCCCGCTGCCGTCCGACGCGGATGAGCCGGCCAAGACTGCTGCCCGAAGGGTACTCCATCAGAAGTTTCACGGCGTCCTTGTTGCGTTCGAACGCCACGGGGCGGGCAAGGTACGGGCTGGGATGGTCCTGAAACAGGGCAAGGCGCGCGGCGATCCGTTCGGATACGTCCCCCTGCGCCTGCGACGCCTCCCAGATCAGGACCGATGTGCCGTCGGGCCCGCCATCGGTCCGGTAAAGTCCGGGAGCCGAGGCTTCGTCCTGCTGGTGCGGTGTCATTCTTCAGTCAGCCTTTCTTGGCCTTCATGTTCGGGTCGCATGCTCTCGAAATCAGGCGTCGCAACGAGAGAGAAATAAGCTTTGGCTTCGATTTTCCGCACGCCAGCCTCACCGTCGGTTTTCAGCTTAATGTGATTGAGACCAAAGTCCAAACGTTCCGCGCCTGCGGGCCCGGTTTTGGGTCCGATCGTCCTGCGCGGGGTCAGCTTGTTCAGGGCCTTTGCCTTGTCGCCGCTGGCCAGTCCGGCTGCGTGCAGGTCTTGGCCTGCGGTATGGTCCGCGCAGAAGCTGCTGCAAGGAAGCTCGACCCCCAGCGACGGGGCGAGCCCGTTGCCGAGATCCACATCGATCCTGCACGGTCCGGCGCGTACATGACGGTCCGCGAAGCCGGCCAAGCCGTGCGCGACATCGTCATGGCCGGGCCAGCGCAGGCGGCGGAGCACCTCCCGAACGCCATCGCCGGGAACACCGTCGAGCACCAGCCGCAGGCATGGTCCGTCGGCGGCGTCGCGGCTGGCCATGACCCCCGCCTGCCTCAAGAACACCCCGGAGGGAAGCTTGCGAAGCAAGGCGGTCACGTCGGGGGCATCGATCCCGGGCCAGATCGCACCGAACAGGGACCGAGCCATCGAGGCCGCCGCCTCCGGATCCGGAGACGCAGACCCCACGAAGAAGCTGGGAAGGCTCATGCCGCCGTGCCGCTCCATATCGAATTCGAGCCAGAGAACATCAGCCAGGGCAAGATCAGTATCGATCAGCGAAAGAACCTGCGCTGTCTTTCCAAGGTTGGCTGAACCGGAGAGCAGGGCCTCGTGGAGGCGGGCAAATGACGGCCCGCGCCGCAGCAGCGCAATGGAATAATCCATGCGGCCCGGAGGGCCGTTCAACGCACATTCAAGAATGTGCCCGACGGCCGCATCGGGCAGCCCGCGGGAAAACCCGGTCAGCCCCACGACGCCCGCAGCCGTCGCAAACTCCGGGATCAACGAATGAACAGCGTGAGTGAGCGTCTCTTGCCGGCAGATCACAGAGGTTTCCGACGCGGTGCGCGATCTTTATGGCCTACCAAAGATAGTCGCAGACGTTCTTTCCAATGAACAGGTTCAGATCGTTGCCCTGCTTTTTGCTGACGTCCTCCGCCAGCTTGGCCGGCATGCCCAGCTTTTCCAGATAGGCCTGAGCGGCCTCGGGGCTTTCGCCATACGCGTCCATGAATTCCTTCCGGGTCTCGTCGTTGACGAAACACTTGGTGATCACCTCACACGTATAAAAGGCCGGATTGCGATCTGTGGCGTCCATGGGATGTTCCTTTTCTGTTTTGTTATTATAGGTTTGTCGAAATTGCGTGTCTGGGGTCATTTGTTGCCTTGAACAGGAGACGAGCGTTGCAGAACATCCCTGTTGAAGGAAAAGATGAAATCGAGTGTCTCGCGCGCCGCACCCGGTTGATCGGGGCGCGCAAAGGAATGGCAGGACTGACAGCTTGATGTGTTCTGCGTGTAGGTTTCCATGGTCGCGTTGCCCAGGATCTCGGGCAATAGGCGCCCGTTGGAATCCAGCAACTCCCACTGGGTGCCGTGCAGGCGATAGTTCCGCAAAGGGCTGTTGGCGAACCCGCTCTTGAGCCGCGCGTTGATGCAACGGAAGTTCTGGTCATAGGCGGAACATTCCTTGACCGCGACGCCGATCGGCTCGGCATAGTAACCCGGCGGGTAAAAGGCGACGACACGGGAGGGTATCCCTGCGGCGGCATGTTTGGGCGGGGTGTTCAGCTTGGCGGCGCCGTCCTGATCGCGGGAATAGAAGAGCCATTGCGGCACCGACGCGCCATCGGCATAGACACCGGCGGCGGTGTCGCCAACCTCTGCCCAAGTTGGAGCGACGGTATCGTGCTCGAACGTGCCCCAGCCCCATTTCTTGAATTGGTCCGTCTTGTAGATCACGTGCAGGCCAACCAACCCGACCGGGCGAAGTGCGCAGTCATGGGTCACCTTGCCGTTCTCGACCAAGGGGGTGATATAGGCCCAGGCCTTGTGAAAGCGCATCGGATCGTGCTTTGCATCCAGCACCATCCATGATGATTTAAGGACAATCGCCCCGCGCTGCTTGCCGTTCGCGGGGGCGATCCAAAACCCTTTTGGCATCGACAGTTTGCCGTTCTTGTGCAGAAAGCCTTCCAGGCCACGCGCGTCAAAAAGCTTGTTCTCGACCGTGTAGTCATAAGCTTGCTTGTTGAAGATCACATCATAGCGAACCGGCACGCCGTTTCGGTCCAAAAGCGCACGGCCCTCCGGGTTCAAATACTCGTCCAGCAGGCGTGGCTGCATGGTCATGGGAATGTCTGCGGCATAGGGGACCGAAGCCATTGCGGCTTCCAGGTCAAGCTCGGCGCAGGCGGCGGGCAGGGGATAGGCGGTGCTGTCCCAGGGCAGCGGCGGCTGGTCGCCCCGAAAAATCTGGTTGGTGCTTTTCCAGGTCTCCCAGACCGCGGTCCATGAGCCATCAAGCTTGGCCTGATAGTCTGGAACGCCCGGCATCGCCTTGCCATTTTCATCAAGCTTCACCGGCCAATTGATGGCTGCGAATATCTTGGCCGTGAAACCGTCGGCCTGATTGGCCGTGATGGTGTTCACATCACCGATGAAACAGGCATTGACTGTGTTGTTGACTGGTTTGACGGCGGCGGTCTTGCACGAACAGGCCAGTTGATCGATCGGGTCGCACTCTGACGCCGATTGCGCCTGTACCGCACCGCCGCCCAAACATACGCTGACGGCGGTTATCAACAAACGCCGGGAAATTCGATTGATCATCTTGCGTGTTCCCCGAAATAGCCCAAAAAAATATCAGCGAAAAAATGCGTACTCCGACCTTGGTTGAAGGCTAGCTTAAGGCCAACTGACGAATTCGCAAAAGGAATTCGCAAGCAAACGCATTTCGGCAAAGCCTAAATCCTGTTGAGCGAGGCCATCCTGGGGGCGGGCAGGCCAAGTCGGGCAAGCTGCGCCTTGTAAACCCGCATGAGACCGGCGGCCGGCGCCAATTCGACTTGCAGATCGAGCGGCATTGAAGTGGCCCCGCTTCGATGCACCGATAGGCCGTTCAATCGTGGCTTGCGTGATACACCAACCGGAACCCGATATGAGAGGTGGAAGTGTCCGGTGACGTGCTGTTGCGCGCGGCGATGCGGTAGCGATAGCAATAGCTGCGGTGGCATAGAAATGATCCGCCCTTGCTGAGCTTGTATCCCGTCTTGCCGGCATGTGCCGCAGCAACTGCCTTTTTGAGGGATTGAACCTTGAAGGTTTCGCTGGTCAACTCCCAGACATTGCCGACCATGTTGTAAAGCCCGTAGCCATTCGGGTCGAAGGATCGCGCGGGCGCTGTCCCGAGGTAGCCGTCGCGCGCGGTGTTTTGCCGTGGAAACTGCCCCTGCCAGATGTTGCAGGGGAAAAACCCGCTGTCATCGGGTTCGGTATCGCCCCAGGGAAAGGGATGGTCGCCCAAACCGCCGCGCGCTGCGTGTTCCCATTCCGCCTCGGTCGGCAGGCGACCACCGGCCCATTGCGCAAAGGCGGTCGCATCGTTCCAGGACACATGCGTGACCGGATGATCCATGTCGGGGCGCTCCGCGCTGCCCGGCCCGAACGGAGTGCGCCAGTTCGCACCTTCGATCACCCGCCACCAGGGCGTCTCCGCGATGGCGCGGCTGGGCGGTGACCCCTTGGGCAGAAGGCCCTGAAACACCAGCGAATCCCCCATGCGTTCTGCATCGGTGACATATCCGGTTTCGGCCACGAAAGCCTGAAACCGGGCGGTCGTGACGGCTGCCGTATCCACGCTGAACGCCTTGATTTTCTTCCTGCGCAGCGGGCCTTCGCCATCAAGCGGAAAGACCGGGCGATTGGTCCCGACAAGCGCCTGCCCGCCGGGAATGACCGCGACATGCCGCTCTACGACTGCCTTGCCTGGTTGCACGGGTCGGGGCGTCGGCGCTGCCGCGTCTGTCGGCGCCTTTCGGCTGGGTGAGCAACAGGATTTCACGGCTCGGCAATGCTCCGTTCGGCCAGGACGCGACCCATCTTGATCGGCTTGGGGGCGGTCCGCCACTTATTTCTTGGCGTGCCTTGGGTGTTGCGGCGGCGTGACGGGAACATAGGGAAAGCGCCCGCGCTGTTTGGTGGCGGTCGTGCTGGGGTCGCTGCCACCGCGCACATAGACCTTGGCGGGATCATAGTGCGGTCCGAAATCCCACGACGGGAAGCGGCCGTGTTTCATCGCGGATTGCACAAAGATACGCTTGCGCTGCGATGCCCTGATGCGCCGATCCAGATCGTCTTCGTCCCACCGGGCCATCATCTCGGCGAACAGGGCGTCCAATTCACGTCGGTAAGCGGGATCGGCTGCCAGGTTATTGAGCTCAAGCGGATCCTCTGCGAGGTCGAAGAGCATCTTGGGGTCGGTGCGGCTGTGCACCAGCTTCATGTTGCCCCTGATCAGGATCAGGGCAGGGGCATAGAGCCCTTCGCCGTTGAATTCGATGAATATCCTGTCCTCCGGGCTGCCGCGTTCGGGCAGGTTCAGCAGGCTGCGCCCATCGTGGGGAGCGGCGTAGCCATCGAAGGTTCCGTCGCTGGCGATATCGGTGAAGGTCGGCAGAAGGTCCACTAGAGACGCCAGCGCCTCTTCGCGGTGCCCGGCCCTGAATTTCGGCCCCTGCGCGATCAGCGGCACGCGGATCGAGGCCTCGAAAGGGTTGAACTTGAACCACATGCCGCGCTCGCCGAGCATTTCGCCGTGGTCGGACGTGATGAAGATATAGGTGTTGTCCAGCTGACCGATGCTTTGCAGTGTTTCGATCAGTCCGCCGACCAGTTCGTCGAAATGGGTGACCATCGCGAAATAGCCGCGCCGGGCTTTGTAAAGCTGCTCGGGCGTGATGTCGAATTCGTCCTGCCGGATGGTCAGGTAATAGCGCTGCGCCCAGGGGTCGCGGTCCTCATAGGGGATATGGGCCACCTGCGGTTCGGGGATATCGACGCCTTCGTACATGTCCCAGTATTTCCTGCCGGCGACAAAGGGGTTGTGCGGCTGGGTAAAGGATACATGCAGCATGAAGGGGCGGTCGTCGGTCGACCGGGCGTGATTGTACATTTCCTGCTTGGCGGCGGCGAAGACCTCTTCGTCATAGTCGATCTGGAGGTTGCGTTCGCAATGGCCTGCTTCGACCACGCTCAGCAGGCTCATGACCGATGGGGCGTAGGGCTCGTCGGTCTGGTCCCAATCGGCGGTCCAGGCGAAATCCGAGGGGTAGATGTCCGTGGTCACACGTTCCTCGAAGCCGTGCAGCTGGTCGGGGCCGACGAAATGCATCTTGCCCGACAGGGTGGTCTTGTAGCCAAGCGCGCGCAGGTAGTGGGCGAATGTCGGCTCCGACGGCAGGAATTCCGCGCCGTTGTCGTAGACGCCCACGTCTGACGGCAGCCGCCCGGTCATCATCGAGGCGCGCGAGGGGCCGCACACCGGGTTGTTGCAGTAGCTGTTGGTGAAGGTCGTGCCATTCTCGGCCAGCTTGTCGATATTGGGGGTGATGGCGTAGGGCTTGCCATAGGCCGACAGGCAAAGCGCGGTCATCTGATCGGCTTGAATGACAAGGATATTGGGGCGGGACATGGCAGGTTCCTCGGTTCGGAAATCTTTCATCCGGGCTGCGTTCCCGGCAACCCGGATGGCGGGCGAATGTGCGGTCAGCCGCCGGTTCTGGCGACGAAGTCTTCGATGCCCGGCACGCCGATTTCGCGGTAGTAGCGCAACGCACCCGGATGCAGGGGCGACCCGAAACCGTTCAGGATCGTGTCGGCGGACATGTTGCCGAATGCAGGGTGGATACCGGCCAGCGTATCCAGGTTCTCCATGATCGCCTTGGTCATCAGATAGACCCGTTCCTCGGGCACGTCGGCCGAAATGACCAAGCCGTTGGCCAGGCCGAATGTCGGCGTGTCCACCGTCACGTCCTCGTAGGTGCCGGCGGGGATGGTCAGCCGGAAGTACGGCGGATATTCGGCGCGCAACGCCTCAAAGAAATCGTCCTCGACCGGGATCAGTTTCATGTCGCGTTGCGCACTCAGCTTGATGACCGGCGGCAGCGGGAACGATCCGTTCCACAGGGCCGCGTCAAGGTTGCCGTCGCTCAGCCCGTCGATCATGTCGCCCAGGCGAATGCGGAAGGGTTCGAAGTCATCCCCCGCGATCATGTTCATCACCACGTTGGCGTCCAGCATGGACACGCCGCCGGGTTGGCCCATGCCGACCCGCTTGCCCTTGAGGTCCTCCATGGTGTTGATCGGCCCGCCATCGAGCGCGATGATGTGCATGGCGACCGGCGCAATCGCCATCCAGGCCATGATCTTGCCCGGCTCGGTCCCGGCATAGTTGCCGGTGGCGGTGTAGGCCTCGTAGGCAGAGAGCGAAGTGGCCATCGACGCTTCCAGCTCGCCGCCCTGCATCAGCGCGATATTGGCGACATAGCCCTTGGTTTCCTCGGCGGTGGCCTCCACGCCGTCGACGTTCTTGTTGATGACATCCGCGATGCCCGCCGACCAGGTGTAGGCGGCGCATCCCACCGGGCAGGACCCGATCGACAGGTAGTCGGCGGCCTGCGCCAGTGCGGGCGCAACGAGCGTCGCGGCTGCGAACAGCGTGTGTCTCAGATTTGGTCTCATTCTCTCTCTCCCTGATGAATGGTCTTTGCCGGATCCTGTCCGGACATCGTTTCGGTGATGTCTTTCGCTGCGGTGCCGCGCCTTGACCAGAACACCAAGGCCGCCATCAAGGCAAAGGCGGCAAGGTCGATCCGCCAGTCCGAGTTCATGAACAAGATGGCGGTGCCCGCGAAAAGCAGCCGTTCCAGAAGGTTCAGGCGGTTGCTGAAATAGCCCAGCATCGCCGCGCTTGCGCAAATGCCCCCCAGGATGGCGGTGACGAAGGACGCGGCGATTTCGGCGTAGGTCACGTCGATCCCGAGAATGGCGGGGTCGTAGACAAAGAAATACGGGACCGCGAATGCGGCCATCCCGAACTGGCAGGCCAGCACCGCGATCTTGAGCGGATTGCCATTGGCGATCGAAGCCGCCGCATAGGCTGCCAGCGCCACCGGGGGCGTGATCGATGAAAGCATCGCCGAATAGAGCACGAAAAGATGCGCCGCCAGCAGGCTGACCCCGAGATCCACAAGGGCAGGGGCCACCAGTGTCGCCACGAGGATATACGCGGCTGCCGTCGGCAACCCCATGCCAAGGACCAGGCAGGTCAGCATGGTCAGAACCAGCGCCAGCGGCAGCGATCCGTTCGACAACAGAACCACGAGGGTCGAAAATTTCAACCCGACCCCCGTCAGCGTGATGATCCCGATGATCACCCCCGCGGCGGCGCAGGCCAGTGCCACGGGAATGACGGCATGCGCGGCGGCGATGCAGGTCTCGACCATGCGCCGTGGTGTCAGGGCGGATGCACGGTTCAGGTAGCTGACCAGCGTCGAGGCGACGATTGCCCAGAAAGACGACAGCATGATCGAATAGCCGTTCAGCAGCATGCTGATGAACACCGGCAGCGGGATCAGGAGATAGGAGCTGCGCAAGATCGATCCCCAGTCCGTCACCGAGCCCGCGTCCCGCAGGATCGGGATCTTTCGGCTGGCCGCTTCGAAATGGACCATCGCCAGCAGCACCGCATAAAAGATCACGGCCGGCAGGAAGGCCGCCTTGGCAATCGTCAGATAGGAGGTCTCGGTGAACTCGGCCATGATGAACGCGGCGGCGCCCATGACCGGCGGCATGAGCTGACCACCGGTCGAGGCGACGGCCTCGATCGCGCCCGCCGCTTCCTTGCGGTAGCCGCTTTTGCGCATCAGCGGGATCGAGATCGGGCCGGTCGTCAGAACATTGGCCACTGCCGTGCCCGAGATCATGCCCATCAGGCTTGATCCCACCACTGCCGCCTTGGCAGGACCACCCCGCATCCGGCCCGTCAGGGCGGTGGCGAAATCCATCAACACCTGTCCCGCGCCGGTTTTTTCCAGCAAGGCGCCCAACACGACCACGCCGGTCACGAATGTTGCGCTGACCCCCAGTGGCGTGCCGAAAATGCCGCCGCCGCCCAGGTATATCTGCGACGCGACCCGTTTCAGGGAATAGCCCCGGTGCGCGATCGGATCGGGCAGGTAGGCCCCGAACAGACCATAGCATATGAACAGGCTGGCCAGGATGACGATCGGCCAGCCGATGGTCCTGCGGCAGGCATCGAACAGCGCCACGACCAGGAAAGCGCCAAAGACGATCTCGTAGGATGTGATCGACCCATAGCGGTCGTTGATCGCATCGAAATTGAACAGCTGATGACCCGTGGCGACCGCGCCACCCGTTGCCGCAGCGATCACCCAGACCCTGCGCATGATGAGCGTCAGTCCGCCGCGCGCCTGCGTCTCGGAGGCGAGCGTCGATTGAAAGGCCATGGCAAAGACCATGATCATCACCAGCAGCAGATGCGCACTGCGTTGCAGCCCATCCGGGAAGACGCCGAAGAATGCAGTATAAAGCGTCAAGGCGACCAGTGCGACCGCGCAGGCGGCTATGACCAGGGGAAGCAGCCTCGACCGCAGCGCGTTACCCATAAGTTTCACCCTGAGATTGCTCGGCGACGCGGGCAAAGCGATCGTAGTCAAGCCGGTCGGAGTAGCACAGGGAATGCAACGCAAGCAAAGCGGCCGCTTCAACCGATGATATCGTCCCTCTGACCAACCTGAAGGAGGTCTTTGGGTTGTGATCGAACTGCGTCGCCAATGTTGTCTTGACGGACCGGTAGTAGTCCTTGTTTGCACCCAGGTATCCGCTCAGGACAATCATCGTGGGCCTGAGCAGATTGCCGATGCAGTCCAGCGCGGGCGCGAGCTGTGCGCCGGCCTCTGCCACCAGGTCGGCCGCAGTTTCGTCTTCGAGCGCGGCCAGAAGCGAATCCGCATAGAATGTCAGTTTCGACGTATCGAAGGTGAGGTGGTCCAGTTGTCCCATCCGCGACAGGATGCCGAAACCGGCGGCAGACAGGTTGAGGCAGTCGCGTCGCCCACAGGTGCAGATCAGCGGCCGTTCGTCGGATCGGAAATGCCCCAGGCGACCGGATACGTTGGTATCGCCTCGCACCAGCCTGTGGCCGGAGACGATGCCGGCACCGACAAATGTTGCGACATGGATCAGCGTGAAATCGGCAACGTCCCGCGCGGCGCCAAACCGCATTTCAGCGATTGCCAGTGCGTTGCTGATGTTTTCGATTTCGACGGGCAGGTGGATGATCTGCTGGATTTCCCGGCAGAACTGCCCTTGGTCGTTCGCCCAGCCAAAATACTCCGACGCGACGATCTCTCCGCGTTCCGGGGCCGTGATGGCCGACAGCGCCACGCCCACGCCCACGATGAGATCGACGTTCACACCGGACGAAACGATCAGATCGCGCAGGGCCTTCGCATAGAACTGGGCGGCTTCGGAAACGCTGTCGAGCGAGACATTCTCAAGCCGGTCGCTGGCACAAAGCCGGCCGTCCGCGTCGCAGATCGATACCTCGGAGTGATAGGCCGACACGGTAATGCCAACGGCAAACAACCCGTCCTTTCTGATCCGCAGGCCGGTCTTGGGCCTGCCGATGTGTTTCTTGGCGGCTTTGCCCTTGGCGTTGGATTCCTCGATTATATTGGCAGTCAGCAGCTCTCTGACGATGCGGGTCGCGGCCATTTCGGAAAAGCCGCACATACGCGCAAGCTCGGCTCTTGAGATGCCCGGTTCCGACTGGATGCGCGACAGGATCATGCCGCGGTGCGTTTTCCGCAGGCTGGCAGGGGTCGCGCTGGAGTTTGAGTTAATAACCATCTGTTAGTTAATAAATGGTATCGCATGAGTCGCGCAAGCCTTTTGTTGGCCTGGCGAACAGGGCACTGCTGCGCCTTCAACTTCGCCGGGCGGTCTGAACCATGAGGTCTAGAGGGCCCGCGTCTTCCTCTCTTGCACGCTCCGCCGGCACGCTCGGGACAGCCGGGGGCCACGGGCGGTCGTCACAAGACCGAAGTCCGACGTTGCATGCTCCGCCGCCGGGCGCAGTCGCGATCGGTCGATCAGGACTGGTCGCGGTCCTGCCGGCTGACTTCGGCCCGTTTGACGATACGGTTGCTCAATGTTCCGATGCCCTCGATCGTCAGGTCCATCCTGTCGCCGTCGTCGAGGTATCGACCCAGTTCCAGCCCGCAGCCGGTGCCGACGGTCCCGGATCCGATGACCTCACCGGGATGCAGCGTTTCGCTGGCCGATACATGGGCGATGATCCGGGCGAAATCGTGGTGCATGTCACGGGAATTGCCACCGCCCCAAAGCGTACCGTTCACCGACACCCGCATATCCAGCGCCGCCGGGTGTGGCACCTCGTCCGCGGTCAGGATGAAGGGGCCAAGGATGTTGCCGGTGTCGAAATCCTTGCCCTTGGCGGGGCCAAGCTGCCCGGCCATTTCGGCCATCTGCGCATCGCGCGCGGTCATGTCGTTGAAGATCGTGTAGCCGAAGATGTGATCCGGTGCCCGCGCCTCGCTGATGTCGCGGCCGCCCTTGCCGATCACCACGGCCAGTTCCAGTTCGAGGTCCATCATCCGGCTGTAGCCGGGCCAGATCACGTCCTGACCGTGACCGATCACCGAAAACCGGTTGGATTTGTAATAGATCGGCTGCTCGTACCAGACCGGGGGAATGTCGAAGGCGCGGCCCGTCAACTTGCGAGCCTGCGCAAAGGCGTTCAGCAGATGCGCCTCGAAAGCAAGGCAGTCGCGCAGCTGCGCCGGTTGCAGCGGGGCGCGGAACTCTGCCGAGGCGATGTCGATCCGGGGGGCCTGTGCCATCGCCGCGCGGGCGGCGTCAAGCGCGGCACCGCCGCCGTCGATCACCGCCATCATGTCTGCAAATCCGCAGGCCCCGGTCAGATCGACCAGACCGTCCCTTGTCGCGGCGACCACGATCTGCCGTCCGTCGCGAACCACCGTGCCCAGCCGCATCTCAAGCCTCTTCGATGATGGCGACAGCGCGGGTGAAGCCGGCGGAGGCGCGTTTGATCTTGTAGGGAAAGCACGAAATTTCGAAGCCGTGATCGGGCAGCCGGTCGAGGTTGGCGAGCTTTTCCATGTGGCAATAGCCGATTTCGATCGATGCGCGGTGCCCCTCCCAGATGATCGACGGATCGTGATCGCGCGCCCATCGCGCCGCGGTCAGCGAGAACGGCGCGTCCCAGGACCACGCGTCCGTGCCCGTGACCCGCACGCCGCGCTCCAGCAGCCAAAGCGTCGCGTCTAGGCCCATGCCGCATCCGCGGTGGATGTAATCGTCCTGCCCGTAATGCGCGGCGGCGCAGGTATTGACCACCACGATGTCAAGCGGCGCGATGTCGTGGCCGATGCGTTTCAGCTCGGCTTCGACGTCGCCGGGCGTCGCGACATAGCCATCTGGAAAATGCCGGAAATCCAGTTTGACGCCGTTCGAAAAACACCATTCCAGCGGCACCTCATCGATGGTGGCGGCGGGCTCGCCACCCTCGGTCAAGGCGCGGTTCATCGTCGAATGATGGTGGTAGGGCGCATCAAGATGGGTGCCGTTATGAGTCGCGATCCGAAGCCTTTCGATGGCCCAGCCTTCGCCGTCGGGCAGTTGATCGCGGCGCAGGCCCGGAAAGAACGAGGCCACCTGATCGCCGGTCTGACGATGGTCGAGGTATTCGATGTCGGGTTGGATCATTGGCGGGTCGGATATCAGGTCTGCATCCAGCGCGACGGAGATGTCGATGAATTGGCGGGGCATGTCACGCCTTCCTTTCGGTGGTGTTCGGGGTGGGGGCCGCCCGCAGGCGGCGCGCGCCCTCACGGGCGTGGGCGCACCGCGTGCCCCGATGGCCGATCGGCTGCTGGCCCATCCCCCGCGCGGTCAGCGTCATCGCGGCATGCCCGCCGCGCAGCGGGCGGGATCCGGACCGTGCGGGGCCGCGCGCGGCCCCCTGTCCGGATGCGTCAGCGGCGGGCTGGCTGTCTTGCGACAGATCGCCGGCAGAGTGAAAAAGCGGGGGTCGGCGGGCATCGGGTCACAATCGGTTTTGGAGGGTAGGATAAGATACCGATTAGTAACTTGAACACAGCCGATTGTGCAAGGGCAACGCGGGGTTGCTGTCGCCGGTCTGGCCGATCGGGCCTGAGACGGGCGGAGCGGTGAAATAGCTTGTCGTAATGGCGCAGCGCAGGCCGTTTCTCTGCGCAAAGCCCCCGTCGAGAGCAATTTGCGCGGCGCTCAGCCTGCCGGCGACGCGCCGCCGCGTTTGTGCCGGGCGGTCGCAGCCCAGGTGCACGGGTCGCGTCGTCCACCGGCGGCGGGTGGCGTCAATCGGTGCTCAAAGGGGCATGCGCGCCAGCAACCCGGCGCGCATGAGATCGCTGACCTACCAGGAATTGTACCCAAGGTACTTCCCCGACATCTCGATCTTGACGCGGTCGCCCTTGGGATGTTCGACGCGTGTGATCTGCATGTCGAAATCGATCGCCGACATGATCCCGTCGCCGAATTTTTCCTGGATGATCGCCTTGATCGTCGGTCCGTACACGCCCACGATCTCGTAGAGGCGGTAAATGCACGGGTCTGTCGGTACGGCCTGCTCCCAGATTTTCGTCGGGCTTTCCGCCAGCACAAGCGCGGCCTCCTGCGGCAGGCCCATCACACTCGACAGGGCCTCGGCCTTGTCCTTGGGCATCGCGTTCATGCCCATCGCGGCGGAATGGGTCCAGACCGGCGACATGTCGATTTTCGCGGCGATGTCCTCCCAGGTCATGCCAGAACTGCGTTTGGCGGACAGGATCATCGCGGTGACATCTTCCTTGGTCATCATGTCGGTCATCTCAACGGCATCTTTCATTGGTGGTCTTACCTCTCGGTCTTGGATGTGTGCGCAGGTAATCAGGTGTTCACGGCGCGCAGGTTTCGGGGGGTATCGGGATCGCCTGTCCCGGAAGGTTGGGTCGTGTCGATCCTGATGGTCTGGGGGGCGTTCGACCGGTCATCGTTCTGGCCCGCCAGTTCTTTCGAGCGTTCGGCCAAAAAGTGCACCAGGTGATTTCGGATCGCGTAGTAATTCGGGTGCTCGACGATCTGGCTGCGGACACGGGGCCGTGGAATGGTGATTTCAACCGATTCCGCCACGCGCGCATAGGGGCCGTTGGTCATCAGCAGGATGCGGTCGGCCAGCAGAATAGCCTCGTCGATGTCATGGGTGATCATGAACACCGTCTGCTCCGTGCCGCTCCAGATCTTGAGCAGCTCATCCTGAATGGTGCCCCGCGTCAGGGCATCCAGCGCCCCGAACGGTTCGTCGAGCAGCAGCAGCTCGGGGTGATTGGCAAAGGCCCGCGCGATGGACACACGCTGGCGCATGCCGCCCGACAACTGGCTTGGTTTGCGGTAAACCACGTCCCCTTCCAGCCCGACCAGCGCGAGGAATGTCTTGGAGTGATCGATCACCTGCTGCCGGGACCAGTCGGGATGGCGTGCCGACACGCCGAAAGTCACGTTTTTCAACGTCGATAGCCACGGCAGCAGGGAATAGTTCTGAAACACCACGCCGCGGTCCAGGCTGGGCCCCGACACTTCGTAGCCGTTCATCTTGACCACGCCGCTGGTTGGGTCGGCCAGTCCCGCCAGGATGTTCATGATCGTGGATTTGCCGCAGCCGGAGTGGCCGAGGATGACGACGAACTCACCCTTTTCCACGCCGAATGTGGCGTTTTCAAACACGGTCATCTGACCGCCCTGACCGTCAGGATAGACTTGGGTCAGGTTCTCGATGCTGAGGAAAGGTTTGGGCATGACTGCTCCTATTCAACGTAGGACACGGCGCGCTGGAGCAGGCCAAAGGCCGAATCCAGAGCCATGCCGACGACGCCGATCATGAAGATTGAAAAGATGACTGAGGTAAGATCGAGGTTGTTCCACTCGTTCCACACGTAATAGCCGATCCCGGTTCCCCCAACGAGCATCTCGGCGGCGACGATCACCAGCCACGCGATCCCGATGGAAATGCGCATGCCGGTCACGATGGTGGGCGCCGCGGCCGGCAGGATGACCAGAAAGGCCGTGCGCAAGTGGCCCAGTTCATGGGTTCTGGCGACATTCACCCAGTCCGACCTGACCGCCGCCACGCCAAAGGCGGTGTTGAGCAGCATCGGCCAGATCGAACAGATGAAGATCACGAATATCGCGGAGGCCTCGCTGTCCTGGATGATGAAAAGCGCCAGCGGCATCCACGCCAGCGGCGAGATGGGCCGCAGAACCTGGATGAACGGGTTCAGCGCCTTGTACGCGACCGGCGACATGCCGATGAGAAAGCCCAGCGGAATAGCCAGCGCCGCGGCGAGGATGTATCCCGACAGCACCCGGTAGATCGAGTACCCGATCTGGATCCCGATGCCCTTGTCGTTGGGGCCCGCGTCGTAGAACGGATTGGAGAGCTGCTCCCAGGCCTTGGCGATCACCTGGCTCGGGGGCGGCACACCGGCTTTGGGCTGACCGCCCCCGGTCAGTCTTTCGTATTCCGTCAACTCGCCGACCGCTTTCTGCGCCGGGATGGAAAGCTCCCATACAAGGAGCCCCACCACCAGCATCAGGATGGACAGGATCGCCGCGCGTTGGTTGAGTGACAACCGTTCCATGGGTCAGCCCTTTCCTATCGCAAAGCTTTTCACGTAGTCTTCGGGCGTTGCCGGATCGAAGGTCTTGCCCATGATCGTGTGCGACTTGTAGGTGACGTCGGGCGCGTCGTAGCCCAAGTCTTCCATCACCTTCTTGGCGTCCGCGGCAAGGTACACCTGCTCGGCCACGCTCTTGTAATCCACATCCCCCTCGATATAGCCCCACCGCTTCATCTGGGTCAGGATCCACACCCCCATGGAGTGCCAGGGGAAGGGATCGAAATCGATCCGGTCGGGCACCTGCTTCACTTCGCCCAACCCGTCCGCATAGGTCCCGGTCAGGACCTGTTCGATCACGGTCACCGGCTGGTTCAGGTAGTTGGTCGGCGCGATGGCTTCCGAGATTTCCTTGCGGTTTTCGGCCTTGGAGGCGTATTGCGTCGCGTCGATGATCGACTTGAGCAGCGCGCCGTAGGTGTTGGGCAATTCGGTCGCAAAGCTCAGGGGCGCGGCGAATGCGCAGCACGGGTGGCCCTCCCAGATCTCCTTGGTCAGGATGTGCAGGAAGCCGATGCCCTCGTAGACCGCGCGCTGGTTGAAGGGATCGGGCGACAGATACCCGTCGAGGTTCCCGGCGCGCAGGTTCGCGACCATCTCGGGCGGCGGCACGACGCGGATCTGGATATCGACATCCGGGTCCAGGCCGAATTCGGCCACGTAGTAGCGCAACAGGAAGTTGTGCATCGAATATTCGAACGGCACGCCGAAGGTGAAGCCTTTCCACTGCTTGGGGTCGCGCTTGTCCAGATGCTCGTTCGACAGGACGATGGCCTGACCGTTGATGTTCTCGACGGCGGGCATGATGTAGGGCTCGGCGACCGATCCCGCACCCAGCGTCATCGCCAGCGGCATCGGTGTCAGCATGTGACTGGCGTCGTATTCGCCCGCCAGCGACTTGTCTCGGGCCACGGCCCAGCCAGCAGTCTTGATGACCTGTGCATTCAGGCCGTAGCGTTCGTAAAAGCCGAGCGGCTGCGCCATGATGATCGGCGTGGCGCAGGTGATCGGAACGAAGCCGATGTTCAGGTCGGTCTTTTCGGGCGGCCCAAGATTGTCGAGGATCGCCGCCTTGGCCGCGTCCATGGGAAAGACCGACGCCAGCGCCGCGGCCACCGTGGTTCCGCCCATCATGCCCATGAACGACCGGCGCCCGATGTCGCTGTGGCCGAAAACCGACCGGACGATCGCGCTTTCGACGGCGCGTTCCAGCATGCCTTCGCGTGTGGCCAGGTCCGGGCCGGCGGCGGATGTGGCATGCGTGCCGCCGCCCGCGCAAGACGAACATCCACATTCCGCGCCATGGCGCAGGTCGGTTTTTTCGGAATAGGGATTACCCAAGCTTTTCGACGACATCATCCATCTCCTGTTGTGCTTGCCGCCAATGGTGTGGCAGCGAGCCGTCAGAGGAAAGAGGGAAGTGAAAAATCTTCGTCAATGTTAACTATCTGTAATTATGAGATAAAGTGAACTCGCCTTTGAGAAAATATTACGATATTTCGTAACTTACGATATTTCGTATTGAAGTCTGAGCCTTCGACAGACACTCTGACCCCATGGGTGCGGCATCGATAAACACCGATTCACTGATTGGGCTGAACGTTGCGCCGGCGCTGATCCTCGATCTTGAGCATGACAGGATCACGGCGGCCAACCCGCAAGCCGTGCATCTGTTCCAGGCGCCCGCGCTGGATGGTCGGCCCTTCGTCCCTTTCCTCGACGACGCGCTTCAGGGCATGCTGCTTTTTCTTGAGGAAATCCTGTACCGGGGCACCGCCTGGACGCGCAGCGTGGATCTCAGGACGGCAGGCGGCCAGTCTTTGCACTGCGAAATCAGGGGCGCAAAGCTGTCTGAGCGCGAAGACAGGGTCATGCTTGTCTTTCTCGACCTCGATCAGCTCGACCGTCGGGCGCGGCGGATGGAAGATGCGAAGATACAACGCGGCGGCCTGATGGAGTGGCAGCGCGCGCAGGTGTTTTTCTCCGAACTCGAACATCAGAATCAATTGATCCTGAACGCCGCCGGAGAGGGGATCTATGGCGTGAACGCGGATGGCAAGACCACGTTCGTCAACCGGGCGGCCCAGGAAATGCTGGGATGGACCGTCGACGATCTGCTCGGGCGCGACATCCATTCCATGATCCATCACCATCACCTGAACGGCGATCACTACCCCTCGCACGATTGCCCGATCTATCAATCCTTCCGCCACGAGGAAGTCAGCCGCATCGAGGACGAGGTGTTCTGGCGCAAGGACGGCAAACCCATCCGGGTCGAATACGTGTCCACGCCGATCTACGACCACGCCCAGCTTGCCGGGGCCGTCGTGATCTTTCGCGATATCACGGAACGCAAGGAAAACGAACGGCGTCTGCGCGAAGCGATGGACGAGGTTGCCGCGCTGCGCGACCAGCTTGAACAGGAGAACACCTATCTTCAGGAGGCGATCAGCATCGAGCGGGCCCATCACGACATCGTTGGCGGGTCTCCGGCGACGCGCGCCCTGCTGGCGCGGGTTGAACTGGTGTCCCGGACGTCGGCCAACATCCTGATCACCGGAGAGCCGGGCACCGGAAAGTCGCTTGTGGCCTCGGCGATCCATAAAGACAGCGATCTGCGGCGCAGGCCGCTCATTCACTTCCAATGCGGTTCCGTCACCCACGACATGACCGAAGTCGAGCTTTTCGGGCATGTCCGCGGCGCCAACGCCAATGCCCGCCAGGACAAGGCGGGCGCGTTGGAGCTGGCAAATGGCGGCACGCTGTTTCTGGACGAGGTGACGGAGATCCCCCTGGAGGTTCAGGGCAAGCTGCTGACCGCGTTGCAGTCTCACGAGGTCAGCCGCCTTGGCGACACCCGGTCGCGCGACGTCAACGTGCGTGTCATCGCCTCGACCAGCCGCAATCTGGAGCGCGAAGTGCAGGCGGGCCGCTTCCGGCAGGACCTGTTCTTCTACCTGTCGGTGTTCCCCATACACTGCACCCCGCTGCGCGATCGTCCCGACGACATCCCGCCGCTTTGCGCGCATTTGCTCGGCCTGGCCTGCAAGCGCCTGAACCGCGCGCCCCCGTCCATCACCGAAGGCACGATACGGCGCCTCAAGAAATACGACTGGCCGGGAAATGTGCGTGAACTGGCCAACGTGATCGAACGCGGCGCCATCGTCTCGACCGTCGACAAGCTCAAGGTTGAAATCAATGTCGCCCCCGTCGCCAGCAACCGCAGCCGCAGCACGCTGCTGACCCAAGCGGACATTGACGGCATCATGATCGCGAACCTCATCGCCTGCCTGCGCGAAACCGGCGGCAAGGTCGCGGGAGAAGATGGCGCCGCCGCGCTTCTCGGCATTCAGGCGACCACGCTGTATTCGCGGATCAAGAAGCTGGGGCTGACCTCGGCGGACTGGGCATAGCGACCGGCGGCGCAGGACCCTTCGGGGGTGGATCGCTGCGCCAGCCTGGGCCCGGCGCCGTCAGCCCGCGAATGCGCGCGCCTGTTCGCGCAGGGCGAATTTCTGGATCTTGCCGGTCGATGTCCTGGGGATCTGCATGAACACGAAATGACCGGGGACCTTGTAGTGCGCCAGATGCTCCCGGCACCAGTCGCGCAGCATGTTCGCATCCGCCTGCACACCGACGGCAAGTTCGACAAAGGCGCAAGGCGCTTCGCCCCATTTATCATGGGGCATGGCTACGACCGCCGCGACCTCCACGGCGCGATGCCGGTAAAGCACCTCTTCCACCTCGATGGAGGAAATATTCTCTCCGCCGGAGATGATGATGTCTTTCGATCGGTCCTTGAGCTGGATGTAGCCGTCGGGATGCATCACGCCAAGGTCGCCGGAGTGAAACCAGCCGCCCGCAAAGGCCTCCTGCGTCGCCTTGGGATTGCGGAAATAGCCTTTCATCACGACGTTTCCGCGAAACATGACCTCGCCCATCGTCGTGCCGTCGCGCGGCACCGGGCGCATCGTTTCGGGGTCGAGCACGTCAAGTTGTTCCAGTGGCAGATAGCGCACGCCCTGCCGGGATTTCAGCGTGGCCTGCGCGGCGGGCGCCAGATCGGACCAGCTTTCGTGCCAGTCGTTGACGACGGCGGGGCCATAGGTTTCGGTCAGCCCGTAGAGATGGGTGACGTCAAAGCCCGCGGCCTTCATGTCCGCCAGAAGCTTTTCGGGCGGTGGCGCGGCCGCGGTAAAGACCTGCACGCTGCGGTCGAGGTCGCGTTTGACGGCAGCGGGCGCCGAGATCATCAGCGACATCACGATCGGCGCACCGCACAGGTGGGTCACGCCTTCGTCTGCCAGCGCGTTCCAGATCGGTTCGGCCCGCACCTGGCGCAGGCAGACATGGGTGCCGACGATCGCGGACAGCGTCCAGGGAAAACACCATCCGTTGCAGTGAAACATCGGCAGCGTCCAAAGGTACACGGCATGTTTGCGCATCGACGTCGTCAGCGCGTTGCCCTGCGCCAGCAGGTACGCGCCACGGTGATGCGACACGACGCCCTTGGGGTCGCCAGTGGTGCCGGAGGTGTAGTTGATCGAAATCGCGTCCCATTCATCCTCGGGCATGAGCCAGGCGAAATCAGGGTCGCCCCCGGACAGGAACGCCTCGTAGTCGGGCGCGCTGCGGCCTGTGTCGGGTCCGGTGAATTCAGGATCATCGTATTGGATGACAAGGGGGGCGACACTGACACGCGCCAGCGCCTCGTCCAACACGGGCATGAATTCCCGATCCACGATCACGATCCTCGACCGCGCATGATCGAGCTGGAACGCGATGGTCTTGGCATCCAGGCGGGTGTTGATCGAATGCAGGACCGCGCCGCACATCGGCACGCCGTAATGACACTCCAGCATCGCGGGCGTGTTCGCCAGCAGCGCGGACACCGTGTCGCCGCGTCCGATGCCTGCTTGCGTCAGGGCGGAGCCAAGCTGTCGCGACCGGCGGTAGAAATCGGCGTAGCGGCGGCGCATCGCGCCATGCACGATCGCGATGTGGTCTGGAAAGACGCTGGCCGCCCGTTCGAGGAAGGTCAGCGGCGTCAGGGGCTGAAAATTCGCGGGGGTGCGATCCAGCCCGGTGTTGTAGGGGTTCGTCTCCATCGGGTCAGGCATCCTGCCAGTGGGGCGCGCGTTTCTCGATGAAAGCGCCGATGCCTTCCTCGGCGTCGCGCGTCAGCATGTTCTCGACCATCACGGCCGAAGCGTGGACGTAGGCCTCGGCCAGCGGCAATTCGCGCTGCGCATGAAAGGCGCGTTTGCCGGTGGCCAGTGTCATGCTGGATTTCGATGCGATCTTGCGCGCCATTTCCTCGGTGGTATCGCGCAGGGCGTCGGCGGGGACCGCCTCGTTGATCAGCCCGATGTCCGCCGCGCGTTTCGCCGGGATCATGTCGCCGGTCAGCAGCATTTCCATCGCGTGCTTGTTGCCGACGTTGCGCGACAGCGCGACCATGGGCGTGGAGCAGAACAACCCGATGTGCACCCCCGGCGTGCTGAAGTGCGCGGTCTGCGCCGCGACGGCCAGATCGCAACTGGCGACAAGCTGGCAACCTGCCGCGGTCGCGACCCCCGCGACCTCGGCGATGACCGGTTTCGGGCACCTGACCACCGCTTGCATGACGCCCGAGCATTGCGCCATGACCCGCGTGAAATAGGCCCGGCCGCCGTCAGGGGCCGCGCGGCCCGCCGTCATCTCCCTGAGGTCGTGGCCCGCACAGAAGGCCGGGCCAACGGCGGCCAGGATGACGACACGGACCGCCGCGTCCGCGCCGGCCTCGGCCAGGGCCGCGCCCAATTGCGTCATCATCGCCTCGGACAGGGCATTGCGCCTTGGGGTGTCGTTCAGGGTAAGGCGCAGGATGCCGTCGCCATCAAGATGGCGAAGCAGGATGTCGCTGGTAACCATCGGGTCCGGTCCTTTGATGAGGTTACAGGATGTTGATTTCAACGCTGTCGGCCAGGGTGTTGGCGATGAAGCAGTAGCGGTGCGCGCGGTGTTGCATCTTGTCCAGTTCGCCGCCATCGGGCGAAAACCCGGTGTCGAAGCGCACGATCGGATGCAGGTCGATACGGGTCACCGACATTTGCCCCCGCGCGTTCTTGCCCAGGTGCGCGACCGCGTGATCGCTGTATCCCGCCACCGGCCAGCCGGCCTTTGCCGCGAGCGCCAGAAAGGTCATCATGTGACAGCTCGACAATGCCGACGCGAGGGCCTGTTCGGGGTTGGTGTTGGCCGGGTTGCCGCCCCAATCGGGGGCGGCATCGACCTGGACATCGTAGGCATCGTTGAACTGCACGGTGTGGGCATTCGAATATTTACCGCTGTGCAGAACGGGTTCGGATCGCTGCCAGTGCAACTGGATCGAAAGGTCGGACATCTGTCGGGTCTCCGGATCGGCTCGGGCGCTCAGGCCGCGGCCAGCTGCTTCTTGGGGTCGTAGAACGGACGCTCGACAACGGTCGCCCGCGTCGGACCCGAGGGCGTCACGACCTCGATCTCCGCGCCGATATGCGCGAAATCCACCGCAACCATGGCCAACGCGATGTTCCGCTCCAGCCGGGGCGAATAGACCGCCGAGGTGACCTTGCCGATGGTCGTCCCGTCCTTGTTGATCGGCCAGAAGGTCGTGTTCGGGCCTTTCAGCGGCGCGCAGTCGATGATCAGACCGACCTGCTTTTTGCTGACACCCTGCTCGCGGATGCGGTGCAGCGCGGCCTTGCCGATAAAGTCGGCCTCCATGTCGAGGTTCACCAGCCGGTCCAGTCCAAGCTCGTAGGGATTGGTGTTGATGTCAGCGTCGGCGTGATACGACAGCATGCCGCCTTCGATCCGGCGGATGGAGGACGTGTGGCCGGGCTTCAGGCCGAATTCCATCCCTGTCGCCATGATGCGTTCCCACAGCGCGTCGCCCTGGGCGCTGTCGCGCAGATAGATCTCGTAGCCCAGTTCGCTCGACCAGCCGGTGCGCGACACGATCAGCGGAATACCGTCGAGATCAAGCTCGCGCAGCCAGTAGTACCGCAGGTCCATGATGCTGTCGCCGAACAGCGCCTGCATGATCGCGCCCGATTTCGGGCCCTGCAACTGCAAGGGCGACACGTCCGGTTCGGTGATCGCGACGTCGAGCCCCGAATGAACCGCGACGCCCTGCGCCCAAAGCAGGATGTCGCTGTCGGCCAAGGAGATCCAGAAGTGGTTATCCGCCAGCCGCAGGAGGATCGGATCGTTGAGAATACCGCCCTGCGCATTCGTGATCAGGATGTACTTGCACTGCCCCACGGCCATCTTTGACAAATCGCGCGGGGTCAGCATCTGAACAAAGCGCGCGGCATCCGGGCCGGTGATTTCGACCTGCCGCTCGACGGCGACGTCGCACAGGATGGCGTCGTTGACGAGGGACCAGAAGTTCTGCTCCGGATTGCCGAAATCGCGCGGGATATACATGTGGTTGTAGACGGAAAACCCTTGCGCGCCCCACCGGACGGTGGCGTCGAAATAGGGTGATTTCCGGATCTGCGTCCCAAAGCCGAAGTCATCTGCGTGCATCTTTTTCGCCCTTGCTTGTCGCCGGCCGCATTGGCCGGAGAGTGATTGAACCTGGCGCATATCTAGATCCGAAACGGCCGGCGGTGCGGACTGAATTTCGGCCTGCTTCGGGCTGAACGGGCTGTTTTACGGGCCGGTTTCGGACCGTTCGGTCGCGGTGCGTCAACCGGCGGTCTTGGCCGCCAGCCGGGCAAGGTTGGGCCGGCTGTCCTTGACGGTCCGGGTCGCGATGTACGTCATGTACCGATCGACCCCGAGTTCGGCATCCAGCATCGCCTGCATCAGGGTCTGAAACGACCCCAGGGTCGCGCTGACCACCTTGAGCACGTAATCCATGCCGCCGCCCGTGGCGATGCATTCCGTGATCTCGTCGTGCTGTTTCACGAATGCCTCGAAGCGGTCGAAGTCGGGCTTGCGGTGATGCGCCAGCGAGACCGTGACAATGACCTGCGTCACGTCGCAGATACGCTCGAGCGCGATGTCGGCGTGGTATCCCCGAATGAAGCCCGCCGCCTTGAGCCGGTCCAGGCGCGCCCAGCAGGGCGTCGCAGAGATATTGGCGATCTCGGCCAGCCGGGTCTTGCTCAGTTGCCCATGCTGCTGCACCGCGCAGAGGATGCGAATATCGGTCGCATCGAGGCCAAATCTTTTCATCTGTCCGCGTCCCTCGCTCGTCTGTATCCGGGCGGGGCCATGCTGCGCGCCGCTTGGGGCGATCCTACGTCGCAAACCTCGGCGCGGTAACGGATTTTGCGACCAGTTCTCTTTCGGTGGCGGCAGGGTCGGCGTGTTTACGGCTCCGGCGCGGGGCAAAATCACCAGGCGCGCAAGGCGACGCAGCGTCAAAGCCGCCGGATGCCGTGGTGATTGCGCCAAGTCGCGGCAAAACGAATCGCGGCAAGGGGGCTGGTCCGGCGCGGTCGGGGGCGGGCTCCGTCCCTGTCGGGGGCCGCGGACCTCTCGCACGGTCGGTGCCCCGGCGCGGGCTGCCCCGGCGCGGCGCGGCCGTACAGGGGCAATCGGGGTGGGCGGCGCGCGGTGGCCCTGCGGACGTATGGACACTGCGCCGAAAATATCAGCATAGTCCGGCCATCCTGCGGTCCGGACATCGCGGCAATCTCAATCGTGATGTGCCGTCGTCCCTGCCGCTCGTCCGTAAGGAGAAAGATATGAAGTTCCGTTTCCCGATCGTTATCATCGACGAAGACTTCCGATCCGAAAACTCGTCGGGTCTGGGTATTCGCGCCCTGGCACAGGCCATCGAGACCGAAGGCTTCGAAGTGTTGGGGGTGACCAGCTACGGGGATCTGTCGCAGTTCGCGCAGCAGCAGTCGCGCGCCAGCGCCTTTTTGCTGTCGATCGACGACGAGGAGTTCAGCCCCGGCCCGGATCTCGATCCGGCGGTGCTGAACCTGCGTAATTTCATCGAGGAAGTGCGTTGGAAGAACGCCGACGTGCCGATCTATATCTATGGCGAGACCAAGACCAGCCGCCACCTGCCCAACGACATCCTGCGCGAGCTTCACGGCTTCATCCACATGTTCGAGGACACGCCCGAATTCGTCGCGCGCCACATCATCCGCGAGGCCAAGAGCTATCTCGAAGGGATCCAGCCGCCGTTCTTCAAGGCGCTGCTGGATTACGCCGAAGACGGGTCGTATTCCTGGCATTGTCCGGGGCATTCAGGGGGCGTGGCCTTCCTCAAAAGCCCGATCGGGCAGATGTATCACCAGTTCTACGGCGAAAACATGCTGCGCGCGGACGTGTGCAATTCGGTCGAGGAGCTGGGCCAGCTTCTGGATCACAACGGCGCCATCGGCGCGTCCGAGCGCAACGCCGCGCGGATCTTCAATGCCGATCACTGCTATTTCGTGACCAACGGCACCTCGACCAGCAACAAGATGGTCTGGCACCACACGGTGGCCCCCGGCGACGTGGTCGTGGTGGACCGCAATTGCCACAAATCCATCTTGCACAGCATCATCATGACGGGCGCGGTGCCGGTGTTCCTCAAGCCGACGCGCAACCACTACGGCATCATCGGCCCGATCCCGAAGGCCGAATTCGAAATCGACTCGATCAAGGCCAAGATCCGCGCCAATCCGCTGCTTGAGGGCATCGACGCCGATACGGTCAAGCCGCGGATCATGACGCTCACGCAATCCACCTACGATGGCGTGCTCTACAACACCGAAGCGATCAAGGATGTCCTGGATGGCTATGTGGACAATTTGCACTTTGACGAGGCCTGGCTGCCGCATGCCGCCTTTCATCCATTCTACGGCAGCTTTCATGCCATGGGGCGCAGGCGCGAGCGGCCGATGCAATCGGTGACCTATGCCACACAGTCGATCCACAAGCTGCTGGCGGGCATCAGCCAGGCGAGCCATGTGCTGGTGCAGGACAGCCAGAACACCAAGCTCGACCGCCACCTGTTCAACGAATCCTATCTCATGCACACCTCCACCAGCCCGCAATACAGCATCATCGCAAGCTGCGACGTCGCCGCGGCGATGATGGAGCCGCCGGGCGGCACCGCGCTGGTCGAGGAAAGCATCGCCGAGGCGCTCGATTTCCGCCGCGCCATGCGCAAGGTCGACGACGAATTCGGCGAGGACGACTGGTGGTTCCAGGTCTGGGGGCCCGATGATCTGGGCACCGAAGGTGAATACGATTCGAAGACCTGGGTGCTCAGGCGCACCGACGCCGACGGGGTGCAGGAAGCGGACGGCGAGGAAAGCTGGCACGGTTTTGGCGACATGGCGCCGGGCTTCAACATGCTCGATCCGATCAAGGCCACGATCATCACGCCCGGACTGAACCTTGACGGACGGTTCGAGGACACCGGTATTCCCGCGTCCATCGTGACGAAATACCTGGCCGAACATGGCGTCGTCGTCGAGAAAACCGGGCTCTACAGCTTTTTCATCATGTTCACCATCGGCATCACCAAGGGCCGTTGGAACACGTTGCTGACGGCGTTGCAGCAGTTCAAGGACGACTATGCCAAGAACCAGCCGATGTGGCGCACCATGCCGGAATTCTGTGCCAAGCACCCGCGCTACGAGGGGATGGGCCTGCGCGAATTGTGCCAGCATGTGCATACGCTTTATGCCAAGTACGATGTCGCGATCCTGTCCACCGACATCTACCTGAGCGACCATACCCCGGCGATGAAGCCCAGCGACGCCTTTGCGCATATTGCGCAGCGCACGACCCAGCGCGTGCCGATCGACGAACTGGAGGGCCGCATCACCACCAGCCTCGTCACGCCCTATCCGCCGGGAATTCCGCTGCTGGTCCCCGGCGAGGTGTTCAACAGGAAGATCGTCGAATACCTGAAGTTCAACCGCGAGTTCGCGCGCGAATGTCCGGGGTTCGAAACCGATATCCACGGCCTTGTGCAAGAGGTCGGCAGCGATGGCGTGACCCGCTACTTTGCCGATTGCGTCGCGCAGTGACCTGACGGTTTGGGGGCGTTGGCCCTGTCGTGCGATGTCACCCATACGGGCCGGCATCGCGCGACGCTGCAAAGGCATGACGATTGGCGGGGGGCGTGGCGATGATCTTGCCGGTCGCCCGCCCCGATCGCGGCGGCATGGCCGGACGGATCCGCCCCTCGGCAGAGCGATCGCGAGGCGACAGCACGACACGAATGCACCGCCGGAGCGTGAGTCACCCGAATCCCCCCGCGATGACAACTCCACTACATCTTGTGCTGACTCTCGGCATCAAAGGGGTCTCGGCCACTATGGAGTGTGCCGCAAACATCGCGGCGCAGGGCCGGTGACACGCCGGTGTTACATTTTTGCGCATTTCGGTCCGCGGCCCGCACCCCGCCCCATAGGCCCCGCGACGCGGGGTGCGGACTGTGGGTAATTTCAGTGCCACGGCGAGCGCGTCCCCCCAAAGCGCCAGTTATGTTTGGGTTTTCCGATGGCGACCGGGGCAGGGGCGCAACCGGTGGCATGTGGATAGCCCTGTGCCTGAATCACGTGACCATCGGGGCGCATTGATGAAAGCAATCCGGTCAAGTCAGAAGTTTTGAAAATTTCGCAAAAAACGCGTTGACCCAACCCGTCCAAATACGTCAGGTTGTGGAGGCCGACGGTAACGCCACAAGATGTAGTGATAAAACACGCAGGGCGGCTCCGGGGCGCAGGGACGAAAAACACGACCATAACATCACATCTGATGACACCGCAGTCTCATGTTTCATGGGGCCGGGGTGGAGCGTGCGGCCGGGCGTCATTGGGCGAAAAAGGTGGGGACGATCCGCAATGACGGGAACGGCTCTGGGGTTGAAGAAGCTGGAAATGAGGCAGCGACATGAAAATTGAACGTAAATTCACAAAAGCCGGTCAGGACGCCTATGCGGATCTGGATTTCGTCTCCACGGTCTCCGAAATCCGCAATCCCGATGGCACCGTCGTGTTCAAGCTCGACAATGTCGAAGTGCCCCAGGGCTGGAGCCAGGTCGCCAGCGACGTGATCGCGCAGAAGTATTTCCGCAAGGCCGGTGTTCCCGCGCGCTTGAAAAAGGTCAAGGAAAAGGGCGTTCCCGAATTCCTGTGGCGGTCGGTGCCCGACGGCGACGACACCGAGATGGGCGGCGAGACTTCCTCCAAGCAGGTGTTCGACCGACTGGCCGGCGCCTGGGCCTACTGGGGCTGGAAGGGTGGCTATTTCACCACCGAGGAAGACGCCCAGGCCTATTACGACGAGATGCGCCACATGCTGGCCAGCCAGCGCGCAGCCCCCAACAGCCCGCAGTGGTTCAACACCGGCCTGCACTGGGCCTACGGCATCGACGGTCCGGCGCAGGGCCACTATTATGTGGACTACAAGACCGGCAAGCTGACACGGTCGAAATCCTCCTACGAGCATCCGCAGCCGCACGCCTGCTTCATCCAATCGGTGCGCGACGATCTGGTGGGCGACGGCGGCATCATGGACCTGTGGGTCCGCGAGGCACGTCTTTTCAAGTATGGCTCAGGTACGGGCACCAACTTTTCATCGCTCCGCGGAGAGGGCGAGAAGCTGTCGGGCGGCGGCAAGTCGTCCGGTTTGATGGGCTTTCTGAAAATTGGCGATCGTGCCGCAGGGGCCATCAAATCGGGCGGCACCACCCGCCGCGCGGCCAAGATGGTGATCGTGGATGCCGACCACCCCGATATTCAGGATTTCATCAACTGGAAGGTGCTCGAAGAGCAGAAGGTGGCGAGCATCGTCGCCGGCTCCAAGATGCACGAGCAAAAGCTGAACCTGCTGTTCGCCGCGATCAAGGGCTGGGACGGTGCCGCGGCCGACGCCTATGACCCCGCCAAGAACGAGCAGCTCAAGCAGGCGATCCGCGAAGCGAAAAAGGTCGCGATCCCCGAGACTTACGTCAAGCGCGTGCTGGATTACGCCAAGCAGGGCCACACCAGCATCGAATTCCCGACCTACGACACCGATTGGGACAGCGAGGCCTACAACTCCGTCTCGGGTCAGAACTCCAACAACTCGATCCGCGTCACCAACGCCTTTCTGACGGCGGTGGAAAAGGATGCCGACTGGCAGTTGATCGACCGGGTTGACGGCAAGGTTTCCAAGACGATCCGGGCCCGCGATCTGTGGGAGCAGGTCGGCCATGCCGCCTGGGCCTGTGCCGATCCGGGCATTCAGTACCACGACACCGTCAACGACTGGCACACCTGCCCCGAAGATGGCGCGATCCGCGGCTCCAACCCCTGTTCGGAGTACATGTTCCTCGATGATACCGCCTGCAACCTCGCATCGATGAACCTGCTGACCTTCCTGCGGGATGGCGAATTCATGGTCGAGGATTACATGCACGCGGCCCGCCTTTGGACCGTGACGCTGGAAATCTCCGTGATGATGGCGCAGTTCCCCTCCAAGGAGATCGCGCAGCGGTCCTATGACTTCCGCACGCTGGGGCTGGGTTATGCGAACATCGGCGGGCTGCTGATGAACATGGGCTATTCCTATGACAGCGACGAAGGCCGCGCGCTTTGCGGTGCGCTGACCGCGATCATGACGGGCGTGTCCTATGCCACCTCCGCCGAAATGGCGGGCGAACTGGGCGCCTTCCCTGGGTATGCCAGGAACGCCGAGCACATGCTGCGCGTCATCCGCAACCACCGCAACGCCGCCTATGGCGAAACGGCGGGCTACGAGGCGCTGGCGGTCAAGCCGGTGCCGCTCGATCATGGCAACTGCCCGCAACCGGGGCTGGTCGATGTCGCCATGTCCGCCTGGGACGAGGCGCTGAAGCTGGGCGAGGCGCACGGCTACCGCAACGCGCAGACCTCCGTCATCGCGCCCACCGGCACCATCGGCCTCGTGATGGATTGCGACACCACCGGAATCGAGCCCGATTTCGCGCTGGTCAAATTCAAGAAGCTCGCCGGCGGCGGATACTTCAAGATCATCAACCAGTCGGTTCCGGCGGCCCTGGAAAAGCTGGGCTACGGCTCTGCCCAGATCGAGGAAATCGTCAGCCACGCCGTGGGTCACGGCAGTATCGGCAACGCGCCGTCGATCAATCACACCACGCTGGCGGGCCACGGGTTCGGCCCCAACGAACTGGCCAAGGTCGACGCGGCGCTGGCGCAGGCCTTCGACATCCGCTTTGTCTTCAACCAGTGGACGCTGGGCGAGGAATTCTGCACCAACGTGCTGGGCATTCCGGCGGACAAGCTGAACGATCCCACCTTCGATCTGCTGCGCAGCCTCGGGTTCTCGAAAAAGGACATCGACGCGGCCAACGATCACGTCTGCGGGACGATGACGCTCGAAGGGGCGCCGCACCTGAAAGAGGCGCACCTGTCGATCTTCGATTGCGCCAATCCCTGCGGCAAGACCGGCAAGCGGTATCTGAGCGTCAACAGCCACATCCACATGATGGCCGCCGCGCAGTCGTTCATCTCGGGTGCGATCTCCAAGACGATCAACATGCCCAACGACGCCACGATCGAGGATTGCCAGAAAGCCTACGAACTCAGCTGGTCGCTGGGTGTCAAGGCCAACGCGCTCTACCGCGACGGCTCCAAGCTCAGCCAGCCGCTGGCGGCCGCATTGGTCGAGGACGACGACGAGGCGGCCGAGACGCTGGAATCGGGCTCCCTGCACGAAAAGGCTGCGGTGCTGGCCGAGAAGATCGTCGAGAAGGTGATCGTCAAGGAAATCGTGAAGTCGCACCGCGAAAAGATGCCGCAGCGCCGCAAGGGCTATACCCAGAAGGCGATGGTCGGCGGGCACAAGGTCTATCTGCGCACCGGCGAATACGAAGACGGCAACCTTGGCGAGATCTTCATCGACATGCACAAGGAGGGCGCGGGGTTCCGGGCGATGATGAACAACTTCGCCATCGCGGTCAGCGTCGGCCTGCAATACGGTGTGCCGCTGGAGGAGTTCGTCGACGCCTTCACCTTTACCAAGTTCGAACCGGCGGGCATGGTGCAGGGCAACGAGACGATCAAGAACGCGACCTCGATCCTCGATTATATCTTCCGCGAACTGGCGGTCAGCTACCTCGACCGCACCGACCTGGCGCATGTGCAGCCCGAGGGCGCGTCCTTCGACAGCATCGGTCGCGGCGAGGAAGAGGAAGGCGTGCAGAACGTCTCCGAGCTGAGCGACAGCGCGGCGAGCAAGTCGCTCGAAGTGCTGCGCCAGATCAGCTCGACCGGCTATCTGCGCAACCGACTGCCGCAGGAACTGGTGGTGCTGCAAGGCGGGGCAGGGGCGATCGACGCGTCCAGCGCGCTGCACACGCTGGTGCCCGAAGTCGCCACCGGCAACGTGGCGGTGGCGATGGCGGCCAGCACCTCGGTGTCGTCGGGCGCGGTCAGCCTGGATGCGCGCACCAAGGCCAAGATGCAGGGCTACGAGGGCGAGGCCTGTGGCGAATGCGGCAACTACACGCTGGTGCGCAACGGCACCTGCATGAAGTGCAACACCTGCGGCGGCACGTCGGGGTGTAGCTAAGAGAGATCACGCGCCCCCGTACCACGAGGGGGCGTGCAGGGGATCTGGCCAGACCCAAGGCGCCAGATCCCCGACGAGATGGGTGGGAACGGTACTTTGTTCCTTCCCACCTGACACGGGGCGGGTGCGCTCGCCCCCGACGACGTTCAGGCCGCAGGCAGAAAAATACCGAGCGGTTAACACATTGAGCCTGAACGGCGAAACTTTGAGGGGTCCTTCGGGGCCCCTTTTTTCTATGGGTTCGCCGGGCGTTGTGCCGCATGGGCCGATCAGGCGGGCCGCAATTACCTCTGGACCTCGCGCCGCGCGACGGTCCATCGTGGCACGGCTGCGCCCTTGCCGGGCCGCCGTGATGCAGACAGCCACAGGAGACCCCGCCGTGACACCCTTCACCTTCAACACCACGAAATCCATCGTCTTTGAAACCGGGGCGGCGGCGCGGCTTGCCGACGTGGCGGGGGCCACCCTGGGGGCGTCATGCCTGCTGGTCACCGATCCGGGGCTGCGCGACCTGGGTCTGTGCGATCCGGCCATCGCATCGCTGCGCGCGGCGGGCCACGCGGTCACGATCTTCGACGCGGTCGAGGCCGACCCCTCGCGCGCGACGCTGATGGCGGCGGTCGAGGCGGGGCGCGCGGCGGGCGTGACCGGGGTGCTGGGCTTTGGCGGCGGATCCTCGCAGGATGTGGCCAAGCTGGCCGCGCTGCTGCTCGGCTCGGGCGAGGATCTGGACGAAGCCTGGGGCGTGGCGCAGGCCAAGGGGCCGCGCCTGCCGCTGGTTCTGGTGCCGACCACCGCCGGCACCGGGTCAGAGGTGACGCCGGTGTCGATCATCACCGTGGGCGCCGAGGAAAAGCGCGGCGTGTCGTCGCCCGTGATCCTGCCCGACATCGCAGTGCTGGATGCCGAGCTGACGATGGGCCTGCCCGCCGCGATCACGGCCGCCACCGGCGTCGATGCGATGGTCCACGCGATCGAGGCCTATGCCTCGCGGAACGCCAACAACAACCCGATGTCGAAACTGCTCGCGCGCGAGGCGCTGCGGCTGCTGGGGGCCAACATAGAAACCGCCGTGGCGCAGGGCGGCGACCGGAACGCGCGCGAGGCGATGCTGCTGGGCTCGATGCTGGCGGGGCAGGCCTTTGCCAATTCGCCCGTGGCCGCGGTGCATGCGCTGGCCTATCCCATCGGCGGCACCTTCCACATCCCGCACGGCCTGTCGAACGCGCTGGTGCTGCCGCATGTGCTGCGCTTCAATGCGCCCGACGCCGGCGCGCTGTATGCCGAGATCGCGGCGGACGCCTTTCCGCATCTGGCCGGGGTCGAGGGATCGCAGGCGCGCACCGTCGCCTTCATCGATGCCCTCGCGGATCTGGCGCGGCGGCTGGGCCTGCCGCCGCGGTTGCGCGACGTCGACATTCCCAAGGACGCGATCGGCAAGATGGCCTCGGATGCGATGCTTCAGGGGCGGCTGCTGGTGAACAACCCGCGCGCCCTGTCCGAGCGCGATGCCCGCGCCATCTACGAAGCCGCGTGGTAGGCGCACCGCCAGGTCCGCACAGGGCCGCGCGCTCCCACTCCAAACCGTTCTCACCCGGCCCGCGCGCGACCGCGCGGCCCCAACCCCCGAAATAGGATTCCCCCCAAATGAACCACCTCTTTCAACCGCTGTCGCTTGGCGATCTGACGCTGGAAAACCGTATCGTCATCGCGCCGATGTGCGAATATTCCGCCATCGACGGCAACGCCCAGGACTGGCATCTGATCCACCTGGGGCACCTGGCGTTGTCCGGCGCCGGGCTGCTGATCCTCGAAGCGACCGCGGTCTCGCCGGAAGGTCGGATTTCGCCGCAGGACCTGGGGCTCTATTCGGACGACAACGAAGCGGCGCTGGCGCGGGTCCTGACCGCCATCGCGCGGTATTCCGACATGCCGGTCGCGATCCAGCTGTCGCACGCCGGGCGCAAGGGATCGAGCTTTGCCCCCTGGGACGGCGGCGCGCAGATCGCGCCCGATGCGCCGGACGGCTGGAAGACCGAAGCGCCGTCGGCGCTGCCCCATGCGGAGGGCGAGGACAGTCCCGTGGCGCTGGACGCGGCGGGGCTTGCGCGGGTCAAGGCGGATTTCGTGCGCGCGGCGCAGCGCGCGGTCCGGCTTGGCCTTGGCGGCATCGAGCTTCACATGGCGCATGGCTATCTGCTGCATCAGTTCCTGTCGCCGCTGGCGAACCGGCGCGACGATGCCTACGGCGGCAGTCTGGACAACCGGATGCGGTTCCCGCTCGAGGTGTTCGACGCGGTCAAGGCGGCCGTGCCCTCAGAAATTCCTGTCTGGATCCGTGTCTCGGCCACCGACTGGGTGCCGGGCGGCTGGGACATGGACGGCACGCTGGCGCTGTCGGCAGCGGTCCGGGATCGGGGCGCGGCCGCGATCCACGTCACCTCGGGCGGGGTGTCGCCCCGGCAGCAGATCAAGCTTGAGCCGGGCTATCAGGTGCCCTTTGCCGAACGGATCAAGGCCGAGACCGGTCTTGCGACCATCGCCGTTGGCCTGATCACCGATCCTGCGCAGGCCGAAGAGATCCTGGCCACCGGAAAGGCCGATGCCGTGGCGCTGGCGCGCGGGATGCTCTACGATCCGCGTTGGCCGTGGCACGCCGCCGCCGAACTGGGCGCGGAGGTGTCGGCTCCAAAGCAGTACTGGCGTTCTCAACCGCGTGAATTCAAGACGCTGTTCCGGGACATGAAGATCGGGCAACGCTAAGCGACGGGGCGGCGCGTTCGGCACGGTGAATGGTGATTCTCGTGCCCGCGACCGCGCTGTGACGGCGGCAAGGGGCACGGGTGTGCATGGCGCGCGCGTGCGCGTCCCGACCGTTTTGGGGCTCGGTGCGGCCCGCAATGGCAGGCCCGGGCGCACCCGGCGTAATTTTTCGAAAAATTGATGAAAATCAATATGCAACACTGCGATCCTGCATTGACTGCGTCCAGTCGCGGGCGGTTGCGGGCACGGCGTTTCGGCATTTCGGTTCGGCGGGGTCACTGCAAGAATCTTGTTGACGCAACGGCATCCGCGCAACAGTGTCGTACAAACAGACAATAACGATCGGCGCGGCCCAGTCCGGGAGGAGGACACCGGCCGCAGACCGATTGATCCGTGCCCGCAACCTGTTGCGCGGCGCGGCACCAACTGGGAACGGATCATGGCATCCGTGACTGTCTTAGGGAGGAGACAATGACGATGAAGAGCACAAGAATGGGCGGCGCATTGGCCGCACTGACCGTGGCGGCCGGACTGGCCGGGCCCGCGGCGGCACAGGACGACACCTTCAAGATCGGGGTGATCACCTTCCTGTCGGGGCAGGCGGCGGAAAGCTTTGGCGTGCCGGCCTGGAACGGCGGCAAGCTGCTGGTCGAGATGTTGAACGAAGGCGGCAAGATGCCCGCGCCCTACGACACCAAGGGCTTTGGCGGGTTGAACATCGAAGTCGTCGTCGTGGACGAGGCGGGCGGCGCGACCAAGCAGGTACAGGAATTCCGCAACCTGGTGCAGCGCGAAGAGGTCGATGCGGTCGTGGGCTACGTGTCCTCGGGCGATTGCCTGGCGATCCCGCCGGTGGCGGATGAACTCAAGGCCTTCACCATCCTCTACGATTGCGGCACGCCGCGCGTGTTCGAGGACGGCAGTTTCGAGTACGTGTTCCGCACCGCGGCGCACGCGACCATGGATAACGTCAGCCTGGCGCGCTACCTCAAGTCGCGCAATTTCGACGTGCCGAGCTTTGCCGGCCTGAACCAGGACTACGCCTGGGGCCAGGACAGCTGGGCGGATTTCACCGGCTCGATGGCGCAGCTTTTCCCGGATGCGGAGGTCAAGACCGCCCTGTTCCCGAAATTCGGCGCGGGCCAGTACGGCACCGAGATCTCCGCCTTGCTGCGCGAACGCGCGGCGGTCGTGCACTCCTCGAACTGGGGCGGCGATCTGCAGGGGTTCTTGATCCAGGCCACGGCGCGCGGGCTGCATGAACGCTCGCAACTGGCGCTGGCGGCGGGCGATCACGTCATCCCGCAGTTGCAGGACAAGATGCCCGACGGCGTCATCCTTGGCGCGCGCGGCGTCAACGGCCTGGCGGCCAAGGCGCGCGGCGGCGAATTGCAGGAGCTGACCGACACGTTGTGGGACGCCTACGAGGCGGAATACGGCGTGTTCCCGGTGCAGGCGCCGTTCCGGATGTGGCAGGCGCTGCTGGGTCTCAAGACGGCCGTCGAAAAGGCGATGGCCGACAATGGCGGCACCAAGCCCACGGACGAGCAACTGGCCGCGGCGATGAAGGGGCTGGAGTGGGATGCGCCTTCGGGTCACATCGAGATGGCCCTGGCCGACGGACACCAGGCGATCCAACCCAACGCCATCGGCACGACCAAGTGGAATGCCGAGGAAGGGCGGATGGAACTGGTCGACGTGGAGTACTTTGATGCGCGGTGCGTCAACCCGCCCGAGGGTATGAAGGCGCAGGAATGGCTGGCCCAGGGGTTCCCCGGCGCCAAGTGTGACTGAGGCCTGAAGCCCTGACCCACCCGCCCGCCGCCACCCCTGTCGCGGCGGGCGTTCCTTCCCGACCAAACCCACGGATCCCCGAGTTATGGACTTAGTCGCCACCATCCTGGTCGATGGGCTGATATACGCCGGTTGGCTGTTCATCGTCTCCGTCGGCCTGACGCTCGTCTTCGGCGTGCTCAATATTCTCAACATCGCGCACGGCAGCCTCTACGCCATCGGCGCCTATGCCTCGGCTTCGCTGGTCGGGCTGTATTTCGCCGCGGGCGGTGACGCCGTGCCGTGGGGCAGCTACGCCGCCCTGATCCTTGCCGCCGTTCTCGTGGCGCTGGTGCTGGGGCCGCTGCTGGAACGCGGTCTGCTGCGGTTCTTTTACGGTCGCGACGAGGTGCTGAACGTGCTGGTGACCTATGCCGTGTTCCTGATCCTCGAGGACGTGATGAAGCTGATCTGGGGCGTGAACCCCTATTTCGTGTATGAGCCTTACACCCTTCTGGGCGATGTCGAGATCGGGCCGCTGTTCTATGTCGGCTACGACTTCGCGGTGATCGGCGCGGCCATCGTGGTCGGGCTGGCGGTCTGGCTCACGCTCAACCGTACCAAGATCGGCAAGATCGTTCTGGCCGTGATCCACGATTCGGAAATGAGCGAGACAATGGGTGTGAACGTGCCGCGCATCTACCTGGGCGCCTTCATGGCCGGGGCGTTCCTCGCGGCGCTTGGCGGCGCGCTGACCGCGCCGATGATCTCGGTCACGCCGGGGCTTGGGGTGAATGTGATCATCGTGGCCTTTGCGGTGGTCATCATCGGCGGGCTGGGGTCCGTGCCGGGCGCGGCCATCGGGGCCGTGATGGTCGGGATCAGCCGCGCGGCGTCGGTCCACCTCGTGCCCGAGGCCGAGCTGTTCATCATCTATTTCGTGATGGCCATCGTGCTGCTGTTCCGGCCCGAAGGACTGTTCGCGAAAACACAGGCGAGAAAGATATGATGCGTTCCAACCTCCTGCTCAGTGCGTTCGGGGCGTTTGCCGTGCTCGCCGCTGGCTCCGTGATCCTGCCCGACTGGGCGATGTTCCTGTTTGCGATGGCGCTGGCCAAGGGGCTGGTCTGCCTCGGTATCGTCGGCATGATGCGCGGCGGCCTCGTGTCGTTCGGGCAGGGGCTCTACTATTGCCTCGGCGCCTATACCGCGACACTCGTCGCAGGCAGCTTCGGGGTCTCCGACATCTTCCTGCTGACGCTGCTCAGCGCGGGTGTCTGCCTGCTGGTGGGCGCGGCCTTCGGCCCCCTGCTGGCGAATTACCGGGGGATCTTCTTTGCGATGCTGTCGCTGGCGCTGTCGATGGTGCTGTACGGATCGCTGTCCAAGATGTCCTTTATCGGCGGCACCGACGGGCTGAACATCGCGGCCCCCACATTTCTGGGCTGGGCGCCCGAAGGCCGCCCGCTGCAGACGGCGCTCTACATCTATGTCACGGCGCTGGTGGTGATCGCGGGCACCCTGATGCGGATCTTTTTCGACAGCGAACAGGGGTTGATCACGCTGGCCACCCGCGACAACGAACTGCGGGTCGAATACCTCGGCGCGTCGGTGCGCAACGTCATGAGCTATACCTATGTCTTCGGCGCGGTCCTGGGCGGCATCGGCGGAACCATCGCCGTGCTGGCGCTGGGCCACGTCGATCCGGAGTTCGCGTTCTGGACGACCTCGGGCGAGTTCGTCTTCGTGGCGATCCTCGCGGGCTACCTGTCGGTCCCGGCGGTCTTCGTGGCGGCGATCATCCTCGAAATGGTGCGGTCGTTTTCCAACCTCTACTTTCCCAACACCTGGCAACTGGCGCTTGGCATCTTCCTGCTTGCGGTCATCGTCATGCTGCCCAACGGGCTGGGATCGCTGGTGCGCCGCCGCAAGGAGGACGCGACATGAGCCAATCGGTACTGGATGTCCGCGACGTGCAGAAGTCTTTCGGCGCGGTCACCGCGGCTCAGGACATATCGGTGTCTGTGCCCGAGGGAGCGGTCTATTCGCTGATCGGGACCAATGGCGCGGGCAAGACGACCTTCGTCAACATGGTCACCGGCTATATCAAACCCGATTCCGGGTCGATCACCTTTGGCGGGCGCAACATCACCGGGCTCGCACCGCGCCAGATCACGCGGCTGGGCATTCACCGCTCGTTCCAGATCGCGCAGCTTTGCAACGAACTGACGGTCGAGGAAAACATGCTGGTGGCCGGCGCCATTCACGCCAGCGGCCGCCCGTCGTTCCTGCGCAGCGCGCATGACGCCCGGGCCCGCGAACGCGCCGTCGCCACGCTGGAGCGATTCCGCATCGCCGAGCACCGCCACAGGCTGATCCCGGAACTGTCGGGCGGGGTCAAGAAACTGCTGGATATCGCGATGGCGATGGCCGGGGACACCAAGGTGATGCTGCTCGATGAACCCACCTCGGGCGTGGCGGCGGACGAGAAATTCCCGATCATGGATCTGGTGATAGAGGCCCTGCGCGCCGAGGGGGTGACAGTGATCTTCGTGGAGCATGACATGGATATCGTGACGCGCTATTCCGAACGGGTTCTGGCCTTCTACGATGGCCGCATCATCGCCGACGACGCCCCCGACGAGGTGCTGTCGGACGCCGATGTGCGCCGCTACGTGACGGGGGCGCCGGCATGACCCTGACCCTTGAGAACGTCGAAGTCACCATTCAGGCCGCGCCCATCCTGCGCGGCGTCAGCTTTGAGTTGGGCAATGGCGAACGCCTCGGGCTGGTGGGGCGCAACGGCGCGGGCAAGACCACCGTTATGCGCACGATCACCGGGCTGGCCAATCTGGCGGGGGGCCGCGTGTCGTGGAACGGCGAGGACATATCCCAGATGCCGCCCCGCGAGCGCGCGCGCCTCGGGTTCGGCTACATGCCCGAGGATCGGCGTCTGGTGCCGGACCTCACGGTCGAGGAAAACATGCTGCTGCCCGCATGGGCCAACAGCGACATCGACGGCGATACCGGGCTTGCCTTCGTTTATGACCTGATGCCGGAACTGACGCAGATGGCCGCGCGCAAGGCGTTGTTGCTGTCGGGCGGGCAGCAAAAGATGGTCGCGCTGGGCCGTGCGCTGATCGCGGGCCGTCGGGTGCTGCTGCTGGACGAGCCGTTCGAGGGCGTCGCGCCCGCGCTGGCCAAGCGGATATCGGAAGTGATCACATCGCTGCGGGGCGAGGGGCTTTCGGTGCTGATCGCGCAGTCGGAACTGAGCCATTCGCTGGACCTGTTGCAGCGCGAATGCGTCATCGAGCGTGGCGAGATCATCAAGGTCAACGTGATCGACGCCAAACCGGCGGCGCAGGCCTGACGAAGGGGCGGCGACACGATGCAAGCCAGGATGCAAGCCACGAGGACCCTCCGCACCGCATCGAGACAGAGGCGACCCGGTGACGATGGCGCTTAAACCCAAAGCCCTGCGTGTCCAGCACGCCTATGAACAGGTCTCGAACGAGATCGAGGCGCAGATCCTGAGCGGCTCGCTGAAGCCCGGCGACACTTTGCCGGGCGAGGTCGAGATGGCGGGCATGTTCGGCGTCAACCGATCCACCGTGCGCGAGGGGATCCGCCGGTTGGAATGCGAAGGGTTCGTCCGTCGCATCTCGCCGCGCAAGATGGCGGTCAGTATTCCACGCATGGCCGAACTGTCGTCGCGCCAGACACGCGCGCTGAGCATGCTGGATGTCACTTTTGACGAATTGTGGCATGTGGCCGTCGCGACCGAACCGCTGGCGGCGGCCCTAGCCGCGCAACATGCCGACCGGGACGACCTGGCCGCGCTCGACGAGATGCAGGCCGCGCTCGAGGCGGCGGAGGGCGAAGGCCGCGTCTCGGTCGAGATCGACACCGCCTTTCATTCGCGGGTGGCCGCCGCCAGCAAGAACCGTGTACTGCAACTCGCGCGCGAGCCCATCGGGTTCCTGCTCTACAGCGGGATCGACGCGCTGATCCCCGAATTGCCGCAGGCCATGGCGCGGCAGGTGGTGGCGCACGCCCATGTGATCGATGCGATCCGCGCCCGCGACCCCAACCGCGCGCGCGACTGGATGCGCCGCCACATCGACGATTTCCGCCGCGGCTACATTCAGGCTGGGCTGCCGCTCGATGCGCCTATCGACGGGGTCGCGTCCCGCCTGGCCGACCTTGGCCAGGGGGAGGCATGATGCGCCGCGCCGCTTTGCCACGCCGGGCGCGCCGGACCCTGCGCAGGGACGTCGCATCATGAGCGCCGATCCGCAGTTGCGCCGCGAGCATCACTTCGGCGATCGCGTCGTCGCCTGCTATGCCACGCGCCCGCGCACCGTTCACGCGATGCTGCAAGAGGCGGTGGCCGCACACCCGCTGAACACCGCGCTGGTCAGTGGCGACACCCGGCTGACCTATGCCGCGCTCGACACAGAGATCGCGCATGTGGCCGCGGGTCTTGCCGCGCTGGGCGTGGCGCAGGGCGACCGCGTGGCGATGCTTCTGGGCAACGGCGTGCCCTTTGTCGTCGTCACCTTCGCCGCCGCGCGTCTGGGCGCGATCACCGTCCCGCTGAGCATTCGCGACCAGAGGCCGGGGATCCGCCACGCGCTGGTGAATTCACAGGCCGTGGCACTGATTGCCGAAGGCGATCTGGCCGACATCGTGCCGCCGCCCGGCGAGACGCCGGATTTGCGCGCGCGCATCGCCGTGGGGCCGGCATCGGGCTTTTCCGACTACGAGAGCCTGCGCGCCGCCGACCCCGCCGCGACCGAGCCCGCCGAAGCGGACGAAGAGGACGTGGCAACGATCCTCTATACCTCCGGCACGACCGGCGTGCCCAAGGGCGCGACCCTTACCGGGCTGGGCATCGTCCATTCCGCGACCAATTTCGTGCGCACGATGGCGCTGGGTCCAGAGGACCGGACCATCGTCGTGGTGCCGATGAACCATGTCACCGGCCTGATCGCGGGGATCCACACGCTGATCCGGGCGGGCGGCACCATCGTGATCCAGCGCGCGTTCAAGGCGGCGCATTTCCTGGACTGTGCCGCGACAGAGCGGATGACCTGTTCGCTGATGGTGCCGGCGATGTACAACCTTTGCCTGCACCAGACCGACCTGTCGGACTATGACCTGTCCGCATGGCGGGTGGGCGGCTACGGCGGCGCGCCGATGCCCGCCGCCACCATCGAACGGCTGGCCGCGGCCCTGCCGGGTCTGGGGCTGATGAACGCCTATGGCGCGACCGAGGTCACATCACCCGCGACGATCATGCCCGCAGACCAGACCGCGCACCGCCGCCTTTCGGTCGGCCGCCCCATGCCCGGCGCCGAGATCTGCGTGATGGATGACGCGGGCCGCGAGGTGCCCGCGGGCGCGCCCGGAGAGATCTGGATCCGCGGCGCGATGGTGGTGCCGGGCTACTGGCGCAACCCCGAGGCGGACGCACGCGAATTCGTGGCGGGGTTCTGGAAATCGGGCGACATCGGATCGGTCGATGCCGACGGGTTCGTCTATGTCCACGACCGCAAGAAGGACCTGGTGAACCGCGGCGGCCACAAGGTGTTCACGGCCGAGGTGGAAAGCGTTCTGACCGCCTGTTCCGGCGTGATCGAAGCGGCGGTGGTCGCCAAGCCCTGCCCAATTCTGGGCGAGCGGGTGCACGCGGTGGTGTCGATCACCCCGGGCGCGGTGGACGAGGCCGCGCTGGTGGCGCATTGCGCGGCGCAACTGGCCGATTACCAGTGCCCCGAAAGCTATACGCTGCGCGAGCAGCCGCTGCCGCGCAATGCCAACGGAAAGATCCTCAAGCGCCAGATCAAGCAAGAGCTTGGCTTCGAGACCCCGTGACCCCGGCGTGCAACCCGATCCCGCCATATCCAAGGAGTGCGTGACATGAACATCGAAGGTCAATCCGCCATCGTGACTGGTGGCGCTTCGGGGCTGGGCGGGGCAACCGCCGACATGCTGGCGCAGGCAGGCGCCAAGGTCACGATTTTCGACATGAACGAAGACCTGGGCGCGCAGAAGGCGCGCGCGCTGGGCGGGCTGTTTCTTCCCGTCAACGTGACCGACGAGACCGCGGTGAGCAAGGCGGTGGACCGCGCCGAGGCCGCGCATGGCACCGCGCGCATACTGGTCAATTGCGCCGGGATCGGCCCGCCCGCCAAGGTCGTGGGCCGCGACGGCAACGCCATCCCGCTGAGGGAATTCGCCAACGTCATCAACGTGAACCTGATCGGCACCTTCAACGTGCTGTCAAAATTCGCCGCGGCCCTGCACCGCGCCGAGCCGCTGGGCGAGGAACGCGGCGTGATCGTCAACACGGCGTCCGTCGCCGCCTTCGAAGGGCAGATCGGCCAGGCCGCCTATTCCGCGTCCAAGGGCGGCATCGTCGGCATGACCCTGCCCATCGCGCGCGAATTCGCCCGCCACGGCATCCGCGTGATGACCATTGCGCCGGGGTTGTTCCTCACTCCGCTGCTGGCCTCCCTGCCGCCCGAGGCGCAGACGTCGCTGGGCGCGCAGGTGCCGTTTCCCAACCGCCTTGGCGATCCGCGCGAATACGCCCGCATGGTCGCGGCGATCATCGACAACCCAATGCTGAACGGCGAAACAATTCGTCTGGACGGCGCAATCAGGATGGCTCCGAAATGAATACACATCTGGAAACCGCCGGCATATCGCCCCGCGCCCTCGAAATCGCCGACAAGGTCGAGGCCTTTGTCCGGGCCGAGGTCGTGCCGTTCGAGCGCGACCCGCGGTTGGGCGCGCATGGCCCATCGGAAGAGCTGGCCGATGAGTTGAAGGCGCTGGGGCGCGCGGCGGGAGTGATGACGCCGCATATCCTCGAGGGGGGCGGCCACCTGACCCAGCGCGAGACGGCGGCGGTGCTGATCCGGTCGGGCCTGTCGCCGCTGGGGCCGCTCGCGTGCCACACCTGCGCCCCCGACGAGGGCAACATGTTCCTGTTGGGCAAGGTCGGCTCGCCCGAGCTCAAGGAGCGCTTTCTGGGGCGGATGGTCGATGGCTCCATGCGGTCCGCGTTCTTCATGACCGAACCCGCCGAGGAGGGCGGCGCGGGCTCGGACCCGTCGATGATGCAGACCACCTGCAGGATGGACGGCAACCACTGGGTCATTAACGGGCGCAAGACCTACATCACCGGCGCGGACGGTGCGGGCATGGGAATCATCATGGCGAAATCCGGCGATGGCGCCTGCATGTTCCTCGTGGATCTGCCGGACCCCGCGATCCGGATCGAACGGGTGCTCGACACCATCGACAGCTCGATGCCCGGCGGACATGCGGTGATCGCCATCGACAACCTGCGCGTGCCCGCCGATCAGATGCTGGGCGAGGCGGGCGAGGGCTTCAAATATGCGCAGGTGCGGCTGGCGCCCGCGCGGCTCAGCCATTGCATGCGCTGGCTTGGGGCCTGCATCCGCGCGCATGAGATCGCCACGGATTACGCCAACCGGCGGATGGCCTTCGGCAAGCCGCTGGTCGATCACGAGGGCGTCGGCTTCATGCTGGCGGAAAACCGGATCGACCTGAAACAGGCCGAGCTGATGATCTACTGGTGCGCCGACGTTCTGGACACCGGCGCGCCGGGGACCACCGAAAGCTCCATGGCAAAGGTCGCCGTCAGCGAGGCGCTGATGCGTGTCGCGGACCGCTGCGTGCAGTGCATGGGCGGGCAGGGCGTGACCGCCGACACCATCGTCGAACAGGTGTTCCGTGAAATCCGTGCCTTCCGCATCTACGACGGCCCGACCGAGGTCCACAAATGGAGCCTTGCCAAGAAGATCAAGCGCGAGTGGAAGGCGCAGGCCGAAGCATGACCAGGGGAGCCGCCAGCGCCGACGCGAACCTCGGGGTGGCGCCGGTGCGCGACGGGTTCCGCTTTGACGAGGCGGCGCTGGCGCGCTGGATGGCGGAGCATGTCGACGGTTTTGCCGGGCCGATGACGGTGATGCAGTTCAAGGGCGGGCAATCCAACCCGACCTACAAGCTGTCCACGCCGGGCCGCGCCTATGTCCTGCGGCGCAAACCGCCCGGCGATCTGGCAAGGGGGGCCCATGCCGTGGACCGCGAGGCGCGCGTGCTGACCGCGCTGGGCGGCGCGGGCTTTCCGGTCGCGCATGTTCATGGGCTGTGCACCGATGACGCGGTGATCGGCAGTTGGTTCTATGTGATGGAGATGGTCGAGGGCCGGATCTTCTGGAACGCGGCGCTGCCCGAGGTGTCCGCATCCGAACGCCCGGCGTATTTCGCGGCGATGAACGCGACGCTGGCACAGTTGCACCGGATCGACCCGCAAGCGGCAGGGCTTGGCGACTATGGCCGTTCGGGCAACTATTTCGCGCGCCAGATCAGCCGCTGGACGAAATCCTACCTGGCCGACACCGACGCGGGCCGCGATCCGGGCATGGACGAATTGATCGACTGGTTGCCCACCGCCATCCCCGACAGCGACGAGACGACGATCGTGCATGGCGATTTTCGCTGTGACAACCTGATCTTTCATCCCACCCGGCCGCGCGTGATCGCGGTGCTGGACTGGGAGTTGTCCACGCTGGGCCATCCGCTTGCGGATTTCGCCTATCACGCGATGATGTACCGGATGCCGCCCGACATCGTTGCCGGGCTGGGCGACGTGACGCCGGCCGATCTGAACATTCCCGGCGAGGCGGAGTACACAGCGCAATATTGCGCCAACACGGGCCGCGACGGCATCCCCGATTACGATTTCTACATCGCGTTCAATTTCTTCCGCATGGCCGCCATCTTTCACGGCATCAAGGGGCGCGTGATCCGCGGGTCGGCGGCGTCGGCCCATTCTGCGGCCCGGGTGGAACAGTATCCGCGGCTGGTCGGCCTTGCGGTCGCGGCGGCGGAGGCCTGCCGGTGACGGGCAGACCGGCGCCCGGCATGGCGCGCGGCACCGCGGGGCCGGGGCGCGCGCGGGCGCCTTGCCAGTGCGACGGCGGCCACCGCCGGGCGAACCGCATGCTTGCGACCGCCGCCGCGGCGCGCGAAACTGGGCCGCGGCGGATCGGCATCGCCGCCGTCATTGCACGCCGTGCCGCCGATTTCAGACAGGGACACTGACCATGCCGCACGCCTACATCGTAGAGACAGCCCGCACCGCCGGAGGGCGTCGGGGCGGCGCGCTGCGCGACTGGCACCCCGCCGACCTGGGGGCCGAGGTGATCGACGCGCTGATCGCGCGCAGCGGCATCGATCCGGCGGCGGTGGATGACGTGATCGTGGGCTGCGTGACGCAGGGCGGCGAACAGGCCTTTGCCTTTGGCCGCAACTGCGTGCTGGCGTCGACGTTGCCGCAAAGCGTGCCGGCGGTGACCATCGACCGGCAATGCGGCAGTTCGCAACAGGCCGTGCAATTCGCCGCGCAGGCGGTGATGTCGGGCACCCAGGACGTGGTGATCGCGATGGGCGTGGAAAGCATGACGCGCGTGCCGATGTTTTCCAACGTCGCGCTGCACGCCAAGGCGGGGCTGGGCGAGGGGCCCTTCAGCGACCGGATCGCGGCGCGCTATGGCACACGCGATTTCAGCCAGTTTCGCGGCGCCGAGATGATTGCGCGCAAGCATGGCTTCGACCGGGCGCAGCTGGATGCCTTTGCGCTGGAAAGCCACCGGCGCGCCGCGGCGGCCACGGCATCGGGGGCGTTCGACGATGAAATCGTGTCACTTGCGGTGGACGGCGGTCGGCATACCCGCGACGAGGGCATCCGCCCCGACGCGACGGCCGACAGCATCGGCGCGGTGCGGCTTTTGGAGGAGGACGGCATGATCTCGGCGGCGAATGCCTCGCAGATCTGCGACGGCGCGGCGGGTGTGATGGTGGTCAGCGGGGCGGCGTTGAAACGGCTTGGCCTCAGGCCGCGTGCGCGGATCGTGAACCTGACCGTGACGGCCGGCGACCCGGTGATCATGCTCGAAGAGCCCTTGCCCGCGACAGACCGGGCGTTGGCAAGGGCCGGCATGAGCATCGACGACATCGATCTTTTCGAGGTCAACGAGGCCTTTGCGTCGGTGCCGCTGGCCTGGCTGAAACACACCCGCGCCGATCCTGCGCGGCTTAATGTCAACGGCGGGGCGATCGCGTTGGGCCACCCGTTGGGCGCATCGGGCGCACGGCTGATGACCACGCTTGTCCATGCCCTGCATGCCCGGGGAAAGCGCTATGGCCTGCAAACCATGTGCGAAGGCGGCGGAATCGCCAATGTCACGATCATCGAGGCCCTGTAAAACCGCGCCTGCGGGGGCGGTGGCCATGCCGCGGATCGCCCGCTAGGGTGCCCCCGAACGCGCGCCCGCGCCCCAAGACGGAGACCCCAGTATGGCAGGACCCCTGCACGGATTTCGCATCATCGATCTGACCACGATGATCTCTGGCCCGCTGGCCACCATGACGCTGGCCGATCAGGGGGCCGAGGTGATCAAGATCGAACACCCGCAAGGCGGCGATCACAGCCGCCAGGTGACAGGGCGGCGCGGCGGCTTTTCGGCCTCGTTTCTCAACAACAACCGGGGCAAGCGGTCGGTGACGCTGAACCTCAAGGATCCGCGCGGCGTCGCGGCGGCGCTGAAACTGTGCGAAACGGCGGATGTCTTCGTACAGAATTTCCGCCCCGGCGTGGCCGGGCGGATCGGCCTGGGCGAGGATGCGGTGCGCGCGGTGCGGCCCGATATCATCTATACCTCGATCGCCGGTTTCGGGTTCGAGGGCGACTGGGCGCGCAAGCCGGTGTACGACCCGCTGATCCAGGCGCTGTCGGGGCTGGCCAGCGTGCAGGGCGGCGCGGATGATGCCCGCCCCCGGCTGGTGCGCACGATCCTGCCCGACAAGCTGACCGCGATCCAGACCAGCCAGGCGATCACCGCCGCGCTGCTGGCGCGGTCGCGCAGCGGGCAGGGAAGCCACGTGCAGGTTTCCATGCTGGACACTGTCCTGGCGTTTTTGTGGAGCTCGGACATGGCGGGCTACACCTTTGTCGGCGACGAGGCCGAGCCGAAGAAAAGCGCCGACGCGCAAAGTTTCGTCGAGCTGATCTATCAGACGGCGGATGGCTGGATGGCGGTGTCGGCGCATACCGACAGCACGTGGACGGGGCTGTCCGCGGCGGTGGGGCGGCCCGAATGGCTTGACGATCCGCGCTTTGCCACCGTGGCCGCGCGCGAAGACAACAAACCCGCCCGGTTGGAGCTGACGCAGGAGGCGCTGCTGGAGGATACGACGCAGAACTGGATGCGGCGGCTGAGCGCGCATGACGTGCCCTGCGCGCCTGTGCTGACCCGCGATCAGGTTTTTGACCATCCGCAGGTGCGGGCCAATGGCACGGTTATCGAACTGGACCACCCGCAGGCCGGCCGCGTCCGTCAGACCCGAAGCCCCGCGCGGTTCACCGCGACGCCCGTCGATGTGCCGCTCCCCGCCCGGCGCCTGGGCGAGGACACCGCCGCCGTTCTGGCGCAGGCGGGCTATGACGCGGGCACCATCGCCACGCTGATCGCCGAAGGCGTCGCCACCGACACGCAAGGATCGCCCGAATGATCGACCTGTATTTCGCGCCCACACCGAACGGCTGGAAGGCCGCCATCATGCTGGAGGAATGCGGTCTGGAGTATCGCGCGATCCTGATGCGGCTGAGCGAGGGTGATCAGTTCACGCCCGGGTTTCTGTCGATCAGCCCCAACGCGAAGATGCCGGCCATCGTCGATCATGCGCCGGGGCCGGATTGGGGCGACGCGCCCGTGACGGTGTTCGAATCCGGCGCGGTACTATTGTATCTGGCGGACAAGACCGGGCAATTCGCGCCATCGCCGGACGATCTGCGCGGGCGCAAGGCGCTGATGGAATGGCTGTTCTGGCAGGTCGGCAACCAGGGGCCCATGGGCGGGCAGCTCAGCCATTTTCGCAATTACGCGCCCGACGGGCAGCGCGACTACGGCTTCAAACGCTACCTGGGCGAATACGACCGCAATCTGGGCGTGCTTGAAAACCGGCTGGAGGGGCGTGATTACATCCTCGGCGACTATTCCATCGCCGACATGCTGGCCTTCCCTTGGGCGTTCATCGCCAAGCCGCTGGGCGCGTCGCTTGACGATTTCCCGCGCGTGGCCGACTGGCGGGCGCGGATCAAATCGCGTCCTGCGGTGCAGCGGGCCATCGACCTGCACAAATCCCAACAGAACGGCGGGCGGCACCGGGCCGACAACAACACCGTTCTGTTCAATCAATCCGCCGCATCGCTGCGGCCCAAGACGGACAAGTCACACACATGACCATCACGACCGCGATCATCGGCCTGGGCATCATGGGCCGCCGGATGCTCGAACACATGGACCGGCACGAGGGGTTCGCCCCCGCCACCGTCTGGGACCCGGACGCCGCCGCCTGCGCGCTGGCGCGCGACATGGTGCCGGGCGTCACGGTGACCGACAGCGCCGAGGCGGCGATCGCAGGGGCTGACCTTGTGTACCTTGCCTGCCCGCCCGCGCCGCGCAAGACCTACGCGCTTGCCGCGGCCGAGCAGGGCAAGGCGGTGTTTCTGGAAAAGCCGCTGGGCGTGGACATCGAGCAGAGCCGCGATCTGGTCGCGCTGCTGGAGCAGTCGGGCGTGCCTGCCGCCGTGAACTTCGTGCAGGCGGCGGGGCTGGCCATGGCGGGCGTGGTTGAGGCACGCGACAGCGGGGCGATGGGCGATCTGGCAGGGGCCGACATCGTGGTCACCTATGCTCATTGGCCCCGCGGCTGGCAGGCGGCAGCGGACTGGCTACGCTTTCGCGACGAAGGCGGACCGACCCGCGAGGTCGTCTCGCATTTCGTGTTCTTCGCCGAACGTATCCTCGGGCCGCTGCGCCTGGCGTGGTCGCACCCGACCTATCCCGCCGATCCCGCGCTGTGCGAAACCCATGTCGCCGCCCGGCTCGAAACGGCGTCTGGCCAGCCCGTGACGCTGATGGTCAGCGTCGGCGGCGCGCAGCCGGACCGGCAGGAACTGACGATCAAGGGCAGCGCCACGTCGCACCGGATATCGGAGTTTTTCCGCGAGGCCGTATCGGACGGCGGCCCCTGGGAGCCGGTGCGCGCGGACCCGGCCGATCCGCGCGCCGACAGCCTGCGTGCGCAGCTTGATCAGGTGGCGCGGATGATGGCGGGACACGATCATCTCCTGGCCACCCCGCAAGAGGCGCTGCGGGTGCAGATCCTCATCGAGGGGATTCTCGCGGGGCAGGGGTGAACGGGGCGCACATGCGCCGCCGCGCGTCGGGCAATGGCCGCGACGGGAAAAAATGCGGCTTGCCGGGATCTGTCACAAAAACGGGCCTAACACCCGTCTGAACCATGCTATCATCGCGCTGCGGGGGGTGCAGGCCCGTCGCACAGGTCGCGTGATTTGCCGAAAAAACCGGCGGGGTGAAGTTTTTTCGAGATTTGTTGAAAAAGGTGCTTGCGACTCTCTCGGGCTTTCCCTAAATAGCCCCTCACCGGCGGCGCAGAGATGCACCAAGGGGGCGCCAGACGGGCGGGACGGAGTGGAGACGCGAAGTTTCGAGACGAGGCGGAACGATAAAATCAGAGGTATTTGAGGCGGGGCGCGCCGGTAAGATAGGGCGCATCTCAGTCACTTTTGTCTCTACGCTCTTTGACATTGATATATATCTGAAGAGATATGTGGGCGGTTTGGTTCATTCGATGGATCAACGTCTGTATATCGCGCCACTAGGGTTTCGGTCCGATGATGTGGTGTCAGCTTCACTGTTTGTTCGGCTTCTGGTTACTT
>NZ_VANS01000008.1 GCF_005887615.1 Sulfitobacter sabulilitoris
CGTCGAGATGCCATCGCCAGTTCGAGCAATACCGCATCTTCTGGATACGTTTGCGGCAGATTTCAGCGGCAAACATCGGGCCAAATCCATTCCACCAATAGCGCACGGTTTCATGGTCGATGTCGATGCCGCGTTCGTGCAATAGGTCCTCGACGTTGCGAAGCGAAAGTGGAAATCGCACACACATCATGACCGCCAGTCGGAGACCTCGGGGCTACTGTAACAGCCCTTGAAAGGGTCTGTTTGCGTCATGTGCAACGGCCACGAAACCACCCTGCCCGCCTCGACTCAAATCCTTCTGACGAGACCAGGGGCGCCACTGTCGGTGAGGGTGTTTCGCAAGTCGCGGAAATTGCGCTGGAATTCTGCGCTATTTGGGCACGGAAAAGGGAGACAAGGGTGGGTGGCGGACCGAGGAGGATTCGAACCCCCGACCCCTTGATTCGTAGTCAAGTACTCTATCCAGCTGAGCTATCGGTCCACTGCGCCGGGGTTTAGTCGCCACGCTGGGGCATTGCAAGCCCCTGTTTGAGGTTTTGGTGGAAATACCTTGCCGATCGTCGGGTTACGTCAAACGGCGCCGTCGCCCTTGGGCAGGCAGATGCAGAACCGCGTGCCTTCGGGGCCGGACTCCAGCAATTCCAGCGTTCCGCCGTGGCCGCGGATCAACTCGACCGAGATCGCGAGGCCAAGGCCCGAGCCCCCCTTGCGCGCCCCGCCTTGAAACGGCGTGAACAGGTGTTCGCGGGCCTTGGCGGGCAGCCCGGGCCCGGTGTCGGACACGTCGATCCACCATGCCGTGTCATCCTCGTGGGCCCGCACGTTGATCTCTCCGCCGGTGCCGCTGCTGACGATGGCCTGTCGCGCGTTGCGGACCAGGTTGGCCAGCACGCGGTACATCTGTTCGGGGTCCGCCCGCACCAGCATGTTCACCGGGACGTCGTCGGAAAAGCTCAGATCAAAGCCTTCGCTGGCCAGGCGCTCGCTGTCGATCACGTCCTCGACCACATCCGCCAACCGGACCATCGTCAGGGTCGGGCTAGGCTCTTCGGCCTTGCCAAAGGCCAGCGTGCTTTCGCACAGATGCACCGCGCGGGTAATCGACCCCACCAGTTTGGGCGCCATCCGCTTGACCACCGGATCCTCGCTCGCCTCGATCCGGTCGGTAAAAAGCTGTGCGGAGGTCAGGATGTTGCGCAGATCATGGCTGATCTTGCTCACCGCACTGCCCAATTGCGCCAGCCTGTCCTTTTGCCGCAGCGCCTGCGTCAGCTCGGTCTGCAAGGTTTTCAACGCCTCTTCCGCCTCGCGCAGTTCGGTCACCCCGGCAGAAGGTTTGATGATGCGGCGCGCGTCCTCGGGGGCGGCCGCATAGTTCTGCATGTGCCCCACCACCCCCTTGATCGGCTTGAGCAGAAAGGCCCGCATCGCCAGAAACAGCAAGAAGGCGGTGATCACGGAAATCACCGCCGACAACACAAGGATCCGGATGCCGTAGTCGATCATCGCCATGCGCAGCGGCGCGGTTTCCATCGTGACCTCGATGAGCAGGCCCGCTTGTTGCACCGGCGCGCCGATGACGCGGATCACCTCGTTTTCGGGACGGACCAACCGCATGATCGCATCCCGGATCAGCACCATTGCGGTGGCATCACGCATGTCGAAGGTCTGTGCGATCGGCTGCGGCATCTTGGAGGCCAGTACAAGTTGGCGTACCTCGTCGCGGCGCAGCACCACGTTGAACACACCGGCGTTCTGCAACAGCTCTTCTTCCAGCTCGTTGTCGATCATGTCGTCGGCCAAAAGCGCCAGCGACGCGATCTGCGCGCGCTCCAACCGGTTGAACAGGTAATCCTGCCGAAAGCGCGCGATTGACGGCACAAAGATCAACACTTCGGCCAGCATCACGAAGATGGTGGTCAGAACCAGAAGCCGCCCTGAAAGGGAATTGATCATACGCGTTTAATGTCCTTTACGGAATGAACCGCTGCACCAGCCCGACCACCCGCTTGACCAATGCGCTTTCAAACAAGCGCGGACTGAAATACGCCCCTGCCGCCCGCTTGTTGATCTCGCCGATGGTGGGATACGGGGCCACCATCGCGGCAATCTGGCTCATCTTCATGTCGTTGGCCAGCGCAAGCGCCCAAAGCCCGATCAATTCGCCCGCCTGATACCCCACGATAGACGCGCCGACGGGGCGCCCCTTGACGACCATCACTTTGATAAAGCCCTTGGTTTTACGTTCTGCGATGGCGCGGTCGTTGTGGTGATAGTCAAAGCGCACGACTTCGAGCTTGTCGCCGTGAATGTCGCGCGCCTGCGCCTCGGTCAGGCCGACCTGCGCCAGTTCGGGGTCGGTGTAGGTGACCCAGGGGATATGCGATGTACTGGCCTTGGAAGGCAGTGCGAATAACATTGACCGGATGATGACCCCGGCGTGATAGCCCGCGACATGGGTGAACTGCATGCCGCCCGCCACGTCACCGATGGCATAGACACGGCGATTTGTGCTGCGCAGGCCGGCGTCCACCTTGATGCCGCTCTTGGTGGTCTCGATGCCTGCCGCATCGAGGTTCAACTTGTCGGTGTTCGTCCGCCGCCCCACCGCCATCAGCAGATGCGACCCCTTGATGCTACGCCCGTCCTCGATCACGACCTCGATTGCGCCGGCCTTGCCTTTGACTTCAGCCGCGGTGGCAGTCTCGACAATCTCGACGCCTTCGTCGCGCAGTGTCTGCAACACGATCTGCGCCAGTTCGGGGTCATCCTTGCCCAGCGCGCGTTCGCCTTCGATCACGGTGACCTTGCTGCCGAGGCGGACATGCGCCTGCGCCATTTCCATGCCGATAGGTCCCCCGCCGATGATCAGCAGGTGATCGGGCTTGTCGCGCAGATCGAACAGCGTCTCGTTGGTCTCAAAGGGAACATCCTCGAGCCCCGGAATGGGCGGCACCAGCGGCGACGAACCGGTGGCGATGACGATGCGGCGCGCTTCGATGATCGTGTCGCCCGCCTGCACTTCGCGGTCCGATATGAAGTGGCCGAACTCGCGGATCACCTTGACGCCCAGCCCCTCGAACCGCTCCTGGCTGTCCACGGGCTCGATCTGGGCGATGACATCGGCCACGTGATCCTTGGCGGCGCCGTAATCCGCCGCGCCGCTGGCCACCGCGACACCGTATTGATCCGAATGGCGCTGCGCGTAGGCCGCCTTGCCGCTGGCAATCAGCGCCTTGGACGGAACACAGCCATAGTTCAGGCAATCGCCGCCCATCTTGTGCCCTTCGAGCAGAACCACGTCGGCGCCCATCTGCACCGCTCCCGCCGCGACGGACAGCCCGCCCGATCCGGCACCGATAACCAGGATGTCGGCCTTGATACGATTGGTCATAGATCAGATGTCCTTTTTGCCGGTCACGGCCTTGAAGATGACAGGCAGCAGCGACAACGCCGCGAGGCCAAGAATGGGCAGCAGGATATGCGGCTCGAATATGATGCCGAGATTGGGTGTCTCGCCGCGTTCGAACACGGCGCCCAACCCTGCACCGACCGAAGAATACACGAGCGACCCCGGAATGATGCCCAGGAATGTCGAGATCACGAAGCGCCACAGCGGCACCGAGAGGAATGCCGGGATGAGATTGGCCACGAAAAACGGCACCGCCGGCACAAGACGGATGAAAAATAGCATCGACCACTGGTTTTCATCCAGTCCGCGCTTGATCTTGCGCACTGTGCCCTGGCTCGCGTCCATCCGCTCCCTGAGCTTGTCGCCCAGCCCGAACCGCGCCGCCAGAAAGATCACGGTGGCCCCCAGCGTCGCCCCCGTCACGCTGAACAACGAGCCCAGAAGCGTGCCGAACAAAAACCCGCCCGTCAGTGTCGCGATCAACGCGCCGGGCAGCGAAAACCCCACGATCACCACGTATGCCGCGATGAACCCGAGCGCCGTCAGCCCAAAATGCGCGTCGCGAAACGCGATCAGCGCCTCGCGGTTGTCGCGCAGGGTGTCGAAAGTCAGGTAATCGCGCAGCGTGAACGCCCCGACGGCGGCCACCACCAGTATGACGATCAGGGGCATTCGGCGCATCAGGCCGCTTTTTGAAGTCTGGCTCATTTCGGACATGACTGTCGCCTTTCGGGGCGCGGGTTGCAATTACCACACTAGATGACGCGCGTCGGCGCAAAGGAACAGGGCGATCACGGGTGCTTGATGCGCGGTGACGGTTTGGGCACCCTGACAGCGGCAACTGCGCCGTGTTGTAACATTTGCCCCCGGATCCAGCGGAAATTATTGCAAAACCCTGCTTATTCCGGCCGGAGGGGTTTGACTTGCCCAATCGTCCGCTTTAGAGGACGGGCTTCGGATAACACCGGGCGCGCCGAATCTGCGCCGCCCGCAGACAGAGCAATTGGAGACGGAGCGATGAAACGCACCTTTCAACCCTCGAACCTCGTGCGCAAGCGGCGCCACGGTTTCCGCGCACGCATGGCCACAAAGGCCGGTCGCAAGATCATCAATGCGCGTCGCGCACAGGGCCGGAAATCGCTGAGCGCGTAATCGCGCCCTCGTTTACGGTTTGGACGACATGACACCGCCGGAGGCCCCCATGGATGGCAGCAACGCCAGCACCGGGGATGCGCCTCCGGCGGTTTCTTTGCGTTTGACGACGCTGACCAAACGGTCCGATTTCCTGCGCGCGTCGCGCGCGAAACGCGTGGCGATGCCGGGTTTCATCGTTCAGATGCGGGTGCGCCCCGAGGGCGAGGCCGAGGGCATTCGCGTCGGCTTTACCTGTTCCAAGAAAGTCGGCAACGCCGTCGCCCGCAACCGCGCCAAGCGGCGGCTGCGCGAGATCGCGCGCCTCGTGCTGTCCGAGGCGGGGCGCGATGGCGCCGACTATGTCCTGATCGGGCGCCAGGGCGCGACGGCGACCCTGCCTTTCGACCAGATGCTGGCCGATCTGCGCCGGGCCCTTGCGGTATTGCATGGACCGCGCAAATGACCCCGCTGGCGCGGTTCATGGCGCTGCCGGTACGCGCCTACCGGATCGTCTTTAGCCCCTGGGTCGGGCACAACTGCCGCTATCAGCCCACGTGCAGCGTCTACGCCCTCGAGGCCCTGTCGCGCCATGGCGGGATCAAGGGCACATGGCTGGCGGCACGGCGCATCGCGCGCTGTCATCCCTGGGGCGGATCGGGCTACGACCCGGTTCCCGACGCCGACCCGCCCGACGCCTAGGTCACTGTTTTTCGAAGCTGATGATGACCTCGCCGATATCGACGCCGTATTTCGTCATGTAGGCGCGGTTCAAAACGCGGTTCTCGCTCAACTTCCACATCCAGTCGTCGAACCGCACCCGCATCGTGCCGTCCGGCACCGGCAGGTCGATCTGGTATCGCCAGTTGAAGGTATCGCCGCGCTCCTCGCCCGCGGCCTCTCCGATCACGCCGGGGGCGGTGCCGCGCCATGTATCGGGGCCCGTCTTGGTCAAGGTCCAGACGCGCTGCTCGGTGCTCTTGTCTTCATAGACGAAATCTTCGACCAGGGTCAGCGTCTTGCCGTCCCAAGTGCCCGTGATATCCACGTCAAAGCGCCGCCGCACCGTGCCGAACACGTCCTGGAACTGCCCCTGGGCCTTGACCCTTCCGTCAAAGAACTCCTCGAGATTCAACTGCCCGCCAGACAGTTTTTCGTCATCAAGCGCAGGTTTGCCGACGCAGGCCCCCAGCGACAATGTGATAAGGGCCGCAGCCAGCAATCGGAACATCAACACTCTCCTTGTCGGGACACATACGCGCGGCGGGGCCTTTTGGTTCAAGACGCATATGGATATAGACAAAACCACCCCCTGCCAAAGGACGCAGCCATGCTTGACGACGCAGACGAGATCCACCCGCTGTTTTCCGGCGCGCCGCGCACGACCGAATTCAAGAAGCTGCGCAAACGCGTGGTGCGGCAAGTGCGCGAGGCGATCGAGCAGTACGGCATGATCGAAAAGGGCGCGCGCTGGCTGGTGTGCCTGTCGGGAGGCAAAGACAGCTACACGCTGCTTGCGGTGCTCCACGAGCTGAAATGGCGTGGGCTGCTGCCGGTCGATCTGCTGGCGTGCAATCTGGACCAGGGGCAACCGGGCTTTCCCGCCACGGTGCTGCCGGCGTTCCTTGAGCGTATGGGCGTGCCGCACCGGATCGAATATCAGGACACCTATTCGGTAGTGATGGACAAGATCCCGGCGGGCCGGACGTTCTGTGCGCTCTGCTCGCGCCTGCGGCGGGGTCATCTGTACCGGCTCGCGCGCGAGGAGGGCTGTTCGGCCGTGGTGCTGGGCCACCATCGCGACGATATTCTCGAGACATTCTTCATGAACCTGTTCCACGGCGGGCGGCTGGCGACGATGCCGCCGAAGCTGGTCAATGAAGAGGGCGATCTGTTCTTGTATCGCCCGCTGGCGCATGTGGCCGAGGCCGATTGCGAGAAATTCGCCGCCGCGATGGCCTATCCGATCATTCCCTGCGATTTGTGCGGCAGCCAGGACGGGCTGCAGCGCCAACAGGTGAAGGCGATCCTGGATGGGTGGGAGCGCAACAGCCCGGGTCGCCGCCAGGTGATGTTTCGCGCCCTGATGAACGCGCGGCCGTCTCATCTGCTGGACCCGAATCTGTTCGATTTCCAAGGGCTTGCCCTGACTTCGGAAAAACCTTCTCTAATTTGATGGAAATTTCGCTGGCGCGTTAACGCTCGGTCCAGCCACCCTCAGATACATTGCCCCAATCCGCACGGCATGCGTGCAGTCAGCAAAAAGGGTGCAAGATGAAGCATGGGTCCGCAAACGCCAAACAAAGACTGCGCAGGAAGTTGGCCGTGCTCCTGGTCGGGCCTTCGGCGCTCGCATTCCTGCCGGCAATCACCCTTGGCGCTTTCTGGCTTGGCGGGGAACAGGCGCTGATCCTTGCGGCGGCGGCCTTGCCGACATTGTATCTTCTGGCGGGCGGTTATTCGGGGCTGACGCAGCAGGGGGCCTCGGCGCGCACCACCTCGACCGGGCTGGTGCAACGCGACACCTTCGACGAAGTCGTCGAACAGACCCATGCCCGAGTGCGTGAAAGCGGCCTCATGTCTGCCACCATGATGCTGGAACTGAACGAGCAAACGCAGCTTGTCGATCGTTACGGTCAATCCGCCATGGACATGATCGTGCAGCGCACGAGCGAACGGATCGCCGGTGTCCTGCGGCAAGGCGACCATGTGGCGCTTTTGGGCGATGTGCGGTTCGGCATGTGCCTGGCGCCCGTGCGGCAGCTCGATCTTGAGCTTTGCATCCAGTTGTGCGGAAGATTGCAGGCCGCGGTGGAAGAGCCTGTTTCCATCGACGGAACAGCGGTTTATGTCACCGCCACCATCGGATTTTGTCAGCATTCCCGTTCACCGAAAGCCACCGGGCAGGCGTGGTTGCAGGCCGCGAGCACCGCGCTGCGCGAGGCGCAACGCCGGGGGCCAACGGCGATCCGCGCCTTTTCCGTCGAGATGCGCCGGATGACGGAATCCCGCGCCGAATTGCGCGAAGAGGTCGTAACAGGGCTTGAACTGGGCCACATCCAACCCTGGTTCCAGCCGCAGATTTCCACCGACACCGGCCTTGTCACCGGGTTCGAGGCCCTGGCGCGTTGGCAGCATCCCAAACGCGGCATGATCCCGCCCGGTGAATTCATGCCGGCCATGGAACAAGCCGGTATGATGGAACGTCTGGCCGAGGTCATGTTGTACCATGCCTTTACCGCGCTCAAGGCTTGGGACAGCGCGGGCCACCATGTGCCGCAGGTCGGCGTGAATTTCGCCGGCTCCGAGCTGAAGAACCCGCGTCTGGTGGAAAAGATCCGCTGGGAACTTGATCGCTTCGAACTCTCCGCCGACAGGCTTGCCATCGAGGTTCTCGAAACCGTCGTTGCCAGCGCGCCCGATGATGTCGTGACCCGCAATATCAAGGGATTGTGCGACCTCGGGTGCCGAATCGATCTTGATGATTTCGGCACCGGACATGCGTCCATCGCTTCGATCCGCCGATTTTCGGTGAACCGGATCAAGATCGACAAGTCCTTTGTGATGAAGGCGGACCGCGACCCAGAGCAGCAGCGCATGATCAGCGCGATCCTGACAATGGCGGAGCGACTGAACGTCGAAACGCTGGCCGAAGGTGTCGAAAGCGTCGGTGAACACGCCTTGCTGGCCCAGTTGGGATGCGACCACGTCCAGGGCTTTGGCATTGCGCGCCCGATGCCGTTCGAGCAGACGCTGGATTGGATCAGCGCACATAACGACAAACTGCGCGATCCGCCAAAGATCACCGGGCATCATGTGAAATAAGCGACCGGCGGCTCACGGCTGTTGTGATCGGATGCTGCGCACCGCTGCGCAAGGACCGCTTGCCGAACAGACCGCGCCCTGCCCTCTCCGCGATGCGCCATGCGGGCAAGGACCCGAGGAGAGCGACGCTAACGGCCCCGGGACAGACGCAGACGCCGGACATCGCAATACAACGCAATAACGCGTCGCAAGCAATGACGCGACGCCAAGCGTAATCGCGCGAAGCACCTGTTGCGCATGTGCCCCCTGTTGCGTCACCACACGAGACAGGGGGCCGATTGAACGCGCGTTGGGATGCCCCGCCAGGGGCGGGAACCCGACCGACCCTTGTCCGGTCGGGTGGGCATTCCCGGCCAGATGTGCTTGCGTCAAATTCCGCCTGCGCCGCGGCAAACCCGCATCAAGGCCCGAATCCGCTTGACCTTTGGGGGTGCACTCTGTTGAACCCACCTCTGATATCAAATGCATCAGGTGGCAGTCCCCCATGGACGATCAGAACAAGAACCTCATTCTTGCAACGGCGCTCAGCTTTATCGTGATCCTTGTCTGGTTCGTGCTGTTTCCCCCGCCCGAAGCACAGGCCCCCGCAGACGCGCCCGTGGCGCAGACCGACGCGGGCCAGGGCGTGACCACCCCGGCCCCGGCCGCCACGGCAACCACGCCGACCGACATCGCCACCGACACGGAGACGCGTCAGGCCGCCCTGGCCGACGCCCCGCGTGTTCCCATCGCGACCGACCGTCTGAGCGGGTCGATCTCGCTGTTGGGGGGCCGCATCGACGACCTGTCACTGAACGATTACCGCACCACACTGGATGATGACGCCCCGATCGTGACCATGCTGTCGCCTGTGGGCAGCCCGGATGCCTATTACGCGCTCTATGGCTGGGCGGCGGGGGCCGGGCTCGACCCGTCCGCGGTTCCGGGGCCCAACACCGAATGGGCCCTGGCCGAAGGCGACACGCTGGCCGTCGGCAGCCCGGTCACGCTCAGCTGGGACAACGGCGCGGGCCTGCGCTTTACACGGACCATCGCGGTGGATCAGGACTACATGTTCACCATCGACCAGACCGTGACCAACACCGGCGACGCCGCGGCAAGCCTTGCCCCCTACGGCATCCTGGCGCGCCATGGGGTGCCGTCGGACGCCAAGAACTTCTTTATCCTGCACGAGGGCGTCGTCGCGATGGCGGACGGCGAACTGACAGAAACCGACTGGGATGACATCCCCGATCTGGATGTCGATGCGCGCGAAGGTGTGCCGGCCCAGCGGATCGAGAACGCCACGAATGGCTGGATTGGATTTACCGATCACTTCTGGATGGCAACGCTGATCCCCGACCAGGCGACGCCCACGCGTCTGTCCACGAAATACCTGCCGCAAACCGAGATCTTCCAGACCGAAACCGTTCTGCCCACGCAGACCGTCGCGCCCGGCGGCGAAGTCACGGTGCAATCGCGGCTGTTCGCCGGCGCCAAGGAATGGGAAGCCATCCGAGAATACCAGGATCAGGGCGTGGACCGGTTCATCGACAGCATCGACTGGGGATGGTTCTTTTTCCTGACCAAGCCAATCTTCTGGCTGCTGCACGAACTGAACCAGATCATCGGCAACATGGGGGTGTCCATCATCAGCCTGACGCTGATCATCAAGGCTGTTCTGTTCCCGCTGGCCTATAAATCCTACGTCTCGATGGCCAAGATGAAGGAGCTTCAGCCCCAGATGGAGAAGCTCAAGGAAAGGGCGGGCGACGACCGGCAAAAGATGCAGCAGGGCATGATGGAGCTTTACAAGAAGGAAAAGGTGAACCCCGCCGCGGGCTGTCTGCCGATCCTTCTGCAAATCCCGATCTTCTTTTCGCTCTACAAGGTGATTTTCGTCACGATCGAATTGCGTCATGCCCCGTTCTTTGGCCCCTTTCAGGACCTCAGCGCGCCCGATCCGACCTCGCTTTTGAACCTCTTCGGGCTGCTGCCCTTCGACGGACCGGAGCCGGGCAGCATCATGGCGCTGGTCTTTATCGGGATCCTGCCGCTGCTGTTGGGCATATCCATGTGGCTGCAACAGAAACTGAACCCGGCACCCACGGACCCGACGCAGCAGATGATTTTTGCCTGGATGCCTTGGGTCTTCATGTTCATGCTGGGCGGGTTTGCAAGCGGCCTGGTCGTGTACTGGATCGCCAACAACACGATCACATTTACCCAGCAGTACCTGATCATGCGCAGCCAGGGCTATAAACCGGACGTCTTCGGCAACATCAAACGCAGTTTCGCACGCAAGGCCAAGTCGGACGGCAAGGGATGATAACGCTGCGCCACCTGCTGCGCTATCCGCTGAAAAGCCACGGGCGCGAAGCGGTGGACAAGGTCGAACTGACCGCCGGGGCCGCGATGCCCTGGGACAGGGTGTGGGCGGTGGCGCATGACGCGTCCCACGCCGATGGCAGCGAATGGGCCGCGTGCGTGAATTTCAGCCGCGTATCCAAGGCGCCGCAACTGATGGCCATCACCGCAACCTTTGACGCCGAAACCGAAGCGCTGACACTGGCGCATCCGTTGCTCAGCGATCTGACGTTTCACCCCGACACCGACGCCGCGCGGTTCATCGACTGGGTCATGCCGCTTGTGCCGCAGGACCGCGCCCTGCCCGACCGTATCCTGCGGCTCGACGGACGCGGCTTTACCGACAGCGACTTTGCCTCCGTCACCTTGTGCAACCTGGCGTCGCACCGCGCGGTCGAGCGACAGATCGGCCATGAGATGTCGATCCACCGCTGGCGCGGCAACATCTGGGTCGATGGCGCGGAGCCCTGGGCCGAATTCGACTGGATCGGGCGCGACCTGCGGCTTGGCGGTGCGGTGCTGCGCGGAGTGGAGCGCACGGACCGCTGCCTGGCGACAACCGCCAACCCGGACAACGGTCTGCGCGACGCCGATACGCTCGGCGCGTTGGATCACTGGGGCCACAATGATTTTTCGATCCGCGCGGCCGTGATCGAAAGCGGCCCGGTCGCGGTCGGCGACCGGCTTGAGGTGATCTGATGCAACTGCCCTTTCCCATAGCCGAAGAACCCGACGCACAGACCGTCGAACGGGGCCGGTTGCTGTTTGCGGGCGAAACCGAATTCGTCAAGGGCGTCGTCGCGATGTCCGGCCTGCCCGAAGCGGACCGGCTCGAGGTCTGCTTTGCCGGGCGCTCGAATGTCGGTAAATCATCGCTGATCAATGCGTTGACCGGGCGGCGCGGTCTTGCGCGCGCATCGAACACGCCGGGCCGCACGCAGGAAATCAACTATTTCACGGCCGGCGACGACCTCTATCTCGTCGACCTTCCGGGCTATGGCTATGCCAACGCGCCCCTGCCCGTGGTCGAGAAATGGCAGCGGCTGCTCAAGCAGTTCCTGTCGGGCCGTCAGACCCTTCGCCGCGCCTTTGTACTGATCGATGCCCGGCACGGGGCGAAAAAGGTCGACGAGGAAATCATGAGCCTGCTGGACAGTGCCGCGGTTACCTTTCAGGTCGTTGTGACCAAGGCCGACAAGGTCAAGGAAAAGGAACGCGAACGGGTGCTGGACCAAATTCGCACCACTCTGGCCAAGCATCCGGCGGCCTTTCCCGAACTGATCGTCACCTCCAGCGAAAAGGGCTGGGGAATTCCGACGTTGCGGGCCATAATCGCCACACTTGAATAGCACCTTGGCCACCCCCCTTGCGAGGCCTGCGGCCAGTCCCGATAACATCTTTACGCATGGCTCTAGGATGAAAACCCAAGATATGAACCGCGACTGGATCGCCACCGCCCGCACCCTGAACCAGGCCCTGCCGTATTTGCAGCGCTATGCGGACGCCACCGTTGTCATCAAGCTTGGCGGTCACGCCATGGGCAGCGACGAGGCGATGGCCGAGTTTGCGCGCGACGTCACGCTGATGCGGCAGGTCGGCGTCAACCCGGTGATCGTGCATGGCGGCGGACCGATGATCAACGCCATGCTGGACCGCCTGCAGATCAAATCGGAGTTCATCAACGGCAAGCGGGTCACAGATGCCGCCACGATGGAAGTCGTCGAAATGGTGCTGAGCGGGCTTGTGAACGCGCGCATCGTGCAGGCGATATCCGAACAGGGGGGGCGTGCCGTCGGCGTATCGGGCAAGGACAGCGGGCTGATCATCTGCGATCAGACAAATCCCGATCTGGGCCTTGTCGGCACCCCGAGCCAGGTGAACCCGAAACTGCTTCAGGATCTGGTCGAAAAGGGCATCATTCCGGTGATCGCCCCGCTTGGCATGGGCCGCAACGGCGAGACCTTCAACATCAACGGCGACACGGCCGCGGGCGCCATTGCCGCCGCGCTCAGGGCCGACCGTCTGCTGCTGCTCACCGATGTGGCCGGCGTCAAGAACGCCGAAGGTCAGGTGGTGACGGAACTGACCGCTGCCCAGATCCGCGAGATGACCGACAGCGGCGTGATCGCGGGCGGCATGATCCCCAAGACCGAAACCGCGCTTGATGCGCTCGAGGGCGGTGCGCGGGCTGTCGTGATCCTGGACGGGCGCGCGCCCAACGCCTGCCTGCTCGAGTTGTTCACCGAACATGGCGCGGGCAGCATCATCCGGGCAAAGTGACCCCGTCCTGCGGCGCGCCGCGGCAGCGCCCGGCTTGTCAGCGCGGCACAACGGGATCATGCTGTCGGCATGAGCTATGAGCTGATCCTTCGCCTGGGCGTGTTCCTGGGGCTTTTCACGGTGCTTGCCGGGCTCGAAGCACTCGCGCCACGCCGAATACGCCGTTTGCCGCGACGGGGGCGCTGGATCACGAACTGGGCGATCCTCCTGACCGACGCCGCGGTGTTGCGCGTGATGGCCATTGTGCTGCCCTTGCTGGCCGTGGGCGCCGCGCTGGACGCGCAGGCGCGCGGCTGGGGGCTGTTCAACCTGACTGGCTGGCCGGTCTTGGTCGAATTCTGTCTTGCGGTCCTGATCTTTGACTTCGCGATTTGGGCGCAGCACCTGGTGACCCACAAAATCCCGCTGCTGTGGCGCATTCACCGGGTGCATCACGCCGATCTGGACATGGATGTGACCACCGCGATCCGGTTTCACCCGGTCGAGATCGCGTTGTCGATGCTGATCAAGATCGGGCTGGTCTACCTGATGGGTCCTTCGGTCGCCGCCGTGATCGCCTTCGAGGTGTTGCTGAACGGAACGGCCCTTTTCAACCACGCCAATCTGCGTCTGCCACATGGGCTGGACGCCGCGCTGCGCCGGGTGTTGGTCACGCCCGACATGCACCGTGTCCACCATTCGATCGAGCGGATCGAGCATGACAGCAATTACGGATTTGCGCTGTCGATATGGGACCGGATCTTTGGCACCTACAGGGCACAGCCATCGGCCGGTCACGACGCGATGACCATTGGCCTGAAATGGCAGGACAAACGGCCCAGTCGCCTTGGCTGGTCGCTGTTGCTGCCGTTTTCGCGCGAATGAGGTATGACGCGCTGACCCGCGCAGCCCGTACGCGGCACCTCGCGGTGCTGGGCGGCTTTCATCCTGCACCGGGCGATGACGCGCCAGGGGACTGCAAGACGCTGGTTCTGCTGGGCCCCGACGAGCCGGGCTTCTGGCCGCACCTGACCGCATCGCCCGAATACCGCGATGGCCACCCGGACCCGGTGGACCGATGGTCACGCAGGGTCGTGAACGATTGGGCAGGCGAGCTTGGCGCCACGGCGGTCTTTCCGTTCGGCGGTCCGCCGTACCTGCCGTTTTACCGCTGGGCGCTGCGCACGGGCCGCATCCATGCCTCTCCGGTCCGGCTTTTGGTGCATGACGAGGCGGGATTGTTCGTGTCGTTCCGCGCCGCCCTCGCGCTCGACAGCCACATCGACTTGCCGCACCCTCCGCCCTCGCCCTGTGATGCCTGTGCGGGGCAGCCGTGCCGCACCGCCTGCCCGGTCGATGCCTTGGATGGGGCGGGGTATGACGTGCCGGCCTGCAAGACCTACCTGCACAGCGCCGACGGCCAGACCTGCATGACCCAAGGCTGCGCCGTGCGCCGCGCCTGCCCGGTATCGGCCCGGTTTGGGCGACTGCCCGCGCAGTCGGCCTATCACATGCAACAGTTTCGAGAGGCAGAATGACAAAGCGACTGATCCTGATGAGGCACGCGAAATCGGAATGGGGCACGGGCGCGCCCGATCATGCCCGCACGCTGAACCCGCGCGGCCGGCGATCGGCGGTGGGCCTGGGGGCGTTCCTGCGTCACAACGGTTATCTTCCCGACGAGGTGCTCTGCTCGGACGCTGTCCGCACGCGCGAAACGCTGGCCGGGCTTGATCTGCCGCCGGACACACCGGTGCGCTATCTAAGGGCGTTGTATCACGCGGATGTGGGGACGATGCTGGCGCTTTTGCGCGGAGCCAGGGGCGATTGCGTGCTGATGGTAGGCCATAACCCTGGAATAGCCTTTTGCGCGCATAGGCTTCTGACGACCCCGCCCGATCATCATCGGTTCGATGATTACCCGACAGGGGCCACGCTGGTCGCGGATTTCGATCTGGAGGATTGGGCGGATTTGCCAATCGGCACGGGAACCGCGGTCCAGTTCGTCACACCCAGGGATCTGGACGCGGAAACACAGTAAGGCGGGGGGGCGGCCCCCGCCTTCCTGGTTGGTCAGTGACCCAAGATCTGGCTCAGGAACAACTTGGTCCGCGGGCTTTGCGGGTTGTTGAAGAACTCTTCGGGCTCGTTCTGTTCAACGATCTGGCCCTCGTCCATAAAGATCACGCGGTTCGCCACCTGACGGGCAAAACCCATCTCGTGCGTGACGCAAAGCATGGTCATGCCCTCTTCGGCGAGTTCGACCATCGTATCCAGAACTTCCTTGATCATCTCGGGATCAAGCGCCGATGTCGGTTCGTCGAACAGCATGATCCGGGGGCGCATGCACAACGACCGTGCGATCGCCACACGCTGCTGCTGGCCACCCGACAACTGGCCGGGATACTTGTCGGCCTGATCCGGGATCTTCACCTTCTTGAGGAAATGCATCGCCAGTTCCTCGGCTTCTTTCTTGGGCGTCTTGCGAACCCAGATCGGCGCCAGCGTGCAGTTTTCCAGGATCGTCAGATGCGGGAACAGGTTGAAGTGCTGAAAGCACATGCCGACCTCGGACCGGATCTTGTCAATGTTCTTGAGGTCAGACGACAACACGGTGCCATCGACTTCGATCCGCCCCTGCTGGTGTTCCTCCAGCGCGTTGATGCAGCGGATCAACGTCGATTTTCCCGATCCCGACGGCCCCGCGATCACGATCCGCTCGCCCTGGTAGACGGTCAGGTCGATGTCGCGCAGCACATGAAAGGTGCCGTACCACTTGTTCATGTTCTGGATGGAAACGGCGACCTTGTCGGACACTTCCTTGAGCTTGGTATTCTCAGCCATTGTGACGGACCTTTCTGATTAGTGCCCGGTCTGAAGCTTGCGCTCCAACCATTGGGAATATTGCGAGATGCCGTAGCAGACGACAAAAAACAGAAGCGCGGCAAAGCCCCAAAGCTCCCAATAGACGCCGTTCCAGTCGGTGGAGGCGAGGATCGGACCCCGGATCATGCCCACCAGGTCGAACATCGAAATGATCGACACCAGCGTGGTGTCCTTGAACAGGCCCACCGCGACGTTGACGATACCCGGAATGGAGATTTTCAGTGCCTGCGGCAGAATGATCAGCCGCATAGCCTGCGCATAGTCGAGCCCGAGGCTGTCGGCGGCTTCGTATTGGCCCCGCGGCAGGGCGGCAAGCCCGCCGCGGATCACTTCGGCGATATAGGCGGCGGCGAACATGGTGATCATGATGATCACCCGCAAGATCAGGTCGAAGTTCGTCCCCGGCGGCAGGAAATACGCCAGCACGACGTTCGCGACGAACAGCAGGGTGATCAGCGGCACACCGCGAATGAACTCGATAAACACCACGCAGATCAGCTTGATGATCGGCAGCGAGCTTTGACGGCCCAGCGCCAGCGCGATGCCCAAGGGCAACGACAGCGACACGCAGACCACGCCGAGGATCATGTTCAGCATGAACCCACCCATGTTCCGGCTTGCCACCGCCTCGAGCGCAAGAACGCCCTCGAGAGGCGCGGTGATGTAGCCACCGATGAACCAGATCAGAAGCGCGGCCAGAATGCCGCCAAAGAACCCGGCGGCAAAGCTGTTGGCGACCAGGCGGCTGTAGACCAGGTAGCCGCCCACGACACCGATCAGCGCCATGACCGGCACCGCGATCGTACCCCCCCAGATCAGCCAGAACGCGATGAAGGGATAGAGCCCGGTCACCACCAAAAGCCCGCGCGGCAAATGCGAGAACAGCACGGGCGCTGCGGCCACGAACAACAACGCAAAGGCCAGCGTCGGCCGCCAATAGCCATCTTGCGGATAGGCGATGCCGAACAACAACTGGTTCCAGCGTTCGGTCAGGACCGAGAAACATCCCCCCGACGCGCCCTCGAGCACCTCGCGGCACTCGCGGATGTTGGCCGTGGTCCAGACGCCGCCCAGAAGCCAGGGCAGGAACCCTGCAAGCAGGGAATAGACCACATAAAGCGCCAGCAGCGTCAGGATCGTGTACGGCACTGACGAGAAAAGGCTTTCGCGCATCCACTTGATCGCACCGGTTTGCGCGGCTGGTGGCTCTGACTGCGGCAGCATCGTGTCGCGCACGTAGCTGACGGAATGAGCGTGGGTATCAGACATATCAACGCTCCTTCAGGCTGACGGAATTGTTATAGACGTTCATGATCGCCGAGATCGACAGCGAGATCGTGAGATAGAACAGCATCAGCAACAGCACGCATTCGATTGCGCGACCGGTCTGGTTCAGCGTGATGCCGCCCAGCGTCGCAGTCACATCGGCATAGCCGACGGCAATGGCGAGCGACGAGTTCTTGGTGATATTCAGGTACTGCGAAATCAGCGGCGGGATGATGACCCGCAACGCCTGCGGCAGGATCACGAGGTTCATGATCCGGCGCGGCCGCAGGCCAAGCGAGGCGGCGGCCTCGGTCTGGCCCTTGCTGATCGCCTGGATACCCGCACGGACGTTTTCCGCGATGAACGCACCGGTATAGACCGACAGGGCCAGCCAAAGCGCGATCAGCGGTGCGCCGATCTGCAGGCCGCCCTGGAAATTGAAGCCCCGGAGCGCGGGATAATCGAGCGAGATCGGCATCCCCAGCGCAAAGAATACGACCAGGGTCGGCACGAACAGAATGACCGGCGTGGGCCAGCCCGTGGGCAGCACGCGCCCGTGATCGAACAGTTGCTTGATCGCATAGCGGCGGTACGCGAACACCCCCACGATCGAGGCAAGAAACACCGCCACGACCACCATCGACCCCGGGCCCCAGACCGGAGCGGGCGTATAGACGCCGCGATTGGTGAAGGCAAAGGCGTCGAGCAGCATCGAGGACGACGGGTTTTCGCCCCGGAACGCGTTGGGCGCAGGCAGCACCGCCGTCATCAGCGTATAGATCATCAGGATCCAGATCAGCACCGGCACATTGCGGAACGCTTCGACATAGGCGGCCATGAGCTTGGACACGAGCCAGTTCTTCGACAGGCGTGCGACACCGGCGATCACGCCGAGGATGGTCGCGGTCACGCAGGCCAGAAAGGCCACCAGCAATGTATTGAGAATTCCGACCACGGCGGCACGCAGGTTCGACGATTGGCTGGTGTAGTCAATCAGCGTCTGGTTCACGTCATACCCGGCAGGCTGGCCCAGGAACCCGTAGGAAATGTTCAGCCCGGCCTCGGCAAGGTTGCGCGCAAGGTTGACCCCGAGAAACGCCATCAGGGCGATCAGGATCATGAGGGCGATGAATTGAAAGGTGTACGATCTGTAGCGGGTGTCGTTGATCAGCATCGACAGCCGGAACGAGCCCTGTGCAGGGTCGGTCATACTCGTCATCAGTGTTGTTCCCCGTGTGCCGGCTGTTGTTATTTTGACCGCTTGGCGCAGTTCGTTTGCCGGGCTGGTGTCATGTCGTCAAAAACGAAGGGCGCAGGATGATCCTGCGCCCTTGCGTGTGTCGCGTTTAGCGGAAGGGCGGGGAGTAGATCAGGCCGCCATCGGTCCACTGAGCGTTCAGGCCGCGGGCCAGACCGATCGGAGTGGCTTCGCCGATGTTCTTCTCGAAGATCTCGCCGTAGTTGCCGCTTGCCATGATGGCGCGCTTGGCCCACTCGGCGTCCAGACCCAGCATTTCGCCCAACGTGCCTTCGGTGCCGAGGATACGGTTCACTTCAGGGTTGTTGGTGCCCGATGCCAGCTCGGCGACGTTGGCCGACGAAATGCCCAGCTCTTCGGCTGCGATCAGCGCGTTCAGTGTCCAGCGGACAACATCGGCCCAATCGTCGTCGCCATGGCGCACCAGCGGACCCAGCGGCTCTTTCGAGATGATCTCGGGGAGCAGGACGTGGTCGCCCGGCGCTTCGAACGTGGCGCGTGTCGCGGCCAGACCGGAAGCATCCGTGGTGTAGACGTCGCAGGCACCGGCAAGATACTGCTGCTGTGCTTCGGCGTTGGTTTCGATCGGCACCGGCTCGTAGCTGATGTTGTTCTTGCGGAAATAGTCCGCAAGGTTCAGCTCTGTGGTTGTGCCGGTCTGGATGCAGACGGTCGCGCCGTCCAAATCCTTGGCCGAGGACACGCCCAGCGCCTTGGGCACCATGAAGCCCTGACCATCGTAGTAGTTGACGCCCACGAAGGTGAACTTCAGGTCCACGTCGCGGCTGAATGTCCATGTGGTGTTGCGTGCCAACATGTCGATTTCGCCCGATGCAAGCGCCGTGAAGCGTGTCTTGCCCGTTGTGGGGATAAATTCGACAGCGGAAGCGTCGCCCAGAACCGCAGCGGCGACCGCGCGGCAGACAGCAACGTCAAAACCATTCCATTCACCGTTCGCGTCGGGGGCGGCAAAGCCCACCAGACCGGTGGTCACGCCGCAGTTCAGCTTGCCGCGTGCTTTTACATCGTCCAGCGTAGCGGCTGCCGATGCGCCGGCCGCAAGGCCCGCAACTGTCAGCGCGCCAAAAAGTACGGATTTTTTCATTTTTACCTCTTCCTGATTTTCCGCCACGGGTTGGGCGGTTCAACCGGCGCTTTGCACGCCGGAGGCGATACTGGAGAGATTTCCCCTCTCAGTGGGCGCCAGTGTGGTCGGATTCATCTTTAAACGTCAAGGGCGCGATCACCAAAAACGATTGCAGCGGGCCGCAGGTCGGCGCGATGCCCCAACTGCGTGCATTCAGCGGCTGTTCAGCAGTGTAAGTACGTCTTTGGCATGCATAAATGCCTCGCGCTTGCGGGCAGCCATCGCTTCGGCCTCGTCGTCGCGACCCCATTGTTCCGACTGCCATATTTCATCAAGACGCGATATGTCCCAAATCGCCTCCGGGCTTTGCACTTCTTGCGCGGCCGCGAAGCCAAGAATCAGAGATCCCGACAAGCTGACTAGGTCGTGAAACGCTGCAAGTTCAAACGCATCGAGCGCATGAACCCGCCGGCCAAGCACGCTCAGCGCCTCGGGGTCCTGCGGGGCGTGCATCACGCCCTGGCGCGGTTGCAGCCGCGCGCCCAGTGCCTTGTCGGCCCAGTCGAGAAAGGGATCCCACTGCTCGGCCTGCCGGGCGACCAGCTCTTCGGGGGCCTGGGCGCGGTAGCACAGCAGATCGCTGTCGCCGTAGGCCGCCAGCAGGTCGGCGACTTCGGCCTTTTGCGTCGCGACCTTGTCGATGGCGGCGTTCGCGGTCCGGGTAAAGGGCATGCCGCGTGGGTCGATCACATCGTCCTGCGCATCCCATTCCGCCGCAATCGCCTGCGCAAGAGCGCGCGTGGGAACTTCCAAGCCACGCTTGGCCGGCGTCTTGACCCCGCGCCCGTCCAGCGCGATGCCAAAGCGGCCCTCGCTTTCGGTCACTTCGGCAGCGGTCCAGAAACGTTTCGCTTTCCATTCGCTCATGCCGGAACACTCCACAGTCGGTCCAAAAGGGGGTGCAGATCGCCAAACCCGTCGATCACATGCGCCGCGTTTGTCAGGGTCGCCGCCGGGTGATAGCCCCAGCTGACGCCGATGCCCGTCACACCCGCAGACGCCGCCATGTCCATGTCAAAGCTGGTGTCGCCGACCATCACGGTGCTGCCCGGCGCGACACCGGTGTCCGCCATCGCCTGGTAAATCATCGACGGATGCGGTTTGGAAGGGTGGAAATCGGCAACCTGCTGCGTGACGAACAATGGCCCCAAGCCGTGCCCCTCAAGCAGCTTGTCCAAGCCGCGCCTCGATTTCCCGGTGGCCACGCCGAGCAGGATTTCGGGCACCGCATGCAGCGCGTGCAGTAGCTCCGACGCGCCGGGATAAAGCGGCGAGGACTCCGCCGCGCCGACCTGCGCCCGCAGCGCCATGTAGGACGCCTTGTAGGCCTCGACCATCCGGTCGTGATCCGCGGCTGCCAGATCCGGCGCCAGCCGTGGCATCGCGCGATCCAGCGACAGCCCCACGATGCCAAGGATCGCATCCCGCGCGGGCACCGGCGCGCTCACGGCATCGAAGGCCATCGTCATCGCCGCGACGATGTCGTTCTGGCTGTCCACAAGGGTGCCATCGACATCGAAGATCACCAGTTTCAGGCCCGTCGTCATGCTAGCCCCACCCCTCGCCAAAGGGGTCGTCGGCGGCCAGATCGACGGTCCAGCCGAATGTGTCCCAGCTTTGGGCCATATGATCCGGCAGGGCGGCGGTTACGGTGATTTCCTTGCGTGTCTCGGGATGTTCGAACCGCATCATCCGCGCGTGCAGATGCAACTTTTTGGAGATGATCCCCCCCAGCTGCGCGCCCCAGCCATCGCCCATGTTTTCCTGGCCCGAGCCGCCATACTTTCCGTCGCCGACGATCGGATGCCCGATTTCGGCCATGTGCACGCGCAATTGATGCGTCCGGCCCGTCAGCGGCTCCAGCGCGACCCAAGCCGCACGGCTGGCCACACGGTAGAGCGTCGCGTAGCGGGTATGCGCCCGTTTCGCGCCGGGCGTCGCGTCAAGCTCGCGCGGATGCAGGGCGATCATCTTCTCGCCCTCGCCCTGCTGGCCACGACCGGGCGCCTTGACCAGCGCGTATCTGACCTCGCCCTGATACGGTGTCGGCACGCCCGCGACGAGCGCCCAGTACACCTTGCGCGTCTCGCGGTGGCGCATCGACGCGGTCAGCGCCTTTGCCGCCGCGCGTGTCCGCGCCAGAAGCAATACACCCGAGGTATCCTTGTCGAGCCGGTGCACCAGACGCGGCTTTTCGTCCAGATCGAACATCAGCGCTTGGGCCATGCCGTCGACATGGCGCAACTGCTTGGATCCGCCCTGCGTCGGCAGCCCCGGCGGCTTGTTCAGCGCGATGACATGATCGTCGCGGTAGATCACGCAGTCGCGGATCATCCTGGCGTCAGCGTCCGATACGCGGGTGCGCGGCTCCGGCGGCGGGGCTTCGGTGTCGGGCAAGGGCGGGATACGCACCTGCTGGCCCGTCCCCAGGCGCGTGGCCGCCTTGACGCGGCCACCGTCGACACGCACTTCGCCCTTGCGGCACATCTTTTCGATCATGCCTTGGTTGATGTGCGGAAAGTGCCGGCGAAACCAGCGGTCCAGCCGCTGATCGTCGTCGTCTTCGGCAACGGTAAGGGTCTGAACCCGGCTCATGCGAATACCTCTCTTGCGATCCAAAGGCCCAGTGCAAGCCCCCCGATCGACAACCCGACCGACAGCATGACATATGCTGCCGCCTGCCCCACCTGCCCACGTTCCATCAGCGTCACCGCCTCGAGCGAGAAGGCCGAGAACGTGGTGAACCCGCCAAGGACCCCGGTCATCACCAGCGGGCTGAGATGCGTCAGCCCGCGCTGTGCCGCGGCCACCACGAAAATACCCATCAGGAACGAGCCGACGACATTGACCGACAGGATCGCCAGCGGAAAGTCCTGCGGGCCCGTCAGCCGCAAAACGGCAAGCCCCGACGCAAAGCGCAACGTGGCGCCAACGGCCCCGCCAAGGGCCACAAGGGCAAATGTTGAAATCATCCCGGTGCCATCGCGCGGACACGCGCAGTTGTCAAGTTTCGGGGGGCCGCGCCGTCACGTCGCAAGGGGGCTATTCCCCCCGCTTGGCGCGCAGCTTCACGAAGTAGTCCAGCCGCTTTTTCAGTTCCCGCTCGAATCCCCGTTCCACCGGGACATAAAGCACCGGGCGCTTGATGGCTTCGGGGAAATAATCCTGACCCGAAAACCCGTCTTCGGCATCGTGGTCATAAGCGTATCCGGCGCCGTACCCCTGATCCTTCATCATCGACGTGGGCGCGTTCAGGATATGCTTGGGCGGCGGTTCGGACCCGGTGCGCCGGGCCTCGCGGCGCGCGGCCTTGTAGGCAGCGTAGGCGGCGTTCGACTTGGGTGCCAGCGCCAGGTACGTCACCGCCTGCGCCAGCGCCAACTCCCCTTCCGGACTGCCCAGCCGTTCATAGGTTTCCCAGCCCTGAAGGCAGACCGCCTGCGCCTGCGGATCGGCAAGACCGATATCCTCGACCGCCATGCGCGTGATGCGCCGGGCCAGGTATCGTGGGTCCTCACCGCCCTCGAGCATCCGCGCGAACCAGTAAAGCGCCGCATCCGGGTCGGATCCGCGTACCGATTTATGAAGTGCCGAGATCAGGTTGAAATGCGCATCACCGCCCTTGTCATATTGCGCCGCGCGCCGCATCAGCCGCTTGGACAGGGTCGCGGTGTCAAGCTTGCCCTCGACCGTCCAGGCGCTGACCTGCTCGATCAGGTTCAGCAGCGCCCTGCCGTCGCCATCGGCCATCTGCAACAACGCCTCGCGTGCCGGCCCATCCAGCGGCAATGGCCGTTGCATCTCCTGTTCGGCCCGCTGCGCCAACCGCTCCAGATCACGCAGGGGCAACCGCTCCAGCACCAGGACCTGGCTCCGGCTCAGCACGGCCGCGTTCAGCTCGAAACTGGGGTTTTCCGTCGTGGCGCCCACCAGCAGGATCGTGCCGTCTTCCATGTGCGGCAGAAATCCGTCTTGCTGCGCCTTGTTGAAACGGTGTATTTCGTCGACGAACAGCAATGTCCCCTGCCCGTTCTGCCGCCGGATGCGTGCGGCCTCGAACACCTTTTTCAGGTCGGGCACACCGGTGAAGATCGCACTGATCTGCACGAAATGCAGGTCCGTCTCGTGCGCCAGCAGCCGTGCGATGGTGGTTTTGCCCACCCCCGGCGGCCCCCAGAAGATCAGCGACGACAATGCACCCGACGTCAGCATCGCGGTCAGCGGCCCGTCGGGGCCAAGCACCTGATCCTGGCCGATGACCTCGCCCAGCGACCTGGGGCGCAGCCGGTCGGCCAGCGGACGGTGGCCCGCGGTCGGCTCTGCCGGTGTCTGTGATCCAAAAAGGTCTGCCATGCGGTCTAGACCCTGAACTGCAAGGTGATCTGCCGCGCGCCCCGCAGCACGGTCAGGCCAAAGGCGCGGATCCGGCCATCGAACGCTTGCGCCACGCGGCGCGGGTCATCGACCGTCACGCCATTGACGGTTGTGATGACGTCCCCTGACCGCAGCCCGATCCGCCCCGCAAGGGCACCGGGATCGAGCACCAGAACGCCCGCCGCATCCAGCGGAAGATTGAATTCGGCAATCACGCCGGGATTGACCCGCGACAGCGTCAGGCCGGGAAACAGCGTGCGATTGTTCATTTGCAGAATGGCACGCGGCGGTTCCTCCGGCGCGGCCATCAGCGGCACGCCCACGTCCGACGCCGCGCCGTCGCGTAAGCGGGTGATCTGCGCCGTCTTGCCAAGGCCGGTGACGCTCATCCGGTAGACCATTTCCGACGGCGTATTGACCGGCTGGCCGTTGACCGCCGTGATCACGTCGCCCACGGCAAAGCCCGCGCGAGCAAAGGGGCTCTCCGCATGCAGCCCGGACACGATGATGCCGCCGGGCCGGTCCAGCCCGAACGCCGCCGCCATGTCGGCATCGAGCGGCTGACCGGTCATTCCCGCCCAGGGCCTGCCAAAGCGCGTCTCGCCGTCGCGCGCCTGCGCCACGAAGGCCGCGACCAGGTCGGCGGGAATGGCAAAGCCGATGCCGTTCGACCCGCCCGACCGCGTCAGGATCGACGTGTTGACCCCGATCAGGCGCCCTTGCATATCCACCAGCGCGCCGCCGGAATTACCCGGATTGATCGGCGCGTCCGTCTGGATGAAATATCCCCGTCCCGTGCCGGCATCCGCACCCGATCGCGCCAGCCCAGACACGATGCCGCTGCTCACCGTCTGGCCCACGCCGAACGGGTTGCCGATGGCCAATGCCAGTTCGCCCACCTCGACGCCGTCGCTGGCGCGCAGCGGCAAGCTGGGCAGGTCGCCAGGCGCGTCCTCGATCTGCAAGATGGCAAGGTCGCTCAGATCATCGGCCAGAAGAACCTTCGCGCTGTACTCGCGCCGATCCGACAGCACGACCCGGATATCCGTGGCCATACCAACGACATGATAGTTCGACACGACAATCCCGTCCCCCGACAGGATGACCCCCGACCCGAGCGAATTCTGCACCTTGGGGCGCAGCGCCTCGGGGTCCCCGAACAACCTGCCGAAAAACGGGTCCCGCTGCAGCGGCGTACGTTCGGGTTCTGCCATGATCCGGGCATAGATGTTGACCACCGCCGGGGCGACCTGCTTGACCAACGGGGCGAAACTCAGCTGGATTTGCGCCTGCGTTTGCGGAACGGCCACCTGCTGCGCCATGACGGCGGGGGCAAAGTTCAGGGCAATGATAAGCGCAAGGATTTTCATAAGGTACTGATATGCGCAGCCCGGTCAGCCGGCGCAACCATGCTGGGTTTCTTTTGGCTGAAAAATCCCTCTGCCGGAGGTGAAAAGAAAAAAACCCCCGCCACAGGCGAGGGTTCTTTCAGACGCGGCACCGGAGTGCTGTGTCGTCTCAATCTTCCGCCGACATCTCTTCGGCGGCGATGCGGGCCTTGTCGCCGGCGCCCTTGGCGTCGCGGTCGCGGTCCACGAATTCGATGATCGCCATCGGCGCCATGTCGCCATAGCGGAAACCGGCCTTCAGAACCCGGACATAGCCGCCCTGACGATCCTTGTAGCGCGGGCCCAGAACGTCAAAAAGCTTGGCGACATACTGGTCCTGCTTGAGCTTCGACGCGGCCTGGCGGCGGGCGTGCAGGTCGCCGCGCTTGGCGAGCGTGATCATCTTTTCGATGATCGGGCGCAGTTCCTTTGCCTTCGGCAGGGTCGTCTTGATCTGCTCATGTTCGATGAGCGAGCCCGCCATATTCGCCCAGAGCGCCTTGCGGTGCTCATGTGTGCGGTTGAGGCGGCGGTATCCACGTGCGTGACGCATTTCTTTACTCCTGGATGTGCCCTCTACGGGCGGTTTTGCTTTGTCTGGCTGGCGTGCGTAGCGCCAACTCTCCTTGGGGCGGAATTGCCCGGGGTCGTGCGATGCGGGCCGGGAATGCCCCGGCCCGCAAGTTCAGAAGGAATCCTCGAACTTCTTGGCGAGGTCCTCGATGTTGTCTGGCGGCCAGTCCTCGACATCCATGCCAAGGTGCAGACCCATACCCGACAGCACTTCCTTGATCTCGTTCAAGGACTTGCGGCCGAAGTTCGGCGTGCGGAGCATTTCGGCTTCGGTCTTCTGGATCAGATCGCCGATATAGACGATGTTGTCGTTCTTGAGGCAGTTCGCCGACCGCACCGAAAGCTCCAGCTCGTCGACTTTCTTGAGCAGCAGCGGGTTGAACTCCAACCCGTCGTCCTCGTCCGCGCGACCGGCCGATTCCGGCTCTTCGAAGTTGACGAAGATACCAAGCTGGTCCTGCAGGATGCGCGCCGCGAAGGCCACGGCGTCATCCGGTGTGATCGAGCCGTCGGTTTCGACCTTCATGGTCAGCTTGTCGTAGTCCAGCACCTGGCCTTCACGGGTGGGCTGCACGTCGTAGCTGACCTTTTTCACGGGCGAGTAGATCGCATCGATCGGGATAAGGCCGATGGGCGCGTCCTCGGGCTTGTTCTTGTCGGCGGCGACATAGCCCTTGCCGGTGTTGACCGTCAGTTCCATGTAGACATCCGCACCATCGTCAAGGTGGCAGACGACATGATCGCGGTTCAGGATCTCGATGCCGGAGCTGTCGGAGATGTCACCCGCGGTGACGACGCCCGGACCCTTGGCGGAGATCGACAGGCGCTTGGGCCCTTCGACTTCCATGCGGATGCTGACACCTTTGAGGTTCAGGATGATGTCGGTGACGTCTTCGCGCACGCCGGCGACGCTCGAGAATTCGTGCAGCACGTTGTCGATTTGCACGGAGGTGATGGCCGCACCCTGCAGCGAGCTCATCAGCACGCGGCGCAGCGCGTTGCCCATCGTGAGGCCAAAGCCCCGCTCAAGCGGTTCTGCCACAACGGTCGCCTGACGCGCGGGGTCGTTCCCCGGCTTCACGTCAAGCTGCTGCGGCTTGATCAATTCGGCCCAATTCTTATGGATCATGCGGTCCCTCCATCCTTGTTCGCGCCCCATGTCCGAAAGGCACAAACGCTCGAGGTTTCAAAAAAGCGGATTGGGGCCGTGTGAAAACACGCGGCCCCAAGAGTATCGGATCGATTAAACGCGGCGGCGCTTGGGTGGGCGGCAGCCGTTGTGCGCCATCGGCGTCACGTCGCGGATCGAGGTGATGTTGAACCCTGCGGCCGCCAGCGCGCGCAGCGCACTTTCGCGTCCGCCACCGGGGCCCTGCACTTCGACTTCCAGCGTCTTGACGCCATGTTCCTGTGCCTTGCGGCCCGCGTCTTCGGCGGCCATCTGCGCGGCATAGGGTGTCGATTTCCGCGACCCCTTGAAGCCGCATGTGCCAGCGGACGACCAGCTGATCGCGTTGCCCTGCACATCCGAAATCAGGATCTTGGTGTTGTTGAAGCTCGAATTCACATGCGCCACACCAGCGGCGATGTTCTTGGAGACCTTCTTTTTGGTGCGTGTCTTTTCGCGTGCCATCTGTCAGACCCTCCCTTATTTCTTCTTGCCGGCAATGGCCTTTGCGGGGCCTTTGCGGGTACGAGCGTTGGTATGGGTGCGCTGACCGCGAACCGGCAAATTGCGACGGTGGCGCAGACCACGGTAGCAGCCAAGGTCCATCAGGCGCTTGATGTTCATCTGAGTCTCGCGACGCAGGTCGCCTTCGACGGTATAGTTCTCGTCGATATGCTCGCGGATTTTCAGGATTTCGGAATCCGACAGCTCATTGATGCGACGGGTGATGTCGATGCCGACAGCCTCGCAAATGGCGTTGGCGGAGGCGTTGCCGATTCCGGTGATATAGGTGAGGGCGATTGGAACCCGCTTTGCAGTCGGGATGTTTACGCCGGCAATACGTGCCACGTGTCATGTCCTTTTCGTTGCGGGTCCGTCATTCCAGACCCTTTTTTCACAACGTGTGGCCCGGTGAGGTCGAAACCGTCGGGCCGCAGCTGATCAGGTGATCTTGCAGCGACGGGAAAACCCACCCTGCAACGTGATTCTCTGTCGAGATACGGCTGGTTATGGGCTTTTGGCGGCATCGTCAACCCAGGTCTTGGACCAGAGCGGCCTGCCGGGTATCCTGATCGGGCGACGCGCCGTGGTGGCGCTAACGCTCACCCAGGCAGGATCGGGACATGACAGGATTTACCGAAGCGACTTTTCGGGTTCTCGCCGAGCTTGAGGCCAATAACACCAAGGCATGGTACGATGCAAACCGTGACCGGCTTTATTCGGATGCGCGCGCACCGTTCGAGGCGATGCTGGACAGTGTCACGATGCGGCTTGCGGGCAGCAAGTGCCCGTTGGCGGGCAGCGCGAGGACGATGTTCCGGCAAAACCGCGATGTCCGGTTTTCCAAGGACAAGCGACCCTACAAACCGACCGTATCGGGAATGATCACCCCCTCGGGGACGAAATCGGGTCTGGGCGGTGTTGTCTATGCCCAAGTCGGCCCCCAAGCGGGCCTGCTGGCGGCAGGCTTCTACAAGCTGGGCACGGCCGACCTTGGCCTGATGCGCGACCGCATCATCGCAGAGCCGGAGCGGTTTTCCGAGATCGCCGCTACGCTGGCGGCCAGGGGCCTCCCGCTGTCGACCGAGGACACGCTCAGGACCATGCCGCGCGGCTATGCCGATCACGACGATCACCCTTTGGCGGAATATTTGAAGCTGAAAAGCTACACCGTCTACGCGCCGCAACCCAAACCCATCTGGATCAGCGGCGACATCGTGCAGCGGATGGTCGATATGGCACTGGCCGTGGCGCCGCTTCTGGCGTTCGGTCGCGACGCGCTGGCGCGCCGCTCCGATTAGGCGTCGAGGATCGCCCCGATCTCGGCCTGGACCTCTTCGATCTTGCCCAGACCGTTCACCCGGCTGAGCATGCCCTTGGCATAGTAATAGCCGATCAGCGGCGAAGTCTGCTTGTAGTATTCCATCAGGCGGGTCTTGAGGCTGTCGGCATTGTCATCGGCCCGACGCTTGAATTCCGTGCCACCACAATTGGAACATTTGCCGTCCGCGGGGATAGGCTTGGTGTTGTCGTTATACACCTCGCCGCAATCGCCGCAGGTGGAGCGTGCTGTGATCCGTGCGACCAGCGCCTCGTCGTCGACGCGCATCTCGATCACCGCGTCAAGCGTCTGGCCCTCGGCCTCCAGCAACTCGGCAAGCGCATCGGCCTGCGCCAGCGTGCGCGGAAAGCCATCGAAGATGAAGCCGTCGGCCTTGACCGTTTCGAGCTTTTCGCGAATGAGGCCGATCACGATCTCATCCGTGACCAACGCACCGCGGGCCATCACATCGGCGACGATCCTGCCCATTTCGGTGCCGCTGTCTTTCGCCTCGCGCAGCATGTCGCCGGTGGACAGCTGGACCATGTTTCGGGTTTCGACCAAGTGGCGGGCTTGCGTGCCCTTACCGGCCCCCGGGGGCCCAAGCAGAATAATGTTCATCGACGCACGGGGCTCCGTTTCTTGCGGGGACCTTTACCTTTGCCGCGCAATTGCGACTTTTCAAGCAGTCCTTCGTATTGGTGAGCCAGAAGATGGCTTTGCACCTGCTGGATCGTGTCCATTGTCACAGAAACCACGATCAGAACGGAAGTCCCACCAAAGTAGAACGGAATGGCGAACTGACCACGCAGGATTTCCGGCAGGATACAGACCGCAGCCAGATAGGCCGCACCCAGGACCAGCACGCGGTTGACCACGTACTCCAGATATTCCGAGGTTTTCTTGCCCGGGCGGATACCGGGAACAAAGCCGTTCTGGCTTTTCAGGTTCTCGGCAACCTCGTCGGGTTTGAAGCTAACGTTGAAGGTATAGAAATAGGCGAAGAACACGATCATCGCGACAAAGAACAGCAGGTACAGCGGCTGGCCGGGGCCGAAGTTCGCCAGCAGCCAAGACATCACCGGGCTGGTGGAATTGCCCGAAAACGTACTGATCGTGACGGGCAGCAAAAGCAGCGAGGACGCAAAGATCGCCGGGATCACGCCCGCCGGGTTCACCTTGACCGGCAGATGGCTGGAGCCGCCGTCGTACACCTTCATCCCGACCTGACGGCGCGGGTACTGGATATGGATCTTGCGTAGCGCGCGTTCCATGAACACCACGAACATGATCGTCGTGATCACCATCACGAGCACGCCCACGATGACGGCGGGGCTGATAGCGCCGGATCGGCCAGACGCAAAGAACTGCGCGATGGCGGCGGGCACTTCGGCGATGATGCCGACAAAGATGATAAGGCTGATACCGTTACCGATGCCGCGCGCCGTGATCTGCTCGCCCAGCCACATCAGGAACATGGTGCCGCCCACCAGCGTGATCATGCAGGCCATACGGAAATACAGCCCCGGATCGGCGGCGATATCGCCTGCCTCAAGGCTCACGGCAAGGCCATACGCCTGCAGTGTGGCCAGTGCGACGGTTCCGTATCGCGTGTACTGGTTGATCTTCTTGCGGCCCTGTTCGCCCTCTTTCTTCAACTGCTCGAGCTGCGGCACCATCGAGGTCAGCAACTGAACGATGATCGACGCCGAGATATAGGGCATGATCCCGAGCGCAAAGATACCCATCCGCCCCAGCGCACCGCCGGTGAACATCGACACCATGCCGCCGATCCCCTGCCCGGCGCTTTCCATGAATTCACGCAGCGCGACGCCGTCGATACCCGGAACCGGGATGAAGGTCCCGAGGCGGTAAACGATCAGCAGGCCAAGCGTGAACAAGATGCGATTGCGCAGGTCCGTCGCCTTTCCCAGCGCGGACCAGCTGGTGTTGGCGGCCATGTTTTCGACGGCAGATACCATGGAGGGCTCTCTCTTGTTGCGAAAACGCCGCCCGGGCCGTTTTCCGGCGGGCGGCGTTGGGGAAAACTCAGATAGGTATGTAAGCGGCTCGGTCGCCGCTCACAAGGCCAATCCGAAGGCTTACTCAGCCGCGGCCGGCGTTGCGACGGTCAGCGAACCGCCAGCTTTCTCGACGGCCTCGACGGCGGACTTCGACGCGCCGGTGACCTGGAGGTCAACCTTGGTGGTGAAATCGCCCTTTGCCAGGATGCGGATGCCATCGAGCTTGCGACGCACCAGACCGCTTGCGATCAGCGCGTCCTCGGTGATCGCGGATTTCGCATCGAGTTTTTTCGCGTCGATGAATTTCTGGATCAGACCCAGGTTCACGACAGCGTAGGATTTGCGGTTCGGCTTGGTGAAGCCGCGCTTGGGCAGGCGCTGGTAGAGCGGCATCTGGCCACCCTCGTAGCCGTTGATGCTGACACCGGAGCGGGATTTCTGACCCTTGATACCACGGCCACCCATCTTGCCCATGCCGGAGCCGGGACCGCGACCGACGCGCTTGCGTTTCTTGGTGGCGCCTTCGTTGTCGTGAAGTTCGTTCAGTTTCATTGTCGCTTCTCCTCTTGCCGGATGCGACCCCCAGCGACGGGAGCGGCCGAACGCGGCGTTTCATGATTCTTGTGGGCGCACATGCATCCACCGGGCGCGTATAGACGCCGGACCCGCGAGGATCAAGGCTTGTGTTGATAAACCGGAGGCAGCGCCCTGCCCGGGACGAACACCGAAAAAACCATTCCGTCCAGCCAAGAAAAAACGCTCCGCAGTATCCTGCGAAGCGTTTGATCTAATAGCCGGGATTCTGAGATTTCCGAACCGCTTTCCGATCAGAAATCGGCGACGGGGCCTCAGCCCTTCTCTTCGATGATCTCGACCATGTGCGGGATCGAATTCACCATGCCGCGAACGGAAGGTGTGTCTTCGAGCTCACGAGTCTTGTGCATCTTGTTCAGTCCCAGACCGATCAGCGTGGCACGCTGCTTGGCGGGGCGGCGGATCGGGGAACCGATCTGCTTGACGACGATTGTCTTGGCCATGGTTTATGCCTCCTCAGCCACTTGTGCCGACGCCTCGGGGGCCTCGTCACGCTTGGGCAGAATGTCGGCCACCTTCTTGCCGCGACGCTGTGCGACAGACCGGGGGCTGGCTTCTTTTTTCAGACCGTCCATCGTGGCACGGATCATGTTGTAGGGGTTCTGCGATCCGATCGACTTGGACACCACGTCCTTGATGCCCAGCATCTCGAACACGGCGCGCATCGGGCCGCCGGCGATGATGCCGGTGCCTTCGGGTGCCGTGCGCATGACGACCTTGCCGGCGCCATGACGGCCTTCCATGTCATGGTGCAGCGTGCGGCCTTCGCGCAGCTGGACGCGGATCATCTGGCGCTTGGCCTGCTCCGTGGCCTTGCGAATGGCCTCGGGGACCTCTTTCGCCTTGCCCTTGCCAAAGCCGACGCGGCCCTTCTGGTCGCCCACGACGACAAGCGCGGCAAAGCCGAAACGCTTACCACCCTTCACGGTCTTGGACACACGGTTGATCGCCACAAGGCGGTCAGCGAATTCCGGGGTCTCGTCGCGCTGGTTGCGGCGTCCGCCCCCTCGGTTGTCTTCTCGAGCCATCAGGCTTCCTTTCATTCCGGTGCGTCGTAAGCACCTGTTTTCCGTCAATCCAGGTGAGCGGATCGCTCCCGGATCATCGAAGTCGCCCCGCGGGGCGACTTGCGCTTAGATTTTCAGACCGCCTTCGCGGGCGGCGTCGGCCAGGGCCTTGACCTTGCCGTGGAACAGGAACCCGCCACGATCGAAGTAGGCGGTTTCAACACCGGCCTTCTTGGCGCGCTCGGCGATCGCCGCGCCCACCTTGGTGGCCGCTTCGATGTTGTTCTTGCCCACAACGCCCAGATCTTTTTCCAACGTGGAGGCGGACGCGAGCGTCACGCCGTTCACATCGTCGATCAGCTGGACGCTGATGTTCTTGTTGCTGCGGTGCACCGACAGGCGCATGCGCCCGGCGTTGGTCCGGCGAAGTTTGTTCCGAACGCGCAGGCGGCGCTTCAAGAACAGTTGTCTTTTGCTGTTTGCCATTGTCTGCGTCCTTACTTCTTCTTGCCTTCTTTGCGGAAGATGAACTCGCCCTTATAGCGGATACCCTTGCCCTTGTAGGGCTCGGGCTTGCGCCATGCGCGGATGTTCGCGGCAACCTGACCAACAAGCTGTTCGTCAATGCCTTCCACCACAATCTCGGTCTGTTTGGGGGCTGTCACGGTCACGCCGGCAGGTGGGGTGTAATCCACATCGTGCGACAGACCGAGGTTCAACTTCAGCGTGTTGCCGGTCATGGCCGCACGATACCCGACACCCTGGATCTCAAGCTCTTTCTTGAAACCGTCGGTGACACCGGTCACGAGGTTCGCCACCATCGTGCGGCTCATGCCCCACTGCTGGCGCGCGCGCTTGGACGTGCCACGCGGCGTGACCGAAACGGCGTCGTTTTCGACAGTCAGGGTCACGTCATCCGTCGCCTTGAAGGCACGGGTGCCCTTGGGCCCCTTGATTTCAATGGTCTGGCCGCTGATCGATGCCGTAACACCGCTGGGCAGCACAACCGCTCTCTTACCAATACGAGACATCAGTTTCCCCTTAGAATACGGTGCAAAGCACTTCGCCGCCAACATTGGCTGCGCGTGCGGATGCGTCCGACATCACACCCTGAGGGGTGGAGACAATCGACACGCCCAGGCCCTGACGGACCGAGGGAATGTCCTTGACGCCCATGTAAACGCGGCGACCGGGCTTGGAAACCCGCTTCAGTTCGCGAATGACAGGTTCGCCTTCGTAGTACTTGAGGCTGATCTCGATGGCCGGGTGGCCGTCGGCGCCGGTCATCTTCTCATAACCACGGATGTAACCTTCGTCCGCCAGCACATCCAACACCCATGCCCGCAGCTTGGACGCCGGGGTGATGACCGTGGACTTGCCGCGCAACGAAGAGTTGCGGATCCGGGTGAGCATATCTGCGATAGGATCGTTCATATCATGCTCTCCTTACCAGCTCGACTTGACCAGGCCGGGGATCTGGCCGGTAGAGCCGAGGTCCCGCAGCGCGATCCGCGAAATTTTCAGTTTGCGATAGTACGCATGCGGACGACCGGTCAGTTGGCACCGGTTGTGCAGACGCACGGCCGAGCTGTTGCGCGGCAGTTTTGCCAGCTTCAGGGAAGCGCGGAACCGCTCTTCCATCGGCTTGCTTTCGTCGTTCACGATCTCTTTCAGCGCGGCACGCTTGGCGGCGTATTTCTTCACCAGCGCCTCACGCTTCTTCTCGCGTTCGATCATAGATTTCTTAGCCATGTCTATTCCTTCCCGCGCTTACGAATTGAAGGGCATGTTGAAGGCTTTCAACAGGCTCTTGGCTTCGGCGTCGGTTTTCGCCGTGGTGGCGATCACGATATCCATTCCCCAGTTCTCATCGATCTTGTCGAAGTTGATCTCGGGGAACACGAGGTGCTCTTTGAGGCCCATGGCATAGTTGCCACGGCCATCGAAAGACTTGCCGGGCACGCCGCGAAAGTCGCGGATACGGGGCATTGCAATCGTGATCAGACGGTCAAGGAATTCGTACATGCGATCGCCGCGCAGGGTCACTTTCGCGCCCAGCGGCATTTCCTCGCGAACGCGGAAACCGGCGATGGATTTCTTGGCCACGGTGGTCAGAGCCTTCTGGCCCGCGATCAGCGTCAGGTCTTCCTGCGCCGACTTGGCCTTCTTGCTGTCCCGAACGGCTTCGGCGCCACAGCCGATGTTCAGAACGATCTTGTCCAGTCGCGGGATCATCATCTCGTTCTTGTAGCCGAACTCTTCCTTGAGGGCGGCGCGGATCGTGTCCGTGTAGATCGCCTTCAGGCGGGGTGTGTAAGTTGCACTATCAAGCATCGATCACGTCCCCCGTGGTTTTGGCAAAGCGCACTTTCTTGTCGCCGTCCATCTTGAAGCCGACGCGTGTCGCCTTGCCGTTGGCATCGACGAGCGCGAGGTTGCTGAGGTCGATCGGCATCGCCTTGGGGATGCGACCGCCCTGCTCTGTCTGGGTCTGGCGGGTGGCGCGGATGGCGATGTTCACGCCCTCGACCACGGCCTTGTTGGACTTGGGGTCAACCGAGGCGATCGTGCCTTCCTTGCCCTTGTCCTTGCCCGCGAGCACGACGACCTTGTCGCCTTTGCGAAGTTTGGCAGCCATGATTACAGCACCTCCGGAGCGAGCGAGATGATTTTCATGAAGTTCTTGGCACGCAGCTCGCGCACGACTGGCCCGAAGATACGGGTGCCGACGGGCTCGTTGTTATTGTTCAGAATAACGGCTGCGTTGCGGTCGAAGCGGATGGCTGTGCCATCGTCGCGACGAACTTCCTTGGCGGTGCGAACGACGACGGCCTTGCGGACGTCGCCCTTTTTCACACGACCGCGCGGGATGGCTTCCTTGACCGAGACGACGATGATGTCGCCCACGGACGCGTATTTACGCTTGGAACCACCCAGGACCTTGATGCACTGAACACGGCGCGCGCCGCTGTTGTCAGCAACATCCAGGTTGGTCTGCATCTGGATCATTTGGTTTCTCCCGACCTTTGGGGGGCGATGCGTGCCTGATCCCCAGGGTTTCGATTAAGCTGGATTGGGTCTTCAGGCTTCAGCAGCCTCAAGAACCTCCCAGCGCTTGGTCTTCGACTTCGGTGCACACTCGATGATGCGAACGGCGTCGCCCACCTTGTATGTGTTGTTCTCATCGTGGGCCCGGTACTTCTTGGACTTACGAATGGTTTTTTTCAGAACAGGGTGCGTGAAGCGGCGCTCGACCGACACGGTTACTGTCTGGGCGTTGGCGTCGCTTGTCACGGTGCCAGAGAGGATACGCTTGGGCATGTCTGAGGCTCCCTTATTCTGTCGCTGCCGCGGCAGCGGCTTTCTGGTTCAGCACGGTCTTGACGCGGGCCGCGGCGCGGCGGGCGATCTTGATCTGTGCGGGGTTTTCCAGCTGACCGGTGGCCTGTTGAAAGCGCAGGTTAAAGCTTTCTTTCTTCAGGTTCGACAGCTCTTCGCGGAGCTGGTCCGGCGTCTTGTCGTGCAGTTCCTTGGCGTTCATAGCCCTAGTCCTTTCAACATCACCAGCAGGCCCCGTTCGGGTGACCATGATTCTGGTGGAGTGGGTATCGAAGTGCGCCGTATAGGAGGGATGGCGCAACGGCGCAACCCCCTATTGCCGGACAGGATCGCGCGTCACGCGCCGCCGCGCGCCGCCCAGGGACCGTGGGGGTTTTACACCGTGCCGTTCGCAGATACCGTGCCCCCTGCCCCGATCCCCGAAAGCGAACCAGCCCATGACCCAGATCAGATCCCTATTCGTCACCCGCCTGTATCACGCGCCTCTGGCAGCACTCGGAAAACCTGTCGATGCGAGCGAACTCGAAGCGTCGTGCTACTCCATCGCACAGGATGACGAAGCCGGTCAGAACTGGTGCGAGGAGAACGGCTTTCCCGGCTATACCTCCTATGCCTCGCTCGATGACCTGCCCTACCGCTTTCCGATCTTCAAGGATCTCAAGGCGGCGCTGGACAAGCATGTCGCCACCTTCGTCGAGGATCTGGACTTTGATCTGGACGGCAAGGCGATCACGCTCAATGACTTGTGGATCAACATCCTACCTGAAGGCGGGGTGCATACGTCGCATATCCACCCTCATTCGGTCATCAGCGGCACGACCTATGTGACGATGCCCGAGGGGGCGAGCGCCATCAAGTTCGAGGATCCGCGCCTGCCGATGATGATGGCCGCGCCGGGGCGCAGGGCCGACGCGCGCGACGCGCTGCGCAGCTTTGTCTATGTCGCGCCGGATCCGGGTGACGTGCTGCTTTGGGAAAGCTGGCTGCGTCACGAAGTACCGATGAACATGGCAGAGGACGACCGAATTTCCGTCTCCTTCAACTACGCGTGGGAATGACGCGACCGCTGCGCCGGCCGCCCTGTTCAGGGCTCTGATCGTGCTTTCCCCGCCGCGGAGACGGCCTGCATCCGCGCCAGGACATCGACCCCTTGCTGCTTCCAGAAATGCAGAAGGTCGATGAACACCCAGTTCTCGGCCAGCTTGTCGCCCGCGCGGCGATAGATATCGATGACGCGAAATTCACCGGGGCGGTCCGTCGCCGGCATGCTCATGAAGCCGCCGGTCGGCACGGCGGTGAAGTTCGGCCAGCCAAAGAACCCGCCATACGCGCCTTCCGCGATGCGGCAGATGTGCCCGGTGGCGGATCGATCGCGGAACCCGGCGCGAAACGGGCCCGCGTGCTGCTTGGCATAACGTTCTATGGTATAGGTCGCGCCGATCCCCGCCGGCCCCCACCAGATCATGTCATCGTGCCATGACCGCGCCAGCTCCTCTTCAAGCGGCAGGCCCGACGCCCATTGCCCTAGGTCACCGATCATCGCGTCGATCGCCGCCTGCGTTCTGTCGCCGTCTTGCGGCGCCTGCGGGCCGAACATCACGCCGTCATGCGTCTGCGGGCCCGGCTGTACCAGATGCGCGGCCGTCTGCGGCGGGAACGGGGCCAGACCGGACTGCATCATCAGGTGGGGTATGTCGAAATACATCGCCGTCCGGGCAATCTTGCCGTCTTCGATCAGGTGAAATTCGCCATAGCGCAGGAATGCCATCCGGCCTGTCGGCGCGATCCCCAGCCACGGCGCGTCGAACAGGCCCATCAGGTGCCCCATCGAGCAGACCCAGACACCCTGCGTGCCTGGCAACCGGTTGTGCCCGGCCATGAACACATCCAGCCGCCGCTGTATCCGGCCCAGCGACCGGCGCAGCGGCTGCCAGAACGTCCGACCGACCTCCGCCGCGCCTGTCAGCGCATCGAAGGGGTGATACCCAAGCCACTCGTACGACGGCGTCGCGAATCGCCCGATGACCTCCGGGATCTCCGCGACCTCGGCGCCATCCAGCGCGGCGTAATAGGCGCGCACCAGATCCTTGGCGGCCTGAATTTCTGACATCGGTTCAATTCCTCAACTATTTCAGACCGATGGACCCGCGGTAACAACCGCCTGATCCATACGCCATGCATACGCTTGCAAAAATTTCTTGCCTTATGGCGGTTTCTCATTTTACCTTCTTTGCAAGCGTATGCAAGTTGCGCTGGCGGGAGGGATCATGGCCGAAATTCAACTCAGGAACCTGTCCAAGCGATGGGGGTCTTTCATCGGGGTGAACAACTTCGATCTGACCATCGCGGATCAGGAATTTCTGGTGCTGCTGGGTCCATCCGGCTGCGGCAAGACCACGACAATGCGGATGATCGCCGGGCTGGAGGATGCCACGGAGGGCGAAATCTGGATCGGGGATCGACAGGTCAACGACCTCGACCCGAAGGACCGCGATGTCGCGATGGTGTTCCAGTCCTACGGTCTTTATCCGCACCTGAACGTCTACGAGAACATTCGGTTTCCGCTCAAGGTGCGCAAGGCCGACCCCGCCACCCACGACGAGCGGGTGATGAAGGCCGCGGAAATGGTCGAGCTCACGGAATTCCTGCACCGCAAACCCGCCGAGCTGTCGGGCGGGCAACGGCAGCGGGTTGCATTGGCGCGCGCCATCGTGCGCAAGCCGTCGGTGTTCCTGATGGACGAGCCGCTGTCGAACCTCGACGCGAAACTGCGCGTCTCGACGCGCGCGCAGATCAAGAACCTCAGCCACGAGCTGAAGGTGACAACGGTTTACGTGACCCACGACCAGATTGAGGCGATGACGCTGGCAGATCGCGTCGTGGTGATGAAGGCCGGGGTCGTGCAACAGGTGGGAACGCCGACCGACATTTACGACAATCCCGCCAATACCTTCGTGGCCAGTTTCATCGGATCACCGGCGATGAACCTGATGGATGGCGACCTTAGGGACGGAACCTTTACTGGCAAGAACGTGGAAATCACCGGTCTGAACGGCGCCGACGGCCCTGTGACCCTGGGCTTTCGCGCCGAAGATGCCAGCGTCGCCGAAGCCGGGACCAGCGGCGCGGTCAATGCGCCGCTCTATACCATCGAGCTGTTGGGCGACGCCACGATGCTGACGGTCCGCGCGGGCGGGCAGATGGTGTCGGTGAAGGCGCACAAAGAGTACCGCGCAGGCATCGGCGACCCGGTATCCTTGGCCATACCGGCCGCAATTTGCCACCTGTTCGACCGGACCACCGGCGCGCGTATCGCGGCGTAGGCCCAAATCAAGAACCCCGGCAACAAGCCGGCCATCCAACGGGTGTCGGACAACCGGCGCCGCAGTATCAAAAGGGAGTGTAGACCATGTATCTGAGAAATCTTGTAGTGTCGGGCGCCATATCACTGATGGGCACCGGCGCGTTCGCCGCCTGTTCGTACGAAAACGAAACGCCGGTCAGCATGCTGTCGGCTGGCTTCGAAGCCTGGAAGGCCGTGTCCGACGCGATGGCCGAATGCGGCAACTTCACCGCCGAACTGGATCAGGAGTTCCGCACCAAGCAGCCGGCGGCCTTTGCCGCGCAGCCGTCGCTTTATACCATTGGCGGGGTGTCGAACGGCACCATCACGCCGTTGATGAACGAAGGCACCATTCGCCCGCTTGACGATCTGGTGGCGAAATACGGTCAGGACCTGTCGCCGAACCAGTTGATCCGCATCGACGGCAAGATCATGGCGATCGGGATGATGGTCAACACCCAGCACCTGATCTATCGCGATGACATCCTGACCGATCTGGGCATCGCGGTCCCGACCACCTGGGACGAGGTTCTGGATGCCGCCGAAAAAATCAAGGCCGCGGGCGTTGTGGACTATCCCTTGGGCGCCACGATGAAATCCGGCTGGAACCTGGCGCAGGATTTCAACAACATGTTCCTAGGCTACGGCGGACAGTTCTATGACGAGAACAACATGCCGACGGTCAATACCGATGCGGGCGTGAACGCCCTCGAGACGCTCAAGGCGATCACGGCCTACCTGGATCCCGAATACCTCGTGTCCGATTCCACCTACGTGCAGCAGCAGTTGCAACAGGGCAAGATCGCCATGGCGAACCTCTGGGCCAGCCGCGCCGGATCGGTGGATGTCGAGGGCGAAAGCCAGGTCGTCGGCAAGGTCAACACCGCCGCGGCCCCACTGGCCATGGAGGGCGGCGCGCCAGCCACGACGATCTGGTGGGACGGCGTCGTCATCGCCGCCAACGTCTCCGACGAGCAAGCCGACGCGGCCTTCCGGCTGATCGTCGAGGGGTTGGACACCGAGATGGTCAAGGCCAACAACGGTGCGGCGGTCTGGCTCATTCCCGGATACGACCCCGATCGCCTGGCACAGGGCGCGATCGCGACCTTGACCGCGCAACCCGCCCCGCAGGCCTATCCATCGACGTCGGCAATGGGCCTGATGCACACCGCCATCGGCAACGGGGTCAGCGATTACCTGACTGGCGCCAAGGATGCCGCGACCACGCTGGCCGACATCGAAGCAGCCTATCTGACGTCGGCCAAGGAGGCCGGGCTGATCGCCGAATGACCGTTTCGCGGCGGGGCGTTCGCGCCCTGCCGCACCCATCAATCCCGAGGTTTGACCCTGCGCAGCCGCGCCCTGCGCAGCGTCAAAGTCCGGGCCGAAGCGACCGTATGAAAAGGGCCATGCCATGAAATTCAAAACCTTTGCAGCCTTCGTCGGCCCGTCGCTGTTCATGATGCTGGTGTTCATCGCCCTGCCGTTGGTCAGCGTGTTCACGCAAAGCTTTTACAACACGCAGCCGGTGTTCGAGCAGGTCGAGATCGAAAGCTGCACGCCGGGGTTTCCCGATCCGGTCTGTGTCACCCGGACTGAAACCAAGCCGATACTCGGCGAGGATGGCAAGATCCTGACCCAGACCCGGTTCACCGGGCTGGAAAGTTACCGCAACGTTCTGGAGTTGGGCCGGGTCAAGGACGCCCTCGCGAACGGCAGCTGGCGTCAGTTGATGGCAATCGATTTCTGGAAGGCGCTGCGGTTCACGCTGACCTTCACGTTGCTGACACTGCCGTTGGTCGTCGTTGTCGGGCTGGCGATCGCTCTGGCCGTCAACAACGCCGCGAAATCGCTGCGTGGGCCGGTGATCTTCATCTCGCTGCTGCCCTTCATCATCACGCCGGTGATCGGCGCGCTGTCGATCCGCTGGCTGTTCATCGGTGACGGCATCCTGACCAGTTTTCTCGAATGGTGGCTGGCACAGGACATCGCGATGTTCGCGCAGGGCTGGACGATCGAATTGATGATGCTGTTCTACCGGGTCTGGCACGTCGCGCCCTTTGCCTTTGTCATCTTTTACGCGGGCCTGCAGACGGTCAACCAGGACACGCTGGAAAGCGCGATCATCGACGGCGCAAACCGATGGGAACGGCTGCGTTACGTGATCGTGCCGCACCTGATGCCGCTGATCGTCTTCGTGGCGCTCATTCACCTGATGGACTGCTACCGCGTGTTCGAGGAAATCGTCGGCTTCTCAAGCCAAAGCCACGTGATCTCGCTTCAGTGGCTGACCTACGACTTCCTGACGCCCGACGATGCGGGCAACCGGTCCATCGGGCGGGCATCGGCCAGCGCGATGCTGACGATGATCGGTATCGTGGTCCTGCTCATTCCCCTGCTCACGCGCACCTGGCGCGACCACAAAGGAAGCCACTGACATGTCCACCCCCCTGTCCATGCGCCAATCCTTGTCCCTTCGGGTCGGGTCCGCCGGCTTCCTGATCTTCTGGTGCCTGCTGGCAGCGTTTCCGATCGTCTGGATCGCCGTGATGAGCTTCAAGTCGCCGGTGGATGCCTTTGCGTCCAACCCGCTCGACGTGGTCATCGGCCCAGCCACCCGCGCTGACGGCAACGGGCTGTCGATCATCGACATCGTGCTGGGGCTGGCCGCGCTTTGGGCGTCGGCGCGGTTTGCCCTGCGCACGTTGCCGCGGATGGTGTCGCGCCTGACCCAGCCGGGCACCATCGTGATCGGCTGGATCATTGCGGTGTCGGGCTTCGCAGTATCCTTCGTCATCGGCTTCTTCGTGATCCTGCCGGTAATCCTGACAGGTCTGAACGCCATCGCGGGGCCGCTGTCGACGCCGCTGATCGGGCTGACGACGGTGCATTACCAATCGGTCTGGGTGGACAACGAATTCTACCGCAATTTCCTCAATTCGCTTTTGGTGACCACCGGCGTCGTCACGGTCTCTCTGACGGTCGGAACGCTGGCGGGGTACGGTCTGGCGCGCTCGGGTTCCAATCTGGCGTTCTGGCTGCTGATCCTCGCGCTGATCTTCCGGGCGCTGCCCCATTCGGTGCTGGTGGCGGGATACCTGCCGGTCTTCATCAACTCAGCGGAAATTCTGCGGCCAATCTTCGGCGACGCCGCGCCGACGCTGTACGGGCAGCCCTACGCGGTGATCGCGGTGCTGGTGGCGATCAACCAGCCCTTCACGATCTGGATGCTTCGGTCGTTCTTTCACTCTATCCCGACCGAACTGGACGAAGCCGCGCGCGTCGATGGATGTTCGCATTTCCAGGCCTTTCGCCGCGTCATCATGCCGGTGATGTGGCCCGGCGTCATCACCACGGGCCTGTTCAGCTTCCTGCTGGGCTACAACGACTTCCTCGTGACCTCTTTGCTGCTGGATGCGCAAAACCAGACGATGGTTCCGGCCATCGCGGGCTATTTCAACCGCGAAACCACCACCACCGACCAAGTCGAGGCGATTGCCGCCGCCGTGTCGATCACCGCGCCGCTGTTCTTGCTGGTCATGGTGTTCCAGCGCCAGATCGTATCGGGCCTGACCGCGGGGGCGGTCAAGGGATGACCGGTTTCGACCCCACCGCCCCTGCGGCCACCGGCAAGGGCGCACGCCCCGAACAGGCGATTTTGTCGCGCGACACCGACCTGTCGAAAACGGACGCGACCCGCGCCGTGATCGAAACGATGGTCGATGGGCTGAACGATCACAGGATCGACGACATCGGCGCTTTTTTCGCGGATGGGTTCCGCTGGATGGGCAACCAGGGTTGCGGCACCAAGCTGGGCCTGCAACAGTTCCAGGACAATTGGCAACGCCCCTTCCAGGCCGCGTTCTCCGACAAGGTCTGCATCGACGAGGCACGGCTTTTCATGGGCGAATGGGCCGCCGCATTCGGACGGCAGGAGGCCACGCACGCGGGTGCCTTCATGGGCGTCGCCGCAACCGGAAAGCGGGTACAGATCCGCTATATGGACTTCTGGAAGGTGGAAAATGGCCGGATCACCGACAATTGGGTGATGGTCGATTTTGCGCATGTGCTGGCCCAGCTTGGCGTCGATGTTTTCGGCGGCCAGGGCTGGGAAGCCTACGACACGGGCGACGCAACTCCGCCACAACCCGACAATCGAGGATAACGAAATGACGATCGAATATCTCAAGCGCGGCAAATCGGACGCAGAGCGCGGCGAGGACGATGCCAAGACCCGCGCCGTTGTCGAGACGACGCTGAAAGACATCGAGGCGCGCGGGGATACGGCCGTGCGCGATTTGTCCGCGCAGTTCGACAGGTATTCCCCGGCCTCCTTCAGGCTGAGCCAGAGCGAGATCGAAGCCTTGATGGCGCGGGTATCGGACCGCGAGATGGCGGACATCCGGTACGCCCAAGACAACGTCCGCCGCTTTGCACAGGCGCAGCGCGACTCGATGCTCGATATCGAAGTGGAATTGCAGCCGGGCGTGATACTGGGTCACAAGACGATCCCGGTGCAGTCCGTCGGCTGCTACGTTCCGGGCGGCAAGTTTCCGATGGTCGCCAGCGCTCATATGTCGGTGGCCACCGCATCGGTCGCGGGGGTCCCGCGCATCATCGCCTGCACCCCCCCCTTCAACGGCGAGCCGAACCCGGCGGTGATCGCCGCGATCCATCTTGGAGGGGCGCATGAAATCTACGTGCTGGGCGGGATCCAGGCGGTCGGCGCCATGGCCATCGGGACGGAAACGATCGACCCCGTGCATCTGCTGGTGGGCCCCGGCAACGCCTTTGTCGCCGAGGCCAAGCGCCAGCTTTTCGGTCGGGTGGGGATCGACCTTTTCGCCGGGCCGACCGAAACGATGGTTATCGCCGACGACACAGTTGATGCCGAAATCTGCGCCACCGACCTTCTCGGTCAGGCCGAGCATGGCTACAACAGCCCCTGCGTGCTGCTGACCAACAGCCGGTCTCTGGCCGAAGCGACCCTGGCGGAAATCGACCGCCTGCTGACCATCCTGCCCACCGCCGATACAGCGCGCGTCAGTTGGGAGACCTACGGCGAAGTGATCCTTTGTGACAGCTATGACGAAATGCTGGCCGTCGCCGACGACATCGCGTCAGAGCACGTGCAGGTGATGACCGATCGCGACGATTGGTTCCTCGAGCACATGACCTGCTATGGCGCGCTGTTTCTGGGCCCGCGCACAAACGTGGCCAACGGCGACAAGGTGATCGGCACCAACCACACCCTGCCTACGAAAAAGGCGGGGCGCTATACGGGCGGATTATGGGTCGGCAAGTTTCTGAAAACCCACAGCTATCAGAAAATCCTGACGGATGAGGCCGCCGCGAGGGTCGGAGCCGTCGGATCGCGGCTGTGTATGCTGGAAGGCTTCGTCGGCCACGCCGAGCAATGCAACGTGCGCGTCCGGCGCTATGGCGGGATCAACGTCCCCTACGGCGAAGGCGCGCCGCTTCTCAAAACGGCGGACTGACGCGAAGGTTCCCTGCGGGGCACGGATACGGAAAGACGAGACCATGGAGTGTCACACCGCGAACAAGGCGCTGATCGCAAAGCTGCGGGCGGCAATGGCGAATTTCGATGGCCAGGACGTGCGCCGTGTCTTGCATGACATCTGCGCGCCAGATGCCGTTTTCCACCTGGCCTATCCGTTCGAAACCACCACCGGGGTGGATGCCTATTACGACAAGGCCTATGCTCCACTGCTGGCCGCGGTGCCGGATCTGGAGCGGCGCGACCATATCGTGATGGCCGGGCCGACAGAAGAGGGCAACGATTGGGTCGGCTGCGGCGGTTGGTACACCGGCACGTTCCGCGCGCCGTGGCTGGACATTCCGGCGACAGGGCACATCGTGCACATGCGGCACCATGAATTCTACCGCGTGTCACAGGGCCGCGTGGTGGAGATGCAGGCGCTTTGGGACATCCCCGAAGTGATGATGCAGGCGGGGGCCTGGCCGATGGTGCCCAGCCTCGGGCGCGAATGGCATGTGCCGGGTCCGGCGACGAACGACGGGATCGTGCCGGGGCCCCATGATGCCGCATGGGGCGCGGCCACATGCCGGCACATTGTGGAGATGCTCGAACACCTCAAGAAACACCCGAGGCTGGGTGGGCCGGAGGTGATGGAGATGCCGCGCTTCTGGCACCCCAAGATGATGTGGTACGGCCCCTCGGGGATCGGTTCGGGCCGCGGCATCGACGGCTTTCGCAATTGGCACCAGATCCCGTTTCTCAATGGGATGCCCGACCGGGGACAATATGTGGATCAGATCACCTATCACTTTTTCGGAGACCGCGATTACGCCGCCGTCACCGGCTGGCCCGACATGTACCAGACGATCACCCACGATGGCTGGCTGGGCATCGCGCCCGCCGGTCAGAAGGTGGAGATGCGATCGCTGGATTTCTGGCGGCTGGAAAATGGCCTGATCCGGGAAAACTGGGTGCTGGTCGATCTGCTGCACATGTACCACCAGATCGGGGTCGACGTTCTTGCGCGGATGCGGCAACTGACCGGTGCCCGCCGGGCAACCGATGTCGACACGATACAAAGGCCTGCGTCATGACCCTTCCCCGAACCCCTGCCCTGACACTGACAGGAAAACGCGCGCTGGTGACCGGCGCGTCGTCGGGCATCGGACGCGGCTGTGCCGTGGCGCTGGCCGAAGCGGGTGCGCATGTGGTCTGTGCCGCGCGCGGCGTCGCGCGGCTTGACGACACGGTCACGGCAATGCGCGATGCCGGCTGGTCCGCCGACGCGGTGGCGATGGACGTGGCCGATCTGGACAACTTGTCGGATCGGCTGGCGCAGCAGGGGCCATTCGACATCGTGGTCAATTCCGCCGGGCTTGCGCGCCACTCTGCGGCGATCGACACCACGGTCGCAGATTATGACGCGGTCATGGGAGTCAACCTGCGGGCCGCCTATTTCCTGTCCACCCTGACAGCACGTGCGATGATCAGGTCAGGCACCGGCGGCAGCATCATCCATATCTCGAGCCAGATGGGCCATGTGGGGGGGCCCGAACGCGCGGTCTATTGCGCGTCCAAGCACGGGCTGGAAGGCATGATCAAGGCGATGGCCATCGAATGGGGGCCGGACCGGATCCGGATCAACACCATTTGCCCGACCTTCATCCGCACGCCGCTGGGCGAACAGACATTGGCGGACCCCGAAAAACGCAAATGGATCGAATCGAAGATCAAGCTGGGCCGCGTCGGCGAGGTAGAGGACATCATGGGTGCTGTGGTGTTCCTCGCATCGGACGCGGCGGCGCTGATCACCGGCACCTCGTTGCTGATCGACGGCGGATGGACGGCAGGCTGATGGTCGACAAGGTCACATCCCTGCAAGTCGCGCTGCGCGCCGGTGTCAGCCAGTCCGCCGTCAGCCGGGTGTTCACGCCGGGCGCATCGGTATCGTCCAAGACCGCCCAGAAGGTCCGCAAGGCCGCCGAGGAACTGGGTTATCGCCCGAATATCCTCGCCCGGTCGCTGATTACCGGCAAAAGCCGGATCATCGGGTTGGTCGTGTCCTACCTCGAAAACCAGTTCTATCCCGAAGCCATCGAAAAGCTGTCCAACGCCTTGCAGGAACAAGGCTATCATGTCCTTGTCTTCATGGCGGCGCAGGATGACGCGGCCACACATAGCGTGATCGAGGAATTGCTGGACTATCAGGTCGACGGCATCATCACCGCCTCTGTCGGGATGACCAGCGATCTGACCGAACGCTGCGACTCCGCCGGGATCCCGATCGTCATGTTCAACCGCCTGCAGGACGACGACCGCCTGTCGGGCGTCAGTTCCGACAACGTGGCCGGCGGGCGCAAGGTCGCGGAATTCCTGCTGCGCGGCCAGCACGACCGCATCGGCCACATCGCCGGTTGGGAAGGCGCATCGACCCAACGAGACCGCGAAGCCGGTTTCGTGATGGGGCTGGCCGACGGTGCACGCAGCCTGCACTCGCGCATCAGCGGCGCGTTCAAATACGATGCCGCCACCGATGCCGCACGCCGGATGTTCGCCGGCACCGACCGGCCCGACGCGGTGTTCGTCGCCAACGATCACATGGCCTTTGCCGTCATGGACGTGCTGCGCTTCGAACTGGGTCTGCGGATCCCGCAGGACGTGTCGGTCGTCGGCTACGACGATGTGACACTTGCCTCCTGGCCCAGCTTCAACCTGACGACCGTGCGCCAACCGGCCAACCGGATGGTAAGTGAAACGGTTTCGATCCTGCTCAGCCGGATCGATGACAAGAACGCAGAACCGCGCCGCGTGGCGCTGGACGGTCCGTTGATCGTCCGCGGATCCGCCCGGCTGCCAAAAGGATGGAAGACATGAAGAATTTCGACCCGCGGTGGAAGGATTTCCCCGACTACATCATCGGCATAACCAAGGAGATCTGGGAGGATCGCGGCATTGCCACGCTGGATCACTACTACGGCGCCGACCTGCCTGTCCGATCGCCCGGGTCCATAGTCGTCGGCAACAAGAACGTGGTCGCCGCGACCATGTCGACGCTGGCGGAATTTCCTGATCGGACGCTTTTCGGCGAGGACGTGATCTGGTGCGAGGGCAACGACGACGGGCTGCTGTCCTCGCACCGCTTGCTGTCAACCGCGACCCACACCAACCCGGGTGTCTACGGCGCGGCCACGGGCAAAACGGTGCGCTACCGCATCATCGCCGATTGCTATGCGCGCGCCAACCAGATCACCGATGAATGGCTGGTGCGCGACCAGGGCGCCATCGTGCGCCAGATGGGCTGGACCCCGGCGGACTATGCCCGCGACCTGATTGACCGCGAAGGCGGCCCCGACGCCTGCGTCAAACCCTTCCTGCCCGAAAACGATGTCGCCGGCCCCTATACCGGGCGCGGCAACGACAGCGACTGGGGTGCAAAATACGCCGATATCCTAATGCGGATCATGGCCGCCGATTTCACCGTGATCCCACGGGAATACGACCGGGCCGTCATCGGCGAATACGCGGGCGGCGTGACCGCGATCAGTCACCGGGCGGTGGACGACTTCTGGATCGGGCTGCGTGCTTCGTTTCCGTCGGCCACGTTCAAGATCCACCACGTGGTCGGACGCGACGACGCGATGATGTCGCCCCGCGCCGCGATCCGCTGGTCGCTGGACGGCTTGAACGATGGCTGGGGGGCCTTTGGCCGCCCCACCGGCAAGCGCGTTCACATCATGGGAATGAGCCATGCCGAGTTCGGCCCCTGGGGGCTGCGCCGGGAATACACGCTTTATGACGAAACCGCCGTGTGGAAGCAGATACATCTGCAGACCGGCTGATCTGCAACGCCACCCTTGCCCACCCCTCTTCCCCTTGACCTCACACAGCAAACGAGAGCCTGAAATGACACCCCAAGACATGGAAAACCGCATTGTCCGCTACGGCGATCTTATCCCATGCAAGACGGCCTTCATCGACGCCCATACCCCCGGATCGGACCAAAAGGAAAACTTCACGATCATCGGTGGCGGCGTGTCCGAATCGCCGGACCAGCATGTGCACATCTCGATTCCGCACGGCTTCAACATCGGTGCCGCGGGCCAACCTCCGAAATGCCGCAACTCGCTTCACAGCCACCGCACGGCCGAAGTGTTTTTCGTGCTCAAGGGCCGGTGGCGATTTTTCTGGGGCCGCTGGGGCACCGCCGGAGAGGTCACTCTCGAGGAAGGAGACATCATCAACATCCCGACCGGTATCTTCCGCGGGTTTGAGAACATCGGCACCGATTACGGGATGATCATGGCCGTGCTGGGCGGCGATGATGCGGGCGGCGGGGTGATCTGGGCACCGCAGGTGATCGAGGACGCGGCCGATCACGGACTGGTGCTGGGCGCCAACGGCAAGCTCTACGATTCACTCAAGGGCGCGACCCTGCCCGAGGGCGTCGCACCGATGCAGGTGCTGACCCAAGACGAGCTCGGGGCCTTTCCCGAACCCACCACGGCAGAAGTCGTCCCCGGCCATGTCGCGCGCTATCTCGACCTTGTCGCGCTGGCGGACCGGGCGCCGGCCAAGGTCATCGGCGAACACGGGATCCTGCGCGACAAACCCGGGTTCGAGGTTGATTTCATCACCCGGTCCTCGGCCACCGACAAGGTCCACAGCCACGACAGGCCCTCTGTCCTGATGCCGATGCGCGGCCACTGGCGCGTCAGTTTTGATGGCGGCGGCGTCACGCTGGCCCCCGGCGACACCATGAGTGTTCCGGAAAACCTGGCGCATTCCGCCGTACCGTCAATGACCGGAGAGGCATCGATGTATCACGTGGTTGCCACCGATGACCCGGCGGGCGCGACATGGGCGGGCTAAGATGACCCCGCTGCTGATGATCCCCGGCATGATGTGCGATGCCCGGCTTTTCGGGCCGCAGACGACCGCGTTTTCGGCGCAGCGCACCGTGATACACGCGCCCATCGGCGCATATGACACCGTGCAGGCATTGGCGGCGGAGGTGCTGCGCCACGCCCCGCAACGGTTCGCCTTGGCCGGGCTGTCGATGGGCGGGATCGTCGCGATGGAGGTGGTGCGCCAGGCCCCTGATCGCGTGGACCGTCTGGCATTGCTCGATACCAATCCGCTGGCGGAGACGGATGCGGTCAAGGCCCGGCGCGCCCCGCAGATCGCAGATGTCGAAGCCGGCCACCTGATGCGGGTCATGCGCGACCAGATGATACCGAACTACCTGGCTGACGGCCCGTGCCGGCGCGAAATAGAAACCCTTTGCGAAACCATGGCCATGACGCTGGGGCCGGAGGTGTTCGTGCGGCAATCACGGGCGCTGCGGTCAAGACCCGATCAACAGGACACGCTCCGCGGTTTTGGCGGCCACGCGCTGGTGCTGTGCGGGCAACACGACGCGCTTTGCCCGGTGGAACGGCATCGGCTGATGGCCGATCTGCTGCCCCGGTCGACACTGCGGATCATCGAAGGCGCCGGCCACTTGCCGACGCTTGAACATCCCCAAGACACATGCCGGCATATCGCCCGGTGGCTGGAGGCCGAATGACGCCCGACTTGCTGAAACTGCTCCGCTCGGTCGATACGCCGACCGTCTGCAACGCGATCGAGACCGCGCAGGGCAAGCGTGGCTTTGATGCCTTCACCCGTGGCACGATGCTGTGCAGTGCGCCGGATGCGCCCGCAATCGTCGGCTATGCCCGAACCGCCAAGATCGCCGCGGTCGCCCCACCGACCGAACCACCCGAGGTGATCCGCGAACGTCGCATGGCCTATTACCGCTACATGGCTGAGGGCGCACACCCCAGCGTCGCCGTCGTCCAGGATCTGGATGTACCGCAAGCGATCGGCGCCTACTGGGGCGAAATCAACACGAGCATTCACAAGGGTTTCGGCATGTCCGGGGCACTGACCGATGGCGTCATGCGCGACCTTGGCGATCTGCCGGACGGGTTTCCGGTCGTCGCGGGGTCCATCGGGCCCAGCCACGGCTTTGTCCATGTGCGTGAAATCGGCACCGAGGTCACTGTTCATGGCCTGCGCATCGCTTCGGGCGATCTGATCCATGCGGATCGCCACGGTGCTCTGGTCATCCCCGACGATATATTGCCCAGGCTCGCGGACGCGATCGAAACGCTTCTGCGAACGGAGAAGATCGTTCTGGAACCGGCCAACCGGCCGGGTTTTGACTTTGCGGCATTCGAAGCAGCCTGGACCGCCTTTGAAAAGGCGCGAACCTGAGCCCCCCAATGGCAGATCGGGCGTGGCATGACGCCGGACCCCGTAAATTGCCGCCCTCCGGCCAGCCACTTACGTCCCCGAAGCCCCCTTGAAACGATAAAGGCCCCCACCGCGTGTGCGGTGGGGGCCTTTGATCTTGTCAGCGGATCGGGGCCATGCCCCGTCGGCCTTACCAGTCCTCGCGGACCACGACCCGTGTCTTGATCGGCAGCTTCATCGCGGCAAGGCGCAGCGCCTCGCGGGCGATCGTCTCATCGACGCCGTCGATTTCGAACATCACGCGGCCGGGCTTGACCTTGCAGGCCCAGAAATCCACCGAACCTTTACCCTTACCCATACGAACTTCGACGGGCTTGGAGGTTACCGGCGTATCCGGGAAGATCCGGATCCAGACGCGACCCTGACGTTTCATGTGGCGGGTCATCGCGCGGCGGGCCGCTTCGATCTGACGCGCGGTCACACGCTCGGGCTCGGTGGCCTTGAGGCCATAGGTCCCGAAGTTGAGATCCGACCCGCCTTTCGCCAGCCCCTTGATGGAGCCTTTGAACTGCTTGCGGAATTTAGTGCGCTTTGGTTGTAGCATCTGTCATTCCCCCTTAGCGGCGACCACCAGCACCACGCGGTGCAGGGCCATCCTGGAGTTCCTGTGCTTTACGGTCACGCGCGCCCGGGTCATGCTCCATGATCTCACCTTTGAAGATCCAGGTCTTGATCCCGATGATGCCATAGGCGGTCGCCGCCTCAACGTGTGCGTAATCGATATCGGCCCGCAGCGTATGCAACGGCACGCGACCTTCGCGATACCATTCGGTCCGCGCGATCTCGGCCCCGCCCAGACGACCCGCGAGGTTCACACGGATGCCCAGGGCCCCCATGCGCATCGCGTTCTGAACGGCACGCTTCATGGCGCGGCGGAAAGACACCCGACGCTCCAACTGCTGTGCAATGCTCTCACCAACGAGGGCCGCATCCAGCTCGGGCTTGCGCACTTCAACGATGTTGAGGTGCAGCTCGCTCTTGGTCATCGCGGCGATCTTCTTGCGCAGACCTTCGATGTCCGCGCCTTTCTTGCCGATGATGACGCCGGGGCGGGCAGTGTGGATCGTCACGCGGCACTTCTTGTGCGGACGTTCGATGATCACACGCGCCACGCCGGCCTGCTTGCATTCTTCCTTGATGAAATCGCGGATCGCGAGGTCTTCCAGAAGAAGATCACCGTAATCCTTGGTGTCGGCATACCAGCGGCTGTCCCAGGTGCGGTTCACCTGCAGGCGCATGCCAATCGGATTGACTTTGTTACCCATCAGGCTTGCTCCTCAACTTGACGCACGAGAATGGTGATTTCCGAGAACGGCTTGATGATCTTGCCGAACCGGCCACGGGCCCGCGGGCGACCGCGCTTCATGGTCAGGTTCTTGCCGACATAGGCTTCGGCGACGACCAGCTCATCCACGTCGAGGTTGTGGTTGTTCTCGGCATTGGCGATGGCGGACTGAAGGCACTTCTTCACGTCCTGCGCGATCCGCTTTTTCGAGAAGGTCAGATCGGTCAGAGCGCGATCGACCTTCTTGCCACGGATCATCGCGGCGACGAGGTTCAGCTTTTGCGGGCTTGTGCGAAGCATGCGCAGTTTTGCCATTGCTTCGTTGTCGGCCACGCGGCGGGGATTCTTATCCTTGCTCATGGCTTATTTCCGCTTCGCTTTTTTGTCGGCGGCATGACCGTAGTAGGTCCGCGTCGGCGAATACTCACCGAACTTCTGACCGATCATGTCCTCGGACACGTTGACAGGGATATGTTTGTGGCCGTTGTAGACGCCGAACGTCAGACCCACAAACTGCGGCAGGATGGTGGAACGACGCGACCAGATCTTGATCACTTCGTTGCGACCGCCCTCGCGCGACGCTTCGGCCTTCTTCAGCACGTAGCTGTCGACGAAAGGCCCTTTCCAGACTGAGCGAGACATATCTTAACGTCCCTTCTTCTTGGCGTGCCGCGAGCGGATGATCAGCTTGCTGGACGCTTTGTTCTTGTTCCGGGTCCGCGCACCTTTGGTGGGCTTGCCCCATGGGGTCACTGGGTGACGACCACCCGATGTCCGGCCTTCACCACCACCATGCGGGTGGTCGATCGGGTTCATCACGACACCACGCACCGACGGGCGGATACCCTTGTGGCGCATGCGGCCCGCTTTGCCGTAGTTCTGGTTGCTGTTGTCGGGGTTGCTGACGGCACCGACTGTGGCCATGCATTCCTGACGCACCAGGCGCAATTCGCCCGAGCTGAGGCGGATCTGGGCATAGCCGCCGTCACGACCGACGAACTGGGCATAGGTGCCCGCCGCACGCGCGATCTGGCCACCCTTGCCGGGCTTCATCTCGATGTTGTGGACGATCGTACCGATAGGCATGCCGGCAAAAGGCATCGCGTTGCCCGGCTTGATGTCGGCCTTCTTGGAGGAGACGATCTTGTCGCCAACCGCCAGACGCTGCGGCGCGAGGATATAGGCCTGCTCGCCGTCTTCGTACTGGATCAGCGCGATGAACGCGGTCCGGTTGGGGTCATATTCGATACGTGCGACAACCGCGGACATGTCCAGCTTGTTGCGCTTGAAATCGACGATCCGGTAGAGGCGCTTGGCCCCGCCGCCTTTGCGGCGCATCGTGATCCGTCCGGTGTTGTTCCGTCCGCCATGCTTGGTCAAACCCTCTGTGAGGGCCTTGACCGGGCGGCCTTTCCAAAGCTCCGAACGGTCGATCAGTACCAGCCCACGCTGGCCCGGCGTCGTCGGCTTATACGACTTGAGTGCCATGTTTCTGTCTTCCGTTTTGCTATGTGAGACGCCGCAGGCGACGTCTGTGGTTATAGGGCCCCGAAGGTCCCCGATCTGGGTGTTCTTTCGAACAACGGAGAAGCCCCGGACGAATCCGGGGCTTGGCCGATGGGGTCTCTTAGGGGAGGCAGGGTATGGGGTCAAGCGCTCGTCGGGAAAAACCGCTGCGAACCTGGCACAGGCCGGCGCCCGACCGCCATCACCGGCGCGGCTTGCGTCGGCGGGGGGGCGGCATCGGTGCGATTGCGGCGCGAATTGACGCCCCTCGCCCACGCGCGCGACGAGCCGCAAAGGCCGGCCAAAACGCAAAACCCCGGCCTGTGTCCAGACCGGGGTTTTTTCGTTTCAGACCGTGACGCGGGTCAAAGACCGGTGGTCACGTCAATCGTGTTGCCGGCTTCCAGCGTCACGTAGGCTTTCTTCACGTCGCGCCGACGGCCCATCTGACCGCGGAAACGCTTGACCTTGCCTTTGGTGATGGTCGTATTCACGGCCTTCACCTTGACCCCAAAGAGCGCCTCTACGGCTTCCTTGATCATCGGCTTGTTGCTGTCCATCGCCACCTCGAAGACGACGGCACCCGATTCGGATGCCATTGTCGCTTTTTCGGTGATGATCGGCTTGCGGATCACGTCGTAATGTTCGGACTTCGCGCTCATTTCAAACGGGCCTCCAGTGCTTCGATCCCCGCCTTCGTGATCACCAGGGTGTCACGCTTGAGGATGTCATAGACGTTTGCGCCCATCGTCGGCAGGATATCCAGACCTTCGATGTTGCGCGCGGCTTGCGCAAAGCTTTCGTTCACGGCGGCACCGTCGATGATCAGCGCGCGTTTCCAGCCCAGGTTCTTGACCTGCTTGGCCAGAGCGGCGGTTTTGCCTTCGCCCGCTGCCTCGTCGATGATGACCAACTCGCCCGCTTTCGCCTTGGCGCTCAGTGCATGGCACAGGCCCAGCTTGCGGAACTTCTTGGTAAGCTCGTGGCCGTGGCTGCGCGGGGTCGGACCCTTGTAGATACCGCCCTTGCGGAAGATCGGTGCCGACCGCGCGCCGTGGCGTGCGCCGCCGGTGCCCTTTTGGCGATAGATCTTCTTGGTCGAATAGCTGACCTCGGACCGTGTCTTGACCTTGTGCGTGCCGGCCTGCGCATTGTTGCGCTGCCAGCGGACGACGCGGTGCAGGATGTCGGCGCGCGGCTCAAGGCCGAACAGGGCCTCGTCCAGGTCTACCGATCCGGCCTTGCCGCCGTCGAGTTTGATGACATCGATTTTCATTCGTCACCTTCCTTCTTCTCGGGCTCAGCGGAATCGTCGGCCTTGTCGGCGGCGATATCAGCTTCTGCAGCCTTCAGTTGCTCGGCTTCCTGTGCTGCCTGCTCTTCGGCCAGACGCTTTGCTTCGGCCTCGGCCTCGGCTGCGGCGGCTTCTGCTGCGGCTGCGGCGGCCTTCTCGGCTTCCTCAGCGGCGGACTTGAGCGCGGCGGGCAGGATGGCGGTGTCGGGGAACGGCTTTTTCACCGCGTCCTTGACAGTCACCCAACCGCCCTTGGAGCCGGGAACAGCCCCCTTGACCATGATCAGGCCACGGTCGGCATCGGTGCGCACGACCTGCAGGTTCTGCGTGGTCACGCGGGCGGCGCCCATGTGGCCGGCCATCTTCTTGCCCTTGAACACCTTGCCGGGGTCCTGACACTGGCCGGTCGAGCCATGCGAACGGTGCGAAATCGACACACCGTGGGTGGCCCGCAGACCGCCGAAGTTGTGCCGCTTCATTGCACCGGCAAAACCCTTACCGATGGAGGTGCCCGCCACGTCGACGAACTGACCTTCGAAGTAATGGTTCGCGGTGATCTCTTCGCCCACGCCGATCATGGCATCGGGGTCCACACGGAACTCCGCCACCTTGCGCTTGGGTTCGACCTTGGCCGCCGCGAAATGGCCGCGCATGGCCTGAGACACGCGCTTGACCTTGGATGTGCCAGCGCCAAGCTGAACGGCGGTGTAGCCGTCTTTGTCAGCGGTGCGTTGGGCGACGACCTGCAGCTTGTCCAGTTGAAGAACGGTCACAGGAATCTGCTTGCCGTCTTCCATGAACAGCCGGGTCATGCCGACTTTTTTTGCGATAACGCCAGAGCGCAACATATCTATTACCCTCCTGACTTACGACTGCAGCTTGATCTCGACGTCCACACCAGCGGCGAGGTCGAGCTTCATCAGCGCGTCAACGGTCTGGGGGGTCGGATCAACAATGTCGAGCAGACGCTTGTGCGTGCGGATCTCGAACTGGTCGCGGGATTTCTTGTCGACGTGGGGGCCACGCAGAACAGTGAATTTTTCGATCTTGTTGGGCAGCGGGATCGGGCCGCGAACAGAGGCTCCGGTCCGCTTGGCAGTGTTGACGATTTCCTGGGTGGAAGCATCAAGCACCCGATAGTCAAACGCCTTCAGGCGAATGCGGATGTTTTGGCTTTGGGCCATGTGCATATCCCTTGTCTTCGGGATTTCAACGGATTGGAGAGGGACCGCTCATCGGCCCGCCTCTTCGCGTCGTATAATGCAGCGACCCGCGTGAATCACGCGGGTCGTCTGGTGGGGGTGCTATAGGTTGTTTGGGGGATGGTGGCAAGAGCGCGATTTGCACTGGCGCAGGATTATCAGGCCCGCGCGTGATCGGGCGATCTGACGGTAATGGGTCACATTGAAATTCGTTTTTTTAGCCGACATTTCCGGCCCAAGACACCTGTAATGCAGCTTGATCCAAAGCTGTGGTTGCCGCGATCAGATCAAAACCCGCTTCAGAGACAACGCGCCATCGCCGTTCGGTTGGCTTTTGGCTTTGGGTCATCTCCTTTGAGCTGGATTTGTCGGTCGGGCTCGCGAACTATGACCGTCTCTATGGCAGCAGGCCGCGCTTGTCCAATGAGGCGACAAAGCCGGACCGGTTCGGCACCACCGTGAATGCGCCGTTGAGGACCCAAAAAAAACCAAACTTACACATTCTGACCGTATGATCCGAATATCTTTCCCCAGGAAGCCGTCCGAAACCGCATGAAGAAACAGCGCGATCAAGAGGAGAGTCGCGAAGGGAATCTCCACCCAGCAATTGATCCTTGGTCGGTTTGAATACTACCCGGCGTCGGACAACTGGCAAGGATCACCCCTTCATCGCCGGATCTAGACGAGCGATCACAATGCAATGGACGCGCGCGCTGCACTTGATCCAAGGCCGTGGACAAGCCGCACAGAAAAAAGGCCGCCCCTGTGTGGAGCGGCCTTCTTTGTGTCAACCATGATGATGGGTGCGAGCACCCGTTCCAAGGCGGATTACTCGGTGATCTTCGACACCACGCCGGCGCCGACCGTGCGGCCGCCTTCGCGGATCGCAAAGCGCAGGCCCTGCTCCATCGCGATCGGCGCGATCAGCTCGACGCCAAAGCTCACGTTGTCGCCCGGCATCACCATCTCGGTGCCCTCGGACAGCTGAACCGTGCCGGTCACGTCCGTCGTGCGGAAGTAGAACTGCGGACGGTAGTTGGCGAAGAACGGCGTGTGACGGCCACCCTCTTCCTTGGTCAGGATATACGCCTCGGCCTCGAACTTGGTGTGCGGCTTCACCGAGCCGGGCTTGCAGAGAACCTGCCCACGCTCGACGCCTTCACGGTCGATGCCGCGCAGCAGCGCGCCGATGTTGTCGCCCGCCTCGCCGCGATCCAGCAGCTTGCGGAACATTTCCACGCCCGTGCAGGTCGTCTTCTTGGTGTCGCGGATGCCGACGATCTCGATCTCGTCGCCCACGTTGATCACGCCACGCTCGACGCGCCCGGTCACAACCGTACCACGGCCGGAGATCGAGAACACGTCCTCGACCGGCATCAGGAAGGGCTGGTCGATCGCACGCGCAGGCGTCGGGATGAACTCGTCCACGGCCGCCATCAGCTTGCGGATGCTCTCTTCGCCGATCTCCGGGTCACGGCCTTCCATCGCCGCCAGCGCCGAGCCGGGGATCACGGGAATGTCGTCGCCGGGATACTCGTAGGAGCTCAGCAACTCGCGGATCTCCATCTCCACCAGCTCCAGCAGCTCTTCGTCGTCAACCTGGTCGACCTTGTTCATGTAGACGACCATCGTGGGGATACCCACCTGGCGGCCCAGCAGGATGTGCTCGCGCGTCTGCGGCATCGGGCCGTCGGCGGCGTTCACCACCAGGATCGCGCCGTCCATCTGCGCCGCACCGGTGATCATGTTCTTGACGTAGTCGGCGTG
>NZ_VANS01000009.1 GCF_005887615.1 Sulfitobacter sabulilitoris
GACGCTGCGGCGCGGGTCGACGCGGTCGATCGACCAGTTCCTGATCGGCGCGCTGGGGTTCGAGGAGCTGCTGGCGAGCAGCCCGGCGGAATACGTGGCGCTGGCGCAGGGTCTGGCGCGCGACCCCGCCCGGCGCGCCGCCCTCGCCACGCGCCTGCGCCAGGCGGCGCGCAACCCGGTCTTCGTCGACAGCCCCGAGCATTCCCGGCGCATGCAGGCCGCCCTGGAAACCCTCATGCACTGGAAAAACACCTCAAACCCCCAAAACCACACACCAGACACACCATAAATCGCGCTGGCCAAGACTGCGCGATCAGCCTAAGTCATCCTGTGTTGCGCAAGGAGAAAAGATGATGACACAAAAGCCCGCGATATCGCCCGAGGACAACGCACCGCAAAAGGTGATCTTTGTCGGCGGCGCTCCCCGGTCGGGTACCAGTGTGACTCACGCGCTTTTGTGCACGGCCGAGGCGTGCAACCGCTATCATCCGGAGATCAGCTTTGTGCGTCCGGTGCTGGAATCCTATTCCGTCGGCCTGGAGAAGTGGCAGGCTCATACCTACTGTTTCTTCAAGGAGCCGCATCATTTCAAGCTGCATGTGCGCAAGCTGTTGCATCAGCAAATGGCCCATATCGCCAAGGTGCTGTCCAATCCCCGGGTGCTCTGTGTCAAGGACCCGCTGCTGACGCCATATTTTCCCGCCATGCGCGAGGTTCTGGGCTGGCCGTCCCAATACGTGACGGTCCTGCGCCATCCTCACAACGTCATACGGTCCTTGCAGGAAGTGGTCGAACGCAGGGGCGGCGAGTTCGGCAGGGGGCTGATCGACTTTGCGGTTCATGACTACATGAACAGCTATGCCCATCTCGAAGATCCGGCATTGGAAGGATCGCTTTTGTGCCTGCGCTACGAAGATCTCAACGAGCCTGAAACGATCGAGGCGTTGCGTGATTTCACCGGATTGCCGGGCATCAACCCGAATTCGATCTGGAAAAACAACAAGGGCCGCGAGTACACGCCGACGCCCCAGGAGCAGGCCGACCCGTGGTTTTCGCCCAAATACCACCGGCCCATCGACACCCAAAGCCGGTTGTCACCGCTGGCGCCGCATATTCGCGATGTCGTGAACGATGTCTGCGGTCCGATCATGGCCGATTACGGCTATGGTCCCGACGGCAGTTTCGACTGACCTCGAAGACCGGTCCACAAGCGGCGAAATTCAATTGTATTGTTCCGATTTGCCCCGGTTCTGCCACAGTGCGGCTAAGGTCCATTAAGGCCGTTTCCCTATCTTTTCCCGTGCACGGGGGTGCGTGGGAAAAGGAAGTTGTAGGATGGTCGGCTTGCGCTATGTGGCGACGCTTTCGGGCGACGCCGCGCCATTTTCACTGGGCATCACGGATCTGGAAATCGCGACGATCGGCGATGGCGTGCAGCTTTACGCGACCAACCGCTCCGATGGCGGATTAAGCGCTTTCGACATCTCGTCTGTCGAGGCGCCGGTGCTCTTGTCCCAACAGGATTTCCGGTCCGGTGTCACGCATCTGGCCACGCCGCAGATATCGATCCTGCACAGCGATGGCGGCCCTTTCATCCTGCCGGTGGGCATGACCCAGTCTTATGCGGCGGCCTACATGCTGGGGGACAGCGGCGAGATCGGGGCCCAGATGCGGTTTGCATCGCAGACGCCGCCGCCGACCGACCTGATCGCGCTGACCGAGGTCACGACCGGACCGCACACCTATATCGTCGCCGCACGGTCGGGCATGGCGGTGCCGTCCGTCTATGAAATCGGCGCGGACCAGCAGTTGAACCTGGTCAGTGTCGCGCAGGGCCAGACATCGGGGTCGGATCTGACGGGGCTGACGGGCATCACGCTGGGCGGCGGCCATTATGTGCTTGGCGTTTCTCCCGTCGGGAACCGGATCACCAGCTACCGGGTCGGGAACGACGGCCAGATTTCCGAGGTGGCCACCCTCGACAGCCTGACGAGCGGCCTGGGGTTCGACACGCCTCATGTGGTGTCGGCCGTGGCGGTCGGCGGTGTCGGCTATGCGGTTCTCGGCAGCGCGGGCAGTTCTTCGCTGACGGTGCTGCGGATCGGGGCCGACGGCAGGATGCAGCCGGTGGAGCATGTGGTCGATAACCTGCACACCCGCTTTCAGGGGGTCTCGGCGCTCGAGACATTCACGCTGGAGGACCGGGTTTTCGTACTGGCCGGGGGCGCGGATGACGGTGTCAGCGTCATGAGCCTGCTGCCCGACGGGCGCCTGATCCATCTGTCCACGCTGGCCGATACCGATGCGACGACCCTGCAGAATGTCACGGCGATTGCCGCAGGCTGGGCGGGGGGGCAGGCCCAGGTTTTCGTAACCAGCGAAACCGAGGCGGGGATTTCCCGCTTCGCGTTGGACCTGGGGGATATCGGCCTGACCCGGCAGGGCGGCAGCGGCCCGGTTGCGGGCACGGCGCAGGCCGATGTGCTGATGGCGGGCGCAGACACCACCGCGCTGAACGGCGGCGCGGGCGGCGATATCCTCGTTGCGGCGGGGCAGGCGGGCGGCGCCTTGCAGATGTCGGGTGGCGCGGGGCAGGACATCTTCGTGGCGGCCCACAACGGGCAGGTCCTGACCATCATGGATTACCAGCCGGGCCTCGATCAGCTGGACCTCAGCCTGTTTCCCATGCTGCGCAGCATGCAGCAACTGCAGATCGAATCCACCGGGCGGGGCGCCCGGCTCGAGTTCGGCGACACGGTCATCGAGGTCGTGACACAGGCGGGCCGCCCGCTCGATGCCGCCCATTTCACCGATGCGAACGGTCTGGCGCTGACCCGGTACAGCCCGCCGTCCGAGCCGGACCAGCTGACCGGAACCGACGCCGGGAACCTTCTGGAACTGGGGGCGGGGGGCGGATCGGCTTTCGGTCTGGGGGGCGACGACACGATCACCAGCAGTTGGGGAGATGCCTATATCGGGGGCGGCGCGGGCAACGACCTGATCGTGGGCGGGGCGGGCAACAACCTGATCTATACGGGCACCGGCAGCGACACGGTTCAGGGCGGCACCGGCGCCGACAAGATCCACGGGGCCGGCGGCCCGAACCGGCTGTTCGGCAACGACGGCAACGACTGGATTTCCGGGGGCGCGGCCGGGGATGGCATCGCCGGGGGTGCGGGCAACGACAGCCTGTATGGCGGGGCGGGCAACGACGCGATCTACCTGGGGCTTGGCGACGATATCGCGGGCGGGGGCGCGGGCAACGACCTGATCGTGGGCGGGGCGGGCAGCAACCTGATCTATACGGGCACCGGCAGCGACACGGTTCAGGGCGGCACCGGCGCCGACAAGATCCACGGGGCCGGCGGCCCGAACCGGCTGTTCGGCAATGACGGCAACGATTGGATTTCCGGGGGCGCGGCCGGGGATGGCATCGCCGGGGGTGCGGGCAACGACAGCCTGTATGGCGGGGCGGGCAACGACGCGATCTACCTGGGGCTTGGCGACGATATCGCGGGCGGGGGCGCGGGCAACGACCTGATCGTGGGCGGGGCGGGCAACAACCTGATCTATACGGGCACCGGCAGCGACACGGTTCAGGGCGGCACCGGCGCCGACAAGATCCACGGGGCCGGCGGCCCGAACCGGCTGTTCGGCAACGACGGCAACGATTGGATTTCCGGGGGCGCGGCCGGGGATGGCATCGCCGGGGGTGCGGGCAACGACAGCCTGTATGGCGGGGCGGGCAACGACGCGATCTACCTGGGGCTTGGCGACGATGTCGCGGGCGGGGGCGCAGGCAACGACCTGATCGTGGGCGGGGCGGGCAGCAACCTGATTTACGGCGGCGCCGGGGACGATACCGTTCATGCCGGGGCCGGCCGCGATGTCATCACCGGCGGTCCGGGGGCGGATGTCTTTGTGTTCGCCTCTGCCGCGCAGGCCGGCGTCGGGGCCGGTCGCGACGTGATCACCGACTTTACCGCGGGCATCGACAAGATCGACCTCAGCGCGCTGAACCTGACCTTTGTCGGCACGGCGGAGTTCAGCGGCACGAACCAGGAACTGGGGTGTGTCGCCAACTATGTCATAGGCGACATCGATGCGGACGGACAGAATGATTTCGCCATCGAACTTTGGGGCGGAGTGACGCTGACGGAGGATGATTTCATTCTCTAGGCAAACCCGTGCCGGGTTGCGCAGGAGGGGGGTTTCTGGCACCTCCGTCTGTGTTGCTTGAGATGCGGACGGCAGATCAATGCAGGATTAAAAATATGGATTGATCGAACATGCCAGTTGAGCGACCCGCCGTTAGTGTTCTGATGCTGTGCTTCAACGAGGCCGTCTTTATCCGGCGCGCGGTCCGGTCCGTCCTGGCACAGACATATTCGGGACAGATCGAGATCGTTCTGGTCGATGACGGGTCTTCCGACGGCAGCGCCGGAATTCTGCGCGAGGAACTGCGCCTGGCCGCCCGCGACACTGTCACGCTCAAGGTCATCACCAACGCGGCCCCGACAGGCAATGCGGATGCCTTTGTCGCCGGCCTGGAAGCGGCCCGCGGGCGGTTTTACCATGTGCTCGACTGTGACGACTACTGGATCGATCCGGACAAGCTGCTGATGCAGGTCAATCTGCTCGAGGCCCGGCCGGAGCTGGCCGGGGTGGCGCACCGGACCATCGTGCGCAACCAGATCGACCGCACCGAAAGCTTTCACCCCGAGCAGGAGCCGGCGAAGAACATCCTCACCTTCGAGGACCTGGCGGTCGACGGGATCTATTTCCACACCAGCGCGATGCTGTATCGCAACGATTTCTACCAGCCGCAGACAGACAGCGTTTCGGTGCCCGACATCTTTCACGAAGTGCGTGGCGATACGATCCGGCTGTATGTTCATGCGACGCGCGGGCCCATCCTTTACGTCGCGCAAAGCATGTCTGTCTATGACGACCACGGCGGGGGGATCTGGACCTCGCTGGACTGGCCGGGCAAGCAGGCGCTGCTGCGCAACCTGTATGACAGGATGGCCAAGCGGGGCTATCTGGCCGGGATGGGAGACGCCCGGGCAACGAGCTATCTGACCCAGCGCCTGACCGAGATCGCGGCCTATACGCCCACCACCCTGCGGCCGGTATCGCTCTATCCTGCGCAGGTATCCGTGTCGCCCCGCTACCGGCTGACGAACATCAGCCACATCGGCAGCCTGCGCGACATGGAAATCCAGATGGATACCCTGGTGCAGGAATCCCACTACGAGGATGCCCTGCAACTGCTGCAGCGGTTGCTCACGGCGGTCGCCTATGACCGCAACCTGGCACGGACGGGCACGCACCGCCGGATCGCCAGCTTCGAGGTGGATTGGCAATGTGCCCGGCTGGGCGAGATGATCGGGGCCAAGTACAATGTCCTGCCGCAGGCGCCCGCGGGCGATGACGAGGGGCCGGTGGTCTTTGTCGTCTCCGGCGTCGTGGACGACCAGGAAGGTCTGTGGCAGGAAACCCGCGACATTCTTGCCCTGTATCAGGGGCGGCGCCCGATCAAGATCATGTCGACCGAACTGCTTCCCAGCTCTCCGGCGCTGTGCGACATGCTGCGCGAGGAGGGGATCGAGGTGATGTGCAACAACGACACCCTGTCCGAAGCAAAGGTCGCCTGGGTGATGTGGCACCTGGCCCGGCAGGGGCCGTCACAGGTTTTCGTGAACCCTGCCCGGAACGACGTGGCCCTTTTGGCCGGTCTGCGGCGCGAACATGCATCGCGGATCCATCTTCTTACGGCCCTGGGCACCGGCTTTGCCCTGGGGCGCCTGAGCCAGGTGATCGACGGTTTCGTGGCGCGTCGCCCCTATGACCTTGCATATTATGCCAAGATCGCACCGGGCCGCGAGATTGCCCATGTTCCGTCCTATCCGCGCAAGGGCCGGATCGAGCCGCTGGCGCCGCTGTCGACCGATCCGCTGGTCAGCGTGACGGTCTGCACCGATCCGCGCAATATCGAACAGATCTATGACTACAGCTTTGACCGGGCGATTCCGGCGGTGCTGGAGTCGGGCGTGGCGCGGCATATCCACGTCGGAGAGCTGTCGGATGCCACGATCAACCGGATCCGCAAGGCGCTGGCGCTGAAGGGTCTGCCGCCAGAGGCGTTCGAGGTGCACCCCCACCCCGACGACCTGGCCACCTTCCTGCGCGACTGCGGCGCATCGGTGTTCCTACAGGTTTTCCCGGTGCCCGAGCATCGCCCGATGCAGGCCGCCCTGGCGGCCGGTCTGCCGACCGTGCTGCATTACGGCTATCTGCATCCGATGCTGGCGCTGGATGACATGTGCTATCCCGGTGCGCCGATCTGGGGCACCATCGGAGAGCTGTGCGCCATCCTGCGCGGCATAGATGACGCATGGCTGGCCGATCAGAGGGCGGGGATCGAGGCGCATCTTGCCCGCTTCGGATCCGCGGAGGCCGTCCTGAACGATCTTGGCGAAGGGCTGATGGCCGCTGTTCCGCAGGATCGGATCCCCGAGATCGCGGTGCCTGAAACGCACCACGAATTGCGCCGCCTGCTGACGGAACTGATGGGGCGGACGGTTTTCAAAAGCTGACAGGGCGCCGCGGGGCAGGCCGGCAAGGGTCTGCGCGGCGGTGCCGGCAGGGCTTACCCGGCCCAGGTTGTTATGTTAGACGCGGCCTGCATCACATGCTAAAGCCTGCGTCAAGATCTGTCGCCTTGCATCCTTTTCAAATTTTATAACGATATATCAGTAAGATAGAAAGACAAGACGATGGAAAGCAGCCTGATTGACCCCGCTGCCAAAATTGGCCGGAACGTCACGTTCGGCCACGGCGTCCGGGTCTATGGCAATGTCGAGATCGGCGACGATTGCCGGATCGGGGATTTCAGCGTGATCGGCCACCCGTCGGCGCAACCCGATACGGCGCAGCCGCTGCGCCTGGGGGCGGGCGCGACCATCCGGTCGCATGCCGTCCTCTACGAGGGGTCCGACATCGGCCCGGCGCTGGAGACCGGGCATCACGTCGTGATCCGCGAACAGTCGATGATCGGCGAGAACCTGCGCCTTGGCAATTTTTCGGATATCGAGGGCGCCTGCCGGATCGGGGATTTCGTGCGCATGCACGGCTATGCCCATGTCGGGCGCAATGCCACCGTGGGCGATTTCGTCTGGCTGTTTTCGCTGACCACGCTGATGAACGATCCGCTGCCGCCGTCGCATCTGTCTGATCCGGTGACCATCGGGGATATGGCGACGGTCTGCGTGAATGCGCAGCTGATGCCGGGTGTGCACGTCGGGCGGGGATCGTTCATCGCGTCGGGGGCGTCGGCGCATGGCATCATCCCGCCGGGGGTCATCGTGACCGGCCCGGACGGAGAAATCGCGGGCCCCGTGCGGTTCATGATGCATATGCAAAGCCGGACGCGCCACCCCTGGCCCCGCCATTTTACCGATGCCTATCCGACGCGGGTGCATGACCGGATCACCCGGCTGGCCGCAGAAATCGAAGCCGAAGCGGCAGCCGCCGCCCAGAATGACTGAGGAATGTTTGATGGACCGCAGTGAAATCCTGAACCTGATGAATACCGTGATGACCAAACGGGGCCGCCCGACCCTGACGGACGAGGCGCAAGGCACCCGCGAGGCGGGTTTCCGCAGCCTCGATTTTTCCGAAACCGCGCTGCGCATCGAAACCAGGATCGGCCGCGAGCTGTCGTTTGACGCGGCCTCGATGCGCCGTATCGAAACCGTGCGCGACGTTCTGGATTTCTTCGAAGACGCCACCCGCGCGGCGTGATCCGATGACCGGCATCCGCCTGCAGAACCGCATCTTCTTTACGGCCGGCGACGAGTGCATTGACTGGTCCGCGGCCCTGTCCGAGGCCAGTGCCTGGGCCGGGGCGGCGACACGGTTTGCCGGGCTCAGGGTCGTCTTCGTGGTGCGGGACATGCGCGCGGCACTGGCGGTTGTGGCCTACGGCATGGTCCACGACCTGGACTGGGGCGTGATCGAGGCGGCCCGGCTGAGCCCGGAGGTCGAGACACGGTTCGCAGAGGCGGGCGTGACCCTGATCGAGGCCGGCACGGGGGCCGCGCTGGGTCAACCTGCGCAGCCGGGCGACGTCGTGCCGGGGCGGGTCACGGTGCTGACCTCGGGCACCACCGGTCTGCTCAAGCTGATCCCGCACAGCAAGGCGACGCTGAACACCTTCGACCGGGTGCAGGGGCTGCCCGCCAACAGCTGGTTCCTGCCCTATCAGATCGGGTCCTATGCCTGGTATCAGATGGTCGCGCTGGGGGTGTTCGTGCCGGGCCAGGATCTGGTGCCGGGGGATTTCGCCGATCTGGCCCGCAGTTTCGAAACCGCCCTGCGCCGGGGCCGGGTGACGGCGATTTCCTCGACGCCGACATTCTGGCGCCATGCGCTGATGTCGATCGACCAAGACGTTCTGGCCGCGGCCCCGCTGCGCAACCTGTCGCTGGGCGGAGAAATCGTGGATCAGCCGATCCTGGACCGTCTGGCCCAGCTCTACCCGCAGGCCAGGATCCGGCACATCTATGCCTCGTCCGAAGCCGGCGCGGCGATCGTCGTCAGCGACGGGCGTGCGGGGTTCGACGCCAAGCTGCTGGAACACGATGACCGCACCATCGGGATCAAGGTCGAAGAGGACCGGCTCTATATCCGCTCGCCTTACGGCAATCACGCGGCATCGGGGGGGTGGATCGACACCGGCGATCTGGTCGAGGCGCGCGACGGGCGGATCCATTTCTGTGGCCGGGCGGGCAACACGATGATCAACGTCGGCGGACAAAAGGCCTTTCCGCCGGATATCGAGGCCCATCTGATGGCCCATCCGGAGGTGATCTGGGCACAGGTGACCGCGCGCCGTGCGCCGATGGTCGGGCACCTGCCGGTGGCCAGCGTCGTGTTGCGCACCACCATGGACGAGGACGCCGCCGAGGCGATGCTGACGCAGCATTGCGAGGGGCGCCTGGCGGAATACGCCATTCCGCGGATCTGGGATTTCCCGGACCGCATCCCCCTGCGGTCAAGTCTGAAAAGCTGAAAGGTCAAGCTCATGCATACCACCAACCAATCCATTATCGTCTCCGGCGGGTCGCGCGGGCTGGGGCTGCACCTGACCGAACGGCTGCTGGAGGCGGGCAACAAGGTCGCCACCTTCGCCCGCAGTCATACCGAGGCCATGGACCGGCTTGCCGGAACATACGGCGATGCGTTCTATTTCACGCCACTGGACGCGGTGGATGCACCGGGCGTGGCCGCCTTCGTGGCCGAGGTCGCCGACCGTTTCGGGGCGGTGGACAGCGTGGTCAACAATGCCGCCATCGGTCAGGATCAGCTGTTGATGCACACCGATCTCGACACCCTGCGCGGCATCGTGGATGTCAATGTCATCGGCCCGACCCTGCTGACCCGCGCGGCGATCAAGCACATGATCCTTCAGGGCGGCGGCAACATCTGCAACATCTCGTCGATCTGCGGGTCGCGCGGCTATGCGGGGTTGTCGATCTACGCGGGTTCCAAGGGGTATCTGGATGCCATGATGCGCGCGTTGGCCCGCGAGGTCGGCGAGGCGGGTATCTTCGTCAATAGCGTGGCGCCGGGCTTTTTCGAATCCGAGATGTCGTCGGTGCTGCTGCCCGAACAGCTCAACACCATCAAGCGCCGCACGCCGTCGGGGTCGTTGTCGAATGACGAGAACATCTTCAAGGTGGTCGATCTGGTGATCTCAGGCACGACGAACATGCAGGGACAGGTGGTATTCGTGGATGGCGGCATCACCACCTGATCCGGTCCGCGCCTTTGGCGGTCGCGTGATCCTCGACGCCGGGCGTGCCGGCCCCGCGTCCCATGACCGGACCGGGCTGCGCCACGTGTTCGTCCCGTCCCCCGAGGCGGCGGGGTGGCGCTATGCGCTGGATGTGGAACGCAAGGATACGCCGCTGGATCCCGGTCTTTCGGCGGTCCTGAGCGCGCTGGACCCTTCGGCGGACCCGTTGCTGACCTGGACCCGGATCGAGGTCGCAGCCAAGCTTCTGGATCGGCCCGCCCATCTGCTGTTGCGCCGCGCGCAGGCGCAGGGCTTGCCCGGTCTTGCCGCCGCCGCGGGGATCGAGGTGGCGGACCCGCCCCATCCGCATCACTGGATCAGCGTGGCCCGGATCCCGGACCCGGCGTGATCAGTCGCTGAGCAGACCTTTGAGATAGCGGCCGTAATCGTTCTTGGCCATCTGCCCTGCAATCCGGTTCAGATCGGTGCGGTCGATCCAGCCCTGGTGGAAGGCGATTTCATCCAGGCAGCCGGTTTGCAGACCCTGCCGTTTTTGCAAGGTCCGCACGAAGTTTCCGGCGTCGAGCAGGCTGTCATGGGTGCCCGTATCCAGCCAGGCGAACCCGCGCCCCATGCGCTGCACATCCAGGCTGCCTTCGTCGAGATACATTTCCAGAAGGCTGGTGATCTCGACCTCGCCCCGCTCGGAGGGCTTGACCCGGTGCGCCCATTCCGAGGCGCGGGCATCGAGGAAATACAGCCCTGTCACCGCATAGTTGGAGGGGGGCTTGCTGGGCTTTTCGACGATGCGCGTGACCTGCCCGCTGCTGTCCATCGCCACCACGCCATAGCGTTCGGGATCCGCCACGCGGTAGCCAAAGACGGTGGCGCCATCGGTCTTTGCGTCCGCATGGGTCAAAAGCTCCGACAGGCCGTGGCCGAAAAAGATGTTGTCGCCCAGGACCATGCAGGACGGCGCCCCGTCAAGAAAATCCTCGGTCAGGGTATAGGCCTGGGCCAGCCCGCCGGGATGCTCCTGTACGACATAGGTCAGGGCCAGACCCCATTGGCTGCCGTCACCCAGCATGCGGCGGAACTGATCCTGATCCTGGGGGGTGGTGATGATCGCGATCTCGCGGATGCCGGTCAGCATGAGAACCGACAGCGGATAATAGATCATCGGCTTGTCGTAGATCGGCATCAGCTGTTTCGACACGCCAATCGTGATCGGATACAGCCGGGTGCCGGACCCGCCGGCTAGAATGATGCCCTTGCGTGCGGTCCGGGCGCGCGCCGTGGGGGAATGGTCGGTCATGGAAAAGAGCCTTTCAAGTCTGCCAGCACGGATGCCAGCCGGGTCCGCCAGTCGGGGCGGGAAATGTCGAAAACCTGTTCCAGGCTTTTGCAGTCCAGCCTCGAATTGGCCGGGCGTTGCGCCTTTTGCGGATAGTCCGCGCCGGGAATCGGGTCCACCGCGCAGTCGAGACCGCTTTGGGCAAAGATTTCCTGCGCGAAACCGGCCCAGCTGACATCGGGTGCGCCCGACAGATGATAGATGCCCGAAAGGGCCGGCCGGTGGCGCAGCGTCTCGGCCAGCGTCAGGCAGCAGGCGGCGATATCCGCCGCGGGGGTCGGCCCGCCGATCTGATCGGCGACCACGCTCAGCCGGTCGTGCCGGGCCCCAAGCCGCAACATGGTCTTCACGAAATTGGTGCCATGGGCCGAAAACACCCACGAGGTGCGCAGGATCGCAAAGGGCCCGCCGGCCTGCGCCACCGCATGTTCACCCCTCTGTTTGGAGCGGCCATAGGCCCCCAGGGGCGCCACCGGGCTGTCGGGGCGAAAGGGAGCCGTGCCCGTCCCGTCAAACACGTAATCGGTCGAAATCTGGATGAATGGAATGTCCAGATCGGCACAGGCGCGGGCCATGGCGCCGGGGGCCTCGGCGTTGATCACGGTGGCGGCCGTCTCATTGTCCTCGGCGGCATCGACCGCCGTCCAGCCCGCGGCATTGATGACGGCGTGCGGGGCATGGTCGCGAATGGCGCGGGCGCAGGCCGCGGGATCGGCAAGATCGGCGGCCTGGCGGTCCAGCGCGATGACATCCGCCTGCGATTGCAGCGCCTGCGCGACCTGCCCCGTCTTGCCGAATACCAAAAGGGTCATGCACTCTTGCCCAGGCGCACCCCGACCCCGGCACGCTGCTGAAGCGCGCGCCACCACGGCGCGTTGTCCAGATACCAGCGCACCGTCCGCTCCAGCCCCTGTTCCAGGGTGACCGAAGGGCGCCAGCCCAGTTCGGTGCTGATGCGGGTCGGGTCGATGGCATAGCGCGCATCATGTCCGGGGCGATCGGTCACGAAAGTGATCTGTTCGGCATAGGGCCGGGCGGCCGGGCGCATCCGGTCGAGCAATCCGCAGATCATGTGCACCAGATCGATGTTGCGCGCCTCGTTCTCGCCGCCGATGTTGTAGCTGCGCCCGGTTTCGCCGCGGGTCAGAACCGTCAGCAGGGCGTCGGCGTGGTCTTCGACATAAAGCCAGTCGCGGACGTTTTCGCCCTTGCCGTAGACCGGGATCGGCTGGCCCGCCAGCGCGTTCAGGATCACCACGGGGATCAGCTTTTCGGGAAAGTGATAGGGGCCGTAATTGTTCGAGCAATTGCTCAGCACCACCGGCAGGCCGTAGGTTTCCGCCCAGGCCCGCACCAGGTGGTCGCTGGCCGCCTTGGAGGCCGAATAGGGACTGTTGGGCGCATAGGGCGTGGTTTCGGTGAACTGCCCGGTCTCGCCCAGCGTGCCAAAGACCTCGTCCGTCGAGATGTGGTGAAAGCGGAAGCCGTCCGGCTTGCCGCCGGCCGTCCAATAGGCGCGCGCGGCCTCCAGCAGATGAAAGGTGCCGGTGATGTTGGTGTCGATGAAATCGGAGGGCCCGTCGATGGACCGGTCGACATGGCTTTCGGCGGCCAGATGCATCACCGCGTCGGGGGCATGGGCGGCAAAGATCCGGTCGAGCGCGGCGCGGTCGCGGATATCGGCATGTTCGAACCGATAGAGCGGGTCTGCCGATACCGACGCCAGATTGTCCAGGCAGGCCGCATAGGTCAGGGCATCCAGGTTGACCACATCATGCCCGCGCGCGATGGCCAGGCGGACCACGGCAGAGCCGATGAACCCGGCGCCTCCGGTGACAAGCAGTTTCATGATCTATTCCTTGTAGCGAAAGGGCGATTTGAAATCCGCAAAGCGGGGGGCGTTCCGGTCTTTGGGTGACAGGATCGCGCGGGCGGGGTCAATCCCCCAATTGATCCCCAGGTCCGGATCGGCAAAGTACACCGAGCCGTCACAGTCGGGCGCATAGACGTCGGAGCATTTGTAGAGCAGTTCGGAATTGGGCCGCAGGGTGACGAACCCATGCAGGAAGCCCTTGGGAATGAACACCTGGCGGCCGTTTTCGGCAGAGAGCTCGACCCCGGTCCATTTTCCGTAGGTTTCGGAGCCTTGCCGGATATCGACCACGACATCCAGGACGGCGCCCGCGCCGGCGCGCACAAGCTTGTCCTGCGCGTGGGGCGGCGCCTGATAATGCAGCCCCCGCACGACGCCGGCTTCGCGGCTGAGGGAATGATTGTCCTGCACGAAGGCGATGTCGATCCCGATCCCGAGCATCGTGTCGCGGTTCCAGGTCTCGCTGAAAAAGCCGCGATCGTCGCCGATCCGGCGCGGGGTCAGTATCAAAACACCCGACAGCGATGTCTGCTCTACCTGCATTCTTATGCCTCGATCGGATAAGGGTTTGAATACCACCTGTTAGGGGATGGCGGGCGCGATGTCATCGGGCAATAACGGCGGCGCGCGGATCGCCCTTCAATCCCGCATGTTGCGCAGGTGATGTTTGATCGCATCCTGAATATTGTCATGCACGACCAGGTTGCCGTTTTCCAGCACCATGCCCATCGTGCACAGGTCTTCCATCGTCTGCATGGAATGCGACACGACGACGGCCCCGCTTTCGCGCATCCGGCGATGAAAGACCTGGTCGCTCTTGCGCCGGAACGCGGCGTCGCCGACGCTTGTGACCTCATCCACCAGGTAGGTGTCAAATCGGATGCCCATACTGACCCCGAACGCGAGGCGCGACCGCATCCCCGACGAATAGGTGCGGAACGGCAGGTGGAAATGCGGCCCCAGTTCGGCAAAATCCTCGACGAAATCAATCAGCGCGTCGGTGTCCACGCCATAGACGCGGGCGATGAACCGGGTGTTCTGCGCGCCCGACAGCTCGCCGTGGAAACTGCCCGCGAACCCGACCGGCCAGGAAATGGTCCCGTCCGAGATGACCCGCCCCGAGGTCGGATCCATCGTGCCCGCGATCATCTTCAGCAGGGTCGACTTGCCCGCGCCATTGCGCCCCATCAGCCCCACCGATGTGCCGGTGGGAAAGATCGCGTTCACCTGGTTGGCAACGATGTGGCGCTGTCCATCGATGGTGAAGGCCTTGGTCAGGTCCTGCAGCTGGATCATTCGATTAGCGTCTGTCCCTGATGCTGTAATAGATCAGAACGCCGATCGCCCAGGCCATCAGCAGGAAAAAGCTCGTGAGCGCCTGCAAGGTCCAGCGCCTGGGAAAATCGGATCGCTCGGCCATGGTCGGCTGGATATGTGCGGCCAGGTAGAGCGATTTACGCTTTGCCTCGGCCAGAGCCGCGTCATAGCTGACGAGGGCCGCGCGGTAGGTTTCCTCGGCGAACTCGCGATCCACCGTCAGCCGCTCGAACTCCGCCACCAGGGTTGCGTAGTCCTCTCCGCCGGGTCCTTGTCCGCCGATGCCGAATTTTTCACGTTCGGCGACGATGCGGTTTTCGATCACCTCGATCCGGCGGGTGGCTTTCTGGATTCGCGGGTCGTCGTCGCGGGCCGAGGTCCTGAGCAGATCAAGCTCGACCAGCGAGTCCGCCAGTTGCGCCTGCAGGTTGTTGAGCACGCCCATCTGCCCCTGCAGGTCGGCCTGCGGGTCCACGATCTGGGATCTGAGCCGGAAGGCGGTCAGATCGCTCCGGGCCTGCTTCAGCCGTTCCACCGCGTGTTCCAGTTCCAGCCGGGCATAGCTCGTGGCATCCTCGCGGGCATCGGCGGACAGCGCGTTGATCATGCGCGTGCTCTCTTCCAGGATCTTCGTGGCTATGGCCGTCGCATCGACGGGGTCGAAGGCGAGCACCCGAAGGGTCATCAGGCCGGTGCCCGTATCGTAGGTGATCTGAACCTTGCGTTTCCAATGGCGCAACAGATCTTCGATCGTGCCGCTCGGATCATAGCTGAAGATCGGGTCTTCGGGCCACTCGGCGCCATAGATCCGGCCCAGGTCGAGTTCCCTGTCGATCTCGGCCACCAGCCCCTGGCTGCGGATGAAGTCATAGAGGACATCCGTGTCCGAACTGCCGCCGCCCGACAGCTTGGTGATTCCGCCCAGAAGATCCAGCGAAGAGGACAGCTCTTCCTTGCGGATCGAAAAGGCGACCGTCGAGGCGTATTGATCCTTGGCAACCATCCACAGGTAGGCGGCGGCGACCACGATCGGCAGTATGACCAGCGCCACAAAGGACCACATGATGCCCCGATGCCGCTTCTTGATCGTTGCGGGGCCCGCGACCGGCTGAATCTTGGCGGGTCCGGCTTCGGCTGCGGCGGCGGTCGGCTTCGGCGCTATGCGCTTCAGGGCGTCGGGGCGCGACTTCCTGGCGGTATAGCCCGGCCGGCTTGGGGACGGGGCCAGGGCTTGGGTCGCGGCGGACCGGCTGCCGGGATCGGCCGAGGAGGGGGCTGCCTGCGCCTCGGAGGGCGGGGAGGGATCGGATCCGGCACCGGAGTCAGCATCGTGAAGCTCAGCTTCGGGAGACGTGTCGCCCTTGACCGCGCGAAACGCCGGCGCTTTCGCGTCCCGCTTGCCTCCCTTAGCTGTATCCATGGTCGGTTTCTCAGCCTCAAATTGCGAATTATGAATTTTGTCCCGCGGCTGTTTTATTACATAAGAACAGATGATACTTCCAGCGCCTGTTGCCAGCGCCCGTTCCCGGAGAGCCTGATGTCGAACCAGCCGCCCCCCGTGCCCTCTGCACCATTGGAACAGGATGCGCTGCGGGCCCGCAAGTTCCGGACATCGCGGACGATCACGGCCCTGATGCTCAGAGAGATGTCGACGACCTATGGCCGGTCCCCGGGGGGCTATCTGTGGGCCGTTCTCGATCCCGTGGCCGGTCTGTTCCTGCTGTCGGCGGTCTTCGCCGTCGCCTTCAGTGCCCCGCCGCTCGGGACCAGCTTCCCGCTCTTCTACGCGACCGGCTACCTGCCCTTCATGATGTTCAACGACGTCGCCAACAAGATGGCCACGTCGGTCAATTTCTCGAAGCCCTTGCTGGCCTATCCCGCGGTGACGTTCCTTGATGCGCTGATCGCGCGGTTTTTGCTGAACGTGCTGACGCATGCGATGGTCGCCTATATCATTTTCTCCACCCTGGTTTTCGTCTTCGGCGCCCGCGCCCAGATCGACTTGCCCGCGATCCTGCTCAGCACCGCGATGACCGCCGCACTGGGGATCGGGGTCGGCACGCTGAACTGCTACCTGATGACAAACTTCCCGATCTGGGAACGCGCCTGGCAGATCGCGACACGCCCGCTTTTCATCATATCGGGGATCTTCTTCGTCTATGGCGATCTTCCCCCCCTGGGGCGCGAAATCCTTTGGTACAATCCCCTGACACATGTGATCGGCATGATGCGCGTCGGGTTCTACGCGACCTACCAGGGCGATTACATCAGCGTCCTTTACGTGGCCTCCATATCGGCATTGACCTTCTGCATGGGGCTGTTGCTGCTGTGGCGGAACCATCGCCGCTTCATGGAAGGGTGACAGACCGTGCTGCGCCGCCTTCTGGGGCTGTTCGACCGTTACTGCGCCCAGAACCTTTTCATGCGCCTGCCCGGTTTTCCGCTGGAGGTTTCCGGCGCTGTCGTCGGAGAGGTCACGCAGATCGCCCGGCGCGGAAACCGGCTGGAGATCACGGGGGCCGCGCAGGCAGGGCGTGTCACGCTGCACTGTGGAGAAGACCGGGTTTCGACCGTGCCGCGCCGCGATCCCGCGCGCCCGGACGCCGCGGGGCGCTTCGTGCTGGATCTGCCCGTATCCGATGGCGCCTTGCAGTTGTCTCTCGACCGGACTGACGCCCATGTCTTCGCCTTGCCCCGGTTCCCGGCCCGGGCGTACCGGGTGTCGCGGTGGCGATTGGTGCCGCGGTTCGGGCTGGGGCTGTTGCGCGCCTCGCCGTTGATCCTGCTCTGGGCGGTCAAGAAAACCCCGGCCCTGCGCCCGCGCATCCGCGAGGCGCTTGGATTTTGGGTTCTGCCTTCGGCGCGGGGGCTTGCCCCGGATATCTTTGCAGGTTCGCCGGCCGGACCGCCCCTGCCGGAGGTGGAGGTGACCTGCGTGCTGCCGGTCTATGATGCCTTCGACCTTCTGCCCGATGTGCTGGACCGCGTGTGCCGCCACACGGATGTGCCCTGGCACCTGGTCATCATCGAGGACGCATCGCCCGACCCGGCCGTCCGGCCGTTCCTGCGCGATTGGGCAGACGCCCGGAACCGGGATCGCCCCGGCTGCGTGACCTTGCTTGAGAACGCGGTCAACCTCGGCTTCATCGGCAGCGTCAACCGGGGCTTCGAGCAGGCCTTGCCCCGGGGGGGGCCGGTGATCTTGCTCAATGCCGACGCGTTCGTGCCGCACGGCTGGGCCAGCCGCCTGATCGGGCCCCTGCTTGCCGATCCTTCGGTGGCCAGCGTGACCCCGATGTCGAACGATGCCGAAATCTTCTCGGTTCCCGTGATCTGCGCCCGCGGTGATCTGGCCCCCGGGCAGGGCGACGCGGTGGATGCGGTCGCCCGACGATTCGCCCCCGGCGCAGGGGATGCCCCCGCGCCCACGGGTGTCGGGTTCTGCATGGCCCTGGGGGCGGACTGGCTGGCCCGGGTGCCGCGCTTCGACACGGCTTTCGGCCGGGGATACGGCGAAGAGGTCGATTGGTGCCGACGGACGCAGGCGCTGGGGGGCAGACATCTGGGCGTGGCCAACCTGTTTGTCGAACACCGCGGCGGCGCGTCTTTCGGATCGGATGAGAAACGCCGGCTGATCGCGGCCAACAGCGATACGATCAGCATCCGCTACCCCGCATATGACATCGAGGTGCAGGACCACCTGCGCAGCGATCCCATGACCACGCCACGGCTGGCGCTTGCCATCGCCTGGCTGGCGGCCGGGGCAGGGGACCGGCCCGTGCCGATCTACCTGGCGCATGCGATGGGCGGCGGGGTGGAGCATTACCAGCGCCAGAGACTGGATCGGGATATCGCCCGGCTGGGCGGGGGGGTCGTGCTGCGGGTCGGCACCGCGCTGCGCTGGCGATTGGAACTGCATTGCGCCATGGGGGTGACCATGGGCGAAACCGACGATTTCGCGCTGATCGTATCGATGCTGACGCCGCTGACCCGGCGGCGCGTCGTCTATTCCTGCGCCGTCGGCGACAGCGACCCGGTGACGATCCCGGACCGGTTGCTGGACCTCGTCGACGATCCCGGCGCCACCACCGCTGAACTGGAGATCCTGTTCCACGATTTCTACCCGCTCAGCCCGTCGTTCAACCTGCTGGGGCAGGACGGGATGTTTCACGGGGTGCCCGGGTCGCAGACGCAAGACAGCGTCCACCGGGCCAGGCGACCGGATGGCAGCCCGGTCAGCTTGCGGGACTGGCGCGCGGCCTGGGGCCGGTTGATTGCGCGGGCCGATAGCATCCTGACGTTTTCGGCAGACAGCAGGACCCATGTGCTTGCCGTCTGGCCCGAGGCCGCGCCGCGCATCACCGTGACCCCGCACGAATTGCATCATGCCATACCGCGCCTGCTGCCGCGGGTCGGCGCAAAGCCGGTCGTGGGCGTCCTGGGCAATCTCAACCGCCAGAAGGGCAGTGCGCTGATCGCGGAGGCAGGCCGTCTCCTGAACGCCGGCACCGGTGACCTCGGGCTGGTGATCATCGGCGACACCGATCCGGCCTGTCCGCCCGCGCAGGGGGTAAAGGTGCATGGCGAATACAGGTTGCAGGACCTGGCGATCCTGACCCGCCGCTACCAGATCAGCGCGTGGCTGATCCCTTCGATCTGCCCGGAGACATTTTCATATACGACGCACGAGGCGCTGGCGACGGGCCTGCCCGTGTTCTGCCTTGATCTGGGCGCGCAGGCCGAAGCCGTGCGCGCCGCCGTGGGCAAGGATGGCCCCCAGGGGCATGTGATTGCCCGCCATGCGTCCCTGCACGATCAGGCACAGGCGGTTCTCGACAGGCTGCGCGCTGTCTTGCTCGCCGGGCGCTGACCCTGCCCCGCCGGGGCCCGGCCTTCGCATCATCCGGCGGACGGTACGCCCGAGCCGGTGAAGGGCGGCAGGGCGACGGGGCCATCCTCCGTCAGGGCGAGGGCGGCGGGAAACAGGGTTTCGCCGGGCGCGTCGGCGGCATGGGGCAGGATCACCGCCAGCCGAAGTACGCCGTTGATGCGGGTCACCTCCGAGACCAGATGATCGCATCCAAAGGTCCCGGAGGGCAGGCTGGCCCCTTCGGCAACGTGCGAGAAATCGCAGACCTTGCCGTTGATCGTCAAGGTTTCGCCTGCCCGGTGCAGCGTCAGTTCCGTCTCCAGACGTGTCGGAAAAAGGGTGATATGCATGATGCCCTCCATCAGAACCAACGACCGGTCGCGACCGCGTTGATGCGAAAGACCTTGTCCGACGTCCCCTTGTTGGCATAGCCGATGATGCTGTTGGTGCCGATCCCGCTTTGTGCGGAAACGCCGAAATGCTGGGCGGCATACGTGATGTCCGCCGCGGCCCCCGAGGACGATCCGGTCGCCGTCACAACGGCCGTTCCCGCGACGAAAGCTGCGGGAAAGGCCCAGGTGAGACTGCCGCTCGCGTTCGCCGGAACCGTGGTGTTCAGCAGGTCGATGCCGCTGCACGTCTGGGTGCCGTCGGCAAAACGGACATAGCTGCCGCTGGCATTGCCGCCGCGTTCGATGATGCTGCCGGTCGGTGTTCCGCCCGACTGGGACACCGCTCCGAGGATCAGTTCGTTGGTCAGCAGACGGGTCCAGTAGATCGGACTGGTATCGCTGGATTGCGCCCCGAACCAGGCGCGCAGCGCATTGATGCCGGTGGTGCGCAGACTGATGAAGGACCGCCGGCCGTCGGCCTGCGACTGCATCACCAGCAGGGTGTGAAGCCAGGCCGCGGATTCCGGCCCGTCGGGCAGGGCCGTTCCCAGATAGGTGTACATTCCCGGTTTCAACGCACGCTGGTGCAACGGCGTGCCCCCCGCAAGGACAAGCGGCGCGCCCACCCCGAAAGCGCCGACTTTCATCAGCCTGCCGGAGGTGGCGTCCTCCTCGTGCGACTGCACCGCCGATCCGGTCACCGGCAGGTTGATCTCGGCGCTGGTGTCGGTCAGCCGTATCCGCTCGGATCCCGCGGGTGACAGGGACATGTCGCCGGCCACCGGATCGACGCGCAACGCCTGGTTCCAGGTGGTGCCGTCGGCGCTGACCTTCAGCGACCAGCCATCCTCTCCTGCAAGGCCCATTTCGGCCCGCCCCGAAAAGCCGCTTTGAAACAGCAGGCTTGCGGTGTCAGCCGGGCCCGCCTTGTTCAGCTTCAGCTGATGTCCCGCGCCGGCGTGATTGAACAGCGTGGCGGGGCTGCTGACGGACAGCCGGTTCGTGGCATCCGGATCCGCCGAAATTCCCAGTCGTGCCGCCAGCAGTTGCGCGCTGGCGCCGTCCTGCCAGCCCTCATCGGTATAGGTAACCCGCGTGCCCTGCGACACGACATAGGCGGACCAGCCCGTCCGCGGGGAAATGAATTGCCAGCTGTCGCCATGGAAAACGGCGATCTCCCCATCCCGTCCTGCCCAGGCGCCAGTGCTGCCGTCGGCCACGATAAAGCATGCACCTTCATCCGGGGCGGCGGGCGGCAGGGTCAGGCTGCGGTCCTCGACGACAGCCTGCACCAGCACATCCAGTCGCCGGATCGCTTCGTTATGGGTTACGTGCTTCTGGGCCTGCGCGGGTTGAATGAACGGCAGGGCCAGCTTCGGGGATATGTCGGACATCACCACCTCCAGAGCTTCGGACAGGGCGAAGATGTAGGAAAAAGGAGGTAACAAGCGGTTAGACCGGCGTGCGTTGCGTCATCGGATCATTGCACAGGCCAATCGCTTCGGGCATCTAGCATGGCAGCCAGAACCGCCCTGGCCGCCGTCAGGCCGGCTCCTCAATTCAAGCAGGCAAATGTCCCAGACTTCGCGCCATATCACCATTCTGCTTTGCACCTACAACGGCGCGCGCTTCTTGCCGGAACAGCTTGCCTCCTACCTGGAGCAAACCCATCGAAACTGGTCGCTCTGGATCAGCGACGATGGCTCGACAGATGCAACACTGGACATCCTGCGGGCCTTTCAGCGCGACCACGGGGCCGCGCATGACATTCGTATCCTGCAAGGGCCGAGCCAAGGCAGGGCGGTGCTGAATTTCATGTCGCTTGTCTGCCATCCGGACCTTCCCGAAGGGCTGGTCGCGCTGTCGGACCAGGATGACATCTGGCTTCCCGAAAAACTGGAGCGCGCGCTGTCCCGAATCCCCGAAACACTGTCCGGGCCAATGATTTATTCCGCACAGAGCTACTACATCGACGATGCGGGCAACCGGCTCAGCAAGTCCGTGGTGCGCCCTCATCCGCCGGCCTTTTCAAATGCCGTGATGCAAAACATCATGAGCGGTCACAGCACCGTGCTCAATCCGGCGGCGCTTGCCCTGGTCCGGCAGGCGGGTGTCCCGCAACGGATCGAATACCATGACTGGTGGCTTTCCCTCTTGATCACCGCCGCCGGCGGGCGCGCGGTCGTGGATCGCGCCTGGGTCATTCACTACCGCCAGCATGGCGCGAACGTGCTGGGGGCGCCGGGCGGGGTCCGGGCGGGTCTCTACCGTATCCGGCGCATTCTGGGCAACGACTATGGCAACTGGATCACGGCCAACATCCGGGCCCTGCAAGAGGTCTCGGAGTTGCTGACAGCCGAACATGGCGCGTCTGTCCGGATGTTCCTCGATGCCCCCGTCCGGGCCGGGCCGGGCCGGGTGCGCCTGTTGCGCAGGTTGGGTTTTCACCGCCAGAGCCGATCCGCCACGATGCTGGTCTACATCGCCGCGTTCCTGGGAAAACTCTGAAAAATCCCGTGTTATGCCGGCTTGGGATCGGGGTTTGCCAAATCGCTCCGGCACGGTGTCGCGGGGCGTGGCGAAAAAACCGCCGTCGCGCCAAAAGAGTTGTTCCCGCTATGGCCGGGTGCAATAAGTGAGCCGGTATTGATGAGTGGAAAGCTCGGAAAGTGAGTAGTGACATGCCTCTCGGATCAGAACAGCAGACAGCTGCTTCAGACATGCACCTATTCACCGCCCAGGGCACAGATATCGACGACATAAAAAAGAGGGTCGGCCACCTCGCGCCGGACGGTCCGCAGATCGACGCGTTTTCCCATGCCGCGGTGGCCCAGGCCCTGGACAACGATCTCACCCCCGTCATCGTCTTTCAAAACGCCGGCAACGCCATCGCCAGGGCAATGGCCGACGGTGTACGCCCCTCCGAGGCATTGGCGGGATGGTGTCGCGATGTCACCGAGATCCTGCAGGTCCAGCGCAAGAACCGCCGCCGGATGGTACTGGTTGAAGACGTCTATCTGGCTCGGGCGCCCCAAGACGAACTGCAGAGCCTGCTGGACCGGTTTTCCCTGACGGCCTCCGCCCCGGTCGATGCATCCCCGGCCGGGTCCGATCCCGTGTCTTTCTGTCTTGCACTGAATATGGTCCAGACGTCGTCCGCGGCCCGCGCGCTGAGTGCGGAGCTGGAGGCAAGCAGCCTGTCCCATGCCGCGCCGTCGGTGACCGCCGACAGTATCGATGCGGCGTTCCGGGCCGTCCAGGAGACCGCCGCCGCGGCGCAGGACCGGGATCGTCATGCCGCAAGCCTCGCCGGGGTCCGGTCCGAGGTCCTGGCGTTGAAAGAGGGCGAGGCGGGGCTGCAGGATCGGATCGCGGCCGCAGAGGCGGCGGCGAAGGCCGACAAGGAGGCGCGGGCGGCGGCGGAACAGGACGTCACCCGTTTGGAACAGGCGCTCAAACGGGGGGCGGCATCCGACGGCGAACAGGCACGCCAACTTGTCGAAGCCTCGGAGCGCGAGGCGATCGCCTTGGAAGAGAGAGAGCTGCACCAGGCACATCTGATGCAGTTGCAGGCCGAGATTGCCGCCTGCATGGAGCGGGAGACGTATCTGCAAAACCGTCTCTCCGCCGCCCGGCAGCAGGGCGAGGAATACGAGACCCGTCTTGCCGAGATGAAAGTGAAGATCAATCAAGCGCAGCAGGCGCAGAAAACCTCCGAGGACCGCCGCGCCGCTGTGCTTGATCAGGTGTCCGCAGCCGAGGCGCGCAACATGATCCAGTTCAACCAGATCAAGAGGCTCAACAGGGAGCTGGCACAGAGCCGCTCCCGTCTGGTCGAGGCCGATACGCAGCAGCGGCAGCTTCAGGAGCAGGCGCAGGTCCTGAACGAGCGCGTTGCGGTGCTAGAGACGGAGCGCGCCAGGATACTGTCGTCGAATTCATGGAACGTGACAAAACCATTGAGAGCGGCGAACAGGATCCTGGGAAGCACGTCCGGCAAGGAGAAGTAGAATGCGCGCCTCTGTCCGCGGGACCCTTCTGCATATCGGCTCGGGCGACGGCAGCGAGCTGCCGCTGCATATCGCAACCGGCGCAGAGCGGATCATTCTGGTCGAACCCAATCCCGAGCATGTCGCGCGGCTCGGGGTCCTGGCCGCGCAGGCGGATAACATCACGGTCCTGCCCCAGGCGATTGCCGAACGCGGGACCGAAGCGGAACTGGCGGTCTACAACATGCCCGGTCTCGCGTCTTTCACACCGCCGACCGGCAGCCTGCGGCAGATCTATCCCGGTTTGCGCATCTCGGGCCGGCATTCCGTCGAGACCCTGACCCCCGCGGATTTGCGGGACCGGCTCGGGGACATGCCGGCTCCCGTCAGGCTGATCCTCGATGCCCCCGGAACAGAGACTGTTTTGCTGACGGCATGGCAGGCTGACGACACCCTTTCCGGGATCGACGACATCGAACTGCGCTGCGCGGCAGAGCCCGCCTTTGAGGGGTCCGCGTCCTGCGCGGAACTGTGCCAGTTGCTGGAGAATGCCTGTTTCGAGCCGAGCGGCCGCGATTTCTCAGACCCCGACTGGCCGGTCCTGTCTTTCAGGTTCGACCGTGCGGGAGCGGCACTGCGGGCGGAAAAGCTGCGGGTCCGGGCGCTCGAAGAGCGGCTCGCCGAGACCGATGCGGCCCGCGACGAGGCCGTTAAATCCGCCGAAACCGCACGAGCGGCGCTGGCAGAGGTTCAGAGCCGGCTGGACGACCTCGGACCCAAGGCGGACTGGCGCGCGGATCGCATCAAGCAATTGGAGGAGCAGCACGCCGAGGCCCTGGCCGACCACGCAACCCAGGCCAAGGACCATGCCGCGCTCAAGTCCAATCTCGATCTGGCCTTGCGGATGCAGGCGATGAGTGCCGCCGATCTTTCCGATCTGCGCAAACGCTACGAGACGCTTCTGGCCCGCAAGGAAGGCCAGGACAATCTGATCTCCCAACTCGTGGTCAGGCTGGAGGAAGCGTCAGGGCATTTGCGGGGCCTGGCCGCCGATCAGGCTTTCGCGCCCGACGCCCTGCCCGCAACCTCCTCGGCCACCCCCGAAGATCCCGAACCCGCGACGAAAAAGGCGGGATCCCCCCGGAAAGCCCGCGGATGACGCAAGCCGGGGATGACCGTGAACCGCTTCAGGGCGCGATCGCCAACGCCCTGGACCTGATCCGTCGCAACGGTTCCGTGATGGATGGCTCCGTCACGACCACGGCGCCCCTGGGCAGCCTGCTCGATCAATGCCGCGCCCTGCACCGCGCCTCGACCGAAGACCGCGCCGACCCCATCCGCCTGGTGCATCATTTCGCCTGCAGCGGCGGCACGATCATCTCGAAATGCCTGGCGGCCATGCCCAACGCCGTTCTGCTGAGCGAGATCGACCCGCTCAGCACCATTCCGATGGGCTACCCCAACCGGTTTTGTCCCACCGATTTGATTGAACAGTTGCACCGGACGCGTCACCCCTGCCCCGACAGGCTGGTCATCGACATGTTTCTTGCAAGCCTCGACGTGCTTTATCAAAACACGATCAGAAGCGGCGGCTATCTTGTCCTTCGCGAACACTCCCACTCCCGGTTCTGCGAAAACCTGGACTGGACGGACCGCCCAACGGTGCGTGAAATGATCGCCGACCGTTTTGCCGTGCGGTCCGCCATTACCATCCGTCATCCGATGGCGTCCTACACATCGCTGCAAGCCAATAACTGGGTCCGGTTCACGCCATCCACACTCGAGGAATACGCCAGACGCTACACGGCCTTTCTGGATCGCCACGCAGGGTGCCCCACACTCCGCTACGAGGCGTTCGTGGCCGACCCCGAAGCGGCGATGAAGATGCTGTGCGGCCTGCTCGATCTTCCCTATGCGCCGGGCAGCCCCACACTTGCCCCGACGATTTCCATGTCCGGCGATAGCGGGCGATCCGGCGCCACCATCGCCCCGCGCCCCAACCGCGAGATTTCGGAAAAGCTTGGCGAAGAGATGAAGGCCAGCCCCACGTATCGCGCGCTGTGCGACCGGCTGGACTACGATCCCGACTTCAGGTGACCCCCAGATGACCGCCGCGCGATCCCGCGGGGGTCAATCGGACCCGAACAGATCGCGCGAAAAGATCCGATCGGTGACATCCGACAATTCATCCGTCGCGCGGTTGGCCACGATCAGGTCCGCCTCGGCCTTGAACTGTCCAAGATCGCGCAGGACGGCAGAGCCAAAGAACTCGTCCTCTTGCAGGGCGGGTTCGTACACGATGACCCGCACGCCCTTGGCCTTGATCCGTTTCATGATGCCCTGGATGGAGCTGAACCGAAAATTGTCCGACTCGCTTTTCATGGCCAGCCGGAAAATGCCCACCGTTTTCGGAACCCGCGCCAGGATCTGATCCGCGATGAAATCCTTTCGAGTGCGGTTCGCCTCCACGATCGCCTGGATGAGATTCTGCGGCACGTCCTCGTAATTGGCCAGCAGCTGTTTGCTGTCCTTGGGCAGGCAATAGCCGCCATAGCCGAAGGACGGGTTGTTGTAATGGGTGCCGATGCGCGGATCGAGCCCGACACCGCCGATGATCTGCCGGCTGCTCAGCCCGTGCACGAGCGCGTAGGAATCCAGCTCGTTGAAGAAAGCGACACGCATTGCCAGAAACGTGTTCGAGAACAGCTTGATCGCTTCCGCCTCGGTGGATTGGGTGAACAGGACAGGCACATCCTGATCGATCGCGCCCTCCCGCAGGGCTTCGGCAAAGATCCGGGCGCGATCCGATTCCTCGCCCACGATGATCCGCGAGGGGTACAGATTGTCGTGAAGCGCCTTTCCCTCACGCAGGAATTCCGGCGAAAACAGGATGTTGGGATTGCCCAGCTCGGCCCTGATCCGCGCCGTATATCCGACGGGCACCGTGGATTTGATCACGATCGTCGCATCCGGGTTGATCTGCTGCACCAGCGTCAGCACCGCCTCGACCGAACTGGTATCGAACTGGTTCGTCGCGGGGTCGTAATTGGTCGGGGTCGCGATGATGATGAAATCGGCGTCGGCATAGGCCTCTTGCGGGTCAAGCGTGGCCCGCAGGGAGAGCGACCGGTTGGCAAGGTAGTCGGACACCTCGGTGTCGATGATCGGGGATGTGCGGTCGTTGATGTCCGCGACCCGCCCGGGATCGATGTCGATTGCGGTGACATCGTGATGCTGGGCAAGCAAAACCGCATTCGAGATGCCGACATACCCAAGGCCTGCCACACCGAATTTTATTTTAGACGTCATAGCTGACCCGCCACATTATGCAAAAAAGCTGCGCAGTGCGGATTTTTCGCTCAAAACACCCAAGACAGGGACGCATACCAATATGCCGCGCTTTCTGGCCGTCTCCGTCACCCCTGTCAAGCAGGGGCGGCACGGGCGGCGATCGCGCCGGAGCCGCTTTGTAGCACCCCGCCCACAGGCCGGCGTCACGCGGACATCTTTCGCGATCCGGGCAGGGAAGATGTTGTCGTGCAGCCCAGAGCCTCTATACAGGCGTCCAGACAATTCGCTTGTAAAAGGTAATGATCGAAAAGGTTGCAACCTTGACGGGATGTGCCTGCCTCTTCACTGCCTGCTGCGCTGCAGAAAGAGATTTTTTCGGAGTTCGCAACGCCAAGATGCCACCTATCGTTTATATTGTTACACCTTGCATGAACGCCGTCGATACGATCGATCGCACCATCCTCAGTGTCGTGACCCAGGCCGGTGATTTTCGCATTCGCTACCATGTTCAGGACGGTGGCTCGACCGACGGGACATTCGAACGGCTGCTGTGGTGGCAAAAGCGGCTGGCGCATCCCGATTTTCCGGTGCAATGCCGTGGGCTGGATTTCACCTGCGTCGCGGAACCCGACACCGGCATGTACGACGCCATCGTCACGGGCTTTGAAACCCTGGACGCCGACGCCGACGCCTTCATGACCTGGATCAACGCGGATGACGTGCTGATGTACGGGGCGCTGTCGACGATAGCGCGGCTCGAGGCCCAGTTTACCCCGGAACAACTCTCCTGGGTCGGGGGCAGCGCTGCAATCATCAAGAACGATCACCTGGTGCATTCGCTTGACCGGCAGATCCCGACCGCGGTCATCCGCGAAGGGCTGTGCGAAGGGCTGCACTGGACGTTCGTGCAGCAGGAGGGAACGTTTTTCCGCAAATGGCTCTGGGATGCCGTGACCCCGGCCCGGACCATCCGGCCCATGCGTCTGGCGGGCGATTGGAACCTGTGGCGGCTTTTCGCGGCGAAATGCGCCTTCAACCAGCTTGAAACACCGCTTGGCGGCGCGCGGTTCGTGCAAAACCCGGATATGGCCGAAGCCAGGAGCAAAGCCTACTTGGCCGAAGTCGATTCACATATCGCGCGGCCCGAACGTACGCAGGCAATGATCGGCCTCGACACGACGCAACCGGTCACGCACAGGCAGGTCTCGGCGCATCAGGACAATGTTTTCAGCATTACGGACAAGGGCGCGCAGGATGCGTTCGCGCGCCACTATCAATCGGTCGTGGGCAGGCCGGCGGCCACGGAGGGGCGCAAGATACCGGATCGTCTGATTGCCAGGGGATCGGCGCGTCAGAGCGGCCGCGACCTCGATACGCCGACCGGCGGCGACCCCGTTCTGCGGCAAGGGAACCTGATCGCATACGATCACGGCTGGCAATATCCCGCCATCACCGAAAAGCACGCCTTCCTTACGCTCAAGGCGGCCGGGGACATTCCCTCCGGTGTCACGTATGTGGCCTATCCCTGGGCTACGCTGATCGACAAGGTCCAGTCCGGAACGAAGGATGCGGGAGAGCACCTGACGAGGTTCCGGGCCTTCTGCGCGGTGCTGCCCAAGACCACGCGCAAGGTTACCGTCTGCCAGCATATCCGGATGCGCGATTACCTGTATCTGTTCGAGGAGGCAGGGATCGACAATATCTTCTGGACCCATGCCACGCTGCAGGACCGCGATGCGCCGGCCGGCGGCCGGCAGACAGTGCGGCCCTTTCCATTGTACCCGGTGCAGATGTCGCAGGAATTCACCGACCCGGACGGCCACCGGCGCCCGCATCTGTTTTCATTCATCGGCGCAAAATCCAACCAATGGTACATGACGGATGTCCGCGCCTGGATACTGGATATGTTGGCCGACGACGAACGCGGGCTGATCATCGGCCGCGACACCTGGCATTACAACAAGGTCGTCTACGATCTTCAGATACGGTCCAACGCAGGCAGTGCCGATAACGACCCTTCGTCGCTGATCAACCAAAGCGCCTCGGATGAGTTTCGCGAAAGTCTCTATCAAAGCGTCTTCTCGCTTTGTCCCTCGGGGTCCGGCCCGAATTCGATCCGGCTTTGGGAATCCCTTGGCGCCGGCGCCATTCCGGTCATCATGGCCGATACCTATGCGCCGCCCGGTGACCCCCGCCTTTGGGAGCAGGCCGCCGTTTTCTGCGCGGAAACGCCCGAAGCCGTGAAAGCGCTTCCCGACCGGCTTGCCGAAATCGCGGCGGATCCCGCACGATTGGCCGCGATGCGGCACGCGATGCGGCAGCTTTGGCTGCTATACGGCCCGCACAGCTTTGTCACCGATGTGCAGATGCTGATGCTCGAACTTGGCTCCACTCCCGGCGCGGCCTCGCCGATCGTGCGCGCCCAGAACAGCGACCTGCTGAATGAGCTTTACGAAACCGCCGCCAATTCGACCGAAATGCCGCAGCGGCAGGCGCAGCTGCTTTTGAAAAGCTGCGCCACGGCGCTGTTGCTCGCACCGGCAAAAATCGATGTGCTTGCCCAAAGCGACAGCCTCGAAGCCAGGGGGGTTGCCAAGGCGCGCGCCGCCGTCGGTCAGGGCCATGAACTGTGCCTGCACTTTGATCGCGTGCTCGACCATGCCCGCCGCCGCCGCAGGACCGTCAAGGCCCCCGCGGTCGCGCATGGGGCCGTGCCCGCCGTTGCGTTTTTCGGCAAGCACGGCAACCGCACCCCCCTCAGCTACGATCCGTTCCAGCGGGTGCTGGGCGACCAGCTTTTGCTTGTCGATGACCTTTCCGCCGCCGATGTCCTGCTGACCGGCTTCAACATCGACCTGCGCGACAAGATCGACACCCTGAGGCCCGTCCTTGAGGCCCGGCCGGACACAAAGATCGCCGTGATCTCGGAAGAACCGCTGTGGGACACCACTTGGAGCGGCGGCTTCGAGGATCGGGCGAGAACGATGACGGCGTCGGGCGCCGAATTGTCCTATCGGTTCATCAACCACCAGAATTCGACACTTTTCGATTTTGACCGGATCCCCTATTTCCTGCTGACGAACGACAGCTTCATCGTCCGCTATCGCAACCTTCTGGCGGCGCAGTCCGATGTCTCTCCGGCCGACCTGCTGACGCGATGGGCCTCGGCCCCGGTGCGCGCGGCGTTCTTTGCCGAGGTCCGCAAGGGCGAAACCTATTCCCGGAACTTCCCCGAGCACGACATCTACGGGTTGGGCACCTATCGCACCGAGGTCGCCGAGGCGACCAAAGGCGACGGCGTCATGCGTGTGGGCAAGGGCTGGACCGCCGGAAAGGCCACGGCGCCGCGCCGACAGGCCCTGCCCGACTGGCATCTCGATAAACTGGCGACGCTGACCGGGCAATGCAGGGTAATGTCGTCGTTCGAGAACACGCATCAGCACGCCTATGTGTCCGAAAAGATATTCGACGCTTTTGCCGTGGGCGCCGTCCCGACCTATTACGCAAGCCCGCGTCACCGGGTTTTCGACCTTGTCCCGCAAGAGACCATGATCAACACCTTCGGCCTGGATGCCGCCGCCGCCGCCCGCCGCATTGCGGAATTCGAACCCGATCTGGACTTTGCCAAGGCCTATTGCGCGGCCCGCGACAACCTGTGCCGACGGTTCAGCAGCGGCGGGGACATCATCGCCGAACGGCGGCGTATTGTCCGTGAGGTCGTGAAGGACATCACCGCGCTGGCATGATGCGCCGGATACACCGCCCGAGCGACCGGCGCCGCCGCGCGCCCGTCCGAGCGACCGGCGCGGCTGCGGCGCATCGCCCGGTTGGGCCTGGGGTCACTGGGGCGCCGGTGGCATTTTTGCAAATGTATCAATTTTTCTAAAGCGCCTTGGACGCACGGTCCCGATTATCGGGTAGACATCAAACATTGGCCATAATTTCCAGTATCATTTCGATGCCGCAAGCTTGTCAGCAATGAGGACGTTTTTTTGCCCACACGTTTTACCCCGACGGACCCGATCTACGCATTTCAATGGCACTATGACTATCTGGGGCAAAGCTTCGGGCTGAGCCGCGAAGGTATCGAACGGGTCTGGGCGGAATACAGCGGCGCCGGCGTGAATATCGGGGTCTTCGACACGGCGGTCGACCCCTACCACCCCGAATGGGCCGACCGTTTCAATTTCGATGCGCAGATCGAGATCACGACACCGTCCGGCGCCGTGTACGAGGTGTCGAACGTCGACCGCGTGGAAAACCATGGCATCGGTGTCACCGGCCTGATCGCCGCGGGTGCGAATGGCACCGGCACCATCGGCATTGCCCACGGGGCCACGATTTCGTCTGCCGATGTCTATTCCGACTATGACCTGAGCCTGTTTCCCGCCTTTGCGACCTTCGAGAATGAAATCGACGCGCCGCTGATGTCGCAGATCATGGGCGCCTACAAGAACTTCGACGTCGTCAACGCCAGCTGGCACAACGACTCGCTGTATAACCAGCCCTTGGCAAACGGCGTGGAGATGACCGCGCAACTGGCCGCCATCCGGTCCGCCGCCGACGAAGGCCGCGGCGGTCTGGGCACCATCATGGTCATGGCCGCCGGCAACGATTTCGACGATATCTATTACGACGACAACGGCGTTGCCCGACGTATCTACATCGAGGATGAGGGCCAGAACCGCACGGCGGATATTCCGATCGATTTCCTGCGCTCAGGGCTGCAGGACAGCCCGACCTCGGCGCCGCGCGTCACCGTCGAAGACATCGCCGCGGGCACCCTGACAGCGGCGGAAGCCAGCGCGGGAACCGATCGCCGGGTCGCCGCACGCGAAACCATCGTGGTGGGCGGATATACCCAGCGGCTGGAACTGCCCGATGGCAGTTTTCACGAAAGCCAGGTCGCGCCCTTTGCCTCCCGCGGCTCCGCCCTGCTCTTGTCCTCGCTCACGCGGATCAACCAGCCGCTGACGGATGTTCTGTCCGACAACCGGCTGTATCCGGGGCTCGGCGACAGTCCCAACCTGTTTGCCTCGCACCTGGCCGAATACGGCGATGGCATCGTCACGACCGGGATCGCCTCCGAAGTGGGATACGGCTGGGACGACGGGCAGCGGACCTATCCGGGCTCCACCAACAATTTCGGCGGCACCTCTGCCGCGACGCCACAGGTCAGCGGCGCCGTGGCCCTGATGCTGGAAAGCAACGAGACCCTGGGCTGGCGCGATGTGCAGAACATCCTGGCTCTGTCCGCGCATCATGTCGGGTCCTCCGTCTCCGGCTCGTCCAGCGGCTATGACAGCGAGAAGTTCGGCTGGGTCATCAACGGCGCGGACAACTGGAACAACGGCGGTCTGCATTATTCGGCCGACTATGGCTATGGCGCGCTCGATATCTTTGCCGCGGTGCGCATGGCCGAAGTCTGGTCGCTGTTCGGGCCGGCACAGGTGTCCGCCAACGAGGCCAGCGCCTCGGCGGCGGCAAACGCGAATACGACAATTCTCGGCGGGGGGGCCACAACCCCGGTCACGACCTCGCGCGACATCGTCCTGACGGCGGCCAATCTGGACGCGGAATACGTGGATCTCACCCTGGCGCTGATCCACCCGAATTTCGCCCAGCTGGATATTTTCCTCGTCTCGCCCTCGGGCACACGCATTGCCCTGCATGACGTCTCTTCGGACAATTTCGCCCATGCCGGTGTCTCGGATGCCGGCCTGACATGGACCTTCCCGGTCAACAGCTTCCGGGGCGAAGACCCGAATGGCACGTGGCGGCTCGAGGTGGTGAACCGCGGCGGCTCGACCGGCCAGCTGCTGAACGTGTCGATCGACGTATATGGCGGCACTGCCACCAGCAACGACGTCAGCCATTTCACCAACGAGATATTTTCCGCGCAGTTCGCCGGGCGCCTGGGCCAGGATATCGTCGACACCAACGGCGGCAACGACTGGATCGACCTTGCGGCGGTCACTGGGAACGTGGAGGTCAACCTTGCCCGCGGCGGTGCCCTGACGCGGAGCCAGAACGGCACCGCGACCACCTTCGCACGGATCGGCGCGACGACGGATATCGAAAACGTCGTCAGCGGCGACGGAAATGACCGCCTGGTCGGCAATGGGCTGAACAACCGCTTGGTGGGCGGCCGCGGTGCCGATACGCTTCTGGGCGGCGCGGGCAACGACACCCTGGAAGGCGGGGCCGGGGCCGACAGCCTCGAGGGCGGCACGGGCAGCAATACGGTCGCCTATACGCTGTCGCGCGGCGCGGTGGCGGTCAACCTTGCCTCCGGCGGCGCAAGCGGCGGCGATGCCGCGGGCGACAGCTTCGGCAACATCCAGAACCTGACCGGCTCGGACCACGATGACCAGCTGTCCGGCTCCGCCGCTGCCAACGTGCTGATCGGTGGCAAGGGCAACGATGTCCTCGCGGGGAATGGCGGCGCGGACAGCCTTTACGGCGGGCTTGGCGACGACACCCTGGCCGGCGATGCGACCTCGGCCCTGGTGAATGGCGGCGCGGGCGACGACCTTGTCGATTTCAGCGCGGCCGGAGGCGGCGTCAACGTCAACCTGGGCGCCGCGCGCTTTGTCGGCATCGAAGGCCTTGCCGGAGGCGCCGGCAATGACACGCTGACGGGGGATGCAGGCAACAACATCCTGATCGGCAACGGCGGCGCCGACCAGCTCATCGGCGGCGGCGGGATCGACACGGCCTCCTACCGGACGGCCCTGTCCGGGGTGATCGCCAGCCTGTCCAGTCCGGCGGGAAACACCGGCGACGCGGCCGGTGACACCTATACCGGCATCGCCAACCTCGAGGGCTCCGGGTCCGCCGACAGCCTGACCGGGAATGGCGGCGCGAACCGGTTGATCGGGAACGCGGGCAACGACACGCTGACCGGGGCCGCGGGCAACGACACGCTGGTCGGCGGGACTGGGGCCGACAGGCTGATCGGCGGGACAGGAACGAACACCGCCGATTACAGCGGGTCCAACGCAGGCATTTCGGTCGACCTGGTCACGGGAACCGGGCTCGGGGGCGACGCCCAGGGCGACATCCTGACCGAGATCCAGAATGTCATCGGCACCGGTTTTGACGATGCGCTGACCGGATCGGCAGGCAGCAACCGGCTCGAAGGCGGGGATGGCAACGATACGCTGATCGGGTACGGCAGCAACGACGCCCTGTTTGGCGGGGCGGGCAACGACTTGCTGATCGCAGGCCTGGGGGCCGATACCCTGAGCGGCGGGGATGGCAACGATACGCTGGATGGCTCCGAAGGGGCGGCATCGCTTTACGGCGGTGCGGGCGACGACGTGCTCCTGATCGGCTCCGCCACGGCGGTGATCGACGGCGGCGACGGCAGCAACACCGTCAGCTTTTCCCGCTCGGGCGCGAGCGCGGGGCTGAACGTCGCTCTGGCGTCACGGGCCGACTTCGTCAACATCCACAACCTGGTCGGGACGGGTTTCAACGACACGCTGACCGGCGACGGCAACGACAACGTGCTGGAGGGCGGCGGCGGGGCCGACGTTCTGACCGGCGGCGCGGGCAATGACTATGCCGCCTACACCGGGTCGACCGCGGGCGTGAACATCAGCCTGCTGACCGGGGCGATGCTGGGCGGCGATGCCCAGAACGACACGTTGAGCGGGATCGGAAACCTGATCGGGTCGGCCAACAACGACACGTTGCAGGGCGATGGGGCCGACAACATCCTTTACGGCGGCGCGGGCAACGACCTGTTCCTCGCCTCGGCTGGCAACGATGTGCTCTATGGGGGCGCCGGGACAGACACGATCAGCTATGCCGCCGCAACGGCCGCCGCGTCGATCACGCTCGGCATCTGGCGGCAGCAGGACGATCCGGCCTCGACCGTGCCGGTGGCGCAGGGCAATGTTCTGCTTGGCATCGAAAACGTCATAGGCACCAACCTGGCCGACAGCCTCACGGGCGATCGCGAAGACAACGTTCTGGTTGGCGGCGCGGGCAACGACACCCTGATTGGCGACGCCTTCGGGGGCTTTGGCAACGACACGCTGTACGGCGGCGCGGGCAATGACGAACTGGATGGCCACCTGGGCGACGATCTGCTGTACGGTGACGCCGATGACGACATCCTGACGGGGAACGCGGGCAACGACACGCTCTTTGGCGGCACCGGCCTGGACTTTCTTGCCGGGGGCGACGGCGCCGACAGCCTTCATGGCGGCGACGGCAACGACCAGTTGTTCGGCCAGGCGGGCAACGACCAGCTGCACGGCGACGGCGGCAATGACGAAATCAACGGCGAGCTTGGCAACGATACGCTGCGCGGCGGGCTCGGGCTGGACAGCCTGCTGGGCGATGAAGGCAACGACCATCTTTATGGCGATGCGGGCGCCGACCAGCTGTTCGGCGGCAATGGCGCAGACCAGCTTTTCGGGGGCGAGGGAAATGACTCCCTTGAGGGCGAAGACGGAAATGACACGCTTGCGGGCGACGCCGGCGACGACACGGTCAACGGCGGCGCGGGCAACGACATCCTGACCGGGGATGACGGCAACGACATGCTGATCGGCAGCTCCGGACAAGACACCCTGCAGGGCGGAAGCGGCAATGACGAGATGTACGGCGGCATCGGGGTGGACAGGCTGCTGGGCGGTATCGGCAACGACCTGATGAATGGCGGGGATGGCAACGACACCCTGCTCGGGGATGACGGTGACGATACCCTGGCCGGCGGCGCGGGCAACGATTTCCTCGATGCCCAGGTGGGCAATGACGTTCTTTACGGCATCTCGGGCTCGAATATCCTGCTTGGACGCGCGGGACTGGACAGCATCTACGGCGGTATCGGCGCCGACCTGATCTATAGCGGCGCCGACGACGATCTGGTGAACGGCGGAGACGGCAACGACAGCATCTACGGCGGCGCGGGCAACGACCTTCTGGTCGGCGGCGCGGGCAACGATTACATCAGCGGCGAAGGCAACGGGGCCAACAGGCTCTTTGGCGGAGACGGCATCGACACGATCGTCGGCAGCGGCGGAAACGATGAGCTCTTCGGCGACGGCGGCAACGACCTGCTGGTCGGCAGCAACGGCAACGATCTGGTGAATGGCGGCGCGGGCAACGACCGCCTTTACGGCGGCCGCGGCAATGACAGCATCGTGGGGGGCGACGGCGACGATTATGCCGAAGCCTATATCGGGGCCAACTTCATGTACGGCGGCCTTGGAAACGACACGTTCCACGGCGGCTCCGAAGCCGACAGCATCTATGGCGAGGGCGGCAACGACCGCCTGACAGGCTGGGCCGGCAACGACCTGATCAACGGTGGCGACGGGGCCGATACGCTCTTTGGCGGCGCGGGCAGCGACACCATCGCCGGGGGCACCGGCAACGACTACATCAGCGGTCAGGGCGGCGGTCTGAACATCCTGCTCGGCGATGGCGGCGACGATACCGTCATCGGCGACAGCGGGGCGGACGAGCTTTACGGCGGCGACGGAAATGACATCCTGGTCGGTGCGGCGGGCAACGACATCGTGAACGGCGGCGCGGGCAATGACCGTCTTTATGCCGGCACCGGCAACGATACGATCGTCGGCGGCGACGGCAACGACTATGCCGAAGCCTATGTCGGGACAAACGTGCTCTCCGGCGGCTTCGGCAGCGATACGCTGCATGGCGGGTCGGGCAACGATTCACTCTATGGCAACGAAGACGGCGACTATCTCAAAGGCTGGGCCGGCAACGACCTGATCAACGGCGGCGACGGGGCCGATACGCTCTTTGGCGGCGCGGGCAGCGACACCATCGCCGGGGGCACCGGCAATGACTACATCTCGGGCCAGGGCAGCGGGCTGAACATGCTCTTCGGAGAAGGCGGCGAGGATACCGTCATCGGCGGCAGCGGGGCGGACGAGCTTTACGGCGGCGATGACAATGACATCCTGGTCGGTGCGGCGGGCAACGACGTTGTGAACGGCGGCGCGGGCAATGACCGTCTTTATGCCGGCACCGGCAACGACACGATCGTCGGCGGCGACGGCAACGACTATGCCGAAGCCTATGTCGGGGCAAACGTGCTGTACGGCGGCTTTGGCAGCGACACGCTGCATGGCGGGTCGGGCAACGACACGATCTATGGCAACGAAGACGGCGACCGCCTGACCGGCTGGGCCGGCAACGACGTCCTGAACGGGGCTGCGGGCAATGACACACTGTTCGGCGGCGCCGGTAGCGACACGATCGCTGGGGGGACCGGAAACGATTACATCAACGGCGGCGGCAGCCTGGCCAACACCCTTTACGGGCAGGAAGGCGACGACACCATGATCGGCGGCACCGGCGACGACGTGCTGATCGGTGATATCGGAAACGATGTTCTTGCCGGGTCGGCGGGCAACGACCTTCTCAACAGTGGCGCGGGCGACGACAAGCTTTACGGTGGTGGCGGCAACGACACCCTGGTCGGCGGGGACGGCAACGACTACCTCGAAGGCTATATCGGACAGAACCTGTTCTATGGCGGGGCCGGCAACGACACCCTGGTCGGCGGCAGCGGAAACGACCTGCTCTTTGCCGATATCGGCAACAACCGTATCTGGGGCGCCGTGGGCGACGACACGCTCGTGGCCGGTGTCGGCAAGGATGTCATGACCGGCGGCGCCGGCGCCGATGTCTTCATCTTCGAGAACGCCAGCCGCATCGGTTTCGGGGAGGCGCGGGATGTCATCACCGATTTCACCAGCGGCACCGACAAGATCGACCTCTCCGCGCTCGCGACCCAGTTCAACGGCGCCGCGGGGCTGATCGGGGGCGGACAGGCCTCGTTCTTCTATCAGGCATCCTCGGGGTCTCTGATTGGCGACGTCACCGGCAACGGCGGGTCCGACTGGGTGCTGCAACTGGATGGCGTCACCACCCTGCAGGCTACCGACTTCCTGCTCTAGACGGAAAAACAGCGGCTCCGACGGGGGCCGCTGTTCCGCTCATCCAAGGCGTCTTGCGAAGAGGCGATGTTCAACGCTCGGGCGGCAGGATGCGCGCCGTCCTGTTCCCGCTCCGAGACGGGAAATCATTCACGCGCGTAGATGTCCTCGTAGCGAATGATGTCATCTTCGCCCAGGTAGCTGCCTGTCTGCACCTCGATCAGCACCATCGGCACTTTGCCGGGGTTGCGCATCCGGTGCACCGCGCCCAGTGGAATATAGACGGACTGGTTTTCCGTCACGAGCGTGACCTCGTCATCCACCGTCACTTCGGCCGTGCCCTCGACCACGATCCAATGCTCGGAGCGGTGGTGATGGCTTTGCAGGCTCAGCGCGGCCCCGGGATGGACGACGATGCGCTTGACCTGGAAGCGTGTGCCGACGACCAGGCTTTCGAACCAGCCCCAAGGGCGATGATCCTTGGGAAAGGATTCCGCCTGCGTGGCGGCCTTTTCCTTCAGCGCCAAAACAGCCAGCTTCACATCCTGCGCGCGCGACACGTCGGCCACCAGAACCGCGTCGGGCATTGCGACGGCGATGATGTTGTTCAGACCAATACCCACGACCTGCAAATTCGGATCTTCGGAGCGCAGCAGCGTGTTGTCGCAATCCAGCGCCGTGGCCGCCCCGGAGGTGGCAACGCCGCGGGCGTCACGACCGGTTTCGCGCCAGACGGCATCCCAGCCGCCCAGATCGGACCACCCCGCCGCAAAGGGCACCACCGAAAGGTTCGTGGCCTTTTCCATCACCGCGTAATCGATCGAGATATCAGCGGCCTGCGACCATGGCTCGACCGCCAGCCGCAAGAACCCCAGGTCGTGCCGGGCGTCATCCACGGCCGTCTGAACCGGTGTCATAAGATCGGGGGCGTGCGCACGGAAGGCGGCCAGGATGCTGCGCACCGAAAACAGGAATATCCCCGCGTTCCACAGGTAATTGCCGGCCTCGAGCATCTGTTGCGCACGGGCCGCGTCCGGCTTTTCGACAAACCGCGCAAGCGACAGGGGACGGGCCGCGAAATCGCCCGGCTCTTCGGCCAGCTCAAGATAGCCATAGCCGGTTTCGGGATGCCCGGGCTTGATCCCGAAGGTGACAAGCTGACCGGCCTGCGCGGCCGGCAAGCCTGCCGTCACCGCGTCCCGAAAGGCCTGCGCATCGGGGACCACATGATCGGAGGGGGCAATCAGCATCACGCCATCGGGGTCGGTCTTCTCCAGCCACAGGGCGGCGGCCAGCACCGCGGGTGCGGTGTTGCGCCCGTCGGGTTCGATCAGGATGGCCTTGGGATCGATGCCCATGGCGCTCAACTGCTCGGTCACGATAAAGCGGAAATCCGAATTGGTCAGCACGGTCGGCGCGGCAAACCCGTCTCCCGACAACCGGTGCGCCGAGACCTGGAACAGGCTCTCGTCGCCCAGCAGTTTGGCGAATTGTTTGGGATACGACTTGCGCGACAACGGCCAGAGACGCGTGCCGGAGCCGCCACAAAGGAGTATGGGATGGATTAGAGCTGTCACACGTTTGCCTATCAAAAAGTGTGGGATGCCTGAAGGGCACTATAAAGCTGCGTCATTCCTTGTCCGGAATAGACCATATCGGCTATCGCAGATAGGGCTTCGATTTGCAAAGCCTGATGGCCGGTTGCACCGCGGGCCGCCATTTTCGGGGCGCAGTACGCAGCGGTCGCACAGGCCCGAATCCGCGTCGGGCCAACCGCCTGAAAATTGCCAACCACGGATACCGGGATACAAGGATAAGGCGAAAATGCCCCAAAAGGGTTGATCGGTGCAAAAAATGGCGGCACCTTGCAACACAAGGCTTTCCGTAAGGGAACTGCCAGATTGAAACGTCCAATTTTGGTCACTCTTTGCAATAGAAATGTAGGAGATTTACATAATGCTGATCACCATCCTGGGGCCCGATGAAAGATTTTTCGATAATGCATTTTTCGATAGTTTTGGCGAAGTAGACCTCGATCTCGTAAGCGCGACGTCCACCCGTGTTGAGGTGGTGAACAACAGCACGGGCGCGGTCACCGTATTCAACGGCACTGGCTTTACCTTTTCGTCCGGCGCCGATCCGGCTCCGACCGGCGGCACGATCACCTCCATCGGCTTTTTCCAGAGCGGCGCATCCGTCGCGTCGCTCACCGGCATTTCCTGGGATCTGGTTGCACTGAATTTCGCGCTCGACCAGGATTCCCAAGGCAATCCCCAACCGCTCAACAACCTGGTGACCTCCTCGGGTCCGATCACCGTCGATGCCACGAATTCAACCGTTCCGCTGCTTGAATTCGGCATCGACTTCCTGCCCGTGCCCTACACCGTGCTGGGGACGCAATTCGGCGACTCCCTGGTTGGCGGAGACGCCAACGATCGTCTCGAAGGGCGGCTTGGCGACGACACGCTGAACGGCGGGGCAACCGGGAACGATACGCTGGAGGGCGGCCTGGGCTCGGATGAATTGTTCGGCGGGGCGGGAAATGACCTGCTCAATCCCGGCGACAACAACAACTACGACTACATCGTTGCAGGCATCGGCAACGATACGATCACCTTCGACGACGCCACCGCAGACGCCTATTTCGAGATCGAGCATGGCGATCTGAACAACGCGATCACTGTCAATATCAACGGCAACACCAACACAGGCAGCATCGACAAGGGCGCCAGCGGCACCACGACCCTGGTCAACGTCGCCAATTCGAACAGCGATTTCAACTCCAACGGCGGGCTGCAGGTCGACGGCACCCGGTTCGACGATGTGTTCAATATCACCAACCTCGATACCGGTTGGATGGCGATCAAGATGGGCCAAGGCAACGACACGCTCAATCTTGGCGCAAGCACGGGCTTCATGCGGCTTGATCTGCGCGACGACGGCTTTGGAACAGCGGCCACCCAAGGGGTCGTCGCCAATCTGGCCACGGGGGTGATCGCCAACGACGGCTTTGGCTTTACCGACACGATCAGCGGCCCGGGCCGTATCAACGAACTCCGTGCGTCGTTCGAGAACGACAACATCACCGGCAGTGCTGGCAATGACAGCTTTATCCTGATGGCTGGCAACGACACGCTCGACGGGGGCGACGGCATTGACCGGGTCCGCTATGACCGCAACGGCGTGACGAACCTGGATGTCAATCTGGCGACGAATACGGCAACCGGTCTCTGGGCCCGAAATGGAGAGAACCTTGCCTTTACGCACAGCATCTCGAATGTCGAGAATGTCCGCGGGTCGCGCGATGCCGCGGACGCCATTCGCGGCGACCAGTTCAACAATATGTTCGAAGGCCGGGGCGGCGACGACACGCTTCTCGGCGAGGGCGGGGATGATACCCTCTACCTCGGGCTTGGGAACGATCTGGGCGGTGGCGGTGCCGGCAATGACAGCATCATTGGCGAGGCCGGGGCCAACACCATCTACGGCGGGGCCGGCGATGACACCGTTCAGGGCGGCAGCGGCAACGATACTGTCTACGGCGGCGGCACCGGAACCAATTCGCTGCTCGGCAACGATGGCGACGATCTGATCTTTACCGGCGGTGGCGGCGATTTCGTGGGCGGCGGGGCCGGCAACGACATCATCCGCGGCAATGCCGGGGCGGACACGATCTTTGGCGGCGTCGGCAACAACAATGTCGGCGGCGGCGGGGGCGACGACATCATCCGCATGGCCGGAGGGGCCGACACCGTCTACGGCGGCGCCGGGAACGACAATATCGGCGGCGGCGCGGGCAACGACCTGATCTATGGCAGCGCGGGCAGCAACGTGATCTACGGCGGCGCGGGCAGCGACACGGTCCAGGGCGGCACCGGCGCCGACACGATCTATGGCGGCGGCGAAGGGGCCAACGTGCTGCTGGGCAACGACGGCGCCGACCAGGTCTATGGCAGCCTGGGCAATGACTTCATCGGCGGCGGCGCGGGCAACGACACCACGCTTGGCGGCGATGGCGCCGATACGATCTATGCCGGCACCGGCGATGACTTTGTCGGCGGCGGCGCGGGCAACGACGTGATCTATGGCGGCGCGGGGGGCAACCGGGTCTATGGCGGCACGGGCAACGACACCTTCGTCGCGGGCGCCGGACGCGATGTCGTCACCGGCGGTCCCGGGGTCGATACCTTCGTGTTCAACTCGGCCGCGCAAATCGGCGTCGGGGCGGCGCGCGACGTGATCACCGATTTCACCAGCGGCACCGACAAGATCGACCTCTCCGCGCTCGAGACCCAGTTCAACGGCGCCGCGGGGCTGAGCGGGGGCGGCACGTCGTCGTTCTACTACTTCGCCGGGGGCGGGCTGCTGATCGGCGACGCCGATGGCAACGGATCCGCCGATTGGGTGCTGGAACTGAGCGGCGCCCCCACCATCGGCGCGGATGATTTCATCCTGTGACACCGACGGGCCGCGGGGGCCACATCCCCGCGCGGCCTCTTCGCGCGGGCCGGACAGCGTTTGAGACACCGGGACTGTCCGGCCCGCGCAAGACCAAGGTCCTTCGGGATCACTTGTTCAGTCAAAGGACGGCGTATTGCCCGTGGTCAGAAGATGGCCAAGTTGCCCGATACGGTCCGAGGTGTCGGCCTCCCCCTTGAGCAGGGGTGTGTCGGGAAGGTCGGGCAGTTGTGTCATGGAAATCGTGTCCCATGACACGGGGTCGATGATCTGAGCGCCCAGTCGTTCATAATAACAAAACTGGTCATAACACCTGAGGCGTCGGTCTTCGTGACCATCGGTATATTGCACGATGCCGGACCGCGGCCCCATCAAATAGGTAAAGCCGCATAAATCCATACCGGCGGGGATCGTGAGAGAAATCGTTTCGCCTACGGAAATCGGCGTCATCTCGACTGAATATCCGCTACGCGAAAAGGTGGATAGTCTGTCACCCCGACCAGGAACATGCTCTGAGACATGAATCGCGCTGAACAGGGCGACGGGGCGTTTCCGGTCCGGTCCGGGCGTGACCCGGGGGTGTTCCAGAAAGTCGGCCAAAGCCCGGGCATATACGGCAACCCCTTCGGAATTGGGATGAACCACATCCCGCAGCAACCCGTCACCATCGGGAATACACAGGTACGGCAGCCCGTTCGTGGCACAAAACTCCTTGTGCATCGCGAACAACCAGTCGGTTTGCGCATCCACGTCTGTCCGGGGAAGATCCAGCAACGCCAATGCGATACCGCGATCTGCGCAGGCATTTATGAGGGTTGCCAGTGTATTTTGATGATCGGCGGGATGCCGTCCAAACTTCCGAAATCCCGGAGTTGCGAATTCCGCAATGATCGTATCGGGATTAACGTCATCGAGGATCTCGGAAAGCAGATGCCGCATGTGATAGGGTTGCAGACCGCCCAACCCGACTTTGCGCAGCGTCATCGCCGCCCCGTCACCGATCAGCTTGCCGGCCTGCTCGACAAATCCGGGGGTCTCAGCGGTAACGCTGAATCCGAGGATCAGAACCTTTTCCAAATTCAGACTACATATTTGGCAATGAAATGGGAGACGACGAACTTGACCATATCCGGTCGTACATGAAGTTCATCGTCCTGCCAGGCCAAGCCGCGCGGTGAGTTGGTGACCATTTCGAAACTTGGAAAGTAGTCAATGTAATCATGAGTATCAGCCAGCTTTTGCGCCACGACACGCAGCAATGATTTTGAGTAGGTGTTCGCGACGACCACATCCTGACTACTCCAAGTCGTAGACATTGGCACGGGCGAAACGGTCAGTATGAATTTTACATCCTTGTTGCTTTTGCTACGGATCATTTCGATCGATTTGTCGATTGCACTAAAGGACTGGTCATAAGTGCTATTGATGAATTCAAAGCGTTCGCCCGCTGATTTCATAAGTCGCGGCGGGGGGCTTGAATTGAGAAAAAGCCCTGAGATGGTATCAAACCACGTTTCTGTCAAACCCAGAGTTATAAAGATAATATCTGCATCAAGCACTTTGCCTACGAGGTCTTCAACGGTATCGCGAAGGTCGGAAAGCGTCTCAAACGGCAATGGCTGAAGAATGGCAGCCAATTGCGGATCAACCCATTTGCCCTCTTCCACTTCCAGAAACCCACGGTCCTTGGGGTTGGTTTTTCCAAGAACGCGCTCCAATTCGCTGTGAATGGCCTGTGTGCTGTACTTGTTCAGCAGTGATCGTGGATTGGGGACATTTTTCATTGCCCCAAGGCTGCTCTGCAAAAGAGCAGCATCAAAATTGAATTTCGTCGTAATGACATCCACACCACTGTCGGTCAGCGAATTTTCTACATTACGGGCAAAACAGGAGCCAATTGTAAATACAGATGAGTCTCTGGAGATACTAAATTTCGGGTCCACGTTAATCGGCATGTATGTGCTGGATCTAAATCGCTCCATTGCCGTATTCACATCGCCTTTTTCAGCTTCGACAACCGGAACCCATCTTTTGAACTTATTTCTAAATGCAGTCCGCAGCGCATCTTTTGAAAAATAGCGGGTCATCGTGAGTGTCCTTTTATCGAATAATCAGAAGCTATGATCGAATGGAACGTGCCGATTGCATGACGAACCACTCATATGTCCCCGCCAGCCCGTCCTCCAGCGAAATGCTCGCGCGCCAGCCCATGTCCGCCAGACGCGACACATCCATCAGCTTGCGCAGCGTACCGTCCGGCTTGCTGGCGTCGAACCCGATGGCGCCGGTAAACCCGGTCACCCGCGCCACCATATGCGCCAGTTCGGCGATGCTGACGTCGGTGCCGGTGCCCACGTTGATATGGCTCAGCATCGGCGCGGTATTGGCGGCATAGGCATCCCTGGGCAGATCGAGCACGAACAGGCTTGCCTCGGCCATGTCGTCGACATGCAGGAATTCGCGCATCGGTTTGCCCGTGCCCCAGATCTCGACCCTGTCCACGCCATCGCGGACCGCTTCGTGAAAGCGGCGGATCAGGGCGGGCAGGACGTGGGAGTTCTCGGGGTGGAAATTGTCGCCCGGCCCATAGAGGTTGGTGGGCATGACCGACCGGTAATCGACGCCGTGCTGCCGGTTATAGCTTTCGCACAGCTTGATCCCGGCGATCTTGGCGATCGCGTAGGCTTCGTTGGTCGGCTCCAGCGGGCCGGTCAGCAATGCGTCCTCGGCCATCGGCTGCGGGGCGGCCTTGGGGTAGATGCACGAGCTGCCCAGTTGCAACAGCCGCGTGACCCCGGCGGCAAAGGCCTGATGGATCACGTTGCATTCGATCATCAGGTTTTCATAGATGAAATCGGCCGGATAGGTGTTGTTGGCATGGATGCCCCCCACCCTGGCCGCCGCCAGGATCACCACGTCGGGGCGCTCGGCCTGCATGAACTCGCGCACGGCGACCTGATCGGTCAGGTCCAGTTCAGAGGAGGTGCGGGTGATCAGCTCGATCGCCTCGCCCGCGTCCTGGCGCGCCTGAAGACGGCGCAGAATGGCCCCGCCGACCATGCCACGATGACCTGCGACGTAGAATTTTTCCATTCCGCGGATCCTCAGTTTTCGATCGTGACAGGCGTATCGTAGCCATGCTCTTTGAGCAGGGCGTGGCGCTTGGCGGTCCTGAGATCGCTGGCCACCATCTCGGCGCACATGTCCTGAGCCGTGATCTCCGGCACCCAGCCAAGCTTGGCCTTGGCCTTGGCGGGGTCGCCCAGCAGGGTTTCCACCTCGGCGGGGCGAAAATATTGCGGGTCGATGCGCATGACGACGTCGCCGGTTTTCAGCGCCGGGGCCTTGTCGCCGGTCACGCCCGCCACCACGGCTGTCTCATCGATGCCGCTGCCCTTGAACTCCAGCGTGACGCCCAGTTCCGCCGCCGACCATCTGATGAATTCGCGCACGGAATACTGCAGGCCCGTGGCGATGACGAAATCGTCCGGCACATCCTGTTGCAGCATCATCCACTGCATGCGGACATAATCCTTTGCGTGGCCCCAGTCGCGCAGGGAGTCGATATTCCCCATGTAGAGACACTGCTCCAGCCCCTGGGCGATGTTGCACAGGCCGCGGGTGATCTTGCGGGTCACGAAGGTTTCGCCGCGCCGCGGGCTCTCGTGATTGAACAGGATGCCGTTGCAGGCGTACATGTCATAGGCTTCGCGGTAGTTCACGCAAATCCAGTAGGCATACATCTTGGCGACCGCATAGGGACTGCGGGGATGGAAGGGCGTGGTTTCCGTCTGCGGAATTTCCTGCACCAGGCCGTACAACTCCGAGGTCGACGCCTGATAGAAGCGGGTTTTCTTTTCCAGCCCGAGAAAGCGGATCGCCTCGAGCAGGCGCAGGGTGCCCATGGCATCGACGTCGGCGGTGTATTCGGGGGCCTCGAACGAGACCGCCACATGGCTTTGCGCGCCCAGGTTATAGACTTCGTCGGGCTCCACCTCGGACAGGATCCGCGTCAGGTTCGAGCTGTCGGACAGATCGCCGTAATGCAGCTTCAGCTTGGGGTTCGGCTGATGCGGATCCTGATAGATATGGTCGATCCGCTGGGTATTGAAACTGGAGGCCCGGCGCTTGATCCCGTGGACATCGTACCCCTTCGCCAGCAGGAGTTCCGCAAGGTAGGAGCCATCCTGGCCCGTGATGCCGGTGATCAAAGCTTTTTTGGCCATCTGATTTCCCAAAATTCAAAACTGGACGAGAGACGTGCGACAAGGGTCCCGAAGCAAAAGACCTCCTGACAGAAGTGCCGATCACCTGCCGCGTCGGTTAGCAAATACCCCCCCTCATTACAAGCGCACCGCGGGGTCCTCAGAGAAACCGCATCAACAAGGCGCGACCGGCCGGACGCCGTCACAGGACCGTAAAAATCTCGGCCAGAACCTCGTCCACGACGCGGCGGCGCTCCTCCATGACGGTCGTGGCATTCCCCAGGCGGGCCCGTAGATCCGCCGCGGTTTCCAGCCAGGCTTCGGCCGCCGCGAGGTCGGGGACCGTGGCCTCGATCCTGCGGGCGGCCCCGGCGGCGGGCAGGCCGTAGGTGTTGATCATCGCCTCCGGCAGAACCAGGTCGTGCAGCCGGTGGCCCGGCCCGGCATAGCAGATCGGCATGGCCCCGACCGCAAAGGCATCCACGATCTTTTCCGAGACATAGCTGTGCTGATGCGTATTCTCATAGGCTCCACAGAACCGCGTGCGCCCCTGCAGGCGCGCCAGCTTGTCGAGGTGCCAGTCCGGCAGCGCCTGTCGCCTTGCGCCCTGCCCCGGCCAGCCCTGCCCAAGCCGCAGCGCATCGGGGTTGCGCACCTGCCCGGCCACCGCCGTGCGGTAATGGCTGAGCCCCTGTATCCGCCCGTCGTCAAACGTCACATCAAAGATCGGATCGGTCCTGCACTCGGCCACAAAGGCCAGGGGCAGCGGCGCGTCCTGCCAATGCTCAAGCATGTCGCGCGGACGCATATGTACGTATTTCGCCAGCATAGAGACATATCTCGGAGCGAAATGATCGGCTGTCAGCAGAAAATAGGGAATGTCCGCAAAGTCGAAAATCCGCGAGTTCATATGGTTCAAGGCGCGATAGGGCTGCATGGTCCCGCCACAGTCGAACTGGCGGTCCCTGTCGGCAAATCCCCCGCTCCAGACCGTATCCCACAAGGGTTCTTCCGAGATGACGGCGATCTTGACGGACGGGTTGGCCCGGACCGCCGCCGCAAGGGCCTCCGCGTTTTCCGCGAGGTCGAGGTTCCAGCCGGTCAGGATCAGGTCCGCGGACTCGGGTGTCGGCGCCTCGTCGATCCGCCCCCCCGCGATGCGGCGAAACGGGGCATACCCGAGCGGCGTCCGCGCGGACCGGGGCCCAAGATAATAGATCCGCGGCGGATGTCCGATCCGGGCGGGGGCAGACCGGGCCGCCGCCGCCTGACCGGCGTGTTCGGCCATCAGGATCTGAATGTCATGCGCCAGCGCATCGGGCCCATACAGCAGCCAAAGCTGATCCAGAGCCAGGAACAGGCCCTGCATCTGCTCCGGGTCCGCCTCGAGCGTGGCCAGACGGTCCGTCAGGGTTTGCAGGTCCTGGTCCGATGCCCCGCAGAACACGACCGCGGATTGCCACAGCTCCGGATCACCGGGCAGACCTTCGCCGGGGGCATCCGCGAGGATCACGGGCACGGCCCCGGCCGCAATCGCCTGCCACAGCATCAGCGAATTCCCCCCCGCCCCCGCAGGACACAGCGCAAACCGGCTCCGTTCGGGACAATCGGCGCCGGGCCCGATGTCCGCGGCCAGGGGAAGACAGGCCCGCGCCTGCGAACAGGCCAGGCGCACGGGCCGGTCCCCATCCGTCCGGCGCTCCGGAGCATCCATGGCCGCAACCTGCGCGAAAGCGTGCAGCCGCACCCCCCGCAGGGCCGCGGCCTGGCGATCCTGCGCCGTCACATGCGGCCAGAAGACATCCGTGACCCCGGCGATCTTGAAAAGATCGAGATGCGCCATCATCCCGGGGTGCTGGCATATCGTGATGCGCGGGCCGTTGTCCGGCAGTTGCGCGCAAAAGGCCCGGAACGCGCCGCGCCTGCGGTCGAGATCCGGGGCCGATGTCACATGCGCCTCGATCAGGCCGGCCCAGGGGTAGCCGACATAGCCTGTCCCCTCCGGCACCTGCGCCAAAGCCTGGATCTGGCGAAACCCGCGCCATTCGGTAGCAGGCCGGTCCTGCCAGTCGCGGTCAAAGGCCCAGATCCGGTTTGCCCGCCACATCGGATCGCCCAGCGGGTCCGTCGCCCTGCGGCGCCCCAGGGGGATCATGCGGTCGATGTCCGCCTCCATCGCGGCGGCATCCCGCGAGGCGCGGTGCAGCAGGTCGCGGTAGCCGGGCAAATCGGTGAACGGCGCCTCACCCGTCCGCGTCAGGCTGGCAAGCGACGGCCTGTCGGGGGGGGCCGCAGCGGGCCACACGCCGTCATGGACCACCCGTTCGGGCGCGATCGCTTCGGGCAGGGAAAGAGGCGCCTCGAACCGGCTGTTGAACCAGCGGCGGGCCCTGTCGGAGATGTCCTGCTCGACAATCCGCAACCTCCCTCCTTCGGCGTCGTCGGCAACGACCAGACGCCGCAGCGGGCCCTGCCCCAGAAGATCGCGCAGCGCCAGTTCGCGCTGCCGCTCGGGGGCCGTCCTGTCGATCCCGCGCCGGACCTGGATGCGCTTGTGCAAGGCGAGCCGTTGCGCCACCGTCCCGTAGGCCCCCAATGGCCGCGGGCTTTGCACGAGCTTTGCATGCCGGGCAAAACGTTGCCACAGATGCCATTCCTCCAGAAAACCGTCGGACGTCAGGACCGCCGCGCCCTTGGCGACCGTCCACAGGCCGCGACGAAAGAAAACGCCCCCCTGCCGCAAAAAGGGCCAGCACATCCCATCGCACAGGCCCTGCGCCACGACCTCGGTCGGGGTGGGAACCTCGACCCCGGCGATCAGCCGGTGGTCCCGTATCTGCGCCGCGGCGCCACTGATCCACGGCACCTGCTGTGCCGTGAACTGCCGGCCCAGGGCGGCAACATGATCAAGCGCGCCGGGCAGGAAGACATCCCCCTCCCGCACCCACGCCATGAACGTATCGGCCCCGGCAGAGATGCTTTCGATGCCCTGTGCGATGGCTGCATAAAGTCCGGCAGCAGGCGTGCGGCCATGTGAAAACCGGATGTCCCGGCACTGGATGGGGGTTTGGGGGTCGTCCAGCCTGGCCTGCCAAGCGGCAAGGCGGCGCGCCACCGCCCCGGTGACCGCGCCATGGGGCACATGCACCCGCACGCGAAAATCGCCGGCCTGCGTGACAATGCTCAAAAGCGTGCGGTCAAGCTCGTCCGCGGCTTCGGGACAAGGAATAACAAGGCAGACGGTGTCAGACATACGGCACTTTCATGTTGCGGCCGTATATGGGTCACATCTTGCCGGTCCCGCAAGGGGAACGGTGCGCCCGACGCGCGCCGCCGCCCTTCGGGGGGCTACAGGATGAAATCATCCGCCGTCAGCGCCGGAGCCTCCGACACCTCGATCGCGAAATCGTTCTGACCGTCGCCATTCGTATCGCCAATGGCAAATCCGGAAACATAACGCAATTCTCCCGCGGTGCCGCTGAAAGCCGCGGCGCCGACGAACTGCAGGGACAGCGCGGTCAGATCGATCTTGTCGACACCTGCCGCGAAATCGGTGATCGCATCCCGGCTCGCCTCGATCCCGGCCTGCACCGCCGACCCGAACACGAACACATCCGCCCCCGGGCCGCCATTGATCACGTCACGCCCGCTGCCGGCATAGATGGTATCGTTGCCACTGCCCCCATAGATCCAGTTATTTCCAAGCCCGCCAACGATCATGTCATTGCCGCCGCCGCCACCGGCCAGATCGTCGCCCGCGCCGAGGTAGATCCTGTTCGCGCCGGCGCCGCCGTAAATCTTGTCGCTGCCACTGCCGCCGGCCAGGAAATCGGCCCCCCCACCGGCGGTGATCACGTCGGCGCCATCGTTGCCCAGCAACACGTTCGCGCCATCCCCGCCGCCGTGAATCTCATCCGCGCCGGTGCCGCCCTGGACCGTATCGTTGCCATAGCCCCCCCAGATCCGGTTGGTGCCCGCGCCGCCATAGATCACATCGTTGCCCGCACCGCCGCCGGCCAGGTCAGCGCCCAGCCCGAGGTAGATCGTATTGGCGCCATTCCCCCCGTACAGGCGGTCGTTGCCCGCACCGCCGCCGATCAGATCGTTGCCCGACCCCGCCGTGATCGTGTCGTTGCCTGCATTTCCCAGCAGCCTGTTTGCCTCGGCCCCCTCGCCGTAGATCCTGTCGGCGCCGGTGCCGCCCTGGACCGTATCCGCGCCGGACCCGGTATAGATCAGGGTCTGACCGGCAGAACCGTAGATCACGTCATTGCCCGCACCGGTCATGATCTGTTCCAGCGTTGTCCCGTCCGCGATCATCAGGTTGCCCCGCAGCCCGTAGACGCTCGAGACCTCATGGGGGCGCAGATCCACCACCTGGTCGGCACCGCTCGAGCGCAGATCCAGCGTATCGAACCCGCCGTCGTCGACAATCGTCCAGGACACCTCCGGACCGAGGGTTCCGGCCGCGCGCATCTGGCTGATGCGGTCATAGGTGCCGCCGGCGGTCGAGCCATCGCCATATATCGTGTCGCCCGGTCGCAGCACGGCCTTGCCGTAGAGCGTCTCCATCGCAAGGGTATCCGCCAGCATGGGCACCATCACGAACGAATAGCTGGCATCGACAAAGGTGTTTTCGGTCTGGCTGAAATAGGACATCACCGACATCTGCCAGCTGTCGTTGGCATAAAGATTGTCTCTGCCGTACTCGGCGCTGCCATCGTAATTGCCCGTGTGCCCCAGCCCCAGCGCATGGCCGATCTCATGGATATAGGTCATCATGGAATAGCTGTTGAAGCCGGTTCCGTTGCTGGCCAGCCAGTTGGTGGAGACGTTCACGCTTGAGCTGATGATCTCCCCGTTCCCCGAGATGGTGCTCCGTGAGGAGGCGCCCGGGCTATTGTCGTCAAAGCTGATGTCGGCATCGCCGGCCACGGTGTTGAACGAAATACCCGTGACCGTCGTCCAGGCCTCGAGAGCCAGAAGCGCGGTCTGTTGCCCCTCTTGTGTCAGAGCGGAAATATTCACGCTCACGGAGCGATCCGGTCCAAGGGCGAACGCATGCGAGGTCCCGCCCCAATAGTCGTGGCTCAGCTGCCGGGCGACTTGGACGGGTGTATATACGACGGCGCCGTTTTGTTGTGTGTTCTGAGCGGCCATGTACTCTCCTGAATATCTCTCCGCGGTCAGCGCGGGGTCCGGTTGTCCTGTTCTGTCCTGTCCGCAGACCGGTTTGGGTCATCCGCGGGATCACGGCGCCGTGGGAATAGCACCGCCATCCTGGATCACAAAGCGCCCCCGTGGCGCCTCAGCACAAATCGGCGCAAAGCGGCAGGGTTCAGCGAAACTCTGCGCATGATCGTCGCCCCGGAACATTCCGAAAATCGTAATGCCCGCCAAAACCGGCGATATTGTGGAGAAACCATGCAGTCGGGTCATCCGGTCCCGCCACGGGCCGGAAAGACCCCGAGCCCTGCACCCCCGGCCGGTAAATCCACGCGTCGGCACGGTCCGGTCTATCGCGCGGTCCAAAGCCGGAACCGCCCTTGTCCGGTGATCTCGCGCACCACATTCATGGACTGCATCCTGCCCAGCATCCGTTCGGCGGAGGCTCGGCTGATCCCGGCAAGGCAGGCGGCGTCCTGGGTGGTCAAGATGGGGCGCGCCGTCAGTGCCTCGATCAGCTTTGACGGGCTGGTGCCGTTGATGCCGGAGGTGGCGGCCCGGGCTGCGGCGGCCCAGACCGTGATCCGGTCCAGTTCGAGCATCGCCGTTTGCGCACCGCTGCGGGTGGCCGCGATCCACCGGGACAGGCGGTCTGCGATGCTCGCCCCCTGCCGCCAGACATCGCGACCGGGCGCCAGGGGCGCAAAACCCAGGCTGCGATTTTCCGACCCGGCAATGCGCGCCGCGGCCACCGCCGGCTCCACCAGCGCCTCGGCATGCGACAGCCCCGCGACAGGCCAAAGCGCAAAACAATACGCCGCGCGGGTGATCGGATGACTGTCGGCCAGTTCCGCCATGCCCTCGCCAAAGGCCTCTGCCGCGAGATCGAATTCAGCACCGACAGGCCGCAGGAGCAGGGTGTCGGCCAAGGCCGGAACGTCGACCCTGTGCAACCCCAGGAAACCGCGCAGATCCGGCAGGGGGCCGGGCCGGTCCGAAAGCCGGCGCATCGCCCAGCGGGCTTCGGCCAGGGCCGCCGGATCGCCCGACACGCCACCGGCGGCGCGCAGGTGCTGGCCGATCCGCTCGCGTGGAATACGCGCCCCTGCGGCCCAGAGCATCGCCTCGATCTCGATCAGCGCCAGACGCTCGCCCGCGCCGGAGCCGGGCACATGGCGGCAGGCCTGATCCAATGCCGACAGCGCTCCTGCCGCCCGCGCCAGGTCGGCCGCGTGAGATGCCTCCGCTTTGCGCCAGGCGGCCGGGTCCGTCAGCCGGCGGTGATCGGCACGCGGCCCCGGCATGGCAAAAGGATCGTCACCGGAAAAGGCGGCTTCCTCGGCGGGCACGAACCACAGATCGGCGTCGCGCCCCGGCGCATCGTCACAGGGCGAAAACGCAATCCCGGTCTCATCATTTTTATCTTTATTTTTAGGACTTTGATATCTCATATCCGCATTTTATCGGCATATTGCCGACAACCAAAGAACTTTGTGCCCTGACCCATCAGTCACGATAAGTAACCATTATCATGCCTATTGCATGCACCGCGTTTTCATGGCCAGATCACCACATGAACAGCCCCGCTCCTCTTACTGGCATCGCGCTTTCGACCGAGGACGAGGCCGCCCTGAGCGCCCTCTACCGGCATGGCACCCCTGAAAACACCCTCCGCGCCTGGGAGCGCGACCTGGTGTATATCACCGCCTGGAAAGCCGCCGTATTTGTACAGCCGCTGTGTTGGCCGGAAGACGAACGCGTCGCCCTGCGGTTCGTCCTCGACCACTCCACCTCCCTGACCGGGCAGCCCGACAGTGCGGCTGGCATCGCCGCGACGGAACTGGTGAAGCTGGGGCTGCGACGCTCCCTCGCCTGCCCCTCTCCGGCAACGCTGGATCGGCGTATCGCCTCCTGGCGGGCGTTCCACCGGATGCGCAATCTTGCCAGTCCCTTCGCGGCTCCGCTCATCATGCAGGCCCGCACCAAAGCGAGACGGGCCGCCGCGAAACCCCGGCAGCCCAAATCCCCCCGCCCCATCACCCGCGAGATATTGGAACGGTTGCTGAGCAGCTGTGACGATTCGATCCGCGGATTGCGGGACCGGGCGATCTTGATGCTCGCTTTCGGCTCGGGCGGGCGGCGGCGATCCGAACTGACCGCTCTTTACCGCGAAGACATCGACACCGGCGACTTTGCCAAGAAGGGCCTGGTCTGGATCCGGCTGCTGGAAACAAAGACGACCCGGATCGAGGACGCACCGCGACTGCCGCTCAAGGGGCGCGCTGCCCGGGCCGTGATGGGATGGATCATCGGTGCCAGGATCGAAACGGGTCCGCTCTTTCGTCCGGTATCGAAATCGGGGCGCGCCCTGCCCCGGTCGCTGGCACCCGACGCGATCCGCGTTATCCTGCGGCACAGGCTGCGTCTGGCCGGGTTGCCAGAAGACTACGCCACTCCGCATGGTCTGCGCGCCGGCTTTCTCACCCAGGCGGCCCTGGATGGCGCGCCGCTTGCCGCGGCCATGAAACTGAGCCTCCACCGATCCGCCATTCAGGCCCAACGGTACTATGCGGATGTGGAACTGGAAGACAATCCAGCCACGGATCTGCTTGGTTAGGCTCTGATACCAGGCCGCACGACCACCCCCAGCGCGATTTATGGTGTGTCTGGTGTGTGGTTTTGGGGGTTTGAGGTGTTTTTCCAGTGCATGAGGGTTTCCAGGGCGGCCTGCATGCGCCGGGAATGCTCGGGGCTGTCGACGAAGACCGGGTTGCGCGCCGCCTGGCGCAGGCGCGTGGCGAGGGCGGCGCGCCGGGCGGGGTCGCGCGCCAGACCCTGCGCCAGCGCCACGTATTCCGCCGGGCTGCTCGCCAGCAGCTCCTCGAACCCCAGCGCGCCGATCAGGAACTGGTCGATCGACCGCGTCGACCCGCGCCGCAGCGTC